>NZ_JACDTY010000009.1 GCF_013520985.1 Mesorhizobium neociceri | reverse complement strand
GCGAGACCAGCGAGCGGAAGGCATGGAGCACGGGCGAATCACCGGCGTCGACTGCGATTCCGACTCTATGGACTCATTCGCACCGCCCGTGAATCCCGGCACCTGCACCAAATATGCGGAAGATCCCAATCTGGATGAGGTGCGCCAGGCCAAGCTGGCGAGTTCCAGCCGGTGCAAGTCCGGCCCGGGTAAGGGGTAGCGCCCGCCCGGTAGTGAGTGTTGCGACGTGGGAGGTGACGACCACGGCGAAGCGTACACAGCAATCGTGTGGGGTGTGGGAGTGAGCCACGATAGTGATAAGATTGCAGGGGCCGAGACGTTCTCATCCGTCGAAGGCAATATGTGCGGAGCCGCTATGCGAGGCTCCGTCGCCCTGCCGGGGTCTAGGGCCACATCACGCACGAAAGGAACACGTCGGAACCTGGGAGATCTCCTGCCCGGCCGGGCGGCGATAGCCGTGTCGGTCCGCATCGGGGAGGCGAGGAGCCGTAGCCGGTGATGAACGGACAGGAGAAGTCTGACTCCGGCATAGTAGCTGTGAAGCCGACGAACAAAGCCGGGCAACCGGCAGCGGAGTTGGGGGAGCCAAGGCCGGAGACCAAGGGGAACGCGGAACAGCAACGCATGCACCGGACACAGAGCCGGGCTCGCATGTCCCAGTCGCTGGACCGCGTACGGCAAGCCGCAAGGCTGAGGAAGAAGGAACGGTTCACCGCGCTCTTCCACCATATCAATGTCGACACGCTTCGGACGGCGTTCTACGCGCTTAAGCGCAAGGCCGCCCCTGGGGTGGATGGCATGACGTGGCAGGATTACGAGGCAGACCTCGAGCCTCGGCTCAGGGATCTGCACAGACGGGTCCAGCGGGGAGCGTACCGTCCGCAACCGTCGCGCCGGACGTTTATACCGAAGGCGGATGGGAAGCAGCGGCCGCTGGCGATTGCAGCCCTGGAAGACAAGATCGTCCAAGGGGCAACCGTCATGGTGCTCAATGCCATCTACGAAGGCGACTTCTGCGGCTTCTCGTACGGGTTTCGGCCCGGGCGAGGGCCGCACGATGCGTTGGACGCCCTGTGCGTGGCGATCGACAAGCGGAAGGTGAACTGGATTTTAGACGCCGATATCCAGAACTTTTTCGGGAGCGTCAGCCAGAATTGGCTCGTTCGCTTCCTGGAACACAGGATCGGCGACAAGCGCATCATCCGCCTGATCCAGAAGTGGTTGAAGGCGGGCATCCTCGAAGACGGGATCGTGACGGTAGATGACAGGGGAACGGGTCAAGGCTCGGTGATTTCGCCGCTCCTCGCCAATATCTACCTGCACTACGTCCTCGACCTGTGGGCCCAGCGCTGGCGACAGCGCGAGGCCACTGGCGACATGATCATCGTGCGCTATGCCGATGATGTGATCGTCGGTTTCGAGCATGAGGGCGACGCCCGTCGCTTTCTCGATGCGATGCGCGCGAGGCTTGAGGAGTTTGCGCTGTCGCTCCACCCGGACAAGACCCGCCTGATTGAGTTTGGCCGCCTCGCGGCGGTCGACCGCAAGCAGCGCGGGCTCAGCAAACCGGAGACCTTCGCCTTTCTGGGGTTCACGTTCATCTGCGGAAAATCACGTCGAGGGCGCTTCCAGCTTCAAAGGAAGACCCGCGGCGACCGCATGCGGGCGAAGCTCAAGGACATCAAGGCGGAGCTGCGGCGGCGCATGCACTGGTCGATCCCCAAGCAGGGGAAGTGGCTGAGCCAGACCGTTGGCGGGCATTTTGCATACTTCGCGGTTCCAACAAATATCCGAGCGCTCACAGCGTTCAGGTATCGCGTGATCGACCTTTGGCGGCGTACGCTTCAGCGACGCAGCCAGAAGGACGGCGCTACGTGGGAACGGATCGCGCAGTTAGCCAACGACTACCTTCCCAAGGCTTGCAACCTTCATCCATGGCCGAGTGTTCGCTTCGCCGTCAAACACCCGAGGTAGGAGCCACGTGCGGGAAAGCCGCCCGCGTGGATCTGTGCGGGGGGCGCTCAGTAATGAGCGTCCCTACCGCGAAAATCTGGTGTCGCGGCGGTGGTGATGATCGCGGCATTGATCGTCGCGCGCAAGAGGTTTTGTCGGTTTGATTGTCGCGGAGCGTCAATCAGCGCCGACATTGGCGGGTGTCGCGTATGACGCCGGGCGACCGGGGCCGCGCTTTCGCTCGATCGCCTCGCGCCGCCGATAGCTCTCGACATTCAGCTCAAAGATTGTCGCGTGATGGACGAGGCGGTCGACCGCGGCGAGCGTCATGGCGGGATCCGGGAAGACTTTCCCCCATTCCCCGAAGGGCTGGTTGGCGGTGATGAGCATCGAGCGTTGCTCGTAGCGGGCGCTGATGTTCGAACAGCACGCTAGTCTCGGCCTGGTCCTTGGTGACGTAGGCGAGGTCATCGAGGATCAGCAGGTGGAAGCGGTCGAGCCGATTGATCGCAGCCTCGAGGCCGAGTTCGCGGCGCGCGACCTGGAGCTTTTGAACGAGGTCGGTGGTGCGGGTGAAGAGAACCCGCCAGCCGTTCTCGATGAGGGCGAGGCCGATTGCCGAGGCGAGATGACTCTTTCCGCCGCCGGGCGGGCCGAACAGGAGCAGATTGGCGCCTTTCTCCAGCCAGGTGTCGCCGGCGGTGATGGCCATCACCTGCGCCTTGGAGATCATCGGCACGGTCTCGAACTCGAACGTGTCGAGGGTCTTGCCCGGCAGGAGGCGCGCCTCGGCGAGATGCCGCTCGATGCGGCGCTGGTCGCGCTCGGCCAGTTCATGTTCAGTGATGGCGGCCAGGAAGCGGGCGGCGGGCCACCCTTCCTTGTCGGCCTGTTCGGCAAACTGCGGCCACATGACCTTGATGGCAGGCAAGCGCAACTCGTTGAGAAGCAGGCTGAGCCTGGCGGCGTCGACGGCGGGGTTCGTCTTCATGCCGCGTCTCCCGTCAGGCTGGCGCCGAGCAGGGCTTCATAGGCGTTGAGCGGAACAAGATGCACGACGACACTCGGCAGCCGGGCGGGATCGGGCGCGAAGCGCGCTCGCAAAGCAGCCATGTCGGGCAATCGCCGTGCCTGAAGCGAGGCGGTCAGTTGATCGGCCAGTTCGCTCTCGCAGCCGCGCTCATGAGCCAGGGCGAGAAGGTCGACCATGGTGCGACAGGCCTGCCGCTCCGGCAGGTGTTCAAGAAGAGCGTCGAAGCTTCGCCGGTAGGCCTCGCGCGGGAAGAGCTGGTCACGATAGACCAGGTTCAACAGCGCCATCGGTTTGCGACGCAGCGAATGGATGACATGCCGGTAATTGACGACCTGGTCGTGTTTGCCCGATGCAGAGGCACGTCCGCGCGGCAGCGTCACGAGAAGGGTGCCGCCGATGAAGATGTCCAGCCGATCGTCGAAAAGGCGCACCCTGAGCCGATGGCCGATCAGGCGCGAGGGCACGGTGTAGAACACCTTGCGCAGCGTGAAGCCACCCGATGAGGTGACGCGCACGGTGACCTCCTCGTAGTCGGACGTGCGCCGCACAGGCAGTTCCTGGAGCTCGGCGCGCTCGATGTCGATGCGCTTGGAATTGCGGGCGTTGCAGCGGCTGACGATCTCGTCGACGAAGCGGCGGTAGGCGGCCAGATCGTCGAAATCGCTCGACCCCCTCATCAGCAGCGCGTCATTGATGGCGCGCTTGAGATGGCCGTGCGGCCCCTCGATGGAGCCGTTCTCATGCGCGACGCCGGCATTGTTGCGGGTCGCCGTCATGCCGTAGTGGCCACACAGTTCCTCGTAGCGGCGGGTCAGGTCTTCCCGGGCGTCCCGGTCAAGATTGCGGAACGCGGCCGACAGGCTGTCGCTGCGATGCTCCAACGGAACGCCGCCGAGCGACCACAGCGCGTTCTGCATTCCCTCCGCCAGGGCGACGAAGCTCTCGCCGCCGAGCACGACATGGGCGTGCTCGAAGCCGGAATAGGCGAGCCGGAAATGATAGAGCCGGTGATCGAGAGGAATGCCCGCGATCGTGATGCCGGCGGAGCCCATGTCGGTGAAATCCGACAATCCCATGCGTCCGGGTTCGTGGACCTGCCGAAAAATGACCTCCCGCTCCTCGCCATGGATGGCGCGCCATGAGCGGATGCGCCGCTCCAGTGTCCGGCGAATGCCGGCCCCAAGTTCGGGATGACGCCGGATCATCTCGTCGAAGATGGCGACGGATCGAAGGTTGGGCACCGCTTGCAACATCGGCACGACCTCGGCATCGAAAATATCGGCGAGCGGGTCAGGACGGCGTCGTTCCCGCGGCGTCTTCCTTTGTGACGGCCGCCTCGAATCCTTCTCGAGGCGATAGGCCGTGGCGATGCTGATCGACGCCTTCGCCGCCGCGACGGCCGTCGTATTGGTCTGACGGAACTTCATGAAAAGCCTCATCTGGTGATCGGTTACGTGGCGGCCGGGCACAAAGTGATTCCTCCCCAATAGGAAAAACCACCGGCATACCCGGCCGACCGTGATCACCAGACAAACGCCCCCGAAACGAACGCGCCGCCGGCGGATTGAAACTCCAGTCGGGCTACGCCCTCCCTGCGTTCCAACCCGCCGGCATTCTCATCCTGATTGACGCTGCGCTCTCACGTTGATTGTCGCGCCGCATCGAGCCAAGGCGCGACGGGATTATAACGAGTGGACGCATTGAGATTCTCCAAAAATCGCGTTGGGATTCAGAATATGGGAGCCATGGTAGATTCTGCCATCGCACCTTCATAAGGACCAGACCGCTTGCAATGCTGCTTCGGCCCTAAGCAGTGGATGGCCATGTCGGGCCAGAAAATTCGGTTCGGTTTATTGAAGCGCGTTGAGGGGCTGGATTTGCAAGCTTCAGGCTTTGTGCGCGTGTCGACCAGCTATTCGAGGCGTCTTGCCCTGGCCCTGGCCGGCCAGATCTGAGCGAGTTCCATCGCAGCTGCGTTAAGGGCGTCAGCAAGTTCTTGCCAACGATCCGGTGTAATCCGAATGAGCGGGCCTGCGACAGAAATCGTGCCGGCCACCGGTGCATTGGACACCAAACTCGCTCGGAAAGGCGCGGCGACAGCTGCGGTACCCACCGAAGTGGCAAAACCTCGTTGCCGCGCTTCCCAGTCTACGCCTGAACTCATTGATACGGTGAGCCGAGTTCGGGCCGAGCTTGTGTGTAGGGTCAAAGCCGCGAGAGTACACAATTGCCAGCGCCTGTTCTTCAGGCAAGGTGCCGAGCCAAGCCTTTCCGCTAGCAGTTGCGTAAAGGGCGATTCCCTGTCCCATATCAGGATCGTAACGCAATTTAGTGGTGGCGCCCTGTGCCTCGCCACCCAGACCAGCTCCCGATTTTCCAGGACAGCAAGACGGCAACATTCATGCGTTTCCGTGGCCACTGTGTTCAGGACCGACTGGACTAGGTCCGATACATTACATGCGTCGAGATGACATGTGGTTTTAGTCAAGGCGGGCGCGTAGGCATGCTCTTCTCCAGTCTCATGCACCATTTAATCTGCTCAACGTCTGGCGGGCCTACCCTTCATCTTCCAAATTTGATTACGGGCCGGAAAAAGTTTCCCCCCGTGTTTCACGTGAGGTTCACGGGACGGGATTACCCTTGGCACCCTCCGCAGGGCCTGAGTACGGATCTTCAAAATTCGTGCCAATGCACCAAATTGGGTCCCACCAGAGATTTTCCTGCTACTATTCAAGTGCATATGAAGCGTCAGCATCAACCTGGTCGAGTTTCACATTGTCTGAATCCCGACAAACCGGACAAATCCCGGAGGTGTAGGATATTATCTGGCCACCCCTACCTCGCCCGGATGCGCTGCGAGCGCGGCTCCGTATTTGTCGTGTTGCCCGTGACTCCCTGTTCGTGACCAACGATGGAGGGAACCCTGCGTATTATCGGCATGAACATACATCGCGTAGCCGCCGAGGTCGTGTCGTTGCTTGATGGCGAGATCGTCAAGCGCGGCCGCGTTCAAATGCTACGCAACAATCTCGAGGAGTTCGCCAGGAGGGAACTCACCCACGATGATCATCTGCTGATTGAGACGGCCGGCAATGCCACGGCCGTCGCTGAAGTGCTGTCGCCCTACGTGGATCGGATCGTGATCCAATCCCAAGCAGGTGCACATGATCGCGCACGCGAAGGTGAAGCCAGAGCGGGCGTCAGTTTTCTCCGGCATAACCACCGTCAGCCAACAGACGGCGCAACCTAGGATAAAGCCGTCGAATGGGGCGTGCGCCACACCCCGCTCCTGGAGGTTGGGCGTATGCAACCTCAACCTGACCGGCCCGTCAGTGGGCAATGATATGGAAGTTGATGGCCTTCCCCAGTTATCCCGACGGGCCACCCGGCCTCCGCTCCCGAGTTACGGGTTCAGGGCCCCATGTCGGCCAAAAATGAAAAAAGCAGCAAAAAGTTTCACAACAATAACACACACCACTGGCTCAGGGCTGATTATAGTTTCCCTGATCCACATGAATGTTCCGGGCTAGGATCATGAGCGGCCAAAATCTGACGAATACGCCCTATTCAAAGAGAGCTGGTGCAGATTGGCTGCAAATGCTTGACAGAGCGCGCGAGGTAATCTGCGGTGAGGCGAAAGCGCTCGAGGCAGTGGCTGCTCGCCTCGACGAACAGATTTGTAACTTAGCGGAGCATATACTCTCAACATCCGGTCTCGTCGTCGTTTCGGGGGTCGGCAAATCGGGTCTTGTTGGCGAAAAGATCTCGGCAACGCTCGTCTCGACGGGTACGCGCTCGATTTCGCTTGATCCGCTTGACGCTCTTCATGGCAGCCTTGGGCGCATTAGTGCAGGTGACGTATTTCTTGCACTGTCAAACTCGGGCGAAACCGAGGAGCTCAGGCAGGTCGTATCGGCTTTGAAGGCGCAGCCGGTTTTCATCGCGGTGATAACCGGTCGCGCGAACTCCTCGCTAGCGCAAGCAGCGCATAGCGTGCTCGACATTGGCCCGGTGCAGGAGGTCTGCGCCCTAGGACTTACACCGACCACTAGCACTACAGCAATGATGGCGCTCGGCGATGCCCTAGCGCTTATCATACAGGAACGCCGCGGATTCACTGAACGCGATTTCGCACGCTTTCATCCAGGTGGAAGTCTCGGCAGAAAACTTGTGCGGGTGCGTGATCTCATGTGGCCGCTAATAACTGTTCCAGTCGTGCGTCCCGGCACACAGCTCGCCGAGGTACTCGTGACTATATGCGGGGCGGCGCGCTGCACAGAAATGGCTATTGTTCTAGGTGCCGACGAAAAAATCGTTGGGGTGGTCAACTCGCGAACAATCGCGGGCTATGTAATGCGAGCGCAGCAATTGGACTTGGAAGCGAGCGTGGATCCGTACATCCAGCGGCCCCCAGACGCAATTCAGGACAATGCAAGCCTAAGTGACGCCGTCCAGGTATTTCTGCGTGATGGTGGTGACGTCTTGTTTGTCCAGGATACAGCCGGTCGCTTCATCGGCCTCCTGTCCCGAAGAGATGTGGAAACGAACAGCGGATCGTGCCGCGGGTCGCGTGTCGTGGATGTCTAAGAACAACCGTAAGAAAGTTCGGTTTGTACGTACCTCGCGTGGGGGCAGAAACCGAGACTCTATGAGGAGTGCAACATGAAAACCGCGGCCGTTATAATCCAGGCCATAGACATTTGCGCTCTTGGGGACTGGGAAGGCCGCGGAATTGCTGAGTCCACCCGGCTGGCCAGCAATTGCCTCGGTACCCCATCAAATCGGGGTGTTTGAGCGCCCCTCGAGCGGGCGCATTCGGTATCTAGTGCGATGGCCCCCAGCAACGGTGTTTTGCGGGACATTCCGCTCTATCGTTCTGAGGGATTGAGCGATCCGATGGGCCATTCCTGGAGAACTTCTATAGAGCGTCATTCGTACTGTCCGCTGGAATGCTGGGCAAGAGCAGGCCGCTTTCACCCGATCGAGGTGCGCACATGCAACTCACTTAAGCCGTCAGTTCTTACCCTTTGGGCGGCAAGACAGCGCGAAGGATCAAGTGCCAGGTCAAGATTTTATGTCGATATGTCGTGGCTTGGCCGGCTGCCCGGTTCATATGCCGAGAGGAGGAGCATCTACTGCCGGTCGGCTGTCAGCTCACGAGGTAACCGTAGCACCTCATTTTGGCCAAGCCGGTGGAAGCAGGACGTCCGGACACTCATTCCAAATAACCGGTCGGAGGAAGGCATCCCCCATTTCCAATTCACAGATGTTGCCGGTGTCGACTCGGGCCAATTGCGCTACCGGAAAATCTCCAAATTTTCCCATCAGACGCCGTCCGATGCACTTGAGAGGCCCATGAGCGGTGACCACGAGGATTGTATCGGTGGGTTCGCAACAGCGCCTGAGATCCAAAAGAAAGCTGTCGATCCCATCGACATAAACATTCTGGTCCGTGTTCCAGTTCGATATAGGCCATATACTACGTCGATACCAGTCGAAGAAAACACGCGCGCCAAAACGGCGGACCACTTCAATATTGGAGAGTCCTTCCCAGTCCCCATAGCCTATCTCGCTAAGCCTCCAATCGGAAACCGGAGGCCGCTTTGCCCCAGAGGTAGCCAAAGCGATTTCTGCATATGCGCTTGTTCGTCGCAAAGGGCTACAAAAAGCAGCGGATGGAATGCGCCTTGCACGCCGCAGTGCGATCCCAAGTCGCCATGCCTGACGTTCCCCTTCCAAGACGAGAGGAGGATCGGCCTGGTCACCTATCCATATCGCCTTCGCGCCGGTCGAAAACGTATTTCCGTGTCTAGAGAAAATAACTTTCATAGCTGCGCGGTTCCGTTGGAGAACTTCTTTAACCTATCATTTCTAACTTATATTCACGTTAAATAACATTCATATTTGTTTTCAGATTTGTGAAAGGATAAAGTATTGGGTGTGTACTGACTATAGGGTCGGACCCCCGCTAAAGCTTTCGGGACAAGGACGCGTCGAATCGATGGATGACGAAATGCGAACAAGAACACTTACGAATACAACAGTTGCAAGTGATAGAAACGGCGGCTTTGGTCGTGCCATTGTGACACGCTTCGTCTCAGACCCGGCCCAGGTAGGAGTGTCAGATCTGGTCCGCCGATGAGGTCGTTGACGCAGGCACGTGAGGTTTTATGGATGGTTCGCCTTTGGAGTATGTTTGATGGAGACCAATTCGACGGTCGTCGTCGGCGACGGTGCCGGCCAGGTGGTATTCTCGCAGAAAAAACGGTTCACCCTAATCGCCGGCCCTTGCCAGATGGAGAGCCGCGAACATGCTTTCATGATGGCTGGCAAGCTTGCTGAGCTATGCAGGTCGTTCGGCGTGGGCCTTGTCTACAAGTCGTCCTTCGACAAGGCGAACCGCACTTCGCTGTCCGGCAAGCGCGGCATCGGTCTCGGAAAAACGATGGAAATTTTTGTCAGTCTCAAGAACGAATACGGCTTTCCAGTGCTGACGGACATCCACACAGAAGAGCAATGCGCCGTCGTGGCAGCGACAGTCGATATTCTGCAGATCCCTGCCTTCCTATCGCGCCAAACGGACCTGCTCGTGGCGGCTGCTAAGACGAAACGCGTGATCAACGTGAAAAAGGGGCAGTTCCTCGCCCCGTGGGACATGAAGAACGTGCTTGCCAAGTTAACCATGAATGGCAATCCCAACGTGCTTCTGTGCGAGCGTGGCGCGTCCTTCGGCTACAACACGCTCGTCTCGGATATGCGCTCGTTGCCGATCATGGCGGCGCTCGGCGCGCCGGTGGTATTCGACGCTACCCATTCAGTGCAGCAGCCGGGTGGGCAGGGCAGCTCTTCTGGCGGCCAGCGGGAGTTCGTTGAGAGCCTTGCACGAGCAGCCGTCGCCGTCGGTGTTGCGGGCGTTTTCATCGAGACGCATCAGGATCCTGATAACGCACCTTCCGACGGACCGAATATGGTGCCGCTTAAGGATATGCCGCGGCTGCTGGACCGATTGCTTTCCTTTGATGCGGTTGCCAAGCAGTAGACGCCGCGTACTTAAGGCCCGTACCCCTTTTGGGGTTGACGACGGACTATCAGATGGGAATTGCCGATCACGCTATGCACAACGTGCGGTGGGTGGAGTGGACGATCAGGATTAAGGGAAGAAAGCGTTCAGCGACGTGGGTAGACAGGAAACTTAGATGAACACAGCGACTCTTGAAGGACGGGTAGCGATTGTAACGGGTGGACACGGTGGGATCGGCCGCGCAATCGTAGCGCGACTCCTTCGGGAGGGCGCGCGCGTTGCGGTGTTTGACCTCGCGGCGAGCAAAGAAAAGAGTCACGATTCGGTCCTTCGGATCCATTGCGACGTCACCGTGCCAGCTGACGTCGAAATGGCGCTAGCGTCGGTTCGTGAAGCTCTCGGACCGGTTCAAATCTTGATCAACAATGCCGGGCTTCTAGGCCCTGTCACGCCTGTGCTGGAAATCACGATCGAGACGTGGCGCCGCGTAACAGAGGTGAACCTGACAGGCACATTTGTCTGTTGTAAGGCAGTGGCAATCGACATGGTTCAAGCTGGCTATGGCCGAATCGTTAACATAGCCTCGGTTCAAGCTAAGGAAGGGACGGAGCTCGCTGGAGCATACGCTGCCTCCAAGGCAGGGGTCATCGCTCTGACCAAGACACTTGGCAAGGAGCTCGCCACAAGCGGGATCTTGGTGAACTGTATCACACCAACCGCAGTTGACGGCGGTATGATTGATGAGATTGCGGACCAGCGCCGCACTTACATTCTCAACCGCATTCCAATGAAGCGTTTCTGCTCCGTGAACGAAGTTGCGGCTATGGTCGCTTGGCTCGCAGGTGACGAGTGCTCGTTTTCCACGGCAGGTGTGTTCGATCTTTCGGGTGGAAGATCGAGCTATTGAGTCTTTGCGCCTGCCCGATCACATCCTCTCAGGATCGAGAGAGAGGTCTCTGGGTCATATTCGGTAGCCTTGAATTAGTTTTCGCACTGTGTGAGGAGTCGAGGACGGTACCAACCGTGCCCCAGAGTGCCACTGACCTCTCGGCCTTTTTTGCGCGCAGCCACGACCGCGACGAGAAGCGCGTGACCCGCGGACGAAACGACCGGAAAAGAAGAGCGAGTAGCTTGACCTCAACGACGCCAATCAGAGAAGACCCGAATTGTCAAATTGTCCGGTCCGCGACATACATGTTTTACAGGTCTCCTGCTTTGCCAAGTCTAACTAGCTGAAAATTATCACAAACCTTTTTTCGGACCGGCCAAACAAATTGGCACGCGCTTTGAACCCTATGCAGAGTGGGCCGTGGGGGATGGCAGCCGCATTCATCTGCAAAGTGAGAGCCAATCCCTCGCGAGACGATGCAGTATAATACAGCTTAAAGAGGAAAGACAAACCCGCGAGAAAGGAATTCCATCATGAAAGATCAGGTACGAGATCCGGACCTTTATACACAGTATGGCGAAATATGGCACGACGTCTATGACGAATATGCGGACGTGCGCAATAAATCCGCCGAGAACGCGCATGCAGTCGGCTTCCTCAAGTCCTACCTCAAGAACGGAACTGCGCTCGAACTTGGTGTCGGAAATGGCCATATCGCCCTACCCCTCGCGGAGACAGGGGCATCGGTTCATGGTCTCGATAACTCGGAAAAGATGCTTGCCTCCCTTCACGCGAGGAAAGGAGGTGGTTCGGTCACGACACACTTTGGCGATATGGCAATGTTCGATCTTGGAATTCAATATGATCTGGTATACTGTGTAAATAGTACATTCTCACTTATGGCAACGGCCGATCAGCAAATAAGCTGCTTTGAATCAATTGTGAAGGCGCTAAGGCCAGATGGCCGAGTCGTTTTGGATTTATACTACCCTTATACCGCCGACTTCTCACATTCAGGCGTATACGGAGACCAGAGAACCACCGTTATGCATACGGACGAGCGGCGGGTGATGGTGCGCTTTGCCAGACACGAACGAAATCAGCAACTTTTTATTTCTCAGGACCTTTTGATCACAGCCTCCGGAAACAAACTGATACCGCTTAAGATGCGTTATGTCTATCCAACCGAGCTCGACTTGCTTGCAAGGATCAGCGGACTTGAGCTTATCGAGCGTTACGAAGATTGGCAGAGGCGCCCTTTTGAGAATGCATCTCGGCAATACATGTCGGTGTTCCGAAAAGCCACGAACTGAAGAGACCCGGCCGGAGATGTTTCGTGCAGTATGCGCTCGATTGAATGCATACCGCACGATGAGTGAGGTGGCGCCGCTTGTTGAGACAGTTCGGCGGCCTGGCTAAGGTAGATCGAGGTCTTCTTTTATGCGGCCAATTGTTCCGTCATTCCCGCCATAGCATGTGGGTCTCGGATGGATCGCCCTTGTCAGCGAGGGTATCGCCCGCTGCCTAAGGCGATCATCCTGACGGAATTGCAATAATACGGTCTATGTCGCAGCGGCCAAAACGCCGCAAGATCGTTCGCCGCAATGGAGATCAGCCGCGATATTTCCAGAATTCTTTCACCGCCCAACCGAAGGCTTGGACCAGAGACACTCACCGTTCCGACTGGTGATCCGGCCTTTGGACGTATTGCCGAAGCTATCGATATCACGCCAGGTTCGGCTTCTTCCACCGCCAAGGCCCAGCCTTGTTCTCGTGTGACTTCGAGTTGGCCTAGGATTCCCTCAATGGTCCGAACGGCATTGGGTCCATGGCTGTCTGGATGTCCGAACCCATTTTTCAGTACTGCCTTGACCGCGGCTTCGGCAGTAAGAGTTGCGAGCCAAGCCTTCCCGTCGGCAGTGACTTGTAACGGCACTTCTGCCGTCGTCTCCGGTTCGTATATGAGGCCAGCCTTCGCGCCTTGCGCGTAGGCAATCCAAACAAGACCGTCCTCTTGGACGGTAGCCACACGCACGAGTTCTTGGCTGTCCCGAGCAAGGCGATTCACGATAAATTGGCAGATATCAGGGGTTTTGGTTGCAGACAGGAGCCTTTGCCCGAGAACAGCAAGTCGCAGCGTTAGACGATAGAGGCCGGTTTGGGAATCCTGCTCGAGCCAGCCAATTAGGCAAAGCACCGATAGAAATCGACAGACTGCGCTATTCGGCAAATCGAGATGCTCGACGATATCTTCGAGGCGCAGGCTTTTCGCTTCAGTCGCTAAGAGATCGATTGTATCTAAGCACCGTTTGATAAGAATGTTGGACATTGTTATGACAATATATAAAGTATTCTGTGTCGATGGTCACAGAAGCATCCACGATGCTGGTGATGGAGGCGAGCCAACGTTAGTTCCTCGATTGCAACGGACCGGAGTGTCTTTGTCAGCCTCTCGCAACGCAGCGTCGGTGGACCAACCGAATGCGGAGGCCGAAAGCAGTCAACTTCACGTCGTCGCAAGAGCCCTTCTCGTCGGCGAGCTAGTGAATTTGCGTTATGGTCAGCAACTGCAGGTCGCTTGCCGGGGTGGTAATGGTCAGTGAGACGATCCATCCGATCACCAGTTTATGTCGGGAAGCCGACCGTCGAATCCCTGACGGACCGGGCAAGGAAAGAAGTCAGCCAGGCGCTCGATATCGCCAGCGTCCATCCTGAGCGGAGGCAGGCGGATCGGGAGCCCCGGCGCTGTGGCGACAATGCTGATATTGTAGACCGGATACCCTGTCCGCTGGCATAGTTCTTACGCTCGCACGGCGGCAATCGAACCCCGCCAAGATCAGGTGATAAAGGAGAAGCCCCGCGTTCCAGAGCGACACATTTCGGCCCACAATCTGATTCTTCGTCGGCGGAACCGTCGCAACGATGAGGCCGCCTGGTCGAAGGCGATCCAGGTATGCCCTCACGAATGCGTTCGGATTCGGTTGATGCTCCAGCACGTGGCAGACCCACACCGCATCGAAGTGGCGATAGCCGCCGCCATTCCATGAAATCGCCGACATGATCGGCAGGCGGCGCCAAGTCGACCATAACCGTGCTCCGGCGCGTCGCCCGGATCATTGCGGCGTGCTCGCCGGCTACGGACCCGACGTCGAGAATCTTGCGCACTCGCGGGTATTGGAGCAGCCGCGATAGCGCCTGCGATCCGCGGACGCCAGGCCTCACTCGAGCGTCATCCTTGGATGGGTCCGGGAGACCCGCCGCACCGGTGTTTTTTGGTGAGGTGATCATGGAACAATTTCCTTGGTCCGTGACGTGTTTGCAGATGACCAGGCACGTACCATGCCAATTGAGAAACCGTTTAAAGGCTGTGATAGATCTGCGTATCCGAAATTGTCGGACATTGGAGAGGCGCCGAACGCGAAGCGCTTACGGGTTGGGACGATATATCTTGCTCTCGGGCAGGATTGACCGTGCTGCCGCGCAGGGGGATAGGATGCGTTTCGAACTGGCCCTGGGCCTTGGAATTGAGTGAAAGCTAATGAGGCTGGGGATGATAGTAGTTGCCGCGGAACGCTTCCTCGACAGGCAGGCCAGGGTCAAACGAGCAGAGGAGGCAGGAGCGTGGCCGGTAGGGAAGAGGAGTTGGCACCGGGCGACTCGCAGTGGAAGTGCATTGCACCGAGCGTTCCCGCTCGAATAGTTGGCCGCCCACCCCATCTTCGGGAAAGCTCGAATTTTAGCGTCGGGGGTCTTCTCCAAAACTTAACTGGTCAACATGTGGTCGGTCTTCGGCGGTTCCTTCGAACCAGTTTGCTATCAGCAACCCCCGACCTTGCCGGGGAACATCGATGGTCACCGCAACGCCGCTCGCTCGCTTCAGCGCTGTTGAGGGCGCGCGCTCACGAGCGACTTCGGCAGGGGCACGACTGTCCACTCCGCATTGTCTGCAATCTAACAAAGTCGGGCATGAGACACTCATGCAGCTATTATTTTGATAAAGACATTTCGACATTTCTCACCTCGGCACGGAACACGCCGAGGCCCCCTGACCCTGGTACTGCCTAGATCGAGGTCGCCACCGCTCTGCGGCTCACAGTTACACAATCCCGGAGTGTGGGAGTACAAATCCTGTGGCCGCTTAGATATCTGAACACGATTTCGAACTTGTTCGCTAGGGCGCGCATCATCCGGATGGCTTCAGCACGTCCTGGCGAAATATCAGGCCCACGAACTCTTCCTGCTCATCGTGCACTGGCATCAGCTCGATTTCGTGCTCACGGAAGAGCTGCGCGGCTCGGTCGAGAGACGCGTGCCCGGAACTGTGGCGAAGGGCCGCTGCATATGCCGCTCCACTGGATCGCTGAGGTCGGGACTTGCGCTATGCTCAACTTAGTCCGCCGATGAACTCCCCGCCCAAAATCTCTAAGACCTTCTTCCCCTGCTCGCCGATGACTACGCCGACGCCCAACTTTCGGGGGCGCGGCACATCGAAGAGGACGCCATCGACAGCGGTGTATTTGGCCGGAAAATCGGGATCGCTTCAAGTGGCCACATCAGGTCGCGTACTTGCATCAGCTCCCGTCCGAGACTTCCACCCAGATGAACACGTGCGAAATCCTGGCGCGTGAAACCTCGCCGCTCCTGCAGAATCAGTGCTAGCCTAGTTTCCGCCCATAAACGTCCGTATTTCAGGGCGTTTACAATGAGTTGCGCGCGATTGAAAGCGCCTTTGACGGGCATGGTCGGGTCGAATAGCACCCCGGGCCTTCGCCCCATCGGATTCATTGTCTGCTTTTGTACCTCGCCGCTGCCCGGCGTTGCCGCCAACCAGTTTGTGGGTTGAGCTGGCCTTACGCTAGGCGCCTGCCGCAACCCTGTTTTGATAGCCCCTTCCTTTACGAGCAGAGCGCAGATGATACGCGCCAGTTTGTTGGCCAACGCAACGGCGACAACCTTGATCGGGCGGCACATGAGAAGCGCGGCAAGCTATCTGGGAGCATCGGGGGTGTCTTTCGCCCGCCGCGACATGGATGTTGTGGCGCCAAGGACGGGCAACGAGCGCAGCACCGGATAGCCTATTTTTTGAGGTTCTTCCGAGCCGCTCCTTGCCGCCGCTCGAATGGAAGTCGTTGTCAGTCCCAACCAGGCGGCAAAATGACGGCCGGACTTGAATCCATCGGCGTCAGGCTCCAACGCCATTACGGATGCCGCGGTGATCGCTCAGACCCCGGGTATCGTCGTCAGCCGACGCATATCGTCATCGAGCTTGGCTTGCGCACAAGCCGAGGGGAGACGGGTAGCGTATTTATCCGTGTCTAACAGCCTCTGGCCGAGGGCCCGGCGACTTTTTCATATCGCTGCAAGGAAAATTACATGAACAATTCATCCTGAAAATTGCCCCCGGCGGTTATAGTATCCCTTTGATCGCTGATGACAGGAGAATCTCGCATGAACATTGATAGGGTATCGTACGTAAGAAAGCGCCTAGCAGAAAGTCAGGTATCTGAATTCCCGAAGTATGCTAGTTGTCTTGGATTAGATATAGAGGTACATAAAGATGTATTCTGGGACGATGATAATAACGTTACTGGCCGTTGGGTAACAGAAAATGTACCCCCAACGGCTGGAAAACGCGTGCTCGAACTCGGATGCGGATGCGGCCTCACTGCTTTATTCTTGGCGAAGAATGGCGCTTCCCACGTGCTTGCCACCGATTTAAATCCGAACGCTATTACCAACACGCTCGCCAACGCTCACCGAAACGAAATTACTAACATCACTAGCATTCAAAGCGATCTCTATAAGAGTGTTGATCAAAACTCGCGTTTTGACTACATTGTCTTCCATTCGCCATCAACCCGTGTTCCAGAGAACTTTGAATTCTCCAGCATGATCGAATACAGCAGTTTCGATCCAGGCGGGTCATTACTCAATAGGTTCCTGCAGGAGTCTGGAACGTATTTAACGAAAACTGGTACAATGATATTAGCTTACAATGTATCTCGAAACGAATCTGCGATTACGGACAAGTTGGAAAAATTAAGTCTTCCTCATAGGTTGATTGCGAGCAAGAAATTTACTTCTGACGGCATGATCAATCTCCATTTATATGAGATTTGGCCGCTTCCCGGTGAATGATGGCCGAGCCTGTCATAAGAGGTTCTCTGCCTCGATGTCTCAGGTGATTTATAAAACGTCCTTCTGATGAAGTGTCGCCAAACGAGTGTGAGAGACCGCATGACCGACTTGGATCGATATACCAGGCAAAATGGAGCGGCTGCAGTTTTGCATCGCTCGCAAACTCGGAAGACAAGTTGATGACCAGCGTATTCCACAGGCTCCCGGCCCGCAGGATGCCCGTGGCAGTGGCGGGTGATGGGATGTACATAATCGACAAGGATGGCAAGCGATAGATCGACGGCTACGCTGGCGGCGCCTGCGTCTCGTGCCTTGGTCACAGCCAGGAATCGGTTATAGAGGCCGTTCGGGATCAAATAGGGAAGATGGCCTTCTTCCACTCCGCTATGTTCACCTCGGAGCCGCTCGAGGAACTTGCGTCCATTCTGACGACCGATGCTCCGGAAGGCCTAACCCGCGTATTTTTTGCCAATAGCGGGTCCGAGGCGGTTGAAACAGCCGTCATGATGGCTCGACAATATTTCGTGGAGATTGGTCAGCCGCGGCGAAAGAAAGTCATCGGCCGCCGGGCTAGCTATCACGGTGCTGGCCTGACGGGACTTGGCATTGGCTACCAGGTAGCGCGCCGCACACCCTTCGAAGAGATACTTCCGAGCGTATTTCATATTTCGCCCTGCTACGAATACAGGGGGCGATTGGAAAGCGAAGCGCCGGAGCAATACGGATTGCGTGCAGCCAATGAATTGGAACAGGCAATCCTGGGACTTGGTCCCGACACGGTAATGGCCTTTGTCGCGGAAACGGTTACCGGCACAACCAACGGTGCTACTCCACCAGTTCCGGGCTATTTCAAGCGGATTCGCGAGATCTGTGACAAGTACGGTGTTCTGCTCGTTTTGGACGAGGTTTTCTGTGGCTTAGGCCGAACCGGCACTCTGCATGCCTGCGAGCAGGATGGCGTGGCTCCTGACTTCCTGACATTTGCGAAAGGCATTGCGGCTGGATACCAACCGATTGGCGCGACGATGGTTAACCAGAGGGTCTACGATGCCATCGTCTCAGGTTCAGGAACCTTCAAAGGCGGATACACGTACTCGGGTCACGCGACCGCATGTGCGGCAGCAATTGCAGTGCAGAAGTTCCTGCGGGCCCCTGGCTTTCTCGACCAAGTGAAGGCAATGGGGAGTGTGCTCGCGCAGCGGCTGCAAGACAGGTTCGCTCAACATCCGCACGTTGGCGACATACGGGGTCGAGGTATGTTGATGACGCTTGAACTGGTTCAGGACCGCGAGACCAAAGCTCCATTCCCGGCCGAACGTGGCCTAAGTCCGCGGATATATCGAGAGGCCCTGTCAAGAGGGCTCATTACGCACGCACTCGGAGGAACTGTCGACGGGGTTAACGGCGATCACGTCGTCGTTTGTCCCCCGCTCATTGCCGGTGAGAAGGACCTCGAGACAATCGTCGGACTTTTGGGTGAATCGGTTGACGCTTCGCTCTTAGGATTGCCGGTTGATAGGTGATGGGGGCTTGTCACCGTATGATCGCTGACAAGATTCCCCTCACCCTAGACCACATGTTCGCCTGAGGTAGGGCGTCCTGTCTCACAGTATGCAGGTTTCGAGGGTTGCGCCGGATATCCCGGCGCCGAGCCTCATGCATACGAGATGGGCCATGAGCATATCATCTTCGTCGGTGTGGATGTTCACAAAGAAACGATTTCGGTCGCTGTGGCGGACGGGAGCAAAAGCGGAGAAGTTCGGCGAACACGGGCAGATCCCAAATACCCCTGCGGCCTTGTGGCGCCTTTTGAGCAAGCTCTCCCAGCCGGGAGCGCTGCTGCGGTTCTGCTACGAGGCCGGACCGTGCGGCTACGGCATTCAGCGGCAACTGACCGCGGCGGGGCATGACTGTGTGGTGGTCGCGCTGTCGCTGATCCCTCGCAAGTCGGGAGATCGGACCAAGACGGACCGTCGGGACGCCACCAATCTGGCGAAGCTGCATCGGCCGGCGAACTAACGCCCGTATGGATTCCCGACCTTGCCCATGAGGCAATGCGCGATCTGGTTCGCGCACGCCTGGCCGCGGTTCGTAGCTTGCGGCAGGCCGATGTGTTGGGCGGGCTGCTCGAATCGTGGCCCAGCCAGCCAACGGCGATGCATGTGCGTCCAGGCGGGACGACTGTGGTGGAATCCGTGACGCAACAGAAATCCGGAGAGCTGCTGGCGGGCTTCGCGGAATGGCCCTTGTGACGGCCGCGACCGTGATCGCGGAACTCGGCGACGTCACGCACTTCGAGAACCGCCGGAATCGCCTTGTCGCGTCTCCGGCAGCTCGACGGCCTGTCCCGCCTGCTGCATCGCAGCAAAGAGCCATTGCGACAGCGGCCCGGCTTCCAGCCCGATCCGCGCCAGAGGAAGGCCGAGCGAGGCAAACCAGGCAATCAATGCCTCCGGCTGCTCGCCACCCTGGTTTCGCGAACGATCTTGAGTATTCCAATGACACGTCCATCCCTGGAGCGGGCCAGTCCCGACTCCCTGAACACCACCAGTGTGAGGGACGACCACCTCACCGCCAAGCAAGCCGCGAGCGGGCGCGCCACTCAAGCGCCGCAGCGACGTGAGCGGCCCGCTTGGCGGCCCGTTACCTCATCTAGATTCGAGCAAAGCATGCGTTCGACAGAGGGTGAAAACTGGCGCAATAGTTTGATACTGTCCCACTACCAAGATAGTATAGCGTGTCATTATATAGGCGAAGGGGCCGATACTCGGCGTCAAAAAGGTGTCGATCCAAGCACCGAACTTGTTTATAGCTCAGGTGTTTATGCTCAATATATATTATCTGGGGCCGGTGCCGATTGAGGTCGATTCCGCGAACAACTCTATCGTCGTGTCCTTCCGCATCAACGAATATAGCATCAATCTTGTCTTTTGTTGCGTCATCAATGATCTGAGATACGCGTTTTACGGAAACCTCAATCGGGACAATTAGATCCTTTAGGTTTGGTATACTGTCAGCGTGTCGCATTATGGTTTCTGAGCTAAAGCTCGAGAGTTGCAAGCCAAGTTCATTCTCGGTGTTGACGTGATAGAAGGTAACGATGCCCGATGAGTCGGAGCATGCGCACATCTCGAATTGGACGCCCGTCATCTCGCGATACGTTTGCCTTAGACGTTCGAACAGGGATGGTACAGGTTCGACGATCACACCAATCCAGCCATATTGTACGATGAAATCGTGGATTGGATCTTCAGTGATCCCGTCATTTCCTCCCACTTGCACAAACGAGAGCGGTGCGTGAATAGCGCTTAGCCTATGAAGGACTGCGTTCTTCACCACCACCGAGATAGCTGCCAGCGTAAATTCGTCAATTTGCCTCATGGCGTGCCCTTTCTGTTGTGGACCGTTTCATTTGAAATGAGCGGCCCGGCGATGCGAAGCTTATCTGCAGCAATTCTTGCGGCCGCGTAGGCGACTTCTCAATTCTCTTTCTTCGAGTGCATCCACGAAAATATGTCGGTAAGAAAGTGTCACCACATTCAAAATGGATTACCAGAGGTACAACTGAAGTCCGCAGAGTTATTTGCCAAGAGCCTCGACGACGGGTGCGAGAAAGCCGAATATTACTTCGGATCTGCAGCTTGATTGACACTGGTTATATGATATCAATGCCATAGAAATTCTACATTTGCTCATTTTCGGGCGACCAGTTAAAAATAGTAATAATGCTATCTTTTGGCAAGCGGGGTCACAAAAACGTAGTTTTTTTTAGCAATGCCTTCAAGGATGAAACATTTCTGATAGATATGGCAATCAAAACAAAACAACAACAAACTACCGGTACGACTTTTCAGTTGATGGAGTGACGCCAGTATTGGGACTTATGACGGAGATGAAGCCTGCTTTGGGGGGGCGTTTCCGGCGCAAACACCCTACGAAGGATGCTTTGGTCAAACTTGCTTGTTTGCAGCAGTCAGGAAATTTCCGATGCGATCTTGTTGGAAAGCCAAGTATAAGTGTCCGTCCGGGAGCATTTTCTGAATCGGCAGAATCGGTTAGCGGATTTGGGGTAGCGGGGTCGGAATCGGTTGTGATTCCTTATCTGGCGCCGATTCGAGAGGGAGGTGCCGAGGTGACCCTTGAGAACCGCGCTCACCACAACCGTGACCGCCTGCGCTATCCGAGCGATCTGACCGACTAGGAATGGCGCGCTCATCGAGCCGCTGATCCCGCCAGGCAAGACGGGCGGCGGCAAGCGGCGGGCCAACATACGCGAGGAGGTCGACGGGCTGATGTATGTGCTTGTCGACCGGCTGCCAGTGGCGAGCGATCCCCGAAGGACCTGCCGCCGCGCTCAAGGACCGAGCTCGTGCTCCAGGCTGGGTGATCGCCGCCCGGACAGCCTCTATGTCACGGCTGAGACCTGCTGCAAGGGAAGCCAGTTTGCTGTTCACGGCATCCTCGATCCATTGACCGAGGCCTGCATCGCCATCGCGGTGCGCCCGATGCAACGCAGGTCGCCGACCGCTGGCATCTCTTCCAGAATCTGGGCGAAGCGTTGCGTCCTGGGCGTCGGTCGCCATCGCAGGCGGTCAGCGCTGCCGGAAAGGCCATGGCGTCCGAGATGGCCGGAAACGCCGAAGCCGAGCCGGACCACAGGTAGAAACTTCCCCGAAACTTGATTGCCTGCGCCGGTCGAGGCGCAACCAGCGCGTGAATTCTATGCTGAAGTCCTTGATTGCGGACGACCGGCATGTCGCCGCGACAGATCGCCCGGATTGGCATGAGCGTGAGAACGGCCGAGCGCTGGCTTGCAGCGGGCGGGGACATGCCCGTCGTTCAAGATTCGTCCAGCATCCAAGGTCATAAAGCCGCTGGATGAGCTTGACGAAGGTGGTCTTGCCGGAACCTGACGGGCCGACCAGACCGACCCGTGCGCCGGCCTCCATCGAAATCGACAAGTCGCTGTAGAAGGGCGATGAATGGTTGCCGTAGTGGAGATGGATGCTCTCAAAATCGATGTGGCCCTTCGTGATCCGGATCGGCTGGGCGCCCGGAACATCGGCCACGCCGGGCGGCTGGCTGTAGGTTTGACCAGTTCCTCCATCTCATTTACAGAGCGCTGAATGTTGCGCACGTATATGGAAACATCACGCAAGAGCCATACAGGACGGTGAAGACGCGAGCACCAAGGCGATGTCACCTGGGTAGCATGGCGGCGCGGCCACGAAAATAAAGCATAGCCGATCAAAGCACTCTCATCGCAAGAAGCATGATTGCCTGGAATCCAACACTGATCGTCCCGCGCACCCAGGTCCGGCGGGTGCGGTGCCGCCACTTGGAGATGACTTTCGCGAGGCGATAATCTTCCCGCACCTCGGCGCCGAAGCCTTTGACCACCGCGTTACAGCTGATCGCGTCCGCGCCGCCAAGCCTCGGCTCGGTCTCAAGAAAGCTGAAATGAAGCTCCGCGTAAGGACGAAAAGCTCGCTCGGCATGCGGGTATCTGACCCATACCTGACATGCTGCTTTCTTTCCTTCGTTCCTGATCGCGATGTCACCCACGAGATCAGCACCGGTCAGCAGCTGCTGCTGCCTTACGACGAGGGAGGCTCAAAAGTCGTGCCAACTGCGCAGAAAGAGAGCTAGAGAATCTTTTCTGCTTATTCTTCAATGACTTAAACGAGAGCTCAAGAGCTCAGCAGGCAGCCGGGCCGAACAGCACCGTGTCGCGGACTAGACAAATCCTAGTAGTCTCGGTTGCCGGCATCGTCCAAGGAATGGGACAGGCTTCCTCCGCGCGGAAACGGAATTCACACGTCGTGCAACCGCGTTCGGCCTTGTCCGATGTCCGACGATGTCGGATACGCAACATAGCAGAGCCAGATCTATCATATTGTTTTGAAATAATTTCCTCCTTTGGCACGGGACATGCAAGGTTACCCGCAAACGCTCACGGACTGAGGAGAAATCGCCCCATGAGCATGAGCACGGTCACCGAAAATATCGCCGCCGCAGGTCTCCCGGTGGCAGAACCATCCAAAGATGACGCTCGAGCAAGGCCTGGCAGAATGAAGACGGTTGCTTTCGTGCTCCGCTCGGGCGGCGAATACGCGCCGCGCCATGTTGCCCGTCTATTGGATCAGGTGACCGAGCATTTGCCGGGCGCCAAGTTCCGTTGCTTCTCCGACATCAATGTGCAGGGCGTCGAGGTAATACCGCTCCGGCACGGGTGGCCGGGCTGGTGGGCGAAATTGGAGCTGTTCCGCCCGGAGCTGCCCGACGACTGGCTTTTTTTCGATCTGGACACTTCGATTGTCGGCAGTCTCGTGGATATGGCGGCGGTCGAGGGTCCGGTGATCATGCGCGACGTTGTCGAGCCGTCCGGCTTACAAAGCGCCATCATGGCAATCCCGCAATCGATCAAGGCGGCGGTGTGGGAGGCGTTCACAGCCGCACCTGCGGACCACATGCGGCAGTTCTGGTCCGATCAGGAGTTTCTTCAGAGCTGCCTGGGAGTCGATTGGCGCCTGTGGCAAGACATCTGCCCCGGTCAACTATGTTCGTACAAGATGGACGTTCAGCGCCTCGGCCGCGTCCCGACCGGCGTTCGCGCGGTGGTTTTCCACGCCAAGCCCCGGCCATGGGAGGTAGGTTGGTGAAAGCATTCATGGCTGGGCCATTAACTTCATCGGCAGTGAGTATCACCGGGTGCCCTATGGACTTCACGAAAAGACGCGGAAAATTGACTGCGACCGCGTTCATGAGGCAGCTAAGCGAGAACGGCCGAAATTGATTGGCTCGGCGGAACTGCCTATCCGCGTGCCTTTGACTGCGCGACAGTGGCAGAGATCGGTCAGATCCAGGGTTGCGACCAATCGACGGGACAGCGTGGCTGAAGAATGAGCAAGATCCTGGTCACCGGCGGCGCAGGTTTCCTCGGCTCTCATCTCTGCGACAAGCTTCTTTCAGAGAGCCACGACGTTCTGTGCGTCGACAATTTCTTTACCGGCTCGAAGGCCAATATCCGCCATCTCCTCGACGATCCCGATTTCGAACTGATGCGGCACGACGTGACCGTCCCGCTCTATGTGGAAGTGGACAAGATCTACAATCTCGCCTGCCCGGCTTCGCCCGTCCATTATCAGCACGATCGGATCCAGACGACGAAGACGAGCGTGCACGGCGCCATGAACATGCTGGGGCTCGCCAAGCGGCTGAAGGCGCGCATCCTGCAGGCATCGACCTCGGAGGTCTATGGCGATCCGGAAATCCATCCGCAGGTCGAATCCTATTGGGGTCGGGTCAATCCGATCGGCGTCAGAAGCTGCTATGACGAAGGCAAGCGCTGCGCTGAGACCCTCTTTTTCGACTATCACCGTCAGGTCGGCCTCGAAATCAAGGTGATGCGCATCTTCAACACCTATGGACCGCGCATGCATCCCAATGACGGACGGGTGGTGTCGAATTTCATCGTCGGGGCGCTCACGGGCGAGCCGATCACGATCTATGGCGACGGCTCACAGACGCGGAGCTTCTGCTATGTCGACGACCTTATCGACGGCATGGTACGACTGATGGGGAGTCCGGCCGCCTTCACCGGCCCCGTTAATATCGGCAATCCGGGCGAGTTCACCATGCTCGAACTTGCGGAAAAAGTGCTGGCGACCGTCGGCGGGCGATCGAAGCTCACTTTCCTGCCGCTCCCCGGGGACGACCCGAAGCAGCGGCAGCCCGACATCAGCCTCGCGAAGGAAGCGCTCGGCTGGGCGCCGCGCATGCCGCTCGAAGACGGTCTGAAAGAGACGGTCGCCTATTTCAGGAAGGTATTGGCATAGGAAGCGCCTCCCGCTCACTTCCTTGCACCGTAGCAGCTGGCGCGCGAAACCAGCTGCTTCGCGCGTTCGGGAGTGTACTCACAGGGCTGAACATTCGGATCGAAGCCATTGATGGTGGGCATCACGTATTTCTGGGCGATCTGGTAGGTGGCTGGGTTGACGGTGCCGATCAAACCTTTGCGCTCGATGGCGTAGTTGATCGTCAGGCGAACACGCACATCGTCCAGCGGCGATTTGTAGATGTCGAAGCGCAGCCGCTCGGTTTCCGAAATTCAGGTAGGTGAAGTCGGTCATCCGGGTTATCCACGTCGACGGAGGAGATCCCCCACGCCAAATCGGCTTCGCCGGTCGCAACCATTGCCGCTCGCACCGCCGACTGCTCGCGGGACACGTAAGTTGCGTTATCGACGGCGCCCGCCTCGCCCCAGTAGCCGGTGAACTTGGTGACGAGGATGCTCTGGCCAGGGGTCCAGGAGACGAACTGATAGGGATCGGGTGCCAATGGCTCGCGCGACAGAGTGGTTGCGTCGGCGGGTGCCTTACCGATGCCGAGATAGCTCATCAGCACCGGCATCAGAGGCACCGGGATTGAGGTCTTGATTTCGACGGTGACGCTATCGACCGCACGGGTGCTAAAAAAGCCCGAAAAGTAGAGCACCCGCCTGGTACAAGTCTCTCCTTTTTGCGTTGCTACAGGTGAAGCTTCCTGGCATCGCCTTTGGTCCTGGACCGGCGATATCTCCGCGAGAGGCCTATGAGCGGCCAGACCGGCACCGGCGGCGGCGTTCTGTATGTCGCTCGCCGCCGGTTGATGGTGTGATTTTCACATCAAGACGCCTGCGTTCCCACTAGGTCATACAGCGCATCTGGTGGCGCATCAGGCTGAGCCGAGAGGTGGGCGGAGGCTTGATTAGCCGGATCCCCACGCATATCACCTACAGGCGATCCATCCCAGGGGCGTAACGCGAAAAAGCCCCGAGCTGCAATTGACGCGCTATCCTATTTGGAATAACGTTCTACATAAGCGTGCAGAGCCGACCGCATTGGGGCGTCCTCTGACTCGCTAATAATCCAGGACCACCCATTCCGGGGAAACCTACCATGATTGCTTCAGCATCAGGTTTCGTAGCAAGCAAGTATTCGAGATCCAGCCATTGTGACGCAGTTATTAACGGCAGGGGACATAACGGCCTGGTTTTCGAGGGCTTCCTCGCTCGAGCTGGTTTAAAAACCCTGGCTGGAGCGACGTTCGGTTGTTGGCGGCGCGGCAGTTACTGAAGAAATATTATCTGGCGCTACAGTGTCAGTGACATACCAGGGCATAACGCCGCCCGAGAGATCTTTCTTGACGTCTCAATGGGGAAGCGGCTTGGGCCAAAAGATGAATTGAGCCGCCAAGCACGAATCCCGTGCTTCCGTTAGTGATTGAGGTTGCGGTTTAGGGAGTGGCTGCGGATCGGTTCGCAGCCCGAGGTCCGGATCCGTTGCGGGCGACTGCGGATTTCCGGAAAAGACCGGATACTTGGAGAAAAAACGTCTCATGAAAACCCGCGCCGCAGTCGCTGTCGCCGCCGGAAAGCCGCTGAAGATCATGGAGGTCGACCTCGACGGTCCGCGCGACGGAGAAGTGCTGGTCGAGATCAAGGCGACCGGCATCTGCCACACCGATGAGTTCACTTTGTCGGGCGCCGATCCGGAAGGCCTATTTCCGGCGATCCTCGGCCATGAGGGCGCCGGCGTTGTCGTCGATGTCGGCAAGGGCGTCACTTCGGTCAAGAAGGGCGACCATGTCATTCCGCTCTATACGCCGGAATGCCGCCAGTGCCCGTCCTGCCTGTCGAGGAAGACCAACCTGTGCACCGCCATCCGCGCCACGCAGGGACAAGGCTTGATGCCCGACGGCTCGTCGCGCTTCTCGATCGGCAAGGACAAAATCTTTCACTACATGGGCTGCTCGACCTTCTCCAATTTCACGGTGCTGCCCGAGATTGCGGTGGCCAAGGTCAATCCCGACGCGCCCTTCGACAAGATCTGCTACATCGGCTGCGGGGTGACGACGGGCATCGGTGCCGTGATCAACACGGCCAAGGTCGAGCAAGGCGCCACCGCCGTCGTCTTCGGCCTCGGCGGTATCGGCCTGAATGTCATCCAGGGACTAAAACTTGCCGGCGCCGACATGATCATCGGCGTCGATCTCAACAACGACAAGAAGGCCTGGGGCGAGAAATTCGGCATGACGCATTTCGTCAATCCGAAGGAGATCGACGGCGACATCGTCCCCCACCTCGTCAACATGACCACACGCGGTGCCGACCAGATCGGCGGCGCCGACTACACTTTCGACTGCACCGGCAGCACCAAGGTGATGCGCCAGGCGCTGGAAGCTTCGCATCGCGGCTGGGGCAAGTCGGTCGTCATCGGTGTCGCCGGCGCCGGCCAGGAGATTTCGACGCGTCCGTTCCAGCTGGTCACCGGGCGCACCTGGATGGGCACTGCCTTCGGCGGCGCGCGCGGCCGCACCGACGTGCCGAAGATCGTCGACTGGTACATGGACGGCAAGATCCAGATCGACCCGATGATCACCCACACGCTGAAGCTCGAGGATATCAACAAGGGCTTTGACCTCATGCACGAGGGCAAGTCGATCAGGAGTGTGGTGGTTTACTAGAGCGCGATCAGCAAAAGTGGCGCCCGGTTTTGCGTCCGATCGCGCTCAAGCAGAAGAAGGAAAGCCGCCGACCGAAGGGCCAGCGACTGAGTTGCTTGAGGTTCAACAAGGGAGGAATAAAATGCCGGAAAAACTGCATCCGAAAATCGACAATGGCCTGCCCAGGGAAAGCGCAAGCTTCGCCGGCGGCACACTGGTCTGCGCCTGCACCAGCAAGCCTGTGAAGGTGAAGGTGAAGGGCCAGATCGCCCACAACCACGCCTGCGGCTGCACCAAGTGCTGGAAGCCTGATGGCGCGATCTTCTCGGTCGTTGCGGTGGCCGGTACCGGCGACGTCACTGTCGTCGAGAACGGCGACAAGCTGAAAGTGGTCGATCCGAGCGCGTTGATCCAGCGCCATGCCTGCACCGGCTGCGGCGTCCACATGCACGGCCCGGTCGAACGCGATCATCCGTTCAAGGGTCTGTCCTTCATCCATCCCGAGCGCTTCGAGGAAGACGGCTGGTCACCGCCGGGCTTCACCGCCTTCGTCTCGTCGATCATCGAATCCGGTGTCGACCCGAAGCGCATGGACGGCATTCGCGGCCAGTTGAAATCGATCGGCCTCGAGCCCTATGACTGCCTCAATCCCGGCCTGATGGACTATATCGCCACCTGGACGGCGAAGAAGTCGGGCGCGCTGCCCGAATAGGCTGGTAAGCCGCGACGCGGAGCCCCAGCCCCGGTTGCTACGTTCGATGACGCGCACGACTCGTTATCATTGTTCTGTCGTTCGAGTAAAAACAAATCCGACGATGAAACGACTAGTTTGAAGGGAAGACCATTGAAATCGACCTCAATAGAACTTGCTGCTTTGCATCCTTCAGCTCCGTTTAGCCAAGCCATGCTCACGCCATCTGGCGCGAACTGGCTTCATGTTTCTGGACAGCTTTGTGCTGAAGGATCCTGTGAGGAACAAGCTCACACAGTGTGGGACCAAATAACGGCTGTGCTTAAGGAAGCTGGAATGGAGATCGACAACCTAACCAAGATCAATCAGTATATCGTCGCGGGCGCAGACGTTTCCGCTTACACCAGAGTGCGAAATAAGTTTCTCGCCGGTCATCGCCCTGCCAACACGCTGGTCTTAGTACCGGCGTTGGCTGCATCAGGAGCGCTTGTCGAGGTAGAGGTAATAGCCGCCAAATTCTAGGGCCAATTATCGGCGCAGACCGGCCAGGCCGCGCTCAGACGTGGCCGGACGACACCCTTTTACGCATTGTCGTGCGCATGCGACGATCGTCGCGCCGGTGATCAGCCAAGCGCGATCAGCCGGCCCCTGGCAAACGCCCTAGCCAGCACCTGCGCTGCGGCCCGACGTAGCAAGCCCGAGCACGAATCCCTGCAACATGGGATCGAGTTCCAGGCTGAATACCATTCCATTAACAATTGACATTCGGCGTGGGATTTTGTAGCAAATACTCACCCCCAACGTTTGAATGGTCCAGCAGAGAGAAGTCGCCGAGATGAAGAATATGGCTGAAAAGACGGTTTTGGAGTTGGCGGCCCTTCAACGGCCTGGGCATTCACTCGACCGCGTCTTTTACGTTGACAAGGATATCTTCGAGCGAGACATCGAGGTGATTTTCGCTCGACAGTGGCTTTTCGTTGACCATGTCTCGCGCATTCCGACGCCCGGGGATTTCATAACTTTTGAGATCGGCGGCGACTCGATCGTCATCGTGCGCGGCACAAACGGCGAAATCTTCGCGCACCACAATGTCTGCCGCCATCGGGGCAGCATAATTTGCCAGAAACCAGAGGGGAAGGTCCGGACGTTTACCTGCCCTTATCACGGGTGGGTTTATGATTTAAGTGGCCGTTTAGTGCACGCCAAGAATATGGGCGAAGGGTTTGATCGCTCGAAATGGGGGCTGCACTCATGTGCAGTACGTGTGACTGCGGGGTTGATCTTCATTTACCTTGGGAACGAGAAGGACGGCCCTGATTTTGCTGCGATGGAAGCGGATGTGCTCCCCTATCTGGAGCCGCATGGCCTGACGAGAGCTAAGATCGCTCACACTGAAGTATACACAACACCCGGAAATTGGAAGCTGGCGGTTGAGAACTTTCGAGAGTGCTATCACTGCGTAATGGCACATCCGGAATACACAGCGGTTAATGCATATGTCAAAACTAATGATGCCGTGCCAGGCTCGTTTGAGGCGAATGTTCTTCCCGCATGGGAAGAGGCCGCGAGGGATGAAGGATTCGTTGTGGGGTCTGTCGCGCTTGCCACTGGACTTCAGCCATATCAAGTCAGGCGGCGGCCAATCCGCGATGGGTGGCAAACCGCTTCCAAAGACGGCCAACCGGTTGCTCCACTCATGGGCAACCTGAAGAAGTTCGATGGGGCCGAAACTGCCGTGGACTTTATGCCTCAGTTCGGACTTCATAGCACCAGTGATCACACAACCCTTATTCGTTTCACCCCGATAGATCCGACCCACACGGAGATGCGCCTCACTTGGCTGGTGCACGAAGACGCAGTCGAGGGGACGGACTATGACGTGGAGCGACTGAAGTGGATGTGGCATGTGACCACTCTGCAAGACGCAGAGCTCATCGCGAACAACCATCGAGGGGTGACTTCCCGCCACTACACTCCGGGCCTGTACTCGGTGCGCGAGGAAATGACGGCAGCGTTTATCGCTTGGTACTTGAATAGGCTGATCAACGAGTAGTGTTGTGAGGACACTCAGGATCAGTCGATGCGTAGATGAGGCCCTTGGCATACGCTCTTACGAGCTGGTAGACCCTGACGGCGCGCTTCTCCCACCTTTTGAAGCCGGCGCCCACATAAATTTGCATTTGCCCGACGGCCGCACACGGTCTTACTCACTGTGCAATGATCCTCAGGAACGCCAGCGCTACGTTATCGCTGTTCTTCGCGAGCCCACCGGGCGCGGAGGCTCTGTCTACGTGCACGACAACCTTGCCGTGGGCAGTCAAGTTCAAGTCTCAGATCCCCTGAACAACTTTCCGCTGATGGCGGGAGCTTGTATCTATACCCTAATCGCCGGAGGTATTGGCATCACGCCAATTTTGTCGATGGCCCGTTATCTCGAGAGAACGGGGGTGGCATACTCGATTCACTACTGTGCTCGGAATCCTGAGCGAGCCGCCTTCCGAGAGATTCTTGGCACGGCACCCTTTAGCCGGCGCACGGTGATGCACTTTGGCGGCGAACATTCCGGGAAAAGGCTCGACCTCGCTTCCCTGCTCAGTGAACGAGTGGGAGGACAGCAAGTATATTGCTGCGGGCCCGCTGGCCTCATTGACGGTGTTAAAGCCGCCACATGGGATTGGCAGGCAAACTCCGTTCATTTTGAGCGGTTTAAAATAGACCCTACTCTATCAACCGGGTCAGGACAGGACGCGACCTCGACCTTCGAAATAGAGATCGATTCAACCGGACAAATCTTGGACGTTCCGCCGCAAAAATCCATTCTACACGTCCTACGCGACAACGGGATATTCCCTGATAGTTCATGCGAAGAGGGGATTTGTGGGACGTGCGCAACAGGCCTTCTGAGTGGAACAGCAGATCACCGCGACTTCGTCTTGACCGACGAAGAGAAGGCGTCGCAAACCGTCGTTATGATTTGTTGCTCACGTGCGGGTTCCAGGCGCCTAAAGCTCGACCTCTAGGCCGTTCCTATCGATTTGTGCGTTTAGCTAGGCTGCTGTTCCCGACGGCTAGTCCCTATGATTGCTAGGCCTGAGGTTGGCCCGTCACCGGATATGCACGGGGTTAAGCCGGCTGGCCGGCACAGAGCCTCATGAATAGGAGACGGGCCATATGGAACATACCAGATTTGTCGGTTTGGATATTCACAAGCAACGGATGTCGGTCGCGGTGGCGGAGAGCGGACGCTCTGGGTCGGTGGAATATTTCGGCGAGATTGCCAATGACGCGCCATTAGCAAGCTGTGCGACCGTCTCGGGCGTTCCGGTAAGCCGCTGCCGTTTTGCTATGGGGCCGACCCGTGCGGTTATGGCGTTCATCGCCAACTCACGGGCCTCGGCCATCGGTGCGACGTGGTGGCACCGTCGCTGATCCCGAGAAAGCCCGGCGATCGGGTGAAGACGAACCGCCGCGATGCCACCATGCTCGCCCGCCTCAATCAGGCCGGTGAGTTGACGCCCGTCTGGGTGCCCGACGCCGATCATGAAGCCATGCGCGACCTGGTCCGGCTGCGCAGCGTCGTACGCCAAGTGGTGACGCGAGCGCGCCAATATCTTCAGGGATTTCTGCGTCACGGACGCAAGCACGAGCCTGGGACGGCCTGGCGAATGGCTTACCAACGATGGCTTTCGACATTGGCCTTCGAACATCCCGCGCAGCAGATCGCATTTCAGGACTATGTCGATGCCCACGGCATTGATCAGCGCGATACCTCGCATTGCCTGAGGATGCCCTGGCTCAGATCCGCAAGGATTGCCGGATCGCCGCCGTCACCCGTTCGGAAAAAGGCTCGGTCATCCTGCGCGGCGACGGGACCGTGGTCATCCAGGCGACCGCGATCAAGGAACTGGTCGACACGACGGGCGCCGGAGATCTCTACGCGGCCGGCTTCCTCCATGGCTATACGACGGGGCGCAGCCTCAAGACCTGCGGCGACCTTGGCTCACTGGCGGCCGGACTGGTGATCCAGCAGATCGGGCCAAGGCCGCGGCAGAATCTACGCCGCGAAGCCGAGCAGGCGGGGTTGATCTAGCCGAACGGTTCAACAACACAAGCTGCCCGTCTCCTCTCCTGCAGACCGTGCGGGGAAAGTGCGTGTAAATCGAAATGTCGGATGCCCCAGGTGAGACGGCAGCCGCTGAATGTCACGATCGAACGGTTGATGGCGACGCCGCCCTCCGGTACGAACCTTCTGCCGTGCGATATAGGGGATCGTTCGGATCAGCAGCTCGACCTGTCGCATATATTGCTCACCCGCCATCATCGACCTTGTGTGGCAACAGGTCGGGGTCGTGATGCGATCGAGCGGGTAAGCGGCCAACTGGTGAATTGACATGAACGCATCGCTCGATTGAGATTATCCTGTGGGGCGCAGTGGGTTGTTCAAGCCAGTCGGACGATCATGGGCAAATATAAGGACCATCGTGAGCCACGCCGGCATCGTCATGACGATGACGCGACTTCTTTTGCGGAACGGCCTTCCGAGCCAAGCTACTTTCAGCGTTCGTCGATCGCAACCGCGGACCCTGTCGACGCCGAAGTGGTGTGGTTCAACACCAGCAAGGGTTTTGGCTTTGTCAAACTGCCGGAGGGCACCCAGGCCTATCTGCACATTCGGGTGCTGGAGGCGGCCGGGAGCCGCGGTGTTTCCGAGAGAACGCGTCTCAAGGTCACAACGGAAGAAAGTCCAAGAGGTCATCAGGTCGCGCAAGTGCTGGAGGTAGGCGGTCAGACCGCGAAACCTCAGGTGCATACGCGTTGCACTAGAGGGTCCACCGCCGGGCGAGGCCACGGTCAAGTGGTACAATCCCCAAAAGGGCTTCGGCTTCATTGCACCTGAAAACGGTGAGAAGGACATCTTCGTTCATGCCACCGCGCTGACCCGCTCAGGACTGAGCATGCTGATGGAGGGTCAGAAGGTGTTTGTCCAATGCGGGCAGGGCAAGAAAGGCCTGGAAGTTCGGAGCATTCGCCTCGCTTAGAGCCAAATGCGTTGGCCTACCGAACTCGCGCCTCAGACAAAGAAAAAGCCCGCTACCGGGAGGAGGTGGCAGCGGGCTCGATTTAGAATGAGACGCGGGAGGAGGTGCGCCCCATTCAGCGTCGGCACCACATCTGGGAGGAGTAGATGGCCGACAACATGATCATACCGATCGTCGCGGATATTGCAACGCACAATTTCATCTCGCAAGTGCGAAATCATTCCGCATCCGCTTAGCCGATCCTTAAAAAAGTGCGGTCAGGCTGCGGCTTTCTTGCGGGTACGCGTGGCAGGTGCCGGCGTTTCCGGTTCCTTCGGCTTGCGGCCCAGACCCATCGTCTTGGCCAATGCCGAGCGCGCCGCAGCGTAATTCGGCGCCACCATGGGATAGTCCGCCGGCAGCTCCCATTTCGGGCGATATTCGTCGGGCGTAAGGCCATAGTGGGTAGCCAGGTGACGCTTGAGCGACTTGAACTTCTTACCGTCCTCAAGGCTGAAAATGTAATCGGGTGTAACCGATTTTCTGATCGGTATGGCAGGCTTGAGAGCTTCTGACTTTTCTGGTGCGGCACCACCAGCAGTGCCTTTCAATGCGATGTGTATCTGGCCGATAAGCCCAGGCAGTTTCACCGACGGGAACCGGATTGTTCGAAACATAGGCTGAGACGACATGGGCGGTGAGTTCGATGAGGTTGTCGGCTTTGCTCTCGGTTTCTTCGGTCATGAAAACGCTCCTGCGGAATTAGACTAGCCGGTTAAGAATCACTTCATAGCTTAATAGTGACGACCGCCTTTGATAGCAACCAAGCCATTGCATGATGTGTTGGCGGATCGCTGCACGCCCGGTCGCCGTCACGAATCTTCCTCTTGAACCGTCATCGCCCTGACAACACATTGTGCCAGGGTCGCCGTGTCGATGCGGCGCCTCTTCACCGCAAATTGGCTATTTAGAAAGTTGGGAGAAACCAATGAACGCTGAGGCTTTCAGCAGCCCCCTTTTTGTGAAGCGCGCAACGCACATCATCCAAGAGATTGCCGGCCTTGCGGATGCAATCGATTTTCTCAACGAATGGCCGGAAGACCGCAGAGACCTGATCCACGAAGCCGCCCTGAAGGCATGCTACGATGCATACGATGGGCGCAAGCCGGTAAGCACGGCGCGCAATGCCTTTTTCGGCTTTGCGAAGCGGGTCGCCATATTGGAAGATCCAACCTCCGCCATGCAGTGGATCGCCGCCTGCAGATCGGGCAGTGGAAAAGTGCAGGTGTAGACCTCGACGACATGTTTGAGACTGGCGAGGCGCGTCAAACAGTGCACTATGTCCAGGTTTCACAACTAGACCACGCGAATGAGAAGCAGTTCCTCACCACCGACTGCAAAACCGCAGATCGCACGCAAGCTGACCATGGCCAGACGCGCCTCATGGCGATCGCTTGCCCGCCAATGGCCAGGCTCAGTGGCGCAGGTGCAGCGGTCGCGTTGGCTGAGTAAAGAAATGCGACCCGGGCTGTTTGCCGCATAGTGGCTGTGGAGGAGGGGGATGACCGGGTTGATCAGATTTGAGAGGCCAGTCGTTGTTCAGGTTGGCCGCCGCAGCTCGGAGCGAATCGTGTTCGACGTCAATGACGCAGCCGCTATCTTGCTCCGCGATCTGCATCATGAGACCGACAAACGCAGGATCGCGATGGATGCCTGTCTGCAGGTGTTACGCGGCAAGACCCATTCACCAGCCGCTCGACGAGCTTTCGTCGCAGCCGCGCTCGAAGCACGCATTCTGCGCAGCGATTGAGAATTAGGACGCCGCTCATGAAATTTCGGGCATCTGCGCATCGCTATTGGGCGCGGTCCGGACACCCCTGCCGGCATTGGCCAGGAGCAAGCCAACCCCGCAGTTTCCGCGATGGCTATCCTGGTCCGGCGCGGATCTTCGACCGGCAAAACTCAAGGGGTCAGCCGGCCACTCGGCTTCGCCTTCGCGACGATTATGATTGGAGATAGAGGCAGACGAAGCATCGAGCGGGAGTTGGCCGCCGCAGATGGCAGAGCGTCGATGCAGCCTCAATGATCTCCAAAAGTGCCGTTTGAACCTTCCCCCAGCTTGTGATGCCCGCGCCTTGCGAACCTCGGCTGTTTGCGGGAAGGAGCCGATCGTCGTCGTGGGGAAGGAGAGGGCCACGGGCAGAGAAATTGCGGTTTCGAGATTGTCTCCCAGCGATCCGAAATAGGTAGCGACCACTGTGCTCGCATGATTTGCACCTTTGTCGCAGTCCTCGACCTGTACTCACTCATCTGAAGTTCGCCCTTGTCGAACTCCCAGTCCTTTATTGAAGCCATCGGCATGCCACCCGAGCGCGCTGCGAAGGAAATTGGTGCCAAGACTGATGAGTGCGGCTTGCTCGCGATTGTCCTTGCCGTAGCTGTGCCCGCCGGCGCTGGCCTCGTAAGCGGGATAGCCAAGAGCTTGCAGTTTTGCGGCCATCTTACGCGCATGGCCCGGGTGAACGCGGTCGTCGTGTCTCATGGTGGCGAGCAGGATAGGCGGATAGGGCTGTCCCGGCGTGGCAGTGTGATAGGCGGAGATTTCCTTCAGGAAAGCCCAATCGTCAGCCTTGTCGGGATCGCCATATTCGTCGATCCAGCTCGCGCCCGCCAGGAGTTTGGTGTAGCGGCGCATGTCGATAAGCGGAACCATGCAGAACAGCGCGCCGAAACGCTCAGGATAGCGGGTAAGCATGTTGGCGATCAGTAGACCGCCATTTGAGCCCCCCTCGGCGGCAATCCGCCTCGGCAGCGTAATGCCCCTTCGCACGAGGTCAGCGGCAACGGCGGCGAAATCGTCATGGGCGAGACGCTTGCCCTCCCTCCGCCCGGCATCGTGCCAGCGGGTGCCGAACTCGCCGCCCCCGCGGATGTTCGCCACCACACACGTGCCGCCGCGCTCGAGCCACAGCTTGCCGAGCGAGGAGTAGTAGTAGGGCAGGACCGATTTGCCGAACCCGCCATAGGCGGAAAGGTGAACCGGGGCATCTCCGTTCCCGTTCGCCGGACCAACCTGCGTATAGGGGATCATTTCCTGATCAATCGAGACTGCCTCGTGGCGCGTGACCACCAGTCCGGATGCGTCGAAAGTCTCCGGGTTGCGCTTCAGAATCACTGGAGCACCGATCGGCGGCGCGGCATTGAGATCGAATAGGAAAAGCTGCCGCGGCGTGATCGGGTCCTGAGCCGAAACGAGGACCTCTCCATTGGTCTCGTGAACTGCCGCATCGAGTGACCAGAGGCCAACGGCCCCTTGCGCGGGCACGGTGTCCAGGGCTCGGCGTGTCCATCCTGCGGGCCCGGGGTGCAACACCTCGAATCTCGGAGCGAGGTTCGCCAGGTATCCGATAATGAGCTTCCCGTCATTCCAGAAGAATGACCGCAGGGAGCGCCTCTGGGCTGGCTCAAACAGGGTACTAAAACGGCGCTCGCCGGCCAGGAAAGCGGAAAGTGAGATGCCGATCAGCGCGTCGGCGCAATAGGTTGTGCCGGCAACCGTCCATGCTTTGCGCGGCTTTACCACCAGCCAATCGCCGAAGTTAGCCCACCTGGCGTCCTTGGGAAGGTCGATCTCGATCTTCGGCCCGCTCCTATCACCAATGCGGACTTTCTTCTCGAGCCAGGCCAGCTGCTCGACGAACCACAGGCGCTCGCTCTCGGCGGTACGGTTCAGATGGCCAGACACACCGAGGGCTTCGGAACCGGTCTCGAAGACCACCGGCGCCGCGAGGGGATCCGCGCCACGCTTCCACAGTCGCACGATGCGCGCGTAGCTGCAGCGCGTGGCCATGCCATTGCCAAGCGCACTGGAAAGCAGAAGCGTGTCAGGGTCCAGCCAACTAATGCGGCCTTTGGCCTCTGGGAGATCGAAACCGTCGGCGACAAAGCTCAGAGACCCTAAGTCGAATTCGCGATGCACGACCGCGTCGCTGCCGCCGCGCGACAGGCGCAGAACGGCTCTTTCCCGTCTCTCCGGCTCGATCGACGCGCCGCTCCAGATCCAGTCCTCTCCCTCGCTAGCCGGGAGGGCATCCAGATCGAGCAGTAGCTCCCAATGGGTATCCGCCTGCATGTAGACGGCAAGGGTGATCCGGCGCCACAGTCCGCGCGGATTTCCGGCATCTCGCCAGAAATTGTAGAGGTACTGACCGCGGCGCGTGACCAGGGGAATTCTGTCGGGACGGTCGAGAATGGCTGCCAGCGCCGCCCGGTCGCGCTCGAACTGCATTCCCGCGAAGTGCTTCAGGGTCTTCGCCGACTGGCTGGCGGTCCACGCAAGTGCCCGTTCGGCTTCTACATCTTCGAGCCAAAGATGGGGGTCATCGTCGGGTGCATCCAGCGTTGGACGGAAATCGAGTTCGGTCATGCCCGGACAACCAAAGGAATGAAAGCACAATGGCTTCCGTCTGCTCGGGAACGACCGGCGTTCGCGGCGGCGCCCGCATGTTGGAACAGCGTGATCATCAGGTGGATTCTTCTCCGTCGGCGGCGTCGCAGTGCTTTGCGCATAGGACAGCAACCGTCGTGCCAACTGGGAAAATCGTTTCGAAACAATGTGACCGCTCTGACAGCGCCTGCGTCAGATGTCAGACATCGTCGCGAATGCGACAACGAACGTACCCCGCAATCAGCGGATCAAATTCCAGCGCGATAGCTGACGCCGTGCAGAACTCAAGCAGTGAAGCTCACAGGGAACCTGATTGGCGCCCAACGTCTTCGCTCTGAAGCGCTTCACGCACACGGATTCAATGGCAGACACCATCAGGCAATCGATCCGGTGAGCGACCAAGCTGGCTGCGCCTGTGGTTTTAGCCGCCAGCTGGAAAAAAGCAGAGATCCGAGGAGAACGATGGGGCACTGCTTCGCCCACCTGATGTTATTATGGCCTGCCAGCATTCGGGCGAACACATGGCAGTGGCCGATAGGGCATTCAGCTGCTTGCGAGCCGCCGTTCAATATGCAAGTGCGATAGGGTCTGGAGACAGGGGAGCTCCGGCTCGGCGTACTGTCTATGCGAGACGGCCAATGGTCGGCGATGTTTTGCTGACGCCGCGCATTGGCTATCGGCAAACAATAGACAGTGCGGTGGCAATTCTGCCTGGAGCAATTGGCTGGCGCAGGGACAGGCGGAGCCTGGCCGCGCTCCATCTCCATGCCGATCGCAAACAGCCGCCGTGGGCACCACCCAAAGGAGCGATTGCACGCCTCGCCGTTCGTTTTTGCGTTCGACTGAACAGTCGGCTTAACTGTACAACTATACAGGTGCGCTTGTCGGGCGCCAGCAGGACCGTCACACGACATCGCAATGCCGAGAGGTGGTCGAAGCGTGCACGTCTCGAAAGAGCGGCAATGCGCCTGTGCAGTCTAGGGACAAAGCAGCAGCTCAAGAGAAGGATCGAGGCTTCGTCTTTCATCCGTCTGGACACTTGCCAAGTCGGGACGAGACGCAATCTGAATTCCATCGGAGCACGGCACCGGGGTCATCTCGAACGCCATGCTCGCCTGGATGGCAGGAGGCCAGCACCTTTTCGGTCCAGGCAAGCCGATGCAGAACCGAATCTGCGAAGCCTTGAACGGCCGCAGCGGGGACCAGCGATTGAACTCAGTACGACCTCGATCACACGCGATCAGTGATCGCTAGATGTTCGCCGGATGCCGTGAACGGCGCTCACCTGCGGCCCTATGCCGCCACGCTAACAGCAACACACGGCTGCGCAACTTGACCGGCCCCGGCGATCGCCTGTTGCCCCAATCCGCTCTCTATTCTCAACCGAGGAGCCGGGTGTCAACCGGTGCCAAAGCCGGTCACAGCATTTGTCCCCAGTTCGATTGACGACAATCTGTGTTCAGATCCAGACATGCTAGGGGTTAGGATCGAGCCGGCCAGGGGGCGACTCCTCCGATTTGTGGTCGCTGCTCACAACCCATTTGGTGGCATGCCAATTGCATATTCATAACCATGATACGTGTTCTGAAATGGCCCGTCGCGCGGTCTTAGCCCAGGAGCTCACATGACGTTCGTCCGAACGCAATACAGGCTGCGCATCCTGAGGGACGCCCCAGCTCCGTTGGATCTCGCTGCGGTCGGCAGACAGGATCTGCATCCTGCAGACCGCTTCAGCTGTCAGCTAGGGCTGCCATAAGGGCTCTCGTAAAACAAACATTCATGAGAATTTATGACTCGACCACATGAATATCGGCCGCTTCGCCGGCTCTCCCAACGGCACATAACACCAGATCCTCTTCAAATTCGTAATGATCCAAAAGGAGAACGAAAATGCCTACCTCCGAAAAGACACTGTGGGGCGCTCGAGCCTCCAGAAATTGCGGTCTCATTCGCCACGAACGATGCTTGCTGGGCAGGAAACCACGGCAATCATGATCGCCTGCATTCTGCAGCGGGCGCGGCACATCAATTCGGCTGGTGGCTATCTGCGCGTGCTCACCGACAAGGCCAAGGCAGGGGAGTTTTCGGTCGGGCCGATGCTGATGGCCGCCTTGAAGTCCAACGGGTCGACGTGAAGGATGATGGGATAGGGACTGCTAATCCCCAATTCGCTCACCAGACCTTACTTTTGACCACAGCTTTCGCGTCCAGATCAACCATGTTGTCGGTTTTCAGACCAAGAATAACGTAGCCGCGGCCGAATTGCCGATCAGCGCATTGGCCGAAACCTGCGCAATACCGAGGGCGACATCCTCGCGACCGTTGCCCAATTGAGTGCCGCCCGCGCCTAGGCGCTGGCAAACGCCGCGGCCTATCGCCAAGTCTCAGCGATGAGCTGGGCAAGCTGACGGGGCTTCGACTTGGCGACGCGAAAATACTTCATGTAGCCGCAAATGCACTTTTCCGTTGACGGCACGCTGATCGAGGCGTGGGGCTTTGGTGAAGATCGTGAAACCGAAGGATGCTCGGGGCGAGCCGGGCCCAGAAGGCGGCGGACGAAGCGGGGCCGGACTTCCATGGCCACAGGTGCTCGAATGACAATCTCGCGTCCATCGCTGTGGGTCTCAAGGAGATCATGGCGATCAATGTGCGTCGTTTGCGCCATGAGCAGGACCCTGACGCAAGAAGAGCTGGCTGCGCGCGCTGAACTTAGCTCGCGTTACGTGGGCTCGATTGAACGCGCCCGTGTTTCTGCGAGCGTAAGCGTGCTCGGACGGTTGGCGGCCGCACCGAACGTTGATCCCTGCGATTTGATCAGACTGCCGCGAAAATAGAAGCAATGTTGGCGATCCGGCTGCCCGAAACCGATCATCTGCGATTCGGGGTGCTGCTGAATGGCGCCCGCGCGATTGATATCGCCGCCCTCGCGGTGTTTCGCGGCCATAGCCGCCATGCCTGTTGACGTCCGGGAGAAGAATATCGGCAAGGAGGGCTGGCCGTAGCATTCGATCAACATCGTCAAAGCCATCCTGCTCCAAGTTGCGTCTAAGCACTTCCATTTCAGGCGTTGATCGAGGCCGGGTTGAGCAGGGTACTCTTCCTGGCCCGGTGGAAGCGGGGAGGCCGCCCTTTCGACAACGGCTTCTTCAAGCGTCACCCCAGTATCGGCTGCTGTGCGATGGGTTTCGGATACTGCCCAACAACGCCGCCTCCTCGAATGATCCAGGTCGGTTCGTCTATGCAGGACGGGTAAAAAGGGCGCACGAGACGCCCTTCATTTCAGATCGGCTGCACCAGGCCGGGTTCGCCTCAGAACCGGTAGGTGACACCTGCGCCTATCAACCAGGGATCAAGCTTCGCCTTACCCGTCAGCTTGGCATCGGCTACGGTAACGTCGAAGTCTGGCCTCAGGAAGAGCTTCTTCACGTCGAAGTTGACGCCCCAGTGCCGATCCACCATGTAGTCGAACCCGACCTGCAGCGCAGTGCCGAACGTATTCTTGACCTTCAGAGCGTCGGCGCTGCCGGCATCCTGATTATAGAACATCGTGTAGTTCACGCCGGCGCCGACATAGGGCTTGAAAGCGCCGAAATCGGTGAAATGATACTGCAATGTCAGCGTGGGGGGCAGCAGCCAGACCTTGCCGATGTTCCCCAGCCCGCCGATCGTTCCTCCGCCTGTGATGTCGGCATATGTGGTGGCAAGGATAAGCTCGGCGGCGATGTTGTCCGTGAAGAAATATGAGATATCGAGTTCAGGCGTCACAGTATTCGAATATGAAAGAGCGGAGCCGGGCACGCCGTTAACATAGCCAGAATCCTCAGTGATGACACCCAAGGTGCGCAGGCGAAGCTGCCAGGGGCTTGGCCATTCGGTTACCGAGGCACCCTCGTGCGGTTCGCACGGGTCTTCTGGAGGATCCGCCGCGACTGCCTGCTGTCCCGCCACCATCAGGGCGATGGCCGCTGCTACTCCCCGCGTCAAATTAATTTGCTTCGTTTGCATGATGTTCTCTCCTTGCTCTTCAAAAATGATAGGGTGCACCGCAAGTAGTCACCTGTAGCTACAGACGCTGGCGGGCGTTTTCGTAAACTGTACACGCACTACTGCGCCGTCCTCGCAGTTGCCGTCCGCTGTTCACTTTTTGAGGCGCCGGTTGCGGGTCTTCCTCCACTCACGCCATCGTTTTGCCAGCCGATCGCACTTCGAAGGAAATAGTTGCTCAGGGCAGTGAAGGCGGCCCGCTCCCGGTTGTTCGTGCCGCGGCCGTGGCCGCCCGCGCCGGGCTCGTAGAAGTAAGCGGGATAGCCAAGTGCCTGCAGCTTTGCGGCCATCTTACGTGCGTGGCCCGGGTGGACGCGGTCGTCCCGCATCGTTGTCGCGAGCAGGATGGGCGGGTAGGGCTGTCCCGGCGCCGCCGCGTGATAGGCGGAGATCTCTTTGAGGAAAGCCCAATCCTGCTGCTTGTCGGGATCGCCAAATTCATCGATCCAGCTCGCGCCCGCCAAAAGCTTGGTGTAGCGGCGCATGTCGACAAGCGGAACTGTGCAGAACAGCGCGCCGAAATGCTCAGGGTAACGGGTAAGCATATTGGCGATCAGAAGTCCGCCATTTGAGCCGCCCTCGGCGGCAATCCGCCTCGGCAGTGTGACGCCCCTTCGCACGAGATCGGCGGCAACCGCGGCAAAATCGTCATGGGCGAGACGCTTGCCCTCCCTCCGGCCCGCGTCATGCCAACGGCTGCCGAACTCGCCGCCGCCCCGAATGTTAGCCACCACCGAGGTGCCGCCGCGTTCGAGCCACAGCTTGCCGATCGAAGAGTTGTATTCGGGCAGGAGCGATATGCCGAACCCGCCATAGGCGGTGAGGTGAACCGGGGCATCCCCGTTCCCGCTGGCCGGGCCGACCTGCGTGTAGGGGATCATTTCACCATCAATCGAGACTGCCTCGTGGCGCGTGACGACCAGCCCGGATGCGTCGAAATTCTCTGGGCTGCGCTTCAGGATTGCTGGAGCGCCGAGACGCGGCGCGGCGTTGAGGTCGAACAGGAGAAGCTGCCGTGGTGTGATCGGGTCCTCAGCCAAAATGAGGACCTCTCCGTTGGTCTCGTGCCGTTCCGCATCGAGCGACCAGAGGTCAACTGTCCCTTCACCAGGCACGGCGTCCAGAGCGTGACGCGTCCATTCCTGGGCGCCGGGCGTGAACATCTCGAAACGCGGAACGAGGTTGACGAGGTAGGAGATGATGAGCTTCCCGTCATTCCAGAAGAATGACTGAACGGAGCGCCTATCGCCTGGTTCAAAGAGGGTCCTAAAATCGCGCTCGCCGGCGATGAAGGACGAAAGCGAGATGCCGATCAGCGCGTCGGCCGCATGGGTCGTCCCGGCAACGGTCCATGCTTTGCGCGGCTTTACCGCCAGCCAGTCGCCGAAGCCATCCGACCAGGCGTCCCGCGGAAGGTCGATCAAAATCTTCGGCCCCCTCCTGTCGCCGATTCGGACTATCTCTTCAAAGTGGGCCGGCTTTTCGATGAACCAAACGCGCTCGCACTCCGCGGTACGGTCCAAAAGGGCATACACGCTATTGGACTCGGCAGTCTCAAAAACCACCGGTGCGGTGAGCGGGTCCGCGCCTCGCTTCCACAGCCGCACCGTTCGCGCGTAGCCGCAGCTGGTGGCCATGCCCTCGCCAAGCGCACTGGAAAGCAGAAGCGTGTCGGGGTCGAGCCAGTCAATGCTCCCCTTGGCCTCCGGGAGATTGAAACCATCGGCGACAAAGCCGAGAGACCGCATGTCGAATTCGCGATGCACGACCGCGTCGCTGCCGCCGCGCGACAGGCGCAGAACGGCGTGTTCCCGTCTCTCGGGCTCGATCGACGCGCCGCCCCATACCCAGTCCTCTGCGTCGTCAGCGGCGAGGGCGTCCAGATCGAGCAGGAGCTCCCACCGGGAATCCGCCTTCATGTAGAGGGGTAGGGTGGTTCGGCGCCACAGCCCGCGCGGATTTGCGGCATCGTGCCAGAAGTTATAGAGGTACTCACCGCAGCGCGTGATCTGGGGAATCTGGTCGGGTGCGTCGAAAATCGCTGTAAGCGCGTTCTGGTCGCGCGCGAGCTGCGTTCCACCGAAGTCCCGCTGTGTCCTGGCCGACTGGCTGGCGGTCCAGTCGAGTGCCTGTTCGCCCTCTACATCTTCAAGCCAGAGATAAGGATCGTCGTCGGGAGCATCCGTCGTTGGACGGTAATCGAATGTAGTCATGTGCGGACAACCCGCGGAGTGAAAGCGCAAGTGCTTTGGTCCGCTCGGGAAAGCTCAGTGTTTGCGGCGTCGACTGCAGGTTCGGTGAAGGTGATCATGGATGAGTTCTGTCTCCCAGTCCCAGCGCGGCAATGGCTTTGCGCTTAGGGACTGCATGTGCCGTGCCAACTGGGAGAACGTTTCAGAACAACGCCGTCATGTGATAGCGGCGTATCTCATGTCCGACATTGTCGAGGATCCGACAATCACTGCTGCGAAAACACACCAACGGTCTGCACCTTCACTCCAAAACACGCTCCACGTACCCGGCTTTTAATTGGCTGCCACGCCGTGAGCTGACGCACCATCTGAGCGATCAAGGCGGCTGCGTGGTCAAATCAACACGCCGCAGGCGGTAAACCCGAGGAACAGGGATGGCGACCGGTTGGTCGACCTAGATTTGCGCGGCTCCCGTTCACCATCCGCTTTGAGGTCCCTCAGATCATTGTCGCGGCAGCACGCCGAATTCGAACGCACGCGTGGGACTGGGCAATTTGAAACTGCAGCCCGCATCCAATATGGACGATGGTCAGTAGACCGGACGCTCCGGCTCGGTGAAGTTTTTGGCGAGACGGCCACGGTGTGTCGCTGCCGCTGGCGTTTACGGTATTCCTGCGATGCACATTGCGGAGCAAGTCTGTCCGGGAAATTGGCTGCACCCCGGTCACGGCGCACGGCTTCATTCCATCTCGATAACCGCCGCACAGCACGTTCGGCGTGAGCACAATCAGAAACCATTGCGCGCGTCTGCCGGTCGTTTCTCGGTTGATCAGCTTCACCTGTGCAACTTTACAGGCTGCCACAGCCTGAAGGTTCGCCTCCAATGGCGGGAAATTTCCCTGAGGAGGCCTTTCGATGACCGAGCTCATTGCGCCGTGCGCCACGACAACTTTAACGACAAGCGACGTACCATCCAGCGTCCGCGCAACCGCGTACTCGTGGACGGTCTGGAATGGAGCGCATGAGGAGATAGCGGTCAAGAAGCCGATTCCTCTGACTCGCTCGGGCCGCCCTCCCTGTTGCTGTGCGGTTTTGGCGGTGGGGTCGCTGGTGCGCACCGCTCCCGTCCTGCACAATCCCAATCCCACACGGTGGGACGAAACGGTCGCATCGATGGTCCCATGCTTTGGGCGCCGGTGCTTTGCCAAGTGGCATGACCTCGGACGGCCTCACAGCAATGCCTAGAGTTCTTCTGGCATACGCAGATCAGGCTGAGTGGCAGGATGAAAGATCCTACGACTACACCGCTCGTCTGACGCTGCGCGGCTGGGCTTGGGAGTTCTTGCGCCGCAATCCGGCATTCCAGCGCGATCTTAGCGCTGTTCGCCAGCAGGCCAATGCTCTGTCGCGCGGAGCCTTTCTGGACGTGATTGCGTCGGCAGGCGACCTATCGCAGTGGGGTGTTCTGTTTCGCCGAGTCTTGTGAGCGCAGTGCTGCCGTGTTCTGGTGTCCGCGCGGGTGCGTCCATGTGCTTCCGGTCGTCGCGCAACAGGCGTCTGCATGCTCGACGACATCGCCATTCGACCTGGCGGCGTTGGCGTGTCGTGCAATGGTCCTGCTGGCCCGGGACAAGAGCCAACATGTGCTCCTCGGCAACAGCGAGCATACTCTCCAGCTCGCTGTCGAGGGCGCGGACATCTTGCTGCCTGTTGCGCTGCGCACCGAGGCGATCTGGCCTGCGACGCTTTCGAAGCATCGGCTGAGGGCGCTGGAGTGCCTCAATGCTCTGAGTCTGGATCAACAGCTGCCCGCCCGCTTGTTTTCCGTGGAAAAACGCGGCTCCCGTTTGACCTTCGTCCTTCGTGCGCTCGACGGCTCACTTGCTGGAGCCTCACATCGCGAGCTCGCCGAAGTTCTGGTTGGTCAACGGCGCGTCGACGCCGATTGGAGCGATCCTCGCGATCATCTTCGCGACCGCATTCGCCGCGCCGTCGCTCGTGGCCGCGCGCTCATGAATGGCGGATACAGGGATTTCCTCACATAGTGACGATCCGCCCTGTGCGTTCAGCCGGCGAACAGTTCGCAGCGAGTGCACGGTCGCCGCCAGTTCGCCCGTCGATCTGGCAGAAGCACCTTGCGGGCGCGCTCTGTTCGAGCCGTCAAAGCCGAGATGAAGATCGACTGGGCACTCGGAGGCGTTGGTTCGTACGGACCGGCGTTGAGCTGACATCGGTGCGCTGGAGCAGACAATGTAGAGGACACAAACACAGCGAAGCTAATCCTGGGGAGGCTTTTCAATGGTTTCCCTTTGGCACGGTACATGCAAGGCCATCTGCGAGGCGCGCACGGACTGATCCCCCCTTGGTCCGAATTGGCGCTGCCTTATGCCTCCCAAGGCAGACCCGGCGCCCGGCAGTGACCTCAGTCACTGCCGGGCAAGCGTTTATCCGCCTGGTGCGGCCCGCCTATGAGCAAGTCTTGCGCAGCGCTTGGCCGTTTGGGCCTGCGGCGTCTATGACGAACGTCTTTCTTGATCTCGCCTTTGAAGCTCGTGTGCACGTCGTCTTGCCGCGGCGGCCGGCTACTACGACCGGACACGTCAGAGCGCTTGCAGCGGTCCTGTGCGCAAGCGGTGGTCTTTTCACGCTCAGAGTGCTGGACGACTTCCGACAATTGTGTCGGCTTTGTCGGCTTTGCGACACTTTTGTCTGGCGTCTTGGCCCTTTTGGCTGAAGCCGCTGAGAGCATACTGCAATAAAAAATGCAGTGACTTCTGTTGCGATTGCATCGGCAGAATGGCTCAGTTGCTGAGCAATTATGGAAGCTTGGATCCTCGTGGATCTCACCTTCTCCTCCTCAATGGCCAGCAAGCGTATGCGTAGGCGCGAAGCAGCGGCGGTCCAGCTCGGCGCTTGGATGATGTCGCTGTTGGGGCCAGCCATCGACGATGCCAATTGAGCTCCGCCAGCGTGCAGAATCGACCTGGCTCGTTTTGGCGATTTCTGCGACCGCCGAACTATGCCGAGCGCCTCTTCCGATCTGACGGCGTGGATCGCTTCGTCCCCATTTTCGACCAGGACCGGTCCTGACGTAGTTCTCCCCTTGACGAAGTTGCGCGCTCGTCGGGATGTCGCCCCGCGCTTCCGCGATAAATTGAGCTACACGCGTTTTGGGCTGCCACGTTGCGTCTTGCTCGGCTTGCGGAGCCGCCCGTCGGCTCCCAATCGAGGCCTATATTCGGAGATCGCTTTCGTCCCAATCCGCGAACTTCGCAAGCGGGTTGTTCAGATGCCACCAATGCAGAGGTATTTCATTTCGAGATAGTCCTCGAGACCATGGCGGGACCCCTCCCGCCCGATACCGGACTGCTTTATCCCCCCGAAGGGCGCTGCTTCCGAAGACATGCGCCCCGTGTTGATGCCAACCATGCCATATTCCAATGCCTCGGCCACACGCCAGACACGCTTAAGGTCTGATGCATAGAAGTACGCCGCGAGCCCGTAGATCGTGTCATTGGCATCACGCACGACCTGATCCGCATCGTCGAAGCGAATGATCGGCGCCAGCGGCCCGAATGTCTCCTCCCTCGCCACCGCCATCACGCTGGAAATCCCGGTGAGCACTGTCGGTTCGAAAAACGTGCCTCGCTTGTCAATGCGTTCGGCCCCGCATCGGATTGTGCCTCCTTTGGCAACGGCATCTGCGATGTGGGATTCGATCTTGGCCACAGCGTCCTTGTCGATGAGTGGTCCGATGTCCACTCCTGGAGCGAAGCCGTCGCCAACCGACAATTGCCGGACTCTCTCCACGAATTTTTGAACGAACTCATCGTGAACCTGCGACTGCACGTAAAGGCGGTTCGCCGAAACGCAAGTCTGACCGGCATTGCGGAACTTTGCCTGGATTGCCCCGTCAACGGCAGCATCTAGATCGGCGTCATCGAAGACGATGAAAGGTGCATTGCCGCCCAGCTCCAGACTGACCTTCTTGATCTGGTCCGAACACTGGCGCATCAGCAGACGCCCGACTTCGGTGGAACCGGTGAAGCTGATCTTGCGGACCTTGGGATTGGCGCAGAGTTCGCGGCCAACCGCATCAGCTTTGGACGAATAGATCAGGTTGACGACGCCCTCCGGAAAGCCGGCCTGATGGGCGAGGGCGAACATTGCGCCAGCCACGAGCGGCGTCTGATCGGCGGGCTTGAGCACGATCGTGCAGCCCGCCGCCAAGGCTGGCGAGATCTTGCGCGCCACCATCGAGGCCGGAAAGTTCCATGGCGTGATCGTGCCAACGACACCGATCGGCTGCTTGATGACCAGCATGCGACGGTCCCTCGATGGTGCGGGGATCGTCTCACCATAAATCCGGTTGGCCTCCTCCGCATACCATTGCAGGTATGCGGCCGCATGCGAAACCTCAGACTTGGCTTCGAATAGCGGCTTGCCCATCTCCGCGGTGAGTATGGCGGCGAGGTCGTCGGCGTGTTCGATGATCAACTGATGCCAACGCCACAAAGCGTCACTGCGCTCACGTGCGGTCAGAGCCGCCCATCCAGGCTGTGCGACATAGGCCTTGTCAGTCGCAGCACGCGTCTCTTCGACACCCATATCGGGAAGTTCTGCCAGGACTTCACCGGTCGATGGGTTGATGACCTCAAATGTCCGCTCGCCAGTCGACAGGCCGAGTGCTGGTAGGCGATCAATGGGTCCAAACAGGTCGGGCGATTTCAAGTGACGCATCATCGGCGGGCGCAGGGGCAATACCGGACTCCTCCTCGACGCAGCGGGTATTCTAGCAGGTGCGGTGTGTATTGCGCGCGGCCGCTTCGGTTATAGGGCCTTGATTGGACAGCTGGTAGTCCAATGCAGCCACTACAAAGCCAGCTGGTTTAAAAGTTTCCGGTCAATGGCAGGCGAGATCGTTCGGCCAAGCTTGCACAACGGAAACGGAATCGCCGCCGGCAGGCAGTGCCTGCAGGCGGCCTTGGCTGCAAAGCGCGCCACGATCGGCGTTCTGTATCCACAAGAGAGATTGGCATGAGAAGAAGCGGCCCACAATTCGGATAGGTCGCCTAACTGAGGAATGCCCTGGTGTCCACCGAACCACTCCGCCGGCGCCCAACGATCCCGTGAGGCACCGGCTAGAACTTTTGCTCCACGCGCCTGCCTTCAAAGGAGAGAAGGAAGGCGAAGTGATCTCCTCAACCTTTGTGCTCCAGGTGCGGGCCGACTATCATAATGGCGGGCTCGGTCGAAAGAAGCTTTTTCGCTACCGCCTTCACCTGCTCGATCGTCACCTCTTCAATGAGGCCGGCGCGGCGCTGGATGTAATCGATGCCGAAATTATTGAGCTGCATATCGAGGAGCGTGGCTGCAATCGAGGCGGAGGAATTCAGATAGTTGATGGGATAGGCGCCAATTTGGTGTTTCTTTGCCGCCGCGAGTTCGGCCTCCGTCGGTCCGCGCTCTGCCATCTGCTTCACGACGTCCCGCACCAGGCTGAGCGTCTCGGCGGCGCGGTCCGGGCGCGTCGCGGTCCTAACCAGCAGCGTCTCGGAATGCTGCTGTTGGAAAAGATCGGAGTGGACGTAGTAGGCGAAGCCACGCTTTTCGCGCACCTCCTGGAACAGGCGGGAGGTAAAGGCCGAGCCGCCGAGAATATCGTTCATCAGCATTGCGGCGTAGAAGTCCGGCGCATCGCGTTTCACGCCGGGGTAAGCCAATGTAAGCGAGGTCTGCGGCAGGTCGTATTTCACCTTGACCTGCTGGCCGAGCTGCGGCGTGACATCGGCGACGGGAGCGAGCGCCTGCGTCGGAGGCAATTCGCCGAAGACTTGGTCGAGCTTTTCCCGCAGCGCGTTGGCATCAATATCGCCCACCACGACAAAATGGAGCCCATCACGGCCGAAAGTGGCCTTGTGGGAGGCCCTGAGATCGGCTGGTGATACGCCGGCGACGCCTGATTTTGTGCCTTCTTCCGGCCTCGAATAAGGATGGCTGCCGTAGAGCACGCTTAGCCATTCGCGCTCAGCGATCGCGTTCGGTTCGTTCTCATTGCCGATGATGCCGGAGAGGATCTGAGCGCGGATGCGGTCGGTTGCCTCCTGCTCGAAGCGCGGCCTGTTGAGCGCTAGCCCCAACAGGTCGAAAGCGGCATCCTTCCGCAAGGAAAGCATGCTCATCGCGCCGTGAACGCCGTCGCGTTGTGCTTCGAGGGTCATAGTGGCGCCGGCACGATCCAGCTTTGTCTGGAAGGCATCGCCGTCGAGATCGCCAGCACCCTGTGGGACCAGGCGCGCCATCAGATTGGCGAGCCCTTCCTTGCCCGGCGGATCCTGGGTGGTGCCGCCGTCGAAGAAGAAGTTGATGGTGATAATCGGGTTTGTGTGGTCCTCCACCAGCCAAGCGTTGATGCCTTTTGCAGACTTCACCTCTTGGATGCTCATCGCCGCATGGGCGGTGAGCGGGGGGAGGACAAGGAAGAGAATGGCGAGGAGAAAAATGGCCAGCGCGGTCCTTGGGCCGGGGACCCCGCCGTGTGTCACGACAAGCGGAAAAGGCAAGCTATGTTCGTGGGTGCCGCGGTATTGGGGCGCTCTCATGTCATTTCTCCGTCTTGGGCAAGAGATAGCCGGTGGTCGAACGGCCCGGCACCAAATAGCGGGCGGCGAGAGCCTGGATCTGACTGGCAGTGACCTTGCGGATGCGATCCGGCCATTCCTGGACATCTTTCACGCTGCCGCCTGCGGCAAGCGTAGAGCCATATATAATGGCCATGGTGTCCTGGTCGTCCTGGGCGAATATCATCGAACTGACATAGCGGGCCTTCGCCCTGTCCAACTCGTCGTCGCTGACACCGTTCGAGGCGATGCGGGCAACCTCGGCCTCGGCTGCAGCTTTCAAATCGGTAAGCTTGGCATCACCGCGCGGCACGCCGTAGATCGTGAATTTGGTCGCGTCCAGCACTGCGCTCCCGGCGCCAGGTAGCATGGTGCCATGAAAATGGGCTCCGGCCTCGGTGGCGATGCCCTGTTCCACCACCAGCGCCTGGTAGAGGCGGCTTCCATCGCCGCCACCGAGAATCTCGGCCAACAGATCGAGCGCTTCGGCCTCGCCCGGCTTTGCCGTGTGATAAGAGGGCACCACCCAATGTGTCGAAAAGCGCGGCACCGAAATCCGCACATCGCTAAGCAGCACTGCGCGCTTGGTGTCCTGCGTCGGCTCGACCGGCCGGTTGCGCGGCGGCAGATCCGGCCCACGTGCCACCTTGCCGTAGGTCATCTCGGCCAGCGCTTTGACCGTCTCAGGGTCGACGTCGCCTGACACCACCAGCACGGCGTTGTTGGGCTGGTAGTATTTGTCGTAGAGGGAAAATGCATCGGCGCCGCTTAGCCTAGCCACCTCCGCCATCCAGCCGATTGTCGGCATTCGGTAGGGCTGGTTCTGCCAGAGCGTCGCGTCGACCTCCTCTTCCAGTACCGCCGCCGGGTCGCTGTCCGTGGTCATACGACGCTCCTCCAGGATGACGTCGCGCTCGGTATTGATGACCTCCTGGCTGAGGGTGAGATTGCGCATCCGATCGGCCTCGAAACTCATCATCTCAGCCAACCCAGAGGGCGGCACCGTCTCGATATAGGCGGTGTAATCGCTGCTGGTGAAGCCGTTTATGGAGCCGCCCATGGCCGCTGCAGCACGGTCGAGCTCGCCGGCGGCATGGTTGCTGGTCGCCTTGAACATCAGATGCTCGAGGAAATGCGCTAGACCGGAACTGCCAGGTTGCTCGTCGGCGCTGCCGACCTTGTACCAGACCATATGAGTGACTATCGGCGCGCGATGGTCGGGAATCACCACGACCTGCATGCCGTTGTCGAGCACGAAATCCGTTACCTTGCCGTCATCGGAGGCGGCTAGAACCGCAGTAGTCGACGTGAGTGCCAGCGCGGTCGCAATGAAGGCCCTGCATAGCCAACGTAACCCAAGTCTGATCGATGGCTTCGCTTGCGGCAGGGTGACAGGCGAGTATCGAGGCCAAGTGATCTGTTTCCCATTCTGAAGGCGTTGCGGTCCCGCCCCCCGTTCTGAGAGTAAGTGGGTCGATGGGCGGCGCCGAGCCCGGGCCGTCTTCGTCTTGCCCAGCCCTGCTCGAACGTCATCTTTGAATGCGTCCGGGGAACTGGCGGCGGTATTTTTGGCTGAGATCATGAACGACTTCTCCTTGGTCTGTGACGCGGATGCCGAAGCCCCGCACGTCGCGTGCCAGACGAGAAAGCCATTGCGCCAATGTGTACCAATCGACTTTGCTACGCGACGTGTCCGACATTGTCGGACATCGGACAGTGCCGCACGCTGAAGCGGCTGCGGCTTGGGACGATATCGTTGTAGGAACAAACGTTGAGTCTACCGCCACCAGTGCGGACCGGCGCTGTGCGTTGGCGTAGTCGCAGAACGTCATAGCTCGCTGGGGTAGCGGCGAGCTGCGTGCTGATCGGGCGGTGCGTCCGAGAAGCCGTGCCTGCGTCTCTCTGGCGTGAAACTGGTCAGGTCGCGTCGAGCAGGATCCGACCGCTGTATTTTTCGATGTCTACACGGCTCTCCAATACAGCTTCAACGTCGCCTACTCAGACAAAGCAGTGAGGCCGACGGGTCTTTTCGTCGTCTGAGCAACAATCCCCAACCAACGTCCAGCATCAAGCCTGAGCGCAAGCAACTGCGTTTACCCGGCTGGAATGGCACCTAAGTGTGAGGCAAAAACCTGCGCTGCCGCGAGGCTCTCCAGTGCCTGACCGCAGCGCTGGGACGCTCGACAGCGCATCCCAGATGTCTGATTGGTAACAGCCCCGTGCGTTCTGAACGTGTCAGTCCACGGCGCAACGCATTGCGGAGGCGCCGAAATCTGCCGGCTGTGTGCCGATTCGCCAGCGTCAGCACCGGACAGACGGCCCGGCGATAGGCGGTCATGATGGGTGCTCAATCATCGGCAGCCTCATGCCGGGTTTTTGGAATATTTTACTTTTGCTGGGCCTCCGACCGCAGTATTGGTGGGAAGTCGGAGCGGCCTGACGGCCTTTCCACGGATGCAATTGTTACAAGGGATTACGCATATGGCGACTGGAACAGTGAAGTGGTTTAACAGTACCAAGGGGTTTGGATTTATCCAGCCCGACAATGGCGGTCAGGATGTTTTCGTCCACATTTCTGCCGTCGAGCGCGCGGGCCTTTCAACCCTCGCTGACGGCCAGAAGGTCAACTATGAAATTGAACAGGACCGCCGCACCGGCAAGTCCTCCGCTGGCAACCTCAGCAAAGCTGGCTGACTTTTCTGCTGCGGCCGCGACCCAAGCGTCAGAGGACCGTTTCTCCTCGGCGATCTCCTGAGCGAGCGGTTCAACATCAGCGCAAGGCAGTGTCGTTTTGGAAAAGGGGCAGAACCGCACGCCAAGCGGTTCGCCCGGCGAACCTGGCCCGTACCACGCCGAAAGCCATTGCACTGCGGTGTCGCACAAGCAACGATTAGTCGCTCTATTGGACTGGATCGGGCGCCAAGACTTCATCGAAGATCGACAGCAGGCATCGCCTGGTCGGGCCGAGTAGCGCCCACCACGCTCCATCTCCAGCAGCAAAAATGTGTGTCCGCCAAAGGCGGCGCAAATAGGCGCGGCAAGTCCCGGCCTTTATATTCAGTCGACCGTGAAGAATTCGGAAGCTGCTGATATTCCATAGGAAACGCGCGATTTGCAGATTTCGGAATTGCAGGAACTGGCCAGTTTGTGGGTAGTTTTCTTGCAATTCCAGTTTGCGATTTCCCTGCCTGCCGAAGCGTGATTCACTGCTTTCATCGCAGTGAATCGGAGCCAGGCGATGGGCAGACCACGTGAACGGCGCGAGGCGGGAGAACAGGCGCGCCCGCCTTGATCAGATCCTCAACATGAACCACGAGTTGGTGCGGCTGGCCCGCGCCATCGACTGGCCGGTGCTGGAGGCGCGCTTCGGCGAGGTCTATTGCGACGGGCCCGGAATGCCGCCGCTGCCGACCCGGCTGATGGCCGGGCTCGCCATCCTCAAGCACACCTTCAACCTGTCGGACGAGGTGCTGTGCGCGCGCTGGATCGAGAACCCGTACTTCCAGTACCTGTGCGGCGAGGAGTTCTTCCGCCACGAGCTGCCGTTCGACCGCTCCTCGATGACGCGCTGGCGCAGCCGCATGGGCGAGGAGCGGATTGCAGCCCTGCTGCAGGAAAGCCTGGCGGTCGCCGTCAAGACCGGGGCCATGAAGCCGCAGGATACGCGCCGGGTCATCGTTGACACCACCGTGCAGCCCAAGAACGTCATGTTTCCGACCGACGCCAAGCTCTTTCATCGCGCCCGCGAGCGGCTCGTTCGCCTGGCCAGGAAGGCGGGGCTCGACCTGCGCCAGTCCTATGTCCGGGTCGGCAAGCGGGCGCTGATCATGTATCAGCGCTACGCCCATGCCAAACAATTCAAGCGGGCCAACAAAGCCCTGCGCAGGCTCAGGACCTATCTAGGGCGCATCATCCGGGACATCTCCCGCCAGATCACCAACGAGGCGGCGCTCGAGGCCATCTTCCGCTGGCCGCTCTACCAGGCCTCGACCATTCTGGAGCACAGGCAGCGCCAGCGCGGCCGCAAGATCTGGAGCCTGCATGCGCCGGAGGTCGAATGCATAGGCAAGGGCAAGGCGCATGCGCCCTACGAGTTCGGGGTGAAGGTGTCCGTGGCGACGACGCTTATGCGCTCAAAGGGCGGTCAGTTCGCCCTGCACGCCATGGCGCTCCCAGGGAACCCCTATGACGGCCATACCCTGGCAACGGTCATCCCGGACATGCAACGGATCATCGGATCCGAAACGCAGCGCATCCTCGCCGACGCCGGCTACCGCGGCCATAACGCGCCGCAAAGCCACAAGTTGAGGGTCTTCACCGCCGGTCAGAAGCGCCGCGTGACCCCGGCCATCAAGCGCCAGATGCGACGACGATCGGCTGTCGAGCCGGTGATCGGCCACATCAAGAGCGAACATAGAATGGGTCGCAATTACCTCGCCCATACCCAGGGCGATGCGATCAACGCCATCCTGGCGGCCGCCGGCTACAACTTCTACCTCCTGCTCACTTGGCTGAAGCAATTTTTGTGGCTCTTGATCGCTGCGCCTCACATCCGGCAAAAGCAGCTTACGGCTTAGGACCCGCATTGTTCACGGTCGACTATTCAGAAAGCCGGTGGCCGCCGCGCGCTTCAGTACGAATTCTGTCTAGTCAAATGGAAATCAGGCATCCGCCTTCTTGCGGGTCCGCTTCGCCGGCACCGGCGTTTCCGGCTCTTTCGGTTTGCGGCCGAGCCCCATCGTCTTGGCCAATGCCGAGCGCGCCGCAGCGTAATTCGGTGCGACCATTGGATAATCCGCCGGCAGACCCCATTTGGCGCGATATTGATCCGGCGTCAGTCCATAGTGGGTCGACAGATGACGCTTTAGGGATTTGAACTTCTTCCCGTCCTCAAGTGAGATGATGTAGTCCGGTGTCACCGACTTCTTGACTGGAACAGCAGGCTTAAGGGCCTGGGGCTCTTCTGCAGAGACGCTCCCGGCCGTGCCTTTCAGTGCCTCGTGCACTTGACCGATCAGAGCAGGGAGATCTCCCACCGGAACCGGGTTGTTGGAGACGTAGGCTGAGACGACATCGGCTGTGAGTTCGATGAGGCTGTCAATATTTTTGTCGGCTTCTTCTGTCATGAAACGCTCCGGCAGCTTGAAACAAAGTCGGCGAAGCGTCGCTTCATAGTGGTGCTTGCCGCTAAACGCAACAATGTCATATCAAGATTGTTGCTCGTCCAACGTTTGGCCGATCACTGTTGGTGTCCGCGCAGCTCTGTAGGTGTTAGCGGTAATCGCGATCCCCCTTTGTGCAAAACAAAGGCGGGTTGCTCATAAAAAGAGCAAAATCGGCGCTATCACCGATCATTGAGCAGCCAGCGTGTGTACTGGTCGGACTTGCAGGGGCAACCAACGGCTATCGGAGGCGGTATTCTATGGAGTTGGAAACCGTCAGTGTGCTCCAAAGGCGTAGGCAAAGCGCTATGACTCAGGACATCACCGCCAAACCGAGCAGCGGCAACCTGTTTGCGGAGTTCAGGATTGGCAATCGCGAACGGGCATGCTCAAGCCCAAGCTGGCCCGCGAGATCCGCGCCATCTTCAAGCGTGGGCGCCTGACCCAGGTGAAGTCGGCCGCAGTGCTCGGGACGAAACAGGCCCGACGTTTCCACGATTGCCACCGGGCGCACGGCGAAGGTTTTAACCAGACAGGCTGGTTCCCTGTCTCAACAAGTTGACTAAAGTTGACGGGGTGGTTCCCGACAAGACCCAATGAGAAGAACGACGGCACGGATCGTCCAAACGTATTCAACATTCAACGGTTTAGTGCACGCCGAACGCTTGATGCTGCGCACCCTCGAGACGCTCGTGCTTTCTGTGTCGCTTAATCCCGCGCCTTCGGGTATCGCGGCGGAGTCCGGTTCGCCCGTCGCGGCACCAGCCATCGACAAAATTCTCGCGCACCAGCCGGTGAAAGCCACGACGACGAGCTCATCGCCGTCATCAACCGCGAGATGGGTGCCTGAAGCTGTCGCTAGGACGACGCGGAACGCGGAACAGATTTTGCGCCCGAAGTTGAAGAGCGCTCCTTATGGGGACTAAAAGCGATGCTCGTAGCAACGGACGATGCGATCTCGGCGGCTGTTTTGGCCGGCAGAGGCGCAGATGCGCAAATCCTGGGCGTGATCGACGCAGCCAACAAAATTGGAGCCCAGATCGGCGTGACCAGCTTAGGACGCGCCGTCCAGTTCGTCGCAAATGCGTCCGTGCTTGGATATGACGTTCGCGGTGCAATGGTCTTCTATGGAGAACGAGAAACGCCAAGCTTACGGATGTGGGACTGCGAACAGCTTTGGGCGCTATACGGCAGTGCCCTTCTTGAGCCATAGCGCGAAACGCCATCGCGGCGAAATCATAGCTCTCCGAGTGAACTTACGGTCTGGCGCGCACAGTTCCGCCGTAGAGCGTTAACCTCGATCGCATCCAAGAGCATCCTTACAAGCGGACGAAAGGCTTTGGATAGTTCTCGTCACGACGACTGGTCGGTCCAGTGGCAAGTGCAACGGGGCTCGGTGGTAGGCGGGCGTGCCAAGCCGTCAACCCAAAGCCGACCGCTATTGTTGGGCGGCGACACCGATCGCGCACGCCATTGCAAGCGAGCGCTGCAGGGCGCGCGCTTACTGCTCGCCTGGATGAGCTCAATCGACCCGGTATGAGGCGGTGGGCAGACTCGATTGTTTCACGCCAGAACTCTGCTCGGCGATTCGGAGCTGGACGTCCCCAGTGCCGCATGACGGCCTTCGTTGCTCTTCATCTGACACTTAGACCCTGAACGCGGTCAGGGCTCCTCATCCAAGCTCACGAAGCTCGGGGGCTCTGCGCAACATCGGGGTGAGCGATCCTATCGGGCAAGTTTCTCAGCACTCCTGGTCGCCATGTTGCCCAGGATGGCATGAAGCAGCGCTCTCACCTCTTGTTCGGCGAGCCGGGGTGCAATTCCTGATTCGGACAGTTGGACGAGGATTGTCATGGCGGTGGCGCGCCAGAAAGCGTTCGCGTCCTCGCCGTTTTTGGACTCAAGGATCCGGGCGATCCCGTCGACCAATTTGCGCCGACGATGCAGCGGAAACGCACTTATGTTCGAATCGCACATGGATCACTCACGTCCTTTGCTCGAGGAATAAGCTGGTGGCTGAAAAATTTGGTTAACAGCACGTTCTATCCGGTGCTTGGACAGGGAGAATGAAGCGTCCCTGCGGGAGCGTCGCGCGTTCACCGCGGCGCAGTCTTGCCGAGAGGTCAAGCGCGCTGGCGCAATCTCCGCAGTGCTGTTTCCGGCTAGCGCGGGCGCCGGCGGTAGAGATCCATGAGACTTGGCTCGAAGCGCCCTGCTCAATCAAAATGGGGCATGTGCGCGAGCACAAGAAGGAGAGCTCGAGGGCATTGGCCGCCTGAAGCGGCCGGTGCGCCCGCCGCTCCGCTACGCGGGGCTGCGCGGCGGACGCCCCATTCAATGCCAGCCATCTTTTAGAACTTGACGCACACAACTGGCGAAGACGGGATCTCCCGACTTACGTGCGCGGTGCCGTTGTGGCGTCGGTCGGCCGCTGCTTGGATCTTGCGGGTCACACGGGCCGCGCAACCTCGGCCTGCACTTTGTCCCGCAACGCGCATGCTGCAGCAACCATGTTCATGAGGGCAGGGCGGACCTCATCCCGTCTCCGGGTTTTGAGGCCACAGTCCGGATTCACCCACAGTTGGCCGTCACACACTCGCTCGCGGGCAAGCGTTAGCAGGTCCGAAATCTGCGACTTCTGGGACGCGCGGTGAGTGAATGTCGTAGACTCAGGGACCGATTTCGTTCGGGTATCCGCTCGCCTGGGCCGACTGTAGCAGGGGAGGGTGGGGCAGCATGTCGTCGGAAATCCCGCCTAAAGCCATGCCGCCTGTTCCGCCGCGTTGCGCAGGTTCTGCCGCGGGCGCGGGCCAAGCTGCTGGATAACCAGCCCGGCGGCCAGCGAGCCGAGATCGCCGCAATCCTTGAGGCTGCGCCCGGTCGTGTAGCCGTAGAGGAAACCGGCGGCATAGAGATCGCCGGCACCGGTCGTGTCGACCAGCTCCTTGATCGTGGTCGCCTGGATGACGACAGTCTCGTTGCCGCGCACGATCACCGAGCCTTTTTCCGAGCGGGTGACAGCGGCTATTCCGCAGTCCTTGCGGATGGCGGCGAGCGCGTCCTCGAAGGAAGCAGTCTGGTAGAGCGACTTGATCTCATGGCTGTTGGCGAAGACGATATCGACGGTGCCTGATCGCATCAACTCGAGGAACTCGTCGCGGTAGCGGTCCACACAGAAGGAATCCGACAGCGTCATCGACACTTCGCGACCGGCGGCATGCGCCAGCCTCGCCGTCTGCCGGATGGCCTCCTTGGCGCGCGGCGGATCCCACAGATAGCCTTCGAAATAGGTGACCTTGGCGCCGGCGGCCTTGTCGGCCTCGACATCTTCGGGCCCGAGCTCGACGCAGGCGCCGAGATAAGTATTCATCGAACGCTCGCCGTCCGGCGTGACGAAGATCATCGAGCGCGCCGTCGGCGGTTCGCCCTGGAGCGGCTTGGTGTCGAAGGCCACGCCCTGGGCGTGGATGTCGTGCGCGTAGATATCGCCCAGCGCATCGTTCGACACCTTGCCGAAGAAGGCGGCCCGTCCGCCCAGACTGGCGACGCCCGCCGCCGTGTTGCCGGCGCTGCCGCCGGATGCCTCGATCGCCGGCCCCATGCGGCTGTAGAGCAATTCGGCGCGCTGCGCATCGATGAGGTTCATCGCGCCCTTGATGATGCCGTTGGTCTCCAGAAAAGCCTCGTCGCATTGCGCGATGATGTCGACAATGGCATTGCCGATGCAAAGCACGTCATACTCCGGCATCAAGATCTCCGTCCGACGTCGATATCCTCTGAAGCAGGAGCCGGCTTGTCGCCCCGCCCGTCGGGCGTGGGAATGGCTGCACGCGGGATCCTGCGACCGACCCTCACGCAGCTGCCGGTCCTAATTCACGCAGCAACTCGTCCGCTCTGTCCGTTTTCTCCCAGGTGAACTCAGGCTCTTCACGGCCAAAGTGTCCGTATGTCGCGGTCTTGCGGAAAATCGGGCGCAAGAGATCAAGCATTTTGATGATGCCTTTAGGCCGGAGGTCGAAGTGCTCAAGAATGAGGCGCTCGATCCTTCCTTCCTCGACCTTTGCCGTTCCGAAAGTGTTGACGTGGATAGACACCGGCGCGGCGACGCCAATCGCGTAAGCAAGCTGAACTTCGCAGACCTCCGCAAGGCCGCTGGCAACCACATTTTTTGCGACGTACCGCGCCGCGTACGCCGCTGAGCGATCGACCTTGGACGGGTCCTTGCCCGAAAAGGCGCCGCCGCCGTGACGGCCCATCCCACCATAGGAATCGACGATGATCTTGCGTCCGGTAAGCCCGCAGTCGCCTTGTGGCCCACCGACAACGAACCGGCCGGTCGGATTGACCAGGAACCTGATCCCGGTCGTATCCAGGTGAAGCGGCAAGACCGGCTTTATGATCTCCTCAATGACGCCTTCCCGGACCTCGGCTTGGGAGACCTCCTCGTCATGCTGGGTCGACAGGACTATGGTGTCCAGCGCCACCGGCCGGAAATCATCATAGCGCACGGAGACTTGAGATTTCACATCCGGGCGCAGCCAGCCAAGTCGTCCGGCTTTGCGCACCTCCGCCTGTTTTTTTGTCAAATCATGAGCGAGTTGGATGGGTAAGGGCATCAACGTTTCAGTCTCGTTGCATGCGTACCCGAACATGAGCCCCTGATCTCCCGCGCCTTGCTCGAGATCCTGCCCTCGTCCTTCATCAACGCCCTGGCTGATGTCGGGCGACTGCTCGGAAAGAGCCAGAACGACGGCGCAGCGCCGGCCATCAAAACCGATGGCATCGTCGTCGTATCCGATATCGAGGATCGTATCGCGGGCAACTTGACTGTAATCGATCTGCGCCTTGCTGGTGATCTCGCCGGCCAGAACGACCATCCCGGTCTTCACCAGCGCTTCACAAGCGACGCGCGCCTTCACATCCTCACGAAGGACCGCATCAAGTATGGCATCCGAGATGTTGTCGGCCATCTTATCCGGGTGTCCCGCGCCGACGGATTCGGAGGAGAACACGAACTGTCTAGCCATGGTGATAGCCTCGCTTCAGGTTGTGGAGTTGGATGGGCTCGCCCCGGTTACGCCGCCTTGCGGTCGCTGATGCCGGGGACGTCGAACGCAGCGCAGAAATCTGCAACATCTCTTCGCACGCGCGCTTGAACATCTGCGTCGTCGGGCTTGCTGCAGATCAAGTCGATGAAAGCGGCGATCTGCACCATTTCCCCCTCGCGCATGCCCATGGACGTCACTGCCGGGGTCCCCAAGCGGATCCCGCTTGTGACCGATGGGTCGCGCGTGTCGCCTGGCACCATATTGAAGTTTGTGATGATGCCTGCCTTTGCCAAGCGTCCCGCATAGGCTTTGCCTGACAGTGGTCGCGTCCAGAGGTCCAGGATCAACATGTGATTGTCAGTCCCGCCGGTGACCAGGTCATAACCACGGTCCAGAAGTGCCTGGGCCAAAGCCTTGGCATTCTTGACGATCTGCTGACCGTAAGTGCGGAATGACGGGCTCGCGGCTTCCTGCAAAGCGACAGCCAGCCCGGCGATGGTATTCACATGAGGGCCGCCTTGCAGTTCAGGGAAGACCGCGCGATCTATACGCTTGGCAAGGTTGTATTTGCTCTGCTGATGATAAAGCGTTTGGTAGCGGTCTTCGTTCTTTGACAAAATGAAGCCGCCGCGAGGGCCGCGTATGGATTTGTGCGATGTGCTGGTGACCACGTCGCAATGGGGCACAGGGTTCGGATGCGCTTCTGCCACGATCAGACCGCTGATATGCGCGATGTCGGCCGCCAGATAGGTATTCGCCTCCGAAGCGATTTCGGCCATTAGCGCGTAGTCAAATGCACGCGGATAAGCAGTTCCGCCAACCCAAATCAGTTTCGGCCGCTCCCGCTTGGCCGTCTCGCGCAAGCGGTCATAGTCAATTTGCTGCGTCTCTTCGTGGAGTCCGTAGGGGACGCGTTTATAATCAGTCCCGGAAAAGTTGACGGCCCAACCATGAGTCAGATGGCCCCCTTCCGGAATCGGCAAGCCCATGACTCTGTCGCCTGGGCGCAAAAGCGCGCGGTAAACAGCCTGATTGGCCGGCGAGCCGGAATAGGGCTGCACATTGGCGTGCTCGCTGCCAAACAATGTTCTCAAGCGCTCAAGGGCGAGGCTCTCAAGCTCATCGACAATCGCGTTTCCCTCATAGTAGCGCGCGCCGGGATAGCCCTCGGCATACTTGTTGGTGAAGATGGAGCCGGTCGCTTCCAGCACCGCCGCGGAGGCAAAGTTCTCGGAAGCGATCAGTTTGAGCGTCGTCCGCTCCTGCTGCTCCTGCTTTAGAAGCAGTTCGTGAACGCGCGGGTCGACCGCGGCTAAGCGAGAGCGCCCGCAGGTGTCGGGCTGCGCGATGGCGCCGGCGGCGGAATTGTCCATGGCAGTTCGCGCTCCCATTCGGATTGCTATTTCACGATCGAGCAGGCGGTTGCCTTCGACCGCGCGGGTTGAAACGCTTCGAGGCGTTGTAGGTCGCGTTGGTGATGGCCATCCTCGTGCGGAAGGAGATCGACCAACAATTGAACCAGCCCGCCGTTCCTGCCTTCTGTTCGCAGATGGTAGGAATAGCGGGGACGCTGTTCGGTGTGGCAAAGCAGGTCGGCTCTGACAAGCAGACGGACGTGCCGCACAACGAGCTCGCGACGCAACTCCAGAATTTCTGCCAGCTCGTAGACAGTTAGATCAGCATGCGCGCAAAGGCCCAGGATTCTAAGGCGATCAAGGCGCGCCAGTATCCTGAGGCACTTGACCAGCGTCAACATCGGTCAGCATGAAGCCACATGGAAGAATTTGGTGCTCGTCCGAATGGTCTTTTCATCTGCATTCCATATTCTGTGATCCTTGACCGGTTATATTTATGACCTAGATCGCTGGTCGCCTGCGTTCCGCTCGTTTTGGGATTTGCCAAAGTTTGTTTGTCGCAGAGATCATTGGATTGGCCCAATCAGCTAAACGAGATCCATGTAATTAAGCGAGGCGAGCGGAAGAGCATGTCACTCTTCCCCGCCGACTATGCATGTTGGGCAACGTACCATCCGATGCGGACCGGAGTTGCTAAGACTCTGTGAATTTTCTTTGAAAGAATCATTGCAACGCCTGCCCCGTCGGGTGTGAGAACATGCGCCAACACCGCCGCAACCATGCAGAAAAGCGCCCGATCGTGGCGCCTCGCGGCTGATGGCTTCAATGAGGAACGGCGTCGGTGCGCATGGGCAGGACGTCTTCGCGCCGCCTTGACGAGTTGGTGCCTACGGGCCTATCCCACGGGCCTCCTTAGCACTCGTGACTGGCGAGTGCTAAGGACCCGCGCTCCGGCAACGGAGAACCGTTCAACCTCAGCACCAGGGATATCAAAAATGGCAAAGTCGAATTTCCGACCGCTTCATGACCGCGTGGTCGTTCGCCGAGTCGAATCCGAATCCACGACCGCCGGCGGGATCATCATCCCAGATACGGCAAAGGAAAAGCCGCAGGAAGGCGAGATCATCGCTGTCGGCTCCGGCGCCCGCGATGAAGCCGGCAAGCTGGTTCCCCTGGACGTCAAGGCCGGCGACCGCATCCTGTTCGGCAAGTGGTCGGGCACCGAAGTCAAGCTCAATGGCGAAGACCTTCTGATCATGAAGGAATCCGACGTCATGGGCATCATCGCCTGATCATCGACCTCACCACTGAATCTTGAATCTTCGGGCTCGTTGCGAGCCCCTGCCAGGAGCTAAACATGGCTGCCAAAGACGTAAAATTCTCCCGCGACGCCCGTGAGCGCATGCTGCACGGCATCAACATCCTCGCCGACGCGGTGAAGGTGACGCTCGGCCCCAAGGGCCGCAACGTCGTCATCGACAAGTCGTTCGGCGCCCCGCGCATCACCAAGGACGGCGTCACCGTCGCCAAGGAAATCGAACTTTCCGACAAGTTCGAGAACATGGGCGCGCAGATGATCCGCGAAGTCGCTTCGAGGACCAATGACATCGCTGGCGACGGCACTACGACCGCGACCGTTCTGGCACAGTCGATCGTCCAGGAAGGCAACAAGGCGGTTGCTGCCGGCATGAACCCGATGGACCTGAAGCGCGGCATCGACCTCGCCGTCACCGACGTCGTCGCAACGCTGATCAAGAACGCCACCAAAATCAAGACCTCGGAAGAGGTTGCCCAGGTCGGCACCATCGCTGGCAATGGCGACGAGTCGGTCGGCAAGATGATCGCGGAAGCGATGCAGAAGGTCGGCAACGAAGGCGTCATCACCGTCGAGGAAGCCAAGACCGCTGAGACCGAACTCGAAGTCGTCGAAGGCATGCAGTTCGACCGCGGCTATCTCTCGCCCTACTTCGTCACCAACGCCGACAAGATGGTTGCCGAGCTCGAGGACGTCTACATCCTCCTGCACGAGAAGAAGCTGTCCAACCTCCAGGCCATGCTGCCGGTTCTCGAAGCCGTCGTGCAGACCTCGAAGCCGCTGCTCATCATCTCGGAAGACGTCGAAGGCGAGGCCCTGGCCACGCTGGTCGTCAACAAGCTGCGTGGCGGCCTGAAGATCGCCGCGGTCAAGGCGCCGGGCTTCGGTGATCGCCGCAAGGCCATGCTGGAAGACATCGCCATCCTCACCGGTGGCCAGGTCATCTCGGAAGACCTCGGCATCAAGCTCGAGAATGTCGGCCTCAACATGCTCGGCCGCGCCAAGAAGGTGTCGATCTCCAAGGAGAACACCACCATCGTCGACGGTGCCGGCAAGAAGGCCGAGATCCAGGGCCGCGTCGCCCAGATCAAGCAGCAGATCGAAGAGACCACCTCGGACTACGACAAGGAGAAGCTGCAGGAACGTCTCGCGAAGCTCGCGGGCGGCGTTGCGGTGATCCGCGTCGGCGGCGCGACGGAAGTCGAAGTCAAGGAAAAGAAGGACCGCGTCGATGACGCTCTGAACGCGACCCGCGCGGCCGTGGAAGAAGGCATCGTTGCAGGCGGCGGCGTCGCTCTGCTGCGCGCTTCGGCCAACATCAAGGTCACCGGCGTCAATGCCGACCAGGCTGCCGGCATCAACATCGTTCGTCGTGCGCTGCAGGCTCCGGCCCGCCAGATCGCGGCCAACGCCGGTGCGGAAGCTTCGATCGTTGCCGGAAAGATCCTTGACAACAAGGGCGCGACCTACGGCTACAACGCCCAGACCGGCGAGTATGGCGACATGATCGTCATGGGCATCGTCGACCCGGTCAAGGTCGTGCGCACGGCTCTCCAGGACGCGGCCTCGGTCGCCGGCCTGCTCGTCACCACCGAAGCCATGATCGCCGAGGCTCCGAAGAAGGAGTCGGCTGGCGGCGGCATGCCTGGCGGCATGGGCGGCGGCGGCATGGGCGGCATGGGCGGCATGGACTTCTAATTGCCGAATGGTCCCGAAAAGTTGCAGACTTTTCGCAAGACCATTCGCAATGGGAATTCCATAACGCACGCCCATCAACCAACAATGCTCAAGCCCGCGAGCGGGCTTGAGTGGCGGCATGGATTTTTAGTCCAGCCCACCAGCCACGGATCCGAAAGGGCGGCAGCGATGCCGCCCTTTTCTTCGCCTTGGGTCGAAGAAACGGCCAGCTTGAACGCCGGCCACAGGAGTGCGTTCCGCCGCCAGAACGATGCCACTTAAAGCCTAATGAGGCGGTGCAACTTCAAGAACACCCACCTAAGGGCCACGGCCGCCAAATTACGACATCCCTGACGTCGTGTGGCAGCTTGTCCGACATGGCGAGATCGGCCATACAGACATCAGGCTGGCTGATTCAACTTAGGCGTTTCGGCCCGCGTCCTCTGATGCCAACCCGGGAGATGCGGCCGGCCCGCAGCCAAGTTCCACAGAGGCTTTTTTTGCCCAATTGGAATTGGCACATTGCGCTAATAACCATCACCGAAGCGATCATTTGGTCGAAAGCAATTAAGATCATGCAGCGTGAAGATCGTCACCCTCCCGTTTCAGCGACTCTCGCGCCATTTCGCAACCATGTGTTTCGCTCGATCTGGACGGCCACACAAATATCCAGCGTCGGATGGCTCGTGCAAACGGTTGCCATCAGCTGGCTGATGGCAACCATTTCAGCGTCGGATCTGATGGTTGCCCTGGTGCAGGCCGCATCCACATTGCCGGTATTCTTCCTGTCAATCCTTGCCGGAGCCATCGCCGACAATTTCAGCCGCCGATGGGTGATGTTTGCGGGACACTGTCTGATCGCATTGGCGTCATCGACGCTGATGATTTCTGTGGGACTGGGATTTGTCCATCCATGGCTCATACTCGGACTGGGTTTCCTGGCTGGCTGCGGCTTCGCGTTGAATGATCCGGCCTGGCATGCTTCCGTCGGCGATATCCTCGACAAGCGCGACATTCCCGCCGCAGTGACGCTTATGTCGGTCGGATACAACATCGTGCGCAGCATTGGTCCGGCTCTGGGCGGCGTCATCATGGCCTTCTTTGGGCCTCTGGCCGCTTTCGCCTTGGCCGCGCTGAGCGATCTGGCGCCCCTTAGCGCAATATGGCGAACCAAATGGAAGGTTCGCTCTTCTCCTCTGCCTCGCGAGAAAATGATGACGGCAGTTCATGACGGCGTGCGCTTCACGGCAATGTCCCTGGAGATCAGGGCGGCGATAGCCCGCGCCACCCTTTTTGGGTTGGCCAGCATCTCCATCCTCGCGCTGCTGCCGCTTGTGGTTCGGGATCAGTTGAAAAGCGGTCCAATTGTCTATGGCATCTTATTGGCCGGTTTCGGCATAGGTGCTTTCATCGCTGGCATGAGCAACGGCTACCTGCGGCGGACCGCGTCTCAAAACAGGCTGGTGGCGCTCGCCTCAATTGCTTGTGCAGCATGTTGCCTTTGCCTTGCCCTTACAACGTCGGTTGCGTTTGCGGCCATTTCGCTGGCACTGGGGGGCGCTGGTTGGCTTGTCACCTGGACGGGCATTGACGTGTCGGTTCAGCTGGCAAGCCCAAGGTGGGTTGTCGGCCGCACGCTCTCAATCTATTACGCCCTGAGCGCCGGCGGTATGGCTGCCGGCAGCTGGATCTGGGGTTCTGTCGCTCAGAACTATTCTTTGACCTTGGCTCTGGAGGGCGCCGCCGTGGCTCTGTTGGTCGTGGCCGCGGCGGGAATACTGTTGCCGATCCGTCCATGGGAAGAGACCGATCAGGAAAGTTCCGATTTTCATCCCCCCGAACTGGCACTCGAATTGAAGCCCAGAAGTGGCCCAATCGTTGCCAAAATTGAGTATTCCATTTCCGAGGAAAACATCGAGGCCTTTCTGGGATACATGCGCGCAAGGCGCCACATTCAGAGCCGTGCCGGTGCACGAAACTGGACGCTCCAGCGAAATCTCCAAACGCCATCACTGTGGACCGAGACATTCCGCACCCCAACCTGGATGGACTTTCTTCGCCTGAATCACCGGCTCACAGCAGCGGATAAGGAAGTTGGCCAGCATCTCCTGGCACTGCACAATGGTGAGCTTCCTCCGCGAACGGTGCTTTCGATCGAGCGAACGACAGAGGCAACTCGTACCCGTGCTCAACCGATACCGTTTCCGTCTCGCACCCAAAGGTGATTGGAGAAGAAGCTGTCAAAGGGATGAAAGCCGCCCCAGCTGCGGCCGCGTCGGGGGAGAGTTTCTGGTTGCGTTCCTGACTCGGGCTGGACGCGCCGACTGATCTTGTCGCGATCACCAGTTCGGTGACGGGAACCTGCAGCGCCGACTCGAGAGCAGATACGGCTCTCCTGGCGTTCAGGCCAACCTGTCCGGAGCCATTCCCGTGTACTCGGCGCACCGGGCGCTCCATGGCCAGTTGCGAAGAGGCGTGGCCGAGCATAGCGGAGCTGAGCAATCGCCTTCGCGCGTCGCGCCGGTTGATCGTCTTTCCAGGCCCACTCGCGCATGGCCCAGGACTAGGGATCGCTAGCCTCGGGTGGTCTAAATCCGGCCGGCCAGCTGCGGCCTAGCTGGCCGCGTTCAGAGCGGTCATCGCCGCGTCAAAGACTTGGCGGCGCCTCAAAGGCATAAATCGATCGCCGACGCCACATCGCAGCGTCAGATCGACGGGCATCGGAATCGTCCAAGTACGGCCAACCATGCCGCCTGATCGCCTCGTCGGCGAATTCGAGTTGGCGATGATCGCCAACGCCATGCCGGCCGCGATACGACATCACACTAACCGATCATCTCACGGTCTTGGTGGCGCAGAGCCTCTCAAGATTGCCGCTCAACTCGCCCACCGCAAAATTCAAAAAGCAACTGCAATCCTGACTTTTATGGGCCGTGTCAGCTTTCCGACAGGTAACCTCGTTAGGCCGATAACAAACAGCATGCTGCTGCCTGCCCAGATTTGCGGAGCGGCCGCATCAGGAGGGTAATATGAACCCATTTAACAACATCAACCCATCCGCGCGTTATTGTTCTACGAACCAGCCCACGGCGCGACAGTCGCCAAACCAAGAGCAAGCAGGATTTGAGCAGCACTTGGGCGAGACGCCACAGGTGCATGCGGCAGGTGCCCGCCCTAGCCAGGTCCTTGGCGTCTCTCAAGACGAGCGCCTCATCCAAGAGGCGGCCGATGAAGCTACTAAGCGGGGCCAACGACCGAGCACCGTTGATACATATAAAAGCGCGCTTCGCAGGTTGGCCGACGCGCTCAAGCCGTCTGGCCAAACACTTGCCACGCTCAATGACGAGTCATTGGTCGACCACGCTAAGCGGCTGTTTCCGAAAGACGGGGCAATGATCGCGGCATTGTTGATGCTTCGTCCGCGTCGTGTGCCCGCTGCCCCAAGCACGCTCCCTTATCTTCCTTCCAAAGCAGACGAGCTGCTCATCATGGAGGCCGGCGATGCACGTTTTGGTTCAAGCTTACGTGACAACACCGCCGCGAAAAATTCTGGCTTTCTTCGCAAGCTGTCTTCAGCACTCGCACCTTTCCCAATTGCTATGCTCGATCACGACTCGCTAGTCGAGCAGGCTAAGACGTTGTTTCCGACCGAGCGCAAGTTCATAAACGCGCTCGATAAGCTTCGTATTTACCGCGAGGGCGTTGGACTGAGCCCTGCGATCGCGGGCAGAGATTCCCGGTCGACGTTGGAGCCGACCGCTCACTTGCCCGTTCAAAGTGTCGGTCAGGAGCGGCTTTTGGGTAGTGCCACGGAGCACGACACCCGAGCGGTCAGGCAGATCACACAAGACAATGTCGCCATTCAGGCGCTGCTGAGCGAAAACCGCGTGCTGATGCCGGCCGCCACCTCGCTGCTGCCACATGGCAACGAGATCGAGCGGGAGTCAGCCAATCCGAATCCATTCGAGTTGCGCAAGCACCTTGCCTCTTTGCCTGAGTCCGGGTCCGCAGCGGATCAGCATCAGGCCTCGCAGCCACTCGATGAAGGCAATGGGCCGAAACTGGGTGCCTCGGGACTGCAGTCGGCTGACAAGACAATTTTGATAGGTCGCAGCAAGCGGCCCGTCTACTCCGAGGATGCGCCTCTGATTTTGGAGCTTGAGGCGGCGCTCATCCAGAGTGGGGCTGCCAAGCTCACCGCCAAGGGAAATGTAGGTGTCCTTCTCACATTCGATCGTTGGCTCTTCGAAAACAAGAAGCCGGGCATTGCTGCTCGGCTTGGCGACCAGACGCTCGATGACGATGTCGAGGAATTTGTGGAAAGAGGTGGCAATGCAAATACCCTGCCGGCAATGGCTCACCTCAAGGCTTCTCAGTCGGCTGCCGGAATAGCGCCAATTGCGAACCGCGTCGTGCTCAATCCTTATCCCGAGGACGCAGCCCTCATCACCAACTTCCAGCAGTCGCTTGGGAGGCGGACCATCTATGCACCAGCTCTTCGTGGATTCAGCCACTACCTGCGCCAAAACAACATGAAACCGATCGCTGGTCGGGTTAACGACCCCGCTCTTGCTGAAGCTGCCGAACGCTGTGAGGCTTCCGGTGGTTCCCAATACACCACAGAAGCACTCGGTTGTCTGCGAGGCTCACCGATGAAATTCGAGCCCATGTCTCGCCGCGTTGCCAGTCCGCAGGATGCGGTCTTCATCGAGGAGGCCAGTAAGTGGGCACTCGCGGCAGCAACTTCGAGAGCCGAACGCAATATCGTTTTTAATAGGGCTAGCGCGGTTCGCCGGCTTAGTGGGTGGCTCCAACAGAACGGCAGGGAGCCCATCATCGGCCGAATCAACAACCCTGATGCGCTGAAGAAAGATCTTATCGACTTCAAGCGTGCTACCAGCGAGACTGGGGTGGGGACAGGGTTGGAGCTGCTTCGTGAGTACCATAAAGGGCATGACTTAGGACGCTTGGAAGAGGGGCCTTCGGGAGCAGGTGGCTTTGAGCGGACCGAGGATGAGGTTGGCCCGACCTCGATGCCCGGCGTCGATCTTGACGGGCTTTGGCGGCTGCCGGAAGATAAAGTCGAGCAGCCGGCGACTGATCCGCAACAGGTCCAGCAACTGGAACAGAGGCTTCTCGAGGAGATTCAGGGGCGGCAGGATGATCAACCGGCAGCCGATCCCCGACAATCCTCTCTTTCCTTGAACCTGGCCTCCGACCACCAGCACAAGATGATGGATACACTTGGCACGAACAGCCATCTCCTGCCAAGTGCGGGGCGCATCATTCACGGTGAGCATTACACAGCGCTTGTTAGGCCAATGAAGAGGCAGAGGACTTTTGATGGTCCGCAAAGCCTCGCCATTGAGCGGCAGCTGAGCCAGATCGGCAGTTCCGACCAGGCGAACAAGGCGCAAGAGCTTCCGCAGGCGGTCCAAACGAACCCGGACGAGCTGCGCGATCAATTTACCTCGCCTGACTTTCCGCCGTCATCGGGTGAGCCGGGACCGGGTCACCACCCGGTCCCGCAACTGCCCGATCGGAGCAACGCACCCAAGCTGGAAGCCTCGGCACTCCAGGCGGGTCGTTCAACACTGGTTACAGTGGGTGCCGACAAGCGTGCTCTTTATTCCGAAGATGCGTCCCTTATCGGGGTATTGGATTCGGCGCTCCACCAGCGCAGGGTCTCGGACAACACCATCAAGCTCAATGTGAATCCTCTTTTGCACTTCGCTCGTTGGCTCGTTGCGAACGGAAAACAGAGCTTTGCTTCCCGGCTTGACGAGACGTCGCTGAACCAGGATTTGCAGCAGTACGCAGCCTCGGGTGGTCCGTCCCTCGAAGTGGCGATGGGCCATCTTAAGACTGCCAGCGCCGGCGACTTGCCAATGGCAGGTCGCTCTTTCCGGAATCCTCATTCGTTGGACGGAGCTCTCATTGAACGCTACAAAGCAACTCCGTCTTGGAACAAACTTTCGGGAAGTACAGCGAAGGGCTATATATACGCTATTACTCGATTAAGTGATTATCTGCAAAGAAAAGGGAAGATGGGTATCGCGCCTCGGCTTAACCAAAAGTCGTTGAACGATGATGTCAAGCTCTATCCCGGTGATTACACAACGATCGAAGCCGCGCTGGCGCATCTGCGGAGATCGGGCGCCGGAGAATCGGCATCTCGCGGCAATATCGCTCCTTTCCCTCATCCCGCACACGCGGCCGCGAGACGTGTCGGGGGAGCTGCTGCGCAGCACAGGGCTCCGCAAAGGCCGGCCAACTTTGACCGGAGAATGTGGCCGACGATGGAAGCAGCGCCGGCGCACTCTGCCATGGTGCCCTCAGACACCTTCGGCGGCCTTCAGTCTTTTGTCGACCTGAACGCGCCCACACCGTCCGATTTGCACGACGACGCTCACTTTGCGCCGGCGCACTCTGCCAGGGCTCCCTCAGACACCTTCGGCGGCCTTCAGTCTTTTGTTGACCTGAATGCGCCCACACCATCCGACTTGGACGACGATGCTCACTTTGCGCCGGTGCACTCTGCCAGGGCGCCCTCAGGCACCTTCGGCGGCCTTCAGTCTTTTGTTGACCTGAACGCGCCCACACCATCCGACTTGCACGACGATGCTCACTTTGCGCCGATGCACTCTGCCAGGGCGCCCTCAGGCACCTTCGGCGGCCTTCAGTCTTTTGTTGACCTGAACGCGCCCACACCGTCCGACCTGCGTGATGACGCTCACTTTGCGCCGGTGCACTCTGCCAGGGCGCCCTCAGGCACCTTCGGCGGCCTTCAGTCTTTTGTTGACCTGAATGCGCCCACACCGTCCGACCTGCGTGATGATGCTCACTTTGCGCCGGCGCACTCTGCCGGGGCGCCCTCAGGCACCTTCGGCGGCCTTCAGTCTTTTGTTGACCTGAATGCGCCCACACCGTCCGACCTGCGTGATGATGCTCATTCTGCACCGGTGCGTCGGCGCGGGCAGATGTTCGGCGACATGCAGCGGCAGCGCACGATACCAGAGACAGAGGCCGCCGCCGTGAAGCTGATGCGGACCGATGACGTCCAGCATCGCGGTCAAGCTTTGCCGATGAGTGCGCCAGCGGCACCGGCTCGCCAACCCGCCATGCCCGCCACCGCCGTGGCGCCAGACACCTACCGCGGTCTTCCGCTGATTGATGTGACGGCGCCCGCGAGCCCCTCCTCCGATGCTCGGATCGGAGGGTTGGACCGGACAGCCTCGTCCCGTGTCGCCGCGGGCTCGGTGCTCGGCGCCACCGAGTGGCTGAGCGACGCGCATATCCAGAGGGATTACGATTTCCTGGAACAGCAGCTGCAGGGGATCGATCCAGCGCTCGCCGCCCGGATCCGGCTGGTGAGTCCGTCGGTCTCGCATCTGCTGCGCCACTTGGGGGAGGACGCGGGAGGCACGCTGCAGTCCATCTATCATCAAAGCGACGCCCCGGCCGACTTCCTGTTCCTGCCGGTGAACAACGGCACTGCCACGCGCGCCGGCACCCATTGGTCGCTGCTGTTCGTCGATGGCCGCAACCCGCAAAGCCGGGTCGCCTATCACTACGACTCGCTCCAGCAAGCAGGATACAACGACGCGCCTGCACGGCAGCTGGCAGAAGGGCTGACCGCCACCCTGGCGCCGGCCCGCATGCCGCGACAGTCGAACGATCATGATTGCGGTGTGTTTGTGGTCGACGGCACGTGGGCGCTGGTTCAACGACTGCTCGACGGGAACCGGCCAGACCACGAGCCGCTGCACCTCGACAACCTCGTCGCCGATCGGCAGGCACTGCAAAACCGGCTGACGAGGCTTTGATTGCGGCATTATCGAAGCAAACTCACCAAATATGATGTTTACATCTTCGTTTTCGAGGAGCAGGCGACGCTGTCTGACAAAGCGCCTTCATCACGGGCAAGCTTATCGCTTCGCGGACCTTGTGCAGCATCACGAACGCGGTTTTGTAATCAACGGAGAGATCGCGGGAGAGTTGAAGGGCGCTGTAGCCCTTAGCACGATTTATGAAACGGCAATGGCGGCGAGAATGTCGCGCACCGCCAGCTTGCGGCTGGCGAAGATCGTGCCGGAGGTGATTCTGAATTGCTTGTAGCAAGCGCGGCACTTGTAGACCCGGCGGGTCTTGAGATGGTAGCAATCGAGGCAACCGCAGACCGGGCAAACCGGCTCACCGTCCGTTTGCGACCGGCGTATCTTGCGGAAAGCAGCGCGGGCCCCGTGACCTTGACCGCCGAGAGGGTCTTGGCGGCGGGGGAGAGGAAGGAAGTGCTGAGACATATCAAATCCGATGATATTGTACATCGGTTCCGCACATGCCAAGTATATCATCGTTTATGAGTTTTTTCCGGAGAAACGATGATGGCGGACAATTCACCCACGGCGCGCTATGAAGAACAGGCCAAAAACATATTGAAAGGCGAACTGAAGCGGCGCGGCATGACATACGCCACGCTCGCCGAGAAGCTCAAGGAGCATGGCGCGCACGATACAGAGCGCAATCTCGCGAACAAGATAAGCCGTGGCAGCTTCACTGCCGCCTTTTTCATGATGTGCCTGGACGTGATCGGCGTTCGGCAAGTCAGTCTTGAAGCTTAGTGGGTGCTTCTTCGCGCTAGGCTGCTTCTGCGCTAATGAGAACCCGCAATTTTTCCAATAGGTCAGCTACCTTTGGCGCGCCGGCCTTTCTGAACCCCTCGACATAGTCGGCGAAGGATAGCTTCGGCTCGATGTAGTGCTCGTAATCTTTCTTAACAGCGTCGACAAAAAGCTCGTTTGAGATGTCAAAAAGATCGAGCAGAAACTCGTCCGGATGGCGCGCTTCAAGCCGCAATGGCTTGAGTACCACTGCGGGAAAATCGGCTAGGTTGAATGTGACAATTACATCGGCTCGCGTGAGTGTGGCGGCCGCTACTACATGTCTGTCATCGGGGTCTTTAAGTTCGATACCGGCTTCAAGTTGCTCGTACCCGGAAACTAGGGCGTCCGGAACGGCCCTGTCCATCATTTCACGGGATCTTTGAAGTCTTTCCGGGTCAATGCCGCGCTTCACAGCAGCTGCGGCAATCCATTCCTGATGGACACGTTCACTCCAACGCGCGCGATACATCTTTGTCCGAGACAAAAAAAGGAGGAGGCTTCTCAGCCTCGCTCCAAAAAACACGTTAGCGTCAATGAACGCCGTGAACGTTGATATCATTCAAGACCAAGCTCTTTTGCTTCCTTCGCCATTTCAGTCAATGCATCATAACGATCTTCCTGTGAAGACTTCTCGTATGCTAGAACGTCGGAAAATTTCACTCTCCGGTGCCGATTTACCAGGCGAGCTTTTAATTTCCCATCGTCAATGATTTTGCAGACGTATGGCCGAGAGACGTTTAGAAAATCGGCTACCTGTTTGGTAGTCAATTCGGCTTCGTGCGGGATCATTGACACCGGCTTGCGCTCGGCCATTGCGAGCAGGACAGCCAGCATCATTTTAACTGCTTTGGCCGGCAGAGGGACAGCGATCTTCGCAGCCCCTTCCACATGGACTGTGATATCTTGATCGGATTCTGCAACAGCCGCGAGCCTTTCAGCCGCCTTTTTTGCAATGACAGCTTCAGTCTCGTCAGCGGTTATCGGCGCATATGTTTGATCGAGAAGAGCTAACATTTTTTCCATCCTTTTTTTTAGGGTGCCTCGCATATGTACGCTTTTGGCGTTTAAACGCAACCATCGCAACGAACGAAACGGACGCAACGATTGAATTAGCAACGAAATGCATTAACACCATGTTCCGTACGCACGAAAATTTCATAGCGAATTGCCGCGCAGCTAATTCACGGAATAGCCGCAAATTGCAGGTCAAATTTCCAGCAATTAAGGGTAGCGGTGAATGGGATTGCACAATGCGATTATAAATATCATCGTTTATGGTGGTTTAGTTTCCATAATGCCGCTGATTGGATGGCAAACGGGCCGGCTGAGGCAAGCGAGTTTCAGAAACGGGGTTCTCGCCAGAGGATTGAACGAAGCCGCCGCCGGCGCCGCAGTTGAGGAGACGTGGTAACCGGGGAGCCGGATGGCTGAACGATCGAGGGTTGGAGCCTAAGATTTCGGACAGCAGCTTTTCCGTTGGAGACCGGGCCTCTTCTCGCCGTTGATCGAGAGCATAGCGCTCCGCGACGATCGCGGCGACGCGATAGTCCAGCTTGCCAACGTATCGTAGTCACCGGCGTTTTGCTCGCTCTCTCCGTCTCGCCTCCCGTGTCCCTCCGACGCATCTGGTGGCCAAGGGGCCGGCGCTGAAAAAGTGCGCTGTTTCTGCGTCTGATGCTTGCCCATAAATGCCATCGCAGCGCATGCCGGGTGGTAGCTTCACCCTAATGGCGTATGCCAGGCCTGCGTCGAAGATGGCTCACCGCGGAAAGGTCCATATGGCAGCGCTGCCGGCCCTGACCAGCGGCTTCGCGCCGGTGTAGACGCAGCCTCACGTGCCCGGATTGCCGGATTTTGGGCTCCGGGAGAACTTCTTCGTCAGCTCGTTGTCAGCCAAGCGGTCTATCGAGACCGCCGCACCCCGGGCGGGTCGATGGCGATCGTGAGAACCAAGCCTGTGTCCTGTGGCTTAAGGAGTAAAGAACAATGCAAGCCAATTCTAAATTCGCACGGCCGCTAGCCGTTGCGCTCGGGCTCTTCGCCCTCAGCGGAACCGCCTATGCCGCGGACGTTGTCCAGGAAGAGCCGCCGGCACCCGCGCCGATTGCTGAACTTCCGGTCGCTTCGTGGGCCGGCCCTTATGCCGGTCTGAACGTCGGCTATGGTTTCAGCGGCCGGACCAAGGAGAAGGACTTCGACTTTGAGACCAATACCAAGGGTTTCGTCGGCAGTGTCTTCGGCGGCTATCAGTGGCAGCAGGAGAACTTCGTCTACGGCGCTGAAGCCGAACTCGGCTACAACGGCGTCAAGGGCGACGACAACGGCATCAATTCCAAGGGCGGCTTCGAAGGCTCGCTGCGTGCCCGCCTCGGCTACGCTGTGACCCCGGAAATCCTGCTCTACGGCACTGGCGGTCTCGCCGGCAGGAGCCTGAAGGTAGAAGACTCCGTCATTCCCGCCAGCGACACGGCTACGATGATTGGCTGGACGGCCGGTCTCGGGACCGACATCAAGCTCGCCGACAATGTCTTCGGCCGCGTCGAGTATCGCTACACCGACTTCGGCAGCAAGAGCTTCGACGGTATCGGCAAGGTCAAGGCCACCGACAACCGCGTCACCTTCGGGGTCGGCATGAAGTTCTAAGTCCTTCAAAGCCACGACACGAAAAAGCCGGGCCTCGCGCCCGGCTTTTTTTGTGTCTGGGTGATCGCGCGTAATCGAAGCGATCCACCCCGTGTTGCTCAACACGATCACCCGGATTGAGGTCCGGGAAGCGATAAAGCTTGCCCGTGATGAAGGCGGACCATCGCAGCGCATGGCCGAGCGCGACGATCGCCTGGAGCTTCTCGGCAACCACGGTCTCTCTGGGATAGGCTCTCAGTCGAGGTCCCTCTGCCGACAGAAGTGATGGAAACTCCTGTTCCTGCGCCGCCGGCGCAACGGCATCGCCAAAGCCGATGTGGACCTGCACGGGAATTACGGCAGGCCGCACAACTACCCAGCGCTCAACCGATTCCATCGGCAAATGCGCCGGATATGGCTACGCTGTCTGAGACGGCGCAGCCAGAAAAGCCGGCGCATGGGCTGGTCGGAGTTAGAGACCCTGACGGCGCCCGCTTCCCCCTGCCAACTCCGCGCATCCGAACTTGGGCGCAAGCACGGATATGACGCGGGTCACCCTCGGGAAGAGCGGGGTGCGGGAAATCCGCCCGCCCGGATCTGTGAGGGCGAAAGCCGAATGGCTGTGCTACTCGACCGCGACCCTGCGGTTCATCTTTGGATAGTCCCTTTAAAACGCGCAAGGCATCTCGGGAGGGATCTGCATCTCGATGCTACGCCGTTCGCTAGCCCGCCTTTGACCTGGGCTTCTTCTTGGTGCTCCGGCCATCCGGTCCGGATTTGGCAGCGCTGCCGCCCAGAATGCGGTAAAGCTTCGATTCGTTGAGCAGCTGGGCGAGACGGATATCGGCAAGCGCTGTTTCGGCTGTGCGGCGGCTCTCCTGCGCATGGAGCCATTCAGCGAGGCGGATATCACCCGACCGGTAACGGGTCTCTTGCAGCTGCTCAATTTCTTGCGCGGCGGCTAGGACATTGTGAAGGCGTTGGACCCGTTCGGCATAGTCGGCCCGTGCACCGAGTGCATCGGCAACTTCGGAGAAGGCCTTGAGCAAAGTAGTGCGAAATCCGAGGACCTCTTTTTCATACTGTGCCCTCGAAACCGCAACCTCCAGCTTCATGTCCTTGAAATGGAGGAAGGACAAGGCAGCGTTTGCCCCTAACGTAGCAACGGGATTGGAGATGAACGCGAGCAATTGCCCGCTTGTGCCGAGGCTACTTGTGAGTGAAATCGGCGGATAGAAACCGGCCCGAGTTGCGTCAACGTTCTTCAGCGTGGCACGGAGCCTTGCCTCTGCGGCACGCAAGTCTGGGCGACGGGCGAGCAGGTCGGCCGGCAGCCCAGCCTGGATCGGGGGCAGCTTCTTGCTCGGCAGGCGCTGCGGCTCTGGAATAGGGTTAGGTGCGCCATTCAAGAGCACAACGAGGGCGTTCCGCCATTCAAGGCGAACCTGCTTGAGCGTCGAAACCGCCGCCGCCCGCTCCTCGACCCTTTGCTCGGCCTGCTTGAGGTCTAGTTCGGAAACGGCACCGGCCGCAACCTGGGCGCGAACAAGCGCCCGATCCTGCTTGGCATGGGCAAGGCTGGTTTCCGCCGACGCCAGCGACTGATTGGCGTGCCCGATCTTGAAATACGCGTCGACGGTTTCGGCGATAGCTAGCAGGCGCGCGTCTTCGTAGTCTTCCGCTGTCGCGGAAGCCTCAAAATCCGCCTTGTCCCTCTTTGCCGCAAGCTTGCCCCACAGATCAATCTCATAAGATACACTGATGGAAACCGACGACGACAACGGGGGGCCCTTTGCGTCTAGAGGTTGGCTCTTGCTCCCGGCTAGACCGTCCAGCTTGGGGAGGAAGGCGTACGCAGCGATATCTGCCTGAATTCGAGCAGGATAAGCGTTAGCAGCCGCGATGAGGACACCATTATTTCGGCCGATGACGTCGCTGACAAGCTTGTCGAGATTGGCGTCCCCGAATGCCAGCCACCAGCGGTCGGTGCTGGCCTGCGCAGCGCCTCCAACCGCAGCGGTCGACCAGTGGGGCCCGGCTGGAAGTTCGGGCCGAAGATATGTGCTCGATAGGCTGCAACCGGCGAGCAAGACAAGGCAACCGGGTACGATCAGTCTGATGGGCTTCATTTTCAAACTCTTGGTGGCGCGTCTACGGGGAGGCGCAAGGCGTTACGGCGGCGAAGCCGAAAGATCAGGCGGATGCAGACCGCTAGAGGCTTGTTAGTGCCAGCAGCCATGACGAGGACCTGGTCGTCTTCGTTGATAAAAAGCTTGAACGTCAGCCAGCAGTGGTCTGCCGTGGCGTAGATAGCACTTGCTGCCGCAGCGGTTGGCCAGCAGGCCGCCGCGGGGGAGTTCGGGGCCAGGATATGCTCGACAGGCTGGTGCAACCCCGAGCAAGACAACGGAACAAGGTAAGATCCATTTGACCAGCGTCATTCTTCAGTCTCTTGACAGCGCATCTACGGGAGTCAGGCGAGACGCGTTACGGGCGGGAAGGAAGCCAAAGGTCAGGCCGATCCAGAGCGCTACTGCGCAGGCAGCGACAATAGCCTTGACCGAGATAATCATTGCAAACTCGCTGCCCAGTCCGCCCAATACAGTTGCGATGCCGAGCGCGAGTGCCACGCCGAGAACTGAACCGGCGATGCACATTGTGACGGCCTCAATCAGGAACTGAAGCATGATGTCGATCCGGCGCGCTCCAACGGCCATGCGCAAGCCGATCTCGCGGGTCCGTTCCGTGACGGAGATCAGCATCATGTTCATGACACCAATGCCTCCGACAAGCAGCGAGATCGCAGCCATGGAGGAGGTCAGTCGCCACATAGCCTGAGATGAGCGCTCAACCGACTTAAGCCGCTGATCTTGGTTCTCAACAATGAAGTCCTTCGTGCCGTGCCGACGAGTTATCAGGTCGACGACGGCGCGCTCGGCGACTATCGTGTCAACAGAACCGGCGACCCGTACCGTCAGGCCGTCAAGACTTGAATCGGCACCCTCAAGTCTGCCTTTCACGGCCGTATAAGGAAGTAGGACCTCCAGCTCCCTGTAAAACCGAAACGCCGGTGGGGTCGCAAAGACGCCAATAATGAGGACGGGAACACGCCCGATCAGAAGGGTGTTTCCGAGCGGCGATTCGTCGTTAGGGAAGAGAGTTGCGGCCATCGTGTCATTGATCACCGCTTCCTGGCTGCGCTCAGAGATGGCCCCGGCTGAAAAGAATGAGCCTTTCAGCAACTCGAGAGCGTTGACCCTAAGATAATCCTGGCCGACGCCGGTGACTGTCGCCGCGACGGAGGTGTGCCCAAAACCAATCTGTGCGGATGTCCGGACTTTCGGGGTCACGCTATCGACGTAGGACTGGTGGGCGAGCGCATCGGCATCCGAGACGACCAGGGTCTTGATGCTCGAAGCACCATCGTCACCAAAATGGCGCCCGGGAGAGATCTGCAGGGTGCTGGCTCCAAGTCCTCCCAACTGACGCAGAACGTTTTGACGGGCGCCCTCGCCGAAACCGACGGCCGCCACAACTGCCGCAATGCCGATAATGATGCTGAGCATTGTGAGGAAAGTACGCACGCGATCTGTGGTCATCGATCGTATCGCCATCGGAAAGGCTTGCACCAGGCGGCGCCTGAACGCCGAGAGCGAACCGACGGGTCTGCTGTCGTGGAGCGCCAGCGGCGCATTAGCGTTGTGGTCCCGCGTCCGGCGGTCGCAAAGGATCACCCCATCTCGCATTTCGATGATGCGGTCAGCGTGACTTGCGATCTCCATGTCGTGAGTCACGATGATGATGGTATGACCGTCGGTATGAAGTTCCTTCAAGGTATCGAGGACGGTTTCGCCGCTCTTCCTGTCCAGCGCCCCCGTCGGCTCATCGGCGAGGATGATGCGGCCGCCATTCATCAATGCGCGGGCAATCGAAACCCTCTGTTGCTGGCCGCCGGACAGCTGGTTCGGACGGTGGTCGAGACGATCACCGAGGCCCAGCCTGCGCAGAAGAGATGTCGACCTTTCCCGCCGTGAGCCGGCATCGAGGCCGGCATATACGGCGGGCATAGCCACGTTCTCCGCCGCGTTCAGCGTTCCGAGAAGCTGATAGTGTTGGAAGATGAAGCCGAAATGTTTCCGTCTCAACCCCGCAAGGTTGTCCGCGGTCAGGCCAGCAACGCTGCGGCCGCCGATACGATAGTCACCAGAACTCGGCTGGTCCAAGCAGCCCAGGATATTCATCAGCGTAGTTTTGCCCGAACCGCTTGCGCCAACGATCGCCACCAGTTCACCACCAGCGATGGAAAGGCTGACGCCGGCCAGCGCCGTAATCGTATCGTCTCCGGCGTGGAAAACCCGCGAGACGTTCTCGATTTCAAGGAGAGCAGTCATGTCATCAAGGCGCCTCAACATTGGTTCCCCTTCCGACGGCAGGGATGACAACTTCATCACCGACAGAGAGGCCATCGAGTACCTGTGCCTTGATCTTGTCGGTCAAACCTATTGTCACCAGTCGCTCGGTGAGTTCGCCGGTTGGCGTGCGAACCTGGACGCGGTAGCGACCATTGGCGTCAGGCTCCGTCAGAGCCGACCATACTACGAGTGGTACGTTCTCGGCCTGGCCGGAAATAATCCAAACCAAGGCGTTCATTTTTGGCCGAAGCCGCCCTTCCGGGTTCGGTGTGGAAAAGAGGCCGTTGTAGTAGACTGCCGCCGCCCCGATTTTTTCGGAGCTCGGCGTGCGCTCATCGGCGATCGTTGGAGGCGCTGGCTCTATCTCTTCCAGTACGCCAGAAATAGGGACTGGAGTACCCCCCAGCATTCTGAAGCGGAGGTTCTGGCCTGGCTTTACACGCGCTATGTCGATCTCCGATATCTGCACGCTCACCCGCATGACGTCGAGCTGTGCGAGAATCACAATGGACGGCACGTCCTGGCTTGAGTTCAACGTTTGACCCTCTTGAGCCAGCACAGCAACAACGACGCCGTCCATGGGCGCGCTGAGCTTCGTGTGGTCGAGGGTTGCGCGAGCCTCCTCAACCGCGAGCGTCTTCTCATCGATCTGCGCATCCACTTGCTCGACTGTCGCCTCTTGCGCAAAAAACGCCGCTTGCGCTTTCTCCAGGTCGGCCACCGATCCTGCCTTGTTCCGGCTGAGAGTCTTCTGTCTCAGGAACTCCAATTCGGCCCCTTTCAGCCGTATTCCGGCTGCCTTGCGCTCCGCGTTGGCACTAGCGAGGTTGGCTTGGGCGGTGAGTAGTTTGTGCTGCTCTTTGGTAGGGTCAATTTCGGCGATTAGGTCGCCAGACTTGACCGCTTGACCGAGCTTTACATGCAGTGTCTTCAATTGGCCCGACGTTTGGGCGCCAACACTAACCTGGCGGAGAGGTTCCAGAACACCGTTCGCAAGGACACTCTCCTCGACCGAACCGAGTATCACGCGCTGCGTGAGGACAGGATCGCGCGTTTTGTGTTCGAAAGCTCCGGTCGCGGAAGCGATGGCAAATGCCGCCGGGACGATCCCCACGGCCCAGACAAGCACCCTTGTTTTACGCTTCAGCAGCGCTCAACTCCTCTCAGAAGACATTGTTTTTGCCATGCGTGCCGCGGAAGCGGCATTGTCTCTCATCGACCCATCCGAACCGAAATTGGCTCCGGCAAGAGCTTTTTCTGCCGAGAAGTGGCGACCGACGCGGAAGCATGATTGCGAACGCGGGCACATGGCCACATGAAAATGACAGTGAAGCATGGGCGAGCATTCATTGTCTTTCGAGGTCGTTGTCGATCCTCAAGCGGCGCTCCTCCAGGACCACGTCCCGCTCGGTGTTCATGACATCATCCGTGAGGGTGAGATTGCGCATGCGGTCAGCCTCGAAGCTCATCATCTGCTCCAGGGCCGAGGCCGCTACTCTTTCGTAGAAGGCGCTATAGTCGTAAGACGTGAAGGCGTTGTGCGAGCCGCCGGTCTCGGCCACCGCGCGGTCCAACTCGCCGGCGGCGTGATTGGCCGTTGCTTTGAACATCAGATGCTCGAAAAAATGCGCGATGCCGAATTTTCCCGGCGGCTTGTCGGCGCTGCCGATCTTGTACCACACCACATGGATGACGATGGGCGCGCCGTGACGACCACCTCCATGCCGTTGTCGAGCAGGAAATTCGTTGCCACAATGTCATCGGTGGCCGCCAGAACCGGAGCGGTCACAAACGTCAGCGCGGTCGCAAAAAGTGTCCCTCGCAGCCAGCCAGACCGAAGGTTCATCGATGGCCTCGATTGTGGTGACCGGGTGACAGGCAAGGTTCGAGGCGAAGTGAGTTTTCCCTCGTTCTGAAGGCGCTGAGTCCTCGTCGTCCTTAATGGGAAAAAGCGGATCGGGGGGCAGCGCCGGGCCGGCTGAGCCCTCAGCATGCTGCCAGGCCTGGCTCGAGCGTTATCTCTGAGTGCGTCGGGGTAAAGTGGGGCGGGATTTTTTTGTGCGGGATCATGGGACAACTCTCCTGGGTCCGTGACGTGTCGCGACCTCGCACGAACCGTGCCAAATGAGAAAACCGTTGGTAGTGTGCTGAGGGTTCTGCAAATTCGCTGAGAGGGGGCGGTCATGGCAGGCTGGTGATGTTCAACGTCACCGATTCCCTGGAAGGAACGCCACCATGACCAAGACAGAAAGTAAGACCGCCAGCGCTGCCGTCAAAGACATTCTGCTTTCGAACCCGGATGGATTGCACGAGGTGATCCGCGCGGTGATGCAGGAGGTGCTCGAGGCCGAGATGGACGAGGCGCTGGGTGCTTCGAAGAGCGAGCGCACGCCGGAGCGTCTCGGCTATCGCTCGGGTTACTACGGCCGTACCCTTGTTACGCGGGTCGGCAAGCTTGAGCTGCGGGTTCCGCAGGACCGGGCGGGCCGCTTCTCCACGGAATTGTTCGAGCGTTACCAGCGTTCCGAGCGGGCCTTGGTGGCGACGCTTGCGGAGATGTATGTGCAGGGCGTGTCGACCAGGAAGGTCAAAGCGATCACCGAAGAGCTGTGCGGCCATGCGTTCTCGGCCTCGTCGATCTCGGCCATCAACAAGCGGCTGGACGAGAGCCTGAAGGCCTTTGCCGAGCGCCCGCTTCAGGAGCCCTTTGCCTATCTCATCCTCGATGCCCGCTACGAGAAGGTGCGCGAGGCCGGCATCGTCACGAGCCAGGCGGTGCTGATCGCGGTCGGCATCGACTGGGATGGGCGGCGCCAGATCCTGGCAGTGGAAATGGCCAATCGCGAAAGCCGCTCGGCCTGGAGGGATTTCCTCGTCGCGCTGAAGGCGCGCGGCCTCAAGGGCGTCGAGCTGGTTGTCTCTGACGACCATGCCGGCCTGGTCGCGGCGATCGGCGAGGTGATCCCCGAAGCCGCCTGGCAGCGCTGCTACGTGCACTTCCTCAGGAATGCGCTCGATCACCTGCCGCGCAAGCACGGCGACGATTGCCTGCAGGAACTCAGATGGCTCTACGACCGGCGCGATCTCGCCGAGGCCAAGGCCGATCTCGCCGCATGGCTTGCCAAATGGTCGGGCCGCTATCCGCGACTGACGAGCTGGGTGGAGGAGACCATCGAATGCACGCTGACCTTCTTTTGCCTGCCGCGCCAGCACCACAAGCACCTGAAGTCCACCAACATGCTGGAACGCCTCAACGAGGAAATCCGCCGGCGCACCTATGTCGTGCGCATCTTCCCCAACGCCGAAAGCTGCCTGCGCCTCGTCAGGGCGCTGGCCGTCGAAACCAATGAGAACTGGATGGAGGCCAACCGCTACGTCAACATGGACGACCTGCGCGAGCACAAGAAGCTCGCTCTACGCCAAGCCGCATGACCAGCATCATGGCCGCCCCTTTTTGCAGAACTTGACGCACACAACCAAACCGTTTCGGCAATGTGATTAATCGGACTCTGCCATGTTGCGTGTCCGACATTGTCGGACATCGGACACGCCGAATGGGAAGCGCTGTCGGCTTTAAAACGTAATCTTCCCCGTCATGGCGGGAGGGGCGATGACCGCCGGCAGCATGAGCAAAACGCTCGCTGGGTTGAAAGAGCATGACCGGCTGGTGATGGCGGAAAGCCAGATGGAACGGCGGCTGCGGGAGCGGCGCGTCAGTTCAAAACTCTCCGACCTGATCGAGCTGGAGCTGTCGCGGCCACTTGTCTCGACTGGCATGGTTCAGAAGGGGCTAATAGTGACAAAGCAGGGGGCGCTTAATCTGGTCGGTGAGCTTTGGGCTGCGCGAGATGACGGGCAGGGGAAGGTTTCGGGCGTGGGGATTGTGTGAGCCCATCAGGATCTGCTTTCCCAGTGACAAGGAAAGTTGCCGGGTGGGAGCGACTGCTGGACCGCGAGAGTCTCCGGGCTGCCAATGGGGGCGGTCGACATCCTAGTCGCTTCGCATCATGGCAGGCGAAACGGGTGCAGCGAGCGTCTTTTCGATGAGACAGGCCTCCCCCGTACTTTGTTGTCATCTCCGACTCCGGCAAGGAATACGCCTCCCAGGAAATAGTGAGCTGGTACAGGCATCGATACCGAGGGTTCGAGCTGAACGGGGAGCGCCGGCGTGTCCTCAGCACGCGGAACGATGGCCGGGTCCGGATACAAACGAGTCCGCAAGGTGCGGTGACCACCAGCACGGAACGGACAATCAAACCGACAGCCGGATGAGATTGTAGGAGCGCGGCTTGAGGCGGCACAGAAGGCGGCCCTCCTCGACCACCGAGCCGTTCTGCAGTTGCGGCTTCACCCGATCTGGCGCGTCGGCGGAGTTCACCGCCTTCAGGTCCGGATGGTGGATGAGGACATGCTCGATCAGCCGTGCGGAGAGAAAACCGGCAAGATCGACCGTGAGTTCGGCTTTCTCGTCCGGATGCTTGTTAATGACGAACAGCGATCGTGCTACCCGCGTGGCCAAGTACCCCGGCGACGTCGATATAGGGCACGTCGGCGGCGGCCGTGGCATCGTAACGCGGCGCTTCGACCGCGACGACCAGGCTTTCGCCGCGCCCGTGACGCGAGGCGAGCAGATAGGGATAGTAGATCGTCTGCCGGAAAGCGCGCCCGCCACGTTCGGTGGTGATCGGGGCGATGGCATTGACGAGCTGCGCGATGCAGGCGATCGCACACGGTCGGCGCGGCGGATGAAGGTGTCGAGGATGCAGCCGACGACGAGCACGTCCTCGAAATTATAGACCTCCTCGAGCAGCGCCGGCGCTTCCGGCCAATCACAGTTCTTGAAATTGTCGTGGTCCTGGCGGTGCGAGTGGTACCAGACGTTCCATTCATCGAAGGAGATGAAGAGGTCCTTCGTCGACCGCTTCTTGGCCTTAACATACTCGATCACGCCGCTAACGGTTTGGATATAACGGTCGAGGATCACCGGCTTGGCGAGGAAATTGAGGTAATCGTTCTCGTTATTCTCGAAATACATGTGCAGCGCCAGGTAATCGTGACATTGTCGTAGCACTCGTCGAGCACGTCGGCTTCCCATTGCGGATGGGTCGGCATGAACGAGTGAGAGCTGCCACAAGCGACGAGTTGCAGCGTGGGATCGAATGCCTTCATCGCCTTCGCCGTCTCGTTGGCGATGCGGCCGTATTCATAGGCTGTCTTCTGCCCGATCTGCCAGGCCCCGTCCATCTCGTTTCCAAGGCACCATAGGCGCACCTCATACGGCTCGCGCCGGCCGTTCTTGATGCGAAGGTCGCTCCAGCGGCTGCCGCCGGGATGGTTGCAGTATTCAAGCAGCCCGCGCGCCTCATCGAGACCGCGTGAGCGGAGATTGACAGCTAACATCAGCTCCGTGCCGACCGCCTCGCACCAGGCCGCGAACTCGTCGGTTCCGACCTCGTTGGTTTCCTTCGTTCGCCAGGCATAGTCGAGCGTAACGGGGCGGCTCTCCTTGGGGCCAATCCCGTCCTCCCAATTATAGGCGGAGACGAAGTTGCCGCCGGAGTAGCGCGTGACGGGAACGTTCAGCTCGCGCACCATCTCGATCACGTCGCGCCGGAACCCGTGCTCGTCGGCAGCCGGATGGCCAGGCTCGTAGATACCAGTGTAGATCGCCCGCCCGAGGTGCTCTAGAAACGCACCATAGACGCGGTCGTCGATCCGGCCGATGCGAAAATCCTTATGGATGACAGCCTTCGCCTTCATGCTCGAACAGCAGAATCTCGGATCATGGCCACCTCCAATTTTGTCGTATTTCACAATTACGCCCGCTCCCGGTACCTTACAGGCGATAGCAGCAAATCTCATGCCACCCGACAAAGAGTATTCGAAGAGGTTGGAACTTACCCAGCATCTGACTCGGCGGTCGCGGGCCGGTGTAGGCCTAGGTTCTTTTCATCAATGGTTAGACGCTTGAGTCAGGTCGGATTTCGCGCATCCAGCAGAAACCCTCCGTCAGCTAATCGTCAGAAAAGCGATCTATCTAGAACTGCCGTGCCTAAACGGACTGGCGACGGAAGGATGGCAGTGCAAATCCTTTGGTGGCCCGCCCGATGCGCACTACGCGCACTGGCGAAGCTGACGAGGGGCGATTGCACTCATGAAAGCCTTGATGCATGAGGGCTGAGCGACATCAGTCCAAAAGCATAGACAACACATCCTCGCCTGCAACGGAGACGGAATATGACGGGCATTGACCGGTCTGGGAGATCGTGGGCTGAAAATAGAGACGCCAGGGCGGGGGAGGCGAGCAGTTCGCGCTCGCAATCAAGTCTTGCGCCTGGCGAAGGCGGCCAGTCGTTCGATGCCGTCGTGGAGCAGATGGGTTCTGTGGGGATTGATAGAAGGACGCCCACCGTTCCAATGCAGCCTGGTGACGTTGATGCCCAACGCCACGGGCTGTCCGACCTTTCCGTTGGCATGCACCGAACCCTGAACACTGCACGGCATGCCGCCGCCGCGCCACGTGCAGCTGGTCCGCGGCGGCGCAGTGTTCCGTCAACGTTGGAGGGTGAAGCCTTGGCGCCGGTCGCCAGCCAGCCGCCAACTTCGGGTGTGACAGTCCCCATTTCCTTCTCAGGCGAAGAAATCAACGCAACAAAGCAACAAATGGACGGTCTGCTAACGGAACTGGCCATTTGCTATAATGCGGCCAGGCAAGAGCCGGGCGCGCAACGGCTGCTCGATCAGGTCATCGATGCAGGCTCAGCAGTTCTGGACTACTATGCGAGCCTGTCCCCGGCTTTGGCGTGGACCATTTTGGACGACGAGCAGGTGCGTAACTGCCGTGACCTTGTGTGTGATGCGGCGCACGAATATAGTCGTCTTGCCGAACCGACTATCCACAAATTGCAACGAATACTAACAGCTTCGCAAGAAGTGTTCGGGCAGATTCAATCCACGGCTACCCCGGACCAGCTGAGCCGAGCGAATCTCAGTGTGGTGAAGGCGCACGCGGCTTGCGTGGACTGGTGGGAAAAGAAGGTAGGGCACTGCGAACGAGAGCGAGTCGCCTGGGCCGCCACTGCCGGCTTACCAAGTGCAACGGCCGTGATGCGCCAGAACGAACAGGCCGCACTGCGGCTGTCCACCGGCTGGATGCTGAATACCAAGCTCGTGCATCTGCAAGCTCGGATCGCTCTCGCACGCGTTAAGATTGAGCCGCAGGCGAGCAAGTTCGAAGCATCCGTCAGGGAAATCCTCATGGGTGAGAATGGGCGAGTGCGTCTGCTGAGCGCCTTCATTGGAGACGTTTTTCCAGCCTTCCTTTCGACAGGCGACGCTGTTCTGCGCAGCGGCGGGCGCCCGCTCGACGCAGATCACTGCGCCGTTTTGGAAGGAGTCATGGAGAGGCTTTCGGAATTTGCGTCGGCGTTGCAAGTCATCCGGACTAAACTAAACGATCACCAAACAGGTGCCGACCTCCCATTGGAACTGTTGAGCCAGATCGTGGATGGCGCGTGGATCATTGCGCACGAGGTCATGCATTTCCTGGAACTGCAGCCGAAGCCGCCAGCCGTTGCACCGCCGGCCAACGCTGGCGCTGTGATACCGGCCGACACTGCCAAGGCGGCAACGACCGAGGGCACCGCGGCGCGCAAAAAAGGGAAAGGCAAGCACAAGCCGGCCCCTGGCGTTGGGAGTTCGGCGGCCGGGCGGCCGGAGCCGCAAGTCGCTCCCGCCGTCAGCGACCCGGCGGCAGCAGCCAAGGTTCTCGTGCGCTCGGATCTGGGTACGAAGAGGTTCGTGAGCGCGGAGGAGGCGCGTGCGAGTGCGTCGGCGGCGGGCGCGCACTTGGCAATTTGGCAAGCTCCGCCGTCCATGGAGGCCCTGTCGCCACGACTCGGGCGGTTGCACGAACTTTTGCAGTTCGATCTGGCCGGTCAGCAAAGAATCATCTCGCAAGCGCGCCACATGAAGCCCGAGGACGCCGAACACGCCGTCGACACCGTGGTCGAGCGCTTGCGGACGCAGACCACCGAGATGCAGGCCTGTCTTGCCGCGTTGGAGGAGCCTCGTCAGCGCGTACTACTCACGCCTGCGCGAATGCGCGAGGCACACGACCAAACAGCCCGGCTCAAGTTGATGTTGTCCGAGGCGCAGGGACTGGCCAAAGCTTTGGCCAGCGGAAAGGACGCCATATCCATCGATTGCATGAAGACCTACTCCTTTCCCTCTCAGAAGTACCTTGAACACTTGCGGGCAGCCGAGGAGTTGACGCCTGCGGATCGACCGCGCGCGTTGAAGGGGGAGCCAGGGTCGCTGTTCGAGGTCAGGCTGCAGCCCAAGGCGCTGCGCAACGGTGCAATGCCGAGTTCGATGTGGGTGCACATCCATACGAACCGACCGGTGCATGCCCGGCAGTTGGCAACGCTGGATGACGCAGCCTTCGCCGCTTGCCACGTCAAGTCCAATGAACAGCGCGGCTACAATCGGCAGTGGCAAGATGCCCGGGCTGCGATCGGTCACGACAACGTCGTGATTCACCGCGGCAAGCTTACCCCCGCGTTCTGCAAATCCTTGTTGGCCACTTAAGAGCGCTGCGCAAATGGTAGGGTGGAGCCTCGGATAACCGCAATGACGATAAGGAGCAGTCGCCATGCCAGAAAAGCCGCCGCTTGATCTCGATCTCGCCGACGAGACACCCTAGTCCGTGACGGCTAGACGAAGAACGCTTTGTGACCTATCTGCGTTTGCTCGACGCTGCCGATTGGGCCTCGTAAAAAGCGGCATGCCGGCCGATCCAGGAGGACAGGAGCTCATCAGAATGGGGCGGCAACCGCAGCGGCAATTGCCGTGGCGGCGTGCTCTCCATCATGCCAATGCCGCCTCCGCATCGAACTCCGGCTCCCAGTTCTCGACCGCTTCGTGGGTGATGTGCTCGCGACCGCTTTCGACGGCGTCGATCGCGAGGTTGTTGATCATGTGGAAGATGCTGGCCGTGATGCCCCCGGCAATCTGCAGGATCCGCCGCAGCGATTTCGGCGTGAGTACCCAAGGTCGACGCAGCGGCGTATTGCACAGGATAGACGCCAACAGAGTCTCGAACTGCTCGTAAGTGGCCCACCTGTTCAGGGTGAACTGCTCGAACCGACGGGCCAGTTGCACATTTCCGCAGATGGCCTCGCGCCGCCTCGTTGACGAGCCGCAACGGCCGCGCGCAAACATCGCCGAGATGGGACAGGCTACCCTGCGGATCATGGAGGCCATCGGCGTGCAGGTGCTGGTCATCGAAGAAGTGCACAACATCCTCGCCGGATCTATCGCGAGCAGCGCATTGTCCTGAACACCCTGCGCTTCCTCAGCAACCGGCTGCAGATCTCGCCGGTCTGCTTCGGCGGCCACGAGCTGCCAGCATATCCTCGACCATCCGCAGGCTGAGCGGAAACCGGAAATAGCGCCAAACGGCAGGAAATCGGTGGCGACGATAATCACGGGAAAATCTGTTCATTCCGCCAGATCGCTACGGTGCCCTCCCAGATCTTGTTTTCACAGCTCTAAGTTTACGGTGCTCGTCAGCTTGTCGAAAGCCAACCTGCCTAGCATGAGTCATCCAGATGACACTGACGGTTAAGCGCTGTCTCGCGTATCCCGTCCCTCGGCGATCAGAAACTCCACTACAGGTGAACGGCTATGGGAATTTGCTTCTCCAAATCCTCCGGATCGACTCGACATGCCACGTATGACACGGAAGAGTCGCCGCGAGAATCCACGGCGTCGGGCTTTGAGAGCAGCATATCAGCGCTGAGGGTCTCCCTGGGCACGCCTGCCGACAGGTTGCGACGGGGCGGAGATGCGCCTCTGGAGCCACATCAGATCCAGCAGGCCGCCTACCATATGGGAGCGTGTGTCGTCGGTGACGACGTCACGAGCCCGATAAGACTCGCGACAGCGGGGCAAACAGTTCACGACGTCCGCCTGCTGCTCAAGCATGGCCGGGGAAACGTTAAGGCGGACGACATTCCCTCGCACGGCCATAACGGCATCGGATCGTCGGTTGCAATGATGGCACCAGACGGCGACAACAAGGTTGCAGTGGCCGTAGTCATGGGAGCGGCGTGCTGCAATCAGACCGCTCCCCTTTCCGCTATCGTCCACGCCCCACACATGGCGGCCGACGAGCGGAGTATGACCTCTGTTGCTTCCGTGTCATTGAAAGAGATAACCGAGGAAGGTGATGAGATCCCAGTCAAGACGGGTCACACCTGGAACGAACTGCGGCGTGGAAGCCGCGACCCGAGGTCGACCGTGGTCATGGACGCCTGGGCCAACGGTCCCGCTGTTCGGTTGAAAGACAGCGCATGGAGCGGAGAGCCGGCCGAGGAAGGTCCTTGGTCGATGGACAAAAGCACCGCCGAATTCCTGAAAAACCGTCTTGAGGGGTTGATTCCGTTCGTGCATCCGGACACAAATGAATACACTGCCAACAACTTGCGCCGGAGGAAAAACGCACCCGTATCGTGGGAAAAATATGCAGAAGTACAAGTGATCTCCCCCGAGTTCGCCGATAGTGTACGCAACGCATTGTCCCGTGTTCCTGAAGACCAACAAAGGGCAATCGCATCACTGATGATTCAGGAAGCCTACGGAATGGATCCTTCCTCGTGCACGCACCAAGACGCTGTGGAATCAGTTCTAGTGGCCGCCAACCAACTGGACTCGCTGCCCCGGCCTCCTGTCGAGCCGCCGGAATACTGAACGGCATGAGGATCGAATCGGGCACCGTAAACTTAACTGTGAAAACAAGATCTGGGAGTGAGCTTTGGTTCATCGGGCGTGAGGGCGCGCGATTTGGCGCCATCCTTGCATGGCAGTTGCTCGCAGTTCTCGATGGTGGGTGGGTCGAATACCGTGGCGGGGAACGTAAAAGAGGTCGGGCGATCGGGTCGTGTACGGAAACGAAACGCTGAAGATGTCGCGCTGACTTGAAGCGCTTCATGATCCTCTGCCGCCGTCGGACGGGTTGATGAGAGTTCTCCGCCCGACATGGTCCGCGACGGCTCGGCGGGCCGTTCCACACCACCACTATTATTCGCGCTATTCAGCCCGGGGGGCATCATCGGCACAGGCGCTGCTCGCCGTGCCTGTGCTGGCAGGATCGGCAGCCTAGGTGCGACGCCGACCATTGTTACGAACATTGATGACCTTATCGCCCCAAAGCAGCCCCTGCGGTCCAGCGGGTTTGGGAATCTTCGCAAATCGCGTGGCCTCGGCTCGCCCCTTGGTCCTGGTCCGGAAACGTCGCCGCACGGCGAGGTTCAGAGCATCGATCCCCGCGAGCCCCGCCCGGATGGGAGACGGGACCTGCCCGTCATGCGACCAATGCTTATGACGCTCCTGGCCCATTGCGTATTGTGGGAACGATCGAGGCCGTCGTCCGCAGCCTGAGCCCGCCATACTCCAGCTCCTCACGGATAGGATCCACTCGGAGTGCGTCAACGTCGAACTCGATGCCATCGCCGGTGTCCTGCGACAGGATCTCCCGAAACGTCGCCAGCATCGGCTCCGCGCTCGGATCACCAAAACCCAACAGGTCAAGGTCGCGCGTACCTCGGTGAGGATCATCGAACCAACTCATCATCAGCAATGCGCCCTTCAGCACGAAGCGGTCAGCGTGGGGTGACTGGCTGAGCCTGAAGAGCAGCCGCTCCAGGGCGAAACGGGTCAGAACCAGGTCGAAGCTCTGGCTGCTTGCCTTAGCGAGTTGCAGCAGGCGGGCGCGCACCGAGGCGCCGATATTCTTGATTTCCTTAGCCATTGGCGGTCAGTGCCTCAAGATAAGGTCGGATGACCGTGGCCACGGTTCCTCGCTCCGCTTGCCTGGCAATCTCACCCGGCGTCGTCTTGCGCTGGCGCAGCGCCTCCTGAAGGCCTTCGATCGCCACGGACAGGCCGATCTTGTTCCGATACCGGAAGCAATTGGCGACGCCAAAAACCTTTATGGGCACACCGTCGACGGTGTGGGATTCAAGGCCCTCCGTGAGTAGGCGGTCCGTGAAGCGCACCAGCCGGACCGGCGAGCCATCAGCCTTGCGGGCCCAGTCTTTTTGGCCGATGGCAATCCACACCTGCCTTGGAAGCTGATCGGTGAGCTGATGGAACGCGAGGGCCGAAACGAGGCAGACCACACCCTTGGGCACGCGTTTCGCTGCCTCTGCAAGACTGTGGTGAGCATCGAGCGGCGCATCGGGGAGCTGATAAAGCCCCCGCGCAAGCCGGAGCACCTCGCCATCCCGCTCCATGCGGCTCATGGTGGCGGCGGTCACGCCTTCCGCGCGCAGTTCCGCCAGACGCGCGATGCCGCGCGCTTTCAGCACGCTGTGGGCAATTCGACGCTGGGATGCGGGTTCGGGCACGATACGTAAGCTCGGAGTATGGCGTCTATTATCCGAGGATTTGTATCACCATCGACCCCCGAGAAAAGGTGAAAAACCGAAAGACTTCCGTCATCCCGGAGCGTCTTCGACTTCGTACTGGGCATCACGGCGGTCGCGCGCGACAAGACCCACAAGAATGCCTGGCTCGACCTGGAGGCGCGGGCGAAGAAGCTGCTCGACCGGGCGACCTGACTCACGGAAATCCGGAGATGCGGATCGGCGTGTCTCCGGCTCCGCGCCTTTCCTGATCATCGGTTTGCGGCGCTGCCCTCAAAGTGAGAGGGCGGCGCTGTGCTTCGTGACCGGTTGGAGGCCGAGAGAGAGGCTTTCGGCGGCCCGTCCCGGGGGTACATCCCGATGGCTATTGCCAAGAAGAAGATCACCCTGTCGCCCTCGCGCGACATTCCATTCAATCAGCTCGTGCTCAGCCCATCGAACGTCCGTCGCGTCAAGGCCGGTGTCTCGGTTGAGGAACTGGCCGAGGACATCGACGTCGCGGCCTGCTGCAGGGCCTCAGCGTCCGACCCATCAGCGATCAAGCCGGCGTCGAGACCGGCATCTTCGAGATCCCGGCCTGCGGACACAGCGGCTATCGCGCGCCCGTCGAGCGGCTGCGCTGGAAGGATCACCGCAACATGACGATGCGCGGCGACGACGTGTCGGCATGATCCTCGATCCGGCGACGCAGCGCCTTCCCTTCCTGAAGACGGGAGCCGCATAGACCTGCGTGCCCAGACGTTGCAGGAGGCGCGGATCCGACTCGACAAGGATGACGGCCTAGCGTCGTCGCACGCGCTGTGAGGAGCAGCCATGCAGCGCTGTATTGGAACCGATGTCTCTCGTAAGAGCAGCGTGCAATCTGGATGGAACGATCGTGCGTGAACCCGAGGGCGCGAGTGCAGGTCGGCCGGTCTCGACCTCGCCATGGCGTAGCCGGAGCCAGTGTTCGGGATCCGAAGACGGTACCGACGTCCCTGTCGACGTTCTGCTTTTCGCAAAAATGATGCCTGGGCGAGGGGCGGCATGACCGGCCTTGACCTCGGCGCGTTTCATTGCACCGATGCGGATGTTGCGATCGGTGACCTTGGCGAATCGAGGAGAAGGAGACGTGCACCCTTCAACGCATGGCCTAAGAACCCGATTTCGCGACCGCTCTGACATGCCACTCGAATATCGTGCATGGCGCCGCTACTGCGACGGTGCCAACGCACTCGGTTCGGACTTCTTGTCAGCCGCCAGGGACAGGTCGAGATTGTGTTGCAACATCTGATTCCCTGGCTCTGCTTTGAGAGCTTGCCGATATAGCGCTTGCGCCGCGTCATGCCGCCCCTGAATATCCAGGATAACTCCTTTCGCATTCAATGCACGTACATTGCCTGGGTCCGCAACTAAGAGTCTGTCGAGCCCCTGAAGCGCCTCATGCTCGCGTTTCTGCGCCAGCATGAGCCTCGTTTCACTGATTGCCGCGTCGACGTTATCCGGATGCTGCTTCAGATCCCGCAAAGCCCTTTCTTGAGAATCCTGACGGACCTCGCGCAGAATTCGTTTGCGCATAGCCGAATCGATGTGATCGGCGGCGAGCAATGCTGGCGGCGAGGTCTCCTTCACTGAAAGAGCCGGCTTGTTCCAGCTGGCGCAACCGCCGAGAGGGAGAATCGCGAGTAGGGCGAACAGAACTGGGCTCAAACGAAATGAGGCTGATGGCGCAGCGACTGTATTCTCATTCATGTTCGGTTCTCAGCTTTCATCGAGTGCTTTGGCTATCGGTTGACGGCAACGCGGATACGGCGAGCTTTTTCCCCTGACGGTCCCCAATTGACTCTGGGCGGAGCTTGATGGATCCGGCCGGTTGAATCGTGAAGTCGGACGAGAGGTCCTGATAAGACAGCACGCCAAGATCAATCCCGTTTCGCGTGAGAAAACCGCGAACGAAGCGGCGGACATCCATTGAAGTCAACACGACAGGGCGAGTCTGGTCGGGCGCCGTGCTGGAAACGATCTGACGCATCTGTGACAGCAACGCTTCGCTTTGCCTGTCCTCCAGTACGAGGTGTGGGCCTGCTGTCGAATCCCGAACCGCATTGCGCACCACATCCTCTGTCTCACGTTCGATGATGTAGGCGGGCACGATTCCGTGTCCGTTCGCATAGCGGTGACAGATCTGCCGCTTCATACCAGAACGAACGTATTCCGTGAGAAGAGCGACATTTTGCTCACGTTCGCTCCATTCGGCCAATGCCTCCAAGACAACGCGGGTGTTACGGACCGGGATCCCTTCATCCAGCAGGCGGCGCAGCACATCGGCAATCCTGGGGATCGGCGTCGTGCGCAGGACCTCCTTCACGAGATCACCATATTCCTGCTCCATCCGGCTCAACAATTGGCTGGTCTCCTGGATTCCGACCAAGCGCGGTGCATAGCGGGTCAACGTCGCTTGGATACGTAACGCGAGGCGTTCGCTTGGACGGTGGTGCCCGATGCCGGCGGCCTCGAGAGCCGGTGCATGGCTTTGTTCGACCAAGATTGTGTTCGTCTCTGAATCCTGCCGGAAAGGGATGCCGCTCGGTTCAATGCTTGCCACACCGTCTTTGAGCGTCAGCTGTGTCGGATCAATAGAATCCTGTGCGACCGGCACGCCCTCGATGTCTATCCTGAAGTGCGAGTCGGGCAGCTGCTGATCGACGGCGACAGGGATGCGCGGAACGACAATGCCGAGATCGGCTGAGACCAGTTGCGAAACGCGAGCAATGTGCTGTTGCAATTCGGTTTGATCGATCGCCTGCATCAGGTTCGGCGCATGGAAGAACACGATCGGACATGCCTCTGCAGGCATTTTTTTGTTTGGAGCGTCCACTGGAGCTGCAGTTGTAGAGTCGACGTTCCTGGCGGCCAGCGCATTGCCCTTGACAGTGCTTGCTGCTGCGAAGATCGCGGCCAAGATTAGAAAAACCGGCAAAGGGAAACCAGGAACAAACCCCATCGCAACCAGCACCGAGGCCGCCAGCCGCAATGCTCGCTTGCTGGCCGTGAGTTGATTGACTATGTCGGTCCCAAGGTTGAGGCTCCCAGCTCCAGTCACACGAGTGACGATAGTGGCCGCGGTAATGGAGAGCAGCAGGGCGGGAATCTGCGCGATGAGCGCGTCACCTATAGTCAGCAGCGTGTAATGATGCAGCACCTCGCCGAAGGGCATACCCTTCGAAAGCAGGCCGATCGAAATCCCCCCAAGCATGTTGATGAAAATAACCAACAGCCCGGCGATGGCGTCACCTTTCACAAATTTCATCGCGCCATCCATGGCGCCGTAAAGTTGGCTTTCCTTTTCCAATGCCCCGCGTCGCCTGCGAGATTCCTCGGCATCGATGTGCCCGTTCCTCAACTCTGCATCGACCGCCATTTGCTTGCCCGGCAGAGCGTCGAGCGTGAAGCGCGCCGCCACTTCTGCTACGCGTTCGGCGCCCTTGGCGAGGACCATGAACTGCACCATGGTCACGACCAAAAATATGACGATACCCACGACGATGTTGCCCGAGATCACGAAATCCCCGAACGTGTGGATGATGCTGCCTGCCTCCCCTTCAGCAAGGATCAATCGCGTCGTTGCGATAGTGAGCGCCAGGCGGAATACCGTGGAAATCAAGATGACGCCGGGCAAAGAGGAAAATTCAAGTGGCGTGCTGATGTACAAAGCAACCATCAGCAGCAGTATGGCCAATCCCATGTTGAATCCGATCAGGCCGTCTATCACCGCGATCGGTACTGGCATGACCATCATGGCTATGGCCAGAAGCAGCATCAGGGCGACCATTAAGTCCGGGTTGGCGGGCGCGCGCTCGATGAGGTTACGCATGGTGATGGCCATGGAGGCACCTTTGTGATCGTTTGAGAGTGGCTCCGCTGCTACGCGGCTTCGAAGACTCACCAGCGCACGACTGGGCTTGAGACTGAAAAGCCGCGACAACGGCTGGCACCGAGTCTATGCAGTCTGTCGTGGACCATCACAGCCGCACCGCAGAAACGGTCCGGGTTGAGCGCTTAGGCGAGAAGCCGCAGCACTTGAATATGCCGAACATGGACGGGGGCAGCGTGCCGGAAGTAGAAAAGCGCGCCAAGGAAGTCGCGCTCCTGCTTTGGGATAAGCACGAAGTCACCGGTTTGCGAAATATTCGTCGGGCACATTGAATTCTTGCCCTGAGTCCCAGCCCCCTCGATTTGGCTTTGCTCGAGCTGTTTCCGATTTTGCCGGAGCAGGACCACCTGCCGTGTTCGTTCCGCAGGACGACAATGCCTTCACCCAGCACCCAATGATACCGAGTCGGGCAGGGTAAGTGAGGCGGCCTGACCATTGGATCTGTCCCTAATATGACCTGCGAACCCGGAGCTTTAATAACGGAGAGAAGCAAGGCGGCCATTCCGTCTCAGCAGCACGTGGCCGTCCTCGATCCGGTCGACGGTCCATCCATCTTTCAAAAGGGCCCCGACGAAATACTTCTCGCCATCGATGACAACATAGGCCGACGGCCCACGCCAAACCGCTTCAAGCGCGATTGCGGACGGCGCCTTCTCTTCTTTGGTGACCACTCCATTGACCAGTGTCAGAGCGCCCTTCGTGCGATGATCGAACAACTGCTGAATCCCCTGCCAACTGCTGGCCGATGCAGACGTGACGGTGCCTTCAGCGGTAACAACACCCTTTGCGGAGCCGATTTTAACGTTGAGCAGGCCTGCTCTATCGACTTCCTTTTGCAGGTCCCTGGCCGCTGCCTGGGCGGTCTGATTGTCAGTGGGGTCGTGGGGTCCCCTGGCTTCAACTGTGGCATCAGGCCAAGAATTGGCGCTCGATGCACCGGCGCTGCCGTAGTAGGACAAAACGGTTGAGAGCGCGCCGATCCCGACCGAGCCAACTAGCACGAAGGCTAGTACAGGGATCGAGAGGCGTGGTGTGCCGCTTGAACCAGCCGGCGCTGCACCCTGTCCCGACCAGAGTATCGACATCTCGCCTACGTGAATAACGACCGGAAGAGGAACAACAGCGCACTCGCCTGCGGCAATATCCCCGTTGCCCTCAACGCTCAGTCCGGCGGCAAGGGCCTTGATCTCGATCGAATCGGCAAGAAGAGTGACACGAAGATGATGCGGCGCGAGCCCCTGCTCGACGAAGATCGTATCGGCATCGAGGCCACTGCCGATTACGTTCGGTTCTGGGGCCAGCTCGCCCGTCAGTCCGCAATAGAGGCCCGATAAAACTTCAAAATGAAGGCAAACCGCGTCATTCAAGGATGATCTTCCCCACAAGGCGAGAAACCGCGCGGCAATTGCCGCGCGGCTCATCTCAGTTCCACATCGCGCCGCGGCGCGATCGAGGCTAGCTGAGCCCCGATTCAGACACTACTGAACGCGTTCGTCGGCCGCCTTCTTGATGCTCGTGAGCTCCGTCGTAAGCACGCGCAACTGCATGCTCCTAGCCGTAGCCTCAGCGCTAACTGCCGTTAGCTCCGCGATTTGATCATGAAACGCTGCAGCCGCAGCGGCTTTGGCCGCGGCGGATTCAGCATTCGTGGCGACAGCGCTACCAGCGCTAACAGCGGTACTGGCCTTACTAGAACCAGGCATATTGTTTTCCTTTCTTCGAATTGTGCCGTCATCAATGGCACGGTACCCTGACAAGGACCATCCAGCGTCAGGTATCCTCTTCAGTGTCTGCCATGGACTCGTCCGCATCAGACATGACATCGTTCATCACAGTCCACGCAACGGCGCTGAGAGCCAGTTGGAAGGCTTCTTCCACCGCTTGCGGGCCGTCGCCAGAATCGGATGGAATGTCGGTCCGATCGCGTCCCTTGACCGGCTTGTTAGGATCGGCCGGCTTGTCAGGATCAGCCGGCTTGTTATGGTCGACCGGCTTTTTAGGATCAGAAGATCCGCCATGTGCGTGCGGCGTTTTTCCGCTTGAACGCCCATGAGCCAGGGAAGCACCGAAGCTGCCAAAACTTCCAATTCCTGCGACCATCAAATACTCCGGCGTTTATCTTTATGCGTGTATGGCGGCTATGCCGGTAGGCATCCACCTCCTGAAGCTAGTGCCGCCACCTTTCGACAAGCTGACGAGCGTCAGAAAAAAGCGGGCGCTGTCGCAATGCAAAGCTTCGGGCGATTTCACCCTCCTTGTCGGCAGATTTCTACCTAGCGCCATTGAATGGGCTGCGCTGCAAAATGGCGCGACGGCCAAGCACCCACAGCTAGAAACAGCGCCCTGTTTCAGCGCCGGCCAGGAGATGGCATTCGCCAGCAGATGCGCTGGGAGGCAGGGACACGGGAAGCGAGCCAAGCACTTGATGCTGCTCAGGCGGGTCGCTGCTCCGCCTGAGTCTGCCTCGCATGCGTGCTGCCGCTCGTATGTGTGCTGCCGTTTCGGACGAGCATTTCGCCCACCGCACATGACCATGCACACCGCACATAGTCAGAAGCGGCCGGCGATCGCGATTATCTCCACCAGCGCCCGGTCACATAAAGTCATCCTCGTACGAGCTTGAACCTGGTCGAGTGCTCCCACGATCCTCAGTCTTGCAGAGATACTTCGCCGGCTTGCCTGCACGCTGCCATTCACCGTCACTGTTCTTGGTCCACTTGTCGGGATGCTGAGTAGGGTCAAGCACCATGTCGCCATCATCGACTTCAACGAACCCCATCGCCGCTGCGCGGGCTTGTGCCTCCGGGTTGGCCGCACGCCAGTTCAGCAAAGGCCGTTCGCCGTCCATCCGAAGTTGATGCTCCAGCAGAATGTCGCCTGCATTCTCGACGAGCGGATGAGCAACCTGAAGATCCACAATTGAAGTGACCTCGGTTCGACCAGGAAATTGTTCCCTCCAGCTTTCCGATTCGAAGTCAGTCATGCTGAACCCGCCTTCTGTTCTCAGCAGTCCGACGCTCTTGTCTCCCAACTGATAGCTGAAATATTGCGCGTGCTCCGAGTCTCGACGCACGGCGAATTGACTCGCAACGTCCGCGGTGCGTCTGGCTCGTGCAGATACGAATTCCGAATACTCGTGTGGATTGTCGGCGATACGATGGATCTCACCGCCATGAAATTGCCTTGCCTCCTTCCTGAAAGTAGACCTGTCGATCTGCACCACCGGAGGCCGGTCTTGGAGGGAATAGCCTTGCGCGCCCCCCGAGGATGAGCCGCCGGAACCCGACCCGCCTAGATGCATTCGGGCCAGTCTGTCTGAGAAGTCTTGGCTTCCTGCATCCGTTTGCCCGTGCCCACTGTAACTGTAGTGACCACCGGACGAGCTACCAGTTCTACCATACATGACGATTGCTCCTATATTTTTTAGTTGAATCCAGGCTGGTTGCTGCAGCACGCCTGGATAGACCACTTGGCTGACTAGGAGCTGACAAAGCCGCCGTTGTAGATGCAAAAGGAAGAGCTGACGTGAGTGTTTCGTGTTGAAACTGCGGCTTATCGCCGGCCAAGGCTTAGGCTACGTCTATACCAAGCCCGCGGTATAAAGTATCTTCGCGACAGGCGCGAAACATTGTGCAGGAACGGCGTTGCCCAGCTTCGTTTTGCTGATAAGCTGATGCGCAAGCACATCATCATCGACAATGTGGATGCGTAGCGCCCGCGCCTCGGTTGACATGTTCGAAGCAGCCTCGCCCTCGGCGCGGCACACCATCATCGGTACCCCGAATTCGCTGCGAACGTAACGCAGACCGACGAGTATGGCCTTCCCTCTCACGACCAAATTGGCCCGGTGCACCCCCAGGGGAGGCTCGTGCGCAGACTCCTCGCGCAGGCGGCGTCGTTCACGCTTCAACTCCGGCGTACCTTCCTGGTCCTTGAACTCGCGTTTCACTTCGGTCATGGTCATGCGCATTTCGCGCAGAAACAACGCACGCTGCACCAGCAGATCGACCAGGCCGCCGACCAGAAGGGCAGCGGCGCCGATCATGCTCAGCAGCTTCGCCTGCGTAAAGACGAGGCCAATACAGCCCGTGCCGCAGATCGGCAGATAGATCATCGTTTTCCACGTGCCGAGAATGAAGAGGAAAAAGGTTGTGCTCAGGACCGCCACCTTGAACAGCGTCTTGCCAACTTCCACTGCAGAACGCGCAGACGCCATGCGCTTCAATCCCTGGAAGGGGTCGATCTTCTCAAACTTGAACTTCATCGGCTCCAGTGAGAACACAAATCCACCATTGGCTATTATGGCGGCCACAATCACCGCGGCGATGAGAGTCCCAAGCAGCGGGCCAACAGCGTCCACTGTGAGTTCAATCAGCAGGACGAGTGCCTGCCGGACTGCTGTATGGAAGGGCAGATTCTGCAGGTTATCGACAAGTAGCAACGCTTCGTGGCACTTGTCTTGGATCACGCTCCCTCTTAGCCAAATATAGCCGAGCGCAGCGCAAGAGGCGGCCGCGCGGACAAAATCGGAACTGTGCGCGATCTGCCCTTTTTTGCGCGCCTCGTCGAGCTTGTGAGAGCTGGCGGCGTGTGTCTTCTCTTCGCTGCTGTCGCTCATTTCAGAAGCTTGTCAAACCACTCAAGCGCGCCGTCCGTTTGTGTGATCTCCAGGCTCATTGCCTCGATGAGGTAGGCAGTGTAGCCGACCATGATAATCGGAAAGCCAATATTCTTGATCATCGGTGACAGTTGGCTCGACTTGAACTGGGGCGCAAAACGCCGCAATATCATCATCGACATGTCAACCAGCATCAGGAAAGACACTACAGGCCCGGAGACCAACAAGGTCGTGAGCATGATGCGGTCGAGGAGCTTTAACACCTCCATTGCACCTTGCACGGATAGTATGGGGCGAAACCGATACACAGGCCAGATCTGAAAGCTGCCATAAAGGGTGCTGACCACAGCCTCCAAGCCACCCGACGCCACGAACATTGTGATTGCGGTGATCCCGAGAAAAACTGCCATAGCGGAAGCCTGACTGTTCGTCGCCGGATCGGACGAAGCAGACGGGCTGGTGATGCCGCGCTGGCTGTCGACAAACTCGCCGGCCGCCTGAAGGCCCCACAACGGGATGCCGAGAAAAGTGCCTAGTAGCAGTCCGACAAAGATCTCCTTCACGCCGAGCAGAGTTGCCTGGATCAGACGTGTTTCAGGATCCAGCGCCTGCAAGCCGTCGCTGACGAGTGGTAAGCATGGCAGTGCGAGGGCAACAGCCATGCTGCTGCGGATGAGCCCGCCAAGCTGAGCCCGTGTAAACACTGGAAGCACCATCATGATGCCTATCGCCCGAGCCGCGCCAAGGGCGGCTGCAGCCAAGAGGTCGATTGCCGCATGGATCAGGATTGGAATCTCGGGCGATGACGCATTCATGGTGGAGGCTGGTAGCTGGGAGTTATTGCGGGAAACTCCGTGAAGATCTGGTCGGCCAGTCCTAGGAGCGGGGCGCTCAGCACAGGGGCAAACATGCCGATCACCGCCACAACGACCAGAAGCTTGACTGTGAGGGGCAAGCTCTCATCCTGGATTTGCGTTGCCGCCTGGATAATCCCGATGACCAGGCCAACAACCACCGATGCAATGAGCGGCGGCAGAATCCAGATCATGAAAACCACCAACGACTGGCTCATAAGAGTGACAATGCTGGATTGAGTAATAATCAACCTCCCGGTGTGGCGTAACTCAAGACCAGCCCGTGCATTAGCTTCGACCACCCATCAATAGCGACAAACAAAAAGAGCTTGAAAGGCACCGATATGACTGTCGGGGATACCATCGACATGCCCATCGCCATCAAAATTGTCGTCACGATAAGATCGATCGCGATAAAGGGGAGATAGAGAAGAAAGCCTATTTCGAATGCGCGCTTGAGTTCTGAAATTAGAAAGGACGGCACGAGAATCGCAAAATCATCAGGTGTGGTTTTGGCGCGCATTTCCTCTGGCCACAGCTTTTCCGCCGACGACAAGAAAAAAACGCGCTGTTCTTCATTTGTGAATTTCTTCAGATAGTCGTGCACGGGCTCACGGCCCACTTTGGCGGCGCTTACCCAGTCGTCCAACGTTTGATAACGCAGCTTCGGATCCGTCATCCGATCATAGGTCTGTTCGATAACAGGCGCGCTGATGAAAACGGCGAGGATGAGTGCCGCGGCGTACAGCACTATGTTGGGTGGTATCGTCTGGGTGCCCAACGCATTGCGGACGAGGAACAGAACAACCGATACCTTGATAAAAGCCGTGGTTGTGACGACTGCTAGAACCAGCAGGCCGAGTCCGCCTGTAACCGCAAGAAGCGACAGAATTGCGGGCTGAATCTCAGTCATTGGATGCCAATCTGCCACGGAGTCTGACGCCCAGCTCATCTCCGACCCGCACGATATCCCCACGCCCTATGCGCCGGCCGTTGGCGACTATGTCGACCGGACCATCGATTGGCCGACCAAGTTCGAAAACGTGTCCTTCGCCCGCGCTCCTCAAGTCGCCTAGAGGCATCGGCCAGCGGCCGCATTCAAAGACAAGGACGATCTCGACGTCGTCGAGATCGGGTTGCGACTGTTCTTGCTGCGATTGCGGTTGTGTCGACATAGGGACGTTCTCCAAAAGGCACGATCGCGGGCGGAAGGGACCCCGCAGGATTAGGTCGTCGCCCTCAATATCTGCCCCGGCCCATAACTGGCCCAAGGATAGAGTGATCTGGCCGCGGCCGAACGGCGATATGTCTGGCAACAGAACGTCACCGATACATGCTTGGCGAAGAACCGCTGCTGGAACGCAGAGCGTGCCGATTACTCCTGCAACGATGGCCGGCAACTCCGGCGAGACCTCGCGCGGCTGCCGCGGCAATTGGCCAACCAGTTCGCCCAAGGCGCGGAAGGCAGACGGCACCAAGCCATCAAGAGGAGAGAACAGGAACAGGCGGCCCTGGCCGCTGACTGGGCCGAAGCCGATATCAAGCTCAAGGTAAGGAGCAAGTGTCGTGGCTTCGCGCACGCCCAGAAGCTGCACGTCGAGCTGCGTCTGCTCTTCCATTCGAGCGACAAGCGGCTCAAGTGCAAGTTCGACAATCAGGGAAGCGGTTGGCTCGGAAGGTAAACCAAGGCCGCTCTGTACTGTCGAGACGAGCGCCTCCACCAGATCTCGTGACAGCGACAAGACCATCGTTTCGGGTCCCACGCGCCAAAAGCAGTCTAGCATCGGAATGGCGGAAGCTTGCTGCTGCCAAACAAGCCCTTGTATCCGCACCGATAGCGGCTTGTCGCTGATCCGGCTCTCAAACGGCCTGCGGGAGGCCGCTATATCATTGAGCCACGAGACGACCACGTGGGACAATGTTAGCCCTGGTTCGAAGATAGCAGGTCTGACCACAGTGATTACCGAAGCGGCTCTAAGCTGCACGATAGCGTCATTCACAGAGCCCGCGGTTTATCGGTTCTGGGTGCCTCGGCCAGCGAGACCCTTCCATGCCGAACCGATGCCTCATCGTCGGCCTCCATCTCGCTTGCGGCCTCCGAATGAGTATCGAAGGCGCGTCGAACGTCGTCCTCGATTTGTTGCCATTTGTGCTTTGCGGTCGAACGTTTGACCCACACAGCCCTCTTCTCAGACGCCGCTGCCTCGGCTTTTTCTTCAGCGATGCGCGCATCATCGACCACCTGGTGGCTGGACGTTAGCTTGGCCGCAAGCCGCTCAATTTGAAGGTGATGATGGTCGAGTGCTGCGCTGGTCAACGTGTCGAGCGACATCAGTTCCTGGTAGAGTGCCGCTTGGGTCCGTGCGCAATGATGCTGTACTATTGCAAGCTCTTGGGAGGCATTCTCTACGGCTAAGGTGGCCATATGGCGCTGGGCTTCCTTCATGGAAAGTTCCCTAAGGGCACTACGCTCTTGCATATCCTTCAGAAGCCGTAACCTCGAAACGTGAACGCGATTCACGCGGTCAGACGCGACATCCATGCGATCGTTTCCTCAAAATCCGACGGCTCGTCTTCGCTCTGACGGAGAAATTCCCGCAAGTCGCCAATCGTGGCGACTGCCCGGTCAGTCAGCGGGTCGCCGCCTTGCTTGTATTCGCCGACATTGATCAAAAACTCGGATTCGGCGTACCGAGAGAGGAGGTCACGGAAGAACGATGCTGCCTTGCGATGTGTCCCAGAAACGACCGCATCCATTACGCGACTGCGACTCTGCAGTACATCGATGGCGGGGAAATGCGATCGCGCCGCGATAGCACGCGAGAGGACGACATGACCGTCGAGGATGCCGCGCGATTCCTCGGCGATTGGATCGCCTGTGCCATCACCTTCGACAAGTACCGTGTAGAACGCCGTGATGGAGCCGCGCTCGCCCATGCCAGCACGTTCCAGCAGGCCTGGCAGCATGGCAAAAACGGAGGGAGGAAAGCCCCGCCGGGTCGGCGGCTCGCCCGCAGCAAGGCCTATTTCGCGCATGGCGCGGCAGAAACGCGTTAGCGAGTCCAACATAAGCGCGACGCGTAGCCCTTGCTCGCGAAAGTATTCCGCGAGCGCGGTCGCCATAGGAGCACATTGCGCCCGCTCCACTGCCGAGCGGTCGGAGGTTTCAACGACAACGACCGTACGGCGCAGGCCCTCCTCCCCAAGATGCCGCTCGATGAATTCACGAACTTCGCGTCCGCGCTCGCCTATGAGCGCGACTATGACAATGTCGGCGGCGGCACCTTTTACGATCTGCGACAATAATGTCGACTTGCCACAACCAGGCTCGCCGTAAATTCCGATCCGCTGACCTTCGCCGCATGTGAGAAGACCATCTAGGGCACGGACCCCGAGCGGGAACGGCAGCTCAACCATCCGCCTTTTCATTGGGTTGGGCGCACTGCCGTGCAGCGGACGAGTTTCGGCGGTTTTGACTTCGCCTTTGCCGTCGAGTGGGCGGCAACGGCTGTCTATCACACGGCCAAGCAATTCGGGGCCGACTGGCACTTCACGCATTCGTCCGGTGGACACGACCTCTGCGCGGCTGGACAGACCCACCAAGTCACCGATCGGTGTGAGCAACACCCCATTGTCCAACAAACCGATCACCTCGGCTTCGAGCGAAAGGCCGGTTCGGGTGTCCTGCAGCAGACAAAGTTCTCCAATCCGAGTATCTGGCAAAACGGCATGGACCAGCGTACCGACAGCCCGCGTGATCCGGCCGTGCACGACACGGGTGTCGATTTCCTTTGCTGTAGACCTCAAGGACGAGATCGCCGGATCGGGCGCCCGGCCACCAGCGAGCTTACTATGCTGAGGTACCGGCCTGATCACCCTTCGCCGTCCTCAGAATACGACCTAAAGCCGAGGCGCAGGGCGCGCATCTGTGCATCAAGTCCAAGATCGACATTGCCATACTCGCTCCACAGCACGCACTGTTGCGGCAACAAGGTCGGATCCGGATCGATCCGAACCCTCGGCCGACCCTCCCATCCGTCGCATCCAGCAAACTCGCGCGCGAGCATGTCCACTTGCGCGGGACATACATGAAGGCAAACTTCCGCGCCCTTATATTTGCGCTCAATCGCGTGACGAACGGCCCTGACCAAAAGCTCGCCCGGATCGAAAACTCCCACGAGATCGGTTAGTATCTCCATGACCAGCTCTGGCAATTCCTGCTCCAGAACCGCCCTTCGCCGCGCCACTTCGGAGACTGCCTGCGCAATCAGCCGGGCCATCTCCTCGTTGCCTGCATTCAAGCCTTCGGTACGGCCGCGCTCCCGCTCTCGCTGATAAGCGGCGCGTGCCCAGCTGCGAACCCGCTTCAGATGCCGTTCTGCCGCCTCACGCGCTTCTGCGGCGCCATGCCAGATCTCGAGCTCGCTCGCCGATATTAGCGGCCCGACCGGGCGCAACTGCGGCGCAACGGGCTCTGCGAAAAAATCGACTGTCATATCGCCGGGTTCTCCGTCTCAAAATGTGCCACCACAAGCGATAGCAACTGACCCGAGGCCTTACTGTGTTCGGGCGCGGGGTTCTCGGCGGCGGTCCCGACGGGCAATCGCAGAAGCACGCGGCTACGCTGAAGCGCCGGACTGCTATTAAGCCAAGCTCCAAGGCAGGCATGCCCATCGTGTTCGATGTGTCGCGCGAGCGCTTCCGGATCGGCGATCAAGCTGCTTGCGATCGCATGCGCCAGATGTCGAACGCCGAACGCGTGTACATCTGCACCGATATGCTCAATAAGCGCGGTCAGGTCATGCTTTGAAACAAGTTTCAGCAGCGATCGGGCATGCCAGATACTGCCGGCCAGGAGAGCAGCCCGACGCGGATCATGTCCGCCCAGAAGATCCGGCTCCCAGCCGCTTCCGTTTGAATGCGTTTTATCGTCAAGCAGCAATTGTGCCAGTCTTAGCTGCAGCCTGGGGCGCTTCTGCAACTGCACCAATGTCGCAGCGGACAACGCCGGATCAAGACGTGCCGCAAGACGAGTCGGATGCGCTAAAGCAGCAAGATCGCTCAGGCACACGGGATGGAATTGCGACTGATCGCGTCCGGAAGTCTGCGTCGATATCGGCATTGGGAATATTACCTACGCACCATCGCCGATTTTTCTTGCGAATGGCCTTGGCAGCGAAAACACCGAACGGCCAGCGACCTTGGGCAATGCGCCTGATGATCCCCGGCGCCGATGCCTTAGGACACTGGCCAGGAAATGACACGTCACTGCGCATATTGCGGCGGCAACACCGATCACGATGGCCAGAAGGGGCGCTGCAAGGGACCTGGATGCTTCGGCCGAGACAGTCGCCGGAACAGTCCGTAGCTCATGTTCGGGCGCTTCCACAGGAACCAAAACCACTTCGACTTTTTCGTAGGTCAAGCCTTCGATGCTGTCGGCGACGAGCATCTTAATCTTCGGCAGCAGTAGTGAGAGATTTACTTTGGCGTCGTGCCGGATAAAAACAGCGGCTGAGGATGGCGTACCACCCGATCGTAACAGGTCGTTATTTGGCAAAACGACATGAACACGTACTGAGAAGACGCCATCGATATCGTTGATGGTACGCGATAACTCTTCACTCATGGCATAAACGTAACGAGCCCGCTCCTCGGTCGGTGAGGCAATCAGGCCTGATCCACTGAAGATTTCGCCGAGGTTCTTGAAAGACTGGCGCGGAAGCCCCTTGGCATTCAGGAGGTTGATTGACAATGCAAGCAGCTTTTCGTCGACTTGAAGCGTGCTGGTCCCATCCTTAGCGGCAACTCTTACGGCATCAACCCCGTTGTCCATCAGAATTGCAAGCATCTCATTCGCCTCGCGCTCCTGCAATTGCGTGTACAGATCGGCCTTGCAGCCACTCAGAGCAAACAGAAGTGGCAGCACAAAAAAATGAAGTGATCGCTGACCGAACCGGTTATGCATGATTCCGCTATGGGATAAGCCAATCATGCGCGCCCGTTATCCTTGCTTGATCAGCGTGTTCACGGAGGAAGTCAGGCCGCTCACAGCTTTGGAAACCAGGGAAAGTTGGGTGACGCCATTATAGAGGTCCCGTAGATCAGCGACCATCGAGCCGAAATCATGTGCTGCCGGCGTTCCTGCTGTCTCACCCACGCCAGGGACGTTTTGCGCCCGCCCGGGTGGAGGGTTTTTCTCAAGGCCGACCTGATGGTCAAGTCCGGCGGGGGTAACTGCATTGTTCCGGTAAAGGGAAGAAACCGTCTGGAGCAGGCGGTCGCCCCGCAGGGTTGTCTGCGCAGTCGCGCGTTCAACGTCCAAATGCGGAGAAACTGCCGTCACCCCAGCTGGGCCCGGCGCGGTATCGTTTTTCGTAGAGGCGGCGGCCTGCGTCAGTGCGCGCTCAAACTGGGCCTGCTCGCCCAACGACGGTGAAGCGACCTTGGGAAGAATATCGGTAAGGCTGGCAGAGGGCGACGCGACAGGCATCATCATGCAAGGACTCGATTGCTCTCTTTCGCGCGGGATGAATTCAGTCGGTTTTCACCCGCTTTCGGGTCACTGCCTAGCGAGGCGACCTGACGGCAAGCTGACGAGAGTGCGTCCTTCATTTAAAAAGTTACGGGTGGCGCTTTAGTGCTTGTGAGAGTTTCGGCCTTTGGTTTATCAGGACGAAATGCACGGCACGCTGAACCTATCCATCATCCTGCACAACTTGAAGAGACTTCTTTGTGTCGGATTTTTTCTCTTCACCGGAATCCATACAACTCTGGGCGTCCCGCTGTCGCTTCCCGCGGCGCCCTATAGATATACGGTTCTGGATCAGGATCTCTCTGCCGCGTTGCAGGAATTCGGGAACAACCTGAATATCAGCGTCAACATCAGCGCCGAGGTGAGGGGCCGGATTCGCGGGCGTATGCCTGATTTGCCCGCGCGCGAGTTCCTCGACCGCCTGGCCGAGCTGTACGACCTCCAATGGTACTATGATGGGCTTGTCCTCTACGTATCAGCTGCGAAGGAAGCGCAAACTCGGATGCTTGTGTTGACCCCGCTTCGCTTCGACACCTTCAAAGCGGCTCTCGATCAGCTCGACATCTCCGATGACCGCTACGTCGTGAGACCCGCGCCGGGAAATGGCCTGGTCATGGTTTCCGGTCCCCCTCGCTTCGTTGCGCTCGTGGAGCAGACATTCAACGGCCTGGTCGCCGAGGCGCAGGCGCATCCGCGCGCGGCGGCGGCGCCTACAAAGGAATCGGTGCTGATCTTATTCAGGGGCTCCTCCACCATGGTCGTGCGCGATGGGAGACCGGAAGCCTCTTATTCTTCTGACGTGCCGCAACAGGATGAGGTTGGCGGCAAGCCTGAGCCGACTCAGAAATGACATCTCCTGAACGATTGTTGTGAGTTCGTCAGATTCTCGAAAGCTGAACCGGCCATGAGGAGACTCAGGATCCAGCAATCGCCAGCCATTGTGGGCTGGAATTGAACCTGGGAGCCAACAGGAGCGGAGCAATTAAAGCATGGCAAATGGGAGGCGGAATGGTCACCCGGCTAATGCTCATAATCGTCAATGTCCGTGAACACCTTTGGCGTCGCCCCTAAGGGGAGGACTGCAATTTTCACGTCTGAGGAGCCACAATGCCAATCAATAATAGCAGCAACACTTTCTCGCAGTCCGTCCAGGATTGCTCAAATCAAATATTCGCGTTGGCCCAGACTCTGCAAAACGCATCGTCCTTTGACACGATCGTGGCCAATTATGACAGGGCCGGTCAGTTCGCGCTCCGGGACCCGTTGCCGCGGAATCTCTCATCGCTGAAAGCAGTGGTCCAGGAGCCCTCGCAGTCGCCTTTGTCAGATGCCGAGGCGTCGTTGGAGGAATTGCGTCTCCACCCAATGGACCTACTGCCGCCAGCTATGAGGGCATCAATCGAAGCGATGGATCAGGAGCCGCAGTCTTCTGAAATCGAGCCCCCGCCGATTGCGCCGGCGCCCATAAAAAGCGAGAGAATCACGTGGAACGGGGGCTCGCTCACCTCTGCCGAGTTGCAGATCGTAGCGGTGCTGAACCGTCACAAGGACCTATGCCCGCTCAGTTGGGAATCATTGTCGGATAAAGCCAATGATCCCTCTACGCCATCGGATCTGAAAGCGGCGATCCAGGGGTTGCAGCAGGATCCAGAGCTTTTTTATGCGATCGGCTCGCAGGGCGATGGCCGCTGCGGCGGCAAGATCACGGCGAAGGATTTATCCGGATTCTCCGGCCATCACTCACAAGTTGCCGAATTTCAGGAAAAGCAGGCGCAAAGCTACGGGCAGAATTACATTCCATCCGACAGCACCGGAGATCCGCAGCCGTCGGTCATGACCCGTAACGATGCATTACGCGAGCTCTACAGGTACTCCGAAAACCTGCCCAAGAACCTGAGTGTGGCTGACTTCAAGCAGATCGTCGACGGCGACGCGAAAACCGGCAAATGTCCGCCTCAGGTCATTGCGGCGGCTCAGTACTTCGTCAGCCACCCGAATGAATGGAAGCAATTATATGGTGGCAACATCGACAAGGTCCACAAAGAGGACTTTCTTCAAGTCGCTTCATCGGCGATGAGCCTGACGCGCATCGAGCTGGACACGATAGAAACGATCAAGAACAATCAGGACGCCTTCTTTGGAAGCGGTGATCTGACTCGTGAAAAGCTCGCGAGTATGGCGGAGGACAAGAGCCTCGATCTAAAGTTACAGCAAGCCGCCTCTCATCTACTCTCAGATCCTTTGCTATTCAGTCAGCTCAACAATTCGATTACGGGCTACAAAACCCACCATAAGTTCTTCGATTTCGGCGGAGGACACACGGTCGATTCCGGCAACATCAGCAAAAATGACTTTGCGCATTTCTCCGACAGTATGTCGTCGGCGAACCGCACCGTTCAGCAATCGAAGACCCATGCGCCCAAAATCGCCGGGGACCAGGACGCGGTCTCGGACATGATGATGGGTCGGACGGATCAGCCTGATACCAAGTCACCCAAGAAGAATGGCGGGGCATTCATGCACGCAATCGGCGACGTGCTCAAGGTGGTCTCGCCAGTGCTCGATTGGGCTGCAACGGCGGTGAGTCTATTGAGCTTCGTTCCGGCTCTTGGGCAAATGGCCGATGCCGTGTCGATGGCGCTTTCCTGCGAGGCGCAGGCGGCGAATCTTCTCCGTACGGCCATCACCGGAGGCAATATGAAGCAGGCGTTGCTAGAAGCAGGCATCAATATCGGAGGGCAGGCGCTCAGCTTTATCGCTGGCCCCGAAGTCAAGCTGGCAATTCGCAATGGGCTCGTGAAGCAAGCGCTGGAAGAGGCCGCCACGGCCGGGATCAATCTGCCGATCTCCATGGCGCAAGACTATGCAGAAGGCTATCTGAACAATCTGCAAGCACGCCTTGCGGCTTGAGCCTGCAGGGCACGAGCCAGGTCGGTACAATACCTTGTCTTGTGCCAGCTGGTATCCGGCGGGTTTGAACTACTTTCATTTTGCCCCGTGGAGAAGGTGGTGCAGCTCGGCAAAGAAGCCTGCAGACGAATTCTGCGGGCCAAAAGCAGAGCGAACCATCAGCGCCCTGCGATGTGTGTTTTGGGAAGGCGAGCGCGGCAGAAGCTGAGCGTCGCGCCGCCAGCTCCATCGCAGCGTGGCCACTGGCTGTCTTGCATGCCGGCAACGGGAGAACCAGCACCAGATAGTTCTGCGGGCTGGAGATCGGACGGTCAGGCGGTACGCCGCTGCTGCTCGGTCAGCCACTGTTCAAGGGGGCGGCGGCCCCGATCTTGGCCTGCGACGTCGACCAAGGTAGCGCCGCTACGTGGCGAGCGCCGCCCGGCGGGTATTGCGCAGGTACGTGCCAATGGCCACTGAGGCCCTCTCAAGGCATGGCACCTCATCGGCATGATCGCACTAAGCGCAAGTGAGGGTGCTGCTAGGGCGCCCTTTCCTTGCTGGTCGAGCAGCTCCTCATCCTGTCGTCCAGTTGGATGGCCGTCCAAGAGGCCATGTCATCTCCCGCCGCGGCAGGTAACATGGCTAGCTCTTGTCCTAACCAATATCCATGCGCTGTGTCTCCACGAGTCGGATGCACCCGAGCGCATCGGTTCAATCTCTGCCAGGCGTTTCAGCAAGCCTGCCGCTGAGAATGAACTGGCGGCCGAGGCTGCGGCGGAAAACGCCCTGTCGGTTCGCACCTTCACCCGCAAGCGGCCGGTCCCGCAAGCCGTGGCAGAAGAAATCGAGCTCAAATATATTGTCATCGAATGGGCCGCCGGCCCGCGGCGGCTCTGGCGTTTGTCGAACCTGGCCCGAGGAACATCAGGAGAGCCCGGAGGAGATCAGACGCCGCTTCAAGGTGATCGAAACGCGCCGCGATTGCGAGCCGATTAGTCAGGCCCAGCGGCACCGATAATTCCGTGAGCGCCGCAAAGTTATGTTTTGCGTTCGGGGAGCCACGGCGCCCGGCTTGACTGGTGAACAGCGTCGGTTTGCGCATGTGGGGTCGAATTACTTCCTGGCGAAGAGGAGGCAGGCTCATCATCCAACAGAAGCCGGAGTTCCCCTGGCTCGAATGCCATCATTGCTGGGGAGGCAGGCTCATCATCCAACAGTAGCGTGAGCTCCCCTGGCTCGAAGGAGGCGGCCTCATCATCCGACGTCTGCCGGGGTTGCTCCTCGTGCGGTAGGCGCCTCGTCAGCCGGTTTTGCAGCGCCTGGCGATCGGCCACGAGGTTGTCGAGGTGCAGCGGCTCGTGGTCTGGCCGCTCCCCGTTGAGCAGTCGTTGAACCAGCGCCCAGGTGCCGTCGACCACAAACACACCGCAATCATGATCGTTCGACTGTCGCGGCATGCGGGCCGGCGCCAGGGTGGCGGTCAGCCCTTCTGCCAGCTGCTGTGCAGGCTCGTCGTTGTATCCTGCTTGCTGGAGCGAGTCGTAGTGATAGGCGACCCGGCCTTGCGGGTTGCGGCCATCGACGAACAGCAGCGACCAATGGGTGCCGGGGCGCGTAGCAGTGCCGTTGTTCACCGGCAGGAACAGGAAGTCGGCCGGGGCGTCGCTTTGATGATAGATGGAGAGCAGCGTGCTTTCCGCCCCCTGCGGCCCCAAGTGGCGCAGCAGATGCGAGACCGACGGGCTCACCAGCCGTGTCCGGGCGGCGAGCGCTGGATCGATCCCCTGCAACTGCTGTTCCAGGAAATCATAATCGCTCTGGATATGGGCGTCGCTCAGCCACTCGGTGGCGCCGAGCACCGAGCCCGCGGCGACACGGGACGAGGCTGTCTGGTCCAACCCTCCGATCCGAGCATCGGAGGAGGGGCTCGCGGGCGCCGTCACATCAACCAGCGGAAGACCGCGGTAGGTGTCTGGCGCCATGGCGATGGCGGGCAAGGCAGGTTGGCGAGCCGGTGCCGCTGGCGCACTCATCGGCAAAGCTTGACCGCGATGGACGGGCTGGACGTCATCGGTCCCCATCAGCTCCAGGACGGCGGTCTCTTGCGTTGTGGGCTGCGGCCGACTGCCGGCCAACGTCTCGCGCCGCTCCAACTCCTTGCCCAACCACGTCAAAGTGTCCTCCTTCGAGGTGCTTGGCCCCGGTGAAGGCATCATGGACTGCGGCCGCGTGCCGGTCACCATCTCGCGCCGCTCCAACTCCTTGGCCAACCATGTCAAAGTGTCCTCCTCCGAGGTGCTTGGCCCCGGAGAAGGCGCTGGTTCCGACGTCGGCCACATGCTCCAGTCAAAGTTGAGCGGCATCTGCGGCGACCAGGGTGAGGTGGACCTGTGTCCGGCTTGCATCATGTCCTGCACCTCCCCTGGCGATGCACCCGGTTGATGGGTGGGGGCCGGCGTCAGCCGGCGATCGCCTGAATTGGCGATCTCGCTCGGCTGCCGCCCGGCGGCAACGTCTTGCGGATTGTCCAGGGTCCTCTGCCTCTTCGCTGGCCTCACTTCAGCCGTGTCGCGCTCATCGTTGATAAGGAGCTCCTGGCTTGGCAGGAGGTTGCTCCTGGCAAGTGCACCCTGGTGCCAGGACTGCTGGTGCTCGGACGCTCCAGGATCCGGTGGCTGATCAAGGCGCGGGGCTGGCTCGATAGACCACGACGGGCCCGGTTCGTCCGTCAGCCCCAAACGCACATTCTGATCGCGGGCGATGTCGGGGGCAGCATTCAGCTTAGCGCGGCCTGCGATCGGCTCGACTCCGCCCGTCGACCGCCATGTTCGAAGGCGGTCCATTGCGTTAAGGAGTCTCCTGGGATCACCATTTCCGGTGAACTCGAGCACCTCACCGCCATCGGTCAGCGACTTGTTGTCGAGCCGGGCAACAATGCTCGCTTTGTCATTCTTGAACAGCCAGTGGCCAAAGCTGCGAAGCCGACGTACATAGCCCTTGGCGGTGCGTTCTTCACCCTTGTTCTTGAGGTCGTTCTCAAACCCGGAAATAAGAGCTCCATCCTGGGGATGAAGAGGCTTCTGGTTTCTGCGAAGCTCCGTTGACAGACCCGGCCGCAGTACTGAGGACGACGCGCCCGTTTGGTCCTTCGGCCTCAAAGGAAAGTCATCGTGGGCTCCCGCGGGAAGCTCCCTTGGCCAACTGCCAGCGTCCTGCCACGCGCTGTCCTGCGTAGCGGTGTCGCCGGCCCGGATCGGCTCGAGCGATGTCTCGTCTGCGGGAAGGATCTGGAGCGGCTTAGCGCGGCCCGCGATCGGCACGGCTCCGCCCGTCGCTCGCGAGGTCTCGAGATGACCTATTGCCGTGCGGAGTCTCCGGGGATCACCCGTTCCTACGAATTCAAGTACCTCACCACCATCGGCGAGCGAGTTGTTGTTGAGCTGAGCAACGATGCTCGTCTTATTGTTTTTAAAGAGCCAGTGGCCAAAGCTGCGAAGAAGACGCACATAGAGTTTCGCGGTGCCTTCCGTGGCCCCGCCTTCGATGAGAGAGCCCTCAAGCCCCCTGATAAGCTCAGCATCCTGCGGATAAAGAGGCTGCTTGCTGCGAAGCCCTGCCGATCGAGGCGGCGGCGGCGCTGAGGACGAGAGGTCCGGTTCATCCATTGGCACCGAACTCAAATCCTGGCCGTAGCCTTCCGCAGCAAGCTCCTTCGGCCAACTGCCAGCGTCCTGCGACGCGCTGTTCTGCCCAGCAGGCCCGCCGACCCCCATCGGCTCCGTCGATGCCGCGTCTTCGGGGCCAGAAACGGGAGGAATATGGCGCTCGCGCTCCATCGCCTTGGTGCCGGCCTGCGACTCTCGAAGATGGGCCAGTGCGGACCCTATCCTTACATCGCCACCGGCATAGTGCTTGTAGCTCTTGGCATCTCTGTCCAACGCCTTGCCGGAAAGCCGACCGGCAATACCCTTCTTGTCGTTTTGACGCAGGTAGTCACTGAAGCTCCTGAGGGCAGTTGCATTCCTCTTGCTGGCATCCGTCGCTGCTTCGTTTTTATACTCTTTGATGAGAGCCCCGTCCTGGGGATAAGGATTCAGCTCAGTGCGGCCTGCGATCGGCACGACGCCCCCCGTCGACTGCGAGGTCCAGAGATGACCCATTGCCGCAATGAGTGACTTGGGGTTACGCTCTCCCATGAACTCGCGCGCGTCATCGGTCAGTGACTGGTTGCCGAGCCGCTCTTTAATGGGATCTTTATTGTTCGCGGAGAGCCAGCGGCCAAAGCTGAGAAGCGAGCGTACATAGTCTCTTACGGTGTGCTCGGAGGCATTGATGAGGGCCTTCTCAAGCCCTGAAATAAGCTCAGCATCATCGGGGTGAAGAGGGCCCTTACTGCGACGCTCAGTTGACCGAGCAGGCTGCGACACCGACGCGGAGGGCCCCGGTTCGTCCATCGGCCCCGATCTTAAATCCTGGCCGTGCCTTTCCGCGGCAAGCTCCTTTGGCCAACTGCCAACGTCCTGAGGCGCACTGTGCTGCCCAGCGGCTTCGCCGACCCACATCGTCTCCACCGGTGGCGCGTTTTGCGGATCAGGAATGGGGACAATATGGCGCTCGCGCTCCATCGCTCTAGCGCCGGCCTGCGACTTCCGTAGATGAGCCAGTGCGGGACCGATGCTCCGATCACCGCCGGCGTCCTTCCTATACTCCTTGGCATCTACATCCAACGCCTTGCTGGAAAGCCGACCAGCAATGCCCTTCTTGTTGGCTTGACGCAAGTAGTCACTGAAGCCCCGAAGGACAGTAGAATACTTCCTGACGGTGTTTGTCGCTGCTTCCTTTCTGTACTCTTTTATGAGAGCTGCGTCTTCGCGAGTCGGATCAGCGTGGCCGGCGATCGGCACGACTCCGCCCGTCGACTGCCAGGTTCGGAGATGGCTCATAGCCGTGCGGAGTGTCTCGGGACTGCGCTTTTGGATGAACTCGCGCGCATCATCGGTCAGCGACTGCTTGTCGAGCCGGTCGCTAATAGGAGGTTTATTGTTTGTGAAGAGCCAGTGGCCAAAGCTGAGGAGAGTACTTACGTGGATTGTGGCGGCGCGCTCGACGCCGTTGCTCTCGAGGGCGGTCACAAACCCTGACATAAGCTCAGCATCTGCGTTATGAAGAGGGCGGTTGCTGAGAGTTCTCAAAAGCTGAGTTGACTGAGCCGGCTGCGGCGCTGCGGGCGAGGGGTCCGGTTGGTCCATCAGTCCCAAAAGCACAGCATCGTAGCCTCCCGTGGGAAGCTCCTTTGGCCAGCTGCACGCGTCCTGAGACGCGTAGTGCTGCCCATCGGTCTCGCCGAACTGCGTCGGCTCGGCCGGGGGGACGTCTTCGGGATCAGGAACAGGGGGAATACGGCGCTCGAGCTCCATGGCCTTGGCGCCGGCCTGCGACTTTCGCAGATGAGCCAGTGCGGCACCGATGTTCCGATCATCGGCCTCGTCCTTATAGCTCGTGAGATCCTCATCCAACGCCTTGCCGGAAAGCCGACCAGCTATGCCCTTCTTGTTGTTTTGACGCAGATAGTCACTGAAGCTCCTAAGCGCACTTGCATCCCTTCTTCCGGTCTCAGTCGCCGCTTCGTTTCTATATTCTTTGATGAGAGCCACGTCTTCGGGGTGAGGATTCAGCTGTGCGCGGCCTGCGATCGGCACGACTCCGCCCGTCAACTGCCAGGTCCGGAGATGCTCTATTGCCGTCAGGAGCTTCGTGGGGTTTCCGCTGAACTCGTGCGCATCATCGGTCAGCGACACGGTGTCGAGCCGAGCGCCAATAGGCTTTTTGTTATTTTTGAAGAGCCAGCGGCCAAAACGGAGAAGAATATTTACATGATCCCTGGCGGTATGTTCGGCCGCACCACCGTTAAGGAGAACCTCCTTGAGCCCGAGAATAAGGGGAGCATCCTCGGCATGAAGAGGCTGCTTGCTGCGCCATGTCAAAATCCCTGTTGCCTGAGCCGGCTGTGGCGCCGAGGCGGCCGGCATTGGTCCACCACCTGCACCTGAATTGGCGATCTCGCTCAGTTGCCGCGCAAAGGTCGCCGCACCTGCGGACCGAGCCGCAGGTGAGCTCTCTCGCGGGCCCGCGATGTCCGATTGTCCACGTACCCGCTTGGTCGAGGGGAATTCCATCCGTTCTCACTTTCAGCAATCTAAACCCGTTTGAAGCTGGGCTTTGATCTGACATGGGAAAGCTGTCGAGAACCTGACGGCTTCAACGTGCCGCGCCAACAACGTAGGCGTGTTGGACCGGCCGTGTCTGGAGACGCGCCACTGTCCCGTCGTGAGCCGGCCACGGCCCATGCGGCGACCTTCACATGCCAAGCCAGAGAAGCTCCGTGAATCGGCTACGGCTTGCGCCCGACCGATGGTTCCCTGGCGGGTTCTGCTCGTTGGGTTCAAGCGCCCCGGTCGGACGAGCTGCGGAGCAGACGAGTACCCGCAGCAGGACCTGGTGTCCGGCCAAATCGACTGCGTCGGCCGCCCGTTTCCCCAATCCAAATCAGAGCCTCGTCAACCGGTTTTGCAGCGCCTGCCGATCGACGACGAGGTTGTCGAGGTGCAGCGGCTCGTGGTCCGGCCGCTCCCCGTCGAGCAGTCGTTGAACCAGCGCCCAGGTGCCGTCGACCACAAACACACCGCAATCATGATCGTTCGACTATCGCGGCATGCGGGCCGGCGCCAGGGTGGCGGTCAGCCCTTCTGCCAGCTGCCGTGCAGGCGCGTCGTTGTATCCTGCTTGCTGGAGGGAGTCGTAGTGATAGGCGACCCGGCTTTGCGGGTTGCGGCCATCGACGAACAGCAGCGACCAATGGGTGCCGGCGCGCGTGGCAGTGCCGTTGTTCACCGGCAGGAACAGGAAGTCGGCCGGGGCGTCGCTTTGATGATAGATGGACTGCAGCGTGCCTCCCGCGTCCTCCCCCAAGTGGCGCAGCAGATGCGAGACCGACGGATTCACCAAAATTCTTTGCGCCGCATACTGAGAGCTTACGCAGAAGCTCTAACTCAGCTTGCGTTAATGGTGGCGTGGACACCATTGCCTGAACTGGCCGCCGAAGGGGTTGTATGCTCGGGGTTATGGGGAGAAGCGCGCGCCGAGCGGGGAGTGGAGATAGCCGGCTGGCGCCCCACGAGGCTGGCGAGTTGGCCGGAGCCCCAATGGGTTCGGGCAATCGCCGCACAGGAGCCAGGCAGTATCAGTCCACGCGCTCGGCCTTGTCGCGGCTGTCTGCAGCATTTTCCGAATGCCGGCGTCCTCGATGTCTGAGACTTCCAGGTCGACGATGGTGCCGGTGGCGGGGCTCGCTGCCGGGGGCCCCAAGCTGTGAAGAAATGTCCTCGTCATAGCGCCAGCGCCCGCTTGAGATCGTCGTGTTCGAAGGCGCTGGCCATGCGGTTGATCTCAGCTGGGCGGGCGCCGACCGCCTTGGCGGTATCGCGCCAGGTTGCGGTCACAGTCGCAACTTCTTTGACTATTGCGCGGGCCTGCGGCAGTGTGAGCGCGAAAAACTCCGACGCGGCTTCCAGCAGATCGAGCGAACAGGTGCCCTCATCGAGATCGATGCTCGTCGTCAGCATCCGGGCCTTGAGATCGGTCGGAACGGGATTGAGGTCGTATGCCGGCGAGAGAGACCAACCCGCCTTTCCAAGCCACAGGAAACCGTGATTACGGAGGTGGTCGTCGACGTTGGAGATCAGCACGTTGAAGACGACACGCCGATAGAGGGCATGGGCATCCATCTTTCCGTGAGCCCCGTGTTGAGCAAGGGCATCGACGATCTCCGGATAGCTGCCGCGCTCGCCGTCCTTGGCGCCCACCATCGCCATCGCCGACAGGAATGGGATACGGATCGCACCATTACGGTCGAAGCGTCGCGACAGCATGACCGCCTTGCCAGCGACATCTATCAACTCGTGTTGGGGAGTGGCGATACCAGCCTGTCCGGCCAGCCGCAGCGCGATCTCTTCCCAGGTCTCAATGCTGTAGTCGTCGGTCCCCTTCGGGAATTTCGCGATGGAGAGGTGGCCATGTTGGTCGACAACCGACGCCTTCGGGCGGGCACCGCCAAGGGAGGAGCCTGGGGCAAAGATGACCTGCAGGTCTTCATCCGTTTCCTCGTCCCAGAGAACCCGTTCGGTGATCTGGAGCAATCGGCCAAGCTCGATCAGGGCAGGAACGCCCGCACGGATTGGCGCTTGGAAAATCTCTTCGCTAACCAAGCGGAATCGGAGTGCGCCAAGCCTGGTCTCGTCGGCGACGCCGAGGAGGTAGTCGCTTTCTACAAGCGTGCGAACCGCGCGGCCTTCCCGATCGGCGAGACGGCGTTCGGCGCGCTGCATGAGGCGCCGTCCCCAGGTATCCGGCGCTGAGTCACCGATGGAGCCGAAAGTCGCAAGACCGGCAGGAGGGGCGAAGGCGCCACGGGTCAGAGCAAGGGCTGGCCCCAGGGAGAAGCGGTCCGGGTCCTCAAGCCATGCGCCGTCATACTCGAACAGGATGGTCTCGGTGCCCCGGACGCGATTGCTCCTCGCCAGTCCGACCGGGCGTGTGCGGCCGTCCAAATCGACATGGACCTCGAAGTCAGTCATCGCGAGGAGATTCGGTTGGCCGCTTGAGGTGGACATGCTTAGGCAGATCGGCGCTGGCGAGGGCTTGGCCGATCCTGTCGTTGCTGATGTCGGCGACCTGGCTCAGGCCGTCGAGCAGGCCAAGCGCCTGCAGGACGCCGGCATAAATGCCGACGCTGACGTTGGTGTCCCCGGCTTCGACCCTTTGCAATGTCGAGCGAGACGTGAAGGCGCGCTCGGCTACGACCGCCATCGGCAGCCGTCGGCGTCGACGGGCATCATGGATGTCCGCCCCAAGCTTGCGCAGTGCACGCCGCACCGCAGCAGGAGGGTTGTGTGGAGTGGGCATTTGCCACCTTCGTGCTACAGATCAACGAAATGTGTAGCACAAAGATCACAATTTTGCTAGGCCTTGAGAGGCATCGGTGAGAGCGAACGTTCGATCTTACCGCCGTCGTGACCGCATCGTCCGCGACCCGCGACGAAGGAGCGGCCGCGGTCGGAGCGGGTCATATCGGCATTGACGGAGAAATGGCAGCCGAGCGTCGTCGCACGTCGAGCCTCGCTCTTGCTTCCCGTGAACCAGTGAAGCACAACGGCGTCGCGATCCTGCGGGAGATATTGTTCGATCAGCTCGAGCGCCGCTGGAACGCTCCTCACAATGTAGACCGTGAAAATCTTGCCACCGGCTTCTGCGCATCGCTCAAGCACGCCGCGGAACACATGTTTTGGACATTTAGCGACTTGTAGAAGCGCGGGCCGGCATCAAAGACCGACTTCACCGACGTAGCGTGTCTCAGCCACGTGACGCTCCATAACAGTTGCGCCCGCCGCTCAATTATCGAAATCGGAGCGGTGGGGGAGGGCGGTCAGTCATTGTGCGGCGGCGCTCACCCCGTATTCAAAATGGATCTGACCATAATAGAAACTCAAGGCCCTCGGCTGTCTGGCGCACGCCGATATCCATGAGCGTAGTCACGCGGCGATGCACGGCCTGCGCCTCACGACCAACGCGGCGACGCTGCCGTGAGCCCCGGCGCTCCTTCGTTCGGCAGGTGCTACAGCATCCAGTTCATCACTCGGCGTCGGCGGTTCAGCCGTGCCACTTATCGAGGCCGTTACAAATTGCGAGCTCTTCCGCGGCCTGTCTGGCGATTTCGCCGACCGTGGCCTTGTGTTGACGGAGCGCCTCTTGGAGGCCCCTCGATGGCCACCGACAGGCCAATCTTGTTGCGACATCGGAAACAGTCCGCGATCGTTTTGGCGACGCCGAAAACCCTTACGGACACGCCCTCGACGACGTGAGTTTCGACCCCTTTCAGTGAGTAGGTGCCCGCTGAAACGAACGATGCGAATTGGCGGGCTGTCAGAGTTGGGGCCCAGTCCTTCCGGCCGATCGCCAGCCACACCTGCCTGTGAAACTGATCGGTCAAGCCGTGGAATGCGAGGACCGACGAAAACGACGCCCTTGGATACGCGCTTGGCAGCCTCGGCCAGGGTATGATTGGCGTCGAGCGGCACGTCGGAGAGCTGGTAGAGTCCCCCGTGCGAGTCGGAGCACCTCGCCATCCCGCTCCATACGGCTCACAGTAGCGGCAGTCACTCCGGCATCGCGCAGTTCTACGAGGCGCACGATGCCGCGCGCGCTCAGGAGAGCGTGGGCAATTTGCCGCTGGGAATAGGGTCCGGACATTGATACGAAAGCTCGGAGTGAAGGCCATACAGTCCGAGGTTTTGTTCATTTTTTCTAAGAACAAGGGAAGCCCTGTTCGAAGATATGAGGCCTGCCCTTCCACTATTGAAGTTCGAGGGCGGTCACACAGGCGCGCGATCCTCGAGGTCGTGGATGTCGGTGCGCAAAGATGCGGTCGGCGGCGGCACTCGATCGCCCCGAGGCAACAAAAAAGCGGCTTTCGCGCGGCACGAAATCGAACCAGTCGGGATTGGCGATGCCGCCGCCGGAACGGCCGCGCAGCCGGTAGACTGGCCCTGCGAGCTGTTGTGTCTCGACCGCGGAACCGCGCAAAACCCAGGTCGGCTCAAACAGATCGTCGACGTTGCGGGGGCGACAGTCGGGCTCGATCACCGGGCCAGTTAAAAACTCGATCTCGCGGCCGAGCGAGACCTGCACGAAGTCGGCGACGCCGGGACCGGTCGGGGCAAAGACGAAGGTGGTGGTGCCGCGCCATTCGGCGAATTTTTCCCCGCTCTGGCGATGCCGGTTCCAGAATGCGTTGAGGTCACCGCCTACCTCGGCCAATTCATGCTCGACCCAGGCGCGATGGTCGCCCAGGCGGGTGCCGTCGGCAGCGACAACGTCGTGAGGGTTGCACCAGTATGGATCGTCGATGGTCGCGACGGTGAAGACGAAGCCCGGAAAGGCCTTGTTCAGGGCAGCGGAGAGTTCGACGTCGGCCAAGTGCGGCTCTAAACCCGCTAGCACGGTCTCGACGGAAGCGGTGTCGGGCAGGCGGACGGGTTTTTGCTCGGTCATTCTCGGGCTCCGGCCGGGTGGGAAATCCGCGCTTTTTTCGTCAAGGGAACGCCGTACGTCGTCGTCGGCAGATTTTGGCGGGCGATTCTGGCTGATTTGGGTCACGAGAACAACGCTGAGCCGATGGTGCGGAAGAGGGCGGCAACTTGTGCGACAAGCCTGAAATGACTATCTTGCACACATGATGAGCAAGCATCTGGGTTCAGTCTTGACGACGGTGAACGCGCCCTACAGTGATCAACTGGACGACGCGGCGCTGGCGCATTGCCTTGCTGATATCGAGCTGGCCAAGCAGCATCCCGGTCATGTCAGCGCCTTGCTCGGCGAGGTTCCTCTCGCTCAGCAAGTCGAGTTCGCAACCGCGCACCACATCGCGGTTGAGGACCTGAAGGCTTTTGCCGCCAAGTTCTCTGCCTGGTCCGGCGAGAGTTATCCACTCGCGGCGTAATGGGTGGACGTGATAGCCGACGCCCGTCCGAATGGCGGCGGGTTTTTCGCATTGCTATCGACCTGATCGACCAGCTTCGCGAGAATGCCGGGGGCGATGACTTTGAATGGTCATTTGGCGGCGGAACGGCGATGATCCAGATTGGCCATCGCGAAAGCCATGACATCGATATCTTCCTTGATGACCCGCAACTGCTCGGATTCATCGACCCCTCCAGAAGCCACCTGCACTTTGAAACGATGCCAACCGGCTATCTGGGAGACGGGCTTCGGTTTCAGAAATTCGCCCTCGGAGGCATTGGCGCAATCGACTTAATCCTTGCCGGTGGCGCAGCCAGTCGTGCCGCCCAAGCGGGGCTCATTCGTCGCCGGCGAGACCATCGAATGCCTCGATCAGCGCATCGACGATCGCCTGGCCGAGCGCCTGTGCAGTCTCAGCGATCTGGGCTTCGTTTCCGTCGCGGGCCGCGGTGGCGAGTTCCGAACCCTGATCCGTGAGGATCGCATTGGGCCGGCCGGATCATCCCTGAAACGCAACCAGTAAGCCATTGAATTTTTCACATCCAGTCGCTGACGCATTTGTTCGGCCAAGCCTTCTGTTTGGTAAAGACAGCTTCTTGGGGCGCATTTCCTGGATCGAAACGCAACCGTAGCAACGCTTGAGCGATCGCGACCGAAAGGCATATTACTTTCAGATGACCCAATATCGAAAGTGTATTTGCTTCTGGTCGGCTCCAAGGAGATGAGAGATCTGCTCTGCATCAACCGCTGCCTCGTTTTCTGTGGGTCTGGGCGTGTTGCCAGTACGATGCATAGACCAGTGTTTGCGACGAGTAATGCTGGCAGCATGTTACAAAGGGAACGCCGGGCGTAATTGCAGTCTCTCGCTCACATTGAGGTGGATTATGGATGGCATTCGTCGCTGCGGTAGTTCGCAAATGCCGGAGTTTGGAGCCGACAGCACTGAAGAAATCGATGGATGCCCTGGTTCTGCGCCTGGACAAGGAGGCCGACCGTTCCATTCTGCCCTGGAGCCGGTGCCCTCCGGCCGAGAAGATGAAGGTGCTGGCTCCACTTGCAACGAGTCCGTCGCGGCTGATGTCTCGCGTGACACGGTCGCGGTTGGAGGGCAGTCTGGTTTACGCCCGCTACCGCATCGTGGCGCTCTCGGTGGGGACGAGACCGCGTTGCAAGAGCAGTCGTGGCTGAGGCAACAGTCAGACAACGTGCCTGCGAATGAAACTGGATTTGAGCCGCAGCCGCAGGTGCACGGCAATATCCAGCGCACTGACATGGGCATTTCGATGCGGATACCGCCGCAGTCCCATCTGCGGAATAGCAGGCTCGGCAGTACGCGCCCAACAGCGTCATCGGAACCACCCCCCGTCGCGCGTGCAAAGAATAACAAGGGCAGAGTGCTGTGGTCGCGTATTAAGTCGGCGGTGGCGAAGGTCTCTTCCGAGGGAGGTCGTGGAGAAAAGTCGTCCTACGGCTCGGCGTCCGGCGTGGTCTATTCAGAAATACGCAAAGATTTTGGGAAGCGTGCTTGCCCCTCTGCCGGTAGCGACCTGCATCCCCAAGACGAGCGCCCCATCAAACGGTTCGCGGTAGCAGGTCAACACGAGCAATTTACCGCCGAGGGAAACAACTCTGCGAGCCTCAATCGGCTTCCCCAATCGCGCATCCTGCTTCATCCTTATCCCGATGACGCCCGCATCATCGAAGGCCTAAAAGAAGATTCTCTGCGCAACCTTGGGCCCGACTCGACTAGCGAACAGAAGAAAATTGTCCGGAATGTTGCTAGCCATCAACGCAAATTTAGTGATTGGCTCCAAACGAAGGAGAAGGGGAGCATAACGAGTCGACTCAACGGCAGTGATCAGCTGCAGCGGTCGTTGCAAGCGGATCATGCGCAATTTACCGCCGAGGGAAACAACTTTGCGAGTCTTAATCGGCTTCGACAGTACGTAGGCGCCGAGCCCCAATCGCGTATCCTGCTTCATCCTTATCCCGACGACGCCGAGATCATCCATAGCTTCCTCACTGAACAGCTGAGCAAGGGCGCAAATAGGAAAACTGTCACAAGTCAAGCTAGCCATCGACGCAAATTTAGTGATTGGCTCCAAACGAAGGAGAAGGGGAGCATAACAAGTCGACTCAGCGGCTGTGATCAACAGCGAAAGTTGTTGCGGGCAGATTACAAGACCTTTTCGAAAACGGCGGGACAAATTTCCATGAGCTTCACTCGGCTGCAGCAGCACCTCGAAGGCCTGCGCACCGAGCCCAAATCGCACGCCTCGCTTCATCCTTATCCCGATGATACCCGCCTCATCGAGGATCGACTAAAAGACGAACTGCACAAACTTGGGCCCGTCTCGACTCCTGAACAGAGGAAACTTGTCCAGAATGTTGCTAGCCGTCAACGCAAATTTAGTGATTGGCTCCAAACGAAGGAGAAGGGGAGCATAACGAGTCGACTCAGCGGCAGTGATCAGCTGCAGCGGTCGTTGCAAGCGGATCATGCGAAATTTACCGCCGAGGGAAACAAGTCTGCTGGTCTCGATAGGCTTCGGCGGTACGTAGGCGCCGAGCCCCAATCGCGCATCATGTTTCATCCTTATCCCGATGACGCCCGCATCATCGAAGGCCTAAAGGAAGATTCTCTGCGCAATCTTGGGCCCGACTCGACTAGCGGACAGAAGAAAAGTGTCCAGAATGCTGCTAGCCATCAACGTAGGTTTAGTGATTGGCTCCAAACAAATAACAAGGGGAGCATAGCGAGCCGACTCAACGGCAGTGATCGGCAGCGAAAGTTGTTGCGGGCAGATTACAAGACCTTTTCGAAAACGGCGGGACAAATGTCCATGAGCTTCACTCGGCTGCAGCAGTACCTCGAAGGCCTGCGCACCGAGCCCAAATCGCACGCCTCGCTTCATCCTTATCCCGATGACACCCGCCTCATCGAGGATCGACTAAAAGACGAACTGCACAAACTTGGGCCCGTCTCGACTCCTGAACAGAGGAAACTTGTCCAGAATGTTGCCAGCCATCAACGCAAATTTAGTGATTGGCTCCAAACGAAGGAGAAGGGGAGCAGCGGCAGTGATCAGCTGCAGCGGTCGTTGCAAGCGGATCATGCGCAATTTACCGCCGAGGGAAACAACTCTGCGAGTCTCGATAGACTCGCTCAGTATCTACAAGTCGTCGATGCGAACGAGGCGCTGGGGCTGCAAGAGCTTCCCGCAACGCCGTCCGAGGGAGCTTGGGATTTGCTGAGAGAGCTGTGGTCGTCTGCTCAGCCGGATCAACCCCGCGAGATGCGTGATGATGCTCAGTCGGCGCCGGTGTCCAGCCCCGCCGCGCGACCGACGCTCTTTATGGCGCCATCGGGCGCGCCTCAGGAGCTGGAGGATATCGGATATAGCGAGGGCTTTCAGGACAGCTTTCAGGGTGAGCTCTACTCGGTCACATGGGGGCCTGAACGGCCCAGGAATGCTCAGTTAATCGATCATCCGCGCACATCCTCAGCTTCCGGCGCTCAGATCGGCGCTTTGGATCCGACTTCGTCGCACGACGGTAGTGGGCGGGTACTGGGTCTCACGGAGTGGCTGAGCGACGACCATATAAACAGGGATTACGAGCTCCTTGGGCACGACCTGCTCAGGAATAATCCCTATCTCGCCGCTCGCACGCGATTCGTGGATCCCCTTGTCTCCCAGCTGCTTCGCGAGGGCGAAAGCAGCGCCGCGGAACTCACATTCGGGCGCATCATTGGTGGCCAGAATGGTAGCGATAAAGCCGACTTCCTATTCCTGCCAGTAAACAATGCCAGCGCTGCGGGTCACAATCGGCACGGCACCCATTGGTCGCTGCTGCTTGTTGATCGCCGTGATCGAAAAAGGCCGCTCGCCTATCACTACGACTCTTACGGAGGACTGAACAGTGAGCCCGCAGCAATATTGGCAGGACGGTTGAACGCCAGCATCCAAGACGCCAGCATAGGCCAGCAAACCAACCCTTATGATTGCGGTGTGTTTGTGTTAGCTGGTACGCGGGCCCTCGTCGAAAGATTGGCACAGGGACGGGAGGACATAGCTCATCTCGACAACCTGCGCCCCGATCGGCAGGCTTTGCGAAGCCGACTGAGGACCCATCCCGGCTGAGCTTGATCGGTGACCAGAGCTCTAGGCCAGGACCGATCGACATTCAGGATTCAATTTGAGTTGATGCGTGTTCATAGGCTTCCAGATTCGGTCTGGAGAGCGATGGATGGCACGGCGATATGACACTGAGCAGCGAGCAACGGCAGCGTATCGAAAGTCTGTTGCCTGGCAAGGCTGGTGAATCCCGGCCGCAGCGGTCGGGACAATCGGCTGTTTGTGAACGGGGTCTTGTGGGTCCTGTGCTCCGGGGCGCATTGGCACAACCTTCCTGAACGCTATGGCAAGTGGAAGACGCTGCATCAGTGACCTGCCATTGAATTTCATCCGGCTGCAGTTAGAGGCTCGGCGGGTTTTACGCCGTAGGGCGCGGGTTGAGCCACGGGCGATCGGCGGAGCTGGTCGGGGTTGCGCAGCCGATCGTCCGTTGCGGTGAGATTGGCGGCATAGGCCGCAGGCAGAGGTATCCGAGCGCCGAATGTGGGCGCGATCGGTTGTAGTCGTCTGCCCATTCGGCGATGGTTGTTCGGGTGGTCGAGGCCGAGGAACAGGGTTTCGTTCAGCAACTCGTCCCGCATCCGCCTGTTGAAGCTTTCGCAGAAGCCGTTCTGCATCGGCTTGCCCGGCGCGATGAAGTGCCATTCCACCTGATGATCCTTCGACCAGGCGCGGATCGCGTTCGAGGTGAACTCGGTGCCGTGGTCAGAGACGATCATGCCCGGCTTGCCGCGCCGGGCGATCAGTTCCGTCAGTTCACGCGCCACCCGGCGCCGGAGATCGAGATGTCCGGGATCGCAGCCAAACATTCGCGCGTCACGTCGTCGACGATGTTGAGGACGCCGAAGCGCCGGCCTGCCGAACTGGTCATGGACGAAATCCAGCGACCAGCGCGCGTGTTCGGCTTCGCCTGAACCAGGATCGGTGCCCGCGTTCCTGCCGCTCGGCGCCTGGAGCGTCGCTTGCGCACGGCCAGTCCTTCTTCGCGATATAGCCGGTAAATGCGGTTGATACCCGATGCCTCGCCTTCGCGCCTGAGCAGAATGAACAGCCGCCGATAGCCGAAGCGCCGGCGCTCGTTGTCCAGGTCGCGTAGCCGGCCGCGCAGTGCCGCCTCAGGTGGGCGACAAGAACGATACCGGATCATCTTGCGATCGGCGTCCACGAAGGAACAGGCCGCCGCTACCGACAGGCCCATCGTGGCCTGCAGATGCGCGACGGCTTCGCGCTTGGCGGCGGGCCCTACCATTAATGGGATGGTCCGCCCTGTCCTCCCGCAGCATCATCTGGGCAGTCACAACAAAGGAGGTTGCAATGTCCGCACGGAATGCGCCGCGCCCTGCGGCCGTCTATGGTGTCGATATCGGCCAGAACATCTTCCACGTCGTCGGCTTGGATAGCGACGGCAAGCCCGTCCAGCGAGTTCGCTTCCGACGCGATACGCTGATGAAGTTCTTTGACCGGGCAGCGCCTGCAATCGTCGGGATGGGATCGTGCGCTGGATCGCAATGGATCGCCAGGAGACTTCAGATACTGGGGCACAAGGTAGGCATAGCAATCTCGACAACCGTGATGCCACGCTGCGAGAAAAGTTGGCAATCTGACGATTCCGAGAGCTTGCATTCCCATGGTGAAAAATCACCATCGCCTGATCGAACGACCCGCTTTCTGTGATTTTCGCCGAGACGACGTTGTTCTGCTCGATATCAGTAGAAATCCGGATGGAAATTTGAGCCACCCATCTTGCCTTTCAGACCCCTGATCACTCACATTCGGGTCTGGATCAGCCACGGCTTTGTCCGCAAGGACACAGAATTCCTCGATACTTGTTATTTTATTCGCACCTGGAAAGGCGCGTTCCGCGTCAAGGGCGAAATCCGTTGGTTCTTCCCTTCCTCACCGCGTCGCGCCCGCCGCTCGTCCCAATAATCAAGCCAACTATGATACACTCTGATTCGCCGCCAACCTGCAGGAAACCGCCCCTACGCGCTCGAATACACCTATATGTCTCATTAACCAGTGGCCAACAGGTGAGTGCGTGAGCGTCGGCCGGCGGTGGGGGCGATGGTGCACTCCAACGGCATCATTTCATTCACTACTTTTGTCTGTGGTGAATGCCCTGTATTTTGTGACTGGTGTGGCCGCACGATCACCATCGCTTGGTTTGACAGCCTTGTTGCCGAACAAATCGCGCGGATCGTTCACCATTACCGCGAGGTTATGGCGTGTCGAACAGCCAAACGTCTGGTCGAGGAATTCGGCGTCGGGTAACATACCGGAAAACAACGGACAGTCAGGGGGGCGGGCAAGATAGACAGTCGCCTCTATTCGCGCCGTGCGGCCGTCGTGTTGGTCCGTCAACTGGATGTTGTAACCGTCGATCCCCATCTGCTTCGCCTGATGGACTGCCTCTGCGCTCAGCCCGGATGACCCGCTGATAAGCAGATGAAGCGCATCGCGCCGACCGCGGCTGGCCCTCTCAAGAAAAGTACGCAAACGCTGCCGTTCGGAAGCGCGAAGGCTCTCTAAAGTCATAACGGCGGTCTCCTGCCGGATAAGGATCGGTGCCGGCGGCTCGACAGGGATCGGCGGGCTTATGCAGCCACTTAGGCTTGCCGCTAGAGCGACCAGGTGAACTTTAATCCGCAACGTCATTTGATCACAGCTATTCGATGATATAGCCGGCGCTGTTCTTGGCGCCTGGCGCGCCGGTGCGGGCGGTAGCGTGGCCTCGCGGCCGGCTTGGCAAATTCGATCCAGACCTGCCATCATCCAAAGGCGACGCCATCCGATCCGTAGGCGCGCTCATCTGGTCGGGGCTCGACCCTGGTCTTACGATGTAGGGCGTGACCAGAATAACCAGTTCTGATTCCTCCTTTTGAAACGAGGACGAACGAAACAGGGCGCCAAGGATCGGCACCTGACCCAGCCCGGGAAAAGCACTGATGTTATTGCTGGCGGTACGTCTGATGAGCCCACCGATTGCAAAACTCTGCCCACTGGCGAGCTCGACGACTGTGTCGGCACGGCGAGTGGCAATTGCCGGCACGGAAATGCCGTTGATTTGAACGGCACCTTGAGACGTCAGTTCACTGACTTCGGGCTTTACGCGAATGTTGATCTGGTTGTTGTCGAGAACGGTAGGTAAGAATTCCAGGCTGACGCCGAAGTGACGAAATTCAATTGAGACTTGCCCATTTTCCTGCGGCACAGGAATGGGAAATTCGCCGCCGGCGAGGAAGCTGGCGGTTTCGCCGGACATGGCCGTGAGGTTGGGCTCGGCCAAGATAGAGGCAATGTGCTCCTTGGCGAGCGCGTCGAGAACCGCGCCGATACTGATGATGCCATCGTCGTATCCGATTTCCGCTGTGCCGCCACCATTAGCCGCACCAGAGCCGGCACTTTTGCCGCCGCCGCTTAACAAACCCAGTTTGAAATTGCCGATCTGACCCAGGGCGGACAGGTTAATCCCAAGCTCCTTCATTGCGCCACGGGAGACCTCCGCTACGCGCACACTCAGGTTCACCTGCAAGGCCCCAGCGACCTTGATTTTGTTGACGACCTGCGCACCGTCACCGAGAAATTGCTCGGTGATCTTTTTCGCCGTCTCCACGGCTTCAGCGTTGGGCGCTGTGCCGCTAAGGACGGCGCCGCGTGGAGTGTATTTGACGCGGATTGGATAATCGCCGACCTGATCCCTCAACATCGCCCGCAGATCCCCAATTGGTTCCGAGACGACAATCTGCAATTCGGCGAGGGCCTCACCGTTGTCGTTCAAGGCGAATAAGGTGGTCCGCCCGGATTTCTTGCCAAAGACGAAGATGGTTTTGTTTGAGGGTGCCTGATAATCCGCGATCGTCGGGTCGGCAACAAAGATGGTGGCGGCTGGCGCGGGCAGATGAACTGTCTTGCCGAGCGAAGACGAAAGGTTCAGCGTGGCATTGATGCTGTCGGAAGCCGTACGCGGCGCCGCTTCATCCCCGTTGTTTTGGGCTGCGACAGAAAATGGAGATAGCAGCATGAGCCCGCATAGGAAAAGGCCCAAGCAAGGACGACCGGCAGCTCTCCAGCCGCCGATGAGCCTCGGCCGCTGACTGATGTCAGGGTGACGAGTTGTAATTGTTGCCAAGACAGTTTTCTTTCACAGTCACCAATCAGCCGGATGTCGCGGAAGGCAATTCAAGAATGTAGCCAATGCCACGTACGGTCGTTATCCGTGGCGTGGCACCTGACCTACTCAGATGTCCACGTAAGCGATAGATTCCAACTTCAAGCGCATTGGTCGATACCTCATCATTGAAAGAATAAAGATGACCTTCCAACTGCTCACGCGGCACGATGCGGCCTGCACGGCTAAGCAAATGCTCAAGAATACATAGCTCGCGGCGTGCTATGGTCAGCGGATCACCTGCAACGGAAACCTGTCGACTAATCGGGTCGAAGTTGAGGTTGCCGAATACATGAATGGGGTCGGTCATCTGTATCGCCCGGCGCTGAATGGCTCTCATTCTGGCGATCAGCTCAACAGGAGAGACGGGCTTGGGCAGAAAATCGTCCGCGCCGCCGTTGAAAGAAGCAATTCGCTTCTCGGAATCGTCGAGGCAACTCATAACCACGACAGGAACTGAATGCCCCTGGCTTCTTAGCTGCCTCAGCCAGTCCAAGCCATCGCCATCAGGCAGCACCAACTCCAGCAGAAGAATTTCGTAGCTCGCACAATGAAACGCACTCGATGCCTCTTCCAGAGTACAAGCTAGGTCAACGGCAAAACCGTCATCGGCGAGCGCAACGCGCAGCGCGCGTGCAAGATCCGCTTGGTGATCAACGAGCAGCGTTCGCATTCGATCTCTTTACGCAAAGTAGAGTTGTCGATTGAGCAGGTCGCCGTCGGCTACGAAGCCGGAACAGCAGCAGGAGTCACACAACTCGTGGCCGCGGTCGTGGCGGTTGTTTGAGCCAAGTAATCGCCGGAGCCTGCGAGGGCCGGCAATGCTCGCGGATAGAAGCATGTGAAGACGGTTGCCGGACTCAATCCGCCGGTCGGCCGACCCAAAATGCCATCAGTTCCCCCTACGATTTCTCCGCGCATCGATACTCCTGCGTGCAGCCCCCTGCCTCCATCAGCGCGTCCAGCGCCCATGATTCGATGTGTGGGAAAGCGTTAGCGTCGAGAAGCTGACCGGAGAAATCCATAGTTCTGAACCAGCGCATCCACGCGATGGATGCATGAGCCGCATTCCATATCAAGAGTGAGCTGCCAGCCTGCGTGCCGCCGCCGATTTCAGGGGCATGGACAATGCTGGATCAGGCCCGTTAAGGCCGCTGATGCGCGAGCGAGTAGTTTGACAGACGCTGCTAGCGCCGCGGGCGCCTTGCCGCTTCGACGACACGCTCATGACTTTGCGGACAGGTCGCTGGATGCCGGCCGTCGACTATCCACGAATTGGATAGTACGTATTGCTACAATCAATTTCTACAATCTTACAGAACCCTAATAAAACAGGCCTGGATGAAAGCGCGCTTGCCCGTCCCTCGTGATTATTGCGTCGGTTGAGGTCGCCGTGAAAATGCGGAGAGGAACATGTGCGGAATTGTTGGCATCGTTGGATGGCAGCCGGTGTCGGAGCGGTTGGTGGACGCCCTGAAGCGTCTGGAATATCGCGGCTATGATTCGGCCGGTGTTGCGACGATCACCGACGGCGCGTTGCATCGCCGGCGTAGCGAGGGCAAGCTCATCAACCTCGAGACGAGGCTGAAGGAAGAGCCGCTGAGCGGCACCATCGGCATCGCCCACACACGCTGGGCAACCCATGGGGCACCGACGGAAGGCAATGCGCACCCGCACTTCACCGACGGTGTGGCCGTCGTCCACAATGGCATCATCGAAAACTTCGCCGAGTTGAAGAACGAATTGGGGGTGGGAGCCGAGTTCCAGACCGAGACCGACACCGAGGTCGTAGCGCATCTGCTGGCAAGACACCGCCGGGAGGGCATGGGACGGGGCGAGGCAGTACATACCATGCTGAAGCGAGTCAGGGGTGCTTACGCACTTGCGATCCTCTTCGAAGATGATCCGTCGACCATCATGGCGGCGCGCAATGGGCCGCCGCTGGCGATCGGCCACGGCAACGGCGAGATGTTCCTGGGCTCCGACGCGATCGCGCTTGCTCCCTTCACCAACGAAATCACCTATCTGATGGACGGCGACTGGGCCATTGTCGGCAGAACGGGCGCCCAGATCTTCGATTTCGACGGCCGTCCCGTAGAGCGTGCGCGACAGACCTCGAAGGCCTCGGCCTCTCTGGCCACCAAGGGCTCCCATCGCCACTTCATGGAGAAAGAAATTCACGAGCAGCCCGAGGTCATCGCCCATGCGCTCGCTCATTACATCGACTTCGCAGACAATCGCGCCGACACGGTCGCGGGCCTCGATTTTGCCAGGATACCTAGCCTGGCAATCTCCGCCTGCGGCACCGCCTATTTCGCTGGACTGATTGGCAAATACTGGTTCGAGCGCTATGCGCGCCTGCCGGTTGAAATCGACGTAGCGTCCGAATTCCGCTACCGCGACATTCCGTTGTCCCCGCAATCAGCGGCTCTTTTCATTTCGCAGTCTGGCGAAACCGCCGATACGCTGGCATCGCTTAGGTACTGCAAGGAGCTTGGGCTGAAGATTGGCGCCGTCGTCAATGTCGGAGACTCGACCATCGCTCGAGAGGCCGACGCCGTTTTCCCAATCCTTGCCGGATCGGAGATCGGCGTCGCGTCGACCAAGGCTTTCACATGCCAGCTTGCCGTTCTCGCCTCACTCGCCATTGGCGCTGCCAAGGCCCGCGGAACCGTGTCTGAAGATGAGGGGCAAGCGCTCGTCAGGAACCTTGCCGAAATGCCGCGCATCATGGGCCATGTGCTGAACAGCATCCAATCCAAGATCGAGTTGCTGGCGCGGGATCTGTCAAAGTGTGATCATGTGTTGTATCTCGGCCGTGGCACCAGCTTCCCGCTGGCAATGGAAGGTGCGCTGAAGCTCAAGGAGATTTCCTACATCCACGCCGAGGGCTACGCGGCGGGCGAATTGAAGCATGGTCCGATCGCATTGATAGATCAGAACATGCCAGTGATCGTGATCGCGCCACATGACCGCTTTTTCTACAAGACCCTCTCCAACATGGAGGAGGTGGCCGCCCGTGGAGGGCGGATTATCCTCATCACCGACGAGAAAGGGGCGGCCGCATCCAATCGCGACACCATGCACACGATTGTGCTGCCGGCTGTCGACGAGATTATTGCGCCGATGATCTTTTCGCTGCCCATACAGCTTCTTGCCTATCACACGGCGATCCTCATGGGCACCGACGTCGACCAGCCGCGCAACCTCGCGAAATCGGTCACCGTCGAATGAGGGGAAAGCTTTTATATCTGGCGACGTTCGTCCATGAAACGCCAAACCTCTTTCTGGGGTGTTTTTGAACCTGCCGGTCGGCAAGCACGATTCCGTTCATCCATCCCATTCCCCGTGAACACATACAAAGCAAAGAGCCTCAGCAGGCTCGTCCCCCTTTGGTGCTGGTGAGGCGATCGCGGATAGTGAGGGGGCAGAAAACGAAGCACCGCTCCGGCGCCAACGGTTTCAGGCTTGCCGAGCAGCGATCCTTCCCCTCTTCAAACGAAGGGCAGACGCCACTTGCACGCCGGTCGCGGCACTGCCGCTAAAGCCCCGATGATGTCTCCCGCAGTTGATCTAGCGCAGGGCGGCCATGAACCCGGCTGTGCAGAATGGCTCGCGTGCACGATGCAGGGAGATCGTTATGAAAATTCTACTCGCAGCCATGGCTGTCGCCTCGCTGGCAGCGATCCCTTCTGCTACGCAATCAAGTTTTGCCGACCTCAGAGAGACGGCACTGGCCACCTTCGAGGCTTTGCCATCCGCCACGCCGACGGTTTCCAACAACCCGATCACGCCAGACAAGATCGCCCTGGGCAAGGCACTGTTCTTCGATCCGCGCATCTCGTCGTCAGGGGTATTGTCGTGCAACTCGTGCCACAATTTGGCAACCGGGGGCGACGACAATCGTGAAACCTCGATTGGCCACGGTTGGCAGGAGGGAGCTCGCAACGCGCCGACAGTTCTAAACTCTGTTTTCAACAGCGCGCAGTTCTGGGACGGTCGCGCCGAAGACCTCAAGGCTCAGGCCAAGGGACCAATCCAAGCCGCTGCCGAAATGGCCAACACGCCAGCTCAAGTTATCGCCACGCTCAAATCGATGCCGCAATATGTCGAATGGTTCAATGAAGCTTTCTCCGATGAAGCCGATAGCGTCACCTTCGAAAAGCTAGCCAAGGCAATCGAAGCCTTTGAGGCGACACTGGTCACGCCGGCCCCGTTCGACGCCTTCCTCGCCGGCGATGATGCGGCCATGACTTCCGAACAGAAACAGGGGCTGGCGCTTTTCATGGACAAAGGCTGCTCGTCCTGCCACGCGGGTGTTAACCTTGGTGGGCGAGGCTATGACCCATTCGGTGTTGTCGAGAAGCCCAGCGCCGACGTTCTGCCGAAGAACGACAAGGGCCGATTCCTCGTCACCAATAAAGCCGAGGATTCCTACGTCTTCCGCGCTGCGCCGCTGCGCAATGTCGCGCTCACCGCGCCATATTTCCATTCAGGCAAGATTTGGGATCTCAAGCAGGCCGTCGCGATTATGGGGAGAACCCAACTCGGTGAAGAATTGACGGAGGAAGAAGTTGGCTCAATCGTGGCCTTTCTTGACTCGCTGACTGGTAAGCTACCCGAACTGGCATATCCCACCTTACCTCCCGAAACGGCGACCACGCCTCGACCTGTATCGCGGAACGTTGGGAAATAAATGGCTGGAGAGCGCTATCGGAACTCGTTGCTCACGCCATCTGTGGAACGAGGCGATCGCGAGCTCCATGAACCGGCTAATACCTGGCATGATCCCAGGTGCAGAAAGTGCTTCCATCGCGTGCTTTTGGCTATAGCGTCATGTGTATCGGCATCAGTCAGGCCAGAGAATTTGCAGGAAGCTTCACTCGCGCTGATCCGCAGAAGGTTCTGCGGCAAAGGTATTGCGCCATGTTTTGTCCGTCTGCGGTGGCGGTTGAACTCTGCCAATGTCGGTGAGAGCAGGAGAGTGCATATTGCTACCTCAGCAGCGGTCGCTGTCATGTGACTGCATTCTCTTGTAGCTTCTCAAAAACAAACTCTTTGCCTTTGCGCACGCTGTCCTCGAGTGGGCTCGCCTTCGCCAGATGCGCCGCAATCGCGCTGGCCAGCATGCAGCCCGTCCCGCGCACCGATCCGGCGAGGCGCGGTGCATCGAAGCGCGCTGGTTCTTGATCGAAGCGTAGCAGGATATCCGCTGACCGAGCCCCGATTGCATGGCCACCCTTGATCAGCAGCGCCTGCAAGCCGGTCGCCAGCAATTCTCGTCCTTGGCGCAATGCGTCGTTTTCGTCCGCTGCCGGGTCTGTGCCGGCAAGGAATGCCAGCTCAATGAGATTCGGGGTGACGAGACGACAAACCGGCATGAGGTCGCGTGTCATGACGTGGATCGCGCTCGCTTCCAGCAGCTGCTGACCTGAGCTGGAGGCAAGCACCGGGTCGAGTATTGCCGGCACCTGCGGGTAGTCGCGCAGCACAGCGGCAACGGCAACAACGATCTCGGCCGTCGCGAGCATGCCGATCTTGATGGCCGCGACTTCATTGGCCTGCAACGCCGCGCACATCTGGGCGGCCACCAGGCTTGGTGACGAATGATGGATCTCCCTGACGGCCTCGTGCGTCTGCACCGTCACCGCCGTGACAGCCAGGCAGGCGCGCACCCCGATGGATGAGATCGTCTCGATGTCGCGGCCAATTCCAGCCCCGCCGCTGGAGTCCGATCCACCCACGACAAGCACATACGGTTCTTGCCTCAGCGCCATTGGTCCGTCTTTTCGATCCATTCCCGCGTGCGTGCTTCGGGGTCGTCGTTCAGCGTGATATCAGTCACCACCGCTGCGCTGTCGGCGCCAGCCTCGAAAGCCCCTTCGAGCCGGCCAGGGTTGAGGCCGCCGATGGCGACCAATGGGACAGGTGCTATCCGGCGCTTCCACTCGCCGATCCGTTCGAGCCCTTGCGGCGCCCATTTCATCTTCTTCAGGATGGTCGGATAGATGGGGCCGAGCGCGACATAGTCGGGCTCGGCGGCCATGGCCATTTCCAGTTCGGCATGATCATGTGTACTGAGGCCGAGCCTGACGCCGGCTGCCCGTATCGCCAGGAGGTCGGCGGTTTGTAGATCCTCCTGGCCGAGATGAACGAAGTCGCAGCCCTCGTCGATTGCCAGGCGCCAATGGTCGTTGACGATGAGCTGGCTTTGGTGCTCGGCGCACAAGGCCTTTGCCTTCCGGATTTCGGCGCGCAGTCGGTCCTCGCCCATGTCCTTGATGCGAAGCTGAACCAGCCTGACGCCGAGTGGTGCCAGCCGCCCAATCCAGGCGGCGCTGTCGACGATCAGGTAGAAGGGATCGAGCTTCATGAGAAAACCGCCCTGCCGAATATCGGCGTCGACGGCACGGCGACCTCGCGCGGTTCGAGCATTCCCGAACCAAAAGCTTCGCGACCGGCTTCGACCGCCTTTCCGAACGCACGCGCCATGCCGACCGGATCGGCCGCCCTGGCGACCGCCGTGTTCAGGAGCACGGCGTCAAAGCCGAGTTCCATGACGGTTGCCGCGTGCGACGGTCGCCCGAGGCCTGCATCCACGATCAGCGGGACGCCAGGTAAATGTCCGCGCATCGAGCGCAGCGCCGTCATGTTGACCGGTCCCAGGGCGGAACCGATCGGCGCGCACCACGGCATCAGGACCTTGCAGCCCGCTTCCAGCAGCCGCTCGGCCACGACAAGATCGTCGGTGGTATAGGGAAATACCGCAAAGCCGTCCTCGCACAGGATGCGCGCGGCTTCGACCAGGCCGAACACGTCCGGCTGTAGCGTGTCATGGTTGCCGATCACTTCGAGCTTGATCCATGACGTGTCAAACACTTCGCGCGCCATCTTCGCGGTCGTGACCGCTTCCTTGACAGAGTGGCAGCCGGCGGTGTTGGGCAGGATTCTGACGCCCAGCGAGCCGATCAGCGACCAGAATTTTTCGCCGGCCCTGCCGCCTGCCATCTCACGCCGCAAGGAGATCGTCACCACCGCCGTGCCAGATGCCTTGACGGCATCGGCAAGGATGGCCGGCGAAGGATATTGAGCCGTGCCGAGAAGCAGCCGGGAAGGAAGCGTCGTTCCAAGAAGCTCGAACATGCTAGCCCCCTTGCATGGGCGAGAGAATTTCGATCCGGTCACCGTCGCTCAATCGGAACTCCGCCCGGTTGACCCGGTGCACGAGGTCGCTGTTGACGGCCGTCGCCAGCCAATCGCCTTCATAGTCGAGTGCGGCAAGCAGCTCGGCCAGGGTGGTGGCGGCAACCTCATGCGCTTCGCCGTTGACCAACAGTTTCATGAGCAAGCTCCTTGGTTCTGTCTTGGCTGAAAACCAGGTCGGCCGCCTGGCGCGCCATGGCAGGGGCGAGCAGAAAGCCATGGCGATAGAGGCCGTTGATTGCGACGGTCCTTCCGCGTGCCTCGACACGCGGCAGATTGTCGGAAAAGGCCGGACGAACGCCGACACCGGTTTCAACGATCTCAGCCTCGCCGAATGCCGGATGGAGCGCGCAGGCGGCGCTGAGCAACTCCATCATTGAACGCGCCGTGACCGGTCCTGTGGACCGGCTCTCGATCATCGTCGCGCCAACCATGAAACGGTGGTCGGTGCGCGGCACCACGTAAAGCGGAAAGCGCGGATGAAGCAGCCTGACTGGGCGCGACAGCGAGACATCAGGCGTATTCAGGATCACCATCTCGCCGCGAACGCCGCGCAGTCTGTCATCGCCCGCCGCCATTCCCGTGCAGTCGATCTGGCGATCGAAACCGGAAACAGCCGAAGCGTCGGCGCCGAAGTGGAACTCGACACCCTTGTCCGCAAGCCTGTCATGAAGTGCCGCCATCGCCTGGCGCGGGTCGAGATGGGCCTCGTCGGGGAAGAGCAATCCGCGGCGGAAGCGGCCGGCGAGGTCGGGCTCCAGCAAAGCGATTTCATCTTCATCGACGCGCCGATGGCCCGACGTGCGGCTGGCGAACCGCTCGAGTTCGCCGTTGTCACGAGGCGCGGCCACAACCATTGTTCCGGCCCGTGTCACCTGGCCGGGCGTTGCCGCATCCCACCAGTCGGCGGCGTCGCGTCCGAGATCCAGCACCGGCTGCTCGGCGCTTTCGCGCTCGCACCATGGCGCCAGCATGCCGCCGGCGAACCACGACGCATTGCCGCCGAGGGCATGTCCTGTCTCGGCAACGGTCACAGCCGCGCCGCGTCTAGCGAGCTCGAAAGCGGCGGTGAGGCCGGCGACGCCGGCTCCTTGGACCAGCACCCTCATGACGGCTCATGCGCCTGTGGCAAGAGCGGTGCGCCGGTCTCGTCCGCCGGCACATAGAGATCGCCGCCCTCGCGATATTTCGCCGCCATGGCCGCCATCCCCTCCTTCTGCGCCTCGGCGCGAATGTCGTGGGAAATCCGCATCGAGCAGAATTTCGGCCCGCACATCGAGCAGAAATGCGCCAGCTTGTGCGCCTCCTTGGGCAAGGTCTGGTCGTGGAAGGACCGCGCTGTTTCGGGATCGAGCGACAGGTTGAACTGGTCCTCCCAGCGGAACTCGAAGCGAGCGCGCGAAAGGGCATCATCCCTGATCTTCGCCGCTGGATGCCCCTTCGCCAGGTCGGCGGCATGAGCCGCGATCTTGTAGGTGATCACGCCGGTCTTGACGTCGTTGCGGTCGGGAAGGCCGAGATGTTCCTTCGGCGTGACGTAGCAAAGCATGGCGGTGCCGAACCAGCCGATCATGGCGGCGCCGATGCCGGAGGTGATGTGATCATAGCCCGGCGCTATGTCGGTCGTCAGCGGTCCAAGCGTATAGAACGGCGCCTCGCCGCAGACGGCGAGCTGCTTGTCCATGTTCTGCTTGATCTTGTGCATCGGCACGTGGCCGGGCCCCTCGATCATCACCTGGCAATCCTTGGCCCAGGCGATCTTCGTCAGCTCGCCGAGCGTTTCCAGCTCGGCGAATTGCGCTGCGTCATTGGCATCGGCGATCGAGCCCGGACGAAGGCCGTCGCCGAGAGAAAAGGACACATCATAGGCGCGGCAGATGTCGCAGATCTCCGCGAAATGCTCGTAGAGGAAGCTTTCTCGGTGATGGTGAAGGCACCATTTGGCCATGATCGAGCCGCCACGCGAGACGATGCCCGTGACCCGGTCGACGGTAAGCGGGATGTAATGCAGCCGCACGCCGGCATGGATGGTGAAATAGTCGACACCCTGTTCGGCCTGTTCGATCAGCGTGTCGCGGTAGACCTCCCAGGTCAGGTCCTCGGCGATGCCGTTGACCTTTTCGAGCGCCTGGTAAAGCGGCACCGTGCCGATCGGCACCGGCGCGTTGCGCACGATCCAGTCACGGATGTTGTGGATGTTGCGGCCCGTCGACAGGTCCATCACCGTATCGGCGCCCCAGCGGATCGCCCACACCATCTTTTCGACCTCTTCGGCCATCGAGGAGGTGACGGCGGAATTGCCGATATTGGCGTTGATCTTCACCAGGAAATTGCGGCCGATGATCATCGGCTCGCTCTCGGGATGATTGATGTTGGCGGGAATGATCGCCCGCCCGCGCGCCACCTCGTCGCGCACGAATTCCGGCGTAACGAAGTCGGGGATCGCCGCGCCAAAGGCTTCGCCGTCGCGCTCGAGCTTGCCGCGCCGGATCTCGCGGCCAAGGTTCTCGCGGATGGCGACGAACTCCATCTCGGGCGTGACGATGCCGGCACGCGCATAGGCAAGCTGGGTCACCGCCTTGCCTGCCTTGGCCCTGAGCGGCCGGTTGCGAATGGGAAGTTCCGGCGTCAGGCGCTCACCGGTCACAAATCCGTTGTCCTCCGGCCGCACGTGGCGGCCGTCATAGGCTTCGACATCGCCGCGCGCCATGATCCATTCGTGGCGAAGCCGGGCAAGACCGTTTTCGATGCTGGTTTCGACAGTCGGGTCGGTATAGGGGCCGGACGGATCGTAGACGGTGACGGGCGGCTCGCCGGCCGTCGGATGCACGGAGATTTCGCGCATCGGCACCCTGATCTGCGGGTGGATGGCACCGGGCTTGTGGATTTTCCGCGAGGCGGGCAATGGTCCCGTCGAGACGGCGGGGGTGAGGGCATTCATCGTGAGGCTCCGTTGCTCGTTGCATTGGAGACCCAGTTCTGTGCCGGAAGGATGAAAAGACGCTTCTGTCAACCTGCCGAAACAGGACCTCGGGCGTAAACTCCCGCAAAGCGCTTGCACCGTCCCTACGCCAGGATGAACTGGATCAGGTTCAACGGGTCACTGCGCCGCGAAGCCAGCAGTATCTCAGCCCCTTGCCGGGACTCCCCTGGTGAATGCCTCAGGTTGAACTGGCCGGCTCCGGTGTGTCAAGCCGTGAAGAGGGATTCGGCACACCAAACGCTTGCTTCCGATTGATGATCGCCGCTTCCAATCGTCCCAAACACGCGAAAAGCATCGCGGCATTCGCAGACCTGGCTCGAAAGCGTCGCCGCTGTGACAGCGCTAAGCTGCTCGCAGAACTGTGCGGCCCTCCGGGCCGCCGCCCGGGCGAAGGGCCACTGGAGCTGCTCGTTTGTGAAGCGGGTGAGAACCGCTCATATTCCTATGGATGGGAAACCATAAGCTTTCCGGCTGGTTGTCCGCCCGGCGGCACTGAAGCGCTCGATTGCATAGGGTTCCAGTGGGATTGGCGGGTCACGCCCGCACAGCAGGTCGCCAATCAGCTTGCCGGTGGTTGGACCTTGTGTGAGGCCCAGATGACCATGCCCGAACGCATACAGAATGTGACCATGGGTCGCGGAGCGACTGATGACTGGCAAGGTGTCCGGGGTCGCCGGCCGGTGGCCGCTCCACAGGATGCCGCCGGCGCCATCAAGGCCCGGGAGATAAGCCTTTGCAAGCTCAACCAAGCCTTTCGAGCGGGCGAAATTCGGGGTGGCTAGCAATCCTCCGAACTCGGCCGCACCGCCGATGCGCAAACCAATAGAAAGGGGCGCTGCCACGAAGTTGCGCTCTGCAAAGATCATGGTCCGGTGGAGTGCGATCTGGGGTGCAGCGATCGTGGTGTTGTAGCCGCGCTCGCTTTCGAGCAGGGCAATGTCGCCAACTTGGCGGGAAAGTTCTGCCGACCATGCGCCGGCGGCGACGACAATTTTGGATGCGTTCAAAACAGAGCTGTCAGCCAGGGTAACCGTGCCGCCCTTGGGACTTGGAGCAATACGAGAGACTTGGGCCGCAAGAACTCTCGCACCGTTGGCCGTTAGCCAGGAGCGCAGACTGTCCACCACCCGCTTTGGGTCGGAAATGTGCGACCACTGCGGTGTCAAAACCGCCCTCTTGACCAGTGGGCCTAGCGCCGGCTCCAATTCCCTGGCCTGGTCGGCCGACAAGTGACGGACGTCGATACCAAGCCGTTGCTTTGCTTCCCACTCGGGCGTGGCGGCATGCCAGCCTTTCTCGCTTTCGTAAACCGTGAGCGCGCCCTTGCGATGGAGATCCCCGCTCAATCCAATATCTGCTAACAGAGGAACAAGATCGGCGTAGACCCGATGGTTCAGCGCTGCAAGCGCTCCCGAAATCCGCTCGACCTCTGCCGACGATCCAGCCTGCGCGAAGTTCCACAGCCATGGGAGCAGCCGCGGGATGTGAGTGATCCTCAAAGACAACGGGCCAAGGGGATCGAGTATCCACCGAGGCACTTTTTTCCACAAACCGGGCACAGACGCCGGAAGGACCTCGCTAACAGCGATACATCCAGCATTGCCATAAGACGCTTTATCGCCAGCCGGATCGCGATCGACGATTGTGACTTTAGCTCCGCGTTTTATGGCATGGTAGGCGACACAGAGGCCAACAACCCCTGCGCCGACCACTATAATCGTGCGGTTCGACATTTCAGTCATGACCGAACCGCCGTGATCGAAACGGTGACAGGTCGCGATCGGTATCGCCTCTGATGATCAGGTCGGAAATTGACCGGCCGACAGCTGGCGCGATGCCGAAGCCCTGGCTACCCAGTCCTGCAGCGACAAACAGCCCGCGAGGCTCAGCCACCGCCTCGATAATCGGCAGTTCGTCGGGGGTGTAGTCCATGTAACCAGCCCAGGATCGCTCGAATTGGATTGGGTCAGTGGCGGGATGCTCAGTATGGAAGGCGTCCGCCGCACGCTTCAAAGCGTTCAAATCAGGAGCCGGATCCAAACTGCGGTGAGTAACAAAGCCGTCGAAATCGCCCATGATACTACGAACCATCGGTCTGCCTAACCCGAGCTTGATTTTCTTCTGCTTAAGTTTGTGCAGCCTTAGGAGCTCGGGCCGGCTTTGCAGCATCAGATCGTGCATCGGCTCGTGGACCGCAGCAAGGTTGAGGCGCCCGTCGGGGCTTTGCAGGTAGGCGTACTTATCGCAGGAGACGGCAAGTTTAACAAAACACGACACGACCGTGGACCGGCCAACAGATCCCCGAATCCAGAGGCTTGGATGTGAAATGCCAAGTGGCTTCAATAAGAGGCTGGTCCAACATCCCGCAGCAACGACAATGTTTTGACATCCCAAACGCCCCTGCTCTGTATCGACGCCGCAGACAACCTCTCCCCAGACGTCAATGGCGCGTGCGGCAGTGTTCTCCCAGATCACGGCGCCATAGCCCGCGGCTGCTCGCGCAAACGCGGTGGCTGCGAGTTGCTGATCAGCACTTCCATCAGTGGGCGTGTAGAGTGCGCCCAGGCAACCTTGAGGCTTCGTGTGAGGGAGCAGACCAACGACTTCTTTCGGCCCAACCAACTGCGTTGTCAGGCCAAACTGTCTGGCGACGGCCATGAAGGCCTCGGATCGCCGGCGACCGGAGTCGTTTGAGAAAAGCGAGACCTGGCCCCTCTCGTTCCAGCCCACGCCATCCCCTAGCTCATCCTCCAGACCGCGCCAAATTTCAAGCGAATCGAGCATCAATGGGATTTCCAGAGGATTTCGCCCTTGCGTGCCGATGATGCCCCAGCCGCGGCTCGACTGCTCACCGTTGATACGTCCCTTTTCGACGAGGACGACGGACTTCCCGGACTTTGCCAGGTAATAGGCGGCACTCGCCCCAACGATGCCGCCTCCGATAATAACCGTATCGAACCGCCGGTTCATGCGCTTTCCCAAAAGCAGTTTCGAGAGTTTGTTCGAATCGGCCGACGAGCCATGGCGCGCAGCCGCGCGCTTCGGCCCTTCATGTGTCGGCAGCTGTTGGCCCTGGCAAGCTTAGCTGTCCCAAATTCCATGCCAAATCCTGCCCCTTGCCTTCCCAAGAGGCGATGAACGTCAGCGTCTCCGAAAGATCTCCGAGCGCCGCGAAATTGCAGACAAACCAACCGGGAGCGCCAAGCGCTACGGCGCGCTTAATCTTCAACCGTTCCGGACAAAGCCTTGGCTAGGATGACATCCCCGAGCATTGAGAGTTCGTTGCAGAGTTTTGCAAGCGCGGAGGCTAAATCCATACGGCGGCAGCTACCCTTGCGAAGTTTTGACCCATGATCTTCTTCACGTCGGTGTCACTGTATTGCCGAAGCAACAGGCCCTCGGCAATGTCAGGGAGCTGCTCCGGCAGGATGAACCGCCAGGAAGAATAGCCCCATTGGTCGGCTTCTGACTCCGGCCAGACACTGGGAAACTCCTTCACCAAATTCGGCATCTCATCAGGGTCCAAAACGGCATCTAAACCCAAGCCAACGTGGTCGATACCTACAAGGTTCGCGACATAGTCGATGTGGTCGATGATCGTTTCGGGCGTACAATCCTCGTCAACTGCCATGAATTTGCTGACGCCGTTAATACCCACCACCCCCCCGGTCCGGGCGCAGGCCTTCATCTGGTCGTCGCGCAAATTCCGCTCGTGATCCCAGAGTGCCCGCGGGTTGGAATGCGTGAAAATGACAGGCGTCTTGGAAATCTCCATGATATCCATCGAAGAGCGGTAGCCGGTGTGGGTACAGTCGACCAGCATGCCAACGCGATTCATCTCGGCAATAGCCTCGCGACCAAGCCGTGTCAGAGGTATATCCACATCGGTACACCCGCCGGCGAACGCATTGTTCTTATTATAAGCCAAGTTCATTTGGCGTACGCCGAGACGGTGATAAGCGCCGATCATTTCGATGTTTTGATCGAGAGCGTTGGCGCCCTCCAGATCGAGCGCGACTGCTAGCTTACTTTCTCGTTTGGCACGTTCAACGTCAGCGAACCGGTCGACGATCACATAGTCGTCGCTATGAAGCTCGAGCCATCTACGGTAGTGCGCCGCGCAGCGGAGCGATTCCTGCCACGGCAGGGCGTCCCATCCCACATTGAGACCAATGAATGTTGCCCCGCCGTCGCGCCAGCGTGAGAGAAAACTCAGATCTAAAGTGGGACGACAAGCGACGCCGGCATGCGTATCCCAAACAATCGAGTCGTTAAGGACCTTTCTTGCCGCTTGAGCTGTTTCCCGTTCACCAATCAAAGTACTAGCCACGTTTTTACCCCGATTTGTTCAAACGTTGGATGTGCGGAAGCTTGCGCGCTCGAAACCTTTCGAGCGCGCAGTGAAGCGTCGCAATGCGCCTATCAGGCTTCGAACCAGCAACGCGCGAAGTTTTTCGCTTCGCCGTGAAAGTGATTGCCCACGAAACCCTGAACGTTTTTCGCTAGCCCATTGATGGATGGCGAGAACATCAAGGTTATGTGGCCCGCGTCCTCCTGAACCATTTTTGCGGCATCATGGTACAGAGACTTGCGCCTTTCGACGTCGAGTTCTGACCTGGCCTCGACGAGAAGCTTGTCAAATTCCGGCCGGTACCAGTTACCGTCGTTCCATGGAGAGTCGCTTGCGAATGGCTGGGTAAAAGCCTGATCTTCCGTGGCCAGGCTGCCGAAATAGGAGGCGCAGAAGGGCTTTTTCATCCAGACGTCGCTCCAATAACCGTCGGCCGGCACACGCTTTGGATTGATGGAAATGCCAGCTTTGGCCGCTGATTGCTGGAAGATTTCTGCGGCATTGACTGCGCCGGGGAACACGGACTCGGACGTGTACAGATCGATCGCACCGCTGTGACCAGACTTCTTGTAATAGAAGCTAGCTTTATCGGGATCGTAAGTGTGCTGGGGCAGTTCGGAATAAAGAGGATAGATCGAATTGATGGGATTGTCGTTGCCGATAGAGCCGTATCCTGCCTGCGTAGTTTTTAAGATCAAATTCCGATCAACCGCATACTTGAGCGCTAGCCGCAAGTCGGGATTGTCGAATGGTGCCTTGTTCGTCTGCATCACGAAATAGTTGAACGTGGTCGTATCCGCTACGTCGATCTCGACTGATGGGGAATTCTTAAGCCGCTCGACAAGATTCGGCGTGAGCTCTGAGGCAAAGTGGGTTGTCCCGGCTAGAAGTGAGGACATCCTAGCCATATCATCATTGACAACCAAGATCTCAAGCTCGTCGAAGAATGGCTGCTCTGGCCTGAAATACTTCGGATTACGCTTGAAATTATAGCGGACGCCCGGTTGTGCTGAGGCAAGGATAAACGGTCCAGTCCCGATTCCCTTGGCCGGGTCTTCTCCCTCGGGTTGAGCGATAAGCGCAGCGTTGGTCATCAGGTACGGGAAGTTGACGTCGGGGGCAGACAGGGTCACCGTCAATTGGTGAGGGCCGTCCACCTTGATGTCCTTGATCGCCTTCATCAGGGCTGCTGCGCCCGATTTCGTATCGGGACCGCGGTGACGGTTCAGCGAGTAGACCATGTCTTTAGCCGTAAATTCTTTACCGTTGTGAAAGGTGACGTCCTTTCTCACGGTAAATTTCCAGGTTTTTCCGCTGTCGCCCGGCTCCCAGGTCTCAGCCAGCTCGCTGGCCAATTTTCCATCCATAGTGCGCTCCAGCAGCCGGTTGCCAAGCTGATAGGAGACAAACAGCGGGACCGAGGAAGGCATATTCGTAGGGTCAACCGTATCGGTCGTCGATCCACCCTTGACCCCGGCGATAAATTTGCCACCACGTCGTGGTGTTTGAGCAAATGCCGTTGTGGGCAGAACAATGCGGCCTACAGCTCCGGCTATGCCGAGACCCACGGATCCACGGAGCAAAGCTCGTCGATCAAGCTTGAGCAACGGCTTGTTGCTCGTATCTTCAAAATCCATCGTTAGCTCCCATTGGCTTTTGGCGGCCGTCAACGGCGGTTCCCTTGTGGGTCTCTCGTCCGGGCGATCGGCACCTCAACGTCGCAACTCTAGCTTCCGAATTACCGGCGTCCCAATACAACTTTGGCACCGATTATTATTGATTTTGTTATGAATGGGGGGATAAAAGCAGCAGTAGACATAGCGTCGTATGGAACACTTGGATGGCATCTCCGTCCCTTGAAATGAGGGAGCTTCGTGCCTTTGTGGCTGTTGCAGAGGAGCTAAGCTTCGTGGGTGCTGCGAAGCGGCTTAACATTGCCCAGCCGGCCTTAAGCAGAACAATCAGCATGCTGGAAGCCAAGCTCGGTGTGCAGCTTCTAGACCGGACGACTCGATCAACACGTGTCACCCTGGCCGGCAAAGTCTTTCTAGCGGAAGCGCACTATACGCTCGCTCAAATGAAAAGGGCGGTTCAGCTCACGCAAGAGGCAGAGATCGGCCTCACCGGCGAACTGCGAGTTGGCTACATGGATTTTGCGATCCACGGCCCTATGGTACCCCTCCTGGCTGAATTTAAGCGGACTCACCCGCTTGTGAAAGTCAGCTTAAAACGTCATCGATCAGACGCACAGTCCACCGATCTTAACGCCAATCGTATCGATGTTGGCTTTGCCGTAAGGCACCGCTTTCAGGGCAACGTAGAAGTAATGCCGTTCACGCAAGAGCCGTTGGTCGCTGTGATCAGCCGACACCACCGGCTCGCGGGACAGGAACGCGTTTCACTGAGTGATCTTGCTGAAGAGCCGTTCGTTATGGGTGATCGCGAGGGCTGGGAACTTTACCTTCCGACGGTGGAGGCATTCTGTGCAACTGCCGGGTTCGTGCCGAGGATTGCCCTTGAGGCGCAGGATGGCGCTACCATCTTCAGTATGGTGGCAGCAGGCCTCGGCGTTACGGTTTATCCGTCATGCGTCCGCAACGCTGAGCTACCAAACCTGGTGATAAAAGAATTTGTCGAGGCTTCGCCACTGGTCGAAACATTTGTTTTGACCAGGCAGGCGGGCTACTCGTTGGTGACCGGCAAGATGGTGACCTACCTCCAGCATCTGATTTCAGTGATGTAGGCAGGCAGCAAGCTACCTGGGTCGCTCATTTGACTAAAAAAATGGTGCAGAAGGGTTTGCGGGTGAATGTCGATTTCAAGAGTCGCTATCCGGGCTTCGGGACTGTCAGGAATTCTGTGCGCAAGGCCATGATGATGGAAAGGAGAGAATCATCACATGGCTATCGAGAAGGAACTTCTGGACCAACTGCTTGCCGGCCGCGATCCGAATGAGGTGTTTGCCAAGGACGGATTGCTCGACGACCTGAAGAAGGCGCTTTCAGAGCGAATTCTGAACGCTGAACTCGACGAGCATCTCGAGGGCGACCGCACCGATGGCAGCGCCAATCGCCGCAACGGCCATTCGAGGAAGTCGGTTCTGACGGGCACGTCGAAGATGACGCTGTCGATCCCGCGCGACCGGGCTGGGACCTTCGATCCGAAGCTGATCGCCAAATACCAGCGCCGCTTTCCCGACTTCGACGACAAAGCCGCCACCAGCGCCGGGCGAGCCCAGAAGTAGTCCTGCTCCTTTGTCAGCAAATGCCAGATCAACACGGCGAGCTTGCGGGCGAGCGCCACGGCTGCGACCTGATGGCCGCGCTTGTTGCGGATGCGCAGTAAGAAGGCCCTGAGCGGTCCGGGCGCCTTCGCCGCCGCCCAGGCGGCCATGGCGCGGGCATGGGAACGCCCATGTTTGCTGATCCGGCCATACTGCGCCAAGCCAAGACCGGATTGACGCACACGAGGATTGAGGCCGAAGTAGCTCACCAGCTTCTGCGGTTCGCGAAACCGCCGGATGTCGCCGACGGCGGCGATGATACCACTCGCGACGATGGCATTGACGCCGGTGATCGTCTGAAGCCGCCGGACTTGCACGTCATCAACTGGGGCGATCTCCCGATCGAGGTGAGCCAGATCCTCGGCTAGGCGGTCGATCTCGCGGATGTGGTGAGCGATAGCGGCCCGCTCGTCGTCGGGAAGCACCTGCCGCTCGAGCCAGACGCGACCCCGACGGTTGAACAGATCGGCATGCGGGCACTTCGGCACGAGGTGCGCCTGCAGGATGCCATGCACCTCGTCCCTCACGCGCGTGCGATGCCGCACGACCTGGTTGCGCCGCGCGACGAGGCGGCGAAGCCGCTCAGTCCGCTCATCGGGAACCCAAACCTCCGGCAGAAAGCCGCTGGCATGGAGCTGCGCCAGAACCCCGGCATCGATCTTGTCGGTCTTGATCCTGGCATGGGCGATCGCCTTCACCTGCATCGGGTTGGCGACGATCACCCGGTCGACATAGGGCGACAGAACCCGCACCACCGCCATTGCGTTGCCCGTAGCCTCGACGACAATCTCATCCGTCCGTCGCAAACTGCGGCCAAACCCTTCCAGTCCCGAGCGGGTCATGCCGACCCGTCTGTAATGGCGCAGCATTTTCGAAAGCACCACCTCCGCAAAGATGTGGTGGATGTCCATTAAAATCACGCGTCTCATCGGCTCCCTCTCCTCAAACAGTCGGGAGCTGGCGGGCGACGCGACACCTACGGATTCGCGCTCTCGGCGCAACCGGGCAGGTCGCCGGGGCGGCCAGCTACTAACGCAAGCTCGCAGCTCATCGAATATATCGGACTGCCCGCACTTGGCGTGCTCCCGGTGCCCCTGTCCCGGATGGTCGCACCATACGCCGAAAATCGATCATCTCCAGCGGGGATCGGATGGCACCGTCATGATCATACCGGCTACCAACGCCACCGAGGCGCTGAACTCGAAGCTGCGTCGCGCCGTTCGCACCAGCGGACACTCCCCCAGTGACGATGCGGCCATGAAGCTGCTATATCTTGTTTTGAACCATGCGGCCGAGGACTGGAAACGACCGCCGCGCGAATGGTTCGAGGCAAGGACCCAGTTCGCCGTCGTCTTCGGCGAGAGGTTCGTCAGCCAATGACGAAATCGGCCTCGCGCACAGAATTCCTGACCGTCCCCGTTGAAGGATCTGCCAGACAGAGCCGACGCATAACACAGCGATGGGTCACGAACGTTTACCGCCGCAGATCATCGCCTGTCCAGTCTGGCTCTGATACAGTTCTCCACCTGAGGCCGGTAACATCCCACGTTGCACGTGGGCATAGCGCTCGTGGCTGGATCAGCGCCAGCTTGGAGACGCACATAGCTCTGGCGCAAATGGAGCCCCTTCCTCTTGGCCATGCGCACCAGCCGCTCGCGCGCCGGGGGATGAGCTTGCGTGTCGGCCGGTTTCACCGCCCCGGTCTCGACCGCAAGGCTGAGGCTTTCCTACAACAGCGCCATGATCCGCTCCTCGCCCATGTGGCTGCGCCAGCGCGTCATCAACGAGCGGTCGAACGGCAGCGCATGACAGAAAAAAAACCTCGCGGGTGAGATACTGGAATAGGGGTTGTCCACCAGCGCTGCATAGCACCTCGTCTGACAGTTTGAAGGTGTGCGTGAGGATCGCCAACCCCGCAACCAGCCAGGGCGGTAGTGGCGGCATGCCAGTGCCGTCCGAATAGACGGCGCGGAAACGCTCCTTCAGCTCCGGGCAGTCGATCGCCTGCCAGTCGCACCAGTTCGTGCTTGATATTGATGATCTGGTCGAGCCTGAAGCGGAACAGGTCCTGCTCTCCCGTCTCGCGCTTCTCGCGTAGCTTGGACATTCGCCGTCCCTTCGATTCGCCACCGCCGGCCGAGTGAATCACGCTCCGCAGCACAAGGTGCAGGAAAACAGCGCCCAAATACCGCTTATCATGCAATTCCCAACCTGCCGTCCGCCTCAATCAACTTGCCAGATCAACCGCTTGCGGCGAGTTCACGGCCGACTGTCGTGCCTCACCGATTAAACGCAACCGAATGCCAATGTCGAAGCGATCATAGTTAAAGTCAGGCTAGTCGCTGCACTACAGGGTGGAGCGACGATAGAGGGAGATATTACGTGTGGAGGCTTGGGTGAACGCTCCTCCCGTCCAATCGGACAAACGCTCTACCAGCTTTAACCCCGCGCAGTCGGCCATTGTATCGAGTTCCTGATGATGCACATATCGTACCCGATGTGCCAAACGCCGGACCGATGTTTCGGAAAACCACAGAAACGATGAAACCAAGTTCTGCCTCAATGCATCGTGCACGTCCGTACGGAGAATTGTGTTCACTTGATCGACAAGTAACGTCGTTGTTTTCTGGCCGTTGATGAACCCATCCAAGGCCGGAACTTCTATTTCTATTGCCAATGTACCTCCATCCTTTAAGGCTGATGCAGCAGACCGGAGGCAAGCAATTTGCGCTTCGCGCGTGTATAGCAGCATAAACGTGTTGTAAATACAGAACACGGCGTTATAGCGGTCGAGTGAAGTGAAATTGGCGATGTCCCCATGCCGAGCTTTAACTACGTCCGTGCGGCTAGCAAGCAGTTTAAGCATGCTCTCGGAATTGTCGATCCCTTCCACTTTGACTCCCCGCGCGCTCAACGGAACAGCTACGCGTCCGTCGCCGATGCCGAGTTCGAGCGCATTGCCTCCGCTGCAATGTCGCTCCAGAAAGGCGGCCGTGTCGTCTGCCTCAGTTATTTTGCCTCGGACCTCAGTTATTTCCTCATAGACTGACGCCCAATCGTCCGCGTAAATGAAATCGTGTGACATTGTCGACGCTACTCCAGGGTTATGAGTCAACTTGACCAAGTGAACATACTTTGCTCACCTATCGAGACATAAATGCTGGAGGGACTCCCGCACTGCCCAACGAAAGCCCTCAAACCCCGTGCCAATTCAGTGACCAAGCCTAGGATCGAATTTCGCGAACAAATTCAGCTGTTTACTTAAACAAGACAATCAGCAGGTTTTGTCACGGACCCAACACGACGATGAGTTCGGGCGCGCGTGTCTAGTTGCGACCTACCCATGTCGAATGTTTCGAATGGACGGTAGCGAGGCCCTTTGGATCTCCCAGAGGCAATGCCGAAGGCGGTCCGACGGTCTGGCTGTTCGCCATTGCGCTGCTCATGGCCGAATCGCGCAGCGGATGGCGCGTCACGCGGATGAAGCTCAAGGATCGGAGGAATGGCTTGCGGAACTGCGTGCCTGTGCACACGCCGCGATCAGGCCCTTGCCAATGAAGGAGCTAGAAAAAGTGCCAGAGCTTTCTGTGGACTCGGCGGCAGCCCCGTTCTGACCCGCGACCTGCGGCAGCCAAGACATCACCGAAATGGACCAAGCCTTCGCATTGGGACGCTGCTGTCGTGGAGTGCACCGTGTCTAGGCAAAGGGCGGTTGCGCAGAACCATTCACCAGCGCCGGGGCATGCTCGGCCTCGGTGGGCGAATGGACACGGCCTCGACCCCCCCTGCAATCGATCGCATCTGCAGGTACATCGCGAGGGAGTCCTAATCGGCAAACCGACAGCGCCCCACGACGTCGCTAACCCGACAATACCGGTGGCCTGTCAAGGTCGCGACAGGATAGCGCTAGATGCGATGTCCGCGGCAGATCACTAAAGCCATTGAAGAATCTCGGGGTAGGTTCCGAACTACTCCTCCGCGGGGTTGGCACGATAATTGAGACCCCCACGAAATGAGATTGGCCGTATGCGGTCAGTTCACGAAAACTGCAAGTGGAGATCCCTACGATGCAGATTTTAGTGCCGACCATGTCCGGTCCTCGCCGGCCGTTACGTTTTCCCGGTGACAACATAGCCGATGTGATTGCCAAGACTCTGGATAAGTTTGGATCCAACACGGCTGTGCGCACGAAAGATGGCGGCGACCTAAGCTATCGGCAGTTGGGCATGTCCGCGTCGACTCTTGTGGGGAGTTTCGAGGCCATCGGCATTCGTCCTGGTGATGCGGTTATTCTCAAGCTCCCCCGATCAGTTGATTTGGTCGTTGTCATTTTTGCTACTCAAATGCTGGGCCTTGTATTTGTGCCTGTTGACCCATCGGAATTGGACCAGAGGTTGGATCATATCATCCGCAACACGAAGGCCAAGGCCATCGTTAGCCTGGATCTAAGGGGTTCAATGCGCGTAGAGCGCCTCCCTACACGCGATGGTGTCAACGCCGCATTCCCAAACATAGCATACATTATGCATACCTCCGGGAGCACGGGGATCCCGAAAGGGGTACCCGTCTCCCAGGGGGCCCTGCTGAATCTGATCGACTGGTATATCGAGATGACCGATTTCTCGGAGGGCACAAGCATTGCGCAGCTTACGCGGCCAGCATTCGATGTCTCAATCCCCGAGTTCTTCCTACCATTTGCGACCGGGGGCACAATTGTGTTGCCTGCCACGCAACTGCAAGCTCAGATCATGCAGACAATCGAATTTCTCACTGAGAGCCACGCGAACGTCATTCAGATGGTTCCAACACTACTACGACGGTTTATCGGGACTCTCGAACGCCTCCCCGGTGTGGCGGAACGGTTCACGGATCTCAAGTATGTGGTCTGCAATGGTGAGACCTTGCCAGACTCGCTTAGGCGGCGATTTTACGTGATTCTTCCTAACACTTCCTTGGTGAACAGCTACGGACCAACCGAGTGCTGTGTTGCCGTTAGCTATCACTATTGTCGCCGAGAGGATGTTGATCTCCCGATGTTCATCGGCAAACCAGCATACAACGTCGATTTCTACATTCTTGACGAAAGTAATGCGAGCGTTGGTTGTAACGTTGAGGGCGAGCTCTGGGTTGGGGGAGTGCAAACGTCCCAACGCTACGTAGCTGACGAAGCTCAGTCGAAGCTTCGTTTCGTGACTTTCTCGACGGCTAACGGTGAGCAAGTGCTTTACCGCACCGGAGACTATGTCGCAGCATCGGAAGAAGATGGGTTGCGGTTTCTCGGCAGAAACGACGATCAAATTAAGTATCGAGGAACTCGACTGGAAAAAGGGGAGATTACCAGCGCCATTGACAGGACCGGCCTATGCAAAGATACGGCGGTGGTCGTGGTGGATAAAGACGATGACAAGGGCCAAGATTTGGTCTGCATGGTGACACCCGGGGACGCCGATGTGGTGAAAATTCATCGGCGACTCGCGGAGGTCCTGCCGAATGATCGCGTTCCGAGGCTCGTTGTCCCTCTTGTCGGGCTTCCTTTCACTGCCAACGGAAAACTTGACCAACGAGCCCTTGAGAGAATTGCCAAGGAGGAGCTCAGGGCGAACTCGAACGATGCCACACCTCAGACGGAAAATTCGAATGGGACCCCATTGGATCACCTGCTGCAAGCGGTCCACGCCGTCATGGGAAGATGGGTATTTGCCGGCCTGACAGCCCGGGAGTGCGACATAGATTCACTTAGTTTCCTAGATATTCAGCTCAAGTTGGCGGAAGCTGGCCTTAAGTTTGGCGAAGATGTCTATCAAAATCAAGACCTGTCGCTCGGGGAATGGGCAAAGCAAATTCAACCGTTGTGTTGCAGTGAATTCCATGGGAGAACCACAGGCAAGAGCAGAGAGGGTACCAAGTTTAGGCGCGAGTTGGTGGAGATTATAGAATACATCGAAAATAGGTCACCAAGTACAATTATGCTGCACTCGTCACTTGCAGCTTTACGGAACGTGACTGCCAAGGAGGTGACGGCCATACTTCTTGAAGGGTTAGAGCGGATAGCGGCGTCGGCGACCATTATGATCCCGGCATTCACTTTGAGCTACTGCTCCACTCGGCGTTTTCACTGGTCGGAAAGCAAGTCTGAGACCGGGGTGTTAGCAGATCTTGTGATGCGAGAACTTCCTGCTGGGCGCACCAAACATCCGGCCTATTCTATGGTCGTGGCCGGCCCGAGTATGCGCGAATTGTGCGAAGTCGACTGGTGGAGATGCAGTCCGTTTGGTGACGACTCGATCTTTGGGGAGATAAGCCGTTCATCTGGTCTAATTGTCGGCCTAGGCACGTCAAGCTTTACTCATGTTCACCGGTGCGAAGTCATAGCGGATGTGCCTTACAGCAAGACGATCAACTTGCAAGGGCGCGCCGATTTCGGAGGCGGCGCGATTGACGTGTCGACGCCCGTTTATACACGAGACGTCAAAGCGCGACCCGAATATTGGTTTCTTGGACATGATACCATGCGTGACATTCGCGAGATGAGAGATCTTGTGCGGGAGTTCGCAATAGCTGGGACCTATGCAAGGCTGGTAGACGCAGGAGATATGGAAACCAGGCTGGTTCCCATCATGCGAGCTGAACCATTCGGATTCCTACACCAGAACGCCAGAGCCGATGCACGGCGGGCATATCCGAGCGAAGAGCGGAATTCTTAGCCGTGGCATGTTTGGATGGGTGGCCTAAGGAGATTGGAAATGACAGCCCAAAAAGGCTTTATTCTACCGCCAGCTTCGAGCAAGGATTCGTTTGGTGTGAGCCGCCCGCGTAACGATCGGTCGTCAGAGGTTGTATATGCGTTTGCGGACGACCGGTTCGCGGGCAATCCGGCGGCAGTTGTGCTTTATGACAGGTTCCCGGCGACGGCCGAGTGCCTGCTGCTGGCGCAACATTTTCGCCAGCCCGTGACAGTTTTTCTTCGCGCCTTACAGGAAATAGACCATTTCGAAGTTCGCTGGTTTACTCAAAACTCCGAACTGGACCTCTGTGGACATGCAACATTGGCAGCAACATATTGGCTATTTTGCGCCGGCTATTGTCGTTCCAATCGAGTCTTCTACCACTCCCGTGGAGGGCTTCTCGAGGGTTGGCGGAAAGGGGATATCGTACAAATCGCGCTTCCGGTAATTGAGACGATTCCTGCGGATCCGATGGAATACGAAATTGTCCAGAAAGCGATCGACATCCCGGTTAAGGAGATTCGAAAAGCCTATGACGATTATATTGTGGTAGTCGATGACGAACGTGCCGTTCTTGAGTACCTGCCGAACTTTCGCAGCATAGCTGAGATCGAATGCCGCGGTGTTGCTATCACGGGTTTGACGGATCGGGACGGCGCGATCGGTGAATTTGATTTCGTATCAAGGTTCTTTTCACCGAGGATCGCCATTGATGAGGATCAAGTTTGCGTTTCGGCCCATTGCAAGCTTTATCCTTATTGGGCGAGGCTCCTTCGTAGAACGGATTTGCGCGCGCTTCAGGCATCGGTGAGCGGCGGAATCCTTGAACTCTCATCATCGGACGGTCGCGTCATCGTTGGAGGAAAAGCCAAACTGGGCTCAACGATGGTGAGCACGTAGGCTGCCCAGGAGAGGCCGTCGCATATATCCTGCTGAGATTCCTAAAAGCGAACCGGCGTTGCGACCAAAGATGTGGCGAGTTCTGGACCCTGAGCTACCAATGTTGCTTGGTCGACCCAGGGGGCGCAAGCCATTTTACAGATGGCGGTGGGTTGTTAAACCCTTAAGAGTGGATTTGCGTGGTGAGGGGGCATCGGTGGAGATGGAAGCCGATTGGCGCATTGGCTACCCGATTTGGCAGTCTTCAGATCCAGCAGGGCGGACGTGCCCGGCGTATAGCCGGTCTGATCGGGCCTGGTGACGTAAGAGTGTACAGCAGATTACCGCGCGAGTGGCGAGCTCGGCTTGATCAGCCTCATTATTTCGGGAGACGGGGAGACGGCGAGCAATCGCATCTCTCTCAGAAGCGCTGACCGTCGAGTAATCGGGCGGACCAACAATTGGGCTGCTGGACGGGAACGGTGGCCTTGGCCTCCAGTCTCGCGTGGGTTCAGCGATCGTCTACAGGAGGTTATAGCACCGCTCGCGCAATCGACCACCGAGAGCTTTTCATTCCGTCAGAATGAGCGTTGGAAACTGAGGACGCCGCCGACGCTGTCTTTTTTGTCAGCCTTGGTCCAATTCACGTTCGAAGGGTCGACCATGCCGACGCCGAAATTGCCGTAGTGGTCGTAATCGATTTCGGCCGTCGCCGTGAAACCTGGCACGAGCGTGTAGACGACGTTTGCGGCCACACCATAGTTCTTGAACTGATCGCCAGAGAACCGAAGGTTCACCGACGTTTTCTTGTCGAACAAATAGGTGCCGCCGGCCCACAAGGCCCAGTTGCCGCCCCACTGTCTGTAGAACCCACGGCCATTGGCGTCGACGACATTGGCGGAGTCATCGTTGAGCTTGCCATTGGAACCATAGCCGATCATTCCGAATAGCGACAGCTGGTCCGCGACAATCACATCGATGCGGATCTTTCCGGCCACCGAGTCATAGTTGGTATCATAAGCGACAACGCTGGCGATCGCGCCCCACCCTTGCGTGTATCTCGCTCCACCGACGAAGTGCGGAACATAGCTATCGATAGTGCCGACCACACCCGAGCCCTCTTCGAGTGAGACCACAGCCGAAAAGCCGTTGTCCGCGTCGAAGTAGTACTGGATCACGTTCGTGTCGAAGTCGCCATATGGAGCAATCTTGTCATTTAGGACGTTGCCAGCGTAACCAATGAAACTGTCGAAGGCCGACCAGTCCTTCCCAAGTCGGAGGCCACCAAGCTGAATCCAAGCGAAAGTCAGCGCGATGTCGCTGTTGAAAGCATAGTTCTGAGGACTTTGCAGGCCGTTGCGCGTACCGAAGTTCAGGCGTGTTTCTGTGTAGGTCTTCAGTATGCCGAGCTCGGTTCCCTGACCTGTCCAGGTCTTGAATGCGAGGCGTGTGCTATTCCACCATGTTCCCTGATCCTTGCCAGTCCTGGCGTCGAAGGTTCTTGCGCCGTCATAGGATCCGACGTCGCCGAGGCCGATCTGGGAGCGAACATAGCCGCCGATGCGCAGACATGTCTCGGTGCCGGGAATGTAGAAATAGCCCGAACCGTAGACATCGCAGATGTTGACATATTCGATCGATTCCAGCTCGGTGCCGGCGGCGCGAGCATCGGAGACTGCGATCAGGGCCGCAGCCGAGCCGAGAACGCTCTTGATACTCATTCTTGATTTCCACTCAAAGACTAAAAAAGAGAAGGACATCGAAGAGCGAATCATTGTCCTATTCCCCATGCCTCGAAGAAAATGCATCGCGGCATAATTCTATCGGTCATACTGAATTGCTCCGGAACAAAATTGACATAACGAATGATACTCGTGCAGTAATTCCGAGCTTGTCACCAGCAAGCTTACGGCCTGCAAAGTGATGCTTTTGCGTGAACGACAAAGATTACGAGGTCATACACTCCTTGGAGAGCTGGAGAGCCGACCTGAGCGCAACATCGCTGTGGCGACCGCTCACAGGCGCAGCTCTTCAGCTAAATCATCTCGGGTGTTCAGCACTTCTAGCTCAATCCGCCATGCCCGTTGTCGGCCTTGCGGGTAGACCGTCAAAGCGGCTCCCGACGTTCATTGAGCAAGCGACGTGCCACATTGAAGACGTAGTTGTGCACTGACAGGAAAGTTCACCGGCAAGCCCGCGTCGGCTTGTTCTTTCGTGCCCTGAGCGTCACGCCGCGCATCAAAGCAAGCGTTTTGACCATGTTTACAATGTTCGAAACACGACAGTTTCGTTCAGTAGCGACAAACGCTTGTTACGCCGATTCCTCGCTTTTCCGACGGGGCGGTGATTTGTCGTACCGTGCGCGTTGGGCGCACCTTCAGCAGTCAGCAGGCGCTGGGCAGATCGCGGCGAAAGTGTGGTCCCGACACCCCTTCGTCTCGCGGGACATAGCGACGCCGCGCTTCCTTGGCATCCCCTGGACCTGCGCCGACTGACGGAAAGCGAAGTAATACCAAAGGCCGACCAGCCAAGACCGATCGGCCGTTACGTGACGTTCGCCGCGTGCGCAATGATTACTTACCAAAGGAGCGGCGGCAAAACTGGAACGTACTGACACAGCTCAAAGACAACAGGAGCGTGCAGCGACTAGACGTGGTCAGCGGCATGGGATGGTAGCTGTTGCAGATTTCGAACCGACAAAATATCGCGAGGCCGCCTTGGTATACGTGTATCCGACGGTGCCGCCACGGTCTGTACTGAAGACTATGAGGAATGGCTGAGCAGCCTGCCGGCCAAAATTCGGTGTAGCTTTATCTCCACATTCCGTTCTGCCGCGCGATGTGCTGGCGAATCGGCACGGGCGGAGGCCAAGGCGAGGACCACGCTAGGCTGGAACTAGACCCCAACGACCAGGGCTCCGCCGGAAAGCCCAGCCCCCGCTGCCGCCAGCAACAGTTTTTCGCCAGCTAGAATGGGTCTGATCCCGTGCGCCAGCGACAGTGACAAGGGGATGGTCGCGGCGGAAGAGTTGCCGTAATCGGCAATGGTCTTGACGATTGCGTCATCTGCAATGCCAAGGTTCCTGCCGACGGCATCGAAAATCCGGGCATTGGCCTGGTGCGGCACGAACCGATCGATGTCTTGCGGCCGCATTCGGGCAGCAGTGAGTGCACCTCTCGAGCAGTCAGTCATCATCTCCACCGCGTTGGCGAACACTTCACGGCCGTCAGTGATCGTCATTCGGGTCTGCGCCAGGTCGAGGTCGCCATGGAACGGCGTGTTGCTTCCTCCCGCGGGAATCTGGATCAGCCCGTAGCGCGAGCCGTCCGAATCCACCGAGGCGCCGAGAATGCCCCGATCCGGGTCGTCGCAAGGACCGATCACCATGGCGCCGGCGGCATCGGCAAACAGCACGGCGCTGGCACGCTCGGCCGGATTGATACGGCGGCTGAGGATGTTGGCGGCAATGACAAGGCTCGCTTTGCCGTGCAGGCGGGTGAATCCGTCGGCGAACATCAGTGCATAGACGAAACCGGCGCAGGCGCCGGTCAGATCGACCGCACCGGCGCGGCCCAGTCCCAGCCTATGTGCAACCAGGGGCGCGCTTGGTGGAAGGAGGTGGTCGGGTGTCGAGGTGGCCAGCAACAGCAGGCCGATGTCGCCGCGGCCGATGCCGGCATTCGCCAGCGCCATGTCGCCGGAATGCGCGGCAAGGCCCGAGAGCGTATCCTCTTCATTTGCCCAGAAGCGCGAACGAATTCCAGTGCGGCGTTCGATCCAGCCGGGCTCGAGCCCAAGACGGCTTTCGATTTCCGAATTCTCCACCTTGCGCGACGGCGCATGATGACCGAAGCCGAGAATGCGCGAAGATCGGTTCATGGCCGCCAACCGAAGCGTTCGCCGGCCTCCTCGATCGCCTCATAGAGCCCGTCCAACTCGTTGCCGGTGATGCAGTAGGGCGGCAGAAGATAAAGGACATTGCCGAGCGGGCGTACGAGCAGGCCGCGCTCGAGGAAGAATGCGCGCAGCTTCGGCCCGATCTCGGCCAGATAGCCAGCTGAGCCGGTGCGCAGATCGAGGGCCGCGATCGTGCCGACGCTTCGGCAATCGGTGAAATATGGATTTTGCCGGAAGCGTTGCAGTCCAGCGGCCTGCCTCGCGCTCAGGGCCGCGATCCGCTCTGCCACCGGCTCGTCACGCCAGATCTCGACATTGGCAAGTGCGGCCGCGCAGGCAATCGGATTGGCGGTGTATGAGCTCGAGTGAAAGAAGGTCTTCCTGCGGTCCTCGGAATAATGAGCCTGGAAGATGGCGCCGGTGGCAAGCGTGGCGGCCAGCGGGATGGCGCCACCGGTCAAGCCCTTCGAGGTGCACAGGATATCGGGAGAGATTGACGCCTGCTCGCAGGCGAACATCGTTCCGGTGCGCCCCCAGCCGGTCATCACCTCGTCGGCGATCAGCAGCGTGCCGGAAGCCTCGGCGATCTTCTTCAATTCCGCCAGAACCCAGGCCGGGTACATCAGCATGCCGCCGGCGCCGAGCACGAGCGGCTCGACAATCAGGGCGGCAGCGTGTCGGTCGCGGCTGACGGCCTCGAAGCGATCCAGCGTCTCCTGCTCGCGCCCAGCGGCCGGGAAGGGGATGGTGTCGACCTCGAACAGCAAGGGCTCGTAGGCGGCGTTGAACACGCCGCGGGCGCCGACGCTCATCGTGCCGATCGTGTCGCCATGATAGCTGTGCTCCATGACGACGATGCGCGAACGCGGCGCGCCGATGTTGCGGAAGTAGCCGAGCGCCATCTTCAGTGCGACTTCGACGCAGGTCGAGCCGCTGTCGGAATAGAACACCCGGTCGAGGCCGGGAGGAGCGAGGCCGACAAGCGCTTCGGCCAGCCTTTCGGCCGGCTCGTGGGTGAAGCCCGCGAAGATGATCTGGTCGAGGCTCGACGCGGTCGTCTCGATGGCCTTCATGATGCGGGGATGGCGGTGGCCATGGGTGACGACCCACCAGGACGAAATGGCGTCCAGGATGCGGGAGCCGTCGGCCTTGTGGAGATAGGCGCCTTCCGTCAGCACGATTTCAGGGATCGCGGGCTCAAGCGCGTGCTGCGTGAACGGATGCCAGACTCGAGACTGCGACATCATTCCCCTCCGGCAATCAAGGCCAGGTCGAAGCCAGCAATCATTGCTGCTCTCAGCTCTTCAGCTGTCAGCTCATCGAGGTGCGGTAGCCTGCCGAGCTGCCGCACGCCGCCCAACTCAATGATTGTCCGTTGCGTATCGGTCACTTCATCGCCGATGAATGCGATGCCGAGGAGCGGGATGGAACGGGCCCGTAGCGCTTCTATCGAGAGTAAGGTGTGGTTGATCGTGCCGAGCGCGGTGCCGGCGCATAGGATGACCGGCAGCCGCCACTGCTCGAAAATATCGATGAACATTGTCTGTCGATTGAGCGGCACCATCAACCCGCCGGCGCCTTCGATTACGAGCGGTGTCGGCAAAAGCGGAAAGGCAAGATCCGCCGCTTCGATGGCAACGCCATCGATCTCAGCCGAGCGATGCGGCGAGAGCGGGCTTTTCAAGCGATAGGCTTCCGGCAAGACGCGCCCCGCGGGCAAGCCGGAAAGCCGGGCAATGACCTCGCTGTCGGTCTCTGCGTCCAGGCCAGATTGCACCGGCTTCCAATAGAAGCCGTCAAGCAGCCCGGCGAGCCCTGCCGAAAATACTGTCTTGCCTATTCCGGTGCCTGTTCCGGTGACGACGAGGCGCTTGGTCATACCGAGGCCAGTACCTCGACAAGGGCCTCGACCATGGCCGAAATGTCGGCCTCGCCGACATTGAGCGTCAGTGAAATGCGCAGGCGCGATGTTCCCTCGGCCACGGTCGGCGGACGAATGCCGCGGATGTCGAAGCCGCGCGCCTGCAAGGCCGCCGCCACCGCCATCGTGCGTGCGACGTCGCCGATGACAAACGGCTGGATCTGCGAGCCGCTGGGCGTCACCCCGCACCGCTCGGCCAATTGCCGGCCCGCCAAGGAAATGCGCTCGCGCAACTGAACACGGCGCATCGGCTCCTCGGATATTATCACCAGCGCTTCGCGCGCCGCGACCGCCATCAGCGGCGATGGCGCGGTGGCATAGATGAATGGCCGGCAACGATTGACGAGATAATCGCACAGCACTGCAGGCCCGGTAACCAGCGCGCCGGATGCTCCCAGCGCCTTGCCGCATGTGTGGAGGGCTATGATATTGCCGCGGCCCTCGAATGCGGCCGCAAGGCCGTGGCCGTCCGGTCCCCAGACGCCGGTCGCATGCGCCTCGTCGACGACGATGAAGGCCTCGTGCCGATCGGCAAGTGCGACGAAGCTCTCCAACGGCGCAGACTCGCCATCCATGCTGTAGAGGCTTTCGACCGCGATCCACACGCGCCCCATGCCGCCATGCGCGCGCCAGCGCTTGATCGTATCGTCGACAGCGTCGACGTCGTTATGCCTGGAAAGAATGAACTGGGCGCGCCCGGCCTGCGCCCCTTCATGCATGCTGGCATGGGCGAGCTCGTCGAGGATCAACAGATCGCCCTTTTGTGGCAGTGTGCTCAGCAGAGCGAAGTTGGCGATATAGCCGCTGCCGAAGAACAACGCGCGTTCGGCTCCGAAGAACGCCGCAGCGTCCGCCTCCAGTGCCTCGTGTTCCGGTGCATTGCCGCGCAACAGCCGCGATCCGGTGGCGCCGACCGGAGTACCCCGTCCGATCGCGCCTGCGACCGCATCGCCAAGTCTCCTGGAGGCGGCAAGTCCGAGATAGTCGTTCGAGGAGAAATCGAGCCCGGTGCGCGGCGAAAGCGTCCGCAGCCGGTCCTTGCGCGCCAACCCCTGCAAGGTCGCCTCAAAGCGGGCAAGCGGCGGCTCGTTCATTTCACCTCACATTCCATCGGCTCGATGCCGAGACGCTGGAATAGAAGCCTGTCCTTGTCCTCGCCGGGATTATCCGCCGTCAGCAGCGTGTCGCCGACGAAGATCGAGTTGGCGCCGGCAAAAAAGCACAGCGCCTGCGTCTCTTCGCTCATGGCGGTGCGGCCCGCGGAGAGCCTTACATACGCCTTCGGCATCAAGATGCGGGCGAGCGCAATGGTACGGACGAACTCGATCGGATCGATGGGTTTGGACTGGCCGAGCGGCGTGCCATCGATCGGGATCAGCATGTTGATCGGCACGCTTTCCGGCGGCTCGGGCAGATTTGCGAGCGTGATCAGCATGTCGATGCGGTCGGCCCTTTCCTCTCCCATCCCGACAATGCCTCCACAGCAGACCTTCATGCCGGCCTCGCGCACATGCTCAAGCGTTTCCAGCCGGTCGGCGAAGGTCCTGGTGGAGACGATCTCACCGTAATAGCGCTCGGAAGTGTCGATGTTGTGGTTGTAGTAGTCGAGGCCGGCCTGCTTTAGACGAGTGGCCTGCTCAAGATCCAGCATGCCCAGGGTCATGCAGGTTTCCATGCCGAGCGCCTTGACACCCTCCACCATCGCCACGATCGCCTCCATGTCGCGGGCCTTGGGATTTCGCCAGGCAGCGCCCATGCAATAACGCGTGGCGCCGGCCTCGCGCGCCTTGGCCGCCTCGGCGATGACCCGCTCGACCTCCATCAGCTTCGACGCTTTCAGGCCAGTTCCATGATGCGCAGACTGGCTGCAATAGCCGCAATCCTCCGGGCAGCCGCCGGTCTTGATACTCAGCAGGCGGCTGAGCTGCACCCGGTTTCGATCGAAGTTCTGCCGATGGATGGTCTGGGCCAGGAAGAGCAGGTCGTTGAACGGCATGGCGTGGATTGCCTCGGCCTGTTTGCGGTTCCATCGCGGCAGTGCTCCGTCCATTGATTCCACGGCTTTGTTCATCCCCACCTCTTGCCGATCGTCATCGTGAAAAGTCGTTGTTTCTGGTCCACGAACGCGTGCCGCAGTTTGTGGCCGGCGAGTCTGGTCCGACATGAGCCATCCATCAGCGCAACCCGCCTGGAACCGCAGCGGGTCGAAGCCGAACCGCAACGGGGGTGCGGCCGTTGCAGCACCTTGTCTGCACATGCGGCTCCGAAGCTGGCAGCTCTTCAATTTTCGTTCCCATCAGTTCAAATGGCTGCAGCCGTGCCCGTGGGCCGGCATATCCATGCCGATGTCGAGAATCGGCGCGCTGTGTGTCAGCCATCCAACGGAGATGAGATCTACTCCGGTCGCCGCGATTGCCGGCGCTGTGATCGGTGTCACCCGACCGGAAGCCTCAGTGATGACGCGGCCCTTGACCATCGCCACGGCTCGCGCAAGATCTTCGATCGACATATTGTCGAGCAGCACTGCGTCGACTCCCAGCGCGAGCGCTATATCGAGCTGATCCAGCGTGTCGACCTCGACCTCGATCTTCACCATGTGGCCCGCGGCGGCGCGCGCTCGCCCTATTGCCGTTCGAACGTCGCCGGCGATGGCGATATGGTTGTCCTTGATCAGCACGGCGTCGTCGAGCCCGAAACGGTGATTGGCGCCGCCGCCGACACGCACGGCGTATTTCTCCAGGGCGCGCAAGCCGGGCGTCGTTTTTCGCGTGCATACGATCTTTGCCTTATGGCCCCGCACAGCCTCGACCATCGCGGCCGTGGCAGTGGCAATGCCGCTCAGGCGGCACAGGAAATTGAGCGCCGTGCGCTCGGCCGTGAGCAGGCCACGCGCCGGTCCGCACAGCTTGGCAATGATCTCGCCTCCCGCGACATCACTGCCGTCTGGGCGCCAGATTTGCATTTCGATCGTTGGCTCGACGAGGAGCAAGGCGAAGGCAACCAGATCGAGGCCGGCAACGATTCCCGTCTGGCGCGACTTGAGCATCAACGTGGCTGTGCAGTCATGCGGGATCACCGCGTCGCTGGTAAGGTCGCCGCTTCTGCCCAGGTCTTCCAGCAAGGCACTGCGCACGATCGGCTCAATCAGCGCCGAGGGAAGGGGGGCGAATGATTTCATGTCCGGTGCTCCGTGACCGTGCCTGCCCATCCAAGCGCGACCGCGCCCTGCATTGCGCCGCGCAGTGTCAGCCGGGCGGGGAAGGCCTGTGCATCGCGCCGGGGGAAATCGGTGCGGAAGTGCGAGCCGCGGCTCTCTTGGCGCCGCAACGCCGCCATGGCGATCATCAGCGCGACCAGTGCGGGATCGGATGCAGCCACGTTGCCAGCCGCGATCGGCAGCAAGTTCGCTACTCCATTGCGCAACGCGTCGCCGTCCCGAATGATGCCCAGTGCGGTTGACACGACCGGGCGGATGCAGGAAGGATCTGGCCGTGCAGGCACAAATGTGGAACATACGCGCCTGCGCCTGGCGTGAGATGTGCCGGCAACGCTTTCAGCAACCCAGCTCGCTGTGACCACCGCTTCGGTGAGCGAATTGCTGGCGAGGCGGTTGGCGCCGTGCACACCGGTGCATGCCACCTCGCCGCATGCCCACAAGCCCTCGACAGAGCTGCGCCCGGCTCCGTCCACGGCAACGCCGCCCATGTGATAATGGGCCGCCGGGCGTACCGGGATCGGGTCGACCGAGGGATCGACGTCTGCCTCGCGGCACACATTGGCGATGGCGGGAAAGCGATCGCTAAACCTGGAGCCGAGGCATTGCCGGGCGTCCAGGAATACGCGGTGTCCATCAGCTAGCTTTTGCCACACCGCACGCGCGACCACATCGCGAGGTGCAAGCTCGCCGCCAGGCGTTTCAGACAGGAACCGTTCTCCTGCTTCGTCGATGAGTACCGCGCCTTCGCCGCGAACCGCTTCGCTCACCAGCGGCATCGGCCGGCGTGGACCGTCGAGCGCGGTCGGATGAAACTGCACGAATTCCAGGTTCGCGAACTCCGCCCCGGCCCATGCGGCGAGCGCCAGCCCGTGCCCGCATGAGCCAGGGGGGTTCGTGGTATCGCAAAACAGGCCGCCGATGCCGCCGGTTGCCAGCACCGCGCGGCGGGTGGGCAAGACGATCGTGCCGGTGCGCGAAACTGCGAGCACGGCGATGATTCCGCCGTCTTCCACGACGAGCCGGCGAGCCTCCACATTTTCCAGGACGGTGATCGAGGCTGTGCACCGCACCTCGGCGATGAGCGCCCGGATCAGCTCGCGACCCGTGGCGTCGCCGCCAGCATGAACGATCCGCCGATGCGAATGCGCCGCCTCGAGCCCGAGCCGCAAGCGCCCGTCAAAGTAGCGGTCGAACGCGACGCCGAAGTCTTCGAGGGCCTTGATCGCTTTGGGGGCGGCTCGGACAAGTCGCCGCACTGTCGCCTCGTCGCAGAGCCCGTCACCGGCTGCGAGCGTGTCGCAAAGATGAAATTCCGGCCCGTCCTCGCCGCCGAGACTTGCCGCTAGACCGCCCTGGGCCAGCGCGGTGCAGGCTTCGGTTCCCAGCGGCGCATTGGACAGAAGCACGACCGGATGCGGCGCCAAATGAAGCGCCGTCATTAGGCCCGCCACGCCAGCGCCGATGATGATCGGCGCCCCGCCGATGTCGTGAATGTCGCAGCTCATACGGAAAGCATGCGCTCGACCGCCAGGCGCGCGCGGCTGGCGATCCCGGGCTCGATCCGGACCTCGTGCCGGTTCTCCTCCAGAGCGGCGCGAATGTTGGCGAGCGTAATGCGCTTCATATGCGGACAAAGATTGCAAGGGCGCACGAACTCGACGTCGGGATGCGCGACCGCGACATTGTCGCTCATCGAACATTCCGTCATCAGGACTACGCGTGCCGGCGTTTCTCGGCCGACGTATTCCGACATGGCGGCGGTCGAGCCCGAGAAATCCGCCTCCTGGACAACTTCCGGCGGACATTCGGGATGCGCGAGCACGATGATCCCTGGATGTGCATCGCGCAGTTCCCTGATGTCGGCAGGGGTGAAGCGCTCATGCACCTCGCAATGGCCCTGCCAGGCGATGATCTCGACTTGTGTCTCGGCGGCGACGTTCTGCGCCAGATACTCGTCTGGCAGCATGATCACACGCGCCGCGCCGAGCGATTCAACCACCGTCCTGGCGTTGCCCGAAGTGCAGCAGATGTCGGACTCCGCTTTTACGGCGGCGGAAGTGTTGACATAGGTGACGATTGGCACGCCCGGATAACGTTGGCGCATCAACCGCACGTCCTGCGCGGTGATCGCCTCTGCCAGCGAGCAGCCGGCATCGAGATCGGGGATGAGCACGGTCTTGCCCGGGTTGAGGAGCTTTGCTGTCTCGGCCATGAAATGCACGCCGGCCAGCACGATGACTTCAGCATCGACCGTCACAGCCTTGCGGGCCAACGCCAAGCTGTCGCCGATAATGTCAGCCACGCAGTGGAAGATCTCCGGCGTCTGGTAATTGTGCGCCAGGATGACCGCATTGCGCTCGCGCTTCAGCGCGAGAATCGCCTCAATGTCATCGACAAAACCAGACCATTCGACTGGCGGGATGACCCGCCTGACACGCTCATACAGAGACGCGGCCGTAGGTAACGCCCCAGTCATCAGCGCCTCCAATTATATTCGATCTGACAATAAGGGGAATATTTCTATCTTGACTATAAGGTATGTCAAGCCCGCGAAAGCGGCAATTTTGTCCCTGCGAAAGCCCTTTCATCGAGCACGGCACGGCGGAAGCGATAGAGCTTTGCAGGCCGCCCGCCCGTATCGACCGAAGTGTCGCCAGTCTCCTCGACCAGCTCTTGTTGCTCGACAAGCCTGCGGAAGTTGGGTTTGTCGATGAGCCTGCCAGCCAATGCTTCCACGGTTCGCTGCAGCTGGAGCAGCGTGAAAGTCGGTCTCATGAGCTCGAATACGACCGGCCGGTATTTGATCTTGGAGCGCAGCCTCGTAACGCCTGTCGCCAGAATGCGGCGATGGTCTGCGACCATCGCCTTGCCAGAAACGGCCGCAGGCGGAGGCGTGGCCTTTCCGCCGCTCGCCTCTTCGACCAATGCTGCTTCGTAGAGCAACTCATAACGCTGGAGCGTGAGCTCCTCGTTCCAATGGCGGTCGTCAAAGCCGAAGGCGATCGCCACCCTCTGCCGGCGTTCGCGCTGCGTGGCCGGATCGCCGGCGGCGTCTGCCCATTCAATCAAGCGCGCTCTCAGAATATCCACTCCCACCGGCGGCGTGCCGGAACGGTGGTCCTCCCACGGAAAATATTCGTACCAGCTGTGCCAGCCACACGCGCATGAGGCCGTTGCCTGTTCCTTCCGGGTGAGCGCGAGATAGCTGATCGAGATGGCGCGCTGCTGGCGCTCGGCGCCGACACGGTCCCGATCGGCGAACGTGTAGAGTTGTTCGATGTAGCCAAGCGGATGGCCGGTTTGCTGTTCGACCCACCCCCTCAAACCGGATTGCGGCGATCGATGCTCGAGCGCAAATGGTCCCGAGGGCAAGGTGTCCGCCTGACCGATGGTGAGAAGACAGGGCTCACCGTCATTGACCGCGACGACAACCGCAATCAGGTCCACTTTGGCTTCGTCGGCCTTGTCGTCGGCTCTGTCTTTCCCGGGTCCTGTTTGTCGATCTTCCATATTCGCGAACGTGGTTGGCCCCGTCTCGGCGGGCTCTAATCGATTTAGTGTAAGCGTGAGTAGCCGCAGGTCAACACCACGCGGCTGGAGACCAGTTTTTTATCTCTTCGCACTTGCACAAAAATATGCCAAACGCGACTCGGGCGAGTGGTAACGCTGCGGAAGGAGGCCTGAATTGAGCGCAACAGGTGATGCGAAGGCAATTACGCCACCGGCTATTCGCTCGCGCAAAGGCCAGGCCCCACTGGTCTGCCTCACAGCCTATACAACCCCGGTCGCTAGGCTGGCCGATCGGCACTGCGACATTGTTCTCGTCGGCGACAGCGTCGGCATGATACTGCATGGCCTGCCCTCGACGCTGGGGGTCAGCCTCGAGATGATGATCATGCACGGCCAGGCCGTGCGCCGCGGCCTGCAACAGGCGCTGATGGTCGTCGACCTGCCGTTTGGTTCCTACGAAGAGACACCGCAGCAGGCCTTCCGCAGTGCGGCTCGCATCATTGCAGAAACCGGTTGTGCAGCGGTGAAGCTCGAGGGCGGCCAGACCATGGCCGAGACGATTCGCTGCCTCGCCACCCGCGGCGTGCCTGTCATGGCCCATGTCGGCCTGACCCCGCAGGCGGTCAACATTTCCGGTGGCTACCGTGTCCAGGGGCGGGGAGACGATGCCGAGCGGATCAGGCGCGATGCTTTTGCAGTCACAGAGGCCGGCGCCTTCGCGGTGGTGCTGGAGAAAGTACCCGAGCCGCTCGCACGCCGCATCACCGCAGAGATCGCCATCCCCACCATCGGCATTGGCGCCTCGCCAGCCTGCGATGGCCAGATCCTGGTGAGCGACGACATGCTCGGCCTGTTTACTTCTTTCCGGCCGAAATTCGTCAAGCGCTACGCCGAACTCGGTGATCAGGCCGAAGCGGCGATCACCGCATACGCCGCCGATGTGAGACAACGACGCTTTCCCGCGGCAGAGCATCTCTATGCCAACGCGTCGAAGACCGGAGCCGTCGCTTGAGCGTGCCGATCGTTCGAACCGTTGCCGAGCTCCGCAATGTTGTTGCGGGATGGCGTTGCTCGGGTGCCAGTGTCGCCATCGTGCCGACCATGGGGGCCTTGCACGAAGGACATCTGAGCCTCGTGCGTGCCGCGCTTCAGAAGGCCGAGCGGGTAATCGTGACGCTGTTCGTCAACCCCAAGCAGTTCAACAGTGCCGTCGACCTTGCCGCCTATCCCCGGACGGAAAATGAAGATGCTGCAAAGCTCTCGCCGCTGGGCGCCCATCTGCTCTATGTGCCGGATGCACAGCAGATCTATCCGGCGGGTTTCGCCACGACCGTTTCGGTGTCGCATGTCAGCGAGGGCCTGTGCGGTGCCTTCCGTCCGGGCCATTTCGATGGCGTGGCGACCGTCGTTGCCAAGCTCTTCCTGCAGACCGGGGCTGACTTCGCGTTTTTTGGTGAAAAGGACTTTCAGCAGCTTCAGCTTGTCAGGCGCATGGTCCGGGATTTGGATATTCCGATCGCCGTTGTCGCCTGCCCGACGGTCCGCGAAGCCGATGGACTTGCACTGTCTTCACGCAATGGCCGGCTTTCTCCAGCCCAGCGAGCTGTTGCCCCGAAGCTGGCTTCCGTCCTGCTCGACACGGCTGAGCGGCTCATGCGCGGCTCGCCGGTCTTGCCAACGCTTGCTGAAGCGCGCCGGGCAATTTTGGCTGCAGGCTATCGCGAGGTCGAATACCTGGAACTTCGCGGCGAGGCCGATCTACAACCGATGACAAGCATCGACCGACCGGCACGCTTGCTTGTTGCTGCTTGGCTCGGCGACACACGGCTCATCGACAACGTCACAACACCACCGATTGGTTCAACGAATTAGCGAGGGTCGCCGCGCTGGGCCACGCGCCCCAAACAGAACTCCCAAGGCCTACGCCTGGCATGGAACACCAGCAAAGGTACGCAACGCGCAGATGCATCGCGTATTTGAAGATTTCGTCGAGCAACTCTGTGCAAGTGTCGATGCTGTCGACCTGCGTGAGGCAATGGCCTCCGCCGCGGCCGGTTTCGGTTTTCCGCTGTTCGCCTATTTCACTCACCCATCGGCCCGCGGCGACACGCCGCGATTGATCTCGAACTACCCTTCATCCTGGACATCACACTATCTGCAACAGCGCTACCACACCGTTGACCCGGTGATCCTGCGCGGGCTGCAAGGATGGGGTACTTTTGATTGGACGCTGGATCGAGACCGGCCGCGTCTGACGACCTCACAGCAGCAAATTCTGGAAAAAGCAGCTCAGTTTGGCATTCGCGGCGGATTGACGATGTCCATGCACGATCATCGTGGCAGGTTTGCTGCGCTGACCCTGGCATCCGACCAGTCCAGTCCGTCTCTTTTGCGGTCACTGACACGCTACGAAAAAGCCTTGCAGCTGGTGGCGATCAACTTCCACATCCATGCCCGCAGCAGGTTTGCGGCCGATCGGGTAGTGGACGGCGTGACGCTCACCCCGCGAGAATTCGAGTGCCTGAAATGGGCGGCGCGCGGCAAGTCGGCCTGGGATGTCAGTCAAATCCTCGGCATCTCACGGCGCACGGTGACCTTCCATCTGGAAAATGCCAAGGCAAAGCTTCGTGTCCGAACGATCAACCAGGCTGTTGCACGGATGGCTGCTTGCATGCTTCCGCCAGGATAGCTGTAAACGTCTACAGGCTGCTTCGCTTTCGCCTTTGTCCTTCGATTGCGGAAACACATCCCGCACGGAGAGGACGAATGATGCAGCTGATAACGCCGGACCGCCACGGCGAGTTCGCGGGCGAACTCAAAGAGATGCACGGGCTCAGATATCGGGTTTTCAAGGAAAGGCTCGATTGGGACGTTCAGACCGAAGACGAAATGGAAACAGACGCATTTGACGCCTTGGGACCTGTCTATCTGCTGCTCAAGGGAGCCGATTGGCGAATTCACGGTTGCGTCCGCCTCTTGCCCAGCACCGGACCCACAATGTTGCGCGATACATTCCCGACGCTTCTTGACGGTGAGGTTGTCCCTTCGGCTCCCGACATATGGGAGAGCAGTCGTTTCGCGCTTGATTTCCCTCCATCAGCGCCGAAAGCCGCGGGTGGGCTGGCTCAAGCAACCTACGAGCTGTTCGCCGGCATGATCGAGTTCGGCTTGGCCAGCAAGTTGACCGGGATCGTGACGGTAACCGACATCCGCATGGAACGAATCCTTCGCCTGGCAACCTGGCCCTTGTCGCGCATCGGACGGCCCAAGACCGTCGGCAACACGGAAGCGGTGGCCGGCTTTCTCGAGATTTCTCACGCCAGCCTTTTGCGAGTGCGCTGGAGGGGACGCCTGAACGGGCCGGTATTGTGGAAACCGGTACTCGGAACATCGGCATAGCGCCGATTACGGGATATCCAGGCCGTGAAGAACGCTCGTCTGCGCATGAGCCTGACGGGCGAGCGCATAGGCTTCTGGCCGGCGCGGAAGCTTGCGGTCATGCCAGTCAATCGCCCGCACCGCGTGGGCCGGGAATTCCTCGGTGTCCGTTCGGTGCGGAAATTGCGCCTGGACAAAATGACGAAGGGTGACAATCCATGTTTCGTTGATGATGCATTCATACCTAAGGCCCCGATGATTCCTACGAGCTCCGGCAAACCAAGCGCTGCGACCCTCGATGCAATCATGCGAGACGGCACGATGCTGTACCGCATCGCCAGGCGCATTCCGACCTGTCTGTCGCATATTCGCGACAATCCGGTCTGGCCAGCGATGTTCGTGCTCGCCCGCACCATGCCTGCCCGAAGAATGCACTGGCGTTGTGCAAAGCCGGTCCGAGTGTCGCAGAGATCTCGGAACACCATGTTTGCCGGGGCCAGCCGCCAGGACATTGTCTGCGCGCTGCGGTCGGATGGGATTTTTTCCGGGCTCGTCCTGCCAACGGTAATCCATGAGGACATCGCCGCCTTCGCCCGGTGCACGCCTTGTTTCGGCAACTTCGATCGCCGTCTCGAATTCATGCCGACCGAGCGTGCGGAAGCTGAGGCTCGGTTCGGCCGAGCGTTGCTCAGCGGCCACTATTTCGAGCGCGTCCTCGGCTGTAGCGCCGTACTCGCCATACAGGGCGATCCACTGCTTTTGGATATTGCCGCGCATTATCTCGGCGGACAGGCGAAACTGGCCACAACGCGCGTCTGGTGGAATTTTCCGAGTGCTGCTGTTTCGCATCTCGACAAGAATTTTGCCTCGCCTGACAAGTATCATTTCAACCTCGACGACTGGCGCATGCTGAAATTCTTCTTCTATGTGACGCCTGTCGATGGCAGCACGGGCCCGCATGTCTTTGTCCGGGGCAGCCACAACCGCCGCCCCCTAAAGCACCAGTTGAGCTGTCTCCTCGGCCATCCGGCCAAAGAGGTTCTAAGCGTTTACGGCGAGCAGAACCCCATCACGCTCACCGGCGGAGCCGGTTTCGGGTTCGTCGAGGATCCCTTCGGCTTCCATACGGCTACGGAGCCGGCGCGAAGTCCACGGCTGATGATGGAAGTCGGCTTCGGCGTTTCGCCGCCATCGCGCCGGCGCTTCCACGGAGAACCTGTCATCCTCTGAGTTCAAAACTCCACAAACAACTTTCCGAGACCGGAGCCTTGCAGGGCAAGCCATGGCGGCGCTGATCATAGCCCAGTTCATCCTCGCACGGTTCCTGCCCGAGCTAGCGCCATAGGCGATGCCTGGTCGGCCAGCGCTCCAGCCGACCTTGATCCAACACCTGAAATCGCAGGCGGTCGCGTCCCGGGACGTGGTCGCGTCCCGGGACGTGGTGTAGCTCGGCGGTAGTGAAGCCGTTCGCGAGCGCGCCGTTAGTAGCGCTGCAGATGCTATGGGCGGCGGCGAGCGTGTGGCACCCTCGCGCTGTTGAGCAGCTACCTAAGGAGCGCCCCCATGTCACCATCCTTTGATGCAAGCAAATCCCTTTGCCATTGATCAGGACAGCACGTTGGTCGCATTGATTGAGATGAGCCAGACAAAGTGGCTCATTGCTGCGACGATCCCTGACTTTGAACGTAACCCTCTCAAGAAGCTCGATGCCGACCCGGATTCGGTGCTCAGGTTATTGCGCCGCTGGCGCAGCGAAGCCATCCAAGCCGGGCGTGAAGTCCTGCGCTCGTGGTCACCTATGAGGCTGGATGCGATGACTTTTGGTTGGCGCGCTGGCTCCAGGCGCGCGCTGTCGAAGCTTATGTCATACATCCATCGAGCGTCGCGGTTCCCTCGAACATCGGCGTGCCAAGACCGATCGCCTCGATACCGAACTGCTGATGCGCGCCTTTCTTGGCTGGCTGCGGGGCGAGAAGCGCCACTGCAGCATGGCAGCCATCGCAACCATCGATGAGGAGGAGGCCCGCCGTCCGAACCGTGAACGAGACAATCTCGTCCGCGAACGTACACGGATCGTCAACCGCATCAAGGCAATCCTCGCTCGTTTCGGCATTCGCACCTTCAAACCCAATCTGCGCAAGGCAGCCGAGAAACTGGAAGCTCTGCATACGGCGGAAGGTATGCCCCTGCCAGAACGAAGCCGAGCCGAGTTGCGCCGTAATCTCGGACGGACGCGCCAGCACCGTCGAGTTGCGCATCCCCAGGGCTCCTACTTCCCCGCTTTCCTTGAACCGCGCCGCGTGGGCCGAGAAGGCGCTGATCGCCACCATCCAGGAGGCCTACGTCCAGCGTCTCTCGACCCGCTCGGTCGACGATCTGGTCAAGGCCATGGGCATGAGCGGCATCTCCAAGAGCCAGGTCAGCCGGCTGTGCGAAGAGATCGACGGCAAAATCACCGCTTGAGACCTGGAAAAAGCGCGGCGACAAGCCACTTCGCCTTGGGGTGGTACGAGGACCATGGGCGTCGTGCGTTGCAGCAAAGAAAGTCAGCCCTGGCAGTACGAGTCGAGCCAATCGTTTGCCGGAGCGCGATGGGAGCGTTCCTGTGCGCAAGCTCTTGGTGGGTTCGGGCTCAGCGTGCTCGGCGATATCCGACAATTGTGTCGGCTTTGGCGGTTTGACGACACAGCCTTGGTTGGCTGGCGTCTTGCAGGTTTTGGCTAAGCCGCTGGAAGCAAATATACACTGCCTTCATTGGCGCCATCATCTCCATAGGCATGAATTTTGCTGCATTCCCTTGAGAGGGGGCGGGAGTTGCTTGCCAGGAAGAGCAAAGAGATGGATCGACAAAATTCAAAGGACTGGAGATCACTAATTTGTTGCAGGTGAACACGCTGTCCGCTGGCGGCCATGTGTCTGCGGATTGGACCTCCGAAGGATTTGAAGATGGCGAGACTGTCGATCGTACATAATTTACTGGCGGCTCCAACAATGGGAGTTGCAGATGTGCATACGGCTGGCGGCGGGTTTTGGCCTGTTCGTCGTGGCATTCTTCGTCACCGCGATGGCTGCGAACGGACAGGAGACCAGCCTTGTCGGCATTTACCAGGGTTCGGAGCTAACTGCCGCCGCCAAACGTCTGGGAGAAGGCGGATACGAGCTGTCGGATGGCACCCCGGTGTCTTTCGACGAGTGGTACCATAGCAGCTGGACCGACATGCGATTTGAAATGTTGACGCAGCTGTCGGACGATTTCGGTCTCCTGTGGGGCGCCAGCACCGGCCAGCGTGCCGAAAAGGTCCGAATCGACCCAAGTGTGAAACTCGGCTTTATTCTGCAAAGACGGCCGACACCGTCCACGACACTTTCTCTCACCGTCAGTTCGATCTTGGGCGGGGACCTGACGGAACGACCTTGCATTGCTGACTATGGCCCCGTCGGCGGCGTCCATACAGTGAATTGCCGTCTGGCGGCCTCGCAACTGCGGCCCTCGGATACGTTGAAATACATGACAAACCTCGAGCCAAGCCGATGGAAACTCGACCTTCGGTTCAGGGGTGAATTTTAGCGATGGTAAAAGGCCAGGCCGTAAGTTCGTTGATGAAGAACAATTAGACAGGAGGTTTAGATGTCCAAAGCACAATTGTTCCCGGTGGGTTTCGTTCTCGGTCTTGTAGCGTGCCTGTCGGCAGCACCCGGTTTCGCGGGTGATCTCGATGCCGGTGTCAGCGGCAAAGGAACGACCGGTACTCCAGCCGCGGAAAGCAGTAGCTCGCGCTGCCCACAAAACGCCGACGGCACGTTTTGCTGGATGAGCCCGGATATTGGTGAAGCGTGGGCGGCAGGCTATACCGGTTCTGGCGTATCGATAACTGTCGTAGATGACTTCACGATAGAGAACCGATTTGAGGGAGATCTCGGCCACGGCACGCAGATGCAGCGGCACGGGGAATGGGTCGCTGAAAGTGCCGGCATGGTGGCCCCTGGTGCAAACATGTTCAAGCGTGACTATTTGGACAATTCTTCGATCAGGCTGCAGGACGACCTCAATGTCATTAATCTGAGCTACGAACTTATGGAGCCACTGAGCCAGTACCCGCTCGAGCGGTCGATTGTCGATGCGGCCCGGTCGGGTGCTGCCGTCGTCACAAAGAGCGCCGGCAACGATGGCATCGCAATAGGTACCCCGATCCAAGGGAATATCGATGTACTAGCTGTCAGCCTGATCGGGATGCCATCGGCAATATTTGTGGGTGCGCTCGACCACAATGGCACTCCGGGGAGGAAGGCAGAGCTGGCCACATATTCGAATTATGCCGGCTCAGACCCGGAGGTGCAGAACCAGTTCCTGACCGTGGGTGTCGAGAGTGACAAGACTGGCCTACACGGCACGTCTCAAGCGGCCCCTGTGGTTTCGGGCTATGCTGCCATCGTTGGCAGCAAGTTCACATCGGCAACGCCGACGCAGGTCAGAAATCAGTTGCTGGATACCGCGAGGACCGACACCCTCGTCAATTACAATCCGGCGACTTACGGCCGCGGTGAGGCCAGCCTTTCGAGGGCATTGGCACCCGCTTCGATCAGATAGACGAGCACTTCGAAAGCAGCTCAAGTTTACGCGAGCAACCGCCACCAACCTGGAATACAGGCCTGGCAGATTCCTTGCGCCGCAGGGGATCTGTAGTGTGCACACCTTAAACTCCGTGGCGGCGCTGTCGTGCCGTTTGGATTCTATCGATCATCTTTCCAGCCTCATCCCGCGTATCCTTCGCCAAGGCGGCTGTCCGGCAGAACTGCTCCAAGATTTGTAATGGCCCAGTTCATCCACGACTCTCCGGCCGTGCTGGTTGCTCCTCAGATAGTTGAAAATCTCCCCGGAGCAGTGGTTCGCCTCCTTTGTGTCACCGTCGTCCACCGCGTCGGAGGGTCCGGCTCTCGACAAAAGATTGCGACATGGGACGCCTCCTTCTGATGGTGGTTGAGACAGCGAAGGATGCCACACTCTCGCCGCTCGCCCCATAGCATCCACTCCCAAGGACACGATCTCGCAGGATTGTGCCGCGCCTGACCGAGACAGCTTCCTGGACACCATCCATGCCATGGATGCATTCCATCCAAACAATCAAATTTACCGACCTGTCATGATGCGGCATAGCGAACCCCCGACAGGCAGTGACCGATCGACTCAACTGCCATGATCATCAGATGAGCGTGCCACTCACCAGCAAAGCGAAATCATGAAATTCGGGTCAAGCGGCGTTCGAGGTTTGGCTTCGGAATTGGTGGGCCAGGCCAGTGGACTTTATGCCGAAGCGTTCGCGTGGCGTCTGGTTTCGAGCTGGATTCAGCCGAATAGGTCGGTCTTCATAGGGCGCGATCTCCGTGACAGCAGTCAGGCCATAGTCAACAATTGCGTGGCGGGGTTGGCGGCAAACGGCTTCCAGCCGGTCGATTGCGGCGCCATACCCACGCCTGCCCTAGCACTATATGCGCGCAGATACGGTGCGGCGGCCCTTATGGTCACCGGATCGCACATTCCAGCCGATCGCAACGGCATCAAATTCTATGGCCCGAATGGTGAAATCAGCAAGGCCGATGAGGCCGCGATCACGCGCTTCGTAGCCGAAAGATCAAATGCCTATCGCTTGCCACCGGGCCCTGTGGGAACGTCATCGCCTGGGCGCCATGAAGAAGCGATCGCCGCCTATCGAGAGCGCGCCATTGATATGCTGGAGCCGGAATCCCTTTCCGGTATGAGACTTGGTGTCTACGAGCACAGTTCGGTCGCGGCGGAACTGTTGGTAGAGGTTCTTCGATCGCTCGGTGCCAGCGTGGTCGCCCTCGGGAAAACCGAAAGCTTCCTGCCTGTCGATACGGAAGCCGTGGACGCAGCGACAATTGCAAGATTAAAGAAATGGGTCCGCGGATTCGGTCTCGACGCCATCGTGTCGACGGATGCGGACGCCGATCGGCCTCTTATCGCGGACGAGAGAGGCGATCTGTTTCGCGGCGACCTGGTTGGGCTCGCCACTGCTATGTTCTTGAAGGCGGACACAATCGTGACGCCGGTGACCTCCAACTCGGGAATTTCGCACGCTTTCGGTTTCGAGGTCCTGAGGACGAAGGTCGGGTCTCCGTTTGTCATTGAAGCCATGCAAGCGGCGCAGCGTGCCGGCAGCATCGTTGTCGGTTTTGAGGCCAATGGCGGTGTTCTGCTAGGGTCGGACTGCATAGTGAACGGAAAGACATTGACCGCGCTGCCGACGCGGGACTCATTCCTCCCAATCCTGGCCGTCCTCAGCACCATGGCGTCCACAAACATGAAGCTGTCGCGACTGCGCGGGCTTTGGAAGCTTCCTGTATGCGCGAGTGAACGCCTTCAAAACTTCCCCACCGAATGTTCGCGCAGATTGATGGATCGCCTGGAAAGCCGGGCCACGCTACAGCGCTTTCTTGCTCCCCTCGGGACAGTTGTTGAAGTCGACGAAACCGATGGCCTGAGAGCGCAGATGCTTACCGGCGAGATCGTGCATGTGCGGCCTTCCGGCAACGCCCCGGAACTGCGCTGCTACTCGGAGGCTGCGAATGAAAGAAGGGCGATGGCGATCGTCTCCCTGACGCTGAAAAGGGCGCAGGCATTCTCGCTTGCCGACGAAATGGAGGTCATCTGATGAAAGTGGTTCCGGTCATCATCGGCGGGGGAGCCGGCTCGCGTTTGTGGCCTGCCTCAAGGCAATCACACCCCAAACCTTTCCTCAAGGTGACGGATGGGCGTTCGCTCATCCAGCATACCGTGCTGCGTGCGGAGTCGATGCAGGACGTCGTCGAGTTTGTTGCGGTGGCCTCGACTGGACACCTTCTCCTCATGAAAGACGATTTCGACGAGCTCGATTCCGTTCTTTTGCCGCGCACCTTTCTGCTTGAGCCGGAGGGTCGTGATACTGCTGCCGCCGTCGCTGCGGCAACGATTCATGCCGAGGGAACACAAGGTCCTGATGCGATCCTATGCGTTTTTCCTGCCGACCATATGATTGGCGATCTGTCGGCATTTCAAACCGCCATGAGCCGGGCCATCGAACACGCGCACTGCGGGCGCATCGCAACCCTGGGCATAACGCCTGACAGACCGGACACGGCGTTCGGCTATATCGAGGCCGACGGTGAGGAAGTCGTCCGGTTTGTCGAGAAACCGGACATCGAGACTGCCAAATCCTACGTCGCCTCCAAACGCTTCTTCTGGAACGCCGGCATCTTCTGCTTCAAGGCGCAGCTCATGCTCGACGAAATGGCCTTGCATTGCCCGGAGGTCATCGATGCCGTTCTCGGCAGCTACGAGAACGCCGCAATCGTTGATCGCGACTGCTTTGCTACCATCGAACTCTCGTCCGAGCACTTCGTCCGGGCGCCGCGTATTTCGCTCGACCGTGCCGTAATGGAAAAAACCCACAATCTCGCTGTGGTCCCCTGCGAAATGGGGTGGAACGACATTGGGTCTTGGAATGCGATGGCCGAACTGGTCGCTGCTGACGGGAGCGGCAACAGGATTCGCGGCGATGTCCACGTGGTGGACACCGTGGGCAGTTACATAAGCGCGGATAAGCGGGTCATCGGCACGGTCGGCATCAGCGACCTGGTGATCGTGGATTCCCCGGATGCATTGCTTGTTGCATCCCGCGATCGCGTCCAAGACGTCAAGAAGCTCTTCGAAGGACTAAAGGCGGCGGGACACAAGGCGCACTTGCTACACAACACGGTGCACCGGCCCTGGGGTACCTACACGGTCCTGGAGGAAGGCGAGCGCTTCAAGATCAAGCGCATCGAGGTGAAGCCAGGCGGGCGCTTGAGCCTTCAGATGCACTACCACCGCTCCGAGCACTGGGTCGTGGTGAGCGGCACCGCGAAGATCATCAACGGCGACCAGGAACTGTTCCTGACCACCGACCAGTCGACCTACATCCCATGCGGCCACAAACACCGGCTCGAGAACCCGGGTAGCATCGGCCTTGTGATGATTGAGGTGCAGAGCGGCGACTACCTCGACGAAGATGACATCGTGCGGCTTGAGGACGTATACGGTCGCACCTGACAGCCAAACACTACAGGTCGTAACCCGAGCAGGAACTTGGTCCGCGTTTCCTTCCCTGCGTTCCAGCTTTAGCGAGAAAAATCGCGCTGGTTAATGGCATCAGCGGTGAGGCTGCGCACTTTCCAAAATGCTGGTTAGAAGGGCTGTTCGCGCATGGCCCAAAGGCATCGCGCATCACATTTCCATACGCACGATTTGGAACTCAGTTCCTTCGTCGCCGCTCTCGCTTCTAGCGCCTTCATGCGTTCGCTTCGTAAAGATTGGCAGACTTGTCAGACCAAGTCGCCATGCAAAGAGAGAGATTAATCGCCGGTCATTTGAAGCGCATCCCCGGCAGCTATCCATGTCGTGAATGCTTTTGATCGAAACAAACGATTTCATCACTCATCCGAAATCTTGCATGGACACAGGCACCTCACGCGCACCGATGGCCCATTTAGATGGAAACGATCCGAGGCAGGCCGATCTGGCTTGCCCGTCACGATGTGGAGATAGAAATGCTGTGTCTGGGAATTAGCGGCGGACTTGACCAAGTCCATGAAAGCCGATTCGAGCTTGCGAATGCTTTCATGCACGATGGCGCCGCGGTGCTCGTCCGAGACGGACAGGTGATAGCCGCCGTAGAAGAGGAACGCCTCAACCGGATCAAACACTCCAACAAGCTGCCAATTCGTTCGATTCAATACTGTCTCTCAGCGGCGGGGGTTCAGCTCAGCGACATTGATTGTGTCGCGGTCTACGCCAGCGAGCCGTTTGCCAACGCCATGCTTGAAGGTGTCTCCGCTTCCCAGCCCACTCCGCTGGGTGCGAAACCCTTGCTACAGGATCTGCTGGCGCGTGAGTTCGGCACTAAATTCGACAGTTCGCGGATTTCGTTCGTAAGTCATCATCAGGCGCATGCCGTCAGCGCGTTTGCAATGTCGGGCTTCGAGGAAAGCCTTATCCTGGCGATTGATGGCTCCGGCGATTTCCTGTCAGGCCTCGTGGCGGTCGGGTCTGGCACAAACGTTACGCAACTCGAGACTTTCCCTGAGAACAACTCTCTTGGGCTGTTTTATCTCGAGACGATTCGCTATCTCGGCTACGGCTTATTCGACGAATACAAGGTAATGGGACTCGCCCCCTACGGGGATCCCGCTCCCTATCGCGATCTCTTCCAGCAGTTCTACGAGCTCTCCGCCCACGACGGTGGCTATCGTGTTCACCTCGACCGCATCGGTCCGGCGTTGCTCCGCTACATCCAGGTCAGGCGAAAGGGAATGCCCTTCTCCCAGCAGCATCGAGATGTGAGTGCGTCACTGCAGGAAGCTCTTGAGCGGATCGTGTTCCACATTCTGCGGCATCACCGCGAGGCCACCGGTATGAAGCGGCTGTGCCTGGCTGGCGGGGTTGCCCACAACTGCACGATGAACGGCAAGCTGCTGTATTCAGGGCTTTTCGAGGACATCTTCGTGCAGCCCGCGTCTCACGACGCTGGCTGCGCCTTGGGCGCTGCGCTCATAGTCTCCAACGAGATGGGCTGCCCCGCGCCGCGTGAGCGGCTGCAACAGGTCTATTGGGGTCCTGATCTAGGGAGCGAGCTCGCCGTGCAACAGGAACTGAATACATGGGCCAGACATATCGAGTTTGAACGCTCTGATGACGTGGCAAGCAGTGCAGCCGACTGGATCGCCGAGGGCGCCGTGATCGGCTGGGTGCAGGGTCGTTCGGAGTTTGGGCCGCGTGCCCTGGGCAACCGCAGCATTCTGGCCGACCCTCGGCCCGCCGCAAACAAGGACCGGATCAATGCGATGGTCAAGAAGCGCGAAGGCTATCGGCCGTTCGCGCCATCTGTGCTGGAAGAGCATGCCAGCGAATTCTTCGACCTCCCGGACGGTAAACACGAATTTCCATTCATGAACTTCGTTGTTCGCGTGCGTGACTCAAAGCGCGCCTTGCTCGGCGCCATTACCCACGTCGACGGTACGGCTCGCCTGCAAACGGTATCGCGCAACGCCAATCCCGCTTACTGGGACGTCATCAACGCGTTCAAGCAGCGGACAGGCACCCCAATTCTGCTGAACACGTCCTTTAACAACAACGCCGAACCGATCGTGGATTCGGTTGCAGACGCGATTGCCACATTTTTGACGACAGAGCTGGATGGACTTGTGGTCGGGCCCTTCCTAGTGAAAAAGCGGGCAGCAACGCTGCAGGATTGGACTGCGCTTGCGGTTTCATTGCCGCCCTATGTGTCCCTCCATCAGGCTCGTGCTTACACAGCGCGGGATCGTCAGGAGACTGTCTGCGAGATCCGTGCGAACCATTCCAGCAGTGACAGTGTGCGAATCTCACACGACTTGTTCGATCTGCTGATGCGGATTGAGGGCGAAGCCGTGGTGGAGGATCTCCTGGATGCATTTAAGCTGCATAAGGCTCAGTGTGAAGCTCTGATGGAGGAGCTGCGACGACTGTGGGAGCAGCGCCTTGTTCAGTTGCATCCATCACAAGCTTCTCGTATCGATCAAGACTGCGATCAAACGTTGGGTCAGCATAACAGGCTCTCAGCGTGATGATGAGTCGGGTCCAAGCGCCGCCAGGCAAGCTGGTGATCGATGCCGCCTGCCAGCTCGCCACTGGCAAAGGCTCGACTTCATCACAAGGTTGACGCGTCCGCTTCACCTTGGACGACCCGAGGCGCAGAAAAGGCGCCTGCGTTATCGCGACCACGTCGAGCGCCTCTTCAAGGATTGGCTCGTCACACCCCTGCTACGACTCGCTGAACGATCCGGCCAGCGAGCAGCTGAGTTGGTGGATCCTAAACGTCAGAATCTCGTCGAACTGGCTTTGTGGCTTGCGATGGCGGTCGGCACGGCTGCCAGCGCTGGCTTGTCGGCTGGCGCCATCCTCAGCACTGCGGATGCATCGGCTTGACGGTCCTGATGAAAGCGACCAGTCGCGACAGTCTGAGTCTAAATCGAAGGTTGCCGGCAGCGCGGCATACCGTCCGAGATGCGGGCGCTGCGCATCGCCCGCACCGGATGGCCGCTGCCATAGGGTCTGTCAATCCTGACACGAATGCGCAAACCATCGCGTTAGGGTCCTATCGCCATCGAAGGAAATGGGAGAGTTTGCCACGTCTAAGATCAGTCGCCGCGCCCTGCTCTTGCACGCGGGCAGCGCAGTCGCGTCGACGCTGGCGGTGGCGGTGGCGGCGCATGGTACAGAGCCGCAGGGTCGAGACCAAGGACCGTCCAATAATCTGCGAGCGCTGATTGAGGCGCACAAGACAGCTTATGCTGCGTTCGGCAAAGCCCTGCATGACATCGGCGGTGGCGACAGAGCCAGCCGGGCGGAGGAGAGGGCGCTGGTCGCCGTCTGCAGCTATGCCGCCGTTGGGGAAGGGGATCGCCTGGCCAAGGCCCGATATCTTTTAGAGATTGAGGCGCGCGGTGAACTCGACCTCGCAGAGCATATGCAGGCTGTTCTCCGATCGACGATGTGGAAGGCATGAGACGAGCAACGCGAGGGGGAGCAGATGCCGAATGTCTGGTATGCGCGACGGATTCGGTCGTTCCAGCTGGCTTTCCGACGACCAGAAGCGGACATTGCCGGTGACACGCTTGAGAAATGTCAGGTGAGTCAGAATGCCACCTTGGCTTGGAGCATAACCTCCGGCAGAACATAAGCTGGAGGATAACAATGCCAGCCATGACAAAGTTGGGAACGACAGACGCAGACATTCGCTCTGCGCTACACGCCAAACGATTGCGACACGCCAAATCTCATCCCGATACGCTCGTGATCGACGAACTTGGCCTCGCGCACGCCCGAAGCCGCATCGATGTCGCCGTCATCAACGGCTGCATCCACGGCTATGAAATCAAGAGCGCCAAGGACAGCCTAGACCGGTTCGCTACGCAGATAGATATCTACCGCCAGACGCTACAAAAGCTCACACTCGTGGCCGCGCCGAAGCATGTCGCAAGCATCATGAGTCACGCTCCCGAATGGTGCGGCGTGATCGCGGCCGAGCAGGGACCAAGGGGCGGTGTCAGCTTCCATGTGTTGCGAAACTCCGTCGCCAACCCCGACATCGATCCGGTCATGATGGCGCATCTTCTCTGGCGGGATGAAGTCATCGAACTCCTGGGCCAGGCCGGATATGCGCCGAAGGACCTGCGACGGCCGAGAAGACAGCTTTACGAGATACTTTGCGAGACCATGACGCTTCGTGAGATCACCGCCTCCATCCGCGCTTTCATGGTGCAGCGCCAGACGTGGAGAGATCGTCCAGCACATGCGTGATGTGGTGGTTGATCGTAACGAACTTCCACCAGGGCTGATTGCTGGGCTTCGCCGTCCGCGCCGCACATTTGGCGATGTAGTCATCGCCGCTTGAGAAACCCGCTCCGCTGAACTTGCCGGACGCCACGATCGAATCACAGTGGTCGTGCATCTGCTCTGGATGGTCTCGGAATGCCCCGCCTTTGCGGACCTCCCACGCCGTCGACGTCGTATAGACGAGCTTGCCGGCCGACTTGATCTTGCGCATGTCCACCGGCGCGAATTCCGGATGGACGATTGTGTAGTCGCCGAAATTGGGCTGCCGCATGCCGGGAGGCAACTTGCCGAGTAGCGTTTGATAGAAGAGCCAGTCATGGCGCGGGAGCTGGTCGGCACCCTTGGCAACATCCTTGAACGTCTCCGGAATCGCCGTACCGATGACGACGAAATTGCGGAAGGCATGCAGGTCACCAAGCTTTTGCATGGCCGCAATAAGCGCGCCTGCGAAAGCATTGTAGGGCTCAAAATTCGGTGCACCGAGATCGATAACGAGGTCAACTTCGTCGAAGGATAAAGCGAGCGACGCGGTCAAAGCCTCGATGCGCGTGCGCGCATCCGGCTTCATCAGGTCCTCCAGCCGGACCGCGATGGCCGCTCCAAGGCCATCGGCCGCAACGATCCCTGCAACGGATGCGACCATGGGTGGGGAGGCATCGAGGTGAACGGCCGGCATCGCATTCGCCTGGAATTCCCGCAGGGCTTCGAACACGTATGTGAAGATGTCGCGGCCGTCCCCCATCGGTTTGCCGGAAATGGTTGGATGCACGCCAACCCACGCGGGCCGCTGCCCCCACTTGGCATTGAAGCGGGCCGCAAACGGATGGACGTGCTCCTGAACCGTCTTCTTCGGCTGCCACAACTCGAAATCGAATTCGACTTCCGGAATGGTGACATAGGGAACGGTACGGTCCTTGGCGGCGGCGGCAAGGCGGGCAAGCGCCTGGTATTCGCCCTGACGCCATCGCAGCGCCGGAACATACATATCCTCAGTCAAGATCATCGCTCGCCTCCTCTAGCTGCGAGCGCACCTGATCCCGACCAACCAAATCGTTCAGGATGGTGTAGTTGCCTCGCTCTTTCCTGATGCGCCCCGCGATGATGCTCGGATCGATGCCGATCGTCTCCGCGTCGATCTTCACCGCCTCTTCCGACAGGGCGAAGCGGGACAGACACTGATCCCACAATGCTTCCGGTATCAGCGCGTCGAGCGCGAATTTGTCGGCCTCCGCCTCGATCGCATCACCGTCATTGCCGCCTTCCTCGTCGAAGAAGTCGAAGCGCAAACCGTCGAAGAGATGCAGGAAGACGTGACCGAGCTCGTGCATTAGCACGAACCAGAAATTATCCAGTCGGTCGTATCGCAGCGTAAGGCCCACAACCGGCGTATCGCCGTCAGCAAGCATGGCTGCGCCGTCGAGATACGATCCCGAGAGGTGCCGTTCGACGATAAGCACGATGCCCTTGTCGGCCAACAGATCGCGGGCACGCTTTGGCCCGTCCTTCCGTTTCGTGAGACGCACCAACTCTGGCAGCCACCGGTCATCGAGTTCGAAGGCTCCGATCTCTTCTGCTTCAATCTTGCTACGCGCCCGCTCCAGAATGCGCGCCTGCCACGCGAGTAGCGCATATTCGTTCGGCACGTTCCCGCTGCGCATCTTCTTGCGGTGAAACGCCGTCGCAAATTGCGGTCCGGCCGCGTGCAGGAAATATTCCTTCACGCGCTTAATCGGGTTTGCGCCACGCGGCAGATCAAACCACTTGCGTTTGATCATCTCCTTGTAGGGAAGCTGACCCCAGACGATATCGTCGGCATCGCCCCACGCGAACACCGATCCGCCGGCCTGCTTCGGTCCCTCAAAACTTCCTGACGCCTTCACACCGAGCGCCTTCGAAATCTCGATCAGCCGACCAAGGCTTGCGCCCATGTAGTCGGTCGCCTCGTAGCGCTGCACCTGTTGCGGCTTCATGCCAAGTTTTTCGGCGAGGTCCGTCTGACTCATGCCGGAGGCAATTCGCGCCTGCACCAGCACGCGCGGCAATTCTTCCAGCGCATAGGTTTTCGAGAACGAGACTTGGCCGGATTTCAACAGATCGAATTCGGCAAGCTCGGCCTCGATATCGGCGATTTGGCTTTCGAGCCCATCGATCTCCGCCTGTTTGAGCCACGCCTGATCCGATGCGCGCGCCTTCGCAGCAGCAAGCGCGTCTTGCAACTTCGCTAGTTGCGCACTCGATACGCCATACTGTTTGTCGCTGTAAATCATGGCTGCACCTTCCCGGAGAGAAGTGGATCGGCCGAAAGCGGAATGGAGACGATCCCTTTCTGTTTTCCTGTGAAACGATCCAGTTGGAAAAAATCGACGAATGCCTGCCCGACATCCACGCACATCATTGAGGACGGAAAGAACTCGCCCATGAATGCCGCCTTCTGCGCTGCCCGACCGTTCGCAAATTCCAGGAACACGGGATCAAGCTTGGCCGGATCGACCCCGGTAGGGTCCCAGCATGCATCGAAGTCGCCGGGCCTCGGCTTGCCGGTCACATAGCTGCCGTCGAGATAGATCGCCGGACATCCAGCCAATCGCAACCTGCCAGAGGCGAGAACGAGGCCCTCGAAAAGCTCACGCCGCCAGGCATTCGTTGCGAAAGCAACCGCCACGTCTTTCAAACTCGCCGCGTGCACCCCGGGGGGCAGAACGGTCCACGGAGAGCCGGGCAATGGGACGAGGGCAGGAATCATGTTTACAACAATAATGTTGTAAGCACTAAAAAGCAAGCGTGGGAGGGATTGGGCACCCGGTCGCCGCCGGATTCGGCTTGGGAAACCCAAATGGAACGCCAGTGGGAAGTTCCCCCGTTGAACCGGCGGCGAATGCCTTCGCAAGGATTAGGTAGCACCCTTGGGCACGCACCAATGTCCAATGTCGCTCTTCGCCACCACCAAGCCGCCAATCCGCTCTCATCAAGAGACCGATCGGTTGAGGGACTGGTCATCGCCCGCTGGTCATGGGGATTGATCCGCGACGCCGGCGGTGTACTGCTGGACAGGGTACCGGGTGATGAAGATCTTCCCGGTGAAATCCGCGAAGCCATCGAGCGTAGCGGCGAGCGCATCACCGATTTGCACATCTGGCAAGTCGGGCCTGGCCACCACGCGGCGATCATTGCGCTAGCGTCTGTGGACCCGAATCAACCGTCGCACTACAAGGCGCGGCTGGCTAAAATCCACGGGCTCTCGCATGTTACGATCGAGGTGGAACAGGCACAACACCATTTGTAAGCCGACATCTGAGCGGACGAACTCTAGGATATGCATCAGGTTAGCAGTAGAACATATCTGCACCTCCTACCCGCGAAAATGGCACGAACAGTCCGGCCGTTCAAAACCGCTTCAGCGCCCGCGAATTGAATCGGTGCGGATCGGCGCCCGCCAAGAAGGCATCATTCTCGGCTTCACGTTAGGGCGCCGGGGCAAGCAGACGCCGCTGGATATCGCAGACTAATTCGTGCCTTTAGTCTGCGGAGCTCTGCCAGGTCGTTGAAATGATGGCGCGCCTCACCGGGTGGTGATGAGAACTACGTTTACGCTATAGCCCTTCCCTACCGGAGGGACGCGGTGGGACGGCGCCGGACCGGCTGGTCGCCGGATACGGACACGGCCCGGGGGGCGTGGGCTATCTCTCTCTGACTCCCATTGTAGCACCGCCTCTCCGGCGTCAAGGACGTGCGGTCCCCCCAATTTTGCCGCCGGACGCTTAAGTGCCCGCCAACAAAATCGGCTCCCCCGCACACCGCGTAGCGGTCGCTAAAGCGATCCTTGACCCCTCGATGCGCCGGTGCGGCCTCCTTCCGTCAAAGAGCGAAAGGAGATTTCCATGACACATCGCAACACAGTCACCATCGACGGCGGCAGCGCAGAATACTGGCGGCAGCGCAAGCTGGGCTTCCGGCTCATCCGCGAGGCGGAGTGGGCGCTTTCGCGCCTGGAGCGGGCACCGATGTATCTCCACGGCGGCTATGACGAGTACGGCGACGTCATCCCCATCGAAAACCTCCGGCCATATGCCGACATGGAGGACGCGATCCTGGCGATCGAGGCGAACGAGACGGCTGTCAGCATCCTGGTCGCGCAACGCCGCACCAAGATCGGTGACTATGTGGTCAAAGCTGTGATCCGGGAGCTTGAGGATCCGGACCGCGACTAAAGTCGAGACGAGAGGCGGCATCCGCCGCCTCTCGTCCTTGTGTTGACGCGTTGGGTGACATGCCGGCCGGATCGACCGTCCGGAACGGCTGCGAAAGAGGACTATACGGCTCCAAGGCTGCACGAACGCAGCCGCAACACGCCGTCGCCGGGCGCGGGAGACTGCATGGCGCATCGGAACTCGACGAACGCAGGATCGTAGCGCAGAGCGCGACTTTTGCATTCGACTTGGCCACATCGTTCGACCGAAGCCCAGGCAGGAAGCCGATCGGGTTCGATCGGGCGCGGGCGCGCTTCCGTTGCGAGAAAATCCTGGCTGCGGGGAGAGTTGTGTGATAGGTTACATGTAACTATTGAATACGAGGCTGATATGACAACTGCACCGAAGCCGGTCCGCGTGAAGGTGCGCGAGCATCGCGAGCGGCTGCGCGCGCAGGGGCTGCGGCCGATCCAGATTTGGGTCCCGGACGTTCGCTCTTCCTCTTTCCGGGCACAGGCACATCGCCAGTCGCAGGCAGTCGCCGCCAGTACTCAGGCCCGCGAGGATCAGGACTTCATCGACGCAGTGTCGGATTGGAACGAATGAGGCGCGGCGAGGTCTGGACGGTCTCAGGCGCTAAGGACTATGCGGGCAAGCCGCGTCCCGCCGTCATCGTCCAGGACGACAGCTTCGACGCAACCGACTCGATCACGATCTGCGTCTTTACGACCGACCCCACCGACGCCCCCTTGTTCCGCCTGGTCGTGGACCCGAGCGAGCGCAACGGCCTGCGCGCGACCTGCCGACTGATGGTGGACAAAATCACCACCGTTCCGAAGGCGAAGATGGGCATGCAGATCGGGCGGCTTGATGACGAGGACATGTTGCGGCTCAATCGAGCCATGACCGTGTTCCTCGGCATGGCGGTCTCTCCCCGAACTGGAAGGGGGGAGCTCCCCTGACACGCGAACCGCGCTCCGGTCAGGCGCAAAGGACGGCAAATCGCGGCACATTGGCCATTTCGCGCGGCTATCAGGTGGTTGAGACGTTCGTAGAGGCCGGAGCCTCCGCTACCAGTGATCGCCGGCCTGAGTTCCAGCGCGTCGTCGAGGCGGCCACGTCGAAGCCCGCGCCCGCCGACGTCGCTGTGGTTCATAGCTTCTCGCGTTTCTTCCGCGACCACTTCGAGCTTGAGTTCTATGTCAGGAAACTCGCAAAGAACGGCGTCAAGCTCGTCTCCATCACGCAGGAGATGCGCGACGATCCCATGCATGCGATGATGCGCCAGATCATGGCTCTGTTCGACGAGTATCAGTCGAAGGAGAACGCCAACTTCGCGCCATGAACGAGAACGCCCGCCAGGGTTTTGGAACGGCGCGCTGCCGCCGATCGGCTATCGCATCGTCCCTGCCGAGCAGCGCGGATCGAAGACCAAGAAGAAGCTGGAGATCGATCCGCTGCACGCCGACACCGTGCGGCTGATCTACCGCGTGTTCCCCGAAGGCGAGGGCAACTCCGGCCCGATGGGAATCGGCGGCTCTCGGCGTTCGCAGTTCTGTACTGAACAGGGCCCACCGCGGCACGTCAGCGCATCAAACTCCCCCCGGGTTCACAACCTTGATTCGCGGGAGTACGGGGAGGGCAGAGAAATCTCCGGTCGCAGCCTTACCCGGTCAAAACAAGGACACCAATGATGAAGACTCTCGTCGTCTGCTCCGGCGGACTGGATTCCGTTTCCCTTGCTCACAGGCTGGCGGGGGAGCACGAGCTCGACTGCCTCCTGTCCTTCGATTACGGCCAACGGCACAGGAAGGAATTGGGCTTCGCCGCCCTCTGCGCGCAGCGACTGAACGTGCCGCACCAAATCATCGACATCGGCCAAATCGGCCGCGGTCTTTCCGGCTCCGCGCTGACCGACAGTATCGACGTGCCGGACGGCCACTACGCCGAAGACACGATGAGGGTGACGGTTGTGCCGAACCGGAATGCCATTATGCTGGCAATCGCTTTCGGTCTCGCCGCCGCACACAAGGCCGAAGCGGTGGCGACGGCGGTGCATGGCGGGGATCACTTCATCTATCCCGATTGCCGTCCGGCTTTCATCGACACTTTCCAGACGATGCAAGACCGCGCGCTGGACGGCTATGCGCGGGTTCACCTCCATGCGCCGTACCTGCATTTCAGCAAGGCGGACATCGTTTGCGACGGAGCAAAATACGGCACGCCGTTTGCGGAGACCTGGTCGTGCTACAAGGGCGGCGAGCGTCACTGCGGACGCTGCGGGACCTGCGTCGAGCGGCGCGAAGCGTTTCACCTGTCTGGGCACCCGGACCCCACCGACTACGAGGATGACGATTTCTGGCTGGTCGCGCTGCGGAGGGCGAACGCGTAATGTTCCGGATCACCAAGCAATTCCACTTCTCAGCCTCGCATCAGCTCACCTGCTTGCCGCCCGACCACCAGTGTGCGCGCCTGCACGGGCATAATTACATCGTCGAAATAGAGCTTGCGGCCAATGAATTGAACGCGCACGGCTTTGTGCGCGACTATCACGATCTGACGCCGCTCAAACGCTACATCGACGAAAGCTTCGACCATCGCCACCTCAACGACGTCCTGGATCATGAGCAAGTCACTGCGGAATACCTGGCCAGACATTTCTATGAGTGGTGCAAGGCACGCCTACCCGAAACCTCGGCCGTGCGGGTGAGCGAAACCCCGAAAACCTGGGCACAATACCGGCCATGATCGAGACCAATCCCGCAATCCGTGTGAGCGAGATCTTCGGGCCAACGATCCAGGGCGAGGGCCCGCTCATCGGTTTGCCAACTGTCTTCATCAGAACCGGCGGGTGTGACTATCGCTGTTCGTGGTGTGACACCCTTCATGCGGTCGACAATCAATTCCGCCATGAATGGAAGATGATGCCAGTCGATGCGGTCTGGCAAAGCGTCGTTGAGCTTTCCGGTACCCAGCCAGTGATGGTGTCGCTGTCCGGCGGCAATCCGGCCATTCAGCCATTGGGTGCGCTCATCGACCGAGGGCACGGTGCAGGTTACCGTTTTGCGCTGGAAACCCAAGGTTCAGTGGTCAGGGATTGGTTCGTGGATCTTGACGTGCTGGTCCTCAGCCCAAAGCCCCCGTCAAGCGAAATGAGGACCGACTGGGCTGCTATCCAGGCGTGCGTGGATGCGGCGCAGGAAAAGCCGCAAGTCGTGCTCAAGCTCGTCGTTTTCGACGAGAGTGACTACGCTTACGCGAAAGAAGCCGCCGCGCGATTTTCGCGCCTTCCTGTCTTTCTGCAACCCGGCAATCACACGCCGCCCCGTCCCGGCAACGAAGACGCGTCTGTCGACCTGGATGGAATAATAAAACGCATGCAGTGGCTGGTCGATAAGGTGACCCGTGACAGGTGGTTCGAAGCCCGCGTGCTACCGCAGCTGCACGTTTTGCTCTGGGGTAACAAGAGAGGCGTCTAGTCTGCGCCTGCTTTATGCTGGAAACTGTGCCTGCCTAGCTTCGGCTGAACGGGTGGCTCGAAACCGACGGCGCTGCCGGGCAGTTGCGGTGGTGTTCGGGCCCGAGATGGATGAGGCGTTGCTGCTTCGAACGCGAGCGTACGCCGAAGTGGCTCACCTGTGGCTCGGGACTTGGAACACCCTTGCCGCCGATTTCCGGCTCGGCCAAAAGGCCGGTTGCCGGGACCTCGAACAGTGAGAAGATCGCGGGATGAGGGTGCCCGATCCCCATGCGTTGCCCAACAGACGACAATGTCCTGGCGCTTGAAGCCGGCAAACATGGTGTTCTGATCTTCCTGCGACATGCGAACCGGGTCGAAGCCGCGACAGGATCCGCCAACCTCAACGCCTGGCGCAAACAAAACTTCACAAAGTTTTTCAAAGTTCCGGGATGAGGTCGCTTATGATGCCAACCAGAACAGGAAGATTGCATGCACAACGACACTCGTTCCCATGGACTGTGGGAATTGACCGCACCCAATGCGCCAGCCACGCAAGTTCTCCGGCGCACATGTAGACAGGACGTCGCCATCGTCGGCGGCGGTTATACGGGTCTTTCGGCAGCACTGCATCTCGCCGAAGCTGGTCTAAAGGTCAGTGTCCTTGAGGCGTTTGAGATTGGCTATGGCGCCTCGGGGCGCAATGTCGGTCTGGTCAACGCCGGCCTGTGGATGAAGCCGGAAGATGTCAAATCAAGCCTCGGCGCTCCGTTCGGCGAGCGGGTGCTTCAGCTTCTCGGCAACGGACCTGCCGAAGTCTGGTCGCTTATCGACAAGCACGGCATCGACTGTGACGCTGTGAGGAACGGCACACTTCATTGCGCAGTCGGCGCGTCCGGTCTCAAAGATCTGAAAGAACGCGAAGAACAGTGGCAAATCAGAGGCGCCCCCGTTCACCTTCTGAATGCGGAGGAGACCGCGGAACGAACCGGTACGAGAGCTTACTCGGGGTCGCTTCTCGACACCCGTGCCGGGACCATTCAGCCACTTGGCTACGCGCGGGGACTTGCTCGCGCTGCCATGGCCGCTGGAGCCAAGGTCTATAGATCAAGCCCGGTCACGGGTGCCGAGCGATCCAAGGGCAAAAGATGGACGGTTCGCACTGAGTTCGGAGCCGTCGAGGCAGACTGGATCATAGTGGCGACGGATGCCTATACCAACGTGCCATGGCCAGAGATTAGACGCGAGCAGATATCTGTTCCCTACTTCAATTTCGCGACCAAGCCACTTTCTCGCGAACTGCAGACGTCGATACTTCCCGGCCGCGAGGGCTGCTGGGACACCAGGGAAGTCTTGATTTCTTATCGATTGGACCGCGAACGGCGGCTTGTATTCGGCAGTGTCGGCGCCCTCCGGGGCACCGGCGCCAGCATCCACCGTGCGTGGGCCATTCGCGCGGCGCGTAAGCTCTTTCCGCAGATCGGGCGGGTTCGGTTTGAAGCCGCGTGGTATGGCATGATAGGGATGACGCGCGATCATCTGCCTCGTTTCCATCGCTTCGCACCACGCGTAGTCGGCATCTGCGGATACAATGGCCGTGGTATTTCACCGGGCACCGCCTTCGGACGTGTGCTCGCCGATCACATTCTCGGGACAGTGCCGGATTCGGATTTGCCTCTTCCCGTCAGCATGCCTGAAGTGCCGCGTCTGCGGGCGCTGCAGGAAAGCTACTACGCCGTGGGCGCCCAACTGGCCCATTTCGTCGGCGCCCGCATCTGATCCGGAAAACCCATGTGTTCAGTTCAACAAGCCTAGCAGCGGGTTGATGCATCGCCGCTGGTCGCGGAGTGCCGCATTGTCATTTTCCACGCGGACGATTGGCCCGAGCGCTTGTTTTGGCGCCGGTCGACTTTCGTCCGCTTGATGGCTCGCTCGCGGAGCATGACATTGCAAGATCGCTGAAGCACTGATCGGCGCGGGCCGTATGCATGGCAACTGGACCAGCCCCGGCGATCAACTGCGCGACCGCCGCATCCGTCGCGCCGTCCCACGGTCATACGTTCATGAATGGCGATGTTGGACTTCCTTGCCCGGAACCTCGAGGCTGCGGGTTGTGCGTCAGCCGGCGAACAGTTCCTTGTAGCCCGTCGTCACAATCCAGTTCGCCCGATCGATATGGCTGCGAAGCGCCTTGCGGGCACGGACTGGATCAACAACCGGGTCGATTCCGAGAATGAGAGCGGCCATCTCCTCTTCGCTGGCATTGTCGGCACAGGCGTCCAGGATCCGCAGGTATACCGTGAAATGCTCCTTGTCATAACTGGTGAGGCTGTCTGACCAGGGGACGTCGTCAGCAATATCTGGCTTCATGTGCTTTTTTGGCTGTTGGATCTCGATTCCTTGGCGAGTTCGCTATCGGCCTGGCTGAGCCTTCGCCGATGGGGGTTCTTATATCGAATAGGAACGATCATTCCTAGAACGATGATTCCTTTTCAGCGCCTATTTCGGGCGTGGATCTCAAAGAGGTCATGGCGGTCAACATGCGTCGTTTGCGCCATGAACAGGATCTGACGCAGGAAGAGCTGGCTGCACGGGCGGATCTCAGCATGCGCTATGTGGGCTCGATCGAGCGTGCCCGCGTTTCGGCGAGCGTCAGCGTGCTCGGAAGGCTTGCGCAGGCATTCAGCGTCGATCCCTGCGAGCTTATAAAACCGCAACGCAAGCCTCGGCATTCGCGGTCAGCTTCTTTAAGAAATCCAGCCAACTCCTAAGCACGCTCGTAGCCCGTGACTGGCGAGCTCGCAGCTGTTCGGCTGACGGCGCAAGGCGGTCAAGAGCGGTGCGGGCAGGCCGCATCGGGGCTCGGCTCGGCTTTGTCGAGGTCACGCCGACAGTATCTGGGTCGGTGCAGATCGAGCCGGACGGCGTAGTCATTCGCGCGGTGCCGATATCAGGCGAGGCTTTTTCGGCTGGCACAAGCTTTGCAAAGCGTTGTGAAACATCTCGCTCCAATAGGAGGCATGCGTGGATCGCTGCAACAAGCTGGCCGACCGTCCCCGTCAATTTCGAAGAAGAGAATACCTGTCGAACAGCCGGCAGCTTAGGCGACCTGAAGCCTAGCGGACTGCTCGACTTCAGTTAGCACGACGGTATCAGGCGGCGCGGGAGCGCATGGCTACATTGTCAGGTTCTCGACCATTTGCTCGCAGCAAGATTCCCATCGAACTGCAAACCGACAATTGCCCCGGTGAGCTGCTCACATGACGCTGATTCCTGAGGCGTCGACGGCCAAACATTCCACAATACGTGCTTCGCATGGATGCCAAGGCAAAATCTAAACCGAGGGAGTGATGAGAGCTCCTTTGGCGCAACTTAATATGGAGGATCGGATCATGGCTTACAAAAACACGGGCCGCCCGCCGTATGTTCATTCGGGGAGTTCCTGGGTGAAACGTCTGTCGATCGGCGCCGGCGTAGCTTTGGCGCTACTGCCTCGGATCGCCCAGGCACAGGATATCGAGGCCGGCAAGGCGCTCTTCAAAAAGTGCGCCGGCTGCCACAACGCTGACACCGATTCGAACAAAGTCGGACCAACCTTGAAAGGTGTCGTGGCCCGAACAGCGGGTTCGGTCCCTGGCTATTTGTATTCGAAAGCCATGAGGGATGCGGGTGCAGCGGGCCTCGTATGGGACGAGCCGAACCTGACGGAATATCTGGCCAACCCCAAGGCGAAGGTGCCGACGAACAAAATGGGTTTCCCTGGCCTTGCCAATCCCGACGACATCAAAAACGTCATCGCCTATCTCAAGAGTGTGTCAGGTTAGAAAACGTGGTTGCGAGAACAACCGCAAGCAGTGATCGTGTTTCAGCCGCAAAGCCCCGTTTTGAGAACCGACTGCTCGGCCGGGCGGGTTGGCGGAAGCCCCAGTCGAGACGGCGAAGGCGAAAGTGGTCGCGCTTGCAACCATTTCGCACCGCGTCCAAGCGGCAAGCCGCGCGCGCTGATGCTTAACGTCGCGGCGGGAACGCTCCAGTTCCCGGCCCGAATGGTGTCGACGCACTGGTCGCGGGCGAAATGCTTTTGGCACTTTCGCCGAGGGTGATGCCTCTTGCTGGGGCGGCCGTATCTCGCCATGAACGACTCTCGTTCTTATGGAGAAGAGCGGACGGCCAAGGGGTCTGGCGGGCCAACACAAAAGTTTAGCGAGCCCCTTGGGTTCTGCAACTGTTCTGCATATTAGCAAAATGAGATATCCGGTTCGGGTGGACCGGCTTTGCGTTTACACGTGCTGATTTTGGTTCCGGCTCGGGAATCGCCGGCCTCCAGCAGGGCAGCTCGAATGTCGGCAACAGATTCGACGGCTACAGCGTTGCCTGCCTCGCAACATTGATTGCCGCCACTGCGCTCGGACTTGTGAAGGAACCGCTACCGCCCAGTAGGCGGCGCTCCTTTTGTGCAGACGCGGATAGATAGGACATCGCGGCCGTGAAGCCAGCGACCGGATTAGAGCGACGTGGGCCTCAGAAGGCAACAAGGACAAGTCCTCCGCGTCGATCGGCAACAGACTTCAGGCAGAATTGGTGGGCTTGCGTGGCGACATTCCGGATAGGGAGCATCATGTGTTTCACTATCTTCGAATTCCGAAGTCCTTTGGTTTTCCAAACTGGGGTTGTCAAATTTTCGGTTGAAATTTACTTTTTTGCGAATTGTTCCGTGTTAGGAGACCACCACGCAGCTACTACTCTAGCGCGGGGAGTGAAAGAGTGATGCAGCGTCTGTCGGCCACAAGGTTCGGAGACCTTCTGGCGGGAGATTTGCGTGTTTTTGGCGGGCCTTCGACGATCGAACCGCTTGCCGGCCGGATCAGGGCGGAGCAGGTCAGTATCGTGCTTCGCAACACGCTTCTTGGCATGGTTGCGAACATACTCAATGCGGCCACTTTTGTCATGGCGGTTTGGGGCTCGCCCAACCAAACCAAAGCCATCCTCTGGGCGAGTGTCATCATCATCGCCGCTGGTTTCGTCGGCCTCAGAGCGAGATCATCATTTCAGTCCGTCAAGCCAAGATCGGTGTCTCGCCGGACAACGCAAAACCTGGTGCGCAATGCCTTCCTGTTCGGTACTTGGTGGGGCGCACTTCCCGTTCTGTTCTTCGGTGGGGCAACAAGTGCCGCCCAGGTCGTCATTACCTGCCTGAGCGCGGGGATGATCGCGGGCGGCGCCGCGTCCTTTTACACGATTCCTATTGCGGCCATCGCATATACGCTACCGATCTTCGTCGGCTCGGCCGTTGCGATCGTGTGGGTTGAAGGCGCCGTCAATCTGCCCGTGGCCATCCTGATGGTGAGCTACGCCATCACGCTGTTTCGTGCTGTGCTTGCTCACGCGTTCGAATTTACCCAACGCTTTATTCTGCAGGCGGAAAGCGAAAATGCCATTCGCAGGGATGTTCTAACGAGACTGCCGAACCGGTTCAGCTTCAACGAGCGGCTGGAGAACGCGTTGGCGGACGCAAAGCAGTTTGACCAGCACTGTGCGTTGCTTTTGTTCGATCTTAACAATTTTGCCCAGGTGAATGATCGCCTTGGCCGAGCCATGGCGGATGCCCTTTTGGTCGAAGTGGCTGCGCGACTTCGGAGATCGACGCGGGAAAGCGATGGCATTGCCAGATTGGAGGGCGGCGAATTTGCAATAATTGCTACGCGCGATGTCAGGCCAGATCAAATCAGGTTTGTGGCCAAACAGATCGTAGATGCCATGCGCGCGCCCTTCCTGATCGAAGGGCGTGAAATATATTGCAGGGCCTCTATCGGTATCGCTTTGGCGCCCGCCGACGGTTTGGATGCCAACCAGCTCCTGCGGTGCGTCGACACCGCGCTACACAGGGCCAAGACGCTGGGGATGGGTTGTTCCATCCAGTTTTTCAGCGCGAACGACGATGAAGCTGCCACAAGGCGCCATCTCCTCGAACGCGATCTGACGTCTGCCCTGGCCAATGACCAGCTCTGGCTCGCATTTCAACCCTTTCTCGACCTCGGGAGCGATCGCATCCGAGGTTATGAAGCGCTTCTGCGGTGGCAGCATCCGACCCTTGGCCCTATCCCTCCATCGGAGTTCATCCCCATCGCTGAACAAACGGGGTTGATTCACGCCATCGGTCACTGGGCTGTCAAAACGGCTTGTTTGGCGGCTGCGCGCTGGCCGCGCGACTTGCGGGTCTCCGTCAACTTCTCGGTAGTGCAGCTCAAGAACAAGGCCTTGCTGGATGCCATTGTAGAAACGCTGGCTGAAGCCGGTTTGGAGCCCCGAAGACTAGAAGTCGAAATTACAGAAAATGTGCTGATTTCGAATTTTGAGGAAACGATCTGTTTGTTGCAATCGTTGAGTTCGTTATCGGTAACAGTTGCTCTTGATGATTTTGGCACCGGCTATTCCTCACTCACTTACCTTCGCAAATTGCCTCTTTCGCGGCTCAAGATCGACCGATCTTTTGTCCAGGATATGCTCACAGACGCGGACTGCTCCGCGATTGTAAAGTCATTGGTTGAGTTGGCGCATGAGCTTCGAATTGAGGTAACGGCCGAAGGCGTGGAAACTCTCGACCAGCTCGATTATCTGCGCCGCGTCGGATGTGATGAAGCTCAAGGCTATCTAATCGGCAAGCCTGGCCGGATTGACGACATTCCTGCCATTGCTGCAAGGCAGTTTGGGGTCGGGAGCTAGGGACTTGACTGGCAGGACCGGCGCCTTGGCGGCGATGGTCTTGCTCTCGACGAGACGGCCGCCTTGCTCAGCCAATGCATGTCGCCCAGAACTGTGCAGCGGTTGTGGGACCACGATATCCATCAACAAAGGCTTGAAGCGCGTCGCCTGAATTCGTTTCAGCGCGGCGCGTTTGGGCTGAACGCCGCAATCCGAGTGCAAGCACTGGGAGCTGCAGTCTGACAAAGGGCTTTGGTCAAGCCGGAGCTGGTCTCGAGAGGAGAAGGAACAACTGGTCGCAGCGACATTTGAGGCCGAAATCAGTGTTTCGGAGATCGCGCGATCGGCCGGCATTCATATGCGCCGGCTTTCCGGAGAGATCGGAGCCGCCTCGCGCGGGTCAACGCCGGAGGATACAACAAACCCTTCGTCCGCAATGGTCGGAACGATGTCGATTTTTTTGCCACCTGGTCAGCCGCTCTTGCAGCAGAATGTCTGGTACTCGGCCTACTGCCCTACCGGGGGGCATCATCACGCCGCTGGTTTCCTCTTGAACCGTCATTGCCCTGACAACACATTATGCGACGGTCCGCGGGTGTTGAGACAAGGCCCTGTTGGCGCAAACCACTGTTCAGCAGGTTGGGAGGAACAAATGAACCCTGAGGCGTTCAGCAGCCCGGTTTTCGTGAAGCGTGCAACCTACATCGTGCAGGAGATTGCCGGCCTTGCGGACGCGATCGATTTCCTCAACGAATGGCCAGAAGATGACAGAGACCTGATCCACGAAGCCGCCCTCAAGGCATGCTATGATGTATGCGATGGGCGAAAGCCTGGAGGCGTCGCACGCAACGCGTTTCTCGGTTTTGCAAAACGGGCCGGCATATTGGAAGATTCAACCTCCGCCATGCAGTGGCTCGCTGCCTGCAAGTCGGGCAGCGGAAAAGTGCGAGCCTAGGCCGTCGGCGACGCATGCGATGCTGGCGCGGGCACATCGAGAGGCATCGCGCCATTTCGCGATCGCGGCCGAAATTGGCTTGAGAACAAGACGAACTTTGCCCATTGCCGCATAAATGCCTTTGAGGGCGCAGGGATAAGCGGCTTGAGCGGATTTGACAGACGCGATGATTCAAAGCGGATTTCCCGCTTAAGCGCTTTATTCAAGTTTTGACCGTAGACTTCTCCCCAGCGGGTGATCATCCTGCTTGGGGGAAGAGCATGTTGAAAGTCTACACCTGCATTGCGACGCAGCATGATTTGCGTCTGGTTGCGCTGGCGGCTTTTATCTGCACCCTGGCCTCCTTCACGGCGGTGAATCTCCTCCACCATGTCGAACGCAGTCAAAGCGAGATGCGACGGATCTGGCTAGCGGTCGCCGCGGTCGCCACTGGCTTCGGCATCTGGGCGACGCATTTCATAGCCATGTTGGCCTTCCAGCCCGCCGTACCGAGCGGCTACAACGTCGCTTTGACGATCATCTCATTACTGGCCGCGATCGCTTTGACCGGCACGGGTCTCACCATCGGCATCTCGCCACGCATTCCCCGCGGACGCTGGATCGGCGGTGCAATCGTGGGGGGCGGCATCGCGGTGATGCACTACACTGGCATGGCCGCATTCGAGATCGCGGGCCGCGTCGTCTGGGATGTACCGCTCGTCGCCGCCTCAATCATTCTTGGTGGCCTGTTCGGTGCGGCCGCATTGCCGGTTGCCCTTCACGCCAACACGCTCAAGTGGAAGGCGCTCGGCGCCCTCGTGCTGACGGTCGCGATCTGCAGCCACCATTTCACCGCGATGGGCGCGGCCGCAATCATGCCAGACCCGCGCATTGTCGTTTCCGCAACGGCGTTGCCCGCCGACTGGATGGCGGCTGGCGTAGCCCTCGTCTCGATCGTCATTGTCCTTTTGGCCATCATCGGCCTCGCCCTCGATGTGCGTGATCTCCGTCGCGCCGGCGAGATAGCGCGTATGCAGGAGCTGGTCGACGCGGCCGTCGAGGGGCTGATCGTGTGCAACGAAACCGAGATCGTGGCTGCCAATCGCAGTTTCTGCGCGCTTGCCTGCGTCGACGGCTTGCAACCGGTCGGACGCCCGCTCACGTCCTTCTTTCCCACGGCTTCCCTAGGCGAACTCACGGGCACCGCGCAAAGGCCGCTGGAGGTGGAGCTATGCGCGACGGACGGCACCCTGGTGCCGGTGGAGCTGATCCGGCACACCATCCTTTATGCCGGCAAGCCGCATCAGGTGTTTGCCGTGCGCGATATCCGCGGGCGCAAGCGGGCGGAGGAGGAAATTCACTTCCTTGCCCACCACGATCCCCTGACCAAGCTTCCGAACCGCACGAGCTTCAACGAAAAGCTGGACGCCGAGCTTACGGCACATCTCGACACTGAGCGGTGTCTTGCCGTCCTCTTCCTCGATCTCGACCGTTTCAAGGAGATCAACGACCTCTTCGGCCATCTTGTCGGAGACGCCGTGCTGCAGTGTGTGGCCGACAAGATCAGAAGCGTCCTCAAGCCAGGGCAGATGGTTGCGCGCTTGGGCGGCGACGAGTTCGCTGTGATCGTTCCCGGTCTGCCGAGCGCCGCCTATGCGACGCGCACCGCTGACGCCATCTTGGACGCATTCAATGACGCAGGCGCTAACCTGCCGGCCGGCGTCACCATCGGGACCAGCCTCGGCATCGCCGTGTTTCCAAAGGATGCGCCCGATCGGGAGACGCTCCTGAGCCATGCCGACGCAGCTCTTTATGAGGCCAAAATGCAGGGGCGCGGCCTTTATCGCGTTTTCGAGCCGTCCATGGGCGAGCATCTGCGCGATCGTCGCAAGTTCGAGCACGACATCCGCCACGCCATCTCGCGCAAGCAACTGCGCCTCGTCTATCAACCGCAGGCGGAACTCCTGTCCAACGAGATCTTCGGTTTCGAAGCGCTGCTGCGGTGGGATCATCCGGACCGCGGAGCCGTTCCGCCGGCGGTGTTCATCCCGATCGCGGAGGAGTGTGGCGCCATTCTGAAGATCGGTGAATGGGTGCTGCGCACCGCCTGCGCCGAAGCGGCAAGCTGGCAACAACCGCTGGCAATCAGCGTCAACGTTTCGGCCATGCAACTCCACGGCGGGAATTTGCCGGAACTGGTCGGGGCAGTGTTGAAACAGACCGGTCTCGATCCGTGCCGCCTGGAGCTGGAAATCACCGAATCTTGCATGATCAAGGACATGGGGCGCGCGCTCACCGCGCTGCGCCAGCTCAAAAGCCTTGGGGTCCAAATCGCCATGGACGATTTTGGCACCGGCTACTCGTCGCTGTCGAATTTGCGCGCTTTCCCGTTCGACAAGATCAAAGTCGACCAGTCTCTTATCCGGACGGTGGATACCAGCGATGAGGCGGCTGCCGTCATGCGTGCGGTCTTTGGGCTGGCTCGGGGTCTCAAGCTCCCGGTCCTGGCTGAGGGCGTTGAAACGGACGCGGAACTGACCTTTCTTCGGGGAGAAGCCTGTGATGCGATCCAGGGTTATCTTCTCGGCCGACCTTGCCCGATTTCCGACTTCGCTCAGCACACGATCGGCAATGGTCGGGCAGCCGCTTCCCGGCGGCTGGGCAACCACGAACTGCGCGTGATCAACAACAGCGCGGCCTAGGGCGCAAGCGGGTCGCCTGCTGCCATCTACTGTTGGAAGCCGCTCGGGCCGAGGCCCACTCGGAAAGACTCGAGCTCCTTGCCCTCGGTGCCGTCATACCATCGATGACGGCGCGCGCCCGATCGCGCGTCAACTCCTGTTATCGATCTGGCCGGCCGGCCGCGCCGACGTGACTTCAGATTACCACGAAGCCTGAGGTGATCACGCCACTCGTGAAGTGGTTGGCGACTGATGCCAACCTCGTCGGCTAACTTGCTGACGGTTTCGCCTGCCTCCATGCGCTGGAGAAGCTCCAGCTTTTGGTCCTCATCAATAACTCTTTGCCGTCCGGCCATGCCCCAGTTTCCTCTCTTGCAGGGAAACTGTCCGCGATTTGCCTTGTCTCAGTCTGGGAGGTGCTCTCGACAATATTCCGTCAGGGCAAAATGGCCGCTGATACGAGGTCAGTACATGGGCCGCTGATTGGTGGCTTCAGCGGGAACCGGCTGGATCACGTCCCAATGCTCGACGATCTTACCTTTCTCGACGCGGAAGATGTCGACGATGACTGTTGCAGGTGAATTTTCCAATGCTGGCTGCACGGTCTGAAGCATCACAAGATCGCCTTCGGCAATGACGCGCTCAAACTTTACCTGCTGCTTTGGCCACGTCAAAATGCCGAGGCTTTCGAAGAACGTTTTCACGGCCTCCCGTCCGTCGCTTATGCTGGGATTGTGCTGGATGTAGTCGGTGGCCCAATAGCGGTCGAGAGCGGTGAGATCGTGGTCGCCGAACAGCTCCTGAAACGCCTTTGTGACCAGCGCCTTGTTGGCTTGAGCCAGTTCGTAGTCCTGCACGATCTGGGTCTGGGTGGCGTCCTGGGCATAAACAGGTACCGCTAATCCCGCGACCGAGGCGGTCACGAGGAAGATAGATGCGAAGATTGTCTTCTTGAGCATTGGATCGTCTCCTGGTGTTTGCGCCTAATTGAGCGCGCGGGAACCAGAACGGTGTCGACATACTGGGTCATGCGAATGACCTTGCCGTCCTTGATCTGGTAAAGGTGGGCAAAGGGCGCAGTCATAGACTTGCCCGTCGCGTTCTACGTGCCTGAATAGACGCCGAAGGCGCCAACGCGATCGCCGTCGGCAAGGTAGGTGTGGACCTCGGCGCGATAGCCCGTCCATTCCGTGCCAAGGCGGCGGAATACGCCGTCGGTCAGTGCCTCTGGCCAACACAGGTACCGGCGTAGGGGAAGCCTTCCGCTTCGCTCCATTCCACGTCCGGCGACAGGAAAGCCCGCAGATTGCGGCCGTTCTCCTCGGAGGATCCTTCATAGGTCCCCCGGATCAGCTCAAGATTCGTGCTCATCTCAACCACACTTCATTTCGCCGGTGGCGACCTTGGAGCCGACGTCGAGAGCGACACCCATGCCCAGGTTCGGAAAGCGCGCTTCCAGCGCGGCCTTGAGCGCGACGGAATCGCCGCCCCTCAAAATTCAGCAGGTACGCCTTGGTGTGCTCGATCGCGGCAAGACCGGTTGGAGCTGCGGGGTCCATGTGGCCCGGAATGACCACCGACGGATTGCGGCCGGCAATCTTGTCGAGATTGGCGATCCAGGCCGCGCGCTGCTCCTTGGCGGGAGTATCGGCGGTCCAGACATTAGAGGCCGTCGCAATGCGGCGTGTCGAATCGTTGGCGCATGGGGCTGTGTTTTGCTCAGGCCCGATCGGGTTGCACAGGTCCAATCAGGACCCGCACCAAGCGTTCCAACCAGGTGACCGGCAGGTCTTCGTTTGACCTCTGGATCGCCAATGCACAACCACCTACGTACCCCCCCAGCCTTGCTCAACCAAGCATTGGTCGGAGTAGTGCTTATCAGCGTCTTGGGCGACGGCTGGAGCTGGAGCGGTCATTACAATGGCCAACACCGTGGCGGCAAGTATCGTCCGTGGCCAGTGAGACCGCAATTTTATAAGGAGCCTCGAGCGCCCCGCAGCGTCCTTCTCTGGGGTAGGCATTTTTCGCTTCCTTTGGATCATCACGGGTTTGAAGAGGATCTGGTGTTATGTGCCATTGGGAGAGCCGGCGAATCGGCCGATATTCATGTGGTCGAGTCATAAGTTCTCCTGAATGTTTGTTTTACGAGAACCCTTATGGCGGCCCTAGCTGACCTGAAAGCTGCAGGCGGTCTGCGGGATGGCGATCCTGTCTGCCGATCGCAGCGAGATCCAACGGAGCTGGGGCGTCCCACGGGATGCGCAGCCTGTATTGCGTTCGGGCCAATGTCATGTGAACTCCTGGGCTAAAGACCGCGCGACGGGCCACGTCGGAACACGTGTCATGGCTATAATATGCAATTTGCATGCCACCAAACGGGTTGCGAGCAGCGACCGCAAATCGGCGGAGTCGCCCCTGGCCAGCTTGATCCTAACCCCTAGGATGTCTGGACTTGAACACAGATTGTCGTCAATCGGACACCGACAAAATGCTGTGACCAGCTTCGGCACCGGCTGACGCCAGAGTCCTCCAAGGCCGGCTCGGTAGCGCTTGCCATAGTTTACGATCGCACCGCGGTTCAAACGGACGTAGGTCAGGAGCTGCAACCCGAGATTATGAAGCCGTGCGATCTCATCTGCCGGAGATACATCAAACTGATGGAATTCTATCATGATCGCCGAGTTTCCTTTCTCAAATGAAAGAAAGCTCGATTGACTCTCCCGCCCCATTCCGGCCTCCTGCATCAACGTGCGGTTGCGGCGTGCAGAAGCCAGTCGGCGGTCGCGATTCATGAAAGGAAAGCCATGCGCCAGCCATCGCCCCGCTGTGCACTCGACCACGTCGCGGCGCCCCGACTTACGGCCAGGGCGTTTTCACGCTTGCCCGTGACCACGCGACCGACCTCGAAATAAATCAGCTTCCCTCGATTCCGAACTCCGCCTCTTGGCACAAGCGCCGATCTGGGGGGCAGATGTGAAGCTGCTCGCCGGTTCGCGTCCGACCGCGAGCGACTGATGGCCGAGGAATCCAGATGCAAAGGCAATTCGACGAACAGTGTGGGCAGGAGCGAAAAAGGGCTCATGTGAGGGAGAGCATTGGCGACAGAGAGGCGCTCCGCGGGCTGATTGAGAGGGTCGCGTTAGTAGCCAGGTCCAACAGCACCGTTCCGGCGAAGCCGGGGCCGGGAGGGAACTGGTCGCCAACGCCGATCACGAGCCCCGCGACACTTAGTGGCAGATCTCGCCCGTCACATCGCCTGAGCACGTCATCCCGAGCGGGACCCGATGTCAGTCATCAGGCAGCAGCGGGAGCGACACTGTAGCGAGGCACGCACCGTCGGTCGACCATGTGCTCTCGACCATGGTCGACCGGATTCCCTCTGCGACTGAAACGGAGAAAAACATGTCGGATGCAAAATTGCAGAGTGTGCTTTCGTCTCTTTCGCAAATGGCGAGGCAGTCAGATGCCCTGCCATCCGATAGACCAGCGCCGGATGCAAGTTGGGTGAAACTAAACACGAATGAGAACCCTTTCCCTCTTCCAACAATGATAATGAAAAGTGCGATTGCGGCCCTCGAACGGCAGTATCTATATCCAGAAGAGGATAACATCAGCCTGCGGGAAGCCGCCGCCAATGCCTACGGCGTCTCCATTGATCAGGTAATCGCCGGTAACGGATCGTCTGAACTGCTCGGACTTGTCTACAGAGCTTTTCTTGCTGCGGGGGATAGGGTAGCGATGATGTCGCCGGGGTTTTCGTTTAACCGCAAACTTGCCATGTTGCAGGGTGCGCAATTTCTCGAAATCGAATTTGGCGAAGATCATTCCTTGCCGATCGAGCAATTGCTCTTGGGTCCTGCAAAGGACGCTAAGTTCATTCTGTTAGCCAATCCGAACAATCCGACCGGAGCGTTCGTTCCGGTGGCGGATATCGAACGCCTGGTAGCGAAATCGGACCGCTTGATCGTGCTGGATGAGGCCTACGTCGACTTTGCCCCCGAGAATGGTCTGCACCTCATCAATCGCTATCCGAACCTTCTGGTCTTAAGAACATTTTCGAAAAGCTATGCTGTCGCCGGCATTCGCGTCGGTTTCGGTTTCGGTCACCCTGAAATTATCGGCCGGCTACGCAACATCCAGAACGTCTTCAACATGAATGTGATCGGGCATGCGGTCGGTATGAGCGTCCTTGCGCATCGCGCCGCCTATGCCGACAACCACAGACATATCAGGCATCAACGACAGCGAGTGAGGCTCGCGCTGTCGCAACTCGGATTTTCCGTAATGCCTTCCCACGCAAACTTTTTGCTAGCCCGTGTGCCAACGGGACAGGATGGCTCATGGTGGCAATCAGCCTTGGCAAGGCAAAAAATACTTGTCGCAGTTTTTGCCGATAAAGGTCTGGAAAATTGCATCCGCGTCAGCATCGGTACAAAAGAGCAAATGGATGCATTTCTTAGTGCAACTAAGGATATTAATGCGAATATTTAATAGGTCTATATTCAGACGTTAGGTAGCAGACTCTGCGTTAGCGTCGACGGCAATAATCATCACGACTATACAAGGGCGAGATCTTTGAATTGCTTTGACATAGAAGCAACGGGATTTGTTGCGCCAAAATTGGAGACAATATGATGAATACAGTCTTTCCTTCAGGCCTAGCTGTCGGCATCTTCGATCACCTGGATGATGGCGGCGTCGATATCGCCCGACAATACGAAGATCGCCTGATGTTAGCCGAGGCCTGTGATCACCTTGGGTTCTATGCATATCATCTCGCAGAGCACCATTGCACCCCACATGGGAGAGGTCCATCACCGAATCTGTTTTTGTCGAGCGTAGCCCAGCGAACCCGGCGCCTTCGTGTAGGCCCAATGGTAATGCTGCTTGCCCTCTACCATCCGCTACGTGCGTTCGAAGAGATCTGTATGCTGGATCAATTGAGCGGTGGCAGGCTCGAACTTGGAATAGGGAGCGGCTCGCTCCCGATCGAATTGGGTTACTTTGGGATTGGCTCGGACGCGGCGCCAGACCACTATGCGGAAGCCAGCGAGATTCTTATCAATGCGCTGAAAGGCGGTACGCTATCTTATCAAGGACGCCATTTTGAATTGAACAGCGTTCCGCTGACGCTAAGAACTCATCAGCGTCCACATCCGCCGACTTGGATCGCCACGAATCGACCCGAATCGGCAGCCTGGGCCGCTGCGAATGGCGTGAACATCGCGTGCGTGGGACCTTCCTCTTCTGTTCGCAGAATTACTGATGCCTTCCGCGCCGGTCGAGAGCACATCGGTGACGCGGATGACCAAGCGCCATTTCTCGGATTGCTCAGAATGATCGTGATCGGGCGTTCTGAAACAGATGCACGTTCACTCGCCGCACCTGCTTACGAACGGTGGCTCAAGAGCTTTAAATTCCTTTACGATCTCAATGCCATGCCGACTCCACCAAACCTGCCGCTGACCTTCGATGCAGCAATCGAGAAGGAATTGTGCGTAGTAGGAACGGCAGCTTCTGCGGGACAAGCTCTTCTTGATCAACTGGAACAGGCAGGTGCAAGCTACCTCCTTTGTCAACCGGCATTTGGGAATCTGTCGTTGGATGCTTCCCTATATACCGCAACGGCGGTTCAATCCGTAATTACAGCTCGAGTTGGCGGACTGCGGTGCGGCAGTGCCCCTTAGACGCGTGCATCACAGGCAGCACTCATAGATATGCCGAGGCACCGCTTGCCCCACCCATTGGCGTTTTGGCCAGCTTGGCCAGTCTGGTCGGCGCACCGGCTGCTTGTCTGCGCCAACTCCCGGCCCCGCTTGCCGCCATCAATCTCCAATACGCGCTGACCTCGCAACGCGCCGAGCAGGTAAAGACGCTTGAAATCCAGAACGGCCGCGTCGAGCTGCGGGCGGTGACCGGTCCGGACTATGTGATTATCTAAACAGTCAGCTGTCTCGCCGGCTTTTCACTGACCCTTTCCACCGACGTTGAGCCTGGCGCCGCCCGCAACCGGTGGCGATCCCGTGCGCTCGCGTCGCTCCCAAGGAGCTATCACGATGTCTTCCAGGATGCAGTCCGGAGCGCGTGCCGACATTTACACGCGCATCACCGCCAAGATCAAAGCTACGGTCGTCGCGGACCTGAGGAGCGCCCGCGCGCCTGAAGGCGCGCGCCGGGTGCTCGTGAACCGAGCCCGCTTTTCTTCGGCAAGCCTCAGGCGGTCTCGGCCATTCGGCTTCGCCCCCTGGCGCGTGCAGCCTTTCGGCTGCTGATGGCCGCCGGCCGCTGGCCGGCGTGGTCTGTCTGTTGGCCATCCCCCGGTGGCGCGCGGTGGGCGGCTCTCCCTTCTAGGCCCGCCGCGGCATCCCGCAACCCTTCGCTGCCGCTCAGGGTCCTCCTCTTCGTTCCGGTCCTTCGGATGCGGTCTGCCTTCGGCAGCGGGCCTTTCCGGTCGTTCTCGCCGCCCACCCCGCTTCCGGGGGAGGGCGCGATTGAAGAGCGGAGGACCAAACGATGCGTGCAAACAACAAGCGTTCCGCCAGCCGGCAGGCCGGCGCGGCTAAGGGCGGGCGCCCCGGCGCCGGCCTTTATCAGGAGATCACCGACCGCATCATCGCCGAGCTCGAGCGCGGCACCGTGCCATGGGTCAAGCCATGGGGCCGGGCAAAGGCCGGGCTCGGCCTGCCCAAGAATGCGGCCACCGGCCGGCTCTATTCCGGCATCAACATCCTGATCCTGTGGGGCGCCGTCTTCGAGCGCAGCTATGCCAGTCAGAACTGGCTCACCTTCCGGCAGGCGCTTGCGCTTGGCGGCAATGTCCGCAAGGGCGAACACGGCACCACCATCGTGCATGCCGACCGCTTTGTTCCCAAGGACGAGAAGGAGCGCGCCAAGACCGAGGGCGGCGAACCGCACGCCGTCCCCTTCCTGAAGCGCTTCACCGTCTTCAATGTCGTGCAGTGCGACGGACTGCCCGACCACCTCCATGCCGCCGCCGAGCCGCTGCCCGAGCGTCAGATCGTCCCGCAGGCCGAGGCGCTTATCGACGCAAGCGGCGCTGATTTCCGCATCGGCGGCGATCGCGCTTTCTACATGCCCGGCAGCGACTTCATTCAGGTGCCGCCGCAGCCGGCATTCTTCCACCAGATCGACTATTACCGCACCTGCTTTCACGAGCTTGGCCACTGGACCGGCCACCCGGCGCGGCTTGCGCGCGACCTCTCCGGCTCATTCGGCACCAAGACCTATGCGCGCGAGGAACTGGTCGCCGAAATCTGCGCCGCCTTCGTCTGCAGCTCTCTCGCCATCGAGCCGACCGTGCGCCATGCCGACTATATCGGCTCATCGCTCACCGTGCTGCGCGAGGACAACCGCGCCATTTTCCGCGCCGCCAGCCAAGCCTCCAAAGCCGCCGATTTCCTGCTTGGCCCTCACCGCACCGCCGAAGCCTCGGAGCGTGAGGAGATCGCGGCGTGAAGGCGCGCGATCCCCACGCGCTGCCGACCGAGAAGACGCCGGAAGGCGAGCAGACCCTCATTTCCGGTGTCCGGCCTGTCACCGCGCGCGACCGGCTTTGCCTTTCTCACGGACGCGCCCTTGCGGCCACGCAAGGCGCAAAAGCCGCTCGGTATCGGTCTTTTCGATGGTGAGGCGGATCAGAGAAAGATCCAGTGAATCTTTCTCCCGCCGAACGCCCGCAACCAGCTCGACCCGTTTTGACAAGGAGTTTTGCCATGATCCTCATCCCCGACGAGCTTCGCGCCCGGCTGCTCGCCAATGGCGCGGCCGAAACAGAAACCGACCATCACCCGGTCGTCAAACTGTTCGATCCGACCGGGCCCGCGACCTGGCTCTTGAGCGAACTCGACGCCGACGGCGACACGCTGTTCGGCCTGTGCGACCTCGGCCTCGGCTTCCCGGAACTGGGCAGCGTCAGTCTTGCCGAGCTTGAAAGCGTCAAGGGACGGCTTGGCCTCGGCATCGAGCGCGACCGCTATTTCAAGGCCGCGTTTGGGCTCTGCGTCTATGCCGAAGCCGCTCGGCTGTCCTGCCACATCACCGAGGACGAGCGGCTTTTGCGACAGGCAGCGCAAGCACTTGCCAAATCCGATTGCGAGCTTCCGCCGGACAGGGCGGAACAACCGCGCCGGTAGGCGTGGAAAACCCGCCCGCCGCTCGGCCTGCGGCCTCGCGGCGGGCAACTCAACCCCAAACGAAGGAGACTAACCATGCAGCTTGCCCACATTCCGATTGATAAGCTCAACATTTCCGCCGCCAACATGCGGCACGCAAAACGCGCGCCCGACCTGTCCGACATTCTGCCGTCCGTGCGTGCGCGCGGCGTTCTGGTGCCGCTTCTGGTGCGGCCCAACGGCACGCCCGAAAGCTTCGAGATCGTCGCCGGTCGGCGACGCTATTTCGCCGCCAAATCGCTCGCCGAGGAGCGCGGCGAGGGCGAGCCCTTGCCCTGCGCCATCATGGAAGACGGCGATGACGCCGATGCGCTCGAAGCCTCGCTCATCGAAAACATCGCCCGCCTCGATCCCGACGAAGTCTCGCAATGGGAGACGTTCTCGCGGCTGATCAGGGAAGGCCGCACGATTGCCGACATCGCCGCCACCTTCGGCATCACCGAGCTGATGGTGAAGCGCTCGCTGGCGCTTGGCGACTTGTTGCCCAAGATCCGTGAAGCCTATCGGCGCGAGGAGATCGACGCCGAGACGGCGCGCTATCTCACCATGGCTTCGAAAGCGCAGCAGAAGGACTGGCTGGCCCTTTATGCCGATCCCGAGCAATACGCGCCGCGCGGCTACCAGCTGAAGCAATGGCTGTTCGGCGGCCAGTCGATCTCCACCAAGGTCGCCCTGTTCGCCATCGAGGACTATCCCGGCCTCATCGTCTCCGATCTGTTCGGCGAGGAGAGCTATTTCGCCGATGCCGACCTGTTCTGGCTCAAGCAGAACGAGGCCATTGCCGCCAGGCGCGACGCCTATCTCGAGGCCGGGTGGAGCGACGTGAGACTGCTCGAACCCGGCCAGCATTTCCACTCATGGGACCACGAGAAGACGCCGAAGAAGAAAGGCGGCAAGGTCGTCATCACCGTGTCGCATCGTGGCGAAGTCGAGTGCCACGAAGGCTGGCTGTCGCGCAAGGAAGCCCGCCGCGCCCGCGACCAAAGCGAGGGTAGCGATCAGGAAGAAGCGACCGCCAAGCCGTCGCGTCCCGAACTCAGCGGCCCGATGCAGAACTATGTCGATCTGCACCGTCATGCCGCCGTGCGCGCCGCCATGCTTGATCATCCAGGCACAGCGCTTCGGCTGATGGTGGCGCATGCGATTGCCGGCTCAAGCCTGTGGCAGGTGCGCTGCGAGCCGCAGCGCGCCGCCAATGAGACGGTCGCGGCGAGCCTCGCAGCCTGCAAGGCCGAGGCCGCATTCGCCGAAAAGCGTCGCGCGGCTCTCGCCCTGCTCGGGCAACCGGACGAGGACGCCGCCGTCGTCGGTCGCTATGGCGACGGCTATGACACGGCGCATGTCTTTGCCCGTTTGCTGACGCTGTCCGACGGCGATGTCATGCGCGTTCTCACCATCGTCATGGCCGAAACGCTCGAAGCCGGCAGCGCCGTGATCGAGGCGCTTGGGCATCATTCGAAGGTCGACATGGCTGCTTGCTGGCAGGCGGATGATGGGTTTTTCGAGCTTCTGCGCGACAAGGAAATCGCCAATGCCATGCTTGCCGAGATCGGCGGCAAGCATGTCGCCGACGGCAATGTCTCCGAGAAGGTCAAGACGCAAAAGAAGATCATCCGCGACTTCCTTGCCGGCGAGAACGGCCGCGAGCAGGTCGAGACGTGGCTGCCGCGCTGGATGAAATTCCCGGTCGAAAGCTACACGGCGCGCGGCGGCTTCCGCACCGCCGACCAGTGGGCCCGCGTTCAGCCGCTGTTTGCGGCGCAATGATCCAGCCAAGCCCAGGCGGCGGCTCTTTCAAAAGCCGCCGCTTGGGGGACCATCTCCCGGGACGGCGCCGGCTGCACTTTCGCGGCCTTTGAGCCGCGCGCCGCAGACCACACCCGGCGCCAATTCGACGCCTTCGCCAGCCCCAAACTCGCCCGCGTGCTTTGTCGCGGCGACCGGTCCATGGGCACATACGCCGATGGGATTTTGCCTGCGAGCGACGCAAGACTGGCACCCCGCCGCCGCCTTTGCTTGGTGTCAGCCGATCGCGCAGCTAGTCTGCCAGCCGTCTTCGAGGACCATTCCCCTGCGGCTGGCTTGTCGACCTATGGGCGGTTCCGGCCCGCCCGAAACCCTCGCCAGCAGGTTTTTTCCCCGCCGCCTGCGGCGGCTCCTCGCGCCCGCTTCGCTGCAAAAAACCTGCCTGCTCGGGTCCTCCGCTGCCGCTGCGGCCCTGTCGGGTTCAGGCGGTCCGGACCGCCCATCACGGTCCGCCATCGCAGGGGAATGGTCCCCGGCGACAGCAAAAAGGAGACTGACATGACCGCGATCGGATACGTCACCAAGCAGGACAACGGCGGCTACAAGGGCCAGCTCAAGACGCTCAGCGTGCGCGCCGACATCGACATCGTGCCCAACCAGGCCAAGAGCGCCGACAACCATCCCGACTTCCGGGTGCTGACGCAAGGCGTCGAGGTGGGCGCCGGCTGGATCCGCATCGGCGAGGCCTCCGGCAAGGACTATGTGAGCCTGTCGATCGCCGCCCCCGAGTTCGGACCGCGCAAGCTCTACGCCAATCTCGGCCGCGCCGCCGGCCAGGATGACGACGACACCTACGCCATCATCTGGAACCCGGTCGACTGATCGGCCACACCGAGCCCCGCGCCGCGACCGGCGCGGGGCTTCTTCGAAGAGCGGCGAAAACCCGCCCCCGGACTCTTCGCCCGTCCCGCAGGCGACCTCGTTCGCCGATCCTCTCCATCGCTTCTCCATAAGCGACGAGGATCACCATGGACGACGAAAACGAACGCGCGGCCCGCGCCAAGAAGGGCAGCCCGTTTCTCAACACCGCGCAGGCCGCCTTCTATGTCGGGCTGTCCCTGCGCACCCTGGAAAAGATGCGGCTCAAGGGCGGCGGCCCGAAATTCCGCAAGCACGGCCGCTATGTCCGCTACCACATCGACGAACTCGACGAGTGGTCGAAAGGCCAACCGCAGGACCCTTTCGCCAACGCCGGCTCCGCGCCGGACGACGCGGGAGGCCGCTCATGAAGAGGCTTCCTTCCCTCCGTCTGATCGGCTCCGGCCTGCGCCGCCTTCGCGCGCGCAAGATGATCGCCGCTGCCGCGATCGGCCTTGCGCTGATCGGCTTCGCCGGCCTCGCTCAACCAGCGCCATGGCTGGTCTGGAATGCCTCGGCCAGCGCGCCGATCGGCCTTTATCGCGTCGCAGCCGGCGCGCCGGCGCGAGGCGATCTCGTGCTCGTCCGCACGCCTGATTACGTGGCCTATCTGGCCGCCCAACGCGGCTACCTGCCGCGCAATATCCCGCTGGTCAAGCGGCTCGCAGCGCTCCCGACCGAGCATGTCTGCGCCTTCCATGATGCCATCATCATCGGCGGCAACATCGTCGCGCGCCGCCTCAAGACCGATGACCAGGGCCGGCCTTTGCCATGGTGGAACGGCTGCCGAGCACTTGACCGGAACGAGGTGTTCCTGCTCGGCAGCGACACCACTCGCTCCTTCGACAGCCGCTATTTCGGGCCGGTGCCGGCCGCGAATATCATCGGGAGGCTCGTGCCGCTATGGACCGAGTGACCCTCCTGCTCTTTGGCATGATCGCTGTCGCGCCATGCGCCTGCTCCGCCGCGACCGGTGCCCAACCGGTCGTCATCTCCCTAAGTCCGCATCTGCAAAGATGGCAGGGATTCATAGCCGAAGCAAGCCGGCGCTTCCATGTTCCGCAAGCCTGGATTGGCGCCGTCATCGATGCCGAAAGCAGCGGCAAGACGATGCTTGACGGCCGGCCGATCACCTCGCGCGCCGGCGCCATGGGCCTCATGCAGGTGATGCCCGGCACTTATGCACAGATGCGCGCGGCGCATGGCCTGGGGCCAAATCCGCACGACCCGCGCGACAACATCCTGGCCGGCACCGCCTATCTCAGCGCCATGTATGACCGCTTCGGATTCCCCGGCCTGTTTGCCGCCTACAATGCCGGCCCCGAGCGCTACGAAGCGCATCTCAAACGCGGCAAGCCGCTGCCGAAAGAGACGGTCGACTATCTCCAGCAGCTCAGGGCGGCGGGTGTTTCTGCCACCGACATGAAGGAATTGAAGGGCAAACCTGTCACTCCAAAAACGCAAAGTGCCCCCTCCGGGCGCTCGCTGTTTTTCCTTCAAGATGGTGTTCGCGCCAGCGCGCGAGACGGCGATCTCTTCGTGCCGCTTGGCAAGGTCGGCGCGCGAGCGCAGGAGCCGGAGGGGTAGCGATGGTGCGGGCCGGACGCGTCCGAATGGGCAGGGCGCGGAAGGCAAGATAAAGGCACCGCCTCCACGAGGCGTGCAAGTGTCTGTCTGCACATCGTTTTTGCCGGAGGCTGCCTCCAGCATCAGGAGAGCAGGCGAGCGCAAGTGGATGATTCGACTCCGTTACACCCGGAGGCTGGGAATGCAGGATGACGAGTTCAGGCCGAAGCTTGGGAAAATAGGCTCCCGCGGCTCCGAGGCCGGCAAACGCTACGCTGGCCAGCTCCGTGCGGCCATCAACAGAGCCGGCGGCCGGCCGCGGCGCGGTGCGCGGTTCACCGGAAGCCGGACAGGGCGCGGCGGGGCAGCGGCTGCGCTGCTGAAATCGCGCGATCGCTATGCTGCCTTCCGTCAGCGTCGCGTCGTCGTCAAGGCCCGCATCGTGAAGCTGGCCGGCAGGGGCGCGGTCGGAGCGCGTGCGCATCTGCGCTACATCCAGCGTGACGGCGTCACCAGGGAAGGCGCGCCTGGCGAGCTTTACGGCGCCGACAGCGACCGCATTGATGGTAAGGCGTTTGTCGATCGCGCGGATGGCGACCGACATCAGTTCCGCTTCATCGTCGCGCCAGAAGACGGCATCGAGTATGACGACCTCAAGCCGCTGACCCGTCGCCTCATGGCGCAGATGGAAGAGGACCTCGGCACGAGGCTTGATTGGGTTGCCGTGGACCATTTCAACACCGGCCATCCGCACACGCATATCATCGTCCGTGGCAAGGACGATCGGGGTGCGAATCTTGTGATCGCGCGCGACTACATCGCCTCTGGTTTGCGCGAGCGCGCGGCCGAATTGGTAAGTCTCGATCTCGGTCCCCGCACCGACCGGCAGATCGAACAGCGCCTGCGTCAGGAAGTGGAGCAGGAACGCTTCACCAGCATCGACCGGCAGCTGCTGCGCATGCGCGACGATGACGGCGTTGTCTCGCCAGCCACCCGCGAGGCTTTTCGCCACACGCTGCACCAGGGCCGGCTGCGCAAGCTCGAGCGGATGGGCTTGGCACAAGAGGTCGGGTCGGGTCGCTGGCGCCTCGATGGCGAGCTCGAAGCCACGTTGCGCGGCATCGGCGAGCGCGGTGACATCATCAAGACCATGCATCGCGAGCTGACAGGCAAGGGGCTCGCCCGCAGTGCCGCCGGCTGGGTGATCCATCATCGATCCGGTGAGCCGGCCCAGCGTGTCGTCGGCCGCGTTGTCGGGCGCGGGCTTGCCGACGAGATCGACGACCGTCATTACCTCATCGTCGACGGGGTGGATGGAAAAACCCATTACATCGACATCGGCAAAGGTGAGGGCACCGAACCGACGCCCGACGGCTGCATCGTCCGGGTCACACCGAGGAACACCGAGCCCAGGCAGGTTGATCTGACGACGGCCGAGATCGCCGCCGCGCATGGCGGCCGTTACAACGTCGATATCCACCTGCGGCATGATCCGTCAGCGACCGAAAGCTTTGCCGCAACACATGTGCGCCGGCTGGAGGCGATCCGGCGCGCCACCCGGGCCGTCGAGCGCCAGCCGGACGGCACCTGGCTCATCGGGTCGGATCATCTCGATCGCGCATCCGAATACGAGCGGCTGCGGGCCAGGGCTGAACCTGTGGTCGTCGAGAAGCTCTCTTCATTGTCGGTGCAGCGCCAAGCTGGCTTCGACGGCGTGACCTGGACAGACCAAGAGCTGGTTTCCGACAAGCCGGAGCCCCTGCGCAACTCGGGCTTCGGCCGTGAGGTGCGTGAGGTGCAGATCCGCCGGGGGCAATGGCTGATCGTGCAAGGCCTGGCGCATGAAGAGCAGGGCAGGATGGTTTTCCGCGCGAACATGCTTTCCATCCTGCGCCAGCGCGAACTGAACCGTGTTGCCGGTCAGCTGTCAGACGAACTTGGGCTATCGTATTCCGAGGCCCGGTCTGGAGAACGAGTAGAGGGTACGCTCCGCCGCTCCGTCGAGCTTGCCAGCGGCCGATACGCTGTCATCGAGAAGTCGCGCGAGTTCACGCTCGTGCCATGGCGGCCAGTGCTTGATCGGCACATCGGCAAGGAGGTGTCCGGCATCATGCGCGGAGAGGGGATTTCATGGACTATCGGCCGACAGAGGAGTGGACCGAGCGTCTCGTGACATGAGTGCCGGGATCTTCGTCGGGACGTGACCGATCGATGCTCTGTCGAGAGGTGTCTGGCCAGCGGACCACTTTGGTGGTGACGGAAGTCCTGAAGAGCTAAGCGACCCACAAATGCAATTGCCCGCCAAGCGGGGCGGAGCTTGCCATTGACCCGGCAGATCGCGACGCCCGGACAATCGATGGTGGACGCATGGCAACTACAATCCGGTCTTGGCGGCCGTGGCCCGCCGAATTAGAACGACATCCCGGGAGGGCAGTCGCCAACGCCGAGCGACAATCGTACCGCTGCAAGGTTCTGCTCACAAACCGGCATGCAAATTGCGGATGAAGGCCTAGCAGCGCGAGTCCTCCTCAAGGCCAAGTCTCGAAAACGGGGGACCGCGACGGCTGTCGATAAGCTGATGTCGTGGAGAAGCAGCCATGTTCGGAGACATTGAAGGCGCCGGATTCGAAGTTCTGGACGAGCGTTTCGAGCGCAGTTTCGTCGGCCATGCGACGGTCGAGCGGCTGTGGACGGGCGGCCGCTGGCTTGAGGGCCCCGCCTGGTTTGCCGCTGGCCGCTACTTGTTGTTCTCGGACATCCCGAACGATCGAATCATGCGCTACGACGACACCAATGGCGTAGTCTCGATCTTCCGCGCGCCGTCCGACAACGCCAATGGGAACACAGTCGACCCGCAGGGGCGGCTGGTAACCTGCGAGCATCGGACACGGCGCGTCACGCGCACCGAGCACGACGGCTCGATCACGGTGATCGCCGATCGTTTCGAAGGCAAGCGGCTGAACTCACCCAACGACGTTGTGGTTCGCTCGGACGGCACCATCTGGTTTTCCGATCCGTCCTACGGCATCGCCACGGATTATGAGGGCGACCGCGCCGAGCAGGAGATCGAGGGCTGCCATGTCTACCGCACTGATCCCGCAACCGGTGAGGTGGTGTGCGTCGTCGCGACGATGGCGAAGCCCAACGGACTTGCCTTCTCGCCGGACGAGACCATGCTCTATGTGAGCGACACCGGCGCCACGCATGAGAAGGACGGGCCAAGGCACATCCGCAAGTTCGCTGTCGAGGGCAGCAGTCTGCGCGAGCTCGGCGTTTTCGCGACATGCACGGCCGGCCTGTTCGACGGGTTCAGGGTGGACACGGCTGGCCGTGTCTGGGCAGCGGCAGGCGACGGCATCCATTGCTTCGATCCCGACGGCACGCTGATCGGCAAGATCCGGATCCCCGAGACGGTGGCCAACCTCACCTTCGGCGGCCCCAAGCGCAATCGCCTGTTCATCACGGCGCGACAGTCGCTCTATGCCGTCTTTGTGGTCGCCAATCCGGCAGCGCAACCCTAGGCTCGTCTCCCGGCTATGCGGGCAAGCTTGGCTACGCATTACTGCGGGACGAGGTCGATCCGGCTGCCGGCGCAGACGATCACGCGCTGTGAGCGAGGAGCGCTTCAGATGCCATGTTTACCGGGCATATGGGCCTGGCTCGTTGTTGAACAGGGAGCGGCGCTGTCCAGCCGCGCGAACGCGGTCGCCAGCGAATCGTCAAAATAGTCGTCCGGCGGCATGCTGAGTGCCGATACCCTAGCTATAGCTGGTCCCCAGCAGATCGGCGTGTCGCGAGATGTAGCTCTCCAAGTTGACGCTTTGGGTCCGGCGGGCCTCGAAGCAGTCGCCGCGTAGGTAGACCAGCGCCTTGTGGCACGCCGCCGAAATCCGATGGGCGCTGCGGACCTGCGATTCCTGGTGAACCGCGGAAAGCCTCCGACGTGATGCTGCAAAAGTCTCGAAGGGACGCTGACGGCCGAAGCATCCTTCGCTCACTCAGTCACAGGCGACTGGCAGATGTGTATCCACCGCGCGCATGCGTTCCATCAAGACAATCGATTTTACCAATTCTGGATAATGGGGGATGTGAATACGTCGACCGGGGAAACAGGTCTCCTAAGGAGTGCGAGATGCCTCCCCTGACTGCCCCCGTTCCTTAGGAAGACTTATGAACCCGGCCGACACCGCAGGACTCGAAAGCAATCCATGTCGCCCGGTGCCAGCCCTAGGTTCCGCGCGGTCTACACCCTCTAGGGCTGACGACATTCAAGGCGCTGAGGACGAGTTCAATGGAAATATTCCGGCCTTCCAAGGAGACCTTTCCAATGTCCATGCAGCGGCTCTGGCAAGAGCTTCTGGAGCGTGTGCGCGAACCGGTGTCGTCGTTGAAGTTACATCGGCAGATTGTTTCCCTCCTTCAAAAGCCCAATCCGGTGATCCTCGACATCGGCTGCAATGACGGGACTGATACGCGACGTTTTCTCAGGCTTTGCCCAAGAGCTCAGCTCTACTGCTTTGAGCCCGACCCTCGAGCGGCTGCCCGCTTTAAGAAGTACATGGAGCTCTACCTGGACAAGGTGAGGCTGTTCGAGATCGCGATCAGTAGCCGGAACGGCAGTATCGATTTCCATCCAAGCAACGGAGACGGAAGCGCCAAGGAATGGGACCGATCTGGCTCGATACGCCGACCCAAGAATCACCTTGTCGAACATGATTGGGTCAGGTTCGATCATCCCATACCGGTTGAAACGCGAAGGCTTGACGACTGGTGCAGCGAAGCCAATCTGAACAAGATCGATTTCATCTGGATGGATGTGCAGGGGGCCGAGTCAGATGTCATCGCTGGGGCCACACGGACCTTGAGCAACACACGGTTCCTTTATACGGAATATAGCGACCAAGAGCTCTATGAAGGGCAGCTGTCCCTGCAGGCCATCCTTGATCTTTTGCCTTCGTTCGAAGTGGTGACCTGCTATCCTCGCGGAGTGGAGGGAGATGTATTGCTTAGGAACACGAGTCTCTAGAACGGGCCTGTTCCGCTTCTGATCGGCGCCAGCTCTCGATCCTCTACTAGGTCGTCAACCGATAAACAGGGAAGCGAGTTTGTGCGGCGGCTATGCTCTGCGCCTGATTGTTACGCAGACGGTGCGCACGACTCTGGGCACGGTCAGCATTGCCTCTGGTGCCTCTTGCGAGGTGTCCGTCCCCCCGCCCGAGAAGCCGTGCGGCGTGCCTCGCATTGACGACCGCCGCGTGCTGAACGGTCTTTTCTGGGTGCTAGAGTCAGGTGCGCCGTGGCGCGCTCTGTCGGAACGTTATGGCGCGCGCACCACCTTTTATCCCCTTGGTGCGATGGCGAAAGGCAGGGCCTCGGCTAAACGCCATACCGCCGCGCGCAGGGTGACATTCAGATGGTCCACAGCACCTCCGTCCGCGCCCCTCAGCAGACCGCGACGGCGAACAGGCGGGTGCAGATCATTGTCACGGCCGATCAGGCGGCGGCTCACGGCCAAGGTCCATGTCGTCGATCCGGCGTGGCGGCTGGACAGACGCATGACGGGCACCATCGGCCGGGGCAGCGGTATCATCCTTTACTAGATCGACGAATTAACTGCGCCAGTTGATTGGCGTCACTCGGGCGCGCTTTTGTAGGCTTTCAAGATGGTTTGCGCTTCCGCCTATTTCCAGACGGAAATGGGCGAAAGCGCCTATTGTGATCGGAGCGGAATCTCGAACATGGGTGATTGCGGAACGAGTCGCTCTGAAGCCGGAAGCGGTCACATATTGAAAAGCGGCTGATTGTTCCCCGACAGGGTGGAAGTACGGGCGCAGGCTGGAGGCCGGACCCGGATCTAACGGAGAACAACAATGAGCGGTCGCCGGCGGCCAAGCGGATGGAATTCGAGACCGGACGCTTCGGTGTGGTTTTATCATTCCTCGAGCGCCGAAGGACTTCCGGCGATCTGTGTCGACGCCCGACGGCGACACGCCGCCTCGCTCCGGCGCGGAAAATGTGCGCCCTGAGCAAAACCGCGGCGTTTTTGGCTGCATGAACGGCTGGTGTGTGGATAATCAGCGCTGGCGGCTTGCCGATTGCGCCGGCCGGCGCGCACTCTGGCAGCCATGGTGGCGGAGCATGTTGAATTGGCGTTGTTTGAGCAGTCGCTCGGCAATATTGAGGGGCTCAATCGACCGTTCTACGATCGCGTAGCTGACGCTGCGGAAAAAACCGCAGGGTCGCTTCTGTTCGATGTTCGCGTCGACGGCGATCCCTGCGTTCAGCGGATGGCCGCGATTGGATATGGCGTAACCGGCACAGCCATCATCGTGATGGAGAAGAACGGACACCTCAGAGCCGAATCAATAAACGGAGACACCGCTCTTTTGGTGGCAAAACTGGCAGCCTGGAATGCGTCTCCGCTGAGTGAGCAAGCAACGGTTGACCACTGCGGAACGGCCAGCAAGCTGCTGGCGAAGCTCCGTAGCTCAGGTCACTTCGGCCGTCTCTAGCTCGGCCAGCGCTGCTTCTTAACGGGCGGCCAAATCCCTCCTCGGCTCAAATGGGAGGATCGCTTACCCCCCTGTTGAACCCAGACTATGGTGAGCTCATCACCGCTGATCCGATGCGGTACCCTGCGTCTGCGGCTGCGACGCTTCGAAGAGTCTAGCCCGAGTGGCTGACTTTTAGCTGGAGGCCTCCTATCCGAAGACGGGAGGCTCCTATGCCACCCGTCCATCAACGTCTAGCGGCTCGATCATTCAATTGGTCAAGGCAGCAACCTGACAGCGCATTCGCCTGGGCCGGGGACGCTTAATAGGCGCGGCCGCGCCGCGTTTCCGTGTTCGCACAACACGCACTGATTAGGTGCTTGAGCATTGCAGACTGTGCGAGGGGAATGCCGCCATTTAGGCGAACCGTTCTCTCAAGTACTCGTTGAGGAATATCCCCTTAGGATCAAAGGCTTCTCTTTGTTTTACAAAGTCGCCATATCTTGGATAGAGCGCTTCGATGTGAGCGCGGTCGAGTGAATTGAGTTTTCCCCAATGCGGGCGGCCCTTCACCGCAGAAAATATCGCCTCGCAATCGCGGATGAAGGGCCAATAATCTTCGCCCGCCGCACCTGATACAGAGATCATAGCCGTCTTCATAAGGTGGTAAGGGCTCAGCAAAATTTCATCGGCCGCAACCGTTCTGTACTCGACGGGAAATATCTGGTCAGGGTATTTCGTCTGAATCAGTCTACGAATTTCGCGCAGGACGTTCGGTCCTTCCTCGTGGGGTACGGCATACTCGCATTCATTGTGATTAGGCATGGGGATGGAGCCTGGAAAAATCCGGTAGCTGGGGCCGATTCGTTCGCCGGGGTTCTCTGCGACCGACTCTGGCTGCGCCGTTGTCACGTTGAGAGTTCGGATTTCACAGACGTCCGAATTTTTGCTCGTCACGCCAAACGTGGAGGTATCGGGCAGGCTGTACAGGGAGGCTGAATGTTCCGTCGGACACCAGAAAATTCGGGCGCTACGATTGGCGCTGCACAAATCCTCCAGATGGGACATGCAATCCTCGAAGTCTTCTCTCCAAATTTTGTCGTGTAAATCAAACGCTGTCTGGAGCCTCATGGTGATTGCAAGGATGACCCCCGCCATTCCCATTGAAACAGCAGCAGCCTGCAACGCCGTGGCATTTGAAACATTATTCAATTCGACAATCGATCCGTCTCCGATCGCTAGCCGCATTCCTACAATGGGTCCCGCAAGGCACTGCAGGGTGTTGCCGCTACCGTGCGTTCCGGTAGAGACCGCGCCGCTAATGGTCTGAAGATCTATGTCGCCCTGGTTTGGCAGAGCCCATCCTGCTGCTCGCAGTTCCGGACCAATGTCACAAATTCGCGTGCCTCCGCGCATTGTCACAAGGCCGGTAGAGGGGTCTATCGATTCAATTCCGCTCAATCGTTCTGCCGAGATAAGCACGCCGTCTGTTGGCACGATCGGCGTGTAGGAGTGCCCGGTGCCCACGACGCGGACCGTCAGCTTCGCGGCTGCCGCAGCTTTGATTGTCTGGCAAACGTCTGAATCGGTGCTTGGCATCACAAAATGCTTTGCCCGCCGCACCTGGTTGCTTACCCAATTTCGCCAAATGAGGCTTGGTCCCAAGTCGGCTCCGCCGGGTATGAACTGCTCAGAAGCCAAGACGCTGATCTCCTCCACGGGGTTTAAAAGGCGTTCCATCTATGACCGATATCATCATTCCATTCGCTGCGGAAGATGAAGATTTTCATCCGAACTATGCGCCTGAGCCTTCTGCGTCATGCTCACTCGTCTCTGGGGCGACCCGCCGCTCCGGATGAGTAACAGTGCAGGGTTCGTGGGTTTGTCCTCTCCCGAGGCCTGCGTCCCATCGTCCCCAGTACCAAGCCACTGACCCGCGCGGCATGGCTCACAATTGCGCTTTCCCGAGAAGGCAGAGGGCCTCAAGGCAGCGTTCGAATAGATCGTCCGAAAGAACCAGCGCCGATACGCCTAAAAAAATTTCCATCAACATTGACATGTAATATGAAACTTGTCATCATTCTAGCGTTGGCTCTCGTTCCCGCCTAGCGTCATCGGCTGCTGGCTAGAAACGCTCGCTCCCCGCGCGGGAAACAAGGTAGGAGGAGTCCGGGGCAATGGCATCCCGCTGGCTGAACGAACGTTGGGCCCTCATTGCGCCCGCGATAGCAATGCTATGCGCTGCGACTTTCATTCCGATCGCAGCTGTACTCGTGCTTTCGACCTTGCACTACGATATCGCGTTTCCGGACAAAATAAGCTTTGTCGGGCTCGATAATTTTAAAAGGCTGATTTCGGACAGCCGCTTTTTGAACTCCGTTGGGGTGACGCTGATGTTAGTCGTCATCCCCGTCGGACTGCAATTACTGTGCGGGCTCGGCTTGGCGATAGCTCTTAAAGAAAAGCTCATCGCAACACGATGGATGCGGGCAGCCTTTCTGCTTCCGTCGGTTGTGCCGCCGGCTGTTGGCGGAATTCTTTGGAAGCTGTTCTTGATTCCTGGTGTGGGGGGCTTGTCCTATCTGGCGAGTCTGTCGGGTGTACATCTCCAAGCGGATCTCCTGGGCAGCAGGGCATCGGCCCTAGCCGCCGTCATCTTGGTATCGGTCTGGTTCGGAGTGCCAATTGTCGCTCTGCTGCTCCTGTCGTCTTTGGAATCGATTCCCGACGACGTTTATGAAGCGGCAAGCATCGACGGGGCCAGTTGGCTCCAGGCGCAGTGGTGCATTTCCATACCCCTCGTCCTGCCCGCTATGGGAACGGTCGCGGTCTTTCAGGCCCTAGAGGTCTTAGGAATATTCCCGGTCATTTTCGTATTAACTGGCGGCGGACCCGCGGGAGCAACAGAGCCCCTAAACTATTACGCTTTCCTGACTGGGTTCACGTATCTGGACTTCGACTATTCAGCTGCTCTCCTGGTAGTCTTCACGTGTACGCTCGTATGTGCGTGCTTCTGGTCAATTCGCCGAATATCGGCCGGCCGGGTGGGGAGCTAGACCCATGCGTCACAATCTAGCGCGCTACGTATATGGCTACGCCGTGTGTTTCGCTTTTGCGGTATTTTTGTTCAGCCCGATATTGTGGACGCTATCGACCTCGATGAAGCGCCCGATCGAGATGTTCCAATGGCCGCCTGTAATCGTAGGTGAGCCGTCCGGCCAGCACTATGCGGCAATCATTGCGGACAAGGAATTCTCCTCAGCGTTGATCAATTCCATAATCGTCTCGATGAGCACTGTCGTACTCACGATGGCCCTATCGATCCCAGCCGCTTTTGGAATTTCGCACCTGCAAAAGAAGGCCATGCGCAGGCTATTAACTCTGGTGTTGTTGTTACGGGCTGCGCCTGGAATGATTTATATAATCCCGTACTTCCTTCTGTTTCGTGAGATTCACCTTATCGATACAAGGCTAGGCCTGATAATCATCAACACCATGTTCGCCACGCCGTTGGCTATATGGTATTTGTCGTCATTTTTCGATCAGGTGCCGCGCGAAGTTGAGGAAGCTGCGATCATGGACGGCGCGTCCATGGTGCAAACGATGGTGCTTATCTCAATACCAGTAGCCAGGTCCGGGATTGCGGCAACAGGGATACTCATCTTCATCGGCTCATGGAATGAATTTCTGTTCGCGCTCACGCTGACGCGTGACGAGGCAAAGACAGCAGCCGTAGCCATTCTGAACTTTATGCCATTTGAGGGGACGGATTGGGGCCGGGCCGCCGCCGCATGCGTCCTTATGTTGGCTCCGATCGTGATCTTCGTGCCATTCATAAAGAAATACATGGCCGGTCCGACGACAATAGGAGCGGTCAAAGGGTAATGCCTCTAAAGAACAGGAGATATCCATGAAGTGCCTGGGGTTAGCTATTCTCGCAATAAGTGTTGCGTTTGCTGGCGGAGCATCTGCTCAGCAACGCTTTGATGGCGTCAAAATAAAGGTTCTTTCCACAAACTCAGCCTATGACCTCGAGCTGCAGAAATTTGCTCACGAGTTTACGGAAAAGACCGGCGCGGAAGTCCAGTTTAATCTCTTCGGTTACGCGCCAACCGTCCAAAAGGTTTCGGTTGAGCTGTTGACCCGCTCAAACAGCTATGACGTCGTGTACCTCGGTAGCGAAGAATTCGGGCGGTACGCTTCGGGAAACATCCTTGAGCCTCTGGACGGTTACATCGATGTGAAGAGTGCCGATGTTCAGGACTTCATAGCTCCGGTTTTGCGACTTTATAGCATGGACGGTAAGCAGTATGCCTTGCCGCATTTTGCGGCCACCCAGATAATGTATTATCGCCCTGATCTGTTGGATAAGGCCGGCATAAAAGGTCCGCCGCAGACCTGGGAGGAATTTCGGAACGATTGTGCTCTGCTGACCAAGGCTGGCATTGCATGCACAACGCTGCGAGGACAGCCGGACACGGGGGAGAATATCTGGTTCTGGGGCCAGGTTCTGTATGGCTTCGGCGGCAGCTATTTCGCCAAGGAGCCGACGGATCTGACACCAACGGTGAATTCGCCGGCCGCGCTTGATGCCCTCAAATGGTACACCGACACGATGACGAACTTCACCCTGCCTGGCAGCGCCTCAGCGACATTTGACGACGTCGTGATTGCCATGCAGCAGGGCCGTATTGCAATGACGGTGGAAGGCGCTCCCACTGCCGGCCGTATCCTCGACCCGGAGCTTTCAAAGGTCGTGGGTAAGCTTGGTTTCGCCTTGCCGCCTGCCGGACCGAGCGGAAGGTTTCCGCCGTTTGCAGGTCAGGCCTATGTGATCCCAGCTGCCTCGGAAAACAAGGCGGCCGCGGCGGCCTTCATTCAATGGGCGACGAGCGCAGATGTCATGAAGCGCATCTCGCTTGATAGCACATTCGTCGCGATTACGAGGCAGTCGTTGTGGAAAGACAAGGAAGTGCTTGGCAAACACGACTACAATTACGGCCATGGCTCTTTCGCCGCGACATATGCTGAGACGCTCAAGGGGGCGCCCGAGTGGTATTATCCTCGAATTCCTGAATTCAAGGAGATTGGCGATCGGCTCGGTCGTGCGTTGCAAGAGGCGGTTGTCGGCAGCAAGAGTCCGAAAGCTGCCTTGGATGATGCGCAGGCTGACGTGGAGGGCATCATGAAGCGGGCAGGGTACCTTAAATAGCAATCCACGCATCGGTGGCGCGCCCGGCGCGCGTCACCGCCGTTCCAGGATAGCCGACCGTTGCGTCAGGGGAATGAGTTGAGCGCTTTTAATATTTTGTGGGTATGTAGTGATCAGCAGCGGTGGGACACACTGCAGTGCCTGGGGTTCAAAGGCACCAGTACCCCCAGCATTGACCGCTTGGCTGCGATGGGAACTGTATTTCGTCGTGCGTATTGCCAAAGTCCCATCTGCACGCCAAGCCGAACCAGTTTCCTGACCGGCTCATATCCGATTGCACACCAGGTTCATCAAAATGGTGCTGGTGCATTTCCTCCACATCTCGTTTTGCTGCCGAAGCTTATGGCGGACGCCGGATACTACACAGGCCATATCGGAAAGCTGCATCTGTCTGCCACGCGCGGTATGATAGAGAAGCGTCCCGACGACGGGTATGCCGAGTTCTATTGGAGCCCCGAGCCACTGCCCGAATGGTCGGGAAACCATGATTATCACGCCTGGATGTGGTCAAAGGGCGTCGATCCCGAGGCCTATTACAAACCGTATTTGGACCAGCACTACGGGCCAGGTCCCGCCGCAGAGTATCGGCAGACCCGCTGGGCCGGCGATCGAGCTGAGCGTTTTATCCAGATGCATGCTGCCCGTAGCTGGTATTTGGCCATAAACATCGACGCCCCTCATCCGCCCTTCAATCCCCCAATCGAGTACCTGCAGCGGTTCAACCCTGCCGATATGCCGGATCCCGCGTTCAAGCCGGTCGATCTTGAACACAACAAGAAATTCGCAAGGGTCGATCAGCAAGCGAAATGCGCTGTAGACCCGTGGCGGGCGGCGACAGAGGATGGTGAGAGGGGGCACAATGAATCGGCCGGTCCAACCCATGAGGCGCCGCCCACCAGTTTCAACATTTGGAAGATGAGAGCAGCTTACCACGCCGAGGTGGCGCAAGTGGATGATCTGGTGGGCCGCATATTGGACGCTCTGACGGAAACCAGGCAACTGGATCGCACCATAATCGTCTTCACGAGCGACCACGGTGACATGATGGGGGACCATGGTCTCCTCTACAAGGGCTGCCGCTTCTATGAGGGAGTCGTTCATGTGCCACTTGTTATCTATGTCCCTGGCAACCCAGCCGGAGCAAAATCGAATGCACTGGTCGAGCTTGTTGATCTAGCGCCTACGCTGCTTACGCTAACTGGCCTTGAAGTGCCAAAGAGCATGCAGGGGCTGTCTCTCGATCAGATGCTGCTCGGAAAGCGCTCGCTTGAAAAGCACAAACCCTTCGTCGTCAGCGAATACTACAACTCCCTCCGTTTTCGGGGAAGCCAAGGCTCACGTGCATCGATGTACTTCGACGGCCGGTACAAGTTGAATGTATATCATGACGCCGGGATAGGAGAGTTGTTCGATCATAATACCGATACCAATGAGCATTATGATCTTTGGGACAGCAGCGATCATATTGAGTTGAAAGCGGAGATCTTGCTAAACAGCTTTTCCGCGATGATGGTTAGAAGCGGCGCGGGGCCAGAGAGAATTCAAGACTACTAACGCTCGCGCCTCCCGGATATGCTCTGCTTGGTAGTCACTGGGCGGGCCGTTTCCCGATTCAGAGGCGACCAGCGTCGCCAAGACCCTCAAATAGCTCATCGCTGCCAAACAAACGTTGCATCTTTGATGCGGCGCTCAATCTTAGAGCTTATCGTGAAGATCATTCAGCTGTCGGATACACACTTGGTCGCAGGCGACGGAGAGCTATTTGGGCTTCATCCCGCACGTCGGCTGTTGAAGTGTCTCAAGCATATCGTGGCACATCATGGCGATGCCGAGCTAGTCGTTTTCACCGGCGACCTGGTGCACGATGGAGACCCTTTGGCTTATCTTGCACTGAAAGAGATCGTCGCGCACTTTTCGCTGCCAATTCGATTGCTTCTTGGCAATCATGACCACCGCGAAAATTTTCGCGGCGTGTTTCCTGGATGTGAGGTTGACGAAAACGGCTTTGTGCAAAGTAGCTTTGACAAGGATGGCGTTCGTTGCATTTTCCTCGATACCCACGTGCCTGACGAAGGATATGGATTGCTGTGCAGCGCACGACTCGAGTGGTTGCGCAGCTGTGTGTCAGCTGCTGGTGATAAGCGTCTCCTGATTTTTATGCACCATGCGCCAGAAGGAACCGGTTTTGGAGTTCCCGGATTTTCAGACATCGCGTTTGTGGATCCGGAAAGCTTCTGGAATGCTGTTGCCGCGGGACACGTCCTCCAAATCTTCGCCGGTCATTATCATCTACCGGTGAACGCGGTGGTGAATGGGCACCCGGTAGTGGTCTCACGCGGTACTTCGCATCAAATTGTTCTCGATCTGGCAAATTTCCGTCGCCCCGAGTTCGTCGATGCCGAGCCCACGTACAACGTAATTCTTGTCGGCGGCGACAGCGTTTGCGTGCACGAATGGAGTTTTCTGAATGAGAGCACCATCGTCAGGCCGCATATGCCCAAATGACGCAACTGACACGAGCGGCCAATGGCACGCACCCCACCCGATCTTTTGATCTTGTGATCTTCGATTGCGATGGTGTGCTCGTGGAAAGCGAATGGCTGGAAGGCGAGTTGTTGACGGAAAGCCTCAGGGGGGAGGGCATTGAAATCACTGTCGATGAGGCGGTTTGCCGGTTTGCGGGACGCCAGCTGGCCGATATTTCATCCAACATTGCACGGGAACTCGGCATCCGCCTTGAATCAGAGTTCTGGTCTCGGTTCCTTGGTCGTCTGGAAGCAGCACTGCGCGAAAAATTGAAGCCGGTGCCCGGGGTCATTGAACTGCTGGGTAATTTGGAGCTGCCATTTTGCGTGGCCTCCAACAGCCCCCGCGACCGGTTGATTGTAAAATTGCGTGCCGCAAATCTTCTGCCCTTCATCGGCACACGGTTCGTTTCCGCCCAGGACGTCGTCTACCCTAAGCCTGCACCGCATCTGTTTTTGTTTGCCGCGGAGCTGATGGGAACCAGGCCGGAGCGCTGTCTGGTTGTCGAGGACAGCTTTTCAGGGCTGAAAGCTGCCAGTGCCGCAGGGATGCAAGCGGTAAAGTTTCTCGGCGGACGTCATTGCACCCCTCAATATATCGCCAAACTCTCTGGCGTGCCGGTGTTTGGTACGGCCTGCAATGGCGCTGAGCTTTTGAGCATTTTGACCTCTTGCAACGCTGCATGAGCTGCAAACGAGCCGCATCCTGATCAGGTGGTGTATTACAGTTGGCACGGGCGCCGTTCAGCATCGGCCGTCTCGCCTTCAGCTCTCATCATGCAACGCTGGTTCCGAAGAAGTTCGGCCCGACGCCCTCGACGAGGGATGGCTTAGCGGCCGTCCAGCCGAAGCGGCAATAAGCTTCTCGAGGTAGTGAGCGCCCCAAGCCAGGCGCCGGCGTCGGAGAGCCACTCACGTGCGGTCGGGGCATTGGCTTGATGCCCAGTGGCGCCGCTAGCTTGCGCACTCCTCATGCCTGAATTTCAATCATGGCTTAGTTGAATTCGACCGGCGATAAAAATTCCCTTCTCATTCTCATCACAAGATGGTAAAAATCATCATATGCGAACCAGTGCACGGTGCGGTGTGTGAATGTTGGTCCCAATTGGCATCGATGTCGGCGGTACCAAGACGCATATGCGAGTCAGCCCTAGGTCATCTCAGGCCAGGGACTTGATCTTGCCCAGTGCCGATTGGCGGCCCGCGGGCTCATCTCATTCCGTGAAGGGCCTGGCCGACCTCCTCATCCATTTTCTGGACGGAGACCTGCCGTCTGCAATCGTAATCGGCGCTCATGGTTGTGACGATGATTTGGAGTGCAGTCAATTTCGTGCGCAATTCGAGGCGTTTTTTGATTGCCCGATAATGGTCGTCAACGATGCCGAATTGTTCGGACCAGCCATGGGATTTCACAATTGCATAGGCGTTGTAGCCGGGACAGGGTCGATTGCAGTTTCTCGCGACGGCCTTGGCCGCATGCAGGTCGCTGGCGGATGGGGCTGGATAATTGGCGATGAGGGAAGTGCGCCAGGATTGGTGCGAGAAGCGGCGAAAGCTGCTCGATTGCACATCGATCGGGGCGGCTCCTGTGCGGAACCGCTAGTGGCGATTCTGTGCAGCGCATTCCAACTCGACCGACCTACCCACTTGGGCACGGCGCTTGCTGAAGAAGGTAGTGCTGCAGATCTGGGCCGGCACGCTCCGCGGGTCTTTGAAGCCGCGGAGGCCGGCTCAACATTGGCGAGGCGAGTGATTGACGAGGGTGCGGCTGCGTTGGCGCAACTTGTCCGGCATCTCAACTTATCGGGCGTCGGTGTCGAGAACGTTGTGGCTGGCGGTGCAGTCATCTTGGGCCAGAGACTGCTGGCGACAGCATTCCTGCGAGAGATGAGGGCTCGATTTGACGAGAATATTTCCGTCCGTTTTTTGGACCGTGCCCCGGTCGAGGGCGCTTGCCATATCGCCGAAAAACTCTCTTTCACTTGCACAGGGAAATGATGCATGTCTTATAGGTCAACCATCTCACGTCAGCCTAAGCAGTTCTCGCATATTAGCGAAGTGGTAAGCGCCCAATTGCGCAATTTTGACTGCGCTCCCTTCAGGGAAGGCTCCTTGGTTCTCACAGGAATTGGTGCCAGCTACGAGGCGGCGGTTGTCGTAGCTGGTGAACTTCAACGTCGTGGCAAGAGGGCCGCTCCGTGGCGCGCCGTCGACCTAATGGAGCCCGGCAACCCGGGCGACGCCATCATTGCTTTTTCAGCCGGCGGTAGAAGCATCGAGCCGATCTCGGCTATCCGATCCCATGCGAACTTGCCATCCGTGGCAATAACCAGCGAAGGAAATGATCCTCTTTCGCGCACCGCGTCCGCGAGCCTACGATTTGAATGCGGACCAGATGCTCTTCCCTCGGCTACTGGCTACACAGGCTCAGTCATGGCGGGCGGATTGCTCGTCGACGCGCTATGCGACGGCGGGGAGTTCGATTGGAAAGACATGCCGTCGATCGCCGCAGACGTATTGGATAGCTCTTCCAAAAAAATGCAAGCCGCTCTGGAGATATTTCGGAACCGCCGCGCAATCGATAGTGTTGGAGCTTTATCCGGTTTTGGCACTGCGGGAGAAGCCTGCCTGCTGCTGCGTGAGGCAGCAAGAATCCCCACCGGCAGAGAGGACACCTTACACTATTTGCACGGCCCTATGGAATCGATGGACGAAAAAACCGGTGTGGTCATCTTCGGTGACGCCAGAGAAATCAAATTAGCTCACGACCTGGCGGAGATCGGCTGCTCAGTACTGTTGGTGACCGCCGATAATGCGGTGGACGATCGGCGCAACCTTGTTGTGGTCAAAGTTCCAGATCTCAAGAATCGGGCGGCGCGCTCAATCGTCGACATTTTGCCGGCGCAATTGCTGGCCGCCGAACTGTCCGATGCGGCGGGCCTGACAGACACGCCATTTCGGTATTCGCAGTCTGATACAAAGGTACTTGAGGCTTTCTAGCGGAACCGTCGTTGAACGCTTGTGGAGCTCCTTCCACTCGTTGCTGGCAGGCTGGCTCGCGTCGATGAATTTTCGTCGCCAAGGACTGGCTGTCCGATGAAACGCCAGTGAAGACATGCCGTCAGGGCTGCGCCCGATATGGCAGCATGCAAGTGCGCGTTCGCACTGGGGCAGAGCCGCGATCGAGTCTCAAACATTGGCCCCGCGATAGAGGCTGAATGATTGGCACTTGCGACGGCTCCGCACTGTCGCTCGTTTTCTCGCGCGAGGTAAGCAATGGTGTTGCTGGATTTTGAGCATAGGTATCGAACGGACCTGAAGTCAAAAGCAGCACTCGGGACGTTCCTGACGGAGCGCTGCGGACCGGGACCAAGATGCGTCAATAGCTTTTGTCGATTGTCGCTTCTGCGGTAGCTTGCATGGAGATGCCAGCCTGCTTCGAGGTCTTGGCAATCATGGACGTAAGCAAGTCAAGAATGAGATATTGCCCAGCCGTGCGCAGGAAGAAGCCTCTCATTATTGGCGTGTCGGATGAAGCTGATGCCAGCACAGCGTTGGCGTGCGCTACTATCGGGCTCCGGATGTGGCTGGTGATGGCAATCGTGAAAGCGCCAGTCGCCTTTGCGGCAACGATCGCGTTAATCGTCTCTTTAGTTGATCCGGACTCGGAAATGGCAATTGCGACCTGCTTGGGCCCAAGCCCGACCGCACTCATGATTGCCAGGTGAGGGTCGTCAAGAACGCGTGATATGAGACCCAAGCGTGTGAAGGAGTAATGTGCATAGCGCGCAACGCTTGCCGATCCCGCAACGCCGTATAGATCAATGCTTGTTGCCTTGACTATGTGTTTTGCTGCGGAGGAAAGCTGCGACCGGTCGAGCAAGTCGCCGGTGCGTGTTAGAGCGGTTATCACCTCCGAAAGTGCATCTTCGACAATATCTCCCGAGGGAGTGCGAACCTCCTTTGCCCGCCCGCTCGACAGTTCGATGCCGAGAGCCAACTTAAAGCGCTGGAAGCTTGTGAAGCCGATATCCCGACAGAAACGCAAAACGCTTGCTTCGCTGGCGCCCGCACCATCCGCGACCTCCGTAATCGTCTGGTTTACGACGACGGACGGATCCTTGAGAACATACTCTCCGATGCGAAGGAGCGCGGGGCTAAGGCTTGGTTGAGATGAGCGAAGCCGGGCAATGACGTTTTCCTGCATAATGACCACCCCACCCTAATCTTAGATCGAATCAAGCGGCAATTCACCAAAGGTGGCTGACATATTGAAAATTTTCAGCAGGAACGCCAACCCCAAGCTAAGATTTTTTCCGCCGCTCCGCAATTGCTGCACTGTCGACGTCGCACCTCGCCTCAACACCGGAACGACGTTCGACGCCTGGCCGGTAGCTGTGAGCGACAGGGTTGCCTTGGCCTGTTTCGTCTCGGTTAAGATTGATCGCGTGTTGTCGAAGCCGCGCCCGCCGGTTGCGGGGGAGGGGCACGTGGGCGGTTAGTTCGCACTTCGCCATCGGATGGCGCCCACACTGCATCGTCGCCTCAACGTGTGCGATAGTGATGGCGCATGCTGCTCGGACGGAAGGTGCCCGCTTCGCGCTTTCTCGCCCGGACACTTGCTTGATGTGCATGACCCGCCGGGATCGCGAGGACACGTGGCGCCGGCGCCGCCCCTTTAGCATCAAAGACAACCGACCAGGCTATGGCATCTGGCGCGACGGCAACTTGGTCCGCGAGCGCGAGTTCGCCGATATTGCCCGCTATCGTTGCGCAATCGCAGAGGCGTTTGTTAGGGGCGAACCAGCACTGCGATCCCGCCGCATCGTAGGGCGGATCGGGCTCTGATGCCGGCAAGACTCGGGGAGAGAAAAAAATAAGCATCACCTATTGCAAAGGTGATGAAAAAAGGCTTCAATATTTAGGTGAGCCGTTTTCATGAGTTGCCTTACCAGAGGTGTTCCCAAGAAGACGAAATGGCTTTGCCACCACCACATGTTCCATGGCGCATCCTCCCCAGCGTCAGAGCCGGCCGGGTCACGGCCGGCTCGCCTTTTGACTAAGACGGGAAGCTCAACATGCTGATCCCGAGAAAAAATGCTCGAGAAATGGGCTCGCTGGCCGAGACCGGCGTGGAACTCAATATGCGCACGAATGCGCCGTTTTAGCGTCGATAGAGAATGCAGGTGACGCGATGGATACCAGGGACGTTGTAATCGTCGGCGGCGGCATTTTCGGATGCGCGATCGCGTGGCATCTACAAGAGCGGGGTGTCACAGACATAAGCTTAATCGAACGAGACGGCCTCTTCAGTGGGACGAGTTCCGCCGCGGCCGGGTTCATTTCGATCTGGGCTGTTTCTGCCGCAACTCAAGGCGCCGAGGAAGCGCGCCTCGAGCGATATGGCCTGGAGTTCTACGCGGCACTACACGCCAGGAACGAGATCGACTTCCGGCAGAACGGCCTCTTGTGGGTGGCCGGGAATGAGGTCTCCTGGTCTCATATGCAGTCGATGGTCGCACATCCTGAGGAGCCATCAACTCATCGCCTCGACCCGGTTCAGGTTCAAGAGATTACGGGCGGCGTGGTGCCCGCGGGTCGCATACTTGGGGGCGTCCTGCAGCCGACAGCTGGACAGCTGTCGGCGTCGAAAGTAGGCCCGGCAATGGCTGAAGAGTTGAGCCGCGGAGGTCTGCGGGTCGATGCCCATTGTTCAGTGCTCAGTCTGGTGGTGCGGCAGGGAAGGGTAGTCGGCGTAGAGACTTCGGTCGGATACATCGCGACAGAACGGGTGGTCATCGCAGCCGGGGCTTGGAGCAATGCGCTGCTTGAGCCGCACGGGATCTATTTGCCTATGGTGCCGCATGTGGCGACCCGATTGATGACGAGGCCCTTGGAAATTCCTGTGTCTATGCCGGCGCTCTTTCTGACGGGAATTGCACCCGACGGCCAAAGCGGCAACGTGTTGTGGGTGCGCCAGCACGAAGGTGGGTTGGTTTTTGGTGGCATGTACACGGCCTACCCACGCGACATGTTTGTTGAAACCACAGTGCCAACTCGCTTTGACGATGTTCCCATTGACGGCGCTCTGGAAGTGCAACGTCGAGCCGACCTCGCCGTTCCTATGCTGCCTGCGTTCTCGCGCAGGTCTGGGCTAAAGGTGAAGCAGGGCGCGCCCCTTTATACGCCGGACCGTCGGCTTCTGGCGGGGGCGGTTCCTGGTATCGATGGCCTCTATGTGGCTTCGGGCGACAATGAATTTGGCATGACCCATGGCCCGGGGCTCGGCAGAGCAATGGCAGAGCACATTACAGGACACGCCGGACAGCCATGGGTGGGCTTGGAGCAATGGCGGATGGACCGGTTCGGAAAACGATACCGCAACGCCGCGCAGGTCCAGCACGACGTGGAAAAAATGCTTCGCGAGAGCAATGATGGATTTACCCTGACTTGAAATGTCCTTGCGGCCGTACCGCAATTGATGAGGAGCATGCATGGTCGATGTGTCGCTTAGAGGACTAAGTAAGTCATTTGGCTCGCACCCTGTTGTTCATGGCGTCGATTTGGATATTCAAGATGGAGAGTTTGTCGTCTTGGTCGGTCCGTCCGGTTGCGGGAAGAGTACGATCCTGAGAATGGTCGCAGGTCTGGAAGATATTACAGCTGGTGAGCTGATCCTGGGCGGCATCATGGCAAACGACCTCAGCCCAAAGGACCGCAATCTGGCAATGGTCTTCCAGGATTACGCACTTTATCCGAACATGACCGTTGCCTCCAACATTGGCTTCGGTCTGAAGATGAACAAGGTCCCGGCTGAAGCTCGGGAGAGGCGCATACGCGAGATCGCTCAGCTCCTTCAGTTGTCCGACTATCTTGAGCGCAAACCGCGCGCGCTCTCGGGCGGGCAGCGTCAGCGAGTGGCGATGGGCAGGGCGTTGGCCCGCAGTGCGCAACTATTTCTGTTTGACGAACCACTTTCAAACCTGGACGCCCAACTTCGAACCGAGGTCCGCACGCAGATCAAAATCCTGCACCAAAAACTTGGTATGACGTCGATTTTTGTGACCCATGACCAGACTGAAGCGATGACCTTGGCCGACAAGATTGTCTGTCTTCACGGGGGTAAGATCGCGCAAACCGGAACGCCAGAAGAGCTTTACAATGAGCCGAAAAATCTCTTCGTTGCATCGTTCATCGGATCCCCTCAGATTAATATCATCGAAGCTGAATTGGATGGCGATATTCTGACCCTGAGCGATGGACAAACATTAAGCTTGGCCCAGAAACCTATCGCTAAATCGTCGAAAAGAAGGGTTTTAGTCGGCATTAGGCCCGAGGACATTACCGACGAAAGTCGCATAGGCACCATCAACAAATCCAAAGGGCTGAGGGTCGATTATCTCATTTCGGAGACGCTCGGTTCAGACACATTCATAATAGGCCAGTTGGGCGGTGCTCGAGTCACAGCACGTTGCGCCCCGACGGTGAGGCATATGCCCGGTTCGACAGTCTTGCTGCATGCCAATGCGGAGCGCTTGCACCTGTTCGATCCTGAAACAGGGCGGCGCATGTGAGTTTCTTCCGAGCCCGGTCAGCGAGGCTCTTGTCATTCGGTGCCGAAAACATAGGCGCTACAGTTTAACACAAGACAGGTGAGAACAGTCGTCTTCTCGTAAGCCCTTGATGTCTCGCTTGCCGCAGCTGGCACTAGCGATCGATTATCTCCGGCCATTCTGAAAGAAATGAAATTTACACAATATATGAAGGGAAAGTCATGACGCTTTTCAAATCGCTGGTGAGCGCATCGGTGCTTGCATGCCTAATTAGCACCTCCGTTGCTGCCGAAGAAATAAACCTGTTTCTTATCCCGAGCCCGTCCTCTACCGCAATCCAGTCGTTTATTCCGGAATTTGAACGCAAAACAGGCATAACGGTGAACGTCACGGAGGTACCATACGGGGAGGCACATCAGAAGCTGCTGCTGTCCGTCCAATTGCACCAGGGGCAATACGACATTGCACAATTCGACAACTCGTTTCTTGCTGCATTCGGAGCCGCTGGAGTCATGGCTCCGCTGGACGACCACTTGGCGACTTCCTCCGTGTACGACATCGGTGACTTCGCGGTAGGGCAGCAAGATTACGGAAAATATGACGGAAAGACGCTCGGGCTGACGCTTTCTACCGAGCCGATGATCCAATGGTACCGCACAGACATCTACGCCGAACTCGGCCTGAAGCCAGCCACCACTTGGGCAGAGTTCGAGTCTAATGCCAAAGCTGTCAAAGAGGCCGGCAAAGGCGACGGCGCGATGTTCGGCTGGGGACCCAACGCAAGTTGGTGGTGGATGACCCTTGTGTGGAGTTTTGGAGGTCACCTGTACGACGAACAGTTGCGCCCCACGGTCAACACTGCTGAAGCTGTCACTGCGACGCGCTATTTCAAGGAAATGTTGGCCTACGGTCCGGCTGGAGGCATCTCCGCCACCGGCGATGACGTTGCCAACAAGTTCCTGTCAACCAACGTCGGAGCGATGATACAATATTCGGGCTATTGGGGCATGGCGCTGGATCCAGCGAACAGCCAACACGTAGGGAAAATTGGCACTGCCAAGATGCCCATGGGCTCCGTCGACGTGACCCACCTTGCCGGCTGGAATATTGGCATTCCCAGCGACGCCAGGGATCCGGACGCAGCGTGGAAGTTCCTTGAGTTTGTCCTTGGGAAGCCGAATGCCAGGGCTTATCTGTTGGCCGGTGCTGCTGCGATCGGCCGTAAATCAGTGACCAACGATGCCGAGCTTTTGGCGATTCACCCATACTTGCCGCTTCTGAACATACCCGCCAGCTCCAGAATCGAGCGTTTCCCGCAACTTCGAGTGTGGCCGGAAATGGAAAAGGCGATCCTCGACGCCTTGCCGCCGATGCTGGATGGCAGCACGGATATCCAAGGTGGCCTGGATGCGCTCAACGAGAAACTAAAGCCCATACTTGCCCAGGAAAAGGCGCCGTAATGGCCTCTTTGACCCGCGACCGCTGTCGCCAGCCGTTAGTGTGGAAGCAGATGGGAGGCGCGGCCAGTGAGTGAGTCTACAAGACGCCGTTCGGCGGAATTTCTGGTCGCGCCGAGTTGGGTGCTGCTGCTCGCAGTTTTTGCTGCTCCAATTCTTGCAGCATTGTATCTGTCGTTCCGAAACGAAACGCTGGGAGCTTTTTCTGCCCCGCAATTTGTCGGCTTCGGGAACTACATCGCGGCCCTTTGGGATCCGCGCTTCTGGGACTCGTTGAGGACAACGCTCACGCTGATAGCGATTGGATTGCTGATCCAGTTACCTGTAGGCGTCGCCCTCGCGATCATCCTGGAAAAAAATCTGCGCGGCACCCGTTTGTTTCGAACGGTGCTTGTCGTGCCGATGTTGCTTACGCCGGTCGCCGTGGGACTCATCTGGCGCTTTATGTTTGACGCCGATCTCGGCGTTATAAATTGGGCACTCAGCCTGGTTGGCATGGATGGCCCGAATTGGCTTGGTGCACGTTGGCCTGCAATTGCCGCTATCTCAATTGTCGACAGCTGGCAATCGGTACCCTTCATTATGCTAACAGTCCTGGCCGCCCTGGCTAATCAATCAAAAGGGCCGCTCGAGGCGGCAGCGATAGACGGCGCAACTCAATTGCAAACTCTCTTTTACGTGACCCTGCCGTCCATCAGCAATGTCCTGTTGGTCATCATAACAATAAGGATAATCGATGGTATGAAGATGTTTGACCTCATCTTCATAGTAACGTCAAAGGGTGGGCCTGGGACGGCGACTCAAACGCTTGGCATGTTGGTCTACAATACCGGGTTCGGCTTCTTCCAAACGTCGCGGGCGGCCGCCCTCGGTATCGTAATGGTCGTACTGATTGCCCCTGTTTATGTTCTCTGGCGCAAAGCGGATCGGGTATCAAGATGAGCTTTGCGAGAAGAAAGCGAATATCGGCGGCCTTGTCGTATGCTGTTCTGCTATTGGCAGCGTTCCTCTCGCTTTTCCCGGTATTTTGGACGATCACAACATCGATAAAGCAGCGTGCAGACACCTTCGTGTTGCCGCCGAAGTTTATCTGGTTCGATCCGACCCTCAAGAATTATTCGGCCATTTTCCATACCCGCGGCTTTGGTCAAATTTACCTCAACACCATCCTTGTGACGCTTGGGTCGACCGCTTTGTGTGTGATGCTCAGCACACTTGCGGCCTACGCGCTCTCTCGGACGCCTCGCTTCGTGAGCCGAGCGCCACTGGAAATTTCGCTGGTCTTAGTACGCGCCATTCCAGCAATCGTACTCATGGTTCCTCTTTTTCACATAACGTCGCAGCTGGGGGTCTATGATAGCCGTGTTGCGCTGATTGTTATGTACGCCACTATCAACATGCCTTTCGCAACGTGGTTGATGAGTTCGTTTGTTGGCCAAGTGCCAGTCGCCCTGGAGCAAAGCGCCGCGATAGATGGGGCGGGGCAAGTCGCGACCTTTTGGTATGTCGTGCTGCCGCTGCTCTTGCCTGGCATCGCAGCAAGCACGATCTTTGTTGCGCTTTTCACTTGGAACGAGTTCTTGATTCCAGTCATGTTGGCGGGGAATTCGGCCAAGACCCTACCTGTCTTCATATCCGGCTTTATCTCCGCTCGGAACCTTGACTGGGGACCGATGGCCGCCGCCTCGTCTCTTGCGATAATTCCTATAACGATCGTTACAGTAGTTGCTCAGCGGGCCTTGATCTCGGGAATGAGCTCGGGCGCTCTGAAGGGGTAAAATTCGGCGCAGTCGACATCGCGTTTTCCATGCTGATCTGCCATAGAAATTCGTCTGGTTTGAAGGCCCGGTCAGGTGTAGATGTAGCTAGCGACGATCAGGCTCAGCTACTGCGACGCCGATGGGTACCTTGGCCCTCGCTCCACGCAGCGGCTCGAAACGAAGTCTTCAGCGGATCACCGCAAGGCATGTGCTTGTGAGGGGGGGGCAGCATTGGTCGATGAGCACCACGGCGGTGCAAGGTGGAATTTCTCCGGTATTTGCAAATTTCTGCATCTCGATTGTATTCAGTGCCAATGAATTTCCCCGCTTGCTAGGAGACATCCGTTTCCGCTGAGCGCCAAGGAACAGGCATGAAGGCAATGAACATCAACTCACCTGCAACGATAGCGGCATCGCACGAGAGCATCTTGGCTCGCCTGCAGGACGACATCGACCGCTTGCCCAATGCGCTCGCTCGCATTGCCAAATACATTCTGGAAAACCCGGAAAAGGTGCTGCACCAATCCGTTGCGGAGTTAGGTGAATTTGCGGCAAGTGGTGAAGCCAGCATATTGCGGCTTTGCCGGCAGATAGGCTTTTCCGGCTTCCGCGACTTCAAGCTCGCATTGGCGGCCGAGATTGGCCGCCCGGGACTCCCCTCCACGGGTGCTGGAACTGCGGATAGCGCTCTGCAATCGTTGCACGACACGATGGCGCAAAACCTCGGCATCGCACATAACAATGCCGACCCCGAAACCCTGGCGAAGGTAGCCGCTGCGCTTGCGGCAAGCCGACGGATCGATCTTTACGGGGCGGGAATGTCTGGTATGACGGCAGAACTGCTTGCCTACCGGCTTTTACGTGTCGGGCTAACGGCTTTCGCGTTCAGAAACTCCACCATGGCTCACGAAGTCGCCAGCGGGCTTGGTCCCGGCTGCGTTGCGATTGGTCTCTCGATCTCCGGCCTGACAGTTGACACGGTCCAGTTCCTCAAGGGCGCCCGTTCGGCGGGGGCACTGACCGTCGCCATCACAAACCGCGCCCGCAGCCCACTCGAGAAGGCGGCTGACCTCACTTTGCAAGCCTCCGGCCTTCAAGACCACCCAATCGGAGGCACTCTGACGCCAGCGATTGGCAAGATCTTTGTGATCGAAAGCCTCATGCTGGCGATCGGAAAAGCAACCGAGAAATCAGTTGCCAAATGAAATAAAACTCCATAATGTCATGAAAGTGAAATAAAACACCGCTAGAAGTCGGCCAACCGAAGGGAACTCGGAATGGCAGCGTTGGACCTCCACATCGACGACATCGGCAAGCGGTATGGCGCGATTGATGTTCTGCGCGGCATCTGTCTCAACGTTGCTGCGGGGGAGTTTGTGACGCTGCTGGGCCCGTCTGGCTGCGGCAAGTCAACGCTTCTTCGGATCATCGCAGGGCTGGAGCGCGCCGACCAGGGTCATGTGCGTGCAGGCGGCAGGGAGCTGGACGCGGTTGCGCCAAAGGACCGCGATCTGGCCTTCGTGTTCCAGAGCTACGCCCTTTATCCGCATCTGAGCGTGTACGACAACATTGCAGCCCCGCTAGTCATGCGCGAGCTAAGCAGCTTGGAACGGCTTCCCGTGATTGGCGGGCTGCTGCCCGGGGCTGTCCTACGCAAACGCTCGATCCGAGAGCGGGTCGGGCAGACCTCAGCGCTGCTCAAGCTTGACGCGCTGCTAGAGCGTCGACCGTCGGCGCTGTCGGGTGGGCAGCGCCAGCGCGTGGCTTTGGGACGTGCCATGGTGCGCAAACCGAAGATCTTCCTGATGGATGAACCCTTGGCAAACCTCGACGCGGCGCTGCGCATCCATACCCGTGGCGAGATCGCGCGGCTTCACAAGGAAATGCAAACGACAACTATCTTCGTTACCCATGACCAGGCCGAGGCGGCCGCGCTTTCAGACCGTGTCGCAGTCATCTTTGGGGGCGAACTCCGTCAGGTCGCAGCCCCTGCCGATCTCTATCGGGAACCCGTCGATCTAGACGTAGCCCGGTTCCTGGCGCAGCCTTTCCTGAACGAGGTAGCAGTGGCAGCACCAATGGGCGGCGCGCTCATGATCGGTGGCAGCAGGATCATCATTCGCGACGCGCTCGGATCCGGACAGGCAGGAACGCTGGCCTTCCGCCCAGAGCACGCGACCCTGGTTGACAAGGATCAGCCGGGAGCCCTGGCGGTTTGCGTCACGCGCATCGAGCACGCTGGGATGGACGCCCATGTCTTTGTCAATGCCGAGGTCGGCGCCGAGTTTGTCGCCCGCATTTCCGCTGAGCGGGCTAGACCTCTGCGTGATGGCGATAACCTGGGACTGAACATCGACCCTGAAAACGCATGGTTCTTTCCTTCAAGCGGCTCGCGCCGGCCTGGCGATCACAGCGGGGCAGCCTGACATGGCCGTGCTCAACGACATTCCGCTCAGTCGCTTGGCTCTGAGCACTCCAGCGCGCTACCGGCCGGCTCGAGCCCAGGCGCAAGCTGGAATGATTTTATCCGTGCCGGCGATGCTGCTGCTTGTTGCCCTTGTCATAGGACCCGCCATTCTTGTCTTGTTTTTGTCCTTCACGAATGCGTCACTCGGCTTGGCCGGCATCCGATTCATCGGGCTCGCTAATTATACGCGCATGCTGACCGACCCTGGCTTTGCTCAGAGTCTGCGCAATACCGCGCTCTATGTCGCGGTGGTCGTGCCGACGTCCATCGGGTGGGGGCTGCTTGTTGCCCTTTTGATCGCCAGATCACGGTTCGCAGTTCTCTATCGAACCGCTTATTTTCTGCCCGTGGCTGCGACCTTGGTTGCTCTGGCGACCGCGTGGGAAGCGATCCTTCATCCAAGCCTGGGTTTTGCCAACACACTGCTGCAGCTTCTTGGCGCATCGCCCGTCAGGTTTCTATCCGATCCGGCGACCGCCATATATGCGCTGGCGGCAATCGGCGTGTGGCAGTTGGTGGGCTTCAACATGATCCTTTTCCTGGCCGGCCTTTCGACCATTCCAGAGGAGCTCTACGAAGCCGCCGCGATTGATGGGGCCGATAGGGGACTGAAGCGCTTCCTTCTGGTCACCTGGCCGATGCTGGCGCCGGTTACCGTATTCGTCACCGTGATGACAATCATCCGCGCCTTTTCGGTTTTCGAAACGGTTGCGGTCCTCACACAGGGAGGGCCGATGAAATCTACCTCCGTCGTTCTTTACACCTTTTATCAAGAAGGGTTCCGCTTCTTCCGCGTCGGCTATGCGTCAGCGATCTCCGTTTCTTTCTTCGTCTTCGTGACTTTCCTGTCGCTCGTCCAGATGCGTGTCTCCGAGCGCCGGGCGCGCTGGAAAGCAAGTGGAGGCCAGCCATGATCTTGGCGCAATCGTCCTCTTCCCGCATCGCCTCGCATGCCGTGCTGATGACCGGCGCGATCATCATGGTCTTCCCGTTTGTGTGGATGATCCTTGCCTCGCTGACACCACAGAGTGAGATCTTTAACGGCGACCTGCTTCCAACCCCGACCCTTCATGGCGCAATCGACAATTACGGCACTGCGCTCTCGGCAATTCCACTGCTTCGGTTCATGGCAAATGGGATTGTGGTATGCGTGGCAATTCTTGTGTTGCAGATCGCGATCGCCATCCCGTGTGGCTATGCGCTGGCTAAGCTGTCCTTCCCCGGTCGCCCAATTCTGCTTGTCGCCGTGCTGCTAGGCCTTTTGGTGCCGGTGCAGATACCAACCATCCCGATCTACATAGCCCTCGCAAAATCTGGGCTGCTCGACAGCTATGCCGCGCTGGTTCTGCCTTGGATCGTTTCGGTGTTTGCCATCTTCCTGTTCCGGCAATTCTTCGTGACCTTTCCCGATGAGGTGCTTGACGCAGCGCGGCTCGACGGTTTCAGCGAGTTATCAATTGCCTGGCGGATCATGCTGCCGGCCGCTTGGCCAGCAGTCGCCTCCTTCTCTATCTTCTCTATCGTCGCTCATTGGAACGATCTGTACTGGCCAATGGTGGTGATAACCAATCCCGACATGATGACGCCTTCGCTCGGCATCGCCTATTTCCGTCAGGCGGGCGAAGGCACCGGAAACGTCGGTGCGCTGATGGCAGGGGGCGTTCTCGTGACTGCGCCCTTGGTCGCTCTTTTCCTTCTCATGCAGAAACACTTCATCCGGGGTCTCGTGCTCGGCCGACACTAGCTCCGTTTCTGAAAACCACATCTCGAACCTTAGGAGAGCAATGTGAAGACACTTGCAATAATCCTTGCTGCCGGTATCGCAGCGGCAGTCATGCCAGCACAAGCCGAGACGAGACTCGACGTCTACTACGCCTGGCCCGAACACGAAGTGATCCACAAGCCGATCGCCGAGCGCTTCATGGCGGACCATCCGGACATCAAAATCAGCTTTCGCGCTGCTGCGCCGAGCTACGATGAAGCCGTCCAGACGTTGATCCGTCAGAGCATGGCAGGCGAGTTGCCGGACGTTCATTACGTTGGTTTCAATGTGCTGCGTCCGCTCGTCACACGCGGACTCGTAAAGCCCATCGACGACCTCGTTGCCGCGGATCACCTGACCGACAAGGGCTACACGGAACAGGTCCTGTCGCTCGCAACGATCGACGGTCATCGTTACGGTCTTCCCTTCGCCATGTCGACACCGGTCGTTTACTACAATGCCGACCTGGTGAAGCAAGCGGGCGGTGACCCCGACAAGATCCCGGCCGACTGGGACAGCTTTGTCGCACTGGCCGGCAAGATCGGAGCGCTCGGCAAGGGAACGTCGGGCATGTATTACCAGCTTGGCTCGGACGACTGGGCCACGCAGAACCTGGTCCGCAATTTCGGCGGCCAGATGATGAACGACAAGGAGAGCGACATCGCTTTTGACGGTCCTGTCGGCCAGGCTGCCGTCAAGCTGTTCAAGCGGTTTCATACCGACGGCGCTCAGCCGGCCATCGACTCCCATGCCGCCCTGCAGCTCTTCACCTCCGGCAAGCTCGGCTTCTTCTTCGCCTCTGCCGGCAGTGTGAGCGGTTTCGAAGCTGAAATTGGAGACCGGTTCAAGCTCCGGACGGCCAAGCAGCCGCTCGCCGCTGAAGATGCGACGATGCCGACCGGCGGCATGGTTGCGGTAATCCTCACCGACGATCCCGCCAAGCGCGCCGCCGCCTGGGAGTACATCAAGTTTGCCACAAGCCCCGATGGCCAGAGCATTGTCGTGCCGAACACTGGCTACATGCCGACCAATACGCTTGCTCTCGATAAGGATCATCTCGCCGGCTTCTACGACAAGCACCCGAACTGGTACACGAGCGTCCTACAGACGCCGCGCGCCCGCCCGTGGTTCTCCTGGCCTGGTGATAATGGCGTGCAAATCGGTGAGGTCCTCCGCGACGAGATGACTGCCATCGCGCTTGGATCCAAGGAACCGGAAGCTGCTCTCGCAGACATGGCGTCCGAGGTTCGCGCACTTCTGCCGAAAACCGACTGATCGTTTCATCCGGGACGCTGCACGCCCTGTGCGGCGTCCCCCCTTTTTTGGGCTTATCCATGAAACTCATTCACCTGACCGACCCTCATCTTGTGCCGCCAGGCGCCACGCTCTGCGGCTTCGATCCTGCCCAACGGCTTCGGGAGACCATCAAGCGCATTAATCGCGATCATGCCGACGCCGAGCTTTGCGTCGTCACTGGCGATCTCACCGACGACGGAGATCTCGCTTCCTACGTCCTGCTACGGGAGGTGCTGCGGGACCTGCGCGTGCCCGCTCGCCTTCTGCTGGGCAATCACGACAGCCGCGAGAATTTTATGCGCGCGTTTCCTGAAGAGCCGCGCGATGCGAATGGCTTCATTCAGTCGGCCCAAGACGGGACTGCCGGGCGCCTCATTTTTCTCGACACATTGGTGGAAGGCTTCGGTCATGGCGCTTTGGATCGCGGCCGGCTCCAATGGCTGCTGGCGCGCTTGGCAGAAAAACAGAATACGCCTGCCTATCTCTTCGCCCATCATCCGCTGCAGCCGATCGGCCTGCCGCATTTCGAGCCTTGGAACATGCAGAACTGGCAAGAGCTCATGCCGGCGATCTCAGGCGCCGGCAATATCCGGCACATTTTTCACGGGCATGTGCACGTAGATGTTGGCGGTACCTGGAGCGGCATTCCCTTCAGCGGAAGCCGCGGCGTTGCGCATCAAATCATTCCGCACTTTGCGCGCAGGGACGCAGACTTTGTCGAGGATGCCCCGGCTTTTGACGTTGCTCTGATCGACGACGATGCCGTGCTTGTGCACCGTTTCGAGGTCAGCGACAGGAATGTGGTTGAAGTCTCGCCGGCAGGTCGTTTCCCCCGGGGTAACCAATGAAGCAGCGAAAATCTCATGAACTGGTCATCTTCGATTGTGACGGTGTCTTGATCGATAGCGAAACGCTGGCAAGCCGCATCGACGCCGAGGAACTGACCCGTATCGGGTATCCCACCTCCTATTCTGACGTGGTTCTGCGCTTCACCGGCCTTTCGTCGGCGACGATGCGGAAAATGGTTGAAGAAGATTGGGGGCGCCCTCTGCCGAGCGACTTCGACACCGTCGTGCAATCGCGTATCAAGGAAAGCTATCGATCAGAACTGCAACCAATAATCGGTATTGACCAGCTCTTGCGTCAGCTATCACTACAACGCTGCGTCGCCTCGAGCAGCGCCCCCGACAAGCTGCGGCTTGGCCTTGAGCTCACAGGGCTCTGGCAGCACTTCGATCCACACGTGTTCAGTTCCGCGCTGGTAAAGGCCGGCAAACCGGCCCCGGACCTATTCCTGTTTGCCGCGGCCCGGATGAACGTCGAGCCCGAATGCTGTGTCGTTGTGGAAGACAGCATCGCAGGAGTTCGAGCTGGTGTGGCAGCGGGAATGACGGTGATCGGTTTCACCGCGGGCGGCCACTGCCTCGACGACCACGGCCAACGATTGCTGTCAGCCGGCGCTACGGTCGTCGCGCGCTCAGCTGAAGAACTTAGCGGCCTGCTTATGAGGAGCGAAGTCCAGCCCAGTTACAAAATGGCAGGAGGGTGACCCGGGTGTTAGCGTGTGCCGTAGGTGAACTGCGCTAGCTTCCCATCCACTGAGCGTCGGCAACGCCTCCAGTGTTGAGCGGTATGAAAAACGGGATCTCGAAAGACTTTCGGTGTAAGCATGCCAAGGAATTTTATAGAACCGCCGGGATCGAGATCTAGCTGAGCGCCTCCGGGACCCTGTCGGCGACATCTGGCGCGATTGAACTGCTCTGGTGGCTCACCATTCCCTCTTGTGTCGCATCGAACACATTTTCGGCCCGCCTGCAGGGTGACAACCGAGCTGTCCATACAATAGCCAGTGACGCATCGGACTACTTCCGGAACTCCTATCCGGACGGGTATTGCAATGGCCGGCCTGTATCAAGTTTGGTGCGGGATGCGGCATATGATCTGATCGCCAGCGGACCCGGCTCACTCCAGGATCGCGAGCTTTTTGGGATGACAAACAACGGAGAAGCGTCGAATGCGCGTTTTTGCCGTACCGCTGGGTTCTCCGGGCTTGCGAGTCGAGATGGGGTTCACCCGCGACATTGAGTGCGGTAAAGCTCAGCGGCTGACACAGTACCTCGCTGCTGAAGACACGCATGGGGGCGGGAATTGAGACCTGAGCGCGGTCCTACAATGATGGCGCGGCCTCGGCCCCCTTCTCGACCCGGATCGAGCGCCTCACGGACCGGCTACAGAGTGCTACGCATGTCGAAGCCGGCGGTAAGGCGTCTCGCAATCTGCGCTGAGCTACTGCCAGAGCGGCTGATTTGGCTGGCATCCCGATGCATTCAACCCGGATTGTGAACATCGCTCGCGGTCTGGCTCAGGGCCTAGACGCTTCGGTCTTGCTATCGGCGTCTCCCTAAGAAGGTATGAGCGTGGAGACTGTCACCTTTCTCAAAGTGACAGCAAACCAGGCAATTCCTCGGCGGTAGGCGCTCGTCGGGCGGAACTGGTCAGGGTTGCGCAGACCGGCAGTGGCCGAAGCGACGATCGCAGGAAGTGGATCGCGCGAAGGTCAGGTGCGTCGAGCGGCCAATGCCACTCTAAGCTTTCCACCTCTGACAATGCGGCATCCGAGCGCCGCGCGGCGTCAGTTTGAGCGCACAGCCATCCCGAACGCCGGGCATGGTCACACCTCGCTGGCATGGTTTATGCAGCTGAGGCGGTGCGCGGCGCACGCGTTATGTCCGGTCGGACGCTCAAGGGACATCGAAAGAGGGAAGCGTGGAGATGTGGTTCTGTACAAACGCGGACCAATGTCGTCGAACCGAAATTGCCAATCTGGCTATCGACGCCAAGAAGCATGCAAAAGCCGCTGCAGCCTACGCCGCGGTACGTCAATTGCTCTACAGCAAAGCCCACATGCCAGGGCAGCACCTCAGTGACAAAGAGCTAGCGTCCAAGCTCAACATCGGCCGGACTCCTGTGCGCGAAGCACTTATCCGACTTGCAGCGGAAGCGAAGATCGTATCCCTTCCTCAAAGGGGCTATTTTACGAGACCCCTGGTCGAGTGGGTTCTATTAGACTCGTATGTGGTGGCGCGCGCAACACTCACCTTGGCCCTAACGCGTACACGAACTCACCCTCTCGACCTAACCGCACCCTCTGGTGGGTCTTCTCCAATGGAACTCGCTATCCGCGCGGAAGAGATATTCGCTGACATAGCTCTGGGCGCATGTAATTGCGAAGTCTGCCAAATCATCGACAAGTTCTGCTTCTGCTCACATCCGCTTCGCATGGAAATAGCCGCGTCTGAGCTTTCCCCGGCTTTTCGAACCAGTCTAGCAAGGCTAACGGAGGCAATGCCTCAGCTCTGCAATAACACGAGCGCGGTGGAATCCGCGTTGACGAACCACCTTGATGTAGAAGAGCGCGCCGTGTCACACGCCATGCAAACTATGAGCAGAAAACTGCTGGCAAACTCCCCGTTTGCAAGGCAGTATTTATGAGCGAATTCGCCGACGCGATCCATACGGCTTACCCCCCACAGTTCGGCTTATGCCTATGAGGGCTGACGAAGATCCGCATTCATCGTAAGAGAGATCAGGGCGGCCATCGGGGCTCGGTTTTTTGCTCACAAGTGGCGCGAGTCGCGTTGCGCAACTCCCTCGGTATGCAGGCTGGAACGGCAGCCGGTCCTGTGCGATACAATGCTGGAGCTGGTCAAGCTTCGGATTGAAGGGTGGTGCCCCATCCGATCGAAAACCGCTCGGAAATGGCACCTCTGCACCAGGCAAGGAAAACTCGCCTTCGCCTCTTCGCTGACCGCGTTATTTGCTTCACGCGCGGTGAAGGGCTCACTGCAGCGGCAAGTCGGAAGACGCAAAGCATTCAAGCGTTATTCCGCTCGCGTCCCTCCTTTGCACGATCACCCATGGTGCTCCGTCAGATCGCCGGATGGATAATCAGAACTCGATCTATTCTTACTGACGGCTCAGAATGCTATCCGGGGCGTTCCTTCGGGCACAGCCCACTACGAGCGGGAGTGCCCGCGGAAGGCGCTTACGGTCCGGCGACTGCGTCAACCAAATTATGCAAGCTCGTGGTGGCTCACAGCTCGCCAAGCTTGGCTGATTATCTCGCCGGAATTGGCTTTGGCGGATGGATAATACCCGCGCATCCGTACGGCGCATTCTATCCTTGAACCATGCCCGCAGGAAGACTGGTGGGAAGAAACCACGCGCTCTCACTTCCGATTACCTCGGATAGTAGGTAGTTAGCCAAGCCGACAAATAATATATTTGCAAATATATCTCGGCTGACCACTTCCCCTTCTAGTCGACGACCATTAAGTCTCGGTTTGCGAAGGAGGAACTGCATCGTCTCGCGAGTTCATTTCGGAAGTGATGGAAACTTTATGTGCCGGTTCGAGCTCGGAAGATTTTTCCTAAACTCAATGCAGCGAGGCTGCTGCGGAACCTAGTCTGTTATCAGAGGCGACTCTGCTTCGGCGGCTCGCCGAGCCTCGTTGCAAGACGCAGAAGTATGCGAGAGACGGGTCGGTTCGGCTTTAGTTCGCGAGTGACCGACGGCCGATGTCACAAACCAGGCTAGCGTCTGGAGGGACCATATGAACAAGTATGTAGGCTTAGCCTCGGCAGCAAGCACAGTTTGCGTCCACCAAAGCAACACTTCTCTTGCGCTCTTTGGAGGAGATCCAACGGTGCCGGCCGGGCGAGTTGTTCTTTGGCCAGCTGCGAAGCGAAAACATTTGAAGGCGCTCGCAAATGTTGTCGAAAGCGGCAAGTATCATCGCGTCAATCACCCTATGGTGATTGAGCTCGAAAAGCGGCTAGCGGATTGGTCGGGCAACTGGTCTGTGCGCGCTGTTGGAAGCGGCACAGCGGCTATTCACGTAGCCCTGGACTACTACCGGAACCGAGGTGGCAGGGTCGTTACGTCGGCTTTGAACTGGCCGGGAGCCGTCGGCCCAATTACAATCAGTGGACTTGAGCCGGTCTTTGTGGATGTAGAGCCGGGCCTTACGGGCGTTGATGAGAAGAAAGCGGCCTCCCTCATCAAACCAGGGGACGCGGCGACGCTCATAACCCATCTGTTTGGAAATAACCTCTTGGTTCCCGGCTTGAGAATGGCAGCGCGGGCGCGAGGCGTCGCGATCGTAGATGATGTTTGCCAATCAATCGGCGCTGCGAAAGATATTGTCAATGGAGCATACTTGGAGAGCGATGCACTCGCTCTCTCCGGGAACGGAGCTAAGCACCTCGGGGCAGGTGAGCTTGGATTTGTCCTTACGAGGGATCCTGCTCTGATCCACCATGTAGATAACGTTTCTCTGACAAGTTCGTCGCGATATGGAGATAGGATATTCTCCCCGAGTTCAAAAGGATACAATTACCGGCCGAATGTATTTTCGGCTGCAATTGCTAACCACAGGATAAAGCAGCTAAACCGCCAGCTTAGAACAAGGCGAAAGAATGCTAGGTTACTTTGGCAGGAGATTTGCCATCTCCCAGGGCTTCTGCCTCTTTTCGATCCATCAGACAATCAGCAATCGTTGCTTAATCTCCCGCTGCGTCTGGAGCCGGAAAAGCTCGGCTTTTTACCTGGCCCTACAGCCAGGGATTTCATCCTTAAGCTGCTTCAAGCAGAGGGAGTTCCCGTTGCGGTCTGGCTGACAAAACCCGTTTTTGAATATCTCCCGGATGTCTGCAGCCAATGGTCAAGGACAGATTTCCCAAACGCCACGACGATATTGAACAATATGTTTCACGTATCGGAGATCGCTCCGCCAAACGACGTTGAAGTGATGAGATTGTACGCGGCCGCGTTTCAAAAAGTCTGGGCAGCGCTTCCAAACATAATTTCGAAGATTCCAGAGATCGTATCTTTTGCCTGAAGGCGGGATGGCAAGCCGATGGACTGCTCGATGAAAGGTTTTCCACCATATGGCTTTTCGATTGTCCTCAAATTCGGCGGGAGCATCATGCGTGATCTTGCAGTGTGTAAGCTCGCACTGGCGGAACTTGAGCGTCTCGCCGATAAGGGCCATCGAATCCTAGTTGTTCCAGGCGGCGGCATTCCGGACAAGGCAATCGAGGCGATTGATGCAGCCGAGCGACTACTTCCATATACCGCGCATCACGCGTGTGCTCTCGCACAGGACCAAACGGGATATCTGCTGGCGGACGCCGCCTTCTCTTCCAAATTGGCCCCATCGGCCAGCCTAGGCGAATGCCGAACCCTCGCGAGACATGGGAAGATACCAGTGCTGCTGCCTTCCCGTTTGCTGTTTGCAGCTGACCCGGTGGAATGGAGTTGGGATGTCACATCCGACGCCGTTGCCGCGTGGGTCGCTTGGCTAACTGGGGCATCACAGCTGGTGATTTTGACAGATGTCGATGGCGTCCATCGCGGCGGCGCAACCGACGATCCCGCTGCACTTATAGAGCAGATCGCTGCTCGAGATCTTGCCCTTCTCGGCCACACCTCGATTGACGCCTGCGCGGCCCAATTCATGGCGATGAAAGGCCTTCCTGGCGTTGTAATTAACGCCCGTCATCCCGCTCGTCTCGCCGGTTGGCTGGAAGGGAGGCGCGTTAGAGCGACTAGTATCACCGTCGGGAGCAGGAATGCGCATATCAGAAACCATGCTTTGGAAGGGGCGGAATGATGTCCTCCTTGGCATTGATAGTTTATGGCCCAGAAGTCGCGCGCTCCGGCCTCACTTGCCTGCTCGACGAATACATCCGGCGACGAACCGATCTGGAACTCTCGGAACGGTTCTTTTCAGTTCACAGTCGCAAATCCATCGATGCATTTTATGCGCTTACTTCTTCAAAGGGGGGAAGGCACTGGCCATTGGTACTGGACTTGTTCGATATGCGTCCAGTTTGCGCTACGATCTGGAGCGGACCTGACGCGTTGCACCTGTCCCAAAAACTGAAGGGCAGCACACAGCCGGCCCAGGCGTTACGCGGCACCGTACGCAGCCTCTTTTTTTGCGACAATCCCGTGACGAACCTCCTGCATGTGAGCGACAGCCATGAAGTAATGGATGCCGAGCTTAGAATTCTTAGGCGTCAGTCGTTGGGCGACCAAGCGGCTGCTTGGAATTCTCTCGATTCCGGCTTCATCGCCCATTCATCGTTCCAGATGCTGCTAAATGCTCTCGGCGACGGAGAAACTGCGCGGACGCTTGATAACCGGAATGATGGTAGCGCCTTTGCCCACGCAAAATTCTGCTACGACAGAGCACTCCTAATCGCATCAAAGCCGGGCCTAACAGCAGCCGTCCGACGGTATTTTCGGGGGGATCGAGCCGGTCTTGAAGGCCTAGTCCGGTATGCACCTGTCCAGTCTTCTTGGGACCGCCTCATTCTTGAGGCCGGTCTATTTTCGATGCCTCTTTGGAATTGCTTACTGAAGCGAACCGTTGTTGCCCTCGAGCAGGGAGAAACAACCAAGCACGGCGACCGCGCCGATCGGCGGGAGGACAATGACCAGACTCGATAATATCAGGAAAACACTTCGTGCAAGTCAACAAGCCATTTTCCCGCGTCAAATACAGGAATTCGGGCTGGATCTGGTCGTACGGAAAGGGGTTTTTCCTCCTGAGCACTTCCAGAGTTGGCGTTGGATCAGCGAGAATTTTCCCCCTTTCGCCGCGAAAACCATATTAGAAATCGGCTGCGGTTTCGGTCTTCCAGGCCTTCTGTTGGCAAAGGCTGGTGCGCGCTCGTTGCTGGCTTGCGACATCAATCCGAGGGCCGTCGCTAACACGCTGGAGAATGCTGCAAGAAACCGCATTAACAACGTTGAGGTCATTGAAAGCGATATTTTTTCAAATATTCCACCTAGCAGAAGGTTCGACATTATACTCTGGAATTACCCGTCGAACTTCGCTCCAGAGGGTTACGAGTATGTTGACGATCTCGAAGCCGGAGCTATCGATCCAGGGTACAACTTGCTCGAGAGATTTCTCTCAGATGGCCCAAGGTTCCTTACAGAAACAGGCCATATCGTTCTAGGGTTCGGCACCAATGCGCGTGACGACATTCTTGAACAGATTACAGGCTCAAATGATCTTACATCAGTGCTTCTGCGATCTGGGACCTATCCAGGCGCCAACGTAACTTATAGGCTGTTCTCAATATCCAAGAAGGGCACAGGATATGCTTCCTGAGCTGATGCGCACTGCTTTAGTCGCGATTTCGCCCAATCGGAGCAAAGATAGCTGGGTAGCGGGCAGCAGCGTCCTTTCGCAGTTCATCCAGCGTGCACCGAACGACATAGACATTCATCATGTCAATTTGGCCGCATTCGCGGAGGCTGTGGATAGCGACACCAGGGCTCTGGCGGACGCGGGGTTCTCTATGGCAAGACAACGATTTGCCGACACGGAGCTGGAGATCGTATTCTTGAGATCGAATGGGACCTTGGCGATGAATTGGGTTCTCGAACAGGAACAACCGACCGCTTTAATTGGCGATCCGCTTTTTGGCACAAGGGCGAGTTTCGCGGACGTCATAGCGCGAAAGATCAAGATGCACTTCGAGGACCATGGTTCGAAGCATAGAGATGATCTCCTCGCACTCCTAAAGCATTCCGCCTCAATCGCGGCCGAAATGAGTCCAGACCAATTGGCTGCCTGCACATCGGTCCTAGACCTCGCAGATTATGACCATTCCGGCGTTCGTGGCGGCACGCCATAGATGTCAGAGCCTAACTCCCCGGTATCCCAAATACCTGGTCGACGCCCTGACCGCAAAAGCAGCCCCACTGACCTGCTGTCGGTGAAGAAAAAGCCGGGATATTGCCTTCCTGCGTCCCGCGCCGCTCCAGCTCCACCGATAGCCTGCCGATGCTGCCGTGGGCGAGCGCGCATCGAACGTTGCGCCGGAACTGTCCGAATTGGCCTTCTGGGATTCAGACTTCCGCCACCTGCAAACATTGGCAGAGATATTCGCTCAGCAAAACTAGAGCCGGCACGTGCATCGCCGACCCGGCCTGTGGCCAAGCCCCGGCCGAGGTAAACAAGACCACCTCGTCCGCAGCCTGGGCGATCGGGCAGTCCACGCGGGTCGTAATGGCGATCGTGTACGCTCCGCTCTCGCGCGCAACGGCCAGAAAATCCGTCGTTTCCACAGTGTAGCCACGCAAGGAAATGCCGATGGCAAGGCTCGACGAGCCAAGACCTCGCGAGAGAGCGTGAGAGACGGTGGCGGAACCCGAGCAATGCGCGGGAATCCCTAGCCGGATGAGTTGCATGGCCAGAATATCGGCGCAAACAGATGACGGCCCCGTGCCGAACAGTTCGACGCGTCGGGCAGCTCGAATGCGGTTGGCAAACGCATTAATTTGAAGGTCGTCGAAGCCACGAGCCGACGCGGAAATTGAGTTTTGTAAAGCAGTACTAAGCCTGGCGACCCGAGGAGCTGTGTCCATAGCTTCTGATGACGCGCGTTCAGCCAGTTCGCCGCTCAACTTCAGCCGCTCAATTTCGCCGCTGAGCGCAATCTTAAACTCGCGAAATCCCGAGAGTCCCAAGGTTCGGCAAAATCTTACAATTGAAGCAGAACCGGTAGCGGTGTTGTGCGCAAGGTCGGCGATAGACTGCGCTAGAACAGCCTCCGGGTCTTGTGCAATGTACAGAGCTATACGTGCGAGCGCATTCGGAGCCGTATTAATTGCATTATAGATGACGTCTAGCAGCAATTTCTGTGTTTGTCGGGGCTCTCGCATATGTCTTATGTGTTCGTTCCAAACTAGCAGCCGACCTGCGAAGGCGAACGGAAGAGCCCTTCATATTCGAGTTTTATCGACGGCTCACTGACGCAGATCATAAACCAAGGTCGATACCCGGTTCCGTCTGCCGCTTCGTTGGCGCCCATGTCTCGGCAGCCGGGGCAGGGGCAGAGGGCATGAACTCGGCCGATCGCGCGGCCGCCTTGCGAGACTTCATTGAGCTTTCTACGATTAGACTTGCGGCGAGATCCCCGGCAACGATCAAAGGCTGCACGGACGTACGCTGTCGGCCGCTCTGCTTTTTCTGCTTCTCGACGAATTCGATCTTCCAACCGGGAATTCGCCGGACGAGGTCTTCCGGCCAGGTGCTGTCGATGAAGCTTCCTTTGTGCTGCGCATGTGCCTCGCAAACCTGGCGTTCGTCGTCTGGGCACGGGTGACTGCGCGCCAACGCACAAGCGGCGCGCGTGAAAAATATATTTTCCAGTATATTTCCGGCCACAATCACGTGCGCTTGCTTTCTTCTAGAAAAAGGGCCATAGTACAATCAAAAATGAAGGCATGTAAGACAAGTTACCACATGCCGTGAACAAATAGCACCGGCAGCAAGTGGTCGATGCCGTCGTAGTGGCGGTTCTTCTCGCGGCTAGCGGATGGGACGGGGTCGACTTCTGGGGATAGGCAACCAAAGGGCGCGACTGCTGGGTCAAGCTGGTCAGGAACTTGTCGTTTCTCTACATCGGCTCCAGCTGTTCGAAGAAGCCGCTGCAGCGCAAGGAACCACAATGTCTCACCCGCTTCCAGATGAGCTGCGCGGTATCGCGGGTCAATCCTTTCCACTTTATCCCTGCTCGAATGAATCTTGGTCAATCAAGCCAATGGCCGGCGCCTCAAGCTCGCGGGTTATGATTTGCTCGATTCCGAAGGCGGGCACCCACCTATATGCCCGCCTACTTGGACTGCTCGGGCTTGTACAGTCCGATGTATTTTTCAATAAGGACTATATTGGAGACTTCCGCTTCGTTGATGTCGCCCGAGCGCGCTTCACTCATTCGGAAAATATCTTATGGATACCGATCGAGATTTCGTCGCGCTTTATTCAGCCCGGTCAGTTTGGGTATGGGCATCTCCCGTGCGACGTCGGCGTTCGCCATTGTTTAGAAGATTTCAAGATCATCTTTCTTTCGCGTGAAATGCGTGCGGCAATTGTGTCGCAGATGCGATATGTGGGTGACAGCGACTGGTGCCTGCCTGACGGGGCTGAGATTAAGTGGCGAAATGAGCCAAACGGACCTGACAAGATGCTGAAGTACTTCGATGAGATCGCGCCTTTCATCTTCAACGATCGCTGTCATCCCATGGCACCGTGGGCAGACGAGGAGGACGTCCTCGGATTGAACTATGAGCAGATCATCGGCGACCAAGGACGCGAAGTTCAGCTGGAGACCATTCGCAGAATTGTAGAGTTTTGTGGGATTGAGCGGCCGCAGCAACCGGAGCTAATCGTAAACCAGCTAATCGGAGAGCAGACCTTCACCCTGTCCGACGGTCGCACCTCGTGGGAGGCTTGCTGGAATCCTGAGATCGAGGCGCGGTTTGCCGCGCTCGGAGGGGAAAGACTCAACGACCGATTCGGATTTGGATCGAGATAGATTTCGGGCTGTCGCAGAGCGCCGGAGCGGCACGCTACGCTCGCAGCCGTTCGCCGTTTGGAATTGCTAACATTGAAGGCGACCGCAAATGTGCTTGGAGCGGCGATTTTCGCCATAACCATGATCATTGGCATGACAGTGCGCGACCTTGCATACGTGTCGCGGACCTGGCAGCAATTCATGTGCCGAAGCTGATCAAGCGGCGCTATGCGGCTTGGTTTCGATCAACTCAATCTCGTCCAAGGAACCTGATACCACGAATCAGTTTGGCGAAGGCGCTGCAGGAACTCGCATCGAGCGCTCTCGGTTGACGACTTTCAAGCCTGGTCTGCGGCAACTATTCCAGGCCGGACTCGACGAGATCAGGCTGCGCGTAAAAGTCAGGCGCGCGGTGCTTTTCCCACGAACGCCTGTTTCGGCGGTCGGATATCCTAGATCGATTAGCCGCAGCCGGACTTTGTGTTCTACCCGCAATCTGACTATTGCCTGGCGCGCGAAGCGTCGGCGGAGGGTTCACCCGCGTTGCCCACGCGGCGAGTGGCCCGGTCTTCTACTGTTGTTCGGCGCGGCCGCGGAGCGATGGGCGGCGCATACACCATAGGTGTCTTGGCGCGGCACGTTGTCGTCGTAAGGTTCTCGACAGCTTCCCCATGTCAGATCAAGGCCCAACTCCAAACGGGCTATGTTGCTGAAAGTGAGAACCGATGGAATTGCCCTCGACCAAGCGGGTACGCGGACAATCGGACAGGGCGGGCCCGCTAGAGAGCTCACCTGCGGCTCGGTCCGCAGGTGCAGCAGCCTTTGCCCGGCAAATGAGCGAGGTCGCCAATTCATATGGAGGTGGTGGAGCAATGCCTGCCGCCGCGGCGCCGCAGCCAGCTCAGTCAACAGGGGTCTTGATAGGGCGCAGCAAGCAGTCTCTTTATCCTGAGGATGCCCCGCTGATTTCGGGGCTTAGGCTGGCACTTGCGGAGAATGCCGCCAAACGCACCACCAAGAACAATGTAAGTTGCCTCCTCAGCTTTGGCCACTGGCTCTTCGCCAAGAAAAGAAAGCCTCTTGCTGGGCTCGACAGCGACACGCTGTTAGAGGATGCGCACGAGTTCAGCGGCAAGCCAACGCGACTCCTTACGGCACTAGGTCATCTCCGGACGTGGCAGTCGACGGGCGGAGTCGTGCCGATCGCAGGTCGCACCGAGTTGAATCCATATCCCCGCGACGCGAGTCTCATCAAAGACTATAAAGACGAAACAGCGACAGAAACTGGCAGAATGTATGCAACCGCCCTCCGCAGTTTCAGCGATTACTTGCGGGCGAACAACAAGATTGGCATTGCTACTCGGCTTTCCGGCAAGGCGTTGGCTCAGGACGTGAAGAGCTACCGGGTGGATGCCGCCGCTGGCAACGCGACGATCAGTTCCGCTCTGGCTCAGCTTCGAAAATCGCGGGCCGGCGCTAAGGCGATGGAGCGCGAGCGCCATATTCCCTCCATTGCTGATACCGAAGAAGCCGCACCGGTGGAGTCAAGGCGGGTTGGCGAGCCCGCTGCGCAGGACAGCCCGTTACATGAAGCTGGCAGTTTGCCAGACGAGCTACACGCGCAAGGCGATGATCAGCAGCAGCACAATCTGCACCGCCTGGCTAGCGAGTGGCAACCGAGCGAGAGCGCCAATGCAGGGGGAAGCGGTGGATCAATGCCGGCCGCCCGGGCGCCGGCCGAGTCAACTCGGAGTTTGATAAAGCGCGGCAAGCTGCCTCTTTATTCCCAGGATGCTCCGCTGCTTGCTGGGCTTAAGGAGGCCCTGATCGAGGCCGACGTCGCCAAGGGTACCGCCAGGAACAATGTAAGCCGCCTTCATAGCTTTGGCCACTGGCTGTTCGCGAACAACAAAGATCCCATTAAGGACCGGCTGGACAACAAGTCGCTTACCGACGATGCGCGCGAATTCAGCGAAAGTCCAAGGAGACTCCTCACGGCGATTGGTCATCTCCGGACCTGGCTGTCGACGGGCGGAGTCGCGCCGATTGCAAGCCGCGCTCAGCTGAACCCTTATCCCCAGGATGCGGCTCTCATCGACGACTACCGAGACGAAGCAGCGACACGCAATGGCACAAGGAATGCAAGTGCTCTTAGGAGCTTCAGTGATCACCTTCGTCTAAGCAACAAGAAGGGTATTGCTGGTCGGCTTTTCGGCGACGCGTTACAAGGAGATCTCAAGAGCTATAAGCAGCACGCCGGTAGCGATGCCAGGATAGGTGCTGCACTGGCCCATCTTCGAAACTCGCAGGCCGGCGCCAAGGCGATTGAGAGCGAGCGCCGAATTCCCCCCGTTCCGGATCCCGAAGAGGCGTCGCCGACGGAGCCGATGCGGGTCGGCCACGCCGCTGCAGAGCGTCGCGACCAGGATTTGAGCTCGTGGCTGATGGACGAACCCGACCCGTCGTCCCCGGTGCTGCAGTCAGCTCAGTTGATGGGAATCGTGATAGGGCAGAGCGAGCAGCCCCTTTTTTCCGAGGACGCTGAACTCATTTCGGGGCTAGAGAGGGCCCTCATCAAAGGTAAGCGCAAAGAAGGATACGCCAAGGACTATGTACGTACTGTTCGTAGCTTTGGCCATTGGCTCTACAAGAATGACAAAGCGAGCATTGTTGCCCGGCTCGACAACAAGTCGCTGACGGATGGCGGTGAGGTGCTCGAGTTCGTCGGAAAGGGTGATCCCAAGAGACTCCTTAAGGCAATAGACCGTCTCCGAACTTGGCGGTCGACGGGCGCCGTCGCGCCGAACATTGGCCGCGCTGAGCTGACGCAGGAGTCGATGAGCGTCGGGGATGCCGCTGCGCAGCATAGCGCGTCCCCGGACGCTCGCAGTTGGCCGAACGAGCTTCCTGCGAACGCCCACGATCGGGATGTGCGTTTGGGGCCGACGGACGAACCGGGCTATTGGTCATCTGTTGAATCAGCTCTGCGTCACCATCAGACACCGGATCTGGTAGAGTCCGCCCCCCAGCCCTCGCACGAGCGAGGACTTCCCGGCGCGAAGAGGCAGAGGACCTTAGACGATCCGCAAGGGGTCGCCAGTGAGCGGCAAGTGAGCGAGATCGCCAATTCAGATGTAGAGGTTGGAGCAATGCCGACCGGCTCGGCGCCGCAGCCGGGTTCAATTGGCGGTTTGAAAGCGAACAGCAGCCGGCAACCTCTTTTTTCCCAAGATGCTCCCCTTATTTTGGGACTTAAGGAGGTCCTCCTTAACGGCGGTGCCGCCGAACGTACCGCCAAGGACTACGTAAACACTCTTCTCCGCTTTGGCCGCTGGCTCTTCGAAAATAACAAAAAACCTATTGGTCCGCGGCTCCACAACGAGTCGTTGACCAATGATGCGCGTGAGTTCATGAAAACTGGCAAGTCCAAGCTTCTCCTCACGGCAATAGACCATCTACGGACCTCGCGGTCTACGGGCGGAGTCGTGCCGATTCCAGGCCGCGCTGAGGCGAATCCGTACCCCGAGGACGCGGCTCTCATCAAAGAATACAAAAACGAAGCGGCAACACGTACCGCGAGTACCTATGCGACCAGTCTTAGCGGTTTCAGTGACTACCTCCGTCAAAACAACAAGCGGGGCATTGCTGGTCGGCTTTCCGGCAAGGCATTGGACCGAGATGTCAAGAGTTATAGAGAGGACGCCGACGGTTGTCGAAAGACCGGTTCTGCACTGGCTCATCTTAGAAAGTCCCAGGCCGGCGCTAGAGCGATGGAGCGCGAGCATATTCGCCACATTCCTGAAGACGCGCCGCCGATGGAGCCGAAGCACGTCGGCGACGCCGCCGGGGAGAACTGGGCCTCGCATGACACTGGTGGTTGGCCAAAGGAGCTTCGTGCGAACGCTGGCGATCAGGACGTCCGCTTGGGGCTGACGGACGAGCCGGGCCCGTCGTGGTCTGTCGAGTCAGCCCCGCGCCAGCGTCCGGCACCGGATCCTGGAGCGTCCGAGCGCCAGCAGTCCTGGCACCAGGGTGCACTTGCCAGGAGCAACCTCCTGCCAAGCCAGGAGCTCCTTATCAGCGATGAGCGCGACACGGCTGAAGTGAGGCCAGCGAAGAGGCAGAGGACCCTGGACAATCCGCAAGACGTTGCCGCCGGGCGGCAGCCGAGCGAGATCGCGAATTCAGGCGATCGCCGGCTGACGCCGGCCCCCACCCATCAACCGGGTGCATCGCCAGGGGAGGCGCAGGACATGATGCAAGCCGGACACAGGTCCACCTCACCCTGGTCGCCGCAGATGCCGCTCAACTTTGACTGGAGCATGTGGCCGACGTCGGAACCAGCGCCTTCTCCGGGGCCAAGCACCTCGGAGGAGGACACTTTGACATGGTTGGCCAAGGAGTTGGAGCGGCGCGAGATGGTGACCGGCACGCGGCCGCAGTCCATGATGCCTTCACCGGGGCCAAGCACCTCGGAGGAGGACACTTTGACTGCGAGCCCCTCCTCCGACGCTCGGGTCGGAGGGTTGGACCGGACAGCCTCGTCCCGTGTCGCCGCGGGCTCGGTGCTCGGCGCCACCGAGTGGCTGAGCGACGCCCATATCCAGAGCGATTATGATTTCCTGGAACAGCAGTTGCAGGGGATCGATCCAGCGCTCGCTGCCCGGATCCGGCTGGTGAGCCCGTCGGTCTCGCATCTACTGCGCCACTTGGGGCCGCAGGGGGCGGAAGGCACGCTGCAGTCCATCTATCATCAAAGCGACGCCCCGGCCGACTTCCTGTTCCTGCCGGTGAACAACGGCACTGCCACGCGCCCCGGCACCCATTGGTCGCTGCTGTTCGTCGATGGCCGCAACCCGCAAAGCCGGGTCGCCTATCACTACGACTCCCTCCAGCAAGCAGGATACAACGACGAGCCTGCACGGCAGCTGGCAGAAGGGCTGACCGCCACCCTGGCGCCGGCCCGCATGCCGCGACAGTCGAACGATCATGATTGCGGTGTGTTTGTGGTCGACGGCACGTGGGCGCTGGTTCAACGACTGCTCGACGGGGAGCGGCCAGACCACGAGCCGCTGCACCTCGACAACCTCGTGGCCGATCGGCAGGCGCTGCAAAACCGGCTGACGAGACTTTGATTGGATTGGGGCAAACGGCCCGCCGAGGCAAGCGAGTTTGCCGAAACCGGGGTCTTGCCAGAGGATCGAACGAGCAGCCGCTGGCGCCGCATTTGAGGAGATGTGGCAACGGGGGCCTGATGGCTGAAGGATCGAGGGTCAGACCCCAAGATTTCGGCCAGCAGCTTTTCCGAAAGACCAGGCCTCTTCTCGCCATCTGATCGAGATCATGACGCTCTGCAAACAATCGCGGCGACGCAACGATGCAGCTTGCCAGCAAATCGAGGTGCGACCGGTGTTTCGCTCGCTCTCCGTCTCGCCTTACGTGTCCCTGTCTCCCGACTCGTCTGCTGGCGAATGGCATCTCCTGGCCGGCGCTGAAACAGTGTCTGGCAGCGGGCAGTGGAAAAAATGCGAGGACTGGGCGTCGGCCACGCGTGTGAGGCTGGCGCAGGGCACGTCAAGAGTGCATTGTGTCGACATTTCGCAATTGGCAACGGAACGGCTCGGCTCCGCAAAGAGGAAGAACGGGCGTTGTGACGCATGATCGCCTTGGAGGCGCTGAGATGACCGGCTTGAGCAGATTTGAGAGGCCGGTTGTTATTCAGGTTGGCCGCCACAGCTCAGAGCGTGTTGTGTTCGACGTCAACGAGGCGGCCGCTATTCTGCTGCGTGATCTTCATCGTCAAACCGAGAAACGGAAGGTAGCGATGGACGCGTGCCTGCAGGTATTGCGGGGTCACGCTCATCCACCAGCTGCTCGAAGAGCCTTTGTGGCGGCCGCGCTCGAAGCAAGAATCCTGCGCAGCGATTAAACGCTTTGGCGATTTCGATGCCGGAAAATGCCACCGCCGACCAGGCAGGAAAAGTAGCTCCTCGACCACAACATCGGCACCTTTGCGACGGTCGATGCAGACGCGGATGGCCAGCACTGTGGGGCTGCGCGAGCTGAAACAAGACTATGCAGGCGGGCACCGACTCGCCCGAGATGCCGGGCTTGTTGCCACGCTCATCGACGGGGCGCAGCAATGCCGCAGTAATGGTCCGTGCTGAGCGGCGCATGTTCGGCCGGATCAGCAGGCGGACCTGCTGCCAGCGGCAATGCGCCTGCAGTCGGCAGACAGCCGCCGCTCAAACCAAGTGGCAGTGAGTCAGTTCCGACCGGCGCGCTGGGACCGATGCCGTCGCGCCGAGGTGGCCCTCGTACGCGCGCTTAGAGTCTTTCACGTTTTGATGGAAGCGTACCCGGCGTTTGCGAAGTAGTTCTTGCATTCGCCGGGTTCGATTGTTTCGACGAGGTGGCCGATGTGGCGCCAAGTGTCCTCGACGGTTCGCTTCTGGGCTTGGCGCATCCAGTGTTTGATCTTTGCGAAGGCCTGCTC
>NZ_JACDTY010000008.1 GCF_013520985.1 Mesorhizobium neociceri | reverse complement strand
CCCGAAACTTCCGCATTCTCCGGTCCTGTAGCCATGCTGCCCGTCTCATCCCCAGCCTCCGTTCGCTGGCGATAAAACCGGACAACTCATCTGCTACCTAATCCGGACAACTCGTGTGCTTACGACATTTGACGTTTTAGGGGTTGCGCGGCAGGGCCCGGAACCTTATACGCCGCAGGGCCTCGGAGTGTAGCGCAGCCTGGTAGCGCATCTGGTTTGGGACCAGAGGGTCGGGAGTTCGAATCTCTCCACTCCGACCATTTTTCCCCCGTAAAGCCCGTCCTTGCTCATGATCGCCGAGACCTGCCTCGTTGCTGGCGAGTGGCGGCGGTACGAAAATCCGTATTGACTCATTTAAGACGACCGGTCATATTCAGCTCATGGCAAGACCGAGCACCAGAGAACAGATCATCGCCGCAGCCGTGGACACCCTGCATCGGAAGGGGTTCAACGGCACCAGCGTTCAGGACATAACCGAAGCGGCGCAGGTGCCGAAGGGATCGTTCTACAACCATTTCGAAAGCAAGGAACTCCTCGCTGTCGAAGCCCTGGAGCGCTACTGGCAAAGGGTGCTCGACGGCCTGAGCGGGCTCGGCGATGAGAAGACACCTGCCGTCGACCGGCTGCGCCGGTATTTTCAGTATCTTAACGAGGTCACCCGCCAGGGAGACTACCAGACTGGCTGCATGATCGGCAATATGAGCGCTGAAATGCCGGACCAAAGCCGCCCGGTACGGGAACGCCTGGCTGTGCTGCTGGCGGCGTGGAGCCGTGCGATCGAATCCTGCGTCAAGGAAGCACAGGCCGACGGCGCGTTGCGGCGCGACATGGATGCCAGGACGATCGCGGCCTTCCTGCTCAACTCCTGGGAAGGCGCGATGATGCGCGCCAAGGTCGACAAGGACGCAACAGCGCTGACAGCGTTCGAGATCGTCGCGTTCGGTACCCTGCTGACATAGCCGCCTTTTATTTTTACTCAACTCAAGATGACTGGTCATATTGAGTATCAACTTCACCCCTTCCCCGCCGGAACCGATCATGAAATTCAACGACACAGGTCCCCTTCTTCCCAAACACAGCGGTCCGCCGCCATGGCTGGCCATTCTTGCCGAGGACGCCACGCTCGAGGCAACCGTGCTGAGGCGGCCGATTGAAGGAAAGCAGGCCATACTGGCGCTGCTGAAGCATGCCGCACCGCTCTACGACTTCCGGGACTTCACCTATCGCGGCGACTTCGGCAGCGACTTCTTCATGGAATCCTACCGGGCCGAGGTTCGCGGCACGCCGATCGAATGCTCGGTGCTGGCGCATAAGAATGCCGACGGAGAAGCGGATTCGATCGTCATCAATCACCGCCCGCTCGACGCCGCTTTGCTGTTCTCGCGCCTGATGTGGGAACAGGTCGGCGACGAATTTGGCGATCTCTATCTGACGGGACCGCAGGCCGAGGCCATGGAGAAGGCCGCCGCCGATCCGAAGGCCTGAGCACCAACACTCTACCTCAAATCAACAGAAGGCCTGCCAGGCTGGCGACGGCGATTTGCGGCCAAGCCGATGCCCTATTCAACACGGAAGGAATACAATCATGCGTGCGATGAGAGCTGACCGCTTTAGCGGTTACCACGATCTGAAACTAGCCGACATCCCCAAGCCGATCCCATCCGAAGGGCGGCTGCTGGTGCGGATGCGGGCCGCCGGCGTGACGCCGCTCGATCATACGATCCTGAGCGGGCAGTTTCCGCGCTCGACGGCGCCGCTGGTGCTCGGCAATGAGGGCGCCGGCGTCATCGAGGGCGGCGATGCCGATTTTCCCGATGGCACGCGGGTGGCATTTCTCGGCCCCTTCGGCGTCTTCGAGAACGGCACCTATTCGGACTATGTCGCCGTTCCCAAGGAATTGCTGCTGCGCGTCCCCGATGCGATCGACGACACCGCGGCCGCAAGCCTGCCGGTCGCCTATCTCACAGCCTATATCGCACTGATGAATGCCGGCTTCGCGGCCGGCAAGGTTGTACTGGCGCCGGCCATCGGCGGCTCCGTCGGCAACGCCGTGACGCAGCTGGCGCGTGCGCTCGGCGCCGGCCATAGCATCTCTTCCACCACCAGCCACGCCAAGGCCAAGGAAGCGAAGGCGCTCGGCTTTTCCGAAGTCATCGACCTCACCGACGAAGGCCTGGCCGACGGCGTCAAGCGGCTCAGTGAAGGTCATGGCGCCGACATCGTCATCGACGGCATCGGCGGCAAGATCCTGAGCGCCGCACTGTCGGCCCTGGCGCCGGGCGCATCGGTGGTTACGCTCGGTTACTCCGCCGGACGCGAAAGCACGATCAACGTCACCGACCTGATCTGGAAAGCTGCAAGCATCAAGGGGTTCTTGCTGCTCACCGAAAGCGCGTCGGCCTGGCAAGCAGCCTGGTCGGTCATTTCGGACCTGCTTGTATCCGGCAAGGTCAAGCCGGTCGTGGCGAAGGTCTTGGCGCTGGAGGATGCCGCCAAAGGCCTGCGGTATCTCATCGAGGAGCGCCCGTTCGGCCGGGTGGTGCTGAAGATTTGACGCAAAGCGCTTCGCTCGGATAATCCCCTCGCTTCCATCGCAGCCGCCGGTCTAGACTTCGGTCAAAGGGGAGATTCTGGATGCTAGGTCTCGAGGCATGGCTGTCGCTGATTGGCCCTGCCTATTTCGCTTATATCGGTATCGCGATTCCGTTCGTCGTCGTCTGGGCCATTATTTGTGCTGCCCTGTGGATCTGGAACAACCGGCCGAGCAAGAGGCAGGGCCCTCCCCGGTCGTGGCCCGCCAGCCTGACCTTCTTTGTCGTCGTCGCCGCCTGCTACGTGGCTGCGCATACGGCGGTCTACCTGCTGGTCCGCTATCTGGCCCCGTTGTGGGCGTGACAGGGACGCACCCTTCTACTGGGCACTCTGGCCGCCATTCTGCCTGAAGGTAAGCTCGCCGGGCGAGAACCCCAATCATCACTCCCGGCGAGCCTACAACCCGATCAGGAACGCGATCAGGACCGGGGTCAGCCGGCAGGCGCAGTGTTGCAAGATGGATGCCAGCATATGTTTCCCGAAATGGGACACCAGGGGAGTCTCCCCTTCGACGGCCCTAAATCTCGAACTCGCCCTGCCCCTCGTCCATGGCACTGACGATCTCGGCGGCGAGCGCGCGGGTGATCGGCGTCTTGCGCTCGAGCGCCGTGCGGTCGAGCCGTTCGACCACGCGCATCGCGGTGGCAAGCGAGCGCTCGATGCGGCGCACCAGATATTGCACGACATGCGGCTCGACCTCGACCTGGCGGTCGGCGAACAGTTTGGTGATGACGCCGGCCAGAAGCAGGTCGTCCGGCTCATGGATCTCGACGGTTGCCGCGGCCTTCAGCCGCGAGGCGAGATCGGGCAGCGTCACCCCCCAGGCGGCGGGGAAGCGCCGCGCCGTCAACAGCAAGGTGGACCCGGCGCCGCGCACTTCATTGATGAGGTGGAACAGGTCCGCCTCGTCGATGGCTGTCTTGTCGACATCGTCGATCAGCGCCGGCCTGCCGCCGAGTCCGGCGATGGCATTGCCGATGCGCAGGGCATCGACCGCCACAGCGTTGGCCCGGGCGTGCCAGATCGAGCCCAGATGTGTCTTGCCGGAACCGGCCGGGCCGGCGAGCACGATCACCGGCGACGGCCAGTCCGGCCAGCGGTCGACCAGGGCCGCCGCCTCGCGGTTGGTGGCCGACACCACCAGCTCGTCGCGCGAATAGCCGGTGCCGTGGCCGAGATCGAGCGGTAGCTGGCGCGGCGGTTCGGTTCTCTGGTCGGCCACGTCAGCCGCGCCGCGTCCGGTGGCCGCCGCCGCGATCGGCGGGGAGCGGCGGGACGGGCTCGGTGGAGTGTCCCTTGTAGAGCGGCGATTCGAGATAGCGGGCAATGGCAAAGCGCACCAGCACAGCAACCGCCGCCGAAGCAGGAACGGCGATCAGCAGGCCGACGAAGCCGAACAGGGCGCCGAAGGCAAACAGCGCAAACATCAGCCAGACCGGATGCAGGCCGACGCTTTTGCCGACCAGCCTGGGCTGCAGGATGTTGCCTTCGATGAACTGGCCGATGAAGAACACCACGGCGACGGCGACGATCATGGTCCAATCCGGCCAGAACTGGACGAAGGCAACGCCGACGGCCAGCACCAGGCCGGTCAGCGAACCGACATAGGGAATGAAGGAGATCAGCCCGGCGAACAGGCCGATGAGGATGGCGAAATTCAAACCGGTCAGCGTCAGACCGGTGGCGTACATGGCGCCGAGCACCAGGCACAGCGTGCCCTGGCCGCGCACGAAGCCGGCGGTCGCAGTGTTGATGTCCCTGGAGATCGCCCTGACCGTGCCGACATAATCGCGCGGTACCCAGCTGTCGACGACCGCCACCATGCGGTCCCAGTCGAGCAGCATGTAGAAGGCAACGACCGGGGTGACCACGAACAGGCTGACCACCGAGACCAGCGCCACGCCGGAACTCCAGATCGAGGTGAAGACGGTGCTCAGCAGGCCGAAGCCGGACGTCAGCAGCGAGTTCAGTCCATCGCGCAAGCCATTGGCATTGACGCCGAATTTCTGCTCCAGCCATTTCGGGTCGAAGCTGGTGATCAGCGACTGCAGCCGGGTCAAATATTCCGGCAGCTTGCCGGCGAAATCAGCCATTTGCGTCGCCAGCACCGGAACCAGGATGACGAAGGCCAGCACCAGCAGGATGATGAAGGCAATGAGGATGACCACCGTCGCCATCAGCCGGGAGAGACCGAGGCGCTGCAACCGGTCGGCAACCGGGTCGAGGAAATAGGCCAGTACCATGCCGGCGACGAACGGCAACAGGATGCTGGAGAAGATATATAGGAACAGCGCCAGGAACACGGCCGTGCCCAGCCAGAAGAAGATCTGGCGTCGGAATGCCACGGACGCAGCTTCGCCTGCCGCCGCGGCCTCGGCCGCCGCTTCGATGGATCCTTGGTCAGGTGCCCGGTGTGGAGCCTTCGCCATAGCCGCTCATATGCCTCAGCCAGCCCACGAGATAGGCCGCGGCCGAAGCCACGGTCAAGACCCCGGACAGCAATATGAGCGCGGGCCGCAACGGGTCGAGGTGAAGGCCAAGGGCAAGTTCGCCCAGCACCACCGCTGCCAGCACGATCTGGACGGCGGTGTTGGCCTTCGACACGTAGAGCGGCTTCATCTCGACCGGATGCGCCATGACTGTGGACAAAAGCACCGCGCAGATGATCAGCGCATCGCGCGAGACCATGGTGACCACCAGCCACAGCGGCAATTGCCCGATGAAGCCCATGACCACGAACACCGAGACCAGAAGCACCTTGTCAGCCATCGGATCGAGATAGGCGCCGAGTTTCGAATGCTGGTTGAAACGGCGGGCGATGAAGCCGTCGACACCGTCGGAAATGCCGGCAACGAGAAAGCCGGCAAAGGCCCAGTCCCAGCGCATATTCAGCATCGCCAGCACAACGGCCGGCACCAGCACGAAGCGCATGATGGTGATCAGGTTGGGGATGGTCAAACGGATGTCCCGTCGCTTTATGTCTTGTTGATACATGAGACGGACGGAAGGCGGATGCAAGGGGTGAGACGTGGTCCGCGTGGCGTTCGGAAAGCCAATTGCTTGGCTTTCCGAACGACGAACGCCCGGAGCGACAGCGAAGGGCCGGGTCTTGCAAGACGAAGTACCGCGACCTGGGCTTACTGCGAGAGCTTCGTTGGTTAGGCCGCAGACGCCTCAACGATTGAAATGGGTCCTCGGGTCTGAATCACTCGTTCAAGGCGTAGACCAGCGGCGTCGAACAAGCCTGCATATTGGGCCTGCGTTCTCTCAAGGCCGCCGGTGACGGCGAGTATGACCACGTCAATACCCTTGATCTGGTTCGGCTCGTCACCCGCCGGCACAAGCGTCTCGGCCACAAGAACCTTCCCGCTCGGCGGCGTTGCCTTGCGGCAATTCCGCAGGATCGTCGCGGCAGCCGCATCATCCCAGTCGTGAATGACCTTCTTGATGACATAAATGTCACCAGTGGGAACGCTCTCAAAGAAATCACCGGCGACAAATTCGGTGCGCGGCAGGTCGCCTCCGGCACCCTGGCGTGCTGCCGCGACGCCCGAAGGCAGGTCGAAAAGCACGCCGCTCAAATGAGGGTTGCGGGCCAGGATTGCCGAGAGAAGCTGACCATGTCCGCCGCCAACGTCGACGATCCGTGTGAACGTCTTGAAGTCATAAGCTTCGGCAATGGCCTCGTTGGCGCCTTGGCCCAAGGCGACCATGGCACGCTGAAACAAGGCAGCCTGCTCCGGATGTTCCGACAGCCAGTCAAACCTTGGGCTCCCGAACACCTTGTCGAAGGCTGGCTTCCCGGTGCGGACAGAATACGGGAGCTGCCCGAAGGCAAGATAGGCCTCGCTGTTGATCATTCGGACGAAGTCGCCCGGACCCGGCCGATCGGAGCGCAGCACGGCGCCGACCTCCGTCAACTCGAAATGACGGGGCAGTACTTCCCTGAAGACGCCCTCAGGCGCGAGAAGTCGCATTACACGATAGAGCGCGTCAGCATCCGACTGAGTGGCAGCCGCCAGTTCATCCACCGATTGCTCGCCGACGGCGAGGAGATCGGGGATGCCGAGTTCGACAATGACGCGCAGCGCCTGTGACACGGCAAATCCAAGTCCCAGTCTCATGATCTGTTGCGACGGATTGAGCATGGCTTGTCCCCGGATGCCTGATGCGTGGCAACTGAGCACCAACAGCGGCAGGACACAAGGATGCAAAGGGGAGAAGGCGAAGATGGAGGTACGGGGTTTTGCCTCTCCAGAGAGGCTGCGCAAAGGACGCGCGACCGCAGATGAAAGGCGCCTGTCCACTGTTTTGTCGAACGGAAAAGCCAACCATCCCAGCCCTTATCCTTGCGAGGCGCAGCCGTTCATGCGAAGAGCCCGGGAAAGCAGGGAAAGAGTATGAGCAAGCGCAAGAACGGGCTCACCTATGCCGAGGCGGGTGTCGATATCGATGCCGGCAACCTTATGGTCGAGAAGATCAAGCCGCTGGTGCGCGCAACGCGCCGGCCGGGCGCCGATGGCGAGATCGGCGGTTTTGGCGGCCTGTTCGATCTCAAGGCGGCGGGCTTCACCGACCCGGTACTGGTTGCCGCCAATGATGGCGTCGGCACCAAGCTGAAGATCGCCATCGATGCCGGCAAGCATGACACGATCGGCATCGACCTCGTCGCCATGTGCGTCAACGACATCGTCGTCCAGGGCGCCGAGCCACTATTCTTCCTCGACTATTTCGCCACCGGCAAGCTCGACCCCGACCAGGGGGCGGCAATCGTCGGCGGCATCGCGACGGGCTGCCGTCAGGCCGGCTGCGCGCTGATCGGTGGCGAGACGGCCGAAATGCCCGGCATGTATCATGGCAATGATTACGACCTTGCCGGCTTTGCCGTGGGTGCGGCTGAACGCGGCCAGCTCTTGCCGACCGACGACATCGTCGAGGGCGACGTGCTTTTGGGTCTGGCCTCGTCGGGCCTGCATTCGAACGGCTTTTCGCTGGTGCGCCGCATCGTTGGCGTCAGCGGACTTGCCTGGAGCGATCCGGCGCCGTTCAACGACGAGGCGACGCTGGCGGAAGCGCTGCTGGAACCGACGCGCATCTATGTGAAGTCGATCCTCAAGGCGATCCGCAACACGCATGGCATCAAGGCGCTGGCCCACATCACCGGCGGCGGCTTTCCCGAAAATATCCCGCGCGTCCTGCCGAAGGATTTCTCCGCCGAGCTCGACCTCAATGCCATCGATGTACCGCCCGTCTTTTCCTGGCTGGCGAAAACCGGCGGCGTGGCGCCGGAAGAGATGATGCGCACCTTCAACTGCGGCATCGGCATGATCCTCGTCGTCGCCTCCGGCCAGGCCGCGCAAGTCGCCGCCGTTCTGCAGGAGGCCGGCGAGACGGTGACGCCGATCGGCCGCATCGTGCCGCGCCGCGACGCCGGCGTCATTTATCGAGGTTCGATCGGCCTATGAGCAGGAAACGCACGGTTGTCTTGATCTCGGGACGCGGCTCCAACATGACGGCGCTGATCGCGGCGGCCAGCGATCCCGCCTATCCCGCCGAAATCGTCGGCGTCATCTCCGACCGAGCCAACGCCGCCGGCCTCGGCATCGCCGCCGCGCGGGGCATCCCGACCAAAGTCATCGCGCGCGCCGACCATGCGAGCAAGGACGCCCATGATGCGGCGATCGACGCCGCGCTGATTGCGTTCAACGCCGAGATCGTGGCGCTGGCCGGCTATTTGCGCATCCTTTCCCGCGGCCTGGTCGAGAAATGGCAGGGGCGCATGCTCAACATCCACCCTGCCCTGCTGCCCGCCTTCAAAGGACTGGACACACACGCACGTGCCCTGCGCGCCGGCATGCGCATCCATGGCTGCACGGTGCATTTCGTCACGCCCGAGATGGACGACGGCCCGATCATCGCGCAAGCCGCGGTGCCGGTGATGGTCGGCGACAATGAGGATACGCTGGCCGCGCGCGTGCTGAAGGCCGAGCACCGGCTCTATGCATTGGCGCTGGGGCTGGTCGCCGACGGCAAAGCGCGCATGGAAGGCGGCCGCACCGTGCTGGCGCATTTCGCCGACGATGCCGACAACGCCACCTCCGTGGTGATGGCCCCCGACCCGTTGCGCGAGGAACGCGACCTCGAGCATCTGGCGCGGATCACGCCCTGAGGCCGCTCCAGGGTCGCCAATATACCGTTGCGCGTGGTAGAAAACATAGCCATGGACGTTTTCGATAGCGCAATCCGGACAACAGGCGATCTGGCCGGCGTGTTCGAGTATACCGAGGCAGGTGACCCGCAAAATGCCACGGCGTATTTCTACCTTTACCGAATCCAAGACGGAAATGCAGGTGCGGTGATTGATGCAATTCACATTCGATCGGGCGTCTGGGCCATCACCGCGAAGGACATAGCGGTGAGATGGGATAGGGACGGAAGGCGTGCAGGCGTTTTCATCTTCGGCATGCTCTGGGCAGCCTTCGACACGGCAACTGGTACGAAGCATGGTGGCCGATACGGCACAGACTTCCAGCCTGACATCCCGTGGTCGTGAATTGAGACTGATGAGGCAGTTGCTCCTGCTGCTTCATGCAAATCGGCTCGCCGATTTCGATCGGCCAATTCCTGTCGAGGATCGGAGTGAAACCATGAATGCGATGACCTACAAGGGCTATTCCGGCCGTGTCGACTATGACGATGACGACGAGATTTTCTTTGGCCGGATTGCCGGAATTCGCGACGGTGTATCGTTCCATTCGGAAACCGTCGCCGGGCTGAAAGCAGCCTTCCATGAAGCTGTGGACGACTATGTCGAAACCTGCGCAAAAATCGGCAAATCGCCGCAAAAACCCTATTCCGGAAATCTCATGCTGCGCGTTGATCCGTCAGTTCATTCGAAAGTCGCGCTGGCTGCGGAAGTCGCGGGCAAGAGCCTGAACCAGTGGGGAGAAGAGGTCTTGCGTGAGGCGGCCGACAAGCAGATCGCTTGAGGCGGAACCGATGAAACAGCTGCTCCTGCTGCGCCACGCCAAGTCGAGCTGGGACGATCCGGCGCTTGCCGATTTCGACCGGCCGCTTGCCCCGCGCGGGCTGAAGGCCGCACCATTGATGGGCCGCGAATTGGCCAGGCGCGACTGGCTGCCGGACCTGGCGCTGGTGTCCCCAGCGCAGCGCACGCGCGAGACATGGCGGCTGGTCGCGGCCGAACTGCCGGCGAGAGTGCCGGTGGAGTTCGCCGAGGCGCTCTTCGAAGCCACGGCCGCAGGCATTCTCGCCGAGGTGCAACAGGCAATCGCGTCGGCTGGCTGTCTCCTGGTGCTTGGCCACAATCCCGGCCTGGAGGATTTTGCGCGCCGGCTCGCCGGTCCGCGATCGGATGCCGGAGCTCTGAGGAGGCTTGCAGAAAAATTCCCGACCGGCGCCCTTGCCCGCTTTGTCATCGACGGCAATTGGGCAGACCTCGCCTTCGGCACAGCCCGGCTGACGCATTGCATCAGGCCGAAGGATTTGGGCTGAGGCTGCCCAAAACAAAAGCGGCGGGCTCGGCCCGCCGCTTTCAGTGCAACTGATCAGTTGCCCCAGATGCCCTGGCCGGGATCAGGCCAGGCCGTTGACCCTGCCGAACCGGTTGCCGTCGTGTCGACGTTAGGCGCGGGCTTGGTCATCCCGTGCTTGCGGATCGAGGCGGTGAAGCCGCGATCGACGCCAGCGGTCGGCTGGTTGGCGTTGTCGGCGCCATAGTGGTCGCTGCCGGCAGAGGCGCCGCCCATGGCAGCGACGAGCATCGCGGCCGCGACGAATGCAATCCTGGTCATTTCAGTGTTCCTTGTCTGTCGTTTCATTGCGCGGGCGCCTTGGGAGGATGGTCCGCTGTCAACAAGACCCGTAACCGCCCGGTTTTATTCCCGGGCGAAACGGATTCCTCGCGGTCAGTGCCGGTGACGGTTGCGCAAAGGAAAAGCGGCGGCCAAGACCGCCGCTCTTTGGTTTTGGAGAACGCACTCAGCGGTTGCCGAAACGGTGCCGGTCACTGCCAGGCCTGACCGGCTCCTGAACTGGCTGAACCGGTTGGACCGGCTTCTGGATCGACGCCGTGGTCGTCGTGGTTTTGACAACAGGCTGCTGCCAATCGTCCGAGCCGTAATGGTTGCTGCCGCCGCCGTCGTAGTGGTCGCTGCCGGCAAAGGCTGCCCCTGTCGCCATCAGCAGGGCAACGGCCGCGAGAGTGATCTTGCTCATGTCATTGTTCATTGTTCATTGTTTGTCGGTCAAACGGTGCCTTGGGAGGATGGCCCCACTCCCGCCACAAACCTCCAGCGGCGAGGCTTTATTCCCGGACGCTGCGCTTCTTTCTCGAATTTCAGGAGACGGATCGGGCCGGTCGCGAACGAAGATCGCGAAGCTTGGCCAAAAAGATGACGTGCAAACAAGAAGGTAGAACAGATTGCTGCCTAATTGATTCAGGCCCTCGCGGACGCAAGCCGGCTGCACAAAAAACAAGAGCGGCGGGCCAAGCCCACCGCTCTTTGTGGTCGACGATTTCTCAGGAAATCAACGGCCCCAGATGCCCTGGCCGGATTGCGGCTGGTTCGAGTCCGGCTTGATCGTGAAGCCGCCGAAGCTGGCCGGCTTGTGGATGGAGGCCGTGTAGCTGTGGTCGATTTTGCTGCCAGCGGAAGCGGTCACGGCCGGCTGGTTAACACCGTCAGAGCCGTAGTGGTCGCTGCTTGCGAAAGCGGAGCCGGTGGCAACGAGGATGGCAGCAGCGGTAAGAGCGATCTTGGTCATTTTAGGTAATCCAGATTTTAAGTTCTGTCCGTCAAGTGGCGTGGCCTTGGGAGGAATTCGCGTCGCTCGGACCACCCCGAAATGGGACTGCTTTGTCGCCATTACCAATCACAAAAATTTGCGAACCGAACCGTTCGGTTCGATCTTGAAAATAATCAAATGACGCAGCTCGATAAATTTTTTATAATTATATCAATTAGTTAACTTGCTGCACGACAAATCAGGCTTGGCGCTCCGCCAAGCGGCGTTCACCGGTCGTTGTACAATCCATCAATGAAATCGAACTATCGGTTCGGCTTCTTCAGCGGATCAACTGATTAGACGGCTCAACGGCTGATAAGCGCGCGTGAATGTTCATTCGGACGCTCGGCAATGCCGGTCACGCGAAACCAAGCACGTCGCGCATGTCGTATTCGCCGGGCGGACGGCGGGCGACCCAAAGTGCCGCCGCGATCGCGCCGCGCGCGAACATCGATCGGTCGCCGGCTGAATGGGAGAGCGTGAGCGTCTCGCCCTCGGCCAGCAAGCTCACACTGTGCTCGCCGACGATGCTGCCGCCGCGCAGCACGGCAAAGCCGATCTCGCCGACAGGGCGCGGACCTGTGACGCCGTCGCGGGTGCGCTTTGCCACATCGTCCAAGATGACGCCGCGCCCCCGCGCGGCCGCCTCGCCCAGCATCAGCGCCGTGCCCGACGGCGCATCGACTTTGGAGCGGTGGTGCGCTTCCAGGATTTCGATGTCGGCGTCGGGACCAAGCGCACGCGCCGCCTGTTCGACCAGGCCGGTCAGCATGTTGAGCCCAAGCGAGTAGCTGCCGGAACGCACGATGGCGACAGACTTCGAGGCGGTAGCGATGGCGGCGAGCTCGGCCGGCTCGAAGCCGGTCGAGCCGATGACCAGCGCCGGGCCGCCGCGCGCGGCGCAGGCTTTTGCAAGATCAACGGAGGCCGCCGGCGTGGTGAAGTCGATGACGACATCGGCAAGCGCCAGCGCCTCGTCACGTTGGACCAGACCCTCGCCGGCGCTGCCCGGCCGATGGAATCGCGCAACGAGTTGCAGCCGAGGATCGGCCTCAGCGGCCAGCGCCATCTGCCTGCCCATACGGCCGAGGGCACCGGCTATGGCAATCTTCACTGGATGCGGCATGGCGGCTTTCGTTGGAAATGCTTTACCGAACAATGGTCTGGCATGTCGCCTTGCCAGATTGATTCAACCGCCGCCATGCATCTTGATCATCATTCCAGCGATTTCCTTCACCAGCTTGGCGGCGACAAGCGCCGTCAGGTTGGAGACGTCCTGGCTTGCATTGTATTCGACGACATCGGCTGCGACGATGGGCTGGTCGATCCGCTGAATCAGGCCGATCACTTGCCGGGTTGTAAGACCACCGGGTTCGCGGTGCGATACGCCGGGCGCACAGGCCGGATCGAGGCCGTCGAGATCCACCGAGAGATAGACCGGCGTCTTGAGGTCGAGCCGCCGATCCTCGCTGAAATGGCGCGCCTCGATCACCTCGACGCCGAAGCGCCCGAGCTGATCGCGAAGCTCGTCGTTCAGGGTACGCAAACCGATCTGGATCAGCCGGTCGGCCAGTCCCTCCTCCAGGACGCGCGCGAAGGACGAGGTGTGCGAGCGCTTGTTGCCCTGATAGGCATCGTAGATATCGGGGTGGGCGTCGATCTGGACGATCGTCAGTTTGGGGTGGCGGCGGCGCACGGCGCGCAGCACTGGCCAGGCGATGGCATGGTCGCCGCCGAGGCTGATCAGCGGAAGGCCGGCATCCAGCGCTTGACCGACCTCGGCCTCGATCCGCTCCCACGGGTCGCCACCGCGTGTGAAATCGATGTCGCCATGGTCGAGAAAACTGTCCGCCACATCGAAGCCTGTCTCACTCCACGAACTGTGGGCGTCGCTTTTGAGTTCGCGCCGGATCAGGGCCGGTGCTGCGGCCGCGCCCTTGAGATAGGACGAGTTCTCGTCATGCGGTATTCCCAGAAGCGAAACCCTGGCCATTGGCGTGCGATCTCCGGCAACAGGCAATCTCCCTAAACCCGGGAGCTGGTTGGCGATACCGTAGCCGCTTGGGCCAGCAGCGCGGTTAGGCCGTAGTCATTTCCCGACCGCGCCGCCCAACCGTTGCCTGACGATCGCGACATGGAAATCGGTGCCGTGCAGCAGCCCTTCATCATTGAAGTCGTAGCTGGAATTGTGCAGCGGCGCCGACGCCTCGCCATTGCCGAGGAAGACAAAGCAGCCCGGCACGTGATCGAGGAAGCGGGCGAAATCCTCCGAGGCGGTCATCGGCTCCGCCGCGACGCCGACTGCGTCATTGGTCAGCACGTGTCTTGCCGCAGCAAAGACCTCATCGACCAGATCGGCATCATTTTGCAGCGGCACGAACTCCCTGGTGTAGGTGACCTCGACGGCGACATTGTAGGCGGCAGCCGTACCCGCTGCGATGACCCGCATCTGGCGCTCGATCTCGGCGCTGACCTCGGGCCGAAAGCTGCGGGCGTCGCCGAGGATGCGGGCGAGACCAGGCAGTGCGTTGCGGGTTCCGTCGGTGATCAACTCGGTCACCGAAACCACCGAAATGTCGGCGGGGCTCAGCCGGCGCGAAACAATGGTCTGCAGATTGGTGACCAGGGCGCAGGCGGCAACCAGCGTCTCGTTGCCCGAATGCGGCCGCGCCGCGTGGCCGCCAATCCCCTTGAGCACGATCTCGAAATTGTCCTCCGCCGACATGAACGGGCCGGCACGGGTTTCAAAATGGCCGATGGGCAGGCCCGGCATGTTGTGGAGGCCAAAGATCTCATCGAAGGGAAAGCGCTGCATCAGGCCGTCGTCGAGCATGGCGAGCGCACCTTTGCCCCACTCCTCGGCCGGCTGGAAGATGAAGCGCACGGTGCCGTCGAAACCGCCCTCGGCGGCCAGCAGCTTTGCCGCGCCGAGCAGCATGGTGGTGTGGCCGTCATGGCCGCAGGCATGCATGATGCCGGGGTTCTGCGATCGATAGGCGGCCCCCGACTGCTCGGTGATGCGCAGCGCGTCCATGTCGGCCCTGAGCGCAATCGCCCGGTTGCCGCTACCGCGCTTCAGCGTGCCGACAACGCCGGTGCCGCCGACACCCTCGGTGACATCGTCCAGCCCGAATTCACGCAGCTTGGCGGCGACGAAGGCGGCTGTGCGCTTTTCCTCGAAACCGAACTCGGGATGCGCGTGCAAATCACGACGCCAGCCGGTCATCTCCCGCTTCAGCACATCATGATCGAGCTCAGCCATATTCTCCCCGACCTATTTTGCAAGCTGGGTGGCGACATCAAGCAGGATGTTGGCGCCGGCGACAAGCTCGGCATCTTCGGTATGTTCGCGCGGACTGTGGCTGATGCCGCCGGCGCTGGGCACGAAGATCATCGCCGCCGGCGCGATGCGGGCCATCATCTGCGCATCATGGCCGGCGCCGGAGGTCATGCGCCTCACAGCGAGACCACGGTTTTTGGCTGCCGCCTCGATCCGCTCGACGATGCCGATGTCGAACAGCACCGGCTCGAATCGCGCCAGCCGTTCGACCGAGATCGATACGTTCTCCGAAACGGCAAGGTCTTCGAGATAGGCGGCAAGGGCTGCCTCATGCGCCTGCAAACTCTGTTCGTTGGGGTCACGCAGATCGACGGTGAAGATAGCGCGCGAAGGGATGACGTTGATGGCATTCGGCTCGAAGCGCATCGTGCCGACAGTAGCCACGGTCGGCCCGTTGGAATCCGTGGCCCGGTCGTGCAGGAAGGTGATGACACGAGCGGCGGCGTGGCCGGCATCGCTGCGCATCGACATCGGCGTGGTGCCGGCATGGTTGGCGGCGCCATCAATGGTGATGCGCTGCCAGGAGATGCCTTGCAAATTCTCGACCGCGCCGATCGGCACGCCTTCGCGTTCCAGCACCGGCCCCTGTTCGATATGCAGTTCGAGATAGGCGCGCGGTTTGAGGAAACCGGGCTCGCGGTCGCCGGCATAACCGATGCGCGCAAGTTCCTGGCCCAGCACGCTGCCATCCGTTCCGACAGCGGCCAACATCGCGTCGGCGCTCGCGCCACCGGCATGGACAAGCGACCCCATCATGTCGGGCGTGTAGCGCACGCCTTCCTCATTGGTGAAAGCGGCAACCGCGACCGGGCGCGACGGCGAAAAGCTCGACGCCTTCAGTGTCTCGATCACCTCAAGCCCGGCCAGCACGCCGTAGCAGCCATCATAGATGCCGGCATCGATGACGGTGTCGATGTGCGAACCGATGAGCAGCGGCGCCTGCCCGGCATTGTCGGGGCTTTGCCAGATGCCGAAAATATTGCCGACCCGGTCGATGGCGACATCGAGCCCGGCCTGCCGAAGCCAGCCGACAAAGAGGTCGCGGCCCTGCCTGTCGGTGTCGGAGGCGGCGAGCCTGATCAACCTGCCCTCACCGTCACGACCGACGGAACCAAGCTCACGGATGCGGCCAAGCAGACGCGCTGCATCGACGCCGATCATGACAATGCCCCGACTGGCACTTTGCCCGCCAGCACATCGGCGGGGCTTTGCCCAACCAGCTCGGTATAGCGATGCGGATCGGTGGCGCCTTCGGTGTTGATCAGCAGCACGCGCGATTGGCCGTCGAGCCCGAGAGCGGCGCTGTTGTCGGTCACTGCCCGGATCAGCCCGGCAAGGCCGACGCCGCCGCTTTCGCCTGACACGATCGCCGGATCGCCGCCAGCCGGCCGCGCCAGCCGGCGCATCACCGCGACGGCCTCGTCCTCGTCCACCGTCATGAAGGCATCGGCAACACGCGCCAGCACGCGCCAGGCGACTGGCGAGGCCTCATAGCATTCCAGCATCGCCATCACCGTCGGCTGATCGTGCGCGACCTTGACCACGCGGCCTGCCCGGGCGGCCGCGACAACGCAGGCGGCGCGGGCCGGCTCGACCACGATGAATGTCGGCCTGGCCTCGCCAAGCACGATGGCGAGATGGCCTGCTACCGCGGCAGCTATACCGCCGACACCGGCTTGCACGAAGACATGGGTTGGCGGCTGTGGCAACTGACGCAAGGCTTCGCGCACGATCGCCGTATAGCCCTGCATGACGAGACCGGGGATGCGCTCATAGCCCGGCCAGGAGGTGTCGGACACCACGGTCCAGCCCTTCTCGGCGGATACTTCGGCAGCTTGCCTCACCGAGTCGTCGTAGTTGCCGTCGACGCGGATTATCTCGGCGCCATAGCGGGCTATCGCCGCAATGCGCTCTTCGCTGACGCCGGCATGAACGAAGATCGCCGCCTTGGCGCCGACAAGCTGCGCACCTTGCGCAACCGAGCGACCATGATTGCCATCGGTGGCGCAGGCGACCGTCATGCCGGCTGCAACGGCCCGGACGTCAGGCCGATCGAGATCGGCCACATCGACCGGTCGGCCGAGCCGGCGTTCGGCCTCCTCCAGCACCAGACGGAAGACGGCATAGGCGCCGCCCAGCGCCTTGAAGCTGCCGAGGCCGAGGCGAAAGCCTTCGTCTTTGATGTGGATGGCGCCGAGGCCGAGTTCGCCGGCCAGCGCCGGAAAGGCATGCAATGGCGTTGCCAGGTGATTGTCGCGATGGGCCAGAAAACGTTCGACTGTGTCGGCGCCGGCGGTCCCCAGCGTTTCGGCATCGATCGGATCGAGCGGCCGGCGGTGCAAGGCATTGTTGTTGAGCAGGAACACGGGCGGCCTCCTTGGGTGTGACGAAATCATATTGCAGCGGAGACGCAAAGAGCGCTGTAATTGGCACTTCAGAATGCAAGTTTGTTTCGCCGGGATCCCTCCATTGGCTGCATTGCCCTCACTCGACAGCTTCGACCTCGCCATCCTTGCCATCCTGCAAAGGGACAATACGACACCGCAGCGGCTGATCGGCGAAGCCGTCAACCTGTCGGCGCCAGCGGTGCAGCGGCGCATCAAGCGCATGGAACAGTCCGGCGTCATTGCCAGCAATGTCGCCGTCGTCGAGCCGGCGGCGGTTGGCCAGCCCATCACCATCTTCGTCGAGGTGGAACTGGAGAGCGAACGCTCAGACCTGATCGACGCGGCCAAGCGGCAATTCTCGGCGGCGCCCGAAGTGCAACAATGCTACTACGTCACCGGCGAGGCCGACTTCATCCTGGTCATCACCGTGGCTGACATGGGCGCCTATGAGGCGCTGACGCGCAAACTGTTCTTCGACAGCAAGAATGTCCGAAAATTCCGCACCTTCGTGGCCATGGACCGGGTCAAGGTCGGCCTGACGGTGCCCCTGCCGTAGTAGGCCAGCCGGTCTCAGTCGGCCGGCCGCAGCCAGACCTTGTTGTCGTGGAAGGCCGCACCGCCATAGGGCGCGGGCGCATCGGCGCCGGTCAGCACATTGATGCCTTCGCCGCGCTCATGGGCGCTGTTCGGCCAGATGCCCTCGGCGATCACCACGCCGCGCTTGAGGCCGTCGAACAGTTTTGCGTGCAGCACCACCTCGCCACGCCGGTTGCCGACCTCGATGCGGTCGCCGTCGCCCAATCCAAGGGCTGTGGCGTCGTCCGGATGCAGCAGGAGTTCCGGCCGGCCTTCCTTGGCTTTCGACACCGGCGTTTCCGAGAATGTCGAATTGAGGAAGTTGCGCGCCGGTGATGTCGTCAGCCGGAACGGATGCTCGGCGTCCGCCACCTCGATCAGGTCGACATGGTCGGGAAATTCCGGCAGCTCGGCCACCGGCCCGAACAGGCCCATGCTTTTCGGCGGCCGGTTGGGCGCCGCCTGCCCGCTCCAGTTGGCGCGGAAGTGGAATTTCTTGTCGGCATGACCGAAGCCATTGACGAAATGTGCCGCCTCGAAATCCGGCTGCAGGTCGACCCATTTGTCTTCCTTCAGGCTGGCGAAGCTGCCTAGCCCGCGCTTGCCCAGGATGATGTCGATATGCTGCTGCTCGGTGAGACCAAAGCCCGGCCGGTCGGCGACGCCGAGACGTTCGGCCAGCTGCTCGATGACGAAATGGTTGGTGCGCGGCCCTTCCGGCGGCTCGATCAGCTTGGGACCGAGCGTGATGTGCTGGTTGCCGCCGCCCTTGTAGACGTCGTCATGCTCCAGGAACATCGTTGCCGGCAAAACGACATCGGCGAGCTTGGCCGTGTCGGTCATGAACTGCTCGTGCACGCAAGTGAACAGGTCGTCGCGTAGAAACCCTTGCTTCACCAGCCGCTGCTCCGGCGCGACATTGGCCGGATTGGTGTTCTGGATCAGCATCGCCGTCACCGGGGGACCGCCATAGAGCGCGTCCGCGGCACCTGTCAGCACCGGGCCGGTACGCGACTGGTCGAGATAGCGGATCGAGGGATCGCGCATCGCCGTGCCTTCAAGCACATCCTGGTTGAGCTTGAAGATGCCGGAATTGGAATGGAAGGCGCCACCGCCCTCATATTGCCAGGCGCCGGTGACGGCGGCGATGCAGGACGCCGCATGCATGTTGACCGAGCCGTTGCGCTGGCGGGCAAAGCCATAGCCGAGGCGGAAGTAGGTTTTCTTCGTCGTGCCAACCAAACATGCGAAGGCCTCGATCTCGGCGACGGTAAGGCCGGTGATGGCGGCGGCCCATTGTGGCGTGCGCGTCTCCAGATGCGCTTCCAGCCCCTTGGGATCGTCCGTGTATTTTTCGAGATAGGCGCGGTCGGCCATGCCTTCCCTGAACAGCACATGCATCACCGCGCAGGCCAGCGCGCCGTCGGTGCCGGGCTTCAGCACCAGGCCCATGTCGGCCTGCTTCATCGTCGCGTTCTCGTAGACGTCGATGACGACGATCTTCGCCCCGCGTTCCTTGCGTGCCTTGATGGCGTGGGTCATGACATTGACCTGCGTGACCACTGCATTGGTGCCCCAGATCACCACGCAGTCGGATTTCGCCATTTCGCGCGGATCGGGACCGCGCAAGGCACCCGCCCCCATCATCCAGCCGGTCCAGGCCAGATTTGTGCAGATCGAACCGAAGAAGCCGGAGTATTTTTTCGCATGGCGCAGCCGGTCGATGCCATCGCGCTGCACCAGACCCATCGTGCCGGCATAGTAATAAGGCCAGACGGTCTCCGAGCCGTATTTTTCCTCGGCCGCGATGAATTTTTCGGCGACGAGGTCGAGCGCCGCTTCCCAGCTGGATTCCTTCCAGATGCCGTCGCCCTTGGCGCCGGCGCGCACCATTGGCTTCAGCAGCCTATCGGGGTGATGGACGCGGTCGGCATAGCGGGCGACCTTGGCGCAGACAACGCCCGATGTGTAGGTGTTGGCCTTGGCGCCATGGACGCGGCCGATGCGGTTGCCGTCGAGCAGCTCGACCTCGAGTGCGCAGGTCGACGGACAATCATGCGGACAGGCCGAATGGCCGATGCGAAGCTTGGCGTGTTGGTTCATGGGGCCAAATTAACCGTTTGTGACGGCGACGTGTAGGGCCAGTTACACGCCATCGATGCGCTTGACGGTCACATGATGCGGTCAAACTACGCCTAACTCAGTTGCCGTCGCAACACCGCGTCGAGCGACAGACGGCCCGGTCCGCCGATGGCGAGCGTTGCAAGGCCGCCGAGGTAGAGCAGGACGATCTCGTAGCCGACTGGGCCGAATTTGATACCGTCAGCGGTCACTTCGGTGAATTTCACCGAAAAGAACCCATACTGCGCATGCACAGTGAACAGCGCCGACAACAGCACGATGGCCATCGGCACGCTGACCAATGGAATGAAGGCACCCGCCAGCACGGCGGCTCCTCCGACAAGCTCGACCAGCGTCGTCAGCCAGGCCAGCAGCTGTGGCAGGGGAACACCTAGCGTGTCCAGCACCGCGCCAAAGGTTTCCGGCCCCCGGCTGAGCTTGGCGTAGCCATGCGCCAGAAAACCGAAACCCACGATCAACCGGATCGGCACCGGTGCCCATGCGGCAACGGTTTGTGGCGCCGAAAACAGGGCGACTTTTGAGAGGAATCCGGAAAATTGCATGCTGGGGACACTTTCTTTGTGAGATCTGGCTTTGGAGGATCTTGCCGAGGAACCGGCACGATTGGCGTGGCTTATAGCCTCATGGACAGTTCGGTATTCGCGCTCCGGCGGACCCACGTTACCGCCTCACGGCAACGTGACCGCCGCGCCGCGGACAAGCATCGATGGTAAGTGAAGGCCCAGGCGGCTGTGCCAGTTGCGGGCGCTCCTTGGCAGCAGCGCTTCAGAATCGCGTCGTCAGAGCCGTCAGCCATTCGGGCGACGCATTGACCAGCGCGGTCTCCAGCGCCTTGTCGAAACCCGACAGGATCGCGCCCGCCGTGAGCAGTAGAACGATGCCAAGCGCTATCTTCATGCCACCGCCGGCCTCCGCAATCCTGCTGCGCCAGCGCAGCAAGGTTTCGCGCGACAGCGTGCCGAGGATCAGCAACGGCACTGCGGCGCCAATGCCGAACACGACCATGGTGGCCGCGACCTGACCAAGGTCGTGTCCTTGGGCGGCAAGGACGGAAGCCGCACCGAGCGTCGGCCCGACGCAGGGGCTCCATACCGCGCCCAGAAGCAGACCGACGCCGAATTGCCCCCACAGGCCGATGGATGAAAAGCCTCCGAACCGTTGCTCAACCCAGTTCCCGGCCGGTCCGGCTGCCAGCGCGACCCGCGCCTGCAGGGCAGGCACAACCAGTATGGCGCCAAGGACAAGCATCAGCATGGCGGCAGCACTTCGAAACACACCACCGTCCAGGCCAATGGAAAAACCGATTGTGGCGACGAACAAGCCGATAACCGTGAACGACAAGGCCAGCCCTGTTGCAAGTGCAACGGGCCCATAACGATGCTGGCTGACAGCAGCTCCGAGCACAATCGGGATCAGCGGCAGCACGCAGGGCGACAGCGTCGACAGCACACCAGCCAGGAACGAGAAGAAAAAGCCAAGCAGCATCGCCGTCGCTCAGATCGTGGTGTCAAGCAACCGTTTGATGGCATCCGCCTGGGTGACGCCGACCAGCCGGCCTACTTCCTTCGTGCCCTTGTAGGTAATCAACGTGCTCTGCATCTGCGCGCCGAAGGCACGCACAATGTCTTTCTGGGAATCGAAATCCACCTCGAACACGGCCAGATCCGCATGCTCTGCCATCGGCAGCAACTGGCCAAGCACCTTCTTCTGCGCCTTGCAGGTTGGACACCACGAGGCTGTGATCTCGACCAGGATCGGTTTGCCCGCTTTCTGCGCCTCATCGAATGCCTGCTGGGTGTAGGCCATGTGGTCGGCCGCAAGTGCCGCGGGGGCGCAGGCGATGCTCGAGACGGCGGCAAGGGCGATGAGAAACATACGGCGGTCGAACATTCTTCTGCTCCCGAAAGCGGTGGCAAGGCACGCGAGCCCAGCATGACGTCACAGTCTGCTATTCGCATCACACGAGCCAGCCGTTACAGGCTCACGGTCATGTTACCGCAGGAGCAAGGAGTAGCGCGCCGCGCCTGGTATCTGGATAAGAGCACCACTTCCGTTGCGACGGAGAACGCAGCCGTCCTACTCCGCCGTGCCTTCCTCATACTCGGCCGACATGGTCAGCCATTTCTCCTCATGGCCGGCAAGCTGCTGTGCCAGCTGTGAGCGCTCCTTGGCGAGCCGGGTCGCCGTCGACGGATCCTTCTCGTAGACGGCCGGATTGGCGAGTTCGTCCTCGATCAGGTCGATGCGCTTGCGGATGCGGTCCATCAGCGCCTCGGTGGCGCGGATTTCCTTGGCCAGGGGTTCGAAGGTGGCGCGGCGCGCCGCTGCATCGCGGCGGCGATCGGCCTTTGATGCCTTCTCGGCCTCGCGCTTGCCGCGGCGGTCGCCGGACACACCGGTGACCAGCGTCTTGTAGTCCTCAAGGTCGCCATCATACGGGTTGACCGCGCCGTCCTTGACCAGCCACAGCCGGTCGGCGGTCGCCTCCAGAAGATGGCGGTCGTGCGAGATCAGGATGACGGCGCCGGGAAACTCGTTCAGCGCATGGATCAAGGATTCACGGCTGTCGATGTCGAGATGGTTGGTCGGTTCGTCGAGGATGAAGAGGTTCGGCCCTTCGAACGCCGACAGACCCATCAAAAGCCTTGCCTTCTCGCCGCCCGACAGGTCCTTGGCGGCGGTGTTCATTTTTTCTGTGGTCAGGCCGAACTGGGCGACACGGCCGCGGACCTTGGATTCCGGCGCTTCCGGCATCAGCCGGCGGACATGCTCATAGGCGTTTTCGTCCGGTCTCAGATCATCCAGTTGGTGCTGGGCGAAGATCGCCACCTTCAGCCCGGGCGCCACCGTCATGGTGCCGGTTTCCTGCTTCAGCCGGCCCGAGAGCAGCTTGGCGAAGGTCGACTTGCCGTTGCCATTGGCGCCGAGCAGTGCGATGCGGTCGTCGGCGTCGATGCGCAGCGTCATCTTCTTCAGGATCGGCCGGCCCTCGGTGTAGCCGACATTGACGTTATTGAGCGCCACAATCGGCGAGGCCACGGTCTTGACCGGCTCCGGGAAGGAGAAGGGCCGTACCGTGTCGTTCACGATCGCGGCGATCGGCTTCATCTTCTCCAGCGCCTTGATGCGCGACTGCGCCTGCCTCGCCTTGGAAGCCTTGGCGCGGAAGCGCTCGACGAAGGACTCCATATGTTTGCGCGCGGCTTCCTGCTTGACGCGGCCCTTCTCCTGCAATTCCTTCTGCTCGGTGTACTGGCGCTCGAACTGGTCGTAGCCGCCACGCCAGAAGGTCAGCTTCTTCTGGTCGAGATGAACGATGGAATTGACGGCGCGGTTGAGCAGGTCGCGATCGTGCGAGATCAGAAGCACGGTGTGCGGGTATTTCGACACATAGTTTTCCAGCCACAGCGTGCCTTCGAGATCGAGATAGTTGGTCGGCTCGTCGAGCAGCAGAAGATCGGGCTCGGCAAACAGCACCGCGGCGAGCGCCACGCGCATCCGCCAGCCGCCGGAAAAGGACGAGGCCGGGCGGCGCTGCGCGGCGTCGTCGAAGCCGAGACCGGCAAGAATGGTGGCCGCGCGCGACTCGGCTGAGTGCGCGTCGATGTCGGCCAGCCGCATGTGGATGTCGGCGATGCGGTGCGCGTCGGTGGCGGTCTTTTCCTCTTCAAGCAGCGCGGTGCGCTCGAGGTCGGCCTTGAGCACGATCTCGATCAGCGGCTCCTCGGTGCCCGGCGCTTCCTGCGCCACCTGGCCGATGCGAGTGTTCTTGGGCAGGCTGATCGAGCCGGTCTCGGAGGGGAAATCGCCGGTGATGGCCTTGAACAAGGTCGTCTTGCCGGTGCCATTGCGGCCGACGAGGCCGGCCTTGGTGCCGGCTGGCAAGGTCAGCGAGGCATGATCGAGAAGCAAGCGTCCGGCCATGCGGAGCGAAAGATCGTTGATGATAAGCATGGCCGCGCTTTTGCACGGGACACCGGCGCTTCGCAAGGGCTTGGGGGTCGGCTGGCACGATCTGACGCGAAAACCGCACGAGGTGGCGTACCATCGCAGGCTGTTGTGCGGGCACGGACAGCGCTCTTTCGCGCCGGCCCGGCGGCGTAGCCGAAGGAGGGTCTCGGCGGAGGCATAAGCAATGCGTTATATCGCTTAGTCCAAGCATCACGCTGTCAGAAAATTGACTTCAATTTTCTTATCAATGCTGTGAACATGTAATCGCGCCGTGAGTCGACTTTGAGGGGCGCCAAAAACAATTTGACGGTCAGGAGCTTACGATGGAAAGGGCCGAAAACGATCTACGCGTCTTAAGATATGTCGCCGAAATTACGCGGAAATTGGCGAGGATGCTTTCGCAGACGCGTTATCACATGTTGGTCTATTTTCTGGAAATGACGGCCATCGAAGCCGACAATCTGGCCGCCGAGCAAGATGCAGGACGGACGGAAAGTCAGACGCCGCCGGAGTGATCCGGTTGAATGCGTTGCAGAAGGCGGTCGAGCGCGTCCAGGCAGTTGAGCCGGAGCGCTTCGACGGTGAGCTGGTCGTGGCTTTCGACGATTGCGCGCTCGAAGACATTCAACATGTCGAGCGCGGCCAGGATCGCGGCGTCCGGCCTGTCTGGAATGTGTCCCATCCCGGTTGAGCCGGGATGGAGTTGTATGACATTGGATCGAGCGGGACTTTTTGCGAAGGCCCGACCCCACTGTTCGCAATCGTGCTTCAGGGACAACAGGGCATGGCGTGCCTCGACGCCCTGGCGCGGATCGACGGCGGTCTGGCCGAGGATCCGCTCCCGCAGCCAGCCGAGCGCGACAAGATGATGGCGCGCCGGCAGGGTTGCGGAAGCATTTTCGCCAGGGATCAATGGCCGGTCCCTCGGTTGGAACCGCTCCTGCGGTCAGGCCTTTGGCTTGCGCTTCGTCACCTTGGCCGCAACGGCCGGAACGGCCGGCTTGCGGCCGAGGCCCGAGGATTTGGCCAATGCCGAACGGGTCGCGGAATAGTTCGGCGCCACCATCGGATAGTCCGACGGCAAGCTCCATTTGGTGCGATACTCGTCCGGGCTGAGGCCATGGTCGGTCATCAAGTGACGCTTCAGCGACTTGAATTTCTTGCCATCCTCGAGGCAGACGATGTGGTCGGGAAACACCGAACGCTTCGGATTGACGGCCGGGTTAAGCGCAGGGCTCTCCACGGCAGCAGCATTGCCCAACTTGCGAACCGATGCGCTGACGCTTGCGATCAAATCCGGTAGACTAGAAGCCGGCAGTGGATTGTTGCCGACATAGGCCGATACAATGTCGGCGGTCAGTTCAATAGCAGTCTTGTTGTCGAGAGTTTGCAATTTGTTTTTCTCCCGCCGGTGATGCAGTTGCCGGCTTTTTTTTGAAGAGTGTTCTCGATGTATCCACTTAACAGCACCCCCCCAGCGGGTCGTTAAGCGTCAGTAAATCATCAAGAATCAGTGCAGGAGGATGTTTCCACATCAGGTTGCAAAGTTGCAAATTAGAAAATCTAATACTTCGAAGCGGCCGATTTCGCCCTTGCCGAGCTAACGGGTCTGGAGTCGGCCAATATCTCTAGAATACGTTTCCAGCGGGCGCACCGCCCGAAATCCTTCTGCTCTATCGCCTTCTCGGCCTTCATCGCGGCATAGAGCGGCGCTTCGGCGCCGAACTCCTTGATCAGCCAGAATGCTTCCTGTCTGGCGAGGCGTTCATCGTCGTCAAGCATGGTTTTCAGCCTCCGAGCGTTCTATGCCCACCGCAATGCAACTACCGATGACGAGTACCGCACCGGCAATCGCGGTCAGCGTCAGCGTTTCACCGGACATCGTCAGCAGCAGCGTCGAGGCGATCGGCGTCAGATAGGCGACAACCGCAACCTTGCCGCCGCCTTCGAGCTTCAAGGCGCGCGACCAGAAATAATAGCCCAGACCCATCGGACCGGCGCCGAGATAGAGGCCAAGCAGGAGGTCCGCGCCAGCTGGCCAGGCCGCGCCGTCGTGAACACACCACAGCAAGGTCAGGCCGACGCCGACCAGTGCCGAAGGCAAAAGCAAACGCTCCGACGGTGTGGCCAGGCGAGCGACCGCGATCGAATAGAACGCCATGCACAGTGCTGAGCCGAAGGCGGCTAGATAGCCGACGATGCTGCCCTGGAGAAAAGGCTGGCCGCGGCCACCCGAGATCACCAGCGCCACGCCGACAAAACCGAGCACGGCAGTCGAGCCGAGGAGCACAGGGCGTTGCGGCTTGCCCAGCACGATGACCGCCGCCGCGACCATCAGCGGCCAGGTGTAGGCGACGAGATTGGCCTCGATCACCGGCATTGAGGCAAAGGCGATGTATTGCAGCACCATGGTGCCGACCAGGCCGATGATGCCGACCGCAATCGACCGAGCGCCTGTGGCTGCGTTTTCCGGCGCCGCGTTCTTGCGGCTCGCCAGATGGATGACGGCGAACACCAGTGCCGCTCCGCAAAACTGCAGCAACTGCACGAGCGACACCGGATGGCTGGCCAGCAGGGATTTGCCGACCAGCGCGTTGGTCGACCACAGGGCGACCGCGCCGGCGGCGAAGACCAGGGCCGATGGCGAGCCCGATCCATCCCGGAACCGCCGGGATGGCGCCCTGTTTCCATTGCCGACCATGATTTCTTCCGAACCGACGGTCAAACCGGTGTCCACTTCTATGCTCAGGCTACCATGATTCCCTTGACCCGCCCGGGGACGGCGCATCGGCCGCCGCCGCAACCGGACGCTCTTCCTCGAAGCGGCGATAGGCCGGCAGCTGGTTTGTCCAGACGTCTTCGGCCAACTCGTTGACCCATTCGCGATCATGATCATTGTCGGCGGCGAGATAGAACATGCGGTTGTCATCGACATAGGGCTTGGCCACCGAGCGCTGGTTGAGCACCAGCGTGACGCGCTCACCGAACTGGATCGGTGCCGTCCGGTGCAGAACGCCAAGAAACTGCCCGAGCGTCGCGTAGTTTATCTTGTGGTCGATTCGCATGATGCGGTTGCGCGGGATCTCGCGGCCGGATTCGAGGATGGCGCGGCCGGTCTCGGAATCATCGCAGTAGATTTCGAGATGGCCGCCAACCAGCGGATTGCTGATCGACAGCGGAATGAGTTCGGTGACCGGAACACCGTCGCAATGCCAATCGACGGCGCCGTCCTTGGGATTCATGAAAGTGACGGTCGAACCGACGATCGACAGCGGGTACGGTTCGAGCTTGGTGCCCATCATATCGGACAGACGTTCCAGGCGCAGCTTGTCATGCAGGAGTTCCTTGATCTCCGGAATGAAGCGATCGGCGCCGGTGATGAAGGTCAGATCGAGATGCTTGTGCACGGCGTGGCTGGACTTGAGCTTCAACGCCGCCTCCTCGATCGCCGCCAGCAACGCCGGGTCGTAGCCGTGCAGATACTGCGCTACGCCAAAACTCGACACTTTCCAGGCTGTCTCGTGACCGATAATGGCCTCACGGCTCATCGCATAGCGCAAATCGGGAATGGTATGGGCGTTCATTCTACTTCTCCAGGGTGGGGGCATCACTTGGTAAACAGTCGATTAATTTCCCCACCCCTGTAAAATTAGGAATGCTGGTGCTAGTGTAAGCCCAGCTTAAGGTCGAAACGCGTGCGTCTGCTCAGTCAGGTCAACCTCAATTCGCTGAAGATTGTGGAAAGTGCCGCCCGGCACCGTAACTTTACGCGCGCCGGCGAAGAGCAGTTCATTACTGCTTCCGCGGTCAGCCAGCGTGTCAAAAGCCTCGAGGACCAGCTGCGCTTCAAGATCTTCCAGCGTGGCGGCAATGCGGTTTCGCTGACGCCCGAGGGCGAGACCTATGTGTCGCGCGTTCGCGAGGCGCTGGAGCGGATCGTGGCGGCCAGCATGGAAGCGACCGGACAGTCGCAGGCGCATGTGCTGAAGATTTCGGTGCTGCCGACTTTCGCCGCGCGCTGGCTGTTTCCGCGCCTGCCGCTGTTCCAGCGGCAATATCCCGAAATCGAGATGCGGGTCTCGACCTCCTACGCCACCAATGAGTTCGCCACCTCCGAGTTCGACCTGGAGATCCGCTACGGAGACGGCAGCTTTCCGGACCTGGCGGCGGACCTCTTGTTCAAGGAGGATTTGACGCCGGTATGCAACAGGAAGCTGTTCCACGAGATTCTCGGTGACAAGCCGTTGTCAAAGGTGACGCCGGACGACCTCAGGCATTTCACGCTGCTGCATTCCGACACCTGCACGCAGAACTGGCAGTCGTGGCTGGGTTTTGCCGGCGCGAGTTCGGTGCTCGGCGAGGCCAAGAGCATCTATTTCGATTCCTGCATGATGTCCTATGAGGCGGCCAATGCCGGCATGGGCTTTGCGGTCGCCAACCGCGCCTATATGGCGAGCGACATCCGCGCCGAGCGGCTGGTGGCGCCGTTCGCGGTGCATCACCCCAACACCGCCGGCTGGTATTTCGTCAGCCCGGTCACCGCGCTCTACGCGCGCAAGGTGGACCTGTTCAAGCAGTGGATCATGGCCGAGGCAGCGCTGACGCAGTGCCAACTGGACGCCGAGATCGCCAGCGGCCCGGTGCTCCGGCAGGCAATGGCCTGAGGTCGCCATGCCTGTCGCTTCAGCACCACGCGAAACGCGCCACCAAAGAGTATCTATCTTAACGGCCTCATATCTGTTGTGATTCCCCCTGGAACGCAGCAAGTCTCCCTTGGAGCTAATAGCCACTTCAGCGAAAAAGTACCTCTCTCCCCGATCGTTGTTGACGATGTAATTCAATATAACTACGGCATCATCTTCTTCGAATATTTGATATGGAAATCGAAGCCATTCATGATTCGAGTGAAGCACGATGCAGCACGTAGGATTTCGACTTATTAAGACCTCGGAAGAAGCGTATTTGACCGACCCAACTCTTCCCCCTGCTTCGTCGCCTGCGGCTATCGCGATTAGCTGACGGTCGCTCAGTCGTTCCCGATAATTGTAGGCCACAGTCCATTTGGCCAGCGCCGCGATTGTGATCGAGGCGAATATGAGGGCACCGAACAGAACCGTTTTCACCTTTCGGAAGTACCCGTGCAGAGCGGACCAGTCGTGGCTAGATGCTGCAGGATTTCAGGGTTTTTCTGTTGAATTTTGTGCAGGAGCGCCGTCATTAAGCAGTCGATGCGGTCCACCTCATGACGCAGAGGAAAGACTCAGCTATCTTCAGTCGCGCGGCGGGCCTGTTTTCCCGCTTGGCCGGCGCTTTCAGCTTCCTCCCGAGCAGCGCCGGCCTTCTTCCCGCTCTTGTTTTGAGATGCGTGCTTGTCGTACTCTCGGCTCAGGCAATCGGTTCCGATTGGGTTTTCCTGAAGCAAGCTGATTGATGATCGACGATATCGAGCGCGACGGTTTCGCTGGCCCGTTTCCGGTTCTAAGCCGAAAGGAACGTGGCCGCCTTCTGTCCAGGCTGATCAAGGAACGCCAGAAAAGGAAGGTGTGGAGCAAGGCGTCCGCTGTCGCCAATCATCACTACTACAAGATCGCCAGCGACCCGCGCATCCTCGAGCTGGTCCGTCCGGTCCTCGGCGAAGACATCATTCTGTGGGCCGCGCATCTCGTCATCAGGCGTCCGGACACGGAGCATCCATTTCACTGCGATGTCGAATCGTCATCGGCCGATGGCGGCTTCCTGACCGTGTGGCTCGGCCTGGAGAACACAAACTCCGCGTCGGGCCTCAAATTCGTCAGGGGCTCGCACCGCTATGGCGCCACGGTTCAGGAGATCAAAGCCAGGCTTGGAATGAATGCGACGGAAAATTCCGATGCGGCTGTGCTGGATGCAGCGCGGACTTTTGCTCAAGACGCAACAATCGTTCAGCCCGACGTTTGCGACGGTGCCGCGCTGGTCTTTGACGGCAGAGCCTGGCATGGCTCGCACAATCCGTCGACGACCACACGCGTCGCCTTGCTGCTGCAATATGCCCGCGCCGACCGCCCGGTCTTCATTCCTGAAGCCTTCGAATGGCCGTTTCGTTTCAAGACGGAGCCAAGGCCGCCGGTACTGGTCGTTTCCGGCCGCTCGCCGATCGGTGTCAACCAGATCGCCAGACCGCCCGGCGCGCGCCGGCTTGCCGCGATAGCGAACGCCGCGTTCGATCTGCCCGAACTGCCGGCCAAGCCGGTGGCACATTTCGCCTCGATGCCACACTTTCGCGGCCGCACGGCCAAGATCGAATTCATGGACGCGCACTCATCGGTACTGGCGCCGGGCGCCACGCCGCATCCACTGCACGCCCATGTGGAAGAAGAGATCCTCATTGTCGTTTCGGGGCAAGCAGCGTTGATAACCGCCGACGATGTCGGGTCTGAGAGCGTTCGACGCGAGACGATGAACGCAGGCGATTTCGCCTATTACCCCGCCTTCCAGCCGCACACGCTGGTCAATGCCAGCGACAAACCAGTGCTCTACACGATGCTGAAATGGCGCAACGAGCGAGGCCATGCGCCGGGCGAAGCGTCGAAGCTGGCCTTCGTGCGGGGCTCAGACACGCTGTTTGCCGCGGCGGATCTCGGCAGGCGCAATCGGGGAACCATCCTCAACGCGAGGACCAGATGGCTCGATCGACTGCACTGTCATGTCTCGATAGCGATGCCTGGCGTCGGCTACGCGCCCCATGCCGACCGTTATGACGTGGCCATTGTCCTGTTTTCCGGTGCGATTGAGACGCTGGGCAAGCGGGTCTCGGCTCCGGCGCTGCTTTATCACCCTGCCGGTGCAATGCACGGGCTGAAGTCCGTCGGCGCCGAACCCGCGCGCTATCTCGTCTTCGAACTGGACAAGGCCGTATCGCGTTGGTCCACCCTGCTTCGCGCCGCCCGAAATCTGCTGGGGCGGTAAAGATTCATCTTGCCGCGATGACCCCGATCTATTGCGCCGGTGGCAGTTGATCGCCGCCGGTGGGCGACTTCGGCGTCGGCTGCGGGACTTGATCTACCACGGGCGCCTTGGTCGGCTGGATGTTGTTGTCGCAGGCCGCGAGCGCCAAGCCAACGGCAAACAGGATCAGAAGCCTCTTCATGGCTACCTCCTTCGTCCGCCCTCCCCGTTGCTCTCCTTCCCCATTTGTAGGGCAACGAGGCGGCTCCACTTTGGTTGCACGTCCGCAAGGGATGCCTAGCCGGCGGGAACAAAACGCCGCCTCTGCGGTTGGTTGAGCAAAGGAGATCGCGCCATGATCCGTCTGCTCATAACCGGCCTTGTCGCCTATGCTGCTTATCGTGCCGCCAGAAAAGTCATCGACGAGGTGCCCGACGATTTCGAACCGCTGCCGATGCCCGGCGACGAACGCGCCTTGCGACGCCAGTCGGCGGCAATGGGCGTCGCGCCCCGAAGATAGGCCAGCCATCAAAGAGGAATAAAGGCCTGATAGAGGCCGGGCGCTCGCCGGTATTTATCCCTTGACGACAAGTAAGCATCTGATATTCTATCCCTCAACCGCAGGTAAGGGGATAGTTCCGTGACCAAGTACACGTTCAAAGAGTTTCAGGCCGAATATCCCGATGACGCGGCCTGCCTCGCAAAGCTCATGGAAATCAACTACGGCGGCACGCACATCACCTGCCCGGATTGCGGCGTTGAGGCGAATTTCTATCCGATGACCAAGCGCAAGGCGTATGCCTGCCAAGAGTGCGGCTATCACATCTACCCTTGCGCCGGCAGCATCTTCCACAAGTCGCGCACCAACCTCACCAAGTGGTTTTTCGCCATGTACCTTATGACCAGCACGCGTCATGGGGTCGCCGCGAAGGAAGTCGAGCGCCAGATCGGCGTGACCTACAAATGCGCTTGGCGCATGTGCCACGAATTGCGGAAGCTGATGGCTACCGCTGACTATCGCGGCCCTCTTTCTGGTCACGTTGAGGTTGATGAAACCTATGTTGGCGGATCGCAGAAAGTGCGTGTTCGCCGCGCCAAGGGCACGAACAAGACCGTTGTGATGGGCTTGGTTGAGCGCAATGGCAACATCATCGCCGGCCCGATCCCGGACGTATCGATTTTCACCCTAGAACCGATCATTCGCTCGAACGTGGTGCCCGGAAGCACTATCAGCACCGACGAGCTTCGCTCCTACAAAGACCTCAAGAACTCTGGCTATGTGCACGGCACGGTCAATCACGACGCCGAACAGTACGTTCACGGGATACACCACACCAACACCCTTGAAGGCCATTGGTCGCATTTCAAGCGCGCCGTTCTTGGCACACATGTCCACATTTCTGGAAAGCACATGTGGAAATATGTGAGCGAGTTTTCCTACCGCAGGAACTACCGGCATTCTCACACCGCGATGTTTAATCGCCTTGTGGAGGCGTTCTCGCTGCCACGTTTAGTAGAGCCGTGAAACCCTCTCGGTGCCTGGGGTTCTCATCGGTGGCAGGCCGGTCCTGTTCTGCGACGGTCGGCTCGACCGAGCTTCGCCGCTCGCCCTCGTATAAAATAGTTTTATCCTCAATCATTTTGAGACCATTCCTCACTTTGGCAGAATCGATCAATTCAAGAATACGCCATGCCGGGACAATTCCACTCATATCAGATGGCACCCGCACGTACCTTTTGGGCTCTACCTCTTTTCCGGTATCATCTAGAACTGGCCGCCGCTCAAGGATATGGCCCCAGTTGATGCCGAGGCAGAGTACGAATTCCTTTTTTTCAGATCTCCTACTAGTTGAAGATTTAAGAGCATAAACTAATACACATGATCCAGAGTAGCCCGGCTTGGACTTTACCTCTACCGCGTAACTCTCTTCGTTATGCCCGGACGAGGAATTATATATATTTCCAACATCAACGCTTATATTTCCAAAACGAACGCTTGGGCGATTATGTGTTTTCCCATCATGGCCAATAAATCGCCCGATCATAAAAACGTCGTCGCCAATCCCAATGTCATATTCACGGACCATATCCCGCGTAAGTAGCTGCTCATAATGTACGGACTTAGAGAAGCTATGCACCTTGCCGTTGCCAACGCCGATAGCGACGGCAACATCATGCGGACCTGAATGTGGATACCACTCCACTGGATCGATCTCGAATACGTCAGGCGCTGAACCGTCCTTCCTGTTCAGTCGGACGAACGTATGACCCTGTTGGATCACATGTTTGTTCGTTACGAGAATGACCGCGAGACCGTCCACCCGTTCAAACGGCACCATAACGACGAAGCCGGTGCCTCCAGCCTCCTGACCTGCCTTGGCCGCAGCTTCGGACGGATAGAGGTAGAAAGCCACGTCGAGCGTGTCGTCGGGTATGCGAGGCATGCCAGCCGGTTCCATGCCCCAATAGGGCACCCCGCGATTGGTGTGCCGGAGAACGGGGACTCTATCGTATTCTAGTGTCAACATCCGATGCAATCCTACTTGCTGTCAAGGGATAAACACCCGCTCGCCCGTTGCGAACAAAGCGGAAACGATGCTTGATGGGCGATGACCATCGCCATCAATGATTCGACCTTGCAGCCCGCCTATCTCGCGAAGCTCAACGCCGAGCAGCGGCTGGCCGTCGAGCATGGTGACGGCCAGATCGCCGGGCCGTTGCTGGTGATAGCCGGCGCCGGCTCCGGCAAGACCAACACGCTCGCCCACCGGGTCGCGCATCTGATCGTCAAGGGCGCCGATCCGAGACGCATCCTGCTGATGACGTTCTCGCGCCGCGCCGCCACCGAAATGGCCAGGCGGGTAGAACGCATTGCCGGCGAGGTGCTGGGCCGCGATGCGTCCGTTATCGCCGACGCCCTGAGCTGGGCCGGCACATTCCATGGCATTGGCGCCCGGCTGTTGCGCGACTACGCGCTGACGATCGGCCTCGACCCCGCCTTTACCATCCACGACCGAGAGGATTCCGCCGACCTGATGAACCTCGCCCGCCACGAGCTCGGCTTTTCGAAGACCGAAAGCCGGTTTCCGACCAAGGGCACGTGCCTGGCGATCTATTCGCGCACTGTCAACGCGCAGGCGCCGCTCGGCGAGGTGTTGGGTTCGGCCTTCCCCTGGTGCGCGGGGTGGGCAGAACAGCTGAAGACGCTGTTTGCCGGATATGTCGAGGCCAAGCAGGCGCAGAACGTGCTCGACTACGACGACCTCCTGCTCTACTGGGCGCAGATGGCCGCCGAGCCTGAAATCGCCTCGCATCTTTCCTCCCGCTTCGACCATGTGCTGGTCGACGAATACCAGGACACCAACCGGCTGCAGGCTTCGATTCTTTCGGCGTTGAAGCCGGACGGCGCCGGACTGACGGTGGTCGGCGACGATGCGCAGTCGATCTATTCGTTCCGCGCCGCGGAGGTGCGCAATATCCTCGATTTCCCCCAGCAATTCGCGCGCGCCGCTGATGTCATCATGCTGGAGCGCAACTACCGCTCGACCGTGACCATCTTGGCGGCGGCCAATGCGGTGATTTCCGAGGCGCCTGAGCGCTTCACCAAGAACCTATGGTCGGAGCGCAAATCCTCGCAGAAACCGAAACTGGTCAGCGTGCGCGACGAGGCCGAGCAGGCAAATTATGTCTGCCAGGCGATCCTTGCCGAGCGCGAGGCCGGCACGGTGCTCACATCGCAGGCGGTGCTGTTTCGCGCCTCGCATCACAGCGGGCCGCTGGAGATCGAGTTGACTCGCCGCAACATCCCATTCGTCAAGTTCGGTGGGCTGAAATTCCTCGACGCCGCCCATGTCAAGGACGTGCTGGCGGTGCTGCGCTTTGCCGAGAACCCGCGCGACCGCGTCGCCGGCTTCCGCGTGCTGCAGCTCCTGCCCGGCATCGGCCCTTCGGCGGCCAGTGCCGTCGTCGAGATCATGGCGACATCGCTCGATGAAGCGATGGGGCTGGCCCGCTACCGGCCGCCGCAGCGCGCTGCGGACGATTGGCCGGCCTTCGTCGCGCTCTATTCCGGCCTGCGCGCCAGGTCAGGGAAATGGCTGGCCGATCTCGAACAGGTCAGGCTCTGGTACGAGCCGCATCTCGAGCGCATGCATGAGGATGCAACGACGCGGCGGGCCGACCTCATGCAGCTCGAGCAGATCGCCTCCGGCTATGCCTCGCGCGAGCGCTTCCTGACCGAACTGACGCTTGATCCACCGGATGCGACCAGCGACCAGGCCGGGCCGCCGCATCGCGACGAGGATTACCTGATCCTGTCGACCATCCATTCGGCCAAGGGCCAGGAATGGAAGAATGTCTTCGTGCTCAACACCGTCGATGGCTGCATCCCGGCCGATCTCGGCGTCGGCACCAAGGAAGACATCGAGGAGGAACGCCGGCTGCTTTACGTGGCGATGACGCGCGCCAAGGACGGTCTGCACCTGGTGACGCCGCAGCGCTTTTATCCGCACAACCAGCCGGCGCGCGGCGACCGCAATGTCTACGCCTCGCGCAGCCGCTTCATCCCGGCCTCGATCCTCGGCACCTTCGAGCAGACCTCGTGGGTGAGCGTCCACGCAAAGGACGATCCGCGCCACAGACCTGAGGTCAGGGTCGACCTCGGCGCCCGCATGCGCGGCATGTGGAAATAGCCGCCGGCTGCAGCCGTGGATGCCGCGCGCGGCTACGGCGGCTACGCCGCCTGAGACGCGGCTGGACCAAGCCTGGCCAGAGAAAGATCAATCGGACTTGCCGGCCGACGTCGGGGAGGCTTCGGCCAGCCTCGCCGGCTGCGCGAGCCGCTCGGTGTTGCCGACAAACGGGTAGGCAAGCTGCTGATGATAGAGCGGCGGGACCGGGTCATCGGTGCCGTATTTCTGCGGCATCCTGTCGGGCATGAACAAGGTGCCGCCCAACATGTCGAGCAATGGCAACTGCCCGGCGAAATTCTTGTCCCAGGCTTCGCGCTCATTGGCGTGATGCCAATGATGAAATTGCGGCGACGCCAGCAGCCATTTCAACGGTCCGAACTTGATACGCGTGTTCGAATGGATGAACAGGGACTGCCACTGATAGATCAGCGTAAAGATCAGTATGGCGGTGGTCGAAAAGCCGAGGGCGAAGATTGGCAGGAACGACGCCGATTTGGTCAGGATCTGGTCGACAGGATGGACACGGTGCGCGGCCAGCCAATCCATCTCCTCGATGCTGTGGTGGATCGAATGGAAGCGCCACAGGAACGGGACGGCGTGAAAGGCGCGATGCGCCAGGTAGAAGCCGGTATCGGCCAGCACCAGAACCTCCACCGCCTGCAGCCAGACCGGTTGCGACTGCACCGCCTGCGTAAGTCCGGCCGGAACAAATCGGTCAAGCACCAGCATGCATGTGCCGATCACGAGGAGCAGGCCGATCTTGGTGATGATGCCGTTGAACAGCAGATAGACAACGTCGTTCAGCCAATGCCGGCGCGTCGATGATTGCTCCGCATGCAGCGGCAACAGCCGCTCCAGCGGAATGAAGATAAGCGCGATGACCAGCACCGCCTTGAGGTCTACGAGATCGGACACCCTGCCCTCATTGCAACCGAAGATCGGCTCGGCAGAGATTAATGGCCAAGGGATGAACGGATTGTTGACGGCCGCGCCGTGAACCGGCGGATCCAGACGCTCACGACAAGGAACGAAGCCCTGCTGCAGTCGACATAGTGGAAGGTAACAGCTCCACTGCGCTATATCAGGTCGGCGTTGCAGCGATCCGAGTGACCAGGCCCGCTCCAACCCAATTGCCCAGTCTCAATGGAACGTCGCCGGGTCGCCGGCCAGCAGGCCGCGCGGCCCGGTCGTCTCAAAACTGACCTGGTCGCGCCCGTTCGACTTGGCTTTGTAGAGGTGTCGGTCGGCCGTCACGAACATGTCGGCATAGGTGGTGGGTCCGCTGAAGGCGACGCCGCCGATGCTCACCGAGAGCGGACAAGGTCGTCCACCCGGGGCAAATTCGACCTCGCGGATGCGCCGTCGGATCCCCTCGGCGACCAGCCAGGACTGCGACGGGTCGGCGCCAGGCAGGAAAACGGCGAACTCCTCGCCGCCGATGCGCCCGACAATGTCAGCGCCGCGCAGTTGGGCTTTGATCGTCTCGGCGATCAGCTTCAGCGCCTGATCGCCGCAATCGTGACCCAGTCGATCGTTGATGGTCTTGAAATGGTCGGCGTCGACGATCAGCAAGGCGCCGGCGTTGACGACGGTCTGGCTGCGCGCCTGGTCGAGATACGCTTCGACCAGCATTGAAAACGCGCCGCGGTTGAACACCGCCGTCAGGCTGTCGGTCGCCGCGACGATGCTCAGCTCTTTCTGGGCGATGGCCAGCTGACGCATTTTGTACATCAGGAAAGAGAAGAACGACCCACCCAGCACAAGCGGCAGCAAAAGGTCGGTGAGCTTCGCCCAGCGCAACGCATCAGGCGACAGCGACGGAAAATTGTAGGAATCGACAAAGAAAGCAGCCGCGATGCAGATCGCCGTGCCGACAACTGTGACCGCTATGACCCTGCCCCAGCTTGTGGGCGACAGATCGATCCGCATGCCATTCTCCCACCGTGTCCGCCATTTTGCAGTGGGAACACAAATGAAACCCTAAAACCTTGCCTTCAATTGTAATGTGGTTAACAGCCCATCGATAGCACGGGTGATCGCCATGACGATGCCGGCGGTCACAAAAAGCCCGCCACTCGCGTGGCGGGCTTTCCGACTGACCGGAGGATTCTCGTCAGCGCATGTCCTCGGGAAGTCCGGGTCATGCGGTAGGAGAGTGCCGTAAAGCCTCACGGCTGGTTCGACACTCCCGGCGAAACCCGTCTCAGCGACGGGAGATCATCAGGCAAAGCTGCCGCAGGTCGCTGTCGTAGGTGCCCTCGCTGCCGAGGACGTCGATGCAGCGCTTCTTCATGCGTGTCAGCTGGCTGCTCGACATGCTGGCAACGACGCCGGGCAGACCCAGCGTGCTGGCAGTTCCCGGAGTGCCAGGAATGCTTGACGTACCAACTCCGGTGCCGACACCAACATTGGCGCTCGTGCCGCCGAGCGTCGTTCTCAGCGCGGCATTGACACCATTGCCTGTGCCCAGGGTCGCATTGGTCACCGCGCCGCTGGTCCCGCCCAAGGACACCGTGGCCGCGCCACCGCCGCCACCAATAACGGCGTTGCCATTGGCGCCGCTCGTGCCGCCGATAGAGGCGCTGGCGTCGGTGCTGCTGCCGCCGAAGGAAGCATTTGCGTTGGCTCCGTTGGCACCGCCGACATTGCCGTTGGCTGAATTGCCACCGATGGAAACGCCGCCAAGGCCACCAAGGCCAACCTCAGCCGCACTTGCAGGAACGGCAAGAATAACGACAAGCGCTCCGCTTGCAAATGTTCTGGCGATTTTCCGAACGATACTAGACATGACACTCTCCTCTGTTGCCCTTCCAGTCCCGCATTGCAATCTCTTGGAAAATCCATCGTATTGCTCATGCACCAAGAGCTACGCTTGGAGATGCATTCCGGTTTCAACGTACTTTCTGTTTCCGTGAATCTTAGTTTTTGAACATTTCATTGCCATGCTAAAACAAGGCGCGCTTTATTCTAAAACTTTAGAAGTTCCTAATATAAGACAACCCAATCCTGAAATCAGGCGTAGGCGCGGCCTTCCTCGCTGCGCTGGAACTGCACCAGATCGAGCGGGACGGAAGGCCGGCCAAGCACGGTCAGGATCATGTGGGCCTGGCCGCGATGATGGGTCTGATGGTTGAAGAAGTGACTGAGCGCCGGCGCCAGCCGCTGCGACACGGTGCGCATGTCGGAGATCGTCATGTAGGAGAAGCGGCCAGCAAGCGCCTTGTCGCTCATGCCGCCGACCCAGTCGATGATCCGCTTGTCCTCCGCTTCGCGTGCCAGGCTGAGGACTGACAAGGCGCGGCGGAGGATCGTATCGGTCCTCGAAGGTGCGTCGCCCTCGCCGGTAAAGCGCTTCATCCAGACGCGGTCGGCAGCCAGCAAATGATTGAGCGTGCCCATCATCGAACCGAAGAAGGCGCCGACATCCCGTTCGAATTCTTCATCCAGGAGATCGGCGGCGGCCTCATAGATGCGGCCATTGGCCCATTGATTGTAGGCCGCAAACATCATGAAATGCTGTTTCATCTTTTCTTCCCGCCGACGAGTTCCGCTTCAACCGCAGGCGCCTAATTAGACCGCGAGGACGCAGCCGCCAATGACCATTCTGTTCTATGAACTCGTCGGACGCGACACGTCCCGTCCGTTCAGCCCGCATTGCTGGAAGATTGCCATGGCGCTTGCGCATAAAGGGCTGGACAGGTCCAGCCTGCCAACGCGCTTCCTCGACGTGCCGAGGGTCGAAGGCGGCATCTCGAAGACCGTGCCGGTGATCCGCGACGGCGATCGTGTGGTGGCCGATTCCTTTGCCATCGGGCTTTATCTGGACGAGGCCTATCCCGAGAGGCCGACGCTTTTTGCCGGCGATGGCGGCAAGGCGATGGCGCGTTTCATCGAGCGCTGGTCGCAGCTCACCGTCCATCCCTATGTCACCACGGCCGCGCTGCTCGACATCCACGCCATGCAGGACGACGAAAACGCCGCCTATTTCCGCTCCAGCCGTGAGCAGCGCTTCGGCAAACCGCTGGAAGCGGTCACAGCCGCCCGCGATGCCGGGCTCGCGAGCTTCCGTGCCGCACTGGAGCCGCTGCGTTCGATGCTCGGCTATCAGCCGTTCATCGGCGGCGCCTCGCCGCTCTATGCCGACTACATCGTCTTTGGCGCGCTGCAATGGGCACGCATCACCTCGCCTTATCGCTTGCTCGACGACAGCGACATCGTTGCGCAATGGTTCGAGCGTTGCCTCGACCTTTATGACGGCCTTGGCCGTACGGTGGAGGCGGCGGCAGCCGCCCAGGGATTTGGGAATAGGCAGTAGGCAATAGGGTCTCCGCGCTGTATTCCCTACTGCCTACTGCCTATTCCCAACAAAAGCCTCCCGATCGCCATGCCACTACCCCCCGATTTTACCGACGATTTTCGCGCCGGGCTGGTCGCGCTGCTGCGCTGGCGCCGGGATGTGCGGCGCTTCGAGCGGACGGCTTTGCCGGAGGGCACGCTGGAGCGGCTGCTGGAGCTAGCCTGCATCGCGCCGTCGGTCGGGCTCAGCCAGCCGTGGCGCTTCGTCGTGGTCGAGAGCGCCGAACGGCGCGCGGCCGTGAGAGACTCTTTCGAGCGCTGCAATGCCGAGGCGCTGGCATGCTTTTCGGGCGAGCGCGCCGCGCTCTATGCCCGGCTGAAGCTTGCCGGTCTCAATGAGGCCCCTTGTCAGTTCGCGGTTTTCGCCGACCGCACAACGGAACAGGGCCACGGGCTCGGCCGCAAGACCATGCCGGCGACCATCGACTACTCGGCCGTAATGGCGGTGCACACGCTGTGGCTGGCGGCGCGGGCGGAAGGCATCGGCATGGGCTGGGTGTCGATCCTCGACGCGGCCGAGATGGCCAAGATTCTCGATACGCCGCCCGAATGGACGCTGATCGGCTATTTCTGCCTCGGCTATGCCAGCGAGGAGCATGATGTGCCGACGCTGGAACGCGAGGGCTGGGAGCAGCGGCGGCGGCCCGTGGTGATCAAGCGGTAGTGCCGGTCACTTTCTGGCGACAAGTCACCTTCTTGGCGATAAGTCACTTGGCCTCATCCTTGGCGATGAGCCTGACGCAGATCGGGTCGCCCTTCGCCATCGGGGCGCATTGCCATTCCGGACCGAAGCCGAAGTTCGTGTTCTTGCCGAGGCCAGGAAAGAGCGCCAAGACAAATGCAACGGCAGCGAAGATGGCAACCATCAGCAGGATGCCCTTGATATCCCCGGGTCTCCGATCGTGCCAGTTCATCTCGTCAAAGCTTCCTCAGCGCCGGCTCGCCGTTCAACTGACTCCCCGAGATAATATCCCCGCCTATGCGAACCGTCCATCTTCGCCCCAGGAACGGGGAGTTCCGCCGCCCTCCATGGTGGCTGCGCGCTAAGACGCGAGACGCTCGACTTCAGCCCGGCGGAAGCAGCCGGCGGAGTGGTCGTTGACGATGCCGACCGCCTGCATCCAGGCATAGACAATGGTCGGGCCGACAAACTTGAAGCCACGCCGCTTCATCTCCTTGGAGATCCGCTCGGACAGAAGCGACGATGCGACCCAGCTGTGGCCGTCGCTCTTCACCACCTTGCCATCGGTAAAGGACCAGCAGAAATCCGTGAAATCCTCGCCGCGCTCCGCCATCTCGCAGAATATCTGCGCGCCGCGGATGGTCGCTTCGATCTTGGCACGGGCGCGGACGATGCCAGGATCGGCCATCAGCCGCTCGATATCGGCCGCGCCGAACCGTGCGACCGTCTCCGGCTCGAAGCCGGCGAAGGCGGCGCGAAAGGCCTGACGCTTTCTGAGCACGATGATCCAGGCGAGCCCTGCCTGGAAGCCTTCCAGCATCAGCATTTCCCACAGCATGCGAGGGTCGCGTTGCGGCACACCCCACTCCTCGTCGTGATAGGCGCGCATCAGCGGATCGCTCTGCGCCCAGCCGCAACGATGATGTGCATGATCGTCCATCGCAAAAGCTCCCTCACCCGATACTGTGGCGGACAGGCGCCACGGTCCAGTCCACGCTACGCTGATCGATCATCGCATGCACCGGTGAATGCCCCATCTCGCTCATGATGCCGCTTGCGGCGTTGCGTCCGTCCTCTTCTGTGGCCCAGACCAGCACGTCAACGATGCTGCCATCATCGCGCTCGGCGATGCGGCGCGATCGAAAGCCCGGCTGGCGTTTCAGCCAGGCGTCGATATCTGCGTTGGCAGCGACGAATTCCTGGCAGGACTGCCCATTGAGCCTGAATGTCGTCACTTCGATCGCTTCCGTCATTTCATATCTCCGCTTGCCCGATCCTAGCCTCTCTTGACGGTCAGGGGCCGAGCATCCAGCCTCGGACGGCTAGCCCGATGGTTGATCTCTGGGAGCACGCTCCCGCTGGCGGCGTTATGCGATGAAGCGACGATCGAACGTTATCGCGATCCTGCAAGATTCATGTACGATCCTGCAAAGCTCACTTGCCGACGCTGGCCGTGTGTGCAGGATTGGATATGATTGTGGCCATGACAGCTTTTGAGATATCCGCTTGACGCTGCCGCGCGACCCCTACCAGGAAATGGCGTCGATCATTGCGCGTTTCACGGCCGATGACGGGGAACATCCGACGGCGGTCGGCAACCTCTTCCTGGTAAGGCGTTCGTCGACGACGGCGCTTGTGCACACTCTCCAATGGCCGTTCTTTGGCCTTGTCGTCCAGGGCGCCAAGAGCCTGTCGCTCGGATCGCATGTGCACCACTACGGGGTCGGCGACTATATGGTGCTCTCGCTCGATCTTCCCGTGATGTCGCGCGTGACTGAGGCTAGCCCCGAAGCGCCAAACCTCGGCCTCGGCATGAGGATAGAACCGGAGCGGCTGAAGGAACTGCTCGGCCGGATCGGCACGGCTCGGCTGGCAGCTACGCCAGCCGACATGTTGGCGGCCGCCGTCAACAAGGCGCCGCCGGATCTTTTGGATGCCGTCGTGCGACTGCTGCGGCTGCTCGATCGTCCTGAGGATATTGTGGCGATGGCACCGCTGATCGAGCAGGAAATCCTCTACCGCGTGGCCACCGGTCCGTTCGGTCCCAGCCTGCTGCAGATCGCCATGATCGAGACACCGAGCAACAGGATCGCCCAGGCCGTCGCCTGGCTGCGGCAGAACTTCACGCGGCCGCTGCGCATCGAAGAGCTGGCCGGACACGCCGGCATGAGCGTGTCGTCTCTGCATCATCATTTCAAGGCGGTCACCGCGATGACGCCGATGCAGTACCAGAAGCAGCTGCGCCTGCACGAAGCGCGCCGCCTGATGCTGACGGAGCGCCTGGATGTCGGCTCGGCCGGATATACCGTCGGCTATCAGAGCCCATCGCAGTTCAGCCGCGAATACAGCCGGCTCTACGGCCTGCCGCCGCTGCGCGACGTCGGCGCCGCCAGGGCTCCGGTCGCGGCGCAATAGCGCGGGTCAAGCGCCTCCCCTTGGCAATGGACCGGGCGGCTTGTATAGAGCCCGCCACTCCCAATTCCACTCTTCATCACCCAATTCCTCTCTTCATCACAAGGACGACCAATGGCGATCGAACGCACCTTTTCCATGATCAAGCCGGACGCGACGCGGCGCAACCTCACCGGCGCCATCACCAGGATGCTGGAAGAGGCCGGCCTGCGCGTCATCGCCTCGCGCCGTGTATGGATGAGCCGCCGTGAGGCCGAGGGCTTCTACGCCGTCCACAAGGATCGCCCGTTCTTCGGCGAACTGGTGGAATTCATGTCGTCGGCGCCGACCATCGTCCAGGTGCTGGAAGGCGAAAACGCCATTGCCAGGAACCGCGAAGTGATGGGCGCCACCAACCCGGCCAACGCCGACGAAGGCACCATCCGCAAGGTCCATGCGCTGTCGATCGGCGAGAATTCGGTGCACGGCTCCGACGCGCCGGAGACCGCCGCGCAGGAAATCAAGTATTGGTTCTCGGACACCGAGATCGTCGGCTGAGCCGACGCGAACGGAACGCATGCAAAAGGCCGGCGTTTCGCCGGCCTTTTTCTTTGGCGTCGGACCTCGCTGCACTCCCCCCGAAGATCGGCCTGGGCTACAGCAATTCCAGGAAAAGTGTGAAACGGTTTTCCGTCCGGAATTGCGTAACAAAGAGATAGAGCAGTTCATCGTTTCCACGAAACGGTGAACTGCTCTAAGGTCGGACCAGGCACCAGCGGAACCGACCCGACCATGACCAGCGCCATCCCCGGTTTCTTCCAGGGCACCGAGATGCCGTCGAGCGGCTGGTGGGAGGCGCTGTGGCCGGATCCCGCCGGCGTGCTTGCGGCAACCGGGCTGAAGCCGGGCATGGAAGTGGTCGACCTCTGCTGCGGCGACGGCTGGTTTACGCTGCCGATCGCCACGGTCGCCCGCCGTGTCATCGCCATCGATATCGACGCCGACCAGCTGGAGGTCGCGCAGTGCCGGCTGACCGGCGCCGGCGTGACCAATTGCGAATTCGTCGCCGGCGACGCCTACGAGCTCGCGGACCTTGTGTCCCGGCCCGTCGATTTCGTCTTCATGGCCAACGCCTTCCACGGCGTGCCCGACCGGCCGCGGCTGGCGCGTGCCGTGCGCCAGGCGCTCGCTCCTGGCGGACACTTTGCCATAGTCAACTGGCACCAGCAGCCGCGTGAGGCAACGACAGTGCTGGGCGAGCCGCGCGGCCCGCGAACCGAACTCAGGCTGTCACCGCAACAGACCATCGCGGATGCCGAAGCCGGCGGCTTGAAGCTTATTAAACTGGTCGAGGTACCGCCCTATCACTATGGGGCGATGTTCGAGCAGGCGAAGCCGGTCTGAGCTCAACGAATGAGCGGCGTGTCCCAGAGGTCGCCGAGCAGCGTTTTCAGCTCGGTGAAGCGCTTCTGCCCAAGCTCCTCGGCCCATTCCCGCTCGACGTCGAGCAGGATGTCGGCCATCTTCTGGTAGGCGGCGCGGCCCCGATCGGTGAAGTGGACGATGGTCCCGCCGCTCTCATCGGGGGCCGCCGAGCGGGTGATGTAGCCCATCGCTTCCAACGTCTTGAGCAACTGGTTCATGGCCTGCTTGCTCATCACCGCGCGCTCGGCAAGCGCGCTCGGCCGAAGGCCATCCGGGCCAGGATATTGTATGACCGCCATATGCGGCGGGCTGAGGTCCTCGAAACCCGATGCCCTGAGTTCCCTGATCAGCTTGCGGTGAATGGCCAGCGCCGGCACGCGCAGCAGCGCACCGATCAGCGGCGGCTTCTTCGGCGGATCTTCGGTGGATTGCGGCATTGACACCATGGTAAATTGAGTTTACCCATATCGGTAAATTCGATTTACCACATAGGAGGATGGAATGCTAGACAAAGCCAGCCAGGTTCGCGCCAATCCCGCCGACGAGACAATCAGCCATGGCGGCCTTGCCGTGCGCTTCCTGCTGACCGGCGACCAATCGAACGGCAGCATCGCCGCCTTCGAACTGACGGTCGCCGGCTCGCAACGCCTGCCCGCCCCGGCACACAGCCACGACCACTATGAGGAGACGATGTACGGGATCGAAGGCGTGCTGACGCTGACCGTCGACGGACACCGGCATGATATCGGACCTAGCCAGGCACTGTGCATTCCGCGCGGCGCGGTTCACCGCTTCGACAACGACACCGCCGAGACCGCCAAGGTGCTGTGCGTAGTGACGCCGGCGGCGATCGGTCCGGACTATTTTCGCGAAGCCTTCGCCATCTTCAGCACCGGCGGCCCGCCCGACCGCGCCAGGCTTATGGACCTGATGCGCCGGTTCGGCCTGACGCCGGCACCGCCGCCACCGCAGGTCTGATGCTCTCCAGGGCAGCCAACCCGCGGCGCGGCATATCTGACAAACGAGAATTCCCGCCGCTACTCGCGGCGGGCTTCTTGTCACTTTGCTTGGCGCTCTTTCACATTCGCATGATCATTCGCCGCTTCGGTGTCGGTGGCCGGTGTCTGGGTGTCGGCGCCGACAAACGGACTGCCCTGCCCAGGCGCGAGGTCGCCACTGTGGCCGGCCTTGTTGGTCTGGAAGGGTTGGCTGTCAGGACTGAGACCATGCTGAAGTGCATTGACCAAATGGTCGTCGGCCCTGGCAAAGCCGGCGAAGGTAATCAGCGATACGGCTGTGGCAGCAAGGATGCGCGCGTACTTTTTCATATCTGGACTCCTTTTTGAGTGGCCAGATCGACCCGCATTCGGTCTGGCGGCTTCAGTGAAGGGACATGTCCCTTTTGCCTACCCGCCATATGGAAAGTTAACGCTTCGCGCGGCCGGACTATTCCCGGCTGTCGCGAAATCCGGGTCGGAGAGTCGCGACGACGATTCCCGCACCGCCGCCACGCCCGGTCCGTCGACGTCAGCTTGCCGCGTTGAAGCGCAATATGTTCTTGCCGCCCTTGTCGGCGATGGTGAGCTTGCCGGCTTCAACATGATAGGACGCCGCCCTGGTCAGCGCGTCGAATAGCGCCTTCTCTTCAGCCATCACCTCCGGCGCGCATGCCTTGTAGGTCGAGCCGATGTCGCTGATGGCGATCGTCGAGCCCTCGACCTTGACGGTGGCGAAATAGGTGTTGCAGGGGCCGCTGCCGCCGGCCTTGCCGGCTTCGCTGACCCGGAACGTCGCCTTCGGTTGCACGATCACACCGATACCGTCGATATATTCGACCAGCCAGCTCTGATCGAACACCGAGGCCGAGGTCGGCTTGTCGCTTGGCGCCACCATTTTCAGCACGATGGTCTGCGGAGCATCGCTCAGCGGATCGACGAGATAGCTCACATCGGTGACGAACAGCAACTTGTCGTCGGCGGTGATGCGCGCCCGCAACGCATAGATCATGCCAGGCCTTATCACCTGCGGATCGAAGCCGATCTCGAACTTGATGGGCACCTGGCCGGCCGGCGCCACCTTGCGTTCGCCGACGATTGTGGCCGGCACATCGGCAAGCGACACATCGGCAAGCTGTACCGAAAGCACGGCGTTGGGCGGCAACGCGATACGCTCGCGGTACATCACTTCGCCCTTCAGGGTCTTTTCGGCGGCATTGGACATTTCCGGCACCGCCAGCATGCCGACGACCAGCGGCACGAAGCCGAAGATGAGGAATTCGGCGATCCTGTCCAGCATGACCTTCTCCCTTGTCCAGGCTGACCGATGACAGCAAATTGGCCAAAGGATTGCGGTCAATGAATGGCTGCGGGAGAGTTTATTTGGACGGTGTCTTCCAGCGGCTGGCAGCCTTGTCGTCGATCTCCTTGGCGTGGGCGGCAAGGTCTGGCTGGGGCCAAGCTACAGGGCGATCACGAAGTCGTGTTCCCAAGCAGAGGTAACGCAGCCCACCTCCTGGCCGAACTGACCAATGCGCGCTTGAGGAAGGGCGTGTTCAACAACCCAATCGGAGGTGAATCATGTCAATGAGATCAACCGTGAGCGCCGCCTTACTGGCCAGCGCTGTTGCCACGGCTCTTGCTTCTTTTGCGACGGCCGCGCCGCTGACCGAGGCACAGGTCAAGGCGGCGATGGATGCCGGCAAGGAGAAGTGCTTTGGCGTCGCCCTGAAGGGACAGAACGACTGCAAGGCAGGTGCGGGAACCACATGCCAAGGCACGTCGACTGTTGATTATCAGGGCAACGCCTGGAAGTTTGTCGACGGCGGCACCTGCACGACGATGAATCTGCCGGACGGCCGCAAAGGCTCGTCCACGGAGTTGGCCCGCGACATCCCGTCATAAGCAACGCAACCTGCCCGGAAAGCGGAGGGAAAGATGAACGGACTGGCCACCCACCTGGCATCCCGCATATCGAAAACCTCACGCTTTCCGGCACTTCCGGTCCTTGGTCTTGTCGGCACCAGCTTCAAGCACGAACATCTACCAGCAATCCTCGCCAACCAGCCAAACGGCGGTTTCTTCGAGGTCCATGCCGAAAACTATATGGGCGCCGGCGGCCCGCCGCACGACGCTCTGACCAAGATCCGCCACGACTATCCTGTTTCACTGCACGGGGTGTGCATGTCGATCGGCGGACCGCAGCCGCTCGACAAAGTGCACCTCGGTCGTTTCAAGGCGCTCGTCGAGCGCTATGAGCCGGCGCTCGTTTCCGAGCATCTAGCTTGGTCGACCCACGACAGTACCTACTACAACGACCTGCTTCCGCTGCCCTACACACCGGCAACGGTTTCACGCGTTGCGGATCACATCGACGAAGTGCAAGAGGCGATCGGCCGCCCGATCCTGCTCGAGAACCCTTCGACCTACGTCCTTTTCCTGGAATCAACGATGAGCGAGACGGATTTCATCCGTGCGCTGGTGCAGCGTACCGGTTGCGGCCTGCTACTCGACGTCAACAACGTTTTCGTTTCGGCCACCAATCACCGCTATTCAGCCCTTTCCTACCTCGCGGATTTCCCACTCGAACATGTCGGCGAAATCCACCTGGCCGGCCATGCCAAGCAAGAGGACGACGAGGGCGATCTGCTGCTCATTGACAGCCATGACGGCCCGGTCGCCGGCGCGGTCTGGAAGCTCTTCGATATTATCATCGGCAGTTGCGGGCCGCTCCCGGCGCTCATCGAATGGGACAGCAATATTCCCGACTGGCCGGTACTCAAGGCGGAGGCCGACGCCGCCCAAGCGATCCTCGACCGCCATGCCAGCCAAATGCTCGGAAAAGCCCATGCCGCAGGATGAGCTCCAGTCGGGCTATCTCGGTCGCAGGTTTGAGTACGCCGCGGCATTCACCGCCGGCCTGCTCGATCCTGACCGTGCCCCGCCCGACGCCGTTTCGGGGCCGAACGGGAAGGTTGCGGTCAAGCGATATGCCGTCTATCGCAACAACGTCACGGTCAGCCTGATCGATGCGCTGGCCGCCAACTTTCCAGCGACGCTGCGCATCACTGGCCCGGACTTCTTTCGCGCCATGGCTCGCTTCCATATCCGCGAAACTCCGCCTACCTCGCCACTTCTATTCGAATACGGCCGCGACTTTCCCGATTTCATCGGGCGCTACGAATACGCACAGCCGATGCCGTGGCTCGCCGACGTCGCACGGATCGAGCGGGCCTGGCTGGACGCATATCATGCTGCCGACGCAGAGCCGTTGGCTTCCGCAACACTGGCATCGACCCCGCCCGAACGACTGGCCGATGCCGTCTTTGAGCCGCACCCGGCAACGCGAATCGTGCGCTCCCGTTTCCCGGCAGTCACCATCCTCGCAGCAAACCGGAGCAACGCTCCCGTCGGGCGGATCGAGGCGGTCGATCCTGAAGATGCGCTGGTCACGCGGCCCGGCCTCGAGGTCTTCGTTCGCCACTTGCCGCCTGGCGGCGCAGTGTTTATCGCGCATCTGATCTCGGGTGAGGCGCTCGGCGCGGCGGCGGCGGCAGCATTTGCGGAGAGCAGCGAATTCGATATTTCCGCGAACATTGCCGGCGTGCTGCAAGCGGGCGCCTTCACAGCGGCACCCCCAGGAAGGTGAGCATGATGAGCGACAGGCGGAACGCGAGCGGTGATGCCGGGACAGGAGGGATCGTCGAGACAGTGAACGTCGCCCTGCGCACAATTGCTACGCCGTCGCTGACCCAGCTTGTCCTGCGCTGCGCCCTCGCCGTCCCGTTCTGGCGGTCAGGCATCAACAAATGGGACGGCTTCCTGCAGCTGAACGATGTCGCGGTGCTGCTCTTCAGTTCGGAGTTCAAGCTGCATCTGCCTGGCGGACCTTACGATTTTCCCGCACCCGGGCTGGTGGCGTTCGCGTCAGGGTCGGCGGAAATCCTGCTGCCGATTCTCCTTGTTCTCGGCCTGGCGACACGGCTGGCGTCCTTCGGGCTGCTGCTGATGACACTGGTCATAGAAGTCACTGTGCCTGACGGCTGGCCACTGCACATCACCTGGGCGGCGATGGCGCTTGGCATCATGGCGTGGGGACCCGGCCGGATTTCGCTCGATCACTGGATCGGGACTCATAAAGGCTGAACTGACCACCTCTTCCGCGCGAAGGGGCGAAGGTAAACCTCTGCGGCGACGCGAAGGCTCAAGTTCGTTTCCGCGCAGCCTTCTTCCAGCGGCCAGCGGCTTTGTCGTCGATCTCCTTGGCCTCGACCCAGCCGCCGTCAGTGCCGTCGGCGCGGTGCACTTTCTTCCAGAAAGGCGCACGTGATTTCAGGAAATCCATCAGGAAATTCGCTGCCTCGAACGCCGCATGCCGGTGCGCGGAAGCCGCCACCACCAGCACGATGTTTTCGCCGGGCGTTATCTTGCCGTGGCGGTGGATGACGGTCAGGCCTTGCAGCGGCCAGCGTGCGATGGCTTCGGCGGCGATGCGGCCGATTTCGGCTTCGGCCATGCCGGGATAATGTTCGAGCTCAAGTGCCGACAGCTGGCCCTGCTCGTCGCGGCAGAGGCCGGAAAAGGACACCACGGCGCCGATGTCCGCGCGGCCTTCGGTCAGCCTGGCGATCTCGGCGGCGACGTCGAAATCTTCGCGCTGGATGCGCACCGTCGGCGCGCCGGACATGGTGTCAGCCCCCGGTCATCGGCGGAAACAGCGCGATCTCGCGCGCGCCGGATATCTTCTCGCGATGCTCGACATGTTCCTGGTTGATGGCGACGCGGATCACATCGGGATATTGCAGCGCGTGCTCATACTCCTCGCCGCGCGATTTCAGCCAGCGCAGGAGATCGGCCACCGTCTCGATGCCGGTGGGCAGTTCGACGTCTTCCTCAGGCTTGCCGATCCGTTCGCGCACCCAGGCAAAATAGATGAGCTTCGTCATCTCACTCGTCCATGATGTGCTTGAGGCCGGCGCGAAAATAGTCGTAGCCGGTGTAGAGCGTGACCAGTGCGGCGATCCACAGCAGCACCAGCCCGGTCTGCGTGGTCAGCGGGAAGATCTTGTCGCCGGCGGGGCCGGCGAGCAGGAAGGCGATGGCGACCATCTGGATGGCGGTCTTCCATTTGGCGAGCTGAGTCACCGGGACCGACACCTTTAGCGCCGCCAGATATTCGCGCAGGCCCGAAACCAGGATCTCGCGGCACAGGATAATGATCGCCGCCCACAGCGACCAACCGGCAATGCCGGCGTGGCGGTCGGTGTCGGCGGCGAGCAGCAGCAGGCAGGTGGCGACCAGCAGTTTGTCGGCTATCGGATCGAGCATCTTGCCGATGTTGGAGGTCTGCTGCCAGGCGCGTGCCAGATAGCCGTCGAGATAATCGGTGATCGAGGCCAGCAGGAAGATGATCAGCGCCGACCAGCGGGCGAAGTCGCTCGATTTCAGATGCCCTTCAAGAAAAAAGCACAGCACCACCAGCGGCACCGCGACGATGCGGGCGTAGGTGAGCATATTGGGCAGGTTGAACGCGCGCTTGGCCATATCTCAGGGACTCTTTCTGCCTGCGTACTCAAATCAGAACCGGATGTAGGGGGTCAACAGCCGAGATTCGATTGGCCAGACGAAAATAGCCTGGTCTCTCTTAGAGGTGACGCATGTCGTTGTCCCAAAACCGCTCCACACTTTTGGGCGACATGCGTCAGCTCTCGTGGAAATGGTTGTAGACCAATTTCGCCACCTGCTCGGAAATGCCGTCGACCTTGACCAGATCCTCGACTGCCGCGCGGCTGACCGCCTTGGCGGTGCCGAAGGCCAGCAGCAGCGCCCGCTTGCGGCCGGGACCGATGCCGGCGATCTCGTCGAGCGGACTCTTGACTAGCTCCTTCTTGCGCCGCGCGCGGTGCGAACCGATGGCGAAGCGATGGACCTCGTCGCGCAGCCGCTGGACGAAATACAGCACGGGATCGCGGACGGGCAACGAAAACGAGTCCCTGCCCCTGACGAAGAAACGCTCGCGGCCGGCGTCGCGGTCCTGCCCTTTGGCGATGCCGATCGCCACGACGCGGTCCTCGATGCCGAGATCGGCGAGGATCTTTCGCACCGCACTCATCTGACCCTGGCCGCCATCGATCAGGATGACATCGGGCCAGGCCGGAAAGCTGCCGGAAATGTCTTCTTCGATGTCGTCGCCCACCGCCGCGTCGTCGGCAACGGCGACATCGCCATGTTCCTTGAGCAGCCTTGAAAAGCGCCGCTCCATCACCTCGCGCATCATGCCGAAATCGTCGCCGGGCGTGATCTCGGTCGAGCGGATGTTGAATTTCCGGTACTGGTTCTTCACGAAGCCTTCCGGCCCGGCGACGACCATGGCGCCGACGGCGTTGGTGCCCATAATGTGCGAATTGTCGTAGACCTCGATGCGCACGGGCGGCTTCGCCAAGCCGAACGTCTCGGCAAAGCCGGCGAGCAGACGCCCTTGCGTCGAGGTTTCAGCCAGCCGTCGGCCGAGCGCTTCGCGCGCGTTCTGCAGCGCGTTGTCAGTCAGATCCTTCTTTTCGCCGCGCTGCGGCACCGAGATCGACACTTTGCGGCCGGCGCGGGTGGACAGCGCCTCGGCCAGCAGTTCCTGATCCTGGACGCCTCGCGACAAAAGAATGTTCCGTGGCGTCGGCTTGTCGTCATAGAACTGCGCCAGGAACGAGCCCAGTACCTCCGACCCCTCCAGTGCCGGATCAGCCTTGGGGAAATAGGCGCGATTGCCCCAGTTCTGGCCGGTGCGGAAGAAGAACACCTGGATGCAGACCTGGCCGCCCTCCTGATGGATGGCGAAGACATCGGCCTCGTCGACCGTCGCCGGGTTGATGCCCTGATGGCTCTGCACATGCGAGAGCGCCGCCAGTCGGTCGCGATAGATGGCGGCGCGCTCGAAATCGAGCTCCTGCGACGCCTCCTGCATGGCGGCGGAGATTTCGGTCTTCACCTTCTGGCTGCGGCCCGACAGAAAATCCTTCGCCTCGCTGACCAGCTCGGCGTAGTCGCCCTGCGAGATTTCGCCGGTGCATGGACCGGCGCAGCGCTTGATCTGGTAGAGCAGGCACGGCCGGGTGCGGTTCTCGTAAAAGGAGTTGGTGCAGCTCCTGAGCAGGAAGGCGCGCTGCAGCGAATTGATGGTGCGGCCGACCGCGCCGGCGGAGGCGAACGGGCCGAAATAGTCGCCCTTGCGCGAGCGCGCCCCGCGATGCTTGTAGATGCCGGGCGAGACATGATCGCCGGTCAAGAGGATGTAGGGGAACGACTTGTCGTCCCGCATCAGCACATTGAAGCGCGGCCGCAAGCGCTTGATAAGATTGGCTTCAAGCAGAAGCGCTTCGATCTCGGTGCGGGTGACGACGAACTCCATCGTCGACGTCTCGCGCACCATGCGGCCGATGCGGGCGGTATGGAACCGGCCTTGCGCGTAGTTGGTGACGCGCTTCTTCAGGCTGCGCGCCTTGCCGACATAAAGCACATCGCCGGCGGCGTTCATCATGCGGTAGACGCCGGGCGCGTTGGGCAGGCGCTTGACCAATGTCTGGATGACCTCGGCGCCGACCATGCCGTCGGCGTCGCCGGCATGCGGTGCCCAGTCGATCGCGGTGAAGGCGACATCGGGACTGGCGGCCTCCGGCTCGACGATCTCCTCGGCCGCCTCATCCTCGAGGTCGATTTCGGGCGGCAGATCGTCGGCGGCGCCGCGCTTGTGTTTCTGGTCTGCGGGACTCATTCCACCATGCCTGTCACATCCGGCGTCTGCCATGCAAGATGCTGGCCGCCGTCGAGCGCGATCATCTGGCCGGTCACCGAGCGCGCATCCCAGAGATAGCGGATGGTGGCGCCGAATTCGGTCAATTGTGGGCCGCGTTTCAGGATCAGGCCATCGACCTGCTTTTGGAAATCATCATCGTCCTGGCGCGCGTTCTTCAACGTCGGGCCGGGGCCGATGGCGTTGACGCGGATGCGTGGGCCGAGTGCTTGCGCCAGCATCTGTGTCTGCGTCCACAAAGCCGACTTCGACAGCGCATAGGAGAAATAGCGTGGCGTCGGCCGCCATACGCGCTGGTCGATAATGTTGACGATCAGCCCCTCCTGCCCTTGCTGCAGAGCGCGGGCGAAGTTTTGCGCCAACAGCGCCGGCGTTTTCACATGGATGGCGAAGTGGCGATCCCAGGCCGCCCAGTCGAAATCCTCGACGCTGTCGTCAACGAACAGCGACGCGTTGTTGACCAGAAGCGTGACCGGGCCGAGCGCGGCCTCGGCGCGGCCGACAAGATCGCCAACGGCGTCCATGTCGGTCAGATCAGCGGCAACCACGGCGGCGCGGCCGCCCTCGCCCCTGATACCAGCGGCCAGTGTGTCGGCTTCGGCGCCCGAGCGGTTGGCATGGATGGCGACGGCAAATCCATGCGCGGCCAGATCATCGACGATCGCCTTGCCGATCCGCCTTGCCCCGCCCGTCACCAGCGCCGTTCCGGCGGCTTCGATCATCTGTCAATCCTCAATCTGCGCCTCAATTCCGCTAGCCGGCACATTGTGACGCGTCCAGGTGTTAAATGCCGTTTCCACCTGGGGCAGGAATGTGGCGAAACGGCTTTTTCAGCGCCTGGACCCGTCCCGGATTCGGGTCGGCAGGTCAGCAATATAGGACGCTGGACTCCTTGCACCAAGCCGAGTGCAGTGCAGCATCACATACGTACTGACATTTCGCTGTTGCGAAGATGCAACGTCAAGCTTCGGCCTCATTCGCGCCGGGGAATGACCCAGTTTCAGGTTCGCTGCCGCCGCATTTTGACACGACATTCGGAACCGTTGAGTGCCAGATCCGTTTCATCCCCCGGACGGGTTGATGGCGCTCAAGACAAACAAGCCTACGTGTCTTGTGGCTTAAGGAGTAAACAACAATGCAAGCCAATCTCAAATTCGCGCCAATCGCGGTCGCGCTCGGGCTCTTCGCCCTCAGCGGTACTGCTTTTGCCGCTGACGTCGTCTCGGAAGAGCCCCCGGCACCGGCGCCGATCGCCGAACTCCCTGTCGCTTCCTGGGCCGGCCCCTATGCCGGTATCAGCGCCGGCTACGGTTTCAGCGGTCATGCCAAAGTCCACGACGGCGGCCCCGACATCAAGACCAAGGGCTTCGTCGGCGGCGTTTTCGGCGGCTACCAGTGGCAGCAGGAGAACTTCGTGTACGGTGCTGAAGCCGATCTCGGCTACAACGGCGTCAAGGGCGACAGCGGCGGCGTCAATTCCAAGGGCGGCTTCGAAGGCTCGCTGCGCGCCCGTCTCGGCTACGCTGTGACCCCGGAGATCCTGCTCTACGGTACTGGCGGTGGCGCCTTGAAGAACCAGAAGGTCTCGGTCCCCGGCGACAGCGACAGCAGCACCATGCTCGGCTGGACGGCCGGTGTCGGCACCGACATCAAGATCACCGACAATGTGTTCGGCCGTGTCGAGTACCGCTACACCGACTTCGGTTCCAAGAGCTTCGACAGCGTCGGCACCAAGGTCAAGGAAAGCGACAACCGCGTCACTTTCGGCGTTGGTATGAAGTTCTAACTGTCGTTCAAGCCACGACACAAGAAAGCCGGGCCTCGCGCCCGGCTTTTTTTGTGCCCGGCGGGAGGCAATTTTACCCGTTGCGCCCTTTCCCGGCTTGCCGGTTTCGAGAATTTTGTACGAGAAGGCAACAAACTCACCGAAAACTGCGAGCCGGCCGCCGTGCCCGCGCCCCGACGTGGCTGCCGTCCAGGCGCCAGACCTCAAACTGTCGCGGCAGGCGGGTGAACCATCGGCTCTTGCTGGAAACCATCATGGGCCGGGATCGACGGCAGCCGGTCGAGCCATCCCGCCTTCGACGGCATGAAGACCTGCGCATCCGGCCGGTATTCGCCCGGGTTGCTCATCGTGGCGGCATGGACATGAACCTCGGTGGGCCATCTGTCGGAGCGGAAATAGAGCCTTGTGCCGCAAGTCGGGCAAAATCCGCGAAACGTCCCGGGGCTGCTCTCATAGTGCACGATCTCGCCGGTCCAGCTCAGCTGTTCTGGCTTCATCCCCAGGAAGGCCGTGAGGGGAGAAGACGTGGCACGCTGACAATCGGCGCAGTGACAGACCAGTTTGCGCGTCAAGTCTCCGGAGTAGGTCCAGGCAACCGCTCCGCACATGCAAATTCCCGTAAGGACCATCGCACCCTCCCCTCGCCGTGCGCCCCAACTCGGCAAAACTCACTCGGCGAAGCTTAGAATGCGCCGCGCCACCCGCTCAGGCGCGCCTCTTTGCGACCTTGGCAGATTTCGATTTTGCTGGAAGCGTGCCGACAAAGGCAAGCGCGAGATCGAGCCAGCGGCCAAGGTCGGCGTCGGTCGCGGTGCCTTCCGGCGCGACATGGACATAGCCTTCCATGGTGCGTCCGCCCATCTCCATCGGGCGCGCGTGCGGACGGGCAGCGGCGGCGCTGTGCGCGGCCTTGCCGACGCGGACCAGCAGCCCGCGCTTCGATGTGCCGACCAGCATGTTGCCGTCGATGAGGAAGCAGGTACCGCCGAACATCTTCTGCTCGGTCAAGGCGCGGTTGCCAAGGGCAGTGCGCAGGCGCTCGACCATCGGGTCGGCCGCGCTGCCGGTTGTGGTGGATGACTTCGCCATGTTCACCGCCAGTGTGCGATTTACCGGGCGCCAAGCAAGCACGAATCCGAGCGGCGGTTCAATATGGAAAGTGGAGCGCGGCAGTGAGGCGCCAATCTCCCGGCAAGACAGAGGGGGCGCGAAGGATCGCCGACGTTGAAGCTTGTTCGAACAAACTCGGTGTTGGCTCCGGCTGCCATTCGATGACAGGCTGGCGGGACAGCGCCCCTCTGCCTTGCCAGGCATCTCCCCCACCAGGGGGGAGATCGGCAGTTCTCACCCCGGCACGCAGCCTTTCAGTTCCGGGAACTTCTCGTCGAAACGCGCCGCCCAACGCGTCAGCCGGCCGCAGCCCTTTTCCCATTTGCCGGCGAAGCGCAGCGAGAGGTAGCCAAGGCAGGCGCGCAGCGCCAGCTGGCCAAGGGTGATCTTCTTCGGAAGTTTCGGCGGATTGGCGTTGAGGAGGTCGAGTGCGGCGGTGATCTTCGTCCACTGGCGGTCGAGCCAGGGCTGATAGACCATCTCCTCGGGCCGCGTGCGCCGCTCATAGACCATCGACAGCGCACAGTCGCAGATGCCGTCGGCCAATGCCTCCAGCACTTCGGCCTCGAGACGCTTGTCGGAATTGCGGGGCAACAGCAGATTCTTCGACGCACGGTTGAGATGCTGGGTGATGGCACGGCTGTCGTGGATCGAGCGGCCGTCGTCGAGCACGAGCACCGGGATCTTGCCTAGTGGATTGGCCACTATCAGTTCGGCAGGCTTGTCCTCGGTCTTGACCGGCACCAGGTCGACGGCGATGCCGGCATAGAGTGCCGCCATGCGTACCTTGGAGCTGTAAGGGGATGAGGACGCGTAGAGCAGCTTCGGCATGATCGGTTCCCTGTTTGCAGACGGCCATCGTATGTCGCTCAAAAAAGTGGTTCCGGTCTTTGAGAGAACGACGCGCGTAAAACAAAGGTCTAGAGCGCGTCGCCCGAACCCGCTCGAATGCGACTGCTTTAGTGTTGGCCGATCTTCTCTGAGGGAGCAACTGCCAGAAGGACAAAACCAGGCAGCCAATCCGCCGGCAATGAAGTCGCCAATGCATGTCGCTCAGAAGTGGCGTCGATTTCGTGAGAACGACATGCATCAAAACAAGACCTAAGGCGCAACAAAAAAGCTCCCGGGAATCTGCCAGTCGGCAAAGTTCCCGGGAGCTTTGAGATGGAACGTTGTCCGCTGTTACTTCTTCTTGGCGGCTGGCTTCTTGGCCGGTGCTGCCTTCTTCACAGCTGCCGTCGACTTGGCGGCGGCGGCCTTCATCGGAGCCTTGGCGGCGGGCTTTGCCGCTGCCTTGGCTGCCGGCTTCTTGGCGGCGGGCTTGGCTGCTGCCTTAGCAGCAGGCTTCGCCGCGGCCTTGGCGGCCGGCTTCTTGGCGGCGGGTTTCGCTGCTGCCTTGGCGGCGGGTTTTGCCACTGCCTTAGCTGCCGGCTTCGCCGCTGCCTTGGCTGCCGGCTTTGCCGCTGCCTTCGGTGCTGCCTTCTTTACTGCAGGTTTCGCGGCAGCTTTCGGTGCCGCTTTCTTTGCCGGCGCTTTCGCCGCCGGCGCCTTCGTCGTGGTCTTTGCCATGCGATGCCCCTTGCGTTTGTGCCGATGGCCGTTAGTGACCCGGCGAGCTAATGCATATCTGACTCGCGCGTATCTAGCCAGCGAAGCATTACATAGAATTACGCAGATTAAATTTCGGTTACGCTGAGAGCACGACCGCAATGATCGGCACAGAAATCGGCAAAGAATCTTCCCACTTCGCGGCGAACTGTTGCGAGAGAAATCTCGAGCATCGCGACTCAAGCGATCTTCTCGTCAAGCTCACATTCTCTTGCAACGCCGTCGATCTCATGCGGTCATCGGCGGCTTATCGGATGGCAAAAATCATTGCACCGCAGAGGCTGATCTTGCTTCATTCCGGCGGTTGCGGAAACAGCATCAAAATAAATGCGAGCTTTTTACTCGTATATTGAAAGTGGTTGGACGGAAGCTAGGAAAGACAGCACTTGAGGGGACAGCCTGTTGTGTTGGACATCTTCCAGACGAGAAGGGAGATCGCCAGCTTCGGCGCCAGAGATGCCCAACGGAAATGGGAAGCGAAGGATCGGGCAATCCTCCTCCCGGGAAGCCGCGATCCCTTGGAAACCAAGGGGTGTAGGCCCTAAGCTCCAACCCGCTCACGCACCTGCAGCCGACGCGCAGGATCGGTCTGATGGAGGTGGACGGCAAACGTATCCCATGGCGGCGTGACGCCGATCTGCACCAGGATGCGGCCGATCTCGCCGCGATGGTAGCCGCCATGCGTGACGACATGGGTCAGCATTTCCTGGCGCGACATCATCGCCTTGTCGCCGTCGGTGAAGACAAAGGGCACAGGCTGCGACAGAAGTTTTGTCGGCACAGCGTCCAGATAATCGAGATACCAGCGGTCCATCGCAGCGACGTCTGCGCTGAGCTCATCGAGCGTCGGCGTGTCCTCGGTATTGTCTGACGCGTAGCCGTGATGAGTGCCGGAAGGATGCGCGGCGAATATCCTCGACACGATGAGGTTGTGGTTGAGCAAACGGATCGCAGTGTGACGCTGATCCACATGCATCCGCGGGTCGAGCTTCGCGAGCTTTTGCAGCAATTCGCCATTGGCCCAGGCTTGATAGACGAAGAGACTGCGAAGCAGATCCAGCGCGCTCATGGTCTGTATCCTTTGCGAAAAATGTGAGTATGTTGTCTATATTCTTGGCTGATGGAGCAGACATGTCTACTCGCATTGCAAAGCCGCGCTCGCGCATGCGCAAGCAGCCGCGCCAGGCGCGTTCGAGAGCAACCGTCGAGGCGATCATCGAAGCCGGTGCTCATGTTCTGAGCGCGCTCGGCTGGGCCGGCTTCACCACCAACAAGGTGGCCGATGCCGCCGGCGTCAGCATCGGCTCGCTTTATCAATATTTTCCCGACAAGCTGTCATTGGTCGAGGCAATCCGGCGACGACATTTCGATCAGGTGCTGTCGGTGATCGCCGAATCAGCCGAAGGCGACAAGCCGCTCAAGCGATTCGCGCAGGAGCTGGTGCGCGGTATGATCGAAGCGCACAGCATCCATCCGACCCTACATCAGGTGCTGCTCGACGAAGCGCCGGGCGATCGCGGATCGCGCGCCGCCCATGCCTCGTTCCAGTCGCGCTATCTCGACCACTACACGGCGGCGGTGGCGCAATATCGCAGACGCAGGAAGGACAATGAGACCGTGGCCCGGGTGCTGTCCTCAGCGGTCGAGGGCGTCATCCACAATGCCGCGCGGCGAGACATGCTTGAGGCGCCGGAGTTGCAGAAGCAACTCGTCGAGCTGATCTGCGCCTACCTCTCAGGTGCGGGCCGCAGCGTGTAAATAGGATAGCGTGATCGAGATCCCTCGCCGCTCACGGCTGATAGCCGAGGCAGATGGCGCCAAGCGCGACGACGGCGCAGGCGCCGACACGCCGCGGCGTCAGTTGCTCGCCGAGGAAGAACCGGCCGATGAAGGCGGCAAAGACAACGCTGGTTTCGCGGATGGCGGTGATGGGGCCGGCGGGGCCGAGCGCGAAAGCGGCGACCACGACGGCGTAGGCCAGAAGCGCAAACAGTCCGCCGGCAAGGGCCTTGCGGGTTTCCGGAGCGCGCGGGTCGACCACAAGCCTGCCGCGCAAGACGATGAAGGTTGCCGGCAGAAAGGCGCCGTAGATCAGCAGCACCCAGGCGGTATAGGTAACGCTGCCGCCCGCCACGCGCACGCCGATGGCGTCGACCGTCGCATAGGCCGCGATGATCGCGCCGGTCGCCAGCGCGTACAGGATCGAGGTCGACGACGCCCTGCCCCTGCCGAGCGACAGGCCCATGATACCGCAGGCGACCAGCGCGACGCCGACGATCTCGGGCATTGTGAGCTGCTGGCCGGCCAGCAGGAAGCCGCCAAGCGTGACCAGCAGCGGCACGCTGCCGCGCACGATCGGATAGACCTGCCCCAGTTCGCCGTAGCGGTAGGCGGAGACCAGGAACACGCTGTAGCCGACCTGCAGGCAGGCCGAGAGCGCGACATACGGCCAGGCGCCGGCCTCCGGAAGCGCGTGGAAAAGCGCCATCGGGATGGCGATGAGCGTGCTCGAAAAGCTCATGACGGTGACCGTCCACAACCTGTCGGCACCAGTCCGCAGGAAGGCGTTCCAGCCGGCGTGCAGGACAGCCGCGAACAAGGCGAGCGCAATGACCGTCGTGCTCATTGCGCTGTACGCGCGCTGGCGATGATGGCACCAGCCGCCTTGCGGGCGCTGTCGATGGCGGGCTGCCCCATCTGCGCCATCAGTGTCGCGCCCTCGATCAGCATCAGCAGCGCCGCCGCGGCACCCTCAGCCTGCCTCGGAGGCATCATCTCCTCGAGGATCGCCTGCATGCGCCGCTTGAGGCCGTTCTTCTGCCTGGCGACGGCCTGAAACACCGGGTGGCTGGGATCGCCGAACTCGGCCAACGCATGCGCGAACAGGCAGCCGTGGAAATCAGGGCTGCTGAACCAGCGCTCGTGCCAGTCGAAGATTCTTGCGATCTTGCGCTCAGGCGGGGTGACCTCTCGCGCAAGTTGGTCGAGCTGGCGCTCGAAGCGCCGGGCGCGATAGTCGAGTACCTCGACGATCAGTTCGTCCTTGCTCGGAAAGTGGCGATACATCGTCATCTTGGCCACATCGGCCTCGGCAATGATCCGGTCGATGCCGGTGGCATGGAAGCCGGCGCGCTTGAACAGGGCGTAGGCGGTTTCGACGACGTGGTGGCGTTTGTCTTTTTTGGGCAATGGCGTCATGGTTTTTACCGGTTATGAGACAGGTCTGTCTCATACCTATGCAGTCAATCAGCGCTGCCTGTCAACACGCCAAATGAAAACGCCTGCGGCCGATGTCACCGCAGGCGCGAAAAGATAGAAGAAGGATCTGCGTTCAGCGCAGGACGCGGCAGCGGCCGTTGTAGACCATCCAGCGGTCGAAGCCCGAAACGCAGAACTCGACATTGTCGCCGATCGAGGCAAAACCCTGGCCTTCCTCGATCAGGTACCAGATGGTGCGGGCACGGCCATCGGAGAGGCTGACGGTGGCGCCGCAATAGCGACGGCCGATCGGCCATTCTTCGCTCGCCGGCAGATAGCGGTGCTGGTGAATGCGCTGGAAATCGGTGATCGAGACGTCAGGCAGATGCGGCACGTGATGCACCTGATAGGAGAAGCGGCTGGAGATCTTGTTCAGCACCCAGGCCTCACCGCAGACGCCGCTGTCGGCGTCGGAATAGACGGAAAGATCGGCGGCCTGCGCTGGCTGGCCAAGGGGTGCGGCCAGCGGCGTGCAAAGCGAAATCAGGGCAGCAAGAGCGGATTTGGCAAAGCGAGTCATGGCAGCCTCTCAAAGGTCGACTGCGCGCACTCTGCGGATTCGGCGGCGCGCGGTCAAGCGGTCGCGCCGACGATGGTTTCCCGCTTCGCAACCGGTTTTGCCGATGCGAAGCCGAGAAACCACTGTCCTGAGCTTTGAAAAGCTCGCCTTCCTCTGTTTTGGGGAGGCAGCTGCCATGGCCGGCGGGCTGCCGGAACCTGGTTCAGCCCTGCTTGGCGTCGCCTTGAGGTATCGCGGCCGGATCCATCCACATCGCTTCCCAGATGTGACCGTCAGGATCGGCAAGGCTGCGATTGTACATGAAGCCATAGTCCTGCTGGGCGTTGATGTCGGCGGTGCCGCCATTCTTCGCCGCCGCCTCGTTCATCGCATCGACCGCAGCGCGGCTGTCGCAGGACACGGCGAGCATAGCCTCGCTCGAGGTTGCGGGCGGGATGGGGCGGTCGGTGAACTGACGCCATTTGGCGTGGGTCAGCAGCATGACGTTGATCGTATCGCTCAGCACCATGCAGGCCGCGGTGTCGTCGGTGAAGTGCGGATTGTTGTCGAAGCCGAGGGCTTTGTAGAAGGCCATCGACGCAGCTAGGTCGGCGACGGGCAGGTTGACGAAGATCATGCGGGGCATAGGGTCTCCTTGACAATACACACTTGAAACCGGAACCGGCTTTCCGCCGGGCCATCTCCGATGCCTTCTCTCAACGCACCTGAGATGCCTTGCCGCGCAGCCTTTCGGTCTGCGCCTTCTGCATCAGTTCGACCTCTTCGACGAAGCCGAGTAAAAACTGCATCTCGGCCACCGTGTATTTCTCCAGCAATGCGGCACCCGCCTCGAAGATCGGATGGTAGCAGCGCCGCACGAGCTCCTCGGTTTTCTTGCCCGCCGCGACCATGACCTTGCGCCTGTCATCGGGATCCGGCTGACGGCTGACGAAGCCGCGTTTTTCCAGCCGGTCGATCAGCGACGTGACCGCCGCCGGCGTGAGATTTGTCTGCCGCGCTATGAGGTTTGCCGGCTGCGGGCCATGGCTGATCGCGCCGAGACAGCGGCGCTCGGCAGCGCTCAGCACATAGATTTCGGCGACGGTTCCATCAAACGTTTCAACGGCATCCTGCCAACGCGAAATCGCGAAGCCTATCGCGTTGACCAGTTCCTTCCTTGTCGATCTTGTCATTTAGTTCGTAAATCTAATAATCAGATTTTCTGCCTATCCGATTTTAGAATGAGCGTCAACGCCAGCCCGGTGATGATGTGGATCTCCGTGGCTTTCGGTTTCGTTGAACACAGCTGAGCATTCGCCGATGGCGCCGACTGTCATAATCGTTAGCGACTTTGCATCGTTGCCGGGCGTCGCCCGCTGCGAAGCGTCGCTACTCCCCGGCCAGCCATTCCAGCGACCAGTGCGCCGGTTTTTCGACCGCCAGCAATCTGTGCAGAGCGGGCAGCACGATGCGCAGGTCGCGCTCCAGCGTGAAGGGCGGGTTGACCACCACCATGCCGCTGCCATCGAGGCTGGGTTCGCGCGACGCAGGCCGGATCTCGAACTCGATGTCGAGCAACTTGGGAACGCCCGATTGCTTGAGCGCCTTGCGGAAGGCGATGATCGCCTTGCGGTCCTTGATCGGATACCACAGCGCATAGATGCCGCCCGGCCAGCGCTTGTGCGCTCTCTGCATCCCGTCGACGAGGCGGTCGAATTCGCCGGCTTGCTCGAAGGGCGGATCGATAAGAACCAGTCCACGCTTTTCCTTCGGCGGCAGGTGCGCGCCGAGGGCCAGCCAACCGTCGAGTTCGATCACCCTTGTCTGAAAATCGCCGGCAAACAGCGTCTTCAGCCTGGCGGCGTCATCGCCATGCAGTTCGATCGCCGACAGCCGATCCTGCTTGCGCATGAGATGGCGGGCAACGAGTGGCGAGCCGGGATATTTCTTCACGCCGCCATCGGGATTGAGCGAACGCACGGCTTCGAGATAGGGGGCAAGCAGCACAGCCGCCGATTTGTCCAACGAAGCGTCGATCAGGCGGCCGATGCCGCCTTGCCATTCGCCGGTCTTTTGCGCTTCCGTCGACGACAGATCGTAGCGGCCAATGCCGGCATGGGTGTCGATGACACGGAACGCCTTGTCCTTCTGCTTCAGATAGTCGAGCAGAAGGCTGAGCACGACATGCTTGACGACGTCGGCGAAATTTCCGGCGTGATAGGCGTGACGGTAGTTCATGCCGCCCTCATGTCGAGGAGCCCCTGCCCCAGCGCGGCGGTGGCGGCTTCGAGTTCGGGTTCTCCGGCCGGCTGCCGCCGAAACGCAGGGAGAGCAGGAAGCCGATCAGGCCGACGGCCATCAGCCCATAACCGACCGGCCGGGCGCGGTTGTCGATCTCGCCGGCGCCGGAGCGCAGCACCAGGTCCACCGCCCGCATCGGGATATCATCGGCATCGCCCGGGCCGACGGTGAAGAGATAGGAGCCGGGGCTGACGGTCGCGATCACGCCGGCCTCGTCGCGAAAGATCTTGTCGGGCAGTTGCGGGCTGACCTGGCGCGGATTGTCTGAGTGGTCGAACTGCAGCGTCGAGGCGAGCACCGTGCGGCTACCGGCGGCAGCGGTCAGTGTCAGGACAGTGCGCTGCTGCGAGACAATGCGTTCGGCCCTGGCGGTCAGGTCGACCAACACCCTGACCGGCGCATCGCCTGCCGAGAGCGTCACCGTCACCGGCTTGAAGCGGCCCTGCTCGTAGACCCTGTAGCTGCCGATCTCATGGCCGGAGAAATTCGTCATCGCCCAGGGATAGACGATACCGACGGCGATACCGGCGAGCAGGATCAGGAAGAATAGAAAGCGCATTGAGGATCACCCGAGTATTCGACCAGCTTGCCAATAGCGCTCCAAGTCTCAAAAGGCGATGGCCTGCGCGGCGAGCCTCGTCTGTCCAAGACAAAGACATAGCCAAATGAATGGTTGTGCGGATTTGGCCCAAAGCGAGCTGCCCGCCGTCCAACCGCATCGGCGTCATGTCTGCGTCGCAGTGCTGCCGGATTTCTACCTATACGCTCAAAAGCCATCGCTAAATTAGGGAAGTCTAAATAAATGAATAGACGCAACGACCATTCCGACCGCATCATTTTCTAAGAATTTATCTAAGAGCCGTGACGTTCCTATATTTTCGATATTCTATAAATGAAAACAACATCAAATACAGCTAAAAACGCACAGTAAAAGTATTGGTTTTAACTGGCGTTTCCGGTTCCTTTTCTGAAATTATCCTGCCACATCGTTGCCCTACGTCAGCGAAAATTCCCGTAAATATTTATGTTTTTTGTTGGTATATTTCCAATTTCGGCTCGGTCCTCGGAATGCTGCCGCAGACGCTGCCGACCTCATGATTAACCACTCCCGAACGATCACGGTTAACGATTCGCTAATTTAGTTGACTATGTTGTCCACAGGTATATTTTTGGTACGTTGGGATGTGCAATTTGGGCGAGTAATGGGCGATGGTGGCACCAAACGCGTAACAGCGATTTCGGGGCGTTTCGAATGCTGAACGGCAGCCAATAGCCGTATAGCGTCGCCCAGCGAACTCAGAAAGCAATCAACAGACAGCAGGAGTGACGATTCCGCCGAAGCGGAAGGTTTGTGACGTTCTCTGAAACGTCGCCCGGCAACGCTATGTCCCGGTTCGGCGGTAGCGTGAGTAGTGCGTAAGGGCGAAGGGGTAGAGTATGGGTAGATCTGTCAACGTTCTGAAACTCGAGTCCGGGAACAGCCGAAGGGGCGCCAAATCCAATCGGGGCCGCGCCCTGGTTGCCGGTGGGGCAGGATTTCTAGGTTCGCATCTGTGCGAGCGTCTTTTGCTGGATGGATACGAAGTTGTCGCCTTGGACAATTTCCACACCGGCAAAAGATACAATCTCAATGCCCTCCTGCGCGATCCGCGATTTACCTGCATCGAGCACGACATTGTCGACGCACTGCCTTTGGATCTTCAGGTTGATGAAATCTACAACCTCGCCTGCCCGGCCTCCCCGCCGCATTACCAGGCCGATCCGATCCATACGTTCAAGACAAGCGTGCTTGGTTCGCTGAACCTGCTGGAACTCGCGCGGCGGAACAATGCCAAGATATTCCAGGCTTCGACGTCCGAGGTCTATGGCGACCCCCTGGTGCATCCGCAGCCGGAGGGCTACTTCGGCAACGTCAACCCGCATGGTCCCCGATCCTGCTATGATGAGGGCAAGCGTTCGGCCGAGACGCTGTTCTTCGACTATTCGAGAACGTATGGCCTCGATGTCCGCGTCGCGCGGATCTTCAACACCTATGGCCGCCGCATGCAACCAGACGATGGCCGCGTCGTGTCGAACTTCATCGTCCAGGCTTTGCACGGTGACGACCTGACCGTCTACGGCAGCGGCCAGCAGACACGTTCATTCTGCTACGCGGACGACCTGATCGAAGGCTTCATCCGGCTGATGAACGCACCGAGCGCACCGAAGCACCCGGTCAATCTCGGCAACCCTGCCGAATTCACGATTCTGGAACTGGCGACGCAAGTGATCGAATACACCAACTCGCGGTCGAAGATCGTGCATCGGCCGCTGCCCGTCGACGATCCCAAACAGCGCAAGCCGGACATCTCCTTTGCCAGGAACAATCTCGGTTGGGAGCCAAAAATCAGCTTGAGCCAGGGGCTCGCGCATACCACGGCGTATTTTGACGCCCTGCTCTACGCGCGCCCGCCCGTCAAAGAAGCTGCGATGTAAATGAGCCGGCCGGCAATCCTGGTGACGGGTGGAGCCGGTTACATCGGCAGTCACACCTGCAAGCTGTTATCAGCCGCCGGCTACCTGCCCGTCGTTTTCGACAATCTGAGCCGCGGCAACGAGAGATCCGTTGCCTGGGGGCCGCTTGTCGTCGGCGATATCCAGGACCGGAAGGCGCTGCAGCAGGCGATCCGGACGTATCAGCCGAAAGCGATAATCCACTTTGCGGCGCTGGCCTATGTCGGTGAGTCTGTTCATGAGCCCGCGGAATATTATTCGACCAATGTGTCGGGTACCATCGCGGTGCTTGACGCGGCGCGCGCGAGCTCGATCGAAAACATCATCTTTTCAAGCAGCTGCGCGACATACGGTGTGCCCGAAACACTGCCCATTCGCGAGACCTCGGCGCAAAATCCAATCAGCCCCTATGGGCGGACCAAGCTGATGGGCGAGCAGATCATCGGGGACTATGCCTCCGCCTACGGAATGAAATATGCGATCCTGCGTTATTTCAACGCCTGCGGCGCCGATCCCGACGGAGAGCTCGGCGAATGGCACACGCCGGAAACGCACCTGATCCCGCGAGTGCTCATGGCCGCATCCGGCACGATCGACGAGATCGAGGTTTTCGGCGCGGACTATGACACGTCGGATGGCACCTGTGTGCGTGACTACATTCATGTCAGCGATCTGGCGCGCGCGCATCTGAAGGCTCTGGTGCATCTGGAGTCGGGTGGCGAAAGCCTGTCGGTCAATCTCGGCACCGGACGTGGAGTGTCCATCAAGGAGATTCTTCAGGCGGTCACCCGGATGACGTCAAAATCGGTTCCGGCCGTCTTCCGGCCCCGGCGCCCGGGAGACCCGGCAGAGCTCTACGCCGACCCGGCCAGCGCACGCGAACATCTCGATTTCATGCCGGAACTTTCCGACATCGATACGATCGTCAGGACAGCCGCACCATTCTTCGGACTGGAGGCTGCCGCGTCCACAATTCCGATGCCGACGTCGAAGCGACGCCGGTCAACTGCGCCAGACATGTCAAATGCATCGGAAAGCAATACCAGCTCGCAAAGCTGGTAGTAGTCGTCCCGTTTGTCGTGTGTCGGGACGTGGGCTCGCTGAGGTGAGTGAGGGCCTCTCAGCGAGCCTTTGATACGGCTCGGCCCTGGAAATCGTGGAGGGCCCTCACGACAGGGCCTGAAACCAAAGCCCGTCAACGCGCTTTGTCTTCATGCATGCCGTTGTCCCAAAATCGCTGCGCACTTTGAGCCGCATGCATCAACTCTTGGAATCGATCAGGCTACGGATCTGGTCAAACTGCGCGCCCTTTGTATCGCCTTCCTCGAATTTCCGTTGCTCGTCGGAAGGGTTTTCCGAAGAGTGCCTGAAACTGTACCAGGCTCCGTCCGGATCCTTGCGCTGCTGGAGGGTCCCACCCCGGATGCGGTGGCTGAAACACGTGCGAATCGGCGCTGAGTAGTTCTTGGACCGCCAGACGAGATCCATGCACATCTTGCCATCGTTGCTCAGATGCCATCTGCCTTCGCCGACAGAAGCCGTGTCCTGCTCGGAGGTCCAGGCCCGGACCGGCCGATTCTTCTGTCCGAAATAGGCCGCTCCGTTATCCCATATCCACGTGCGGTCAGCATAAACAAGCTGAAGTTCGAAAGCCGTCGGGACAGTAACGGCATCTGCAGGTCCTCTGTCTTTAGCACCAGCTGCGTGCGCGGCTCCGCAAAGCGCCATCTGGCACCAAATGGCCAGGAGGGGCGCAAGGGAGACACGCCAGGCAAGTCGATGGCGCCTCGCCCCGCTGGCTGATCCAGATGGCAATCCGGTCCGGGTCGTCATGCTGAGCAATCGCATTCGATGTTCGTTTCCCAAGCGGGCGTCGACCAGCCAAGCATACCGCAAGAACGGGCCCGGTCCGTCCTGCGCTGACAACTGGCTCTACACCCCAACCATCAGTATTTCGCATGCTATTGACTGCCACGCGAAGATGTCAACCGGAAGGCCAACAGTGTCTGTCGCGGCGCCCACGGGCTGTAGATCGAAGACGACGGTCAGGCACGCGGCACGTTATACACATCCCTCGACGAAGGGGCCGCTAACCCATAGCGAGCCGTTGCTGTACATGGCCGTCCCGTTGTCGTCGGTGTAGCCATGAGACTGCCCGTCGACATGCAGCCTGGTGTTTGGCACCAGCTGACCGTTCACCTTGACGCTCTTGATGAACAGGTTGCGATCACCTGGCTTGCCCTCTCCGCCCCACAAATCGTTGATATAGCGAAGCTCGATCGTCTTCGGGTTCGGCACGCTGCTGAGATCGATGTGGAACGGCTTGGCCTCGGTCGACGCCTGCATTAGCTCCGCCACGGCAGCTTCGGGCGTCGATGCGGCGCTCTCGTTGCCCGGGACGTCGATCTCGGCGACGGTCTTTCCGTCGACCACGACGTCGAACCGAGGCGCGCCCTGGAGATTAACGCCGGCAGCGTCGACCTCGAGACTGGTGATGGAGCAACGTCCTGTGGCTTTCGCCGCGGCGGCCACCAGGTCGGCCACGCGCTGCCTCTGCGATTGCACCCATCCGGCGATCGGCTGCAGCAGCGCGTTTCGGTCGCCCGTACCGACCTTGAAGAGGTTGGTTCGTTCACCGGAATCGGCCTTGAGGTCGTATTCCTCCACCTTGCCGGTGGTCGCGTTGAAGATGACCTTTCGATCGTTCTCGCGGTAGCCGAACAGGAAGCCGGCCCAGGGATTGAAGAAGAAGGTCTTGTTTGGCCGTTGCTCGCTGAACAAGCTGCGCCCCTGCCACTGCTTCGGCAGCTGAAGTCCGAGTATGTCGAAGATCGTCGGGGCGATATCGATGATGCCGCCGACCGGGTGCGCAACCTCGTCATGAAAGAGGTGCTTGTTGATCATGATGAGCGGGATGTGGATGTTTTCCTCGTAGATCGCGCTGGCATGAATGTAGTCGCCATGCTCCCCGAACGCCTCGCCATGATCGCCCAATATGACCACGAGCGTCGAATCGAGCTTGCCGGACTGCTTGAGCGATTCAAGGATCTCGCCAAGTGCCGTATCGCCGACCTTCAGGGCGTTGAGATAGGCATTGAATTTCTGGTCATCCGAGTAGTGGACCAGCGTGTTGCCATCGGAGGAAGGCGCCATCTTCGAAAACATCGGGCTGTCGGTGATGTAGGGATAATGGGTCATCGCGGTGAACATTATGCCGAAGAAGGGTTTTGCCTCGTCCTTGTTCATCCAGTCGATGATCGACTGCGCCGTGCAAAGATCGCTGTTGTAGTCCATGTTCTTCCACTGCTCGGAGCTGAGCTTGAAGGTCGGGGTGCCACATTTCTGCCCCCGGTAGTCCTGGATCACATCCAGTCCCTTGTTGAGCAGAAACTCATCGACGCGTTGGAATCGGGAATCCGCGCTCCAGAAGAACCCTGTGCGGAAATTGTTCTTGGACAGGGTGTTGGAGATCGTGTCGAGAGGCAGATAAGGATATCTGGTGGTCATGCCATAGTATGAAATGTCGTTATACATCGAGGTGAGCAGAGAAAACACCGAGTAATGCGTGGAAGGTGCGTGCGCATATATGTTGTCGAATCGTATGGAGTCCTTTGCATAACTCTTGATATTTGGTGTGACCGGATACTTGCCGCCAAACGTCTCGATGTATTTCGATGGCACCGACTCCATCATGAAAATCAGCACGTTCTTGATCGGGTTTGGCGTCGGCGCCTTGAAGGTCGACGTTTCCGGCGGACGCTCGCCAACGCTTGCGACATCCGGGTCATTGGTGTTGGCATTCATTGTCAGCACGACAGGCGTTGGATTGAGCAGGGCCGATTCAACAAAATACAGGATCGGATTGTCGATCTTGGCCGCCGGCAGCGCCTCCGCCCGCACGTGGTATCCGGTGCCGACGATGCCCGCGCCGACACATACAACGAGCACGCCCAGAAAGGCTCCGTAGCCAGCGGCGCTCAGCCGCTGGCACAAGCTGGCCGCGGCATAGCCAAGGATGAGCACCAGAATGACGGACCCGGAAAGGGTCGCGAAGTCCTTGATGTTGAGTGCGTCGCCCATCGCGTTCCTGGCATCGGCATTCTGCAAGAAGTCGCCATAGACCAGCCACTGGAACGTGAACGGTTCGCCCAGCATCTTGACGAGATTGATGTTGGCAAATCCCCAGCCCAGAGAGACCACGACAGCAACATAGAAGAGGAAGACGACGACTGCTGAGCCGAGACGGCTGGCCTTTGCCAGGAAAAGCAGGATCAGCGTCACCACGGTCAGGGAGGTAACGACAATCAAGTCGTAGTAGCTCGATGCCAATCCCTTGGGGATGGCCCCCAAAAGGCCAGGAAACGTGGTTTGCGGATCAACGATTGCGCTGCGGTAGACACCCAAAAGCAACCAGGACAGCAGGCCCGTGCAAATGATCCGCAGGCTCCTGCGCCGGAAGCGCAAGTCCTTCGATGAAGCCGTCCTCGCCTTCGATTCCGTAAGGCCGCTCTCAGGTCGGCGCGCCGACCCCATATTGCCGCCGATGCTCATACAATTACCCGCCGCCAGTCTGCGCTTCGGCCCAAACCACGGCCGCTAGCCTTCAAACCCCCACCCGCAGAATCGGCTTGCGCTAAAAAAGAGTCAACAAAATCAAGTTTGTGTTAACCAACTCTCTTGAGAACTGGTTAACCGAACGCATTGATCGGCGATGCGTTTTGGCCAAGCGAGCTGTCTGATCACCTGTGCGCCCGCCGTATGAATCGGCGACGGCGGGCGCCGTCGAGCGCCCGCCGTCGTGATCTTTCAGTAACAGCGTCAGCAATCAGCCGCCACGCAGACGCGTCGGGCTCAGGCTGGCGACGGTCATGCCCCGCTGTTCGGAAGGACACGTCGGCAGAAAGCGGCTCGCATCCGCGTATGTCATCTTCGCGATGGAACTCTTCAGCCCGCCACGCTTGGCGATCCAGCCGCGAACCCAGCCAGGGTAGTTTTTCATCATGAAATTCGCGGCCACCTGATTGCCCCGCGCAGAAACGCCATACGGCAGGTGAAAGCCGAACGACGCGTTCTGCGTGATGCACACCTTGCTCTTGGGCATCGACAGATAAAGCGTGCAGGCCGAGTCGCACGAACCGTTGAACCGCACAAAGGTGCCGCTGCGGCGCATTTTCAGCGCACGGATAGCATAGTCGATCACATAGCCACCGCGATCGCCACTGATCGTCTTGACATTGCCGGTGCCGAGGTTGATGCGCGGTCGCAGCAATTCTCCCGCGGAGCTTGCCGAGACCAGTGCGCCCATCAAACCCAGCGCGCCAAGAAACTTCATTATCGTTTTCATTTGCGCCTCCTGCTATGCCGTCAATGACTAGCTGGGAGGCGTAAAGATTGAATATTCCGCGTCGCTAAAGTTGTATCAGTTGATTGATTGTGCAGCCGTTTTAGGGCCTGATTGACGATTTGGTTTACTAATGGCGCAGAAGGATGATCACTGAAAAGTAAACCCGGCTCAGGCATCATTGCGGATCGACCGCGCTGCGGAGCGAACTCGGCGGAATTGGATCAGAGGAAGTCGGATGGCCGTTGGTGGCAAGGAGCGGAGGCCGTCAAAGGAAGGTAAGCCTCGCCGCGTCTGCGTCGTGGCAAATGTAATCGGTCAGGCTGGCGAAGACGCCGCCATGGTCGAACTGGCCAGGCTTTTCGCCGAAGATGGCGACGACGTCACCCTGCTATGGGTTCCCGGCAGGGATGCAGCATCTCTAGGGGAGGAGGCAGCGCGCCACCGCGACCTGGAGTCGGCCTCGGTGCGACTGGAAATTCTCGACAAGTCCGATCAGTTGCTTCCTTCGCTGGCGACGCCCGAGAGCCGGTCCGCCGCTGTGCTGCATTATCTCGAACGGTCCGGCCACGATTTGGTCTACGCGCCGCTTGAGGGCGGGTTGCCTTACTACACGCTGCTTGCGGTCGAGACTGCGGCCTTTGCCGCGCCGCCGATCGTGGTCGTCGCCCACGCTCCGGAAGAATGGGAACATGAAGCCGACAAGGCGTTCATGGACAGCACCGAGGCGATTGCCGTCGCCTACATGGAGAAATACTGCGCCGAGATGGCGAACAGGACGATCTGTGTGTCGGCCGCCTTGCGACAGTGGATGTTGTCGAAGGGCTGGAAGGTGAAGAAGGCGATAGTGACGCCGATGTTGCCGTTGCAGGATCGTCTCGGTCCAGCCGGAGCGCGGCCGTCGATTGCGACGAGAAGCGCCAGAGAACTTGCCGTCTTGGCCGGGTGGCGCTTCCGCGATGGCCTGACGCTGCTTTGCGACGCGCTCGACATCATCGCGCCGACAGCGCCAAAAGAGCTGACGGTCACCGCATTCGGTCCATTCGGAAAGATCATGGGCGAGCACAGCGGTGGACTGCTTCTGAGGCGCGCCGAGCAGTGGCCGTTCAAGCTCAACCTGTTGGCGCGCGCAAGCCCCGCCGCAAGGCTCGACTACGTCGCGCGGACCGGCGCACTCGCCGTCATCCCCGCCCGCGCCGCGTCGACGGGCGCGGCGGTCGCCGCCTGTACCGAGGCGGGACTGCCCTTCGTTGCGACCAATGTCGACGCGAACGCCGAGAGCTGGAATGCGCAGGCCAGGCAACCGCGGCTGGTCGATCCTGACGCTGCCGCGTTGGCGCAGGCGATTTCGGCGGCGCTCAATGACCCGCCTCGCCCGCTGCCTGTCGACCGCCAATGTCGGCAGTCCTGGCTGGATACGCGCAATTTGCCGACGCCGGCCAGGCGCAGGCGCGTCGACAAAAGTGCCGGGTCGTTACCACTGGTCTCAATCGTCATGGCCCATCGCAACCGGCCACTCTATCTGAAACAGGCAATCGCGGCGATCGAGGCGCAAACCTACGATCACCTGGAACTGGTTCTAGTCGACGACGGAAGCGACCTGGACGAAGCCAGGCGATTGCTGGATACGCTGGAACCGACCTTCCGTAAGCGCGGATGGAAAATCCTGCGCCGACCGCACAAGCATCTCGGCGCGGCGCGAAATGCCGGCATCCGCGCTTCGCGTGGCGCGCTGATCCTGTTCGTCGACGATGACAACGCGCTATTTGCGGAGGCCGTCGATCATTTCGTGCGTGCGATGGCTACATCGGGCGCCGACATCTGCACTGCGTTCCAACTGATCTTCTACGAGGATTTTGTGCCCGAGGATCGCGCCGACGGGCTGATCCAGTACCTGCCCTTGGGTGGTCCCGACGCGCTCGGCCTGATCCACAACGTCTACGGCGACGCGAATGCGATGATGCGCCGATCTGTGTTCTCGCAGATCGGGTTCTTGATCGAAAAACCCGGCTACGCCATGCACGACTGGGAGTTCTTTGCGCGAGCCTCTCTCGCGGGTCTCAAGATCAGGACGATTCCAAAGCCGCTATACTGGTATCGTTCGAAACCGGATGGAATGTTCCGGACGTCGAATTGGTACGACAACCGGCTTCCCGTCATGGAGGCGTTCAGCTCGAGCCAATCCGATGACGTCCACCTGCTGTTTCATTTGGCCATCGCCCAGAACACGCACCGGTCCGAAATTGAAAGTGCTCGCGAAAACCTGAAATATGTCCCCGGCAATCGAAAATATCTGGAGCTGTGCGACATCGAACCGAACAGCGATGCGGCCATAGAGAAACTCGCGAGCATTGCCGGGTCGATCGGCCGCCCCGATACGGCTGCCACCTTGCTTGGACGCCCCGCCGCCACATACCACAATGCCCCGGGCCGTCCTGATGTCGGCGGCAGTTCGGTCACCCTCGACTACGACATACTGAGGAGCGCACGGTTGCTTACACCGCGCGTCTCGGCTCTCCCGCTGCTGCTTGTCGCGCCGGACGACGGCGGGGTATTCTTGCGTCCGCATGTGGACGGCGCGGTCGCTGCATCGCTTGATCATCAATTTCCAGCCTTCTTCCGGAAGGTGGAAGCAACCGTTGAAATCGCTCATGCCGATGCGCCGGCGATGGATTTTGCTCTCGCCCTTGCTCGACCCGACCAAACCATAGATTGGCAACAGGACGTCGGCGCGCAAACGATCGCCTTTTCAGGCTGGATAAGCATCGAAGACAGATTTGTGCGCCATCCCTTGGTGGCAGCGCTTCGCGCACGACGGAAGATGCCGCTTTCAATCGTTCTCGCCGTTCGTTTCGCTGGAACGTCCAATGGTTTTCCAACCAATGCTTTCTTTCGGAAGCTGACACTGTTCAGCGACTAGCGGCGATCCGCCCAAAGCAAATGAAATCTCCGAGCGCCAGCGAGGCCCCGGTCCGACCAATTGCGCGCGTTAACCACGTTTGCCCAAACTTGCCGAAATGGTTGACAAAACGTTAATAGATGCTAATATTTCAGTGGGTTGTTTTGTGTGTGTGGGGTGCGTTATGCGCAAGGTTCATTCGTTGCTTTTGGGCGGACTTAGTCTGCTGGGGCTGAGCGTCGCTTTCACAGGCGCGGCGCAGGCGAGTATCGATGTTGGTGTCAAGGAAGCCGAGCTCGCATGCGAGCAGGCCCTCAAAACTGGCACAATCGAGGCGCTTGAGGACTATCTGCACCGTTACCCGAATGCTCCGACCGCCTGCAAGGCGCTTGCTCTCAACAGTCTGGGCCAGTTTGCGGGCGGTGATGGGAGCAATGATCACGGTGAAGGCGGCGGCCGCTACGGCGGATAAGCATCAGCCGAATTTTGCCCTTCAATAATTCGGGCACGTCAGTTGGCGTAGTCGCTACCTTGGTGTTGTACGGCGAGGGTTGATACGAATCCGCCATAGCGCTCCGAGGTTTTCATCCAGCCGAGCTCCACCAGTTGCGCGGCGTCACCGCGATAGCGGACAGACCTTTGATTGCGGAGCGCGAGTTTCGGATTGCGCTCCAGGGCCTCCATGTAGGCAGCGCGCTCCTCAAGCGTCTTCTCCTTGAGTTGCGCATTTTCACTCAGAGACGACGCTGATTTCTGGCGAAATCCCCAGACGAATTTGAAGTGCAGCAATGCGACGCGGAGTTCGCTGAATCGGACCTTGCTGATCGTGTGCTGTGCGACGTGATAATGCGTGCCCCGCCCCCATTTTACGATCGGCACCTTTGTCAGGCACGGGGGAAAGGTTTGCTTGAACCGGCCGTGCCAGAAGACCCGTTCCCTCACGCCACCGAACATCTGCTCGGGTGGATACATACCGTCGCGGGCGCGCATCCACCCTGGCTCCGGGTCGAAGTAAGGTGAAGCTTCAACAAGAGGTATCGTGCCATCATAGCTGTATTCGGCCAACGGGCCGTCGGCATACATATCGATCATGGAGCCTATCACAGCGTCCGCGCCGGTCGAATCGAGGTAGCTGCAAAGCTGCCGCAGGTTCGCCCGCTCAAAATCGGGATAGACGAGAAGCTCGTCAGCGTCGATCGAAAGGCACCAATGGCCGGTGCCGAACACATTCATGAGCGTGTTGATCCATCGCGGCGGATCGATGTTTTCAGCGAAATGCGATCCTTCCGTGTGGAAGCAGTGGCTGTCCGGCTGCTCCAGGATCAGCTCACGCGTCCCGTCCGTGGAGCCATTGTCCAGGAAGAAAAAGCGATCGACGCCGAGGCCGCGGTAGTGGTCGAGAAGTTGCCGCAGCAATTTGGCTTCGTTGCGCAGTCCGACAAAGCACAAGATCTCGCCATCGGTCACGTCAATCGGCCGGTCGTCCAGTCGCGCGAGATGCTTTGGGGAGCGAAGTTCAACCATCCGAACGTCATCAAGCCATTTTACGCGAAAGGCAGGTGCGGTATGGAGAGTCCCGCGAAACGATTATCAAAGTGTTATCCAACTGTTGGCAAGACTGTTTCAAACGAAGCGGGCTGACAAGGGGGACTCATTGAGCGTTGGTTCCAAGGCAGGCGCTATGCCCAAGGGCAAGCGACAGGCAAGCCAGAAGCCTCGCAATGTGTGTGTCGTTTCGGAGGTTGAGTTCGGCTCGACGGTTACTGGCGATCACGGATCGGTGACCTACGCGCTGGCGCAGCATCTGGCGGGAACCGGTGACACCGTGACGCTGCTTTGGGCGCCGAGCCCGCTCGGCAGCCAACCCGACGATCAGGAAATCGCCAGGCTACGCAAATGGTGCTTCGACAATTTCCTGGTGCGGCTCGAATTGTTGCCGCAGTCGCCCGAGTTGCTGCGCGGCATGGATTCCAGCGACAAGAACTCATTGGCTGTCTACCACTACCTCAAGCAAAACGCATTCGACGTCGTCTATTTTGCGCTTGAAGGCGGACTGGCGCATTTCTCTACCCTTGCTAAGCGAACAGGCGTCTTTCCCGACCCTCCTGCGATCGTCGTGCTCGCGCATGAGCCGCTTATGTGGAAGCTGGAAGCCAATTCCCGGGCGGTCGAACGAAAAGAGCAGATGACCGTCGCGCACATGGAAAAGACGTCGGCCGAGACGTGCGACCATCTTGTCATCGCTGGCCAGTCGCTGCTCGACTGGATGGCCAAGGCGGCATGGAAGCTGCCCGCCAGCCATCACATTGCTGCGCCCCTTGAGCCGGAGGAGTGGCGTTCGAACTTCGCTGTCGATCACTACACGCCGCGAGAGCGGCCCGCCGCCGAAGTGGTTCATTTCTCAGGCACAGAGGCGCGTGATGGACTGACGCTGTTCTGCGATGCGCTCGATCGTCTGGCCGACAGCGGCGTCACCGATCTGACAGTGACCGTTGTCGGCGTGTTTGGTCATGTCCTGGGCGAGCATTCGGGCGGCATGATCGTTCGGCGTGCGCGGCAATGGCCGTTCAAATTGAAGCTCCTGCCCATTCGAGATGAGCCTGATATCTACAGGTACCTGCGGCAGAGTCATGCGCTGGTGGCGATGACGCACTCAGCGGCTCAGCTCCCGCTGGAAGTGATGACGTGCCTCGACGAAGAGATTCCGTTCGTCGCGACAGATGTCGGCAGCATACGTGACGTGCTCCATCCGAAGTCGGCTGACGCCGTCATGATGGAGGCGTCAGCTTCCGCCATCGCGGCCAAAATTGCGTCTGCGCTGGAAAGCCGATCGTTTGGTCCGGCAAAGCCTCTGCAAAAACGGGAAGCGCGCGAGAAAGCCTGGAGCAGACTGCACGCAAAATTCTCCCGTGATCCCGGTAAGGTCTCCAGCCGCAGCCGCAGCCGGCCACCGCTCGTTTCGATCATAACGGCGCACTACAACCGGGCGCGCCTGTTGCCGCAGGCGATTGCCTCGGTTCGACGCCAGGACTATTCCAACATCGAACTGATCGTCGTCGATGACGGCAGCACCGATCCAGATGCAATTAATCTGCTGGCGGAGCTCGAGCCGGAGTTCGAGCAGCGCGGCTGGCGGATCATCCGGCAGAAGAACGGCTTCCTCGGCAAGGCGCGCAACACGGGAATCCGCGCCGCCAAGGGTTCACTGATCCTGTTCCTAGACGACGACAACGTGCTGTTCCCAAACGCCGTCAGTACGTTCGTCACCGGCATGCAGAATTCCGGCGCCGATATCTGCACGACCTTCGCCAAGTGGCTCAACGAGCCCTTCGTGCCGCCGGACACCAAGAGCGGCTACATGCTTTACTTCCCGGTCGGCGGGCCTACGGACATCGCCTTGCTCAACAATCCGTATGGCGATGCCAATGCGATGTTCCGGCGTGAGGTGTTCGACAAGATAGGTTACTTGAACGAAGAGCGGGGGTTTTCCGCAAGCGATTGGGAGTTTTTCCTTCGCGCGGACCTGGCAGGCCTGGAGATCGTCCCCGTCCCGGAGCCGCTCTATTGGTACCGGTCGGCACCGACGGGCATGAATCGAAATGCCGAGTGGTTGAGGAATCGCAAGCCGATCATCGCTGTCTTTCGAAAGCATAGATTCGCGAAAACGGACATGTTCGTGCAACTCGGCATCAGCTCGAACACCGACAATCATGAGAAGGAGCTCAACCTCTGGAATTTGGAACTGCGGGTCAACGACGAGCGGTATCTCAGATTGAGCACTGGTCCCGCTAATACCGCAGACGCAATGCAGTTGCTGGCCGAGATCGCGGCACGCGAAGGCAGAGCGGATACCGCAATTTCGCTTCTCGCCCATGCAGGACGAACCGACTTCGCCCTGGGTGTGGTTGAAATACTCAACGCGGCGACTGAAGAGACCGTGCCGGAGTTGCATTCCTCACTTTACCGCGAGCAGTATCTTTCCGCCGAGCCCATGCGCCTGGCTCATGTCAGTTCGTATCCGGACGCCGATCCGGACCTGCTGAGCTATGTCGAACAATCGCCGGACCAGTTGTTCCTCGAAGCCAAGGGCAGCAACGTCACCATGGCTTTGCTGAAAGGCGTCTGCCCGCCGGGCGCCATAGGCGCGAGTTGTTGGGTTTACCTCGATGAGGAACTGACAGGCTCCGCGCAGTTTCAGCTCGCGATCGTGGACGCGGAAAACCAGACCTTCAGCAATCTCGCCCAGCTGCTTGAGGATGGGAGCGGGAGCGGTTGGGCTGATGTCAGCCGACGGCACGAGGCGCGTGAGATAGGGGCGACCGTCAGTTCGCCGGCAACCGGCCGGCGCGATTTGTTGTTTGCAGTCAAATGCGGCGGCAGTCGCCCGGACGCGCGCGTACTCGGCGGCTTTTCGAGCGTCCAGATCCGCCATGTCGTTTCGACCGACGCGAAGCGCCCGCGCCTCAACGCACCGCAACAGCGCCAACGCATGCGTCGAATGACCAATGATGAGCTGAAGCGTGCGACGCTTGTGACCAACCATCCGTCCGAGCTGCCGACGCTGCTCATCGCCGGCGACAATGGCGGCATATTCCTGCGGCCGAACACGCATGGCCCGGTTGTTGCCGCCCTCAATTCGGCCTTCCCGGCCTTTGCCAGAAGTGTCGTCGCGACGGTGGAGATCGCTCACGATGACGCATCCCCATTCGAGTTCGCCATGGCGCTGGGCAGGCAGGAAGAAAAGCTCGTGTGGAAACACGATGCTCCTGTCGGCGCCTTGTCATTCTCCGGATGGACGCGCGTTTCGAGACCTTTCGAACTGCATGACCTGAAAGTTTCGATCCGGGAGATCGATCGCAAATGGCTGACCATCTATCTGGCAATCCGATTGCCACGCGGCTCGAAGCCGATGCCGTCCAACGCTTTCTGGCGCAAGCTGTTACTGGTGTGGGACTGACAGGCAGGCGTCGTCGATCGCGAGAACGTTACCTTGTCGAAGAACTGAATGCGGTACTAAACTGAGCGAGTTCAGGGAGGTGCCAGAAGATGAAGAAGTCATTCAGTCTTGTTCTGGCCCTTATTATCATTGTCGGCAGCGCAGTATTTTTCGGTGCGATCGCCCAGGAACGCGACGTGGGGCCGAAATGCGTCCAGTGGAACTCGTACCGCGTCCTGTTCGATAAGAGCGACGGCAAGATATCCGGGGAATCCGCTAAGGCCCTGGCAGCTTTCATCAAGGATGCCGGGCACGATTGCGGCTACCGGCTCTACGCAACGGCGAGTAAGGAAGGCAACTACGGCAAAGCCTACGACATCGCTGGTCGCAGGCTCAATGCAACCGGCGATTTTCTCAAGGCGCAAGGCGTCAAGCCCGAAATGGTGCTGGCGCTTTCGCATTGGGTTGACGACGGCGCCGCCGACACCAATACGGCGCGGAGCGCGATACTGTACACGCTGCCAAAGCAAGGAATATCCTGCCGGCAATATGAGAAGCGCAGCCCTGTGCAGGTCGACCTGTTTTTCTATAGCCAGTCGTATGTGATTTCATCGCAGATCAAGGCCGACCTTGAGACGTTCGCCGCCAGCATCCGAGACTCGCGCTGCAACGTCGAACTGACGGCTTTAGCGGCCAAGGAATTCACCGGCGCCGACGCTGCAAAGACGAACAAGGAACTGGCCAAGCAGCGCGTGAAGGCGATCGAGGACATCTTGACCGCGGCCGGGATCGACAGCGACCGTCTGGTGGACACGAACGTCGAGTACGTTGGCGACCAGAAGCCGAACGTCGTTCGCAGTCGTCTGGCAACCGCATCCCTGATGTAACGGCTCGCGAAATCTGGATTGGCCGGCGCCTTTCTGACGCGCCTTGCCTGACAGTTACCTTGTGTTGGCGCTGTCGCGCAGGCGTTCCATCTCATCCAGCAGCATGTCGAGACCAAGCTCGAATGCGCTGACCGCCGACGGACCCCGGGCATAGCCGGCGGCTCGATGACGGCGTGCTTCACCTGGCGCCGATTGCATCGGGACGTTGTCAACACCGCCGATTTCGCGCAAGCCTGACTGAGGGAGTCGCGATGGACGGCGGGCTTGATGCAGGTTTTCGATGACAGGTAGCACAGTGCTGGTCACGGGCGCCCGCGCGCCGGTGGCGCTGCATCTGGCGCGACTGCTGCACGGCGCCGGGCGGCGAGTGATCCTGGCCGACAGTCCGGCCCGGCCGATCGCCGCGGCGAGCACAGCATGCACCGCCTACCATCGCCTGCCGCCGCCACGCTTTGCCGCCGACGACTATGCCAAGGCCGTGGAAGCGCTTGTCCGAGCTGAAGGCGTGGAAACAGTCATCCCGACCTGCGAGGAAGTCTTCTATCTCGGCCAGATCTGGCGAGACCGCGCCATGCCGGCCCGCCTGTTCGCGCCCGACATGGCGATGCTTGCCCGCGTCCACGACAAGCATGTCTTCATCCGGCTGGCGCAAAGCCTTGGCCTCGACGTGCCGGAGACGACACTGCTGCAAAGCGATACCGATCTCGCGAGTGTGCGCGATCGTTCGCGCCAACTGGTGTTCAAGCCGGTGTGGTCGCGTTTTGCCCGTGACGTACTGCTGCGGCCAGCGCCAGGCGAACTCGACGCCGTCCGCCCCTCACCCGCCGCCCCCTGGGTGGCGCAGCGCTTCATCGCCGGCGACGAGATCAGTGCGTATGCGGTGGGGCTGGACGGCAGGCTCAAGGCGCTGGCGCTCTACCGTTCGCTCTACCGCGCCGGCAAAGGCGCCGGCATCTGTTTCGAGCCGATCGAGGATGCGGCTGCCCGGCGCTTCGTCGAGACCTTCGTCGCCGGCACAGGCTGGACCGGCCAGATCTCCTTCGACCTGATGCGCGAGAAGGACGGCACGGTGCTGCCGCTGGAGTGCAATCCCCGCGCCGTGAGTGGCTTGCATTTCTTTCGCGATCCGCAGCGCTTTGCCGACGCCGTGCTGGACGGCGGTCCGGAGGTGAAGGCTGATGTCGCCAAGCTGCAGACGGTGCGGCTGGCGATGTGGATCTACGGGCTGCCGGCGGCGCTGCGATCCGGTGGCCTTGGCCGCTTCCACCAAACTATGCGCGAGGCCGATGAGTTGCTCGATTGGCCGGATGATCCCGCGCCGAAGAAAGCGCAATGGCGCGCTCTGGCCGAGATCGCCGGCACCGCACGGCGCCAGCGCATCAGCCTGCAAGCCGCGTCGACACGGGATATCGAGTGGAATGGACCGGATCAGACGTAGAAGAGATCTCGCAGTTTTCTTACAGCTCGATCTGGTACACCCGCGGCTCAGCTGCCGCCGGTGGCATCTTGCCATCCATGATCGCCGCAATGTCGCGGCGCAGGAAATCCAGCGGGCCGATCGCCGACAGCACTTGCGGCGGGATGCGGGCATTGTCGCTGGCCGATTTCAGCACCCGGCGATCCTGCTGCAGCGCGAAGGCGAAGAGCGGCCGGAAGGCCAGCGCCTTGAGCTCGCCGAACAGGCCCTGGCGCGGGCCGATGAGCCAGCCGACGCCCTCGACGGTCCGCTCGTCCGCTTGGCGCAAATGGAAGGTGGTCGCCAGCGCCAGACCGCCCTTGCCCCAATATTCGAGTTCGACGATGCCCGGATGGCGGTAGCGGCCGATGGTCCTGGCGCGCTCGCCTTCCAGGAGACGGCTGACCAGCCCTTGCTGGCGGTCCTCGCCGGTGTAGCAGCTTTCGACCCAGCCCTCGCCGCCGGTCACCTCGACGCGCACGAGATGGCGCTTTGCGGTGAGGCCGCGCAACACGCCCTTATGGGTGAAATGGGTGTGGGTGGCGTCTAAAATGTTCTCGGCGGCGTCGAGGACCGTCGATTGCGCCGAACTGCGCACGCGCTTCACAACGACGTCCTTGCCCTGCATGCAGTGGAGATAGGGCTCGGCCGCAGGCGCGCCCGACGAGACGAAGACGACGCCGTCGCGCTCCATGGCGGCGTAGCGGCGGACGCGATAGTGCGGGATGTCACCGACATGGCCGGGAATGGCTGTGCAGCGTCCCTCGCCATTGTAGCGCCAGCCGTGATAGGGGCATTCGATCTCGCCGCCGATGACCTTGCCGGTCGACAGTTCGACCAGCCGATGGGCGCAACGGTCGAACAGGGCGGCGATGCCTTGCGCCGAGCGAAACAGCACCAGCGGCGCGCCATCGAACAGGATGCGTTTCGGCTTGGCTTCGATATCGGCAGACCGCACCACCGCCTGCCAATAGTCTTTGTCTTTTTGCTGCCGGGCTTCGCTCAAAGTTCAAATCTCCTGAGCAACGGAATACCGATCCTCGCGAGCACAAATTCCATGATCCGCACCGCCACGCGTTGGCGGCGCGGCAGATGACCGGCATAGACGGCGTTGTATTCGACTGTCGCCACGGCGCCTCGTAAGCGTTTGAAGGCGGCGGCGCCAGCGCTCATGTTGAAGAACAGGCCATGCGCCATGGCATGGTCCTGCGCCAGCGCCATCATCATGCGGTAGAGGCCTTCGCTCACCGGCAGGCCGGTATCATAGCCGACGATCGGCTGCGTGAGTGTCCTGCCGTTCTTCGACAAAGCGGTGACGGCGACCAGGTCGCCGCCGGGACGACGCAGGCCCGCCAGTTGCAGAATGCCGCGACGATGCATCTCGCTGATGTAGCGGGCGGTGTAGTGCGGGTTGAGCGGCGTGTATTTGTCGAGATAGAGCATTCGGTAGAGCGCCTCGCAGCGCGCATAGTCGGCCTCGCTGAAATCAGCATCGCCGACCGTCTCGAAGGGTGTCATGCGCAGCCGCTTGCGGTCGCGCTTCATGTCATTGGTCATGGCCGAACCGCGCTCAGTGAAGATGTAGATCTGCCGCGCCGCCAGCAGGCGAAACCGTTCCGCCTTCAGCGCCGCAATGGTCGAGGGATCGGCGATCTCGTTCAGCGACCGGATGACGATGGCCCGATCGGGAAAGCGCGCGGTGAGATCGTCGCGGATCGCAGCGACCGTCTTGCGGTCGAGCAGTGGGACCGGATTGGTCGAATAGAGCCAGTTGTTGACCTGCACCTGATGGTCGAGGCCGCTGGCCCTGACCAGCGGCGCGCACAGGCCGATGAGCATCCGGATCGCCTTTTGAAGCAAGGGCGAGGAGACGAAGTTGCGGGTCTCGTCGATGGCGTAGTCGATATAGGCGCTGGACGGGCAGCAGATATAACAATTCGGCGCTTCGCTTCTGTCGTTCAGCGTCAGCGGAAAGCAGCGGTCGGCGCTCTCGAAAGTCTCGACCGCCACCGTCAGATTGCGGACGAGGTCGCGCACCGGCACCTCGTTGAAAAGCCGCACGAAAGCGTCGACATCGTGCGGGCTGTTCTCCACCCGGTCCAGTTGCTCTCGCGGCAATGCGGCAGGCTGGTTCACGGCCCCGCTCCCAACCGGCATTCGACGCGGCGTAGTTTACGGCCGGTCTCCAGCGGCAGGTCTCTGCGCACCAGACTGACCGTCGCTGTCGCCTGGCGCGCCGCCAGCAGCGTGCGCACGGCCTGATGCGCGGCGATAGCGGCTTCGTCGGCAAGCCCGGGGGCCAGGCTGAGTTCGATCGCATCGGGCGCGGTCTGGACCAGGCGGAAATCGTCGATGCGCCGATCGACCTTCAACACAGCATTGCGCAGGATGTCGGGCGTCACAAGAATCTGCCCGTGCGGCGACGCGAGCCGGAAGGCATCGTCCATGCGGCCGACGATCTCATCCACTGTGCGCAGCGGCGAGCCGCAGCGGCACGGTGTTTGGGAGAGCCGCAACAGATCGTTCATGCGGTAGCGCGCCATGATCTGGGTCTGGCGGCGAAAGGCGGTGACCAGCGGCATGACCAGGCCATCGCCGGCCGGCTCGAACTCGAAGAACACAGAATCCTCGGCCAGATGCAGCCCACCCTTTCGGCACGTGACGGCGAACAGCCCTTCTGTCGCCATGTATATCTGGTCCAGCGGGCGGCCGAAGAATGTCTCGATCACCGGCCGGTCGACCGGGTCGAGCGTTTCGGCGGCGCAAAAGACGCGCTGCGGCCTGAGCCGGAAGTGCTCGGCCGCGAAATGCCGCAGGATCTTCGGCGGCGCGATGATCACCGTCGGCGCGAAATCTTCGAGCGCTGCGCGCCAGTCCTCCGGCCCGCGCGTCAGGTCGAAGAAGCCGAGGTCGATGCGCCGCGATTTGCGGGCGCTGTCGTAGAGCCCGGTGTTTTGCGGCAGGATCACCGCCACGCGCCGCCGGCGCCACAGCAGATCGGGCACGGCCTTGGCCAGGATCGTGCCCAGCCAGCGGTATTTCTCCGCCTCGGAAATGACGAACAGACCGCGATTGCCCGACGTACCGGTGCTGGCGCCAACCGTCAGATCGCCGATGCGGCCATCGCCGGCCTGCGCCTTCCAGGCCTCAGCGGCCGAGACGCCATGAATGTTGAAGTGGTCGAAATTGCCCATCACCGTCGCCTTGTCGGTCACCGGCAGATCACCGAGATGGCGCGGCGCCTTGCCATAGAACGGGGCACGCGGCAGGTCGCGGTCGAGAAAGCGGCGCAAGGCTCTGGCTTGCCAGCCCTCGAAGTTCTTGCGGCTCTTGCGCGACAGCCATTGTGTCAACACAAACGAGCCGATCGCCTCGGCCGGTCCGTTCACGCGCTTTCTCCAGAGAGATCGTGGGCCGTCGCCGCCGGATCGTGGCAAAGCACGACCTCGCCGCCGGTCGCCAGAAACCGGCGCAGCATCGCGCTCGTCGGCTCGAGCGCGGCGGCATCCTCTGCCAGCAGGGTCGCCGGCAGACCGGGCGTCCGGTTTTCGACCAGGGCTGCGATCAGCCATTGCGCATCAACGGCATAGAGCAGCGGCCGATCCATGTTGGGGAACAACAGGCCGAACTGGCCATCGGCATGGCCGGGCAGATCGACGGCGACAACGCTGCCGTCGCCGAACAGATCAGCGCCACCGGGCACATCACCACGAGACTCAATTTGCTGCTTCGACGACAGCCCGTCGAGCCGGGTCTCGAAGCCATGCGGGAACAGTTCCTTGAACACGCCATGGCGCAGATTCTGCCACGCCGTCTTGGCCTTTGCCCGCGCCCAGGCAGCGTCGTTGGCGATGAAGCGGGCGTTGGGAAACAGAGACAAGCCGGACATGTGGTCGGCATGGAAATGAGTGACGATGGCGGTGCGAACATCTTCCGGCGACAGGCCGAAACGCGCGAGCACCGGCTGCGGCTGCTCGGCCTCGTTGAGTTCGGGCCGAAGGATCGCACTGTAGAGACGCAGCGCCGTGCTGCGCTCGCTGCCTTGAGTCACGTGCGGCGTATAGCCGGTGTCGATCAGCACGGGTCCGGTTTGCGGATGCAGGATCAGCCCGTAGCGGACACGCAGCCTGACCTTCGTCCAACTGCCGCCGCGCAGGATCAGGCGTTCGGCCGCGCTGACAGAGGCACTGTTGGCGAAGACGATCTTCACGCCGCTCCCTCCATCGCCTTGCCGAATGTGCGATCGAGCCCTTCCTCGAACGACACTTTCGGCGCCCAGCCGAGGATGCGGCCAGCCTTGGTAATGTCGAGGCTTTGCGCATAGGCGAACAGGCCAAGACCGTAGCGCGTCACCGGCGGTTCAGGCCGGCCGGGCAGAAGCTCAGCCACCGTCTCGGCCAACCCGGCCGCCAGCATCGCGGGCAAAAGCGGCATTTTCCGCCAGCGCGGCTGCACACCGGCACGGGCGCAGGCCGCCTCGGCAATGCGGCGCACCGGCACCACTTCGCCACCGGAGACGTTGAAGATCTGCCCCTCGGCGGTGCTGCCAGCTGACAGGGCAGCAAGCACGGCATCGACCACGTCATCGATATGAGTGAGATCGATGCGCGCCTTGCCGTCGCGAAACAGCGGCAGCGGGCGCTGCCGCGCCACCTGCAGCAGGCGCGGCAGCAGGGTGCGGTCGCAGACGCCATAGATGCCGCGCGGACGCAGCACCACCGGGCCGGTTTCAGGCGCCGCCAGCACGATCTCCTCGGCCTGCCGCTTGGTGCGGGCATAGTGGTTGACCGGCGGAGGCAGGCCAGCATCTTCGCTGACGCCGAGCTGGTCGCGATAGGCAAAACAGACTGTCGGGCTGGAGATATGGACGAAGCGGCGCACGCCTTGCCGACGTGCGAAATCGACAAGGTTGCGGGTTGCCACGACATTGGCTGCCTCGAAATCCGCCAACCTGCCGAAGGGCGCCGAGAGGGCCGCGCAATGGATGATCGCATCGACGCCGTTGAGCGCGCGATCGGCTGACCTATCGAACGGTTGAGACAAATCGAGGCGAACAACCTTATGGCCATTGGCTTCGAGCGCCGCGCAACGTTTGGCGTCGCGACCAACGCCAAGCGCCGGTGTGGCCAATGCCGCCAACCGCGTCAGGACATGGGCGCCGAGAAAACCGCTGGCGCCGGTGACGAGCACGCGCGCCACGGTCAAGCTTCCAGCGCCATGCCGCCGAACGACACGCCGGCGGAGGTGCCGAGGAACAGCACCTTGGTGCCCTGCGCGATGCGCCGTTCGCGGCGCGCGACATCAAGGGCAAACGGAATGGAAGCGGCGATCTGGTTGCCGTGGCGGGCGGCGATGTCGATCAGCTTTTCCGTGGCAAAACCGGTCTGACGCGTCATGTGGGCGAGCGCGAACGGGCTTGCCTGGTGCGGCACGACGAGGTCGACATCGTCGCGCTGCCAGCCGGCGCGATCGAGCAACTCCGCCACAAAGCCGTTGAAATGGCGTGACGTCACGCGAAACAACTCCTTACCATCCATGTGGAACAGGCTGTGGCGGGCGAATTCCTCCGGCTGGCGATGAAAGTCGAAACGCGTGCCGCCGGAGCCGATGCTGCAGGCGTCGTAGGCGGAAGGGTAGGTGCGCATCAGATTGGCCGCTACCCTGCCCTCTCCGGGCGCTGCCTGCTGCAGGATCGCTGCCGCCGCGCCATCGCCGAACAGGGCCGCGATTTCCGGTTGGTCCTGCCACGGCAGAGCGCGCGAGGCGATCTCGGAAGAAAACACCAGCGCGGTGCGGCATTGCCCGGCCTCGATCAGCCGCGATGCGGTCTCGAAGGCGGTGAGGAAGCCGAGGCAGGTGCTGTTGACGTCGAAGGCGGCGGCCGATCCATCCGCCAGGCCGAGGCGCTGCATGACCAGCGGCGCGGTCGACGGCAGCGGCTGGTAAGGCACGCCGCAACCGCCGATGACGAGATCGATGCCGATAGGCTCGAGCCCGGCGTCGGCAAGCGCGAGGCGCGCCGCCGCGCAGGCCAGGTCGACCTGCGACTCGGCCTCGCAGACATAGCGTTCGATAACGCCGGTGGCAGCTTCGAGATGGCCATCATCAAGCCCAAGCCGCGCATCGAGAGAACGTGACGTCACGCATTGAGCCGGCACGGCTCGGCCGGTTCCGATGATCTTGACCCGCATTCTCAGCCCGCCGCGTGAGTCGCGCTTTTCGCAATCCTTAGATCGGATCGTTCTGACATAACAGCGTCGTTTTCAAGACGCGCCGGCAAAGCATTTAAGCCTTGCGCTCCCAGCGCCGGTCGGGCGTCTGCTGCCAATAGGTCACGGCGTGGCCGGCCTCTTTCAATGTCTTCCAATGCGTCCGAGCCCCTTCGACCTGGGCTGCGTCATGGCCGTCGAACAGGAACACTGCACGTTCGTAGCCGGCGAGATCGGCGGGTGCTGCGCCGTCGACGAGGAAGCGTATCTGCGCCTGGTTGGGATTGACGTCGCTTGTGGTCAACAGGATCGGCTGCTCGGCGGGATAGGCTTCGCGGTCGGTCGCGTGCGCCAGGAAGGAATCGTCCCTGAATGTCCACAGATGCTGGTCGAGCGCGTCACGCCTTTCCTCGCTTCCGGTCTGCACCACGGCGCGCCAGCCGCGATCGACACTGCGCTCGAGCAGGCCGGGCAGCGCATCCTCCAGCGTCGATTCGGTCAGGTGGTAGAACAGGACATCGGCCATATCAGCCCTATCCCTCGTAATTGTCGCGCACCAGGCGGTCGAGCAGCCTGACGCCGAAGCCCGAGCCCCAAGACTGGTTGATCTCGCTCGGCGGCGAGCCCATCGCGGTGCCGGCGATGTCGAGATGCGCCCAGGGTGTTTCCTTGACAAAGCGCTGCAGGAACTGCGCTGCGATGATGGCGCCGCCATAGCGACCGCCAATGTTCTTCATGTCGGCGTTCTTGGAATCGATCAGCTTGTCGTATTCGGCGCCGAGCGGCATGCGCCACAGCCGCTCCTGCGTCGCCTGGCCGGCCGCCGTCAACCTGTCCGAGAGTTCGTCATTGTTGGCGAACAGGCCGGCATAGTGCTGGCCGAGCGCGACCATGATGGCGCCGGTCAGCGTCGCCAGATTGACCATGAATTTCGGCTGGAAGCGGTCGTTGCAGTACCACAGCGCATCGGCCAGCACGAGGCGGCCTTCGGCATCGGTGTTGAGCACTTCGATGGTTTGGCCCGACATCGAGGTGACAATGTCGCCGGGGCGCTGGGCATGGCCGTCGACGGCATTTTCCACCAGCCCGATGATGCCAACGACATTGGCTTTCGCCTTGCGCGCGGCCAGCGCCTGGATCAGCCCAATGACGGCCGCGGCACCGCCCATGTCGCCCTTCATATCTTCCATGCCGGAAGCCGGCTTCATGGAATTGCCGCCGGTGTCGAAGGTGACGCCCTTACCAACGAAGGCGACCGGTGCATCCTTGGCCTTGCCGCCCTTCCATTGCATGACGGCCATGCGGGCGCCGCGCGGCGAGCCTTGCGCAACACCGAGCAGCGAGCCCATGCCGAGCTTCTTCATTTCCTTCTCGGTGAGGATCTCGACTTCGACGCCGAGCGCTTCCAGTTCCTTGGCGCGGGCTGCGAATTCGACCGGGCCGAGCGCATTGGCGGGTTCGTTGACCAGGTCGCGCGCGAGAAGCACGCCGTCGATGACCGCCACTTCGTCGGCGAAGGCCTTTTTCGCGGCGGCCGGATCTGCGGTGTGGATGGTCACCTTGATCGGCTTCTTCGGCTCGGCGTCTTCCTTGTCCTTCCTGGTTTTGTATTTGTCGAAGGAGTAGCTGCGCAGAATGATGCCGGCGGCAAGGTTCGCCGCTTGCCTGCCGCCAATTTTTGCGCCCGGCACATCGAGAATGACGGCCACTTCGGTCGCCTTGCGCAGTGACGCGGCAATGGTGCCGCCAAGCTTCAGCCAGGCAAAGTCATCGAGGCCGGCAACCTTGCCAGTGCCGACCGCCAGTAGCCTGTCGAGCGATGTCCCCTGCGGCGCCAGCACTTCGATGACGCTGGCGAATTTTCCGGAAAAATCCGCCACGGGAAACGCCCGCGCCAGCGTTCCGGCCGGGTCGCAGGCCTTTGCCGGTTCGCCAAGACCGCCATCGTCGGCCGCCAGCACGAAGACGCTGCCCTTTTTGGGCGCGGCAAATTTGGCGAAGGCGATCAACGGTCTCAAAGTCATCAGGTCCTGCTTTCGGAAACGGCTCGGATTTTCAGGGAGAATACGTTTTCAGGGAAGATGCGCGACATTTGGTCGTTTTCCTTCATTTGGCAAGACTTTGCCGGAATCGGGGCCCATATGCGCTGTGGAATCGATGACGATTCGTCGCGGCACGGCCCCGCTTTCCTGCCGCAACCTATTGTTAACCATCGATGTTCTCCCTTTCTTATCCATTGCCGCCGACACTCCGGCCCGCGGGACGGGCGATGTGGGATGGAAGTCGGATCCGCCTGAGACAAATGGCCAAACACACCCAGTTGTACAGGCGCAGCCGGACGACTACCTTGTCTGCGGGCATGATGCCGTTCGGCAAATCGAGAAAAGCCTTACATGAAGGTCGTTGAACGCTACATCATGCGTCGCACGCTTGCGGTGTTTCTCGCGGCGCTAATCTGGACGCTGGCCATTGTCTGGACGACCCAGGTGCTCGCCCGCATCGACCTCGTCACCGACAGCGGCCAATCGGCGCTGACTTTCTTCGAGGTCGCGGCACTCATCATCCCCACTATCATCCCGATCGTGGTGCCGTTCGCCCTGGTGGTGGCTGTTGCGCAGACGCTCAGCGTCATGAACTCCGATTCGGAACTGGCCGTCATCAACGCCGCCGGCGCCTCGCGCTGGACGATTGTGCGGCCGGTCCTGCTGATCGCGCTGGCAGCCAGCGTCTTTTCCTTCGCCGTCGACAACGGCGTCGAACCCTATGCCAGGCAGAAGAACCGCCAGCTGATCGCATCCTCGCGCGCCGATCTTTTGTCGCTGATCATCCAGGAAGGCACGTTCCGCAAGATCGACGACGGGCTGTTCCTGCAGATCGGCGAGCGGCTGCCGGACAACCGGCTTGGCGGCATCTTCGTCGCCGATTCGCGCGAGGAAGGCGCCAATCTGATCTATTATGCAAAGAGCGGCAGCGTCGTCGAAAAGGGCGACGAAAAGGTGCTGATGATGAATGACGGCGTCATTCATCGCAAGTCGCTGACCGGCGACCTGTCGGTCATCCGCTTCACCTCCTACGCCTTCGACCTGTCCGCCTTCATGTCGGCGGCGAACGACATCCTGCTCCTGCCCAAGGACCGAACGACGCAGTACCTGTTCAACCCGGACCCCAACGACAAAATCTTCCAGCGCAGGCCCGGCGCCTACAAGGCCGAGCTCGACCAGCGCTTTTCCGAATGGTCATACTCGCTGGTGTTCGCGCTTATCGCGCTTGCCGTGGCAGGCGATGCGCGTTCGCACCGCGAGGCGCGCATCCACCCGCTGATTACAGCCATTGCCATTGCGCTGTTGGTGCGCTGGCTGGGCTTCTTTGCCGGCGGGAAGGCCGACAAAATCCCGCAATATGCCTATATGGTCTATGGCGTGCCGATCGTCGCCTCGGCGGTCGCCATCTGGTTCATCGTCACCTCGCGCAGCATGGAACTGCCCGATCGCTGGACCGACTGGATGACGAATTTCGCCAGCCGGGTCAGCGATGGCTGGACGGCGCTCAAGCTGCGCCTCACCCGGCGCTACACATCCGGCCAGGGAGCCTGACGATGGGCTGGACCTTGGGCCGCTACTTCTTCTTTCGCTACGTGTCGATCACGATCTGGTTCTTCATCGGCCTTCTGGCACTGGTGTTCCTGATCGACTTCACCGAGCTGTCCGGCCGCATCACTGGACTGTCGGGTTTCACCTACGGTACGGCGGTCGCCATCTCGGCGCTGAGGATGCCGATGATCATGCTGCAGACGGTGCCGTTCGTCGGCCTGTTTTCGGCGATGGCGACGCTTGTGTCGCTCAACCGCAAATACGAGCTGGTGATTGCTCGTTCAGCCGGCGTGTCGGCCTGGCAGTTCCTGTTGCCCTGCTGCATCGGTGCGCTGTTATTCGGCGTGCTGTCGGTCGGCGTGCTCAATCCGATCGCCGCGCACGGTTTTTCCTGGTCGGAGCAGATGGAAAACCAGCTGCGGTCTGGCAATTCGAACGCTGTGGCGGCCGATACCACGCCGTGGATCCGCCAGAAGACCAGCTCCGGTGACACCATCATCGGCGCCCGCGCCATTCTCAACCAGGGCCTGGAAATGGCCGACGCGGTGTTCTTCGTCCTCGATCCGCAAGGCAATATCCTCGAGCGCAAGGACGCGGCGCGGGCTTTCCTGCGTGACGGCTACTGGGAATTGCAGGACGTCAAAGTGTTCAAGGACGGCAACATCCGCTCGGAAACGACCGATCAGTTGCCGACCAACCTCAAGCCGGAATTCGTGCAGGAACGGCTGGCGCGCCCCGAAACCATCCCGTTTTACGAACTTCCCGGCAAGATTGAGGTTGCCCGCTCCTTCGGCCTCAAGGCAAATGCCTTCGCCATGCAGTTCGATTCGCTGGTGGCGTTACCGTTCCTGCTTGTGGCCATGACGCTGATTGCGGCAACAGTTTCAATGCGATTTGCGAGGATGGGGCAGTCGGCAACGATGATTCTGGGTGGCGTCCTCGCCGGCTTTCTGCTTTATGTCGTTTCGGTATTGGTCAAGGCATTCGGCGTGGCGGGATTCGTGCCCACAGCCGTGGCTGCATGGGTTCCGGTTGTCGTGGCTATGTTCTTTGGGGTGACATTCCTGCTATACAAGGAAGACGGCTAGTGAGGGAGGCGGCTTTGCGCAGCCATAGGCAGGCCGGTTTGGCGCGCCTTTATTCGGCGAGCGCCTTGGCATGCCTGCTCGCTTGCGGCGTGCCCACGGCCTCCGCGCTGGCGCAGGACGTCACCGATGTGGCAACGAAGGTTCCCTCCGGCACCCAGATGCTGCTGGCGGCTGACACGCTCGTCTATAACAACGACAACCAGACGGTCACCGCCATCGGCGGCGTCCAGATCGACTATGGCGGCAACAAGCTCGTCGCCCAGCGTGTCGTGTATGATCGCAACACCAAGCGGCTCCTTGCCAGCGGCAATGTCGAGATCGTCAACAGCGACGGCACCAAGATCAACTCGCAGCATATCGACATTACCGACGATTTCGCCGACGGTTTCGTCAATGCGCTGCGCGTCGAAACCCCCGAAAAGGCCTATTTCGCCGCCGAAAGCGCCGAACGCATGGGCGGCGTGCTGACGACGTTCCACAACGGCGTCTACACAGCCTGCGAACCTTGCGAGGACAAGCCGGACAAGGCGCCGACATGGCGGATCAAAGCCAGGAAGATCATCTGGAACGGCGAAAAGAAGACGGTTCGCTTCGAGAACGCGAACTTCGAATTCTTCGGCTTCCCGCTGGCCTATCTGCCGGCGTTCGAAATCGCCGACCCGACGGTCAAGCGCAAAAGCGGCTTCCTGATCCCCAGCATCTCCTTCAACTCCGATCTCGGCGTCGGTGTCAAAGTCCCCTACTATTTCGCCTTGTCGCCGACCTACGACCTGACCGTCACCGGCAGCGGCTATACCAAGCAAGGTTTCCTCGGCGAGGCCGAGTGGCGCCAGCGCTTCAACAACGGCCAGTACACGCTGAAGATCGCCGGTATCCGGCAGGAAGACCCCAACGCCTTCATCGATGGTTCCGCTTTCCCCACTAGCGCTGGCCACAACGTCAATTCGGGCGACATCGGCGATCAGAACAAGTTCCGCGGCATGATGGGCACCAAGGGCCAGTTCGCGATCAATCCGCGCTGGGACTTCGGCTGGGACATCCTGCTGCAAACCGACAAGAATTTCTCGCGCACCTATACGATCGACGGCTACAACGACGCCGTGCATCAATCGTCGGTCTACCTGACCGGCCTCAACGGCCGCAATTACTTCGATGTGCGCGCCATGCGCTTCCAGGTTCAGGAAAACGCACTGGACAGCAACATCTCGTCGCGTAGCGACAAGCAGCCCTGGGTGCTGCCGTCGCTCGACTATGCCTACATCCCCGACATGTCGGTGGCCGGCGGCCAGCTGTCGTTCAACGTCAATGCGCGGGTCATCCGTCGTGACGATCTCGATCAGGCCTATTTCACCCCCTACGTGCCGGCCTCAGGCGTCCAGCGCGTGCGCGGCATCGAGGGCGAATCCGGTCGCGTCACCGCCGAGGCCGAATGGAAGCGTACCTTCACCACCGATGGTGGATTGCAGCTGACGCCGCTTCTGGCTCTGCAGGGCGACGTCGACTATCTCAATGCTTCTTCGGCTTCGCTGACTGCGATAAACCAGATGGCGACAAATGTCGGCGCCACCGACGACATCCGGTCCTCCTTTGCCCGTTATATGGCGACCGCCGGACTTGAAATGCGCTGGCCGGTGCTGTTTTCGATGACCGGCTCCAGCCATATCGTCGAGCCGATGGCGCAGGTCTTCATGCGCCCGAACGAACAGTATGTCGGCGGCCTTGCCGTTCCCAACGAGGATGCACAGAGCTTCGTCTTCGACGCCACGACACTGTTCGAGCGCGACAAGTTCTCTGGCTACGACCGCGTCGAAGGTGGCAGCCGCGCCAATATTGGATTCCGCTATTCGGGCGCCTATGACAATGGCTGGGGCACCAACGCCATCTTTGGCCAATCTTACCAGCTGGGCGGACGCAACTCGTTCGATTCAGCCGATCTGGTCAATGCGGGCGCCGATTCCGGCCTGGAGACTTCGACCTCCGATTATGTCGGCCTTATCGGCTTCAGTAGCCCGAGCGGCTTCTCCGGCTCGTTCAGCGGCCGCTTTGACGAGCAGAGCTTCGAAGTTCGCCGCGCCGAGGTGAAGGCCGCCTATTCCGGCCTGCCGGTTTCGCTGAGCGCCAAATACGCCTTCATCCAGGCGCAGCCTCTCTACGGTTTCACCACCGATCGCCACGAAGTCACGCTCGGCGCCTCGACGCACCTGGCTCAGAACTGGCGAGTCTTCGGCACCGGCACCTACGACCTGCAGCAAAGCGTGCTGGTCAAGGACGGGGTCGGCTTCGCCTACAATGATTCCTGCTTCACCTATCTGATGACGTACTCGGAATCACGCGACATCAACACCAGGGAAGTGTCGCAGAATATCGGCTTCAACCTGTCGTTCCGCACGCTCGGCGATTTCGGCTCGTCACAAAGCTCGATCGACACCATCCAGTAGAGCCGGCTGACGACATCGTTTTGCCGCATAGAGCGGGCACGGCATTCGCTCATCCAAAACCGGGCTAGAATTGGGATGCTTTCGATGAGGAAATACCTGTTTTCGGCAGGATTCGCGCTCCTGGTAGCGGCGACCTCGGTCTCAGTTACCATGATGACGCCGCCGGCCTTCGCCAGTGAAATCAAGTATGTCGTCAACAACATGCCGATCACCACCGGCGACATCGCGCACCGGGCTGCCTTCCTGAAACTGCAGCGCAAAAAGGGTGATGCCGGCCAGGAAATGATCGACCAGACGCTGCGCATGGCGGAGGCCAGGCGCCTTGGCATCCGCATCACCGACGCTCAGGTCGAGGCCGCCTATCAGCGCTTTGCCTCGACCAACAAGATGCAGCTCAAGCAGCTCGACGGTGTCATGGCGCAGTCTGGCGTGACCAAGGAGCATTTCAAGGAATTCATCCGCGCCCAGATGGCGTGGAACCAGGCGCTGAGCGCACGCTATAGCGGCGGCGGCGGGCAGGTGAGCGAACAGGACCTGGTCAAGCACATGCTCGAAAAAGGCGGCGCCAAGCCGAGCGCCACCGAGTACATGCTGCAGCAGGTGATCTTCGTGGTGCCGAAGGCCGAGCGCAGCGCCACACTCGCCAAACGCAAGCGTGAGGCCGAGGCCATGCGCGCCCGCTTCAACGGCTGCGCCACCACACGTGAATTCGCCAAGGGCCTCATCGACGTCACTGTTCGCGACCTCCCCCGGGTGCTGGCGCCGCAACTGCCGCCGGACTGGGCCGAGCAGATCAAGGCCACCAAGCTGGGCGGCGCCACGACCGTGCGCGAGACCGATCGCGGCATCGAATTCATCGGAATCTGCTCGTCACGTGAGGTTTCCGACGACAAGGCTGCCCAGATGGTGTTCCAGAGCGAAGGCAGCGGCGACAAGAACGCCGACGAACTCTCGGCCAAATATGTCGAGGAGCTGAAGGCGAAAGCCAAGATCGTCACGCGCTGAAACCGGCCTAGCCGTGCGTGTGACAGAGCTTCCACTGGCACTGAGCGTCGGCGATCCGTCCGGCGTCGGGCCGGAAATCGCCATAGCCGCATGGCAGAGCGCCCGCGGTTCGGGTGCAGCCCCCTTCTATCTTCTCGCCGATCCGGCGCTGATCGCCGCGCGGGCGCGGCGGCTCGGCGCCGAGGTGGCAATCGTGGAGACGGTGCCGGCGCAAGCAGCCGATGTCTTTCAACACGCTTTGCCCGTGGTGCCGCTGGCGGCTCGCTTCACCGACAATCCCGGCCGGCCTGACCCGACCAATGCCGCCGGCACCATCGAGGCCATCGATCGCGCCGTCGCCGACTGCCTTGCCGGGCATGCGGCCGCGGTCGTCACCTGTCCGATCGCCAAGAAGCCGCTTTATGATGCTGGCTTCGGCTTTCCCGGCCACACCGAATATCTGGCGCATCTGGCCTCTCTCCACACCGGTGGCGTGGTGACGCCGGTGATGCTGCTCGCCGGCCCCGAATTGCGCACGGTTCCGGTTACCATCCACATTGCGCTGGCCGAGGTGCCGAAGGCGCTGACGACGGAGCTGATCGTTGCGACCGCGCGCATCACCGCCGCCGATCTTGCAAACCGTTTCGGCATCGCCAGGCCGAGGCTCGCGCTTGCCGGCCTCAATCCGCATGCCGGCGAAAGCGGCGCCATGGGAACGGAGGATGAGCGCATCATCCGTCCGGCGGTAGACATCTTGCGCGCGCAAGGCATCGACGCTTTTGGACCGCTGCCGGCCGATACGATGTTTCATGCGCGCGCCCGCGCCGGCTACGACGTGGCGATCTGCATGTATCACGACCAGGCGTTGATCCCGGCCAAGGCGCTGGCCTTCGACGAGGCGGTCAACGTCACGCTTGGCCTGCCGTTTATCCGCACCTCGCCCGATCACGGCACAGCCTTCGACATCGCCGGCAAGGGCGTCGCACGTCCCGACAGCTTGATCGCGGCGCTGAAGCTGGCCCGCCGGCTGGCCGATACCGGCACAAAGGTCGCAGCCGCATGAGCATTGATGGGCTACCGCCACTGCGCGAGGTGATCGAGCGCCATGGGCTGCAGGCGAAGAAGGCGCTTGGCCAGAATTTCCTGCTCGACCTCAATCTGACCGGCAAGATCGCGCGCGCCGCCGGCAACCTTAGCGACAGCACCGTGATCGAGGTCGGCCCCGGCCCCGGCGGGTTGACCAGGGCGCTGCTCTCTGCCGGTGCCCGGCGCGTCATCGCCATCGAACGCGACGAACGCTGCCTGGCGGCGCTTGCCGAGGTCTCCAACCACTATCCGGGCCGGCTCGAGGTGATTAGCGGCGACGCGCTGAAGACGGATTTTGCCGCTCTTGCCAATGCCGCGTCGCAAGGCGGCGACCTGGTGAGGATTGCCGCCAACCTGCCCTACAATATCGGCACCGAGCTGTTGATCCGTTGGCTGACCGTCACCGACTGGCCGCCCTTCTATCAATCGATGACGCTGATGTTCCAGCGCGAAGTGGCCGAGCGCATTGTCGCCGGCGCCGGCAGCGAGGCCTATGGCCGGCTCGGCGTGCTGGCCGGCTGGCGGACCGAAGCGAGGATCGCCTTCGACGTGCCACCGCAAGCGTTCACGCCACCGCCCAAGGTAACCTCCTCGGTGGTGCATCTGGTGCCACGCGCCAGTCCGCTGGCAACGGATGTAAAGAAGCTTGGACGCGTCACCGAAGCCGCTTTCGGCCAGCGCCGGAAGATGCTGCGGCAGAGCGTGAAAAGCCTGGGCGGCGAGGCATTGCTGATGCGCGCCAACATCGACCCGACCCGGCGGGCGGAGACGCTCAGTGTCGAGGAATTCGTGCGGCTGACGAATGCGGTGTAGCGCGGCCTCCTCCTTCTCCCCTTGTGGGAGAAGGTGGCCTCGCGAAGCGAGGTCGGATGAGGGGTGTTCCAGCTTGGCGAGGACGGCGATCCTTCGCGCACCCCTCAACCGTCTCGACGCTGCGCGCCGATCCACCTTCTCCCACAAGGGGAGAAGGGAAGGCGCCGCCTCACTCCGTCTTCTCGTCCAATAGCCCCGACACGAAATCGAACAGCCCGGGCCGGCGGTCGCGCCGAAGCCGCTCTGCCGTCACGATGCCGCGCACTTCGGCGAAGGCGCGGTCGAGATCGTCGTTGACGATGACGAAGTCGTATTCCTTCCAGTGCTCGATCTCGTTGCGGGCGTTCTTCAGCCTGGTCTCGATTACGTGCTCCTGGTCCTCGGCCCGGCGCTTGAGGCGCGCCTTCAGTTCCTTCATCGACGGCGGCAGGATGAAGATCGAGACGATATCGGCTCGCATCTTCTCCTTGAGCTGCTGGGCGCCTTGCCAGTCGATGTCGAACAGCATGTCGCGGCCTTGCGCCAGCGCCAGTTCGGCCGGCTCGCGCGGCGTCGCATAGCAATTGCCGTGCACCTCGGCCCATTCCAGCAGCGCATCGGAATCGCGCAGCCGTTCGAACTCGCGCATGGTGCGGAAATGATAGTGGACGCCCTCGATCTCCGAGCCGCGGCGTGGCCTGGTGGTGACCGAGACCGACAGTTCCAAGCTGCCATCGCTTTCCAGCAGGTTGCGCGCGATCGTCGACTTGCCGGCGCCGGACGGCGACGACAGGACCAGCATCAGCCCGCGGCGGCGAATGCGGGACCCCAGATCCCTGGCAACCATCGGCTCCTTGGCACCCATTTTGGGTTACTCCAGATTCTGGACCTGTTCGCGAAACTGGTCGACCACTGCCTTGAGCTCCAGCCCGATGGCGGTGACAGTGGCGGCGTTCGACTTCGAACACAGAGTATTCGATTCGCGGTTGAATTCCTGCGCCAGAAAATCGAGCTTGCGGCCGATGGCGCCGCCATTTGCCAGCAGCGCCCGGCCAGACGCCACATGTGTCTTCAGCCGGTCGATCTCTTCGCGGATATCGGCCTTGGTGGCGAGAAACGCCGCTTCCATGTGCAGCCGGCCGGCATCGAGATTGGCCGACGCATCCATCAGCAGCCGCACCTGTTCGGCGATCCGCTCGCGGATTGCCGCCGGTTCGCGCGACGGGTCGGCCTCGGCCTTGAGCGTCAGCGCCTTGATGGCGTCGATGTGGCCGGAAAGCAGCGAGCGCAGTGCTTCGCCCTCGCTTTGGCGCGCCTGCTCGAGACCGGTGAGCGCCGTTTCGAGTGCTGACAGGATCGCCGCATCGAGCGCTGCCCGTACCTCCTCGGTTTCGCTGGTTTCGGGAATATCGAGCACGCCGCGCAGGGAAAGCAGGCCGTCAGCGGTTGCCGGGGCAACACCGAACTGGTCCTGCAGCCGCTTGGCCAAGCCGGCCAGATCCCGGAGGAAGACGTCGTTGACGACCGGCTGCACCTGCTGGCCGGCGGCACGGCCGACGGTCAGCGTCGCCTGGAAATTGCCGCGTGCAAAGCGCTTCTGCAGCGTCTGCCGGACCGCCGGCTCGAGCCGCTCAAAACCTTGCGGCAGCCGCAGCCTGACCTCGACGCTCTTGCCGTTGACCGACTTGACCTCCCAGGCGATCGAGGCGCCGTCATGTTCGGCAACAGTGCGTGCAAACCCGGTCATGCTCTGCAAATTCATGATGCGGCTCGTGTCTCCCTGATGGCCCGATTCTGAAACCCGCCCGCGTTCGATATCACGGGCAGCGCGAATGTCAGAATCGCAATACCGGCAAGGTGTTGATTTCCGGTGTCGTTTTGGTCTCGCAGTGCTGAAATCGAGCGAAGGTGAGGCCTCGGAGCAAGGCCGAAATGGCTTCGAACCGCGCCGCTCGTTCAAAGCAGCAGCGCGTCGCCTGTGTCCGCTAGGCGTAAGGTCAATCCGTCAAAAAGTGCCGGCCTGCTACTGGGCAGTGCCCGCATCGCCGCCGGCATCCCCGCTATCGCCGCCGGCATCGCCACTGGCGTCACCGCTGTCGTCGCCATCCGCCGGCGCGTCGGTCTGGCCCGGGGTCTTGGCGCCCTTGGCGGCGTCTTCAGCCTGCTTTTTCTGCATCGCCCGGTAGCGGGCAACGTTCTCATTGTGCTCGGCAAGCGTCGTGGCAAAGACATGGCCACCGGTGCCGTCGGCGACGAAATAGAGATCGTCGGTCTTCGACGGGTTGGCGACGGCTTCGAGTGCGGCACGGCCGGGATTGGCGATCGGCGTCGGCGGCAGGCCGTTGATCAGATAGGTGTTGTAAGGCGTCTGCTTCTCAATGTCCGACTGATAGATCGGCCGGTCGGCGGGTTTGCCCTTGCCGCCGAACAGGCCGTAAATGATGGTCGGATCGGATTGCAGCCGCATGCCCTTGGCCAGACGGTTGAGGAAGACGGCGGCAACACGCGAGCGCTCGTCGCCACGGCCGGTTTCCTTTTCGACGATCGAGGCCAAGGTGACGAAGTCGTCGACATTGGCCAGAGGCAGGTCGGGCGCGCGCCGCTGCCAGACTTCGTCGACCAGCTTCTTCTGGTCGGCGAGCAGCTTGTCGACCATCTGCTGGCGCGTGGCGCCGCGGGTGAAGCGCAACGTGTCGGTGGCGAGGCTTCCCTCGGCCGGCGTGGTCGCCGGCATGTCGCCGGTCAGCGCATCCTGCTCGGCGACGCGCTGCAGCGCCTGCTCGACCGTCAGCCCCTCGGGAATGGTCAGCGAGTACATCACCGACTTGCCGCTCTTCAGAAGCTCCATGATGTCGCGCATGGAGGCGCGCGGCTTGACCTCGTATTCGCCGGCCTTCAGCGCTGAATCATTGCCATAGACGCGCACGCCAATACGGAAGATGCGGGCGTCGCTGATCAATCCACGCCGTTCGAGCTGGTCGGCAATGTCCTGGACGCCAGTGCTCGGCTTGACCAGGAAGGTGTCGCCATTGGCGGACGGACCAGGTTCGTTGAAGGCCTGTTTGCCAAAATAAAGCGAAACGCCGGCGGCGAGGATCATCAACATCACAGCGGAGATGACGAAGTTCATGAACACGACGACCTGGCTGCGCGAGGCGCGTGAGCGCTTCGGCGGCGGTGTGCCGGCTTCCGGCCGCAAGGCCTCGGCCGCAGTCTTCGGCACGATCGGGCCGGTCTGCTGGTTTTGTCCGAATTGTCCGCTGCCGCCCGGATTAGTGTTCATAAGCGCCCTACCATCTGATCTCTTAGAGCGACCATGCGCCCGGTTGGACGCACAGCGTACCCTAACATTTCAAGCCTACGCATCGTGCTTTTCAAAAAAGCGCCTTCGGTTTCAGGCCGATGCGACGAATCCCCAGCGGCAGAGTAGGCTCGAATATGGCAAAATTGACGACAGACCGCTGGCGCGCCGGTCGATACCGCAATCAGCCGATATAGCGCTGGAAGACCAGCGAAGCGTTGGTGCCGCCGAAGCCGAAGGAGTTGGACAGCGCCACGTCGACCTGGCGATGCCGTGGCGTGTTGGGTACAAGATCGATCGCGGTTTCGCGTTCCAGGTTGTCGAGATTGATGGTGGCGGGCGCGATGTTGTCGCGGATGGCGAGGATCGAGAAGATCGCCTCGGCGGCACCCGCGGCACCCAGGAGATGGCCGATCGACGACTTGGTCGACGACATCGAGATCTTCGAGGCGGCGTTGCCGACCAGCCGCTCGACGGCGCCGAGTTCGATCGTATCGGCCATGGTCGAGGTGCCGTGCGCGTTGATGTAGTCGATATCGGCAGGCGTCAGCTTGGCCCGGTTCAGCGCCGCCGTCATGCAGCGGAAGGCGCCGTCGCCATCTTCTGCAGGTGCGGTGATGTGATAGGCGTCGCCGGTCAGGCCGTAGCCGGTAACCTCGGCATAAATCTTGGCGCCACGCGCCTTGGCGTGTTCGAGTTCTTCCAGCACGACGACGCCGGCGCCCTCGCCCATGACGAAGCCGTCCCGGTCGCGATCATAGGGGCGCGAGGCCTTTTCAGGCGTGTCGTTCCGGTCGGTGGACAGCGCCCGGCAAGCGGCGAAGCCGGCAAGCGAAAGCCTGGTCACCGGCGATTCGGCGCCGCCGGCCAGCATCACGTCGGCATCGCCGAAGATGATCAGCCGGGCGGCATCGCCGATGGCGTGCGCGCCGGTCGAGCATGCGGTGACGACGGCATGGTTGGGGCCTTTCAGCCCGTGCCGGATCGACACCTGGCCGGATACCAGATTGATAATGTTTCCAGGAATGAAGAACGGGCTGATGCGGCGCGGTCCGCGCTCATGCAGGATCAGCGCATTCTCGGCGATGCCCTCGAGGCCGCCAATGCCGGAGCCGATCATGACGCCAGTGGCGCAGCGCTCGGCTTCGGTGCTGGGCTCCCAGCCTGAATCCTTAAGCGCTTCGTCGGCGGCCGCAATCCCGTAAAGGATGAAGTCGCCGATCTTGCGCAGTTCCTTGGGCTCAAGCACGGCTTCGGGATTCAGCGTGCCGTTGGTGCCGTCACCGCGCGGAATGACGTGGGCGATCTTGCAGGCAAGATCTTCCACTTCGAACTCGGTGACACGCTTGGCGGCGCTGCGGCCGGTCAGCAGTTCCTTCCAGCTGTGCTCGAAGCCCATGCCGAATGGCGAAACCAGGCCAAGGCCCGTGACGACGACACGCCTCATCGCAGGTCCTCCCCGGTGATGACTGCGGATAGCGTCAGGCCGAAGCCTTGTCGATGTACTTCACGGCATCGCCGACGGTCAGGATGGTCTCGGCCGCATCGTCCGGAATCTCGACGCCGAACTCTTCTTCGAACGCCATGACGAGTTCGACCGTGTCGAGGCTGTCCGCGCCCAGATCATCGATGAAGCTCGCCTGCTCCGTCACCTTGTCGGCATCGACGCCAAGATGTTCGATGACGATCTTCTTGACGCGCTCTGCGGTGTCACTCATTTGGGGCATCCTCGTCTTTTGTTTGTCTGTCTTCGTTAGCGGGCAGAATGCCGCTAATCAAGCTGAAAGATGGTCCTGCCGGAAACGCAACGATGCCGGACCGGTTTTTGCCCGAACCGCCGGGTTGCGGGCCGCATTACACGAAAATTGGCCAAGGTCCAAGGCGAAATGGTCTCTTTTCACAAGCCGGCCATGTCTTCTTGTAACCCGGCCATGTCCCGTCAAATCATTGCCATGCCGCCGTTGACATGGATGGTCTGGCCGGTGACGTAGGCGGCTTCGTTGGAGGCGAGATAGGCGACGGCAGACGCCACTTCAACACTCGTGCCCATGCGCCTGGTCGGGATCGCCGCCATGATCGCGTCTTTCTGCTTGTCGTTGAGCTTGTCGGTCATGGCCGATTCGATGAAGCCCGGGGCGACGCAGTTGACGGTGATGTTGCGGGTGGCGATCTCCTGCGCCAGCGACTTGGAAAAGCCGATCATGCCGGCCTTGGAGGCACAGTAATTGGTCTGGCCGGGATTGCCGGTGACGCCGACCACCGAAGTGATGTTGATGATGCGGCCATGGCGGCGGCGCATCATCGGATGGGTGAGTTCGCGGGTCAGCCGGAACACCGCGGTCAGGTTGACCTCGAGCACGCTGTCCCAGTCGGCATCCGACATTCGCACGAACAGGCCGTCCTTGGTGATGCCGGCATTGTTGACCAGGATATCGACGCCTTCGAGTTCGGCTTCCGCCTTCTGGCCAAGCGCCTTGACCTCGTCGCGGTTCGACAGATTGGCTGGAAAAAGTTTTACCCGATCGCCGAGTTCACCGGCCAGGGTCTCCAGTTTCTCGATGCGGGTGCCATGCAGGCCGACAATGGCACCTTGCGCATGCAGCACCCGGGCAATCGCCTCGCCAATGCCCCCCGATGCACCGGTGACGAGCGCCTTGCGGCCGGTCAGTTCGAACATTTTTTCAATCCTCTTCTCAAGTCGGGAGGTCGGCGAATCTGGCTATCTGTAGACGTCGCCACGATGGCCTATCGTCACCACCAGAATGACGAGCCGGTTGTCCTGCACATCGCAGATAATCCGATAATCCCCAAGCCGATATCTCCAAAAAGTCGCCAGAGGTCCCTTCAGCGACTTGCCTGCCTCCCGCGGGTTGTCCAGCGCGGCAATGCGGTTTTCGATGAAATCTCGGATGCGGTGACGTGTCTGCGGGTCCAGTTTTTCGACGAATTTGCGCGCCGAGCGGGCATACTCAAGCGTCCAGGCCACGCCAGAATTCCTCGGCCTTCACAACGTCCTCCTCGCCGCTCCTGATCCGCTCCAAGACCTCGGCTGCGAGGTAGTAGTCTTCCATGTCCTCAAGACCGCGCTCGATGAGTTCGCGCAGATAGAAGGCCTTGCTGCGGCCGGTCTTGGTCGCAAGAAAATCCAGGCGCTCTTCAATTTCGGGAGCCAGTCGGATTGAGGTTGGCATACCGCCCTCCTGATGAATACATGTATTCATGTACAGTGGCGAGGCCAAGAATTCAAGCCCGAGCCTCGTCTAGGCAGGACGCATGGTCAAGCAAGCGCGGCCAGCGCGGCCTCTACATCGGCGGGCGTGCCGACGGCCGATGTGGCGATGTCGCGGTTGATGCGCCGCGCCAGGCCCGACAGCACCTTGCCGGCGCCAATCTCGTAAAGCGAAGCGACGCCGTTGGCGCCGAGCCACTCTACCGTTTCGCGCCAGCGCACGCGCCCGGTAATCTGCTCGACCAGGCGCCGTGCGATCTCGTCGGGATCGCTGGTCGGGGTCACGGTGACGTTGGAGACAACGGGAACCACCGGCGCATGCTTGGTTACCCCGGCCAGCGCCTCGCGCATGACATTGGCCGCCGGCGCCATCAGCGCCGAATGGAAGGGGGCGGAGACCTGCAGCATCAGCGCTCGCTTGGCGCCCTTTTCGGTGCATAGTTTTGCGGCGAGTTCCACCGCGGCCCTGGCGCCGGAGATCACCAGCTGGCCGCCGCCATTGTCGTTGGCGATCTGGCAGACCTTGCCGGATCCCGTTGCAGCCTCGGCGCAAGCGGCTTCGACATCAGGCTGTTCCAGCCCGATGATCGCAGCCATCGCACCCTCGCCGGCCGGCACCGCCGCCTGCATGGCATTGCCACGGATGCGCAGCAACCGGGCAGCATCGGCGACCGAAACGAAGCCGGCGGCGGCAAGGGCGGAGTATTCGCCGAGCGAATGGCCGGCGACGTAGGCAACCTTGCCCTTCAGCGAAAAGCCGCGCGCTTCCAGCGCCCGAACCGCGGCCAACGACACGGCCATCAGCGCCGGCTGGGCATTGGCGGTCAGGGTCAGCGTCTCTTCCGGCCCTTCCCAGATCAATTTCGACAGCTTTTCACCCAGCGCGTCATCGACTTCCTCGAAGACCCTGCGCGCCTCGGGGAAAGCGTCGGCGAGGTCCTTGCCCATGCCGACAGCCTGGCTGCCTTGTCCCGGAAAGGTGAATGCAACGGCCATTTGGGCTCTCTCCAGCGCCTGATTTTTCCTGCCTGTGACGCAAGGCGGACCGCCAAGTCAAGCCCGCGGTCGGCATTTCGGCCCTTGGTCCAGCCGGAAACAGACCCCGAGTCCCTGTTCCGAAAGGCTTTTTGCCGATCACTCCTGATGAAAACCGCTCACGAATCGTTTGCTGGCTCTTCTTATTTTCGCCACAGGCGCTAGCTTTTGGATGACAGTTCTATGACAGAACGGTGACGCGAGTGGAAAAACGCGTTGCTTGGGCCGGGGGAAGAGAGAGTTGGCAAGGATCAGGAAGGGCGCGGCCGTACCCGCGCCACAGTTCTTGGAAGACGATCCGTCCACCGGCTATCTGCCGGGGCGCCGATGGCCTGTCATCCGCTACGGTCTGGTCACGCTGCTTGCCTCCGCCGTCCTGGTGTTCGCCATCGAATGGATCGTGCGCGGCGACTTCTTCGGCACGGTCGACTTCTTCCTGCAGCCCTTCAAGCCGGGCTGGACCACCATCATCGTCTTTGCGCTGGTGCTGATTGGACTGGACGCCGTGCTTGGCCGCAGCCACCAGAGCCTGATGATCGTGGCGCCGCTGACGCTGGCGCTGGCCTTTGTCGGGCACCAGAAGTCGCATTATCTGGGCGATCCGCTCTACCCGACCGATTTCCTCTATTCGCGCCAGATCATGGCATTGATGCCGCTCCTGGTGCGCGAGCGGCCCTGGACGGCGCTCGCCATGGCCGTCGGCATCGTCGCCGGCCTGTCGCTGCTGATCTATGGCTGGCGGCTGTGGCGCCGCAAAGTGCCGATCCTCAGCCGCAAGGGGCGCCTGGCGCGGCTGACACTGGCGGTGCCGCTGCTCGCCTTCTTCGTCTCGATCATGGACTACGCCACCTTCTCGTGGACCCGAGATCGGCTGCAGATCATCCCGATCATGTGGGACCAGAAGGAGAACTACGCCTCCAACGGGTTTGCGCTGGCTTTCGCGCTCAACGTGCCGATGGCGCACGTCTCTGCGCCGGCCGGCTATTCCGACAAGGCGATCGACGCGATCGACAGGCCGGATGTGACGGCCTCGGTGCCGGATGAGAAACCCGACATCATCGTGGTGATGAGCGAATCCTTCTGGGATCCGACCAAGTTGCCCGGCGTCACCATCACGCCGGATCCGATCCCCAATGTGCGGGCGTTGCGCTCGGGCTACATGTTCTCGCCGGAATTCGGCGGCATGACCGCCAACATCGAATTCGAGGCGCTGACCGGCTTTTCCAATGCCTTCCTGCCGGCGGGCTCGATCCCCTATCAGCAATATGTGCGCACGCCGACGCCGTCGCTGGCGACCTTCCTGAAAAGCGAAGGCTACCGAGCGCGCGCCATCCATCCCGGCACCAACTGGTTCTGGAACCGGGGCGCGGTCTATGCCGATTTCGGCTTCGACGATTTCCGCTCGGAAGAGACGCTGCCGCCGTTGGAAAAGCGCGGGCCGCTGGCCTCCGACGCGGCAATGACCGACGAGATCATCCGCGAGGCCGACGCCAGCGAGGATCCGGTGTTCTTCTTCGCCGTCAGCCTGCAGAACCACGGCCCCTACGAGCCGTACCGCTATTACAATCCGACCCACAAGGTCGCGGCACCCATCAGCACATGGGCGCGGGAATCGCTGCTCAGCTACGCCGAGGGTTCGGCCGATGCCGACCGTGGCCTCGAACGGCTGATCGACTGGGCGAAGAAGCGCGAGCGGCCGACGGTCATTGCCTTCTTCGGCGACCATCTGCCGCCGCTCGGCCCCGTCTATGTCGAGACCGGCTTCCTGAAAGACAATGTCGCGCCGCGCAGGGAGGCTACGCCGGAGGCGGCACTCGAGCACCACCAGACGCCGCTGATCATCTGGTCGAACCGCACCGGTCCGGCGCAGGATATGGGCGCGGTCAGTCCGGCCTTCCTGCCCTATCACATCCTGACCACGGCAGGGATCACGCACCCTTACTACACCGGCTTCCTCGGCGCGCTGCGCGAACGCTACCGCGTCGTCGATCGCAATCTTTTGCTGACACCGTCAGGCGAAGCGACGCCCGATTGGGCGCGGCAGAAGGACGTCGATCCGGCGATCAACGATTTCCGCCTGTTGCAATACGACATGATGTTCGGCAAGCGTAAGGCCGCGCCCGACTTCTTCCCCGAAACGGTGGACAAGGTCGTCGCCCATACAAGTTGATGGCCTGCGACGCCAAGGACGCTGTCTGGAACGCCTCCTACCCTTGCCTTCCAGCCAAATTGCTGTATAGACGCCCGCAATCTGCCGGTCCTTGCTGGGGGCTGAACGGAGGGCCGGAGGTTTTACCCAAAACCTTCGTGTGAAGCCAGAAGCGCTTCCGCCTCCCGTGTCTCCGCTCTCGACCGTCTCGAAATGCTCCTTTCTTCCCCGCCCCTTCGGGACCAGCGGGTCAGAGAAGTTGCAGAGGCTTTTGCCGCGAGGATCCGGGAGAGAAACGAAGAAAGGCACTGAACCACTATGGCTCTATACGAACATGTGTTCCTTGCCCGGCAGGACCTCTCGCAGCAGCAGGTCGATGCGCTTGTCGAACAGTACAAGGGCGTCATCTCCGCAAATGGCGGGTCCGTCGGTCGGGTCGAGAACTGGGGACTGAAGTCCCTCACCTACCGGGTCAACAAGAACCGGAAGGCTTACTACACGCTTATGGACCTCACCTGCCCGCCGGCAGCGCTCAACGAAATGGAGCGCCAGATGGGTCTGTCCGAAGACGTGCTGCGTTTCCTGACCGTCAAGGTCGAGGCGCATGAGGAAGGCCCGTCGGCCATGATGCAGAAGCGCGAAGAGCGTTCGGAACGCGGCGGCTTCGGCGACCGTGACCGTGGCGATCGTGGTCCGCGCTCGTTCGGCGACCGTGATCGCGGCGACCGTGGCGATCGTCCGCCGCGCTCGTTCGGCGACGCCGGTGGCGATCGTGGTCCGCGCCGTCCGCGCGAAGGTGTTGAAGGGGGTGCAGAATAATGGTCGACATCAATCAGATCCCGACCCGGCGCCCGTTCCATCGCCGCCGCAAGACCTGCCCGTTCTCCGGCGCCAACGCGCCCAAGATCGACTACAAGGACGTGCGTCTGCTGCAGCGCTACATTTCCGAGCGCGGCAAGATCGTGCCGTCGCGCATCACCGCCGTCAGCCAGAAGAAGCAGCGCGAACTCGCCAAGGCGATCAAGCGCGCCCGCTTCCTCGGCCTGCTGCCCTACGTGGTTCGCTAAGACTTTCGAGCAGGCGGTTCGCCGCCTGCTCTCTTTCTCCCACGGCGACGGGCGCCGCAGGGGTTGGTTTGAAGATGCATGTCGTTGTCCCAAAACTGGGACCATTTTTGGGCGACATGCATTGAAATCCCGAGTTGAGGTGAAAAGCCTCTAACTGCCGCGACAGGCAGGACAGCGACACCGGCGCCAAGGCGCCCGAGCTTCCTGACCTGTTCCATTCAATTCGGCGCCGATCCCGCGATCGGTGCCCAGACGAAGGAACAAGACCATGCAAGTGATTCTTCTCGAACGCGTTTCCCGCCTCGGCCAGATGGGTGATACCGTCAAAGTCAAGGACGGCTTTGCCCGCAACTTCCTCTTGCCGCAGGGCAAGGCGCTGCGCGCCAACGAAGCCAACAAGAAGAAGTTCGAGGGCCAGCGCGCCCAGCTCGAAGCCCGCAACCTCGAGCGCAAGTCGGAAGCCAGCCAGGTTGCCGAAAAGCTCGACGGCAAGAGCTTCATCGCCGTGCGTTCGGCCGGCGAGACCGGCCAGCTCTACGGTTCGGTGTCGACCCGTGACATCGCCGACCTGCTGACGGCGGAAGGTTTCTCGGTCAACCGCAACCAGATCCAGCTCAACCAGCCGATCAAGACCATCGGCGTCACCAATGTGGCGATTGCGCTGCATCCGGAAGTCGAGGTCACCATCAGCCTCAACATCGCCCGCACGGCCGAAGAAGCCGAACGCCAGGCCAAGGGCGAGACGCTGACCACCGCCGAAGCCATTTATGGCGACGACATCAACGACAATGCGCGGCCGGAGAACTTCTTCGACCCGAATACCGAGTTCGAAGGCGGCGAAGACAACGCCTGATCGCTTAACGACAAGCGAGGGAGCAGCGCTCCCAATCACATTGTCGTCATCCAGCCTTTCTGGACCAATGCCCGGGCGTCTCGCCCGGGCATTTTTGTGCCAAATGGAACTTTTCGAGCCCCTATATATTAAGGCAGAATTAGACAGCCAGTCTGACCGTGAGGGGACATTTGGTGATGAATATTCTGTTGAAGCGCGTTCTCGACCGCCTGGTGCGTACAGGCAATCTCAAAGTAACCGGGCCGAAGGGCTCGACCGTGATATTCGGCGACGGCAGCGGCGAGCCTGTGCACATGCACATCAAGACCAAGCATGCCGAGCGTAGCATCTCCTTCGATCCGATGCTGGCGGTGCCGGAAGCCTATATGGACGGCGAACTCGACATCCTCGAGGGCGGTGTGCTGGGTGTGATGCGCATCGCCTTCCAGAACATGGGCAGCGGCGGCATCGACGCCACCTGGACAAAGGCGATCGAGGGTCTGCGCCACGCCTTCCGCCGCTTGCAGCAGATCAACACTACCTCGCGCTCGCGCCGCAACGTGCAGCGCCACTATGATCTGTCGGGCGACCTCTACCGGCTCTTCCTCGACGAGGACATGCAGTATTCCTGCGCCTATTTCGAGCAGCCGGACATGACGCTCGACGAGGCGCAGGTCGCCAAGAAGCGCCACATCGCCGCCAAGCTCCGGCTGAAGGCCGGCCAAACCGTGCTCGATATCGGCTCCGGCTGGGGTGGACTCGGCCTCTACCTCGCCAAGGCTTTCGACGTCGACGTGCAAGGCGTGACGCTATCGACCGAGCAGCACGGCGTCGCCACCGACCGGGCGCATGCGCAAGGCCTGCAGGACCGGGTGCATTTCGACCTCAAGGACTACCGCGAACTCAACGAGCGCTTCGACCGCATCGTCTCGGTCGGCATGTTCGAGCATGTCGGTGTCAACCACTTCCGCACCTTCTTCGAGAAGTCGGCGACGCTGCTGAAGCCGGATGGCGTCATGCTCTTACACACGATCGGCCGCTCCGGCGTGCCGTGGGCGACCAGCGCCTTCGTACGCAAATACATCTTCCCGGGCGGCTACATCCCCTCGCTGTCGGAGGTGATGCCGGCGATCGAGAAGTCGGGGCTGGTGGTTACCGACGTCGAGATTCTGCGGTTGCACTATGCCGATACGCTGAAGCATTGGGGCCAGCGCTTTGCCGCCAACCGCGACAAGGCCAAGGCCATCTACGATGAGCGCTTCTGCCGCATGTGGGAGTTCTATCTCGCCGCCTCGGAAGCCGCCTTCCGCTGGCAGGACTTGGTGATCTTCCAGATCCAGATCGCCAAGAAGAACGACACGCTGCCAATGACCCGCGACTACATGGCCAAATGCGAAAAGGCGCTGGAGCTGCGCGAGATCGGGCATCGCCAGGAGACGGCGGCCGCCGAGCCTGCTGTTGCCAGGTCTGTCGCCGCCAAGTCCGTTGCTGCCAGGTCCGCTGCCGCAAAGCCGGCACGTCGCCGCAAGGTGTTGGATCGCGAATAACGCCTAGATTGCGCATTGCAGCTTGCCATTGGCGGCTCGCGCACTGAAAAGGGTCTCGTTTTCGCGAGACCTTTTTTCATGACCTGCATCCTCACCATCGCAGCCGCCGTTGCCGGGGTCGCCGGCGCCTCGGTCATTTTACTCGCGCCGCGCGGAGCCTGAGCGTGGAACTGCCTCCACCGCTCAGACAAGGTGTCGAGCGCCTGCTCGAAACGATACCGCTGCCGGCGCTGCGCCAGGCGGCGAAGACGCTATCGGACCGTTACCGCGCCGAACTGCGCGACGGCCGCCTGCACATGGCCGAGGAGATGGCGGTAAAAGCCTATCTGGCGACGCGGCTGCCGGCGACCTATGCCGCGGTGCGCGCCAGCCTCGATGCGCTTTCCGAGGCACGGCCCGATTTCCAGCCCAAAACCCTGCTCGATGTCGGCGCTGGTCCTGGCACGGTGCTTTGGGCCACCACGGACCTGTGGCCCGACATCGAGCAGGCGGTGCTGATCGAAGCCAGCGCCGCGGTGCGCAAAGTCGGCCAGTCGCTCGCTCCCGACGCCATCGCCGCCAGGACAGACTGGCGCGCCGGCGACGTGACCATCGACCTTGCCGATCTCAAGCCCGCCGATCTCGTCACCTGCGCCTATGTGCTGGACGAAATCGCGCCGGTATCGCTGACGAAGCTCGTCGCCCGGCTCTGGCAATTGACCGGCGACACGCTGCTGATCGTCGAGCCGGGCACGCCGGCCGGCTGGCAGCGCATCCTGGCAGTGCGCCAGCAATTGCTGGAGGCCGGCGCGCATCTGCTGGCGCCTTGTCCGCATGAAGCACCCTGCCCGCTTGAGCCGCCCGACTGGTGCCATTTTTCGCGCCGCGTCGCCCGCTCGCGCCTGCATCGCCTGGCCAAGGATGCCGATGTGCCGTGGGAGGACGAGAAGTTCATCTACGTCGCCGCGTCGCGGCAGCCCGCGCCTGCACATCAGCCGCGCGTCATTGCACCGCCGAAGGCCGGCTCCGGCAAGGTGCTGCTCAAATTGTGCCGGCCGGACGGTGGCGCCGGCGAGACGCTTTTCACCAAGCGCGACGGCGAGCTGTTCAAGGCGGCGCGGCGGCTGGACTGGGGCGATACATTTGGCACAAGCGACTGATCCGAACGGATGAGTCACCAGCTTGTGCTGGTGGGGAGACACCAGGCCGAGTATTCTTCCCGTATGGAACAAGGCCACGTACCAGTTTTATATCTTATTTGCGGAAAGATCGCCGCGGGGAAGTCAACGCTCGCGAACCACATTGCAACACAGCCGGCGACCTTGCTCATCAGCGAAGATCACTGGACCTCACATCTGTTTTCAGATGAGCTGAAGACAATCGACGACTACGACCGTCTTTCGGCGAAGCTGCGTGCTGCCATGGCGCCGCACGTTGTCGATATCTTGCGACAGGGCCTTTCGGTCGTTCTGGACTTTCCTGCGAACACTGTCGGCCAACGCGACTGGATGCGTTCGCTCATTGCCCAGGCCGATGTGGCCCATGAGCTGCATCTGCTTGATGTGCCCGATATGGTTTGCAAGCAGAGGCTTCTGGAGCGAAATCGACGTGGCGAACACCCCTTCCAGGTCAGTGAAGCGGACTACGATCTATTCACAAGCTATTTCGTCCCTCCGGAACCCGACGAAGGCTTCAACATCGTTACCCACACATCCAGGGCGGATAATCGAGTGCGGCCGGTTTCACAGATCTAATCAACCGAATGGCAGGATTCTTCGGCCCAACGGGTCCAGCCGATTGTTCTTGCTTCGTTCCCGTCACTCCCGTAGAATCATCGCTTGTCGAGTCAATCGGAATCAGAGCACGAGAATTCTGTCCTGTGGACGGTTTGCCGTCCCTGTGGACAGCGGGCATCAACGCTGATTGGACGCGAGTGATGCATTTAAGTCAGCACCGGATCTTTCGCGTTCTGGTATCGAGAAGCCGGGATCGAAATCGGGGACATCATGGCAGAGGCAGCGCGAAAATTCGGCGTGGCGGAGCAAGCGCTTTATCGTGAGGCGCCGAACAACATCGAGGCCGAGCAGGCGCTGCTCGGCGCCATCCTCGTCAACAACGATGCCTTCTACCGCGTCTCCGACTTTCTCAAGGCCGGCCATTTCTACGAACCGCTGCATAGGAAGATCTTTGAGGTCGCGGCCGAACTCATCCGCATGGGCAAGGTGGCGACGCCGATCACGCTAAAAACCTTCCTGCCGGCCGACGAGAAGGTCGGCGACATGACAGTGGCGCAATATGTGGTCCGTCTGGCGGTCGAGGCCGTCACCGTCGTCAACGCCACCGACTATGGCCGCGCCATCTACGATCTGGCCACGCGCCGCGCGTTGATCACCGTCGGTGAGGACATGGTCAACATCGCCTATGACGCGCCGGTCGACATGGCGCCTTCCGAGCAGATCGAGGATGCCGAGCGGCGGCTGTTCGAACTGGCCGAAACCGGCCGCTACGATGGCGGTTTCGAGAGCTTCACCGACGCCGTCAAGACCGCCGTCGACATGGCCAACGCCGCCTATATGCGCGACGGCCATCTGTCGGGCCTCGCCACCGGCATGCGCGATCTCGACCGCCGCATGGGTGGTCTGCAGGCGTCGGATCTGATCATCATTGCCGGCCGTCCGGGCATGGGCAAGACATCGCTCGCCACCAACATCGCCTTCAACATCGCCGAGATGTATCAGCCGGCGCAGCAGGCCGACGGCTCGTTCAAGGCAGCCAATGGCGGCGTCGTCGGCTTCTTCTCGCTGGAAATGTCGTCTGAGCAGCTCGCCACCCGCATCATTTCCGAACAGACGGAAATTTCGTCGTCAAAAATCCGCCGCGGCGAGATCTCGGAGATGGATTTCGAAAAGCTGGTCGCCTGCTCGCAGACCATGCAGAAGATTCCGCTGTTCATCGACCAGACCGGCGGTATCTCGATCGCGCAGCTCTCGGCGCGGGCGCGGCGGCTGAAGCGCCAGCGCGGCCTCGACCTCATTGTCATCGACTATATCCAGCTGATGCAGGGTTCATCCGCCAAGGCCTCGCAGAACCGCGTCCAGGAAATCACCGAGATCACCACCGGCCTCAAGGCGCTGGCCAAGGAACTCTCTGTGCCGATCATAGCGCTGTCGCAGCTGTCGCGTCAGGTCGAAAGCCGCGAAGACAAACGCCCGCAGCTCTCCGATCTGCGCGAATCCGGTTCGATCGAGCAGGACGCCGACGTGGTGATTTTCGTCTATCGCGAGGAATATTATCTGAAGAACCGTGAGCCGAAGCCCGGCACCGACGAATACATCAAGTGGGAACACGAGATGAACGAGATGCGCGGCAAGGCCGAAGTCATCGTCGCCAAGCAGCGCCACGGCCCGACGGGTTCGGTCAGCCTCGCCTTCCAGGGCGAATTCACGCGCTTCTCAGACCTCGCCGAAGAGCACCACATTGCGGAGAGGTTTGAGTAGCCGCTTGAGAAAGGCCTCAATCCTTCGCGCCCCCCTCTGGCCTGCCGGCCATCTCCCCCTCAAGGGGGGAGATTGGACGTCACATCGGCTTTCGCCAATCGTCGACGTCAAAGATGGAGCTCCGTCGGCAAAGCTGCTGATCTCCCCCCTTGAGGGGGAGATGTCCGGCAGGACAGAGGGGGGTGCTGTCCCGCCGGCCTTTCTAGCGTCAGCAATGCTCGAAGCAGGCCGCGCCTGATGGCCAAATCCCGCGTCCAGTTCATCTGCCAGAATTGCGGCTCCGTGCATCAGCGTTGGGCCGGCAAATGCGATGCCTGCGGCGAGTGGAATACACTCGTCGAGGAAGGCACATCCGGCGGCATTGGCTCAGGCCCGGCCAACATGCGTAATGCCCGCAAGGGCCGGGCCGTGGTGCTGACCAGCCTATCCGGCGACATCGAGGACGCGCCGCGCATCGTCTCTGGCATCGGCGAGCTCGATCGCGCCACCGGGGGCGGGTTCGTGCGCGGTTCGGCCCTGCTGGTCGGCGGCGATCCCGGCATCGGCAAGTCGACGCTGCTCACCCAAGCGGCCGCCGCACTGGCGTCAAAAGGCCACCGCATCGTCTATGTCTCAGGCGAAGAGGCCGTCGCCCAGATCAGGCTCAGGGCGCAGCGGCTTGGCGTCGCCGACACCCCGGTGGAACTGGCCGCCGAGACCAATGTCGAGGACATCCTGGCAACAATAGCCGATGGCCGGCGACCAGACCTCGTCATCCTCGACTCCATCCAGACGCTGTGGACCGACATGGCCGATTCGGCGCCCGGCACCGTCACGCAGGTGCGCGCCGCCGCCCAGGCGATGATCCGCTATGCCAAATCCACCGGCGCTGCCATCGTGCTGGTCGGCCATGTCACCAAGGAAGGCCAGATCGCCGGTCCGCGCGTCGTTGAGCACATGGTCGACGCCGTGCTCTATTTCGAAGGCGAAGGCGGCCATCACTACCGCATCCTGCGCACGGTGAAGAACCGCTTTGGGCCGACCGACGAGATCGGCGTCTTCGAAATGTCGGACAAGGGCCTGCGCGAAGTCGCCAACCCGTCGGAGCTGTTCCTCGGCGAACGCCATGCAAAGTCGCCAGGTGCGGCGGTTTTCGCCGGGATGGAAGGCACGCGGCCGGTGCTGGTCGAGATCCAGGCGCTGGTGGCGCCGTCGTCGCTGGGCACGCCGCGCCGCGCCGTCGTCGGCTGGGACGGCGCGCGGCTGTCGATGATCTTGGCCGTGCTCGAGGCCCATTGCGGCGTGCGCTTCGGCACCCATGATGTCTATCTCAACGTCGCCGGCGGCTACCGGATTTCCGAGCCGGCGGCCGATCTGGCGGTCGCTGCTGCACTGGTTTCGTCGCTCACCGGTCTTGCCCTTCCCGCCGATTGCGTCTATTTCGGCGAAATCAGCCTATCGGGCGCAGTGAGGCCGGTTGCGCATGCGCAACAACGCCTTAAAGAGGCCGAAAAGCTGGGTTTTGGAAGTGCGGTTCTGCCCTTGGGCAGCGAGGAGGTTGTCGGGGGGATCGGGGCCGGCGCTTTCCAGCCAACCGAACTTGCCGATCTCGTCGCGCGCATAGCCGGCTCACGGCGCAGCCGTGTCGACGAGGAAGAATGACACGGCTCGGCCGAGCCGTGAAAAGACAATCGGAGTGGGGCGAACAACATGCCGATTACGCTGCTTGACGGAATTCTCGTCGGCTTCACCCTGGTCTCGGCGATGCTCGCCATGGTTCGCGGCCTTTCCCGCGAGATCCTGTCCGTCGTCTCCTGGGCCGCGGCCGCCGCGGCGGCGTTCTTCTTCTACAAGCCGGTGCTGCCTTACGTTCAGCCCTATGTTGAAAGCGACAAGATTGCCATGGCGGCGTCCGCCGGCATCGTCTTCCTCATCGCGCTGATCGTCGTTTCCGTTATCACCATGAAGCTTGCCGACTGGATCATCGATTCCAGGATCGGCGCGCTCGACCGTACGCTGGGCTTCCTCTACGGCGCGGCGCGCGGCATTCTCGTCGTCGCCGTGGCGCTGCTGTTCTTCAACTGGCTCGCCGGCGCCAAGGCGCCTGCCTGGATCGCCAACGCCAAGTCGAGGCCGCTGCTCGAGACCATCGGCGCCAAGCTGGAAAGCCTGCTGCCCGAGGATCCCGAAAACGCCATCCTGAAGAAGCTCAATCCGAATCAGCCGGCAACCGAGACGCCTCCGGCGGCCGATGCACCGGCGGCGGATGCGCCGGCAACCGGCGAAGACGCGCCAGCGCCGGATGACGAGAGTGACGCTCCGGCCGATAACGCACCGGCGCCCGCGGCTCCGGCCCCGGCCGCACCGGCAAACTGAGCATTGGACGGATGGCCTTTGCCGGCCATTCCGTCAGTTCTGGTCTGACTATGGTGTGAACGGCGCACGGCGTGCGTTGCTTTCGCGGCGCTATCGCCTTATATGGCCATTTTAGCGGAGCTTGAGCCCCATGGCAGTTTCGAAGGCAGACGCAGACGACGTGCTTTCCGCCGAAGCAGACGATCATTTCCACGACGAATGCGGCGTGTTCGGCATTTTCGGCCGGCAGGACGCCGCGGCCATCGTCACACTGGGCCTGCACGCGCTGCAACACCGCGGCCAGGAAGCGGCCGGTATCGTCTCCTATGACGGTACCCAGTTCCATGTCGAACGCCATGTCGGCCTGATCGGCGACACCTTCACCAAGCAGCATGTCATCGACAGCCTGCAAGGCAACCGCGCCATCGGCCACACACGCTACGCCACCACAGGCGGCGCCGGCATGCGCAACATCCAGCCCTTCTTCGCCGAGCTCGCCGATGGCGGCTTCGCCGTCGCCCACAACGGCAACCTCACCAACGCCATGACGGTACAGCGCGCGCTGCAGAAACAGGGCGCGATCTTCTCGTCGACCTCCGACACCGAGACGCTGCTGCACCTCGTTGCGACCAGCAAGGAACGCGACCTCAACTCGCGCTTCATCGATGCCGTGCGCCAGGTCGAGGGCGCCTTCTCGCTGGTGGCGATGACATCCAAGAAGATGATCGGCTGCCGCGATCCGCTCGGCATCCGGCCGCTGGTGCTCGGTGACCTCGATGGCGCCTGGATCCTGGCCTCCGAAACCTGCGCGCTCGACATTATCGGCGCCCGCTTCGTACGCGATCTGAAGCCCGGCGAAATGGTCGTCGTGACCTCGAAGGGCATCGAAAGCCTGTTCCCGTTCGAGCCGCAGAAGACCCGCTTCTGCATCTTCGAATATGTCTATTTCGCCCGGCCAGACTCCTCGGTCGAAGGCCGCAATGTCTACGAGGTGCGCAAGCGCATCGGCGCCGAACTGGCGCAGGAAAGCCCGGTCGAGGCCGATATCGTCGTGCCGGTGCCGGATTCCGGCACGCCGGCGGCGATCGGCTTTTCGCAGGCTGCCGGCATTCCCTTCGAGCTCGGCATCATCCGCAACCACTATGTCGGCCGCACCTTCATCCAGCCCGGCGATTCCATCCGCCATATGGGAGTCAAGCTCAAGCACAATGCCAACCGCCGCATGATCGAAGGCAAGCGGGTGGTGCTGGTCGACGATTCCATCGTGCGCGGCACCACCAGCCAGAAAATCGTGCAGATGGTGCGCGATGCTGGTGCCAGGGAAGTGCATATGCGCATCGCCTCGCCGCCGACCAGCGCGTCGTGCTTCTACGGCGTCGACACGCCGGAAAAGTCGAAGCTTCTGGCGTCGCGCATGTCGATCGAGGAAATGGCCGAATTCATCCGCGTCGATTCGCTCGGCTTCCTGACCATCGACGGGCTCTACCGCGCCGTCGGCGAAGCCGGCCGTGACAATGAGCAGCCGCAATTCTGCGACGCCTGTTTCACCGGCCAATACCCCACCCGCCTACTCGACTTCGAAGGCCACGACAATGTGCGCACGCTGTCGCTGCTGGCGAACAACGGGGCGTAGGGTTGCCGAACCAGCATTTGCCTTCGCCAGTTTACCCCCCTCTGTCCTGCCGGACATCTCCCCCTCAAGGGGGGAGATCAGCTGCCACCTCTGTTTTCGCCAATCGCCAAGGTAGCAGAACAAGGGCCAGCGTTGATGAAATCCAATCTCCCCCCTTGAGGGGGAGATGCCCGGCAGGGCAGAGGGGGGTGTCTCGCACCCACCTCACGGAAGCCATCGCATGACCCTCGACCTCTCCGGCCGCGTCGCGGTCGTTACCGGCGCCTCGCGCGGCATCGGCTATTTCATCGCCAAGGAACTTGCCGCCGCCGGCGCGCATGTCATTGCCGTTGCCCGCACCGTCGGCGGACTGGAAGAGCTAGACGACCAGATCAAGGCCGAGCACGCAAAAACCGGCAAGGGCGAGGCCACGCTGGTGCCGCTCGATCTTGCCGACATGGCCGGCATCGACCGGCTGGGCGGCGCCATCCATGAGCGGTGGGGCAAGCTCGACATCCTCGTGGCCAATGCCGGTGTGCTCGGCGTCATCTCGCCGATCGGCCATGTCGAGGCGAAGACCTTCGAGAAGGTGATGACCATCAACGTCACCTCGACCTGGCGGCTGATCCGCTCGGTCGACCCGCTACTCAGGCTGTCCGACGCCGGCCGCGCCATTCTCATGTCCTCCGGGGCAGCGCATTCGGCGCGCGCGTTCTGGGCGCCCTATGCGGCGTCGAAGGCGGCGGTCGAAGCCATGATGCGCTCCTGGGCGCATGAGACGCAAAGCCTGCCGCTGCGTATCAATGCCGTCGACCCCGGCACCACCCGCACCGCCATGCGCGCGCAGGCCGCGCCCGGCGAGGACCCAGAGACGCTGCCGCATCCCTCCGAGATCGCAAAACGCATCGTGCCGCTGGCGAGCCCCGAGTTGAAAGAGACCGGGCTGATCTTCCAGGCCAGGCACCAGCGCTTCGTCGCCTACCAGCAGCCAGAATAAAAGCTGGTCTTTTTCTGACGCATGTCGTTCTCCTAAAACCGCTGCACACTTTTGGGCGACATGCGTCGGGATTAAACAGGCCTCCGGTTACGTTTCTTCGAATGTAGGACATTCGAAACCGGAGGACCGACATGCGTAGACTTCTTCTCGTTGCCGCCGCTGCGATTGCCGCCACAGCTGGCGTAGCCCTCGCCCAAAACGCCAAGATGAGTTTCTTCGTTACCAGCGTCGGTTCCGGCAAGGGCGCCGATCTCGGCGGCCTCAAAGGCGCCGATGCACATTGTGCCTCGCTGGCGGAAGCGGCCGGGGTGACCGGCAAGGAATGGCACGCCTATCTCTCGACCGCCGATGTCGATGCGCGCGACCGCATCGGCAAGGGTCCGTGGGTCAACGCCAAGGGCGAAAAGATCGCCGATGACGTCGCCTCGCTGCACAGCGACGCCAACGCCATCACCAAGCAGACGGCGCTCAACGAAAAGGGCGAAGTGGTCAATGGCCGTGGCGACAAGCCGAACCGGCACGACATACTGACGGGCTCGAAGCCCGACGGCACCAAGATCGCGGACCAGACCTGCGGCGACTGGACGCTAAGTGGCGCGGAGGGCGCTGTGATGATGGGCCATCACGACCGCACCGGCCTCGATGAGTCGGCGGCCGCCAAATCCTGGAACTCCTCGCATGCCTCGCGCGGCGGCTGCAGCCAGGACGCGCTGAAAGGCACAGGCGGCGACGGCCTGTTCTACTGCTTTGCGGTGAACTGAGAGAAGCCTGGGGGGAGCGGTTCTGTTCACGGGTCTGTGATGATCCGGCAAGTCCCTCCCCCGTCGCCCTGCTTTCGCCATCAGCCGGGAGTTGCTAGGGTCGATCCGACTCCGACATCCAGCAAAGCGAGGAATTCCCATGGCTGCTCCCAGCGTAGCATTGGTCTGGTACCTGGTGATCGCCGGCCCGCAAGGCGGCATGGTGGTTCTGCCCAGCACCTTCGACACCCGCGAACAGTGCACCAACGCCATCACCGAATATCAGAAGCAGCCGACCCCAGCCGGCTGGGCGGTCAACTGCGTGCCGAGCGCCTCGCCGTTCACGGACGAGGGTGATGCGGAAGAGCCGGCCGCGCAGTAGCGTAATCTCCCCCCTTGAGGGGGAGATGGCCGGCAGGCCAGAGGGGGTCGCCTCGCGTAGAGTGCCAACCTCCTTCGTCACAAAGGGCGTCGCGTCCAGTCGACCCGACCCCCTCTGTCGCCTTCGGCGACATCTCCCCCTCAAGGGGGGAGATCAGGCCCGCCCGCTCACTGTCAATTCCGGTTTGCTGTTGATGGTCTGGAACACCACGCAATAGCGTTCCGTCAGCTTGATCAGCGAATCGATGCGCTCCTGCGGTTCATCTGTGTCGAGGTTGAAATTCAGCCGGATGGTGCGGAAGCCGACGGGTGCATCTTTCGCCACACCCAGCGTGCCGCGAAAGTCGAGATCGCCTTCGGCCTCGACAGTGGCCGCGCCGAGCCTGAACTCCAGCGCGGTCGCCACCGCCTTCAGCGTCACGCCGGCGCACGCCACCAGCGCCTCGAGCAGCATGTCGCCTGAACACAGTTCGAGCCCGGAACCGCCAGTCGCCGGATGCAGGCCGGCCACGGCCAGTGCCCTGCCCGTCTCGACCTTGCAGGCAATCGACTGGTCGTCGATCGAACCTCTGGCGCGAAGCGTGATCAGCGCCTGCGCGGCATCGCCGCGATAGGTCTCCTTGAGCGGCGCCTGCATGGCTTTGAGTGCGGTGGCGTCCATGGTCCTGTCCTTTCGACGATCTTCGGCGCCTTGATAGCACCGAAATGCTGGCGGGACAGCAGCGCGAAGGAACGCAACGCTCGCGAAGAGTTACTTTGACTTCGACCGCCCGGACCATACCTATACGGGAGCCATTCCCGGAGGTCTCATGCGTGCCAGGCTGAAGCTCATTCCTGCAATTCTGATAGTGCTCGCCGGCCTCGCCCAGCCTGGCCTTGCCGAAACGCCCGAGCGCCCCGCCCCGACCGGCGGCGTGCTGTCGTTGCTGCCGGCGCCGCAGACCACCAGCCATTCAATCACCATTGCCGGACGCAAGCTGGACTACCAGGCAAAGGCGGGCACGCTGTCGCTGCTTTCCGGCAAGGGCGATGTCACGGCCGAAATCTTCTATGTCGCCTACACGCTGCCGCCGCTGGCGGGCGCGGAGAAGGCTCGCCCCGTCACCTTCGTCTTCAATGGCGGCCCCGGAGCGGCGTCCGCCTATCTGCATCTCGGCGCACTCGGTCCGCGCGTCATCGCGACCGGGGCCGACGGCCAATTCCTGCCGCCGCCGCAAAAGCTGATCGACAATCCCGACAGTTGGCTCGACATGACCGACCTCGTCTTCGTCGATCCGGTCGGCACCGGCTACAGCCGCGAAGCGCCCGGCCAGGACACGAAAGACTTCTGGGGTGTCAGCCAGGACGCCAGTTCGGTCGGCGCCTTCATCCGGCTTTATCTCGCCCAGAATGGCCGCACCGAGTCGCCGCTGTTTCTCGCTGGCGAAAGCTATGGCGGATTCCGTGCCGCTCTGCTCGCCAGAACCCTGCAGGAGGATGTTGGCCTCAGCCCCAACGGCATCGTGCTGATCTCGCCGGCGCTGGAGTTCACGCTGGTGCTGCCGGACGAATTCCAGCCGCTGCACTGGGCGCTGGAACTGCCGTCGCTGGCGGCGGTGCGCCTGCGTAGCGAGGGCGTCAACGGCGAGGCGCTGCGCGAGAAACTCGCCGAGATCGAGCACTATGCGTTGGGTGACTACCTCACCGCTCTGACCAGCGGGCTGGAACAGGGCGGGCGGCTGGCCAGCCAGCGCGTGGCCGAGATCACCGGCCTGCCGCTCGAGCTCGTGCAGCGCAATTTTGCTCGCATCCCGACCGGCCTTTTCGCGCGCGAATTCCAACGCGCCGGCGGCAAGGTGCTCAGTCCTTATGACGGCACGATTGCGACCAGCGATATCGCCCCCGAGAGCGCGCGCATCGCCGGCCCGGATCCGGTGCTCGACCGCAGCGTGCCGGTATTGACCTCGGCCTTTGTCGGCTATATCAGCGACGAGCTGAACTTTCGCACCGACGTCAGCTACCGGCTGCTCAATGGCGATGTCACCCACAATTGGGACTTTGGCAGCTCCCGGCAAGGCTATGCCGGGGTGATGGACGATCTGCAGCGCGCGCGTTCGCTCAACCCGGCGCTGGGCGTGGTGATCGTCAATGGCGACACCGACCTGGTCACGCCCTACCTGGCCTCACGCTATCTGGTGAACCAGCTCCCCACGCTCGCCAATGCAAAGCCTGTCCGCCTCGACGTCGTCGAAGGCGGCCACATGATGTATTTCAGGCCTGACGGCCGGCGCGCGCTGAAGGAGGCCGCTTCGGAGCTCTATCAGGCGACGCAGTGAACGACTTGGCCGCGCTGCCGGCAAGGCTGCGCCAACGTAAGGCCGGCGCTGGAGCAGCGCCGCGCTGGCTTTCGCCCGTATAGCTGACGCAAGCGGATCCGACAGGGGCCGGAGCCGCCTTCAATGTCTTTCTGACACAGGCCGACGCCGCATGGCCGATATCGCCATATTGGAAACCCGCGAAAGGGTGCTTGCCGGCATTCTGTTCACCGGCTGCGCCTATTTCCTGTTTTCGACGCAGGACGCCGCGATCAAGCTTCTGGTCGTCGGCATCAGCGTCTGGCAGATCATGTTCTTCCGCTCGATCACCGTGCTTATCGGTTGTGCGGCGATCGGCGGGCCGCGCCTCTTTACTGACGCGGCGCGCTCGCCCATCGTGCGGCCGATGCTGCTGCGCAGCGCTTTCACGCTCGGCGCCTGGCTCTGCTATTACAACGCCGCCCGCTCGCTGCAACTGGCCGAACTCACCACCATCTATTACGCCGCGCCGATCATCGTCACCGTGCTGTCGGTGGTGATGCTTGGCGAGAAGGTGCCGCTGCTGCGCTGGCTGGCGGTGTTCATCGGCTTCGTCGGCGTCTTCATCGCCTGTGATCCAGCCCATCTTGGCCTGTCCGCGCCGATGCTGCTGGTGCTGGCGGCGGCGGTGTTGTGGGGTATCGCCGTGGTGCTGTTGCGCAAGACGGCGATGGCCGAGCGGACGCTGATCCAGCTCGTGCTGAACAACTTCTACTTCCTGGTGTTTTCTGCGGTGCCGGCACTGCTGGTCTGGCAGATGCCGGACTGGCGCCAGCTGCTGCTTTTGATCAGCGTCGGCGCGCTCGGCGGCGTGGCGCAATTTATGCTGTTCGAAGGCATGAAGCGGGCGCCGGTGTCGATCGTGGCGCCGTTCGAATACACCTCGCTGGTCTGGGCCTTTGGGCTCGGCTTTGCCATCTGGGGCGACGTGCCGCGCCGTGAGGTGTTCCTGGGTGCGGCGCTGATCGTCGGCGCCGGCCTGCTGATCATCGGCAACGAGCATTTCCGCAAGCGGCTATGAGTATCCCCGTGCTGACAGAATGGTGGCAGGAGAAGACGGATACGCTGCTGAGATGACGGAAGCCCTCGACAGCCCAGGCACCACCGATACCGCTGCCGAGCGTACACTCGGCATCACGCTGGTGTCTGCGTCGGCTGCTTTCTTCGCCCTCACCGGCGTGCTGACCAAATCGATCCATGCCGACCCGCTGACCATCACCTGCTGGCGCGGCTTTGTCGGCTCGATCCTGATCACCTTCTATGTAATGTGGCGCCGACGCCGCTCCGGCGGGCGGGAAAGCCTCCGACTCGGCTGGCGTGGCTGGCTGCTGGCGGTCGAGGGTGCGGCCGCCAGCATCGCCTTCATCTCGGCGTTCAAGTTCACCTATGTCGCCAATGTCGCGGTCATCTACGCCACCGCGCCCTTCATCACCGCGCTGCTCGCCTTCGTTTTGGTGCGCGAGCCGTTCCGTGCGCAGACGCTTGTTGCTGCCGCCGTCTCCCTGTGCGGCGTGGCGATCATGGTCGGCTCGGGCTTCGGCACAGGCCATTTGTTCGGTGACGGGCTCGCTCTGCTGATGACCACCGGCAGCGCGCTCTGCATGATCATGGTGCGCGCCTTCCGCGACACGCCCGTGGTGTGGGCGGGCGCGGTGTCGGCCTTCCTGCTGTTCCTGTTCGGCTGGTTCGTTACCGACCCGCTGGCGGTGTCGGCCCGCGACGCCGTGCTTATCGCCTTCGGGGGATCGTTTGCAGCGGCGTCGATCCTGTGGACGGAAGGTTCGCGGCTCATCCCTGCACCCGAATCCGGCCTGCTCGGTGCCGCCGAAGTGCCGTTCGCGATCCTGTTCGCCTTCCTGTTCCTCGGTGAGATCGCGCCGGCCGCCAGCCTGATCGGCGGCGCCATCGTGCTGCGCGCGGTTTTTGCCCATGCGGGGCGCGACTGGCTGGTGGCGAGAAAAAGTGCGGCAACCCCATAATTATTTTCGGAGTCATGGAACCTTCATTCGACTCGGGCATTATTGGTGCGACGGGTCACCCCCCAAGTCCCCCCAAACCCCTCGACCCGTCTTCCTCAAAGCCGACCGTAAAGGTCGGCTTTTCTTTGAAAATCAGACTGCTAGGGGAAATCAGCTAGTAAGGCCGGGCAAAGCGAGGTTGTCGCTGAGCAAGGCGGCAAGGTCGCGCGCCGGCCGCTCGGCGCCCTGGCCGAGCCGGATGGCGAATTGCGCCATCGGTACCGGCGGCAGGCCGAGCTCGCGCGGCGCTTCGACGATACCGGAATGGGCAAATCGCGCCGTGCGCAAGGTCAGCGCAATGCCGGCATTGACCGCAGTGCGCAGGCCCGCAAGGCTGGCGCTGCCGGCGGCGATGCGATAGCGGCGGCCGGCGGCATCGAGGGTTGCGAGAGCGGCCTCGCGAAAGCCGCAATAGGGGTCGAGCAGCGCCAGCGGCAATTCCTCTTCCCGCACGGCAAGCCCCTTTTGCGAGCACAGCCACAGCATCGGCTCACTGAACAGCCCGACTTCGTCATTGGCCGGGGTTTTGCGCATGACAATGGCCAGATCGAGCTGCCCGGCCTGCAGCGCCTCGCCAAGCTCGGCCGAGCGGCCGACGCGCAATTCGATCCTGACGCGCGGATGGCTGGTCGCAAAGGCGCGCAGCAGCTCCGGCAGGCCGCTGTCGGCGAAATCCTGCGTCGTGCCGATGGCGACGCGGCCAGCGGCGCGCGCGCCCTTCAGCGCCAGCCAGGCCTCGCTGTGCACGGCAAGGATGCGGCGTGCATGGCCGACCAGATCCTCGCCGGCCGGCGTCAGGCCGCGCCCGCGCCCCTGCGCCACCAGCAGCGGTTCACCGACGATCTCCTCCAGGCGCTGCATCTGCGCCGTGACCGCCGAGGGCGAGCGGCCGACAACAGAGGCAGCCTGGGCCAATGAGCCGCCATCGACAAAGGCGAGGAAGGTTTTGAGCAAATCGGGATCGAGCACTTGCATACTTCGATAATACAGAACCTTTCATTCGAAACAATTCGATTTTTTTGATGCCAAGGTCGTGACATGGTCTCTCCAACGGCAAACAGACGCCGCTCAACCAAAAGGAGAGAAAAATGCCGATCATCAACATCAGCGTCACCGGCAAGCCCAACGCAAAACTGTCCGCTGCTATCGCCAAGGAAATCACCGAGCTGACGGCGACCCATCTGCGCAAGGACCCGACGATCACCGCGGCCGCCGTCAGCTATGTCGACCCGCAGCACTGGTTTGCCGGCGGCAAGTCGCTGGCCGAGCATGGCGCCAACACCTTCTGGCTCGACATCAAGGTGGTCGACGGCACCAACACCAAGCTGGAGCTGGAGGCCTATCTGAAGGCGATCTTTGATGGCTTTGGCAAACTTCTGGGCAATGTGCATGAGGAGAGCTACGCCTTCGTGCACGAGGTTCCAGCCGCCGCCTATGGCTATGGCGGCAAGAGCCAGGAATTTCGGTTCATCAGTGGGCGGCTTAAGGCGGCTTGAGCGTGCGGCAGCCCTTGCCTTCTCCCCCAGCGCTGAGACGGATGAGGGGTGTTCCAGCGGAGTGAGACGCTGGCGTTCCCTGGAACACCCCTCATCCGTCGCCTGCGGCGACACCTTCTCCCACAGGGGGAGAAGGGGAAGCTTGTCCCTCCCACATTGACCTTGCCCCCCATTGCGTTACCCTCTCCTCCCGAAGCGGACGAAGAGCCGCGATACCGGAACGTTGGGAGAGACGCGGCATGATCCTGACACTGGCGCTGCTTGCAGGTCTCGTGCTGGCCTGGCTGCTGATTGGCGCGATCGAGACCTTTCGCCTCGACCTGCGCTTCACCCAGGCGCTGCTCTACGTGCCGTTCAAGCTTGCCTACCGGATCGAGGACCGGCGCATCCGCATTGCGCGCAATACGCCGACGCCGGTGATCTATGTGGTCTCGCACCAATCGCGCTTCGAGCCGGCGTTGATGCTGTCGCTGCTGCCGGACGACACGCTGCACATTCTCGATGAGGCCTCCGCCCGCTCGCCCTGGCTGGAGCCGTGGCGCGAGCTCGGCCGCACCATCGCCTTCAACGCCGAGCATCTCTTCGTCAGCCGCCGGCTGGTGCGGGTGCTGAAGGGCAAAGGCCGGCTTGCCGTCTATCTGCCCGATGACGTCGAGCCCGACGTGAAGTCATTTCGCCTCTTCCGCGCCGTCACCCGCATCGCCATGCAGGCCGACGCCCGCATCGTGCCGATCTTCGTTGCCGGCGCGCGCGACCTGCCGGTGTCCCTGACGCCGAAAGACCGGGCGCCCCGCCACTGGTTGCCAAAACTGTCGATCAGCGTGCTGGAGCCGATGACGATTGCCGAGCTGGTGGCGCGCAATCCCGACCAGGCCTCCAACACCAATGCGCTGTTCGACCGCATCGCCGAGGCCAGGCTTTTCGGCAGCAACCTCGATCGCGGCCTGTTCCTGGCCATGCGCGATGCAGCCGATCGCACCGGCGCCTCGCATCCGATCATCGAGGACGTGATCAGCGGCTCGCTCAGCTACCGAAAAATGTTCATCGGCGCGCGCGTGCTTGGCCGCCGTTTCGAGGCTATGACAGCGCCCGGCGAAGCGGTCGGGGTGTTGCTGCCCAATACCAATGGCGTGGTGCTGTCCTTCGTCGGCCTGCTTTCGGCTGGCCGGGTGGCGGCGATGATCAACTACACCGCAGGGCCGGCCAGCGTCACCGCCGCGGTGCGCACGGCAGTGATCCGCACCGTCATCTCCTCGCGCGCGTTCGTCGAGAAGGCCGCGCTTGCCGACATCATCGCTGCTGTCGAGGCCGGCGGCGCCAAAATGCTGTGGCTGGAGGATGTGCGCGCAAGCGTCACAACGCTGGAGAAGCTGACCGCGGCCGCCCTATGGCGCTTTCCGCTGCAGCGGCAGGATGCGGCGAAGCCCGCGGTGATCCTGTTCACCTCGGGTTCCGAAGGCATGCCAAAGGCCGTGGTGCTGTCGCACCGCAACCTCCACGCCAACGCCATGCAGGCCGAAGCACGCATCACCATTTCGCCGTCCGACATCCTGCTCAACGTGCTGCCGGTGTTTCACTCTTTCGGCCTGACCGGCGGCACCATCCTGCCGCTGGTGACCGGGGTAAAACTGTTCCTCTACCCCTCGCCGCTGCACTACAAGATCATCCCGGAGATCGCGCGCAAGGTGAAGCCGACCATCATGTTCGGCACCGACACGTTCCTCGCCAATTACGCCCGCACCGCCAAGGATGGCGATTTCTCCAGCCTGCGCTTTGTCGTTGCCGGCGCCGAAGCGGTGAAGCCGGAGACGCGGCGCGTCTACCGCGAGCGCTTCGACGCCTCGATCATCGAGGGTTTCGGCCTGACCGAAGCCGCACCCGTCGTTGCCGTCAACACTGCCATCCATGGCCGTGACGGCACGGTCGGGCGGCTGCTGCCGGCGATGCGCATGAAGCTCGAACCGGTCGAAGGCATCGAAGACGCCGGCAGGCTGTGGCTCGACGGGCCGAATTTGATGATGGGCTATATGACGGCCGACCGTCCCGGCGAATTGCAGCCGCTGGACGGCTGGCACGACACCGGCGACATCGTCTCGGTCGACCGCGAAGGCTTCATCACCATTCGCGGCCGGGCAAAACGCTTCGCCAAGATCGCCGGCGAAATGGTGTCGTTGGGCGCGGTCGAGATGCTGGTGCAGTCGCTGTGGCCGGAAGAGCACCACGCCGCGGTGGCCGTGCCGGACAAGAGGCGCGGCGAGCGCATCGTGCTGGTCACCACCGCCGACGATGCCGACCCGGAAGAGCTGCGCAAGTTCGGCAAGCAGGCAGGCGCGGCTGAGTTGATGGTGCCCAACGACATCGTCAAGGTGGACGAGATCCCGGTGCTGGGCTCGGGCAAGACGGATTATGTCTCGACGCGGAAGCTGGCGATCGAAAAGCTGGGGCTGGGCGTCGCGGCTTGAGGGCGGCCGGACAGCTGGCCTCTACCCGATATCCGAAGGCGGCACTTTTTCGCCCTCGCGCAGGGCGCGCTTGGAATAGGCACGCACGCTGAAGGGCAGGAAGATGAGATAGCCCGCGACCGAGGCGGTCAGCGTGTACCAGGGATAGGTCATCAGCAGCAGCACGTAGAGCACCACCGCGAGGATGATCGGCAGCACCTTGTCACCCGGCACTTTCAGGCTTTTGCCCGAATAGACCGGCAGCCGGCTGACCAGCAGGAAGGCGACCAGGATGGTGAAGCCGGTGGCGACGAAGGCGGCGGGACGGCTGGGTTCAACGCCAACGCGCAGGAACGACAAATAGAGCGGCAGCATGACCAGCACGGCGCCTGCCGGCGCCGGCACGCCGACGAAATATTCGCTCTGCCAGATCGGGCGATCGTGGTCCTCGTCGAGCACGTTGAAGCGCGCTAGCCGCAAACCGCAGGCGATGGCGAACAGCAGCACCGCGATCCAGCCCGGCGATCCCGCACGGTCGAGCAGAAAGGCATAGAGCACCAAAGCGGGCGCGACACCGAAATTGACGATGTCGGCGAGCGAATCCATCTGCGCGCCGAATTTGGATGTCGCCTTCAGCATGCGCGCCAAGCGCCCGTCTATGCCGTCGAGGAAGGCGGCGAGAAGCACCATCACCACTGCCGGCTCGAAGCGGCCTTCGAAGCCGAAGCGGATGCCGGACAGGCCGGCGCAGATGGCAAGCACGGTGACGAGATTGGGCAGCACCATGCGCATCGGGATTTCGCGGATGCGCGGGCCGCCGCTGCCGTGAGCCTCGAATTTTTTGAACGGCGCGCCCACCGCTTACGAAATCCTGACGAGCGGGGTTGCGGCGATGCCGCCGAATTCGGCGAGCACGGTTTCGCCACCGACCGCGGTCTGGCCGACGGCGACACGCGGCACGGCGGTCGAAGGCAGGAAGACGTCGACGCGCGAGCCGAAGCGGATCAGGCCGAAGCGTTCGCCGATGGCGATCGAGCCGCCGGTCTCGGCCCAGCAGACGATGCGCCGCGCCACCAAGCCGGCGATCTGGACGGCGGCCACGGTGCCGTTGGGGCTGTCGATGACCAACCCGTTGCGCTCATTTTCCGAACTTGCCTTGTCGAGTTCGGCATTGAGGAACTTGCCTGGCCGATGCTCGATTTTCGTGATGCGGCCGCGCACCGGGGCGCGATTCACGTGGCAGGAAAAGACGTTCATGAACACCGAGATGCGGGTCATTTCGGTGTTGCCGAGGCCGAGTTCGCGCGGCGGCACAGCTGGCCCGACCGCCGAGATGATGCCGTCGGCGGGGCTGACCACCAACCGGTCGTCGACCGGCGTGACACGCTCGGGATCGCGAAAGAAATAGACGCACCAGGCGGTCAGGATCAGGCCGATCCAGAACAGCACCGAGGAGAAATAGCCGAGGAACAGCGTGCCCGCGCCAAAGGCGGCAATGAACGGATAGCCCTCGCGATGGATCGGAACGAAGGCATTTTTGACCGAGTCGACTAGGCTCATTGGGTGGAGCTCATGGGATAGGGCGGTCCCTGTTTCAGGTCCGGCCTCAATACCGGAAAGGCTCCGTCGTCGCAACGCAACATTGGGCAAGGCTGCATTGGCCACGGCCGGCAGCGACGGCGACGTGCTTGCCGGTCGGCGGCTTTGCCGCCAGAATTCAAGCCACCGCTGGCTGAATGCGCGGCGAAAAGGCCGACTGCCCACGATGCCGAAATCAGGAAAAGCGCACCACCCTGCCACGCGATTGGCAGCCATGGGTGCCGTTTTGACCGTACTCTTGGCAGCGAGCGACCACGCAGCGGCACAAGGCAAGCCGTCCTTCGACTGCGCCAAGGCTGCGAGTGTCGCGGAAAAGGCGATCTGTGCAGATCCGACTCTGGCGCAAGCCGATGCCGAGGTGGCGAAGAATTATGCCGCGCTGCTGAAGACGCTTGATGCTCCTGCCGGCAAGGCGCTACGGGACGATCAGAGCGACTTCATCGCGTATCGCGATCAGATCGCCGGCTTCAACGAGAACACGCCCAAGGACCAGCAGACCTTCGATCTCGGCGAATTCCTGCATGGCCGCGCGGCCTTCCTGGCCGGCATCCGCAAGCCGGCGGACGCCGGCTTCATCGGCACATGGAGCAGCGTGCGTGGCTCGGTCGAGATCAAGGCAGCAGGCACACTGGCAAGCTCGAGATTTCGGCGGAGATCGTCACCAATCCTGTCTCGGGAAGCGGTGCGTGCGACATTGGTGGCACGATCGAGAAGCGCAAGACCCTGCGGCTGGTCGACACCGACGACAACGACAAACCGACCGGGTTCGTCTTCACCTTTCGCCGCGATGGTGATGCGCTCACCATCGAGCAGGACGGCACCGGTAAGGACGACAGATCGGAGCCGCCATCATGCGGCGCCCAACGGCCATGCCGATGGCACGTTCTTCCTGACGCAGAAAAACAGTAGGCTTGTTGTCGGCGAACCGCGCCCTCGCCCGTCCTTGGTGAGACGGCGCCGATTATGGTCATTGCCATGACGGCGCTCACAACAAGGAGTTCCCCAAATGCAGAACCAAACGCGTCTCGTTACCGCCGGCCTCGCTTTCGGGGAGTCGCCGCGCTGGCATGACGGACGCCTGTGGGTCTGCAACTGGGGCACCGGCGAGATCGTCGCCGTCGATGGCGATGGCAAGAGCGAGGTCGTGCTCACCGTGCCGGCGATCCTGCCCTATTCCATCGACTGGCTGCCGGACGGCCGGCTGCTGGTCATTTCGGGGCGCGACGGGTTGCTGCTGCGGCAGGAGGCGGATGGAAGCCTCGTCACCGATGCCGATCTCCGGTCGCTGTCGAATAGCCCGTGGAACGAGATTGTCGTCGACGGGCGCGGCAATATCTATGTCAATGGCGGCGGGCCGGCGCCGGCGCCGGGCGAGCATTTCGGGCCGGGCACCATTGTGCTGATCACGCCCGACGGCACAATCCGGCAAGTGGCCGAAAACATCGCCTTTGCCAATGGCATGGCAGTGACGCCGGACAACAAGACGCTGATCATCGCGGAGTCGCACGCCAACCGGCTGACCGCTTTCGACATCGCCGCCGATGGCAGCCTTTCCAATCGCCGCGTCTGGGCCGATCTCGATGGGTTTCCCGACGGCATCTGCCTCGATGCCGAAGGTGCCGCCTGGTATGCCGACGTGCCAAACAAGCGCTGCGTGCGGGTGCGCGAAGGCGGCGAGGTCTTGCAGACCGTCAATGCCGATCGCGGCTGCTTTGCCTGCATGCTCGGCGGCCCGGATGGCAAAACGCTGTTCATCACCGCCGCCGAATGGCGCGGCTTCGAACACATGGTCAGTGACGCCCGCACCGGCCAGGTGCTGAGCGCCGAAGCGCCAGCACCTGGCGTCGGCTGGCCGTCTTACATCTCAGGCAGACGCTGATAGTTGGCGATATCGGCCTTCACACCCAGCCGAGCGATGGTCTCCTGCGGATTGAATGCGACGCGCTCATGCGCGGCCTTGACGATCGGCACCACTCTGTCGACGGCCGCCTGGCTTTCCCATTCGACTATGGTGACCAGGTTGAACTCGCCCGGACCGGAAAACTGCTCAAGCAGGAAATCCTGCACAAAGCCCTGCTGCTGACGCAGCAACTCATGTGTCATCCTGACCTTGGTGAGGATTTCCTGCCGGGCCTCGACCGGAACGACGAACTTGTCGACCCGGAATACGCTCCCCTTGTCATGCTGCTGATTTAGTTGATCCATTTCAATCTGACTCCGTTCTTGAACGACGTGGGTTCGGTGGCTCAGGAACGGGTTTGCGATCTCAACTTAGGTTGAGGTCAAGACGGAAAATCACGAGCGTTCTTCCTTCTCCCCTTGTGGGAGAAGGTGGATCGGCGCGCAGCGCCGAGACGGATGAGGGGTGTTCCAGCGGAGTGAGACGTTGGCGTTCCCTGGAACACCCCTCATCCGTCGCCTGCGGCGACACCTTCTCCCACAAGGGGAGAAGGAAGAGGCGCTAACTCACCTCCGAAGTCCGCCTTCTCACAATCACACCGAGCTCATCGCTCTCGCGCGCAATGCGCAGGCGCTCCTCGGCTTCCGTCGCCTCGCGCTGGCGGTCCCACATCGAGGCATAGAGGCCGTGCTGGCGCATCAGTTCGGCGTGGGTGCCGCGTTCGGCGATCTGGCCGTCCTTGAGCACGATGATCTCGTCGGCGGTGATCACCGTCGACAGGCGGTGGGCAATCACAATGGTGGTGCGGCCCTTGCTGACCAGGTCGAGGGCGGCTTGGATTTCCTGTTCGGTGTGGCTGTCCAGCGCCGAGGTCGCCTCGTCGAGCATGAGGATCGGCGGCGCTTTCAAAATGGTTCGGGCGATCGCCACGCGCTGCTTTTCGCCGCCAGACAGTTTCAAGCCGCGCTCGCCGACCATCGAGCGATAGCCTTCCGGCAGGCGTGCGATGAACGGGCCGATCTGGGCAAGCTCAGCGGCCTTCTCGACATCCGCCTCGCTGGCGCCGACGCGGCCATAGCGGATGTTGTAGGCGATGGTGTCGTTGAACAGCACAGTGTCCTGCGGCACCATGCCGATCGCGCCTCGCAGGCTCTCCTGCGTCACATCACGGACATCCTGGCCATCGATCAGCACCTGGCCGCCCTGGACGTCGTAAAAGCGGAACAACAGCCGGGAAATGGTCGACTTGCCGGCGCCGGACGGGCCGACAATGGCCACCGTCTTGCCGGCCGGCACCTCGAAGGAGACGCCCTTCAGGATCTTGCGGTTGGGGTCATAGGAAAAATGCACGTCGCGGAACTCGACCTTGCCGGCCGAGACGGCAAGCGGCTTGGCATCGGGCTTGTCGGTGATTTCCTGCGGCACGTCGAGCAGGTCGAACATCTGCTCGATGTCGGTCAGGCCCTGGCGGATTTCGCGGTAGATGAAGCCGATGAAATTGAGCGGCACCGAAAGTTGCACCAGCATGGCGTTGATGAAGACGAAGTCGCCGACCGTCTGCGTGCCGGCCTGCACCTCCAGCGCCGACATGCACATGACGATGACGGTGCCGAGGCCGAAGATGATGCCCTGGCCGAAGTTCAGCCAGCCGAGCGAGGTCCAGATCCTGGTCGCTGCCATTTCATAGCGCGCCATCGAACGGTCGAAGCGCCCGGCCTCCATGGCCTCGTTGTTGAAATATTTGACCGTCTCGAAATTGAGCAGCGAGTCGATCGCCTTGGTGTTGGCGTCGGTGTCGCTGTCGTTCATGTCGCGGCGGATCGAGATGCGCCAGTCGCTGGCGCGGACCGTGAACCAGACATAGATCCAGACGGTGAGCGCCACCACGGCCACATATTTCCAGCCATAGGTGTAGGCGAAGATGCCGGTGGTCAGCGCGAATTCGAGGATGGTCGGCGCCGTGTTGAGCATGATGAAGCGCACGATCGTCTCGATGCCCTTGGTGCCGCGCTCTATGATGCGCGACAGGCCGCCGGTGCGGCGCTCGAGGTGAAAGCGCAGCGACAGCTGGTGCATGTGAACGAAGGTGCGGAAAGCGAGCTGGCGCACCGCATATTGGCCGACGCGGGCAAACAGTGCATCGCGCAACTGGTTGAAGCCGAGCTGCACCAGCCGCACGACATTGTAGGCGATGACCAGCGCCACCGGTGCCAGCAGGAAGGACGGCAGCGGCGGCGGCGACTTGGCGTCGCCCGCCAGCGCGTCGGTCGCCCATTTGAAGAAATAGGGTCCGGCAACCAGTGTCAGCTTGGCAACGACCAGAAGCAGCGTCGCCCAGGTGACGCGTGCCCTCAGATCCGCGCGGTCGGCCGGCCACATGTACGGCCACAGATTGCGCAAGGTGCCGAAGGTCGAGCTATCGGAAACGGTTTTTTCTGCCACTTGTCTTGCCTTTTGGGTGGGAGTTCAGCGGCCGGAGCAGCAGGAATTGACGAGCGCGGTCAGCGATGCGGAAACGTCCGCGAGCGCTGCGCGGTCGACTTCATAGCGTGAGCGCTGGCGGTCGGGCTGGAAGCGGACAAGGCCGGCCTCGACCAGTATCTTCAGATGCTGTGACACTGTCGACTGCGCAAGGTCGAGGTGATCGACGACCTCGCGGCAGCAGCACGAACGGCTGGCCGAGAGATGCTTGAGTATCTCGATGCGCGCCGGATGTGAGAGGGCCGCAAAGCGAGCGGCAACCGCGCGGCTTTCGGGCGGCGCGCAGTTTGCGTGGTCTTGTTCAGCGAGCGAGTCTGCCATCGTTCATCGGCGATAGACGATGAACGGACGTGGGGCAAGCTAACCCTATGGGTAGAATGGTAATCTCCCCCCTCGTGGGGGAGATGTCCGGCAGGACAGAGGGGGGCGTGAAGAAACGCGGCCTCCGTGATCGGCGACGCGGAATTCAACTAAGAGTGGGCGCAGGTGATGGAACTAACAGGTCGACGGGACAGCGCCCCCCTCTGCCCTGCCGGGCATCTCCCCCACACGGGGGGAGATCAGCCAATCGCCAACGCTACTGCGCCTTCGTCGGCGCCGTCGTTGCTTGCTCGCCCATCGCCTTGAGATCGGCGGCTTCGCCTTCCTTGGACTTTTCCGGGACCTTGAACACCTGCCCTGGCCAGATGCGGTCGGGATTGCTGATCTGGTCCTGGTTGGCGAGATAGATGGTGGAGAAACGCACGCCGTGACCGTAAACGCGCCGCGAAATCCGCCACAGCGTGTCGTTGCGGCGGATGATGACGGCGCCGTCGGCATGTTCGAGCTTCGGTGCAACCGTCTCGGGCGCTTCGGGTGTCGCTGCAGCGACCACGGCCGGAGCCTCGGCAACGGGTGCGGCTGGAGCTGTCGTGGCCGGTGCCTCGGCAACTGCCGGTGCGGTGGTGGCCGGAGCCGATGCGGCAGCAACCGGCGCGACCGGCTTGGCGTCGGCGGGCTTGGTCTCTGCAGGCGCCACGGCGGCGACCGCATCGCCGGGCTCACGCTCGAACGGCACGGCGGCGCGGGCCACGACCTTCACGCCGTCGGCATCGAGACCGTCGACATGGATGGTGTAGCTGCCAACCGGGATGTCACGCGTCGCCTCGACCAGGAAATGGCCGTCGGGCGACGTCACTGCATCGCCGAGCAGAATATCATTGGCATAGGCGCGCACCTTGCGGCCGGCATCGGCGAGACCGGCGACGAAAATCTTGTTGCCGTCGATCTCGACAGCCTCGACGACGATCTTGGGTTCAGCGACCGCCGCAGCCGGCGGCGTTGCTGCCGGAGCTGTTGCGGCATCGACCGCAGCCGAAGCGGCGGGCGCAGTTTCGGCCGGGGCGGCCGGCGCGCTCGCGGCAGGCGCCTCAGCAGCGGGAGCAGCGGCCTGATCGCCGGCAGCCGGTGCCGCAGGCTTGGTCTCAGGCGCCGGAACGGTCAGCAGCTCGGCGGGCTTGCCCGGCTCCTCGACCATCGCCAGCACCTGGCCGGCGGCATCCTTGGGAACCGAAACGACGGCGGTCTGCACCGAAGGCGTTACGACATCTCCGGCCGTCGAACGCAGCGCGATTGTATAGTCGCCGGGCTTCAGCGGATCGTCGAGGACGATGACGAAAGCGCCATCGGGGCCGGCGACCGTCGAGCCGAGCACTGTCGAGCCGTTGAGGATCTCGACCTTTGAATTGGGCGCAGCATTGCCGGCAACGACGATCGAGCCGTTGCTTTCGACGCGCACGACATCGAAGCTCGGCACAACCGGGCCGGCCGCAGCAGGTGCCGCCGGAGCGGCGGCTTCTGTCGCAGGAGCTGTTGCGTCGGCAGGCGCCGGTGCCGGCGTAGCCTTGGCATCGGTCGGGGCAGCAGGCGCCGGCGGCAGCCTTCCCTCGGTCCCGGGGTCAGCCGGCGGTGCCAGCGACGCAATCTCCGCCGGCGGCGTGGGATTGAGATACGGGTTGAGTGCACCCGATACATAGGCGGTTCCGATGACCGCGACGGTCCCACCCGCCGCGAACAGAAACGCCTTCAATGGATTAACAGCCATATTTCCCCTGTCCCTTAGCCACCTAACGCCGGTCTAGCGTGTTTTGCCGGAACCGACAAGAAAAAGCCCGGGCTTGTCAGCCTCAGGGGCTTGACCCCGCATTCAGACCCAATCACCAATCACGCATGAACACGATTCGATCCGTCTGCGTCTACTGCGGCTCGTCTCCGGGCCGCGATGAAATCTACGCCAAGGCCGGACACCTGCTTGGCCGCTCGCTCGCCAAATCCGGCCTGCGACTGGTCTATGGCGGCGGCACCAAAGGCATTATGGGCGCCGTCGCCGAAGGCGCGCTCAAGGCCGGTGGCAAGGTAACTGGCATCATCCCGCGCTTCCTCATCAACAAGGAAGCCACCGAAACCGCGCTTGACCGGCTCGACGAGCTGCTGATCACCGACAACATGCACGAGCGCAAACACAAGATGTTCGAAAAATCCGACGCCTTTGTGGCGCTGCCGGGCGGCATCGGCACAGTCGAGGAGATCGTCGAGGTCATGACCTGGGGCCAGCTCGGCCATCACCGCAAGCCGATCGTCTTCGCCAACGTCAAAGGGTTCTGGAATCCGATGCTGGCGCTGCTCGACCACATGTCGAGCGAAGGCTTCATTCACACCGCGCAGCGGGTCAAACCGTTGGTGGTCGAAGACCCCGAAGCCATCGTCGCCGCCATCATGGTGGCGGGCTCGTCGGTCGATGCGCCGACGGAAGGCGTGCAGTCGGTGATTGATAAGATGTAGGGCTTAGGCAGTAGGGAATAGGCAGTAGGGCAGCGTGTGAACTACCGAGAACCATACTGCCTACTGCCTTACTGCCCTACTGCCTTCCGCAACTCCGCAATCACCGTCCGCTTGTCCTGCCGCCGCCAGGCGAGATGGATCGAGACGGTGCGCTCGAACCACGGCAGATCGCGGAACACGATCCCTGTGGGTGCAGCGCTCCGGAGGCTGGCCTGAACCGTCGCCAGGCCGAGCCCGGCGCTGACCAGGCCGAGCGAGGTCAGGGGATCGGCCGTCTCATAGGCGATGTCGGGCAGGAAGCCGGCCTTGGCGCAGGCCGCCAGGAACTGAGCGCGGTTGGTGTCGTCAGGTTGGCGCACCACCGTGATCCAGACGCGGCCGTCGAGATGCTCGGGCCAGATGTCGGCGACAGCGGCGAGCGCATCACTTTCCGGCATCGCCAGCACCAGCGGTTCGCGCCTGACCAGCATGCCGGCAAGATCGGGATCGTCGGCAGCGGGCGGGCCATAGACGAAGCCGAGGTCGAGCGAGCGCTGACGCAATCCTTCGAGTTGCACCGCCGAGCGCTGGTTCTTCAGCTGCAAATGAAAATCCGGCCGGTCGTGGCGAAACTGCCGCAACATCCGGCTGACGAGGCCGGCATGCACCGCGCCCTCGACATACCCGATGGCGAGCCGCCCGACAGCGCCGCTGGCAAGGTTGCGTCCGAGCTCCTCCAGACGCCGTGCATTGGCAAGCAGCGCCCGCGCCTCGGCCAGGAACGCCGTGCCCTCGGCATTGAGGTGGACCCGCTGCTTCGCTCGCTCGAACAGGGCGACGCCAAGTTGCGCCTCAAGCTGCATGATCTGGCGGCTCAGCGGCGACTGCGAGATGTGCAGGAGTTCGGCGGCACGGCCGACATTGCCGGCTTCGGCCACGGCAACGAAATAGCGGAGCTGGCGCAGGTCGAACATTTTTTCTCCACTTCGGAAAGCCCTACCAGGTCTCAACTTTAGCCTAATCAGTCTTGGACAGTCTGACCAGCAGCAGCGATGGTTTGGCCATCGCAACCACAGGAGACCGTCATGCAGTTCTTTGCCCTTCTCACCCGCAACACTGAAAAGTTCAGCGACGCCGATTTCGCACAGCTGCTGCCCGGCGAGGCCGAACAGCGCCGCACGCTCTATGCCGAGGGTGCTGTGCGCCAGGTGTGGAACCGCGGTGATATTCCGGGCAGCGGCATGATGTTCGAGGCCGTCAGCGACGCGGACGTGCGCAGCCACCTCGCCACCTTGCCGCTGGTCAAGGCCGGCATGATGGACATCGCCGCAGTGGTGCCGCTTGCGCCCTACCCCGGGTTTGGGCCGAAGCGCTGAGCCTCACCGCGAAACACGCAGCCGGCGGCGATCGGTGCCGCCGGCTATTAACCGAGATGCTGCAACGCCTGTTAAGGAATAACGGGCAATAATGCTTCCGGAATATTGCACGCGTCCGGCATGCAATTCGAATCTGGGCGGTTGGTCTTTGCGACGCACTCGTTTCCTGCTGATTTCTGCCGCGTTGCTTGCCGTTACGGCCGCGGCCGTCGTGGCGGCATTGCCTGCGCTCACATCGTTTGCGGCGACATCCGACCGCTATGAAGCACTTGCGCCGTCGCTGAAGAATGAGACGGACCGCGGCGTCGCCTATTTTGCCTTCGGCGATTTTTCGACGCTGACGTCGGACACGCTGAAAGTGTCGGCGTCGCCCTGGAAGCTTGCGACGGCGGCGCTGGCGCTCAACTCCGTCGACGGCAAACTGAATCGCCTCGCCGAGGTGGACCTCGCCGCGCTCTATCGTCAGTTCGGTTTCCACACCCCCAAAACCATCGGCAACTGGCCGCCGCATCTGCCGCCGCCGAGCTTCGAGACACCGCTTGGGCAGAATGTCGGCTTCGGCGGCCGGACCGTGCCGCCGATCGGCGCAACGATCGGCAATGTCGGCTGTCCGGCCTGCCACTCCAGCGTCATGTACGACGCATCAGGCAATCCCGACACCGGCCGCGTCTGGCTCGGCGCGCCCAACAGCTCGATCAATCTGGAGGCTTATACGGTAGCGCTCTACGCGGCGTTCAACGCCTTCGGACAGAAGCCGGATCTGTTGATGGATGCCGTGCAGCTTCTCTATCCCGACACGCAATGGCGCGAGCGGGTGACGCTGCACTACTTCATCATCCCGCAACTCACCAAAACGCTTGCCGAACGCCAGGCTTCGATCGGTCGGCTGTTACCGTTCCGTGCATCGCTGGCCGGCGCCACCAACGGGCTGGATTCGCTCAGGAGCCGGCTTGGCCTGATTCCCGAAGGCAAACTCGTGCCCGAGAGCGTCTTCAATTCGGTGCCCGATCTCGGCGGGCGGCTGTGGCGCAGCAAATTCCTCAATTGCGGCAATTACGCCATCCCGGGCGTCGACCACACGCAGGCAATCCAAGCCGAAGACATCACGCCCGAACACAGGCGGGAACTGGCGGCGATCATTTCCTATTTCACCGTGCCCAGCATGGGCGTCACACCTGAGGTGGCGGAGACCTCGATCGACCATGCCTTCGACATCACCGGCTGGATGAACAGCTACACGCCGCAGCCATTTCCCGGCCGCATCGACAGATCGCTGCTGCCGCGCGGCCAGGCTGTTTATGCGCAGCACTGCGCCTCCTGCCACGGCACCTATGGCCAGGACATCGAGCGGCCGCATTTGATCAGCTTTCCCAATTGGGAAGGCGAGATCGGCACCGATCCGCAACGACACAGGCTCTTGGGCAAGGAAGTCGCCGATGCGGTGAACGGGTCGCTCTACGGCCGCTACATCGATGCGCGCACCGTTTCCACCTACACCGCGCCACCGCTGACCGGCCTGTGGTCCAGCGCGCCCTATTTCCACAATGGCAGCGTGCCGACGCTCTGGCACCTGATGCACCCGGACCAGCGGCCGAAGCGCTTCAGCGTCGGCGGCCACAGGCTCGATCTCGACAAGGTCGGCATCGCCGGCGTCGATGACGGCAAGGGCGGCTGGTACCCGCCGACCGGCTACACGCCCTGGTCCATTCCGGCCGAAATCGACACGACGGCGTTCGGCCTCGGCAATGGCGGCCATGAGACGGAGTTCGCGCCACTCGGCGAGGACGACAAGGCGGCGCTGCTCGAATATTTGAAGCTGCTGTGAGGCGCGTCATGATGGATCGCCGGCCAGGGAGACAAATGCCATGCCGGTGACATTGCGGGAACGCGACTTCGAATCCTTCTTCGCAGCACCGTTCGAGGCCTATGGCGAGAACTCGCTCTATGTCTCGCCGATGAAGGGCGACCTGAAGCGTTTCGTGTCAGCGACCGAAAATCCGCTGTTCAGTTCGGACGACGAAGTCACCTACTTCACTGCCCTTCGCGACGGACGCCCGATCGGGCGGATCACCGCGCATGTGCACGGCGCCTCCAACACCCAGTATGGCTGGAACCGCGGCTATTTCGGCTATTTCGACTGCGCCGACGACGCAGAGGCCGCCGGGCTTCTGCTCAAGGCAGCCGAGGATTGGGGCCGGCGGCGTGGCCACACCGAGATCATGGGTAATTTCAACCTGACGGCCATGCAGCAGATCGGCGTCCAGACCAGCGCCTTCGACAAGGCGCCCTACACCGACCTGATCTACAGCCCGCCGCACATTGCGCGGCTGCTGGAGGAAAACGGCTACCGGCCGGAATTTCCGATGACGACATTCGAGCTCGACCTCAAAACGGCGGCAGCGCCCGAGATCGGCCCGAAGCAGCAGGCCATCCTCGACAATCCCGACTTTGCCTTTGCGCCGCTGACGCGCGCCCTGGTGCCGCAGCGCATGGATGATGCACGGCTGATCCTCAACGCCTCCTTCGCCCAAAACCCGATGTTCGTGCCGGTCAGCCACGAAGAGTTCCATTTCCAGGCGCGCGACATGAAATGGGTGATGGATCCGCGCATCTCAGCCGTCCTCAACTATCGCGGCGAGCCGGCCGCCTGCATCATCTGCATCCCCGACTTGAACCCGTTCCTGCGCAAGACGAAGTCGAGGATAGGGCTGACGACGCCGTGGCATTTCCTGATGCACAAATTCACCTGCAAACGCGCCGTGCTGATCTTTTCCGGCGTCAGGCCAGATCTGCAGGGCCAGGGCGTGAACCCGGTGGTGCTGCGCCGCATCGTGCTAGCGCTCAAGGCCGCCGGCTATGAGACGCTGGGCAACACCTGGATAGGCGACAGCAACAAGGCCAGCCTCGCCCAGAAGCAGAAGTCCAATGCCAGGCTACTGCATCGCCTGCATCTGTTCCGCAAGGATCTGTAGCGCCGGGTATCGCTGATCGACAGACTGTGATCGCCTGTCAAGAAACTGTCACACGGAACCCGGTTCGCCCATGCTAGGAATGGCGTGCCGGCATCCGCGCGCGGCGTGGTCGAAACTGTATCTGGCGAGGCGAGCCGTGAACATCGCTCTCAACGCGGAAGGCACTCCCCTGTCGCCTTACCTGCCCGACGAGCACGGGCTGTTCTTCATCTATCATTTCACCGCCGACGGCCTGCGCACCAAGGACGCGGCCGAGGCTGCGTGGACATGGCGCAGCTACCAGCTGTCCGACCTGCGCGCCCGCCGCGAGATCGCCGCCGAGGCGGCGCTGCCGGCGCCAGTGCGCGAAGCCTTCCTCGGCGCCAGCCAGGGCTGCCACATCGATCTCGAGGATGACTGGCTCTATGGCGATCTGCCAGACCTGCGCCACGATTATTCGGCGGAGGCGCGCGGGCTCGGCCATTTCCGCTTCGCCCTCAATGAAAAAATGCTGATCGGCGCCCGCAAGCAGCCACTGGAATCGGTCGATCTCATCCGCAAGGCGGTGGAGAGCGGATCGCGCAAATTCCGCTCTCCGGCCGACCTGATCGAGGCGGTCATGGGCCAGTCTCTCGACGGCATGGCGGCCGAGCTCCACGGCCTTGGCGATACGCTGGACGGCATCGAGGACCGCATCGTGCGCGATGCCTGGCACAGCGAGCGGCAGTCGCTGGTCGAGGCGCGCCGTCAGCTGGTGGTCATCCATCGGCAGATGGCGACGCTGACCAACCTGTTCCGGCACCTCGACCATTCGCATCGCAACGAGCTGCCTGACCCCATCAACGACATGGCGACAAGACTGTCGCACCGGGCACACACGCTCTATCACGACGGCGAGCAGTTGCAGGCGCGCACAAGGCTGCTGCAGGACGAATTGATGGCCAAGCTGACGATGCAGTCGAACCAGCTGCTCTATGTGCTGTCGGTGATGACCGCGGTGCTGTTACCGATGACCATCATTTCGGGCCTGTTCGGCATGAATGTCGGCGGCCTGCCCATGGTCAACACGCCGATGGGTTTCTGGGTGGTGACAGCCATTGCAACCGTTATCGCGGCGGCGACATATCTGTTCGTCAGGCGGCTCGGGCGGATGTAGTATCCGTCAGGCTGACTTCACTCCGTGGCGCGAAGATCCTCTATGACGGTGCCGGCGGCAGCGACCTCCGCTTCATGGTCCGGTTCACGCCAGGTCTCTGCGAGACCCGCCGCATACCATTCCTGCATCGCCGGCAACCCGAGCAATTGCGCGGAATAGGCGGCAGCTGCCCCTTCGAAAGCGAGCCCATAGGACTGGACGCGAAATGCCACCGGGGCAAAGAAGGCATCGACGGCAGTGAAATGTCCGCCGGCAAGGAACGGCCCGCCGAACCGGGCAAGACCATCATTCCAGAGATCGCCCAACCGGAAGAGATCCTGCTTCAGTGCATCAGACATAGGAAACGGCTTTACACGCAAGCCGCAATTCATCGGACAGGCGCCGCGCAAGGCGGTGAAGCCCGAATGCATTTCGGCGGCGGCCGAACGCGCCCAGGACCGTGCCTTGGCCTCGACCGGCCACACACCGTGATGGCGCTCGGCGAGATACTCAGCAATAGCCAGCGAATCCCAGACCGGCCAGCCGTCATCGACCAGGCAAGGCACGCGGCCACTGGGTGAAAACGACCGGTAGAGATCAAAGCTAGACCCGGTCGGGAACGGCGTCAGCCGCTCCTCGAACGGAATGTCGAGGGTTCGCATCAGCACCCATGGCCGCAGCGACCATGACGAATAGTTCTTGTTGGCGATATGCAGCACGTACATGGAAGGAGACCCTATTTTGCGGTCAATGGCACCGGGCGGGTTTCACGGCCACGAAACATCGACCAGGAATACATCGCCAACGCCGCCCAGATCAGCGCGAAGGCAATCGCCTGCGTGGTGCCGAACGGCTCGTCGAAGACCAGCACGGCGATCAGGAACACCATGGTCGGCGCGATGTATTGCATGATGCCGATGGTGGAGAGGCGCAGAAGCCTGGCGCCGAAGGCGAACAAAAGCAGCGGCACCGACGTGATCGGTCCGCAGCCGATCAGCAATGCCGTGTCGGTGCCGTTGCTGGAGATGAAATGGTCCTGGCCGGTGGCGATCAGGAAGACGATGTAGCCAAGCGCCGGCACCGACAGCAAAAGCACTTCGAGCAGAAAGCCCTGGCTTGGACCGATCGGCAGCGTCTTGCGGAAAAAACCGTAGGCGGCGAAGGAAAACGCCAGCGCCAGCGACACCCAGGGCAGTTTGCCGGCATCGATGGTCAGCACAGCGACCGCGACCCCTGCGAGCGCCACGGCCGCGATCTGCAGCCGGTCGAGTTTCTCGCCGAGCACCAGTGCGCCGACAACGATGACGACAAGCGGGTTGATGTAGTAGCCCAGTGCGGTCTCGACGGTGCGGTCGACCGAGATCGCCCAGACATAGATGGCCCAGTTGACCGAAATCAGCGTCGCCGTCAGCGCCGCCATAGCGATGCTGCGCGGCGAGCGGATCGCTGCCTTGAAATCGGCCGTGCGGCCGGCCCAGACCAGCACCGCAGCGGCAATCGGCACCGACCAGACGATGCGGTGGGCGATCACCTCGATCAGCGGCAGATGCGCGACCGCCTTCATGTAGAAGGGCAACAGCCCCCATAGCAGATAGGCGCCCAGCGCCAGCAGGAAGCCGCTGCGGGCTTTGGAGTCGGCGTCGGCAATTGTGTCGGTGGCCATGGCGCAACGCTATGGCCCAGGGACTCGGCCAAGACCATCGCAAAGTTGTGATGGATCAATGGACTTTCGCTGATGGTTCAAGGGGCGGGTCGCAGGCTGCGCCTCAAGAACGACGTCTGCGCAGCGTTAGGCGCTTTTCTCGACAAGCTCGAAGAACGGCTGGTCCGGCGCCCATTCATCATGCCTGAAGCTTGTCAATTCCGCCGCCAGATCGAGAGGAATGTCAAAAACATAGTCGACGTCATCTTTCTCGTCCTGCTTTGAAAGGGCTTGTTGTCTCAGGGTTTCAAAAGAGGCCGGAAGATCGCCTGTGGCGTAGAGGTCTCCGACATTCTGGTCACCGCTATGCCCGACCTTCCAGACACTCTTTTGATCACGCCATAGTTCGGCGTGCGAGAACATGACGTGCTCTTCTATGTGCACGACGACTAATTCTCGTCCTTTCGAAATCGCTGCGAGAAACTGATCGGGAGGACCCGGAAAGCGGCACTCGTCAAAATGACGATCGCCCAGTTCTCATTGGCATAAGCGTTCATCGGAGCGTCGAAGGCATCGATTTGATCGCCAACCTCGACCTGAAGCAGCGCCGCAACCTCCTGTATGCCGAGACCGCGAAGGCCTAACCAACTGATAGAAAAGCCCATTTACCTACTCCGCTGCCTCCAGCCCCGCCATGTCGCGGTTTTTCATCAGCTTGTAGACGATCGAATCCATCAGCGCCTGGAAGGAGGCGTCGATGATGTTTTCCGACACGCCGACCGTCCACCAGCGGGCGCCGGTGCCGTCATGCGATTCGATCAGGACGCGCGTGATCGCCTCTGTGCCGCCATTGAGGATACGCACCTTGAAGTCGGCCAGCTCCATGTCGGCGATCTCGCCCTGGAACTTGCCGAGGTCCTTGCGCAGCGCGATGTCGAGCGCGTTGACGGGGCCATGGCCTTCGGCCACCGACATCTTCTCCTCGCCCTCGACCAGCACTTTCACGATCGCTTCGGAGACCGTCTTCAGCTGACCGCTGGCATCGAAGCGGCGCTCGACCATGCAACGGAACGAGGTGACGTTGAAGAACTCCGGCAGGCCGTGCAGCATCTTGCGCGCCAGCAGCTCGAAAGAGGCGTCGGCGCCTTCATAGGCATAACCTTCCGCCTCGCGTTCCTTGACCACCGATATCAGCGCGTCGAGCCGATGATCGTCCTTCGGCACATCGATGCCGCGCCGCTTCAATTCGGCGAGGAAATTGGCCTTGCCGCCCTGGTCGGATACCATGACGCGGCGGCGGTTGCCGACGGCTTGCGGCTCGACATGTTCATAGGTCGCCGGCTCCTTAGCCAGCGCCGAGGCATGGATGCCGGCCTTGGTGGCGAATGCCGAGGCGCCGACATAGGGCGCCTGCGCTTCCGGGGCGCGGTTGAGCAATTCATCGAAGGCGCGGGAAAGCCGCGAGATGCCGGTCAGCGCCTCGGCCGAAATCCCCGTTTCGAACCGATCGGCGAAGGCCGGCTTCAGCGCCAGCGTCGGCACGATCGAGACCAGATTGGCGTTGCCGCAGCGTTCGCCGATTCCGTTCAGCGTGCCCTGGATCTGGCGCACGCCGGCCTCGACGGCGGCAAGGGAATTCGCCACCGCCTGGCCGGTGTCGTCATGGGCATGGATGCCGAGATGGTCGCCGGGGATGCCTGAAACAATGGCCTTGTCGACGATGGCACGGACTTCCGACGGCTGCGTGCCGCCATTGGTGTCGCACAGCACCACCCAGCGCGCGCCGGCATCATAGGCCGTTTTCGCACAAGCCAGCGCGTAGTCGGGATTGGCCTTGAAGCCGTCGAAGAAATGCTCGCAGTCAACCATCGCCTCCTTGCCGGCAGCGATTGCTGCTTCGACCGAAGCCTTGATGGAATCGAGGTTCTCCTCATTGGTGCAGCCAAGCGCGACGCGAACGTGATAGTCCCAGCTCTTGGCGACGAAGCAGATGGCGTCGGACTTCGATTGCACGAGCGCCGCCAGACCCGGGTCGTTGGACGCCGACACGCCTGCCCGCTTGGTCATGCCGAAGGCGACGAATTTTGCCTTCGCCGTCCGCTTCTGCTGGAAGAAGGCGGTGTCGGTCGGATTGGCGCCGGGATAACCGCCCTCGACATAGTCCATGCCGAACTCGTCGAGCAGTTTTGCAATCGCGATCTTGTCCTCGACGGAAAAGTCGATGCCCGGCGTCTGCTGGCCGTCGCGCAATGTGGTGTCGAAGAGATGGAGGCGTTGCTTTGTCATGGCTGCGCGGGTGCCTGCGCACCCTCCTCTGGCCCGAAGGCCGATGTCATTTCTTTCCTGCGAACTTGTCCGTTGCCCGGATCAGCCGATCGAGAATCCCCGGTTCCGAATAGGCATGGCCGGCGCCTTCGATGAGGTGGAAATCCGCGTTCGGCCAAGCCTTGTGGAGCGCCCAGGCGTAACGTGCCGGACACGGCATGTCGTAGCGGCCATGGACGATGGTGCCGGGAATGTCGCTCAGCTTATGCGCATCGCGCAGCAACTGGCCTTCTTCCAGCCACCCGGCATGGACGAAATAGTGATTCTCGATGCGGGCAAAAGCGATGGCGAAGTCGTCCTCGCCGAACTTGTCGCTGGTCTCCGGCTCCGGCAGCAAGGTGATCGTCTCGCCTTCCCACAGGCTCCAGGCAAGGGCGGCTTCCATCTGCGCCTTGCGGTCTGAGCCGACCAGCCGCTTGCGGTAGGCGGCCATCATGTCGCCGCGCTCGGCCTGCGGGATCGGCGCCTGGAAACGTTCCCATTTGTCGGGGAACATCTCGGACACGCCGAACTGATAGTACCATTCGAGCTCGGCGCGGGTCAGCGTGTAGATGCCGCGCACGACGAGTTCGCTGACGCGCTCGGGATGTGTCTCGGCATAGGCGAGCGCCAGCGTCGAGCCCCAGGAACCGCCGAACACCAGCCATTTGTCGATGCCGCACATCTCACGCAGGCGCTCGATGTCGGCGACGAGGTGCCAGGTGGTGTTGGCGTCGAGCGAAGCGTTGGGCGTCGACTTTCCGCAACCGCGCTGGTCGAACAGGATGACGTCGTAAAGTTTTGGGTCGAACAGCTGCCGATGTTTTGGCGAGATGCCGCCGCCGGGACCGCCATGCAGGAACACGGCCGGCTTGGCGCCTTTGGTGCCGGAGCGTTCCCAATAGATGTGGTGGCCGTCGCCGACATCGAGCGTGCCGGACTCGAAGGCCTCGATCTCGGGGTAGAGAGTGCGAAGTTCACTGCTCATTTCAATGCTCATATCTGCAGGCCGTGCGCCGGCCAGTCCGTGGTTTCGTGGTCGGGGTGCTGGAAGGAGATGATCTGTTCCTGCCGGGTATAGAAATCCGGATCCTGATGCACGGGCTGATCGAAGATCGTTTCCACCCAGGGCAGCCGGACCGCATAGTTGACCTGAATCTGCGGCGCCAGATCCGAGCGGTCGTCGAAGGCGCCGATGGCGATCTCCAGCGCGCCCGGCTGGCGATAGGTCAGCGGCGTGCCGCAACGCGCGCAAAAGCCGCGATCGATGTTGACCGACGACTGGAAATAGGTTGGCTCCTCGCGCACCCATTCGACGCCGTCCTTGGGCACCGTCACCAGCGCACCGAAGAACGAGCCGAACTGTTTCTGGCACATACGGCAATGGCAGATGGACGGGCGGCCGAGCTTGCCCTTGATGCGGAAGCGCACGGCGCCGCACTGGCAGCCGCCGGTTCGAACTTCATCGGTCATGATCTTTCCTTCGGTGGCCATTGTTCGGTGTCGTGGTCGGGATGCTGGTAGGAGACGAGTTCGACGAGATAGGGAGCCGATGACACGTCGGCCATCGTGTCCTCGCCCGGCAATTGCGGGATGGCATCGACATAGGGCAGTTTTGCCTCTGTGCCCCACTGGATCAGCGGCACGATTTCAGCCGGATTGTCGAAGGCACCAATGGCGAGACCAACGCCGTCAGGCGCGGTAAAGGTCAGCGGCGTCCCGCAATTGGCGCAAAAACCACGATCAACATGGCTGGACGAGGCGAAATATTTCGGTTCGCCTCGCGTCCAGTCGAGCCTGGCGTCGCGCACCGAAACCAGCGGCGCGTAGAAAGACCCGAACGCTTTCTGGCACATGCGGCAATGGCAGATCGAGGCGTCGCCCAGCGCGCCCTCGACGCGAAAGCGCACCGCGCCGCACTGGCAGCCGCCGGTGTAGATCGGTCGGTTGTCGAGGCTCATCACGTCTCACTCCGGCGCATGGCAGACGGCCTCGACATTGTTGCCGTCGGGATCAAAGACGAAGGCGCCGTAATAGTTCGGGTGATAGTGCGGCCGCAGGCCCGGCCCGCCATTGTCCTTGCCGCCGGCGGCAAGCGCCGCGGCATGAAAGGCTTCGACCTCGGCGCGGCTGCGCGCGGTGAAGGCGACGTGCTGATGGGTCCTGGGCTCGTCCGTGCCGGCCTGCAGCCAGAACACCGGCCGGTCGCGGCCATAACCGCCGACCTTGGCGCCACCGGTATATTCCAGCGGCACCATGTAGATCAGCGAGGCGCCAAGCGGCGCCATCGCCTGGTCGTAAAAGGCCTTCGAAGCGTCGAAATCGGCAACGTTGATGCCAAGATGGTCGATCATGAAACTGCCTCCCTTGCTGGTTCGCGTGCCGGCATTTCGGCGCCTGCCAAGCCAGCCTCGATCACGATGTGTTGGCAGACATTGTCGATATCGCGGATGACGTCGTCATTCCAGAAGCGCAGGATGGTCCAGTCCAGCGCTTCAAGCTTCGCCGCCCTTGCGGCGTCCGCTGCCGAAGCTTCGGCCTGAGCGTGCTGAGAGCCGTCCAACTCGACGATCAGCTTTTTGGTAGGGCAGGCGAAATCGACGATGTAACCGGCGATCGGCATCTGGCGCCGGAAGGCCAGTCCCATAAGCCGGTGCGGGCGTATCTCATTCCAGAGCTTCAGTTCTGCGTCTGTCATGGCTTTGCGCATCTTGCGCGCGTTGCCGCGATTGATGGGAGATACGCGGTAATGTGTCATCGCGAGGCGCCCCCCTCTGTCCTGCCGGACACCTCCCCCTCAAGGGGGGAGATCAGCAGCTTCGCAGACGGTGCACAACTTTCGACGTAGGCGATTGGCGAAAGCCCAAGTGACGTCCAATCTCCCCCCTCGAGGGGGAGATGTCCGGCAGGACAGAGGGGGGTGCTTGGCATCACCCTCACCGCTTCACCTCCCAGGTCGTCACGCGCTCGCCCGTGACAGGATCCTTGCCGTCCTTCAACTGCACGCCTTGCGCCAGAAGTTCATCACGTACGCGGTCGGCTTCGGGCCAGTTTTTCGCCGCGATGAGAGCGAGGCGCTTGGCGATCGCCTTGGCGACGCCGTCTTCATCCACATCTGCGGACGCAACGTCGAAGCCGAGGAACAGCAGCGATGCTTTCAGCGCAGCGGCGGCGGCGTTGCCTTCCGCCGCCTCGCCGGCAAGCTGCGTCAGCTGCTGGAAGGCGGCGTAGGTGGCGAGATCGTCCGAAAGCGCTGCCACCACCTCTGCCGGCACCTGCCCTGCGGCCGGGGCGAGATCGGCTGCGCGCTTCCATTTGCGCAGTGTGTTTTCGGCCTCCTCCAGCTTGCGCACCGAGAAATCGATCGGCTCGCGGTAATGCGTCATCAGCATTGCCAGCCGCAGCACCTCGCCCGGCCATTTGCGGCCGCCGAAGGTCTCGGTCTCCAGTAGCTCGGCGATGGCGTAGAAATTGCCGAGGCTCTTCGACATTTTCTGGCCTTCGACCTGCAGGAAGCCATTGTGCATCCAGACATTGGCCATGACGTCAGTGCCATGGGCGCAGCGCGACTGGGCGATCTCGTTCTCGTGGTGCGGGAAGATCAAATCGAGGCCGCCGCCATGGATGTCGAAGACGTCGCCGAGATAGGCGGCCGACATGGCCGAGCACTCGATGTGCCAGCCGGGTCTGCCCCTGCCCCACGGGCTGTCCCAGCCGGGCTCTTCCGGCGACGACAATTTCCACAGCACGAAGTCGCCGGGGTTCTTCTTGTGCGCATCGACGGCGACGCGAGCGCCGGCCTGCTGTTCGTCGAGATTGCGCTTCGACAATTCGCCATAGTCCGGCATCGAGGCGGTGTCGAACAATACCTCGCCGGCCGCGACATAAGCGTGGCCGCGTTCGATCAGGCGCTCGATCAGGGTGATCATGTCGGCCTTGCCGTCGGCGCGTCGCGCGACGAACTCGGTGGCGCGCGGCTCGACCGTCGGCGGCAAGCAGCCGAGCGCGGCCACATCCTTATGGTATTGGTCGGCGGTCTTTTCAGTGACCCTGCGGATTGCCTCGTTGAGCGTCAGTTTTCCCGACGCAATCTCGGCGCCGAAATCGCGCAGCGCGCGGGCGTTAATCTTGTCGTCGACATCTGTGATGTTGCGCACATACATAACGTGCGCCTCGCCGTAGAGGTGACGCAGCAAACGGAACAGCACGTCGAAGACGATCGCCGGCCGCGCATTGCCGATATGGGCAAAGTCGTAGACGGTCGGGCCGCAGACATACATGCGCACATTCCGCGGATCGATCGGGACGAAGGCGTCCTTCGTGCGCGTTAGCGTGTTGTAGAGGCTGAGACCCTTCGATGCGTCAGACATGCGTGCCTTCCCGGTCCGTTAATCTTTGGCTGAACCACCTTGTGCCAAGGCACAAATCGGGCTCCAGCCTGCTGGCCGGGGCGTTTGTCCAATCTGGGGAAAGATGAGGCGAAAACGTCCGGACCAGCGCGAGGCTAGCCAATAATGCAAATGCCACAAATGGCGAAAAACGTTTTCATCGGCGGCTTTATCGCCTTGGCCGGTGTTGCCGTCAAGTCGCAACTTCCGGCAAAAGCGTCGCTGGATCACAGGTCATGAGCCACTGAAACATTTTATTAAACATGTCGGCACAGTCATGAAACATTCGCCGGCTAGTTCACCATAGGTCACGATTCGGTCAGATTCGGCCGGCAAACGCAGACACGGAAATGTTACCAGGGAAGAGATTGATGTCACGAACCAAGCAGGAATCGAGCCGCGCCAAGCAACCGGCGCTCGCCAACCACTACCGCGCGATCGGCCCGGCCGCGATCGTCGCCGCCCTTCTGCACACCGCGAAGAAGAAGAAGCCGGCGCCGAAAATCACCTCGCCCCGCGCTGCCTAAGCTCTTTGTTTTTACGCAATTCCGGACGGAAAACCGCTCACACTTTTCCTGGAATTGCTTAGGGCTCGCCGGCCGCCGACAAGGCGCGTGCCGGCATGGGAAGGCTGAGGCGCTTGAGAGCGCCTGAAAACAACAGCTCTTCCTGATTGAGCAGGTTCTTCCCGAAGACTGGCTTCTTGGGATCGTGCTCTAGAACAGCGTCATCTGACTGTCGTCCGCGCCGGGCTTCTGGCGCCTGACCTTCTCGGGCTCAGGCCCGACGATGCCCATGTGCTGTATCTCCGGCCCGGTGTTGGCGACCTTGTTGACGAGGTCGGAGACCGGCACAGCCTCGAAGAAATCGGGCTGTGCTGGTCGAAGCAGGTCGGCCACGTCGCGCGGCTCGAGTGTCCGGCAGTCCAGCCAGCGGGCAAAATCCTCAGGCGCGATCACCACCGGCATGCGGTCATGGATATGGGCGATGCCGGCATTGGCGTTGACCGTGAGGATGGCACCGGTATCCATCTCCGAGCCGCCCGGCTCGGCATAGGTCTCGATCAGCCCGGCAAACGCGACGAGCCCGCCATGCCTCGGCCGTATCCAGTAGGGTTGGCCCTTCTTGCCGTTGCCCGATTGCTGCCACTCATAGAAGCCGGAGGCCGGCACCAGTGCGCGGCGATGGCGCATGGCGGCCTTGAACGAGGCCTTCTCCGCCGCCCCTTCCGAGCGCGCGTTGAACAGCAGCGGAAATTCCCTGGTGTCCTTGACCCAGGCCGGGATCAGACCCCAGCGCACCAGCATCGCCTGGCGATCCGGAAGATTCGAGCCCGGCATGCGCGGCGGTCCGGACAGCGCCATCAGCACCGGCTGCGTCGGCGCGATGTTGTAGCGGGCCGGAAAATCCTCGAGTTCCGCCAGGCCGAGCAAGGCAGCGGTCTGGTCCGGCGTGGCCGTCAGGGCAAAGCGTCCGCACATAAGGCAAGCTCGATGAAATGATCCGATCGCGAAAGTGGCGATGGAACCGGCGTTGCGCAACCGCTAAAGCTCAATGCCGCCGGCCGGTCCACAAGGGTCTGGCCTCGGCGAGGCGAATCGAGATCGATGAACGAGCAGCGCAAGACACTTCCCGCCGTCTCCGTCGCCGTCGTGCGCGGCACGACGGTGCTGCTGGTCAAGCGAGCGCGGCCGCCCTCGCAAGGGGTCTACGCCTTTCCCGGTGGGAAGGTCGAGCCCGGCGAAACGCTTGAGCAAGCGGCGGCACGCGAATTGCTGGAGGAGACCGGGCTGCTTGCCCAGTGCTACCGCCCGCTTCGGGTTATCCACATCGACGGCAGCGGCGAGAATCACCCGGTCGACTATCTCTTGACGGTCTTCGGCGCTGTCTATGCCGGCGGCGAGGCAACAGCCAGTGACGACGCCGAGACCGCCGCCTTCTATACGCTCGACGAAATGACCGACATGCCGCTGGCGGGCGACGTGTTTGAGGTCACTGAGGATCTTCTGGGCTCACACGACGACAGTATCTGAACCCAGAGAATCGCCTTGCAGGCGACAAATTGTTTCGCCAGATAGACTTATGAACCGCGCCGCGCTCTTCCTCGCCGCATGCCTCGCCGCCAGCACGACTATCGCCGTGCAGCCGGCGCTGGCCGCCGAGTCGCCGTTCGAGCCCGGGCTGATGCGGCTGGCCGAGGTTCTTGGGTCGTTGCATTTTCTGCGCAATCTGTGCGGCGAAAAGGGCGACCAGTGGCGCACCGAGATGGAAAAGCTGATCGAATCGGAAAATCCAGATCCGGAGCGGCGCGCCCGCTTCATCGCAAGCTTCAACCGCGGCTACCGCTCCTTCGGCGGCACCTATACGCAATGCACGGCATCGGCGACCGAAGCGATCAGCCGCTACATGAAAGAAGGCGAGACGCTGTCGCGCGATATCGCCTCGCGTTACGGCAACTGACGGGCGCCGGACAGCGTCATAGCCAACACCTTTTCGAGCATCCAGCCTTGTATCCGCGGCGCCTTGATGCAATCTTGGTGTTGCACTTTGGCAACAGTATTAACGAAACGTTAGCGCGCGGATGTGGAATTAACTCAAACTGAAGGTTTTCATCCCGCTCGCCGGTCTAATCGGCTAAGTTTGAACCGGACCGAACGCTGGCGATGAAGTTTGTAAAACACGATCAAAAAAATGTCGTATTTACAAATACTTACTTAGCCTGCGTGGAGATAGGGACAGCCCAAGCCGGATCCGACACGTCGGATCGCCGCTTGAAAAGGGTGGACATCGCAATGGAACATGGCGTCAACGACATCGACGCGCTGGTCAGGGAAGAAAAGCGCCTGACCGCGGTGGAAAGCCATAGCGAGGCCTGGGCGGAAGGTCTGTCGGCCGGCATTGAGCCGGAAATCATTGCCGAGGCCGCACTTGAAACGGCGTTCGGCGAGATGCTGCGCGCCAATGGCGAAACCTCGGCCCTTGCCCTGCTCGACCGCATGCGTGAAAAGGTGATCGCCGGCGCTTTCGAGCCGGAGCGGCTGCGCCATTAGATCTGCCTGCGTCCCTCTGGGCGCAAACCGGCGCTCCGGCGCCGTGATCGGTTCTTTGACGACGGCGCGCCGTTTGGGCATCATGCCTGGCACCTGAAGGAGCCCAGGCCCAAGGAGAGGCAAGCGGTGAATTTTTCGATGTCAGGCCAGCCTCGTGGACTGGTCCTCAGCATCTGGCTTGCCGCTTCCTGCGCCGCAGTTCCGCTGGCGATTGTCCTGACCAGCAGCCCCGCCCATGCACTCAGCGAGATCAAGCGCGAGGAGCTACCGGCGCCGGCTGCGCCGCCAGCCAACGGTGAGACAGCTCCGTCCGAAAATTCCGTGCCGATGCCCGATCTGCCCGGCACGACGCCGCCGGCGGCCAGCCAGCCGAAATCGCCCGCAGAACCCGAACAAAGCGAGCCGGAAGGACCGACCGACGATGGTGGCGTGGCCAACCCGCGGGCCGATCCCGATGCGCCGGTGCCTGAAGTCGTCTACGACCTTTCCAAGCTGCCGGAGCCGGTCAGGCGCATGCACGACCTGATGGTCGAAGCCTGCGTCAGCGGCGATATCGAGAAGCTGCGGCCATTGATCGGCAAGGGCGACACCATGACCCAATTGTCGCTGGGCGAGATCGAGGGCGATCCGATCGCTTTCCTGAAGGGGCTTTCGGGTGACAAGGAAGGCCAGGAAATCCTCGCCATCATGGAAGAGGTGCTCAATGCCGGCTATGTCCATGTCGACGTCGGCACGCCGCAGGAGCTCTATGTCTGGCCGTATTTCTTTGCCCTGCCGTTGGACAAGCTCAATGCCAAACAGCGGGTCGAACTGTTCAAGATCGTCACCGCCGGCGACTATGACGACATGAAGCAGTTCGGCGCCTACATCTTCTACCGTGTCGGCATCACGCCCGCCGGACAGTGGACATTCTTCGTCGCCGGGGATTGAGTTTTTCCTATTGGCCAGTGTTGGAAGGCTCCCCCCCACTACCCGCGTCTGGCCAGATGCGGATGCATTCGTTTCGAAGAGCTGAAATCGCTTCGACTGCCGCGTCAGGATCCATTTGTAAGATATCGGCCGCATGGCGTAGTTCGTCCTTGTCCCGCAGCCGGTTTACCACCCAAGCCACCTTGCGCTCTATATCCAGGCCATAGGCCGCCTGTGCCTTGCGAAGAGCATCGCTCGGGATTTCCTTATAGACACTAACCAGCACTCCAAGATCGATGGCATCGCGATATGCGATCGCGCGATCCTGGCACCGATCGGCATTGGCCAACAACTTCTCGGCAAACATATCCGTCGGAACCAGGGCGGATACATTCAGATCGTCGTCGAACCGGCCTTGCAGTTTGATGCGACCTTCGCGGATGACTTCGAACTTGATCGTTTGGCCTTTCAATCGCACAATCGTCCTCAAGCCATATTGATCGATCTGGAAGTCTCGAACGGCCTCAATCGGCTCGGGAAAGAAGGCCCTGACACCACGCTCGGCTGCAGAGGTCCGCAATTCGCGATAGCCATCGCTGTCGGCACACAGGAAGTCCACATCCAGTGAGCGGCGGTATTCCCCGAATTTCATGACAATAGCCGTCCCCCCGCCGAACCAACATTGGTTTACGGTCAGGAAACGCCGATCCATCAATCCGAGCGCTTCGGCAATGATCTGGTGCTCGGGCCTCTTGAATTCCTTCATAACGCTCGCGCTATGTCCTGTTGATATTCTGGCTGCGAGGGAAAGATCAGGAGAAGAACCGAGTTCAGCCAGCGGTCAAAAGCACGCCATGACCGAATTTGTCTGCCAGACTTTGGATAAGCAGTTTTTCACGCATGGTAAGGCGCTTTTGATCGACAAACCGCCAATTGCGCTCGTACAGCGCAAATGCCTCTTCGGCTGGAATCGGACGTGCCACGTCGCGGTTCCAGGCTATCGCCTGAAGCTCCGGAAACTCCGCGGGGACAATCATGGGCGTGATATCTGCGTTCATAGCGCCCTTAACGTAGTGGATAGTGCTTAAAAAATCCAACGCGGTAAGAAACCGCTAAGCCGGCAGCGCCTCGGAAAACGCCACTGCCCTGCCCTGCCCGGGCGTGACGATCTCGCCGTCCCACATGATGCGCTGTCCGCGCACGACCGTGCCGACCGGCCACCCCGTCACCTCTTTACCGTCATACGGCGTCCAGCCGGCCCTGGAGCCGGCCTGCGCATTGGTGATGGTTTCACGACGCTTCATATCGACGATGGTGAAATCGGCGTCGTAGCCGGCGGCGATACGGCCTTTTCTCGCCATGCCGAAAATGCGCTGCGGGCCGTGGCTGGAGAGGTCGACGAAGCGCTGCAGGGTCAGCCGGCCGCCATTGACGTGGTCGAGCATGATCGGCACCAGCGTCTGCACCCCGGTCATCCCCGACGGCGAGGCCGGATAGGGCTTTGCCTTCTCGGCCAGCGTGTGCGGGGCGTGGTCGGAGCCCAGCACATCGACGATGCCTTGCGCAATGCCGTGCCAGACGCCGTCGCGGTGGTGGGCCGCCCGCACCGGCGGGTTCATCTGGATCAACGTGCCCAGCCGCGCATAGTCGTCGGCGGCGAGCGTCAGATGATGCGGCGTCGCCTCGCAGGTGGCGACATCCTTGTGCTGTTCGAGGAAGATGATTTCCTCGGCGGTGGATATGTGCAGGACATGGATGCGGGCGCGGGTATTTCGCGCGATGCGGACCAAGCGTTCTGTGCAACGCAAGGCAGCGATCTCGTCGCGCCAGACGGGGTGCGAAGACGGATCGCCCTCGACGCGCAGGCCGAGACGCTCGCGCAACCGGAACTCATCCTCCGAGTGGAAGGCGGCGCGGCGGCGGGTGTTTCTCAGGATCGAAGCGACACCCTCGTCGTCCTCAACCAGCAGGTCGCCGGTGGAGGAACCCATGAACACTTTTATGCCGGCGGCACCGGGCAGCCGCTCGAGTTCGCCGACATCATTGGCGTTCTCGCGCGTGCCACCGACCCAGAAGGCGAAGTCGCAATGCATGCGGTCGGTGGCGCGCTGTATCTTGTCGGCGAGCGCCGCTTCGCTGGTGGTCAGCGGATTGGTGTTGGGCATTTCGAACACGGCGGTGACGCCGCCCAGCACAGCCGCGCGCGAACCCGTCTCCAGATCTTCCTTGTGCTCCAGCCCCGGCTCGCGGAAATGCACCTGGCTGTCGACGACACCCGGCAGGATGTGCAGGCCGCGGCAGTCGATCGTTTCGCCGGCCGAGGCCTGGCGAAGATCGCCAATGGCCGCGATGCGACCGTCCCTGATGCCGACGTCGCGGGCGCCCTCGCCGTCATGGTTGACCACCGTGCCGCCTGTCAGGATGAGGTCGAAGGTGATGGCCATGGGCGTTCGGTCTCTTGCGGGGGGAGTATCAGCGGCTTACGTAATGACCGACTGTTTTGCAAGATCAGGTTCTTTGCCGCCCATGCCCTTTGCCCCGCTCGACAACCGCGCCCTCATTGCCGTGTCAGGCCCGGATGCCGAGCATTTTTTGCAGAACATCCTCACCACCGACCTCGATACGCTGGGCGCCGCAGAGGCAAAGCCCGGCGCAATGCTTTCGCCGCAAGGCAAGATCCTGTTCGACTTCCTGATCTCGCGCAGCGGCGAGAATGGCTTCCGCTTGGAATGCCGCGTCGATGTCGCCGACGATTTCCTGCGCCGGCTCACGCTTTACAAGCTGCGCGCCAAGGTCGAGATTGCCAAGCAGGATCAAATGCTTGTGACGGTTGCGTGGGGACCCGATTCAACCGCCTCACAAACTGATTCAACTGACGTTTCCGATGCACGCTTCAGCCAGTTGTCCGTCAGGCGCAGTTATGGCGGTACGCCAGCGGGCGGCGACCCCGCAGCGTGGCAAGCGCTCCGCATAGCCCACGGCATTGCCGAGAGTGGTTTCGACTATCAGCTCGGCGACGCCTTTCCGCATGACGTGCTGCTCGACGAGACCGGCGGGGTCGGGTTCAAGAAGGGCTGCTATGTCGGCCAGGAAGTGGTCTCGCGCATGCAGCATCGCGGCACCGCCAGACGGCGCGTGCTGATCGTTTCAGCCGACCATGCCTTGCCCGCACCGGGCACGGAGCTGACCGTCGCCGGACGGCCGGTCGGCACGCTCGGCTCGACTGAAGGCACGAGCGGCCTAGCCATTGCCCGCATCGACCGGGTCAAGGCGGCGCTCGACGCCGGCCAGGCGATCCTGGCGGGTGACGTCGCTGTTTCGCTCACTATTCCCTCCTGGGCAAAGTTCAGCTTTCCCAGGGAAGCGGTCGGCGCGGAGGACGCCTGATGGCCGCCGACCGTGTCGGTGCGCCGCCGCGCGCGTGGCAGCGCATGCTGTCGGGACGACGGCTCGACCTGCTCGACCCCTCGCCGCTCGATATCGAAATCTCCGACATCGCTCATGGGCTTGCCCGCGTCGCCCGCTGGAACGGCCAGACGCGCGGCGATCACGCCTTTTCGGTTGCCCAGCATTCGCTGCTGGTCGAGGCGCTTTTTGGCGAATTGCAGCCGGACGCCTCGGCCAACGCGCGGCTGGCGGCGCTGCTGCACGACGCGCCGGAATATGTCATCGGCGACATGATCTCGCCGTTCAAATCGGTGATGGGCGGCTCCTACAAGGACTGTGAGTTGAGGCTGCAGCACGCCATCCACCAACGCTTTTCGCTGCCGGCCGAACTCGGCGTCGGCCTTCGCAAGGAGATCAAGCGCGCCGACCAGATCGCTGCTTACTACGAGGCGACGCTGCTCGCCGGCTTTTCGACCGCGGAGGCAACCGAGTTCTTCGGCCGACCGCGCGGCTTCAATGCCGACCGCTTCGATTTCACCCCGCGCTCGGTGACCTCGGCGCAGGCAGCCTTTCTCAAGCGCTATGCGACGATCGAAAAGCAGCGCCAGGCAGCGGTTGCCGTGCCTTCAGCCGGGTGAACATACGCTAAATTAACCAGCGGCACCCACAGTACCGGGTTTCGATCACGGTCAGCAGGTACGCCTCATGTCCGTTGCGCACGTCAAGGGTGGTTCGCCCGTCCGCAGACGGGGAGCCGGAGGCGTCGCCCCGTCACGGCAGATCGCAGACGAATTGCGCCACCAGAACGAGCGCTTTTCGGCGGCCGTCGAGAACATGTCGCATGGCCTGTGCATGTTCGATGCCGACGAGCGGATGATCATCTGCAACGGCAACTATCTCAGCATCTTCTCCCTCGATGCGAAGATCGTGCGGCCCGGCATCCCGTTCCTGGATATCCTCCAACACAGCGTCGACATCGGTGTCGCCTCGCAGAGCGCCCAAGACCTCTACGCCATCCGCAAGCCCTATATCGAGCGCGCGCAAGCCTCGACCTACGAGGAAATACTGTCAGACGGCCGTATCGTTTCCATCACCCACCGACCGCTGGCCTCGGGCGGCTGGGTGTCGATCTATGAGGACATTACGGAGCAAAGGCGGGCCCAGCAGGAACTGAAGGAGCAGCACCGCCGCTTCGATGCGGCGCTCGCCAACATGTCGCAAGGCCTGCTGATGTATGACGCGGACGGCACGCTGATCGTGCGCAACCAGCGCTTCTTCGACCTCTACAACGTCACGCCCAGCGACTTCCCGCTCGGCATGAGCCATCGCCACCTGCTCGAGCAGCTGGTTCGCCTGCGCATCTATCCGTCGATAGATATTGACGGCGAGATCTCCAAGACCAGGGCCAGCCTGCAGGCCGGCGAAACGCGTTCTACAAACCGTAGCCTTGCCGATGGCCGAACGTTGCTGATTGCGCGCCGGCCGCTTGCCGGCGGCGGCTGGGTGGCGACCTTCGAAGACATCACCGAGCGCCGGCGCGCCGAAGAGCGCATGAGCCACCTTGCCCATTACGACACGCTGACCGACCTGCCCAACCGCTCGATGTTCCGCGAGCGGCTCGACCAGGCGCTTGGCGAAACCGCTGCTACTCCGTTGGCGATCTTCTCGCTCGACCTCGATCGCTTCAAGGCCGTCAACGACACCTGGGGGCACCCGGCCGGCGATTGGCTTTTGAAATGCGTGGCTCAGCGGCTGCGGCACAGTTTGCGCAGCGACACCGATGTGGTCGCCCGCCTCGGCGGCGACGAGTTCGCCATCCTGCAGTTCAATCCCAAAGGTGCTGCGGACGCGGAAAAACTGGCAAAGCGCATCGTCTCCGTCGTCAGCCAGCCGTTTCGCGACAAGGGTCGCGACATGCATGTCGGCATCAGCCTCGGTATCGCCCTCTACCCCGATGACGGCAAGGACGCCGACACGCTTTTGAAGAACGCCGACATGGCGCTCTATAGGGGCAAGAGCGAAGGCCGCAACGTCTACCGTTTTTTCGATCCCGGCATGGATGCCATGGTGCGGGCGCGCCGGGCGCTCGAAACCGATCTCGAGACGGCACTGAAGCGGCAGGAATTCGTCCTGGATTTCCAGCCGATCACCAACATCGCGTCGGGCGAAATCGTTGGCGCCGAAGCCTTGATGCGGTGGAATTCGCCGACGCGCGGCCTGGTGGCGCCCGACGATTTCATCGCGGCAGCCGAAGACAGCGGGCTGATCGTTCCGCTGGGCGAATGGGCGCTGAAACAGGCCTGCAGCGTGGCCGCCGGCTGGCCACCTGGAATGCGCATCGCCGTCAACGTCTCGGCCGTGCAGATCAAAAGCGCCGACTTTGCCCGCAGCGTGATTTCGGCGCTGGCCGTTTCCGGCGTGCCGGCCTGGCGGCTTGAGCTGGAGATCACCGAAACCGTGCTGATGGATGAGAGCGAGACAGTGCTGAAGACGCTGAGGCAGCTGCGCGAACTCGGCATCCGCATCGCACTGGACGATTTCGGCACCGGCTATTCGTCGCTCGGCTATCTCAGGCGTTTTCCCGTCGACAAGATCAAGATCGACCGCTCGTTCATCCATGATATCGACAACAAGGATACGGCGGCGATCGTGCGCTCGATCATCGGGCTTGGTGCCGAACTTGGCATCACCGTCACCGCCGAAGGCGTCGAGACCGAAGCGCAGCTAGGCATATTGCGCAAGGCAGGCTGCGTCGAGGCGCAGGGCTTTCTGATCGGCGTGCCATCAAAGGCGGCTGACATCAATCGGCTGCTGAAGACGAGGGCAGCGTCCCGGCCCGCCTGAACATGCCCGGTGTCATTCCATGCGCGGCGCGGAAGGTGCGTGAGAGATGGCTCTGGTCGGAGAAGCCGGCCGCAAAGGCGGCGTCGGCGAGGTTTGAGCCTTGGCGGATCAGGAGATCGGCGCGGCGCAGCCTGCGGTCGCGGATGAAGGCAGCGGGAGTGAGACCCAGCACTTTCTTGAAATCCCGGATGACCTGAAAGCGTGTCACGCCTGCGGCTTCGGCGAGCCGCTGCAGGTCGAGGTCCGAAGTCAGCCTGTCCTCGATGAGCTGTTCATAGACCCGGAGCCTGTTTTTCGATCCGAAGCTTTCGACCGCTTCGCGCCGCCGGCCGCCCCAGTCGCCGTGACGCAGGATGAGCTTGCGCAGGGCGATGAGCATGGATGTCTCGGCGCTTGTGACATCGCCTGATGTCGAGCTTTGGTGTGCCGCGGCCACCGCCTGGACGAGGTCGGCATCATCGACGATCGCTTGTGAAAACAGTGGCGCACGATCCTGCCCGAGTTCTGCAGCGATCGCGCCCATGAGTGAGGCGGAGGGATAGAAGGTGCGGTAGCCCCAACCCTGCTCGGCACCCGCCTCGCCATCATGCCATATCTCCGGATTGACGAGGAGGACCGTGCCCGTCGGGGCGACGACGGTCTCGTTGCCGATGCGGACGCGCTCGCAGCCTTGCGTGATCAGGGCAACGACATAGGTCGGGTGCGTGTGCAACTGGTAGCGATGCCGCGTGAAGCGCGCCTTGAGCATGCCAAGGTCGCGAAAGCGCGGATGACGCCAGAACTGCGTTGTCTCCTGCGGCTGTTGAATTCCCGACACGGTCAATCCTGTTCAAGACGCTGCCGGCGCAAACCCCTTAGGTGCTGGCATCGACAAGGCCGAATTTACGACGGCCGGCAAGGAGAGCGCAATGCCGCACAACGACCCCGTCGCCGCCCTCACCCCGCAGGTGGTGGACTGGCGGCGCCACATCCACGCCAATCCCGAGCTTGGTTTCAGCGAGTATGAGACCGCGCGCTTCGTCGTCGACAAGCTGCGCGCCTTCGGGCTCGATGAAATCCATGAAGGTATAGGCGGCACTGGCGTGGTCGGCGTCCTCAGGGGACGGCCGGGCGCGCGGGCGATCGGGCTTCGGGCCGAACTCGATGCCTTGCCTGTGCTGGAAAAGACGAGATTGCCATATGCGTCGAAAGAAGACGGCGTGATGCATGCCTGCGGCCATGACGGCCACACCGCGATGCTGCTCGGCGCCGCCAAGCTGCTCGCCGATAGCAGAGCCTTCGACGGCACGGTCTACTTCATCTTCCAGCCGGCGGAAGAAAACGAAGGCGGCAGCATGCGGATGATCGAGGACCGGCTGTTCGAGCGCTTTCCGGTCGAAGCCGTCTACGCCGTCCACAACTGGCCGGGGCTGCCGCTCGGAAAGATCGCGGTCCGTGCCGGCGCGATGATGGCGGCCGTCGACACTTTCGAGTTGAGTTTCGAGGGAACCGGCGCACATGCCGCCATGCCGCAGCTGGGCGACGACCCGGTGCTCGCGGCCAGCGCCTTCGTCCAGACCGTGCAGCGCGTCGTCAGCCGCTCGGTCGATCCGCAGACGGCGCTGGTCGTCTCGATCACGCAGATCCATGGCGGCAATGTCGGCAACATCGTCCCGGGCAAGGTCTGGCTGCAGGGAACCTGCCGCTTCTTCGAGCCCGCTCTGTCGGACCATTGCGAAAGACTGATCGGGGAGATCGCGGAGGGTATCGCTGCGGCGCACAGCCTGACCTGCAAGCTCGCCTATCGGAAAGGCTATCCGCCGCTGGTCAACACGTCAGTCGCGACAGAACAGGCCGTCGATGCTGCCACCGCTGTCTTCGGCCGCGAACAGGTCGAGACCGCATTCAACCCGAGCCTCGGCTGCGAGGATTTTGCCTATATGGTCCGCGAAGCCGGCGGCTGCTACGCGTGGATCGGCGCCGGCGCGGTCGGGCCGGGCGAAGGCCTGCACGGCGACCGCTACGTCTTCAACGACGCCATCGTTCCCACCGTGCTCCGCTACTTCGTCACGCTCGTCGAACAGACGCTGGCTGGCGAGCCAGCCAAGACTGACGTTTGAGTACTGCCGTCAGCGCAGGGTCTCGATGTACTTTTCGTGGAAGCTGACATAGCCGGGCTCGACCACTTTGAGATGGCGCTCGATCAGCTGGTGGAACGCCGGCAGCTGGTGAAATGGCACGCCGGGATAGGCGTGGTGCTCGGCGTGGTACGGCATGTTCCAGGCGACCTTGCGCACCAGCCAGTTGGTCAGCGTGGTGCGGGTGTTTTCCAGCATGTTGGCGACGAGCGGGCAGCGGCCATGTTCGGCCAGCAGATAGAGCCTGAGGAAGGGCTGGCCGAGCAGCGCCGGCACGACCCAGACATAGAGCAGCACCGTCGCCTTGAACCAGAGCGCTAGTGCGGCGACTACGACGTAGAAGGCGATCATGGCGCGGGCTTCGGTCCGCACCTTGGGCAGACCCTTTGGCGGCACGTAGCCGTCGCGGCAGCCGCCGGTCGCATTGGTGTAGAGCGTCCGCAAATGCCCCCACCACACCGGCAGACCAGAGACGTGGACGATGTATTGCCGCACCGTCTCCGGCTTCGGGAAGGCAAGCTCCGGGTCATTGTCGGGATCCTGGGTGAAGCGGTGATGGGCGAAATGGAAGTAGCGGAACCAGTCGGCCGGCAGCGCGATCGCCAGACTGCAGACCCTTGCCACGGCATCGTTGAGCCACTGCGTCTCGAAGGCCGTCCTGTGCACCGTCTCATGCAGCAGCGTGAACAGGAAGACGATAAGAATGCCTTGCGGCAGCATCAGCACTGGCCAGTATGGCACCTTGGCCGCAATCAGCGCGCCGATAACGATGATCCCGCCGAGATGGAAGGCGAGTTGGATCAGTCCCGGCCCGTCCGATTTGCCGGTCAGGCGGCTGCGCTGCTCATTGGTCAGCGACGCGATCACGTCGCGATGGTCTCTGGGTTCGGTCTGGGCTGATACGGTCATGGCGCCACGCTACTCCAACAAGAAACCTTTCGAAAAACGAGGATTTCTATAAAATAGATAAGCTGAACTTATTTATCAGAGCACCAATGGCTGCACTTCCATCCCTAAGAGGACTTCAAGCCTTCGAGGCAGCTGCCCGCTCCGGGAGCTTTGCCGCGGCGGCGGAGGAGCTATCGATTTCGGCGGCCGCCGTCAGCCAGCTCATCCGCACGGTCGAGGAGCAGATGGGCCGCAAGCTGTTCCATCGCGTCAACCGCCGCGTCGTGCTGACCGAAGCCGGCGTCGAGATGCTGCCGAGGCTGACCTTGGCCTTCCAGGAGATCGGCAGCATCGCGCGCGGCGGCGATGCCTTCCGCCCGCGCCTTGTCATATCGGTTCCGCCGTCGATGGCGATGGGCTGGCTTTCGAAGCGTCTCGCCGGCTTTGTCGCCAGCCACGGCGCCGTAGACATCTCCTTACGCGGCGATGACGACCCGGTGCCGTTCGACCGTGAACTGATCGACCTCAGGCTTTCCTTCGGACCGCACTATCGCGAACACCCGACCGAGGACATTGTCCGGGACGCCGTCTATCCCGTCTGCGCGCCTGGGCTTGCGGCAACGATCAAACCCGAAAGCTTGGTCCGCATGCCGCTGATCCACACCGACTGGGGACCGACCGGCGCGTCGTTTCCGTCGTGGCGCAACTGGTTCGAGGCCGCCGCCATCGAGCCCGGCCGGGCCGTTCAGCGCGGCCTGTCGGCAAACTCGTCGCGGGCAGCGCTCGACCTAGCCATTTCAGGGTTGGGCGTGGCGCTGGCGCAAGGCATCTATTGCGCTAAGGCACTGGAAGACGGCCGGCTGGTCCGGCCGAACGCTTTATCGATCGCGCTGCGCCAACCCTATTGCCTGACGATCCCGGAGCGCAGCGCAAGGCGCGACGTGGTGGCGGCATTTCGCGATTGGCTGATCGAGGAATGCCGGCGGTCGGTGGCTTCGCCGGCTCTGCGATGATGGCCTGCGGCGCTCAGAGATGGGCGGCGAATGCCCCATTCAGAGATGGCTGGCCAATGCGGCCACCATGTCCTTGTTCGTCGCCACGGGAACGATCTCGAACTCCACAAGGTCAGACCATTCGATGACCCAGCGCTGCAGCAGCGTCACGTCATCGGCCTCGACCAGAAGGAAGCAGCGGCTCATATCCGCCGCGATCCAGGAGTGGTGGACGACAAGCTCGTCCGGCTTCAGGCGGCCGCGCTCGCCGAAGCGGCGATAAATCTCCTTGCGATCGCAGCCGGTGAAATCCTCGATGACGATGAACTGCATTTTTCCCCCAGTTACCGTCCGGGACGGTCGAGCCGCTCCAGGAACCATTGCGTCAGCCGCACCCAGACCTCGTCCTTCTCGCCGGAATCCTCCCAGCCATGGTCGAGATTGGGGTTGTCGTTGACCTCGATGACGAAGACGCCATCCTTGGTTTCCTTGAGGTCGACGCCGTAAAGTCCGTCGCCGATGCAGCGCGCCGCCTTCACCGCCGTCTCGACGACATGAGGAGGCGTCTCTTTCAGCGTGAAGGTCTTGATGCCGCCCTGATCGGGCTTGCCGCTGGCCTTGTGGTTGACGATCTGCCAGTGCTTTTTGGCCATCAGATAATGCACGGCGAACAGCGGCTGGCCGCCGAGTACGCCGACGCGCCAGTCATATTCGGTCGGGATGAATTTCTGCGCGATCAGGAGATCGGAATCCTCCAGCCATTCGGTTGCGAGTGTCTTCAGTTCCTCGAAGTTGCCGCATTTCTTGACGCCGCGCGAGAACGATGAATCCGGGATCTTCAGCACCAGCGGAAAGCCCAGCGTCTGCGCCGCCAGTTCGAGGTCCGTGGTGCCGGCAATCATCACCGTCGGCGGCACCGGCACCTTGTTGTAGGCCATCAGTTCGTTGAGATAGACCTTGTTGGTGCAGCGGATCATCGACAGCGGGTCGTCGATCACCGGCATGCCTTCCTGCTGGGCGCGGCGCGCGAAGCGGTAGGTATGGTTGGAGATCGAGGTGGTCTCGCGGATGAACAACGCGTCGTAATTGGCGAGCTTGGCCAGGTCCTTCCTGGTGATCGGCTCGATTTCGACGCCCATTTTTTCGGCGATCTTGGCCCAGTAGCGCAGCGACGAAATCTCCGACGGCGGCAATTCCTCATGCGGATCGACCAGCGTGGCGAAGGTGTAGCGCGCCGGTGTGCGGCCCTTGGTGTCACGCCACTCGCGGTTGGTGTAGGTCTCCAGGGCCTGCACGAAGAGGGCTTCTTCCTCCTCGGTCATCCTGGCCAGTGGCAGGAAGCCGATCTTGCGGATCGAAGCCCATTCGGCGCTGTCCTTGATGTGGACCTCGAGCGCCGGGGCGCGGAACCAGTCGAACAACAGCTTGGCGAAGCGGTCCCAGATCTTCGACGGGCCGATGCCGAAGAAGATGCAGACTTTTTGCGGAAAGACGCCGCCGAAATCCTTGCGGCATTTGTTGAGCGCCAGCTCCAGTTCCGGCAGCGCGTGCTCGTAGAGCTTGCGCTCCGACAGGTCGATCATCGTCTCGACCGTCGGGATGACCTTGTGGCCGCGCGAACCGGCGAGCAGCGAGGCATAGTAGCCACGGCTCTGGTAGGCGTAATTGTTCGACAGGTTGATGACCTTCGGCTGCTGGCCGCGAAACAGCGCCGGATGCGCAAGATAATCACGGTTGGTGATGATCTTGTGCGGCGTCGCGGCCTGGTCGAGATCGTTCTGACGGCCGGTGAGGATGACCCAGGTCATTGTTGTCAGCGTTTCCCAAGAGTGATGGCAGCACGCAGTCCGTCGCGGCCGAATTGCGCCATGTTCATGAAGATGCCGTGGGGGACGGGAATGTTGGCGGCATCGAGGATGGTCTCCTGTCTTTCGTCCTCGACCCAGGGATCGTGGATCAGGATGTGGTCGCCGTCGTCGCCGATGGCCAGCACCCAATGCGGCACCTTCTTGCCGAACATCAGGAAGCCGCTGATCAGCACCAGCACAAGTTTTCCCTGAGCCAGCGCGCCACGGATGTCGTCGATGGCGAATGGACGGTAATTCACCGGGATGCCGTATTGTTCCGCGCGGCGGCGAAAGTCGACCTGGGCGAGTTCCATCACCCGGCGCTTGTCCTCGCTGCGCACCGACTGCAGGAACAGCGCGCCGTAGAAGGACACGAAGATTTCCGCCGCAAGCCCGTTTTCGTGGCCGGCCACCGCAAGGCCGAACGGCTCGCAGCCGCCGGGGCCGGACATCATGAACACGGTTGTCGCCTCACGCCACAGGCGGATTTCCATGACCGGATCGGGTGCGAAGCCGGAATCGAAATTGGCCATCGCCATCATCAGGCAGCAGGGGCCGCAGGTGAATTCGCAGGTCTGCTGGTAGAACGGCACTTTGGTGGCAACCGGGATATCGCCGCGCAAGGTCTTTTCGTAGCGCAGCGCCGTCTCGCCGTCCTCGTAGTAGTGCGGTTCGCGGCCGATCTTGCGGTAGCCGCTCTGCTCATAGATGCGGATGGCGCGCAGATTGTCCTCGCGCACTTCGAGACGCAGCATCATGCGGTCGTGCTCGAAGGCGGCCTCTTCGGCAGCTGCAAGCAGCATGCGGCCAATGCCGAGGCCGCCGAAAAACGGGCCGGTGGCAAGCGAGTAGAGCCGGGCGACGCCGCTACCCTTGCGAAACAGCACCACGGCGTAGCCGGCAACGCGGCCATCGCTTTCGGCGACCAGCATCTCGGCGGTGTCGCGTTCGATCAACAGGCGAAAGGAGCGCCGGGAAATGCGGTCACTGGAAAAAACCGCCTTCTCGATGGCGGCGAGGTCATCGACGTCGGACGCGCGGGCCTTGCGAATCTCGGCAGGCATGCGGGTTCAGAAAACCTCGATTGAGTGGGTGGAAAGCCCCGGTCGAACACGTCGCAAACATCAGCCGAAACGCCGATGTCAGCCAAGCGCTATCGCACCTTGAATAGGGCCGAATTGTGACAGTTCCGCCGCGAGTGGCGGGCGATGGGGGCGGCACCGCGAAGTGCGCCGCCGCCCCGGTGCATGACGCGAAAACGGAATGCGCTCAACTGGCGAGACCCGCCAGAAGCTGACCGTAGGCGCGCTTGGCGACTGCGGCCAGCTGCTCGCGCGGCAGCGAGCCGACGACGGCGCAGGCATAGCCCTTGTCCAGCCAGTAGACCGCCTCGGGACCGTCGGCGTCGGCCATATAGGTGCCCTTGGACTTGGCTGAGGAATCAGCGGTGACGAACAGGGAGATGCGCTGGCCCTTGGCGTCCTCGTAAAGCAGCATCGCGGCCTTGCCCTGGCCGGCAGGCAGCAACCGGCCGCCAACCAGTTGGAAGCCTTCCGCCACCAGATCCGGCGCCACCAGTTTCAGGCCGACGCGGTTGGACAGCCAGGTCTGCAGATGATCCTTGTCGCTGGCAGGCACTTCCACAGCATGGCGTTGTTCGGCGGCATAGATGACATGGGCGGCGATAGCCTCCTCGGCCAGCTGGTCGTCTGCCCCGTCATCCCTGCCGATACCGTCGATGCCGGCAAAATAGCCGCCAAGACCGCCGGCGACGAGAACCGTGGCCGCCGCGGCCGCAAGCCACCAGCGCGAGTGCCGAGCCGCTACTTTGGTCGCGCCTTCGCCGCGCACGATCTGCTTGAACAGCATCGGCACCGGCTCGTCGAGCACACCGGCAAAGGCAGCGCGCAGCGCAGCGCGGTCGGCGGTATAGCGGGCGCTTTTCGCTTTCATTTCGGGATTGGCGTCGATCCAGGCGTCATAGGCGGCGCGCTCATCGCTCGGCAGTTCGCCGTCGAGGGCCATGTGGATGTCGCGTTCGGAAAAATCGCGGCGGGTCATTTCTCGACGATCCTTATCGAGCGGCGGCGCGCCGTGTCGTCGAGCAGGCTGCGCAGCTCCTCGCGCCCGCGCGCTATGCGCGACATCAGCGTGCCGGCGGGCACGCCGAGAATGTTGGCGGCCTCGGCATAGGAAAATCCTTCGATGGCGACCATGACGAGAGCGGCGCGGCGATCGGGGCTGATCGCTTGCAGCGCGTCGATGATCTCGCGCGAGGCGGCGTTCTCCGCCTGCTCGGCGGGGACTGCCTGCGCCTCGTTTGCGTCAAGCGGCAGGATCGCCGCCTCGCCGCGCCGGTTCACCTTGCGCATCTGGTCGATGAACAAATGATGCATGATCGTAAACAGCCACCTCCGGGGGCTTTCTCCTGTCTGCCAGCTCTCGAGCCGCAAGAGCGCCCGTTCGAGGCAATCCTGGACGAGATCGTCGGCGGAATCGCGGTCGCGCAGAAGCGAGCGTGCGTAGCGACGCAGGCGCGGTATTTCACCAAGGATTGCTGCCTTCTTTTCGTCCATGACCGCTGGTTCTGAGGTCGCCCTTGTTTAACTCGATTGAACGCGCCTTCCCGGCGCGGCGCAAGCAGCCAGCGCGAAGCGGTCTGCCGCCCCGGTCACCCAAGCAGTGAGATAACGAGGTGATCGGCCAAATTATTCCCGGCAATCAACAAGAAAGCCGAATTATCCCAAATCGGTCAGCGCGAAATCATTGCCCTTGTAGAGCAGCGGGAGATCGCGGCGTTTCGCACAGGCATAAGCGAAACAGTCGCCAAGATTCAGATCCGCTTGGTGCCCAACGGCTTTGCCGTAACGGGCGCTGGCATCGATGGCCCGAGAGCCGATGTCGTCGTCGATGGTCACATTCTCTCCGTCAATCTCCACAATGAATCGATCAACCAGATCGCGAGCATGGAGAAGGGCCTCGGCAGTGGGTTTGCGCGACCCCGCGCCGGCACGCGCCAGTGCCTGTGTTGCTTCGAAGCGCACCAACGGAGAAACGCAGAGCAAGCCGGAAAAGCCGGAAATCCGCTTGATCAATTCCTCCCAACCCGGCTCCTGGTTGAGAATGGCGACGATCACCGACGCGTCGACAAACATCAGTCTTCCCACATCTCGTCGGTGAATTTCTTCATATCGAAATCGGGATTGGGCAGGCCAATCTTCCTGGCCTCGGCCTGCAACCTGGCAATCCGGTCGCGCAGCGGCACCTTCGTGCGATTGCGTTCGAGTTCGTGCACGAGTGCGATGCGCACCGCCTCCGTTTTGCTCGGAGCGTTCGTCTCGCGCTGCAATCTGCTGGCCAGCGCATCCACTTCGTCGTCACGTATATAGAGCGGCATGGAATATCCTCCGGTGGATATTCCAATATCCTATTTTGCATATTCCTTCAAGATGGTGTGCTGCCTTCCCTCGCCGCCCGTGTCAGCAGCCGCTGGTAGAACAGGCCGATGCCGATCAGCACCGCACCCAGGCCGATGAAGGACAATGCCCTGAGCACGCCTTCCAGCTCCGACATATCGAACAGGAAGACCTTCACCACGGCAATCGCGATCAGCGCCGCCGAGGCAATGCGCAGCACTTGCGATTTCAGCCAGACACCAGCGGTGAGCAGCACGACGCCGATGACCAGCCAGAGCGCCGAATACGTGTAGGTCTCGAGCTGGCCGAGGCCGCTCCACAGGCCGATGAACTCGCCCTTGAACACACGCCTGACCGACAGTGTGGCGTAGGCGAAGACAAGCAATGCCGCGACCACCGCCAGCATCTGCGCATACCATGGCGGCCGCTTGTCCCTGGCATAGAGCGCCAGCCCGCCGGCGGCGATGGCCGGCAGCAGGTAGGCCAGGAACAACAGGTTGAACACCGGGATCTGGCCGGTCGATTCGTCGGTGAACAACGGGTTCAGCGCCAGGAAATGCTGGAAGGCGATGAAGGCGACCGAAACCACGCCGGCGGCCATCGAGCCGTAGCGCAGCACCGAGCTTGGCGAGCGCATGTCGATGGCGACCAATATGGCGCCGGCACCGATGGCGATCAGCGTATAGATGGCCTGTTCGGCAAGCGTGACGGTGCCGGTGTCGATGACGCCGCCATGCATGGCGTGGCGCACCAGCATGGCGACGGTGAGCAGCGCGAACAGGGCTGCACCAGCTTCCATGGCAAGGCGCGGCCGACCATTGCCAGTTATTGGTAGTGCGCGGGTGGTGCGGGCGAGCTGCCAGGCGGCGAATCCGAAGGCCAGCGCCGGCACGCCGTATCCCGGCAGCAGCCAGTTGAATACCGGCGTCGTCGTCAGAAATTCGGCGCCGACGATGGTCGGATCGAAGGCGACGCGGCCAAGCACGGCGACAACCGCGCCGACCGAGATCCAGCCGAGCACCGGATAGGAGCGCCAGCGTGTCGCCAGCGCCGGCACGATGGCGGCAACGCCGGCAAGAATGGTCGTCCAGCCGGAACCGAAGGCCATATGCAGCATCAGGAGGCCGGCCAGAGCCGAGCCGCCAAGCGCGAAGGAGACGGCGATGTCGCCCTTCAGCGGCGGCTGTTCGGCCCGCGCGATCCATTCGCCGCCAGCGGCGAAGACGACGACCAGAAGGGCAGCGACCGCGGCATAGGCAAGGTCGCGGTCGAGATTGCCGTAGGCAAGCCACAGCGTCAGCAGGATGACCAGCGGCGCGGCGACACCCCATGCCGCCCAGCATGCCGCGCGGACCTGCGCGGTGGCGGCGAAGCGGCGCGCGGCCCAGAAACCGGCGCCGATGAAGACCAGGCCGAGGCCAATGCCGAGGCGCAGCGTCAAGGGATTTCCGGCCGCCACCGGCATGCCGTCAAAGCCTATATTTCCCTGGGATATGTCCGAGCCGATGGTGGCGGGCGGAATGATGCCGAGATAGATCATCACGCTCACCACACCGGCGGCGTGCAGCAGCGGCAGCGCGCGCGGCCGGTAGAGTGCGGTGGCGACAAGGGCGACGAGGACGAACGCGCCCGGCAAGGCGCCGCCGGCGGCGACCAGTGTCGTGTCGACGGACAGGCCCAGCGCCGAAAACGCAACGAAAACGCCCGGCACGACCGAGGGCCAGTCGAAGCCGTTTTTTGCAGTTTCCGCTTCGCCGCCACGACTGACCAGCCAGACAAAGGCAAGCACCGCCAGCGTCACCGCATCAATGAACAGGATGACGGCAAGGTCGGCGGCGCCGGGCGCGTTCATCATGTACGCGATGGTCCAGGCGCCGGTGCCGAAGAAGGCCGCCGCGACCAGGAATTTCCAGTCGCGCATGCGGGCGATCACCGCGCTGGCGGCAAGCACGATGGCGAGATAGATGAACAGCGCCCATGGGTTGGGCGCCTGCGAGGACACAAGTGCCGGCGTGGCCATGGAGCCGACAAGGCCGATGCCGGCCAGCGCCTGGCCGTGGACGAGAGCGGCGACAATCGTCGCCACGCCGATGGCGCCGAGCACGGTGAAGGCGAAGGCCGGGCCGACGAAGCCGTAAACGGCATGGGCCGCATAGACCGTGCCGAACAGGATGAAGGCGCCGGCGGCCGTCAGGATCGCCGGGATGTAGGCGCCAGCCACCCCTTCCACCGGAACCTTGAAGCCGGTGCGGCGAATGAACTCGCCGCCGCCGATCAGCACCAGACCGAGCAATGCTGCGAGGGCCAGCCGTACTTCAGGCCCGAAAATACCGGCCTCGATGGTGTAGCGGATCAGGAACAGGCCGCCCAAGGCCAGCGCGATGCCGCCGACCCAGACCGCCCATCGTGTGCCGAGCGCCGTTTCGACCTCGGACTGGCGGGCTGCTTTCGCTGCGGCAGCCGGCGCGGATCCGGTCAACGCCGCCTTGGCAGCTGCCGACAGTTCCGGCACGGCCTCGCTGGTTACCGCTTCGGGCGCCGCGGCCGGTGCCTGCGCCGCTTCGGCTGCTGTTGGCGAAGCTATGTCGGCAATCGCTGCGGTGGCCTGAGCCGCGTCCGCCGGCACGCTGTCGTTCGCAGCCTGCTCGACCGGTTTGGCAGCGGGCGCGGCTACATTCACACCGGACAGAACCAGGCTGCGCAGCGCGCCGAGTTCGCGTTCGATCAGGCCGATGCGGCCCTGCTGGCGCAAGACGAGGACGAACAGCACGACAACGACGACAGCGCCAATCAGGCTCTCAAACAAGGCGGTTCCCCCAAACCAGGCCAGTTTTCACTGACAATTGCGGCGGCCACACGGCCACCCCAGACGGCTATTCAAGTCACGCCACCGCAATTGGTGACCGGAGAGAAATCATCGAGCATGTTTCGTCGGCAAATTCCAGCGGCCCACAGTCGTTATCCTCACCCATCATCTGAGATGGTAAGGAATGCGCGCCACCGCCACTTGCCAGGGACCATGTTATTCTCAGGTGAACTCCAGGGAAAATCAAATGCCTAAAAGAAGCGCGGGACTGCTGATCCACCGGACAAAGGCCGGCATTCTCGAATTTCTGCTGGTTCATCCCGGCGGTCCCTTCTGGGCAAGGAAGGACGAAGGCGCCTGGTCTATCCCCAAGGGCCTCATCGAAGAGAACGAGGATGAGCTGGCGGCAGCCCGGCGCGAGGCCGGAGAGGAACTCGGCATCGTGATCGAAGGCAGTTTCGAGCCTGTCGGCAGCTACCGGCAAGCCGGCGGCAAGATCGTCATCGCCTGGAGTGTCGAAGCCGATGTCGACGCCAATGCCGTCAAAAGCAACATGTTCACCATGGAGTGGCCGCCACGGTCGGGCGCGATGAAGGAATTTCCCGAAGTCGACAGAGCCGGCTGGTTTTCATTGGCTGAAGCCAGCCTCAAGATCCTCAGCGGTCAGCGCGCCATCCTCGATGATTTCATGGGCAGTCACAAAGTCGATTAGGCGCTACGTCGCCCTCCTGTCGGGCGGTGAACCTAGCGCGCAGCCAGATTGGCTGCTGGGAAGATCGAGCATGTCTCAGTGCCGAAGGCCAGCAATTTGCCCTGCGCATCCTTCAGCGTCGCTTCGGACACCGCCAGCGTGCGGCCCTTGTGGACGATCTTGCCCTCGCAGACCACTTCACCGGTCTTCGGCGTGATCGGCCGCGTAAAGTTCACCTTGAACTCGGCCGTCGTATAGGCCTCGCCCTTATCGAGCAGCGTCTGCACCGCGCAGGCCAATGCCGAATCCAGCAGCGTTGCCGCCCAGCCTCCATGCACGCCGCCTAGCGGGTTAAGATGCCGCTCGCTCGGCACGCCGCGAAACACCGCGCGGCCTTCCGAGACTTCGGTCAGCGTAAAATTCAGCTGGAAGGAGATAGGCGGCGCCGGATATTTGCCGTCGATGATGCGCTGCAAAAGTTCGAGGCCGCTGTATTCGAGGAGGTCGCCAAGCGGAATGGTGCCGAGGCCAAGCGGCGACACCCGGCCGGGATAAAGTTCGACTTCTCTCATGAGATTCTCACGTCGTGATTTCTGGGAAGGCGCCTGCTGTTGCGGCGGCCTTGCTGCCCGAATGATGCTTGCGCAAGGCGGCGAGGAAGCCGGCACGGGCGTCGGGCTGTTCGATGCCGCGCGGCTCGTAGACATGGCGGGTGAAGAAGAAACCGGTCAGCCGGAAGGCATCCTCGAGTGCCGCCTGATCGGCGCGCAGGCCGGAGCCCCGCTGCAGGAAGGCCGGCAGCGCCAGCATCTTGTCGCGCCACGGCGCGCCGGCCTGGCGCGACACCGCGCGGCCGGATTTCGGTGAGACATAGGCCAAATCCTGCCGGACGCCGGTGGCCGCGCACTGGCTGAGATCGAGGCCGAAGCCGAGCTCGTCGAGGATGAGCAGTTCGAAGCGCGCCACCAGTTCACCGGCGGCATCGGCATCGTCGAGATGGGCAATCATCACGGCCAGCGTCTCGTAGAGACCGCCATGGGCGTCGCGCTCCGGCAGGAGCCTCAGATGCGCGGCCATGGTCTGCAGGCCGTAGACAGCGACCGCGCTGTCCATCAGCCGGGCGGCGTTCATCTCGATCGCCTCGGCCTGGAAGGTGCCGAGATGCTCGTCGAGGCGGGCCCGCCACAACAGGTCGACGCGGTTGCCGGGCTGCAGCACCGGCTGCTGCTTGCGCGAGCGGCCGCCGCGCACCAGGCCGAGATGGCGGCCATGCGCGCGCGTCATCACCTCGAGGATGGCGCTGGTTTCGCCATGCTTGCGGGTGCCGAGAATGATTCCCTCGTCGCGCCATTCCATGGCGAGAGCTTGTCACCGGTTGCGTGGCGAAATCAAGATTTTGGCGCGCCGCGTGCGATCTGTGCTGACATTGGACCCCCGACACGTCGTCGAAACGCTATGATCACGTGAATTTCCTGTGGTCGGCCAGCACGTCGTCGATGACGCGGCGAGATCTTTCAGCCTCGGCCTGGTTGGCGTCGTGCCCGGCAACGGTGATCAGCGCCTTCCACAGCGTCCAGCCGCGGCCGCGCGCCCAGGTCGCTTCATCGACGTCGATGGCGGCACGGAATGCCTCCCTGGTTTCGCCTTCGAAGAACGTCCAGGCAATCGCCAGATCGCAGGATGGATCGCCGATGCCGGAGGTGCCGAAGTCGATGACGGCGCTCAGCCGGCCGTCTTCGACCAGAAGGTTGCCCCAGGCGACGTCGCCGTGGAACCAGACGGGTGAGCCATGCCAGGCGGCGGCGACGGCCGCGTCCCAGACCGTGGTGGCCGCCTCGGTGTCGATCCGGCCGCTCAACGCGGCGATGGCCTGCCTTGCCTCGCCGTCATAGACGGTCAGCGGCCCGCCACGAAAGAAATTGTGCTGCCCCGGAGCCGGCCCGCCCACCGGATCGATCCGCCGGAGCGCAACCAGGAAATCGGCCAACGCGACCGCGAACTGACGAAGGTCGGCGATTTCAGTGGTCTTGGCTGTCTCGCCTTCGATCCAGCGATAGACTGACCAATGCCAGGGGTAGCCCTCCCCCGGCTCGCCCATGGCGAGCGGAACCGGGATGGGCAGCGGCAGAAGCGGCGCCAGCCTGGGCAGCCAGCGACGTTCCTTTTCGACCTGCAGCGCATACGGCGCCGCACTCGGCAGGCGCACTGTCATCTCCTCGCCGAGATGGAAGGTACGGTTGTCCCAGCCGCCCGATACCACCGGACTCACCGGCAGATGCCGCCATTGCGGGAACTGCACGTTGATCAGCCGTCGCACGAGTTCGGTATCGATCGTCAGTTTTGGGTCATGCATGTCGTCGTCTCAAACTGCCGGGCGGCATTTCTAGACGGCGAAGCTCAATGGGGAAACTCCAGCCCCATCTCGCGATAGCGCTCGGGGTCGTCGCCCCAGTTCTCGCGCACCTTGACGAACAGGAACAGGTGCACCTTCTGTTCGAGGATGCCCGCTATCTCCATCCGCGCCGACTGGCCAATGGCGCGGATCGTTTCGCCCTTGTGGCCGAGCACGATCTTCTTCTGGCTGTCGCGCTCGACATAGATGGTCTGGTCGATGCGCACCGAGCCGTCCGGCTTCTCTTCCCATTTCTCGGTCTCGATATGGGAGGAATAAGGCAGTTCCTGGTGGAGGCGCAGATACAGTTTTTCGCGGGTGATCTCGGCCGCCAGCTGACGCATCGGCAGATCGGAGATCTGGTCTTCCGGATAGTACCAGGGGCCGGCCGGCAGCGCTTGCGCCAGGTAGTCGAGCAAATCCTTGCAACCGGAGCCGGTCAGCGCCGAGACCATGAAGGTGCGCTTGAACGGCACTTTCTCGTTCGCTGCCGCGGCCAGGGCCAGCAGCGCCTCGTGCTTGACCCGGTCGACCTTGTTGAGAATCAGCACCATCGGCTGGCGCACGTCCTTCAACCGCTCAAGGATAGCGTCGGCGTCACCCCTGATGCCGCGCTCGGCATCGATCAGCAGCAGCACGATATCGGCGTCCTTGGCGCCGCCCCAGGCGGTGGTCACCATCGCCGTGTCGAGCCGGCGCTTCGGCTTGAAGATGCCAGGCGTGTCGACGAAGACGATCTGCGCATTCTCATGCGTGGCGATGCCGCGCACGATGGCGCGGGTGGTCTGCACCTTGTGGGTGACGATCGACACCTTGGCGCCGACCAGCTGGTTGACCAGCGTCGATTTGCCGGCATTGGGCGCGCCGATCAGGGCGACGAAGCCGGAGTGTGTGGCAGGGGTTTCCGCTGCCGGAGGGAGATCTTCGCTGGCGGTCATGCCGCACTCCCTTGGTTGGCCCAGATGCCTTCGCGTAACAGAAATGCCGATGCCGCCGCTTCTTCGGCTGCGCGGCGAGAGCCGCCCATGCCGCTTGCCGGCGCAAAGCCGCTGACCCTCACGGAAACCGTGAAAACCGGTTGGTGTTCAGGTCCTTCGCGTCTTTCGATCGCGTATTCGGGCCTGATATCGCTGGTCTTGGCGATCCATTCCTGCAGGTCGGATTTCGGATTGGGCGGCTTTGCCACCACCTTTTGCGAACGCGGCTCCCAGTAACGCAGGACGAATTGCCTTGCCGCGTCGAGACCGCCATCGATGTAGACCGCCGCGATCAGCGCTTCGACCGCATCCGCCAGATAGTTTCCGCCCGAACCGCGCGAGCGCGCCTTCAAGGCGGCGTCGGCCCGGACCAGATCTTCCAGCTGCATTTCAATGCCGATCTCGGAACATGTCCGCGCATCGACCAGGGCATTGAAACGAGGCGCGATCTCACCTTCCGGCGCTTCGGGAAATTTCTCGAAAAGCAGGTCGGCAACGATCAGGCCGAGCACGCGGTCGCCGAGGAATTCGAGGCGCTGGTTGTTGCTGCTTGCCTTGACCGCACTGGAATGGGTCAGCGCGGTCTCGAGCAAACGGACATCCCGGAAGGAATGGCCGGTCTTGGCTTTCACCAGATCGGCCAGAGTTTCACCAGTCGGGCGCTTCAAAGCCATCAATTTACGAAATGGAACATGCGCGACAGGCGCACCAGCGACGGCCATTTCCAGATCTCGAGCGGGCTCGCCTTCCCTGCGATCGAGAAGAAGACGATGTTGGCGCGGCCGACCAGGTTTTCCGCCGGCACGTAGCCGACGCTGAGGCGGCTGTCGGAGGAATTGTCTCTGTTATCGCCCATCATGAAATAATTGCCGGGCGGCACGACGAACTCGCGGGTGTTGTCGGTAACCGAATTCGGTGTCAGGTCGAGCGTGTCGTAGCTGACGCCATTGGGCAGCGTCTCGCGATAGACGTCGACCGGCTCAGGCACTTCCGTGATATCTGGATTTTCGATCTGGCCGGTCTTTACGCGCGGTACGGGGATGTCGTTGATGAACAGCTGGCCGTTCTTCATCTGGATCCTGTCGCCGGGCAGGCCGACGACGCGCTTGATGTAATCGAGCGACGGATCCGGCGGGAACTTGAACACCACCACGTCGCCGCGCTTCGGGTCGGAGCCCCAGATGCGGCCGGAAAAGATGTCGGGGCCGAACGGCAACGAATAGCGCGAGAAGCCATAGGACCATTTGGTGACGAAGAGATAGTCGCCTTCGAGCAAGGTCGGCCGCATCGATCCCGACGGGATCGAGAAGGGCTGGAACAAGAGCGTGCGGATGACCATGGCCAGCAGCAAAGCCTGGATGATGACGCTGACGATTTCGCCAAGCCCGCCGGATTTCTTCTCGGATTTTTCAGCCACGCTCATGTCGTCCTCGATTGTGCGTTCGATGGTATAGAGTCTCGGCGTGCGCTGGGCAACGTCATGACGGCGTTAGATATAATCGCCGGTCGTCAGATGCAATCAATGTGGCGCTTGTTCGGCGGGCAACGCCTCGATGATCACAAAGGCTTGAGCAAGCGGGAAATCATCGGTGATTGTGAGGTGGATCGCCGCTTGGTGTCCCTGCGGCAGGATTTTGGCCAGCCTGAGGGCCGCGCCCCCGGTCAGCGCCATAGTCGGCTTGCCGCTGGCCAGGTTGACGACGCCCATGTCGCGCCAGAACACGCCTTGCGCCAGGCCGGTGCCGAGTGCCTTGGCGCAGGCTTCCTTGGCGGCGAAGCGCTTGGCATAGGAGGCGGCACGCCCGGCACGGCCTTCGGAGCGGGCTTGTTCGACTTCGGTGTAGATGCGCTGGATGAAACGCTGGCCATGCCGTTCCAGCGACTTTTCGATGCGTCTGATGTCGATCAGGTCGCTGCCGATGCCGATGATCATTCCGCCGGAACTTCCCGCCCGCCGTGTCGTCCGGCCTTGTGCGCCCGCTCCGCCATGCGCTTCCTGCGCTGCTCGCGAAAGGCGGTCATGCCCCAGCGGGTGATGCCGTAGAAGATGAGGCCGAAGACCAGGCCGAGCGGCACGGCACCGATCAGCATCGGCTCCAGGATCGGGTGCCAAAGCTTGGCAAACGACAACGTGTGCATCATTTCGCCGAGATGCGCGGGCGGTCCGTTCTTGGGCAGGCGCTCATGCAGGATCAGCTTGCCGACTTCCCAGGACGCCCCCCACAGCAGCGGGAAAGTCAGCGGATTGCCGAAGAATACCGCGCCGAGGGCGGCAGCCACCAGATTGCCGGCGATCACCCAGCAGAGCACGGCGGCGACGGCGAAATGGAAGCCGAGCGGGAAGAAGGAGGCGAATACGCCGGCCGCGACGCCGGCCGCCACCGCATGCGGCGTCGCCTTCAGCCGCAGGATGCGCTTGGAGAAATACTGCAACGAGCGAGAAAACGAGCGGCGCGGCCACAGATAGGTACGCACCCGCTCCAGAATGCCATCAGGCTTGCGGCGTCGAAAAAGCACTCTGTTCCAGTTCCCGGTTCATCAGCGCCCAAATTGCAACCATCCCTGCCGGGCGCGATAGCTCTATCTTGCGCTTCGAGTGCGCAGAAAGGCAACAACGACTTTGATATAGCGACTGCGTCGCGGCGGAACAATGAAACGCCGCCGCGATGGTCTGCCGCAGGCGAGTAACAAGAGCGCCATTGGGGCGAAACTGAGGACAACATCAGGTGAAACTCCCATGACGACGATAAGACCCGCCCGCGAAGACGACGCCGAGTTGCTGCCGGATGTCGAACAGTCTGCAGGAGAGGCATTCCGGACGATCCCTGAACTTGCCTGGCTTGCCGATGGAGACAATGTCAGCGCCGAGCGCCATCGCGCCCTGATCCGGCAAGGCTCATGTCTGGTCGCCATCGACGATCAGGACCGACTGGTCGGGCTGCTCAGCGCCACCATCGAAGGCGATGTGCTGCATATCTGGGAACTCGACGTGCGCCTTGAACTGCAGGGCCGCGGCATCGGCCGCGCTCTGCTCGAACGGGCGGCGGTAGACGCCAGGCAACGCGGCCTTGCAGCAATCACGCTGACCACGTTTCGCGACGTCGCCTGGAACGCGCCATTCTATCGCAAGCTGGGGTTTCGCATCCTGGAGGGTGTCGAGATCGGTGAACGGCTTGCCGCGCTGCTGCGCGCCGAGGCCCAGCACGGCATGCAAGCGGATCGCCGCTGCGCCATGCGGCTCGATCTCGCTATTCCCGATAGTCGCTGACTTCGACCAGATTGCCGTCCGGATCGCGGAAATAGACCGACATCATTGTGCCGCGAGCACCGGTGCGGTCGACCGGACCGACTTCTATCGCCACGCCATTGGCCTCGAGGCTGGCGCAAATTTCGGCAAGCGGCCTCGCGGCGACCAGGCAGAAATCGCCGGACCCAGGCGTCGGCGTCTTGGCTTTCGGCTCAAAAGTGCGGCTGACTTCATGCAGGTTGATCTTCTGCGACCCGAACAGCAGCGCCGTCGGCCGCTCCGGCTCGTCAAGGCGCTTGAGGCCAAGCACCCGCTGGTAGAAGGCGCAGCTATCCTCCACCGAGCGGACCGTCAGGACGAAATGATCGATGCCGGCGATCATGGCAAAACCGTCTTTATCTTCACGCGCCAATCTCTGAGCCTTGCGCACAGGACCTGATGGCTGAGGCGAATGTATCCATGACGCTCACATTACCCTCCATGAGTTTCGACCTGCCGAAGACATGCCACATAATGCGTATCGGTTCGGGGGCAAGCTCGCCGAGCGCCACCCGACGGGAGGCCGCATCCTGCGTCACGCACCAGGCCGGAAGGATACTGGCCCCGAAACCAGCGGCAATCAGCTCTATGATTGCGCTCGTCGACTCGATCCGGACGATCTCCTTCGGCCAGACGCCTGCGGGGCTGAAATAGCGCTCATACTCGAAGCCATGCGCCGGATGGTATGAGAAGGCGATATACTTCTGTTTCCCGAAGAAATCGGCCGTCAGGGGTGCACTGGCCCGGCTGGTGAGCGGCACGACACCCACCAGCCTGTCGCCAAACAGTGGCAACGATGGCAGGTTTTCGAACTCCGAGCTGGCCGGTGACAAGAACAGGTCGGCGCTTCCGGCGTTGATCGCGGATTGCAGGTCGTGATTGGCTAGCCTGATGAATTCGAGCTTGAGCCCACCGTGCCTGGCGCTCAGCGCGGCGGCGACAGGCGGAAGCCAATGGACATGATCATAGTGGCCAACGGCTATGCGCAACACCGGTGACGTTCCCCGATGCAGTTGAATGGCGTCGGCTTCCGCTGTCTTCAGCGTGTCCTCGGCGTACAGCGCGGCCTCCAGCAGCCGCTCGGCTGCTTCGGTCAGCCTGATGCCCCGACCCACCCGGTCGAACAGGCGAATGCCGAGCCGGCGCTCGGCTTCCCGGACCTGATGGCTGGCGGCCGGCTGCGTCAGCCCAAGCGACGTCGCGGCGGCGCTGAGCTGGCCGTGGCGGCGCACAGCGATCAGCAGCTGATAGTGCCTGCGGTCGAGATAGGTCATATGAGAATTTAGAATGATTTGCCGAGGAATAATCAATTGGAATTCGCGTCGCGCGGCGCGCAATTTTCACCGGCCGTAACGCGTCGCGTTCGAGCCTGAATTGTCCCGGCGGGTCCCGGGCACCGTATCAGTCATCCGATCAGAATTGGCGGCGGGCGCCTTTTGCATCCGCCGGAGGGACGTATTTGCCATGCCGAGCCTGGTTCACGACGCTGCCGAGAAGTACGCCACGCTTTCGCTCGACACGGTGCGCAGCGTCGAGATGCTTCGCCTCGACCGCGTTCGCCAGCAAACCGCCGCCCACAATCTCTCGGCGGTGCTGCTCTTCGACCCGGTGAACATTCGCTACGCCACCGGCGTGCGCAACATGCAGGTCTATTCGGCGCGCAATCCGGCGCGCTACGTGTTCATTCCGGTGGTCGGGCCGGTGGTGCTGTTCGAATATCGCGCCTGCGAGCATCTGGCCGAGAATCGCCCGACCGTCGACGAGATCCGGCCGGCGCGGCCGATCATGCCGCTGCATTCCGGCCATAAGCATGTCGACCACCTCAGGGAATTCGTCGCCGACATCGAGGAACTGGTCGCCAGGCACGGCGTCAACGGTCGCCGCATCGGCGTCGAAGCGACGACAACCGGAGCCATGCTGGCCCTCGCCGCCGCAGGTTTCGACATCATCGATGCCCAGATCCCGGTGGAGAAGGCGCGCGGCCTCAAGGTATCAGGTGAAGTCGACATGATCCGCGCCTCCTTGCGCCTCACCGAGGCCGCAGTTCGCGAGATGGAGGCGGCGCTGGTTCCCGGCGTCACCGAGAACGAGCTTTGGTCGGTGCTGCACCAAAGGCTGATCGCCGGCGGCGGCGACTATATCGAAACGCGGCTTCTGACCTCCGGTGCGCACACCAATCCCTGGTTCCAGGAGACCTCGGACAAGATCATTAGGGATGGTGACCTCGTCGCCTTCGATACCGACGCGGTCGGCTGCTACGGCTACTACAGCGACTTCTCTCGCACCTTCCTGACCGGCGACGGCCGGGCCTCGGCGGCGCAGCGGACGCTATACGGCCTTGCCCAGGAGCAGATCGAGAAGAACGTCGACCTGCTGCGACCCGGGCTAGGCTTTAGGGAGTTCGCGGAAAACGCCTGGCTGATCCCCGGCGCCTACCAGAAGCACCGCTATCTCTCGGTGCTGCATGGCTGCGGCATGACCGGCGAGTACCCGATCATCACGCATGCCTCGGACTGGGACGATGTCGGCAATGACGACAACGAGGTGTTTGTTCCCGGCATGACCGTCTGCGTCGAGAGTTTCATTGGCCATGAGGACGGCGGCGAAGGCGTCAAGCTCGAGGAACAGGTGCTGATCACCGAGACAGGGGTCGAGAGGCTCTCGGTCTACGGTTATTGCGACCGGCTTTCGGCCTGATGTGCCTGGCGATTTCGAAGCAGCTGTTTTCGAGCGAACGGGACACGTCTGCGACTGGGGTTGGAGTGGGAGGAGAGCAGGCTGCCTGTGGGCAGCGCTGCAAGGGAGGAGAATACCAGATGTCGACAACCGAAAAGATCAGATGCCCTCCGGAGACGAAGGTGGCGGTTTTCGCGCAGGAAGCGCGCGCGGGGCAACTTGAACGTCGAGAATTCCTGGCATTAGCGAGCGCCTTCGGCCTCTCCACTGCCGCGTCATACGCGATGATAGGCCTGTCGGCGCCGACAGCGGCACATGCCGGAGAGCCGGTGAAAGGTGGTATCCTGAAGGTCGCGACAGCCGTCAAGGGGATGAAGGACCCGCGCACATTCGACGAGGCCGAACTAGGCAATGCGGGTCGACAGTTTCTGGAAACGCTGGTGAAATACACGCCCGACTTCACTTTTGAGCCGATGCTGCTGGAGCGTTGGGAGGTCAACGCGGATGCGACCGAGTATGTGCTCCATCTGCGCAAAGGCGTGAAATGGAACAATGGTGACGATTTCAACGCCGACGACGTGATGTTCAACATTGCGCGCTGGTGCGAAAAGAATGCCCCCGGCAATTCGATGGCCGGGCGCATGTCAGCCCTGATCGATGAGAAGAGCGGCAAGCTGCGCGACGGTGTCGTCTCCAGGGTTGACGACCATACGGTGCGTTTGCAGCTGAAATCGTCCGACATTTCGATCATCCCGAGCCTTTCGGACTACCCTGCCCTCATCGTCCATCGCGACTATGACAAATCAGGCGGCGATTTGCTGGCCCATCCCGTCGGCACCGGACCTTTTGAACTCGTTTCTTACGAGGTCGGCCAGAGGGCGGTCTTCAAACGTCGCGAGAGCGGATCCTGGTGGGGCGGCGAAGCCTATCTCGATGGCGTCGAGTTCATTGACTACGGCTCGAACCCCTCTGCGCTGGTCAGCGCTTTCGAGGCGGAGGAAGTTCACAGCAACTACGAGACGACGGGCGACATGGTCGCGATCATGGACGGCCTTGGGCTGCAGAAATCCGAGATCCTGACCGCGGGTACGATCGTGGCGCGGACCTCGATGGTGGCGAAGCCCTATGATGACGCGCGGGTGCGGCGGGCGCTGCAGTTGGCGGTCGACAATTCGGCCGTGCTGCTTCTTGGCTATGCCGGACTGGGCTCGCCCGCCGAGAACCATCACGTCTGCCCCATCCAGCCCGACTACGCCAAATTGCCGCCGGTCGCCCACGACCTGGCGCGGGCCAAAGCGCTGATGGCAGAGGCCGGCCAGGCGGATTTCGAGCACGAGCTGATCTCGCTCGACGAGGAGTGGCACAAGAACACCGGCGACGCGATCGCGGCGCAGCTGCGGGAAGCTGGGTTCAAGGTCAAGCGCACGGTGCTGCCGGGGTCGACGTTTTGGAACGACTGGACGAAATATCCCTTTTCGCTGACGGTCTGGTCGATGCGCCCGCTTGGCGTGCAGACGCTGGCTATCGCCTACCGGACGGGCGAAGCGTGGAACGAAAGCTCGTTCTCCGACAAGGAATTCGACGACATCGTCACCAAGGCATTGTCCGTCGCCGATCCGGCCGCGCGGCGCGATCTGATCGGCAAGGCGGAAAAAATCCTGCAGGACTCAGGCGTCATCATCCAGCCGTTCTGGCGCAAGCTGTTTTGTCATTCGGCGACAGCCGTGCAGGGCCGAAGGATGCATCCGACAGGCGAGACCTATTTCGACAAGGCCTGGCTTCAGGCCTGATCAGATGTTGCGGCTGCCGGGCTTGATCGCCGGGATGGCGGCGAGTTCCGGCGGCAGGCGGTCGGCGGGATAGGCCGGCACCTCATATTCGGCGAGCGCGATCAGCGGCACGCCGACGTCGGTCTTGCCGGCCGAGCGGTCGATGATGCAGGCCGCCGCCACGACCTGTGCGCCAAGCTCGCGCAGGCAGTCGATGGTTTCGCGGATCGACAGGCCGGTGGTGACGATGTCCTCGACGATGACGACGCGCGATCCCGGCGCGATCTCAAAGCGGCGCAGCCTGAACTCGCCGCCTTCGCGCTCGACCCAGATTGCAGGCACGCGGAGATGGCGCGAGGTCTCATAGGCCGGGATCAGCCCGCCGATCGCCGGGCCGACGACATAGTCGATCTTGCCGGGCACCGCCTTGCGGATCTTTTCGGCCAGCGCCCTGCACAGGCGCTCGGTCTTGTCGGCATGCATGAAGACGCGCGCCTTCTGCAGGAAGACCGGACTGCGCAGTCCTGATGTGAGGATGAAATGTCCCTCGAGAACAGCGCCCGCCTCGCGGAAAATGCCCAGCACTTCGTCGGTGTTCATCCTGCCTCTCTCTGATTGACCATGATCTTTTCCGAAAACCGGTTCCCACTTTTCGGGATCATGGTCTAGCCATTCACACGCCGCGCATCGCTGACGCTCGAATTGTCCTTGAGCTGCGACAGCAGCCGGTTGAGATGCTTCAGATCCCAGACTTCGAGATCGATCAGCATTTCGGTGAAGTCGGGCGCGGTGCGCACCATCGACAGCGTATGGATGTTGGCGTCGTTCGAGGCAACCACCTGGGCAATGTCGGCCAACGACCCCGGCGCGTTGATGGCGGTGACCGAGACGCGCGCCGGAAAGCGCTCCTTGGTCTGCTCGTCAATGTCCCAGCGCACATCGATCCAGCGCTCCGGCTGGTCGTCGAAGGCCTGCAGCGCTGGCGACTGGATGGGATAGATGGTGATGCCGGTGCCCGGCTGGACGATGCCGACGATGCGGTCGCCGGGCACGGCCCCTTCCGGCGCGAAGCGCACAGGCAGGTCGCCGCGCACGCCGCGGATCGGCACCGCACCATCGCGCGGCTGGTCCTTGTCCTTGCGCGCGGCTCGCGTGCCGGGCATCTGGAACAGCATGCCGGCGGCATTGCGGATCTTCGACCAGCCCTCCTCGCGCTGCTTGGGGGCACTGACGGTGACGCGCTCGTCCTTGTAGTCGGGGAAGACCGCCTTCATGACGTCGGTCGACGCAAGCTCGCCACGCCCGACCGAGGCCAGCACATCCTCGATGTCCTTGCGCGCAAGCCGGTGCAGCACCGGCTTCAGGCTTTCCTTGGTGAAGGTCTTGCCGGCGCGCTCGAAGGCGCGCTCGAGGATGCGGGCGCCGAGACCCGAATATTGCTTGCGGATGGCGTTCTTGGTGGCGCGGCGGATGGCCGAGCGCGCCTTGCCGGTGACGACCACCGATTCCCACGCCGCCGGCGGCACCTGCGCCTTGGAGCGGATGATCTCGACCTCGTCGCCGTTCTTGAGCTCCGTCATCAGCGGCATGATGCGGCCGTTGACCTTGGCGCCGACGCAGGTGTCGCCGACATCGGTATGCACGGCATAGGCAAAGTCGATGGGGGTGGCGCCACGCGGCAGGGCGATCAGCATGCCTTTCGGCGTGAAGCAGAACACCTGGTCCTGGAACAGCTCCAGCTTGGTATTTTCGAGGAAGTCTTCCGGATTGTCACCTTCGGCCAGCTGCTCGATTGTGCGCCGCAGCCAGGCATAGGCGTTGGTCTCTTTCGAGATCGCATGGGCGGCACCATTCGTCTTGCCGCCGGTGTCCTTGTAGATCGAATGCGCGGCGACGCCATATTCGGCAATCTTGTTCATCTCGCGGGTGCGGATCTGCAGTTCGACGCGCTGGCGCGACGGGCCGACAATGGTGGTGTGGATCGAGCGATAGTCGTTCTGCTTCGGCGTCGAGATATAATCCTTGAAGCGGCCAGGGACCATCGACCATGTCGTGTGGATGGCGCCGAGCGCGCGATAACAATCTTCGACGCTGTCGACGACGACGCGGAAGCCGAAGATATCGGAGAGCTGCTCGAAGGACAGCGCCTTGGCCTCCATCTTGCGAAACACCGACCACGGCTTCTTCTGCCGGCTCTTCACGCCGGCGTTGATGGCATGCTTTTCAAACAGCGCCGACAGCGCCTTTTCAATATCGGTCAGCACGCCCTTGTTGCGCTCGAAGATCTCGGCAAGCCGCGCGGTGACGGCGCGGTAGGCTTCCGGGTTAATGAAGCGGAAGGCGATCTCCTCCAGCTCCTCACGCATGCCTTGCATGCCCATGCGCCCGGCGAGCGGCGCATAGATGTCCATCGTCTCCTCGGCGATGCGCAGGCGCTTGGCCTCGGGCATGTGGTCGAGGGTGCGCATGTTGTGCAAACGGTCGGCGAGCTTGACCAGCAGCACGCGCACATCTTCCGAGATAGCCAGCAGGAGTTTGCGCAGATTCTCCGCCTGCTCGGCCTTCTTGGAGACGAGATCGAGCTTCTTCAGCTTGGTCAGGCCCTCGACCAGCTTGCCCATTTCCGGGCCGAACAGATCGTCGATCTCGGCCCGCGTCGCGGTCGTGTCCTCGATCGTGTCGTGCAGCAAGGCGACAGCGATCGTCGCCTCGTCCATGTGCATTTCGGTGAGGATGGCGGCGACTTCGAGCGGATGCGAGAAATAGGGATCGCCGGACGCGCGCTTCTGGTGGCCATGCTTCTGCATGGCGTAGACATAGGCCTTGTTGAGCAACGCCTCGTTGACGTCAGGCTTGTAGCGCGCGACGCGCTCGACAAGCTCATACTGACGCATCATGGGCGGGTTCTCGCGGTGCTGAAATGATTGATGCGCCGCACTGATGTACGGCGCATCTCATAGATAGCCACGAAACTGACGGGACGGAAGTGCCGGAAAATTATTCCGGACAGGTCCAGAGCGTCCGCTTAGTAGTCGTCGCTCTTTTCCGGCGGTACCAGGCCCTCGATGCCGGCCAGCAGGTCTTCCTCGGTCATGCGATCGAAGGTGACGTTTTCTTCGGCGTCGTCGGCGTCGGTTGCCGCAACAGCGTTGCCGGTCTGGTCGGCGATCGCCTCACCGTCGGCTTCCGGCTCGTCGACCTCGACATGCTTCTGCAGCGAGTGGATCAGATCTTCCTTGAGGTCGTCGGGCGACAGCGTCTCGTCGGCGATCTCGCGCAGCGCTACGACCGGGTTCTTGTCGTTGTCGCGCGGCACTGTGATCGGCGCGCCCTGGCTGATCTGGCGGGCGCGATGGCCGGCAAGCAGCACGAGCTCGAAGCGGTTGTCGACCTTGTCGATGCAGTCTTCAACGGTTACGCGGGCCATTGATTGCCCCTTTCATACCTGGATTTGATGGAAAACAGGCGCGGTCCATAACCCGAACGCCGCCAAAATACAAGCATTATGGCAACCTCGCCTCCCGGCCGTGCCAATGCCGGTTCCGGACGCCGGTTGATGCCTTGCCGGCGAAGCCGCCTACCGCCGACGATACAGCGCCGATCACAATTGCTTGCAGAGCGCCCTGGCACCCTTGGATTGCCGTAAAACTGGCGCTATCTCGGTTGACGAAAGGTCAGCCGGTTTATTTACGAGCCGACCGATATAAACGACCCATTTCGATTAGTCCGCCACCTATTTCGAAAAAGGAATATTGCCATGTTCGACCCCCGTGAAAAAATCGCTCTATTCATCGACGGCGCCAATCTTTACGCCACTTCGCGCGCACTAGGCTTCGACATAGACTACCGCAAACTGCTGTCCAGCTTCCAGAAGCGCGGCTATCTGCTGCGCGCTTACTACTACACCGCATTGGTCGAGGATCAGGAATACTCTTCGATACGCCCCTTGATCGACTGGCTCGACTATAATGGCTTCAAGGTGGTGACCAAGCCGGCCAAGGAATTCACCGACTCGACCGGCCGCCGCAAGATCAAGGGCAATATGGATATCGAACTGACCGTCGATGCGCTCGAGCTTGCCGATGTCGTCGACCACTATGTCATCTTCTCCGGCGATGGCGATTTCCGCACGCTGGTCGAGGCGCTGCAGCGGCGCGGCCGCAAGGTCTCGATTGTCTCGACCATGGCCTCGCAGCCGCCGATGATCTCGGACGATCTGCGCCGCCAGGCCGATCATTTCATCGACTTGACCTCGCTGAAGAACGAGGTCGGCCGCGATCCCTCTGAGCGGCCGGTGCGCCGGCCCGAGCCGGCGGAAGTCGAAGAGGAAGATTATTGACGGCGGCGGCCTTGGTCGCCGCTCCCGAACCCGACCGCGACTGCCCGCTCTGCCCGCGTCTGCATGATTTCATCGCGGACTGGCGGCAGCGCGAGCCTTCCTGGTTTAACGCGCCGGTGCCGACCTTCCTCCCGCCAGAGGGCGACGACGCTGTCGAGCTGCTGATCGTCGGGCTGGCGCCCGGCCTGCGCGGCGCCAACCGCACCGGGCGGCCGTTCACCGGCGACTATGCCGGCGACCTGCTCTACTCCACACTGATTGCGCACGGCTTTGCGCGGGGCGAATTCAAGGCGCGGCCGGATGACGGCCTGCAACTGGTCGGCACCGCCATCACCAATGCGGTGCGCTGCGTGCCGCCGGAAAACAAACCGGTCGGCGCCGAAATCACTACTTGCCGCAGCTTCCTCGTGCCGACGATCGCGCGCTTTCCAAAATTGCGCGCGGTGTTGGCACTAGGCTCGATCGCGCACCAGTCGACGGTCAGGGCACTCGGCCAGCGTGTCGCCGCCTATCCGTTCAGGCATAGCGGCCGGCTCGAGGCCGGCGCCGTGACACTGTTTTCCAGCTATCACTGCTCGCGCTACAACACCAACACCGGTGTCCTGACCGAAGCCATGTTCGTCAAGGTTTTCAGCGAGATCGCGGAATTCCTGCGGAACTAACGCCGGCCCTCAAAACCCCTCCAGCACGATCTTGCCTTTGGCCTTGCCGGTCTCGATCAGCGCATGGGCGCGTTTCAGATTGGCGGCATTGATGGGACCGAACGTCTCGCCAAGCGTGGTGCGGATGGTACCGGCGTCGACGAGCCGCGCCAGTTCGTTGAGATGCGCGCCCTGCGCGGCCATATCAGGCGTTTCATACAGCGAGCGGGTGAACATCAGTTCCCAGTGAACCGAAACGCTCTTGCGCTTGAACGGATTGATATCGAGCGTCTGGGGGTCGTCGATCAAGCCGAAACGGCCCTGCGGTGCGATCAGTTCGACGATCTCGGCCAAATGCTTGTCGGTGTTGGTGGTCGAGAACACGAAGGCCGGTGCGCCGATGCCAAGGGCCGCGACTTCGGCGGCGAGCGGCTTGGAATGGTCGATGACATGATGGGCGCCAAGTCCAAGCACCCAGTCGCTTGTTTCGAGCCGCGATGCGGTGGCGATCACCGTCAGATCGGTCAGCTGGCGCGCCAGCTGGACCGCGATCGAACCGACGCCGCCGGCGCCGCCGATGATCAGGATGGCATTCGTGGCGCCCGGAACAGGCTTCTTCACGTCGAGGCGGTCGAACAGTGCCTCGAAGGCGGTGATCGCCGTCAGCGGCAGCGCCGCCGCTGGCGCGTAGTCGAGCGAGTTCGGTTTGCGGCCGACAAGGCGCTCGTCGACTAGGTGGAACTCGGCATTGGTGCCTTGCAGCGGCAGTGCGCCGGAATAGAAGACGTCGTCGCCGGGCTTGAACAGGCTGGCATCCGGACCCGTGGCAACGACCCGGCCGGCAGCGTCCCAACCGAGCACGCGCCAGCTTCCGGCTTCGGGCTTGACGCCTTTGCGGATCTTAGTGTCGACCGGATTGACCGAGATCGCCTTTACCTCAACCAGCAACTGGCGGGCTTTCGGCTCCGGCTTTGGCAGGTCGATGTCGACGAGGGAGGCCTCATCGGTGATGGGGGCTGGGATTTGATAGCCGACGGCGCGCATTCTGATCTCCACGATTCTGTTGGGTGTTGTTCGGGGCAGAGATGCGGCTTATGTTCGCAAAGCGCAAGAATGCACATATAGAGCACATAGTGTCGAAAAGGATACCGTCATGCCGCGCATCCGCCATGAGCGATTCGATTGCAGTCCCGGCTGCACCGTGGAGGGAACGCTCCGCTATATCGACGGCAAGTGGAAAGGCGTCGTGCTCTACCATCTGTTGGAAGGCACAATGCGCTTCAACGAGATACGCCGGCGTATTCCGAACTGCACGCAGCGCATGCTGACCAACCAGCTTCGCGAGCTGGAGATGGATGGGCTTATCGCTCGCAAGGTCTATGCGCAGGTGCCGCCGAAGGTCGAATACAGCCTTACACCGCGCGGCAGAAGCCTGGAGCCGGTGATCACCGCCCTGAAGGTCTGGGGCGATGCCAATGTGACGCTGGCGCCGGAGGTTTCCCAGGCGGCGTGAAGGTAGCATTTTGAGCGCTATAACACCAACACCGCCATGCTGATGGAGGCGATATTCATCAGTGTGTTCAAGTAGATAGCGGCGTTCATGAGCAGGCTGGCCCGAGAAGCAATCAGCATCTTCGCTTGACAATAGTAAACCATGGTTTACAATTCCGCGATGCTGGTCTTCGAAACCGATACATTCAAGCGCTGGCTCGAAGACCTCCGCGATGTGCAAGCAAAGGCCCGCATTGTTCGGCGTATTGACCGACTGGCCTTCGGCAATCCTGGAGACGTCAAGCCCGTTGGCGAGGGCATAAGCGAAATGAGGATCGATCATGGTCCTGGCTACCGCATCTATTTTCTCCAAGCAGGCATGGTTCGCGTGCTGCTCCTTTGCGGTGGAGACAAAGGAACGCAAAGCAGGGATATCGCAGCCGCAAAGAGGCTCGCCAAGGAATGGAAGGACAAGGCAACATGGCAATGAAAGTCACAGCCTTTGACGGCGCCGCATATCTCGACAGCCCGGAGGCGGTCGAAGCGTATTTGGCAGCGACGTGCGAAGACGGCACCGCTGCGGAGATTGCCCACGCGCTTGGGGTCATTGCGCGGGCGCAGAACATGACGAAGCTTGCCGAGAAGGCAGGCATGACGAGACAGGCGCTCTACAAAGCCTTGAGCGGCGACGGGAACCCGGAATTCGCGACAATCATGAAAGTCTCAGAAGCGCTCGGTCTGAAACTGACCTTCGTGAGCACGCAGATTGGCCGGAACGCTGCGTAGGACCGATCCGCGCGGCGGCGTTTGGATTCAATTTTGCGCCGGCCGAGCACGCCAGATCAAGGCGCGGCGAACAATCCAGTCAGCTTTTCCCGCCCACCCTTCAGCACGTTCAGATCGACATCGCCGATGATACCGTCGACGCGGCCCATATTGTGGCACTGCCAGTAGACCCAGTCGTTGCGGCCCCAGCAGCAATGAGCGCAGCCAGCGCTGCCGTATGGCGACCTTCCCGACATGGGCTTCCTCCGCCTCATCGGTCAGGTGGACGATCGCGGCCTTGCCGAAGTGGCTTCGACCGGCCCTCACACCGGCAGTAGCGCGTCCGGCTTCACGTCCGATATCGACGCATAGGTGTGGGTCTCCCTGACACCCGGCAGCGGCAGGATCACGCGCTTGAGGAAATCCTGGTAGGCGGCCATTTCCGAAATGCGCGCCTTGACCAGATAGTCGAAGCCGCCGACGACCATATGGCACTCCAGCACTTCCGGGGCTTTAGCCACTGCCTCGGCGAAACGGTCGAAGACATGCGGCGCCGCCTGGTCGAGCCTGACTTCGATGAAGACGAGCGTGCCACGGCCGATCTTTTGCGGATTGAGCACGGCCCGGACCGCGGTGATGAACCCGTCACGAAACAGGCGCTTCACGCGCTGGCTGGTGCCGGTCGGCGACAGGCCGACGCGGGCTGCGAGATCGAGCGTCGTGCGACGCCCGTCCTCCTGCAACAGCCGAAGCAAGCTCCGGTCGATGAGATCAAGTTGATCGGATTCATGATTCACGTTTGTGGCGCCTGTATTGTGCAACTTTCACTTCCGGATCGCGAAAACAGCATATTTTGTCGCACCACTTTCAGCAATAGGCTGCGTTTCCAACGAAAGCCGCCGGAGGAAAAGCCTCCGACGGCAGGACCGAGCGGGATGAGAAATGCGCGTGGCAGAGGACCGAAACACGAAGCCGGCAATTCTTGCCGGCCTGGCCATGATCGGCATTTACGCCGTGCAGTTCGTCGCTGCCCGCTTCAGCCTGCGGGAGCATCTGACGGCGACAGACCTCGCGACCTTGCGCTTTGTCGGCGCCGGCATGGTCATGCTGTCGGTCGTCTGGCGCAGCGGCCTGGCGACTGGCAAGGCATTGGGCTGGAGGCGTGCCTTGACGCTGGCAGTGCTGGCCGGACTGCCCTACCCGATCATCATCAATTGGGGCCTGACCTACGCACCCGCCGCACATGGGGCGGCACTCTGCCCGGCGTCGATCGTGTTCTTCTCGTTCGTGCTGTCGCACATCGCCACGACGGACAAGGCCTCACGCCAACGAACCATCGGCGTCGCCGCCATCATTGCCGGGCTGATTCTGTTCATTGCGCCGGTGCGAACCGATACCGGCATGAAGGATGTCCTCTTCGGCGATCTCCTGTTCATCGGATCAGGCATGATGTTTGCCGCTTATGCCGTTCTCGTGCGGCGCTGGCGCGTCGATCCGGTTACGGCGACCGCAACGGTCGTGCTCCTGTCATGCGTGCCTCTGCCGTTGCTCTATTTCTTTGCCCCGAGCGGCCTCCGCGCCGCATCAGTGGCCGAGATCGCCAGCCAGATCGTCATTCAAGGGTTTCTGGCAGGTGCGGCCGCCATGTTCCTCTATACCTATGTGGTCCGGCAGTTGGGGTCGCAGACAGCGTCTCTGTTCATGCCATGCGTGCCGATCGCAACGGTCCTGATCGCCATGATGGTGCTCGGTGAAACGCCGACCGGCACCCAATTCGCCGCCATCCTGATCATGGCTGCGGGGATGGCTTTTTCGGCTATAGCGAGACCTGCGGCCAAGGCTGCCTGATTCAGGGCGATGGCGACGGTTGTGCAGATGGCGCAAACAGCTCGGCCAGCGTTTGCTGTCCGCCCTGCAGGACATTGAGGTCGACATCGCCCTCGATACCGTCGATGCGGCCCATATTGTGGTACTGCCAATAGATCCAGCCGTCTTCGCTCGGCTTGAGCGCCAGCGAGCGCAGCCAGCGCTGACGCACAGCTATCTGTCCGAGATAGGCCTCCTCGGCCTCGTCGGTCAGATAGATGATCACCGGCTTGCCGAAGGTGGCTTCGACCGGTCCGAGGAAAGCCTGGAGTTCGGCGCTCAGCTGTTCCGGTGACGGCCGTTGCGGGCAGTTGCCACCGAATTCGATGTCGACCACCGGCGGCAGCAGCGGCTGATCGTGCGGCACGACCGCGATGAAATTCTTTGCCTGGTCAGCACCTGGCCGGCAGAAGGTGAAGAAGTGGTAGGCGCCGACAGCAAGGCCGGCCGCGCGCGCCTCGCGCAGGTTTTTGGCGAAGGCATCGTCGACATGGTCGCCGCCCTCGGTCGCCTTGATGACGGCGAAGGCCACATCGTCGGCGGCAACGCGCCGCCAGTCGATCTCGCCCTGATGATGGGAAACGTCGATGCCCCTGACCGGATAGGCGCCGCGATCCGGCGAGAATGTCTGAAAATAGAAGACGCCGCCTGCCGCGACGATGCCGGCGAAGACCAGACTGGCCGCACCCCAGAGGATGATCCGGTTTTTCAAGCCTTCCCCCTGGTTTATTGTAATGGCTGATCGGTCGACAATTTTGAAAGCCAAACAGTTGGCTTTTCTAGGGCTATCTCCCAGTGGCCGGCCCTACGCTATGGCTCCGGGCGTTCGTCGCTCGAAAAGCCAAATCGTTGGCTTTTCGTCCGCTACGCGGACCACTCCTCACCCACGTTCCTTCATGAGCCGGCCCTTTTCGCGCGACCAGTCGCGCTGTTTTTCGGTCTCGCGCTTGTCGTGCAATTTCTTGCCGCGGCCGACGGCGAGCAGGAGCTTGGCGCGGCCCTGATCGTTGAAGTAGATTTTCAGCGGCACCAGCGTCATGCCTTCACGGTCGATGCTCTGCGACAGTTTTGCCATCTCGCGCTTGTTGAGCAGCAGCTTGCGCCGCCGCCTAGGCTCGTGGTTGAAGCGGTTGGCCTGCAGATATTCCGGCAGATAGGAATTGATCAGCCAGATCTCGCCGCCCTCGACCGAGGCGTAGCTGTCCTGGATGTTGGCCTGGCCCTGGCGCAGCGACTTGACCTCGGTGCCGGTCAGCACCAAGCCGGCCTCGACCGTGTCGAGTACCTCATAGGAAAACCGCGCCTTGCGGTTTTCCGCAACAGTCTTGTTGTTGGGATCGGCTTTTCTGACTTGGTTCATGATGTGGAGAGGTGGCGCCTCATCCTCAATTTATCAAGCCGGCGTGCTTCATCGCCGCATCGATCTTCTCGGCGGTCGACGCCTCGATCGTCACCAGCGGCGAGCGCACCACGTTCTCGACCTTGCCAATCTTCGACAGCGCGTATTTGACGCCACACAGGCCGGGCTCGAGGAAGATCGCCTTGTGCAGCGGCAGCAGACGGTCCTGCAACTCCAGCGCCTTGGCGCTGTCGCCGGACAGTGTGGCTTCCTGGAATTCGGCGCACAGCCGGGGCGCGACATTCGACGTCACCGAGATGCAGCCGACGCCGCCATGGGCGTTGAAGCCGAGCGCGGAAGCATCCTCGCCCGAAAGCTGGATGAAATCCTTGCCGCAGGTGGCGCGCTGTTCGGACACGCGCTCGACCTTGCCAGTGGCATCCTTGACGCCGACGATGTTCTTGAAGTCGTGCGCCAGCCGGCCCATCGTGTCGGGCATCATGTCGATGACCGAGCGCGGCGGGATGTTGTAGATGATGATCGGCAGGCTGGTAGCCCGGGCGACAGCGGCGAAATGCTCGTAGAGGCCGCGCTGCGTCGGCTTGTTGTAGTAGGGCGTGACGACCAGAGCCGCGTCGGCGCCAGCCTGCTCGGCATATTGCACCAGACCAACCGCTTCCGCGGTGTTGTTGGAGCCGGCGCCGGCAACGACCGGAGCGCGGCCGTTGGCCACCTCGATGCAGACCTTGACGACGTGGCGATGCTCGTCATGCGACAGCGTCGGCGACTCGCCGGTGGTACCGACCGGGACGAGGCCCGTGGTGCCCTCGGCAAGTTGCCACTCGACGAAAGCGCGAAAGGCTTTCTCGTCGAAACGCCCGCTCTTTTCGAACGGTGTCACGAGCGCAGTAAGCGAGCCTCTCAGCATGTCGTCCAACTCCTTGGGACTTGTTTGTTTATGCATGTCGTTGTCCCAAAACCGGCACCCACTTTTGGGCGACATGCATCGGGCGCCTTCTAGCCGAAAGCGAAGCCGCGCACCATAGTCTCGACACTGTTGCGCGGCAAGCATGCCGATGGTGCCAGCAAGCGCAATTCGAACGGCCTCGATAACCCTTTGTTTACGGGCTCTTCACGACCTAAGTCTAGGCTTCGAGGCACCTCGGGCTGCCAGCTAAAATGCCACAACAGGGAAAGATCAGGATCATGCCGGCCAGTCGGCCACTCCGCTTCGTATTGCTTGGCGCGGTTGCCCTGCTAATAGCGGTGACGGCGGCAAACGAGAACGTCGACGAGCTGACAACCTCGTCGATCCCGATGCCTGGTCTGCAAGACGACGCGCCGATTGATGCGCCCTCCGCCAGTGTTTCTGTTTTGAAAAGCGGTCTCGATGCCTTGGCGACTGGCGATACTGCCGCCGCGCGCGCGGTGCGCGAGACATTGCCGGCCAATTCACTCGACCGCCACATCCTTGCCTGGGCGATCGCGCTCTATGGCGGCGACCGGGTGCCGAGCGGCGAGATTGCGGATGCCGCAAAGATGCTGCCGAACTGGCCAGGCACCATCGCCTTGCGCAAGAACAGCGAGCGCGCGCTCTATCGCGAAAACCCATCGCCGCAGACCGTGATAAAAGCCTTCGACGGCAGCCAGCCGCTAACGTTTCAAGGTGTGGTGATCCTTGCGCGCTCCTATGTGGCACTGGGCAATGCCAAGGCTGCGCTTTCGGTGCTGTTGCCGTTCTGGCGCACAGAGACTCTGGAAGCCAAGGACGAGGCCGCCGTCATCAAGGAGTTCGGCGCCATCATTCCAGCCGCCGACCACCGTTTCCGCATGGAGCGGATGTTTTATGCCGACCGGCCCAATTCCGCGTTGCGCGTCGCAGCACTTGCTGGCGCGCAACCGCTGGCCGATGCCTGGGCTGCCGCCTCGCGTGGTGACAAGAACGCGGCCAAGCTGTTGAAAGCAGTGCCTGCGGCGCAGCAATCGGCCGGCTATTTCTTCGCGCAAGCCGAATACCTGCGCAAGCAACAGAAATTTTCCGACGCCGCAGCGGTGGTGATGAAAGCGCCGAGCGATCGCGACGCACTGGTCGACCCCGATGCCTGGTGGATCGAACGCCGCGTGCTGTCGCGCGCACTGGTCGACCAGGGCGACTGGAAGACCGCCTACAAGATCGTTGCCGCGCATGCCGCCGAAAGCCCCGCCAGTGCCGCCGAGGCCGAGTTCCACGCCGGCTGGTACGCGCTGCGCGGCCTCAACGACCCCGGCACCGCCGCCAAGCATTTTGCCCGCATCGCCGATCTCGCGCAGGGGCCGATGTCGCTGTCGCGCGCCTATTATTGGCTTGGCCGCGCGGCGGAAGTCGGCGGCCCCGGCGATGCGAAGACCTATTTCACCAAGGCGTCCGCCTATGGCACCACTTTCTACGGGCAGTTGGCAGCGGAACGGGTTGGTTTGCGCACGCTGAACATCGTCTATCCCGAGCCAAGCACCGCAGACCGCCAAAGCTTTGACGGCCGGGAAGCCGTCAGCGCCATCAAGCGGCTGCAGGAGGCGGGCTATGACCGCTATGCCGAGACGCTCTACCGCGATCTCGCCGGGCAGTTGACCAGCCCCGGCGAACTGGCGCTGCTGGCCGTGCTGGCGGAAAAGCAGGGCAATCATTTCATGGCGCTGAAGGTCGGCAAGATCGCCGGGGCGCGCGGTATCGATGTCGGCGCGCTGTCGCATCCGCTGGGCGTCATTCCCGACACCGCCGACATTTCCGGCTCGGGCAAGGCGCTGGCCTATGCCATCGCGCGCCAGGAGAGCGAGTTCAATGTCGGCGCCGTCTCCAGCGCCGGCGCGCGCGGTCTGCTGCAGCTGATGCCGGGCACCGCAAAGCAATTGGCGAAGAAGGCGGGACTGAGCTTTTCGCAGGATAGGCTGACCAGCGATGCCGGCTACAATGCGACGCTGGGCGCGGCCTTCCTCGGCGAGCAGCTCGACCGCTTCGGCGGTTCCTATGTGCTGACCTTCGCCGGCTACAATGCCGGCCCCAACCGCGCCACTCAGTGGGTGGCCAAATATGGCGACCCGCGCGGCAAGGGCATCGACGCCGTCGTCGACTGGATCGAGCGGATTCCCTACACGGAAACAAGAAGTTACGTGCAGCGCGTGATGGAGAATTACGAAGTCTACAAGATGCGCATTTCGGGGAAGTACGACATTGTGGGGGATCTGGTGAACGGGCGGAGCTGAGGCGACAGGGCTGTCGTCAAAGCAGATGTTGGCGATCCTTCGCGCCCCCCTCTGGCCTGCCGGCCATCTCCCCCACGAGTGGGGAGATCAGCTTTCATTGCCGATTTCGCCAATCTCCACCGTCGAAGGAAGGCGGAGCGCCGGAACCGCCAATCTCCCCCCTCGTGGGGGAGATGTCCGGCAGGACAGAGGGGGGCGCTGTTCCTCCGACATATCCAAGAGTGTCAGCTTGCCGACAACCCTCGATTTGACCACCCCCGCCCTCGCCTGTAGCAGTCGGAGACGATCAGGCTAGGATTCCCTTTAATATGTCGAGCAGCGACGGCTTTTCCGACTTTTTCTACACAGCGCCGGATGGGCTAAGACTTCACGCCCGCGTCTACGGCGAGACAAATTCTGTCCACTGGCCGGTGGTCTGTCTGCCCGGCCTGACCCGCAACGCGCGCGACTTTCATGAGTTGGCGCTTTACCTGTCGCGGCGGGCCGACAATCCGCGCAAGGTGATTGCCTTCGACTATCGCGGCCGCAGCCAATCGGCTTACGACCCTGATATCAGCCATTACAATGTCGGCATCGAAGCCGGCGATATTCTCGCCGGGCTCGCGGCGCTCGACATCGCGGAAGCGGCCTTCATCGGCACGTCGCGCGGCGGGCTGATCGTCCATGTGCTCGGCGCGCTGCGGCCAGCCGTGCTCAAAGCCATTTTGCTCAACGACATCGGCCCGGTGATCGAGGCCGAGGGGCTCGCCCATATCCGCACCTATCTCGATCCGTCACCAAAACCGAAGAGCCGGACTGAGGCTATCAATGCCCTACGCAGCGCTCATGGCGGTGACTTTCCCGCGTTGACCGCGGCGGATTGGGAAAGGATGGTGTCGGCTCTCTATCGCGAAACGGATCAAGGGCTGCTGCCGGATTTCGATGCGAAGCTGGTCGAGACTTTCGCCAGCTTAGACCCCAGCCAGAAACTGCCGGATTTGTGGCCGCAGTTCGACGCGCTGGCGGCCATACCTTTGCTTGCCATACGCGGCGCCAACTCGAAACTCTTGTCGGTCGACACACTCGAGGAGATGAGAAATCGCCATCCCGGCATGGAAGCGATCACCGTCGACGGCCAGGGGCATGCACCCTTCCTGGAGACAGGCAATCTGCCCGGCGCCATCGCGGCCTTCCTGGACAAGGCGGAAAACACAGCTCAAACAAAGTAAACCCCGTGATCAAATATGATCCTGGGGTTGCCTTTTCAGTATATCAACGATCGGCGGAACTATTTGGCCTTCGAGCTTTTCCTGGGCGCCTTGGCCGTTTTCGTCGCGGCCGCCTCGCTCTTTTGCGTCGGCGCTGCCGCCGAAACAGTGGTCAGCGGAGATGCGAAGGCCGAGCTTTCGCTGGACAGCCCCTCGCCGCGGGGCGTCTCCAGCACGACGACGCAACCGTCGAGATCGTTGGTGGCCAGATGCGCATAACGCATGGTCATCGAAAGCGTCTGGTGGCCGAGCCACATCTGCACGCGGCGGATGTCGATGCCACCCTGGACGAGACGCGAAGCGCAGGTGTGGCGCAAGATGTGCGGCACCACCTGGTCGTCAGCCCCGAGGCCGACCTCGGCCTTCGCATCGTTCCAGATGGCGCGAAACTGCGCCTGGCTGAGTTTTGTGAATGGACCTTTGGGCCGGCGGCCTTCGGTCGGAGGCAGTCTGATCACCTCTTTGACCCGCTCGGTCATCGGAATGGTGCGGCTGCGGCCGGATTTGGTGATCCAGAACGAGACGCGGTGTTCCTGGATGTCGTTCCAGATCAGTCCGAGCGCCTCGCCGAGGCGGCAGCCGGTGTCGACGAGAAAGACCGAGAGACGATAGGCATCCTCGCTGCGGCTCTTGATGGCGGCGAACAGTCTTGCCTCTTCGTCCCTTTCCAGGAAACGAATCCGTCCCGCCCGCTCCTTCTGGCGGCGGAACTCGGGCAGGCTGTGGATATCTCCCATCTTGTAAGCCTTGCGCAGCAGTTTGCTGAGGGCAGCCATCTTTCGATTGATGGTTGCGTTGCTGTTGCCGCGCTGGCGCAAGGTGCCGATAAGGTTGTCCAGGGTGCTCTGGTCGAAGGCGCTGAACCGTTCTCCAAGGAGAATCTCGTCTATTTCGCCGATGAAGGAGCTGACATTGTACTTGTGCCGCCCATCATCCCAGAGTATGTCCCGGTATGCTGAAAAAAGCTCTCCGACCCTGTGCGACTTTACTTCTCTGATCTTATTGTAACTGTATTTTATCTTCGCATTTTGAGAAGAGAACATTGAGAAATGTTCGGAGGGATCACCCTCTTGTATCGCATCGATGGTCATCAATTGCCACACCCCCGAGTGGATAGAGTCAGACCTATCCGCTTGGAAGCGTCCTTTCAAGAGATTTAAATCACGCAGTTGTGAATTCATCCGCCATCAGCGGATCCCACGAACTCACCCTACGGGACTATTCAGCTGCCGATTCCCCCTGTTCCTTCTGCTTGTCTTGACCCAGTCACGAAACAAAACAGCCCGGGCGTTGAAGCGCCCGGGCTGGTATTCACCTGTCTAAAGCCAGCCCTTAGAACGAGCGCTGGAAGCGGAGCATGCCGCCGATGGCGTCGTCGCCATCAGTAATACCGGTCCAGTTGTGGTTCGAGCCAAGGGTATCGGGATCGCCGATCTTGCCTGCATTGACGTAGTCGACTTCGGCCGTGATCGTCAGGCCGGGGACGATGTCGTAAGCAATGTTGGCTGCGATGCCGAGGTTCTCACCTTCGTCATACGAGACCTGGGCGTTGAACGAGGTCTTCTCGTTGATGGTGTAGGTGCCACCACCCCAGACTGCCCAGTTGCCATCCCACGGCTTGTAGAAGCCGCGACCGCCGGCCGGGAAGTTATAGGTCGGGTCCGTCAGGTTGTCGTCGGTGCCGTAGCCGCCCATGATGAAGAGCGACAGGTTCTGCATCGGGGTGATGTCCAAACGAACCTTGCCGGCGACTTCTTCATAGTTGCTGTCGTAAGCGATGACGCCGGTGATGGCGCCCCAGCCCTGCGTGTACTTCACGCCGCCGACGACATGCGGAACGTAGCTGTCGATCGTGCCCACGCCGTAGGAACCGGGCGTGCCGCCGCCCGCGCCTTCTTCGAGCGAGATCACGGCCGAGAAGCCGTTGCCGGCGTCGAAGTAGTACTGGATGACGTTGGTGTCGAAATCGCCGTAGGGAACCAGCGTATCCTGGATGACGTTGCCGGCGTAGCCGATGAACGTGTTGTAGGCCGATTCGTCCTTACCGACGCGCAGACCACCGAGCTGGATCCAGGCGAAGTTCAGCGAGACGGTGTCGCCGTTGCCGGCAGCGTTGACGTCACCGAGCGCGCCCGAATCACGGTTGTTGTTCTGGAAGTTGAAGCGGGTCTCGGTGTAGGTCTTCAAGGTGCCGAGCTCGGTTTCCTGGCCAGTCCAGGTCTTCAGCGCGAAACGGGCGTGCTTGAACCAGGTGTCGTTGCTGCCACCGTCCTCAGTGTCGGTGGACGTCGCACCGTCGAACGAACCGACGTCGCCGCCGCCGATGTCGTAGCGGATGTAGCCGCCGATGCGCAGGCAGGTCTCGGTGCCGGGGATGTAGAAGTAGCCCGAGCCGTAAACGTCGCAAATCTTGACGTATTCAGCCGGTTCCGGCTCGGCGACGACAACGGCGTCGGCGGCGCGCGCACCGGAAACTGCGATCAGGGCCGCAGCGGAGCCGAGAAGAAGGCTCTTGATGTTCATTTTCTGACCTCCAGTCAAAAGTTAAAAAACGGGTCTGGGTATTCTTTGCTGAAGGACAGCGTTCCCTGCCCCATCCCCACTACCGAAAAAGATGCGCACCGCGCCGCTCCTTCGAATTCGACATTACCCATGAGACGGCGGCGTTCAACCACGATCGTACCGGCAAAAGGGCTGTGCGGGCGCTATCCCCTGGCGTTGTTGCACAAATGACACGATTTGGCCTCAGTCAGAAAGCTCTCGTTAACTATCGAAGAGCCCGGAAGCCTTGGCCGGGGCTTCGAAATGCGGCCGAATCCGGCGATGGCCGGCCGAAATTGCGGCTCCGTTACCGACTCGCTGGCCAAGGAGCTGCCGCAGAATCGCCGCATGGCAAAGGCGCCGCTTCAGCCGAATGCGGATTTTTCAACGATTATCGCGCCGGCTTGTTGATTGTGCCGGCGCTTTTCTCTATCCAGCGGCGCAACGGAGAGGTGGCCGAGTGGTCGAAGGCGCTCCCCTGCTAAGGGAGTAGAGGTCAAAAGCTTCTCGTGGGTTCGAATCCCATCCTCTCCGCCATCCTGCTTCGCTCTTCGAGCTTCGCAGGACAGGCCCAACAATTCGTGCGAAGCAGGATGGCGGAGAGGATGCCCTCCGAAGCCTTGGCGAAGGAGGGCCGGCTCGTGTGGTATGTGTACCTGCTTGAGAGCGAGGGTTCGAAAGGCGAACGTTATGTCGGCATAACGTCTGACTTGAAACGACGGCTCGCCGAACACAATACGGGGAAATCCAGCCATACGTCCAAGTTCCTGCCATGGCGGATTGTGACCTATATGGCCTTCTCGAATCAGGCCAGGGCAGCTTCATTCGAGCGTTATCTCAAATCCGGTTCGGGGCACGCTTTCGCCAACAGGCGCCTGTGGTGACGGCCGCAAGCCAGTCGCAAAATCCTGCTTTTCTCCGATAAAATATAGCAATAACAAGGTATTATGACCGAAACGCCTGTCGAATGCTCGGCAATTCCGTTCGATTCTGACTGGAGGTCAGAAAATGAACATCAAGAGCCTTCTTCTCGGCTCCGCTGCGGCCCTGATCGCAGTTTCCGGTGCGCGCGCCGCCGACGCCGTCGTCGTCGCCGAGCCGGAACCGGCTGAATACGTCAAGATTTGCGACGTTTACGGCTCGGGCTACTTCTACATTCCCGGCACCGAAACCTGCCTGCGCATCGGCGGTTACATCCGCTACGACATCGGCGTCGGCGACGTCGGCTCGTTCGATGGCGCCAGGTCCTTCGACCATAAGGACGGCGACGAGCAGGATACCTTCTACAAGAACGCCCGCTTCACGCTGAAGACCTGGACCGGCCAGGAAACCGAACTCGGCACCTTGAAGACCTACACCGAGACCCGCTTCAACTTCGGCAACCGCAACAACTATGGCGGCTTTTCCACCGACGGCGACCCGATCGGCAACCCGGCCGGCAACAAGAACGTCTCGCTGAACTTCGCTTGGATCCAGCTCGGTGGCCTTCGCGTCGGTAAGGACGAATCGGCCTTCGATACGTTCATCGGCTACGCCGGCAACGTCATCCAGGATACGCTGGTTCCCTATGGCGATTTCGACACCAACGTCGTCCAGTACTACTTCGACGCCGGCAACGGCTTCTCGGCTGTGGTCTCGCTCGAAGAAGGTTCGGGCACCGTCGGCACGATCGACAGCTACGTTCCGCATGTCGTCGGCGGCGTGAAGTACACGCAGGGCTGGGGCGCCATCACCGGCGTCGTCGCTTATGACAGCAACTACGAGGAAGTCGCCGGCAAGGTCCGTTTGGACATCACTCCGATGCAGAACCTGTCGCTCTTCATCATGGGCGGCTACGGCACCGACGACAATTTGACGGATGACACCTACGCGATCCCGGCCAACGGCCGCGGCTTCTACAAGCAGTGGGGCGGCAACTGGGCATTCTGGGGTGGTGGCACCTACACCATCAACGAGAAGACCTCGTTCAACCTCCAGGTGTCATATGACGACTGGAAGAACCTCGGCGTCGCCGCGAACATCGCCTACGATGTGGTTCCCGGCTTCACGGTCACGGCCGAAGTCGACTACCTCAACGCAGGCAAGTTCGACGACGCCGACTTCTCCAACTTCACCAATGCCGACAAGAAGAGCAGCGTCGGCGGCTTGCTCCGCTTCCAGCGTTCGTTCTAAGAACGCACAGACTGGTTGAAAACCGAACCCGGCGGGCAACCGCCGGGTTTTTCACTTCTCGGTACCCCTATCAGATCGTGCGATGCTTCGGCGCGCTCAAATCGACATCCGGCTGACCCACACCGCCAGAACCAGCAACGGCTCGGTCCAGATCGCTGCAGATTTTCCAAATTCGGATCAGATATCGGCCAGGTCGCCCAAAGACTCAATCAGCGGCTGGATCTCGCTTTCGTAATTCGTCCACCGCTTGACGGACGAGGTATAGATCGGCTGCCGGACCTGCCAATTGCTATAGGTATTTACGGAGCCGCCCCTGTCAAAAAAGCGCAAGCAGGCATCGTCCCAGGGTAGTCCGAGATAATCTATGAGACAGCGCGACTGCTTCTCTTGATTTTCAATCAACGTCTCGTACCGGTTTTCGAAGATACGGCCCGGGAAAATCTTGTCCCAATGCCGCATCAGACGATCATACTCCCTGTAGTAAAGCCCAAGTGTCTCCAGATCGGCGCTATAGCTATGCGCTTCATTGAATTGCAGGACAAAGCAAGAGATGCAGTTGTCAATGGCATCGCGGCGACAATGAATGATGCGCGCGTTGGGGAAAAGGATGCCAATCAGGCCGACCAGCTCGAAATTGTGAGGCATCTTGTCGACAATTCGAAGCGCATCAGGGGCCCGCTCGCGCAGATAGGCAAGATGCTCCGCAGCCAGCGCCCTGGACAGCTGTGGAGTCATCGATGCGATCGCCTCACCCGGGCTTATGTCGGAACCACACCTAAGATCGAGCCCATTCGATGTGCGTCTAAGCTTTGCTAACTCGCCAGCGCCATGAACATTGGGATGGCTGGCGCAGATCTGCTCAGTCAGTGTCGTGCCCGAGCGAGGCATCCCGACTACGAACACGGGCACCTCCGAGACATTGCCAGAAGCAGTCCTTGAAGCCACCAAATCCGGTGTAAAGGTTTCGATCAGAGCGTCGACCCAACGACGGTAGGATTGCACATCGAAGCTCTTGCCGCCGGCTTGATTTCCTTTTTTGAAGTGCGCCATCGCCTCCTTGTAGCGACCGAGGTCGTTGAGCAGCTTTCCGGCCGCGTGGTGGAGCGCCATCACTCCCTCGGATCCGTGGTCGGGGTCTTGAAGTTCCGTCAGGATCGCCGCGAGTTCTGGTGGCTCTCCAGTGAATTTGTGCGTGCTTACAAGCGCATTGTAGGCAGCAGGTACCGCGATGCGCCGACCTATTGCCTCTTTGAGATGAACCGCGGCTTCGTCCATACGGCCGAGGCTTGCCAGCGCACGAGGCAGCCCCAACCGGGCCGTGGGATGATCACGGTCGACACTGAGCGCCTTCTCAAAGAGCGGCAGCGCCATTTCCCCCTTGTCAAACGAATTGTATGCATCGCCTAAGGCGCAAAGCGCCTCCACCAGATCCGGCTTCAATGCCAGTGCGTGCTGAATGTGTTCGATCGCCGGTGTAAACTCGCTGAGCCTCAAATAGGCTTGACCGAGGCTTAGGTGGTAGTAGGGATTTAGAGGCTCCTGCGCGATCGCCCGAGCAAAATACCGCAGGACTTTTTCCTCGTCGTACCCGATCCCCAGCGTCCCCAGTATATAGAGGGCCAGCGGATGTTCGGGCGTTCTCGCCAGAACGCGGTGACAGAGTTCTTCCGCCTCAGGCAATCGATTCTGTTGCTGGAACTCGAGCGCCTGCCTCAACATCATATCGTTGGCCTGAGCGCGAGACGAAGCCGCCTTTGCGGGCTGAGGTTTCGGTTGCCCGACCTTCGGCGCTGCGCCCTTCGGCGCTGGTTGGGTTTTAAGGTGCTTAGCCCAAGCGGGCGGCAATCGGTTGCTCATTTTATTTCGCTAGCAAAACAGATCGGCGAAATCCAGTGCGGCATTGTCATCTTGCGCCCAACATGCCTCCACGCTAGCAAGAAGGCCCTTTTCGAGTGAGCCTTTGCCATGCGCCAGCGCCCTGCCCTCACGCCGCTTGTCGGCGCGCTTCCCTCGACGGTGCCGTTTGTCGGCCCGGAGGCGCAGGAGCGGGACCGCGGCCGCCCGTTTCGTGCTCGCATCGGCGCCAATGAGAGCAGTTTCGGGCCTTCGCCGCGCGTCATTGCCCGCATGGAGAGCGTCGCGCGTGACCAGTGGATGTATTGCGATCCCGACAATTACGACCTGAAGCAGGCCGCGGCCCGCCATCTCGGCGTCGGCACGGAAAACGTCGTGGTCGGCGAAGGCATAGACGGGCTGCTCAGCCTGGTGGCGCGTATGTATGCGGCGCCCGGCGACGCGGTGGTCACCTCACTCGGCGCCTATCCGACGTTCAATTTCCACATCGCCGGCGTTGGCGGCCAGCTGGTCACGGTGCCCTACGAGAACGACAAGGAAAGTCTGGACGGCCTGCTCAAGGCAGTCGTCCGGGAAAGGGCACCGCTGGTCTATCTCTCCAATCCCGACAATCCGATGGGCAGTTGGTGGGAAGCAGCCGAAATCACCCGCTTCATCGAAGCCTTGCCGGAAACCACCATGCTGGTGCTCGACGAGGCCTATGGCGAATTGGGGCCGGCCTCGGCGCTGCCGCCGATCGATGTCGCGCGGCCCAACGTTATCCGCATGCGTACCTTCTCCAAGGCCTACGGGCTGGCCGGCATACGCTGCGGTTACGCGGTGGCGGAGGCAGAGGTGATCCGCGACTTCGAGAAGATCCGCAACCATTACGGCGTCAGCCGCATGGCGCAGATCGCAGGCGTCGAGGCGCTGGCCGACCAGGACTGGTTGCACAGCGTGGTGGCGCGGGTCGCTGCCGGCCGCACGCGAATCGCCGGGATTGCCGAGACAAACGGGCTGAAGCCGCTGCCATCAGCGACCAATTTCGTCACCATCGACTGCGGCAAGGACGGCTCCTTCGCGCTGAAAGTGCTGCAAAACCTTTTGTCGCGCGACGTCTTCATCCGCAAGCCGATGGCGCCGGAGCTCGACCGCTGCATCCGGGTCAGCGTCGGCCTTGACCATGAGCTCGACATCTTTGCCGAGGAACTGCCCGGCGCGCTCGCTGCGGCGCGCGGGAACTAGGCCGGACTGCCTGCGGCGGGCCTACTTAGCAGCGGCCTCGATCAGCCAGCGGATCGGCATCAGCCGACCGTCAGCAGAGCCCGCGAATCCTTCGCGCCCCCACCGAGCAGCAGCATGATCCGTTTCAGCGCATCCGAAAGCTCGGCTGCTTCATTATCGGCGAGGCCGGCTGTCAGACAGGCGAGATCGCGATTGGCCGCCGCCTGAAGTGTTGCCAGCGCGGCATTGCCTCGAGCCGTCAGCGACAGGATCCGCCGGCGCCGATCATCCGGATCGGCGCGCAGTTCGGTCAGGCCGGCGGCCATGAATTTCCTCAGGATCCTCATGAGATGGGCCGGCGGAAGTTGGAGTTCGCCGGCAAGGGCCGATGCAACAGGCGCAAGATCGAGATCGAACGCCCGTGCCAGGAATCCCGCTTCGCCGCCGGGGCCAGCAGAAACGTCAGCTGGCCGGTGGCCGAGTTCGAACAGCACCCTGGCTTCGACCAAAGTGTAGGCGCTCTGCGTCAGCGTCTCGTCGAGCAGCCCGACCAGGCAAGTGTAGAACCTGTTGAAGCCGCGCATCTCGGCAACCAACGCATTTCGATCGGCTGGCATGGCAGGCACCTTTCCCCGAAGATTTCCGCAGTGCCGATCTTCGCCGAATTAGTTGATCTGGTCAACTATTTACTGGACGACGTCATTCACCTCGAAGGCGTGATCCTGGCTCTTGTCCGATCCAGCTGCAATCCAACCAGTCAAGCCTGTTGCTTTCGTCCGATCCTGCGCCAGACTCTGTGCATGGGAGACGACGATGAATGACCAGCAAAGGGCGGTGCAGGTACGCGTGCATGGCAAGGTGCAAGGCGTCGGCTACCGGGTGTGGGCGCGGCGCGAAGCGATAGGGCTTGGCCTCGTGGGCTGGGTACGCAACGAACGGGATGGCACAGTGACGGCCTGGATTGCCGGGGCCGAGGCTGCGGTTTCGACAATGATCGAACGGCTGCGGCAAGGGCCGAGAGGAGCTTCCGTTTCGAAGGTCGAGACCGAGGAATTCGAACTCGGCGACGCGCCCATCGACTTTCGGATCATCGTATAGACGACACGATCCCGATTGCCTACTTGAATTAATTGAACGTTCGTTTTATTCTTGCGCGACGTAGGGAGGCATTCATGGCGCGCACCACCGGATCCGATGGTGAAAAGACGGAAGCCGCCGTCCGCGAGGCGGCGGTCAGCCTGATCGCACGCTTCGGCTATGAAGCGATGTCGATGCGCCAACTCGCCGCCGAGGTCGGCGTCCAGGCTGCCGCGCTCTATCGCTATTTTCCGACCAAGGAAGACCTTTTGTTCACGCTGATGCGCGAGCATATGGAAGGGCTGATCAAAGCGTGGGACGCCGCACGCCCCGACGCCGATCCAACGACGCGGCTTGGCGCCTATGTCGAAAACCACATCGCCTTCCACATCGAGCGCCGCCATTCCACCCATGTCTCGAACATGGAATTGCGCAGCCTGTCGCATGACCGGCTGACGCAGATTTTGAGGATGCGCACCGCCTACGAAAAGGAGCTGCGCGCCATCCTGCGCGACGGAACAGAAACAGGCGCCTTCAGCGTTGACGACACCGGGCTCACCGCCATGGCGCTGATCCAGATGATGACCGGCGTCATCGTCTGGTTCCGACCGGGCGAGCGGCTGTCGATGGCTGAAGTCACGGCGACATATCTTTCCATGACAATGCGTCTGGTTGGCGCGAAGATCGACGACAAGACCTACAGCGCCGCGCGTCCCTTCGGACGCGCAAAGGACGCTGTAGCATTTTGATTTCGCGCATGATCCTTTCCGAAAATCAAAGTCGATTTTCGGGGTCATGCGGCAGGAGGGAACGGCATGTACACGAACACGCTTAGCTTCGGGCATGACGAAGACATCGAGGCGCTGCGCGATCTGGTGCGGCGCTTTGCCCAGGACAGGATCGCGCCGATCGCTGCCGAGATCGACCGCAGTAATCAATTCCCCATGCATCTGTGGAAAGAACTCGGCGCGCTCGGCCTGCTCGGCATCACCGCCGATCCCGAGTTCGGCGGCAGCGGCATGGGTTATCTCGCCCATGTGATCGCGGTGGAAGAGATCTCCCGAGCTTCGGCCTCGGTCGGCCTCTCCTACGGCGCCCATTCGAACCTCTGCGTCAACCAGATCAACCGCTGGGCGACACCGGCGCAGAAGGAAAAATATCTACCGGCATTGTGCTCGGGCGAAAGGGTCGGCGCGCTGGCCATGTCGGAATCGGGCGCCGGCTCCGACGTCGTCTCGCTCAAATTACGCGCCGAAAAGCGTAACGACCGCTATGTGCTCAACGGCTCGAAAATGTGGATCACCAACGGTCCCGACGCCGAAACGCTGGTCGTCTATGCCAAGACCGATCCGGAACGGAAGTCCCGCGGCATCACCGCCTTCATAGTCGAAAAGAAGATGGCCGGCTTTTCGACGGCGCAAAAGCTCGACAAGCTCGGCATGCGCGGCTCCAACACCGGCGAACTGGTGTTCGAGAATGTCGAGGTTCCCTATGACAATGTGCTGCATGAGGAAGGTCGCGGCGTCGAGGTACTGATGTCGGGTCTCGACTACGAACGCACCGTGCTCGCCGGCGGCCCGATCGGGCTGATGGCAGCCTGTCTCGACGTGGCGATCCCCTATGTGCATGAGCGCAAGCAGTTCGGCCAGCCGATCGGCGAGTTCCAGCTGGTGCAGGGCAAGCTGGCCGACATGTATTCGACGATGAACGCCGCGCGCGCCTACGTCTATGCCGTCGCTGCCGCCTGCGATCGCGGCCAGACGACGCGCAAGGATGCCGCCGGCTGCGTACTGTTTGCCGCCGAAAAGGCGACGCTGATGGCGCTCGACTCCATCCAGCTGCTTGGCGGAAACGGCTACACCAACGAGTATCCGACCGGGCGGCTGTTGCGCGATGCCAAGCTCTATGAGATCGGCGCCGGCACCAGCGAGATCCGCCGCTGGCTGATCGGACGCGAGATCATGGCAGAGGGCGTTTAGTGCGCGCGGGTTCGGACTTTTGTCGAACCTTCGTCGACCCGCTTGCGCGCGACTTCGGCAAGCGTGTCCGATACCCATTGATTGATCGATTTGCCATCGCTGGCGGCGGCTCGACTGACAAGATGGTGGACTTCAGGGGTAGTGCGCAGAGCGAGCTTGCCCGAAAATGGCTTTTCCGGCTCCCTGTTCTGCTCGATACAGAATTCAAGATAGTCGTCCACACACTCGTGGAAAGCCTCCAGCAATCCCTCTGCCGAAACAGCTTCATAGGTAAAGATGTCACGAATGCCCATTATCCGGCCATGGAACACGAGATCGGTTTCATCGAACTCGATAGTTCCCAGATATCCCTTGTAAGGTTTCATAGCTCAACACCTGAATCGATGAGAAACGTTCTGATCTCTCGGATCACATATGCTTTTGTATCTGGCGATGGATGGGGCCTATGCACACGGAGCGTTATCCCATTCAATGTGAAACGCACTCGCGATCCACGACCCTCCGAAACCTGCGCGCCGATTGCCACCAGCAATGCCTCGACATCGCGCCATTTGATCGAAGCGCTAACCGGATTCGCAAATATCTTGTCCAGTGTCTGCCGGTGCGCGGCTTTCACGACTCTCCGCCCTCCCCGAATTGAATACCTCGGTAGTCGGCTCCTCTTGGGTTAGGGCGAGAGCCCATAGTGATACTAAAATATGATATCATAAAAGGTTCGTCAATGAGCACTTTAGTCTCCCATATCTCGCCCTCCACCGACACCTTCCGCGCCAATGCCGAGCGCATGCGGGCGCTGGTTGCCGACATTGCGGACAAGGCGGCAAGCGTAGAGCGCGGCGGCTCGGATGAGGCACGCGAGCGCCATGTTTCGCGCGGCAAACTGTTGCCGCGCGAGCGGCTGGCGCAATTGCTCGACACCGGCTCGCCTTTCCTGGAGATCGGCCAGTTCGCGGCATGGTCGATGTATGGCGAGGAGATTTCCTCGGCCGGCATGATCGCCGGCGTCGGCCGCGTCGAAGGCACCGAGGTGATGGTCGTCGTCAACGACGCCACGGTGAAGGGCGGCACTTACTATCCGCTGACGGTGAAGAAGCATTTGCGGGCACAGGAGATCGCACTGCAGAACAATCTGCCTTGCGTCTACCTGGTCGACAGCGGCGGCGCCAATCTGCCCAACCAGGACGAAGTGTTTCCCGACCGCGAGCATTTCGGCCGCATCTTCTACAACCAGGCCAACATGTCGGCGGCCGGCATCCCGCAGATAGCCTGCGTCATGGGCTCATGCACGGCGGGCGGCGCCTATGTACCGGCAATGTCGGACGAGACCATCATGGTGCGCAACCAGGCGACCATTTTTCTCGGCGGCCCGCCGCTGGTGAAGGCGGCCACCGGCGAAGACGTCAGCGCCGAGGAACTTGGCGGCGCCGACGTGCATACCAGGTTATCCGGTGTCGCCGACCACTACGCGCTGGACGACGAACATGCGCTGGCCATCTGCCGGCGCATCGTGAAAAACCTAAACCGGCGCAAGACCGTAAGCCTGAGCTTACAGAAACCCACGCCGCCGCTTCACGACGCGCGGGAACTCTACGGCATCGTGCCGACCGATCTGCGCCAGCCCTATGATGTGCGCGAGGTGATCGCGCGCGTCGTCGACGGCTCCGAGTTCGACGAGTTCAAGCAGAATTACGGCACCACGCTGGTCACCGGCTTTGCCCATCTCCAGGGCATGCCGGTTGGCATCATCGCCAACAATGGCGTGCTGTTTTCTGAAAGTGCGCTGAAGGGCGCGCATTTCATCGAACTGTGCTGCCAGCGCAAGATCCCGCTGATCTTCCTGCAGAACATCACCGGCTTCATGGTCGGGCGAAAATACGAGGCCGGCGGCATCGCCAAGGACGGCGCCAAGCTGGTGATGGCGGTGGCCACCGCCAAGGTGCCGAAGGTGACCATGATCATCGGCGGCTCGTTCGGCGCCGGCAATTACGGCATGTGCGGGCGCGCCTATTCGCCACGCTTCCTGTGGATGTGGCCGAACGCGCGCATTTCGGTGATGGGCGGCGAGCAGGCGGCGACGGTGCTGGCGGTGGTCAAGCGCGAGGGCATCGAGCGCAAGGGCGGTGAGTGGAGTGCGGACGAGGAAGCAAAATTCAAGAAGCCGATACTGATGAAGTACGAGCATGAGGGTCACCCGCTCTACTCCTCGGCGCGGCTGTGGGACGACGGCATCATCGATCCGGCGAGGACGCGCGAGGTGCTGGGGCTGAGCCTTTCAGCCGCGCTCAATGCTGAAATCGAAGAAACACGCTTCGGCGTGTTCAGGATGTGAGATGAGCGCGATCGGCGACCGGATACGCGTTCACACTGGCGATATCACCAAGCTTGCGGTCGATGCCATCGTCAATGCCGCGAATTCCTCGCTGCTGGGCGGCGGCGGCGTCGACGGCGCCATTCACCGCGCCGCCGGCCCGGAGCTCGAATTCGAATGCCGGATGCTGCATGGCTGCAAGGTCGGCGACGCCAAGCTCACCAAGGGCTACAGGCTACCGGCGCGATACATCATCCACACGGTCGGACCTGTCTGGCAAGGCGGCGGCAAAGGCGAGGCCGGACTGCTCGCCTCCTGCTACCGCCGGTCGTTCGAAATCGCATGCGCCCATGATTGCCGGACGGTGGCCTTTCCGGCGATCTCGACCGGCATCTACGGCTATCCGAAGAACGAGGCGGCAGACATTGCCGTCGGCATCGCAAGCGACTTCCTGCGGCAGAACGCCCTGCCCGAGACCGTTATTTTCTGCTGCTTCGATGACGAAACCGCTGAACTATACCGATGCGCCGTTGCTGGCTTTGAAGAGCGCTGAGCTTCATGGCCAGAAGCATCCCCGCTACTGGCAAATACGAAATCTCCACCGCCGAACTGGCGGAGGGACAGGATATTCGTTATTGCTCATGCTGGATTTGGCAATCTGGGGTGGGTGGGAATGAAGCTGGAATATTGTCGTAGGTCGACCATCTCGATACTTTCAGTTTTTCTAATATTCTTGGCGCCGGGCCCTGGCGCGGCGGGATCGTTGGCGGGCAGCAAGGGCGACAGCCGTTATCCCGTCTACTTCCCGCCCTATGCGAGAGGAGACTGCTACAAGGCATACAAGGCCTACGTGGCTGCGCCCGGTCATTCCGCCTATGCATCGACCCTGGTCGGCGAGACCACCGAGGGCATCATCTGCGGCGCCTACCTCGATGCGGCTTCGCAGACGGCCGCGGAGACACAGGCGTTGAAGTCCTGCCAGTCCGCCATCAAAAAATACAAAGTCGGCGCCTCCGGACAGTGCAGCGTCGCGGCTTCCAAATAGGCGAAACGCTGTCATCACCGGCATCTTCAAAATGGGTAGGGCAAAATGAAACCGACATACATCACACGAGTAGCCGCGTCGCTACTTGCAGGCCTGTTTCTCGTCACGGCACCCAGCGTCGGATCAGCGGAATCGCTGGCGGGAAGCAAGGGCGACGTCCGCTTCTGGCCGAAATTGCGTACAAACCCGAAAGACCCATGCACCAAGGCTTACAATGCCTATGTGGCGGCCGGCGGCCATTCGGCTTACGCCACCACGCCGTATATGCGGGTAACGTATTTGTACATGATCTGCGGCTCGCGCATCAACGCACCGTCGCAAAAGGCGGCCGAAGACACGGCCTTGAGATCCTGCCAGGCCGGCCGCAGCAAATGGAAAGTCACGACCGGAGGCGCTTGCGAGATCGCTGCTTCCAAGTAGGCCGAGCCTTTAAGATTTAACTTTCTCCAACGGGGTGGGATAAGATGAAATTGAGAAAGACCGCATTGATGCTTGCAGGCCTGTTTCTGGTCGCCATATCCAGCGCCGGATCAGCGGCATCGCTGGCAGGGAACAAGGGCGATGTCCGTTTCTATCCGTATGTGTCGGGAAGTCTGATGGAGCCGTGCACCAAGGCCTACAAAGCCTATGTCGCGGCCAGCGGCCATTCGGCCTATGCGTCCACGCCCTACGCACGCGTGCGTTCGCTGTACATCGTCTGCGGCTCACGTTTGAATGCGCCTTCCCAGAAGGCGGCTGAAGAAGGGGCGCTGAAATCCTGTCAGGCCGGTCTCAACGGCCATAAGTTCACGACAGCAGGACGTTGCGAAATCGCTGCGTCCAAATAAGCAAGGCTTCGATCGCCGGTTCTTTGACAATGGCCAGACTCCAAAGCAGGGTGTGAGAAGGCTGGCAAGGATAGGCTGGCTGCACAGCGCGAGGGAGCGCCGACACCGCGGGCGGCAAACTCTGGAGGCTCCATGTTCGCCAAGATCCTGATCGCCAATCGCGGCGAGATCGCCTGCCGGGTCATCCGTACGGCACGCAGGCTCGGTGTGCGCACCGTTGCCGTCTATTCCGACGCCGACGGCAAGGCTCTGCATGTCGAAATGGCCGACGAGGCGGTGCATATCGGCGCTTCGCCCGTCGGTGAAAGCTATCTGCGCGGCGACAAGATTGTTGCGGCCGCGCTGGCGACAGGTGCCGAAGCGATCCATCCCGGCTACGGCTTCCTCTCGGAAAACCCCGACTTCGTCGACCAGGTGGTGGCGGCGGGCTTGACCTTCATCGGCCCGTCGGCGGCCTCGATCCGCGCCATGGGGCTGAAGGACGCGGCCAAGCGGCTGATGGAGAAGGCCGGTGTGCCGGTGGTGCCGGGCTATCATGGCGAGGCGCAGGAGATCGTGCTGCTGGCGTCCAAGGCGCGCGAGATCGGCTATCCCGTGCTGATCAAGGCGCGCGCTGGCGGCGGCGGCAAAGGCATGCGCCGCGTCGACCATCCCGACGATTTCTCCGAGGCGCTGTCGGGCGCACGGCGCGAGGCCAAGGCCGCGTTTGGCGACGACCGCGTGCTGGTCGAAAAATATGTCGACAAGCCGCGCCACATCGAGGTCCAGGTGTTCGGCGACAATTTTGGCAACGCCGTGCATCTCTTCGAGCGCGACTGCTCGGCGCAGCGCCGCCATCAGAAAGTGATCGAGGAAGCGCCTGCGCCCGGCATGACGCCGGCGCTGCGCAAGGCGATGACGGAGGCCGCGGTTAAGGCCGCCAAGGCGATCAGCTATTCGGGCGCCGGCACCATCGAATTCATCGTCGACGCCTCGCAAGGGCTGAAGGCCGACCGCTTCTGGTTCATGGAAATGAACACCCGCCTGCAGGTCGAGCATCCCGTCACCGAAATGGTCACCGGCACCGATCTTGTCGAGTGGCAGTTGCGCGTGGCATCCGGCGAAAAGCTGCCTAAGATGCAGAGCGAAATCCAGCTCTCCGGCCACGCCTTCGAGGCGCGTATCTATGCCGAGGACGCGGCGAAAGGGTTTTTGCCGGCGACCGGCACGCTGCATCACCTCACATTTCCCGACAAAGCTCCCGAGGGCGCCACGATGCGCATTGAGACCGGCGTGCGGGCCGGCAATGCGATCTCGCCCTTTTACGATCCGATGATCGCCAAACTGGTCGTCCACGCCAAGGACAGGCAGGCGGCGCTCGACGCGCTCGGCACAGCGTTATCGCAAACCGAAATTGCCGGCTCGACTGTCAACACCGCCTTTCTCGCGGCACTTGCCGCCGACGCCGATTTTTCGGCCGGCGATGTCGATACCGGCCTGATCGGCCGGCATCAGGAAGCGCTGACCGCGGTCGCCCCGCCGAGCGGCGAGATCGTTGCCGCGGCAGCCCTTGCCGCGGCCGGCGCCGGTGCGCTGCCGCCATCGGACGACCCATGGTCCTCGCTTGCCGGCTATGCGCATTTCCACACTGTTGCGCGGCGCACGCGCCTGCGCCATGGCGAGGACGATATTCTGGCACGTGTTTCAGTGCGGCCGGACGGGCGCTTCGAGGTGGCGCTGGATGCGCCCTATGACAGCGTCAATTCGCACGATCTTCGCGCCGCCCCTCGCCTTGCCCGCTGGCCGGGCCACGTCACCGTGTTTGAAGGCGCGGTCGGCTACAGTTTCCTCGTCCCGGATCCGCTGGCGCGAACCGACGAGGCCGCCGCTGCTTCCGGCAGCCTGCGCGCGCCGATGCCCGGGCTGGTCAAACTGGTGCGCGCCGCAAGGGGCGAAGCGGTGGTCAAGGGCCAGCCGCTGCTGATCCTGGAAGCGATGAAGATGGAGCACACGATCTCGGCCAGCCATGACGGCGTGATCGCCGAGATCGCTACCGAGGGCGCGCAGGTCACCGACGGAACCGTGCTGGTGCGCTTCGTTGAAGAGGCTGCATAGCCGGCTTAATCAAAAATGGCCGGGACAAGCCCGGCCATTTCCATGAGTACGCGGACGATTACTGCGCGATCGGCGCGTATTTGCCGTCATGCCACTGGTTGATGTCGTAGCTGGCGTTCTTCAGGTCGCCCTTCTCGTCGAAGGTCACGTCGCCGACCACGGTGCTGAACGGCGTACCGTTCTTCAGCGCCTCGGCAACCTTGACCGGATCGTCGGTTCCGGCGCGCTTGACGCCCTCTGCAAACGCCTGAACGACGGCGTAGGAGAACAGCGTGAAGCCTTCCGGCACGAAGCCGCCCGCCTTGATCTTGGCGATGGCCTCCTTGGCTTCCGGCTTGGCCTGCGGGTCCGAGGGGAAGACGAACATGGTGCCCTCACCGGCCGGACCGGCGACCTGCCAGAATTCCGGCGAGGCGATCGAATCCGGCATGATCAGCTGGAACTTGACGCTCTGCTCGGCCGACTGACGCAGGATCAGCCCGGCCTCAGGGTGATAGCCGCCGAAATAGACGACGTCGGCCTTGAGGTCCTTCAGCTTGGTGACGAGAGCCGAATAGTCCTTCTCGCCGGCATTGATGCCTTCATAGTCGACTTCCTTGAGGCCGCCGGCATTCATCGTCGCCTTCACTGCATCGGCCACGCCCTGACCGTAGGCGCTCTTGTCATGCAGGATGACGATGTTCTTGCCGGCATATTTCTTGGCAATCCACGGGCCGATGAAGGCGCCCTGCGCGTCGTCACGCGTGTAGAGACGCATGATCGTCGGCCAGCCAGCCTTGGCGGCGGCGTCAGTCAGCTCGGGATTTGAAGAGGCCGGGCTCATCATCAGCGCGCCGGCCTCGGCGTAGACGGCGGAAGCCGGGATGCTCGAACCTGAACAGGCATGGCCGTCGATAAACTTGACGCTGTTGGCAACGATGCGGTTGGCCACCGAAACCGCCTGCTTGGGATCGCACTGGTCGTCCTCGATGTCGATCTTGATCATCGAGCCGTTGACACCGCCGGCGGCGTTGATGGCGTCGGCGGCTGCCGTTGCGCCCTGCTTGAACTGATCGCCGATCGTGGCGAGCTGTCCGGTCATCGGGCCGACCACCGAAATGGTGATGTCATCGGCAAAGGCAACCGGCGCGCTCATCATCAGGCCAAATACGGCCGCGCTCAAAATACCCATTTTTTTCATGGTGATAGAACTCCTCCCACACGCGCGCAGCCGCTCTGGCCGCGCTTCTTTCAGAAGGCGGGACAATTTCATCCTTCATTGGGCCTGTCTAGGCGCATCGGCATCACTCGATTGGGCCTCATCAACGCAAAAAGCCACGCCAGCCTTGTTCCGGCCGGTCGTGGCTTTTTGCTCGTGGAGCAGTCCCCATGCGCCCCCGCGCCACGAAAACCTGCTCGCCGTCCCCATTGTGCACGGCTGGACCGTGTTGGCCTGCCGCGTTCTTGTTCTTCATTGTCGACCGTCTTGTCGCGGCCTTGTATTTCACCGGTTCCGGCCGTCTTTTGCGGTCTTGATCCCGGGGCTTCCCTGTTTTCGATAGTCTGCTGCGATCTCAGTGCATGGTCATCCATTCGCGGGCTTCGCGCAGTGCCCTGGCGATCTCGACCTTGGACATTGCGGCCGACAGTTCCGAGCGCAGTTCGGCGGCACGGATCGAGCCCTTGATGGCGGCGATGTTGAACCATTTGTGGGCGGCAACGACATCGGTCTCGCAATCGCGGCCGGTCGCATACATCATGCCCAGTTCGAAAAGAATGTCGGCCTGGGCAGTTGCCCCCATGGCGCCGAAGCCGGCTTCAAGCATTTCAAAACGTGCCATTTTAGTCCCCTGTCTGGCTCCCGAGAGCGGGCCTTTTCTGTCCCCCGGTATCCCCTGGGGAGCCGCTCTTTCGATGCTTTCGAGAATGAAGCCGAGCCTTGAATCCGTCGTTAAATGGCGTGCTTAATTTGGAGAAAACAAAGCTAAAACAAGAGGTAAACGCGGAAATTCGTTAAGGATACAAAGCCTGCAACCGCGCCGTTTCGCGCCGGATTTGACGAAAATTTGCGGGGCGCCGGTCAACACTCTGCTAACCACGGAAACCAAAGCCAACGCCTCGATCGTTTCATTTCCAGGTCGCTGAGCGCTTTCTCGACCCTCATGAAAATTGCAAACCCTTCCCTCACGGCACCCGCTTTTGTTTTGCCGGGAGCTGGATTAGCTTACGTTTGCGTAAGGGGCAGAGAGGCGGGCGCCCCAGCTAAAACCACAGGGAGGACAGATATGTTTGGCAAAGTGAGCTTGGCCCTGGCGGCCACGATGATGATGGCGGGCGCGGCCTGGGCCGATCCGATCGAAGGCAACTGGAAGACGCAAGCCGGCGACACCGCGCTCATTGGCGGTAGCGATTCATTCTCCATCACGCTGAAGACCGGCAAATATGCCGGCAAGACCATCGGTTCGCTCAAGGCGACCGGGAGCAACAAATACGCCGGCAACATCACCGATCCGGCAAACGACAAGACCTACTCCGGCAAGGCCACACTGTCGGGCACCTCGCTGAAGATGAGCGGCTGCGTGCTCGGTGGCCTGATCTGCAAGAGCCAGACCTGGCACAAGCTCTGAGCTTGCTGTTTTGACATGACGACAACGGGGCCTTCACAGGCCCCGTTTTCTTTTCCAGGACGGTCCACGACACACCCGCATCGGCACCTCGCGGCCTCGTAACCGGGGCAGATGCTCTCCCTAAAACATCGTCAATCACTTTGAACCGCAGATGAACGCCGGCATCAGAGCCGGTTCAGTCGCATCAGGGCATTTTGATGGCGTGTTCAAGGAGACACCACGCAAATGCTCGCTCGCCGCTTCACCATCGTCTGCCTGCTGATGAGCCTGTTCGGCATGTTCTTCGCCATTCTCGTGGCCGAAGCCGGCCGTCCGGCCCGCTCCTGGGATGCAGCCAGTTCCAACAGCTGCCAATTCGATTGCATGAACCATTTCCGCCGCTGAGACGACAAAGACGTAGATCCAAACAGAAAAGCCAAAGCCATGAACCGCGCAGCCATCAACGCCCTCAAGACCCTCCGGCTTCTGCCGCGGGCGGCGCTCGTCCTGATCGTGCTCTCAGCGCCGGTCCTGGCCATGCCGATGATGCGCGCCGGTGACGACACGACGATCGACGCGCCGGCGACAAAGAAGCATGGCGTTGGCTTTGTGCTGCTCGTCAGCCTGCAGCGCGGGTAAGGTGCGCTGGGAATAAATCTTCGCCTTGGCTGCCTCGGTGGCCACCTCCCCCTCCCAAGTGCTGTCCTGAGTCTCTATATTGAGCCATGGAAAAGCGAATCTACCCACAAGCTATCGAATCGGTCGTCATGCCGGAGCCTTTCGGCAAGAAGAGCTTCGACGATGCCAAAAAGGCCGTGGCCGCCTTGCAGGGGCTCTACGACCGCAACACCAAATTCCTGCGTGACTCCTTTGCGGCACTTGCCGCCGGCGGCGACGAGAGCAAGCGCTACCGCGCCTTCTACCCGGAGATCGGCGTCACCACCAATTCATTCACCCAGATCGACTCGCGCCAGGCGTACGGTCACATGCCGACGCCGGGGCATTTCTCGACCACCATCACCCAGCCGGCGCTGTTCGAAACCTATCTCGTCGAGCAGCTTCGGCTGATCATGCGCAACCACGGCGTGCCGGTGACGGTTTCGGAATCAACCACGCCGATCCCGCTGCATTTCGCCTTCCTCGAAGGCACCCATGTCGATGGCGCAGCCGCCGAGCGCATCAAGCGGCCGATCCGCGACCTTTTCGACGTTCCGGACCTCGACGGCACCGACGACCAGATCGCTAACGGCACATTCGAGGTGGCGTTCGGCGAACCGAGGCCGCTGGCACCGTTCACGGCACAGCGCATCGATTATTCGCTGCACCGCATGACGCATTACACCGCGACCAGCCCGCAGCATTTCCAGAACTTCGTGCTGTTCACCAACTACCAGTTCTACATCGATGAGTTCGTCGCCCGCGCGCGGGCGCAGATGGCGGAAGGCGGCCACGGCTATACCGAATTCGTCGAGCCGGGCAATGTCGTCACCAAGGCGGGGCAAAGCGTGCCCAGCGAAGGCGTGGCGGCGCCGCGCCTGCCGCAGATGCCGGCCTATCATTTGAAGAAGCCGAACCATGGCGGCATCACCATGGTCAATATCGGCGTCGGCCCGTCCAACGCCAAGACCATCACCGACCATATCGCGGTGCTGCGGCCACATGCCTGGCTGATGCTCGGCCATTGCGCCGGCCTGCGCAACACACAGGCGCTGGGCGACTATGTGCTGGCGCATGCGTATGTCAGGGAAGACCATGTGCTGGATGACGACCTGCCGGTGTGGGTGCCGATCCCGCCGCTGGCCGAGATTCAGGTGGCGCTGCAGGAGGCGGTCGCCGAAGTCACCGGGCTTTCCGGCTACGATCTCAAGCGCATCATGCGCACCGGCACCGTCGCCACCATCGATAACCGCAACTGGGAACTGCGCGACCAGCGCGGGCCAGTGCAGCGGCTGTCGCAGTCGCGTGCCATCGCGCTCGATATGGAATCGGCGACCATCGCCGCCAATGGCTTCCGCTTCCGTGTTCCCTACGGCACGCTTTTATGCGTCTCCGACAAGCCGCTGCATGGCGAATTGAAGCTGCCTGGCATGGCGACCGAGTTCTACAAGCGGCAAGTGGCGCAGCATCTGACCATCGGCATCAAGGCGATGGAGAAGCTGGCGGAAATGCCGATGGAACGGTTGCATTCCCGCAAGCTGAGAAGCTTTTCGGAGACGGCCTTCCAGTAGGCTGGCTTCCGGTAAATGTTGGCCGCGAGGCGTTTCGTCATCTTGATTGGGCCGCATTTGCGCCGATAACAGGCCTGACACCTCGGCAATGCAAAACCCGGTCTGATGGCACGCGTGCGAAACATGATGGCTTCGATGGCGTTCCTGGCAATGCTCGGCCTCTCGGTCGCGCTTGTGGCCGGGTTCTTTGGCACACTGCATCCGGCCTTCGATTCCTTCGCCCATTTCCGCATCCATCTGGCCGTGCTGATGGCGCTGATTGGGCTGCCGCTGCTTGCCACCTCGTTTCGCCTGCAGGCGGGTGTGGGCCTGCTCCTCGCCGTGGCCGCCTTCGCCAGCACGTTGAGCACCTTGCCGCGCCTGTGGCCGGTGCAGGCCGCCGGTGACGCCGAGCCCGGCAACGAGATGGTCTACCGGCTGCTGCAGATGAACCTGCGCTTCAACAATCCGACGCCCAAGAAGGTTCTCTCGCTGATCGGCCGCACCAACCCCGACGTGATCACGCTCGACGAAGTATCGGCGATGTGGGCAACCGAGCTCGGCTATATCAGCAGCGCCTATCCCTACCGCATCCTGTGCGCCTACCCCAACGGCGTGTTCGGCGTGGCGCTCCTGTCCAGGCGGCCGTTTGCCGTCGGTACCGAACCATACTGCGAACCGCGCGGCGCGATGGCCACCGCCACCGTCGACTTTGGCGGCATCGGCGTCGATGTCGCCGCGATCCATCTGAGCTGGCCGTGGCCGAAGGAGCAGTACTGGCAGATCGGCGAGTTGACCAAGACGCTCACCTCGCTGGGCGAGACGGCGATCATGGCCGGCGACTGCAACGCCGTGCCGTGGAGCGCTGCGGTGCGGCGTGTCGCCTCGCTCGGTGGACTGACTGTGATGCCATCGGCCGGGCCGAGCTGGATTCACCGGACGCTGCCCGACTTCCTGCGCCGCTATGCGGGCCTGCCGATCGACCAGGTGTTCTCGAAGGGCAAGGTGACGATCCTGTCGTCAACCCGGCTGGAAGACACCGGCTCGGACCACCTGCCGGTGATGGTGGAGTTTTCGCTGAAGCGTGACGAGACCAAGCCGGCCGACGAGGACGCCACCGCGACCGTGTCGCTTATCCAGCCCGGCGCACGCGGCTAGATCAACACGTTACGGGCTTGAGGTTTCACAAGCCCACCAGGGCCTCGATGATGCGCTCGACATGGCCGCCTTCACTGTGCTCGCGCGCGTCGAAGGCGATCTGTTTCGCCTCGTAGAGCTTGGAGGTGGCTTCCAAGCGCCGCCTGGCTTCGGCGCGCGTCTTGTTGCATTGCGGATCGTTGGCAAATTTCAGGCCGCGAACCGACCGCTCCGCGGCCTGCATCATCTGCCCGGCGATACGACCATGGGTTCCTTCATGAGCGAGAACGCCGGTGAAAAACCGGTTCCAGCGTTTGTGCAGCGCCGGCGTGACGGCCGAGGCCACGCGCGGATAGGTGTAGGTGACGTTGAGCGTTCCATTGGCCTGGCGCAGGCGGCAGACGCCGTTGGCCTGGCCGAGGTCCAGGTTCCAGTCCGCGGTGTAGCTCGTCTGCGCGATGGCGTGGGTCATGAAACCGTGCTTGGGGCCCCTGCGATTCATGGCGATAACCAGACCGGCACCTGTGGTGCCGGTGATGTCATAGGTTCGCGTCTTGACGACGGTTTTCACCCCCGCCGACGCCGTCCCGACGATGCCGCAGGCCGCGCCTATGACGGCGACGCAAAACAAGACCAACACCCGCATGCCATTCTCCCACATGGACCCGGCAATGAGACCACAAGCAGATGACGGTTTCAACAATCATGGCGCCGATCGCCTTACATGCCCTGGTAACCAGCCCCGCGCCGGTATTTTTGCCGGCAGCGGTCGAGACGGCCCGTAGCTCACATGCCCTGGTAGACCGGGCCCTCGCCGCCTTGCGGCGGCACCCAGTTGATGTTCTGGTTGGGATCCTTGATGTCGCAGGTCTTGCAGTGCACGCAGTTCTGCGCGTTGATGACGAAGCGCACATCCTTGGCGGCCGGATCGGCGGCAGCATTGCCATCCTTGTCGACCCATTCGTAGACGCCGGCCGGGCAATAGCGGGTCGACGGCCCGGCAAAGACGTCGTGCTCGGAGCGCTGCTGCAGGGCCATATCGGCGACCAGGAGATGCACCGGCTCGTTTTCCTCATGGTTGGTGTTGGACAGGAACACCGAGGACAGCCGGTCAAAAGTCAGCACGCCGTCCGGCTTGGGATACACGATCTTCTCGTGCTGGGCGGCCGGCTCCAGCGTCGCATAATCGGCCTTGCCGTGCTTCAGCGTGCCGAAGGGCGAGAAGCCGAACAGCGTGTTCAGCCACATGTCGAGACCGCCGAGGCCGATGCCGAGCACAGTGCCGAAACGCGACCAGAGCGGCTTGACGTTGCGGACCTTCTTCAAATCCTTGCCGATATCGGTTGCCCGCCAGGCGTTCTCGTAGGAGGTGAGCTCGTCATTGGCGCGGCCGGCGCCGATCGCTTGCGCGACATGTTCGGCCGCCAGCATGCCGGACAGCACCGCATTGTGCGAACCCTTGATGCGCGGCACGTTGACGAAGCCGGCAGCACAACCCATCAGCACGCCGCCGGGGAAGGACAGTTTCGGCACCGACTGCCAGCCGCCTTCGGTAATGGCGCGCGCGCCATAGCCGATGCGCTTGGCGCCCGCGAAGGTGCCCGATATCGCCGGATGGGTCTTGAAGCGCTGGAACTCCTCGAACGGCGACAGCCAGGGGTTCTTGTAGTTGAGGTGGAGAACGAAGCCGACCGCCACCTGATTGTCCTCGAGATGGTAGAGGAAGGAGCCGCCGCCGGTCTTCAGGTCGAGCGGCCAGCCGAAGGAATGCTGGACCAGGCCCGGCTTGTGGTTCTCCGGCTTGACCTGCCACAGTTCCTTGAGGCCGATGCCGTATTTGCCGGGTTCGCGGCCGTCGGACAGCTTGTATTTGGCGATCAGCTGCTTGGACAGCGAACCGCGCGCGCCCTCGCCGATCAGCACATATTTGCCCATCAGCGCCATGCCCGGCGCGAAACCCGGGCCGTGCGTGCCGTCTTTTTCGACGCCCATGTCGCCGGTGATGACCCCGGTGACGGCGCCGGCATCGTTGTAGACCAGGCTGGCAGCAGCAAAGCCCGGATAGATTTCGACGCCCAGCGCTTCAGCCTTGGTCGCCAGCCAGCGGCAGACATTGCCGAGCGAGACGATGTAGTTGCCGTGATTGTTCATCAGCGGCGGCATCAGGATGTTGGGCAGACGGAACGAGCCGACGGGGCCGAGGACCAGGAAATGGTCCGCGGTCACCGGTGTCTTGAAGGGGTGGCCCTCTTCCTCGCGCCAGCCGGGCAACAGGCGGTCGATGCCTATGGGATCGACGACGGCGCCGGACAAAATGTGGGCTCCAACCTCGCCGCCCTTTTCCAGCACGACAACGGAAAGCTCGGGATTGACCTGCTTGAGCCGGATCGCTGCGGCAAGGCCCGCCGGGCCGGCCCCGACGATGACCACGTCGAATTCCATGCTCTCGCGTTCGATCTCGCTCATCAACCCCTCCGCACTGGCTAACCGTTTCCGGGCATTTTGCTGGCTCCTGCGCTGCATAGCGCATCAATCCGCGACAGGAAACCGGCGCTGGCGTGACAATGCCGTTTTCGCCAAAAAGTCGCGGATAACAACGGTGCAGCAAGCGTTTTGCTCCGGCTGGACTTACGGTTCCCATATTTTAATTGTTCGACGGCTCGCTTATCGGCCATACTTCTGCCCATGCGCACGCCGTCCGGCTTTTCATTGACGCGCTTTTCCCTTCCGCCCGGCCGGAACTGCCGAGCGCTTCTTCTCGCCCTTTCGGTGCTCATGCCGGTTAAGGCTTATGCCGAGCCGGTGAAGGTGTGGGCGACCGGGGCCTATTCCTTTTCCGACGAGCTTGGCGGCTTCCACATCACCGGCGCCTCGGGCACCGGCACCAGGGATGACCCGCTGATCATCTCCGAGGAGCTGAATTCGTCGACGCCGGTGACGCTCACCATCCGCACCACCAAGCCGATCCAGCCGTTCAGCACCAATGGCGAATTTGCCAACGGCGTCCTGTACATGCGCATCGAGGTGCTCAACAACAGCGGCCAGGCCTGGGTCGAATTCCAGTTCGAGCTGCAGGAGATCCTCAACCAGCCGAGCGTATTCGGCGACGGCCTGTCCTTCGACCAGCGCAACAAGACGCCCGACAATATCGTGTCGAGCGCCTATGCCGATTTCGACCGCGATTTCGAACCCTATGACCGGCTGCTGTTCAAAAACGGCAAGATCGACCCGCTGAAGAGGGGAAGCTTCGAATTTCTGATCACCGACTATACGCCGCGCTGGACGTTTTATCTGGTGCAAGATCCTCGGATTCCGACGGGATAGAGCGGCAGAAGGCCGCTCAATCTTGCAAAATGCCGTCGAGCAGACGATGGTGCCGGCCATGACTGCCGCCTCCCCCAAAAACCGATCCGAGCTTGCCGACCTCCTGGCATTCTACGCCAGCGCAGGCGTCGACGAGGCGCTGGAAGACGCGCCTGTGAACCGGTTTGCCGAGGCCACGCCGAGGCCAGCTGAGCGAGCGCCCGCGCCAGCCGCACCTCCTCGTGAAAACAAGGCACCGGACCAAGCCGAGGCAAGCACAGGGCTAGACGCGAGCCGAGTGCCGGACGCGCCGGCGCGCTCCGTGCCGGCCACGGCGACGGTGCCCGACGAGGCACAGGCGGCACTGGCCCGGCAAATGGCGGCAGGCGCCTCGACGCTCGACGCGCTGCGTCAACACATGGCGTCCTTCGACGGCTGCAACCTCAAATTCACCGCCAAGAACCTGGTCTTTGCCGATGGCAATCCGCAGGCTTCGGTGATGCTGGTCGGCGAGGCACCCGGCCGCGACGAGGACATTGAAGGCCTGCCCTTCGTCGGCCGCTCCGGCCGGCTGCTTGACCGCATGCTGGCGGCGATCGGGCTCGACCGGACATGTGTCTACATCGCCAACGTCATTCCCTGGCGGCCGCCCGGCAACCGCACGCCGACGCCGCACGAGACCGAGATCTGTCGTCCGTTCATCGAGCGGCAGATCGAGCTGGTCAATCCCAAGGTGCTGATCAATCTGGGCGGCCCATCGGCCAAGACCCTGCTCAACACGAGCGAAGGCATCTTGCGGCTGCGCGGCAACTGGCGGGTGCATACCACGGCGTCCGGTGTTGCCATCCCGGCGATGCCGACGCTGCATCCCGCCTATCTGCTGCGCACGCCCGCGCACAAGAAGCTGGCCTGGCGGGATTTCCTCGAGGTGAAGGCGAAGTTGCGGGAGGTGGGCTAGACGCCCTTCCCTTCTCCCCTTGTGGGAGAAGGTGGATCGGCGCGCAGCGCCGAGACGGTTGAGGGGTGCGTGGAGGATCGTCGTCTTTGCCAAGCTGGAACACCCCTCATCCGACCGAGCTTCGCTCGGCCACCTTCTCCCACAAGGGAGAAGGTAGAACCGCGCCAATAACCTCCGAGGTAATTGAAATACGCCCCTCCCCGGCCTAATCCTCCGTCATGACAACACTCCAAACCTCAGCCGGAAGCCTGATCCGCGAATGGCGCACGCGGCGCCGCATGAGCCAGCTCGACCTCGCCATGGAGGCCGAGATTTCGCAACGGCATCTCTCCTTCGTCGAAAGCGGCCGCGCCGCCCCCTCGCGCGACATGGTGCTGCATCTGGCGGAGCAGCTGTCGATCCCGCTCAGGCAGCGCAACCAGCTGCTGCTGGCTGCCGGCTTTGCGCCAAGCTTCAGCGAACGGCCGCTCACCGACGCGACGCTGGCGCCGGCGCTTGCCGCGGTCGAGACCGTGCTCAAGGGGCATGAACCATTTCCAGCGCTCGCCGTCGACCGGCACTGGAACCTGGTGTCTGCCAATGCTGCTATCGGCCCGTTCCTCGCCGATGTTGCCGAGCCGTCGCTGCTTCAGCCGCCGGTCAATGTGCTGCGTCTCAGCCTGCACCCGAACGGCATCGCGCCGCGCATCGTCAATCTCGCGGAATGGCGGGCACATCTGCTGGAACGGCTGAAGCACCAGAACGATGCCGCCGGCGATCCTGTGCTGGTCGAGCTGGAGCGCGAATTGCGAACCTATCCGTCCGGCCTCAGGGGCGCGCGGCCTGTGCCAGTCGAGCCCAATGGCATCGTCCATCCGCTGCGGCTGGCGCATGGTGATCAGGTGTTGTCCTTCATCAGCACCATCACCGTCTTCGGCACACCGCTCGACGTGACACTGTCGGAACTGGCGATCGAATCGTTCTTTCCGGCCGACGAGCCGACGCGGGGGGTGCTGGTGCGGCTTGCTAAAGAACGCGCGCAGTCGTCCTGATCACCCTTGTGGCGGCGCTGCCTTTCTTGTGCGGGTGCGCTCAAGGCCGAGCTGGCGTTCGCGCCAGATGATGAAGATGCCGGCGGCGACGACGATCACGCCGCCGACCAGCGTGTTGATGGTGGCGACATCGCCAAAGGCGAAATAGCCGACGACGACGCCAAGGATCATCGAAGTGTATTCGAACGGCGCCACCACCGAAGCCTCGGCGTGGCGGTAGGCGGCCGTCATCAGGATCTGCGCCAGCCCGCCACAGAAGCCCGCTGCGACCAGCAAGCCGGCCTGCAGCGGCGTCAGCGCTTGCCAGCCGAAGGGCAGCGTAAACAGCGCCATGACGCTCGCCGTCGCCGAGAACCACAACACGATGGTCGCTGTTCGTTCGGTCTGGACAAGATTGCGCACAAGCAGAATGGCATTGGCGGAGATTGCCGCTGAGACAAGAGCAGCGATGACGCCCAGCACCTCCTGGTCACCGAGCGCCGCGCCCGAAGTGAGCAGTGTCAGTTCCGGCCACGAGATGATCAGCACGCCGACAAGGCCGACCGCAACCGCGCTCCAGCGATAGATGCGGATGGCCTCGCCGAGGAAAAGCGAGGAGAACACCACCACCAGCAACGGCTGGGCATAGTTGAGCGTGATCGCTTCCGGCAGCGGCAGCCGCGTCAGCGCGAAGAAGCCGAGCCCCATGGCGCAAACGCCGACGACACCGCGCGCAATGTGGTTCAGTGGGCGTTTGGTGGCAAACGCCGTACCCAGCTTTCTCCTGAAGGCCAGGAAGACGATGATCGGGAAGATGGCGAAGAAGGAGCGGAAGAAGACGATCTGGCCGGCTGGCAAGGTGCCGGCTGCCTTGATGCAGGTTTGCATGCCGACGAAGACCGCCACCGACATGACCTTGAGCATGATCCCGGTCAACACATTAGAGCGCCGCGCGTCGTCTTCGACGCGCAAAGGACGCTCTAACACTTTAAATCTGCGCATCGTGCTTTCCAAAAATCGACATCGATTTTTGGGCCGATGCGCGCCAGGGTGATCGGACAGTTTCCCCGCCGCCTCGTCTCTCGGCCCTGAAGTCACGCTCCCGCCGCTTCCCGGATCGTTGCCGAGATGCGCTTCCCACGACACGGCGCGGAGGCGTCCATGCCGAACTTCGGTGTGACGACGGTCATCAAAGCCTCGCGATGATGATGGAGGGGGAACGCCGTGAAATAGGCATTGGCGCAGTTTTGTCGAGTGACCGTTTCGTGTAAAGAGCGCGCACTTTAGATTTCTTGGGCCAGCGGATACCTCCGCAGGCTCCGATAGCGACAGGGAAACCCCAGGGAATGCGAACCGATACCGGCCAGGTCTTCAAGCTCGAAGACTATCGCCCCAACGACTTTTCCATTCCGCAAACCGGCCTTACCTTCCGCCTTTCGCCAGACGCAACGCGCGTTACCGCCGTGCTGACGATCGAACGCCGCGATGGCGCTGCCGCCTCGGCGCCGCTGGTGCTGGACGGCGATGGGCTGGTGCTGAAGCGGATCGCCGTTGACGGCCGCGAGCTTGCCCCCGCCGAGTATCTGGCAACGCCGGACCAGCTGACCATTTTGAAGCCGCCGGCCCGCTTCGAACTGCTGCTCGAGACCGAGATCGCGCCAGCGAGCAATGAGGCGCTGATGGGCCTCTACCGCTCCAGCAATGTCTATTGCACGCAATGCGAGGCAGAGGGCTTTCGCCGCATCACCTATTTCCTCGACCGCCCCGACATCCTATCGGTCTACACCGTGCGTATCGAGGCACAGCTGGACGAGGCACCGCTGCTGCTCTCCAACGGCAATCCGGTGGAAAGCGGCGCGCTTGCCGAGGGCTGGCACTATGCTGTCTGGCACGACCCCTTCCCCAAGCCGTCCTATTTGTTTGCGCTGGTGGCCGGCAATCTCGGCCAGGTCGCCGACAGTTTTGTTACGATGTCCGGCCGCGAGGTCGAGCTCGGCATCTATGTCGAGCCGGGCAAGGAGGGGCTTGCCGGCCACGCCATGGATGCGCTGAAGCGCTCGATGCAATGGGACGAGCAGGCATTCGGCCGCGAATACGACCTCGACGTCTTCAACATCGTCGCCGTCTCCGACTTCAACATGGGGGCTATGGAGAACAAGGGCCTCAACATCTTCAACGACAAATATGTGCTGGCCGACCGGGAAACCGCGACCGACGCCGATTTCGCCAACATCGAGGCGATCATCGCGCATGAATATTTCCACAACTGGACCGGCAACAGGATCACCTGCCGCGACTGGTTCCAGCTCTGCCTGAAGGAAGGATTGACCGTCTTTCGCGATCACGAATTCTCCGCCGACCAGCGCTCGCGCGCGGTCAAGCGCATCGCCGAGGTGCGCACGCTGCGCGCCCACCAGTTCCCCGAGGACCAAGGGCCGTTGGCGCATCCGGTGCGGCCGCGGCGCTACCGCGAGATCAACAATTTCTACACCGCGACCGTCTACGAAAAAGGCTCGGAAGTGGTGCGCATGATCCGCACGATTCTTGGGAGCCAGACTTTCCGCGCCGGCATGGACCTCTATTTCGAGCGCCATGACGGTGAGGCCGCGACGATCGAGGATTTCCTCAAAGTGTTCGAGGATGTCTCCGGGCGCGACCTGTCGCAGTTCGCGCTCTGGTATCACCAGGCCGGCACGCCGAACCTGACCGTCAGTTCGACGCACAATCCGGTGACGCGCGAGTTCACGCTCGAGATCGAGCAGTCCGTGCCGCCGACGCCGTCGGAAAGCCGCAAGCGGCTGATGCACATCCCGCTCGCCTTCGGCCTGGTCGGCGCCGGCGGCGAGCCGGTCGCCTATGGCGGTGTCGAGGGCGCTACCGTCGAGGACGGCGTCATCCACATCCGCAAGCGCCGCCACCTGGTGCGCTTCTCCGGTGTTGACGAGCGGCCGGCAGTGTCGCTCAACCGCGGCTTTTCGGCGCCGATCACGCTTTCTGTCGAGCAGAAGGCCGACGACCAGTTCTTCCTTGCCGGCCATGACAGCGACGCCTTCGCGCGCTGGCAGGCGTTCAACACGCTGCTCACCGATGCGCTGATAGCGGCCTTCCGCCAGATTCTGGGCGGCGCAAAGCCGGTCTTCAGCGCAAGGCTGACCGGGCTTGCCGGCAAGATCGCCGGCGACGAGACGCTTGAGCCCGCCTACCGCGCACTCGCGCTGGCGCTTCCCGGCGAGGCCGATATTGCCCGCGACATCGGCAGGAACATCGATCCCGACGCCATCTTTACCGCCCGCGAAGCGCTGGTGCTGGCGATCGCCCGCGCCAATCAGGACGCCTTCACCAAACTTTACGGCCGCCTCGCCGAGGATGGTCCGTTCAGCCCGGATGCGGCGAGTGCCGGACGACGGGCGCTGCGCAACATCCTGCTCGACTATCTCTCGCTGCTGCCGGGAGGAGTTGAGCTCGCCGCCCGGCATTTCGAGACCGCGACCAATATGACCGACCGCGCCGCGGCGCTCACCGTGCTCGCGCATCGCCATGACGGCTCGCCCGAGGCGATCAAGGCGCTGGCCGGCTTCGAGGCGCGATACGGTGCTGATCCGCTGGTCATGGGCAAATGGTTCCAGATCCAGGCCAGCGTGCCGGGACCGAAGACCGTCGAAACGGTGCGGGCACTGACCGGTCACGCGGCCTTCTCGATGGCCAATCCGAACAGGGTGCGCTCGCTCATCGGCACATTCTCCAGCGCGAACCAGACCAGCTTCCACCGCGCCGACGGCGAAGGCTACCGGTTTTTTGCGCAGACCGTGCTCGAGGTCGAAAAGCGCAACCCGCAAGTGGCGGCCAGGTTGGCGACGGCGCTGCGCTCCTGGCGCTCGCTGGAACCGGGCAGACAGGCCAAGGCCAGAGAGGCTCTGCTGGCCATCGCCAATGGCGAGAACCTGTCAGCGGATTTGCGGGATATTGTGGAGCGGACACTGGCTTGAGACGCATAATCTCCCCCCTCGTGGGGGAGATGCCCGGCAGGGCAGAGGCGCGAAGAACCGCAGCCTTCGATCTCGCCTCAGTTCAGGGCTGCATCCGGCACCCGTTGTAACTGTTTTTTGGTCGGGCGCTCCAGCCATTTGATACGCCGAGGGACAGCGCCCCCCTCTGGCCTGCCGGCCATCTCCCCCACGAGGGGGGAGATCAGCAGCTTCAGCGTTATTTCAATCAATTTTTAATGTTTTTCGCCCGCGCCTCTGGACAAGGCGAATCACCTTTGATTCTTTACAGACGATTCGGACGTGCGGTGTTGCCGGATCGTCAAGCGTACGGAAATTCGGGGAGTGCCATTTATGGCCAAGGCGGACGCGTGGGGCGCGCCCGAGGGGACGGCTTTTGAGCGGCGCAAGGCGCGAGGCGACGGTCTCGCCGGCAATACGCGGCTCATCGCTGAACCAGCCTACCGGCGGCTCCTGGCTGCCGAGCCCCTTCTGCGCCGTTCGATACCGGCGCTCATCATCATCTTCCTGATCGTCATTGCCGCTCTGCGCGTGCTCTCGCTGATGAATGAGCGCGACGAGGTCGAGCGCGACGTCAAGGCGGTGCTGGGTCTTGCCGCCGGCCAGATGGCGAACGCAATCTCTGCAGATCCGAACGCGGCAGCCAGCGGCGCCATCGACCTGCTGGAAAGCACCAGCCGGCAGGGCGCCATGGGCAGAAGCCACGTGCTTGTCATCACCGACAGCGCCTTCAAAATCATTGCCGTGTCGCCGCTGTCGACCGGCTGGCAAGGGCGATCACTGGACAGCCTGGTGCTGGACGGCCAGCCGCTGTTCATGTTCGGCGACCGCGCCGGGGTGATGGATGTCAGCATCGGTGGGCAGGACTGGTATGCGGCTGTCAGCCTGACCCGGGACAGGAAGAACGCCGCAGCCGTGCTGGTGCCGCAGGAGGCGGTGTTCGACAGCTGGCGCAAGGCCGTGTCGCTCAACGTCACGCTGTTCGTGCTGACGGCGGGTGTGCTGATCATCATCCTCTACGCCTATTTCGGCCAGGCATCGCGCGCCCAGACAGCCGACCGCATCTATCTCGAAGCCCACCAGCGCATCGACATGGCGCTGGTGCGCGGCCGCTGTGGCCTGTGGGACTGGGACATGGTGCGCGGCAAGATGTACTGGTCACGCTCGATGTACGATATGCTGGGCTACGAGCCGTGCAACTCGATGCTGTCGTTCGGCGAGGTCGACGACATCATCCACCCCGAAGACGGCGATCTGTTCGAGCTCGCCAACCGGATCGTCGAGCGCGAGATCGACCATATCGACCAGGTGTTCCGGATGCGCCACGCCGACGGCCAGTGGGTGTGGATGCGCGCCAGGGCTCAGGTGATCGACCCGGAAGCGCCTGAGATTCAGCTGATCGGCATCGCCGTCGATGTCACCGAACAGCGGCATCTGGCGCTGCGGTCGGAGGCAGCCGACCTGCGGCTGCGCACGGCCATCGAGAACATCAACGAATCCTTCGTGCTGTGGGATGCCGCCCAGCGGCTGATCATGTGCAATTCCAAATACCAGAAGGACAACGGCCTGTCGGACCGCGACGTCATGCCGGGTGCGGCACGCGCCGTGCTGGAGGAGCGCATGCTGGCCTTCGCCTCCGAACGCCGGCTGGCCAACACCAACGGGCCGCAAGGCGGCGCAACCTTCGAGCGGCAGCTCTCCGACGGCCGCTGGCTGCAGGTCAACGAATTGAGGACCAGGGATGGCGGTACGGTCTCGGTCGGCTCCGACATCACCCAGATCAAACTGCACCAGGAAAAGCTGGTCGACAGCGAGCGCCGGCTGATGGCGACCATCCACGACCTCAGCCTCGCCCGCAGGGCCGAGGAGGAACGCGCCAAGGAACTGGTCGAGCTCAACCGCAAATACATGAAGGAAACCGAGCGCGCCGAGGCCGCCAACCGGGCTAAGTCCGAGTTCCTGGCCAACATGTCGCATGAGCTGCGCACGCCGCTCAACGCCATCATCGGCTTTTCCGAGCTGATGGAACAGGGCCTGTTCGGGCCGCTCGGTTCGCCGCGCTACGAGGAATATGCCAACGACATCAACGGCAGCGGCAAATATCTGCTCGGCGTTATCAACGATATACTCGACATGTCGAAGATCGAGGCCGGCCAGTTTTCGATGGACCGCGAGGAAATCGATCTCTGCCCGCTGATCCGCGAGACGGTGCGCGTGATCTCGCTGCAGGCGGCGGAAAAGTCGATCACGGTCGAAACCCGTATCGCCGATACCATGACGCTGTTCGCCGACCGCCGGGCGATCAAGCAGATCGCCATCAACCTTCTGTCGAATGCCGTGAAGTTCACCGGCCAGGGCGGCCACATTTCGGTGCGCGCCCGCAATACTTCAGGCGCGCTGGTCCTGACGATCGAGGACAATGGCTGCGGCATTCCGAAGGAGGCGCTGAGCAAGCTCGGCCGGCCGTTCGAACAGGTGCAGAACCAGTTCTCCAAGAACCACGCTGGCTCTGGCCTTGGCCTCGCCATCTCGCGCTCGCTGGCCGAGTTGCAGGGCGGCGCGCTGAAAATCCGCTCGACCGAAGGCGTCGGCACCATCGTGTCGGTGCGCATTCCGGTGAAGAAGGTGACGCCCGCAGTGAAGGCGGCGGCCTGACGGTCCGCCACCACATCGCCCCGAGCATGGCCACAGTCGCCCTTGAAACGGTTATCTATTTTATCTATTATAGATAAAGAGGTGCCGGTTCATGCGCGTGACATCGACCGAATTCCAACAGAACGTCGGACGCTTCCAGGATGCCGCACAGCGGGCGCCGGTTGCGATAACGAAGAATGGCCGGACCCATACGGTGCTTCTTTCGGCGGCAATGTTTGAAGTCCTGGTCAAGGGACGGGTTGCCCGTCCGATCGAGGACCTGGACGACGACACGTTGAACGCGATCGCCAAAAGCGCTGTCCCATCAGAATATGATGGACTGGACGCGATGCTCAAAGACTGGACGCCGTGAGCCTGGCCAAGCCTGTCCCCGGTCTGGTGATTTCCTATTCCTATCTATGGGCGGACGAACGCAGCAAAGGCGCGGAAGAAGGTCGCAAGAATCGGCCCTGCGCAATCGTTGCCGCGCGCCGGATCGTGGAGGGCCGCGAGGTCGTCACGGTGGTTCCGATTACCACTCGGCCCCGAGCGATCCCGCCGATGCGATAGAGATACCTGCATCGCTCAAGGCCCATCTTGGGCTCGACGACATGCCGTCATGGGTACTTGTCAGCGAAACCAATGATTTCCTCTGGCCCGGGCCCGATCTCAGGCCCGTTGCAGGAAGCAGGCCCATCCGCTTTCACTACGGTATGTTGCCGCCTCGCTTCTACGCGCATCTGCGTGAGCGGATTTTGCAAGCTCACGCGAGCCGCGCTCTGCGCCGTGTTCAAAGGACCGAGTAGAGAGCGGTAGTGCAAGGGTCTCCGGCGGCTTTCGCCGCCGGAGCCGTAATCGCCACTCACTGCATGCTGTCGTCGCCGCCGTCCCATTGGCGATGGCGGCCCATGCGACCGTTCTTCGGCAGTTCGTTGCGCTCGATCTTGCCGTCATTGTTGCGGTCGAGCATGGCAAACACCTTCTTCTCACGCCCGGTGATGTCGTCGGTGGTCAGCGTGCCGTCGCCCTTGGTGTCGTAGCGGGCGACGATGCGCTTGGCCATTTCCTCGAAACGTGCCTTCTCCAGCGCGTCGGCGAGCTGGGCGACGGTGAGCTTGCCGCCATTGTCGGCGACCAGCTTCTTCAGCCGTGCGTTCATAGCGTCGGAAAACTGGTCGAAGCTGATGGTGCCGTTGGAATCCTTCATCGCCTTGTCGAGGCGCATCATCGTGCCCTCGCGCATTCTGGCGCTGGCATTGTTCTCGGCATAGGCGGTGGTGCCAACGGCGCCGGCAAGCGCGACGAAGGCAAGGGCAAGTCCGGTTGTCTTTCTCATTAGTATTCTCCTGTTGCATCGTCACCCCCGATGCGATCCGAAACAGCCGTCAGCGCTTCACGCGCGCACGATTGTTTCGCACGAAGCAAAAGGTCGAAGTCCTTTCTGACCTTTTGCGACGTCTCCTTGAGATGTGCTTCCAGCACACCGAAATCCGGCAGGTTAGTCACCGCCAGCAGCAGATCCGACAATCCCGGCGGAACGTCGTCGCGTTCGAAGGCGCCGGTGAGGCAAAGTCGCGTCATCTGCGTCAGCGCCAGATAAAGCTGGTAGGCTTCGCAAAGCTCTTGCCTGACGTCAGCTTCGGCGAAATCCGGGGCCAGATGCGACAGGATTTCGCCAGTCGCGGTCACCCTGTCGCCGGCTTCGACCTGCCCGGTGATGACGGCCACCTGCGCAATGAATTCGAGGTCGATGAGGCCGCCTGGGATCAGCTTGATATCCCACAGATCGCGCGGCGATTTTTCCTTCTCGATCAGCGCGCGCATCTCGGATGCCTCGGCCCGCACTTTGGCAGCGTCGCGCGGCAGGGCCAGAAGTGCCGTCACCTCGGCCTCGACCTCGACGCAAAGGGCCGCGTCGCCGCCGATGGCACGCGCCCGGGCCAGCGCCATGTGCTCCCAGGTCCAGGCTTCCTGGCGCTGATACTTCTTGAAGGCGTCGACATGGGTGGCGACCGGCCCCTTGTTGCCGGATGGCCGCAAGCGCAGGTCGAGCTCGTAGAGAACGCCCTCGGCGGTCGGCGCCGAGACAGCCGCGATCAACCGCTGCGTCATCCTGGTGTAGTAGTGCGACGGCGCCAGCGGCTTATCGCCGTCGGATTCCTCGGCATCCGCGTCGTGATCGTAAAGCAGGATGAGGTCGACATCCGAGCCGGCGGTAAGCTCACGGCTGCCGAGCTTGCCCATGCCGAGCAGCGAAACCGTGCCGCCGGCGATGCGGCCATGGCGCAGTGCGAATTCGGCCGTCACCGCTTGCAGCGCGGCGTCGATGGTGAGGTCGGCGAGGTCGGAAAAGGCACGGCCGGCACGGCTCATGCTGATCGAGCCGGCGAGCAGGCGCACACCGATCAGGAACTTCTGCTCGGAGGCAAAGATGCGCAGACGGTCGAGCACGTCCTCATAGGCCCTGTCACCTTCGATGAAAGCCGCCAGCCGCGCGGACAGATAGGCGCGATTGGGCAGTTCGTTCAGCAGCGCCGGATCGAGCAGGCCGTCGAAGACATGCGGACGCTTGGTGATGATCGCCGCCAGCCGGGGCGCGGCGCCCATGATGGTCGCCATCAGTTTCAGCAGAGCGGGGTTCGACCGCAGCAGCGAAAACAGCTGGATGCCGGCCGGAAGACCGGCGAGGAAGTCGTCGAAGCGCACCAAAGCCTCGTCGGCCCGGCGCGTCTGCCCGAAGGCTTTGAGCAGCGCCGGTGTCAGTTCGGTCAGCCGCTCGCGCGCCTCGGCCGACTGGGTGACGCGGTAGCGGCCGAAATGCCAGCCGCGAATGACGCGGCAGATGTCGCTCGGCCGCTTGAAGCCGAGGCCGTGCAAGGTCTGCAACGTGTCGGGATCGTCGACATCGCCGGTAAAGACCAGATTGCCGACGCCGGCCGACAGTTCCGGCGCGGTTTCGAACAGCGCCGCATAATGGCGCTCGACCTCATGCAAAGCCGCGCGAAAAGTTTCGGAAAATTTGGCGGCATCGGCAAAGCCCAGCATGTGGGCGATGCGTTCCAGCCCCTCGTCGTCGTCCGGCAGGATATGCGTCTGCTCGTCGGCGACCATCTGGATAGCGTGCTCGACGCGGCGCAGGAACCAGTATTGCTGAGTGAGCGCGTCGCGCGCATCGGCGGTGATCCAGTTGCGCGCCGCCAGCGCGCCCAGCATCGGCACGGTCTCGCGGCCGCGCAGTTCGGGAAAACGGCCGCCGGCAATCAGCTGCTGTGTCTGGACGAAGAACTCGATTTCGCGAATGCCGCCGCGGCCGAGCTTGACGTTGTGGCCCTTCACCGCGATCTCGCCATGGCCCTTGTGGGCATGGATCTGGCGCTTGATCGAATGGACGTCGGCGATTGCCGCATAGTCCATGTATTTGCGCCAGACATAGGGCTGCAGCTCCCGCAGGAATGCCTCGCCGGCGGCGAGATCGCCGGCCACCGGACGCGCCTTGATCATGGCGGCGCGCTCCCAGTTCTGGCCGCGCGCCTCATAGTAGCGAAGTGCGGCTTCGACCGGGATCGCCAGCGGCGTCGAGCCGGGATCGGGGCGCAGCCTGAGGTCGGTGCGGAAGACATAGCCGTGCTCGGTGCGGTCCTGCAGGATGCGGACCAGCCTGCGGGTCAGGCGCGCAAACAGTTCGGTCGCGTCGAGCGGATCGATGATCGCCGGTGCATCCGGATCGAAGAAGACGACAAGGTCGATGTCGGAGGAAAAATTCAGTTCATGGGCGCCAAGCTTGCCCATGCCGAGCAGAATCCAGCCGGACTGCAGAGACGGCTTTTCGGGATCCGGCAATTTGAGCTTGCCCTGGCTGTGTGCCTCGCGCAGCAGGAAATCGACGGCGGCGCGGGTGCAGGCGTCGGCGAGATCGCTGAGACGCCTGACCGTGAGCGCGGTCTCCGCCTCGCCGGCGAGATCGGCGAGCGCAATCAGGAAGTGAGCTTCTCCCTTCCACTGCCTGAGTTCCATCATCAGGCTCGATTCCGAAACGGCCTCAGCAAAGGCGACTTTGCCAATCGCTTCGGCAATGCTGAGCAGCCTGGCCTCGACACCATCATCGAACAGCGCATCGAGGATCTGCGGACGGCGGCGCGCGACATCGCGCAGGAAGGGCGAGAGGTTGAAGACGGCAGCGAGAAAATCCTGGGCGGCGCCCTTGCCGCCCAAAAATTTCGCCAGCCGCGGCAGGTTCTCGTCCTCGGCGGCGCCGGCAATCTCCGACAGTCTACGCCGGGCGCGGCTCCCGTCCAGCGGCGCGAGTTGCGCCGCCAGTTGCAGGTGCCATTCTGTCTCGATCCGCTTCTGAGCCATCCTCACCGCCATCAATGGTCCTCCCGCACGGGGAAACTCATGATAACGGACAATCCGGGTTTGGCAGGCAGAAGTTCAAGCCGGCCATTGTGGAAAGTCATGATCGCCTTGGCGAGGCTCAAGCCCAGGCCCGATCCCGGCTGCGAGCGGCTCTTTTCCAGCCGCACGAAGCGCTCGGTGGCCCTGGCGCGGTCGGCATCATCGGGGATGCCATGGCCATTGTCGGCGACAGAAAGCCGGATGTCATAACCGACGCGCTGCAGGGCAACGCGCACAGCCGGCTTTTCCGTCGCGTCGGTTGAATATTTGATGGCGTTGTCGACGATGTTCGACAGCGCCTGGCCGATCAGCTCGCGGTTGCCATTGACGGAGAAATCCCCGTCCATGGAGGTTTCGAGCGCCACGCCCGCCTCCTCCGCCACCGGTTCGTAAAGCTCGACGACATCGTGCACGGCGGCTGCGAGATCGACCTTGCTGGTGCTTTCCGAGGAATAGCCCGCCTCCAGCCTGGAGATCATCAGGATGGCGTTGAAGGTCTTTATCAGTTGGTCGGACTCGGCGATGGTGCCTTCCAATGCCTGCCGATAATCGGTGGTCTTGTGCTTGCCCGAAAGTGTCGCCTCGGCGCGGTTGCGCAGCCTGGTCAGCGGTGTCTTCAGATCATGGGCGATGTTGTCGGAGACCTGCTTCAGTCCCTCGTTCAATGTCGCGATCCTGGCCAGCATGGTGTTGAGGTTTTCCGACAGGCGGTCGAATTCGTCGCCGGCACCGGTCACCGGCAGCCGCCCCGTGAGGTCGCCGCCCATGATGCGACGGCTCGCCTCCGAGACGCTGTCGATGCGCTTCAGCGCGGCGCGGCCGACAAAGAACCAGATCAACAGCCCGCCCAGGCCCATCATGCCTAGCGCCAGCATCAAGGCGCGGCGGATGACGGCGCGGAAGCGCTCAGGTTCGCCGAGATCGCGGCCGACCAGCATGATCATCTGGTTGGGCAGCCGCAGCACCAGCGCAATCGCGTTGTGGCCCTTCTCGCCCTCCGCCTGCACCTCGTTCTGGCCGGGTTGCGTATCGCTCTGGTCGGCGGCCGAGTTGCGCTGCCGCTCAAGCTCGCCTTCGCCGAAGCGCCGGTAGGAGAACGGCTCGGTCGTCCAGCCGTCGGTCTCGAGCACGCCTGGCTCCAGGCTCTGCACGTTGCCGGTCAGGATCTGGCCGTTGGCGTCGGCGATGAGATAGAGGTTGGCGCCGGGCTGGCGCGAGCGCTGTTCGACCACGCGCACCAGCACCGGCAGGCCGCCACGCTGATAGGCGCGGGCAAGGCCGAGCACCTCGTCATTGATGGTCTGCTGGGTCTGGCCGGTCAGCATGCGCGCCGACAGCGATGTCATGTAGAAGACGAGCAACACGGCGCAGAGTGCGAAAAGCAGGAAATAAAGCGCCGAAAGCCGCGCCGCCGTCGTCCTCATGATGGCCGGCAGGGAAAGGGCCATGGATGCCTAGCTCATGATGAGATTTGGTTGAAATCTCATCATGAGCTACCCCTTTGTTGGAGCATGATCTTCTCCAAAAACCGGTACCCACTTTTTGGGATCATGCTCTAGCCGCTCTTCAGCATATAGCCGGCCCCGCGCACGGTATGCAGGATCGGCTTGTCGAAGCCCTTCTCGATCTTGCCGCGCAGCCGCGAGACATGCACGTCGATGACGTTGGTCTGCGGATCGAAATGATAGTCCCAGACATTTTCAAGCAACATGGTGCGCGTCACCACCTGGCCGGCATGGCGCATCAGATATTCGAGCAGGCGGAATTCGCGCGGCTGCAGCGTGATCTCGCGCGCGGCGCGCTTCACGGAATGGGACAGTCGGTCGAGCTCGAGATCGCCGACCCGGTACATGGTTTCGGCTTCCCTGGCGCTGGCGCGGCGGTTCAGCACCTCGACGCGGGCGAGCAGTTCGGAAAAGGCATAGGGCTTGGTCAGATAGTCATCGCCGCCGGCGCGCAGGCCGGTGACGCGGTCATCGACCTCGCCCAGCGCCGACAGGATCAGGACCGGCGTGGTGTTGCCGCGCGAGCGCAGGCCGGCAATGACAGAAAGCCCGTCGCGGCGCGGCATCATGCGGTCGACAACCATGACGTCATAGTCGCCGGCATCGGCCAGCGCAAAGCCGGTTTCGCCGTCGCCGGCGACATGGGCGGTGTGCCCGGCCTCGGTAAAGGCCTTCTGCATATAATCGGCCGCCTCGCGATCGTCTTCTATGACGAGAATCTTCATAGAGCCGTTATACGCGATTTCGCTGGAAGATTGAGAGGCCGACATTGGCGTGAAAGCTTTCGTTCAAGCATGTCGTTATCCCAAACTGCCGTGCACTTTTGGGCGACATGCCTTGCTGTTAGAGCGGCAGCGGGCGATGGGGGCCCGCTGCCGCCGGGGGCAGAACACGATGACTGACTAACGCGTTCGGCCCCGTGCTTTCCCGTGCGGCGGCTCGGGGGTGTTGAAACCGCCGCACTGGAAACTGTGTGATGTCAGCCCTTGGCGACCGGCAGCGCGACGAAGCGATTGCTATCGTCGCGGGTGATCTGCATCAGCACCGCCTTGCGGCCGGACTTGACCGCATCGGCCATCGCCTTGGCGACGTCCTCTGTGCCGTTCACCTCCGTCGAATTGACCGAAGTGATGACATCGCCAGGCTGGATGCCACGGTCCGCGGCATCGCTGTCGGGGTCGACATCGGTGACCACCAGGCCCTTGCCGTTTTCCGACTTGGTAACGGTGAGGCCGAGATCGGCCAGCGCGGCGGGCTTTGCCGGAGCTGCGGGCTGCTGCGGGTCGGCCGAGGCCTGCTTGTCGGTGGACGGCAGCGTGCCGAGATCGACCTTGATCGTCTGGTTCTTGCCGTCGCGCCACACCGTGACGTCAACCGACTTGCCGGGCGAATAGGCGCCGATCAGACGGGCCAATTCCTTCGGCGATGCAACGTCCTTGCCTTCGACCTGAGTGATCACGTCGCCGGCCGTGATGCCGGCCTTCTTGCCGGGTCCGCCGTCCTGGGCGCTGGAAACCAGAGCGCCGTTCTGCGACTTCAAGCCCAGTGATTCGGCAATATCCGAAGTGACCGGCTGGATTTCGACGCCGAGCCAGCCACGCTGCACCGAGCCGCTCTTCATCAGGTCCTGCACGACCTGCTTGGCCGTCGAAGCCGGGATGTCGAAGGCGATGCCGACGCTGCCGCCCGAGGGCGAGAAGATCGCGGTGTTGATGCCGACGACCTGGCCGTTGAGGTTGAAGGTCGGGCCGCCCGAATTGCCGCGGTTGACCGAGGCGTCGATCTGGATGAAGTCGTCATAGGGACCGGCGCCGATATCACGGCCACGGGCCGAGACGATGCCGGCGGTGACGGTACCGCCGAGGCCGAACGGATTGCCGACGGCCACGACCCAGTCGCCGACGCGAACCTTGGAATCATCGGCGAAGTCGACATAGGTGAACTTGCCGACGCCATCGACCTTGAGCACGGCGAGATCGGTGCGCGGATCGGTGCCGATCAGCTTGGCGTCGAGTTCCTTGCCGTCATTCATCACCACGGTGAAGGCCGAGCCTTCCTCGACGACATGGTTGTTGGTGACGAGGTAGCCGTCATCGGAGATGAAGAAGCCGGAACCCTGCGCCACCGGGCGGGGCTGGTCGTTGTTGTGGTCGCGATGGCTGAAGCGACGATTGCCGCCGCCCTGGCCGTTCTGATCGCCAAAGCCACGGAATTGCTTGAAGAACTGGCGCAGCTGCGGATTGTCGGGCAGGTTGTTCATGCCGCCATCCGGATCGTCGGACTGGTCGGAGCCGTCATCAGCGGCCGGCTCGATCTTGGCCTTGACCTTGACGCTGACCACGGCGGGCGAAACACGCTCGACGACATCGGCAAAGCCCGGCACCTGCGGCGCTTCGACCCGCACGGCGTCGGCCAAAACAGGGGCCGTGCCGGTGGCGACGGCGCCGAAACCAACGGCGCCGGCAATGGCCAGCGAAGCGGCGGCGGCCAACAGCCGCTTGCGGGTGCGGGAATATGAATTGGGGGCAATAGACATGGATCTTGTATCCTCTTTTTACTGGATGCGGCTCAGGCAGAGCATCCTCGGACAAGAGGAATAGAGAGGCGCACATTACGGCGCCATTTCCGAAGCATGAAAGTTTTGTAATGTTGGGGGCATGAGAGAACGCACGAATCGACCCAGCAAATCCCTCCTCACCGGCGAGGCGGTTTCGGCCGATCTCGACCGCGAGCTCGATGTCATCGAAGGCATCAAACGCGGTTTGGCCGATGCAGTGGCTGGCCGTGTCATCTCCCACGACGATGCCATGGCGGAAATTGACGCCATGATCGAAGCGGCGGAAGCTAAGCGTCCGGAGGAATGGCCGAGCTAATCGCTCAGCATCTTGTCCAACGCCGCCTGTTCCTCGGCGCTCAGCGCCTTGGTCGCCAGCGATCGGTGCGAACGCGTGGTCAGCACAATGAAAATGCCGCCGACTAACAGCAGAAGCACCGGCGTGCCCCACAATAAGGCGTTACGCGGGCTGAAGCGCGGCTTCAACAGCACGAACTCGCCGTAGCGCGACACGATATAATCCATCACCTGCTGGTCGGTATCGCCGGCAACGAGGCGCTGGCGCACCAGGATGCGCAGGTCGCGGGCAAGATCGGCATCGGATTCGTCGATCGACTGGTTCTGGCAGACCATGCAGCGCAGGCCTTCCGACAGCAGCCGCGCCCTCGCCTCGAGCGCGGGATCGGCGAGAACCTCGTCCGGTTTCACCGCCTGGGCAGCACCTGCAAACAGCAGCGCCAGCAGCAGGATGAGCGAGGCCAGCGAAAACCTGGTGCTCACGGCACGCCTGCCGACGGCATGGCGGTTGCCCGCTTGCGGCGGCGCGATGGGGCGCCGACACGCAGGCGACGGTCGAGCAGCGACATTGCCGCGCCCGCCATCATCACCAGACCACCGCCCCAGATCAGCGTTACCAGCGGCTTCCACCACAGGCGCACTACGACGGAACCATCGGTTCCTTCATCGCCCAGCGACAAATAGAGCTGGCTGAACCCGATCGTCTCGATGCCGGATTCGGTTGTCGTCGTCTGCCGCACCGGAAAGAAGCGCTTGGCCGAGGTGATTTCAGCCGAAACCCCGCCATCGGCGCCTATCAGCGAAAAGCGGCCGCGCTGCTCGCTGTAGTTCGGGCCCTGCGCGGGATAGAGCCCTTCGAAGCGTAGCGTGTGGCCGGAGAGTTCGACGCTTTCGCCGGCATGCATCGACAGGATTTTTTCGGTGCCGAAGCACAGCGTGCCGACGATGCCGAGCGTCGTCAGGCCGAGGCCTAGATGGGCAAGTGTAGTGCCGAACACCGAACGCGGAAGGCCGGCGAAACGGCGCAGCATGATGGCCGGCGACACATTGCCAAAGCCGGATTTGACGGCAAGGTCGGTGAGCGCGCCGCAGACCAGCCAAAAGGCGAGGCCGACGCCGAGGGCGGCAAACACCGACGCACCGTTGACGAACAGGCCGGTGACCAGCATGGCCAGGAGGGCCGCGGCAAAGGCAGCCATCAGGCGCTGGGCGACCGCATAGAGGTCGCCGCGCTTCCAGGCGAGCAGCGGCCCGAAAGGCACCACGACCAGCAGCGGCACCATCAACGGGCCGAATGTCAGGTTGAAGAACGGCGCGCCGACCGAGATCTTGCCGGCCGAAAGCGCCTCGACCGCGAGCGGATAGAGCGTGCCGACCAGCACGGTCGCAGTCGCCGTAGTCAGGAACAGATTGTTGAGCACCAGCGCGCCTTCACGCGAGATCGGGTGGAACAGGCCGCCGGCCGTCAGCTGCGACGCGCGCAGCGCAAACAGCGCCAGCGAGCCGCCGATGAACAGCGTCAATATGCACAGGATGAAAATGCCACGGGTCGGATCCGTGGCGAAGGCATGCACCGAGGTCAGCACGCCGGAGCGCACCAGGAAAGTGCCGAGCAGCGACAGCGAGAAGGTGAGGATGGCGAGCAGCAGCGTCCAGATCTTGAGCGCCGAGCGCTTCTCCATGACGATGGCCGAATGCAGCAGGGCGGTGCCCGCAAGCCACGGCATGAAGGAGGCGTTCTCGACCGGGTCCCAGAACCAGAAGCCGCCCCAGCCGAGTTCGTAATAAGCCCAGTAGGAGCCCATGGCGATGCCGCCGGTCAAAAACATCCAGGCGACCAGCGTCCATGGCCGCACCCAGCGCGCCCAGGACGCATCGATGCGGCCTTCGATCAGCGCCGCGACCGAGAAGGAAAAGCAGATGGAGAAGCCGACATAGCCGAGATAGAGCAGCGGCGGGTGGATGGCGAGGCCGAGGTCCTGCAGGACCGGGTTGAGATCGCGGCCTTCGATCGGCGCCGGATTGAGCCGGATGAACGGATTGGACGTCGCCAGGATAAACAGGAAGAAGGTGGCGCCGATCGCCCCTTGCACGGCCAGCACATTGGCCCGCAGCGTCGCCGGCAAATTGGAACCGAAGACAGCGACCAGCGCGCCGAAGAAGGTCAGGATCAGCACCCAGAGCAGCATCGAGCCTTCGTGGTTGCCCCAGGTTCCGGTGATCTTGTAGATCAGCGGCTGCAGCGAATGCGAGTTTTCCCACACGCTCGCCACCGAGAAATCGGAGGTAGCATAGGCGCCGCCCAGTGCGGCGAACGATAAAGCCGTGAGCGCGAAGCCGGTGACCGTGACGGGGCCGCCGACAGCCATCAGCCGCTGGTTGCCGGTGCGCGCGCCATAGAGCGGCACCAGCGTCTGCACCAGCGACAGCGCGAAGGCGAGGACAAGCGCGAAATGTCCGGTCTCAACCATTACTCACTCTTGCTTTCCTGCCACACACCCTTGGCTTTCAGCCCGTCGGCCACTTCCTTGGGCATGTAGCGCTCGTCATGCTTGGCCAGCACGCTGTCGGCGATGAAGACGCCATCAGTACCGAAAGCGCCCTCGGTGATGACGCCCTGCTCCTCGCGGAACAGATCGGGCAGGATGCCGGTGTAGGTGACCTTGACCGATTTGTGCGTGTCGGTCACCGAGAACGCAACCGTCGCGCCCTGCCCGCGCACGACCGTGCCCTTTTCGACGAGCCCGCCGAGCCGGATGCGCTGTCCCGGCTGCAGGCTGGCGGTTGTCAGGTCGGCGGGCATGTAGAAATAGGAGGCTTTCTGGCCCAGCGCATAGAAGGTCAACCCGGTGGCGGCGCCGAGGAAGGCCAGCCCTCCGACAATCACCGACAATCGCTTCTGCTTGCGCGTCATGCCCTACTCCGTCGCCGTCAGGCCGAGCGAGGCGGCAAAGGCGGTGAATTTTTTCGCTTCATCACTGTCGGCGCCGAAAACGGCAATACCGCGATGCAGCGCATCGCGCGCCTGGTCGGCCTTGCCCAGCACAACATAGGAACGAATGAGCCGCATCCATCCTTCCGTGTCGCGCGGATTTTGCCGCAGTTTTTCGTCAAGGCCGGCGACCATGGTGTCGATCATGGCCTGCCTGTCCTGCGGCGCCATCGACGAGGCAGCATCGACGGCTGCGGCATCGGGGCCTTTCGCGGGCTCTCCTGACGCGACGCTGCGGTTGGCAGCCTCGGCCAGCGCCTGTTGGACAGCGCCCCGCCACGGCGAATCCTGCGGCAGGAGGTCGAGCATCTTCTGCCAGGCAGCGGTCGACTCTGCCAGACGGCCTTCCTGCGCCAGCGCCATGGCCAGGTAGAAGGACGCTTTCGGGTTTGCCGGGTCGAGCTTCAACGCCTGTTCGAAAGCCGATTGGGCGTCGGCCGAGACAATGCCGCCGGCCGCATTGGCGATGGCTTCGCCGAGACCGGCCTGACGTGCTGCGGTATCGCCGTCGAGGCGGATGGCGTTGCGATAGGCGGTCACGGCATCGGAAAAGCGCTGCAGGCGCAGATAGATCGGGGCGAGCACGTCCCATCCCCTGCCGTCCGACGGATTGGCGGCAAGATGCGCCTCGGCGCGCGCCACCAGTTCGTCGACCGAGGAGTCGGCCGGATTCTTGGCCAGCCGTTCGGCAAGCGGCTGCGACGGCAGATCCGGCGAGCCTAGCTGGCTATACAGGCCCCAGCTGAGCAATGGGACCAGCAGCACCGCTCCTGTCGCTACCAGCCTGGCCGCCCTCGACGGCTGCCGCATGCCGGGCGCATCGGCCTGGCCGGTATTGGCTTGACCAACATCTCCCAGGCGAAGGATGCGGCGGGCGATTTCGGCGCGTGCCTCCTCGGCTTCCGCCGGCTGGATCAGGCCGCGCGCGGCGTCACGATCAAGCTCGGCCAGTTGGTCGCGATAGACTTCGAGATCGTGGTCGTTGCTGGTCGAAGTGCCCTTGCCGCCGCCGGTCAGCGGCAGCAGCACCGCCAGGCTTGCACCCAGCGTGAGGATTGCGGCTATGACCCAGAACAGCATGGTTCCTCCAATAGAGCGAGAGCCCGGCTCTCACAACATGAGGGTGCTGCGACGCTTTGACGGAGGTCGACTCCGATCAGTCGGCCCCAATGGTCAGGTCAGTGGCGTCCAGCTGCCGTCGGTGTTGCGGCAGGCGGTGCCACGCGCGGTCTGCCCGGCCGTGCCGGTGAACACCGTATGCGTATATTGGCGGCAATCCTGCGAGCCGACACGATAGGGCTGGGCCGCGACAACTTCGCCGGAATGGGCCGAACTGTCGCTCTTCCACGTCACCTTTTGGCCGCTTGCCGTGTATTCGAGCGCCTTGTATTCCGCCTCGAGCGCCTTGCGCTTCTCGGTCTCGTTCAGGCCACTGCCGATCGATCCGCCGACGAGCCCGCCGGCCATGGCCGAAATGATCGTCGTCGCGACTTTGGCCCCTGAAGGAGGCGACGCGGGCGGGTTGGTGATGGAGATATCCGGGCCGCCGCCCTTGCCCAATGTTCCGCAGCCGGAAAGAGCGAGCAGTGCGGAAACGAGCGCAACGCGAATCTTCATGCCAACAACCGGTTTTCTTGAACGGGATGCGCTGGGGGCCGCGTCATCGGGGATGTCTGCTGGCCATAGTATTGATATTTGTCGGAAATTTGGCCGTTTGCCGACCATCCGAGGAGCAATCGACAGGTCGCCATAACACAGGCACCCAGCCATGTCGATTGGCCCTGAAGCATCATTGCAGGCTCCGCAAGCGCACCACCGCCTTCAGCCCACCCATGGCGGAGCGGTCCAGCGCCAGAGCGCCGCCATACTCGTTGACGAGGTCGGCGACAATGGCAAGTCCGAGCCCGGTGCCTGGCTTTGTCTCGTCGAGACGCCGGCCACGTTTCAGCGCATCGCGCGCCTTGTCCTCTGGAATGCCGGGACCGTCATCCTCGATTGATATCTCGAACAGGCCAGCGGCGTCCTTGCTTGCAGCAGGCGTGACGGACACGACAACCCTGCTCCTTGCCCATTTCATCGCATTGTCGAGAAGGTTGCCGAGCAGTTCCTCCAGATCCTCGCGCTCGCCGGCAAAAACGATGTCGGCCGCCGGCAGCGTAAGCGACAGGCTGACATCAGGCTTGAGTTTTTGCAGCACGCGCACCATGCGCTGCACCAGCGGCGTCACCGGCGTACGATAGACGACGCTGTCGCGCTGCGCCGCGACGCGGGCGCGCTGCAGATAGTGGTCGACCTGCTTCTGCATCGAGGCGGCCTGGTCGGCGATGAGCTGGCCCTTGGCCCCGCCCAGCGCTCGCCCCTCGTTGATCAGCACGGCGAGCGGCGTCTTCAGCGAATGGGCGAGATTGCCGACCTGCGTGCGCGAGCGCTCGACGATGCGCTTGTTGTTTTCGATCAGCGCATTGGTCTCGTTGGCGAGCGGTTCGATCTCGGCCGGGAACTGGCCGTCGAGCCGCTGCGCCGTGCCTTCGCGCACCAGGGCAAGCGCGTTGCGGACCCGGCGCAAGGGCTGCAGGCCGAGCAGGATGGCGATCGCGTTGATGGCGATCATGCCGACGCCGAACAGGCTGAGATAGGTCAGCAGGCGGCCCTGGAAGGTGGCGATCTCCTGCTCGAGCTCGGTCTTGTTGCCCATGACGCGGAAGCGCGCGGCGCGGTTTTTGGCGTCGAGGACGAATTCGCTTTCGAACACTTGCAGTTCCTCGTCGCCGATGCCGTCGGTGGAATAGCTGCGCTGGAAACTGGAATTGAAAGGCACCTCCGCGACGGTCGGCGACGGGATCGTCGTGGTCATCGAGGAGGAGTGGAGGTTGCCGTGCACGCCTTCGGAAGCCGGCTCGACCGACCAGTACCAGCCCGAATTCGGCTCAGAGAAGCGGAGGTCGCCGAGGTCGGGAGCGCCGCTGAGCTGGCCGGAGTCGGAAACGCCGACGGAGCCGATCAGGTTGAACAGATGCGCCGACAAAAGGCTGTCGAAGCCACGCTCGCTGGCCTGGCGGTAGAGCGTGGTGATCAGTGTGAAGATCACGATCAAAGTGAGGATCGCCCAGATCGTGGAAAAGCCGATGACACGGAAGGCCAGCGAGCGCGGCCAGAGCCGCGCCGAAAAAGGCTTCCTTGCTGGTATGGGGAGCGGTTCCGCCTTACGCCTCCGGCTCACGCATGCGATAGCCCATGCCGCGCACGGTTTCGATCATGTCGATGCCCATCTTCTTGCGCAGCCGGCCGACAAACACCTCGATGGTGTTGGAATCGCGGTCGAAATCCTGGTCGTAGAGATGCTCGACCAGTTCGGTGCGCGACACCACCTCGCCCATATGGTGCATGAGATAGGCAAGCAGGCGGAATTCATGCGAGGTCAGCTTCAGCGGCACGCCGTTGACATCGGCCTTGGAGGCCTTGGTGTCGAGGCGCAGCGGCCCGCAGGTGAGTTCGGACGAGGCATGGCCGGCGGCGCGCCGGATCAGCGCACGCACCCGCGCCAGCACCTCCTCGATGTGGAACGGCTTGGTGACGTAATCGTCGGCGCCGGCATCGATGCCCGACACTTTGTCGCTCCAGCGGTCGCGCGCGGTCAGGATAAGCACCGGCATCTTGCGGCTGTTGCGGCGCCAACGCTCGACGACGCTGATTCCGTCCATCTGCGGCAGGCCGATGTCGAGCACGACGGCGTCGTAAGGCTCTGTGTCGCCCAGGAAATGGCCCTCCTCCCCGTCATAGGCGCGGTCGACGACATAACCGGCATCGACCAGGGCATCGGCTATCTGCCGGTTGAGATCCTTGTCATCTTCGACGACGAGTACGCGCATGATCGGTCAGGCCTGTTGATGTCTCAGATATAGGCCGATTCCGGTGGCCTGGGAAACGAGCCCTATACAAGGGAAGATTGGGATCAGTTCGCCGGGACGACGATCTCGGAACGGCGTGGACGCTGACCGTCCTTGCCAGGAACGAGCACGACGATGACGCAGACCTCCTGGCCGCCACGCGTCGACTGCGAGGCCTTGGCCAATGTGCCGCCATTCTGCTCGGCAACCTGCTGGCCGATCGCGTAGCAGTCGGCCGCGGCCGCCGGCGTCGCCTGCGACGCCAACAGACCGGCCGCTGCGAGCGCCAGTGTCGCGGTTCTGAAATGGGAGCGAAGCGTTTTCATGATTGGCGTTGTAACGCAACTGTGCTGAACGTGAAATGAACGGTGAATGGTTGAAAATCCATCCCCGCAATACCCCCTGCGCGCGAAACGAATGAATGCAGTCATGCCGCCCGGTCCCCTCAGACCGGGCGAGGGAGTCATAGCCGGAAAAGTGGCTGTGCGGCTATGGTTTTCGTGTGGCGGATTCTTCAAGCCTGCCCTGGCGACCGGAGGTCTGTCGCAAGCGCCCTGGGCGTCGGTCAGAGCGACATATACGACGGGCGCCCTAATTAGCGTTAGGAAACGCCAAACCATCGGAGCGCGCCATGACGGATAATGACCTTGCCGACCTCTACCGGGGCTACATCGCCTGCCTGAATGCCCAGGACTGGGCCAATCTCGGAAAGTTTGTCGGCAATGAAGTTCAGCACAATGGCGAAATGCTCGGCCTGTCGGGCTATCGCCGCATGCTCGAAGGCGATTTCGAGACCATTCCCGATCTCGGTTTCAACATCGAACTCCTGGTCTGCCAACCACCGCGCGTGGCGGCGCGCCTGCATTTCGACTGTCATCCCAAGGGAGTGCTGTTCGGCCTGCCGGTGAATGGCAAGCGCGTGTCGTTCGCCGAAAATGTGTTCTACGAATTCGGAGAGGGTCGCATCCGCGAGGTATGGTCGGTCATCGACAAGGCCGAGATCCAGGCGCAGATTTAGAGCAATTCCCGGAAAAATGTGAGCGGTTTTCCCCGGGAAAAGCGCCTAGCGCTTTCCCTTGGGAATTGCGTCACACAAAGGGATAGAGCGGTTCGCCGTGAAGCGGTGAAACGCTCTAGGGTGCGCTTTGCGTGATGGCGCGAATCCGCAGCACCCCGTGATGGAGCGCCAGATCCTCGTCATAGCGTGTCTCGGCGAACTCGAGGGACAGTCGGGTCTGGTCGCGCGAGCCGGTGGCGAATGCAGCGCCGTCGAGGCGCGCCCGGATGCTGTCCATGATCAGCCGCGTCTCAGCCTCGCCTTGCGCCTTCGACCAGACATGCAGCGTGATGAGCTGGTCGTCATCATTGTCGGCGCCGGTATCCAGATCGAACGCGCTGGTCCGGCCGTAGGTGACATAAGGAAAGGCGGCACTGTCGGCCGCTTGCTCGCGCAATCCGGCGCCGCCGAGCAGCGCCGTCAGCGAGGCGTCACTCTTCAATCTCATGAACAAGGCTTGCAGCAAATCGCCGGGCGCCGTCATCCTCGTCTCCGTTCGCCTGTCACGCCTAAGAGCATGATGTCATCCGAAAACCGCTTCACACTTTTCGGCATCATGCTCTGGAACAAACCTCATGCTCGCCGGCAGGTTCGCGCGCAACCTAACCGCGTTGCGCCGGTTTCGCCAGATGACAACCGGCCCGACGCAAGTTGCGAATCGGGCGGCATGGCCGTTTCACGGACCGGTTTCTATTTGGCATGCAGGGAGTTTCAAGAAGGGTGTTATGAGGAGGCCTGTTTTCTCCGACAATTCGAGGTTATTTCATGCGAACGCCATCGCTGCTGCCGGCTTTTGGAAAGCTTGGCGTCAAGCCAGCGGTCGCGATTGCGGCAGCACCCACCCTGTCGAAGAGCACCGTGGCGTTGCGCATGCGGAAGGTTCTTTCCGTGCATGGCGGCCTGGCCCTGAAGCTGTCGGTGCTGGTCTGGACAATCCTGATCCTGGCGGCGGCATTTTTCATGTCCAAGGCCTGATGCCGCGATGGCAAACCGCTACGCATTGCGCATGGACCAGCCTGACAGCTGGACCATCTTCGACATCTTCACCGGCCAGCCTGTCGAGCTCAAGCATCAGGTCATGGTGGGCATGACTATACGCGATGCGGAAGCGATGGCTGACCGCCTGAACAATCAAGACGTCAAGCGGCGGGCGAAAGCGGACCGCAAATCCTGATCCAGCAGCTAGCTGAAATCCGCGGCGGTGAGCACATACACGCTCTTGCGGCTGCGGGCATACGCCTTGCTGGCAATGTCATGGATGGAGCTGGACGCCGTATCGAAGGCCGCCAGATAGGTGGCTTCCGAGGTCGCCGTCCCCGATGGCGCCTTCGAGAGCGCATCGGCGGCAACAGAGAAGGAAATCTGGAACATACCGTCATGGCCGACAAAGCGGATGCGCTTGCCGGCCTCGTCATAGCTGCGGCTTGGGTTGGGGAATGTCAGGCTCATGACTTGGCTCCTTTCGGCGCTGCGGCGGCTTTCTTGACTGCCGCCCGCTTCTTCTTCGGTGTCGGGTTCAAGGCTTCGGCAACGCGGTCGGCCTCTTCCTTGGCCAGACGCAATTCCCTGAGCCTTGCCGTCTTGATCTCCCTGGCTCTCGCCTCGGACACGTAGTCGGAGGTTGCCTTGCTGCGCTCGGCCGTCTTCTTCTGCTTGTCCATGAAGCGGGCCTCAGCTTTTTCCATGATACTCTGATTGCCGTCGGCCATCGCTTAAATCTCCCTTGTGGCTGAAATCGTTGAAATGAAACTTTCCATATAAATAGTCGCTTTGGCGTAGAAATTCAATTTTTTGAATTATTTAGACGGTGCGCGATATCTGGGAATCCGCAAGCCACATAATACTTTTAAATATTTTGGATTGTCCGCGAATAATTTTTGGCACTCCTATCTATCGAGTGCCAACACGCCTATAAGAGCGGCGTGGCCGCCTGTGCCGGCCCCAGAAAGAAGTTCTCATGAAGTTTCGGCCACTCCACGACCGCGTCGTCATCCGGCGCGCCGAAGGCGATACCAAATCCAAGGGCGGCATCATCATTCCTGACAATGCCAAGGAAAAGCCGCAGGAAGGCGAAGTCATCGCCGTCGGCCCCGGCGCTCGCGACGAGAACGGCGTGCTTGTTCCACTCGACGTCAAGGCTGGCGACTTCATCCTGTTCGGCAAATGGTCGGGCACCGAAGTCAAGATCGACGGCGAGGACCTTCTGATCATGAAGGAAGCCGACATTATGGGCGTGATCGAGAAGAGCGTCGAAGCCAAGAAGGCTGCCTGATTGGCGCGCTGCGCGGTCCGCGCGGCGAAGCTCCACTCCAAATACGAACTGGATGAAAAAATGTCTGCCAAGGAAATCAAATTCTCCACCGACGCGCGCGACCGTATGTTGCGCGGCGTCGAGATCCTCAACAATGCGGTGAAGGTCACGCTCGGCCCCAAGGGCCGCAACGTCATCATCGACAAGGCCTATGGCGCGCCGCGCATCACCAAGGACGGTGTAACGGTGGCCAAGGAAATCGAGCTTGCCGACAAGTTCGAGAACATGGGCGCGCAGATGGTGCGCGAAGTGGCTTCCAAGACCAACGACCTCGCCGGTGACGGCACCACCACCGCAACGGTGCTGGCCGCCTCGATCCTGCGCGAAGGCGCCAAGCTGGTTGCCGCCGGCATGAACCCGATGGACCTCAAGCGCGGTATCGACCAGGCTGTCACAGCCGTGGTCAAGGACATCAAGGCGAAGGCCAAGAAAGTCAAGTCGTCGGCCGAGATCGCGCAGGTCGGCACCATCGCCGCCAATGGCGATGCCAGCGTCGGCGCCATGATCGCCAAGGCGATGGACAAGGTCGGCAATGACGGCGTCATCACCGTCGAGGAAGCCAAGACCGCCGACACCGAACTCGACGTCGTCGAAGGCATGCAGTTCGATCGCGGCTATCTCAGCCCCTATTTCGTCACCAATGCCGACAAGATGCGCGTCGAGCTGGAGGAGCCTTACGTCCTCATCCACGAGAAGAAGCTCGGCAATCTGCAGGCGATGCTGCCGATCCTCGAGGCGGTGGTGCAGAGCGGCCGGCCGCTGCTGATCATCTCGGAAGACGTCGAAGGCGAAGCGCTGGCGACGTTGGTCGTCAACAAGCTGCGCGGCGGCCTCAAGGTCGCGGCCGTCAAGGCGCCGGGCTTCGGCGACCGCCGCAAGGCGATGCTGGAAGACATCGCGGTGCTCACCGCTGGCCAGATGATTTCCGAGGATCTCGGCATCAAGCTCGAAAACGTCACCATCGAGATGCTCGGCCGCGCCAAGCGGGTGCTGATCGAGAAGGACACCACCACGATCATCGACGGCGCCGGCACCAAGGCCACCATCCAGGCGCGCATCGCCCAGATCAAGGGGCAGATCGAGGAGACCACCTCGGACTACGACAAGGAGAAGCTGCAGGAGCGGCTGGCCAAGCTTGCCGGCGGCGTTGCCGTCATCCGCGTCGGCGGCGCTACTGAGTCGGAAGTGAAGGAAAAGAAGGACCGCATCGACGACGCGCTGAACGCAACGCGCGCGGCGGTCGAAGAAGGCATCGTCCCCGGTGGCGGCGTCGCGCTTCTCCGCGCCAGGTCGGCGCTTAATGGGCTGACCGGCGCCAATGACGATGTGACGGCAGGTATTTCGATCGTGCTTCGCGCGCTCGAAGCGCCGATCCGCCAGATCGCCGAGAATTCCGGTGTCGAAGGCTCGATCGTTGTCGGCAAGCTTTCCGACAGCAAGGACCACAATCAGGGGTTTGACGCCCAGAACGAGGTCTATGTCGACATGATCAAGGCGGGCATCGTCGACCCGGCGAAGGTGGTGCGCACCGCACTGCAGGATGCCGGCTCGATCGCAGCGCTTCTGATCACCGCCGAAGCGATGATCACCGACATCCCGGCCAAGGATGCAGCGCCCGCGGGCGCCGGCGGCGGCATGGGCGGCTACTGACCACCGCCTGAAATGCCCGCCCGGAAAGCCGGTCGGGCCAAGGCAGAACAACGGCCGCCGGGGAGATTTTCCCGGCAGCCTGAGGATTTCCGTCAGTCAGCAGTCAGCAACGACAGGGAGATCGACAGATGATCACATTCGCCCCGAAGCCAAATGGTGTGCCGGCAAAGCCGGCAGAGGAAAGCCGCTTCGATCGCATCCGCCGGATTGCCGCCGACAAGCACAGGCTGACCGACGCCGGTACAATCCGCCGCGATCTCCCGAAGACCGGCGACAAGCGGCCGATGTAACGGCTGCCGACCCCGTCGTATCTCCTCAAGCCGGCACCAAAGGGCTCAGCGCGTCTCGCCGCTGATCAATGCGGCATGGTCCTTGATGACGGAGACCGCGAAACGGATGACCGCGCGCACCGGCGCTTCCGCTCCGATTTCGCGACGATAGGCGAGAAAAACCGGGTGACTGCCGAGAATGTCGGGCGCAAGCCGCACCATGCGGGGCTCGGATTCCGCCAGCATGCAAGGCATCACGGCCAGCCCAGCGCCGCTCAGCGCCGCCGCCAGCATTTCCGTCATTTCGGCAACGCGAAAGACCGTTGTCGCACCGGCGCCATGCGCCTCTATCCATCTTGCGCCAGGAACGCTGGCGAGCCTGGCATCGAATCCGATGATTTCGTGACCGGCGAGATAACGCGGGTCGATAGGCTGCGGGTGACGGTCGAGATAACGCTGCGAGGCATAGATCGACCAGCCGGCGATACAGAGTTTGCGCGCGATCAGCGTATCGTCGGCGACGACGCCCATCCTGATCGCTAGATCGGCCTCGCCCCGCTGCAGGTCGACCGCCCGGCTGCCGCTGGTCAATTCGAGATTGATGGCCGGGTTGGCCTTGTTGAAGGCGACCATGCGCTCGGCGAAGAACGGGCTGAGGCCGGACGGAAGCGCGAGGCGAACACGGTTCCTGCCCGAGCGCGCCAATGCCAGCAGCGCCTGCATGGCGCGTTCGGCGTCGTCTCCGAGCGGCAGCAGCCTGCGGCCAAGCGGTGTGATCTCGATGCCGTGCGGTCGTCGCACCACGAGCGAGACCCCGAGCGCTGCTTCGAGAGCGGTCAGGCGGCGGCTGATGGTCGTGTGGCGCACGCCAAGCGCACGCGCCGCGCCCGAGAGTGTTCCCGTGCGTGCCGTGGCGAGGAAATAGCGCAAATCGTTCCAATCGGGTTCGCCGGATTTTGCCACGCGCCTTTCTCCGTCGGTGCCTGTGCAATTTTGCACAGACATGCGCACAAATTGCAAATCGCGGCAGCGTCGCGTTCGCGCGAGGATCGGGTGTGGTCCAAGTCGAGGAGAGAGATATGGACATTCAAGATCTCAGAATAATGGTCGCCAAGCACGCGACATCGACCAACGCGCTGGTGGCACTCGGTCTGGCGATCGACGCACGCGTGCGCGGCACGACGCTCGACGGCGATACCGCCCGGCGCACCGAGGCGGTGCTCGGCGAACTCGGCATATCCGACGTGGTGGCAAACACCAGCGCTCGCGAACTGGCACCGGTGCTTGCCGGCATCAAGGCCGACCTGCTGTCGGGCGGCAAGCTTCTGTCGGAGCCTTCTGAAAGCAGCCGGCATCTGGAGGACGGCATGCGTCAGGCCTTCGGCGATGTTTCGGCCGGCTTCCCGTTGCTGCTGAAGCGGTTGATCGCGCCGCTGCTTGCCGATCTGCCGGAGCGGCTTGAGTCGCCCGGAGCGACCTTCCTGGACATCGGCGTCGGCGTCGGCGCGCTGTCGATCGCAATGCTCAGGCAGTGGCCCGGCCTCAAAGTGGTCGGTGTCGATCCAATGCCCGAGGCGATTGCGCAGGCGCGATCCAATGTCATGGCGGCAGGTCTCGACGATCGCATCGAACTGCGGACCGGGCTCGGCCAGGACATCACTGAGGAGAACGCGTTCGACCTTGTCTTCGTGCCGAGCGCCTTCATCCCCGAGCCGCAGGTCAGGGCGATCGTTGCGCGCGGCCGCGCCGCGCTGCGTCCCGGCGGCTGGCTGCTGCTGGCGATGGTCAAGCCCGGCCCGGACGCGCTCGGAGAGGCGCTCGCCTATTTCCGCACCGGCATATTCGGTGGCACGGTGTTTGAAAAGGACGCCGCCCGCGACTGCGTCGAGCAGTGTGGCTATGTCGAGACACGAATGCTGCCCGGTCCGGCCGGGGCGCCCGTCGCCTTCGTCGTCGGGCGCAAGCCGGTCTGACTTCAGGAAACCGGCAACGCTCCGCCTTCTTCGGTGCGCCGGGCGATGAACTCGTCAAGCACATCGGATGTGGCGACGGCTGACGCCGGCGGCTGGAAGTCGGCCAGCGCCCGCTTCCAGATGCCGGTGGCGCGTTCGGTGGCTGACTTCGAACCTGATTGCGTCCAGTTGCCGAAATTCGACCAGTCGGCAACCAGCGGCTCGTAGAAAGCGGTGCGGTAGCGCGCCATGGTGTGGCCGGCGGAGAAGAAATGCCCGCCCGGCTGGACTTCGGCGATGGCCTCGAAGCCGATCGCATCCTCGTCGCCGGGGGTCGCCGCACAGAGTTCGGCAACCGTCTGCAACGCCTCGATATCGGTGATCAGCTTCTCATAGGAAACGCTGAGGCCGCCCTCCAGCCAGCCCGCCGCATGGATGCAGACGGTGGCGCCGGCAAGCACCGAGCCCCACAGCGCGAACTGCGTCTCATGCGCTGCCTGGACGTCGGAGATGTTGGCGGCGCTGCCACCGCCGGACCGCCAGGGCAGGCCGGTGAAGCGCGCAAGCTGGCCGGCCCCAAGCGTCGCCTTGACGTGCTCGGGCGTGCCGAAGGCCGGCGCGCCCGACTTCATGTCGACATTGGAGGAGAACGAGCCGTAGACCACGGGCGCGCCCGGCCGCACCATCTGCGCCAGCGTCAGCCCGGCCAGCGCCTCGGCATGCTGCAGCGTTAATGCGCCGGCCACCGTGATCGGAGCCATGGCGCCGGCCAGGCAGAAGGGCGTGATGACAGACACCTGGCCGGCCCTGGCAAAGTCGATGATGCCTTGCGCCATCGGAATGTCGAGCTGGCGCGGCGAATTGGTGTTGATGACGGTGTAGCAATGGACGCCGGCAAGGAACTCGTCCTGCGAGAGACCACGCGCCAGCCGGACCATCTCGAACCCATCCTCGACCTGCGGCGTGCCGCGGGCAAAGATGAAAGGGAACTTGTCCGACAGCGTCAGCTGGGCCCGATTGGCGGCATAGTGGCGCAAACGGTTGTCGACGTCCTGCGGTTCGATACAGGGGCACAACATATGCAGCACGTCGAAATGCTGAATAAGCTTGGTCAGTTCCTCAAAGGCAGCAAGCGTGCCTGGCCGCCGACCACGTTCGAGATCTGTCACGTTGGGTGCGCCGGCGCCGGCCAGGAACGTCATCGAGCCGAGTTCGAGCGTGAGGTCGCGGCTGCGGTCGCCGGCCTGCGCCCGGATGGATTTTGGCGCCGAGGCGAGTGCTGCCGTGACGATGTCGCGGCCGATGCGCACCATCTGGCTGTCTTCATCGACCAGCGCGCCGGAGCGGGCGAAGATGGCGCGCGCTTCGGGCAGCAACACCTTGATGCCGAGCTCTTCCAGCACGCGCAACGCCGTGTCGTGGATGGCGGCGACCTGGTCATCCGAAAACACCGGCTGCGGCAGGAATGGGTTCTTCAGCGACCGGTAGTTGGGATGGCGGCTCGACTCGCTGCCGGCCTCGCCGGTGCGGCCACGCCTGCGCTCGCGCCTGTTGTCTCGTGCGGCGTCATCAATCATGGCAGTTTCTCCTCATTGCCGCATCGCCTTGCCCTCGGGGTCGTAGGGCGAGGCCGGGATAACGCGCGCCGGGCGTTCAACACCGACAATGTGCACCGAAAGTTCGGTTCCCTCCCCGGCGAAATCGTCGTTAAGCAACGCCAGCGCGACGCTTTTGCCAATCGTGTAGCCATAGCCGCCGGAGGTGACAAAGCCGACGCGCCGGCCCTTGTGCCAGACCGGCTCGAAGCCGCTGGCGTCGGCATCGAGCGCATCGATCTCCAAAGTCACGAGCCGTTGCAAGGAGCCTGCTTCACGCTGCCTGAGAGCGGCGTCACGGCCGATGAAATCGCCCTTGGAGAAGGCGATGAAACGGTCGAGGCCGGTCTGCGCCGGCGTGTAGGCTTGCGTGAATTCGCGCGACCAGATGCCAAAACTCTTTTCCAGCCGCAGTGCGTTGAGCGCATAATAGCCGACCTCGGCAAGGCCGAGATCCGCACCAGCAGCAAGCAGGGTTTCGCGCAAGGCGGCGTGCATGACAGCCGGGCAATTGATCTCGAAACCGAGTTCACCGGCAATCGACAGCCGCGCCACGCGGGCGCCCGCCATGCCGATGTCGAACCGGCCGCAAGCCATGAAGGGCAAGGCGCTTGCCGAGACATCCTGATGTGTGGTCCGCGCCATGATGTCCCGCGCGTTCGGCCCGGTGACGAGGAAGCCGCTGACGGTGTCGGAGATGTCGGTGACTGAGACGCCTTGCGCCGCATACGCCTCGAACCAGCGCATGTGGAATTCTCGGAGATAGTAGGAGCCCATGAGCCAGTATTCGTCGTTGCCCCAGTTGAGCACGGTGAGATCGCCCTTGAGCCGGCCGTCCGGCCCAAGCATCGGCGCCAGCCTCGCCTGCCCCGGCTTCGGCAACTTCGACGCCAGCAGCCGGTCGAGCCAGGCCTCGGCACCCGGGCCTGATACGGCATAGCGCGAGAAGGCCGAGGTATCGACCAGACCGGCGGCGCGGCGCACCTGCAACGCCTCGTCGCCGACAATGTCGAAAGCATTGGAACGCTTCAGCGTCGTCTCCTCGCGAAAGCCGATCGGTGCGAAATAGGCTGGGATTTCCAGCCCCCATGAGGACGTCCATTCGCATCCCGCCGCCGTCATGCCGTCATAGGCGCCGGAGCGTTTCAGCGGCCGGCCGGCCGGCAGGCGTTCATTGGGGAAAGTCATGACGAAGCGGCGGGCATAAAACTGGCGCGTCGTCTGCTTCAGATATTCGCGGTTGGCGGCGAAGGCGCCGTAGCGGGCGATGTCCATGCCGAATATGTCGGCTTGCGGTTCGCCATGGATCATCCATTCGGCCAGCGATTTGCCGACGCCGCCGCCCTGGCTGAAGCCGGCCATCACACCGCAGGCAACCCAGTAATTCTTCAGGCCGCGAACCGGGCCGACGAGCGGGTTGCCGTCGGGCGTGAAGGTGAAGGCGCCGTTGACCCATTTGCGGATGCCGGCCGTGGCCAGGCACGGGAAGCGCTCATAGGCCTTCGTCAGTTCGGGGCTGATGCGGCCGATGTCTTCCGGGATCAGCTCGATGCCGTAGTCCCAGGGCGCACCGTCCATATTCCAGTGCTTCGGGTTCTGCTCATAGACGCCGAGCAGGATGCCTTTGCGCTCCTGGCGGAGATAGGAAAAGCCGTCGAGGTCGACGGCGAGGCCGAGCTCCTCGTCGAGCGCGGCCACCTCCTGAATGTCTTCGGTGACGAAGTAATGGTGCTCCATCGGCGTCACCGGCAGCTCGACGCCGGCCATGCGGCCGACCTGCTTTGCCCACAGGCCGCCGGCATTGACGACATGCTCGGCAACGATCGTGCCCTGTTCGGTCAGCACGTCCCAGCCGCCATCGGGGCGCGCCTTCAGATCGAGCACCCGGTTGCGCAGGATGACATCGGCGCCGCGTTTTTTTGCAGCACCCGCATAGGCATGCGTCGTGCCGTAGGGGTCGAGGTGACCTTCGTTGGAATCATAGAGGCCGCCCAGCACGCCGTTGACGTCGACAATCGGGCAGATTGCCTTGATCTCCTCAGGCGTCACCAGCCGCGCGGTCTCGATGCCGACCGACTGGAACACTGCCCAGGCCGATTTCAGCCACTCCCAGCGCTGCGGGTCGCTCGCCATGTTGACGCCGCCGGTCATATGCAGGCCGGCATTCTGGCCGGACTCGGCCTCGATCTCGCGATAGAGCTTGATCGTATAGTCCTGCAGTGCTGCGACATTGGGATCGGCGTTCAGCGCATGGAAGCCGGCGGCGGCATGCCAGGTCGACCCGGCGGTCAGCTCGGCGCGCTCGATCAGCGCCACCTCGCTCCAGCCGAAGCGCGCCAGATGGTAAAGCACCGAGGCGCCGACCACGCCTCCTCCAATGACGACCGCCCGATAATGCGACTTCACGAGCCTCTCCCTCTCGTTGGATGCTCAACGATACACATACTGGACACATGTGTCTAGACACTTATGTCCAGAGCTTGCGCAGAATTCCGAGCCATGGCACTTGTGGGTTCATGATCATGATTGCTCCGCAGGCCGAGCCGGCACCCGGCAACATCAAGGTGACGCGCCAGGACTGGATCGATCTGGCGCTGCAGACCCTGGTCTCGGACGGCATAGAGAGCGTGCGGGTGCTGACGCTCGGCCAGAAGCTCGGCGTCTCCCGCTCTAGCTTCTACTGGTATTTCCAGAGCCGCCAGGACCTGCTCGACCAGTTGCTCGCCCATTGGCATGACACCAACACCAAGGCGATCGTCGAGCGCGCGAAGCGGCCCGCCGAAACCATCATCAAGGCCGTTTTGAACGTCTTCGAGTGCTGGGCCGACGAGCGCCTGTTCGATCCGCGGCTCGATTTTGCCGTCCGCGAATGGGCGCGCCGTTCCGACGATGTTCGCGCCGCCATCGACCAGGCCGACAACGACCGTCTCGGCGCCATCCGCGAGATGTATCGCCGGCACGGCTATCCCGAGGAAGACGCCTTCATCCGGGCACGCGTGCTCTATTACATGCAGATCGGCTATTACGTGCTCGACCTCAAGGAGCCGGTCGAAGCGCGGGTCAGCCATCTCGCCGCCTATCTGCGCGCCTTCACCGGCCATGAGCCGAGCGAAGCCGATGTGGCGCATTTCATGCACTTCATCGCCGCACGCTGATACGGCCAGCATGCCCATGCTCAACAATCCGTGCGGTGTGGCCCGGCTGCCCTTGTGAGCCGGGCTGAAATGGATGAATAGTCTTTGCCGGGTATGCCCGCCCTGAAATTGCCTGCTTGCGGTTCTCAGGTCCCGGGTGGGGTGAGTTTCGGGAATGGCTAGTCCTTTAGAACGACGTCCAAGAAGAAGAGGTCCGATCGCCGCGGCACTGCTGGCGGTGGATGCCTGGATCGATTCCTCGCTCTACGAGATCGGCTTCAAGGCCGGCCAATTCTGGGAATCGGCAACCATTTTTTCGCGGCGCTTCCGCGTAACCGGCTGGCGGCGCGGCATTATCGAGGTGCTGAGCGAAGGTTTCACCATGGGCGCCGGCGGCTTCGTCGTGCTTCTGGCGCTGGCCATGCCGGCCTTCCAGATCACCACCGGTGACTGGCGCAGCCAGGGCGATTTCGCCGTCACCTTCCTCGACCGCTATGGCAACGAGATCGGCCAGCGCGGCATCATCCAGCGCGATTCCGTGCCGGTCGACGAGATGCCGGACCATGTCATCAAGGCGGTGCTGGCGACCGAGGACCGGCGTTTCTTCGAACATTACGGCATCGACGTGCTCGGCCTGTCGCGCGCCATCTTCGAGAATGTGAGGGCCAATTCCGTCGTCCAGGGCGGCTCCAGCATCACCCAGCAGCTGGCCAAGAACCTGTTCCTGTCGAATGAGCGGACCTTGCAGCGCAAGATCAAGGAAGCCTTCCTGTCGCTGTGGCTGGAGGCCAATCTGTCGAAGAAGGAGATCCTGCAGCTTTATCTCGACCGCGCCTATATGGGCGGCGGCACCTTCGGCATCGAGGCGGCGGCGGATTTCTATTTCGGCAAGAGCGTCAAGGACCTGAACCTTGCCGAGGCGGCGATGCTGGCCGGCCTGTTCAAGGCGCCGACCAAATACGCCCCGCACATCAACCTGCCGGCTGCCCGTGCGCGCGCCAATGTGGTGCTGTCGAACCTCGTCGATTCCGGTTTCATGACCGAAGGCCAGGTGCTGCAGGCAAGGCTGCATCCGGCCGAGATCGTCGACCGCGGCGAGCAGAAGAGTCCGGATTATTTCCTCGACTGGGCCTTCGACGAGGTCAAGAAGATCGCCAAGCCCGGCCAGCACTCGCTGGTCGCCCACACCACTTTCGACGCCAACATCCAGAAGGCGGCGGAGGAATCCGTCGAATTCCATCTCCGCCAGTTCGGCAAGGAATACAACGTCACCGAGGGCGCCGTCGTGGTGATCGAGACCAATGGCGCGGTGCGCGCCATCGTCGGCGGCCGCGACTATGGCGCCAGCCAGTTCAACCGCGCCACCAAGGCGCTGCGCCAGACCGGTTCGTCATTCAAACCTTACGTCTACGCCACTGCCATGGAACACGGCTTCACGCCGGACTCCGTCGTCTCAGGCGGGCCGATCAGCTGGGGCGGCTGGTCGCCGCACAACTACAATGGCGGCTCGGCCGGCAATGTGACGCTGATCACGGCGATCGCCAAGTCGATCAACACCGTGCCCGTGCGGCTGGCCAAGGACTATCTCGGCATCGGCCCGATCAAGGCGATGGCGGAATCATTCGGCGTGGAATCGCCGCTGGAATCGCACAAGACCATGGTGCTCGGCACATCGGGCATGACGGTCATGGACCAGGCGACGGGCTACAGCGTGTTCGCCCAAAACGGCTTCGTCGGCTCCAGGCATGGCATCACCCAGCTCGTCACCCGCACCGGCGATGTCGTCTACGACTTCGCCAAGGATGCGCCTGCGCCGCATCGGGTTTTGTCGGAACAGGCGTTGATATACATGAACACCATGCTGGCGGCGGTGCCGGCGATCGGCACGGCGCGGCGCGCGCAACTGCCCAACATCGTCGTTGCGGGCAAGACCGGAACGACGCAATCCTATCGCGACGCCTGGTTCGTCGGCTTCACCGGCAACTACACGGCCGCCGTGTGGCTCGGCAATGACGACTTCACTCCGACCCGCAACATGACTGGCGGCACGCTGCCGGCGATGGTGTGGCAGCGGCTGATGGTCTACGCGCACCAGAACATCGACCTGAAGCCGATCCCCGGCCTCGACAAACCCTTCGTCGACGAAGAGATCGCCGCCAAGGCCGGGGAAGCGGAGAAGAAAAACGCCGATCAGGCGGCCGCCGACGCCGCCGCCGAGCGGCCGCCGGTGCTGTCCAGCCGCACGACGCAGACGCTGCGCGAGATGACCAAGGTGTTCCAGGCCGCGCCCGTGCTCAGTGCACCATCGGCGCCGGAGACTTTGTCGGCGCTCTGACCATCGCAGTTTTTCCTTCTCCCCTTGTGGGAGAAGGTGGATCGGCGCGCAGCGCCGAGACGGTTGAGGGGTGAGTGACGGAGTGCCGTCGCCGCCAAGCTGGAGCACCCCTCATCCGACCTCGCTTCGCGAGGCCACCTTCTCCCACAGGGGGAGAAGGAAGAGCCCTACCCGTCTACCCCTTGCCTCCAATCGCTTGCCACAAACCCCTCGCCCGCGATATCCCCGATCAACAGTCCTTCTCTCGTCCCGGTTCTTCATGCTCAAGACCGCTTTTTTCACGCTGCTTTCGCTTGCCATTGCCATTGGCGGCGGCGGCGGCAGCGTCTGGTATGCGCTGCAGGCGCAGAGCGGCGTCGGCGCGATCAGCATCGGCCAATGGACCGCCTTCCCCGAGATCGGCACGCAAGATGCCGACCCCTATTCGAAGGCGCGCGTGGCGCGCGAGGGAGTGCTGGCGCTGGGCAAGGCCGAAGGCTTGTCCTTCATCGCCGAACGCGACGCGGCCGGCGATGAGCTTCAGCGGCAATGCGACTACAAGATCGAAGGCAGTTTCCCCACCGCCCGGTTCTGGACGCTCTATGCCGCGGATCAATCGCTCGGCGTGGTCGACACTGGCAAGCCTCGGCTGGCGGCGCTGCAATCCTACCAAGTGCTGCGCCAGCCCGACAATTCGGTGATCATTGCCGTCGGCAACCGCCCGGCACCCGGCAACTGGCTTCTGACAGAAGGCTTTGGCCGGATGTATTTCGTGCTCACCTTCTACGACACGCCGATCGCCTCAAGCACCGGTCTTTCCGATGTGACGCTGCCCCGCATCGTCAAGGCTGGCTGCAATGCGTAGGCTGCTGCACGCCATCCTGCTCGGCCTGCTCGGCGCCGGCATCGTCCACATCGTGGTGCTTTTGCTGGTGCCGGAGTTTACCGAGCGCGATGCCTGGTCGCGGCTGGCCATGGCGTCCGACCTCTACAAGATGACCAGGCTCGACGCCGAAGCCGGCGGCGCGCCGGTGGTGAAGTCGGTCGATCCGCTGTTTTACGCCGCCGCCTGCCGCTTTGACCTTGCCGAAGGCATGGTGCGCATCAAGGCGCCGGGCAGCGTGCCATTCTGGTCGGTCTCGGTCTATGACCGCAACGGCCACAATTTCTATTCCTTCAACGACCACACCGCGACCGGCAACAAGCTCGACACCGTTGTGCTGACGCCGGCACAGATGATCGACGTGCGCCGGGAACTTCCGGAAGATTTGCAAGGGGCTATATTCGTCGAAGCGCCGATCGAAGAAGGCATCTTCGTCATCCGCGCCTTCGTGCCCGACGACAGCTGGAAGCCGACAGTCGAACAGTTTCTGGACCAGAGCTCCTGTGAACTGCAGGACTACTGATCTCCAGCCCGATAAGGCCGTTCAGTGATGCGGAACAGGCGTCCTTGGTGTGTCTGGCTTGTCCGAACCGGCTGGCCGCGCTCCGCCCGCCACTGGCGGATGCTCATAGCGGACGCCGGGGAAAATGATCACCGCCGCCGGCGTGCCGGTGTTCTGAACTACTCGATTGACTGGTGCCCGTCGCGGCACAAAAGACAGTACCATGCCCATGGTTCGCGTATTCCTCTCGGTTGCCCCGGAGCACAACGCAACGCCTCCAAATGTGATTAAGGCCGGCAGAGGGTTAACGGAGCGCTAACGGATCGCCGCTAATTTGATGTTTGTTCCGGGCCTCACGCGAAACCGACACAGTTGCGGTTGAGCATGGTCCGGGTCGTGTCGAGTATCGGGCGTATCTTCCGTGTCAGCTTCGGATTTCAGGCAAATCGCTATACGGACGGAGTCGGGAAAAGCCGAAAGGCTGTTTCGCGCCGCGGTGTCGGCGTTCTGCTCGCTGACTCGCCCGTCGCGCCGCGAGATCGCCCAGCTCGAGGATCTGACGCTGCCTCTGTTCGACAGCGTGTCGGTCGAATCGCGCCGCTACGTCGCTGCCGCCCTCTCCGAATGCGAATATGCGCCGGCCGCCCTGGTGCGGCGGCTTTGCGAGGAGCCGGTCGATGTCTGCGCGCCCTTGCTGGTCCGTTCGCGGGCGCTGAGCGATATCGACCTGATCGCGCTGATCGGCCGCCATGGCCTGCCGCACGCACGCGCCATCGCTCGCCGGAGGGATTTGAACCCGACCATCGCGCAGCTGATCAAGGCGCTGGAGAAACCGACATTGGTGCGGGTGCGGCAGCCCGAGCCGATCGCCGACGTGGCGGGCGACAGTGCCGAACCCGCTGCCGCCGCTCCCAGCCCACCCAACCTGCCCGGCAGCGCTTCCGAAAATGCCCGGCGCCGCCTGCGCTCGATGATGCTCGCCGAGAGCGAGGCGACATCGGTCAATCCGTTCGTCGGCTCAGCAACCTACAGCAAGCTGCGCGAGACGGCGCTGATCGGCAATGCCGCCTTCTTCCAGACAGCGCTCGCCGACGCGCTCGACATCGACTTTTCGACGGCGCGCGCGCTGACCGAGCATTCGAGCTACGTCTCGTTGCTCGCCGCCTTGCGGGCGCTCGACCTCAGCGAAGACCGGGCATTCCTGATCACGGTCGCGGTCTACCCCCGCGAGTTTCCGCACCCGCAGGCGATCCGCATCTTCCTTGACCGCTACCGGCTGCTGCACCACGAGGCGGCCCTCGAAAAGCTCCTCGGCTGGAGGGCCGAAACAGTGTCGCGAGCGGTGGGCGGCAACGCCCATGTCGCCGCAAATGCCGACCAGGCGCCGGACGGCGACAAGGCCAGCCTCAAGGCGTCTTGACGGAGAGAAGCTCTTCGACGGGAACCGAGCCGGCCTCGATCTCGACCACCCAGATGTCGGGATCGAATTTTTTCTCCCGCTCCAGCCTGGCATCGAGCACCGCGGCATCATCGCCGGCGCCGAGCAACGTGAAAAACCGGTCGTCCGGTTTGGCCGAATCGTAGCTTGTCTGCGGCGCCGGCCCGAACAGGGAGACCTCGCCCAGCCTGCCGCGCGACAGTACGAAGACAGCGCCGGCCTCGGTCGCGCCACGCTTGGCGACAGCCGCGAAGCCGCCGGCGCCGAACACACGGCGCAGCAGGGCCGACACCCAAAGATCGGTGGTTACGCGCATGGGAGAGTTCCGGATGACATGCGCAGCGTCTTAGCCGGATTTTCAGTCGTCAGCGAGCAGTCGTCTCGGCTGCTCAGTTTGTCAGCCCGATCTCGCGCATCTTGACGTAGACGACCTCGTCGGGCTCGCCGGTCTGCGGCAGGCCGAACAGTGACTGGAATTCCTTGATCGCGGCCTTGGTGCGGGCGCCGACGACGCCGTCGAGCTGCATGTCGTCATTGCCGAATGCCTTCAGCCCGGCCTGAATCTTGACAATGCGGGGATCGGGCGCCTGGGCGGACGCCGGCGCGGAGACCGGAATTGGCGCGGGTACAGCCGCGGGCGCGGCAGCGGGAGCAGCGGTCATATCCACGGGCCGTGGCGCCGGATGCGGGATGCCTGCTGTCGTCTGCTTGGCGCCGAGCTGGTCGAGCAGGACGGCGTCGATCTCACCGGATGCAGGCAGGCCGACCTTCTGCTGATAGGCTTGGATGGCCTTGTAGGTATTCGGCCCGGAAATACCGTCGACGGTGCCTGTGTAGAAATCGAGGTCTTTCAGGATGCCTTGCACCTGCTCGACCGTCGGGTCGCTCTTGGCCGGCGCCGGGCCAGGCCGCAGGATGTTGATGGTGGTTTCGGGCTCGTCCGCGCCGGGGTGCGGAAAACCCTCGATGCTGCGGGTGGCGAAGAAGGCGCCGGCATGCGGAAACGGCTGGTACCACAGCGCGTTGGCGGAAACGTAGAACAGCGTCACCAGAAAGGCTGTCGAGCCGCCGACCAGGACCGGATTGCGCGAGATCGCGCCGCCGAGCGCAATCGCGCCGGCCTCGAAAGCGCTGCTGCGGCGCTTGACCGCCTTAGGCTGTTTTGCGGAGCGAGCCATTCCTGTCCCCTTTCGCGTCGCCCTTCGTCCTGGTCGCGGGCATCGGCAGCACGCCGTTCCTGTCGGTCGCGCGCTTCTTCGGCCCGTTCACTGGCAGGCTGATCGTGACCGTAGTTCCCTCACCCAGCATGCTCTCGATCGACATCGTGCCCTCGTGCAGCGCCACCAGGCCCTTGACCAGCGACAGGCCGAGCCCGGTGCCCTCGAAGCGGCGGGTATAGTCGTTCTGGATCTGCATGAACGGCTTGCCGAGATTGGCGAAATCCTCTTCGGCGATACCGATGCCGGTGTCCCTGACCCAGAAATGCAGCCGCGAACCGATCCGCTTGGCGCCGACGACGACATCGCCGCCATCCGGAGTGAACTTGATCGCGTTGGAGACGAGGTTGATCAGGATCTGCTGCACGGCGCGACGGTCGGCATTGATCTCGCCGGCGTCGGGCGCAATCTGCGCCTGGAGGCCGATGTTCTTGGCATTGGCCTGCAGCTGCATCATCGACTGGCACATCTCGACCGCTTCGATGAAGCGGAACGGTTCGGGCTCGGTCGCATAGGCGCCGGCCTCGATCCTCGATACGTCCAGGATCGAAGTGACGACGGCAAGCAGATGCTGGCCCGAATCCCTGACCAGGCCGACATATTCCTTCTGGCGCGGGTCCTTGAAACCGCCGAACATCTCATGCAGCAGCATGTCGGAAAAACCGATGATGGCGTTGAGCGGCGTGCGAAGCTCGTGGCTGACGACCGCCAGGAAGCGGCCCTTCGCCACCTCGGCCGACGCTGCCGCCTCATTGGCGGCGGCAAGCTCGTCGCGCAGTTCAGCGGTTTCGTCGTTCTCGCGCAGCAGCAGGGTGAAGGTCTCCTGCTGGTCTTCGGCCCGAACCAGTTCGAGCTGGAATGGCCGGAAATTGTCGGCCATCGGAGCATTGCCGTCCTGCGGCAGCCGTACCCGAAGATCGAGCCGACGCGCCAGGGCGCCATCGCGCAGGTCGGCAAGCGCGCTCAGATAAGCAACGCGGTCGGACAGATGGATGCGGTCAAACAGCCCGGCGCCGAAAAGCAGTTCCGGCGGCAGCTTCAAGATGGTGCGCGCCTTGGCCGATGCATCCAGGACCTCGCCATGCCTGGCGACATGCAGGACAACGGCGTCGATCACGTCTTCGAGGCGGTCGCTTGGAAGCAGCGCAGGCTGCGCGCTTGCGGCATCGCCAAGGGCGGCAAGCCGGGGAACCAGCGTCAGCCCCCAGGCCAGCGGCAGCAGCCAGTGCCACGCCGCGACTTGCACCGCGCCGAGCGGCACGACAGAGCCGACAAAAGGCTGCAGCAACACTGCGGCAAGGGCGGAAATGCCGCCCCAAAGTGCCGCGCGCTTTGAACCACCGATCCACCAAGCTTCGAATGGCAGCGCCAGGGCCAGCAGTGCAACCGGCGATGCCAGGCCGCCCGCGGCCGCGATGGCCCCGGCAAGGGCAAGACCGCCGGCGACAAGCGCGACCTGAGCGGCTAGCGCCATCTTGCCCGACGCGGCCACCAGCAAGGCGGCGAACCAGCAAAGACCGAAGGCAGCGAAAATGGTTGCGACGGTGACGGCGGCGCCCATGCCAGAGGTGACCAGCGTCACGGCAGCGCCCGCGGCAAAGAACGGAGCGGCAAGCATGGTGCCGATGAACCGGCGCTGGCGCAGGCGGCCATCCCGGCCGACGATGGCGGGATGGACCATGCGTTCGCAACCGGCCGCCAGCGCGCCAGGCAGTTCAAAATATCTGGACGTTGTCAAACTCAACGCAACGCACTCGCACCCGGTCGTGACTGCCCCTGCTTTGCAGGTGGCTCTCGTTGATTTGAAAGTCGCATCCAGCGTTTAAGGAATGAATAAGGCTGACCGGAGCAACGCCCGCGCTGCGGCGAAAATTGCGGCGCCGGCGCCGGAATGCACCGTCATTTGCGGCCATAGTAAACGGAGCGTTATGTGCGAAAGGCGTGCCTGCGGCGGCAAAATCCTGAGCCGGCATGCCTGCACTTCTGGATATCACCATGCAGAACAATCGCTTAGATGGTTAGTGCAAGGTGAAGAAAATTGCCGGCATTTGAAGCCAATGCATTGCAAAATGCTTCGTTTCGAATTTGCCTAAAATTTGAGGAAAATTTTCGCTGAGCAAGCAAGCCGTCCTTTGCGCCTCATGTGTCATTGTCGCTGTGATAAAAGAGGTCATGGCGCATGGACGCATGATCCGGTCATGGACGAGAGGGCAATTCGATGGGCTTTCTGATAAGAATGGCGTTCTGGTTTTCGCTGGTGCTGCTGGCGCTGCCGCTGAGCGTCGGCTCCGACGAGGAGGGCCACGAGAGCGTCGGGCCGATCCAGGCGCTGTTTGCGGCGCGGGAGGCGGTCGGCGACATCGCCGGCATTTGCGAGCGCAAGCCCGATGTCTGCGAGACCGGCAAGTCGGCGATGCATACGATCGGCGCCCGGGCCAAGGAAACCGCCAAGATCGCCGCCGCCATGCTGGACGACAAGAGCACCGAGTCGGGGACGACGCCCGATACCTCACTGGCCACCGGCAGCGTCGCCGAGGACATTGTGCTGCCGGCGACCGTCAACATACCTGCCAAGCTGGTGGCGAAGAAATAACACCGTTTCCGCTGTCTCTGCAGCGACACCGCAGGCCGGTCGGACCTCTCGACGCCTGCGGTGCCTTTCTTCTTTTTCCGTGACGCCGCAGCCGCGGATGACTATATGCCAAGCAATGGCCACGACGATCCAGACGATCCGCGACGACTTCTCCCTGCTCGACGAGTGGGAAGATCGCTATCGCTATGTGATCGAGCTCGGTGAAGCCCTGCCGCCATTTCCCGACGCCGAACGCAATGCCGTGAACAAGGTGCCCGGCTGCGTCAGCCAGGTCTGGCTGACCACGAGCCGAGCGCCGGGCGCCGATCCCGTGATCACCTTCACCGGCGATTCGGACGCTCATATCGTGCGCGGCCTGGTCGCCATCATGCTGGCGCTGTTTTCGGAACGGACTGCCAGCCAGATCCTGCAAACGGACGCCGAGGCGACGCTGAAGTCACTCGGCCTTGACGAACATCTGTCGCCGCAGCGCGCCAATGGCTTGCGCTCGATGGTCAAGCGCATCACGCGCGACGCCGAAATGGCGCTCAAGCAGACAGCTTAATCCCGGATCAAGCAGATAGCTTGATCCCCAAACAAAAACGGCGCCTCGAAGGCGCCGTTGATCTTGTCGAACTGGAGCCGGTGTTACCGCCCCTTGCGCTTGCGGCCGAGGCCCATCTTCTTGGCCAGCTGCGAACGCGCAGCGGCATAGTTGGGGGCAACCATCGGATAGCTGGCGTCGAGGTTCCACTTCTCGCGGTATTCATCGGGCGTCAGACCGTAGTGGGTCATCAAGTGACGCTTGAGCGACTTGAACTTCTTGCCGTCTTCAAGACAGACGATGTAGTCGTCATGGACAGAACGCTTCGGGTTTACCGCAGGCTTCTGCTTGTCGGCCGGAGGTTGTTCGCTCGTTCCGCCCACGCGCCCGAGAGCGGCATGGACATCGGCGATAAGATTCGGCAGCTCGCCGACCGGCACGGGATTGTTGCTGACGTAGGCCGCCACCACATCGGCGGTCAGCTCGATCAGCGCATCGCTATTTCTGGAAGGTGTTTCGACGATATCCATGGTGTTCAGGCCCCAACGAAAGATGTTTCTGTTTGCGCCCTTTTTGAGAGATCGGGCATGGCGCGAATTTCACGCGGGAAGAGCTTCATGGATTCGCGTCCGGGCATCTTAATGAGCCTGCGGACCAAGTAAGTCAATTCGCATCTTGCGCTATATTCAACGATATTCATCGAATAGTCGCTCTTCAGCTTCAATCTTTCGTGCACTCTGTAACTTCGCGATATTTTCTGGTCGGACCAGGACTGGCATGACGTAAGGTCATGCATCACTAAATCAGCAAGGACTCATGAAGTGGATTGCGATGCTTAGCCTATGCTTGGTAGGCTCGAATAGCTGAATTGTCGGATTCGTACAAAATCATAAGTTGCAAGGTGTTTGCGAGACTCGCAAAAGAAGACCTGCAACCTGACTGGATTCAATAGGGAATGAGATATTTTCCATAGGCCCAGCCGGTAACAAATCCACCATTTTGCGCAGGGTCGTGCCAAACTTGACACCATTGGTAGCGAATTGCCTGTTTCTGCTTCCAGCGCGGCTGGCCGGCGATCTCCAGAAGGTTCAGCCCTCCCGTGCACTTGCCGGTCATCTGCAGGATCGTCCCGTTGGGATAGGCGGCCTGCTTCTGGGATGCGTTGGACGGATATTTGCGAACGTTGAGTGTGTCGCCGAACGGCACGCCAGCCACTTGCCAAGCGGCGAACGCGGTTGCATGAGACTGGCCGGTGAAAGCCAGAACGGTCGAGGCGACGGCGAGAGCCGCAGCGGTGCTGATATAGAAGTTCATCATCCTCTCCTCCATCTTCTGCGGCTCATCTTCCCGAGCCCGCCGCCACCAATGCATCCCGGCCCTTGAACCCGCGCTGATCGGCGTGTTCATTGCCATCCAAGTAACTTCTTCAGTGAGACGCAATGACCAAGACCCCAGCCTTTCCGACCGCCAGCCCGCCGAGCCCTGAGAAACAACCCATCTTCGACACGCATCACGGCATTACCCGCACTGACGACTATGCCTGGCTGAGGGCGGAGAACTGGCAGGCGATGTTCAGGGATCCTTCCCTGCTCGACGGCCGCATCCGCGCCCATCTCGAAGCCGAGAACGCCTATCAGACAGTGCTGATGGCCGATACTACACAGCTTCAGAAGCAGCTGTTCGGCGAGATGAAGGGGCGCATAAAGGAAGACGATTCGACGGTGCCGATGAAGGATGGCCCCTATGCCTATGGCTCATCCTTCAAGCTTGGCGGCGAACAGCCCCGCTATTTCCGCATGCCGCGCGATGGCGGCGACGAGCAGATCCTGCTCGACGGCGACGCGGAAGCCGAGGGCAAGCCCTATTTCCGCCTCGGCGGCGTCGACCATTCGGCCGACCATGGCAAACTGTTGTGGGCGTTCGACGACAAGGGCTCGGAATTCTTCACACTTCGCGTGCGTGACCTTACCAGTGGCAAGGAATTGCCCGACCAGATAGAGGCCACCAGTGGTGGCGGCACCTGGAATGCCGGCGATGACGGTTTCTTCTACACCCGGCTCGACGATAATCATCGCCCGTCCAAGGTGCTGTTCCACGCGCTCGGCGGCAACCCTGAGAATGACCGGCTGATCTATGAGGAGACCGATCCCGGTTTCTTCATGGATGTCGGCGGCACGCGCTCCAACGAATGGATCATGATCGGCATCAACGATCACGAAACCTCGGAATACCGACTGATGCGCGCTGATCAGCCCCTGGCCGAGCCAAAGCTGGTGGCGACGCGCGAGATCGGCCTGCAGTATGATCTGGAGGAAGGTGGCGACATCTTCTTCATCCTCACCAATGCCGACGGCGCCAAGGACTTCAAGATCATGACGGCGCCGGCCAATGATCCGGTTCGCGCCAACTGGGAAGAGCTGGTGGCGCACGAGCCGGGCCGGCTGATCCTGTCGGTGGTCGGCTTCAAGGACCATATGGTCAGGCTCGAGCGCAAGGAAGGCCTGCCGCGCATCGTCGTGCGCGATCGCCGCAGCGGCGAGGAGCACCTGATCTCGTTCGACGAAGAGGCGTTCTCGCTCGGCCTGTCGGGATCCTATGAATACGACACCGAGATCATGCGCTTCACCTATTCGTCGATGACGACGCCGGCGCAGGTCTTCGACTATAATATGCGCAGCCGCGAGCGCGTGCTCTTGAAGACCCAGGAAGTGCCGTCCGGCCACAATCCGGAGCACTATGTCACGCGCCGGCTGATGGCGCCTGCCGCCGATGGCGAACTGGTGCCGGTCTCGCTGCTGCATCACCGCGGCACGCCGCTCGATGGCTCGGCACCTTGCCTGCTCTACGGGTACGGCTCCTACGGCATTGCCATTCCGGCCGCCTTCAACACCAACTGGTTCTCGCTGGTGGACCGGGGCTTTGTCTTTGCCATCGCCCATGTCCGCGGCGGCAAGGACAAGGGCTATGGCTGGTACGATGACGGCAAACGAGCGCACAAGATGAACACGTTCACCGATTTCATCGCCGTCGCACAGCACCTCGTCGCCGAGCGCTACACACAACACGACCGCATCGTCGCGCAAGGCGGCTCGGCCGGCGGCATGCTGATGGGCGGGATCGCCAACATGGCGCCGCAAAGTTTCGGCGCCATCGTCGCCGAGGTTCCTTTCGTCGATGTGATGACCACCATGCTCGATGCAAGTTTGCCGCTGACACCGCCGGAATGGCCGGAATGGGGCAATCCGATCGCATCGGCGGAGGATTACCGGATCATCGCCGCCTACTCGCCCTATGACAATGTCACTGACCATGACTATCCGCCGATCCTGGCGCTGGCCGGCCTTACCGATCCGCGCGTCACCTATTGGGAACCGGCAAAATGGGTGGCGCGGCTGCGCGAGCGCAAGAGCGGGACCAATCCGGTGCTGTTCAAGATCAACATGGATTCCGGCCATGCCGGCGCGTCGGGCCGGTTTTCCCGGCTGGAGGAGATCGCCTACACCTATTCCTTCGCGTTGAAGGTGACAGGCAAGGCCGAGACTGCAACGGAGGCGCAGCAATGATCGATCTATCCACCGTGACGGCTTACATAGCGGTTGTGCTTGGCTTTGTGTTTATTCCAGGCCCAGCCACGCTTTTGACGGTGGCGCGAGCGACGAGTTCCGGAACCAGGGTTGGCATCGCGACGGGCGCGGGCGTCGCGGCCGGCGATGTGTTCCATACCGTCATGGCGATGGTCGGCATTTCGGCGATCATCGCCACGTCGGCAACGCTGTTCAGCATCGTAAAATACATCGGCGCGGCGTATCTGGTTTACCTCGGCATTCGTGCGATCATCGAGAGAACACCGACCGATCCTACTGTCGGAGCTCTTGCGATCTCCGCCAGGATGGCGTTTCGACAGGCTGTCCTGACCGAAGTGCTCAATCCAAAGACCGCGCTTTTCTTCCTCGCCTTCCTGCCTCAGTTCGTCCGGCCTGAAAACGGGTCGGCGATGCTCCAGCTTATGACGCTCGGCATGATCTTTGTTCTGCTCGGCCTTTTCAGCACAGTTGTCTTTGCCGTGAGTGCGGGCCGGCTCGGCACGTTCCTGCGTCGAAATCCATCGGTAGTGAAATGGCAAGGCAAGGTCGTTGGCGGCATCTACTGCGCCTTGGGCGTTCGCCTGGCCTTGCAGCAGCGTTGATGCCGGTGCCGAAAGGCGCGCCCGTCGAGGCGTGTTGATCATCACTTTTTGAATTCCGCGCTGCTCATTTTCACTCGCAATTGCAATGGCTGCGCGCTACCCAATGCGCGGCGCCTTCCAGGTCATGGCATACGCAAAGGGTCCATCATGCTGCTCGTCGACACCTATCTCGAGAAATCGCCGATCCAGGGCATCGGTGTTTTCGCCAAGAACCACATTGCCAAGGGCACGCTGATCTGGAAGCTCGACCCAAGATTCGACCGGATCATCGACGTCGAGACCTATGAGGGCGAGAGCGGGCCGGTGAAGAGCTATCTCGACCGCTATTCCTATCCCGACCGTCGCGATCCGGCCTATATCGTCTTCGAAGCCGACGACGCCCGCTACATGAACCATGACGACGAACCGAATTGCGATGTTTCTTCGCCCGAGGAGACCTATGCCTTGCGCGACATCGCGCCCGGCGAGGAACTGACCTGCAATTACAGTCATTTCTTCGAGACGGGCTTCGATTTCCTCGGTGACCGCCACCTGTAGTCGGGATCACTTGGCCGGCTTGCCGCGCGCCGGGTAGCCATTGGGGTGTGGCGGCACCGCCTTGAGATAGGCGGCTATTGCCGCGCGATCTTCCGGCGGCAATTCGGCCATGTTGCGCTGCACGTCGACCATGGCGCCGCCGACGGAATCGAAATCCGGCGTGAAGCCGGTTTCGAGGTAATTGGCGATATCGGCTTCCGACCAGTCACCGATGCCGCCCTCGCCCGATGTGATGTTCGGCACGATGCCGCGGCCTTCGGCGGCAGCCGCACCGGCCAGCCATTCGCCCTTCCTGGTGCCGCCGGTGAAGTCGCGCGGCGTATGGCATTCGCCGCAATGGCCAGGCCCCTCAACCAGATAGCGGCCGGCCAGCACCGGGTCCGGCGTGCCATCGGCAAAGGCAATCACCGGCTCCTTGCTGAGATAGAGCCGCTTCCACAGGCCAAGGCCGCGGCGGATGTTGAAGGGGAAACTGAGCGAATTGTCCGGAGCCTTGCCGGCGACCGCCGGCAGCGTCTTCAGGAACGCGTAAAGATCGGCAATGTCGGCCGGTTTCATGCGGGCATAGGACGCATAGGGAAAGGCCGGATAAAAATGCTCGCCGGAGGGCGACACGCCTTTCAGCATGGCGTTGGCGAGGTCCGCGACCGTCCAGGCGCCGATGCCGTCCTTGGGATCTTGCGAGATGTTGGGCGGCACGAAGGTGCCGAACGGGGTCTTGAGCTCAAGGCCGCCGACCAGTTGCAGGTGGGCGTCGCCCTTCGACCCCGGCTTGGCGTGACAGGAGGTGCAGCCGCCGGCATTGAAAATGCGCTTGCCCCTGGCGGCGTCGCCGGGGCCCAGCTGCGCCAGGGTATCAGTGTCGAGCTTGACCGGCGCCGACAGCAGCCAGCCGGCGCCAGCACCGGCGACGCCCAGGACAAGGGCGGCGCCGATGAGCTTTTTCAACAGGGCCATTGCCCGGAGATCAGCTTTTCTTCACCCGGTAGGTCTGGTGGCAGGTGCCGCAATCGCTGCCGAGGGTGCCGATCTGCGCCTTGAGCGCATCGACATCGGCAGGCGCCGCGGCAACAGCGGCCTTGACGTCGGCGACATATTTCTCGTTCGTCGTCTTGAAGCCGGCCATGTCTTCCCAGATCTTGGGCGAAGCGGTGGTGTCACCGCTGTCGCTGCCGGCCGGGAACAGCGTGTCGATATCGATTTTCTCGGCGTTGACCTGCAGCGCCTGCAGGGCCGTTAGCACGGCGGCGGCGTCGAAGTCTGCTTCGCCCTTGGCGATTTTCGACAGGCCGCCGACGAGTTTTCCACGCTCCTTCATCAGTCCCTGTCGGTCGAGGATCGGGTCGGCAAAGGCCGCCGAGGCGGCGAGGCTGAGCATAGAGATGGCGATGACAAGCTTTCTCATTCAATTGGCTCCAGGATGATGAGGGGTCGCGACTCAACGTTAACGGATGGCGGGCTGGGATTATTCCCTGTCTGCAGCACGGATTCTGTCGATTTTCTGTGTGCCTCGTGTTCGGGCTGAAAAAAGAAAAGCCCCGGAGATCGGGGCTTTTCTGAACGAATCAAGCTTTCGCTTTTTCGTACATTTCGAGCACGTGATCCCAGTTGATCAGGCTGTCGACGAAGGCCTCGAGATATTTCGGCCGGGCGTTGCGGTAGTCGATGTAGTAGGAATGCTCCCAGACATCGACGCCGAGGATCGGCGAGGCGCCGTGGACCAGCGGGTTCTCGCCATTCGGCGTCTTGGAGATCGCCAGCTTGCCGTCCTTGACGGAGACCCAGGCCCAGCCCGAACCGAACTGCGTGGTGCCGGCAGCGATGAAGTCGGCCTTGAACTTGTCGTAGCCGCCGAGGTCGGCGTCGACCGCCTTCTGCAGGGCCCCCGGAAGTTTGTTGCCGCCGCCGCCCTTCTTCATCCACTTCCAGAAATGGATGTGGTTGTAGTGCTGGGCGGCATTGTTGAAGAGGCCGGCATTCTTGCCGAACGACTGCTTGACCACCTCTTCGACCGACAAGTCACCAAGACCGGCTTCAGCGGCCAGCTTGTTGCCGTTGTCGACATAGGCCTTGTGGTGCTTGTCGTGGTGATACTCCAGCGTCTCCTTCGACATGTAGGGCTGCAAGGCCTCGTAGTCGTAGGGCAAGGCGGGCAATTCAAAAGCCATCGGTCATACTCCTCATGGAAAAGTCCGGTGCGGATACCGGATTAAGATAGGGCTGGATTGTTCTGGAACAACTCCGGAATGAAGCGCCGGTTCCTTTTCTAGGCGGGTTCCGGAAAACTGTCACACGGTTTTGCGGACAGGATGCTGCGTCAAAAAAGACCGCCCAGCAAACGAAACGGCGGCTGCTCAGCCGGCAGGCTTCGAATGCGCCCATTCCCAATAAAGCTCGCGCGCCTTCTTGGCCACCGGCCCGGGCTGCAGATCGCGGTCCTCGATGCGGGTGATCGGCACGACCTTGGAATGGTTTCCGGTCGAAAATATCTCGTCGGCCTCGAGAAAATCGCGCACCGACAGCATTTTTTCCGTGGTCTTGAAGCCGTAGTCACCGAGCAGCGTCATGGTGCGCGAGCGGGTGATGCCGGACAGGAAGGTGCCGTTCGGCGCCGGCGTCAGCACATGGCTGTCCTTGACCAGGAAGATGTTCGAGGTTCCGGTCTCGGCGACATTGCCCAGCATGTCGAGCACCAGCGCATTGTCGAAGCCGCGCATCTTGGCTTCGAGGATGGCGCGGCCATTGTTGGGGTAGAGGCAGCCGGCCTTGGCATTGGTCGGCATGGTCTCGATGGTCGGCCGGCGGAACGGCGACACGGTGATAGAAAAGCCTGAAGGCGAGATCATCGGCGATTCGTAGAGGCAAAGGCAGAAGCGGGTCGAGGCCGGATCGGCCGGCACGCCCATATAGCCGCCATGCTCGGCCCAGTACATCGGCCGGATATAGACCGCCGTCTTGCCGTCGAACTTCTTCAATCCGTCCCAGGTCAGGCCGACAATCTCGTCGGCGCTCATCGACGGTTTCAAGCCGAGCGCGATCGCCGACGCATTCACCCTGGCGGCATGCAGTTCGAGGTCGGGGGCGACGCCTTCGAACCAGCGGGCGCCATCGAAGACGCTGGTGGCAAGCCACATGGCGTGGCTGCGCGGCCCCAGGATGGCGACATTGCCTTCGTACCAGTCGCCGTCGACGAAGGTCCATGTCGTCGAGAGCGCCGCAGTCGCCAGTGTCATTGTTCGGTTCCGCTTCAAAGCTGCCTGTTGCCAGCATTGGAAGATGCTTTGACCGGCGCCGTCAACCGGCTTCAGGCGGATTTTGTTGAGGCCAGCCCCAAGAAAACGATCAAGTCTGCAATCGATGCTTGCACCTTGCCCCGCCTGCCCTCAAAACTGTCGCCATGCATTACGCGGCTTACGTTTTCGACGCCTACGGCACGTTGTTCGACGTGCACGCCGCCGTGCGCCGTCACGACGGCGAGATCGGGCCGGACGGCCAGCTGCTGTCGGAAATCTGGCGCGCCAAGCAGCTGGAATATTCCTGGGTACGCACGCTGATGGGCGGCTATGCCGATTTCTGGCAGCTTACCGAACAGGCGCTCGACTTTGCCCTGCGCAAGGTTCCCTCCGCCGACAAGGGGCTGAAGGCCAAGCTGCTCGAAGCTTATTGGCGGCTCGACTGCTATCCGGAAGTGCCGGCGGTGCTAAAGGCGCTCAAAGCGTCCGGCGCCAAGCTGGCGATCCTGTCCAACGGTTCGCCCGAGATGCTGGAGGCGGCGGTCAAATCGGCCGCGCTCGACCAGGTGCTGGATGACATCTTTTCGGTCGATGCCGTCAAGCGCTTCAAGACCGACCCATCGACCTACGACATGGTGGCGACGGGCTGGCGCCTCTATCCGGGCGCGGTGTCGTTTCAGTCGTCCAACCGCTGGGATATTGCCGGTGCGACCAAATTCGGTTTTCGCACCGTATGGATCAACCGCGCCAACCAGCCCGAGGAATACAGGGACTTCCCGCCCGCTTTGATTTTGCCATCGCTTGAAGGCCTGCTGACCGGCGGCTGACCACTCTGTTGCCTTGGAGCAACAGTGGCAGGACGGTCACAGCTTCGCCTTTGTTTGTCCACCCTCAGGCCAGAATCGGAACCGCCTATCGCGCTAGGCATTGGGGGGAGGCCAACACTGCGCCGCTTGAAGGCATTCACGCTTTTTTGCGATTTGAGACTTAAAAAAGGCAACCATGTTGAAGACCGAAATCGACCCCTATCGCCTGAGCCGTCGCGGCTTTCTGAACGCCGCAGCCCTCGGCGCTGCCTCGATTGCGGTCTCCGCCTGCACCACCACCAGCTCGACGCCGGCGCCGGTCGAGCCGCCGCCGCCGACCTATGAAGAGCCGCCGCTCGGCGACTATGCGACGATGTACGGCCCGATTTCCGACAGCGGCTTCGACCTGCCGGCCATCCCGATCAAGAAGATGGACCCGCAATTCCTGCGCCAGATCGTTCCCGATCCGACCGGCCAGAGGCCGGGCACCATCATCGTCGATACGACCAACCACTTCCTCTATCTGGTACGCGAAGGCGGCCAGGCGATCCGTTACGGCGTCGGCCTTGGCCGCGCCGGCTTCGAATGGTCGGGCGACGCCGTCGTCCAGTGGAAGCAGAAGTGGCCGAAATGGACGCCGCCGGACGAGATGGTCGCCCGCCAGCCTGAACTGGAGCAGTACAGCGCCAAGAACGGTGGCATGCCCGGCGGTCTGAAGAACCCGCTCGGCGCCCGCGCGCTCTACCTGTTCCAGGGCAATGTCGACACGCTCTACCGCCTGCACGGCTCGCCGGAATGGAACTCGATCGGCAAATCCGTCTCGTCGGGCTGCGTGCGCCTGATGAACCAGGACATCATCGACCTCTACGACCGCGTACCGTCGAAGAGCCCGGTCGTGGTGACCGGTGATATCAGCCAGCCGATGGTGGCGAGCGCAAACCGCAGGGCCATTCCGATCGACGGTGGCGTGCCGGACGGGTCGGTCCTGCTCGGCCCGGTGAACTGAGCGACGTTCTTGCGATGCTCGTGAAGCGGCAGGTTCGCCGCTCCATGCGGCAAACTTCGCCAGGATTCCGATAGCTTAACGCGAATGCCTGGGATCGGCATCCCAGACATGCAATGCCGGCAGCAGGAGACCGAGGAAGACTTCCAGACGAGCTATGGAGCCGGCGCAATCGACGCGCCCATGCACCGTCAATTCCGGCGCTCCTGTATTTTGTCCCCGATGCATGTATATTAGGCTGGAATAGAATTGCAGAGATATACGTTTGATTAGATCATTAATGGCGGGGGAACGCCAATGGTGGGATTTGATTTCGACAGTCCGCCTGCTGACAGCGCCGAGGTTAACCTGTCGGCCGCATGCGAGCGCCAATTGCTGCCGCTCGTCTGCGGAATTGTCGAAGCGGCGGTTGCCGCCGGGTGGAGCCGGGAGGATGTTCTTCTCGCCATGGTTGAGCTGTCTTGGGATCTATATGAGAAGCGTCGAGGCGATCTTTAACAGCCCTGTGCGAACCGGGTAATTCTGTATCGGGGTCACTGCACGGTCACCGATCGGGTAACGCGGCACGTCCTGGACATAATCCCCGAAAATGCCGGCCCCAAAAGGGCAACCATGCGGGGAAGCGCCTCCGTCGTAATGGCGGCATAGGCAGGTTCGGCAATAGCCGCGCGATTTATGTTCCGCATGCAACGCTGGATTGCGCAACGGCGCACGATGCACAATAACTAGGCACAAAATGGTAAGATAAGATCGGCAAATCGTCAGATTAGTTCGTGCTAAACAAGCGTGATATGCATACTTATAGACCAAATCCTGCCAAAGTTTTCGTTTCTCCTGAAAATCTTCTTTTCAATACAAAGCAACGCCTCTAAGGTTCGAAAGAACGATCAGGAACAGGTGCGAATTCTGGGCGTCTCCATACAGCACAAGATTCGATCGATCGGCGCACGGCTGAGGCAAGACGGAGATGCAACACAGAGGCAACGTCCTTGAAAACGCCGGGACAGAACGGCGGCGCGCGGATCGGCGCATCTTCGATGGAATTCCGGAAAGCGCGGGGCGGCGCCTGGTCACCTTTCGAGGCGGCGCGGCTCATGCTGTTTGCGCGCCGGGATCATGCACATTCAAAGCGGGAGAGCATCTCGGTTCGGTTATGCTCAAGCCCTCGCCGGGAATAACGGCATCGCTCGGCAGCGGCAAAATCCACGAATATGACGGCGACGTCGGCACGATCATGATCATACCGGCGAATATCGCAAGCAAGGTGGCCTGGTCATCCGCTACCGAGAGCGCGATCGTCGCGCTCGCCCCCGAAAGCCTGACCGAACTGGCAGAGCGTGAATTCGGCACGGGCCGGGCCGAGCTACAGCCACCGCCTTTCGGGACTGTCGATCCCCAAGCGCTGCAACTCGCGCAACTGCTGAGGGCCGAACTGACGCGGCGGGAGGCTCCAAACGAATTTTATGTCGACTCGCTGGTCACCATGTTCGGCGTCCATATGCTTCGGAACTACGCAGGAGCGGGAAAGTTGCCACAAGGTCCAAAGGGCGGTCTGTCAAACCGCAGTGCCGCGAGGGTACGGGAGTTCCTGGGCGTGAATTTTTCCAGCAGGATCACGGTGGCCGAGCTTGCCGCGGTCTCCGGCCTTTCACCGAACCACTTCATTCTGGCATTCACCAAGACCTTCGGCGAACCGCCGCACAAATATCTGCTGCGGCTGCGTCTCGATTTCGCTGAAAAACTTCTCGTCGAAAGCGATTTGTCGATAGCCGAAGTTGCTCATCTGAGCGGCTTTTCAGACCAGAGCCACCTGACCGTCACCATGTCGAAATACCGCGGCAGAACCCCTAAACAGGTGAAGCTGCGGCGGTGACATTTGTCGCGGCGCGTCTCGGTTCGCCGCAGCGATCCATCCAGAGACCTTGGCAGCTAAAAGTTGCGTGGCAGAGTAGCCACACCTGGCGTTCAGCGCTCAAAGACCGGATTTTCCTACAAAGATTCCGGACTTTTCCAAAATACATACGCCGCGAACGTGCCCATGGTCGCGATGAAAAGTCATTTCGGTCCGCTACTTGCGGCGGCCAGATGATGCAGCGTGCCGGATTGTCTCATGGACATTCAATTCGCGGAAATCGAAGTCTTCGCACCCAAGGCCGAAGCGGCATGGGCCGCGCTGCAGCGCCAATACGCCAGCCGGATCAGCGGTCCTGAGATCGATCACCTCCTGGCCTGTTTCGTGCTTGGCCTGACCTCTCCGGCTTGTGGCGAAGGCGATCCGGGATTTCATTTCGATCTCTGCCGCGCGCTGGTGGCGATAAACCTGTCGCCGGAGCGGACCGAGACCGCCTTGCATACGGTTCCCGAGCCGACGCAGCCATGGGTCGCGAGCGCCTGCCAGCTGATTGAAAAACAAGGTGTGAAGATAGGTCTCTCGCTGCGAGAGACGACGGGTAATTTCAAGGATTTTTTGGCCGTCGAGGCGAGTGATGCGGCACATCAGAGCGCCCAGGCAATTGCGAGGGAAAACTAGCATGACCGGATGCGTCGAGGGGCAAGCAAGAATCGAAACTCTTCCCGGATTTGTTGGAAACTGGCTCTCAGGCAGGGCCGACAGCCGCTCGGTTCGCCGCCGCCTGATGGCGGTCCTGCGCAACGCGTGCCGCGTGCTCGGGATGCGCCGCAAAGGCCTGGGGCTTGGCACGTTGGGCGTCGGCGGGATGTCGGCAGCGGCGCTGGGTGCAATCGCATTCGGCAGCATCGCCACGCCGGCTCAGGCACAATACCAGGCTGGCGGCGGTTCGGCGACCGGCGGCAACGCCGTCGCCATCGGTAACGGCACCGCGACGAATGGCAATAACAGCGTGGCGTTGGGCAGCTCCAACAGTGCAACGGGCGACGGCACGATCGCCATAGGCTATTCGATGGGTGTCAATGGCCTCAATTCCATAGGTATAGGTGTCTTCGCAGGCGCAACCGGCGTCAATGCGCTCGCCGTGGGCGGGAACGCCAAGGCCAACGGGGACGGAGCAAGCGCTGTTGGCGTTAATTCGGTTGCAACCACAAGCGCGGCCGCTTTTGGCAATAATGCGCGTGCCGACGGAGTGAACTCGACGGCGATCGGCCCTGTTACCCGCGCGACCGGGCTGCGCGCCACCGCGCTCGGGTTCGGGGCAACAGCATCCGGCGTGGATTCGATTGCCCAAGGTAACAGCGCCATCGCAAGCAACCAGAATGCCGTCGCCATCGGCTTCCAATCGTCTGCTACGGCGATAAACTCCGTCTATCTCGGCTCGCGCACTGCTGCGGGAACGGGAGCGCTGGCCCAAGGCGCGATCGGCGTCGGCACAGACGTGACAGCATCCCAGGTCGATGCCATTGCGATGGGACGTTCGTCCGTTTCGTCGGCGCAATACGCGGTCGCCATCGGCCTGAATGCGAAGGCTACAGGAGCGGGTGGTGCGATGGCGCTGGGCCAAGGCACAATCTCGAGCGGCGTCAATTCAGTAGCGCTCGGCGTCCAAGCCAGTGCCACCGGAGCCGGCGCCAACGCCTTGGGCACGTTGTCCGTTGCTTCGGGAGGGAACTCCACCGCTCTCGGTACCAGTTCCACGGCCAGCAACAACTATGCGACAGCCGCAGGCTGGGGATCCGTGGCCAGTGGCGCCAATTCCACCGCCGTGGGACGTCAGGCCGCTGCCAGCGGCATAAACGCCTCCTCCTTCGGGCAGGGGGCAAATGCGGCAGCAGACAATACCCTAGCCGCCGGCGTCAACGCCGGTGCCAGCGGAGCCGGCAGTACCGCTCTCGGCAATGGTGCCCGAACCACCGCCGTGAATGCCGTCGCTGTTGGCGCTGGGACGAACGCGTCCGGGATAAACTCTGTCTATATCGGCCAGACCAGTTTTGCGACGAGCGCCAGCGGGCAGAGCGCCATCGCCGTCGGCACGGACGTGACGGCATCTGCGGACGACGCCCTTGCGATGGGGCGTGAAAGCGCGGCGACTGCAACCAACGCCATCGCGGTCGGTCTCCAGTCTTCCGCGGACTCCGCCGACGCTATCGCTATTGGTACCAGCGCTTTCGCAAGCGGCGGCAAGGCCGTCGCCATCGGCGCCGGCAATACGGCCTTTGGCGATGGCGCGGTCGCCATAGGCGATCCCAGCTATGCCAGCGGCACCGGCGCCTTCACCGGCGGCGCCAACAACATCGCCAACAGCGACGGCACGGCGACCGCCACCGCGGCCAATATGGCCAACGGCGCCGTCGCCATCGGCAACAGCAACAAGGCCGTCGGGCAAGGCTCCGTGGCGCTGGGCAACGGCTCCACGGCTGGCGCTGCCGGTCTCGCCGGCAATGTCGCGCTGGGCAATGGCGCGACCGCGGCGGCAAGCTCCGGCGACGTGGCGCTCGGCTCCGGCTCGGTGACCGCGACGGCGGTGGGCACCAGCGGGACGACGATCGGCAGCACGGCCTACAGCTTCGCCGGCACGAACCCGACGAGCACCGTCAGCGTTGGCGCGCTCGGCGCCGAGCGGACCATCACCAATGTCGCGGCAGGGCGGCTCAACAACGGCTCGACCGACGCGATCAACGGTTCGCAGCTGTTCGCGACCAATCAGCAGGTGACGCAGAACACCACCGACATAGCGGCCAACACCGCCGACATCACCAATCTCGGCAACACGATCACCGGCATCAACACCGGCGGCGGCATCAAGTATTTCCACGCCAATTCGACGCTGGCGGATTCCCAGGCGCTTGGAACCGATTCCGTCGCTGTCGGTCCGAACGCCATCGCCAACAATGCCGGCGACGTGGCGATCGGCCTGAATTCCGTATCCGGCACGACGACGGCGGTCGGCGGCACGACGATCGGCGGCGTGAACTATACCTTCGCCGGAACCACGCCGGCCGGTGCGTTCTCGGTCGGCTCGGTGGGCGCGGAACGCCAGATCCAGAACGTCGCGGCCGGGCAGTTGAGCGGTAGCTCGACCGACGCGGTCAACGGTTCGCAGCTGTTCGCGACCAACCAGCAGGTGACGCAAAACACCACCGATATCGCCGCCAACACCGCCGACATCACCACTCTCGGCAACACGATCAACAGCATCAGCACCGGCGGCGGCATCAAGTATTTCCATGCCAATTCGACGCTGGCGGATTCGCAGGCGCTGGGGACGGACTCCGTTGCGATCGGCCCGAATGCGGTGGCCAACAATGCCGGCGACGTGGCGATCGGCGCGAATGCGGTGTCGAGCGTGACGACGGCGGTCGGCGGCACGACGATCGGCGGCGTGAACTACACCTTCGCCGGCGCTACGCCAGCGGGCGCGTTCTCGGTCGGCTCGGTGGGCGCGGAACGGCAGATCCAGAACGTCGCCGCCGGGCATTTGAGCGGCAGCTCGACCGATGCCGTCAACGGCTCGCAGCTCTTCGCCACCAACCAGCAGGTGACGCAGAACACGACCGATATCGCGGCCAACACCACCGACATCACCAATCTCGGCAATTCGATCAGCAACATCGCCGGCGACACCTCGACGGCGTACACCGACGCCAATGGCGACGGCATCCGCTATGTGCGCACCAACGACACGACGCTGCCGGTCACCGACGCTTTCGCGCAAGGGGTCGGCTCCTCCGCCGTCGGCTACCAGGCCACCGCGTCCGCCGCCAATTCGCTGGCGCTCGGCCGCGGCACCCAGGCCACAGTCGCCGACGGAGTAGCGCTGGGCTCCGGATCGGTTTCGGACCGTGCGGTCGCGCCGGCATCGGGATCGATCCTCGCCGGCACCGGCCTCGTTCCCTACAACACCACCGACGCGACCTTGCTCGGCGCCGTCTCGGTCGGCACCTCCACCTCCTATCGCCAGATCATCAACGTGGCCGACGGCACCCAGGACCAGGACGCGGTCACGCTGCGCCAGCTGAAGGGCGCGCTGAGCTCGTTCGCGGTGACGGGAAGCCTGTACTTCCATGCCAATTCGACGGCTCCCGACTCGCTTGCGGTCGGCATCGATTCGGTTGCGGTCGGTCCGCGCACCACCGTCAACGGCGACAACGGCATCGGCATCGGCAACGGCGCCATTGTGCAGCAGACGGCGCCGGGTGGCATCGCGATCGGCCAGAATTCGACCGTCAACCAGGCCGACAGCATCGCACTCGGCACCAACTCGACGACCAACGGAGCCCAGGCAGTGGCGCTCGGCGCCGGCGCAAAGGCCAACGAGCCGGGCAGCGTCGCGCTCGGCGCCGGCTCGACGACGGCGGCGGCCGTCGCCACCACCGGCACCACGATCAACGGCGTCAACTACACGTTTGCCGGAACAACTCCGACGAGCACGGTGAGCGTCGGCACCGTCGGCAATGAGCGCACCGTCACCAATGTCGCCGCGGGCAGGATCAGCGGCACCTCCACCGACGCCATCAACGGCAGCCAGCTCTACGCGACCAACCAGGCTGTCGAAGCCATGCAGGGGAGCGTCGGCGATCTCAACGAGTTCGCGGTCCAGTACGACAAGAACGGCGACGGCAGCAAATCCAACTCGATAACGCTTGCCGGTGGCGACCCCAACACGCCGGTGGTCATCCACAATGTCGAGGCGGGCGTTGCCAACACTGATGCGGTCAACGTTCAGCAGCTAAACACCGGGCTGTCGCTCAACCTAGCGGATTCGAAGACCTACACCAACCAGGTGGCGGCCACCACGCTGCAGCAAGCCAATGCGTACACGGACTCCAAACTGAGCCAGCTCAACATGGACATGGGCGAGGTCAAGGGCGAAGCGCGCCAGGCCGCCGCGATCGGCCTGGCGGCCGCCTCGCTGCGCTACGACGATCGTCCCGGCAAGCTGAGCGTGGCCGCAGGCGGCGGCTACTGGCGCGGTGAAGGGGCCGTAGCGTTCGGTGCGGGCTACACCAGTGAGGAGGGACGGGTTCGGGCAAACCTGTCCGGCACGACGGCAGGCGGGCACTGGGGTGTCGGCGCGGGCGTCAGCCTTACGCTGAACTAGAGCCCGGCCATGATCAGGCAGGCAGTCCTTGCTGTCGCGATATCCATGACGTCAATGCTCCTGTCCGGCTTGCTAGCGGCCGGGCAGGAAGCGATCCCTTCCGGCTACAGGGTAAAACCTTCCGACGTGGCGGTGCCCGCGGATGCGAAGCTTGGCGAATATCAACGGACCACCCGTCCGTTCGAGAACTGGACGCTGATCTGCGACGAGAACCTGAAGGCGCGCCAAAAGGTCTGCAACGTCACCCAGATCATCGAGGACCAGACAGGACAGGTTGCGTTCAGCTGGTCGCTGGCCGCCACCAAGGAAGGCAACCCCTACATGATCTTGCGTACCCCGCCGATTGCCAGGAGCGACAGTCCTGTCTCGCTGACGTTCGAAGGGCGCAAGGAGCCGATAAAAATTCAACTCGACGGATGCAATCAGGCCGTCTGCGTCGGCATGCTGCCGGTTGGTCCGATCATGCGCGAACAGATTTCGAAGGCTGCGGCATCCGTCATCTCCTTTCCGACCACGGATGGCAGGACGATCAACGTGACCGCAACCCTCAAGGGCCTGGCCGCGGCCGTCGCGGCGATCAATTGACGAAGGCATCGCGATGAACCAGCAATCGATCCATGACCGGATAATGTCCCGCAACCAAGGAAAGGATGCTGTTCGGGCCGGCATCGATGACCGGAGCAAACCGCAACGAAACCGGGCGAAGACCGCTGTCTTCTCGTTGCTCGCCATTGCCGTCGTCGCCACGGCCGGCTTCGCAGCCATGCGCTACGGCCTGGTCCACAATTTATTGCCGCAGCCGGCGATCGCGGAGACCAACGAGCCCGATCCGGCCCTGGCCGACACACCATTTCTGCAACACGCCAAACAGGCAGGATTGCAGTCTTGTTCCAACATTTTCCCAGCCCTTGGGCAGATGCTGACGACCGGCACTACGTACAGCGTCCAGTCGATTTGGAGCAACGAGGCCCCCGACAAACACGTCGTGGAAGCCCTGGTCGGCATGAACTATGCCACGCAGGGCTACAGCGGCCCGGCAGCGGGCCTGGTGTTCGCAGCACCCACCGCATCTGTTTGCGAAGGTACGATGGTCAGGGTGGCGCCATTCGCGGCCAATTGCGCCGATGTTCCGGCCCTGCTTCCGAAAGGCAGCAAGCTTGCCAATAATCTTGGGCAAATCAGCGTCTATGAACTGGCCAATGGAGGGGGCAACGCGATGCTTCTGCCAACCGGCAACAGCTGCGTCGTCATTTCCGTGGCCTCGGCAGCAGGAAAACAAGGAGGCGTACAATGAGAACCAGACTCGCCGTTGCGGCGATCGGCATGCTGTTGGCCTGCGCCGGGCGGCTCGCTGCGGCGGACCTCCCTGCCCCGCCTCCGGCTGAGGAAGAGAGGGGCATCTGGGCGGCAATCGCGTATTCGAACCCTGACGGCAAGCACGGCTTCTTTTGGGGCGCCGACAAGCGTCAGGAGGCGATGGACATCGCCCTCAAGCATTGCCAGAACGCCGGCGGTGACGGCTGTACCGTGGTCAGCGTGTTTCGCAATCATCGCCATTGGGACGACGACGACAACACCGGCTTTCCCTACAATCATTGCGGCGCCCTCGCGGTGGGCGAAAAGACGAGCGGACAATTTGCCAGTTGGGGCGCGGAGACAGCGCAAACACGCCGGGAGGCCGAAGACCTCACGCTGCAGGCCTGCGAGCGGACAGGACAAAAATGCAAGATCCGCGAATGGGGGTGTACGTGAGTTTCCTGCGGTGGCTCGGGAGCCGTTCACCCAGCCGGTCGCCGCTTCTCGCGGACGGTGAAACCCAGCTGTCCAAGCACCTTTACGGCGCCTGACCTGCCACCTTCGAAATCGGCGGACGCAAGCCGCCGGCCGGTGGCGAACTCATAAGCCGTGCCCAGGATTGCCTTTGGCGGATAGGCGCGTTCTTTCCAAGCCAACTCATAGGTGGTTGTTGGGGCGAAGCCATGCTCGTTGAAGAACTGGTCCGGCCCCAGCCGGTCATATTCCTTGATCGCTTGCAGCACATGATCGCGGGTTACGCTGTCCCAGTCTATCATCTGTTCATCCTCCGTCAGACCGATTTCACTTCGCCGCCGTCCATACGCAGCGCCGATCCGGTCATCCAGCGGGCGCCTGGCGACACCAGGAAGGCCATCAGTTCGGCGATCTCCTCGGGTTCGCCGTAGCGGGCGATGACGGCTTCCTTGGGGAAATTGGCCGTCGCCTCCTCCACCGTCATGTCGTGCAACGGCGCCCAATGCTTGAGATAGGACTGGCGGCGGCCGGTCATCACCGGCCCGGGCAGCACACTGTTGACCTGCACGCCATCGGCAATGCCGCGATCGGAGAACGCTTTCGCCAAGGCGACGATCGCCGCATTGATCGTTCCAACGGCTGCATAAGGCGCTTTCGGGAACAGCGCCGAATTGCCCGACATCAGGACAACCGCACCCTTGGCCGCCTTCAGCGCAGGCCACGCCGCAATGGTGAGCCGCCTTGCGCCGTGCAGCTTCAGCGCCAGGCCACCTTCCCACTGCTCGTAGGTCATGTCGAACAGGTCGATCTGCGGCACCGCACCGGCAATGTTGAGGAGCGCGTCGATGCGGCCGAATGCGGCCATGGTCTGATCGACAATGGCGCTTGCGGCCTGCGGCACGGCCAGATCGGCATCGATCACCAGCGCCTGTGCACCGGCGGCGCGCACCGCTTCCGACGTCTGCTCAAGATTGGCGCGATTGCGCGCAACCAACACGATGGCCTTGAAGTCGCGCGCGAGACGGATGGCGGTGGCCTGGCCGATGCCCTGGCTGGCGCCGGTGAGGACGGCGACGGAGTTGGACATTTCGGGAATCCTTCTTCTGATCTCAGCGGGGAAGGAAGTCGCGGATGGCGGCCGCTATCTCTGCGGCGTGCGTTTCCAGCGCGAAATGGCCGGTGTCGAAGAAGCGCACGACCGCATCCGGTATGTCGCGCTTGAACGCCTCGGCGCCCGGCGGCAGGAAGAACGGATCGTGCTTGCCCCACACGGCGAGGAAGGGCGGCTTATGGGTGCGGAAATAATCCTGGAAGGCGGGATAGAGCGCGACATTGCTCTTGTAGTCGCCAAACAGGTCGAGCTGCACCTCGTCGGCGCCGGGCCGCGCCAGGTAGAAATTGTCGAGCCCGTATCCGTCCGGTGAGACGCGGCCCGCATCGGGAACGCCGTGCGTATACTGCCAGATCGTCGCCTCGGGCTTCAGCATTGCGCGCAGGGCTTCGCGATTGGCCGCTGACGGCTCCAGCCAGTAGGCGCGGATCGGATTCCAGCCATCGCTCAGGCCTTCCTCGTAAGCATTGCCGTTCTGCGAGATGATCGCGGTGATCTTTTCCGAGTGCCTGACGGCAAGCCGGAAACCGGTCGGCGCACCGTAGTCGAAGACATAGACGGCGTAACAGTCGAAGCCGACCTTGTCGGTGAAGCGGTCGATCACATCGGCAATGTTGTCGAAGGTGTAGGCGAACTTGTCGCGCGCGGGCATGTCCGACTGGCCGAACCCCGGCAGATCGGGAGCAATGATGTGGAAACGGTCGGCCAGCAGCGGGATCAGATCCCGGAACATGTGGCTCGAACTCGGGAAGCCGTGCAGCAAAAGAAGCTTCGGCGCGCCTTGCGCGCCGGCCTCGCGGTAGAAGATGTTGAAGCCGTTCACGTCGGCCTTGCGATAGTTGACTACAGCCATTTTCTCTCTCCTGCGAAAGCCTGCTAACAAATCAAATTGGCGGTTAGCTCGTCTGAGCCGCCTGGCGCGGGGGTGCGTTGTCCATCGCCCCGCGCGCTGCATCGAGAATGATGTCGACGACGACGCCCGACGCGGTAACGATCGGCGTGTGATCGACCGGGTGCGACCGCACCTGCGCCTTCATTCTCGTCGCCATGAAATGCTGGGTCTCGGCCGGGATCATGTGATCCTCTTCCGCCACCAGGAACCACGACGGCAGGTCCTTCCACAGCGGCCGCTCCATGGCGACCGTGATGCAGGCCGGCGAGATCGGCCGCTGAACCGCGGCCAGCACCGCCAGCTCTTCGGCCGAAGCGTTCTGGGCGAAGGCTGCGGCGAAAGCCGCTTTGGGCAGATAGATCAGCCCATGAGCGTCTGGAGCAAGCGCCGGCGCCAGCGCATGCGGCTTGGCGCGGTAGAAGACGTCCGCCACCGTCTCGCCCTCGTCCGGAGCAAGCCCGGCGACAAAGACCAACGCCCTCACCCTGTCGCTGCGCGTCGCCGCGATCACGGCGCCCGCATAGGCGTGGCCGACCAGCACCACCTGCCCCGCCACACGCTCGATGGTGCGATCGAGTGCGGCCACATCATCGCGGAACGATGTCAGCGGCAATGGCGCGGCAATCACGTTGAAACCCTGAGCCGCCAGCGGTGCGATGATTTTTGCCCAGCTCGATCCATCGGCCCAGGCGCCATGGGCGAGCACAATGCTCATAGGCTGCGAAGACATCGACTCTCTCCTCCTTAAAGAAATAACCTGACTAAGTTCTTCAAACAGGTTACATTGGAATTACCGCAACCGTTCGTAACTTGTCAACAAGCCTTAGAGCGGTTATGTTCACGAAGACGTGCTCGGGGCCGATGCTGCCGGGACAATTGGAGTTCCGATGCAGCATTCTCCCGCGATGTTTGTCGGCGATGCACTCGCCATGGATTTCCTGAATTCAATCGCAACGCCGGTCGACACCCCCGTCGACTGGCTCGACGACGGCGAGGGATTGCTGAGCTGGCTGGAACAGGCCGGACTGGTGCCTGCGGACGCGCTGCGAGGCATACGAGCCCGGGCCCGTCCCGGTGAGCTCGATGAGATGGCGGATCAGGCGAGACAGTTGCGCGAATGGTTCAGGGGCTTTGTGCGCGAGCGCAAGGGGCGGAAGCTCCCTGCCGATGCGTTGCTCGCCCTGGAGCCGCTGAACCGGCTGCTTGATCGCGATGAACGGTTCAGCCGCATCGTTGGCGGCGGCGACGGCCTCGAACTCCAGACGCTGCGGCGCTGGCGCTCACCTGAAGCGCTGCTGCTGCCGGTCGCCGAAACGCTGGCGACATTTGTCTGCGAGGAGAGTTTCTCGGACGTGAAGGCCTGCGAGGGACCGGCCTGCACGCTGATGTTCGTCGACCACACGCGCGGGCATAAGCGCCGCTGGTGCAGCATGGCGCTGTGCGGCAACCGCGCCAAGCAGGCGGCCCACCGGCAGCGGCTCAAGGCGCGCTAGAGCGGTTCACGACTTGATGGAATCGAAGGGGATTCCCGATTTGTCGGTTTTGTGATTCAAGATGCTGGCTGGAGTGGAGGCCAGCATCTGATGACCCGACCTCTTTCCAATGATCTTCGCG
>NZ_JACDTY010000007.1 GCF_013520985.1 Mesorhizobium neociceri | reverse complement strand
GCTCGCGAAGATCATTGGAAAGAGGTCGGGTCATCAGATGCTGGCCTCCACTCCAGCCAGCATCTTGAATCACAAAACCGACAAATCGGGAATCCCCTTCGATTCCATCAAGTCGTGAACCGCTCTAATGCCTAAAATGCCTCACGCCGGTAAACACCATGGCGATGCCATGCGCGTCAGCGGCGGCGATGACGTCGTCGTCGCGCATCGATCCGCCGGGCTGGATGACGGCGGTGGCGCCGGCTTCGATGGCCGATAGAAGCCCGTCGGCGAAGGGGAAGAAGGCGTCGGAGGCAACGACCGAGCCTTTGGTCAGAGGCTCGGCGAGACCGGCAGCCTCGGCGGCGTCGAGCGCCTTGCGGGCGGCGATGCGCGAGGAATCGACGCGGCTCATCTGGCCTGCGCCGATGCCTACCGTGGCGCCGTCCTTGGCGTAGACGATGGCATTCGACTTGACGTGCTTGGCGATGCGGAAGGCGAATTTGAGGTCGGCCATCTCGGTTGCCGTCGGCGCGCGCCTGGTCACCACCTTGAGTTCGAGATCGTCGATCACCGCATTGTCGCGACCCTGGACGAGCATGCCGCCGGCGACAGATTTCACCGTGGTGCCGGTAGAACGCGGATCGGGCAGGCCGCCGGTGACCAGCAGGCGCAGGTTCTTCTTGGCGGCAACGATGCGGACGGCGTCTTCCGAGGCGTTCGGCGCGATGATCACTTCGGTGAAAGTCTTCACGATCTCCTCGGCCGCCTCGGCGTCGAGGATGCGGTTCATGGCGACGATGCCGCCGAAGGCGGAGACCGGATCGCAGGCCAGCGCCCTGGCATAGGCCTCTGTCAGCGAAGCGCCTTCGGCGACGCCGCACGGATTGGCGTGCTTGATGATGGCGACGGCGGCGCAGCGGTTGGGGTCGAACTCGCCGACCAGCTCGAAGGCGGCGTCGGTGTCGTTGATGTTGTTGTAGGACAGCTGCTTGCCCTGCAGCTGCCGCGCCGTTGCGACGCCCGGACGCTTGTCGCCATCGACATAGAAGCCGGCGCGCTGGTGCGGGTTCTCGCCATAGCGCATGACGCTTTCCAGCCGGCCGCCGAAAGCGCGCCAGGTCGGGTGCTCAATCTCCAGCGTCTCGGCGAACCAGCCGGAGATAGCCGCATCATAGCTGGCGGTGCGGGCAAAGGCCTTGGCCGCCAGCTTCTTGCGGAAATCCAGCGACAGCGAGCCGATGTTCATCTCCAGCGCATTCAGCACCGAGGCGTAGTCGCCGGGATCGGTGACGATGGCGACATAGGCATGGTTCTTGGCCGAAGCGCGGATCATCGCCGGGCCGCCAATGTCGATGTTCTCGACGATCGCGGCGTAGTCGGCGCCGGAACGGCGGACCTCCTCGAACGGGTAGAGGTTGGAGACGAGAAGATCGATCGGCTCGATGTGGTGATCATGCATCGCCTTGGCGTGCTCAGGATCATCGCGCACACCGAGCAGCGCGCCGTGCACCGACGGATGCAGCGTCTTGACACGGCCGTCCATGATCTCGGGAAAGCCGGTCAGCTCGGAGACGTCGCGCACCGCGAGGCCCGCCTCGGCGATCGCCTTTGCCGTACCGCCGGTCGAGACCAGCTCGACGCCGGCCGCGGCCAAGCCTTTGGCGAAGTCGATCAGACCGGTCTTGTCGAAAACCGAAAGCAGGGCGCGGCGGACGGGAACGAGGTCGGGTGCCGGAATGTTCTTGGCGGCGACGGCCATGGGCTGGCGGCCTTTCAGGGCTGATTGGCGAGCGTTGCCGGGCCGTAGCACATGAGGTCAGGAAATCAAGCCGGAAGCTCGATCAAGCCGGCGCCGGCAACGACGCTCAGTTGTTGTCGGGGTAGCCGGCGATGCCGGTGCGCGTCAGCTGCCAATGGACCTCGGCAATTTCCGAGGCCTTGAAGGCGAGCACGATCTGGCGGCTGCGGCGTGGGCCGCCAAGGCCGGCGAAATAGATCGATTCCTCGACCTCCGGCACCACCTCTGAGCAGGTGAACACCCAGGTGTCGGCCTGGTCGGCGGCCAGAACCAGGCGGTCATGCTCATCCTGGAGAAGATTGATGTCGGGGTGGATGTGGAAGCGCACCACGACGAAATCGCGGCCATTGTTGCGGATAGCCGTGCCGCCGGGGCGCAGAAAGCGATCCCGGCCGGCAAGCACATTGCCTTCGCTGGACAGTTTCATCTCGCGCTCATGCAGGAAGCCGAAGCGCTGGATATAGCCGTCATGGCGAGCAATGAAGCCTTGCGTGCCCTTCTGGTCGATGCGCTTGCACGGCACCTGCTGCGGGCCGCCGAGCAATGGCGTGCCGAGCAGGTCGTTGACGCGCAGCGAATGGGAAAACCGCGCCGACGAGGTGTCGTTGAGGGTGGCGGTCGAATGCGCTGCCGTGGCGCGGGCCAGCGGCCGAAATTCTGCGGCACCGTAGGTGTCGATGCCGGCATTGACGACATAGTGCTGACGGCCGGAGGAGAGCTCGAAGGCGAGGCACCCGGCATGGGCGGCGTTGGACACGTCGACAGGTGGCGATGCGCCGGTATCGGCAATGACCGTCACGCCGCCCATCGACAGCCGTTCATAGCCGGAATGCGGCGCGTGCAGCAGCGGCGCGCCGGCGGTGTCGTCATGGCGCAATATGGTGGCGATGCGGTCGTGGATGGTCGCGCCCATGCCGTTGAAGCGGGCGAGGCTGCCGTCCTGGTGGCGGAAGAAACGCAGCGCCGGCAGCATGCGATCAATGGCGCCCATCAAAGCGGACGGCGGCGTTTCGGCCTGGTTGGCATAGGTCTGGCGCAGCGGCAGAAGATCTGCAAGCAGTTCGAGCACCGCCATCGGATTGCGCGAAATATGGCCGCCGTCTGGAAGGATCTGGCGGTCGAGTTCCTCGGCGAGGTGGCGGGTGGCGCCGCGCAGTGCCGAGGCCGGCGCCGGCAGCGACAGCGCGGCGAAAGCCAGCGCGATGCGGGCGCGCAGCCTGTCCTTGCCATCCGGCATTTCGCGCGCCATCGAGCGCAGATAGCGGATCTGCACCGCAAGCGATTTCAGGAAGGCGCGATAGAACGGAAATTCGGCCCCTTGTAGGACAACCGAGGAATGTTGCAGCCAGGCGATGACGCGTTTGGCCGTGGTGCCGGGCTCCCAGGCAATGCCGGAAATCTGGTTGCCATGCATGGCGATCCAGTCGGAAACCAGCGCGCGGGCATTGGCGGCGGCAAGCTCGGTGCCGGCGGCGCGCATGTGGCGCAGCCAGCGAAAGCCGTGCAACGTTTTCACCCAGCCGCGATTGGCGACGTCGATCTGGAACGGCGACTTGCCGCCGGTCTCGACCAGATGGCCCGACAGCGGATAGCGGCCATAATAGATTTCGAGCGCGATCTGCGGGTCGGCAAGCCTGAGGTCCGGCGGTGCAATCAGGACGCGCTCCGGCGTGCGTCCGGAATAGCGCCAGCGATAGACTGGCCCTGCCCGCAGGCGCCGGCGCGTCTTGCGCCAAAACTCCTTAGCGACAAGCGTCCACAGACGTGTCGTGCTGCCGGCAGCCAGTGCCAAAACCCCTCCTCGTCACCTAGTGATAGAGCATGATGTTGTCCGAAAACCGCGTCACCCTTTTCGGCATCATGCTCCTGTACCCCAGCACAAGCTTATATGATTCAAGAACTTATGCGAAGTCGAATTCCGCCGACGTGAAGGGCTTCACGCTGCCGGCGGCCGACCCATCCCGAAAAAAGTCAAACGATTTCCGAGGCTAAGCCCGACAATCCGGCACTCACTTGTGGTTGTGACGCGATCGGAACTCGCTCGGCGAGCAGTTTTCGCGATCGCGAAACAGGCGGAAGAAATAGAAGGCGTCGTGGATGCCGACGGCGACGGCGATGGATTCAACCGATGAATCGGAAGCTGCCAGCATCTGCTTGGCGCGGTCGAGCCGAATGCGCAATTGAAAGGCCTTGGGCGACATGCCGGTGGCCAGCGCGAACCTGCGGCGCATGGTTGCCGGCGACATCCCGAATTTCGCGGCAAAGGCGTCGAGGTCGACCGAATCGCAGGCGCAGCGGCGCAACTCGTCGATCATGGGCTGGATGTCGGCGGCAAGGCCCGGATCTCGTTCGCGGTTGATCCGATCCGCCGCTTGGCGGGCGGCCCGCACGACGATGCCATGCATCGTGGCAGCGGCTTCCGCCTGGCTCAGCACCGTGTCGAGCGAAAGTTCGCTGCGCAGTCTGTCAAACAGACGCTGCATATCGCTGAGATCGCTCAGCCGGACGACAGGGGCGGCCTCGGCGATGAGCCGCAGCCGGGCGAAATCGCGCGTCAGGGCGCCGTCGAACAGCGCCCAGCGTTCCAGCCATCCCGATGCGTTCGGTCCATAGGAATGCGTTTTGCCGGGAAACAGCCAGAACAGGGCGGGTGCCGCGACCGCCTGCCTGCCGCCGGCTTTGGTTTCGAGCCAGCCTTGCCCGTCCTCGACCAGCACCACGGCGAAATCCGGCAGTTTGCGCGCTGTGATTGCCTGCGTAACCCGATGTCGGCCAATCCCGGTTACCGACAGGCCGCCGGCGGCGGAAGGCGCGGACCTGTAGAGCGCGAAATGGCGATCGAGCATGAGCGAAAAGTCCAGTTCTTCGTTCTATCCATGGCCGGAGCGATGACAGACATGGCACTGTTTGCTGAGATGACAAATCATGGGTGACTGAAATGTCAAGATCGGCAAGCGGTGCGCAGCTTGAGGACACTGTTCCTGCGATCACTTTGATCGCCAACGGCAAGACATTGTCGACGGCGCGGAACCGGCTGGGCTATCTCTCGCCGACCGACCCCAAGGTCGCCATCGAGACCATCCGCAAGCTCTTTGCCGAGCAGGGCTATGTCTGGCTGAAAGGCGTGCTGCCGCGCAGCGACGTCATCGATTTTCGCGGCTGGGTGTTTTCGCATCTGGCCGATACCGGGATGCTGAAGTCTGGGTCCGATCCTGCGCTTGGGTTGGCGGCGGCCGGCGCGTTCGACCGCCAGCTCGCCGATCGCCGGCTGATGGCGCTGGTTCGCTCCACCGCCTATGAAGGGTTTTGCGCGCAACCACTGCTGTCGCGGCTGATGGATGCGTTTGTCGGCGGGTTGTCCTACTTGCACAAGCGCAAGCTCATGCGCTTCACCATGCCCGGCACATCAATGGCGACGCCGGCGCATTACGATCTCGTCTATCTGCGCGGCGGCACCAGCCGCATCGTCACAGCCTGGATTCCGATCGGCGACGTTTCCGTCGACATGGGCGGCCTGGTCTATCTCCAGGGCTCGCACGCAATCGGCCTCGACATGGAAGCGCGCTTCGCCAGGGACAATGCCGACCTCCGCCCCGAAGAGCGCATCAGCGCCTTCAACAGGAACATGAGTGACGGCGGCTGGGTGTCGAAGGACCTGCCCGACATGGCCGAACGGTTCGACACGCGCTGGCTGATCGCGGATTTCGAGGCGGGCGATGTCGTCCTGCACTCGCCCTACATGATCCATGCCTCGACCACCAACCACAGCGCGGAGGGGCGTATCCGGCTGTCCACCGATATCCGATACCAGAATGTCGACGATGAAATCGACGCCCGCTGGGCCAACCACTGGTCCTTAGACGACATGCTCTAAAGGCAGACTGATATTCAGCTGAGGCCTGCCTGCAAATGGTGGTCTCCTGCGCTTCCGGTGCTCATATGTGGACGGCCCCCCGCTTGCAAGGATGGTTGAGATAGTTTGATCGGGTCTCTTGCGCTCATATGTCCGGCCTTTTGCGCGCGGATCTGAGAGCGCTGGCCAAGATGGGCTACGCGGATAGCGAGTTCCAAACACGTACACGACATTGGCTGCCGGTGAGCACCTCGGAATGCCTCGCTGGTCCCGGTTCGACCGGTCACACCATCTTCTCCTCTGCTTGCAAGTTCCGGCCTTCAGCGTCGAGTGTGGGCTCGGCGCCGAATTCTGAATGCTCTACGGCTGCACAGGTGCCGGACAGGTGGCGTCGACGGGGCGATATTGCTCGCCGCTGATCATCAGTTTCCAGGCGATACGGGCCAGCTTGTTGGCCAGCGCCACCGCAGCAAGCTTGGGAGCTTTGCGCGCTATCAGCGCCGACAGCCATGGCCAGACCCGTTTGCTGCCGCGCCGCATGTGCTGGATGAGAGCGGTGGCGCCCACCACCAGTACGCTTCGCAGCATCTCATCGCCAGCACGGGTAATCACCCCAAGCCTGTTTTTGCCTGCTGTTGAATGGTTCTTCGGCGTCAGTCCGAGCCAGGCGGCAAAGTCCCGTCCCGACTTGAAGCCGTGTGCATCGGTAACCTTGATGGCCAGCAGCGTCGCTCCGACAGGACCGATCGCCGGTATGGCGGCCAGTCGCCGGCTCATTTCGCTCTGTCTGTGAAGCTCAAGCAGCTTCTCATCGAGCGTGGCGACTTCGGTGCCGATGTGCGCATAGTCGCGCGCCAGGGTCTCGAACATGTCCCTGGCCGTGTCCGGGATTGTCGCGTCAGCGCGAATGTCGGCCAGCAGATCGCCGAGCCGGGAAAGTCCCTTGGGCGCGACAAGGCCGAACTCCGCCGCAAAGCCTCGCATCGAATTGGCCAGCTGCGTGCGCCGGCCGATGAACTGCGCGCGCAGTTTCGCCAGCATTTGCGATCCCTGCTGAGCGGCGCTCTTGGTGGGAACGAAACGCATATCTGGCCGGCTCATGGCCTCGCAGATTGCCTGCGCATCGGCTGCATCCGATTTGGAGCGTTTGACATAGGGCTTCACATACTGCGGCGGCAGCAACACCACTTCATGGCCCAGCGCGCGCAATTCCCGCGCCCAGTAATGGGCCGAGCCGCAAGCCTCCATGCCAATCTTCAGCGGTGGAAGCCCGGCAAAGAAGGCGAGCACCTGATTGCGCCGCAGTTTCTTGCGCAACACAGGCTGCTCGGCTTCATTCACGCCATGGAGCTGGAAAACGCTCTTTGACGTATCCATGCCAATGCGAATAATCTTATCCACGGACGGTCTCCTTGATTGAGATTTGCAACGACCTCATTCTGGCACATTGCGATGCCGTCGGGGGCCGTCCACCCCAACACGTACTTAAGTACGCTCCGCTCCGGTTCTCGGAAGCCGACATTTTCGACTCGGCCTGACCTGAATCTCAACACACCTAGACTGCCAAGCTAATAAAATAAAAAAGGGCGCCGAGAGGCGCCCGTTTGCTTTTGTGGAGGCGGGTGTGTCACACGGCCGTCACTGCCGCTGGCGATCCTGTGGTGCCCTCATCAAAGGATCGCACCCATGAAAAGATACGCATCGCTTGCGGCAGGACTGCTGCTGTTCATCGCCGGCTCGGCCGCCCAGGCCGAAGACGCAAAACCCTTCGTCACCAACAAGGACGTCGACCTGACGATGATCCTGCCGCCGCCACCGGCCAATGATTCGGCCGAGACCAAGGCCGAGCTCGGCGCCGTGCTGACGCTGCAGGTGACGCGCACGCCCGAAATGGAGGCCAGCGCCATAGCCGACGCCGAAGAAGACGTCTGGCGCTTCACCAATGTCATGGGGCCGAACTTCAACAAGGAAAAGCTGCCGAAATTCGCAGCCTTCTTCGATCGCGTCGTGGCCACCGAAGGCGCGGTCGTCGACCCGGCCAAGGATGTCTGGAAGCGTCCGCGCCCGCACCAGCTCAGCGACCTCGTCAAGCCGGTGGTCAAACTGTCGAGCTCAGGGTCCTGGCCCTCGGGTCACGCCACGGTCGGCACCATGATGGGCATCATCCTGGCCGACATGGTTCCGGAAAAGCGCGCCGAGATCATGGCGCGTGCGGCCGAATATGCCCACAACCGCGTGGTCGGCGGCATCCACTATCCGTCCGATGTCGAGATGGGCAAGATCTCGGGCAGCGTCATTGCCGTCGTCCTGCTCAACCGCGACGACTTCAAGGCCGAGTACGACGTCGCCAAGGCCGAGTTGCGTTCCGATCTCGGCATGTAAGCTATACCCGACAGTCGGTTTTTCGACGGGAAGGGGCGCCAGAGGCGTCCCTTTTTCGTTCATGGCCGTGATCCAAGAGGCAGTTCGGCAATTCGCCCGTTGGCACGGCGGCATCGGATTGATATTCGACGCAGCGAGCTTCTTTCGCCACGGCATTTGGAAATCGATGATGCGGCTACGCGACTGTCACAACTTTTCCGACTTCCGACGCATGGCGCAGCAGCGGCTGCCGGGACCGATCTTCAATTATATCGACGGCGCCGCCGACGATGAGGTCACCTATCGCCGCAACACCGAGAGTTTCGAGCGCTGCGACCTCGTCCCCAACGTGCTGCGCGGTGTGAGCGAGATCGACATGTCGGTGACGGTGATGGGCCAGAAGCTGGCAATGCCCGTCTATTGCTCGCCGACCGCCTTGCAGCGGCTGTTCCATCATCAGGGCGAGCGTGCGGTGGCCAAGGCTTCGGCCAAATTCGGCACCATGTTCGGCGTTTCCTCCCTCGGCACGGTCAGTCTCGAGGAAGCGCGCAAGATCAGCAGCAGCCCGCAGGTCTACCAGTTCTATTTCCACAAGGACCGCGGCCTCAACCGGGCGATGATGCAGCGGGCAAAGGCGGTTGGCGTCGAGGTGATGATGTTGACCGTCGACAGCATCACCGGCGGAAACCGAGAGCGCGACAAGCGCACCGGCTTTGCCATTCCCTTCAAGCTCAGCCTTGCCGGAATGCTGCAATTCGCGCTGAAGCCGGGCTGGGCGATCAACTATTTCACCCATGAGGGGTTCGAGCTGCCGCAGCTCGACGAGCATGTCGACATGGGCGGCGGCACGATGTCGATCAGCCGCTACTTCACCGAGATGCTCGATCCGTCGATGACATGGGACGACGTCGCCGAGATGGTCAAGCTGTGGGGAGGTCCGTTCTGCCTCAAGGGCGTCATGTCGGTGGAGGATGCCAAACGTGCCGTCGAGATCGGCTGCAGCGGCATTGTGCTGTCGAACCATGGTGGCCGACAGCTGGACGGCTCGAGGGCTGCTTTCGACCAGCTGGCCGAGATCGTCGATGCCGTCGGCGACCGAATAGACGTCATCATGGATGGCGGCGTGCAGCGCGGCACGCATGTGCTCAAGGCGCTGTCGCTGGGCGCCAAGGCTGTTGGCGTCGGGCGCTACTATCTTTTCCCGCTGGCGGCGGCCGGCCAACCAGGCGTCGAGCGGGCGCTCGAGCAGATGCGGGTCGAGATCGAGCGCGGCATGAAGCTGATGGGCTGCAGTTCCATCGAACAATTGTCGCGCACGAATCTCCGATTCAGGTAAGTTCAAGCCATGAAATCGTCACTCGAAGACACGCTGCTCGCCGCGATCCGCACCATTCCGGATTATCCCAAGCCTGGCATTCTGTTTCGCGACATCACCACTCTGCTCGGCAATGCGCGCGCCTTCCGCCGCGCCATCGATGAGCTGGTGCATCCCTATGCCGGGCAGAAGATCGACAAGATCGCCGGCATCGAGGCGCGGGGCTTCATCCTCGGCGGCGCTGTGGCGCATCAGCTTTCAGCCGGCTTCGTGCCGATCCGCAAGAAGGGCAAGCTGCCTTACGAGACGGTGCGCGTCGCCTACAGCCTGGAATACGGGCTGGACGAGATGGAGATGCACAAGGACGGCGTTGCGCCGGGCGAGAAGGTGATCCTGGTCGATGATCTGATCGCCACTGGCGGCACGGCGGAAGCTGCGGTGAAACTGCTCAGGCAGATCGGCGCCGATATCCTTGCCGCCTGCTTTGTCATCGACCTGCCGGATCTCGGCGGGCGCGCCAAGCTTGAGGCGCTGGGGGTTCCGGTGCGGACGTTGATTGGGTTCGAGGGGCATTAGGCGCTTCTTCCTTCTCCCCTTGTGGGAGAAGGTGTCGCCGAAGGCGACGGATGAGGGGTGTTCCAGGGAACGCCAACGTCTCACTCCGCTGGAACACCCCTCATCCGTCTTGCCGCTTCGCGGCAATCCACCTTCTCCCACAGGGGGAGAAGGAAGAAACTACTCAGCCTTCACCAGCACGGCGCTGTCGAACTCCAGCACCTTGTCGCCTGTCGAATCGATCCCCTCCGAGCGCAGCGCCAGCAGCCGCCAGCCGGGGCGGGTGGCGAGCGGGCGGTGGGACAGTGCGGTGCGCATGAAGGTGACGGTCTCTCCGGCATAGACGGGCTTTGGCCATTTCAGATTCTTGAAACCGGGCGAGGGACCGAATTCGGGCACCAGGCCTGGGCCGGTCCACCCGGCATCCATGCGGGCCTCGACACTAAGTTTCATCCAGGTTGCCGCGGTGTGCCAGCCTGAGGCGCAGAGGCTGCCGAACACGCTTTTCTTCGCCGCCTCCTCGTCGACGTGAAAGGGCTGCGGATCGTATTTGCGGGCGAACGCCTTGATCGCCTCGGCGTCGAATGTGTGCGAACCGAGGTTGATGGTTTCGCCAATGCGGAAGAACTCGTCGAGGCTCATGCGCCGGTCTCCCGGGTCAGGAACATGACGGTGTTTTCGAGTTCAAAGACGCTTTCGCCACGGTGGTTGAGCAACTCGCTGCGAAACGTGACCAGGCCAAGCTGAGGGCGTGACTTCGACAGGCGCTTGGCCAGCACACCGGTCCTGCCGGAAAGCGTATCGCCTTCCAGCACCGGCTTCTTCCATTTGACCTGGTCGATGCCGGGCGCACCTTGGGCGGTCGAGTCGAGCAGGAAGGCGTCGCACAACATGCGCATGAAGATCGCACAGGTGTGCCAGCCGGAGGCAGCGAGCCCGCCAAGGATGCTGGCCCTGCCGGCTTCCTCGTCGAGATGCATCGGCTGCGGATCGAATTCGGCGGCGAATTCGACGATCTCCGCCGCACTCACCTTTTTGGCGCCGAGGTCGATCGACGCGCCCTCGGCGAAATCCTCATAGGCCCAGGTCTTTCCGGTCATGGGTCCTGATCCAGTTCAAAATTGTACGATCACCGGGCATCCGGATGCCGTCCGGGCGGCGTTTGGTCAAGCGAATTCTGTTGGGCCTAAAGCGGCTCGCGTTTGAACGGATTCAGGCGACGCGCTTTAGGTTTTTGTTTTTATGCATGTCGTTCTCTCAAAACCGGGGCCACTTTTGAGCGACATGCATTAGAGCCAGCCGCGGCGGCGGAAATACCAGAAGGGCAGGATCGCCGACAGGATCATCAGGCCGATAGCGAAGGGATAGCCGAGCTCCCATTTCAGCTCCGGGATGACGTCGAAATTCATGCCGTAGATCGAGGCCACCAGCGTCGGCGGCAGGAAGATGACGGCAGCAACCGAGAAGATCTTGATGATGGCGTTCTGCTCGATCGAGATCATGCCCAGCGTGGCATCGAGCAGGAACGAGATCTTCTGCGACAGGAAGGTGGCGTGGTCGGCGAGCGACAGCACGTCGCGCGACACGGTCTTGATGCGGGCGCGGATGTCCTTGCTCATCTTGGTCTGCGTCGCGACATGGGCGAGGAAGCCGGTGAGGCGCTGCAGCGAGATCAGGCTGTCGCGGATCGAGGAGGCGATGTCTTCCTTGCGCCCGATGGCCTTGAGCAGCTCCTGGAAATCGCGGTTGCGTTTGTTCACCTTGGTCGAGCGCGCCTCGAAAATGTCACGCGAGATCGTCTCGATGTCGCGGCCGGCGCGTTCGAGAATGTCGGCGAGGCGATCGACGATCGCCTCCAGCAGGCCGATCAGGATGGTGTTGCCCGTGGTGCAGCCGGTCGCCACCTTCTCGGCGCGCAGCGGAAAGGTCTTGAACGCTTTCGGCTCATGATAACGGATGGTGACCAGTCTCGGGCCGGCAAGCACGAAGGTGACCGGCGACATCAGCGGATCGTCGACCTCGGTCTGCGCCGGCAGAGTGGCGGTCATGAAATAGGCGCCGTCCTCGATATAGAGGCGGCTCGAAATCTCGATCTCCTCCATCTCCTCGCGCGTCGGAATGGCAACGCCGAGCCAGGTCTCGATCGTCGTCTCTTCTTCCTTGGTCGGGTTGAGAAGGTCGGCCCAGACGACCTGATCGCCATTGGCCACGAGATCATCGGCGATGCGCAGGCGGTCATTGTCGACGACGAAGGCCTTGATCATCGCCGGGTCTCCGTTTGTTGAGCCCAAGAGGTTTCGTTCGATAGCGATGGGTCTTGCACGCGCAGCCGTTCCCCACGGGGACAGCCAAGTCGCATGCAGACGGGCCTTAGACCCGGTGTCAAGGGCAGTCAAGCGAAGCAGCATGCTGGTCCGCCCACTTGACGAAGCCGTGATCTCGGCCGCCGTCAGCGCGCCAGCCGCGAGATGCCTCGGCGCCTCAAGTATTGAACTTGAACAGCAGCACGTCGCCGTCCTGGACGACATATTCCTTGCCTTCGTCACGCGCCTTGCCGGCTTCCTTGGCCGCCACTTCGCCGCCCAGCGTGATGTAGTCGTTATAGGCGATGGTCTGGGCGCGGATGAAGCCGCGTTCGAAATCGGTGTGGATGACGCCGGCCGCCTGCGGGGCCTTGTCGCCTTTGTGGATGGTCCAGGCGCGGGTTTCCTTCGGCCCGGCGGTGAAATAGGTGATCAGATGCAACAGATCGTAGCCGGCGCGGATAACCTTGTTCAGGCCGGGTTCGTCGAGCCCGAGCGAGGACAGGAACTCCATCTCCTCTTCGTCGGAGAGCTGGGCGACTTCTGCCTCGATCGCGGCTGAGATCACCACGGTGCCGGCGCCCTGTGCGGTGGCCATCTTTTCCACGGCCTTGGTGTGCTCGTTGCCGGTGGCGGCGTCGGCTTCGGCTACGTTGCAGACATAGAGCACGGGGTGCGAGGTCAACAGGTTCAGCCCCTGCAGGATGCGCAGATCCTCCGCTGAAATGCCCTTGAGCAGGATGCGGGTCGGCTTGCCGGCCTGGAGGAGCTCGAGTGCAGCCTCCATCATCGGCAGCACGGTGGTTGCTTCCTTGTCCTTGCTGCCGGCGCGCTTGCGGAACTGCACGATGCGGCGCTCGAGACTGTCGAGGTCGGCGAGCATCAGCTCGGTCTCGACTGTATCGGCGTCGGCGACAGGGTCGATCTTGCCCTCGACATGGGTGATGTCGTCATCCTCGAAGCAGCGCAGCACATGCACGATGGCGTCGACCTCGCGGATGTTGGCGAGGAACTGGTTGCCCAGACCTTCGCCCTTGGAAGCGCCGCGCACCAGGCCGGCAATGTCGACGAAGGAGATGCGGGTCGGGATGATCTCCTTCGACTTTGCGACCGAAGCGATCTTCTGCAGCCGCGGATCCGGCACCGCGACCTCGCCGGTATTCGGTTCGATGGTGCAGAACGGATAGTTGGCGGCCTGCGCCGCCGCAGTCCTGGTCAACGCATTGAAAAGCGTCGACTTGCCGACGTTGGGCAAGCCAACGATGCCGCATTTGAAACCCATTTTGTCCGGTCCTATCGGGAAATCGAAATTTGATGAGGGCTATGGGCGATAGGGGTGAGCAACGTCAAGCCCTGCGGTCCCGATAGCGTCGACGCTCAGTCCTTCTTGCCGAACAGCTTCTTCAGCATGGCGGCCATCGGGCCGCTTTCCGGCAGCTTGGCCGGCGCCTGCTGCGGCCGTGCCTGGCGGATGTGGCTCTGGGCTTTCGGGCTCTGCGTGTTCGGCGCCTTGGGCGGCGGCCGGTCGTCATCGCCGGTCGGCACGAGCTTGTCGCGCAAGGCCAGCGTCACCCGGTTCATGAAGGAACTGTCGTCGCCCTTGGCCAGCAGCCCGGCATCGTCGGCGATGGTGCCGAGCAGCACGTCCAGCCATTCGCGGTCGGCCTTGGCGAAATCGCCGAGCACATGGCCGTGCACCATTTCCCTCACACCGGGGTGGCCGACGCCGATGCGCACGCGGCGAAAATTCTTGCCGACATGCTGGTCGAGCGAGCGGATGCCGTTATGGCCGCCGGCGCCGCCGCCGACCTTGACCCGCAATTTGCCGGCCGGCAGGTCGATCTCGTCATAAAAGACGGTCAGCGCCTCGGGGCCGAGCTTGTAGAAGCGCAAGGCTTCGCCGATCGCCTGTCCCGACAGGTTCATGAAGGTCTGCGGCTTGATCAGGAGAATCTTGTCGCCGGCAATCGTGCCTTCGGCGATCAGGCCCTGGAACTTCTTCGACCAGGGCGAAAAGGAATGGCGGCGGGCGATTGCGTCCGCCGCCATGAAGCCGACATTGTGCCGGTTATCAGCGTATTTCGCGCCCGGATTGCCGAGGCCTGCAAAGACAAGCATCGTCTGCTCCGGGCCCGAAAACTACTTCTCTTCGGCAACAGGGGCCGCCACTTCGGCGGCTGCTGCTTCCGCCGTCTCTTCCGTCTCCGGCTTCATCGCCGAGGAGCCGGCAATGGTCGCGATGGTGAAGTCGCGGTCGGAGATCACCGGCTTGACGCCGGCCGGCAGGGTCACCGCCGAGATGTGGATCGAATCGCCAATGTCGGCGCCGGTGAGATCGACGGTGATGAATTCCGGGATCGCATTGGCCGGGCAGTGGAACTCGACTTCGTGACGCACGATGTTGAGCACGCCGCCGCGCTTGATGCCGGGCGACTTGTCTTCATTGATGAAGTGGACAGGCACGTCGACATTGACCTGGGTGTCCTTGCCGATGCGCAGGAAGTCGACATGGACAGGGAAATCCTTGACCGGGTCGAGCTGGAAATCCTTGGGCAGAACCTGGATCTTGTTGCCGTCGACATCGATCGTGGCGATCGTGGTCAGGAACCCGCCGCCATGGATCTTGTAGTAGACGTCCTTGTAGTTCAGCGCGATAGCCAGGGGAGGCTGTCTGTCGCCGTAGATTACTGCAGGCACTTTACCGTTACGGCGAACTGCACGGGCGGACCCCTTACCGACCTGTTCGCGCGCTTCGGCCTTGAGCTCGTAAGTATCGTGGCTCATGGCATTTCCTTTCGCGTGTTATGGAGCGTTTGCGGCGGGCAATGTGCCTGGACCGTAAACGTCGAAAGCCGCCAGGCCTGGATGTCCGAATGCGAGAAGCCGCATACGCGGACCTTTGTTCGGGATCACAAGGGAAGGCAGCCTTCCGCCGCGTTGCCTCCAAGGGTGTCTACGCGGGTGGCGGCTCTATAGCGGAAGGCGGGAAAGGGTGCAAGTCATGAGCCTGACGGCATTCTGATGGATCCGCTGCGTGAAGATACAGCATTTGACCGGCGAAGTGCATGCGTCTTGCAAAGAGCGGAGGCGACTGGCTAGGTTCCGGTTCCGCGACTGCGAGGAACCAAGATTTCGAAGCCCACATTCCTTGAGATCGCTCGCCGCGCCGGGGTCGGTACCGCGACGGTTGAGCGCGTGCTGAACGGCAGGGGCGGGGTCAGGCCCGCAACCGTCGAAAAGGTCGTCGCCGCGGCGCGTTCGCTCGACTATCCGCGCCGCCTGCCGGACGCGCATCGCGGGGTGATCAGGATCGAGGTCATCCTTGTTCGTCCGGATGCGACCTTCTTTGCCCGGCTGTCGCGCGCCTTCGAGCGCATCGCCGCTATGCTGGACCGGACGATCGCCGTACACCGCACTTTTCTCGACGAAGCGGATCCGGCGGCCATCGCTCGACGGATTCTCGATCCCGAAATGCGCCGCGCAGCCCTGATCCTGGCTGTTCCGGACCATCCGCTGGTCGGCGCGGCACTGAGGCAACTGGAGGCCGACGGCATTCCGACGGTGCAGATCGTCACGCAGATCTCCGCAACGTCCGGATCCTATGTCGGCATCGACAATTACGCGGCGGGGCGCATGGCCGGCCTGCTGATGGTGCGCATGCAAAGGCGGCCGGGCAAGGTGGTGGCGATCTGCCACAGCCAGATCTACCGCGTGCACCGCGAGCGTGTGCGCGGCTTCTTCGACTATCTGACCGAGAACGGCGGCGACTTCGAGCCGGCCGCCACGCTCTTCGGTCACGATGAGGGTGACCGCAATGCTGAACAGCTGCACGAGGCGCTGAAGCGCTGGCCAGACCTGACCGGTCTCTACAATGCCGGCGGCGCCAATGCGGCTCTGAACGAGGTCATGCGCCGACATCCAAGCGGGCGCGACATCTTCTTCGTCGGCCATGAACTGACCGAGCGCAGCACGCGGGCGCTGCGCGACGGCACGATGGATGTCGTGCTCGACCAGGCGCCGGAGGCGCAGGCCAGGCGCGCCATGGATCTGGTGCTTGCCGCGCTCAATTTGCACGACCTTTCGGTCGAGAACCCGCCGATCCGTTTCATCACCTTCACCGCCGAGAACCTTTGATCTGATTTGATCAACGAACAAGCGGTCTTTCGTCGGTCGCGGTGCTACGCCTCTCGCAAATGGGAGGGATCGCTGGTGACGAGGCGGCTGACGGTACACGATCTGCAGAGCGCAAAAGGCAGCCGCAAATGGCTGCAGCTGCATGTAGACACGCCAGCCGAGGCAGCCGCAGCCGTGGCCTGCGACATCACCGTCCTGTCCTGCGAGCCTGACCACAATCTCGAACCGATCCGGCGAGCGGCACCGCTCGCCTTCCTCTCGGCCGGCATGCCGCATGGCGCTGTCGCTTCACCCGAGGAGGCCGTGCGGCTTGGCTTTGCAATGATCAATCGTGGCGCCGATGCGGTTTACTGCTCGCATTCGCCGCGTTTCATCGAGGCGATGGCAGCGGAAGGCATTCCGGTTACCGGTCATGTCGGGCTGGTGCCCAACCGCGCCACCTGGACCAACTTTCGCGCCATCGGCAAGACCGCGGAAGAGGCCATCAAAGTGCTGCGGGCGGTAAGGGATCTGGAGAATGCAGGCGCCGCCTGTATCGAGGTCGAAGTGGTGCCGGTGCGGCTCGCCGACCACATCACCCGCTCGACGCCGCTGATCACCATGGGCATGGGCTGCGGCTCGGCCTGCGACACGCAATATCTGTTTTCCAGCGACGTGCTTGGCACCCATTCGGGCCATTACCCGCGCCATGCGCGCCGCTATGCCGACTTCGTCACGCTGGAATCCGAATTGCAGGAAAAGCGCATCGCCGCTTTCCGCGCCTTCGGCCGCGACGTGACGGAAGGGCTTTATCCAGAGGCGAGGCACCAGGTGGAGATGGACGATGCCGCCTATGACCGCCTCCTCACCCTCTCCCAGTCTTTGTGAGGCCGACATGGACGACCTGAAATACGGCAAGCGCAACAAGCGCGGCGACTGGGCGCCTGACGAGCCCGCCGGGACGGCGCCCCTCTTCACCTTCCCGCCCCGGCCTTTGGCGCTGCTGAAATGGCTGCCGCATTACTTCCTGCCCTACAATCTTTTGTTTGCCGTCTCTGCTGTGGCTTGGTGGCACTTCGTGCTGCCAGACACCGAGGTGATGAAGACGCTTTCCTGGGGCTGGATCGTCAGATTGTTCGTCGTGAATTGCGCAGCGCTGCTTCTGTTTTTCGGCGCCTTCGAGGTCCGGCTTTATCTCTTAAAAACGCAGGGCAACCGTTTCAAATACAACGGCAAATGGCCGTCGGAGCAGAAGAGCAAGGCGTTCTTCTTCGAGAACCAGAACCTCGACAACATGCTGCGCACCTTCGGCACCGGCATGCCAATCTGGACGGCGATCGAGGTGGCGATCCTCTATGCCTACGCCAATGGCTACGTGCCGTGGCTGACAGTCGCCGAGCACCCCGTCCACCTGTTCTGCCTGGCGCTGGTGGTGCCGATCATCCACGAGACGCATTTCTTCCTGCTGCACCGGGCGATCCACTGGCCGCCGCTCTACAAATGGGTGCATTCGGTCCACCACAATTCGGTGAACCCGTCGCCGTGGTCGTCGCTGTCGATGCACCCTGTCGAGCAGTTCGGCTATCTCGGCGTCGCGCTCTGGCACCTGATCATCCCGTCGAACCCGCTGCTCGCGTTATACCAGCTCCACTATGCCGGCTTTGGCGCCATTCCCGGCCATGTCGGCTTCGACAAGGTCGAGCTCGGCGAGGACACCAGCATCGATAGCCATGCCTACATCCACTACCTCCACCACAAATATTTCGAGGTGAACTACGGCGACGGTCTCATCCCGTTCGACCGATGGTTGGGCACTTTCCACGACGGCAGCAAGGAAGGCGAGGCCCGCATGCAGGCCCGCTACGAGAAGAAGAAGGCGCGCGCCAACGCCGACGCGGGGAGGTAGCGGCGCTGCCCATCAGGCATCCCGCAAGGGCCGGTATTCAAGAAAAGGGGTGAACCGGCACCCCTTCAGAGGGAGGAAACCCGTGAAGAAGCTTCTGTTTTCGACAGCGCTGGCAGCCTTGATATCGACGGCGTTTGCCGTGACGATGTCGACCAGCGCCTTTGCCGCCAAAATCGGTGTCAGCATCGTCAATTTCGACAACAATTTCCAGACGTTGCTGAGGGACGGCATGCAGGCCCGCGCCAAGGAAAAGGGCGCCGGCATCCAGGTCGAGGACGCCCAGAATGACGTCGCCAAGCAGCTCGACCAGGTAAAGAACTTCATCGCCAGCGGCGTCGACGCCATTATCGTCACGCTGGTCGACACCAGCGCGTCAAGGACGCTCAGCGAGGAAGCTGCCAAGGCCGGCATCCCACTGGTCTTCGTCAACCTCGAACCGAGCGACATGGCGAACCTGCCGGAGAAACAGGTCTATGTCGGCTCCAACGAGGTCGAGTCAGGCACGCTGGAAGCGTTCGAGGTATGCAAGATGCTGCGCGCCAAAGGCAAGTCGGCAGGCGCCAACGCCTACATTGTCATGGGCAGCCTGGTTCACCAGGCGGCCCTGCAGCGAACCAAGGATGTCGAGCAGATCTTCGGCACCGACATGTGCAATTTCATCAAGGTGATCGACAAGCAGTCGTCCGAATGGTCGCGCGACAATGCGCAGAATCTGATGACCAACTGGCTGACCGCCGGCGGCGCGCCGGACGCTGTCATTGCCAACAATGACGAATCCGCCATCGGCGCCATCCTGGCGCTGAAGGCTAATGGCATCGACATGAAGAACGTCGTCGTCGGCGGCATCGACGCCACGCAGGACGGGTTGCAATCGATGAAGGCGGGCGATCTTTCTGTAACGGTGTTCCAGAACGCCAAGGGGCAGGGCGGCGGCGGTGTCGACGCGGCTCTTGCACTGGCCAAGGGCGAGAAGGTCGACCGTGTCGTCTATGTCCCGTTCGAACTGGTGATGTCGGCCAACGCGGCCGACTACCTCAACAAGAATTAATCCCAGGACGGGGCCTCTGGGCGGCTGTCATTGCCGTTCCGGAGGCCGACCGCAACTCATAGAGGAAAAAATGTCCAGCTGGATCAGGGCCTGCGGTCTCGACGATATCGAACAGGAAGGCGCCCGCCGCTTCGACCATCAGGGGCGAACCTACGCCATCTTCCGCTCGCCCGATGACGAGGTGTTCTGTACCGACGGCCTGTGCACGCACGAGGCGGTCCACCTCGCCGATGGGCTGGTCATGGACTACGAGGTTGAATGCCCCAAGCATGCTGGCGCCTTCGATTATCGGACCGGCGCGGCAAAGCGGCTGCCGCCTTGCGTCAATCTCAGGATCTATCCTGCGAGGGTCGAGGCGGGTTCGGTGTTGGTTGCCATCAGCTAGTAGTGGGGCCGAGTCGGCGCGCAAGGCCCGCTTTACTGATTGCCGCTCAGTGCGTCGCGCAGGGTCTGGATCTGCCGGTTCAGCGCGTCCAGCTGAGGCAGCGTCATGCCCGAGCGCTCGATCAGGGTTTCGTTAAGGCAGTTGCACTGGACGAGCAGGGAGCGACCGGCCGTGGTCAGGTCGACCTGCACCTGGCGCTCGTCGGTCTGGCTGCGCTGGCGGGTGACCAGGCCGGCCTGTTCCATGCGCTTGACCAGCGGCGTAATCGTACTCGATTCTAGCGCAAGCCGGTGCGCAATGCTGCCGACCGACATGCCGTCGGCCTCGGCAAGCGCGTTCAGCACCAGGTACTGCGGATAGGTGATCCCCATCTCGTCCAGCATCGGCTTGTAGGTGCGGTTGATCGCCATGCTGGTGGCGTAGAGCGTGAAACAGAGCTGATTGTCCAACGGGAGAGGCACGACGCATTCCTTTGCCAACTGAGCGTTTCAGATATGTACCACGAAAAATGATATCGCGATACATATTTTCTGTAGACAAGGGTTTCGATCTGCGCTAGTCATATTGTTATCGCGATATTGATTATCGCGAAAGACAATAAATGGAGATTGAGATGACCAAGCCCGGCAGCAGCACGATCACCACCAAGGACGGCACCGAGATTTTCTACAAGGATTGGGGAACCGGCCAGCCCATCGTCTTCCATCATGGCTGGCCGCTGAGCAGCGACGACTGGGACGCCCAGATGCTGTTCTTTCTGTCGAAGGGTTACCGCGTCATTGCCCATGATCGCCGTGGCCACGGCCGCTCGACCCAGACCGATACCGGCAACGAGATGGACACTTATGCCGCTGACGTCGCGGAACTCGTGGCGCATCTCGACCTCAAGAACGCCATCCATGTCGGCCATTCCACCGGCGGCGGCGAGGTGGCGCGCTATGTCGGGCGGTATGGCTCGGGCGGCCGTGTCGCCAAAGCAGTGCTGATCGGCGCCGTGCCGCCGATCATGGTCAAGTCCGCGGCCAATCCTGGCGGCCTGCCGATCGAGGTGTTCGACGGTTTCCGCTCCGCCCAGGCTGCCAACCGCGCGCAGTTCTTCCACGATGTTGCGGCCGGCCCGTTCTACGGCTTCAACCGTCCCGGCGCCGTAGTTTCGCAGGCTGTCGTCGAGAATTGGTGGCGCCAGGGCATGATGGGTGGCACCAAGGCGCACTATGATTGCATCAAGGCGTTCTCGGAAACCGACTTCACCGACGATCTGAAGGCAATCGATGTGCCGGTGCTGGTCATGCATGGCGACGACGACCAGATCGTTCCGATCGCCGACTCGGCGCTGCTGTCGGTCAAGCTGCTCAAGAAGGGCGAGCTCAAGATCTACAAGGGCTTCCCGCATGGCATGGCGACGACCCATGCCGATGTCATCAATGCCGACCTGCTGGCCTTCTTCAAGGCATAGAATCGTCCACTTGGATAGACAAAGGCACCCGCCGTCAGGCGGGTGCTTTTGCTCTCATCGAAATGTCGGACAGTACCTACTTGACGAGAAAACCAGTGATCAGCTTGACGGTTGCGTCGGGGTTCTCCTCCATGATCCAGTGACCGGAGTCAGGCACGATGCCGCCTGTGACATCGGTCGCAACAAGCCGCAATGTATCGGCCTGCGTTGTGCCGGCGGATTTTTCCCCGCCAACAGCCAGCACCGGCATGGTCAGTTTGCCGCCGGCGGCGAGCATCGCCTGGTTGTCGATCGCGTCCTGGTCAAAGGCCTTGAACTGCTCGAAAGCGTCATGCATCGCATGCGGGCGGGCATAGAGTTTGGCGTAGTGCCTGCGCGTTGCCTCGTCGATCTTCTTGGGGTCGGCCGACAGCTCGTTGTAGAAGCGATCGAGATAGATGCGCTCGCGCCCCGCGACCAGCCGCTCCATATCCGGACCGCGGAAGTTGAAGTGCCAAAGCAGCGGGCTTTGTTTGATCTTTTCCCAGTCGCCTATGCCGGGCAGCGGCGCATCGATGATGACCCATTTGGTGATGCGCTTGGGATATTGCGCGGCAAGCGCATAGCCGACCATGTTGCCGATGTCGTGGGTGACCAGATCTGCCTTGTCGATCTTCAGGGCATCCAACACGCCGGCGATGTCGACGGCCTGGTTCTTCTTGGTGTAGCCCGCTTCCGGGTGGGCAGACAGACCCATGCCGCGCAGATCCGGCACGATGACGGTGTGGTCCTTCGCAAGTGCCACCGCCGCTGCGCCCCACATGTCTCCGGTATCGGCAAAGCCGTGCAGCAGCACGACGGCGGGACCTTTGCCGCCGACGCGCACATAGAGTTTGGTGCCGTTGGTTTCGACGGACTGCGTCTTGAAACCCGGTGGAAAAGGAACGATGCGCGCCGTAGCCGGCAAGGCAAAAAGAAGCACACCCAAAACGGCCAGCACGATCTTGCGCATATCTTTCTCCAGAGACGTCGGAGGCCCCAAGCCTTCGTTGATGACTATTTCCTAACAGGCTTTTCATCCGGCATGTGGTGAAAGAATCAAAGAGGGCGCGGCAAATGCCGCGCCCTCGGGTCAAATCCGGAAAATCGAACGGTTTTAGCTGGCTATCGCCTGCGCCTTCCTGGCTTCCTTCATGTTGGGCAGGAACACCGTCAGTAGGCCGAGCAGCGGTAGATACGAGCAGATCTGGAAGACGAAATCGATGCCCTTCATGTCGGCGACGACGCCAAGCACGGCAGCCGCAATGCCGCCCATGCCGAAGGCGAAACCGAAGAAGATGCCGGCGATGGTGCCGACACGTCCCGGCACCAGTTCCTGCGCAAACACCACGATGTTGGAGAAAGCCGAGGACAGGATCAGGCCGATCAGCACCGTCAGCACCATCGTCCATTCGAAATTGGCGTAGGGAAGGGCCAGCGTGAAAGGCAGCACGCCGACGATCGAGAACCAGATCATCGCCTTCTGACCGTAGCGGTCGCCGAACGGGCCGCCGAGCAGGATGCCCAGCGCCGAGGCGCCAAGGAACAGGAACAGCATGACCTGGCTCATCTGCACCGACACGCCGAACTTATGGATGGAGTAGAAGGTGTAGTAGCTGGAGAGCGAGGCGATGTAGGCGTTCTTGGTCAGCACCAGCAGCGTCAGGACGATGAGCGCACCCATGACCTTCTTGCGCGGGAAGGGCGAGACGAAGCTTGCCGCCTTGCGGTTGCCTTGCGCGGCGCGCATCCGGCTGTACCAGCCGCCGACCCGCGACAGAACGATGATGCCGATCAGCGAACCGACGGCGAACCAGGAAATGCTGGTCTGGCCGAAGGGCACGACGATGAAGGCGGCGAGCAGCGGCCCCATCGACTGGCCGAAATTGCCGCCGACCTGGAACAACGATTGCGCCAGGCCAAAGCGGCCGCCCGAGGCAAAGCGGGCAATGCGCGAGGATTCCGGATGGAAGATCGCCGAGCCGATACCTATCAGCGAGGCGCCGACCAGAAGCAGCGCATAGTGCCCGGCATACGCCAGCACGATCAGGCCGATCAGCGAGGACGCCATGCCATAGGGGAGGGAATAGGGCATTGGCCGCTTGTCGGTGATCATGCCGATGACCGGTTGCAGCAGCGATGCCGTGACCTGGAAGGTGAAGGTCAAAAGACCGATCTGCCAGAAATCGAGACCGTAATTCTCTTTCAGCAGCGGATAGATCGCCGGCAGCAGCGATTGCATGATGTCGTTGACACCGTGGCAAAAGCTCACCGCAAGAATGACGGTGAAGGCGGTCGCCTGGACTGAGGGGAGGCTGGCGCTTGGCTGCGGCGCAGTGCTGGTGGCTGTCGTATCGGTCAAGGCAGGCTCCGAGGTCTTTTTGGCGGGTGTTTGCCCGCAGGCAGGCTTGGCGGCCGCTCCTGCGGACCGCCTTAAGGACGCTCGTATGAAGCGCCTTGGGGGACGACTGCCTTATAAGCCGCTTGCGAGGCGACTTCTTTCGTGGTTTGGTCCAATAGTTTCGCAAGTGGGCCATAGCCGATGCCACATGGCAGGGACATCTTCCGCGCCGGCAATGCCGATCTCGGCCGATTGCACGAAAGCCGCTGGCAATGGCTGGAGGAGGTTTCCGGGCCGGCGGTGGCTTTGCCGACCGAATATCCGGACGGTTACCACGTGCCTCAACACCGCCACAGCCGCAGCCAGCTACTGCATGCGCTGGTCGGCGTCGTGCTGGTGACGACCAGGTACGGACGCTGGATGGTGCCGCCCGACCACGCAATGTGGATCCCGGCCGGCACCGAGCATTCCGTCGAAATGCTGGGCGATGTCTCGATGCGCTCGGTCTATGTCATGCCGGGCGCGATTCCCGGCCTGCCGGAAGGATTGCGCGTCGTTGGCGTCACCGAACTGATGCACAGCCTGATCGTCGAATCGGAAAAGCTGCCGCAAGGCGGTGAACTCGAAGGGCGCGGCGGGCTGATCATGAACCTGCTGTTGCACGAAATCCCGACACTGCCGGAACGGCCGCTCGGCCTGCCGTTTCCGTCCGATCCAAGGTTGGCGGCACTGTGCCGGCGTTTTGTCGCGGCACCGTCGCCGCATGCCACGATCGACGAGTGGGCCGATGCCGCGGGGATGAGCCGGCGCTCGTTCACCCGCGCCTTCCATCGCCAGACGGGGCTGTCCTTGTCGACATGGCGCCAGCAGGCCTGCCTGTTTGCAGCACTTCCCAGGCTCGCCGACGGCGAGCCGATCACCAGGGTAGCGCTCGATCTCGGCTATGACAGCGTGCCGGCCTTCATCACCATGTTCAAACGGATGCTGGGCGCCTCGCCGCGCGGCTATATGCGCGGCGCGCGCGACGAAGGCATGCGGCGGGCTCAGCCTCGACTTGAGGGCCCGGCGCCTTAACGGACGCCGGAGCGCGCGCTGACGCTGCCTAGTCCATCTGAACGCCGCTGGCCTTGACGATCGGCTCCCACTTGGCGAGCTCAGCCTTCACATGCGCTCCAAGCTCTTCCGGGGTGGAGGCCACGATCGAGGCGCTGAACTGGGCCATGCGGGCAATCACGTCCGGATCCTTCAGAGACCCAACTGCCGCTTTCTGAAGAACGGCGATCACCTCCGGCGGGGTGCCAGCGGGCGCGAACAGAGCGTTCCAGCTATAGGTTTCATAGCCGGGAATGGTTTCGGCGATAGCCGGTATGTCGGGGAAGGAGGGCACGCGTTCTTTGGTGGTAACGCCAAGCGCCCTCAGCGTCCCGCTCTTGATATGCCCCGACGAGGACGGCAGGTTGTCGAACATCATCGGCACCTGATTGCCGATAACGTCGTTCAGCGCTGGTCCGGCGCCCTTGTAAGGGATGTGCTGCATGCTCACACCGGCCATGGTTTTGAAAAGCTCGCCCGAGAGATGCAGCGGGGTGCCATTGCCTGATGAGGCGTAGGCGTATTTGTCCGGATCCTTCTTCAGCAGTTCGATCAGCTCCTTGACGTCCTTGGCGGGGAATTCAGGGTTCACGACCAGGACGTTCGGCACCAGGACAAGCAGCGATATCGGAGCGAAATCCTTTTCCGCATCGTAAGGCTTTGTCTTCAGGATCAGTGGGTTGAGCGCGTGTGTGGCAACCGTGCCCATGAGGATCGTGTAGCCATCGGGTTCAGCCCGGGCGACCTGGGCAGCACCAATGCTGCCACCGGCGCCGCCGACATTTTCGACGACAATCTGCTGGCCCAGCTTCTCGGACATCTTGTTGGCGACGAGGCGCGCGACGAGATCCGTTGAGCCGCCGGCGGAAAAGGGGACAACCATTGTGATGGTCCGGTCCGGAAAATCGGCGGCCCAGGCCGCCGGCGCCGAAAAGGCGGCCGCGATGGAAACCGCAAGCCCGAGCAAAGTCCTACGCCGCATTGGCATCTGCTACTCCTCCATTGTTTGGAGGGGCAGTATGCCATGCCAAGCGCGTCGGGAGAAATGTCTGCTTGCAACAACAACGCAGATTACGGGCCGCTAATGTAGGCGTCCGCTTTATCTGTTTGTTTGACGCAATTCCCCGAGGGAAAGCGCTACGCGCCTCTCCAGGGAAAACGCTTCACACTTTTCTTGGAATTGCTCTAGTCGAACAGGCTCGACACCGATTCCTCGGTTGCCGTGCGCGAAATCGCCTCGCCCATCAGGTCGGCGATGGAGATGACGCGGATGTTCGGCGCGTCGAGCACGCCCTGCGTCGGCTGGATGGAATCGGTGATCACCAGTTCCTGCAGCTTGGAGCCGCTGATGCGCGCGACAGCGCCGCCTGACAGCACGCCATGGGTGATGTAGGCGGTGACGCTGGTGGCGCCGTTGGCCAGCAGCGCATCGGCGGCGTTGCACAGCGTGCCTCCGGAATCGACGATGTCGTCGATCAGCAGGCAATCCTTGCCGGCGACCGCGCCGATGATGTTCATCACCTCGGATTCACCGGGCCGTTCGCGGCGCTTGTCGACGATGGCCAGCTGTGCGTCAAAGCGCTTGGCCAGCGCACGGGCGCGCACCACGCCACCGATGTCGGGAGAGACGACGACGACATTGCCGAGCTGCTTGTATTTCGCCTTCACGTCGCGGGCCATGACCGGCACCGAGAACAGATTGTCGGTCGGAATGTCGAAAAAGCCCTGGATCTGGCCGGCATGGAGATCGAGGGTCAAAACGCGGTCGACGCCGGCGCGGGTGATCATGTTGGCGACCAGCTTGGCCGAGATCGGGGTGCGGCCCGACGCCCGGCGATCCTGCCTGGCATAGCCGAAATAGGGAATGACCGCGGTGATGCGCTTGGCCGAGGAGCGCATGAAGGCATCGATCATGATGAGCAGTTCCATCAAATGATCGTTGGTCGGAAACGAGGTGGACTGCAGGATGAAGACATCCTCGCCGCGCACGTTTTCCTGGATTTCGACGAAGATTTCCTGATCGGCGAAACGTCTTACGCTGGCTTTACCCAGCGGGACGTTGAGATAGCGGGCGACCGCTTCGGCCAGCACCCGGTTGGAATTGCCCGCGAAAAGCTTCATGCACCGTTCCTGGCGAAGGATGGGGGAGGTCCTCTTAACCGGGCTTTTAGCGAGCCGTGCCGGTATTGCAAGCCTCGTTGGTCGGAATCCGCCGGCTAATCTCAAAAACGTCAACAGTGGCGAAAGCCGGCAACAGGCGGATCAGCCGGCGCTGCCGCCGAGCCAGGCCGCGAACTGGTCGATCGTCTGGTCGGCTATCGCCTGCATGGTGGCGGGCGCGACAGCGGGCCAGCCTTCGGCGGCATTGGCTGAGGGCGCCTTCTGCTGGCCGTTGATGCGGTGCAGCCGGTTGCCGGCGGGGTCATAGACATCCCAGACGTAGATGACGGTGGTGTCCGTGCCTTCCGTCATGGTCGAGAAGTAGCCCTTCAGCACATGCGTGGCGGCCTGGTCGGCGCTGCCGGCAAGCGTGATGCCGCGCTGCCTGGCGCGCGTCTGCAACTCGGCCGTCAGCGGCGTTGCTGCCTCCACCGAGGCGCCGACGATGGGCGCGATCTGCAGCCGCGTCTTCGACAGGGCGGCGGCGCTCTGCGCTGGGTTGGCGGGTGTGGTGGCGCCGACCGTCGGCGCTGGTGTGGTGACCGGCGCGGTGCCTGGGGCTGCCGATAGTGGCTGGGCCGGTTGGGCCGAGGCTGCCGGTGGCGTGATGGCGGACGGTTCGAGGACGTCCTTGGCGTTGGTGCAAGCGGCCAGCACAAGCGCTGCGAGCAATGACACGGTCGTCACATGCGATCGTCTCATCTGCCCGAAAACTCCTTAGCTGTGAACGCCCCCGCGTGGACCAACCATTATGGATTCACTGTACGATCAAGTCGAGATCATGGCGTGAAAGCGGCTTCGGCTGGGATTCGGTGGTCAGGTAGGTGCGGCCAAGCGTCATCGCGGTCTCGGTTTCGGAGTCCATGATGATCATATGCGCGAACAGCGTCATGTTGGGCGCGATCGGCTCGGGATTGCCCTGGTAGAACATCGGTAAGTCCATCCAGGACGGGGCGAAGCGGGCACCGACCGAATAGCCGCAGGCGTTCAGCCGATGCTTGGTCAGATTGTGCGCTTCCAGCGTGCGGGCATGGGCGTCGAAGACGTCGCCGAAGGTGTTGCCGGGCGTCATCGCCTTCTCGACCGCCAGCAGAGCGGCGCGGGCAGCGTCGAACAGCTCCTGATGGCGCTTCGACACCTTGCCGGTCAGCACCGTGCGCATCATCGGAGCATGATAGTGGTGGAAAACACCCGCCCATTCGAGCGTCAACTGGTCGTTCTTGGTCAGCTTGCGGCGTCCGGCCTTGTAGCGGCAGAGCAGCGCATCGATGCCCGAGCCGATGATGAATTCATTGGCCGGATAGTCGCCGCCGCCGGCAAAGACCGCGCCCTGCATCGCGGCAAGGATCAGCGCCTCGTCGCCGCCCTGCTTGATCAGCGGGAGCGCCGCGTCGAGCGCGTCGTCGGACAGGTTGGCGGCCTTTTCGGCCTTGGCGATTTCGGCCGGGCTCTTGAACAGGCGCAACCGGCCGACAATGCCGGAGGCATCGGCGATCTGGCCGAAGGTCTGCAACTGCTCGTCGACGCGGCGGCCGTTGAAGGCGGTCAGGCCATGGGTGTCGTATTCGACGCCAATGCGGGCGCCGAGCAAATTGAGGTCGTTGAGCAGGTTGCGCAGGTCGATCGCCGGGTTGGCGCCGTCGCGGTCGGTCCACAGGACGATCTTGTCGATGATCGAGGTGTGGCGCGCCTGGCGCAAATCGGCCGAGCGGGTGAGCAGCACCATCGAGCCGTCGGCCTTCACCACCAGGCACTGGAAGAAGCAGAAGCCGAACGTGTCGTAACCGGTCAGCCAGTACATGCTTTCCTGGGCGAAAAGGAGCACCGCATCGAGCTTCTTCTCGGTCATCTCGATCATCAGGCGGTCACGCCGAGCGTCAAACTCCGACCGTTCGAAATGCAGCGCCATTATTCATTCTCCAAAACAATTGCCGAAACCTGCCGACCGTAGTCCGGTTCCTTGCGATGCGTCGTGCGCCGGTAGGAAAAGAAGAGATCCTCCTCGGCATAGGTACAGCGGCCAAGCCCCTCGGCGGTCACGCCGGCCTTCTTGAGCCGGTCGATCGTATAGAGGTTGAGGTCGAACATCGCATGCCCCGGATTGGCCGAAGGCATGAAATAGCCGATGTTTTCGGCATCGGCCTCGACAAAGCGGGCGACGAATTCCGGCCCGACTTCGTAGTTTTCAGGGCCGATGGACGGGCCGAGAACCGCAACGATGCGATCGCGGCGGGCGCCGAGGCTTTCCATCGCGGCAATGGTGTTTTCAAGCACGCCGGTGAAAGCGCCCTTCCAGCCGGCATGCGCCGCGCCGATGACGCGCGCCTCTGCATCGGCAAACAGCACCGGGCCGCAATCGGCGGTCGAGGCGCCGATGGCGATGCCTGGCCGGTCGGTGACGACGGCGTCGGCCTTGGGCCGTGGACCGGGGAAGGGCTCGTTCACGATGACGACGTCGGGCGAGTGAACCTGATGTGCAGTCAACAGATGGCTGGCCGGCACACCCATCCAGGCGGCGACGCGGCGCCGGTTCTCGGCGACCAGCATCTGGTCATCATCCGAGCCGGTGCCGATGTTGAGCCCCTGGTAGATGCCGCTGGAGACACCGCCGATACGGGTGAAATAGCCATGGCGGATGCCTTGCGGCTTCGCCGCTTCCAGCAGCGGCGAGCGAACAGGATCCGGTTTGGTCTGATTCAGCATGGATGGGTTTGTTGTCCGCGCCAGCGCTTTCGTCAAGGCGAAGTTCGCCCAAGTATTTGCGGAAGCCGTGCCGCATTGGGCCCGAGTTGGCGAAAAGCAGGCATTCGACTATAGGCAATGCCAGACAATTTCCGGGGCGGGCGAAAGTTCATGGGCTGGAATCCAGTCAAAAGCCTGATCCGACAGATCCATCAGAACCGGCAGATCCGCAAGGCGAAGGATTTTCGCAACAGCCTGGTGAACGGCTATTTCCGCTCGCGCAATGCGGCTTCGGGGGCGGAGTTCGCTGAAGGTCTCAGGCGGACCGGGTCGCGGCGCTTCTGTTTTGCCATCGCCTACAACACGCCCTGGGTCATCGATGCGCTGACCAAGGCGTGGCAGATCTATTCGAGCGGGATGACACTGGTGGTCATCGACAATTCGTCCAAGCCTGCGGCGCGGCAGGCGATCGAGGCCATATGCCGGTCGCGCGGCATTGCTTATTTCGGCCTACCGCGAAATCCCGAATGGAATCCGAACCGGTCGCATGGCATTGCGATGAACTGGGTCTTCCATAACATCGTGCGTCCGCTGCGGCCCGAACTGTTCGGCTTTCTCGACCATGACTGCTTTCCGGTGGTGGCCCTCGATATAACCAGGCGCATGGAGGGCAAGGACGCCTACGGCACCAAATATCCCGCCAAAAGAGGCCATGACGGATGGTATTTCTGGGCGGGCCTCTGCTTCTTTCGCTTTTCCGTCGTCGAGGATCTCGAACTGGATTTCACGCCGCGCTTCGACACCGGGCTCGATACTGGCGGCGGCAATTGGCCAATGCTGCGCGACAGGCTGGATGACGACAACATCGTCGATGCCGCAAAGACCACGGTCAGCCTGAAGCTCGGCGGCATCGAGGCCGACCATCGCATGCTGGATAACTGCTTCTTTCATGTCGGCGGCGCTTCGTATCGCGGCCTGATCAGCACGCGGCACTATCGCCGGTTGATGTGCGATCATGTCTGGGAAACCTATCTTGGCGGCGTGGCGGGGCGGCTTGTAAACGATCTCTGACGGTCAGCCAGGCTGGTGCGGCTGGATTTTCAGGACCTTGAACAGCGTGCCCATGGCGTCGGGTCCGGCCAGGCGCTCTACCGCGTCGGCAATGGTTTGTCGTGCCTCTTCGCTTGCCTGGCTGCCCAGCAAGCCAGCCCGTTCGAGCAACCCCATGGAAAGCAGGAAGTCGCCCTGCGTCGTCAATTCCACATCGAGGCCATGCGCCCGCACGACCGCGGCCAGCGCTGCAAAGTCGACATGTGCGGTGAGATCTGCTTCGCCGGGATTGGCCAGCACATCTTCGGGAGCGTGCTTGCGCACGGCTTGCAATGTGTCGCCGAAACCGGGCTGGAGATGGCCGTAGTCGGGGAATAGGCCGGCGCCGCCATGGCTGGCTATCCGCTCGGCAATGGCTGCCATCAGCGCGGCGCGCGCCGGCGCCACCTCGACCACAGCGCCTTGCGGCGCCACTACGGCGTTGTCCGGCAGCAGAGTTGCCTCGACCGAGCCGGCGCCGGCGAAGAAGCTCAATTCATCTGCGTCGCCGAGGCCGATCATTCGTTCGCGCCATCCGGCGCCGGCGCGGATGAACTGGCGGATCGGCACGGCGTCGAACAATTCGTTGCCAACGATCAGCAGCGGCGCCTGCGGCAGGGTGGCGATGGTTTCGTGCCACCCGACCTCAGCTGAACTCCCGGCAAGCGTCTGCTTCTGGATTTCGGTCAGCCGCGGACTGGTCTCGATCAAGGCGAAGGACGCGCCTTCGGTGAGCGCTGGATCGAGCCGCGCCAGGGTGCGCAGCATGTCCTTCATCAGCGTGCCGCGGCCCGGGCCGATCTCGGCGACGGTGACCGGCAGCGGCCGGCCGATCGCCAGCCAGGCCTGGTACAGCCAGACCGCGACGAGTTCGCCGAACATCTGGCTGATCTCCGGCGCGGTGACGAAGTCGCCCTCGGTGCCGAATGGCTCGCGTGTGGTGTAGTAGCCATCGACCGGATCGAACAGGCAGAGCGCCATGTATTCGTTGACGGGGAGGGGGCCGAGCGCACCGATGAGGTCGACGATGCGGGTCTTAAGCCGTGTCATGCCGGCTGTGGCTGGGCGATCTGCTTGGCGGTAGCCATCGCCCAGATGCCGGCGAGCACCATCGGCAGCGACAGCACCATGCCCATGGTGAGCCAGCCGCCGAGGAGGTAGCCGAGCTGCTGGTCGGGTTCACGGAAGAATTCGACGAAGATGCGCGACAGGCCGTAGCCGCAGATGAAGGCGCCGCCAACAAAACGCGGCGTCTTCAGCTTCAGCCGCGAATGGGTGAGGAAGCGCAGGACCAGGAACAGCACCACGCCCTCCAGCAAGGCTTCGTAGAGCTGGCTCGGATGACGCGGAAGCGTGCCTGCCGGGCATTGCGTCTGTGCCTGCAGGATGCGCTCATTGCAGAAGACGACGCCCCATGACACATCGGTCACGCGGCCCCAGAGTTCGGCGTTGACGAAGTTGGCGACACGGACAAGGCCAAGGCCGACCGGCACGCCTGCTGCCACGACGTCGAACAGCGACCAGGTGCGGATGCCGCGCTTGAGGGAGAACAGCGTCATGGCGAGGATGACGCCGAGCAGGCCGCCATGGAACGACATGCCGCCCTGCCAGATGGCGAGGATGTCTGCGGGATGGTCGATATAGCGCTTCAAATCGTAGAACAGCACATAGCCGGTGCGCCCGCCAAGCACGACGCCGGCGGCGGCCCAGACGATGAAATCGTCAAGATCGATGGGCTTCATCGGTAAGACGCCGTCTGGCCATAGCCTGGTGTTGGTGACCAGCCGCTTGGCGTACCACCAGGCAAAGAGGATGCCGACGATGTAGCCGATGCCGTACCAGTGCACCGCCAGCGGACCGATCTGGACCAGGATCGGGTCGATGTTGGGAAAGGACAGCGAAGCCATCGGCAGCAGGAAATAGTCGTTCAACAGGGTCTCCCGGAAGGGCTCGCGTTCGGGCGCGGACCATGCGGCAGGGTTTTGGCGGGGTCAAGGCAAGGTGGCGGTTGCCTGATCGTCGCAGAGTTCGGCTCAATCCCGCGGCTTGCCGGCGACCATTTGCCTGAGCGCATCGTTGATCCTGTCCTGCCAGCCTGGACCGTCTTCCTGGAAATGGTCGAGCACGGCGCGATCGATCCTGATCGAAACAAGCTCCCGGACGTTCGGTGCGGCCGCAGCTTCGCGAATGGGAGGCGCGGGTTTCTTGATCGGCTTGAAGGCCGCTTCGGCGGCTGCCATCGGATTTGTCGGTCGGCGCGGAGGCGTTGCCATTGGTTGACCCTGAGTGAGAGCGGCTTGACGCAAGCCGACTAGGAAGCAGTACAATAGTCGACGTAGCGGCATGACGTATAGGCTGGCTGGCGAGGTGCGACGCCGCAGCCATCGCAACGTTCTTGCATTCCGCGCGCAGCGCCACTACGTCAATTCAGGCCAAGCGAGGATTTGCCATGTCGACCGGACCGAACCGCATTCTCGATGAATTCGCCAAGCTGATGACCGATGCCGCTGGAGCCGCGCAAGGCGTGCGCCGCGAAGTGGAGACTGCCTTCAAGGGGCAGGCCGAGCGCATCCTCAACACCATGGACGTGGTGCAGCGCGAGGAGTTCGAGGCAGCGCGCGACATGGCCGCTAAGGCCAGGGAAGAAAACACCAGACTGGCCGCCCGCATCGATGCGCTCGAAGCCAGGCTAGCCGAATTGACCGGACAGGCCGCACCTGCGGCTGCGGTAAAGCCCAAAGCAAAAAAATAATCCTTAAACTTTTCCACAAAGCACAATCCGAAAAAGTGCTTTGCCGTGAATCGTTTACCGGCAATGCATGAATCTTTGTGACAGCGCCTTTCCACATGCTGATGACGCAGTGCGAAAAATTAGGCTGTTCACGCGACTCCCGATCAATAGACTGAATTTGTTGCATGATTCGGAGCAGGGTCATGCGGCCGGGCGGTGGGGTCCGGTCCGGGGTCTTTGTGTCGTGAAGTCCTGGCCGTCCGAGTTCTAGACAAGATTGTTCGTCGTGTGTGCCCCGCGGAGCGTGTGGCGCTCCCCTGAACACAGGAAGCATTCCATGGAACTTCTCGAACTCGAATTCTCCCGCGAAATCCATCCGGTGGATGTCATCGAGCAGGTGGCCCATAACAATGACTGGTCCTTCGAACGGGCCGGCGATGACGAAATCTCGATCTCGGTTGCCGGCAGCTGGACCGATTATCACGTCTCCTTCTCCTGGATGGAGGATTTCGAGGCGCTGCATCTGGCCTGCGCGTTCGACATCAAGGTGCCGGAAGCGCGCGCGCTGGAAGTGATGCGGTTGTTGTCGCTGATCAACGAGCAGATGCTGTTTGGGCATTTCGACCTGTGGGAACAGGAAGGCGCGATCATGTTTCGCCAGTCGCTGCTGCTCGCCGGCGGGGTCGAGCCGTCGAGCCAGCAGGTCGAGGTGCTTTTGTCGTCGGCGCTGGAAGCTTGCGAATGCTATTTCCAGGCCTTCCAATTCGTCGTCTGGTCGGGGACCTCGGCCAAGGATGCGCTGGCCGGAGTCCTGTTCGAGACCTATGGCAACGCCTGAGCTTCCATGAGTTCGAGCAGCGCGCGCAAGCCCGAGATCAGTTTTGCCGATTTTGATCGTGTCGACATCCGTGTCGGCACCATCATTGAAGCCGAGCCGTTCCCGGAGGCGCGCAAGCCGGCATTCAAGCTGAAAATCGATTTCGGCCCCGATATTGGCGTGAAGAAATCTTCGGCGCAGATCACCAAATATTATGCGCTGGAGACGCTGATCGGCCGGCAGGTGTTTGCGGTCGTGAATTTCCCGCCGCGCCAGATCGGCCCGTTCATGTCCGAAGTGCTGACACTCGGCTTTCCCGACGAAGAGGGCGCCGTGGTGCTCGGCGCCATTGAGCGCAAAGTGCCGGATGGCGGGCGCTTGTTCTAAAAGCGCGTCGCGTCGAAACGGATTCAAGCGACGCGCTTTAGGCTTTTGTTTTTATGCATGTCGTTGTCCCAAAACCGAGGTCACTTTTGGGCGACATGCATTTAGGGCTGGCGAAGAGGTTGGGGCCGGAACGCGCCGAGAATGGTTCCGACCGTTGCGGCCGAGAGCACAAGATGCAGGACGTCGAACGGCCAGGCGAGGCCGAAATGCATCAGCATGAGGTTCAAGAAGGAAGGCGGCGCGGCATCCGCGGGAATCAGGATCAAGCCTGCGGCCAGGACCAGCCCATATTTGAATATGGCAACTATTGCGAGAACGATGAACATTATGGCGACGAAACGCAGACGATTGCCGTCGAGCGCACGCCAGCAGCCGATTGGATCAAACGATCCCGTCCAGAGAAAATCGCCGACGAAGAGATACGTCCAGGCAAGTACGAAGCCACCCGCGACCACGTTGAAGGCACCCATCGCCGACGCCCAGGGCGCGACGTCCTCAGTGCTGAGCGGCAGGTCACGCGTGGCCAGCAGGCCGGCAACAAGCAGTCTGTGCTCGCCGGCGACCGCGAAGCCGCAAAGAAGCTGAATGGCCGCGAGAAGCAACGCTGCCAGAACAATCCGCCGGCCGAGCTCAAAGCGCATGCCCGGGATAGCGAAGCGTTTAACACCTTCAATGCCGCGCCGAACAACGACACGGCCATGCTCGGGCGCGTTTGCCATGCGGTCCAGAACGAACGCAAGGACCATCGCCGAGAACGGCGCGGCAACAATCGGAGAAAGCCACTTCCTGGGGTCAAAGCCTCGCGATAGAAGCCAGAGAAGCCAGGCGGGCGCCTGCCCTCGGCAAAAAGAACGAGGGCAAGCGCCGTCAGACAAAGCGTCGACAGAAAGCAGGGAAACCAGGCGGCTATGAAGAGTGGCCAGGCATTCGCCCGGCAATAGCCGAACACCCTCGCAACGGTCTTGCCGATGCGCAGGAGGCGACGTTTTGGCGATACGGCAGGCAACCCGTCCAGCGTTGAAATCGGCGTCAATCCCACAGGGAACTACACTCGCAGAATAATGCACCGCAAGGAACCGCCGCACAAGCTCTCGCAAGGAGCGCGCTCGCAGGGATCAAAGCTTGGCCGTCGCATGATCTCCGATGCATCAACAACTTCACGCGGAAGACTTTTCCAAGGCATTGGCAAGGTGTCGAAGTTCCAGATCTCCTGAGGGAAATTCATGGGTGGGCGGCATTGAGGTGGCCACACAACTGCCACCGATCGGCATCGCCGAGGCACCATTCCCGGCTCGGCCTGACCTGGAACTCACTACATCCTGCGCCGGGTCTGTCAGGCGGCCAGCTTCCGCGGCGTCCCAAGCGCCTCTTCGACTGTATCCATGAACATCTCGGCGCAGGCTTTCCAGCTGTAGCGCATGGCGCGCTCGCGGGCTTCGGCACGGTCGACATTGAGGGCGGCGAGCGAGGCCTCGCGCAGATCGGTCGACACCGCGCCCCCGATGCCGTCGCCGACAATATCGATCGGTCCGGTGACGGGATAGGCGGCGACCGGCGTGCCGCTGGCCAGCGCCTCGATGATGACGTTGCCGAAGGTGTCGGTGCGGCTTGGGAAGACGAAGACGTCGGCCGAGGCGTAGATTTCGGCCAGTTCATCGTTCGGGCGGTGGCCGAGAAAATGCGCCTGCGGATATTTCGCCTTGAGCTTGGCCAGTTCCGGGCCCTCGCCGACGATCACCTTGCTGCCGGGCAGGTCGAGATCGAGGAAAGCGGACAAGTTCTTTTCGATGGCGACACGGCCGACGCACAGGAACACCGGGCCGGGAAAGCCGAGGTCCTTCTTCTTGTCCGGGCGGAAATGATCGGTGTCGACGCCGCGCGTCCACGGCCTGAGCTTGTTGAAGCCGCGTGCGGCAAGATCATCGGCCAGCGACTGGGTGGCAACCAGCGTGCCTTGGCCCGAATTGTGGAAATCGCGCAGCCAGCGATAGGCCCAGCTTTCCGGCACCGGCAGGCGGGCGCTGAGATATTCGGGGAAGCGGGTGTGGTAGCTGGTGGTGAAGGGACGGCCGGCATTGCGGCAATAGCGCCGCGCCATGATGCCGAGCGGTCCCTCGGTGACGATATGGACATGGTCGGCCTTGCGAGCCTCGATCAGCCGCGCGACATGGCCGGGCGTGGTCAGCGCCAGCCTGATGTCGGGGTAGGTCGGCAAGGGCAAGGTGCGAAAAATGTTCGGGGTCAGGAAGTCGACCGTAACGTCGAAGGATTTCAGCGTTTCGGTGAGCCGCTCCAGCGTGTGGACGACGCCGTTGACTTGTGGGCGCCAGGCGTCGGTGACCATCAGGATGCGCATGGCGGCCCTTTGCTCGGATCGTCGGTTGCCTTGATGCGATAGCGGAACGGCACCCATGCGGTTGCCCTCGCTTCGCTCCAGCGTACCCGGGCAGGCACGAGGTCGAAGTGAGGCGGCTGAGCCGAATCAACTGAGGTCGCGCGCTTCATGCGCGCTCTTGATCATGATTTCATGACGGGCGGATGAAAGTGGTTTTTGGCCGAGCCCGCCTTCGAGATCATGCTCTGATCAGGCAGGCACCTTGATAACGGCCCGCAAGCCACCGAGCGGGCTGTCGTCCAGCATGATGTCGCCGCCATGACTGCGGGCAATGTCGCGGGCGATGGAGAGACCAAGGCCGGTGCCACTGGCGTCGAGGTTGCGGGCCTCGTCGAGCCGCACGAACGGTTTGAACACGTCCTCGCGTTTTTCCAGCGGAATGCCCGGACCGTCATCATCGATGGTGACGACGAGCGAGCCACGGCCATGATTGGCGCTGATCTCCACCGTCTTGGCATAGCGCAAGGCATTGCCGGCAACGTTGGACAACAGCCGGGCGAAAGCGTGCGGGCGCACATGCACGTCCGGATCGCCGGCGAGCACGGTCGACAGCTTGCGCTTGTGCAGCGACGCCTCCTCGCCGAGCTTCTGGAAATAGGCCTCAAGATCGAAATGGCCGGCATCTTCCGATGCTTCGCCGCGGGCAAAGGCGATATAGCCTTCCAGCATCGACTGCATGTCGTCGATGTCCTGGTTGAGCGCCGCCTTGGTCTCGGGCTTGCCGCCGGCCAGCGCCAGCTGCAGCTTGAAACGGGTGAGGATGGTTCTGAGGTCGTGGCTGACGCCGGTCAGCATGGCGGTGCGCTGTTCGAGCTGGCGTTCGATGCGCTCGCGCATCTGGATGAAGGCAAAGCCGGCGCGCCGAACCTCCTCGGCGCCGCGTGGCCGAAAATCGCGCGGCATCGGCCGGCCCTTGCCGAAGCTTTCGGCGGCCTCGGCCAGCATCAGGATCGGCCGGATCTGGTTGCGCAGGAAGGGAATGGCGATGGTCAGCAGCACCAGCGAGGTGCCGACCATCCAGATCAGGAAGATGTGGGTGTTGGAGGCATAGGCCTGGCTGCGGCGCACGAAGACGCGCAGCACCTTGCCCTCGAGCTGGATGCGCACCTCGACGATGTTGGAATTGCCGACGGTGTCGATCCAGAACGGGCGGTTGATCTGGCGCGTGATCTCGGTGGAAAGGACATCGTCCAGGATCGAGAAGAACGGCTTCGGCCCGGGCGCTGGCAGCGGGTCGGGCGGCAAGAGGTCGACCTTCAGCTGCATGCGGTCTTGCGCGATGCGGATGATGTTGGCGTAGTCGCCGTCGTGCGGATAGGTCTCGATCATGTCGATGATGGCGGCAATGTCGCGCACGGTGGCCTGCGACAGGCGCTGCGTCACGGTTGCCCAGTGCCGTTCCATGAAGTCAAAGGCGACGACCGATTGCAGAAGGATCATCGGCGCGATGACGATGATCAGCGAGCGGGCATAGAGCCGCTTCGGCATATAGAGCGCGACCAGCCGCCAGAACCGGTTCCAGGCGCGCGGCATGGCTTTCAGCGCGCGTGATAGGCGCGCGCCGAAGCCGTCCGTCCGTTCCAGTTGCGTGGTCGCCATGTGTCCTTCCGCTCGTCGCTCGTCGATGGCACTCGTCTGTGGCCAAAGGGCGGCCGTCGGTGGCATTCTATTCCACGCCGAGCCGTTCTGGAACAGCCGTGGCAGGGCGGCCAATGACCAGCACGCACGGAATCGCAACTATCGTGATCAAGTGTTCACCAGTGCGTTAGGTTGGAACCACTTCGCGGATTGGGCGTTTCGAGCGGATGATCAGACGATTTGCTTACGCCCTTATCTTCGTCCAGGTATCCATGGCGACTGCGCTGGCTACACAGGTATTCCTGTCGACCGCCGAGCAAGCCCGTAGCTCAGAACGCTCGCTGGCGCTGGCGCCACGCGAAGACGAGGGATGCGCCAAGGCGATGTGGCCCAATATTCCGGAACGATGTCTGCAACGAGTCGAGCCGAAGGTGGTGACGCTCGTGCTCAGCCAAAACAACTGATGGCTGCGCCATCCACGAATGGCTCTTGCTGACTTGCAGGCTGCCATGTGCCGCTGGCCGCGCCGCCGCAGGACCAGCACCGCTCCGTTAAGCCTCGGTCAATCTCTGCAATCTATCTTGAAGGCCAGATTGTTGAGGGTGACATGAAGCGCAAGTCGACAATGCTCTTTGCCTTCCCAGCTCTGATCCTGCTGATTTTGGCAGGGGAGCGCATGGCGACCTTCCTGCTGGGATCCTATCCGGCCAGTCCCACGATGTGGCGGATCTGGCTTGAACTAAGGCCGCTGTCGACGATGTTCTGGCAACAGATCGATCTCTTTCTGGGGGCGTCGATGGTCCTTGATGCCTCCATCCTCGCCGCCGCGTCGATCGTCTGCTGGATGGCGTTCCGCACAAGAAAGTCGGTTGCCTTCTTCTTCCTTGCAAATCACGTCGCCCTGCTTTTTGCCGGGTTGATGATCGCCGTCACCAGCCATTCCGAAACAGCGAGCACGATCGCTTCATTCACGGTACCCGGGGGCCTTCCATTCTCACTAATGGTCGATTTCACCTTGAAGAACAGCCTTGTGCTGCTTCTGGGTCTGACAGCATGCGCCTACTGTCATGTTGTCTTCCTCAGCGAAACCCGGCAACGGTCCGAAGTGCTTGCCGCGAGGCTTGTTGCCCTGCAGCGAGATCTCTAGAGCTTTTCACCGTTTCACGGAAACGGCGAACCGCTCTATCTCTTTGATTTAATGCAATTCCGGACGGAAAACCGTTCACACTTTTCCTGGAAGTTGCTCTAGGGCAGCCCGCTTTTCCAGCGCTAGTTGATCTTTTTGTAGTAAACCTTGCCGTCGGCCTGTTGTATGCGCTGGTAGTTGGGGCTTGGGGCAGGCGCTGCGGCCGCGACCCTGTTTTTCGGCGGACGCGGCGCATCGACAGCGCTGGGCTCGGTCGCGCCTTCACCATCGAGAACGGCGGGTGCCTCCGCCATGCTGCTGGTCGTGTCGACGGAAGGCTCCGCTGCGCTCGACATGACCTCATCACGGGCAAGAGGCTGGTTCTGCTCCAGTCGGGCTATGCTCCGGTTGATTTCACCAAAGCTGCTTTGCAGTTGACTGTCGAGTTTTTCAAATCGGCTCTGAAAACCGTTGTTGACGGTATCCAGCCGGCCCCCGATTCGTTGTTCGAACGTCCCGAGTTGTTCCAGGCGCCCTTCCAAAAAGCGCATATCGCTGATGCCGCGGTAGAGATAAACTGCGGCTATTATATTCACCAAGGTGATCAGGGACGTGCCGATGATGACCGCGCCGATAATGCTTTTGTCGCTCGGTTTCCCAACGACAGCCTGCTCTCCAATGCGGGTTTCTGTCCCAATCTCGATTGCCGGCATGTCCGGTTCGCTGATCATCGTCATTGAACCACCACCTTTGCGCCGATCGCGACGCGCTTGAAGAGATCGATCACATCGGTGTTGGTGAGGCGAAAACACCCCGATGTTCCGTCGAAGCCAACCCCCGACGGATCGTTGGTTCCGTGTATCCGATAGAGCGTGTCACGCCCGTCCCGAAGCAGATAGAGCGCCCTGGCGCCGAGTGGATTGTAGGGACCGGCGGGCACCATTTGCGGCAGCTCCGGCTGGCGGTCGCGCATTTCGCGGGGTGGGCGCCATTCCGGCCATTCGGTCTTGGCCCCCACCTTGACGACCCCGGTCCAGCCAAATCCGTCGCGGCCGACGCTGATCTGATAGCGAAGCGCCTGGCCTTGTCGGGTCACCAGATAAAGCGCTTTCTCGCCCTTGCGGATAACGATCGTTCCAGGTTGTTCCGCCGTCTCGAAGGCGACAGTCTTGCGCAGGCTGGGTCCCATTGCCGGCAGCGGCGGCCGATCCGAAAGTGCCGATCGCGCGCTGGCGAAGTCCTGGACCGACATCGCCAGCGCCATACCCATGACGCAGGCCAATCCCGGGCCAATCCGATACCTACCTGGCCGATACCTATTTGGCAGCGTCATCAAGCCGCTCTTTGAACATCCGCTTCAGGTCTTTGTTGAAGCGCGCACGCCCATCCACCTCGGCAGGCAGAATAGCACGGTTCAACGCATCGGCCAGAAGCGCATTGTCCAGCGCAACCGATTTGATGTGCGGCGCCTTGAAAATCTTTTCCAGCTCGCTGCGCGAAAAGTGGTTCCCGAACCATTTGCGCTTGTGCTTGTTGGCGACCAGCGTGATGCTGACCGCATTGCCACGCAACTCACGGATCTTCTTGTAGAGCCGCTTGCCTTGCCGCAGCGACGCGACGTTGAGTTCGAAGACGATGAAGATCTCATCGCTCGTCGACAGCACGGAATTGTGCCAGCGGGTTTCGATATTCGGCAAATCGATGACGATGTCGTCGAACCGGTAGGCGACGAGGTCAAGCAGGCGAAACACGAAATCGGCGCCCTGAGGCTCGAAAGGCAATTGCGGCCTCTCGAAGGAATAGAGCGTCAGCCCGGACGGACGCGAGAGCTTGATGACATCCATCAACTCGACGTCGAGCCTCTCCGGCTGGCCGATGATGCCGCCGAGGTCGAACTGGTTGAACTGGTTGAGATAGGCGCCGCAATTGGCGCTCTGGAAATCGAGGTCGACCAGGCAGGTGGAAGCTCCGCGTTCTGTCGATTTCGACGCCAGGTGCTCCGCCGCCGACAAAGCGAGGGTCGTCGCGCCGGCGCCGCCGCTGGCGCTGATGAAGGTGATGATGCGGCTTTTCGTTCCCTGGTTGCCGGTGTCGTGGAAGGTCACCGCGTTCAGCAGTTCCTTGCCGTCGAGCGGCTTGTGCAGCCAGTCCGAAGCGTTCATGCGCACCAGCACGCGCGTCTGCTCCGACGACAGTTCGTCGGAGACCGCGATCAGCGGCACGGTTGCCCAAAGGGCGCGCGCCTCAACGATGCCCGGCCTGCCGAGCAACTCGCCATTGCCGAGGTCGAGGATGACGATGCCAGGGCGCGTGTCCGCGGGCGGACCCTTGAGGAATTCGCCGGTCTCGGAAACCCTGACGTCGTAGATCGCCAGTGCATCGAGGCGCGTTGCTACATCGCGCTTGAAATTCGCATCCGACGAGAACAGCGCCACCTGCTTTCGCTTGGTCGGCGTAACCTTGGTGTTGATGGCATTCATGACGCGGTACTCTTCAAATCTTCGCCCGTAACCGTGCTCAGCATGGAGGGCACTGTGATGTCTCCGAACCCGAGCAGTCCGCCCAGGAAGAAAAACTGGAAATTGATGTTCTGCAGACTGACGGTGATGGTCGGCACCGGGCCGCCCAGCCGTGTTTGATAGCCGAGGCCGGTTGCGGTGTAGGTCACGACGACGTTGCTGCGCTGCAAGCCTGGGAAAAAGTGGCATATGCCAGGCCGCTGGTTGGCTGCCAGAGGCGGACAGGCATCGTCATTGGTGTTTGCGGTGTCGCCGCGAAAGATACGGCTGAAATTGGCTGCGCTGAACGCGCCGCTATTGGTGCACGAGCCACTGCCCGCGGCATAAGTACAAACAAAAGGCCCATAGGCTCCAGCCGCCACCGGCGCGCCTGGATTCGAGATTGGCGCGGCGGTTGGGAGCGCGGTTGCAACCGGGTCCGAGATGGACGCCAGTCGGGCGCCGATCTGCACTGCCTTGGTCGCCGCATTCCATTGATAGAAGGCATATCCGAAATCAACGAAGCCAAGGGTCAGGGTCAGCAGCAGCGTCATGGCGATGGCCATTTCGACCATCGTTGCCCCGTCCTCTGATCTTGCGAACTGCCTCAGCATCATCAAAATCGGATCAACCGCTCCTGATGGCTGGCGGAGAGCGTGACCGTGCTTATGTTGATCAATGACAGCAATCCGACGCTATCGCGGCTTGCATAAGGGTAAGCACCCGAAGCCGTGACGATACAGACCTGCGAGGTCGTCGAGAGATAGAGCACGTTGCCACTGCCGTCGACCGCGTTTTTGCAAGTCGCGGGGTCGGCGATGTTGATCGTCACGTCGGTCGTCTTCCAATCTTTGATACGTGCGGGAGCCGTCCCCGCCACGTTGCCGAAGACGGTGATGTTCTTGGCGAGAGCGGCGCAGTCGATCGCGGCAAGCCCCGCATCGGTGTACAGCTTGCTGTTGCAGCGTGCGGCGAACCGCGCTCCGTCGGAGACGCCGGCTTCCATAAGCAGCTTGTCGTGGATCAGATTGCCGAATTCAAAGACCCCCGCCGATAACAACAGCATCATCGGCACAACCAGACTCATCTCGACAAGCACCGTGCCGTGATGGTCGGAGCGAAAGCGGTTCAGGACGCGGGACAGCCTTCTCAACATCGCGGTCACCGGTAGAGCTGCGCTTCGTCGCGCAGGAAATTGTCCAGCGTTCCTTGTCCGCCACGGCCGGTAATGTCGACAAGCTCGACCATTACGGACGCATCGTCTGACGGCGAGGATACCGGCTCAGTAAGGAAGAAGCTGGCGAAGGATTCGACCGGCAGGTTCGTGCTGTGGCCTGATAGATCGTTGGTTGGCTCGAGCGCGTTGCAATTCAGGATGGCGCCGTAGATCAGGCGACGGTCCACCGACGTGACCGGCGGCTGGCAAGAGTTCGGGGGTGTTCCCACCTCGCCACCTGTCGAAGCCGTTCCCACCAGCCCAGCCGATATCTCGTACTTGTAGACTTCGTAACGGGTCGGCTTTGTCGTGTCCCACGAGGATGGATGGCTGGCGGAACCGAAGTTGGTGCTCCAATAGCCGGAGAGGTTCCAATTTCCATCGCCCATTCGCCCGCCCATGTATGGCGTGGTGGCATCCCTGGGCAGGCCCATGTTACCCGTTCCGTTGAAGGTCAACTGGTTATATTGAGGGCATTGGCCGCCGCCATTTCCATTTCCATTTCCATTTCCGTTTCCGTTTCCGTTTCCATTTCCAGACGAAGCACCCTTTCGGACGTTGGCGGCTGGGCCGTATTCCGGGCTATTGAAGTGGCCGTTGGCAGCAATCCCGAACCGAACGTTGAAGGCGTCTTGCACTGGCCCAGCGTTCTGTCCAGTCTTGGTATCGACCCCCTCCGCGGAGTAGCAACCGATTGGTCTGGATGTGGCAATGGTCTGTGCGAGCGCCTGCGCCCCATTGCCAACGCCTGCCGGCGGCTCAAGAAAACCAAAATTGCCAGGACCAGCGGCCGCACCGTTGCCTACCTTGCGCAGTTCCATAAGTCTCCGGTGTAGGTCAGGATTGGCAGCGGCCTGTTCGAGGGTGTGCCCGTCGGGATCGTCCTCATACGGATTGCAGATGAAGACAGGAGTGAAGTCGCAGACGCCGGAGGTGAAACCGGCCACCGACACGGCGCTCAGATTGTAACTCGTGTCGGTTGCACTTCCCGATGACGAGACCGAGACCGGGAACATCGACGTGAAGCTTTCCGGCAGCGCCTTTACCCGGATGAAACGGGTCACGATCGGCGAGGCTGCATAGTTGGCCGGTATGATCGGGTCGGAGTCGTTTGTCGGGATACTTGCCAGGAAGCACCACGATATCTGTCCTTTCGACCGGCAGGCGGGGTATGTAGAGTCTACCGTCGCAGTTCCGGACCCTGTGGTGAGGGGGACGATCCCCCCAGCGGAAAACATGGTCTCGTTGGAAACCAGATTTGTGAGGGCATTGTCGGCACGCGTCCACGCATCAGATCTGCCGTTCAACTCGGCGGCCGCGGCGAGCGCGAGCGCATCGGTGCCCTTCTGCAGGTCGTTGTCCAGATTGTTCATCCGGCTCATGTCGACCGCCAGCAGCGACAAGCCGATGATCGCCGGCAGCATGATGCTGACGAGGATGAGCGCTATGCCGCGTTGATCGTTCCAGAACGCCCTAATGGTCCCCAACATGACCTTACTCTCTCGCTTCCTTGCACCAGGCCCCTCGCTCACCCGGCGCATCGCGACCGCATCCTTCTGTTCAATTCGCTCCGTTGTTCACTGCCCCGCCTACATTGACCGTAATCGCAGGCGGTGGCGGCGGTGGCGGTGGAAATTTGTAGCTCTGGGCAACAGCGGCTGCCCGCGTGCCGTCGCCTTCGATATGTGTGTTCTTCGAGTTCGGATTGAACGGATCGACCGTTTGCAGCAGCGAATTGTATTTTTGCGTGTCGCCGGCGGCGAGCGTCACCGTGTCGTAGCGGTTCAGATAATCGGCGGCGCAGCCCGATAGTGCACCGGCGCACAGAATGAGGATCAAGGCGCTATTTCTTGACATAGAGCATCTTGTCCTTCGATTTGAAGTCCAGCATGTGGCCGTAGGGGCCAGTCACGCCGTCGCCCGTTTCGTATTTGCGGATCATATCCTTGTTCACCTCAAGCTGACCGAGCACGAAGAATTCCGGATCGTTGGCCGGCCGTGTCTTGTCGAAAGGCGTCGCCAGTTGTTCGCCGGGCTTGACCGGCCGCACGACGTGCGGCGTGACGATGACGACCAGTTCGGTCTCTTCCTTCTGGTTGCTCGAATTGCGGAACAGCGTGCCGATGACCGGCACCTGGCCGAGCCATGGCACCTGATTCTGCAGCTTGGTGGTCTTGCTCGACAGCAGCCCTCCGACCGCGAAGCTCTGGCCATCGCGCAGTTCGACGACGGTATCAAGCTTGCGGTTGGTGAAGATCGGGTCGCCGGCGGTGGTGAAACCGGTGAGGTCACTCACTTCCGGCGCCAGCTTCATGTGGATCTTACCGTCGTCAAGTACGACCGGCGTGAACAGCAGATTGACACCGAATTGCTTGTACGTGACGGTTACCTGGCCATCATTGCCGACGACACGGATAGGGACCTCGCCGCCAGCGTTGAAGCTGGCTGGCTCACCGGAAAGCGTTGTTAGATTGGGATTGGCAAGCGTGCGCACAACCCCCTTGGCCTCGAGCGCTTCAATGATCAGGTCGACCTTGATGTTGCTGTCAATGACTCGGGTGATCAGCGCCGCGAATGGATTGGTGTTCGACAGCAGGCCGGTGAGCAGGTTCCCAGGTCCCAGCACCACATCATCTTCGTCGACGGCCGCAATGCCTGTCCCTGTGCGGGTTGTGCCGCTGCCATTTGTGCTCTTGATCGAAACGCCGAGATCGCGGCCGGCATTGCGCTTGGCCTCCAGCACGCGCACTTCGAGATTGACCTGCTGGCTATCATCCACGATGACTGAGTTGATGATGGCGTCGGGACCGTACTGCTGTGCCACTTCCATGATGGACGCCAGCGTCGCGCCATCCTTGACGTGACCGCCGAGCCTGACCTTGCCGTTGATCGAACCGATTTCGATGCGCGCCCGAGGCGCCACCTGCCGGATCGCCTGCGCCATGTCGCTGACGTCGACGCCGACCTCGATCTGGATCACGCCCAGCGAGCGCTTTTCCGGGGAGAAGAGATTGACCGTGGTGGTGCCGGCGCTCTTGCCGATGACATAGAGCGTCCGGTCGGTCATCGGCTGGGCATCGGCGATCTTCTCGTCGCCGACAACGATGTCACCGAGATTGGCGCTCACCTGGAGGGTCACAGATTGTGACATCGGCAGGAAAACACGATGGACGCTGGGGTTGGACACATCGATGAAGCGGTCGGCAGCTTCGGCGGCAAGACTCCACGTCAGCAGCGCCGCCATACAGGGCAGCGCTGCCGCCGCCATCCGCACCCAAAACCCCCGCATTCTCGTCTCCCCAACTGCTGCCTTGGCAGCCCTCAATTTACCGCGCCTTCTGGTTTTTGTCGCGGCACTTCATAGGATTCGAGCTTCACACCCCGAAAGACGCCCACTGTAACATTCTTCGGCGGTTCCGGCTGCACGTATTTGACCACTTCCTTAACGACTTCCGGGACTTCCGGCGCCACGGCCGGCTTCACTTTGCCCAACTCGTCGAGGCGGCTTCCCACTCTCTCCACCGCCTGGGTCAATCCGGCAAGCTTGTCGTCGGCGCGCTTGCGCTCTGCTGCGGCCTCCGCTTCGGCGGCTGCCTGCTTATCCAGTTCGGCCTGCCTGGCGGCAACGTCGGCTGGCGTTTCGCCGTTAAGGTCCGAGGTTGTGATGCGCTCGGTGGTTTCGCCTTTGCTGGCGGCAGCCTGGCGAAGCGCCAGCGACAATTGGCCAGCACCGGCAGCCAGCGTAAGCTTCTGCGCATCCTTGGTGCTGACTTCGACCGTCACCGCTTTCACCACGGTAGGGCTTTCTTTGCTCTCGTCGGCGACCTGGTCGACGGCGAGCACCTTGATGCTCTGCAGCAGCACGTCGACAAAGCTCTTGTCGGTGCCATCATCGCCGCGCACCGTGCGCGTCAGCAAGACATCGACCCGGTCACCCGGGAAGACGAAGCCGGCGACGCCAAGCACGTCGTTGACGCGAATGGAGACTGCCTTCATCCCTTCGCCAAGCACTGCCGAAAGTGTGGCGCGCTGGCCGGGACCTGTGATCTTGGTGGCGAGGACAGGCTCATTGGTGCCGATTGATTGCAGCGCCTGCTTCGAGCCATCGCCCGCGAGAAGATCTTTGGTTGTCTTGAAAGCGCCCGCCGGGACTGCGCCCGCGGGCCACGCGATTTCCTGTAGCTTGTCGGCGCTCAGCGTGTCGCCGAATTTCAACGGCACTGCCGCCACGACGACCGTATCCCGCGGAACACCTTCGGACGAAGCCATGGCGTTGCGCTGATTGGCAAGCCAGATATTGACAAGCACCACGGCGAGCACACCGAACACGCCGGCTAGCACGATCATGATAAATGTATTTGCGCGCATTTGACCCAAGCCCCCAGGCCATACTGCGGGAACTCGCCCGCCTCGATTTAGGATCAAGCCCGGATTTGCGATCCGGGCTTGATTTCTTGTCGCTTAGCTGCCTGTTCCGGCAGCGGAATCGCACACACCGCCGGCTTTGCCGTTGAGTGTCGTGCAAAGGCCAGTAAACCGACCCGTCACCCAGCCGCCGATCGCCAGAATGGCGAGGATGGCTGCACCGGCGATAATGCCGACCAGGATGGAATACTCGACCATGGCAGCGCCGTTTTCATCATCACGGAACTGTCGGCCCATCGTCATGAGCTTTGTCATTTGCGTCGTCCGATCAGCTGCCGGTGCCAGCAGCAGCGTCGCAAACGCCACCGGCCTTGCCATTGAGCTTGGTGCAGAGACCGGTGAAGCGTCCGGTCACCCAGCCGCCGATGGCGAGGATCGCCAAGATTGCTGCGCCGGCAATGATGCCAACGAGGATGGAATATTCGACCATTGCAGCGCCGTTTTCATCGTCGCGGAACTGCCGGGTCATCGTCATGAGCTTCTTCATGTCAATTTCTCCCTTTGGAGGTTGAACCCGACGAGACAGAGCCAAGGATGAACCCCATACCCAAGCATCCCCCGTCACCTCAATCCTAGGTCGCACGAAAAAGCAGAGTCAAACGGATTAACAGTTCCTTAACCTTCCAATACCTGAACTCGCCCGTTCAAGAGCGATTTGAATTCTCACAAGAGCTTGATTCGGCTGAATTTTCAACCGTCCTTAACCATTCATTCACAATTTGGCCACAGCTAAGGCAAAACGATAATCGTATTAGCAAGATAGCATATTCCTTTATATCTAACGGCTTACGGACATTTTTCACCCGAATTCCGTTTGTTGCGATATGAAAGGTCCCGTGAGGTGGGAAGTTGGGGAGAGGGCAAAGCGCGGCGTCGAAATAAAAACGATATTTTTCGGGTGTCCTTCTTAACTATGTTGAAAGCATTGGCCTCACGTGAGGTCCTTCGGCGCTTGTGCCTCGCTTGGTTAACGTTTAGTTTCCGCTGATAAGGCTAACGGGGTATAGGGGATTATGCTGGGGCGGTTTATCAAGGGACCAAGCGAGCAGCAGGCCGCGATAAGGGCCGAGCAGCCGACTGTGCTGCCTGCCGCTCCGGCCCTTTCGCCGGCCGCTGATATTGAATCGCGCGGCGACGATTTTCTGACACTCAAGGTCGAACTTCATCGGCACCTTATCGATCGGTTCAATCTGACGGCTCTTGAAAATGCCACCAAGGACGAGATTCTGAATGAGATCCGTCCGATCGTTCGCGAGTTCGTTCGAAATCGAAGTGTGCCGCTGAACGCCCGCGAACTCGATCAACTGACCAGTGACACGGCTGACGAAATGCTCGGGCTCGGGCCGATCGAGCCGCTGCTCAAGGACGACTCCATTACCGATATCCTGATCAACACCCACAAGCGTGTCTTCATTGAACGGCGTGGCCTGGTTGAAGAGACGGCCATCCGGTTTCGCGACGAGGCGCACCTGCTGCGCATCATCAACAAGATCGTTGCGGCGATTGGCAGGCGCGTCGACGAATCGTCGCCGATGGTCGATGCGCGGCTGGAGGACGGCTCCCGCGTCAACATCGCGGTTCGGCCGATATCGGTGGACGGCCCTCTGGTCTCGATCCGCAAATTCTCGAAGAATCCCTATTCGCTCGAACGACTGATGGCGCTCAATTCAATCAAGCAGCCGATGATCGATCTGCTGCGGATTGCCGTTCAGGCGCGCAAGTCGATCCTGGTTTCGGGTGGCACCGGCAGCGGCAAGACGACCTTGCTCAATGCGCTGTCGAGCTACATCCCGTCCAGGGAACGCCTGATCACAATCGAGGACGCGGCGGAACTGCAATTGCAGCAGCCGCATGTCGGTCGGCTCGAGACACGCCCGCCCAATGTCGAGGGCAAGGGCGAGGTCCGTCAGCGTGAGTTGGTCAAGAACGCGCTGCGCATGCGGCCCGACCGCATCATCGTCGGTGAGGTGCGTGGCGAGGAAGCCTTCGACATGCTGCAGGCCATGAACACCGGCCATGAAGGCTCGATGACCACCATCCATGCCAACACACCGCGAGACGCCATCTCGCGCCTGGAGCAGATGGTCGGCATGGCCGGCATGCCGATGACACACGAATCCATCAGAGCTCAGATTGCCTCGGCCATCGACATCATTGTGCAGACGCAGCGTCTTTCGGATGGGGGCAGGCGGGTCATTTCGATATCGGAACTGACCGGCATGGAAGGCAATGTCGTTCAGCTTCAGGAAATCTATCACTTCGTCCGACGCGACGTCACCGCGGAAGGTGCGATCATCGGCGATTTTCGAGCAACTGGTGTCCGTCCGCGCTTCTCAGCGGAGGCGGCGACGCTCGGACATCATTTTGGCAAGGACGCCTTCAATCCGCAGGTTCCGCTCTGATGCTGTCCGGCCAGTCCTTGCTCTATTTCATCTATACGGTGGCGGCAGCGTCAGTCATTCTCGCCGCCGAGGCCCTGTATCTTTCTTATGCCAGTCGCCGCTCGCGCGCCGGAGCGGTCAATCGCCGGTTGAAGCGCCTTGCTGACGAAGTTCCGGCCGAGCAGACCCTGCAACGACTGCTGCGCGAGCGTGGGCTGACAAACTCCGGTGACTTCCTTTTTGGTCTGGTGGGTCTGAACAGGCTCTACACGCAATCCGGTATTACAGGGAATCCCGTGACTTTCGCGGCGACATTTCTTGTCGTTGGGCTTGCCCTGGCAATGGTTCTCTCATTCTTCCTGGGTGTCTCGAGCTTGGCATCGTTCATCATTTTCCTGGTGACTGGGCTTCTGCTGCCACTCCTTGTTCTGCGACGCGCCCGCAACAAGCGTATCCGGAAGTTCGCCAAACAACTTCCGGATGCGTTGGACATGATCGTGCGCTCGCTGCGGGCTGGACATCCGGCCACAGTGGCAGTTGGTCTCGTGGCTCGGGAGATGCCCGATCCACTAGGCACCGAGTTCGGCATCGTGTCCGACGAAATCACCTTCGGTCTCAGCATGGAGCAAGCGGTGCGGAAACTGTCACAGCGTGTCGGCTTCGAAGGCCTTCATCTGCTGTCGGTGTCACTGTCGATTCAGGCCAAAACAGGCGGCAATCTGACCAGTATCTTGCACAATCTCTCATCGGTGCTGCGTGAAAGGCATAAGCTTGGGATGAAAATCAGAGCGCTTTCAGCGGAAGGTAGAGTGTCAGCATGGATCATCTCGCTATTTCCAATCGTGATGTTCTTCGTTCTACTGGGGCTCGCGCCGGCGTACTATGGCGCTGTTTGGGACAATCCCCTCATCTTCCCCGTGTTCTTGATTTTCGGAATATGGGCGCTTTTGGGTGATTTCATCATGTACAAAATGGTCAATTTTGATTTCTGATAGGAGAGAACAATAAATCTTCTTTCAAATATCCAGGATTTAGGCTTTCTGGTTTCTATTGCTGTCTTTGTCGCAGCGGTGGCGCTTTTTCTGTTCGGTGGTCTTGTTTTCTTGCCCGCGTTCCAGACACGAAAGCTGGTCGCGCAAAGCCTGATAGCGGAGGGCATTACCGATCGCCGGTCAATGCTCGGCCTTGAGCAACAGGCTAAAGTCTTGGCTCAGCGGCCGATCGAGGCGTATTTCCGGTCGGTAGAGAAAGAGCGGGACGAGCCCAACGCCCTTGAGGCGAAGCTTTTCCGCGCCGGCTTTTATCAAGCAAGCGCTCCCTTCTTATACACCTTGTCACGATTTGGAGCGGTTTGTGCCGGCTTCTCGTTGATGTATGCGCTTCTATCTCAAGTGCTGCCACCTGATTTGCCCGCGTTTGCGACCCTTGCCGGGTCCGCCTTGTTCGGGCTTGCTTGCATCGTCATTCCGAGCATCATGCTCGATCGTTTCGAAAATTCGCAGAAGCGAATCTATCGGCGCGGCTTCCCCGATTTCATGGACATGATGATCACCTGTGCCGATGCCGGCATGAGCCTGGAGGCCGCTGTCGAACGGGTGAGCCAGGAACTGGTCGCGACCCACAAATGGCTGGGGATACAGCTTTCGATCATGACCTTGCAGCTGCGCGCGGGTAAACCGTTGCGAGAGGCTTTGCGTGAACTGGCGGACCGCATCGGCCTGGACGAGGCGCGGGCGTTGGCTGTGTTGTTCCGGCAATCGGAAGAACTCGGCACCAGCCTGACAGATGCGCTGCGCGTCTACAGCGATGAAATGCGGTCCCAGAGAATCCTTCAGGCCGAGGAGCGCGCTAATGCGCTTCCGGTCAAGATGATGATCCCTTTGGGTATCTGTATCTTCCCGGTGGTGCTAATGATCGTCCTTCTGCCGGTTGTTATTCGGATGCAGGCCATTTTCAATCATTAACCAATATGCTTTGGTTCTAATGAACCGAGTCGAAGGAACCTTGGGCACGAAATGACAGGGTCAATACGCCTCACCGCCGCAGCCAGCATGCTGCTTCTCGTGCTTGCCGGTTGCCAGTCGACCGATAGCAGCATGGGTGTCGTTCGCACAAACGAGCCGTCGAACGGCGACGTAACGTCGTTTGGCGATGCTTTCGACGGACTGAAGACGGTCAGCGATGTCGAATATTACGCGTCGGATCAGGCCGTCGCCGAGGCCAAAAATCAGTTCCGCGCGGAAAATTACGGCAATGCCGGCGCCCTGTTCTTCAAGGCGACGCAGCTTGCCCCCAACGATGGTGGCGCCTGGATGGGACTGGCCGCCTCATGCGATCGCATCCACCGCTTCGACCTCGCCGACCGGGCCTATGGCCGAGCCTTCAAGCTGATGGGGGCGTCGCCCGAATATTACAACAATGTCGGCTATTCCTATCTGCTGCGCGGCAAGCTGCAGGACGCACGCGCGAATTTCCTCAAGGCCTACGAACTGGCGCCCAACGATCCGACCGTGGTCAACAATCTGAAGCTCCTGTCATCCAGCGTGCAGAACATCGAGCGGTAGAGCCCAGCATGTTGCTTGCCGCGTCGCTGCTGCTGAAGATCCTTGCCATCCCACTTTTCGCGAGAATTGCATGGCTGGACTTCGTGACACAGAAAATATCCAATCGTGACGTGCTGCTGCTGTTGTGCCTGGGTATCGGATCGATGCAGTTTATGTCGATTCAGGCCGGGTCATGGTGGGACATGGGTCTGAGCGTCATTGTCGGCTTTGCCCTGTTTGTCGTGCTCTTTCCCTTCTGGGTCTTGCGCAAGGTTGGCGCCGGAGACGTCAAGCTTATAGCGGTGGTGCCGTTTCTGGCCGGCGGGACCGATCTCGTGGTGTTTACTTTGCTGTTGCTGGTGTTTGCGCTCATGACGGCAGCGGTCGTGAAGAATCCGTTCATGCTGCCCGCCGGTGCTTTTCGTCTTTACGCCGAGCATCTCGATCGCAAGGGAGTCGTGCCGTTCGGCGTGCCGATCTCAATCGCGGCGATCTGCTCGATCGTATTCCACATCGTCAGCCGACTAACGGGCTATGGCGGTATTGAGAATTTCCTCTGATGCGCAAACGGCTAGAGTGGTTCATCGTTTCACGGAAACGCCGAACCGCTCTATCTCTTTGTTTTGACGCAATTCCCAAGGGAAAGCGCTCCGCGCTTTTCCCGGGAAAACCGTTTCACACTTTTCCTGGAATTGCTCTGGCAGCTATTCCACGCTGAGCCGATAGCCGATGCCGCGCACTGTCTGCAGCCAGACCGGGTTGGACGGGTCGCGCTCGATCTTGCGGCGCAGGCGGTTGATCTGGACGTCGATGGTGCGCTCGCCGACTTCGGAATCGTCTCCGACCAGCTCATGGCGCGGTATGGTTTCGCCGGCGCGTGCGGCGAAGATCGCCAGGATCTCCTGCTCGCGGTCGGTCAGCTTCAGCGCCTCGCCGCCACGCTTCAGCTCGCGCCTGGCGATCTGGAAGGTGTAGGGGCCGAAGACCAGCTGCTCGACCTTGGGGGTGGTCGCCGGGCCGCCGCGGCGCAGGATGTTGTTGATGCGCAGGATCAGCTCGCGCGGGTCGAACGGCTTGGGCAGATAGTCGTCGGCGCCGGCCTCCAGCCCGGTGATGCGGCTGTCGGTTTCCGACAGCGCGGTCAGCATCAGGATCGGCACGTTCTTCTCCGCCCGCAGCGCCTTGGTGAGGTCGACGCCGGTTTCACCCGGCATCATGACGTCGAGGACGAGGAGGTCGAAGTCGAGACCGGCGAGCTTGCGCCTGGCCTCGCCAGCATTTCCCGCGACTGTGACGCGAAAACCGTTTTCGGTCAAATACTGCTTCAGCAAATTGCGGATGCGGGTGTCGTCGTCGACCACAAGCAGATGCGGCGCGTCATCGTCCGGCGCCGTCGGCTGGTCCACCCTCTCAATGGTCTCCATGGCTTTTCCCTGACATGTTTGCAGGCACAATGTCGATCTGCGCCCTTAGTTCCGGATTGACCATCGCTTCCAGGAATCGTTCGATCAAGGGGCGCTCGCTGGCTCCGGAATCTTCCAATGCAGCACGGATGCGGCGTGACTGTGGCCGCGCCAGCGCCAGCGCCAGGGCGCGGCCCTTGGCCGTCGGGTAGAGTTCGCGCTGGCGGCGGTCGCGCGGCCCCTGCAATTGCACGATATGGTCGGTGTCGATCAGCTGCTTGAGCACCCGCGCCAGGCTCTGCTTGGTGATCTTGAGCACGTCGAGCAGTTCGGCGACCGTCAGCCCCGGCCGGCGGTTGACGAAATGCAGCACCCGGTGATGGGCGCGGCCGAAGCCGTAATCGGCCAGGATCTGGTCGGGATCGGAGGTGAAATCGCGATAGGCGAAGAAGAACAGTTCGATGATGGCGAAGTCGATGCCGTCCTCGTCGGTGATCGCCGTCTTGATCGGTTTTCCGGCAGCTGGGCTTCGATCCGTCATCATTTCTCCGTCCATAGAGGGAAATTATGTCAGTACTATTGACGTAATTTCCCCGCAATGGTAATTTTTGACAAGCTTTTGGGCGGATTGCGAACGAAAAGGCAAGGGAGCGCGGTTTTTCCGGAACTTCCTGAGTTTGCCAGAGTTCGATTATCCGCTTACGCTTCAGGGGCCGCCCGATGCGGCTGTCGCGAAACAAACAACAACACCAATGATGTGCGGGCCGCCGCCCGCGGGAGGTTTCCATGGCATCCGTTCCCTTCGACCAGCTGGAAGGCTTCATCTGGATGAACGGCGAGTTCGTCAAATGGGCCGACGCCAAGATCCACGTGCTGACCCACGGCCTGCACTATGCCAGCGCCGTGTTCGAGGGCGAGCGCGCCTATGGCGGCGCCATTTTCAAGCTGAACGAGCATACCGAGCGCCTGCATGAATCGGCGCGCCTGCTCGGCTTCAAGATCCCCTATTCGGTGGCAGAGCTCAACGACGCCTCGACCACGCTGTTGAAGAAGCAGGGTTTCCAGGACGCCTATGTCAGGCCGATCGCCTGGCGCGGCAGCGAACAGATGGGCGTGTCGGCGCAGAACAGCCGCATCAACTGCGCCATCGCCATCTGGCAATGGCCGAGCTATTTCGATCCGGCGCAGAAGCTCAAGGGCATCCGCCTCGATCTGGCGGAATGGCGCCGGCCCGATCCGCGCACCGCGCCGTCGAAGTCGAAGGCCGCCGGCCTCTATATGATCTGCACCATGTCCAAGCACGCCGCCGAGGCCAAGGGCTATGCCGACGCCATGATGCTCGACTGGCGCGGCCAGGTCGCCGAAGCAACCGGCGCCAACATCTTCTTCGTCAAGGACGGCAAGATCCATACGCCAAAGCCCGATTGCTTCCTCGACGGCATCACTCGGCGCACCGTCATCGGCCTCGCCAAGGACCGCGGCCTTGAGGTGATCGAGCGCGCCATCATGCCTGAGGAACTCGAAGGCTTCGAACAGTGCTTCCTCACCGGAACGGCGGCGGAAGTGACGCCGGTTTCCGAGATCGGCCCCTACCGATTCGAGGTCGGCGAGATCGCCAAGACTTTGATGAACGACTATTCTGCCGCAGTGCAGCCTAAGCATGCGATAGCCGCAGAATAACGAAAATCACAGCTTTTTTCGCAAGCAGGGGCGGTTTTAGGGCCGCCCCTTTTATTTCAGCATTTGCGCATTTGACTTTCGTCTAATTCGGCGTCTCATGATGGCGTCGGCCCGGGAGGCTGGCAGCTATGGAGGGACTAGATACATGGATACGAACACGCTCATTGCGCTCGTTGTACAGGTAATTGCGGGTGTTGTCGGTGGTCAGGCGATCGGCGCTGCGCTGAAGCAGGCGGCGATGGGCCAGTTGACCAAAATCCTGGGCGGCGCCATTGGCGGCGTCGGCGGCGCGGCGATCCTCGGCAGCCTGCTCGGCGGCGGCACGGTCGATCCGGCAGCGGCTGCCGCGGCAACCGGCGGGTTGGGCAGCGCTTTGAACCTCGACAACCTCGTCGGCGGCGCCGGCGGCGGCGCCATCCTGACCGGCATCATCGGTGCGGTCATGGGCGCGATGAAGAAATAAGCCTCGAAATCTCAGGCTTCGTCATATGGGCGGCCGTTGGGCCGCCCATTTCTGTTTTGGGGTCTGTCAAGATTGTCGTGGAGCTGTGGACGTTGCCTGCCCGTGCCTCTACATCACGGGAGACACAGCGAAAGGACAATCATGGGTCAGCTCAACGCCGGCATCGTGCCGGTCACGCCCTTCCAGCAGAACTGCACCATCCTGTTCGACATGGATGACAAGCATGGCGTCGTCGTCGATCCGGGTGGCGACATCGACAAGGTGCTGGCGGTGCTGAAGGACAATGCGATCACCGCCGGTGCGATCTGGATTACGCACGGCCATATCGATCATGCCGGTGGCGCCATGGAATTGAAAGATGCGCTCGGCGTCGAGATCATCGGCCCGCATGAGGCCGACAAGCTATTGCTCGACAATCTCGAGAACCAGGGCCAGCGGTATGGCATTGTCGGGGTGCGCAACTGCGTGCCCGACCGGTTCCTCAGCGAAGGCGAAACCGTGTCGTTCGGCACCCATATGTTCGAGGTGCTGCATTGCCCCGGCCATGCGCCGGGCCATGTCGTCTATTACAGCCGGGCGGCGAAGTTTGCCCATGTCGGCGACGTGCTGTTTCGCGGCTCGGTGGGGCGCACCGACCTGCCGGGTGGCGATCATGCGACGCTGATCGCCTCGATCAAGAACAAGCTTTTGCCGCTCGGCGACGACATCGGCTTCATCTGCGGCCATGGCCCCGGCGGCCGTTTTGGCGAGGAGCGGCGGACCAATCCGTTCCTGACTTAGCGATGTCTTTTACCAACAAAAAAGCGCTGACCTTGCGGTCAGCGCTTTTTGTTTGGGGCAGGGAAGCCTCAGTTGGCGGTGCAGAAATGCTGCTCACCGTCATTGCCGGTGAACGTGCCGCTGCGGGCATTGAAGGTCCGGTAGCGGTCCGAGCAATATTCGTACCAGTCGCGGGTCCACGGCTCGGCATAGCGGTCGGCATAGACGACCCTCGGCTCGGCATAGTAGCGGCGAACCGGCCGCACTTCGCGATAGTCGTAGTCGTCGTCATAGCTGCTGTAGCGCGGCTGCGGATTGCTCAGCGCTCCGGCGATCAGGGCGCCGGCCGCAAGGCCGACGACACCGGCGGCAATGGCGTCGCCATTGTGGTGACGGCCATGATGGCGATGGCGCCATTCGTCGGCGTTGGCGGCGGGCAGAGTGGCGAGCGTGGTCGCGGCGAGAGCGGCGCCCAGGATAGCGGTCTTGAAAATGCGATTCATTTTGGTCTCCTTCGTGCCGGCCCGGGTAGTTTTGGGGATGCGGTCCGGCCTTGGGGACGATTAATAGAAGACCATGGCTGAACGGGGGCTGAACGGAATTTGCACCTCGGGTTCAGGTCATGCGGCAAAAACCAAGCGCGTGCGGAAGGCGCTCCGCCTCGTCAGTCTCCGTCCAGACTGTCTTGAGCCGGCTTAGCCGACCGACAGATTGACGGCCTTCGGACCCTTGCCGCGCTTGTCCGGCTCGGTGTCGAATGTCACTTTCTGCCCATCCTCCAGACCGGGAAGACCCGACGCCTGCACGGCGGAAATATGGACGAAGACATCCTTCTGCCCGTCGTCCGGCGTAATGAAGCCGAAGCCTTTGGCATGATTGAAGAATTTGACGGTGCCGGTCTGCGGCATGGGAAGCTCCCTTTGATCCCATAAAGTCCAGTTTTCGGGCCGGCAAATGCCCGAAGGGAAATTTGTCCTTTATTTTAGCGCTATCGGCAAGAGAAAGTTTTGCTGGGGTCGGCAACGGTCAAGGGGGCTCAAATAGATCATTGCAGCGAAGACAATTCGGACCAGACGATCGCACTGGCGATCAGCCCTTCCATGAACGGGTCGAGCGTCCTTTGCCCCCGGCAGCGGCGGACATGAAAAAGGCGCGACGGGAAACGTCGCGCCTTCGAAATCTCTGGGACGGCTGACAAAGCCGGTTCAAGCACGCTTGAAGTGCTTTTTTCGCGCGTCCTGGCGGGCGCGCGGGCACCGCCGGTTCAGGCCGCGCGGAGATTGACCGCCTTCGGACCCTTGCCCATGCGGTCGGGTTCAACGTCGAAGGTGACCTTCTGGCCGTCGACGAGGGTACGCAGGCCCGAAGCCTCGATCGCGGAAATGTGGACGAACACATCCTTGGCGCCGCCGTCGGGCGTGATGAAGCCGAAGCCTTTGGTCGCGTTGAAGAATTTAACGGTGCCGGTCTGGGCCATTGGGGAAACTCCTTCACCCGTGTCAGTCTTGTGGTTTGCCCGCCGCCTGGCATCGTGGGCAAGTCCCGGTGGTTGCTTCGGCAGTCCTGCATTCGCGCATGGTAAAACCCCCCGCCGAAAACGGGGCCGTCAGAGATTCACAGTATCGGGGAAAGGTCGTCCAAAACGTTCCGCTCTCCGGGTCGCAAATGCCCGAACACAAAATTTATCGCACGGAAACGTGATAGTTGCAAGATAGCGCCGCGGGCCGCGACCATCGACGCATCCCAACGCAGGCGCCTCGATAGACCCGGCCCTGTTGGCGGTCATCAGCCAGAGCCCGGCCACGCATGGTCCAGCTGCGATAGTCCAGCACCGAAGGGATGTGTGGCGAGGGTATCGCATGGCTCCGGCGCGCCGCAAACAGGGGTTGCATTTGGCAAGGGAATGACGAGGATCGACAGGCGCGTTTTGCGCCGGGACGAGGGGGCTCGAGGAGGCATATTCATGAGATTTCTTGCGACGATCTTCTCGCGCCAGGGTTTTACCATTCTCTTCCTGTCGGGTCTTCTTGCGGCCTGCACAGTCGTCGTCGATGACGGGCCGGGACCACGCCCGCGGCCGCCACGGCCGGAACCGGAATTCTGCACCAGGGAATATGAGCCGGTCTGCGCGCGGCGCGGCGGCGACCGCCAGACCTTCGCCAATGCCTGCCTCGCGGAGCGCTCGGGCTACCGCATCGTGCGCGACGGCCCTTGCCGTGACGGCGGCGGTGGCGGCAGCGAAGAGCCGACGTTCTGCACCCGCGAATACGCGCCCGTCTGCGCCCGCCGTCAAGGCGAGCTGCGCACCTTCCCCAATGCCTGCGAGGCTCGTGCCGCCGATTATCGGGTGGTCGACAACGGTCCGTGCTGAGAAGGTTACGGTTGCGCGGGATCATATCTGAGTGGCTGCCTACGCCGGGTACGCCCCGTCGGCGGGGCCGGCATAAAGCTCAATGCCGTCCTCGTCGCGGATGCGCAACCGGTCGGGGATCTGCGGCATGGCCAGGCTATGGAACAGCGCGATGGCGCCCTGCAGGGCGGCGCGCAGGTTCGGCGCGTCGAGCGATACTTTGTCGAGCGTGGCTTTGTCGGTGTCGCGTGAGCGGTAGAACTCGATGAAGAACGTCAAGCAAGCCTCCGTTGCAGAGCTTTGCGCGGGATCGTCGGTCCATCGTCTTGTACAGCGGGCGACGACAGGCACACGAGGTGCCCCGGGCTGGTCAGCCCTTCGACTTCGGCTTCAGGCTGCTCTCGGCCTGCTTGACCGCGGAACCGAACGGGGAGGCGGCCTTGGCCACCACCTTGTCTTTCTTGGGCTTGCGCGTTTCGCGGTTGCTGCGCTGCTGACCCTTGGCCATCTTATCTGCTCCTCGTATGTGTTGGGTGGGCGGTGTCAGATGGCCGGCTTGTCGGTGACAACCGGATCGTCGGCCACTTCAAGATTGTCTTCCGTGGTGACCCGCTCATAGGTCTCCTGCTCGCTGCGGATACGGTATTGCGGCGAGCCGTCCTTGACCGGCAATCTGCTCTTGATCTGAAACAGCTCCGCGGTCTTCTGGGCAAGACCGCTGTGGCTTTTCATGCGCACGGTCTGGCCAATGGCGAACAGGTGCGAGGGCGTGTCGGTGCGCGGACGCGCATTCTGCTGGAAGCGGATCATGCTGCGTTCTCCTGGTCGCGCCTCAGCGCTGTTTCGAGTTCAAGGTAGTCGATGGCGACGAGCTGGCTGGTGGTCGGGCTCTTCACCGCCCTTGCCGGCAAATGGATGAAGGTGGCGACGCGACGCCAGGCAAGCCGCGACATGCCCTCGATCAGCTCTTCATCGTGATCAATGTCATAGTCGCCGGCCGGCAGTTGCCCTTCCAACCCGCCGAGCGCGAAGGGTGCCGCGAAACAGGCGATGGAATGGGTGGTGCGCTCCGACATTGGCTTGGCTCTGGTTCCGCCCGGACGCGGGGCAAATGCGCTGTACGCCACTGTGCCGGCAATTCAGATATTGGCGATTTGGAATGAGTTTGGCGGGCCGAGAACCTCTGACGCCGCGATATGCCAAGCTTGGCCCAAAAACGATCATATAACTCATAGCCTTAAGCTGCGGCTTGTTCAAGATAATTTCTGTCTCGATTCGGAAGAATTGAAAATTTGTCGGATACAAATCTTGGATAAAACTGCTATGACGTAATCATATCCACAAATTCTTTATCGATGGCGCGCCGGAATAATTGTCCCGCCGCCTGCTTTTATTTTTCTTGAAAGGGTGAAAACTATGAGATTCATGAAAACGCCGAACGACCCTGTCATAACCATCGCGCCAATCGTCGCGTTCCCGAAAGCCCTCTCTGTGCGCCTGACGATAAGGAGCGATGAAGCGGCGCGGCGCAAGATCGCCGACACTGACGGGACATTGCGGCGGGAGCGCCAGCTTGCCGAAAGCAACCGGCTGATTTGACCGGGCGAGTTTTGTCATGACCTGCAGCGCCGTGCGCTCGCTGGACACCGACGCAGCACTTTGATTTTACGCACGGTTCTTATCCGAGCCGAAGCCGATAGCCGGCCGCGATCTGCCCTTGAATCTGTCTCGTCCATGCCTTAGGTCCGGCAAGCGGACAAACACGGCAGGTTTCCCATCAACAGAGATCAGAGAAGAGCGGCGGGTGCTGGAGCAGGCGGACAGCCGCCGCTGGGCCTCGACCAGTATGTGCAGCAGGCGCTGCAGCTGCACCAGGCTGGGCGCCGGCAGGAGGCCGAGACGCTGTACCGGCAGGTGCTGGCGCGCAAGGCCAATCATGCGGCGGCGGCGCACTTCCTGGGCTTGCTGCTGCACCAGACCGGGCGCAGCGCCGAAGGGCTGGAGCTGGTCGAGCAGTCGGTGCGTCTGCAGCCGAAGAATCCCGATTTCCTCAACAATCTCGGCACGGTGATGCGCGATCTCGGCCGCGTTGCAGCGGCCGCCGATTTTTTCCAGGGTGCGGTCGATCTGAAGCCCGACCAGCTTGCGGCACGCGATAATCTGGGTTCGGCATTGAAACAACTCGGCCAGTTCGAGGCGGCCGAAACGATGTATCGCGGCACGGTCGGACGCAATCCCTTCCATGTTCGCGCGCGCATCGGGCTTGCCGAAACGCTGCAGGAAGCCGGGCGTCTGGACGAGGCGCTGGCGACCTTCCGAGAGGCGCTGACGATCCGGCCCAAGGATGCCGACCTGTTGCACGGGCTCGGCGTCGGACTGATGGAAAAAGGCAAGCTCGATGAGGCGGCCGACCTGTTCCGGCAGGCGCTGGCGATCACTCCCGGCATGGCCAAAGCCTGGCTGATGCTGACGCAGGTCAAGCGCCAGAAGGAGCGCGACGCCGAACTCGCCGGCATGGAGGCACAGCATGCCAAGGCGCCGGCCGACAGCCTGGCGCGCATGCAGCTCTCCTTCGGTCTCGGCAAGGCCAATGACGATTTGAAGGACTATAACAGGGCCTTCGACTATTTCGCCGAAGGCAATGCCATCCGCCGCAAGGGCATCGACTATGATCCCGTCAGGACGCGCGCCGAATTCGACGCGATGAAGACGGTGTTCGACGCCGGCTTTTTCGAAAAGCACAAGCCGAGCCCGATTTCCAATGACACGCCGATCTTCGTTGTCGGCATGCCGCGCTCCGGCACCACGCTGGTCGAGCAGATCATCGCCAGCCACAGCCAAGTCTACGGTGCGGGCGAGCTCAGCATTTTGAAGACCGCAGTCGGCAAGCAGTTCCCGACAAATATGCCCGGCGGCTTCCCCTGGGGACTGGTGGATGCGCCTGACGCGGATTTTGCCGAGGCGGGCCAAGCCTATCTCGACATGCTGCATGCCCGCTATCCCAACTTCAGGCATGTCACCGACAAGATGCCCGGCAACTTCCTGCTCATCGGCTTCATCCACATGATGCTGCCGAAGGCGAAAATCATCCATTGCGCACGCGATGCGGCGGCGACCTGCCTTTCGATCTACAAGGTGCATTTCCGCGGCGACAGCCACCGCTACGGCTATGATCTCGGCGAACTCGCCGACTTCCACAATCTCTACGCCGACATCATGGCGCATTGGCGCAGCGTGCTGCCCGGCGTCGTCCACGATGTGCGCTACGAGGATTTCGTCGCCGACCAGGAGGGACAAACGCGGGCGCTGATCGCCCATCTTGGCCTGCCCTGGGATGACAAGGTGCTATCGTTCCACGAGACCGATCGCCCGGTGCGCACGGCTTCGGCCGCGCAGGTGCGCCAGCCGATGTATCAGGGTTCGGTCGATCTCTGGAAGCGCTATGGAGACAGGCTGAAGCCGCTGTTGGACAAGTTGGCCTGAGGCGGGGGCTACAGCTCCATGAAGGGCTGGAAGCCGCCGAAGATCATGCGCTTCATATCGAAGGGCATGGGGCCCCAATCGGGTGTCAAACGCGGGTCGGCCATCACTTTGGCCATGACGGCATCACGGCTCTCCCGCGATTCATAGACGGCCCAGGAGAAGACCACGATCTCGTCCTCCTTGGCCTGAACGGCACGCGGAAATGACGTCACCTTGCCATAGGGTACGTCGTCGCCGATACATTCGACATAGGCGAGCGCGCCGTGTTCCATCCATATCGGGCCCGCGAGGTTGGCCAGTCTCTTGTAGTCATCGAGATTTGCCTTGGGCACGGCGAGCACGAAACCATCGACATAGGACATGGGGTTCTCCTTGGTTGGCGGCGCTCTTCCTTCTCCCCTTGTGGGGTGAGAAACGGTCCGCGTAGCGGGCGAAAAGCCAATTGCTTGGCTTTTCGAGTTTCGAACGCCCTGAGCCTGCGAAGGGCCGGGGGCCGATCCATCCGGCCGGGTCCCCGCTGCTTCGCAGCGTCCCGGCGTTCGCCGGCCTTTCATCGTGCCACTGGCACGATGAATTCGCCTTCGGCGAACCGGCTGCTCACCCCACAGGGGAGAGGTAAGAAGCGTCAGCCTTTCTTCGCCGGCGCGTTCATCGCCCATTCGACACCGAAGGGGTCGCGCATATTGCCCCACTGATCGCCCCAGAACATCAGCTGGAGCGGCACGGCGACTTCGCAGCCGGCATCGACGGCGCGCTTCCACCAGCCATCGATCTCGTCGGCGCCGAGATGTAGCTGCATGGTGTAGCCCTGCGGCTTGACGGCGGGCATGCCGTTTTCCGGGTAGAAATCGGAAATCATCAAGGTCGAGCCGTTGATGTGGAGATGGATGTGCATGGTGCGGCCCTGGTCATCGGGCGGATAGAAGAACACCTGCTCGGCGCCGAAGGCTTTCTTGTAGAATTCGGCGGCCTTGAAGGCGCCGTCCAGTTGCAGATAGGGGGTCAATCCACCGAGAACTTTCGCGGCCGGCTGAACGGGGGTCTGGTCGGTCATGTCTTGCTCCTCTTTGGGTTTGGTCTGGGCGCTTGATCTGGTCTTGCGAACCCTAGGACGAACGAGGCAGCGGCAATCCTACATGGCCGATGCGATTTTTTTGGCGTGAAATGAAGTTGCGTCGGCGGCCCTCAATCAGAGCGCAATTCTCGCAGCCCGCGGGCTAGAAAAGGGGACTGCCTTTTCAACCCTTCGAGACGACCATGATCCTTTACTACCAGACCCACTCGCCCTTCGCGCGCAAGGCGCTCGTCTTCGCCCATGAGGTCGGCCTTGCCGATCGGCTCGAGGTCATTCATCACGAGACCAGCCCGACCTTGCACAATGCCCGTGTCTACGCCGAAAACCCGCTCGGCAAGGTGCCGGTGCTGCTGCGGCCGGATGCGTCGCCGCTCTTCGATTCCGATGTCATCTGCGCCTATCTCGACACGCTGCATGACGGCCGTAAATTGCTGCCGCAGGATGGCGAGGCGCGCTGGCAGGCGTTGCGGCTGCAAGCAGTCGCTCAAGGGTTGGCGCAGACGGGCATCGCCTTGCGCTGGGAGACGGAAAGACGGCCCGAACAGCTGCGTTACGGTGCTCTTGCCGAAGGCTACCGGGAAAAAATCGAGGCGAGCTACGACTGGATCGAAAGCACGCTGGACGACGAGGCGCCGCTGCATGTCGGCCATATAGCGCTTGCCACCACGCTGTCCTGGATGGCGTTCCGCCAGCTTCCGTCGTTTGGCGCGCGGGCGCGGCTGACGCGCTGGTTCGAGGCGTTTGAAAAGCGCGGATCGATGCAGGCGACGCCGCTGTCGGGCGACACGCACGACTGAGCAAGGGTCGCCCTGCGACGGCCTGCATCGATATTTCCCGACCGCATGGTCAGGGCGCCCTGCAGATCCGCGGACCGTTTTGCGCGTCGATGACGATTTCCGGCCAGCCGATATCCTTGCGCAGTTCGATCGGCAGGGCCAGCAACTCCCGCTCGCTGCGATAGCGGGCGCGGTTCTGTGCGTAACGGGTGGCGACGCGGCCTATGGATGACAAAATGGACATGATGCTTTCTCCTCAGATGAAGCCGGCATCATCGTGTCGGCATCCCAAGGACGCAGCAGATTCAGGCGATCCGACAGAGCGCTGAAATTATTTTAGAGTACCGATGCCGCGAGGGCAGTGTCGTAGTACTCCACCATCTCGACCACCTTGCCGTCGCGTACCGTCCAGAAATCAGCGGTACGCATAACAAGCTCCTGGCCGTTGGTTCTGCGCGTCAGATGGATTTCGACCTGCGCGGCAATTCTGTCGCCGCTATGGATGAAGTCAACCGGACGGAAGCTCCGGTATTCGAAATCATTGTCCAGCGACATCAGGCGAGCAAGGAACTCCTCCTTGCCGCTGCCTGCCCTGATATACGGAGCCCCCGGTTCGGCGACCCAGCGGAAGACGACATCGTCGGCGCAGTGATCCAGCGCACCTTTGATGTCGCGTTTTGCATATGCATCATAAAGGCTCTTGACGACGTCCACCCCACCCATGACCGTTTCCTCCCTCGGTTTGCGGAAGCTTCAGAATGCGCCTTTTCCGACCGATGGGGAAGTATGGTTATCTCACCAATACTTTTGACGGGCCGGCAGTACTTCCAGATGCCGGCCCGGGCTTATGTAATCGCCACTCAATTGGTGTCTCGGCCACCGAGCGGAAGAAATCTTCGGGGTCTTCGACTTCCGTCAGCCGCCGCTTGTCGATCAGCCAGAAGCGGTTGCCTATGGCGCGGATGAAGGAGCGATCGTGCGAGGCGAGCACGCTGCTTGCCTGGTGCTTGAGCAGCTCATCCTCCAGCGCTTCCTGGCCATCGATGTCGAGGTGGTTCGTCGGCTCGTCGAGCAGGTAGAAATTGGGATTGGCGAGCCTCAGCGCCAGCATCATCAGCCGCGCCTTCTGGCCGCCGGACAGCGCGCCGATCTTCTTCCCCTGCATCTCGATGACCACGCCGGCGCCGGCAAGCAGTGAGCGCGCGCGCTGCTCGCCGACATCGTAGCGGCGCGAGACCATGGCCAGCGGCGTGTCGTCGCCGCTGATGCCGGCCAACGCCTGGTCGCTGTAACCGAGCACCGTCGACGGCGTCACCTTCACGTTCGGGACCGTGTCCGGCTCGGCGATGGCGTTGCGGATCAGATTGACGAAAAGTGACTTGCCGACACCGTTGCGGCCGAGCAGCACGATGCGGTCGCCCTGGCAGATGTGGCGCTTGCCGGTCTTGAACAGCAGCGTACCGTCGGGCGTTTCCACCGCCGCATCGTCGAGCGTGATCAGCACCTTGGCGTGCGTGCCGCGGTTGGCCAGCCTGATCGCGCCGGCCGATTTCTCGCGATGCGCTGATACCGCCGCGTCTTCCAGCTTCTCCGCCCGTTCTCTCAACTGCTTGGTCTTCACCGTCAGGAGGTCGCTGCCGGAGTTGATGCCGATGTTGTTGAGCTTGGCGGCCTGTTTGCGCAGCTGCTGAGCCACCTTCATGTCGCGCTCGAACCTGCGCGCCATCGAAGCGTCCAGTTCGTCGAGAGCCCGCCTTGCCCGCGAATAGGGCAGCGCAAACACCGGCGATTCCTCCGGGCGCAGGAACAGCGTGCGGTTGGTGGTGGCGTCGAGGAAGGCGCGGTCATGGCTGGCGATCACCACCGGCACGTCGCGCGGCAGCGCGTTCAGCCAGGTCTCCAGCTGGCTGATCTTGGCGAGATCGAGATGGTTGGTCGGCTCGTCGAGCAGCAGCACGTCGGGGTCGGTAACCCAGACACGGGCGATCAACGCCAGCCTCTGCCAGCCGCCGCTCAGCGCCCGCATTTCCCGCTCGCGCATCGGCTCGGGCACGTCGAGCGAGTCCAGCACCACATCGACCCGCCACATCTCGCTGTCGGCCTGCTCGGCCGGCAAGGCGTCGGCCACCACCTGATGAAAGGTGCGGCCGAGAAGGGCAGGAGGGACGGACTGTTCGACATGGCCGACGCGCAGCCCGCGCGTGCGGGTAATGTCGCCGGAGGTCGGCTCCATCCCGCCGGTCAGGCATTTCAGCAAAGTCGACTTGCCGCGGCCATTGGCGGCAACGATGCCGAGCCGGTCGCCAGTGCCGATGGTGAGGTCGAGGTTGGAAAACAACGGCGCACTCATGATGACGCCGAGGGATTTGAGGCTGATCAGGGCCATTGTGATTTCTCTGGTCTTGCCGGAGACAACTCCGGATGCACTTTGACGGTGTGCGTGCAGGCCATCAGGCTCAGCGTTGCACACCACGAAGGGCAGACCAAAAAATCGAAGCGGGAAAAACCCCGTGATGTCCCTGGTCAGCCCTGCAAGCGAACTCGCAGGGCAGAAATCGGGCCACGCTGACGATGGTGACGATGAAACGTGAACACGTGAGCCCTCCTTTCAAGACAAGACGATTGAGTGTGCGGAGCGATTACACCAAAGGCGGGGTTGGTGGCAAGTGGGCGGCGCAACGGTGGAGCGCTCCCTTCTCCCCTTGTGGGAGAAGGTGGATCGGCGCGCAGCGCCGAGACGGATGAGGGGTGTTCCAGCGGAGTGAGGCGTCTGCGTTCCCTGGAACACCCCTCATCCGACCGAGCTTCGCTCGGCCACCTTCTCCCACAAGGGGAGAAGGAAAGCGCTACTTCCCCGGCCGACCCGTCTTCCCCGGCCGGCGCTTCTCCCGACGTGCATCGCCCGGATCCTCATAAGAGCCGATGCCGGAGCGCTGGCGAACGATGGGCTTAGCGGAATCGTCGCGATCCTTCGCGCCCCCCTCTGTCCTGCCGGACATCTCCCCCACTTGGGGGGAGATTGGCTGGGGCTTTGCCGGCACTTTTCCTTCGACGGGCTTTTCGGTTCGCCGCACCGTCATCTCGTCGAGCGAGTTCTTCTTGAACAGCGGTTTCGTCGGGTCGCCCGGAATGCCGAAGTCGGAACCATGCGCTTCCTGCGCCGACTGCTTCTTGAACAGCGAGCGTGACACCGCACCCGACGGTGTCGTCATGTCGGTGCCTGGCCCCATATCGTCGATCGAAGGCTTGGCGAACAGCGGCTTCTTCACCGGCACCGCGCCGTCGGCGCCCATCTCGTCGAGCGCCGGTTTGCGGAAGAGGTTGGACCGGGCAGCCCTGGCCGCCTCTTCGGCGGCACGGGCCGCGTCGAACTTGCGGAAACGCTCCTGTTCCTCCGCTGTACGATGCTTGGCCACGCCCTTGTTGTGCTTGCCCTTTTCGCGGCCCGAAACCGGGCTTTCCATATCGGCATATTTGGCCAGCGGGTCTTCCGAGATCGACAGTTCCATCTCGCGCAGCCGCTTGATTTCGTCGCGGAGGCGGGCGGCCTTCTCGAAGTCGAGATTGGCGGCGGCGTCGCGCATCTGCTTTTCCATGGCGTCGAGATGGGCCTTGAGATTGTTGCCCATCATCGCGCCGGCGCTGTCGGTGAACTGCGAGATATCGGCGCGGACATGGTCCTTCTCGTAGACCGAATCCAGAATGTCGGAGATGCGCGACTTCACTGATTCCGGCGTGATGCCGTTGGCGGCGTTCCACTCCATCTGCTTTTCGCGACGGCGGTTGGTCTCGGCCATCGCCCGCTCCATCGAGCCGGTGATCTGGTCGGCATAGAGGATGACCTTGCCATCGACGTTTCTGGCGGCGCGGCCGATGGTCTGGATCAGCGATGTCTCGGAGCGCAAGAAACCTTCCTTGTCGGCGTCGAGGATGGCGACGAAGCCGCATTCGGGAATGTCGAGACCTTCACGCAACAGGTTGATGCCGACCAGTACGTCGAAGGCGCCGAGGCGCAAATCCCTAAGGATCTCGATGCGCTCCAGCGTGTCGATGTCGGAGTGCATGTAGCGGACGCGGATGCCTTGCTCGTGCAGATATTCGGTCAGGTCCTCGGCCATGCGCTTGGTCAGCACCGTCACCAGCGTGCGGTAGCCGGCGGCCGTGGTGTCGCGGATTTCGCCGACGACATCGTCGACCTGGCTCTTGGCCGGACGCACTTCGACCGGCGGATCGATCAGGCCGGTCGGGCGGATGACCTGCTCGGCGAAGACGCCGCCGGACTGCTCCATCTCCCAGCCGCCGGGCGTCGCCGAAACCGCGACCGAAAGCGGTCGCATGGCGTCCCATTCCTCGAAGCGCAGCGGACGGTTGTCCATGCAGGACGGCAGGCGGAATCCATACTCGGCCAGCGTCGCCTTGCGGCGAAAGTCGCCGCGGTACATGCCGCCGATCTGCGGCACGGTGACGTGGCTTTCGTCGACGAAGACCAGAGCGTTGTCAGGGATATATTCGAACAGGGTCGGCGGCGGATCGCCCGGCTGGCGGCCGGTGAGATAGCGCGAATAATTCTCGATGCCGGCGCAGGAACCGGTGGCTTCCAGCATCTCGAGGTCGAAGCGGGTGCGCTGCTCAAGCCGCTGCGCCTCCAGAAGACGCCCAGCTTTTTCAAGCTCTTGCAGGCGCTGCTTGAGCTCTTCCTTGATCGACTTGATGGCTTGATTCAAGGTCGGGCGCGGCGTCACATAGTGCGAGTTGGCGTAGATCTTGACGCTTTTCAGCTCGCCGGTCTTCTGGCCGGTGAGCGGATCGAATTCGGTGATCGCCTCGATCTCGTCGCCGAACATCGAGATGCGCCAGGCGCGATCTTCAAGGTGGGCCGGGAAGATCTCGATCGTGTCGCCGCGCACGCGAAACGAGCCGCGGACGAAGTTGATGTCCTGGCGCTTGTATTGCTGCGCGACGAGGTCGGCGAGCAGCGCGCGCTGGTCGAGCCGGTCGCCGATCTGCATCTGGAAGGTCATCGCCGTATAGGTCTCGACCGAGCCGATACCGTAGATGCAGGACACTGAGGCGACGATGATGACGTCGTCGCGCTCGAGCAGAGAACGTGTCGCCGAATGGCGCATGCGGTCGATCTGCTCGTTGATCGAGGATTCCTTCTCGATGAAGGTATCGGTGCGCGGAACGTATGCCTCAGGCTGGTAATAATCGTAGTAGGAGACGAAATACTCGACCGCATTGTCGGGGAAGAATTTCTTGAACTCGGAATAGAGCTGCGCGGCCAGCGTCTTGTTGGGCGCCAGGATCAGAGCAGGGCGCTGCGTCTCCTCGATCACCTTGGCCATGGTGAAGGTTTTGCCGGAGCCGGTGACGCCGAGCAGGACCTGGGTGCGATCGTTGTTGTCGACGCCTTCGACGAGGTCCTTGATTGCTGTCGGCTGGTCGCCGGCCGGCTCGAAATCCGACACCATCTTGATGGCGATGCCACCTTCGGACTTTTCCGGCCGGGCAGGGCGGTGCGGCGTCCACAGCACGCCGTCCTTGTGCAGCGGATTGCCGGATTCGATCAGCGCCGACAGCGCCGCGACCGTGGCGGTGACGCTGCCCGAGGCCATCGTCTCGGCATCTTCCAGCGAGATGTCGAGGCCGGCGACCGGATTGAGGCCGGCGGCGGTGCGTTCGCGGGCCGTTGCCGCGCCGCCCATCGAGGTGCCACGCGAACTGCGGCCGGGCGCGGCGGAACGCTCCGGGATCTTTTTCGCTGCTTTCGGCGATTTGCCGCCGTCGCCCTTGCCGGCGAGACGCCCTTCCTTCTCGGCTTCCTGCTCGATCTGCTCGGCCCAGTCCGCAATCGAGCCGGTCAGCGGCGTGCCGGTGAAATCGGCCTGCGGCGCTTCGGCGAAGCCGCCCTTGTGCAGCGGCTCCGAGGCATCGAGGAAATCGGTCAGCGGACTGCGCCGCTTGGGCGGCGAAGCGCTGTTGTCACCCGCCGTCGAGGGCGTCTTTTTACCGGGGAGTTTGGCCATGCCCCGAATATGGGCAGAGTCCGGCAAAATGGAAAGGGTGCAGTGGCGAGCGGCCGGACGCGCCCCGAGGCTGCTGACATAAGGGTGTCAGGAGCGTTGGCGCGCCGAACAGCCTTCTCCTCAGTTGAACCATAGCGCAAAGGTCAAAAACCCGGCGCCGCCGAACTGGCGCTGGATCTGGTCGAACTCGTCGCTGGTCAGGATCTTGCCGCTCTCGAGATAGGGCGCGATGGAAGGGCCGGTAATCGACAGAACCAGGTCGAAATTTTTCGGCTCCTCGAAGAAGCGCTTCATGTTGATGCCCTTGTCGGCGATGCGGAAATGCGGCAGCAGCACGCGGCCCTCGAGCAGGTCCTCGGCCATGGTCAAGGCAGCGAGCCAGGCTTGCACCTGCTCCTCGCCGACTTCGAGGCCGGTCAGCGGGTTGGCGCCCTTCTGCTGTGGGCCTGGCAGCCATTCGTGGTCATTGTCGGTCTCAGTGCGGATCGCCTTCCAGTCCTCGCGTGACAGCCGGATCATCTCCAGCAGATGGCGGCGCGCCGCCTGCCGGCGCTCGGGCTCGATCACCGGCCAGTTGACGAGGTGGACCAGCGAGATGAAGTCGGCAATACGCCATTCGGAGGCGAGCATGCCGCCGGTGCCGCCGTCCAATGGGACGAGAATATCCTGCAGCGGCAGCTTGGCGTGCGGGAACAGCATGTGGAACGAGCCGTCGAACATGGTCCTGAAATCATGCGCCAGCCAGAAATCGGCTTGCGCCATCAGGAACTCGGCATAGCCCTGCAGCCAGTAACCGTCGGCACGGTCGAAGCGGAAGGCGAGCGCCGGCGCGGTATCGTCGGGGGCGATGCCGCCGCGCGACAGCGAAGCCATGATGGCGGCCATGCTTTCGTCCGGTGCGATGGCGCCGTCCTCGTTGAGATCGATGCCGACATGGGTGAGGTCGATGACCATGCCGATATCGGCGTCGGCCGGCACCGAGCCCAGCGTGGCGGCGGATTTCTCCAGCCGGTCGCGGAAGGCGACCAGAATGGCGCGGAACTGCTCGTAGGTCAGTGGTTCGGGACTGGGATTGTCGGGGACCGGAAGCCGCATCAGCGGCAGCATGAAGGATTGCGGGCTTTCGAAACCGTGGCGATGCAGGCCGCCGGCGAGGATTTCCAGCGCGGTGAAGAATTCACCGGCGCCGGCGGCATAGGCCGATGCCGGATCGCCTGGTGCCGCAGCCTCGAGTGTTGTGAGAGCGGCGTTGCGGTTGGTCACGGTCTTGGCCTCGAACAGCGCGGTTGCCGCTTCGGGCGCGGCGGCCGACGCCGAAGATAGTGGCAGTAACAAAAGCAGGGCGGATGCCAACAGGCTTGCTACGCGTGTCATCTCATTCCTCCACTATGCGACTACGCGGAGATTACACGCATTTGGCGCCGTGTCTGCCTACGGCAGTGTTTCAAGGACGGACGGTCGACACTTCCCAGGCAGACCGTCTACACAAGGCAAACGATTGGGCGTCGCGTGTCGAACTATCCGCTTTCCTACAAACTGTCATGGCTGCCGCGCTTCCTGAAGCCGTCGCTCGGTGGCGATGTCAGGGATTTTGCACCGATTGCCGCCACAACCATCATCGATCCGCCGCCGGCGCGGAAGGTGCGGCTGGCTTTCGTCGGCGACATTTCGGCTGTGGCCAACCGCAGCGCGCCGGAGTGCGATCCAATGATCGCAAAGCTGCTGGGATCGGCCGATCTGGTGATCGGCAATTGCGAAAGCCCGATCGTCGAGCAGCCAAGCGTGGCGCTCGGCACGCGGTTCGGCACGCATCATGCGATGAGCGAACGGTTTCTCGCCGAGGCGCTGACTGCGCTCGGCATTGCGCGTGAAAGGCTGGTGCTGTCGCTGGCCAACAACCATGTGCTCGACCAGGGCGTCGCCGGTTTCAACGAGACCGTTGCGTCGCTAAAGCGGCTCGGCATCCGCACCATCGGCACCGCAAAAAAGGGACCGGTCGAGCAGGTCAAGGTCGGGCCGCTGACGATCGGCTTTGCCGCCTTCACGCTGTGGCGCAATGCCGACGCCGGGCCATTCACTAAGCTTGTGTCGATGCAAAGTGATCCCTCAGCATGGCCAAAAGGCGCGGCCGACAAGAGCATCGATCTCACCTGCGCCATCCCGCACTGGGACTGGGAGTTCCGGCATTTTCCGCAGCCGCAGACGCAGGCGCTGGCCAGGCTGCTTGCCGGATATGGCGTCGGGCTGATCGCCGGACACCATGCCCATGTGGTGCAACCGGTGCAGTGGGTCGGCAAGACGCTTGTCGCCTATGGGCTCGGCGACTTCCTCGGCACGGCGCTGGCGCGCCAGCCATGGCCTGGCCGCATCGGCGGCATTTTCGTCGTCGATGTCAGCGCCGATCTCGGCAGGCGCGGCGCGATCGCCGGCTACCGGATGCATCCCTTCATGCGGTTGCGCGCCGGCGGGCATGAACGGTTGGTGCCGGTGGAGGCGCTGGCAGGCCGGATGAAGAGCAAGGTCGAGGTGCGGCTGAAGGCGATTTTCGGCGACTGACGGCTTTCCGCAAAAACGGTATGATAGGCGAAATGGGCTTGCGAGGGGGCGATGGAAACAGCGGATTTCATGCCTGATGAAGCGGTCATCGCCGGCATCAGGAAGAACATCGAAACCTATGAGGCCGGACGGGCTTCGGCCTACCGTCAGGTGCGCTGGCGGGTGCTGGTGTTTTTGGGGCTGCTGCTGGTTTTTGTGGTGCTGGTGGCCTGGCTGTTCAACAAGGTCGCCGACTTGAACGAGCAGTGGTTCTCGACGCCGCATGTGTTCCTCTATGTCGGCGGTTTCTTCGCGGCGCTGCTGCTCTATTTCCAGGCGATGAGGCCGGCGACGCGGCTGCAGCAATCGTTTCGCGATACGCTGCTGCCGATCATCTTCAGCTTCATCAGGGATGTGCGTTATCAGCACAGCGTGACGCCGAATTCCTTCGACCGGCTGCCGCGCGCGGTGGTCGGCGCCTTCAACCGGCAGAGCTTCGATGACATCGTGTCAGGCCGCTACGAGCAGTTTCCGTTCGAGCTTTACGAGGCGGAGTTACGCCAAGGCTCGGGCAAAGGCTCGTCGACGGTCTTCAAGGGCGTCATCGTCGCCTTCGAGACGATCGCGCCATTCCCCGGCACATTGGTGGCGACGCGCCGCAGCAATGCGGTCGTCGGTTTCTTTCGCGGCATCTTCGCCGGCAAGATGCAGGAATTGTCGAGCGGCGATCCGCTGCTTGATGGCGACTATGAGTTCCGCACCGACAATGTCGCCGCCGCCCAACCGCTGGTGAGCGGCCGGCTGGCGCAGGCGCTGAAATGGCTGAATGAGACATGGCGCGATGATCCGGCGCGGGTGGCGCTCAACGGCAGCGACGGTTTCCTGCTTTTGCCGCAGCCGAAGAACTTCTTCGAACTGCCGGCCATTTCCGTGCCGCTCGATTACACCAGCCACATTGCGCCGATGATCGCCGATATGGGCGCGATCCTGGCGACGGCGGCGCTGGTGCGCAAGATCGGCGCGACGGATGGCGAGGTTCAGCCAGGCTGACGTTAGTCAGCAGTCGAAACCGTAGTTCTGGCGATAATAGTCGGCTTCTTCCTTCGATATCGTCTTGAACAGCACGCAGACGGTGAAGCTGCCGACCTGGCGGCCGTTCCTGGTGTAGCCCCAGTCGGAGATATCGTCTCGGGTGAATTCGAGTTCCTGGCCGGCAGTCACATTGTGCACGGCCTGCGGCTCATTGGCCAATGTTCCGGCAAAGCCGCTTGCGGTCTTGTGGAAGGGGATGATCCAGAAATGCTCCGAAGTGTCCCCGTCCTTGACCTCGACCTTCAATTTGTAGCCGGTAGTTCCGGCAGGCGGTGCATCCGACAAGGACAGGAATTGATCGAGGCTGGCGCGCGCCTGCGCAATGGCGGCCGCCATATCCGGATCGTCCCTGGCGACGTTGACGACCTTGTCGTCGCCCTGGCTGGAGTTTTGCGCTCCGGCGGCTATCGGAGAAGACACCAATATCAGGGACAGCATAACGCGAATTGCATGCTTCATGGGATGGCGATCCTCCACCTTGATGGCAGATACCATCAAGCATCTAGCAAGGATTTTCAACCGCAGTGCGACACGGGCAGCGAGGCCGTTCAGAGCCCGCTCGGCACGAGCCCTGCCAGCCAGTTCGCGGATCGCTTGGCTATGCCGACCGTTGCCGATGCGGCACGGCCGAGGTCGGTCTTGACCACGGCATAGCCGTTCCTGGTGCGGTAGAGCACGCCGGTTCCGCCATCGACCACTTGCTCGTAGGCGACGGGCCGGGCTGCTGCTGCTTCCATGGCCGTCGTCGGCGAGCCGACGGGAACGCTCGGCCGATGGCTCAGTTCCGGCGGCAATGGGCTTTCAGATTGAACACTCCGGCTGGCTGGCTTCAGTTCCGGGCGGGATGCGGTCGCCGCCAGTTGCGAAGAGGGCGCCGAACCCTTGGTGCGGCAGATGCCGGAGACCAGCGGATAGTCGAAGTTCTTCTGGTGCAGCATCTGACTTTTCATCGCCGCTTCGCAGTCGGCGATGGTCGTCCACTTCGCCGGCGTCTCGCCGATATATTCGCAAAGCTTGGCGTCGCAGTCGCAGCCGACGATGGTCATGGCGACAAGGGCGGTCTTGATCACGGTCTTGTCCTTCGGATTGCCCCCCCGGCAGCCACCCCTTCCATCGCGCGCGAACAAGGCGGGATTTTGGCCATGATTGCGAAACGACCACGGCGGCAGGTTTTCGGAAATGGCTCACTATAGGTGGATTCGAAACGCCCGGGATTAGATAGGGCGTCGGCCATGGTGTATTTTCTGTAAGAAGTCTAAAATAATCTTACCGGCTACGGCTACGACAACTGTTTCTTGGCGCGGTTTTCTACTACAATACTGATGGGGTGATACAACAGTATCGGAGGGGGTTATCATGGGAAGAGTTGTCCGATCCGCGGTGGTGTCGAAAGGCAATCTTGAGGGCGTTGCAGACGACGAAGGCGGGCAGAACGGTCAGGGCGAAACAGACTCGAAAGACGGCGATGGTTATCTCGACCGGGTGGCGAAATATGTGCCCGCCGAGGTCGTGGCGTTCTTCATCTTCGTCAATTCGATCCTCGTCAATGCGGTCGAGAAGCCAGCCGCCAAGGCGTTGACCGATGCGGTGGCCGCAGAATCCACGGATATTCCGGGCCAGGTGCAGGCAGCCATCTACAAGATTGAAATGGCCGGCATCAGCGTCTGGACCATTTCATGGGCCGTGCTGTTCATCGCGCTGGCAATGACGCCGGTGTACCTGAAATCGGTGAGCGATGCCGCCGACAATGCGGAGGCTCCCGGCGCCAACATCGTCATGTCGATGCTCGCTTTCCCCTTCTGGGCTTATGCCGTCGACGCGCTGGCCTTCAGGCCTTGGCATGACGGAGCCCTGGCCAGCATCATGCTCGCCACCTTCACGCTCATCAGCGGCGCTGTACGGCCGGAATACATAAACTCCGTCCTTAATTTGATCCCGGGCATCGGGCCAAAGCAGTAGGCCGGCGTGGAGGCCGGCCTCGTCGCAGTGCGGCCGTCGCGGCTTCAGTAGTCGTAGACGTGCTCCAGCCTGGCGCCGGCCTTCAGCAACGCCGGCAGCACAAGGTGCAGCTTGCGCACGGCGACGATCAGCCCGCTGCGGCGGTTGGCCGGATCGACCGGGATCGGCTGGCTGAACAGCGCGCGGGCGCCTTCGGGCGGCGCAAGCTCGGCCGCCGACAGAATGGTGATCATGATTTGGTCATTGCCGCCGATCTCGACAAAGGACACGCCTTTGTCGATCAGCCGGGGGATCATGTCGGTGAACGGCTGACCGCGCCTGGTGATGAAGATGGTACCGTCAGCGGCGAAGTCGCGCTCCAGCAAAGTATCGGCTTCTTCACGCGTCGCTTCGCCGACCGGACCCTTGGCCCAGACATGGATGTCGAGCGAGGCCGGGTCGGAGGGCGTGCCGAGTTCGCCGACCAGCCACGCGGAGCCCTGCTTGACCGTGTCGGCGAAGCCGAAGGCGAGCTTGCGCTCGCCGCTACGCACCGCTCCATCGCCGGGTGAGGGCTGTACGGCAAACAGTTCGGCGCGCTTTTCGGCGTAATGGAATTGGTACCATGATGACTGACCGAGAAAGCCGGCATAGTCGGCCGCCGCTTTGGCCTGGTAGATGTCGGTGGCAGTGCGCTTGCCAGCGGTGGCCTCGGTGATGCGGCCGACCGTGTTCTCATAGGCCCACTGCAGCGCGTAGCCGAGCGTGTAGCCGGTGCCCATAACCATCGGCATCTGCTGGTCGGTATAGTCAAATTTCTTGGCAGAGCTGGCGCGCAGGATCGTGGCATAGTCCTGCCAAAACTGGCCGATGTAGGACCAGTAGGGGAAGCCGCTCGGCTGATCCTTGGCGACAAAGCCGGCATAGTCTCGCGCGGCATGGACGGTCGCCCATTCGGGGTAGGCGAGGAAGGTCGATGTTTCCGGCCGCTGGTAGCCCGCAATCTCGGCGCGGACTTTGTCAGCCAGCGCCTTTGGTGGAGCGCTGTCGCCGGTGCCGGCAAGCGGTTCCGGCGACGATGTGGTCAGGAAGCCGTAGGCGAGGCCGGCGATCGGGACCAGCACGACAATGACGACCAGCCAGAGGATCGTCTTGACGATGCGCTTCAGCCAGCGGAGCAGGGTCATGGCCGGTCAGGCCGTGGCAGGACAGCAGCGTCGGTGCGGAATGCAGGTGGCGGCCGGCTTCCGGATCAGCGTCATGAAGTATCCCCCTTCAAACGACACTGGACGTTAGCCGATTTTACCGAGGGTTGCAGCCCCGGCTGGTGTGTGTGGCGGAGGCCCAAAGACAGTCGGCGCCGGGATTTCTCCCAGCGCCTCCCTGTCAGATCAGGACACGGTCGCGGCAGCAACTTCCGTAAAGTCGTCGCGCCATGCCGGCCTTGATTTTGACGGTCCTGCCAGTCACCACCCGAGGGCAGTGCCCGTTCCAGACCACGCCGTTCTCCACCCTTGCGAGCTTCGCTCAGCGCGCCATCGAAGGTTTTTGCCGTCCTTCATGGCAGCATCGGTCCGCCGTTGGCGTTCGCACGCTTTCCGCGGCCCCGTAGGTCTCGGCATCCGTCCCTCGAACAGGCAAGCCTGCTCTCGCTTCGGGCCGTACGGGCCTCAGGAAATCCGCCTTTTCGCTTTGCCTTTCGGCGTGGCGATCGGTAGCCGCCTGAGATGGGTTAAACTTACGCCGGGTAAGGGTTTTGGGGAATGGGCGCGAGCCTGTGGATAACGGGATTATCGGGGATCGTTTGCCGCGAACCTCTGAATTCTTGCGGCTGCTGCTTTAGACAGCCTTCCCGCTTTTTGACACTTCAATCGGCTGCGCCCCTTGCTCCGGCGGTCTGCACGGGTTTCAATGCCGGCAAAGGACTTGCGGCCACCACGTCCCGCCGTCCTTTTGGGGAGGCGTCGTTGAAAGTCGGGGTGGTGCTCAATCCGATTGCCGGCGGCGGCCGGCTGAAACGGCATTGGCCGGAGGTCGCCGCATCGCTGAAAACGCATTTCGGCGACTTCGAGCTGCGCGAGACGCAGGCCGAGGGCGACGCCGAAAGGCTGGCGCTCGACCTCGCGGCCAGCGGTTTCGATCTGGTGATCGCGGCCGGCGGCGACGGCACCGCCAGCGAGGTGGCGGACGGCTTGTTGCAGGCATTCGACGAGAGTGGCCGGACAACCGAGCTTGGCTTGCTGCCTTGCGGCACCGGCATCGATTTCGCGCGCGGGCTCGGCCTGCCGAAAGAGGTGGATGCGGTGCTGAAGCGGATCGCCGAGGCGAAGGCGCGCAATGTCGATGCGGGGCGCATCTGCTACATCGACGATCATGGTGCGCTGGCCAGCCGCCACTTCATCAACATCGCCAGCCTCGGCCTGTCCGGCGCCACCGACCGCGCGGTCAATGCCGACAAGCGCAAGGGCAAGATGTCAGCCAAGGCGCTGTTCCTGTGGCGCACCGTGGTCGAGTTCATCCGCTACCGTTTCCAGGACGTCCGGATCACCGTCGATGACGGCGCACCGGTCGAGGCGCGCATGGCGCTGGTGGCGGTGGCCAACGGCAAATTCTTCGGCGGCGGCATGATGATCGCGCCGGATGCCGAGCTCGCCGACGGCCAGTTCGACATCGTCATCCTGCGCGCGGCAGGCAAGCTCAAGCTGATCTGGGACATCCGCCTGCTCTACGGCGGACGGCATCGCAATCATCCGGCCATCACCATATTGCGCGGCAGGAAAGTGGTGGTCGAACCGCTCGGCGATGCCGAGAAGAACTGCGCGCTGGTCGACATAGATGGCGAGTCGCCGGGGCGTATTCCCGCGACCTTCGAGATCCTGCCGGGCGCGCTGACGCTCAGATATTGAATCAAGGCGTTGAGCGATTAGGGTTCGGTCTTGGCGGCCAGCAAATCGACGATTTGCCTATCAGCCTTTGATCTAATGGCTATATCAACCGGCTTCAGCCCATCTCTGTCGGGAATGTTAGCGTCCGCTCCTTTGCCGAGCAACCATTTTACATAGCCAAATTGCTGGTCGCCGCCTGCCTGTCCCGGTCCATTGTAAACAGCGTGGGACAGCAGCGTTCTACCGTTTTCCGTCTTGTTGACGTTCAAGCCATGATCCAGCAGCAACTGCGTGATAGCTATGTTCCGGCTGTACCCGGCACCCGATACCGGGCCCCAACCTTGCTTGCCGTCGAATTCTAAATCGGCTCCCTGTATTAGGGCCTGCCTGACACCTTCGAGATTCCCCAAAAGGCGTAAATTCCAAGCATAGCCTTGGCGTTGGACCACTCAGGGGAAATTCCGCGCGCCTTGGCAAGTTTCAGTCTGTCGTAATCCACCACAGCTTCTTGATACTGGGTGGAGTTTTTCAATTTGGCCATGTAGGTGATTTTCTTCTTATGCTTCGGCGAGAACTGCTCGTAGCCGTAAAGGCCTCTGGCTCCGCAACTCATTGCCCGGCACTGGCTCGTCGGGTCGTCCAAAGTCACGCTCGTCGACGTCGGGACGACATGCAAAACGCACCCATTTCCGTAGGTCGTATCATAGTAGGTAAGCCGTCCCTGATCTCGTTCCGCTATTCCGGAAATCGAGCAAGAATGACCATTGGAAAATTGCAGCGACGCCCGGAAATACATTGAGTCCATGTCGTATGGGACCAATTCCAAGACGTCGGTAGCGTCGTGCTTTTCCGTCTTCCCGTTGTTAAAGAAGTCGGTCTTGGTATTATACCAGTACATCCCCTCCAGTTTGCTCAAATCCTTCGGAAGGACGGATGAAGGTGCGTGCCTTTCCGCAGCCGCGGAAGCGTTGCCAAATCCACACAAGACCAGAAATGCGAACAAGGTCAGCTTCTTCATATCTGTTTCCCAGGCTATCACGCGTGAAGGTATCTGAGCGGAGCTGACCTTTTGAATCAAGCGGCTGCGAGATTGATTCAGCTTGTTTCGATCGAGAATCCGCAGATCCGTTTAGCAGTCTGAAATCGCAGGACAAATTACCCGGCTAGGTCTCCAGTTTGGCCGGGAAACCGGGCGCGCGAAGGTCGGTGCCGACGGCTTCCTCGAGCAATTTGACGATCTGGGTCGACCAGGCGCCGCCGCCATAGGCCGCTTTGCCCTGTTCGAAAATTGCGTTGACGCGCGTGGCGAGATCGAGCGGCACGCCGGATTGCTCGGCCATGGTGAGCGCGAACCCGAGGTCCTTCAACGCCAGGTCCATGGTGAAGCCGATGTCGTAGGAGCCGTTGAGGATGAGTTGGCTTTCGGTCTCGTGGACGAAGCTGTTGCCGGAAGAGGCGACGATGGCGTGGTAGGACTGGGCGAGATCCAGCCCGCCCTGTTTGGCCAGCATCAGCGCCTCGCCGGCGGCGACGAGATGGATGAAGGCCAGCATGTTGGTGATCACCTTGATCACCGCCGCCGAGCCGAGCGGTCCCATCAGAAATGACTTTGCGCACATCGCTTCGATGGCCGGACGGTGCCGCTCATAGAGAGCTGCATCGCCGCCGACCAGCGCGGTGATTTTTCCGACCGCCGCCAGGTGCACACCACCGGTGACAGGGCACTCAAGCGTTTCGATGCCCTTGGCCGAGGCGAGGGCGGCAAGGCGCAGAATCTCGTCGCGGCCATTCGTCGACATCTCGATCCAGGTGCCGCCCTTGGGTAGCCCTTCCAGCAATCCATGGGGGGCGGCCAGCACCGCCTCGCTGACCTTTGGCGAGAGCAGACACGTGATGGCGTTGCCGGCCTTTGCCACCGCTTCAGCCGGGCTGTTCGCGGCGGTGGCGCCGAGCGCCACGAGGCGCTCGACGGCCGTGGGGTTACGGTCGAATACGGTAACGGCAAAACCGTTGCGCAGAAGGCTGGCGGCAAGGTTGCCGCCGAGATGGCCGAGGCCGATGAAGGCGTAGCGCTCGCTCACGGCATCAGCGGCGTCTGCATCATCTGCAGATGCAAATCCTTGCCGGTGTAGGGGTGCGCGTCGCAGACCGCCTCGTTGAGCTCGACGCCGAGGCCGGGCTCCTTCGACGGGATGACGTCGCCGTCCTGCCACTCGATCTTCTTCTTCAACAGCGTGGCGTGGAAGCCGTCCCACTGCTTCAGCGATTCCAGGATGAGGAAGTTGGGCAGCGTCACCGCCAGCTGGATGTTGGCGGCGCCGACGATCGGGCCGCAATAGCAATGCGGCGCGATCTGGATGTGATAGGCCTCGGCCATCGCCGCGATCTTCTTGGTTTCCAGAATGCCGCCGGAGCGGCCGAGGTCCGGCTGCAGGATGGTCGCGGCGCGGTTCTCGATGACGCGGGCGAATTCGGATTTCGTCGTCAACCGCTCGCCGGTAGCGATCGGTATCGACGTGCCACGCGCCACCTGCGCCATCACTTCCGGCATATCAGGCGGCACTGGTTCTTCGAACCACAGCGGATCATAGGGCTCGATGGCGCGCGCCATGCGCAGCGCACCGGAAGCGGTGAACTGGCCATGCGTGCCGAACAGGATGTCGGCGCGGGTGCCGACAGCTTCGCGGATCGCCTTGATCATGCGGGTGGAGACATCGATGTCGACGAGGCGCGGCTGGTGACCGTCAAAGGCCGTGTAAGGGCCGGCCGGGTCGAGCTTGACGGCGGTAAACCCCTGCTCGACATATTCGAGCGCGCAGGCGGCTGCCAGCTCGGGGTCGTTGTAGACGTTCCGGCCGTCCGGCGCGTCCTCGGAATGGACGCTGCCGGTGTGCGGATAGAGATAGGTGTAGGAGCGCAGCGTTTCGTGCACCTGGCCGCCGAGCAGTTTGTAGACCGGCTTGTCGGCTTCCTTGCCGATAATGTCCCAGCAGGCCATTTCCAGCGCCGAGAAGCAGCCCATGCCGGATACGTCGGGGCGCTGGGTAAAGCCTGAGGAATAGGCGCGGCGGAAGAAGTTTTCGATGTCGTGCGGGTCGCGGCCGATCAGGTAGCGCTCGGCCATGTCCTCGACCATCTTCGCGGTCGTGTGCGCCGAGAAGGTGGCGTTGTAGGCCTCGCCGTAACCGACGACGCCGCCATCGGTGATCAGCTTGACGAAGATGAAATATTTGCCGCCGATGCCGGGCGGCGGATTGCCGACAACCCAGGTCTTGACGTCGGTGATCTTCATTTTTGGTCCTCCAGAACCAGTTCGGCGCCCTTCCATCCGGTCATGACGGAGGCGGCGTTGGTGTTGCCGGTGATGTTGGCGGGAAAGATCGAGGCGTCGATGACGCGCAAGCCTTCGAGCCCGTGCACTTTCAGGCGCGGGTCGACGACCGCGCTCCTGGCATCGGGCCCCATGCGGCAGGTCGAGACCGGGTGATAGACGGTGCCCGAGCGTTTCCTGAAATCCGTGATCAGGTCGGCATCCGATTGGATCGATGGGCCGGGCAGGACTTCTTCGGCGATGATCTCGGCCATGGCAGGCATAGAGGCGATCTTGCGCACGAATTTTACCGCCGCCAGCATCTCGTCGACATCGGCATTGGTGGAATAGGCGTTGGCGACGATCTTGGGATAGTCCAGCGGATTGCTGGAGCGGATCATGATTTCGCCGCGGCTCGATGGGCGGCAATTGGACAGGCCGATCGAAAAGCCCGGCCACGGATCCGGCGTCAGGATCGGCCTCTCGCCACTCTTCGGGATGACAGTCGAGAAGGCCTGGAAATAAAGCTGCATGTTGGGGCGCGAGAACGCCGGGTCGGTGCGGAAGAAACCGCCGCCATGGTTCATCGACAGCGACAGCGGCCCGGAGCGGGTCAGGATGTACTGCATGCCGACCAAGAGCTTGCCCCACCAGGGCCGCAGGATCTGGTTGAGCGTCGGCACCTTGCCCTTGAACGTGTAGTTGATACCGACATGGTCCTGCAGATGCGCGCCGACATTTTCATTGGCATGGACGACCGGAATCCCAAGCCCCTTGAGCAGTGTTGCGGGGCCGACGCCGGACAGCTGCAGCAGCTGCGGCGAGTTGATCGAGCCGGCGGACAGGATGATTTCGCGGCCGGCGCGCGCCGTCTTCGTCTCGCCGTTCTGCAAATACTCGATGCCAACGGCGCGCTTGCCTTCGAATAGAATTTTGCTCGCCAGCGCATTCGTCTCGACGCGGACATTGCCTCGCTTCATCGCCGGGCGCAGGAACGCGCGCGCTGCCGACATGCGGCGTCCACCCTTGGTCGAGATCTGATAGACGCCGACACCCTCTTGGGCAGCGCCATTGAAGTCCGGGTTGAGCGGCAGGCCGGCCTGCTGCCCGGCGGCGAGATAGCGCTTGGTCAGCGGATGAACGGCGTTCGTCGTGTCGGTGATGTGCATCGGCCCGCCGGTGCCGCGCCATCTGTCGGCGCCGGCCTCATTGTCCTCGAGCGCCTTGAAGCCCGGCAACAGTTCGTCATAGCCCCAGCCGGGATTGCCGGCATCGCGCCAGTCGTCAAAGTCTTCGCGCGCGCCCCGGATCCAGACCATGGCGTTGATCGAGCTGGAGCCGCCGAGCAGCTTGCCGCGCGGCCAGTGGTCGACGTTGCCGGCGAGGCCTGGATCCGGCTCGGGCTTGTAGTTCCAGTTGACCGCCGGATCGAAGAAGGTCTTGCCGTAACCGAGCGGCATCTGCACGTAAAAGCGACGGTCGGTGCCGCCGGCCTCCAGCACCAGCACGGAGTGACGGCCGGAAGCCGACAGCTTGTCGGCCAGAACCGAGCCGGCCGAGCCGGAGCCGACGATGATGAAGTCATAGGTCTGCATGTGAATTTGGACGGCTCCGGAAAACTGGCCGCAGCCTAGACGCGGCAGGCTCGCCGCGTCGCCGTGCCTTCCGGCATGCGTTGTGAAAAAAGCGACTGGAAGGCGCATGGTTCTGAAATGTCATCAAGGAAACGACATCGCGCGCAGCCGGCCTCGCGCATCGCGTTGACCTGTCAGCGCCATGACGCTACGGGATCGAGGGTAATCGATCTCAAGGGGACACGGCATGGTGCACTACGCGGACGGCCGGCCGATTGGCGATCTGACGCTGCGCACGCTGGCCATGCCATCGGACGCCAATGCGGCCGGCGATATCTTTGGCGGCTGGGTGATGGCGCAGATGGATCTTGCTTGCGGTATCCGCGCTGCCGAGCGCGCAAAGGGCCGCGTGGTGACGGCGGCGGTCAAGGAAATGTCCTTCGCCAAGGCGATGAAGATCGGCGACACGCTATGCATCTACACCCATGTCGAGCGCGTCGGCCGCACCTCGATGACGCTCAAGGTCGAAGCCTGGGCGCAGCGCTACCTCTCCGATCTGATGGAGAAGGTCACGCATGCCGATTTCGTCATGGTGGCGCTGGATAGCGAGGGCAAGCCAAAGCCGGTTCCAGCGGAAAGCTGACGCAAGTCGATTCTGCCAAGCTTACGAGTTTGTAACATCTCCCGCGCGGGCGATGCGCTGCGCGACATCCAATGGTTGCCTTCGTCTCCGATTCTGCGGACGGCGGAGGAAGACAATGCGTCAACATATGCTGAACGGCTGGCTCGTGGCGGCCCTTGTCGCGGTGATCTGCCTGCTTGGCACGACCGCCTATACCGAGATCAGGAAAGAGCTTCCGAGCGTCGCCTGCAAGCACGACCGGACAGTCGGCGACCAGCGGACCGCGAGGGCCGAGACCTGCGGTACGATGTGTTGCGGCAACCCTGCGTCAAAGGCCTGAAGGCCTCCCAACAGAACACGCTTATTGAACTCAAATTGATGATGCGCCGGCAAACGAGACCCGGCTGCTGGATCGCGACGACGTGGCCGAGGATGCAAGGCGGCTCGGTTGAACCAGAACCGTGCGTCTTCGAGGGAAAAACCCTTCCACCGCAAGGGTTTCAGGCGTGCGCGCCATCGAATTTTTCGCGCGCCGCCTGGACGCGTACGGTGTTCCTGCGCGCCCATTCGCCGAGCGCGCCGACCGGAATCAGCAGCTCATGGCCGAGCTCTGTCAGCTCATAATCGACGCGCGGCGGGATGGTCGGGAACACGGTCCGGGTGACGAAACCATCGCGCTCCAGACCGCGCAAAGTGGTGGTCAGCATCTTCTGTGAAATGCCGCCGACCGCGGCGCGCAATTCATTGAAACGGAGCGGTCCGCCGCCCAGCTTGCCGACGACCAGGACGGTCCATTTGTCGCCGACGCGCTGCAGGATTTCCGAGACGGCGCGGCAGTCTTCGGTGTTGTGCGGGTGCCTCAGTAACAAAACGGTGCCTCCTTGCGCAGTGGTTTGACAGTATCTCATATAGCGCCGGTATCCAAACGATACCAGCTTTTACATATATGGAGAGCCCCATGTCCAAGCCCAAAATCGCCATTGTCGTCGGTTCGACACGCGCCGCGCGTTTCGCCGATGTGCCCGCCCAGTGGATCGCCAAGATCGCCAAGACGCATGCCGACATCGATGTCGAGATCGTCGACCTGCGCGACTGGCCGCTGCCCTTCTTCGACGAGGTTGCTTCGTCTGCCTGGGCGCCGTCGCAGAATGAAGTTGCGAAGCGCTGGCAGAAGAAGGTCGCCGAATTCGACGGCTTCATCTTCACCGCCGCCGAATACAACCATGGCCCGACGGCCGTGCTGAAGAACGCCATCGATTACGCCGCCAATGAGTGGAACAAGAAGCCGGCCGGTTTCGTCGGCTATGGCAGCGTCGGTGGCTCGCGTGCGGTCGAGCACCTGCGCCTTGCCGCGGTCGAATTGCAGATGGCGCCGGTCAAGTCCGCCGTCCACATTGCCTGGGGCGATTTCCTGGCGGTACGCCAGGGCGAGAAGAAGCTCGAGGAGATCGAACATCTGAACCAGGCAGCCGCAGCCCTGGTCAACGACGTTGCCTGGTGGGCCCGGGTGCTTAAAGCGGCGCGTCAGGCCGACGCGATTGCCGGCGAAGCCCAGGCAGCCTGAGCCTTATCCTCCCAGGATCAATCCAAGGGGCGGCGCTTGCGCCGCCCTTTTTCATGATGCCGTCGGATCGACGAGGTCGTGCTGATGCCTTGACGGCAATGCGCGTTGGATCGCTGCCCGTCACAGCCAACCGCCGGAAAACCCGGCTCGGCGGAGACCTGTAGCGATGGCCGGCACGCGGCGCATCAGCCGCCACAGGAAGTCCGACCGGTAATTCTCGATCATCAGGGCGATCGGCCCTTGATTGATGCCGACATGGTCCGGCGACACCCAACCGCAGGCGCGGCCGTCAGCGGCGGCGATCGTCGGGTTGAAGCTTGCGGTGAAGCCGTAAGGATTGCCCACATGCAAGTCCATCTCGTGAAAATGGCGCAGCGCCGGCAGCACGATCTCCGGCGCAAAGGGCAGGGAGGCGATCGCCGCCCATGGCGACAGCGTGCCGTCATCCGGGCCGAAGGGCGCGCCGCGGGCGAGATAGCCGAAGAAGCGGCGGCCATCGAGCCTCATTTCGCGCTTGGTAGGGCCAGGTCCGTCGCTGGCGGTGACACCCCAGCAATTTTCGCCGTAGCCGCTGAATCCCTTCGGATTGCGGATGGCGTAGTCGCGCTGCAGGTAGGTCGCCTGGCGGCTGTTCTGGAAATAGTCGCTATCGTGGTCATGCATGAAGGCATCGCGGATGCCGCGAAAGTCGATCCAGATATGCGAGAACTGGTGGATGAAGAGCGGGCCGGCATAGACCAGCGCGCGGCCGTAGATTGTCTTCCATTTGTAGGTGGACAGCCAGGCCGCGTAGCTCTCGGGCGGCAGCGAGTGGGTCGGCGATCCCAAACCAAGCACGTACAGGATCAGCGCCTCGTCGAATCCTTCCCAGCGGTAACGCAGGAAGCCTTTTTCAGGCCGCCAGCCATGGGTGACGGTGGCGCCGCCATTCTGCGCCCAGCGCCAGTCGGCGCGGCGGTAGAGTGCATCGGCGAGCCGGCGGATTTCCAGTTCGGATTCGGCGTCCTGGTCGAAATAGGCGCCGGCGGCCAGACCGCCGGCCAGCAGAAGCGCGGTATCGACCGTGGATAGCTCGCAGTTCCAGACGCGTCGGCCGGTCTTCATGTCGAGGAAATGATAGTAGAAGCCTTTGTAGCCGGTGGCATCGGGCTCCGGCCCGTGCGGTGCGTTCCAGAAGAAGCGAAGGGTAGCGAGCGTCCGCTCGATCGCGGCGGCGCGCGTCATGAAACCGCGCTCGACACCGACGGGATAAGACGACAAAGCGAGCCCGGCGGCGGCTATGCTGGCAGGCGACGTTGGCGTGTTGCGGTCGGCGACCAGGCCATTTGATGGGTTGGCTTCGTTGAGAAAATACTCAAAGGACAGGCGCTGGATGTCTTGGAGGAGCTCGTCGTTCAGCGCGTGTTCGTTCGATGCATCCATGGCTATCGATATAGCGGCTTTCGCTGCGCTTCCCACCTTTTTGGCCGGTCAATCATAAGTGAGGAAGGCGGAGGCGGATAGCGACAGACGCCCCGGCCGAAGATGTGCCGGCGGCCCGCGCGATCCTACTCCATCTCATCGAGCCGCTCTTGCCGCACGAGAATGGGGTATTGTGCCGGTTGACGGCCTTGGCCGCCGGTTTCACGAGAGCGATGAGCTGCCAAGGCGCTCTTTCGCCATTTCTCGATGAATCTAAGAAAGACCTGAAGCGGCATGGGCGTTTGACGACGGCTGGGATGATAAAGGAAAACGCCAGGCAGCGTGTGACTCCAGCCCTCCAGCAAGGTCACCAGCCGGCCTCGCGCAAGATGCCTCGCGACGATCGGCTCCGGGAGGTAGCCGATACCGACTCCTTCGAGAGTAGTGCTCAGCAGCATGTCAAGATCATTGACGATGAGCGAGCCTTCGACTGCAATCTCGGTATGCCGATCGCCCTGTGTGAAGACCCAGGGATGTATGGAGCCATCTAAGGGCGACCGGAATTGGATGCAGTCGTGGGCATGCAGATCTTTTGGAAGGGACGGTCTCGAATGCCGCGCCAAATAACTCGGAGCGGCGACCGCAAGCATCCTGAACTCGTCCGCGATGCGCAAGATCGTCATGTCGCGCTCGATCTTGTGCCCGACACGAATCCCGGCATCGAACCTGCCGCTGACAATGTCGTTGTTCGTGTCATCGACATGGATTTCAAGGTGAATGGCAGGGTATTCCGCGAGAAATGGCTGGATGAGCGGCGGGAGCACCATGGGGGCCAGTATCGCGGCGGTCGGCCGCGAGACAGCCAGGCGCAATGCCCCAATTGGTTTGTCGCGGAACGAATTGACGCTCTCGAGAGCGTGATCGATGCCTTGGAGGATCGGCTGTACTTCAGCCAGAAGGCGAACCCCGGCCTCCGTCATGGCGACGCTACGCGTTGTGCGATTGAACAGCCGAACGCCGAGCCGATCCTCGAGCGACCGGATGGTCTGGCTCATGGTGGGCAGGGCTATCCCGACCTCAGCCGCCGCTTTGGTGAAGCTGAGATGTTCCGCGACTGCCACGAAGGCGGTCAGTTCAGTGAGCTGGAAAGGAGCCACTCCGAATACTCGCGATAGTCAAAACGCCGGCCAATCTCCAACTTCATGGTCAGGCTGTTCGGCCTGATGCGGAAGGCCAACCCCTTGCACATATGTGCCGAAAGCCAGGCAATCAATAAACGCACGCCGGGCGAGAAGGCCTTGTCGCGACATCGTGATGGTCAGCGCCCGAAGGGCGCAGCACCCCGCGACGCGGCCTGAGCAGCGACCGAAGGACATTGAGCGGCGGGACAGTCTTCGTAAAATCCAAATACCTTCTTCCAGGCATCGCCAATTATCATTTGCCGGCCAAATGCCCATCTCGAATCCAGGCGGATCGAGAACCGTCGGGGGTAGCCCCATCGCGACCCGACATGACGGCAAGATCCCGAAACGCCAGCTCTGCGATGCTGAAGGGTCGCGTCTCCAAGTCCGACCGCACCCCCATCGCTACGGTGAGCAGCCGTCTGCTCGAAGGAGTGCGTGCTATGAAAAACTCAACGACAATGCTTGCGACGATCGCCCTGGGCGCCGTGCTGGCGACCGGCTCGGCAACGGCGTCGATCGCTGGCGGTGGCGATGACGGCGCCATATTCATCAGGAGCCATGGCGACTTCAGGAATCATGGCGGCTTCGGTGGCGGCCGCAGCTTCGGCGGCCATTCTTTCAACAGGAGCCATGGCAACTTCGCCATGCATCGCGGCTTCGGTATGCGTCACCGCTTCAATGGCGATCATCGCTTCTACGGAAGGCGCCATTTTGGTCGCTTCCATGGCGGTGACGACTTGGACGACTTCTTTGTCCCATTCTTTGGACTTGGCCAATATGGACCGTATTGCGGGGACTACCGTTCGTACGGGTGGGGCGTGCATCGCTATTACTGCCCGTAGCCAAGCCGCCGCCAACTCCATTCATCGATAGACCTGAGGCGTCCGGGCCCGCGGCGGTAACGCACGTCCTAGTGCCAGCGTCGATCCAGCCAGCCTCCACTGCCAACAGATTACCACCGCGGTCGTCGATGGGACGATCGCTCAATCCAGGAAGGAGACCATATCATGAACATCAAAGCTATCTATATGGGCACAGCGCTTGCTCTTTGCGCCGGCGGCGTTGCCTATGCCGGTGCGCTCGATGCCGCCGACACTGTCAACGACCGGGCGTTCCACACGGATCCACTCGTGACCGGCTCGATCGGTCAAGCACAAGGCGTGGACTACGGCATCACCGGCGGCCGCGTGACAGCCTTGATCAATCAGATACAGGGCGTGGACAAAGGCATCGAGGACGCGATGCAAGTGAAAAAGATCGAGCCGGCCGAGGCGCATAGGCTGCATATGCGGGCCGCTCACATCAGCCAGGCTGCCCAAAGAGCCGCGGGACATGGCGCGATACCGGTTGGACAGTATCAGCAGTTGTTGCACCAACTCGATGGTTTGAGCCAGCAGCTCCGGGTTGACACCGGCAGCGCCTTCTTGATGGGCAATGGCGGCGATGGCGGATATTATCCAAACGGCTACGGCCCGAACGACTGAAATCATCCACCGAACGGACTGTCTGACGCCCCTGAGTTCCGCTCGCGGGCGTCACCTTTTTTCGCCGGTGCCATCACGCGCCGATAGAGTTGCAGGTGGACGAGCAGGAGACCGGCTGCGTGCCGGCCCCTCCACTCACGCCGCCGCTTGAGCCTTGCGCGGTTCGGCGAGCATGCCGAGGCCGAGGCCTTCGACCAGCCGGGGCTGGATCGGCGCCGTCTGGGCATTGATGTCGTCGGCGCCGAAGGATTGGCCGACGACCACGCGCGCCGGGCGCGTGCATGCTTCCATGATCACATCTGAGTGACTTGCATAATGCAATTAACTTGGCTATGAGTCACTTTCATTTTGAAAGAGACCTTCGTCATGGTTGCCAAAACAAGCTTCGAAACCCGCCCGTGCCCGATCGCGCGCAGCCTCGACGCTGTCGGGGAGTGGTGGAGTATTCTTTTGCTCAGGGACGCGTTCCAGGGCCTGACGCGCTTCGACCAGTTTCAGAAGAGCCTGGACATTGCGCCCAACATTCTGACGCGGCGGTTGAACAGCCTGGTCGAGCGTGGCCTGTTCGAGAAGCGCGTCTACTGCGAGCGCCCGCTTCGCCATGAATATGTGCTGACCGCCAAGGCGCGCGATTTCCGGCCGGTGCTTATCTCCCTGCTTGCCTGGGGCAACAAGCACTTGGCGCCCGAAGGCCCGAGCCTGGTGGTGGTGGACAGAGCGGACGGACGCTGGGCCGAGCCGGTTCTGGTCGACCGTGAGAGCGGCAGGACGCTCGACAGCGAGGAGTTCACCATGGCGACCGGACCCACGGCCACCGATCGCATGCGGCGGCGCTATCGCTTCAGCAGCGAAGGCTCAGGCCTTCCGCTGGTGGAGAACACAGTGATCGAGCATAGGTCGGACGAGGCGCGGGGCAAATGAACAAGGTTCTCTCCGCCGCCGAACTGCAGCCGGCGCAGCCACCAGTCGTGCAGATCGCCGCGCCCGCCAAAAAGCGCCGCAAGCCGTGGCTGACGCTGGCAGCGGTGATCGCCATCGGTGCCGCCGGATGGTACGGCGTCGAGTGGTGGCAGGCCGGCCGCTTCCTCGTCTCTACCGACGATGCCTATGTCGGCGGCAATGTCACGCCGCTGGCGCCGCGGGTTGCCGGCCATATCGACCAGATCCTGGTCGAAGACAATCAGCATGTTGCCGCCGGACAGCTCATCATCCGCATTGATGACCGGCCGTTCAAGGCAGCGCTGGAGCATGCGCAGGCTTCCGTTCAGCAGCAGCAATCGGCGCTCGACAATCTGCGCGCCCAAATCTCGCTGCAGAATTCGGTGATCGAACAGGCCGTGGCCGATCTCGAGGCGAAGAGCGCTGCCGCTACCTTCACCGCCCAGGATGCCAAGCGCTATGAAGTGCTGGCCACCACCAGGGCCGGGACGCAGCAGGATGCGCAGAGAAGCCTTGCCGCCGACGGTCAGGCCAAGGCTACCGTTGCCGCCTCGCGTGCCGGGCTGGCGGCGGCCAAGCAGCAACTCGACGTGCTCAACACCCAGATCGCGGAAGCCACCGCCGCAGTCGCGGCCGCCAAGGCGGATGTCGATACGGCAGAGCTCGATCTCGGCTTCACTGAGATACGCTCACCCATCGAAGGCGTCGTCGGCAACAGGCTGGCGCAGGTCGGCACCTATGTTTCGCCGGGCAGCTATCTGCTGACCATCGTGCCGGCATCTGGGCTGTGGGTCGACGCCAATTTCAAGGAAGACCAGCTGCGCAACATGACCGACGGCCAGGCTGCCACGGTCTATACCGACATTGCGCCCGATGCGCCGCTCAAAGGCCATGTCACCAGCCTGGGGCCGGCAACCGGGGCGATCTTCAGCGTGATCCCGCCGCAGAACGCGACCGGCAATTTCACCAAGATCGTCCAGCGCGTTCCCGTCCGGATCGCAATCGACCAGGATCAGACCCAGAAGGTCGCACTGCGGCCAGGTCTGTCCACCGTGGTCACGGTCGATACCGCGTCGCACTGAGGACGCCATGTCAGAGCGCGCTGCCCCGCAGTCCTTCTTCGTCAGTATCCTGCCTTTCATGGTGATGTGCGTCGGGATGTTCATCGCGCTGCTCGACATCCAGATCGTGGCGTCCTCGCTGCAGGATATTGGCGGCGGCCTGTCGGCGGCGCAGGACCAGATCGGCTGGGTGCAGACCTCCTATCTGGTGGCGGAGATCATCGTCATTCCGCTGTCGGGCTGGCTCACCCGAGTGTTTTCGACACGCTGGCTTTTCACCTTCTCGGCGGCCGGCTTCACGCTGGCCAGCATGCTGTGCGGCTTCGCCTGGAGCATCGAAAGCATGATCGTGTTCCGCGCGCTGCAGGGGCTGCTCGGCGCGTCGATGATCCCGACGGTGTTCACCTCGTCATTCCACTATTTCCAGGGACCGAAGCGGGTCTATGCGGCGGCGGTGGTCGGCAGCATCGCGTCGATCGCGCCGACGCTCGGCCCCGTCATCGGCGGCTGGATCACCGATACGCTGAACTGGCACTGGCTGTTCTATGTCAACGTCATTCCCGGCACCATCATCACCATCCTCGTCGCGCTGCTGGTCAAGATCGACAAGGCCGATCCGTCGCTGCTGAAAGGCGCCGACTATATCGGCATGGTGCTGATGGCGGTCAGCCTCGGCACGGCCGAATATGTGCTGGAGGAGGGCACGCGCTGGAACTGGTTCGACGATGCCACGATCCGCAACGGCGCCATCGTTGCCAGCGTTACCATGGTTCTGTTCGTCATCCGCAGCCTGACTTATGCGCAGCCGGTGGTGGACTTTCGCGCCTTCGGCAACCGCAACTTCGCCATTGGCTGCTTCCTGTCCTTCGTCACCGGCATCGGCATCTTCGCCACAATCTATCTGACGCCGCTGTTCCTTGGTTATGTCAGGGGCTACGACGCCTTCCAGACCGGCGTGGCGGTGTTTTCCACCGGCGTCGCCTCGATGGTCGGCGTGCCCGTCTACATCTTCCTTGCCAAGCGCTTCGACACGCGCTGGCTGATGATGTTCGGGCTGGCATCCTTCGGTGCGTCGATGTGGAGCTTTAGCGCCATCACCAGCCAGTGGAGCGCGGCCGAGCTGCTTCTGCCGCAGATCTTTCGTGGCTTCCCGCAGGTCTTCGCGGTGGCGCCGAGCGTCAATCTTGGCCTCGGCAGCCTGCCGCCGGAGCGGCTGAAATATGCCAGCGGCCTGTTCAACACGATGCGCAATCTCGGCGGCGCGGTCGGCATCGCCATTTGCGGCGCGATCCTGAACGACCGCACCAACTTCCATTTCCTGACCATCGCTTCGCATCTGACGCCGCAAAACGAAGCGGCGATGCGGCTCCTCGACAATGTCGGGCAGCGTTATGGCCAGTTGCCGGGTGCTGTCGCCGATGGTCATGCCGCGGCGCTGAAGCAGCTCTGGGCACTGGCCTATCGCGAAGCCTCTACCATGGCCTACGCCGATGCGTTCCTGGTCATCATGGTCGCCTTCGTCATCGCCACCGCGCTGGTTCCATTCCTGCGCAACGTCACACCAAAAGCGCCGCCGCCCGACGCACACTGAAGCTGGACCGCCGTTGGACCGCCATATGGACAGGGCTGCCATCTGGCCCTGTCGTTTTGCTCTGATATAGCCGGCTGCGATCCATCACATGAGCATGTCCCGTGAAGTCACCCAGCCTGACAGGCATCGTTTCCCCCATGATCCCGGTGCTGGTCTGTGCGGTCGCGATCTTCCTTTTGTCAGCCATGGATGCGGCGATGAAGATCCTGGTCATCGCCGTAGGCGTCTACAACACAGTGCTGTGGCGCAGCATGCTCGCGACCGTGGTCGCGGGCACGGCCTGGGCGGCGGGGCCGCGGACGCTTCCCACGCCTTCCGTAGTGCGGCTGCATGCGCTGCGCGCCGTGGTCGTCGGCATCGTCCTGCTGTCGTTCTTCTGGGGGCTTGCCAGGCTGCCGCTGGCGGATGGGATCGGGCTTAGTTTCGTCGCGCCGCTGTTTGCTCTTCTGCTGGCCGCGCTGCTCTTGGGCGAACGCATACAGCGTCAGGCGATCTGGGCGTCGGTGGCGGGCATCGCCGGTGTCGTCATCATCATGGCCGGACAGTTCGGGCAAGGGAACTATACCGGGGATGCTCTGCTTGGCACGGTGGCTGTGCTCGCATCGACGGTGTTCTACGCCTACAATCTGATCCTCTCGCGGCGGCAGGCGCTGGTGGCAATGCCAGTCGAGATCATGCTGTTCCAGAACCTGTGCGTTGCCGCCGTCCTTCTCCCCGCCGCGCCCTGGTTGGCCGTTGCCCTGCCGGGCAATCTCTGGCTTTCCCTGGCCGGCGTGACGGCGTTGTCTCTCTCCGGCCAATTCCTGATGAGCTGGTCCTATGCGCGGGCCGAAGCGCAATATCTGATCCCGACGGAATACTCGGCCTTCATCTGGGCGATCGTGTTTGGCTGGCTGTTCTTCGACGAGGCCGCGACCTGGACCACGCTGGCGGGTGCCGCCCTGATCGTCGCCAGTTGCCTGATCGCCTCGCGCTCCAGTCCGAAGCTTGCCGAACCGATCGAAGCTGCAGTTTGAGGATAGCTGTTGTCAGCGCACCACTTCGCGATGACCGCTGGGCAGGCGGGTGGCGATCAGCTTGTCGATGCGGCGGCCGTCGAGGTCGACCACCTCGAAGCGCCATCCCTGGGCGTCGACGCATTCGCCGGTCGCCGGCAAATGGTGCATGTGTGACAGCACATAGCCGGCGACGGTCTCGTAGTCGCGGTTCTCCGGCAGGTCGATGCCGAGAACTTCCGCCATCTCGTCGGCCTGCATGTAGCCCGCGAGCAGCCATGAGCCGTCCTCGCGCTTGACGGCGTTTTCTTCCTCGCCGGCATCGAGGTCGGCGCGGAAGACGCCGGTGATGGCCTCCAGAATGTCGGCCGGGGTGACGATGCCTTCGAAATGGCCGTATTCGTCATGGACCAGTGCCATCGGCACGTCGGAATCCTTCAGCTTCTGCAGAACGTCCAGCGCATCGGCCTGGTCATAGACGATGGGGGCAGTGCGCACATGCTTGCGCGGGTCGAGCGCGCGGCCGGCAAGGATCGCCGCCAGCACGTCGCGGGTCTGGACGACGCCGACCATGACGTCGACACCGCCATCGCCCGCCGGCAGGCGCGAATGCTGGGTGTCCATCAACAGCTTGCGGATGGCGCTCTCATCCGCCTGCAGATTGATCCAGTCGACCTCGGTCCGCGGCGTCATCACCGCGCGCACGGCGCGGTCGCCGAGCCGCATGACGCCGGCAATCATGCGCCGCTCGTCGGATTCGATGGTGCCGTGATGCTCGGCCTCTGCGACCAGCATCTTGATCTCCTCGTCGGTGACCTTCTCGTCGCTCTCGCCGCGCTGGCCGAGCAGCCACAATATGGCGCGGCCGGAAATGTCGAGCAGGAAGACCAACGGCGCCGCGACAGTGGCGAGGATTGTCATCGCCGGGGCGGCGCGGGCGGCGACGCGTTCGGGATCGCGCAGGGCGATCTGCTTGGGCACCAGTTCGCCGACGATCAGCGAGAAATAGGTGATGATAGCAACGACGATGCCGACACCGAGCGGATCGGCGACGCTCTCGCGGATGCCGGTCGAGGCCAGGTACACCGACAGCCTGCCGCCCAGCGTGGCGCCGGAAAAGGCGCCCGAAAGCACGCCGACCAAGGTGATGCCGATCTGCACCGATGACAGGAATTTGCCGGGGTTGGAGCCGAGCGCCAGCGCGCGCCCGGCGCCATTGACGCCGCGGTCGATCATCGCCTTGAGCCGTGCCGGGCGCGACGAAACGATGGCGAGCTCGGACATCGACAGAAGGCCGTTCACACAGATGAGGACGACCACGGTAGCGATTTCGACGTATAGCATCAGGGGTCAATAGCATTGCCGCAGGCCGCTGGAAAATAGTCCGCGATGATTTTTGAAAAATGACAATGGTTCAGGGGATTTGCCTGAGCACGCCGACAATGGCCCTGCCGTCGGTGAAATAGGGATCGCCGCCGCCATTGCGTCCGGTCCTGGTTGCGCCGATGCCGGGGATATCGCTCACCGAGATCACCATGCCTGCAGCCGACAGGTCATGGATCACGAGGTCGCGCTCGGCGTCGATGTCGGGACCGATATGGTGGGTGATGGCGCCGGTGTCGTGGCTCAACCCAACGCCGCGGTCGAAGCTGGCCGAGCCCAGCCATAGCGGGCGGCCATCGTCGCCGGTCGCATCGGTGCGCCAGAAGCGGACATGATTGTGCCGGTCGGCGCTGCCGCCGACCGGTTTTTCGAAGGCGAGGTCCTGGGCGCGGCCTTCGAACAGCAGCCGGCTGACCGGGGCGTCGGGATAGGGACGATCGAGCAGCACACTTTCACCGATTTCGATCGCTGTCTTCAGCGTCACGCCATCGGCCGTATCCCATCTGGCCACGGCGAAGGCATGCACAAGCTCCTTTTCGCTGCCGACAAGGCCGACATTGATCGGGTCGCCCGGAATACCTTGCGGCGTGTGCGTCACCATCTCGAAGGTCTGCTTGCGAAAGCCGCGGTCGTGAAACGTCCAGAATTCCGGCGCGGCGACATAGGCAAGCCCCAGCCAGGCCGCGCAGAACGCCGCCAGCCAGGTCAATGCGCGTCGTCGCAGGCTTCGTTGGCTCATGAATGCGGCTCGATCCGTGCGGTATCTGTCGCCTGACGGACCCTGGAAATCAATGGTCAGGAGCGCGCAGCCGTTCTATCGTCGGCCATCGTTTTTGCGTGGGGTGAGCAGGAATGGATAGGAAGCAGGTGGGGCGCCGCTCGATGGCATTGACCGCCGACCTTGTCGCAAGGGTCGAGCGTATCGAACCGGATCCGGGTCCCGAGCCCGGAACAACCGAGCATACAGACGCGGAGTTCGATAGTCTTGTCGAGCAACTCCTGTCGGAACATCGGCCTGAAGCGCTGTGGGTTTTTGCCTATGGGTCGTTGATCTGGAACCCCGAATTCGCCCATGTCGAGCAGCGCCCGGCCACGGCGCCGGGATGGCACCGCTCGTTCTGCCTGAAGCTGACCCGCTGGCGCGGAACCCGCGATTTGCCGGCCTTGATGCTGGCCCTCGATCGAGGCGGCAGCTGCAACGGCATCGTCTATCGGCTGCCCGCGGAAGACCATTTCGGGCAACTTGGCCAATTGATGCGCCGCGAGATCGATGCCAACCCGCCAACCAACGTGCCATGCTGGATCAAGGTCAAGACCAAGGACGGGCCGCTGCGTGCCTTGGCCTTCGTCGCCGCGCCAGACGGCAGGGCCTATGCCGGCCGGTTGCCATTGGAGCAGGTTGCCAACACGCTGGCGCAGGCTGCCGGTCATTGGGGCTCGTCGGCGCAGTACCTATTCCGAACCGTCAGCAAACTGGAGGAGAGCGGGATTCGCGACCGGAATCTCTGGCGCATCCAGGATCTGGTGGCACGACACATCATCGCTTCCACTGGTGACGCCCAGTGCGCCTGATCTTTCCTAGCGGCAGGCGCGATAGCCGCTCTTGCGGTTCTTGATGTCGAAATGGAAATGGTTGCGGTGGTCGTAATTGTAGCCGGGGCCGAGCACCGTGGTGAAATACTGGCAGCCGTCGGCGCGCACATTGTTAAGGAAGCCGCGGGTGCGGAAGGCGAACAGGCCAGGCTTGCGCACGTCGATGTCGTCGCCATTGTTGAGCTCGATGCTCATGACGTCGAGCGCGTTGCCCTTGCCGTGCTCGGACAAAACACCTTCGCCGGCGATGTTGCGGCAGGAATAGCTCGAGCCCTGGTGGATGGTCTTGACGCCGGAGAAATAACGCCAGCGGGCGGAGGGAACGAGCTCGTTCCTCGTCCAGGCGGCGAAGCTGGCGGCCATGTCGCAGGTCAATGTCGCCGCCGGCTTCATCTGGATGCCGCCGATGGCCGAGACCTTGACCGGCCAGTCGATGCCGCACTGGCCCTCATGGATCGGCTGGACATCGGTGTAGACGACGCCGAGGCGCCTCAATTCGCCGCGGCAGTCGGTTTCGCTGGCAGGCATCTGTTCGGGCTCGGACATCGGCTCGTCCATGCGCGGATAGGCGGCGGTCATGTAGGGGTTGGACGGGACGAGCTTCTGCATGCCTTCATACTGCGGCACGGCCGCGGTCTGCGAGCCGACGTCGACGGCCGGCTGCAGCGACAGCACGCTGCCGGTGTTGCAGGCTGAAACGGCGGCCATCGCAAGACCGGCGGCCAGCATCGCTGCGCGTTTTGATTGGCGCGCGACCATCGCGGCGGCGCGAAATAGTCCGGCCATGGGCGGAATTCCTGTCCCTGATCGGTGGGATTTTAACGATCAAGGGTAAAGGAAAACTCAGCGCTCGCGTTCATGCCTGCGGCCGAAATGCGGCACGTGGGTCAGCCTGCCAGCCTACTGGCAGAAGGTGCCGCCGTGCCGGCGCGGTTCGAGATCGAGATGGAAATGCAGGGCGTGGTCAGGGTCGGCGCCAGGTCCAAGCACGGTCTTGAACGGTCCGCAGGCGGCCTTGCGCACGGCGTTGAGGAATTTCGCGTCCTTCTCAGGCGGCGTTGGACCGACTTCGATCTTCCTGCCGTCAGACAGGGTGAAGCTGGCGATGTCGAGGGCGTTGCCGAACGCGTGCTCCGACAGTTTGCGCGTGCCATTGCGCGGCCGGCAGACAAAGGCCGATGCCTGGTTGATCGATTTCAGGTCGGCGCCGAATTCGGCTTTCGCAGCCGGCTGGATGACATTGGCGGCAAAGCGGGCGGCCGCTTCGGCCATCGGACAGTTGAGCTCGGTCGCGGGGCCGATGGCGATGGATTTTCCAAGGGACTTCAGCACCAGGGGATAAGGGATCGAGCAGCCGATGTCGGGATTGCTTTCCGCCTTGTGCTCCTCGAATTCGACGCCAAGCGCCGTCAGCCGCTCGCGACAGGCAACTTCCTCCGCCGGCATTTTTGCGTCGGGCAAATCGGCCGAGCGGGGGTCGGGCAGCATCTTCTTGTCGTCGGCATCCGCGGGTTTTTCAGGCGGCTGCGGGGCGACGACCGGCGGCTCGACCTCAGGCTTTGTGACGTCGGGCCTCTGTGTCGGAACCGGCACCACTGCCGGCGGCTCAGGCTCACTTTCCGTATTGGTTGACGGCTCCGGGGCTGACGGTTCGGGCCGCGCCTGCTTTTTCTGACGGGACTTTTCTTCGTTGAACCGATTGTCATTGGACCGGTTGGGCGCACCGCTGGTCTTGGGACCTTCGGTCTTTTGCTCTTCAATCGGAACGTCGGCCTTCTGCGCCTTCGCGGGGCGCGCCTCGGGCACCGGAACGCCGGCAACCGGGGGCTGCGGATCCGGCGTTTTCGGCTCTGCCTGCTTCGGCACTGTATGCCGCTTGCCCCGCGCTTTCAGGCGGTGCTTGTTGCGCGGCTTTAGCGGCTGGTCGGCTCGCTGTGTCAGCGGCTGCTCTATCCGTGGTGACAGCGGTGTGTGATGCCATCGATGTTTGGCGTCAGCAGGAGTCGCGAGCAATCCGGCCACCACCATGGCCAGCGCCAACCCGCATATTCTGGAAAAGACAAGCGCCGCCATTGGCCCTAAACGGCGCGGGCTTACGGAGGTTGCCGGGAAAAGCGCAGGCGCCCGATCACGATCGGTTACCCCGGCGTTACGCGCCAATCGCCTCCAGCCCTTCCTCCAGCCAGTCGGCCAGCAGCGGCATGCCGAGCAGATATTTTGCCGTGCGCTTGTTGGCGCGCTCGCGCGCGGCGGCAACCGCATCGGCCCATTCCGCCGCGTCATAGTCGCCACGGCCGACCCAGGCCAGCGCGATGAGCTCGGCCGCCTCGTCGACATTGAGGTCGTTGATCAGTTCGCGCAGCTCTTCTTCGCTGAGGTTTTCCGCGCTTTCCTCGGCAAGGCCGTCATGGTGGTGATTGTCGTGCGTGTCGCCGTCGAACTCGACCTCATGCTCGGCGCCGTCGGTATAGTCTTCGTTGACGGCAGCGCTCAGACCCTTTGCCTTGAGAATGAACAGCCGCACGGTGTCCGGGCCGATCGATAGCTCCCATTCCCGTTCACGGCGCTGTTGCACTCTCGCGCACTCCGCTGGTCATTTCCAGGATGATAGCGGATTTGCAGCGCGCGTCACGTCACCTTCGGCCGGCTGGCCTCATCGCCGGCGGAATTTTGACTCGCACGCCTGTCTTTTGAAGAGGGTTTTGGGAAATAGTTTTGACGGCGGCGGCTTTTCCGGGATGAAATGGTGTCCGCCCGGCGTTAGCATTTCATCATTATCCCTCAAGGAGGCTTCGATGCGCAGACGTTTGCTGATTCAAGTTCTAGCTGTTGTCGCTCTGCCGCTGTTTGCGGCGCCAGCATTTACCGCCGGCGAGGGCGGCGGAGGCGGCGACGGCGGGAGCACGAAATGCAAGAAGGGCGAGGTCTGGGACAAGAAGCTGAAGAAGTGCGTCGCGCCGAAATACGGCATGCTCGACGACAACAACATCTATGAGGCCGGCCACGATCTGGCGATGGCAGGGCGCTATGATGAGGCGATCGCCGTGCTCAGCCTGGCCGAGAACAAGCAGGATCCGCGCATCCTCAACTATCTCGGCTATTCGCACCGCCATTCCGGCCGCGTCACGGTCGGCCTCGGCTATTACGAGGAAGCGCTGCGCATCAATCCCGATTATACGCTGGTGCGCGAATATCTCGGCGAGGCGCATCTGCAGATTGGCGACCTGGCCGGCGCCCAGGAGCAGCTGGCCGAAATCGAGAAGCGCACCGGCAAAGGTTCGCGCGAATACGGCATGCTGGCCGAGCAGATCTACCATTTCATGAGAAGCTGACCCCACCCCAACGGCTTCTTTGGGCCGGCTGCGAGCAATCGCAGCCGGCTTTTTGTTGTCGCAGCCGCAACACAGCGCGCATGCCGTGGCGGCAACTGCACAATCGGACCATGATTTTTCAAAAGCCCGCTTTTTCAGCGTGAAAAGCGCGCGAAGATCGCTATATTGGGGGAAATTGCGGTGAAACGGTTCCGTTAGCCCGAGGCTTCCGGACCCGTTTTCTTTTTGTACCCATCGACAAGGCTTTCCCCGAAATGCGGGGGTGGCGGCAGGAAAGGTCAGGCATCATGAACAAGGTCCCGATGACAGGCGAGGGGTTCGCGTCATTGAAGGAAGAACTGCGTTGGCGTCAGCAGGAAGAGCGGCCGCGCATCATCGAGGCGATCTCCGAAGCGCGCTCGCATGGCGACCTGTCCGAAAATGCCGAATATCATGCCGCCAAGGAGTCGCAGAGCCTCAATGAGGGCCGCGTCAACGAGCTCGAAGACTATATCGCGCGCGCCGAGGTGATCGATGTCACCAAGCTCAGCGGCGACAAGGTCAAGTTCGGCGCGACCGTCGTGCTGGTCGACGAGGACACCGAGGAGAAGAAGACCTACCAGATCGTCGGCGACCAGGAAGCGGACGTGAAATCGGGCCGTATCTCGATCTCGTCGCCGATTGCGCGCGCACTCATCGGCAAGGAAGTAGGCGACGCCATCGAGGTCAATGCGCCCGGCGGCGCACGGGGTTATGAGATCGTCCAGGTGCAGTTTATTTAGGGCAAGTTCACGCCTGACCTGCGCTTTTTGAGCTGAGGTTGGCGCCGCCCCTCATCTGGCTGCCGCCATCTTCTCCCCGTGAACGGGGAGAAGGACGCAGTCATCGATGGTTTCGCCCGTTTTCGACGTTGCAAGGACGGCGCCAGCGTTGCGGCCAGCCTCTTTCTCCCCGTTCACGGGGAGAAATGCCTGGCAGGGCAATGAGGGGCAGCGCTGACTGATCGAAATAACTAAATCAGGCCTTGTCGGCATTGACCTGACAGAGCTTCAGCAGCCTTTCCGCCTCGGCTACGACCTCCGCAGGTGCCATTCGCCCACCAGCCGCCGCCATCAACGTTGACGCATACGCTCCGCGTGGGCCGGTCAAACTCGGCTCCGTCGCCAGGAACACTGCGACCGTTGGCAGGCCGAAGGCGGCGGCGAGGTGGGTTAGGCCAGTGTCGGCGCCGATGACCAGCGTCGAGCGGCCGAGGATGGCGGCGATGTCTGCCAGCGGTGATTTGGGCATCACGATTGTTGACGGCACGGTCCTGGCGATCGCCTCGGCGACGGCCTTCTCGCGCTCGTTCGACCATGTGGTGACTGGCGTCATTCCCCGTTCAGCCAGCAGGCGGGCGGCTCCGATCCAGTCTTCGGCCGGCCATTTCTTGTCCTCGCGGCTGGTGCCGTGCAGCAGGAAGGCCGTCTTGCCGTCAATGCCGGCTAAGCCGCCCAGCGGCGGCACGATGCCTGACGCCAGCGTTGAAAGATCGGGCTCGTAGCCCAGCGCCAGCCCGAACAGCCTCCGTGTGCGCTCGATGGCGTGCAGGTCACGAGGCATGGGGTATTTGCGCTGGTAAAACAGCGTCGCCGAGGGCTCACGAGCGCTTGCGCGGTCGAAGCCGGCGATTGGTGCCGCTGCCTGTTTCGCCACCAGGGCCGATTTCAGCAGCCCCTGCGCATCGATGACGAGGTCGTACCCGCCTGCTTGCAGAGCGCGGCGCAAGCTTGTCGCCTCTCGCCATGTGCCGGCGTTGAACAGATGCTTGCGCCAGCGCCGGATGGCGACGGTATGGATCTTTGCTATCGCCGGATGCAGCGCGACGATGCCGGCAAAAGCCTCTTCGACGCACCAGTCGAAGGAGATATCAGGGCGCTTGCGGCGCGCATCCTCGACAGCGGGGAAGGTGTGGATGACGTCGCCCATCGACGATGTCTTGAAGATCAGCACCTTCATGCGACGGCCGGAAGTTCCAGCAAACGGTCCGCCGCCGCTGCAACCTTCGCGACATCCAGCGTCTTCAGGCAGTTGAGATGGCCGAGTGGGCAGGTCTTCTGGTGGCAAGGCGAGCAGGACAAATGCAGCCAGATCAGTTCGCGCTGCTCGGCGAGCGGCGGCGTGTTTTCCGGCGAGGTCGAGCCGTAGACGGCAACGATCGGCGTGCCGACGGCGGCCGCGACATGCATCAGCCCGCTGTCGTTGGACACCGCCAGCCGCGCTGCGGCGATAAGGTCGATGGCGTCTTCCAGCCGCGTTTTCCCTGCCAGATCGACGACACCGGGCGCGAGTGCTGCGATCTCGGCGGTGACGTCGCGGTCATTCTTCGAGCCGAAGAGCGCTACCCGAAAGCCTTTCGCCATCATCTCGCGGGCGAGGCCGGCATAGCTTTCGCTCGGCCAGCGCTTGGCCGGGCCGAATTCGGCGCCGGGCATCATGGCGACGAATTTTCCCGGCTGCAGGTCGAAGCGGGCGAGAAGCTCGCCCTGATTGCTCGCATCGACGGTCAGCTGCGGCGGCCGGAAATGTCCGCCCTGGGCAAGGCCGAAATAGGCTTGCGCGGTGCGCCGCTTGACGGCCTCGGGCAGCGGCACGATGTCGGTCAGCAGGCCATAGCGCATTTCGCGCAAATTGCCGAAGCGGCGCGGGATGCGGGCGAAGAAGGGGATCAGCGCCGATTTCCAGCTTCCCGGCAGGACATACGCCATGTCGTAGCGGCCGCGCAGCAGGCGGCCGAAGCGGCGGCGAATGGTGAATTCGAGCGCGCCGGGTTTTAGGGGGAAATCGATCTGCTGGCGCAGTTCGGGCATGCGCTTGACCAAGGGTGCCGCCCAGGCCGGGGCCAGCACGTCGATGGCGGCGTTGGGATGGAGTTCTTTCAGCGCCGAGAACAGGCACTGCGCCATGACCATGTCGCCCACCCAGCGTGGGCCGATCACGAGGATCGTTGGGCTTTCAGCCATTCGACATAGTCTCTGACGCCGGTTTCCACGGTGCGGAATTGCCCATTATAGCCGGCTGCGCGCAAGCGGGACATATCAGCCTGGGTAAAACTCTGGTAGCTGCCCTTGAGATGGTCGGGGAATTCTATGAATTCGATCTCGCCCTTGCCCAGCGTGTCGATGACGGTTTCGGCAATGGCGCGGAACGGCTGGGCGCGGCCGGTGCCGCAGTTGAAGATGCCGCTAGAGCCTCGCTTCCACAGCCACAGATTGACGTCGGCGACGTCGCCGACATGGATGAAGTCGCGGCTCTGCTCGCCTGGTCCAAAACCGTCATAAGCGCCGAACAATTTTGGGTTTTCGCCCCGCTCGACCTGGTTGAACAGATGGAAAGCGACCGAAGCCATTGCGCCCTTGTGCGCCTCGCGCGGTCCGTAGACGTTGAAATAGCGCAGACCGGCGACCTGCGAATGATCGCTATCGAAGACGGTGCGCCTGACATAGTCGTCGAACAATTTCTTCGAATAGGCGTAGACGTTGAGCGGCCGCTCAAGCGCCGGATCCTCGCGAAACTCCGAGCCGCCGCCATAGACGGAAGCCGAGGAGGCATAGAGGAAGGGCAGGCGCAGCGACAGGCAAGCATGCAGCAGCCGTTTCGAATAGGCGTAGTTCACCTCCATCATGAACTTGCCGTTCCACTCGGTGGTGGTCGAGCAGGCGCCCTGGTGGAAAACGGCCTCGACGCGGCCGAGGTCGCCGGCTTCGATGCGGGGCAGGAATTCGTCCTTGTCGAGATAGTCGGCTATCTTGAGATCAGCCAGATTGGCGATCTTGTGGCCATCGGTGAGGTCATCGACGACGAGGATGTCGTCATGGCCTTCGGCATTGAGTGCGGCGACGATGTTGGAGCCGATCATGCCGGCGCCGCCCGTGACGATGATCATGAAGGCCTCTGGTTGCTGCGATTCCGGTCCTTATAAGGGAGGCCAGCCGGACTGTCGATGAAGTGTCGGCCACCCTTCCATTCCGTTCTTGTCTATTTTGTCTGTTTTGTCTATTGTGTGCAAAACGGAGTACCCATGAAGCATTATCCATCTACCGATCTGAAACAGAATCTCGGAGACGTGCTTGCGGCTGCCAGCCAGCAACCGGTCTCCATCACCCGTCACAACAAGCCGAGATACGTCCTGATGAGTATCGAGGCTTACCAGGCTCGCTTCGTCAACGACAGCCGCCGCGCCTACGCCGCCAAGGATGCTCCTCCCGAACATGTCGAGATGCTTGAAGAGTACTCTCGAGAGTTGGATCGTGACTAAAGCCGCCGCCGCCAGCAGTGCAGTCGCTATGGGTTGATTGCCGACAATCACGTGAAGTCAGCGCCGCCCCTCATCCGCCTGCCGGCACCTTCTCCCCGTATATTGACGGGGAGAAGGGTATTGGCCGCAACCTGCCGCTTTTCTTGCAACGCTGGCGATGGCGAAACCATCGATGAGAGCGCCCCTCTCCCCGTCACTATACGGGGAGAGGATGCCGGCAGGCAGGTGAGGGGCAGCGCCAACGCCTGGTAAGATAGTTGGTCGAGTTCGAAGATATCCATATCCGTGATATCGCCAATATGGATGGACCAATATGGATGGATATGAGGGCAGTGAGACGTAGCCCGCCAGAAATGCAATCATTCATCAGGAGCAAAAGAATGCCGTCGACCGAACTGCTCATTGCGTTTTTCGCCACCACGGCGATCTTTGCCTACATTCCGGGTCCGGCGATGCTCTATGCCGCCGCGCAGACCATGGCGCGCGGGCGCTGGTCGGGGCTGACGGCTGCACTTGGCATCCATCTCGGCGGTTATTTCCATGTCTTCGCCGCTGCCGCCGGGCTGTCGGTGCTGTTCCACGCCGTGCCGCCACTCTACATGGCGGTCAAGCTGATCGGCGCGCTCTATCTGATCTGGCTCGGCGTGTCCCTGTTCCGCAAGCGCGGGGAGGGCGACACGGCGCTGCCTATTCTGGAGCGCAAATCGGCGCGCCGCGCCTTTTTCGAGAGCATCACCGTCGAGGTGCTCAATCCAAAGACGGCGATCTTCTTCATGGCGTTCCTGCCACAGTTCATCGATGCCTCGGCGGCCTTCCCGGTCTGGCTGCAGTTCGTCGTGCTGGGCACCATCGTCAATCTGATGTTTTCCTCGGCCGATATCGTCTGCGTGTTCCTGGCTGGTGCGGTCATCGGCCGGTTGCGGCGTTCGAGCCGTGCGCAACGCATGATGCAGCGGGCGGGCGGCGCGGTGCTGGTCGGACTGGGCGTCCACGTCGCCCTGCAGAAGAGCTGACGGCTGCCCTGACGTTGCGCTGCGTGGATTTGCGGTATATCGGCTTCGCCATGAACGATCCGGCCCGTAAATTGACAATTTTCAGCGTGATTGAGATCGGCCTTTCCCTCGCATTGCCAGTGACATGATCAAGCACAATCCGCCTTCTCCCGAACCCTTGCATCGCGCCATTGCCCGCTTTGGCGACGTCGCCGTGCTGGTGGTCGGTGACTTCATCCTCGACCGTTTCGTCAACGGCGTCATCGAGCGGATCTCACCGGAAGCGCCGATCCCGGTTCTGCACGGTCGTGGCGAGACCTCGACGATGGGCGGCGCCGGCAATGTCGTGGCCAATATCGTCTCGCTGGGTGCCAGCGCTATCCCCGTCTCAGTCATCGGCACCGATGTGGCGGGTGACAACCTTGTGCGGATGCTCGGTGAACTCGGCGCCGATACAGCTGGCCTGGCGCAGGCGCGGGACCGCATGACGTCGTCGAAGAGCCGCTTCAGCGCGCTCAACCAGCAGGTGCTGCGCTTCGACGAGGAAGAGATCAAGCCGCTCGACGACAAGGAACGGGCCGGCCTGATTCGGCATTTTCGGGACGCACTGACCCGCGCGGACATCGTCATCCTGTCCGACTATGGCAAGGGCATTTTGCTCGACGGCGTCGCCGCCGAACTGATCGCCATCTGCCGCGAGGCGGGAAAGCCGGTGCTGGTCGATCCGAAGGGCCGCGACTATGCGTGCTATGCCGGGGCGACCGCCATCACCCCGAACCGCAAAGAACTTGGCGAAGCGGTCGGTCATCCGGTTTTTGCCGATGACGAGATCGTAGCTGCGGCACGCGAATTGATTGCCGCGCATGGCTTCGACTTCGTCGTCGCCACCCGCAGCGAAAAGGGCATGAGCGTCGTAGGCCCCGATGAGGCGCGCCACATCGCCACCCAGGCGCGTGAGGTGTTCGACGTTTCAGGTGCCGGCGACACGGTGATCGCGAGCTTCGCGCTGGCTCTGGCCGCGGGCGCCGATCGCGTCATGGCCGCATCCATCGCCAATGCCGCCGGCGGCGTGGTGGTGGGCAAACGCGGCACGGTACGGCTGACGGTCGAGGAACTCACCGGCGCCCTGTTCCGCTCGCATGGGCCGACCGCGCACAAGGACGCCATTCTCGATGCGGCATCGGCAGCTCGCATGGTCGCGGCGTGGAAGGACGAGGGCCTCAGCGTCGGCTTCGCCAATGGCTGCTTCGACATATTGCATGCCGGCCATGTCAGCCTGCTGCATGCGGCGCGCAGCCAATGCGACCGGTTGGTGCTCGGCCTCAACAGCGATGCCTCGGTGCGCAGGCTGAAGGGACCGGGCCGTCCGGTCAACGATCAGCATGACCGCGCCTGCGTGCTCGCGGCCCTGGCGTCGGTCGATGCAGTTGTGGTGTTCGAGGAGGACACGCCGCTGGCGCTGATCGAGGCGCTGCTGCCCGACATACTGGTCAAGGGCGCCGACTACACCGTCGAAACCGTGGTCGGTGCCGATGTGGTGCAGAAAGCGGGCGGACGCGTCGTGCTGGTCGATCTCGTCGCCGGCAAGAGCACCACCGGCACCATCGGCAAATTGCGCGCCGGCGGCGCCACCAACTGAGGGATTTCATGTCGGGACTGAACGATTACCTGGTCCGCTCGGCGGCTGCCATCAACGCGATGGTCGAGCGCGACCTGACCGGCGAGATGGAGCGGGCGGCAGTGGCTGTCGTCACCGCCCTTTCTTCTGGAAAGGCATTGCTGATCTGCGGCAATGGCGGCTCGGCTAGTGACGCCATCCATATTGCCGGCGAACTGGTCGGCCGCTTCCTGAAGGAGCGCAAAGCCTACAATGTCATCGCGCTGCCGGCCAATGCAGCGGTGCTGACGGCATGGGGCAATGACTACGGTTTCGATACGGTGTTTTCACGCCAGGTCGAGGCGCATGGCGCGGCCGGCGGCGTGCTTTTGGCGATCTCGACGAGCGGCAATTCGCCGAGCATTCTTGCCGCCGCCGAACAGGCGCGGATGATGGACATGACCGTGATCAGCCTGACCGGCGACACCGGCGGCAAGCTCAAGCCGCTTACAGACATCCTGCTCAACGTGCCCTCGACCTCGACGCCGATCATCCAGCAGGGGCATCTGTGCCTTTATCACTATCTCTGCGAAGTGGTCGAAGCGCGTCTCAGCGATGGCTGACACCAGCACCTCCGGTCCATACCCGCTGGCAGAGCCCGGCCTGTGGGTCGAGCGGGTCGGTTCGCGGGTCTTTTCAGCCGGGACGCCGGCGCTGTTCCTCGACCGCGATGGCACCATCAATGTCGATACCGGCTATCCCGACGATCCAGCCAAAATGGTGCTGCGCGAGGGCATCATGCCGGTGATTGCTGCGGCCAACCGGGGCAACATTCCGGTGGTCATCGTCACCAACCAGTCCGGCATTGCGCGCGGCTATTTCGGCTGGAAGGAATTTGCCGCCGTCAACGGCCGGGTTCTCGAACTGCTTGCCGACGACAATGCCTTCGTCGACATGGTTCTGGCCTGCGCCTATCACGAGGCAGGCAACGGGCCACTAGCCATCGCCGATCACCCGATGCGCAAGCCCAATCCGGGCATGTTGTTGGAGGCGCGGACGCGTCTTGGCCTCGATCTCAAACGTTCGCTGATCGTCGGTGACAAGCCGGCGGACATGGAAGCGGGGCAGCGCGCCGGCCTGGAGCGTGGCTGGCTGGTCGACGGCGAGGGGGCCAACGAACCGGGCTTCGAGGTTCTGCCGCTGCGCAACCCCGGCGATCTGGGAGGGCTGCTGGCGGCGGTCGAGTCGCTCGGGTCGAGACTGAGCTAGCCGGCCCCTTTCCCGATCTGTTCCCCCGCAGCAATCTCAATAACTTACCTGAATCTTCTCATCGTTTCACAGAGACGGTGAGTCGCGCCGTTCTTTGCTTTTGAGCAATTCCCCCAGGGAAGAGCTACGCGCTTTTTGCGGAAAAACTGCAGAGATCAGACATCATTCAAGCAAGAAATTTGCAGATGTCAGTCTATCGAAGAATGAGGGGGAATTCATTGAAGAAAGCGATCTCTATTGCCGTTGTCTTGTCAACGTTGGCTGTGCTTTCAGCCGTGGGGTATGTTTGGCAAAAACACGGCGTGTATGGGCTTAATGTTCTTCTTCGCCGAGGCGGAAGCTATTGGGTCACCGTTGCACCCGATGATGCGCGTCTCTCGCCTGCCATGCGGCTTGCCTTGAAGCCGGAAATTCCTGGCGTGACCGCTGGAGCCAGCTCATGGAGCGAAACCGAGCCCGGATTCCAGGTCAGAGAAATCCCCGTCATGGCGGGCGATCGTGAAATTGACAGGCTCTATCTCAACCGTTTCGATCCAGCCAAATTCGGTTTCGTCGCCCATAACGAGCCCAGTGGTGCCAAGGACATCGATCAGTGGGAAGCGGCACTCGATCCCGACGGCGCGTGCGGCACCGTTCTAATCGTCAATGGCAGCTATTTCGGACTTAAGGGCGAAGCCGACACGCCCTTTATCAGCAAGGGCGACAGGCTCGGACCTGATGAGTACGATGCCAAGGCTGGGGCATGGGTTGCGAATGCCTCTGGCACGCAGGTAGTCGATCTGGCCGGGCGCGACTGGCGCGCAGTCCTGGAAAATGCTGAAAACGCCATGGTTTCCTATCCGCTGCTTGTTGGCGAGGACGGCCGCAACAATGTCCGCGCCAAGAGCAACTGGCTGGCGAACCGAACGTTTATCGCGGAAGACCGTCAGGGCCGGATCATCGTCGGTTCGACCAAGGATGCCTTCTTCTCATTGGACAGGCTGGCAAATTTCCTTCTCGAGGCTGAACTTGAGCTCAAGACGGCATTGAATCTTGATGGCGGGCCGATCGCCGGTCTGAGCGTTCGCTCCGGAAACTATCACCTGAAGCACTATGCGAGGTGGGAAGCCCAGGTCGTGGATGGCAAGGTATCGCTTCTTCAGGCTCCGCTGGACGTGGCCTGGGGAATGCCTGTCGTTCTCACCGTGGAACGCAGATAGCACGTGCTGCCCTTGGCCTGACTGGCCGCGAGAATGATCCCGATCAAGCGCTGAACGCTACCAGCCCTTCGTCCTTGACGCGGCGGATGGTGAGCGCGGTACGCACCGTGTCGACATTGGGCGCCGAGGCGAGTTGCTCGATGACGAAGGTCTGGAAGGTGCCGAGATCGCTCGCCACGCAATGCAGCAGAAAGTCGGATTCGCCCGACACCATCCAGGCGTCGCGCACGATCGGCCAGCCGCGGGTGCGCTCGGCGAAGGTTTTGAGCTCGGCATCAGCCTGGTGGTGCAGGCCGATCAGGCAGAAGGCGACGACATCCATGCCGAGCGCCGGCGCGTTGAGCAAGGCGCGGTAGCCGCGGATGATGCCGGTCTCCTCCAGCCGACGGACACGGCGCAGGCAAGGCGGGGCGGAAATGCCGACGCGGCTCGACAGTTCGACATTGGTCATGCGCCCGTCGGCCTGAAGCTCGCGCAGGATCTTCCAGTCGATGGCGTCGAGGTCGGCTTTCAGGGGCATGGCTGTCTCAGCTTAAGCGCAAGAATCTTTCGCGATCTCGTCATTAAACGACTTTTGTGGCGATGCCAGCCCTTGGTCAGGCGATTTTCGGGCGGTAACGAAAGCGGTGATTGCACGAATAAGCCTGTGGGCCGAAGCTTTCCGGGGACGACGGCCTGTCCGTCTTGCTGGCGTGGTTGGCAACCCTTACATTACCAGCGACATTTCACGTCTTTTTCCAAGGCACACTCGATTGTCTGCCCCGCAGAGGCTTTAGATGACCACTAAGCACGCGCCTGTTCTCATCATCGGTTCCGGCCCGGCCGGCTATACCGCCGCGGTTTATGCCGCGCGCGCCATGCTGAAGCCGGTGCTCGTCGCCGGCCTGCAGCAGGGCGGCCAGCTGATGATCACCACCGATGTCGAAAACTATCCCGGCTTCGCCGATCCGATCCAGGGTCCTTGGCTGATGGAACAGATGCTGAAACAGGCCGAGCATGTCGGCACCGACATCATCAACGACATAATCACCGAGGTCGATCTCAACGTGCGGCCGTTCCGAGCCAAAGGCGATTCCGGCACCATCTACACGGCCGACGCGCTGATCATCGCCACCGGCGCGCAGGCGAAGTGGTTGGGCATCCCGACCGAACAGACCTTCATGGGTTTCGGCGTCTCGGCATGTGCCACCTGCGACGGCTTCTTCTATCGCGGCAAGGATGTCGCTGTCATAGGCGGCGGCAATTCGGCGGTGGAGGAGGCGCTCTACCTCTCCAATCTGGCGAAGAGCGTGACCGTCATCCACCGGCGCAACGATTTCCGCGCCGAGCGCATCCTGCGTGAGCGGCTGTTGAAGAAGGACAATGTCCGCGTCATCTGGGATACGATCGTCGACGAGATCACCGGCCGGCCCGGCAAGACACCGCTGCCGCCTTCGGTCGAAGGGCTGAAGCTCAGGAATGCGGTGACCGGGGAGATCAGCCATCTCAAGGTCGACGGCGTGTTCGTGGCGATCGGCCATGCGCCGGCGGTGGAGCTGTTTGTCGGCAAGCTGAAGCAGAAGCCGAACGGCTATCTGTGGACGGCGCCGAATTCGACCCGCACCGACGTACCCGGCGTGTTCGCCGCCGGCGACGTGACCGACGACATCTACCGCCAGGCGGTGACCGCCGCCGGGCTTGGCTGCATGGCCGCGCTCGAGGCGGAAAAATACCTGGCCGGCATCGAGGTGCTCCGCGAAGCGGCGGAATAAAATCTATCAAGACGGCGGAGCAAGCCGTTCAAAAGCCTGATTTTTCATTCAGACGCCAAAAACAGAACGAGGGGAACTCAATGGCGTTGGACTGGGACAAGCTTCGCGTGTTTCACGCTGCGGCGGAGGCTGGGTCGTTTACCCATGCCGCCGAGACATTGCATCTGTCGCAATCGGCGATTTCACGCCAGGTCAGCGCGCTCGAACACGATGTCGGCGTGCCGCTATTCAACCGGCATGCCCGCGGCCTGGTGCTGACCGAGCAGGGCGAGATGCTGTTCCGCACGGCCCATGACGTGCTGATGAAGCTGGAGACCATCAAGTCGCGGCTGACCGAGGCCAAGGATCGGCCGTCCGGCGTGCTCAGGGTGACGACGACAGTCGGGCTCGGCGCCGGCTGGCTGACCGAGCGGGTGCAGGAATTCATCGAGCTCTATCCGGAAATCAGCCTGCAGCTGATCCTCGCCAATGAGGAACTCGACCTCACCATGCGCCAGGCCGATTGCGCGATCAGGCTGCGCCAGCCGCAGCAGCCCGACCTGATCCAGCGCCGCCTGTTCACGGTGCATTTCCACCTCTATGCCTCGCCGGCCTATGTCGGCAAACACGGCAAGCCGACCTCGGTCGCAGACCTGAAGAACCATCGCATCGTCACCTTCGGCGTGCCGGTGCCGTCGCATCTGTCGGAGCTGAACTGGCTGGAAACGATCGGCGATTTCGAAGGCGGGCAAAGGGTGCCGACGCTGCAAATCAACGACATCTTATCGATCAAGCGCGCCGTGCAGGGCGGCGCCGGCATTGCCATGCTGCCCGACTATGTGATCTCCAAGGAGTCGGATCTGGTGCAGCTGCTGCCAGAGACCGAGGTGCCGTCCTTCGACACCTATTTCGCCTATCCCGACGCGATGAAGAACCAGGCCAAGCTGCACGTGTTCCGGGATTTCATCATCGCCAAAGCGCGCAGCTGGTCGTTTTAAACATGCCCTTGGGAGGTGCTGCTTACCCCCGCCACGGCGTCAGCCGCGGCAGCCAGCCGGGGACGTTGCGGCGGTAGGTCTCGTATTCGGCGCCGTAGCGGCTGGCCAGTGTCGGCTCTTCGTAAAGCTTCACAAAGGAGCCCATGGCGATCGCGCCGATGACGGCATAGGCGACGACGGTCCAGCTCGAAAACAGCAGCGCCTGGCCGAGGATGATCGACAGCACGGCGACATACATCGGGTTGCGGACATGGCGGTAGATGCCGCCGATCACCAGTCTCTCGGTGGGTGCGACAGGTGCCGGCGTGCCGAGGCCTTCGAGCGCAAAGCGGGCAAAGGAATGAACGAGCAGGGCGATTGCCGCGAGGATCAGAAGCCAGCCGAGCGGAACGAAGCCCGGCACAGTCGATAGCGGCAGATGGTAGTGGTCGGTCAGCAGCCAGGGCACCACACCGGCGACGATGCAAGGTGCGGCGATGAAGAAGACCGCGCTGCCGGCAATCGCCTGAGCTGTCCGCATTTCAGGTCTCCTCGCCGACCCTATCCCGGTCCGATGCTGCAAAAATAACCGCGCTCTGCTCGATTCGACGTCATTCCAGTTTCTTGCGTTTCGGCGCGGAAATCAGGCCCAGTGATGGTCCCTTGACAGCAATGGGCCGTTCGCGCAGGCCATTTGAAGTCTTTTTCTGGTCCTATCGGGCCCCAAAATGGGTTAGACCACAGCCTGCGCCTTTTTGCATGCGTGTGTTGCAAAATAGATGCTTGTTTCTTGGGCATGATGAGCACATATATAGATCATCTCCTGGGCGCGTTCTCCTCCCATTAGCGCCCTCGAGTGTTCCCCTCTGGAGGTTAGCCTTAACAGGCACTTCCAATCAAACTCAGCCGGATCTTCGTTGATCCGGCTTTTTTGTTTTCAGGCCTGCCGCAACCGCCGAAAAAAACCGATCAGCATTGCCGCGTAACAGTGACATGTAACCTCAGGTAACATGGCGCAGGCGCGATTCATCGTTTAAGCAGATCATAGGACGCGGTTTGGTTCGTCCGGGAGATGGGGGCATCACTCGGAAGATCCGGGCTCAGGCGGCTACCGCGTCCGAACCTATTCGTCTGCCAGTGCCGCCAGGCGCGGCGGATACATGCGGCGGACCTGCCGTTTTCCTCCCAAGAAGACGGTCCGCAATAGGAGCGGCGTCCGGATCATCCGGGCGCCGTTTTTTGTGCGGATCAGCACCGCCTGTCATGCAGCCTTGCCGTTGGTGTTCATCGCCTCGTCGGCCAACCGTCCGGTAAGCTCGGCCATATGATCGAAGGCACAGCGATAGCTGGCGACGCCGGCGGTCGCCGAGCGCAGTTCGATGATCAGATCGCCGATCTCGGCCTGCGGCATGGTCGCCTCGACGACATCCCATCCGGGCCAGTCGGGCCGCGCGTCGTAGCCGAGGATCTGGCCGCGCCGCTGCGGGATCAGCGCAATGATCTTCGACGTGGCTTCTGACGGCGTGACGATCTCGACCTTCATCACCGGCTCGAGCAGCACCGGCGAGCAGGCCGCCATGCCTTCCTTCATCGCCAGCTTGGCCGCCATCTGGAAGGCCATGTCCGAGGAATCGACCGCGTGGTAGGAGCCGTCGGAGAGGTTGACGGCGACATCGACCACAGGGAAGCCGAGCGGGCCGGATTTCAGATAGTCGCGCACGCCGGTCTCTACCGACTGGATGTAAGTCTTGGGCACGACGCCGCCAGTGATGGTGTCCGAGAACTGGAAGCCGGAGCCGCGCGGCAGCGGCTTGATCTCGATCACCACATCGCCGAACTGGCCATGGCCGCCGGACTGCTTCTTGTGACGGCCGCGCTGTTGCACCGTCTTGCGGATCGTCTCGCGATAGGGAACGGCCGGAGCATGGCCTTCGACCGGAATCTGGTTCTTGCCTTCCAGCCGCTCGCGCACGACCCGCAGATGCATCTCGCCATGGCCGGACAGCACGGTCTCGGCCGAGTCCTGGTTGTGGCGCAGGGTGAGCGAGGGATCTTCCTCGGCCAGGCGCTGGATGGCCGCCGACATCTTGACCTCGTCCTTGCGCTCCTTCGGCCGCAGCGCGAAGGCAAAGACCGGCTGCGGCGGCGCCAGCGTAAGCAGCGGTTTCATGCCGCCCTTGGCGGAGCTCAGGGTCTGGCCGGTCTTGACCTCGTCCAGCTTGCCCAACGCCACCGTGTCGCCGGCCTTGGCGGCAACGAGCTTGGACTGGTCCTTGCCGAGCATCTTGTAGATGCCCGAGATCTTCGCCGTCTCACCGTTCGACAAATAAAGCTCGGCGGCATCGGCGATCTGGCCGGAGAGCACGCGCGACACCGACAGCTTGCCACCATGCGCGGTGTGGATGGTCTTCATCACCTGGACGACGGTCTGGTTGCCGTCCGGGACGCCGAGCCGCTTACGCGTCGCCTCAACGTCCGGCGCGTCATGGCGGATCGCTTTCAGCAGGCGCAGCACGCCATTGCCCTTTTCGGCGGTGCCGATCAGCACCGGGGTCACCGCGCCGGCGCGCAGGTCGGCGGACAGATCGTCGAAGACCGCGTCCTTCGGCGGCTCGATCTCCTCCAGCAACTGCTCCATCAACTGGTCGTCATGGTCGGCAAGCGTCTCCAGCATGGAGAAACGGGCCTCCAGCTCGCGCGCCTTGTCGTCAGTTGGTATTTCGGCAACCTGGCTTTCGGCATATTCGCGGTAGATGTAGGCGCGCTCCAGCGCCAGGTCGATCGAACCGATCACCACATTGTCCTTGCGCAGCGGAATCTGGCGCAGCAGCAGCGGCGCCGCGCTCGTCGGCTGCAGCATCTTCAGTGTGTCGCGCACGCCGGCGATCGCCTTGTCGACCTTGTTGAGGAACAGGATGCGCGGCACGCCGAGATCGTCGAGCTTGCGCATGATCAATTGCAAGGCGGGGATCTTCTTCTCGTCGGCCTCGGCGACGACCACGGCGATGTCGCAGGCGGCCAGCACCGGCTCTGCCTCGAAGGAGAATTCGATCGATCCGGGACAGTCGACGAAGGTGAGCTGCTCGCCCATGAATTCGGTGGTGGCAAAAGTCGCCTCGACGCTCATGGCATGGGCGCGGGCCTCGGGCGAATGATCGGAAACGGTGCTTCCCGATGAAACAGGATTTTGGCGGGGGATGGCGCCCGTACGGGCGAGGATGGCTTCGAGAAGTGTCGTCTTACCGCTTGCAAAGGGACCGACTATGGCAATGCATTTCGGTCCCGTGCGTCGTCCTCCGGCGCGAGTACCCATGGCTGACCTCCACTCAGGCGTTGCCTTTGGAGTGCGATCAGCAAAAGTGGAAACGGTTTTGCGCCGATCGCACCCTGACGTAAGCGGCGGCCGGCCTGTTCGACCGTCGCGGGCGGGGTTGTTTTCATTTAGCCACCTGCCCAAACCCATCGTCCCACGGGTTAGCCGGCAGGGCAAGGAAAATAGAAATGCGCGGCCGTCTGGCGGAGAGGCAGAAGCCGGGATCAGAAACTGTCGGGAAGTTTCAGCGGGCCTGGCTTTGCAGCGCAGGACTGGCTGTGCTCTGCTTCACTACCGCCTCGGCAAAGCGCGACAGCAGCGGGTTGAACAGCTCCGGCTGTTCCCAGAACGGTGCATGGCCGGCGCCTGATATGACATGGCACTGTTCCCACAGCGAGGCGTAGGCCACCGTCTCGAAGTAGCTCAGCCGCACCAGCGGATCATGCTCTCCGTTGATGACAGCGACCGGGAACGAAGCGTGTTCGACCACCTGTTTCTGGTCGGCGCCGCCGCCGGCAAACATGCTGCGCGCGACGCCGGCGCGAAGCCTGCCGTCGGTGCGCCTTATGGCTTCGCGGAAAGACGGACTTGCGGTGTCGCCGAAGCAAAGCGCCTCAAAACGCTCGACGTCGCGTTCGGAGTAGACCTTCTTGGAAGCGAGCAGCATGTCCCAGTTGGCATGAAAGCCGCGCAACATTCCGAGAGGCCCCCTCGAAACCGGCGGCGCCCCGGTCAGCACCAGGCCGCTCACCGCATGGTGGAAGCTGGCAAGTTCGATCGCCACATGGCCGCCGAGCGACCAGCCGAAGATGATGGCGCGGTCGATGCCCAAGGCATCGAGAAGTCGGGCTGTGGTCTGGGCAAGGCCGGCAATCGTATAGGCGGTTGCCGGGTCGCGGGCATCGGAGGACTCACCATGGCCGGGAAGGTCGAAGGCGATCAGCCGGTGGGCATCGGCGAGCGGACTGTCGAACTGACGGGCAAACACGGCGCGCGAACTGCCGGAACCATGAATCATGACGATGGGTATGCCGGAGCCCGACGACTGGCTGAGGCGCAAATCGGCCTGGGGCGTGCGGAACGTGCGGTCGGAAATGCTCATGCTGGATTAGACCTTCAGATTTGCCTGAAGGCCAACATCGCATCGCGGGCTCTATATGTTCTTTAAACATGTGGTTAAGAAAGGATTTCTAGAAATCGACCATCGGCGTGACCGCCGGGTCCATGGCAACCACCGCGGAATCCCGACAATGGAACCAGCCCTCGACCTTCTTGTCTCGATCTGCAGCATCGCGACGCTTGGCCAGTATGTCTGGTCGATGCGGGCGCATTTCCAATCGCAGGCCATGTCTCCAGGCGCCATCGTGATATCGGCGGCGGTCATCGCCACGGCGCTGTTCTTTCTGGCCATACTGTGGATCCAATCGCAGCCGGTTTCGGCAAAGCTCATCGGGCTCGTCATCGAACTGGCAAGCTCGGCCCTGTTCTGGTGGGCGATTGTCACGTCGCGCAAGGCGCGGCTGCGCTTCGCATTCGCGCCTGACGATCCGCACAGCCTGCTGACCGACGGCCCCTATGGCTATGTCCGCCACCCGTTCTATACGTCCTACATCATCTTCTGGATCGGGTGGGGAATCGCGACCTGGTCGATCTGGGCGGTAGTGCCCGTCGCTGGGATTGCCGTCCTCTATGTGTTTGCGGCGCTCGACGAAGAGAAGAAGTTTTCGCGCACACCGCTCGCCGACTCATACAAGGCCTATCGTGGGCGTGCCGGCTTGTTCTGGCCGCGGCTGGGGTGGTAGCCGGCGCCGGGGCAGGGTAGGTTCAGCCGAACTCGAGGATTGCCAAAGATGAAGATCATTGCCTGCGGCAGCGTGCCGACCATCATCGCCCCGGAGAAGTATTTCACCGGCCGCGTTCTGCAGACGCCGATCATCGAGAAGGAAGCGCCGGCGCGGCTGCGCGCCACGCTGGTCAGCTTCGAGCCCGGCGCACGCACCCACTGGCACACGCATCCGCTTGGCCAGACGCTCTATGTCACTTCGGGCGCCGGCCTCGCGCAGGCATGGGGCGGGCCGATCCAGGAGATCAGAGCCGGCGACGTCATCTCGTTCGAGCCCGGCGAGAAGCATTGGCATGGTGCGGGTCCGAAGACGACGATGAGCCATGTCGCCATGCAGGAAGCGCTCGACGGCGTCCATGCCGATTGGATGGAAGCGGTAACCCCTGAACAATATGGCGGCTGAGCGCATGGCGGCGAAACCGGCATGCACGAAACTCTTCGCCACCGCCTATGCCGGAGCAAGAGCATGAGGCGCCAACAAAAAACCCGGCGGTGACGCCGGGTTTTTCTGTTTCAGGCTGTCCTGATCAGGTCAGCGATGCCGTGAACCGCTGGATGCGCGTGCAGGCTTCCTCCAGCAGCGTCTCCGACGTCGCGTAGGAGATGCGGAAGTTGGGGCCGAGGCCGAAGGCCGAGCCGAACACCACCGCGACGCCCTCAGCCTCGAGCAGTTCCGAGCAGAAGGCTTCGTCGGTGTCGATGACCTTGCCGGCCTTGGTCTTCTTGCCGATCAGCTGCGCGCAGGATGGGTAGACGTAGAAGGCACCTTCGGGCGACGGGCAGCTGATGCCGCGCGCCTGGTTCAGCATCGACACGACAAGATCGCGCCTGCCTTGAAAGATTGCCTTGTTCCTGGCGACGAAATCCTGCGGACCGTTGAGCGCCTCGACCGAGGCCCATTGCGCGATGGTGCAGGCGCCCGAGGTTTGCTGGCCCTGGATCATGTCCATAGCCTTGATCAGCTGCACCGGACCCGCGGCATAGCCGATGCGCCAGCCGGTCATGGCATAGGCTTTCGACACGCCGTTCATGGTCAGCGTGCGCTCGCAGAGTTTTGGCTCGACCTCGGCGATCGTCTTGAAGACGAAGTCGCCATAGGTCAGGTGCTCGTACATGTCGTCCGTCAGCGTCCAGACATGCGGATGCTTCAACAGCACATTGGCCAGCGCGCGCAGCTCGGCTTCCGTATAGGCGGCGCCCGACGGGTTGGACGGCGAGTTCATCAGCAGCCATTTGGTCTTCGGCGTGATCGCCTTTTCCAGCACGGCCGGCGTCAGCTTGAAACCATTGTCGATCGAGGTGTCGGCAAACACCGAGGTACCGCCGCAGATCGCCACCATTTCGGGATAGCTGACCCAGTAGGGGCGGGGGATGATGACCTCGTCGCCTGGGTTCAGCGTCGCCATGAAGGCGTTGAACAGGATCTGCTTGCCGCCGGTGCCGACAATGGTCTGCTCAGGCTTGTAGTCGAGATTGTTCTCGCGCTTGAACTTTTTGGCGATTGCCTCGCGCAGCGGCACAATGCCCGAAACCGGCGGGTACTTGGTCTCGCCACGGCGGATCGCCTCGATCGCCGCATTCTTGATGTTGTCGGGCGTATCGAAATCCGGTTCGCCGGCGCCGAGGCCGATAATGTCACGGCCGGCATTTTTCAGCTCGCGGGCTTTCTGCGTCACGGCGATGGTGGCGGAAGGCTTCACGCGGGAAAGGGCGTCGGCAAGAAAGGCCATGACCAGATATCTCCAGAGGGGTCGGCGCAGCGGAAACAGCTGCGGCGCTTCTCATGTCGCATCAACCCGCCAAGTGCAAGCATTGTCGGATGAGCCAGGGTCAAGGGCCTGTGAAGATCGGCCTTTGGAGCACCGCGTATGCCGGGTTTCGTCCGAGCTTGGGACCTTGCAATCCATGGGGCGCATCCCCGGCAAGAATAAATTCATCAACGGCCGTTAAAACCTTTGACTGCAGGATCGCCAGCCATTTCGCCTGTCTCGCGGAGCGAGGGACCCTTGTCGCGCAGCATCGGGCTTGCCCACATCATCCGTAACGATGACGGCACCTCTTCAGGTGTCTGGGGGCTCTACACCCTGCAGAGCGCCTTCCAGCCGATCTTCGCCTTCAACGAGGGCAAATTGTCGGTGGCGGCGTTCGAGGGGCTGATCCGGCCGTTCCGCGACGGCGAGCCGCAATCGCCGATGAATTTCTTCTCGACCTGTCCGGCCGGCGACCGCCTGCATATCGAGGCGCTGACGCGCACGCTGCATTTGCTCAACGCCGGCGCCTGCCTGCCGCAAGAGGCCTCGATCTTCATCAATTTCGACCCGTCGGTGTTCACCGAGCGTTCCATCGCCGACAACGCGCTGCGCGACATGCGCCTGGTGTTGCACGAGGCCGGGATCGATCCGCGCCGCATCGTGTGCGAGGTCACCGAGCAGAAATCGGCGTCGCAGGAAACGCTTTACAGCTTCGTCGAGGCGCTGCGTGCCAATGGCTTCCGCATCGCCGTCGACGACTATGGAGCCGATGAATCCGACATCAACCGCATCAAGGAACTCAAGCCGGACATCGTCAAATTCGATGCGCACTGGATCACGCAGCTGATGGAGTCCGGGGCCGGCTTTGCCCTGTTGACCACCATGGTGACGAACTTCGAACAGCAAGGCATCCGCACCGTGTTCGAGGGCATCGAGGAGGGCTGGCAGCTTGAACTGGCCGAAAAATCGGGCGCCTCGATGGTGCAGGGTTTCGTGCTGGCAAAGCCGGAACTGGCGCCGACCAGCTTTCGCGTTTTCGGCAAGGATGCGCAGCCACCTGCCGCGGCGACCGAGCCAGCCAAGGCGCCTGCCGGCCGAACCGCTGCAGCGCGGCCGGGCCGGGTGTTCGGGCGCAGGATCGGCCCATGACCGGGCAGCGCGAGCGGCGGCGCGACGTCGGCGAAGCTATCTTCGCCGACGAGGTCGGCATCGAATACGGCGTCTATGGCGCGTTTCGGCTGAAGAGCGCCTACCAGCCGATCTTTACGCCACGCGGCGGCGCGCTGGCCGCGGTCGCCGTCGAGGCACTGATCGAACCGCACCGCGCGGCCATGCCGGTTGCGCCTTCCGTGTTCTTCGACAGCATCACGGCGGGCGACCGCCTGTTTGTCGAGACGATGTGCCGGATGCTGCATCTTAGAAATTTCCGCAACATCGGCGTCGACGGGCTCGACCTGTTCTTCAACTACAACCCGATGATCAACGATCATCTCGGGCGTGCATTGGCCGAGATCCGGCTGATGACCCGGCATCTCGGCGATCTCGACCTGCATGCCGGCATGCTGGTCTGCGAAATCACGGAGCAGGCCGCCGACGATCAAGTGCTGGCCCCGCTGGTGCGCGAGATGCGGCGCCACGGCGTTCGCATCGCCATCGACGATTTCGGCACCGGCCATTCGACCGCGGAGCGGATGAGCCTGCTTCAACCGGATATCGTGAAGATCGATGGCGGCTGGTTCGCCGAATTCTGCCGCCACGCGGCCGCCGAGCGCTTCTTCCGGCCGCTTGTCTCGTCGCTGCACGATCGCGGCGCCAAGGTGCTGGTCGAAGGCATCGAGCAGGCGACACATCTGCGCGTCGCGCTGGATGGTGGTGTCGACCTGCTGCAGGGATATCATCTCGGCCGCCCGACGCTGGCCGGTACGCTCTTCAACCAGGAGCCGCTGTCGATCGAGGCGCTGATGGGCGCTGACAACAAGGTGGTGCCGTTGCATCTGCGGCGCTGAGGATCGCGCCAAAACAAATCGCAGAATGGCTCGACTACTTCAGCAGATGTTCATAGTCGGCATGTGTTCCGATCCAGAACCAGATCACATCGTCATTATTGCGAACAGCGACAGCCCGGTAGTTGTCATCCACACGCGCCGACCAATAGCGTCCGACCTGCTTGAAATGCAATGACGGGTCAAACGGGTCAGAACGGAGTCTGGCAAAACGCCTGTCCGCCTTTGCTCTGATCGACGATGGCAGTTTTTCATAACCCTCCCAGAATGATGGAGAGGCGACGTGGTTCACAGAGGCCGGGTCCGGCCACCGCGATGGTCAGCCAGGGCCTGTTCGGCAAGCTTGTCTAGCCGGCCTGCCTTGGCGTCGGCTTCGATCTGCCGATCCCACATATCCGCCCGAAGCGCCTCGAACCATGCGGCAAAGGCCTTCAGTTCCTCGGGGCTCAGGGCTGCGACGGATTTTTCGATCTGTTCGAGCTTGGTCATGGAGTGGAAAATAACATGATCGAGGTTGCAGGGCCAAGTATCTGCACCAGACAAACAAAAAGGCGGGATAAATCCCGCCTTCCCATTTTCGGTAGCCTGATTGGGAGCTTTAAGTCCGGGCTGGCAGCTATCTGCTGATCCAGCTGGTCGAGTCTTTCCGCTCCAACGCGCTTCTCGCGCGACTGTCAGTACATCCGTGACCTGCCGCGCGCCCCGAACTCTCGTTCAGCGCGCGCTATCGCAAAATCAGGCTGCCTTGCTCAGAGAACCAGCGGACGACTTGCCTGTGCGGCGGTCCTGCTCGATCTCGAAGTTGATCTTCTGGCCTTCGACCAGGGTCGACAGCCCAGCGCGCTCGACAGCGGAGATGTGGACGAAAACGTCCGCGCCGCCCGAATCAGGCTGAATGAAGCCGAAGCCCTTGGTGGCATTGAACCACTTGACCGTACCAGTTGCCATATGAATAGTCCTCGCATTTGCTTTGGTTTGACCGAACCGAGGTTCAGCCGGTGTGTATCGAGATTTTGGAGATAGACGTCAGCAAACGCGAAGATCGCGAGGCCCGGATCGATCGGCCGAAATATCAATGGACCTCATATAGGCAGGTTTTGCACCAAAAACAAGACGGCTCGAAAAATGGCGCCGCCGTGGCATCGCCCAAAGGCCGCCCCAATCGCATGAAAGCGTTGAGCAATCGGGAAGATCGGGACGCCCCACGGCGTTAGTCCGGTTTTGGGAGACAACCATGAAAACCGTCGTGAAAACCATTCTGCTGGCTGTCTGTCTGACGCTGGCGGCCGCCGAAGCGCAGGCGATTTCGCGCTACGACCCCACCCGTATGAGCTGCGACAGGGTGCAAGGCACGATCGCCCGCCAGGGCGCGGTCATCCTGCGCTATCAGTCCAGACGCGTGCCGGGGCTACCGCTCTTCGACCGCTATGTGCAGAGCCAGCAATTCTGCAACATCGGCGAGGTCAGGAAGCGTGCCTATGTGCCGAGCGCCGATACCGATTCCTGCCCGGTCTATCTCTGCAAGCGGATCGAGAATGACCATTTCCATCGCCGCTTCCTGCGCAGGCATTAGTCCTTTCGGGTTCTGATTCTTAGAACCCGAACGAGACCTGGGCCGGGGGCGGCGGGCCGACGCGGACGCCTTCCATGGCCAGCATCTTTTCCTTGGTGACCGAGCCGCCGGGCGCCGAGAAGCCGCCGATCTTGCCACCCGCGGCCAGGATGCGGTGGCACGGGATGACCAGCGGCACCGGGTTGGCGCCGAGCGCTGCCCCGGTTTCGCGCGGCAGGCCGGGCTGGCCGGCGCGCTTGGCCAGTTCGCCATAGGTCGTTGTCTCGCCATAGCCGAGCTTTCGCGCCGCGTCGTAGATGGCGAGGCGGAAGTCGTCGACGCCGTCCAAATCGACCGGCACGCCGGAGAAATCGACGTCCTCGCCTGAGGCATAGGCCTTGATCGAGGCGATCAGCTCGACGACCCATTGCGGCTGCCCAGTGTCGGCGACCGTATTGCCTGAGACACCGGGGTGCCGCATCAGCCGGCGCTCCACCGCTTCGGGGCTCTTTTCGGGCAGGCAGAGCCGGATCAGGCCCTTTTCGCTCCAGGCAATGCCCATGAAGCCGATCACTGTTTCTAACACTGCGTGGCCGGCTGTGATCGAAGATGTCGTTTCCATGATGCGCTCCTTTCCGCAAAGTGGCGAAAACCGGCATACCGACCGGTACATATGCAGAACAATATGGCATCTGGGGCCAGCTCTCGCCACCCGAAAACCACCAGACGGCCCCGATTGCTCACCAGGAATCGCTGGTGTAAGGACTTCTTAACAACCCGACAAACCGGACCCGCGCGGCTTGCCAGCAAAATTCAACTTTATTGCGATCTGCGTGATCGTCGGTGCCGCTGCACTCAGCGGCTGCCAATCGACTTCGCAGATGAAGGCTACGCCTGCGCTGACTGAAACCGCGACCGTCGCCGGCAGCGATGCCGGGTTCACCGTGCCGCTGCCCGACACGGTTTCGGTGCTGCCGCAATCCTCGGGCACAACCCCCGTCCAGGCGGCCGAAGCGACGCCCGTAACCCCAGCGCTCGATGCCGCTGCGCAGCCGGTTGCCGCGACCGCGGCCTTTGCCGGCGCGACGCCCACGGCTCCGGCCGTGCCCGCAGTCATAGCCGCCAGTGCCTGGCAGGCGCCAGCGCCTGCCAAAGCCGGGCAGCCAGTCACGGCTGAGACATACACGACCGCCGGGCTTGTCATGCCGGCGACCGCCAAAGATGGCCAGAAAACCTTGCCCGGCGTACAGCAGGTGGCCTATGTTGGGCCGCAGAATCCGGCTGCCCTGGTGCAGTTCCCTGCCGCCCCGCTCAGCCCGGCGCCAGCAGAAGAGCGTGCGACCGGCATGCGCGGCGACATCGACCAGCTGATCCAGAAATACGCCGTACTCTACGAGGTGCCGGTCGATCTGGTGCGCCGTGTCGTCAGCCGCGAAAGCACCTACAATCCCAAGGCCTACAATAACGGCCATTGGGGCCTGATGCAGATCAAGCACGCGACGGCGCGCGGCATGGGCTATGACGGGCCGGCCAAGGGCCTGTTCGACGCCGAGACCAATCTGAAATACGCGGTCAAATACCTGCGCGGCGCCTGGTTGGTGTCGGACGGCAATGCCAAGAAGGCCGACTGGCTCTACCAGACCGGCTATTATTTCGACGCCAAGCGCAAAGGCCTGCTCGAGGCGACCGGCCTCGGCGTCGATCGCAAGCGCCGCCGGCTGCAGCCCGACGCCTGAGCACAATGCCTGAACCGCGCCCGCCGGCTCCAAACGATATCCGGCTGCGCAAGATCCTCGACGAGACAATCGTTGCCCCGCATTGGCCGGAGGGTTTCGTCATGCGCTGCTTCGAGCCCGGTGATGCATCGGCCGTGCATGCACTTTTGACCGAAGTGTTCGACGACGGTACAGACGGCCCGTTCGAGGAATGGTGGCCGCGCATGTCAGGTAATCCTGAATTCGACGCGGCGCTGTGTTTCCTAGTCATCGACGCCAAGGGCCGGCTGGTGGCGGCTGCGCTGTGCAGGAGGTCGGCCTTTGTCAGGGACCTCGCCGTCCACCCCGAGGCGCGCGGCCGGGGCATTGCGGAAGCATTGATGTGGCACGTCTTCTCCGCCTTTCGCGATCGCGGCGCCGACCACGTCGACCTGAAGACCAACACGGTCGAGAATGCCGCCGCGCTCAGGCTCTATGAGCGGCTGGGCATGGTGCCCGTCGCCTGGGAAGGCTAAGGCGGATTGCACTGTTGAAATCCTGCCGATTGTGAACTGCTTCACATAGGCCGCCGCAACCGGGTGCTACTTCACGATCCATGCCTTTCGACCGATGGCGGATCGACGACTGGCAGATGTGGAGCGGCTGCACCGGCATGTGTTCAGCCACTCCTTGGCGGGTCCCAGGCGGGGGTTTGGGGCCCGCCAGTCGTTTTGCCCTGTGAGCGCTGAGCGCCGGGGCATCGATCCAGCCAATCGTCACCCTTCAAAACTTCAGCCGGCAGAGGGACCGGCGCGGTCGCCGATCAAACGGAATGGCTTGAGTCGGGAACCCAATAGCCTCGCTCCGCATTCAAGTGCCGGGTGGGATCCGAAGAGCTACCGTGGGGAGGTCTCCGTCGCGGGCGGCAAAGGAGATCCACCACCATGAAGTTTTTTCACGCATTTCGGATGCTCGCCGTCGCCGCCATGCTGGCGGCCACGCCGGCGCGTGCCGTCGACCTGTCAATCGTCTCGGGCGACACCGGCAACGGCATCAAGGTTCTGCGCGAGATACTCGATCGCTACGAGAAAGAGAGCGGCAACAAGGTCACCATCGTCGTCATGCCGTCGTCGACGACCGATCAGTTCGGCCAGTACAGGCTGTGGCTTGCCGCCGGAAACAGCGACATCGACGTCTACCAGACCGACGTCATCTGGGCCCCGCAGCTCGCCAGCCAACTCGTCGACCTGACTGCCGCGACCAAGGATGTCGTCGCCACCCATTTTCCGTCGATCATCCAGTCGCAGACCGTCGACGGCAAGCTGGTCGCCCTGCCGATCTTCACCGATGCGCCGGCGCTCTACTATCGCAAGGATCTCCTCGACAAATACGGCGCCAAGGTGCCGGTCACCTGGAAGGAACTGGCCGACACCGCCAGGCTCATTGTCGACAAGGAGCGTGCGGCGGGCAACCGCGACGTATGGGGCTTCGTCTTCCAGGGCAACGCCTATGAAGGCCTGACCTGCAACGCGCTCGAATGGGTGATGTCGAATGGCGGCGGCCAGATCATCGAGCCGGACGGCACCATCTCCATCAACAACAGCCAAGCGGCGGCAGCACTCGACATGGCCAAGGGTTGGATCGGCACCATCTCGCCAGCTGGCGTGCTCGCCTACCAGGAAGAGGAATCGCGCGGCGTCTGGCAGACCGGCAATGCCGTCTTCATGCGCAACTGGCCCTATGCCTATGCGCTCGGCAACAGTGAGGGCTCGCCGATCAAGGGCAAGTTCGATGTCGCACCGCTGCCGGCCGGAACCGGCGAAGGTGCCCGGCCGGCCGCGGCACTGGGCGGCTGGAACCTTGCGGTGTCGAAGTATTCGAAGAACCCGGACACGGCGATCGAGCTGGTCAAGTTCATCGCCTCGCCGGAGATGCAGAAATACCGCACGCTGAAGACCTCCAACCTGCCGACCATCCAGGCGCTCTATGACGATGCCGACATCGCCAGGGAACAGCCGATCGTTCCGCGCTGGAAGCGGATCTTCCTCAATGCGACGCCGCGTCCCTCGGCCGCGGTCAAGGTCAAATACAACGAGGCGTCGAGCCAGTTCTGGAATGCCGTCCACGAGACCATGACTGGTGAAGGCAGCGCCGCCGACAACCTCGCCGATCTCGAAGCGACGCTGACCAAACTGAAGGGCAGCGGCTGGTGACCACCGCGCCGGCGAAGCCGGTCGCAATGGCCGGAGGCGAACCGATGCCCGGAACAGCCCGAGCCCCGCTGCCACCCTCGCGACTGATGCGCCAGCGCGTGCGCTCGGCCTGGCTGTTCCTTGCGCCAATGCTTCTGGTGCTCGCCGCCATCGCCGGCTGGCCGCTGGTGCGCACGGTCTATTTCAGCTTCACCGACGCCTCGCTGTCCGACCTCGAGGCCCGCCAATGGGTCGGCTTCGCCAATTATTTCTCGGTGCTGCACCTGCCGAGCGGCCGGACCATCTATGACGGACTGCTCGTCGACCCGGTCTGGTGGGGCGCCGTCTGGAACACGGTGCGTTTCACCGTGGTTTCGGTGAGCTGCGAGACGGTTCTCGGCATGATCGTTGCCCTGGTGCTCAATGCCGAGTTCGCCGGCCGTGGCATCGTCAGGGCGGCGATCCTCATCCCCTGGGCGATCCCGACGATCGTCTCGGCGAAGATGTGGCAATGGATGCTCAACGACCAGTTCGGCATCATCAACGTGGTGCTGCTCAACCTCGGCTTGATCGACGGCAAGATCGCCTGGACGGCCAGTGCCGACACAGCGATGGTCGCCGTGCTGATCGTCGATATCTGGAAGACGACACCGTTCATGGCGCTGTTGATCCTGGCGGCACTGCAGATGCTGCCGGGCGAGATCATCGAGGTGGCGAAACTCGACGGCGCCAACTCGTGGCAGATATTCTGGCGGGTGACCTTGCCGCTCATCCGCCGGGCGGTGATGGTGGCGGTGATCTTCCGCGCGCTCGATGCGCTGCGCATCTTCGACCTGATCTATGTGCTGACGCCCAACAACGTGCACACCAAGTCGATGTCGGTGTTCGCGCGCGAGAACCTGTTCGAGTTCGACAAGTTCGCCTATGGCTCGGCCGCCTCGACGCTGCTGTTCCTGATCCTCGCGCTGCTTACCATTTCCTATATCCGGATCGGCCGGATAAGCCTGGACGGGGGCCGCTGACATGTGGATCGTCAAGCGCACGGCCTTCTACCTGCTGGTCGCAGTAATCGTCTTCGTCGCCGTGTTCCCGTTCTACTACGCCATCGTCACCAGCCTGAAATCGGGAACTGAATTGTTCCAGGCCGACCTCTGGCCCAAGACGTTCAGTCTCGCCAATTACCGGTCCGTGCTGACCGAGGGCGCCTTCGTGCGCAACCTGATGAATTCGCTGTTCGTCTCGGGCGCGGTCGTCGCAATCTCGCTGTTTCTCGGCGTCACCGCCGCCTATGCGCTGGCACGCATCCGATTTCGCGGCCGCTCGGCGCTGCTGTTCGCCATCCTGTCGGTGTCGATGTTCCCGCAGGTGGCGGTGCTGGCCGGGCTTTTCGAACTGATCCGGCTGTTTCACCTCTACAATTCGCTGTTCGCGCTGATCTTCTCTTACATGATCTTCACTCTGCCGTTCACCGTCTGGGTGCTGACCACCTTCGTCCGCGACCTGCCGGTCGAGGTCGAGGAGGCGGCGATCCTCGACGGCGCGACGCCGTGGATCATCATCACGCGGGTCTTCCTGCCGCTGATGTGGCCGGCGCTGGCGACCACAGGGCTGCTGGCCTTCATCGGCGCATGGAATGAATTCCTCTTTGCCCTGACCTTCACCTCCAACAACGCGCAGCGGACCGTACCGGTGGCGATCGCGCTGCTCTCCGGCAATTCGCAGTTCGAGATCCCATGGGGCAACATCATGGCCGCGTCGGTGATCGTCACGGTGCCGCTGGTGGTGCTGGTTCTCATCTTCCAGCGCAAGATCGTCTCCGGCCTCACCGCCGGCGGGGTCAAGGGATGAGACGGTGGGCGTGCAAAAATGTCGGAACCGATCGCGGCGAAACGTCCTTGGGCCGTAAAGCAATCCGTGCCGGGACGCCGGCGCGACGGCCAAGGAGACGACCATGATCACCTTCCCCAATGAATCCGCTAGATATCGCACCGCCCGCGAAAAGCTTTTGCAGAAGGAAATCGAATTGCGTCGCGCCATGGAGGCCGTGGCCGTCGCGCGGCGTGCCCTGCCGCCAGGCGGGCTGGTGCCGCAGGATTATGTCTTCGACGGGCTGGATGCGGAGGGCAGGCCGGCGCGGATAAAGCTGTCGGAGCTGTTTGCGCCGGGCAAGGATTCGCTGATCCTCTACAACATGATGTTCCCGCGCCATCCGCAGGAAACGCGCGATGTGGCGGCGAGCGGCGAGACCGCGAAGCTGGCGAGGAAGGACCAGCCGTGCCCGTCCTGCACGGCGCTGCTCGATCAGCTCGACGGCGCGGTCGGCCACCTCGAAGGCGCCGGCTTCAATTTCGCCGTGGTGGCCAAGACCGCGCTGGAAAACATGATGGCGCTCGGCCGCGACCGCGGCTGGAGGAACATCCGGCTCATTTCTTCCGCCGGCAATGATTTCAAACGCGACTACCACGCCGAGGCCGATGACGGCGCGCAGCTGCCACTGATGTCGGTATTTCACCGCGATGGAGACGGCATCAGGCATTTCTGGAGTTCGGAGCTTGGTTTCGCGCCAACGGATCCAGGCCAGGATCCCCGCGCCATCGGCACCTGCGAGATCTTGTGGAACCTGATGGATTTTACGCCGGAAGGACGGCCGGATTGGCATGAACAGCTGCAGTATGGCGAGGCGTGTTGTCATTGAGAGAAGCGCGGCCTTACCTTCTCCCCTTGTGGGAGAAGGTGGATCGGCGCGCAGCGCCGAGACGGATGAGGGGTGCTGGAAGGAATGAGGCGGCGGCGATTGTCGCCTTCTCTGTGCGGATGAGGCGGTTGTAACACGGGCGTATCGCCAAGCTGGAACACCCCTCATCCGACCTCGCTTCGCGAGGCCACCTTCTCCCACAAGGGGAGAAGGGGAGGCCTGCGTTCCGCCCGCGTCTGATCTAGACTCAACACCAAAACAAGGGAGCATCCCATGCCCAAGATCGACATGCCATCCGTGCCCGTCCGCAAAGGCTCCGGCTACCCTGCGCCCTTCGACGCCCCTTGCGCCGACCGCACGCGCCGCCGCCTTGGCGACGCCGGAGGCCTCACCGACTTCGGCGTCAACCTGATGACCTTGCCGCCCGGCGGCTGGTCGAGCCAGCGCCATTGGCACAGCCATGAAGACGAGCTCGTCTATGTGCTGGAAGGCGAGCTGGTGCTGGTCGAGGATGGCGGCGAGACGCTGCTCAAGGCCGGCGACTGTGCGACCTTTGCGAAAAACAGCGGCAACGGCCATCACATGATCAACCGTTCCTCGGCCACGGCGCGCTACCTCGAAGTCGGCTCGCGCTCTCAGGACGATGTCATCACCTGCTCCGACATCGACATGATGAGCCCGAGTTCGGATGGGCGGTTCCTGCACAAGGATGGGACGCCGTATCCGGGGCAGGGGTGATGGAGACATGCATCCGCACTGGCGTTCGCCGGGCGGCAGGATAAGCTTCAAGCAATCGCAGAGTCGGCGCCGGCCCCCTCATCCGGCCGCTTCGCGGCCACCTTCTCCCCGCTGGGGAGAAGAGGGAGGCGCCGGCGCTGACAGGCTCCTCTCCGAAGGACGGGCGAGACACGCGGCTCGCCCCGGAACGGTCGCCCGAGCGAAGCGGAGAGCGGGTGAGGGAGCTTGGCACAAACATCAGAGGGAGAACATTATGAACAAGGAAATCATCGATGTGCCGGTGCTGTCGGCGGCGGTGCGTGCGCTCGGCGTGCCGCTGTCGCTGGTGACCAAGGGGGCAGGGCTGGTCTTCGTCTCCGGCATACCGCCGCTCGATCTCGTCACCGGCAAACTGGTCAAGGGCGATATCGAGGTACAGACCGAGGCGTCGCTCAGGGCGTTACGCCATTGTCTCGAAGCGGCGGGCAACTCGCTCAACAACGTGCTGATGGTGCGCATTTACGCCGCCAATGCTGGCTTCTACAGCGCCATCAACCGCGTCTATGCCAGGCACTTCCCGGAAAATCCGCCATCGCGCACCTTCGTGCCGGTGGCGTCATGGCCGATGGAGTTCGATATCGAGATCGAATGTGTGGCGGTGGGGTGAACTGAGCGGCGGCTGGACCATGCGTCGGCGCTGGCGTTCCGCCCGCGCCGGGATAAGCTCCCTGCAAACAAAGGGAGCGCCACCATGAAAAAAGAAATCATCGAAGTGCCGGTCATGTCGGCCAAGGTCCGGGCGCTTGGGCTGCCGTGCTCGACAGCGGTCAGGGCCAACGGCTTCGTGTTCATCTCGGCGACGCCGCCGGTGGACATGGTGACCGGCGAGATGGTGCGCGGCGACATCGAAACGCAGACCGAGGCGTCGTTGAAGGCGCTGAAGCACTGCCTGGAAGCGGCCGGCACCTCGCTGGACAACGTTGTGATGGTGCGCATCTACGCCGTCAATTCCGGCTTCTACATCGCCATCAACCGGGTCTATGCCAAGTATTTCAGCGTGAACCCGCCGGCCCGCAGTTTTGTCCCGGTGGCGTCATGGCCGATGGAGTTCGATATCGAGATCGAATGTGTGGCGGTGGCGTGAGGGTGAATAGCTTCCCAGATTCTATCTCTAAGAGTAGAGCTTTGTTTATTACTGTCGCAGTGCGTGATCGGCTTCTCCAATATGATTTCTTGCCCTAAGATCGAATGGGGTTCGAAAAGTGGGAACAGCAATGGATATCACCGTTGATCAACGCGAAGCTTGGGCAAAGCGGCCTGAAAATCGCGAATGGGAAAATGTGATTGCTCCGCATTACAAGCGACCCGTTGGCGGTTTGGATATAGAAGCACTTCACGAAATTGCCCGTCTCAATGGCCTATTGGATACTCGTGATAAGTACGGCAATCTGAATGTTGGCCAAATTTCGATGAATATTCGTAACAGACTTCGTGTTCTTTGGAAGAATGGGACGCTAAAATTGCCTAGCTGAAATTATTGCGAACGTTTATCGGGAGGGGCGTGATGTCATACTTGGATGCCTTTAAAGCCAATGCAGGACTTATAAAGCAATTAGGCGAGGGTAATGCCTATCTCGCTTGGGTAATGGCTTTATATCTAGAAGAGCCGGATGTGGAGGCTTTGGCTTCTGAGGGTATCACAGATGGACCCAACGATAAGAAAATTGATTTTATATACTTAGATCGCGACACCAAAAGGATTATTTTTTCGCAGGGATATTTATCGGGAACGAAAATCGACGCGGCTCCGGCGAATAAGGCTTCAGACTTGAATACAGCTGCTGCTTGGCTGATATCGGGTGATCTAAAATCTGTACCAACTACGCTGAGGGAGATTATCGTTGAGTGCCGTGAGGCTATCAACGACGGTGAGGTTGAAGGGATTGAGCTCCTCTACGTTCATAATTTGCCTGAGTCGGTTAACGTAACGCGGGAACTTCAGACTGCTGCCCAGCATTTGCAAAAAGCGTTAGGAGATAGCTCCATTTCTATAAGTGCACGAGAACTCGGCGTCTCTAGAATCGAGCATATTTTTGCGACGCAAGAGTCTCATATCGATGTTAAAGATATTATCCATTTCCCATCTGATGTTAAATTTAGTGAATCGGGACCTAAATGGGAAGCATCTGTAGCTTCGGTGCCCGGACTTTGGCTCCATGAACTTTATTCAAAATATGAAGATCGTCTATTTTCTGCAAACTATCGTGGATTCTTAGGCATTAGTAGGAGACGGAGAATAAATACCGGAATTCGACAGTCTGCTGAAACGAAGCCAAAGGATTTTTGGGTATTCAACAACGGGATTACCCTTCTAACCTTAGGTAAAAAGGAAACGAAATCCGGTATCGAATTAACCGGAATATCTATAATAAACGGCGCCCAAACGACGGGCTCTTTGGGCTCTGTGGATCTAAAGAAGAGCGACATAAAATCTGTAAATGTCTTATGCCGTGTGATCCAATGCTCAGATGAGGATTTGGGCCATACCTATGTGCGCAAACGCGGATTTCGAACGGCGGGCGACCAAATAGGCATTGAAGAAGTCGCTCAGCCGCTTTTGGCGTTTCATGGGCGATATCAAGACGGAATTCGAGGAAAAAATCAGATTTTCGAACGAAAACCACTTTACTCCAACGCGTTTGAAAATAAGAAGGCGAGGCATATCCTTCTTGCTTATAGCTTAGCTCGAGCTATAGACGAACGTAGGATTGTTTTGAAGGAGAAATCATCGGCGGCTTCCATAATTAAAATTGAAGAGGATCAGCTCTCTCTATTGAGAAATCTACGGTTTAAATCATTTCTTATAGCTGTTGTTTCGCAAGTGTTGGAATCTATCACGTTGAAGAAGGTCGACCCTCTCACCGTGGCTTTCCAGCCCGATGTAGCTCAAGCCAAGAATAGTTCGCTCGTCGACCTAACTGCAATGTGGGGTCCAGTTGTCGATCATGTTTTGTCTTTGGTTTCGACGCAGGTGACGCCGAGCAGTCTGTCGGAAAATTTCTCCGAAGATACCTTCCTGCCAGCGGTCGCTAAGGCAGTAGGTGCCTTACTTTATGCTGGAAAGGCTGCCGATCAGCATGCTGGATTTTCGAAAGTCATCGCGGACTCATAACTTGGATAGCTCGATACGTACCCATCTAAGCAAAATATTCCTGCAGTGGCCTGACCTCCAGGCTCCCCGCCTTCAGCGCCGCAATCGCCTCCGCCACTGCGGCAGCCCCCGACAGCGTCGTGTAATACGGCACCTTTTGCATCAGCGTGGCGCGGCGCAGCGACTTTGAGTCCGAGACCGCTTTCTGGCCGTCCGTGGTGTTGAAGACGATCTGGACCTGGCGGTTGCGGATGGCGTCTTCGATGTGGGGGCGGCCTTCCAGTACCTTGTTGATTTTCTGTGCGTCGACGCCGTTTTCGGCGAGGAAACGGGCGGTGCCTGATGTCGCCAGCACTTTGAAGCCCTGGCCGGCGAGGCGCTTGACCGCCGGCAGGATGCCCTTCTTGTCCTCGTCGCGCACCGAGACGAACAGCGTGCCGGAACGCGGCAGGTCGACGCCGGCGCCGAGCTGGCTCTTGGCGAAGGCGAGCGCAAAGTCGCGGTCGAGGCCCATGACCTCGCCGGTCGAACGCATTTCCGGGCCGAGCAGAATGTCGACGCCGGGGAAGCGGGCGAACGGGAAGACGGCTTCCTTGACCGCGATGTGGCCGGGGTTCCTCGGGTCGGGCATGGCGCCGTAATGGGCGAAGGCGTCTTCCAGTTTCTCGCCGGCCATGATGCGGGCAGCGATTTTCGCAATGGGCCGGCCGATGGTCTTGGCGACGAAGGGCACGGTGCGCGACGCGCGCGGGTTGACCTCCAGCACATAGACCGTGCCGTCCTTGATCGCATACTGCACGTTCATCAGGCCGCCGACATTGAGTGCGCGGGCGAGGGCTGCCGTCTGGCGCTCCAGCTCGTCGACGAGTTCCGAGGGCAGCGAGTGAACGGGGAGCGAGCAGGCACTGTCGCCCGAATGGATGCCGGCCTCCTCGATGTGCTCCAGGATACCCGACACGAATGTGTCCTTGCCGTCGCAGAGGCAGTCGACATCGACCTCGATGGCGCCACTGAGATAGGTGTCGAACAGCAGCGGGTTCTTGCCCAGCAGCGTGTTGATCTGGCCGGTCTTGTCGTTGGGATATTTCTGCTTGATGTCCTCCGGCACCAGGCCGGGCACGGTGTCGAGCAGATAGGATTGCAGCATGCCCTCGTCATGGATGATCTGCATGGCGCGGCCGCCGAGCACATAGGACGGGCGCACCACCAGCGGGAAGCCGAGCTCGCCGGCGACGAGGCGGGCCTGCTCGACCGAATAGGCGATGCCGTTCTTCGGCTGGGTCAGGTTCAGCTTGTGCAACAGCTTCTGGAAACGGTCGCGGTCTTCGGCGAGATCGATCATGTCGGGTGACGTCCCAAGGATCGGGATGCCAGCCTTCTCCAGCGCGTCGGCGAGCTTCAGCGGCGTCTGGCCGCCGAACTGGACGATGACGCCGACGAGTTCGCCCGAGGCCTGCTCGGCGCGCAGGATCTCCAGCACGTCTTCCGCCGTCAGCGGCTCGAAGTAGAGCCGGTCCGAGGTGTCGTAGTCGGTCGACACGGTCTCGGGGTTGCAGTTGATCATGATCGCTTCATAGCCGGCGTCGCGCAGGGCGAAGGCGGCATGGCAGCAGCAATAGTCGAACTCGATGCCCTGGCCGATGCGGTTGGGGCCGCCGCCGAGGATGACGACCTTCTTGCGCGATGAGACCTGCGCCTCGTTGGCGAGCGCGCCGGCGAAGGGCACTTCATAGGTCGAATACATATAGGCGGTCGGCGAGGCGAACTCGGCGGCGCAGGTGTCGATGCGCTTATAAACCGGATGAACGTCGAGCTTTTCACGAATCTTCTGAATCACTTCGGCGTCGGTCTTCGTCAGCGACGCGAGGCGGGCGTCGGAGAAACCCATCGCCTTCAGCATGCGCAGATTGACGGCATCCTGCGGGATGCCGTGCTCGCGGATGCGGGCTTCCATGGCGAGAATGCCGGCGATCTGTTCGAGGAACCAGGGGTCGATCTTGCACATGGCGTGCACGTCTTCGAGCGAGGTGCCCATGCGGATCGCCTGCGCCACCATGCGCAGCCGGTCGGGCGTCGGCGTGCCGAGCGCGGCGCGAATGGCGTTGCGGTCGTCGACGTGGCTGGCGGGCGCGGTCCCATGACCAAGGCCGGGGATTTCGATCTCGTCGAGGCCGGTCAGGCCGGTCTCGAGACCGCGCAGCGCCTTCTGCAAAGACTCCTGGAAGGTGCGGCCGATGGCCATGACTTCGCCGACCGACTTCATGGCGGTGGTCAGCACCGGCTCGGCGCCGGGGAATTTCTCGAAGGCAAAGCGCGGGATTTTGGTGACGACGTAATCGATCGACGGCTCGAAGGAAGCGGGCGTGGCGCCGCCGGTGATGTCGTTCTCCAGCTCGTCAAGCGTGTAGCCGACGGCGAGCTTGGCAGCGATCTTGGCGATGGGGAAGCCGGTCGCCTTGGAGGCCAGAGCGGACGAGCGCGAGACGCGCGGGTTCATCTCGATGACCACGAGGCGGCCATCGGCGGGGTTGACGGCGAACTGGACATTGGAGCCGCCGGTCTCGACGCCGATCTCGCGCAGCACCGCGATCGAGGCGTTGCGCATCATCTGGTATTCTTTGTCAGTGAGCGTCAGGGCAGGGGCTACGGTGATGGAGTCGCCGGTATGCACGCCCATCGGGTCGATGTTCTCGATCGAGCAGACGATGATACAATTGTCCGCCTTGTCGCGGACGACCTCCATCTCATATTCCTTCCAGCCGAGCACGCTTTCCTCGATCAGCACTTCGGTGGTTGGGGAGGCATCGAGGCCGGACTGGACGATGTCGTAGAATTCGGCGCGGTTGTAGGCGATGCCGCCGCCGGTGCCGCCCATGGTGAAGGACGGGCGGATGATGGCGGGCAGGCCGACATGGTCGAGCGCCTGGGCGGCGATCGCCATGCCATGGCTGATGTAGCGCTGCTTGCGGTCGCCTTCGCCGAGGTTCCAGCGGGTTTCCAGCGCGTCGAGCGCGGCGTCGAGATCGGCAGGCGCCTCGGCCTTGACGGCGGCGCGCTCGGCCTCATGCATCTTGCGGTCGGTGTTCTTGACGTCGGTGGCGTTGGCCAGCATCGACTTCGGTGTTTCCAGGCCGATCTTCTGCATCGCCTCGCGAAACAGCGCGCGATCCTCGGCCTTGTCGATTGCCGTGGCGTCGGCGCCGATCATCTCGACATTGTAACGCTCGAGCACGCCCATGCGGCGCAGCGACAAAGCGGTGTTGAGCGCGGTCTGGCCGCCCATGGTCGGCAGCAACGCGTCGGGGCGTTCCTTGGCGATGATCTTGGCGACGACCTCGGGCGTGATCGGCTCGATATAGGTGGCGTCGGCCAGTTCCGGATCGGTCATGATGGTGGCCGGGTTGGAATTGACCAGGATGACGCGAAAGCCTTCTTCCTTCAGCGCCTTGCAGGCCTGGGTGCCGGAATAGTCGAACTCGCAGGCCTGGCCGATGACGATGGGGCCGGCCCCGATGATCAGGATCGACTTGATGTCGGTGCGTCTTGGCATCGTTGTGAGTTCCGTTCGGCGAGCGGCTTGCACGAAAAACCGGGACGGGAAGACCCGGCCGGTTGTGCTTGCGATTCTGGTATCAGGCTAGGAGGGCCTTATAGGGAAGAGTTTTGGGAGATGTAACCCCGAAAATGCGGGATTGTGGGGGTTCCAACACTCAAGCGCTGTGATCCGTCGCACCCCCCTCTGCCCTGCCGGGCATCTCCCCCTCAAGGGGGGAGATTGGATGTCAATTCGGCTTTCGCCAATTTTCATGGTGAAAAGAGGAGCCAGCGTCAAAGCTGCCAATCTCCCCCCTTGAGGGGGAGATGTCCGGCAGGACAGAGGGGGGTGCTGTCCCGCCGGCGTTCGAGGCTCAAGCTAACCTCCGGTCGCCACGGCGTCGGTAATCTCGAAGCGCTCGGAGGCGCCGATACGGATCATGTTCAAGCTGCCCTCGCGGGTGAAGCGGAATTCGTCGGGAGAGTCCGAGCCGACAGGCAGGCCGCCATGAAAGCTGATGATGCGCGCGCCGCCGTCCGGCCAAGTCACGGTCACGGCGCTGTCGCCGCCGGTATGGGCGACGCTTATCTGGCACTGGGTCATCGGCTCGCCGACATGGCGGGCGCAGGGGACGCCCGGGGCGGGCGGGAAAGCGGATGGCTCGACCGCCGCGAAGGCCAGGCCATAGGCGTCATCCATGGCGGTCCTGCCGATGGCGTCGGCGGATTTCGGCGCGCCGCGATCGGCCGGCGCATCCTCGCCGAGCCGCGCCTTGAGGTCGGGCGGCGGTGCGGTAGGGGCAGCCGGCGCAGACGCAGCCGGAGGGGACGGCATCGCAGCTTCGGCGGCCGGCGCCGCCGCTCCGCCGACGGCATCTGGTGTCTGGCCTGCTTGTGGCGTCGTGTCGTCCGGTGTCTGGCTGGCACTGGCGACAGCGGGCGCGTCCGCCGATTGGTCGGATTCGGGCACTGTCGCCGGATTGACCGGAACGAGATAGCGCGCCGGCGCCCAGCCGGTGACGGCGGGATTGTCTGAGACAATCTTGCACCAGGGATGTCCGTCAATGTCGTTGCAGCCGAGGTTGCGCACGCTCGCACCGGCAGCCACCCGCGCCTCGGTCTTGCCGAGCGGCGATGGCTTGGCGCGGATGTTGAGCAGATCGTCGGGGGCAAGCCCGGTGACGATGGAGATGAAGGGCGCATCTTCGGCGTGGGCCGGGATAGCAGCCAGCCACGCCGCCGTCAGCAGCGGAACGGCAATCAGCGCATGCAGACTTGTTCGGAGCGTAACTATGCGCCTCATCATTGGCCGTGCGCTGATACCTTTGCCGCGACAGGTCCTGCCGCATGCCGAGGCGGTTTATAAGGGACGATGCTGCGCCATGTAAGTCCGAAATGCGTCCGATCTTTGGTGGCGGGAGGCGGAAGCAGGGCACGGCTGCGCGGTCAAGCGGAGCCTTGCCAAGCGGGTTTGGGCATGAAGCCGGTTCGCAGCGCATGCGCCCATTCCGGCCGTCCCGCCTGTTCGGCCTGCCTGGCCGCCGCTTCGTGGTCGTAGTCAACGGCGATGGTCTCGAAACGGTCGGATCCTTCGCCACCCAAGGTGACGATGCCGTAGCGCGCATGCGGGCTGCCTTGCTCCGAAACATGCGCCGGCGGTGTGTCGTCGTCATAGGCGGGAGCGCCGACGCTGCCGGGGTTGAAGAGGACAGGGCCGCCGGGAATGCGGATCAGCTCCGGGCGATGGCTGTGACCGCACAGCACGATGCGGCAGGCGGGGTCGAGCGGCTTCAGCCGCCGCTGGATAGCCGCAAGCGGCGCGCGCACCAGTTGGCCATCGACGATCGCATCGAGCAGATATTTCTCGTCATGGTCGGGCCGGGCATGAAAAGCGACCACGCCCGGAATGATCTCCAACATGAAGGGCAGGGCGAACAGGGCCTCGCGCTGCGCGGATGTCAGCCGCTCCTGCGCATAGCGGTCGGAAGCCCACATCGTGTCGTCGGCCGGATCGACAGCGACGCGGCGGTCATGGTTGCCGCGCACCGTCGGCAGGTCGAGCGCTTCGAGCCGCTCGAATGTCTCGCGCGGCCACAGCGGGCCGGAGACGCAATCGCCGAGATTGATGGTGAGATCGGCGCCGCCGCGCCTCTCGAGATCGGCGAGCACGGCCTCCAGCGCCAGGACGTTGCCATGGATGTCGGCGAGAACGGCAATGCGCATGCGGCGGGCTCCTTGGTGCAGCCCCGTTGGAGGCTTTGCGGCCCGTCTTCGTTATCAAGCTCCTGCCTTCATTATCAAGCCCTTGAGATCGTTCTGGGCAGCCGGGAGCTTGGCTATCGCCGAAGCACTGCATCTGCTAGCTTCCACGCCGTCCAGAGTTCGTCTGGGGAGTATCTGCTCAAGACAGCCTCGGAGGGATCAGGCGATGACCCGCGACCAGATGGTTGCCCACCTTCGCGCCGCCAATGACGTCGCGCGCGAGACTGCCGCGCACGGGCATCATCCTTTCGGCTGTGTGCTCGTCGGCCCCGACGATCGCGTCCTGATGCGGCAAGGCAACATCAACACCATGCGCCACGCCGAAACCGAGCTCTGCCGGCGTGCCGCGGACGCCTATCCGCCGGAATTCCTCTGGTCCTGCACGCTGGTCACAACCGGCGAGCCCTGTGCGATGTGCACCGGAACGCTCTACTGGGCCAATATCGGCCGGCTGGTCTATGGCTACGAGGAGACCAAGCTTCTCGCGCTGACTGGCGACCATGCCGAGAATCCGACGATGAGCCTGTCGTCGCGGACAGTGCTTGGCTCCGGGCAGAAGCCGGTCGAGGTCCACGGTCCTTTCCCCGAGATGGACGAGGAGCTTCTCGCCCCGCATATCGGTTTTTGGCAGCGCTAGGAACGGCCTGACTTCGGCACCAGCTAGGCCGGCACTTCGATGTCGTGGCCGCCGACCGCGGGCAGGGCAGGGTCGTCGCCAGCCGCGGCGATGACGCTGTCGAGCAGGCCGGGGAAGCGGGCGTCGAGATCGGTGCGGCGCAGCGTGATCATCCGGTTGGTGCCGACCACTTCGGCGCGGGTGACGCCGGCTTCGCGCAGTTTGGCGAGGTGATAGCTGAGATTGGTCTTCGAGCCGAGATCGAGGAACTGGCTGCAGTTCAGCGCCACGCCTTCCTTGCTCGCGAGATAGCGCACGATGGCGAGCCTGGTCGGGTCGCCAAGCACGGCGAGCACGATCGGCAGGCTGATCTGGTCTGTATTGGGGTGCGGCAAGGTCATGGCCCGAAACTAAGCACAGTCGGTGGCGATTTCAACGCGTCCATCTTGTCCGGCGCATACACAGTGTTTCTCCGTTTCGCGATCGAGGCTACCGGCTGTCCTGACACAGGGCTGTCAGCAGGCTTCAGCTATTTTTGGCCATCTTCATTGACATCATGCCCTGTTATGTCCAATTGTTCAATAACTTTTGAACTAAGGACACCCCAATGGACAAGCGCCTCTTCTGGCTTGCGCTCGGATCGTTCACGATCTCGACCGAAGGCTTTGTCATTTCCAGCCTTTTGCCCGATATCGCCGGCGATGCCGGCATTTCGATTCCGCTCGCCGGCACGCTGATCACCGCCTTTGCGCTCGCTTATGCGATCGGCACGCCGATCCTGGCGACGCTGACCGGTGAATGGGACCGGCGCCGCGTCATTCTGTGGACGCTGGTGTTCTTCGTCATCGGTAATCTGGTGGCGGCGCTCAGCTCGTCCTTCGAACTGCTGCTCATAGCCCGCATCATCATGGCGCTGTCGTCGGGGCTGTTTGCCGCGACCGCGCAAGGCACGGCGGTGGCGCTGGTCGATGACCATCACCGGGCGCGCGCCATTGCAGTCGTCGTCGGCGGCACCACCGTGGCGGTTGCGCTCGGCGCACCGCTCGGCGCGCTGGTCGCGACGATCGCCGGCTGGCGCGGCACCTTCTTTGCCATTGCCGGGCTCGGCGCGCTGGTCGGCGCGATCCTGTGGTACCGGCTGCCGCGCGGCATTGTCGGCACCAGGCTGCCGCTGAAGCGGCGGCTGGCCGCGGCGCTGCGCCCCGGTGTCATGCCGATCCTGTTGACCACGGCGCTCGCCCTGATCGGCGCCTTTTCGGTGTTTTCCTATATCGCACCGCTGGCCATCCAGAGCGGCGGCTTGAGCCCGCTGGCACTGCCCGGCATGCTGCTCGCCTTCGGCGTCGGCGCCGTCATCGGCAACATCGCCGGCGGCCAGGCGGCCGACCGGTTCGGCGCGACGCGCACCGTCGGCTGGTCGCTGGCGCTGAGCGCCGCCATGCTGGTCATGCTCTCGGTCGTGCCGACCTTCCTGCCGCAGCATCTCGCCGGGCCGGTGTTGATGGCCATGATGGTGCCGTGGGGCATGGTCGGCTGGGCATTCCCGCCGGCGCAGGCCAGCCGGATCATCAAGCTGGCGCCCGATGCCGCCCCGATCGTGCTGTCGCTCAACGCCTCGGCGCTCTATCTCGGTGTGGCGCTGGGAGCTGTGGTCGGCGGCGCCGTGCTGCGCTACGGCGTGCCGGCCGACCTCGGCCTCATCGCCGCCATCTTCCCGCTGATCGGGCTTGGCGTGGTGCTGGCCGGCCGCTGGGCGGCCCGGCTGGCCGCCGTGCCGGCGGAGTAGAACTACTAGTTTGACGCAATTCCGGACGGAAAAACCGCCCAACACTTTTCCTGGAATTGCTTTTCGAGATTTGCTTGCCGGCCGCTCTTTCAGCTTGAAGGGGCGGCCGGCGGCACTTCGTAGTCCAGCGCCGCGACTTCGTCGAGCATGGCGCGCAGATCCGCCGCTCGTTGCTGGCCGACCAGCGCCTCGAACCGCTGCTGGGCAAAGCTCCACAATTTCGTCGTCTCCTCGAGTTTGGCGAGGCCTTGGGGTGTCAGCCGCACCCGCTTGACGCGGCGATCGTCCTTGTCGGCGAAAGTCTCGACATAGAAGTCGCGGATCAGCGGCTTCAGCGTGTGGCCGAGCGCCGACAGATCCATAACCATCTCTTCTGCAATCGTGCCCATCGCCGGCTCGCTGCCGACATGGATCTGGTAGAGCAGGCCATATTGCGTGCCCTTCAGGCCCGAAGGCGCGATCACATCGTCATAGAAGCGGCTGAGCTTGCGCGCGGCGCGCCGCAGCGTTGCATTGTTGCAAGGGCTGAAGCCCGGCATCGCAGTCTTGTCCATCACGACTCCTCGCCGGCAAAAAGCGTCTGCCGGCCTGCCGCAGAAATAGTTTCTGCCGCCTCCGTTGACAAGATAGTGGCATATACCTATTTCCCAGATAGTGGTATATGCCACTAATTGGAAATCAGGCGGCGGGACTGGAGATTTCCGTCTCGCAGGGCAGCGAAAAGGAACACGACAATGAGTGGACAGGACAACAAGGGTACCGCGGTCATCACCGGCGCATCGGCCGGCATAGGTGCTGTCTATGCCGACCGGCTGGCAGGGCAGGGCTATGATCTGGTGCTGGTGGCGCGGCGCGCCGACCGGCTCGAGGAACTGGCTGAAAAGCTGCGTTATGCCTACAAGCGCAAGGTCAGCGTGATCGCCGCCGATCTCGCCGACGACAATGATGTGCGCCGCGTGGAAAAGGCCATTTCTGCCGACGACAGCGTGACGCTGCTGGTCAACAATGCCGGTATCGGCGGCCAGCAGGTGGTGGCAACCGCCGACGCCGACGAGGCCGAGCGCATGATCAAGGTCAACGTCATTGCCTTGACCCGTCTGACCCGCGCCGTGCTGCCGGGGCTTCTGGCGCGCAACCGCGGCGCCATCGTCAACATCGCTTCGGTGCTTGCCTATGAGACCTCGTTCGGCGGCATCTACAGCGGCACCAAGGCCTATGTCGTCAACTTCACCGAGGGGCTGCACCGCGAGGTCGCCGGCACCAATGTGAAGGTGCAGGCGGTGCTGCCGGGCGCGACCCGCACCGATTTCTGGGAACTTGCCGGCAGCGATATCGACCAGCTGCCGAAGGAAATCATCATGAGCGCCGACGATATGGTCGACGCCGCCCTTGTCGGTCTCGCCAGGGGCGAAGCCGTCACCGTGCCGGCGCTGGCCGATGCCGCCAAGATCGACACCTTCCTCGGTGCAAGGCAAGCCTTCTACGGCAGCCTGCACGCCGACAAGCCGGCCGCCCGTTACGCAGCTTGAGGGCTGGATGTGGCGGTCGGCGCCTACGCCGTCCGCCACATCGGAATGATCGACGCCGCCAGCACCAGCGCCAGCACGATGTTGAGCGCGCGCCATTGCCATTCGGTCTTGAGCAGCCGCGCCAGCACCATGCCCGCCACGCACCAGACGGACAGCGAGATGGCGGCGGTGAGGCCGAAGGTCGAGCCGAGCAGCAGGGCGAGTTGTCCCGGTCCGTCGGCGAGGGCCGCGAAAGAGGCCGCGGCACCCAGGCCCATCGCCCAACCCTTCGGGTTCATCCACTGAATGCCGGCGCCGCCGAAGAAGGAGTTGGGCTTGGCCATCGTCACATCGAGATTGGGTGGCCCGGCGCGGCCGATCTTGATCGCCAGCCAGATCAGATAGAGCGAGCCGATGATCTTCATCGCCAGCTGCAGCGACGGCATGGCCAGCAGCAGGCCGGCGAGCCCGGCGGCAGCAGCCCCGGTCACCGTGGCAAGGCCGGCGGCACTGCCGGCCATCAGGGGAACAGAGCGGCGAAAGCCGAACTGCGCGCCCGAGGCGGTGGACAAAGTGGTGGCGATGCCGGGTGTGGCAGTGGCCACGAAGGCAAACAGGATGAGCGGCAGGATGGGCTGGAGCATGGTGCGTCCTTCATCGGAGGCGCCCATGGTAGACTCCCGCCTGCTTCAGTAAATGCAATGTTTGCGATGTCTGACATTAGCAGATATAATGCTGGGCATGATCCGAAACCTCGACATGGCTCTGATCCGTACCTTCGTCACCGTCGCCGACAAGGCCAGCATGACGGTTGCGGCGAACGCGCTGCACCTGACGCAAGGCGCCGTCAGCCAGCAGGTCAAACGGCTGGAGGAGGCGCTGGGCTGCAGCCTGTTCGAGCGCGACCGGCGGGGCTTGCGGCTGACACGGCCCGGCGAGCGACTGTTCGGCAAGGCAAAGCGGCTGCTTGGCCTCAATGACGAGATCTGGGCCGAGATGGCGGGCACCGAGGTCGCCGGCCAGGTGCGGCTCGGTGTGCCCTACGACCTTGTCGGCACCTTGCTGGCGCCGGTGCTAAAGGCCTATGCCGAGACCTATCCGCAGGTCGAGATTTCACTGCTCTGCGCCGCCTCGCCGGACCTCACTGCTGCCCTTGCAGCCGGCACCATCGATCTCGCGGTCATCGAGGAACGGGTCGGCCCGTCGGCCGGTGAATGCCTTGCCATCGACCGGCTGGTCTGGGTCGGAGCCAAGGGCGGCGTCGCCCGCGCCAAGCGGCCGCTGCCGGTGTCGATCGTCGCCGACACCTGCGCTTTCCGCCCGGTGGTGCTGTCGGCGTTGAACGAGCATGGTTTGGAATGGCGCACCGTGTTCGAAAACGGCAACATCGACGCGACGACCGCGACGGTGCGCTCCGACCTCGCCGTCACAGCATGGCTCGCCTCCACTGTGCCGGCCGACCTCGACATTCTGCCCTTCGATACCGGGCTGCCGCCGCTGCCGAATTTTTCGATCAACCTGCATCTGCCAAGGTTTGGCGCGGCGCCGGCCGCGCAGGAGTTTGCACGGTATATCAGGGATGGGCTGGCACGGCGGGCCGTGGCGGCTTGAAAGTCGCACTTCGCTGGAGCACCCCTCATCCGTCTCGGCGCTTCGCGCCGATCCACCTTCTCCCACAAGGGGAGAAGGAAGAGGCGCACCCATGTCACCGCTAATTGCAAACGCTGGAGATTGGCTTAGCCGCGTGGGCCAGGCTCCACCTTCTCCCCTTGTGGGAGAAGGTGGCCGAGCGAAGCTCGGTCGGATGAGGGGTGTTCCAGCTTGGCGCCAAGTCCGATCACTTCCAGTTCTTGCGCCGCTCGAGCTCGGCGTCGGACGGATCCTGCGTGGCGAACGATCCGACCTTGATTTCGCCCGCGCGTTCGTAGGTCGCCATGATGACGCCGGTGGTGGTGGCCTGCGACTTCACGAGCTTGAAGGCGGCCGGCATCGCGCCGCCATCGAACAGCCGCTTGCCCTTGCCCAGCAGCAGCGGGAAGATCATCAGCCGGATCTCGTCGATCAGCCCGTTGGCCAGCAAGGTCTGGATCAGCTCGCCCGAACCCTGGATGAGCAGGTCAGGCCCATCCTCCTGGCTGAGGCGGCGCAACGCCGCGACGATATCTTCCCCAAGCCATTGCGTATTTTCCCAGGTGAGTGTGTCAGGCCGATGCGTCGCCACATATTTGGTCGCAGGGTTGAAGGCATCTCCGATCGGATCTTTCTGATACGGCCAGTACGCGGCGAAGATGTCGTAGGTTCTGCGGCCGAGCAGCAGGGCGAAGGGTTTGGAGAACAGCTCATCCATTGCCACGCCCGCCACCTCGTCAAAGTAGTGGAAGGTCCAGCCGCCGAACTCGAAGCCGCCAACCGGATCCTCTTCCGGACCACCTGGCGCTTGCATGACGCCGTCGAGGCTGACGAAGGTGGCGGCGATGATCTTCCTCATTGGATTTTTCCTTCTCTTTTGGTCCGCGCCGTCGGGGACGGACTTCAGATCCAAGGACGGATGGGCCGGCATCCGTCCGACGGGCGACGGCAATAATTTCCACCGCGCCTTGATGAACGATACCTATAGCTGCTTTCGCCCGCTGCCAGGAGCCTGCGACGAAAACCAGAGGTCGCCGATGACAGCGGTGGCGGTGCTGTCGGGCACCCTGTCCGAAGTCAGCCAGATAGAACGGCTGCTCGCCGCTCTCTTGAGGTCAGGAATTTTCGCCGCTGACCTAGCCACTGAAGCGCCAACGCAAGGGATAAACCATGATCGCATGAACGGGTCGCAGGCAAAGCCTTTGTCGGTGCGGGTCACCATCACGGCCAGACCGACGCTCGGGGACGGACGCCAGGGAAAGATCATGCGGCCGCCGGGCTTCAGCACTCGCAGCCAGGCAACCGGCGGCGCCACAACACCGGCGTTGACATAGATGATGTCGGAAGGCGGCAGGTCGCTTGTGACCGCATCGCCATGGACGACGCTCACATTGTCATAGGTTTCGAGGTTCATTGTCGCTCTGGCAGCAAGATCGGCCTCCAGTTCGAAGGCGGTCACCCGGCCCGGCGAAACCAGGCGGGCCAGCAAGGCGGTGTAGTAGCCGGTGCCGGCGCCGACATGGGTGACGGCCTCACCCGGTCTCGGGGCAATCCTGCCGATCCACATGGCGTGCAGCGAGGGCTCGCCATTGTTGATGCCCTTGTCGGCATCGAGCGCCACCAGCACATCCTGATAGATGTGAACCGGATCGGCGCTCGGCGTCATGATCCGGCCGTTGCCTGTGATGAGCGCCCTGCCGGCGACGACTGTCCAAGGTCCGGGACCGAGGAAGGCCTCGCGCGGCACCGTGGCGAACGCCTCTTCGAGACGCGGATCGGCCGAGCCGGCACTGGCCGCCATCAGCTGTGCATAGAATTTCCTGGCGTCTTCGACCTTAGTCATGGTGCGCTACAAGATAGCGCGAACTGCCGGTTTGTCGCGGTTGTAAGGGGAAATTCAGCCGACGCCGAAGACGGTGTCGTAGAGCAGCTTGAAGTTGAGCACCAGGATGATGGCGGCGACCACCCAGGCAAGGGCCGCGACGCTACGCGGAATGGCAAGGTTGCCCATCTTCTCCTTGTCGGAGACGAACTGCACCAGCGGGATGACCGCGAAGGGCAGCTGCATCGACAGGATTACCTGGCTGAAGACCAGCAGCTGGCCGGTGCCCTTTTCGCCGTAGAGCGCGGTGACGATCACGACCGGAACGATGGCGATGCCGCGCGTCAGCAGCCGGCGCGCCCATTGTGGAATGCGCAGGCGCAAAAAGCCTTCCATGACGATCTGGCCGGCCAGTGTGGCCGTCACCGTCGAATTGAGGCCCGAGGCTAGCAGCGCCACCGCAAACAGGATCGAGGCGATGCCGAGGCCAAGCAGCGGCGAGAGGAGTTCGAAGGCCTGGCCGATCTCCGCGACGTCCTGGTGGCCGGTGCCGTGGAAGGCGACGGCCGAGACGATCAGGATGGAAGCGTTGACGAACAGCGCCAGGACGAGTGCGATGGTCGAGTCGGTCGTGGCCCATTTGATGGCATCGCGCTTGCCCTTTTCGGTCCGCTCGTAGGCGCGCGTCTGCACGATCGAGGAGTGCAAGTACAGATTGTGCGGCATGACCGTGGCGCCGATGATGCCGATGGCGATGTAGAGCATCGCCGGGTTGGTGACGATCTGCGTCGACGGCACGAACATCGAATGCAGGATCGAGCCGACCGGCGGCGCGGCGGCAAAGATCTGGATGGCGAAACAGCCGAAGATGATGATCAGAAGCGCGATGACGAAGGCTTCGAGATAGCGGAACCCCTTGTTCATCAACAAAAGCACGATGAAAGCGTCGAGCGCCGTCAGCATGGCGCCGCCGATCAGCGGAATGCCGAACAGAAGCTGCAGCGCAATCGCCGTGCCGATCACTTCGGCGAGGTCGCAAGCGATGATCGCGAGTTCGCAGGCGATCCACAGCACGAAACTGACGGGGCGCGGATAGTAGGCTCGGCAAGCCTGAGCGAGGTCGCGGCCGGTGGCGATGCCAAGCCGGGCGGCGAGCGCCTGCAGCAGGATCGCCATCAGGTTCGACAGCATGATGATAAACAAAAGCGTGTAGCCGAACTGGGCGCCACCGGCGAGGTCGGTTGCCCAGTTGCCCGGGTCCATATAGCCGACCGAAACCATGTAGCCCGGCCCCATGAAGGCGAACAGACGGCGGAACCAGACGCCGGATTGCGGCACCGCGATCGTGGAATTCACCTCACGCAGACTGGGCGGATTGTCTTCCGGCCTGTCAAATCGCCAGGCTGATCCCACGGTTGCGTCGGCTTCGGACATGGTAGGCTTTCCACTGAAGGGATTGGTATCTGTCATCCTATCTATGCCAGGGCTCAACATTATGCAATAGGCTATATTTCATTGTATATGCTTCTTGCGGGGTAGACGATGGACGCGCAGGGGGTGATCGCAAACGCCGGTTGCGCCTGCCATGGAATGCAAATAAACGGCTGGAACAGTTAAGCCCGTGCTATGAATGGCAAAGGGCGATTGATTTGTCGAAAGCCAAGAGGGAACACGTATTGGCGCTGAAGCACAAACCGGTTCGACGCGAAGAGCCGCTTCCGGATGCCGATGTTCATTCCGAAGGCTTCCGGCACACGCGCGAAGCGCGCCGCAGCGCGCTGGTCGAGGATTATGTCGAGCTGATCGCCGACCTGATCGAGGACGGCAACGAGGCGCGTCAGGTCGATATCGCGGCGAGGCTCGGCGTCGCCCAGCCGACGGTGGCCAAGATGCTGACCAGGCTGTGCGCCGACGGGCTCGTCTCCCGCAAACCCTATCGTGGCGTGTTCCTCACCGATGCCGGCCGCAAGGTGGCGGAGGAGAGCCGCATTCGCCACCAGACGGTGGAAGCCTTTTTGCGCTCGCTCGGTGTCAGCGCCGAAACGGCGCGCATCGATGCCGAAGGCATCGAGCACCATGTCAGCGCCGAGACGCTGGAAGCATTTCGCAAGGCGATGATCGCGCCACGTTGAGGCTTGCGAGCCTCGGACCAAAGTCCGCCGGAACCTCCGCACCTCAGGCTCGTTGCTCCTGACGTCGCGCGCGATTGTTGCGCGCCAAGGGAGGAAAACCATGGGCGTTGAACAGGCACCGACCGCGAAGGGCAAGCAGGCCGCCAGGGGATTGAAGCAGGCAGCCGCCAAGGACGAGCGCAAGACCGAGGCCGAAACCGGCCGGGCGCTGAAGAAGGGCGCCGCGCGTTTCGAGGAACGCTCCAGAAGTTCGGATGGCAAAAGCGCCGGCGCCAAGCAGAAGAGCTGAGTTCTCGGCCGCAAGCGCCAACGCACAGATTATTCTTCGCTCACATCCTGCACCCAGCTGCGCGGATGGCCATCGACGCGGAACTGGAAGATGAAGTACGGCGGAATGCAGGTGCCCTTGCCGGGCTTGGCCTCGGCCAGGTCGTCATAGCCGGCGGTGCAGATATAGTCCTCGCGGCAAGGATGCGCCTTGTCGCAGGCGCGCAGGCCGGCGGTCTTGGTGAATTCCTTGGTGCAGAATTTGTGGTCCTTGCCCGAGGCGATGCAGTCGTTGAAGCCGGTCTTGGCCAGACGTCCGCAACTCGCCTCGTCGGGCAGCTTGTCGCAGCTCGCCTTGCGCAGCATGCCGCCGGGAAAGCCGCCGGTCTTCTGCTCGGGATTGTCGTAGCGCTGGCGCGCCGCACCGTAGCCGGCGAGTTTTATCGGCGGTTTCTTGTCGCGCGCCGGATCGATGGCGCACGCCTTTGCGGTGGCCGGCGACAGGCGGCAATATTGGTCGCTGCCCCATTTCGACATCTTGATCTCGCCGAACTCGACGGGATCGCCGACCTGGGTGCCGGCTTCGCTGACGCAGGTGCCGAAGCCCGGATGGATGGCGCTTTCATGGACACCGGCGCAGCGCAGGCCGGCGCTGCAGCTCCAGTCCTTGAAGCTTGCGTCCTCGCCGCTGTAGCAGATCGAGCCCCAGCCATTGTAGAGATCGGTGCCTTTCAGCGCTTCGGCATATTTCGCATCAGGACGAGCGGCGAAGCCGCGGGAGAAATCCGGATGGCCGCCGGCGGCGAAGTCCTCGACGATGGCGCGGCGGCGCGGCAGGTCGGCGAAGAACACCGCCGAGCCCGGCACGAAGACGGCGTTGCGGCGCGGTTCGCTGGCCGGATCGGCGCCGGTATAGTGGAAGCCGGCAATGCCGTGCGTCTGGTGGCAACCGGTGCAGGTCATGTCATTGAGGCGCAGATTGAATCCGGCCACCGATTTCACGCTGCGCAGCTCGTTGCCCCTGGCGACATAGTCCTTCAGCGCCTTGTCGATATCGGCGTCGTCGAGCAGCCCATAGGCGATGTTGTTTTGCGATCTGGCCATGCCGCCGGGCGCCACCGAGATGGCGCTGGTCGCCAGGAATTTGTCGTCGATCACCAGCCGGCCGCGATCGAGGTCGTAGATGTTGCGGTCCGTCAGCAGCCATTTGGCGAAGGCAGGACGGTCGGCCAGCACGATCTTCCTGTCGATCTGGTTCTCCATCTTCGATTCCTGGAAGGTGGACGTCGCCGGGTCCCATTTGAAAATCTTCAGGAGATATTCGGCGTGGCCGCCGAAGTCGCGGCGGCTCGAGGCCGACAGCCGGAGAACCTGCATGTTGAGTTCGAGGCGCATGATCTGTGATGAATTCAGCATGGCGTTGGACAGCGGACCTTCATCGGAGCGCAGCCAGGCTGCAAGCTGATCGGGCGCAAGATCCTTTTGCCCGGCGGCCAGCCAGCGCTTGGCGACATCGGCACATGAGACAGCGGTGGCGCTTGGACGGTCTCTCGAAGCGCGGGCGCGAGCCTCGCCGGGCTTGGCGTTGAAGACCAGGCTCATGGTCAGCGGCAGGCGCGACGAGATGCGTTGCCCAGTCTTTCCCCCGATTGGCTTTCCCTTCGCCGGCTTCTCCGCCACCGAATAATGGAAGCGGTAGATCAGCCGGATCTCGCCGCATTCGGTGTGGCCGAGATAGCCGCGGTCCATGCGGTTGACGACGCCGGTCAGGTCGAGCGTCGAGCCGTCATCGTCGATGTATTTCGGGTTGAATTTCTGGCTGGGATCCTTCGTCTTCGCCAGCGCGGCGACGTAGGGATCGGGACTGCCGGCGGGCTCGTCGGCGATCTCCTGCTTGACGGCGTTGCGCACCGGGGTCAGCGCGCGCACCGAAAACAGGCCGCGATTGTCGACCTCGCGGGTGAGGCCCAGCGCCGGGCCAAGCAGGCGGCTGATGGAAAGACCGCCGCGCTCGAGCGCCTGCAATGTCTCGGGATCAGTTACGGCGACGCTGGAATCGAGCGTTACGGCGCGCGCCGGCCACGGGCCGAGGCACAGCAGCACCGCCAGCAACAGAAATCGGCCGATCGTCCGCAAGCCCCTGATACCCCCGTTCGAACCGGATTCTACAGTGCCTATGGCGCCTCGACCAGAGCGCGAACCCTCGACGGCGCCCGCATGAAAAATACTGTGACTTGGCGCAACCATTCGGATAATTGTTTGTTGGGTCGGACCTGACCATGACATCGGCCGGGTCCGCCGAAAATTTGCATCACGGGGAGTTGCCATGCTCTGGAAGGGCCGCCGTCAGAGTGACAATGTCGAGGACGAGCGCAGCGACAGCGGCGGTGGTGGCGGTTTCGGCGGCGGCAGCCCCGGCCAGTTCCGCGTCCCGATCGGCGGCCGTACCGGTGGCGGCGGCAGCATCTTGCTCGTCATCCTCGTGGTGCTGGCCGGATGGTATTTCGGCTTCGACCCGTCGCAGATCCTGGGCAGCGGCGACAGCGGCGGCGTGCTGCCGGGCGGCGGCCAGATCACCGACAACAGCGGCGGCCAGGACGAAGGAGCCGGCACGCCTGCTTCCGACGAGATGAAACAGTTCGTGGCGACGGTGCTGGCGGAGACCGAAGAGACCTGGACCGGCATCTTCCAGTCACAGGGCCTGAAATACGAGGATCCGAAACTGGTGCTGTTCAGCGGCCAGATCCGCTCTGCCTGCGGCTCCGCCTCCACGGCCGCCGGTCCGTTCTATTGTCCCGGCGACCACAAGGTCTATCTCGACACTACCTTCTTCCAGCAGCTCGACCAGCAGTTCGGCGCCTCAGGCGATTTCGCCCAGGCCTATGTGATCGCGCATGAGGTCGGTCACCATGTGCAGAACCTCACCGGCATCCTGCCCAAGTTCAACCAGATGCGTCAGTCCATGGGCGAGGCGGAAGCCAACCAGATGTCGGTGCGCATCGAATTGCAGGCAGACTGCTTCGCCGGCGTGTGGGCACATTTCACCGCGCAGAAGGGCATTCTGGAACAGGGCGACATCGAAGAGGCGCTGAACGCCGCCAAGCAGATCGGCGACGACACGCTGCAGAAGAAGATGCAGGGCTATGTCGTGCCGGAAAGCTTCAACCACGGGACCTCGCAGCAGCGGCAGACTTGGCTGGCGCGCGGCTACAAGAGCGGCAAGCTATCGGATTGTAACACGCTGAGCGGTCCGCTCTGAGAGGTGGGTTGCGGGTAAAGACCTGACGGCAAAGACGCCGTCAGGGGATGTCAGGATCAACGGTTCCTGCCTGTTCCCTCATTGTTCCTTACGGCTGGCTCGCCTATAAGGTGCGTCCGCCTGCGCCCCCGGGCGACCACAGGAGCAGACGCCATCATGATCGACCCCAAAACCGCCAGGCGGGGCCTTGCGCTCGTCTTCACCACACTGCTGCTCGACATTATCGGCTTCGGCATGATCATGCCGGTGTTGCCCGCCTTTCTCAGGGAGTTGTCCGGCGTCGGCATCAGCGAAGCGGCGATCGAGGGCGGCTGGCTGTTCTTTGTCTATGCCGCGATGCAGTTCTTCTTCGCCCCGATCATGGGCGGGCTGAGCGACCGCTTCGGGCGGCGGCCGATCCTTCTCGCCTCCGTGCTCACCTTCTCAATCGACAATCTGATCTGCGCCATCGCCTGGTCCTATCCGATGCTGTTCATCGGCCGTGTGCTGGCCGGCATTTCGGGCGCCAGTTATTCGACGACATCGGCGTTCATCGCCGACATCTCGAACGACGACAACCGGGCCAAGAATTTCGGCCTGCTCGGCATCGCCTTCGGCGTCGGCTTCGTCATCGGCCCGGTGCTGGGCGGGCTGCTCGGCACGTTCGGGCCGCGCGTGCCGTTCTATTTCGCCGCCGGTCTTGCCTTCGTGAATTTTCTGATTGCGCTGTTTTTCCTGCCGGAAACGCTTGAGGAAAAGCACCGCCGTCGCTTCGAGTGGAAACGCGCCAACCCCGTCGGCACGCTGCTGCAGATGCGCCAATACCAGGGCATCGGCTGGATCGGGCTCGCCTTCTTCCTGATGACGCTCGGCCACATGATGTATCCGGCGGTGTGGTCGTTCGTCTCCAATTACCGCTATGGCTGGAGCGAGCAGCAGATCGGCTTTTCGCTCGGCGCTTTCGGCCTGTGTGGAGCGATTGTCATGGCGACGGTGCTGCCGCGCGTGATCCCCAGGCTTGGCGAGTGGAGGACGGCGGTCATCGGCCTGACATTCACCGCGGCCAGCGCCTTTGGCTACGCCTTCGCCTCGCAAGGCTGGATGATCTATGCGGTGATCGTCGTCGGCTGCCTCGAAGCGCTGGCCGACCCACCGCTGAGGAGCCTCGCCGCCGCCAAGGTGCCGCCTTCGGCGCAGGGCGAATTGCAGGGTGCGATGACGTCGATCTTCTCGATCACCTCGATCATCACGCCGCTGCTCTATACCGCGATCTTTTCCTGGTTCACGGGGCCGAATGCGCCCGTGACGTTCGGCGGCGCGCCCTATCTGGTTGGCGCATGCTTCCTCACCCTTGCAGTCATCGTCTTTGTGACGAAAGTGGCCAGGCCGGCGGCGGTGAGAAGCGCCGCCACCGGCGTCGCTGAAGATGGAGCACAGGTATGAGCCATGACAGCCGCATAAAGCTGAGCAAGGACGGCGTGTCGCTGTCTCGCCTGGTGTTCGGCGCCTGGCGCCTGCTCGACAGCGCAGTGCGCCCGGACGCCGATGCCGTCGCCCGGCTGATCGGTAGCGCAGTCGACCTTGGCCTGACCAGTTTCGACCATGCCGATATCTATGGGAATTACGAGGTGGAAGCGGCGTTCGGCACGGGGCTTTTGCGCTGGAAGGGCAAACGCGACAGCATCGAGTTGATTTCGAAATGCGACATCATGCTGGCATCGGCCAATCGCCCACAAAACCGGCTGAAGCACTACGACACCAGCGCCGCCCACATCGTTGCGTCGGTCGACCGTTCGCTTGCCAATCTCCACACCGACTACCTCGACCTGTTGCTGTTGCACCGGCCCGACCCGCTGATGGATGCCGACGAGACGGCCGCGGCTCTTGCCGGCCTGGTCAAGTCGGGCAAGGTGAGGGCGGTCGGCGTCTCCAACTTCACGCCGTCCCAGTTCGACCTTCTGGCCTCGCGGCTGCCGTTTGCGCTCGCCACCAACCAGATCGAGATGTCGGTGCTGAAAACCAATGCGCTGACCGACGGCAGCCTCGATCACGCGCAACGGCTTTCCTACGCGCCGATGATCTGGTCGCCGCTCGGCGGCGGCTCGCTGTTCACCGGCAAGGAGGCGCGCGAGGCGCGTGTGCGGGCAGCCCTTGCGAGCGTTGCGGCGGAAACCGGCGTGGCCGATCTTGCCGCTATCGCCATTGCCTGGCTGTTGCGCCACCCGGCCCGGCTGGTGCCGGTGCTGGGCACGATGAAGCCGGAGCGACTGGCGGCCATGGTCAAGGCACTCGATATCGTGCTCGACCGCCAGCAGTGGTTCGCCATTCTGGAGGCGAGCGAAGGCCGGCCGGTGGCGTAGGATCAAGCCCGCTCGGCCAGCAGTTCCTCGCCGCGCTTTTCGCGGATGAGGTTGACGAAGCGGCGGAACAGATAGTGCGAGTCCTGCGGGCCTGGCGAGGCCTCGGGATGGTGCTGGACCGAGAACACCGGACGTCCCGTGAGCGCGATGCCGCAGTTCGAGCCGTCGAACAGCGAAACATGGGTTTCCTCGACGCCTTCGGGCAGCGAGTCGGCATCGACGGCAAAGCCGTGGTTCATCGAGACGATCTCGACCTTGCCTGTCGTGTGATCCTTGACCGGGTGGTTGGCGCCGTGATGGCCCTGATGCATCTTGGCGGTCTTGCCGCCCAGGGCCAGCGCCAGCATCTGGTGGCCGAGGCAAATGCCGAACACCGGGATGTCGGTCTTGAGCAGGTCCTGGATCACCGGCACGGCATAGTCGCCGGTGGCTTCCGGATCGCCGGGACCGTTGGAGAGGAAGATACCGTCCGGCTGCATGGCGAGGATCTCTTCCGAACCGGTGCTGGCCGGAACCACGGTGACCTTGGCGCCGAGGCCGGAAAGCAGGCGCAATATGTTGCGCTTGACGCCATAGTCGATGGCGACGACGTGCATCGACGGTTCTGCCTGTTCGCCAAAGCCTTCGTTCCACACCCAGGGCGTTTCGCGCCAGACCGATGACTGGCCTGAGGTGACTTCCTTGGCGAGGTCGAGGCCGATCAGGCCGGACCAGGCGGCGGCGCGACGCTTCAAATCGTCGAGGTCGAACACGCCGTCGGGCGCATGCGCGATGACCGCGTTGGGCATGCCCTTTTCGCGGATCAGCGCGGTCAGCGCACGGGTGTCGATGCCGGAGAGCGCGACGATGCCGCGCTTCTTCAGCCATTGATCGAGCCCGGTGCCGGCCCGGTAGTTGGACGGGTTGGTGACATCGGCCTTGAACACGGCACCGACGGCACCGGCGCGAGCGACCGGATTGAGGTCCTCGATGTCCTCGTCATTGGTGCCGATATTGCCGATATGCGGGAAGGTGAAGGTGACGATCTGGCCGGCATAAGACGGGTCGGTGAGGATTTCCTGGTAGCCGGTAAGCGCGGTGTTGAAGCAAACTTCGGCAACGGCGGAGCCGGTGGCGCCGAGACCGCGACCTTCGATGACGGTGCCGTCGGCCAGCACCAGCAGGGCGGTCGGCTTTTCGGTTGCCCAGGCGGGGGTCAACGCGGGCGTCATCTCGGCCATGGCGGCGCTCCTGTCAGGTTGCGCGCTTCGATGGCGGGCCATCTGCGCAGCAAACGGCGCGGCCGATCTCTCGAGCCTGCGCGCGTAAATTCATTGTCTTATGCAAGGCCGAGTACATAGGGGAAGGCGCCAGAGCGGTCAATGATGCCGGGCCAAAACGGCGGGCATTTGTTTCGTCAAACGATATCAGGGACTTGGCGCGTTTGCTTTACGAGTTCGCCACGGTTATTGTCCGCGCCGTTCGAAGGAGAAAGCATCATGCGCGCAAAAATCGCCGAATCCCTGAAGAGCGCGATGAAGGCGCAGGACAAGCACCGGCTGTCGACGCTGCGGCTCATCCAGGCTGCCATCCACGACCGCGACATCGCCAATCGCGGCTCCGCCAAGGAGCCGGCCAGCGACGAGGAGATCCTGCAGATCCTGGCCAAGATGGTGAAGCAGCGCGAGGAATCGGCCAAGGCGTTCGAGGACGGCAAGCGGCCGGAACTGGCGGCGCAGGAGCGCGGCGAGATGGAGATCATCCGTGGCTTCCTGCCGACGCAACTGGACGATGCCGCGGTGATCGCGGCAGCGCGAGAAGCGATAGCAGCCACGGGTGCGGCCAGCCAGAAGGACATGGGCAAGGTGATCGCCGCGCTGAAGCAGAAACATGCCGGCCAGATGGATTTCGGCAAGGCAAGCGGCATCGTCAAGGGCCTGCTGCAGTAGGGATTGTCCGCCGCTACATCTGGCTTGCGGGCCGGACGCCAAGTCGTCTGTCGTCATGATCGAAATCGTCAAACCCGCGCTCGAACATCTGCCGTCCTACAAGGCCGCGCTCGAGCGCGGCTGGTCGCCTGACAATGTGCGGCTTGAGGAAGCGACGCGCGAGCAGCTTGCGGCCATCGAGCAGGATCCGGTGGCGTTCCTCGCCGGTCTCGACGATCCCGAGGCCAAGGGTCCGCCCATCACTCTGCCCGATGGCACGACCGTACCGCGGCTGCCCGGCTTCCGGCGCTGGATCTGGGACGGCGAGGCCGTCGGCTCGATCGGCTTTCGCTGGCAGCCCGGAACGTCGGCGCTGCCCGCGCATGTGCTCGGCCATATCGGCTATGCCGTGGTGCCCTGGAAGCGCGGACGCGGCTACGCCACCGAAGCGCTGCGGCTGATGCTCCCCGAGGCAAGGGCGGTCGGCTTGCCGTATGTCGAACTCACCACCGACCTCGACAATCCGGCCTCGCAGAAGGTGGTGCTGGCCAATGGCGGCCGGCTGGTCGGGCGATTCTCTAAGGACGCTGCCTATGGCGGCGCCGAGAGCCTGTTGTTCCGGATCGATCTTTAGGTCGGACCTATTCCGCTGCCGCCGGCAGCGGAGGCGCGGCCTGGCTGCGCCCTTCCCAGATGTAGGAGGCAAGGGCGACTGCCACCGCCACCAGCATGGCGGCCGCGCCGACCACCGGCAGGCTGCGATAGCCGTAATCGGCGTTGAGCATGGCTGCGCCCAGCGATGCGGCGAGCGCGATGCCGACATTGAAGCCGGACGGGATGAGCGATGAGGCAAGGTTCGAGGCGTCCGCCGTCCAGGACAGAATGCGGGTCTGGATCGGCGTGCCGATGGCGAAGTTGAGGCCGCCCCAGATGACGATGGCAACGACCATCGGCAGCGGATAGGGGCTGACCACATAGATCATGCCCAGCATCACCGCCTGCAGGGCAAGCATGGTGATTAGCGACGGCATTAGCTTCCAGTCCGACAGTTTGCCGCCGAGAAAGACGCCGATGGTGGCGCCGACGCCGTTGAGCAGCAGCACCCAGGGGATCAGACTCTCGTCGAGATGGGTGACTTCGAGCAGCGTCGGGGTGATGTAGGTGAACAGGCCGAACTGGCCGATCATCAGCATCAGCATCAGGATCAGCGAAGTCCAGACCTGCTGACGCGCCAGCACGCGAACCTCGCTGCCGAGGCTGGTGGACGGGCTCGATGCCCCCGTTGTGCGCGGCAAGAGCGTGGCCATGGCAGCGAGCGCCACGATGCCAAGCGCGCACATCACCCAGAAGGTGGCGCGCCAGCCCCACAGGTTGCCGATCGCTGTGCCGGCTGGCACGCCGATGACGTTGGAGACGGTGAGGCCGGAGAGAATGACGGCGACAGCCATGCCGCGCTTGTCTTCGGGCACAAGGCCGACGGCCACCACCATGGCGACGCCGAAATAGGCGCCATGCGCGACGGCGACCGCAATGCGCAGGAGCAGCATCGAGGTGAAATCGGGCGCCAGCGCGCAGGCGGCCTGGCCGATGGTGAAGGCGATGGTCAGGCAAAGCAGCAGGGTTTTGCGGGAAATGCGCTTGGTGGCGAGCGCCAGCAGTGGTCCGCCAACCGCGATGCCGCCGGCATAGCCGGAGACAAGGTAGCCGGAGGTCGGGATCGAAACGCCGAGGCCGTCGGCTACTTGCGGCAATACACCGGCGATGACGAATTCGGTGGTGCCGAAAGCGAAGGCGGCAATGAACAGGGCAATGAGCGGCAGCATGGCGCGGAAGCGATCCTCGAACGAGGTCGCCTCAAATCATGGATGGGCGCAGCCGGCAATGCAGAAATTGTCGACGCCGCTTTAGGTTTTCTTGATCCGGTCCACTCCAGCCGGGCGCAGCCGCTGCGCCTAAGTGGTGTTCTTCCTGCCGTAGGGGATTTTCAGCCACGCCCGCTCATGAAGGTAATACAGCAAGGATTTGGTGACGACCTCGGTAGCGCCGATGGCCGCGGCAAGCTTGATGCTGCCGGTGATGACGAGCGAGATGATCATCGTATCGATGGTGCCGGTGGCGCGCCACGATAGCGCCTTGGCAAAGCTGCGCGAATGGGTATCCATCGATTTTCCTCCCGGTGGCCTGACCGATGCTTAGCCGACGGATGGCTGGGCGCGCAAAGACTAATTTCGCCGCAGCTGGCGCTTGCTCGGGCTCAGCTGGCCTTCAGCCGCGACCCGCCGAGCAGGCCGCGCTCTTCCAGCACCGGGTAGGCCATCGACGCCAGCAGCGAGTTGATCTGTTTCAGGTCGCGGATGGTGTCGAGGTGGATGGAGCTGGTCTCGACGCTTTTGGCGGTGCCGTCGCGCAGGCGCACGAAATGGCTGGCGCTGGTTTCCTTCTCGCGGTCGCGCAGCCGGTCCTTTTCCAGCACCAGCTGGCGCGCGGTCTCCGGATCGCGCGACACCAGCACGTTGAAGGCAAGCCTGGCATTGGCCAGCACCGAGGTGTGGAAGGCGAGCAACTCGCTCCAGCCCTCGGGCGTGAACTCCAGCCCGCGCTCGAACTTCTTCTTCACATGCACCAGCATGTTGCGCACGATGATGTCGCCGACCTGCTCCAGCTTGACGCAGGCGCCGATCAATTCCTGGCAGCGCAGGGCCTCGTCCTCGGTGAGCGAGTTCCTGGTCAGTTTGGCCAGATAGAGCTTGATCGCCGCATGCTTCCTGTCGACGCGGTCGTCAAGAGCGGCCAGCGCCTTGATCTTGTCGCCGTCGGCGCTCTCATAGAGCTCGATGATGCGCTTCAGCATGATCTCGACCGTCTCGCAGACGCGCACCACCTCGCGGGTGGCATTGGCGAGCGCCTGGCTCGGCACGTCCAGCGCGCTGTCGTTGAGCGCGGAAAGCTCGACCACGTCAAGCGCTGCGGCCGGCACTGGTTTGGTGCCCATCGCCACGATCTTCTCCGAGGCGCGATAGACCAGGCTGGCAAGCGGCAGGCCGGCGAGCAGGATCAGCACGTTGAACAGGATGTGGGCGTTGACGATCTGGTCGGGCACGGTAGCGCCGAGGAAGGCGACGGATGGCTTCACCGTCATGAACAGGATCAGCATCACCAGCGAACCCATGCCGCGCATCAGGAGATTGCCGATCGGCACGACGCGCACACCAGGCTCGGCACTGCGGGTGAGCAGCGGCGCGATGATCGAGGAGCCAAGGTTGACGCCGAGCACCAGCACGATGCCGAGTTCGGGCGGGATGAAGCCGCGGCCGGCCAGTGTCACCATCAACAGCACGGCGGCGATCGAGGAGTGGAACAGCCAGGTGACGAGCGCGGCGAGCAGATAGGCGGTGACGAAATCGCTGGAGAAATATTGGATGATCAGCGGCATCAGCGTGCTCTGGCGCAGCGGCTCCGACGCCTGGCCGATCATTTCGAGCGACAGCAGCAAAAGGCCGATGCCGACCAGGATGCGCCCGAACTGGCGCCAGTCGCGCCGCTCGGTGGCCATGAACATGACGGTGCCGGCAACAAGACAGATCGGCACCAGCAGCGTCAGATCGAAGGTCAGCAGCTTGACCACCAGCGCCGAGCCGATCTCGGCGCCGCGCACCGCCAATTGCCCCGACATGCCCGAGACGATGCCGGCGCCGGCGAAGGAGCCGACGAGAAGCGTGACGGCGGTCGAACTTTGCAGCGCGATAGACAGGCCGCAGCCTGCCAGCACCGCCATGATCGGATTGCGCATGGTGGAGCGCAGCCGGTGGCGCAGCACGTCGCCATAGGCGCGCTCGACGCCTGTTTTGACCAAGCGGGTGGCAAACAGCATCAGCGCCACGGCGCCGGCCAGATGCAGCAGGACGACGGAACCGCTCATTTTGACGCCTGGATGCGGACAGGAACCGCGACGTGGAGCGCGTGCCGTGCGGGGAGGAAAACGAAGGTGCGAATCATGGTCATGGCAGTCGCTTACATTAGCCGAGATATTTTAGCCGGATAATAAAATTTTGTCGATTTCAAGAGGCCGTCGCGGCGCGACAAGGCATGTCGGAAAAGGGACGGATGGGCAAGCGTCGCATGGCGGATCTCGGCGCCGCAACGGATCAGCCGGGTTTGCGGTGATTTCGGCAACAACCTTTGCGATGATGTTCAAATCTCCGGTATAAGCAAAGGATTTCATTACATAATTGTAATGCTGACGTTCAGTTTCAGTTCATTCTTCGGGGGCTATTCCCTGGGGCATCGACAACCAAGGAGCCCCGTTATGGAACGCATTGTTCTTTCCGCCCTCGCTTTCTCGATGCTGGCCGCTACTTCGCTTGCCGGCCAGGCCGCACCGGTGAATGCGCCGGTCGCACCGCAGTCGAGTTACACCAACGTCGACTGGCAGAAGCCAACCAACAGGGATGTCAAGAAGCGCATCATCCAGAAGCGCGTCGTGAAGAAGACGGTCGTGGTGAAGCGCAGCCATTGGCGCAATGGCCAGAAATACTCGAGCTGGAAGCGTCACCAGCCGATCCGCGACTATGGCCGCTATGGCCTGCATCGCCCGGGCCGCGGCCAGGAATGGATCCGCGTCGGCAACGACTATGTGCTGGTCAGCATCCTGTCCGGCATTATCTTCGGCGCTATCGCCGCGCAGTAAGCCTGGCCGGCGCATTGCTGGAAAGGAGGCGGCGGCAACGGCCGCCTTTCTTTTTGCCTGTGGAAACCGGGTATGGCCGGTATTCGGGGTCGTCGGATTTCGCCGGCATGATTATATGATGGGGAAACGAGTTCCCCGATGCGCTTTCCACCCACCTTTCTCGACGAGATACGCGACCGTGTGCCGATTTCCTCGGTGATCGGCCAGCGCGTCGCGTGGGACAGGAAGAAGACCAACGCCTCGCGCGGCGACTATTGGGCGTGCTGCCCCTTCCATGGCGAAAAGAGCCCATCCTTCCACTGCGAGGACAAGAAGGGCCGTTACCACTGTTTCGGCTGTTCGGTGTCGGGCGATCATTTCAAGTTCCTGACCGAACTCGACGGAATGAGTTTTCCCGAAGCGGTCGAGAAGATCGCCGAGATGGCCGGCGTGCCGATGCCGGTGCGCGATGAACGCGAGGAACAGCGCGAGAAGGAACGCGCCAGCCTGACCGATGTCATGGAGATGGCGACCACCTTCTTCCAGGAACGGCTGCAGGGGCCGGAAGGGGCAAAGGCGCGCGCCTATCTCAGGGATCGCGGGTTGACGCCGGCGACGCAGCAATCGTTCCGGCTCGGCTTCGCGCCCGATAGCCGCAACGCGCTGAAGGAGCATCTTGCCGCCAAGGGCGTACCCAAGGCCGACATCGAGGCCTGCGGGCTGGTCCGCCATGGCGACGACATCCCGGTCTCCTATGACTGGTTCCGCGACCGCATCATGTTCCCGATTCCGGATTCGCGCGGCAAGATCATCGCCTTCGGCGGCCGCGCACTGGCGCCGGATGCTTTGGCCAAATACATGAACTCGCCCGACACCGAGCTCTTCCACAAGGGCAACGTGCTCTACAATTTCGCCCGCGCCCGCAAAACCTTGGCAAAGGGCGGCACGGTGATTGCCGTCGAAGGCTATATGGACGTGATCGCGCTGGCGCAGGCCGGCTTCGAAAATGCCGTGGCGCCGCTTGGAACCGCGCTCACCGAAAACCAGCTCGAACTTCTGTGGCGCATGGCGCCCGAACCGATGCTGTGCTTCGACGGCGACCAGGCCGGGCTGAAGGCGGCATGGCGCGCCGCCGACATGGCGTTGCCGGCGGTTCAGGCCGGGCGCTCGGTGCGCTTTGCCCTGCTGCCCGAGGGCAAGGACCCCGATGATCTGGTCAAGGCGGAAGGGCCGGACGCCTTTCGCGCCGTGCTCGCCGAAGCGCGGCCGCTGGCCGACCTTTTGTGGATGCGAGAAACGGCAGGTGGCGTCTTCGACACGCCGGAGCGGCGGGCGGGGCTGACAAAGACGCTGCGCGAACTGACCAGCCGCATCCGCGATGAGAGCCAGCGCTACCACTACCAGCAGTGGATGCGCGAGCGGGAGCTGAACTTCTTCAGCGCCCAGCGCGAAGTGCGGCAAAGTCGCCAGGACTGGAAACCGGGGCAGGGCAAGACTTCAGCGCCCGGCGGACAGTTCGCGAAAGGCGGCGGCGTCGGCGCGCGCGCCGCGATCACCGAAAGCCTAGGTCGTTCCGCCATGGTCAAGCGCGGCGGCGAGATGATGTCGGTGCGCGAGGCAACGATCATCGTGGCGCTGGTCAACCATCCGGCGCTGATCGACGAGAATTTCGCCCATGTCGAGTTCCTCGATCTCGCCAACACCGACCTGAAGCGGCTGCACGCCGCCATCCTCGACGCTATGGCGCATGACATGGCCAATGACCGCGGCGCGGTGATCTCCACGATCGAGCGTGCAGGCTGCATTGACATCTGGGGCCGGGCTGTGATGCTGATCAAACGCGCCAGGCAATGGCCGGCGCTGGAAACCGCCGCCCTTGATGATGCCCGCGACGCCTTCAACCAGGCGCTGCACTTGCAGCGCAGCGCGCGCACCTTACATAAGGAGCTGAAGCAGGCGGAAGCAGCGCTCGCCAGCGATCCCACGGACGAAAACTACCGGCATCTCGTCGAGATTCAGGCGCAATTTCGTGATGTGCAGGCAACGGAAGCGCTGATCGAAGGGTTCGGCGTGTCCTCGGGCAAGGCTGGGCGGGTGTAGGTCGAAACCTGCGCAAGAATGAATGATGTACGTGCTGCGCGTCGAATCGACGCCTCTAAGTCGGGTAATTGATTCGCTTTTTTGATGCGAATCATGCGAGAGGCGCTTGACCTTCTGGCAGAATGACGGAATCAGGACGATTCGAAACATTAACCCGTGCCAGCGTCGATGGGAAATGCAGCGATGTGAGGTGCTGATCACTGGACAGGCTGTTAGCCTGCCACAGATATCAGGGTTAATCTGGACTTAATGCATGTCGCCCAAAAGTGAAAACCGGTTTTGGGGCACGATATGAACCAAACAAAAGAGTTGATGCGGTTACCGGCCCGGTGAAGCGCGTTTCGTCACGAGCGCATAATTTGACCGGTGCGGCAGCTTACGCGGCTTCGATGTTCGGCCGCTAGGAGAAGATAAAGACTATGGCGACAAAGGAAAAGGAAGAGGTCGAGACCGAACGCGAAGGCGCCACCGATGGCCCCCTGCTCGACCTTTCCGATGATGCTGTCAAGAAGATGATCAAGGCCGCCAAGAAGCGCGGCTATGTGACCCTCGACGAGCTGAATGCGGTGCTGCCGTCGGAAGAGACCGATCCGGATCGCATCGAAGATATCAATGCGATGCTGTCCGACATGGGCATCAACGTGGTCGAGGACGACGATCAGGGCGAGGAGCCCGAGGCCGCCGACAGCAATGCCGACGCCGAGGAAGATGCCAACGAACTGGCCGAGCAGACCGGCACCGCCGTCGCCGCCACGACCACCAAGAAAGAGCCGACCGACCGCACCGACGATCCGGTGCGCATGTATCTGCGCGAAATGGGCTCGGTCGAGCTTCTGTCGCGCGAGGGCGAAATCGCGATTGCCAAGCGCATCGAGGCCGGCCGCGAGACGATGATCGCGGGCCTGTGCGAAAGCCCGCTGACCTTCCAGGCCATCATCATCTGGCGCGACGAGCTCAACGAATCGAAGATCCTGCTGCGCGAGATCATCGACCTCGAAGCCACCTATGCCGGCCCCGAAGCCAAGCAGGCGCCGGTGGTCGAGCGCATCGAGGAAGCGCCCAAGGCCGAGGATAAGCCGCGGCGTGGACGCGACGAGGAAGACGACATCACCAATGTCGGCGCCGACACGCGCGGCCTGGTCGATGACGACGAGGAAGACGAGGACGAGGCCAGCCTGTCGCTTGCGGCGATGGAAGCCGAACTGCGCCCGCAGGTGATGGAGACGCTCGACGTCATCGCCGACACCTACAAGAAGCTGCGCAAGCTGCAGGACCAGCAGGTCGAGAACCGTCTGGCCGCCGCCGGCACGCTTTCGCCCAGCCAGGATCGCCGGCTGAAGGAGCTGAAGGACCAGCTGATCAAGGCGGTGAAGTCGCTGTCGCTCAACACGGCGCGCATCGAGGCGCTGGTCGAGCAGCTCTACGACATCAACAAGCGCCTGGTGCAGAACGAAGGCAAGCTGTTGCGCCTGGCCGAAAGCTATGGCGTGCGCCGCGAGGAGTTCCTCAAGGAATATCAGGGCTCCGAGCTCGACCCGAACTGGACGCGCTCGATCGGCAACCTGACGTCGCGTGGCTGGAAGGAATTCACCAAGAACGAGAAGGACGCGATCAAGGATCTGCGTTCGGAGATCCAGAACCTCGCCACCGAAACGGCGATCTCGATCCTGGAATTCCGCAAGATCGTCAACCAGGTGCAGAAGGGCGAGCGCGAAGCCGCGATCGCCAAGAAGGAAATGGTCGAGGCCAATCTGCGCCTCGTCATCTCCATCGCCAAGAAATATACCAATCGCGGCCTGCAGTTCCTCGATCTGATCCAGGAAGGCAATATCGGCCTGATGAAGGCGGTCGACAAATTCGAATACCGCCGCGGTTACAAGTTCTCGACCTACGCGACGTGGTGGATCCGGCAGGCGATCACCCGTTCGATCGCCGACCAGGCGCGCACCATCCGCATCCCGGTGCACATGATCGAGACGATCAACAAGATCGTGCGGACGTCGCGCCAGATGCTGCACGAGATCGGCCGCGAGCCGACGCCGGAGGAACTGGCCGAAAAGCTCGCAATGCCGCTCGAAAAAGTGCGCAAGGTCTTGAAGATCGCCAAGGAGCCGATCTCGCTCGAAACGCCAGTCGGCGACGAGGAGGATTCGCATCTGGGCGATTTCATCGAGGACAAGATGGCGATCCTGCCGATCGACGCGGCAATCCAGGCCAATCTGCGCGAGACGACCACGCGCGTGCTGGCCTCGCTGACGCCACGCGAAGAGCGCGTGCTGCGCATGCGCTTCGGCATCGGCATGAACACCGACCACACGCTGGAAGAAGTCGGCCAGCAGTTCTCGGTCACCCGCGAGCGTATCCGCCAGATCGAAGCCAAGGCGCTGCGCAAGCTCAAGCACCCGAGCCGGAGCCGCAAGCTCAGGAGCTTCCTCGACAGCTGAGGATTTTCGGGTGGGGGCGACCTACGGCACCGTCAGCATCAAAGGGCCAACGCGCGAAGCGTTGGCCGACTGGCTGAGATCGAAGAGCATCGACGCTTTCGTCACGGCTGAGCAGAACGGCTGGACCACCTTCTCGGATCGCGAAACAGATCAGCTCGATCCGCGCTGGATTGAACCTTTGCTCCAGCGCCTGACCCTCGATCTGTCATGCATCGGCATAGCGATCACCGTCTATGACGAAGAACAGCTTGGTCTCTGGGTCGCAAAGCACGGTGTTCTTCAATCACGTTATGATTCCTGTCCCGGCATGGAGATGAGTGACCCGGGCGAGGAGGATATGCGCCCTCGGCTCGAAGATGCCCCGGCATTGCTCGCAACGCTTGGTAAGCCCGCCGCGCCTGATGATCTGCTTCCAATCTTGGGAATTGATGGGGCGAAAGACTACATAGATCCGCTGGAACTCCATGAGGAACTTGCAACCTATCTGGGACTTCCGGAAAATTCTGTTGGCCTTAGCCACAGATATGTCCTGAAAGACAAGATCGACCTGTCAGAGCAGGGTTTGATCAGGACGGTTGAGAGCTAGAGATCGGGCGAGGGAACTGCGCAAGTCCAGGAGCGTCCTCGACAGCTGAGCAGGTCATTTCGCCTGTAATTATTTTCCGAAAGAGCTGCCGCTCGAAGGCGATCAATGAATTCCGTTGGCAGCTGAGGCTTTGGCTTCAGCAGCGATCACCGTCGCCAAGTATCCATCGATCATCGTCACAGTCAGTGGTTCTGTTTTTCGCAGATATTTTGCGCTCCTAAGTACAACAAAGAATGGTGTATGATTTTCGACCGCAATCAATGCTCCGATCCGGTTAAGACGACGCAGGCGCGCAAGAAGTTTCGCGGATGTGCTGTCACGGTCTGGCCAGGAAGCTTGAAGATCGAGAGGAAGTCCTTCGAATAAAGATGCAAGATCGCTATCGGTTGTGAATCTGGCAACATTTATGAGATTGTCGTGCAGTGATATTATGTCATCTTGTGTAAATATATTAACGAGTTCTATCTTTAGCGATCCTCCAATTATATTTCTCGATATCTCTTCGATTTTCTTTGCGATTTCCTCGTCTTTCAAATCAAGCGGTGACTGTAACGCCTTAGCTGTGACTGGGAATTTTTCTGCCAACGCTTGAGTCAAGGCGCGACCCCAGCGAGCAAAGACGTTCTCTGCAGAGATCGCCGGCGGAGGCGGTAGGGTAGCAGAAGTCGTAAGGCCCGTCTGTGTCCACATCTTGCTTTCGGCAGACAGTCTCCAAGCCGGCACAGCGTAGTTCGCCACCAGATACCGTCCGGCGAAATTGATGCCTACGACATCCCCACTCGCCAGATCGATGACTGGCGCTCCAGCCGTACCGCCGAGTGTGGTGGCATCGTGCATCAGGCTAAGGGCATTTTTGCCAAATGACATAATTTCTTCGAAGCCAGTTATTTTGCCTGGCATCACTCGTTTGACGTTATAGATGGATTGGAAGAGTTTCTCCTGAATTTCGCGATCATTTCTCAAATCAAAAGCTGGATAACCTATCACACAGATATCCTGACCTTTCTCGGGAACATCCGGGGACAATGTCAGAATCTGTTCTGGCGCGAGATCTCTTTCCAGTTCCAGGACAGCGAAGTCAAAGTCCGGGTGCACGAACCTGACCCCTGTGACTGGAATCTTTTCCATGGCGTCAGATTCATACTCTGCCTTGAAATTCAGCCAGTATTCTTTCTTCCCATCTGTTTTCAGCAATCTCGCCAACTGTTTGCCGGTGACCGCCAGGCGTGGGGCTACGCCGAAAGCCGTTCCCAGAAAGGGCAAAGTACCGTCGGACGTTTCCAGGCGGCATGTAGCGCGAATAGCGCGTTCGATTGTTGCTTTGTGTTCCACAAAAACGGGCTGCCAACGCTCAGAGGCTGCTCCAACGATCCAATCATCCTTGACCAGAAGAGCAGGTCGCGCATCGGCCAAAACGATCGACTCCAGCGCATATTGTTGCCCAAGGATAATGGCCATTCGGTCAGGTTCCCCACGTGAGGCGGCTGATGCTTTTAAAGTTTGCGCTTTAAGGCTTCAACTACGTTATTACGGTGGCTCCAATTTGCTGCCATAGAGCACTCTGGTTCTGCTTTAAGTCCGCTATGATTTTGTCGATGCGCGTGCCGACATTGATCCAGGCTGTCGTTTTGCCCTGATATTCGAATTTGCCACTGCTTTGGTCGCTGGCCTTGTGTAGCGCCATGACATTCCAGTCGTCATTGCAAACCGCAGAGCCAGACGATCCGCCCTCGGTGTCGGTGAAGTACGCAATGTCCCGCTCGGTCAGCTTGGCCGCCAAATTGTTGCGTATGCCCATTTGTTTCGGATTCCCGCCTGGATGCTGGATGATGTTGACGGGGAGATAGGAGTCTTCATCGAGTTTCATTTCACCACCCCAAAGCGGCAGGCACGGACGATTGGGCGACTGTTGCAATTCAAGGATTGAGTAATCCAGCAGCTTGCTCCAGGCGCAGGTTTTGGCCACCGTCACGCTGAGACCTTGGCTGTCCGGCGCATCGTAGTCGAACTGAACTGTTGTACGCTCTCCCTGCAACTTGAAATCGGGCTCAAGCGCATCGGGGTCGCCCGGATCGCGCGCGTTAACAACATGATGATTGGTGATGATATGCTTGGGTCCGAAGAGCCAGCCGGTGCCGAAGTAAGATTTCTGTTGGGTGCTCATCGGCCATGTTCGAGGTTGTCCAGCCTGAAAGCTGGGCACCATCAGCCGGGCAGTCGCGGCGCCGGTTCTGGCGGCCCCTTTCAGGAAGCCAAACGGCACCATGTCATTGATGAAAATGACTTTCTCCGGCAGTAGCTGGCTAGGGACACCGGCGGGTGTCTGCGCGGAGGCCTTGCCGGCGTCGGATGCCTTGAACTGCGCCATGACCTGGTCTGCCAAAGCACGAAACCAAGCCTGCTTATCCGGCATGAAGGACATCGTATAGGCGGCATTGCTCAGCCAGCGGTAGAGCGGAACCTCGTTGCCGATGATGACCGGCACCTGGTTCATTTGGGTCAAATCGCTCAGCAGCTGGCTGGCCGGATCAGGCAACAGCTTGAGCTGGGCTACAAATGCGTTGTTCAGACCGGCCAGCAGTTGCTCACGACGAAGGTGCAGGCCAAGCTCGATAGCCTCGGTGTTGATGTCCAGGATTTTTTCATAAGGCAAATATGCCATTGTTCCCCCCGGAAGAAATGGCTGTCTGATCTGCTTGTGCAGATTTATATTACTGTAGCAACTGCCACGTATTGCGCAAGCAGGGAAAGATTGGTCGATTCTGGTATCTGACAAAATGTATGGGCGGTCTTGGAGACGCTTCCGTACGATGTCGCAATCAAAGCCAAAGAAAACTTTGCGGCTCGCGACGAGTGGTTCGCCGCGACAGCGCCTTTTCAGTCGTGGAACGGCCATTTCTCAGGGCTGACATGTCAGTCCTTGCAGGCGATGCCTCGCGGGTGGATAGTTGCAGGTCGGATGCATGTCTGGGCGACAAACCGGATGCTCGCCCCGGCGAAGGTTGACAACCTGAGCCGTGCTCCGTGGCGCCGGAGGGAGGTGTGCGATGACAACCTACATCCTGCTGATGAACTGGACCGAACAGGGCTCCAGGAATGTGCGCGAGTCGCCGAAACGGCTCGATGCCGCCAAGAAGCAACTGGCTGACATGGGCGGATCGTTCAAGGCGTTTTATCTCACCATGGGCGAATGCGACATGGTGGCCGTGGTCGAGGCGCCCGACGATGCGGTGCTGGCACGTTTTGCGCTGATGCTGGGGGCGGGTGGCAGCGTCAAGACGCGAACGCTCAAGGCTTTCCCCGAATTTGCCTACCGCGAGATCATCACCTCGCTTGGATAGGCGCGCTGCTTGAGATAACGCGGCCGGATGCATTTCCTGGCGGTCGATACCGGCGCCGCTTGACGGCGCCTGAGCTGCCGATATTGAGGAGAAATGCTCCTCTCGCTCGAGAAGAACTTCATTTTCATCCACATCCCGAAAACGGCCGGGACCTCGATCACCCGTGCCCTGCGGCCATGGTGCCTGAAGCCGAAGCCGACGCCATGGCGGCGTCTATTATCGCATCTGCCGGTTCTCGAAGCGCCGGAAAAGGCCAATTTCAACCAGCATGATAAAGCTGCCTGGCTGCGGCGTAAATTGCCGGTCCCACTCTATGATGGCGCCTACAAATTCGCCGTGGTACGCAACCCTTTCGAGCTGGCGGTTTCCAATTACCAGCATTTGCGCCGGAAAACCTCGCGGCGCCGGCATCGCCAGGCGCAGCGCTGGGATTTCAAGGCGTTCCTGCGCTACCTCGAACGCAAGAACCGGCTGGCGCGGGTGGACCAGACAAGCTGGATTTCGGACAGGGATGGGAAGCTCATCATCGACGAGGTCCTGCGCTTCGAAGCACTGGCCGAACAGTTCGATGTCCTGGCCGCGCGGCTCGGCCTTCCCGGCGAGCTTCCGCGGTCGAATGTCAGTGCGCCGGTCGACTATCGCGCCCTCTACGACGAGGAGGCGAAAGCGATCGTGCGGCGGCTCTATATCAGAGATTTCCAGCGCTTCGGCTACGAGTTCTGATCAAGCGCGGCGCTTCACCATGTTGCGGGCCGATAGCATTGTGGGGATAGTCGGTTCCGTCCCTCAGCTCGCGGTCTGAAGCCATGCCCAAGCCTGCGCTTACCGTCTGGTACAACACACGCTGCCCCGTCTGCGATGGCGGCATCACGAGGCAGAAACGGCGGCTGATCGAAGCGATCAAGGCCGGGCGGATCGAATTCCGCGACATCAATCTCGAACCGGCGGCGCTCGCCGGCCACGGCGCCTCGCTGGAGGACATTCGTCGCCGGCTGCATGCCACTGATGCGCAGGGCAGGCTGCTGGTCGGCGCCGATGTCGCGGTTGCCGTCTGGAGGGTGACGCCGGGCGAGGGGTGGCTGGCAACGCTGTTCGGCAATCCGGTCGCGCTGCCGCTGACGCGGTTCGCGTACAATCGCTTCGCCGATCTTCTCTATACCTGGAACCGGCGCAAAGGCCGCTGGTAGCGGGCAAGGCCCGAAGCTGTCTTCGAGCCTTGTCGCCGTGATGTTACCGGGCCGCGGGCTCGCATAGCCAGCCGACAATGCGGCGCACCGCCGGCAGCACCATGAGCAGCGTCGGAAACGCCACCAGCCAGGACAGACCCCAGGCGCTCATCCAGATGGATGGCAGACTAGGGTGAAAGCCAAGGCTTTTCAGCGTCGAGATGAACGAGACGATGAAGGTCATCAGCAGCGACAGCACCAGTGGGCTGACAATGGCAGCATAGCGTGCCGGCAGTCTGCTGCGCTTACGGGTCGTGGTCATTTCTGGATTTTCCTTGAAGCATCCGGTTCATCGCTTTGGCATCCATTTCGCCGGTTTCGCGGCGGAATTACCCGGAAGGACCGGGGTTGGATGCGTTGCTTGACGTCAGACGCTTACGAAGAAGCTTGTGCCCTCGCGAGCCTTCTAGCTCTCGGGGGCGGCGAAATCAACCGTCTGGTGCTGCCTTCAGATACATCGTAAGATATATCTTGACTCATTTACCGCATGCGCCTACTTAAGATATATCGTAAGATAGAACTAAAGGAGCACTCAATGCATAAACATCATCCCTTTGGCGAGCGCGCCGAACGCGCTTTCCTGCATATGGCCGGCAAGTTCGGCGGCAAATTTGGTGGCAGAGGGGGCGGCGGCTTCGGGCCGTTCGGGCATGGCGGACGCGGCGGTGGACGCGGCGGGCCGGGCGACATGTTTCGCGCCGGACGCATGCTGGCCGACGGCGATCTCAAGCTGATCACCCTGTCGCTGCTGGCTGAGGCGCCGCGCCACGGCTATGACATCATCAAGGCGCTGGAAGAGCGCACCAGCGGCATCTACAGCCCGAGCCCGGGCGTGGTCTATCCGACGCTGACCTTCCTCGAAGAGGCCGGCTATGCCGCCTCGGCAGCCGACGGCAACAAGAAGGTGTTTTCGATCACCGAGGCGGGGCAGGCGCATCTCAACGAAAACCGCGAGATGATCGACGGCGTGCTCGAGCATCTCGAGCGTTTCGGCCGCAAGATGGCCAAGGCGCGCGAGTGGTTCGGCTGGAACGATGAGAGCGAGGAGGGCGGACGGCGTGGCCGCGGCCGTTCGGAAGCCCGCGACGAGTTCCGCGCCGTGCGCCACCGGCTGCGCGCAGCGCTCGGCGAAATCGTCGACGCGCCGGCTGAAAAGCAGGCCGAAGCGATCGCCATACTGGAAGGGGCCGCCGAAGCCCTGGAAGCGCTGTCGCGCGGCTGAGCTCTGGCGGGGACCGGTATACGACCCTTGCCCGTTCGACTGAGGAACGGTACTGAAAATCATCCTGCACCTTCTATCGGTGCGGGATGATTGCCGTTGGAGGGTCCCCCATGTCTTTTCTGAAACGTCTTTTCGGCGGTGGTGGCGGCAGTGACGCCGGCGACCCAAAGAGCGCCGCTCCGGCAAAGCAGATCGAGCACAAGGGTTTCCTGGTCAGCGCCACGCCCTACAAGGCTGACGGCCAGTACCAAACCTGCGGCGTGGTTTCGAAAGAAGTCGGCGGCGTCATGAAGGAGCACCGCTTCATCCGCGCCGACCGTTTCGCCGGTCTCGACGACGCCGTCGACATCTCGATCAAGAAGGGCATCCAACTGGTCGACGAACAGGGCGAGAAGATTTTCGGCTAAGGTGTCATCCGTCGCTATTGCAGCCGGGACGTCACACGCTGGCCCCTGGTATCGAACAGATGGATCTGCGTCAGGTCGGGCGCCAGGAAAACCGGCTGGCCGGGAACGATTTGCACGCGTTCACGCAGCAGAGCGCTCAGTGTGTTGCCGCCGGCCTTGGCAATGACCAACGTTTCCGACCCGGTCGGCTCGACGACTTCCACCACCGCCTGAACGCCGCTGTCTGAAATCCTGAGATGTTCCGGCCTGATGCCGTAGGACACAGCGCTCTGGACATCGGCCCGCCCTGTCTGCCGCGGCGGAAACAGCGTTCCGTCCTGCGCGGCGAAGCCGCCTGACGTGGCATGGCCTTGCAGGATGTTCATCGCTGGCGAGCCGATGAACTGGGCAACGAACAGATTGGCCGGTTGGTCATAGAGGTCGAGCGGCGCGCCGAACTGCTCGACGACGCCGCCATTCATGACGACGATCTTGTCGGCCATGGTCATGGCCTCGACCTGGTCGTGGGTGACATAGACAATGGTGGTTCCCAGGCGCTGGTGCAGCGCCTTGATTTCGGAACGCATCTGCACGCGCAGCTTGGCGTCGAGGTTGGACAGTGGCTCGTCGAACAGAAAGACCTTGGGGTCGCGCACGATGGCGCGACCCATGGCGACGCGCTGGCGCTGGCCGCCGGAGAGCTGGCGCGGATAGCGCTCAAGCAAATCCTGCAATCCCAGTATCGTCGCCGCACGCGCAATCTTGGCGTCGATCTCGGCCCTGTCCGTTTTCTTCAAGGTCAGCGCGAAGGCCATGTTGTCGCGCACGCTCATATGCGGGTAGAGCGCATAGTTCTGGAACACCATGGCGATGTCACGCGACTTCAGCGCGACGTCGTTGATGACCTTGCCGTCGAGTGCAATTTCGCCGGCGCTGATGTCTTCGAGGCCGGCGATCATCCTGAGCAAGGTCGACTTGCCGCAACCGGAGGGGCCGACGAGGATGACGAATTCGCCCGAGGCGATGTCGACGGACACGCCATGGATGACCTGCGCCTTGCCATAGGCCTTCTCGACGCCTGATATGGTGACCGCACTCATTCGTGTTTTTCCTTAGAAAGAGACCTTGTCGCCGCCCTTGAGCTGCAGGATCTGCCGCGCCTCATCAGGCGTGGCCACCGATGCGCCGAGCCCTTCGATGATCTGGCGAACCCTGCGCACCTGGTCGGCATTGGATTTCGCCAGTTGGCCCTTGCCGATCCACAGCGAGTCCTCCAGCCCGACGCGCGCATTGCCGCCGAGCGCGATAGCCTGGGTGGCGATCGGCAACTGGCTGCGGCCGGCGCCCAGCACCGACCAATGATAATCGTTGCCGAACAGCCGATCGGCGGTGCGCTTCATATGCGCGACGTCCTCTGGATGGGTGCCGATGCCGCCGAGGATGCCGAACACGCTCTGGACGAAGAACGGCGCCTTGACCAGGCCGCGGTCGACGAAATGGGCAAGCGTGTAGAGATGGCCGATGTCGTAGCACTCGATCTCGAAACGCGTGCCGTTTTCAGCGCAGGTGCGCAGGATGTGCTCGATGTCGCCAAAGGTGTTGCGGAAGATGCGGTCGCGCGAGCCTTCGAGATAGGGCCGTTCCCAGTCATGCTCGAAGGTCTTGAAGCGTTCCAGCATCGGATAGAGGCCGAAATTCATCGAGCCCATGTTGAGCGAGGCGACTTCAGGCGCAAAGGTTGCGGCCGGCTTGACCCTCTCCTCGACGCTCATCGTCGCGGCACCGCCGGTGGTGATATTGATGACACAGTCCGAGCGCTGCTTGATCACCCGCAGGAAGGGCGCGAACGCCTCGGTCGATTGGTCGGGCCGGCCATCGGCTGGATTGCGCGCATGCAGATGGACGATGGCGGCGCCTGCCTCGGCTGCCCCGATCGCGGCATCGGTGATCTCTTGCGCGCTGACCGGCAGGTGTGGCGACATTGACGGCGTATGGATCGAGCCGGTCACCGCGCAGGTGATGATGATCTTGTTCTGGTTCGCCATTTGAAAGGATCCTATTTGATCGCACCTTGGGTGATGCCCGAGATGAACTGCTTCGACAGCACGGTGTAGAGCAGGGTGATCGGCAATGCCGCAAGCGTCAGGCCGGTGAACAGCACGCCCCAGTCGGTGGTGAACTCGCCGACAAAGACGGTGAGGCCCTGCGGCAGCGTCTTGAGATTGTCCGACGTGATCAGCACCAGCGGGAAGAAGAAATCGTTCCAGATCGGAACGGCGTTCTGGATCGCCACGATCACAAAAGCCGGGCGCGCCAGCGGCAGCATGATCGAGCGCATGATGCGAAATTCGCTGGCGCCGTCCATGCGCGCCGACTCTTCCAGTTCGCGCGGCAAGGTTCTGAGGAAGCCGGTCATGATGAACACCGCCGAGGGAATCCCCATGGCGACATAGACCAGAACCAGGCCGGCATAGCTGTCGACCAGCCCCAGCGAATCCAGCTGGATGAACAGCGGAATGATAGCCAGCTTCAGCGGCACGGTCATGCCGCTGAGGAAAAACATCAACACCAGCGCGCTCAGCCTGAACTGGTAGCGGGCAATGGCGTAGGCGGCCATGGTGCTGAACAGAAGGATGAGCGCCACCGCGGCCACTGTGATGCCGACCGAATTGGCGAGGTAGCGCACGAAGTTGGTTTCGCTCCACACCCGCTCGGCATTGGCCAGCGAGAAGTGCGCCGGCAGCGCGAAGGGCGAGCTGAAGATCTCGGCATTGGTTTTGAAGGACGACATCACCATGACGAACAGCGGGTAGATCATGATGATTGCGTTGAGGCCCAGCATCAGCTGGATGGCACCGTTCCTCAACAACTCGCCGGATTGCCCTCTGTGGGCTGTCGCGCTCACAACTCAATCTCGCGGCGGCGCAGGTAGCGAAGCGCGATTGCGGTGACGCCAGCAACAATGATGAACATCATCACCGCCAGCGCGCTGCCCTGGCCGAAATCTTGGATGCCTGTCGTCGTCGAGCCGAAGGCGGTGCGGTAGAAATAGAGGCCGAGCACGTCGGTGGCGCCGCCGGGCGAACCGGTGAGGCCGGCCATGACATAGGGGATTTCGAACCAGTTGAAGCTGCCGATGAAGGTCAGGATGGTGACGATGGTGACGCTCGGCGCAATCAGCGGCCAGATGATTTTCGTCATCAGCACATAGTCGCCGGCGCCGTCGAGGCGGGCGGCCTCGATCACTTCCTTGCTGACGCGCTGCATGCCCGCCAGCAGCACCAGGGTCGGGAAGCCGAGCCAGTGCCAGACGTTGGCGAACAGGACGCTGCCCAGCGCGGTGTGTTCATTGCCGAGCCACGGTATGGCGCCGATGCCGACCAGCGCCAGCGTCTGGTTCACCAGACCGAACAGCGGATGCAGGAACAGTTTCCACAGGAAGCCGACGATGACGGCGGAGAGCACGACAGGGAGAAAGACGATCACCTGGTGGATGCGATGGCCGGGCAGGGCCTTCAGCAACGCGTAGGCGAGCAGGAAAGCGGTGCCGTTCTCGAACACCATCAGCGCCACGAAGGCGATGATGTTGTGCTTCAGCGCATTGTAGGTCCAGCCGCTATAAGGCTGTTCAAACAGCACCTTGCGGAAATTTTCGAAGCCGATGAATCCGGTCGGCTGCAAGCCGTTGAACTCATAGAAGGCAAGACGGAAGGCCGAGAGCAGCGGCCACAGGACCAACAGCACCATCACCACCAGGGCCGGTGCCAGCAGGGAGGCGATCCAGAGTGACCGGCGCCACGGAAAGGCTTTTTTCGTGTGGCGCCGGCCGTTGTTCATGTCACTTGCCCTGGAAAGGCTTGTACCATTTGGCGAGGCCGTCGGTCAGGTCGGCGGCCAACTGGTCCGGGGTGATCGAACCCGACATCATCTTGGTGATGTCACCCTGCAGCAGCTCCGATCCCGTCGGCTTCTCGAAACGGAAGTAGACGACATTGATATGCGGCATGGCGGTTTCGTTCAACTTGGCGACGTGGGCGAGCAGCTCGTCCTTGATGACGACGCCCTTGATGGGCGAGATGTTGCCGAGCAGGGCGGAGAACTTGTCGCCGAACTCCTTGGTGCCCATCCAGTTGACCAGCTTCAGCGCCGCCTCCTTGTTAGCCGACTTGGCGTTGACCGCGTAACCGCCGTCGAAGAACTTGGTCACCTGGGGCGTATCGCCGGCCTTGGCCGTTGGCGGGGCGATGAAGTCCATGTTGATGGCCGGGTTCTGCGTCCGGTAGGTAGCGATGTCGAAGCTGCCGCCGGCCAGCATTGCCGCCTTGCCGGTGATGAACAGCTGGCCGGCGGTTTCATAGTCGATGCCTTCGAAGCCGGGAGGCATGTAGTCGCGCAGTTCGAGCAGCTTGCCGAGCGCCGCGACATAGCGCGGGTCCTTGAAGGTGGTCTTGCCGGATGTCAGGTCGCCAACAAAATCCTGGCCGAGGAAAGGGTTGGTGAAGATGGCGACGAACATCTCGTTGAACCAGCTGGTGCCCATGCCGTTGGCCAAGGGATAGAAGCCTTTCTCCTTCAGCGCCTTGCTGACTGTGATGAACTCGTCCCAGGTGGTAGGCGGCGTCAGCCCGGCTTGCGCGAAGACATCCTTGTTGATGAACAGGCCGAGCGTCTGCGAGGCGAAGGGCAGCGAATAGACCTTCTTGTCGGCCCGGTAGGTGCCCGCCACCAGCGCATCGGCGGGCTGGTTGGCGAGCGACGGCACTGTGGTCAAATCCTGCGGCTCGAAATAGCCAGCCTTCACGAACTGCTCCAGCCAGCCATAGGCGTGGGTGTGGATGACGTCGCCGCCCTTGCCGGCAGCCAGAGCCGTCGAGACGATGGTCGGATAGTTCTCATCAGGGAACGACTCGAACTTCACGTGGATGTCCGGGTTCTCCTTGGTGAAATCGGCGAAGAGTTCGTTGTAGGCGGCCTTGTCTTCCTGGCGCCAGGTCCAGAACGAGATGTCGGTGGCATGCGCCGCGCTGGCCGCTAGCCCCCATGCGAAAGACGCGGCCGCGAGGGCCAGGCCAATCCTTCTCCTGCTCATGTTGCAATCTCCCAATCGCGCTTGATGCGCTTTTTACGACGATTATCAAATCATAGTTCTTGCCGTCTGGAAAGATAGTTTGTAAAGTTTCCTAACTAAAGTGAATTGGACGCGGCAGCCCGCTTCGTCCGGCTTGTGCGGTGGATGTTGGTGACCCAGGAAATCATTGCGGGCGTGGATATTGGCGGCACCAAGACGCGTATCATGGTGTGCGAGGGCGATCGCGTGATCGCCGACGAGGTGCTGGTGACCGAGAGCTGGCGCGTCCGTCAGATGGAGACCGATGCCACGACGCTGGCCGGCATCGTCGCCGGATTGTGCGGGGGCGTCGCGCCCGCTGCCCTGGCGGTCGGCGCGCATGGCTGCGACACGGGCGAACAATGCCTGCGTTTTCAGGCGCTGCTGGCAACCAGGACCGGCGGCGCGGTGCAGGTGGTCAACGATGCTGAACTGATGGTGCCTGCCGCCGGCTATGTCGACGGCATCGGTGTCGTCTCCGGCACCGGCTCCATCGCGGTGGCGCGCACCGCCGACGGCAAGATGCTTGCTGCCGGCGGATGGGGCTGGATCCTCGGCGACGAGGGCAGTGCGCCGTCATTGGTGCGCGAGGCCGCCAAGGCGATCCGTCACAGCTTCGACCGGGGTGAGGAGGGCGACCCGCTGATTGCCGCGCTGATGCGCGAGCTCGATACCGACGACCAGACCAAGCTTGGCATCCTGCTCAACGAAACGCGCGGTGCGGCGGTCTGGGGCCGCTATGCCAATGCCGTGTTCGATGCGGCGAACGCCGGCTCGGCGCTGGCGATCCGCGTCATTAGGGAAGGCGGGGCAGGGCTCGCCGCACTGGTCGAACTCTTGATCGAACGCGGCGCCAACCCGGCCCTCGTCGTGGCCGGTGGCGGTGTCATCTCGGAGCAGCCGATGTTGATGACCGCGTTCGTCGAGGCCATGGCAAAAGTGTCGCCGTCGAGCCACGTGCTGCTGCTGCGTGAGCCGCCGGTGCTTGGCGCGGTTGCTCTGGCGAGGCGGCTGCTCGCCGGCCAAGGACTATCCTCGCAAATTGGAGCGGTCTGAATGATGAAGCGTATCGGCTACCGCCAGGCGGTGGCGCGCCAGACCGAAAGTCTCGAGATTGGCCGGCGCTCGGTGGCCGGATCGCTCGATAGCCTCGATTTCGGGGCTTTTGCCGGCAAGACGATTGGGCTTGCCGGTATTGGCGCCAGTTATCAGGCTGCGCTTGCCGGCGCGCTTTATCTGCGCGCCTCCGGCATCAGGGCTTTCGCCTATACGCCAACCGATCTCTATGGCCGGACCGATGCGGCCGGCGATGCCTTTATCGCGCTGTCGGCCTCCGGGCAGAGCCGCGAAATTTCCGACGTCATGCGCGAGGCCTCGGCGTCGCCTCGCCTGGCGGTCTGCCGTGGCAGTGACAATCCACTGGCTGATCTGACCGGCGCGGTTCTGGCCACGGAGTCAGGCGCCGACAATGGCGCCAGCTCGACCGGCTATACCGGGACATTGCTCGCGCTTGGCATGCTTGCCGACAGGCTTGCCGGCAACAGCTTCGACTGGACACGTTTGCCGGCGGCGGTCGCCACTGTGCTTTCCAAGGCAAAACAGGCTGCCGGGGATGCGGCGCGGCTACTGCAGGGCAGGACGTCCATCGACATCGTCGGCGCCGGTGTCAGTTTCGCCAATGCCGGCGAGGCAGTGATGCTGATCCGTGAAGCCGTTCGAGTGCCGGCATCCGGATGGGACACGCTCAACTACCTGCACGGACCGATGGAATCGCAGGATGCGGCGACCGGACTCATTTGCATCGGTGATGGCCGCGAGGTGAAGATCGCTAGGGATGTCGCCGGTTTCGGCTGTCCCTCGGTGCTGGTGACGCGGCGCGCCGACGTCGCCTCCGACGACAGGCTGGTGGTGATTTCCATCCCGGGGCTCGGCAATGCGATTGCCGATGCCATTCTGGAGATCATCGTCATCCAGCTTGTCGTCGGCGACATGCAGGACGCCGCCGGCCTGACCGACATCGTTTTCCGCTACCGGCAGACCGATACCAAGCTGAAGCCGTGGTCGCCGACCGAGGTGTGAATTGCCAGGCGCGCTCGCCGCGGCCGGCTGCATTCGCGGAATTTGCCGAAACGTCCCACAATGATGGGCGCCGCATTTGATTCGCGGCATGCAAAGCTGGCATGCCAGGGCGGACGTCTACGGGATGTTCAGGGCGGGAATTGAACGCAGCACATGGCTCCATCGGAAATCCCCAACCTGACTGAAAGCGCCCGCGCCGTTCTTCGCGTGCTGGCCTCGCAGGGGCCGGTGACCCGGCCGAAACTCGGCTCGATGCTCGACCTGTCGAAACCGACCATGTCGGCCGCCGTTTCCGAATTGAGTGCACTTGGCCTCGTGGCGTCGCGTGGGTCGGAACGCGGCGCCATCGGGCGCACGGCAACCATTTACGGTGTCGGCCCCGGCGCCGGATATGTGATCGGCATCGATGTCGGCGCGGCGCAAGTGCGCGCCGTTGCCTATTCGATGGACGCCCAGCCCTTGGCGACGGCCGAGGAGAGCATTGCCGAAGTGGCGCCCACCGACGAGATCGGAGCCGTGATCCTGTCCGTGGCGAAATCGATCCCGGCGAAGGTCGGCAAGAATTTCCGGACCCTGCGCAGTATTGCGGTCGCGGTGCCGCGCATCGTGTCCGACAGTCGCCTCGGCAATGGCCAGGCGAACGGCCCCGACGCTGTGCTTCGCGCGCTTCGCCGCCATGTTGACGTGCCGATCATTCTTGAAAACAACGTCAATTGCGCCGCTATCAGCGAGATGCATTTCGGTGCCGCGCAGGGCCACCAGACCTTTGCCTTCCTGCAGGTCGGTGTACGCGTCGGCCTCGGCTTCATCAATGAAAGCAGGCTGTTTCGCGGCGCCGGCGGCGCTGCCGGTGAAGTTGGCCGCATGCCGTTTCCGTGGTCGCCTGCCGAAGTGCCCTCTCGTGAAGGGCTGGAGCATTATCTTGGCTCCAGGGCCCTCGTCGAGCGTTGCAGGCAGGCTTGGCCAGTGGAAGAGGGGACGCCGCCGCAATCGGCCAAGGAGCTGTTCGCGCTGGCGTTGGCCGGATCGTCTGCGGCCGGCGAAGCTGTCTCCCGGCACGCCGCCGATATCGGCCGGCTGGCCGCCGGCTGCATCGGCGTGCTGGATCCCGGTCTGATCGTTCTTGGCGGCGGTGTTGGCCGCAACGCGCTGATGACCGCCGAGATCGAACGTGTCGCCGGCGAGTTGGCCTGGCCAACACGGATCGCGGTAAGCACGCTGGAAGACGGCGGAACCGCGCTAGGGGCCATGAAGCTGGCGCTGGATTACAGCCTTGGCCTTATCCTGCGCGAGGATCGTCATCCTGCGGTGGTGCTGCCGCCATTGTCCGAACTGCCGCAGGACGAGGCAAAGGGCGCTTGATGTGGCGGCGTGATTGAGGAGCACCACTTCATCCGCGCCGACCTTTTCGCCGGGCTCGACAACGCTGTCGACATCTCAATCAAGAGGGACATCCAAGTGACGAGCAGGGCGAGAAAATCTTCGGATGAATTACAGCCTTGGATCGATTGGCTCGCTCTCCAGCGCCAGGACGCCGAAAACACATTCGTGCACACGCCGTAGCGGCTGCCTGTCGACGAACCGCTTCAGCGCCTCATGACCGAGGGCGAACTCTCTGAGCGCCAGATTGCGCTTTCCACCCAGGCCCCGTTCCCTCAAACGGACGAGATTGTCCGGCGCGTCATATTCAGGGCCATAGATGATGCGCAGATATTCCCGGCCGCGCACCTTGAGTGCCGGTTGGATAAGTCCCTTCTTGCCCCGGCTGACGAAGTCGCGCGGTTTTACCACCAAGCCTTCGCCACCTGACCCGGTTAGGGCTTCCCACCAGTCGATGGCCGCTGCACATGCGTTGGTGTCGGCTGTATCAACCGTTCGCCATTGTGTGCGTGTGACCACGCCATCGCTGGCAGCCAGGCGGTCGGCAAGCGACATGTGCCATACGTGGTCCTGGTCGAACCAGACCCGTCCCTCGCTGGCGAGCAGGTGGAACGGCGCGACTTTCAGATCGTCTATACCAGACACCGGCCAGACGTAAGGCGCCCAGGCGCTGGCATACCCAGTTGCGCGCGCGGCCCGATCGTCCAGCCGGGCGCTCAGTGCGGCCGCATCGACGCCGCGTGCCATGGCACGAGCCAGGGCCTCGCGGCTGACCCGTAACCCGGCTGCCGCGGACGTTGCCACCGGGGCATACTGGCTTTCAATCAGGCTGCCAGCCTTGGCAGACCAGGGCATTATCTCGGCGTCCAGCAGCAGCCAGTCGCTGTTCAGCTCCTGCCACAGGCCCGCCGCTTCGACGCTTGGACGCAGTAGGCGGTCCCGGCCGCGACCATGCTCATGGCGATGCGCAAGGCGTCGGGCACGTTGGGGCCGCGATCGACGAGGTCGCCGACAAAGACGATCTTGCGGCCCTCCGACGGTGTCACAGTGACGGTTCGTTCGCCATGATCCTCGGACCAGGCGACGCTGTAACCGAGTTGAGCGAGCAGGGCCTGAAGTTCATCGGCGCAGCCGTGGACGTCGCCTATGATGTCGAACGGACCATGGTCATCGCGCTTGTCGGTCCACAAGGGCTGGCGCGAGACCTTGGCCGCGTCGATACTAGCCTCGCTGGTAAGCTTCCAGACCTGACGGAAACCTTCGCGTTGCAGGCCGCCGAGACCCTTGCGGATTTCGGTCGTCATGCGCTGGGCCACGCCGGCGCCGAAGGGACGGTCGGCTCGCAGCGCGTTGCGCGCGACGCAGACATCGACGCCCGGATCGATGACCACGGCGACCGGCAAAGCGTGCCACTTGCGCGCCAGTTCGACCCAAGCCTTACGGTCCGCGGCTCGCACATTGGTGGCGTCGATGACGGCCAGCTTGCGGTGCTTCAGCCGTTTGCCGGCAATCTCGCGCGCAAGATCGAAGGCGTCGGCCGAGACATCCTGATCGGTCTCGTTGTCGCTGACGAGCGCGCGGCAGCGATCCGAAGAGATGATTTCGGTCGGCAGGAAGTGCCTGGCGGCGAAAGTCGACTTGCCCGAACCGGTCGAGCCGATCAGCACGACGAGAGCGAAGTCGGCGATGGTGAGGTCGGTCTTGTCGGGCTCTCTCATCGGGTGAACACCGCCATCTGCGTCGGTGCGCCGAGCACGGGGTCCACGGCCCCGATGCCGCTGAAGGCAGCGCTATAGCCATAGGTCTCACCGATCCTGGCCGCCCAGGCTTCAAACCGAACCCGGCCCCATTCGAAACGGTGATCCGGATGGCGAAAAGCGCCAGTGGCCAGATTGGGGAACAAGGCGTTGTAGTCAGCGTTCGGCGTAGTCACGATGACGGATTTGGGCGCCGTCTCGCCGAAGACAACACGCTCGATCAAGGGCAGTCTGTCTTCATCGAGATGCTCAATGACCTCGACCAACACGGCGACGTCAGCTTCAGCCCATCGGCTGTCGCGATATGTCAGCGATCCATGCAGCAGCGTGACCCGGCCTTCGGGCGGCCCGCCGAACTCGTTCAGCTTGAGACGCTTGGCAGCCCATTCCAGTTCACGAATAGCGGGGTCGAGTCCGAAGAGCCTGTGGACCCATTTTTCGCGCACAAGCCGATAGAGCAGCTTGCCTTCGCCGCATCCCAGATCTGCAATACTGGTCCCGCCCGTCGCCCGAATGGCTTGCACCACAGCGTCCACGCGCAGGTCGTTCAGCCGGATGGGTGCCTCCAGTGCTTCCTCAGCCGCGACCCTTGCTTCGGTCGGCAGGGCCTCGTTGGCTGTCTCGGGTGCCAGCCGCTCCAGAGCGATGCGAGCCAGGGCGCCGCGATTGCGCAGATAGCGGCGTATGATCAGGTCTTTGGCGGGATGGTTCTCCAGCCAGCCTTCACCCTTGGACAGCAGCTTGTCGATCTCGGCCTCGCCAACCCAATAGTGCTTGGCGTCGTCCATCACCGGGATCAGGACATAGAGGTGGTTGAGCAGGCTGCTTAGCCGGCCGGTGCCAGTCAGCCTCAGATGACCGTATCGGGGGCCTCCCGCGCCGGATCCGATCGTTTCGATCGGCGTCAGGTCGACGGCCCATCCCAGGGGTTCGAACAGGTCTCGAACCAGACCCTCACCGCCCCGCAACGGCAGCGGAATCACCACGGCCTCCAGCGGCAGGTCGCTGTCGGCCAGTTGCTGGCGCTCCTTTGATATGCCGGTCATCGCGGTCCGCAGCGCCTTGTTCAACGCCACGGACAGGAAGGACGATGCCGCATAAGGCCGGTCGTTTACATACTGGTCCAGCAAGCCCTCGGCCTGACCCTTGCCTCGCACGAGGCCTATCGGGTCGACGTCAAGCAGCAGTGCGGCCTCGCACCGTTCCTCTGTCGCCTCCGGATAGAATAGCCAGGCCTTGCCGAAGGACAGTTCAGTCTCATGCAGCCGATCGGGATGCTTGTGCAGCAAGAAGCCGAGATCGGTGGCCGGGCGGTGCGTTGTGGCGACGGACAGAAACATCAGCGACCGATAACGCAGACAGGCCGAATAACCAATGGCGTTGCACGGCAATCCTGTAGCGCCGCTCGACAAGAAAAAGGCAGGCGCCGAGGCGCCTGCCTTTTTCATTTCACGTGGATGAGCGCCGGCGCTTTACGCCGCCACTGCGATCTGCTGGCTGGCGGTCGCTGCAACCACGGCGTCGACCTTGGCCGTCGCCTTGGCCAGCGCGGCTGTCACGGCATCGGCGCCCATGCCGACGCCTTCGATGCGGATGACTTCGACGTCGGTCATACCGAGGAAGCCGAGCACCGAGCGCAGGTAGGGAACAGCGTGGTCCATCTGCACGGCCGCACCTTCGGAATAGATGCCGCCGGAGGCGAGCACGATATAGACCTTCTTGCCGGTGACGAGGCCCTTGGGGCCGCCCTCACCATAAGAGAAGCTCTTGCCGGAACGGGCAATGTGGTCGACCCACGACTTCAGCGTCGAGGAGATGTTAAAGTTGATGAAGCCGGTGGCCAGGATCACGGTGTCGGCGGCGAACAGCTCGTCAAGCGCGACATCGGAGACGCCAACGACTTCAGTCTGGCGCGCGGTGCGGGCTTCAACGGGTGTGTAGATGCCGGTGGAATAGTCGGCGTCGATATGCGGCAGCGGGTTGGCGACGAGGTCGCGCACGACAAGCTCGGCCGACGGATCGGCGGCGACAAGCTTTTGCGCGAATTCGGTGGCGATGCGGGTCGAGTGCGAAGCGGCGCCACGCGGGCTCGAAGTTACAAGAAGGATGGACATAGCGGTTCTCTCCAGTGGGAATTGAATTGTCCCGCTTGATATGGGCCTATCGATCCATTCAAAAAACTGGTATATTTTCTATATGATCCATCCATAAAGTAGATATGCCATGCAACCCAATCCGACGCTCGACCAATTGCAGATCCTGGTGGCGGTGGCCGACACCGGCAGTTTCTCCGCCGCCGGGCGCAAGCTCAACCGGGCGCAGTCCGTCATCAGCTACGGCATCGCCAATCTCGAGGCCCAGCTTGGCCTGAAGCTGTTCGAGCGCGAGGGCACGCGCGAACCGCAGCTGACAGAGATCGGCCGGGCGATGCTGGAGGATGCGCGGCGCATGGTCGGCGTGCTGCAGCGCATCCGCTCGCGCGTCGACAGCCACCATCAGGGACTGGAGGCGGAGCTCGCGCTGGCGCTCGATGCGGCGCTGCCGGCGCCGGTACTGGTGCGGGTGCTGAAAGCGTTCGAGGCGCAGTTTCCGACGGTGATGCTTCGCCTGCATATCGGCACACTCGGCCTGATCCCCGACCTTGTCTTCAACGGACAGGCCGATCTTGGCTTTGGCGGGCTGCTGGGCGAGGTCGACGTGCACCTGGTGAACATAGGCTTCATGTCGATGGTGCCGGCGGCAGCAGCCAACCACCCGCTGGCGCTGCTGCCGAAGCCGGTGGCGCTCGAGGATGTGCGCGAACACATCCAGCTGGTCGTCTCCGACCAGTCCGAGCGCACCAAGGGACGTGACTATAGCGTCTTTGCCTACCGCACCTGGCGGCTGACCGATATGCGCACCAAGCATGTGCTGATGCGCGCGGGGTTGGGCTGGGGCGGGCTGCCGCGCTGGCTGATCGCCGACGATCTGGCGAGCGGCAGGCTGGTCGAGCTCGACCTCGAACCGTTCAAGGAGGTGAAGGGGCCGCTCTATGCCATGCACCGCGTCGACCGCAGTCCAAAACCGGCGGCTGCCTGGCTGATCGACCAGTTCAAAAGCCAGCTCGGCTGTTTCAACGAGTTCGAGCCGGGCCTGGTACCCGAGGAGGAGCCGGAGACAGTCCGTCGATCAGCGCCATGAGCACGGCGCGATAGTCTTCGGCCGAGGCGCCGGCCTCGACGGCGAGCGCCGCGCGGTCGAAGGCGGAAGCAAGTAAGGCGGTGAGTGCGTCCAGCGGCAGTCTCATCATCGATTGCTCGCGCATCGCCGCGACCAGACCCTCGCGCAGCGAACGGTTGCCGTGGCGGTCATCGATGGCGTCCATGGCGGCGCGGCCGAGCACGGCCGGTCCGTCGAGCAGCAACAGCCGTGTGCGGCCGGGCGCGCGCATGGCGGTGAGATAGGCATCCGATCCGGCAATCAGCGCGTCGCGGGCAAACAGCGAAGGCGGCGAGGCGCGATCGATCTCTTGCGCCACCGCGGCCGCCTCCTGCTCGACCACCGCGGCAAACAGCGCCTGCTTGTCGGCGAAGTGGTGATAGAGCGCGCCGCGGGTGACGCCGGCGGTCGCAACAATCTCCGGTGTGCCGGTCTCGGCATAGGATTTTTCGATGAACAGTTTGCGCGCCGCAGCGATCAGGTCGGCGCGCGTCGCTTCGGTGCGATCGCGGTTTGAACGGCGGGCGATTTCTCGTTGCATACATGCAGCCTGTATGTTAGTTCAATTTACATACAGACTGTATGTTAGTTGACGGGCGAAAGAAAGATGAAGACGACGAGTTATTATCCGGTGCTGATGACGGGGGACGTAGCCGGCACGAAAACCTTCTATATCAATCACTTCCGCTTCAAGCCGCTGTTTGCGAGCGACTGGTATGTGCATCTACAGTCGGCCGAGGACAGGCGCGTCAATCTCGGCATCGTCCAGGGCGACCACGAGACCATCCCGGAGGAGGGGCGCGGCCGAACGTCTGGCCTGCTGATCAATTTCGAGGTGAGGGACCCGGACGCGGTCTATGAACGGATCGTTGCGGCCGGCCTGCCGATCCTGCGTTCGCTGCGCGACGAACCCTTCGGCCAGCGCCACTTCATCACCAGGGATCCCAATGGCGTGCTGATCGATGTGATCAAGCCGATCCCGCCCAGCGAGGAGTTTCTGGCGCAGTTTGCGGAGGGCGCGGCGGGCGGGGCTGAATGATGGCAGCAAATGTCGGCAGCGGCTCCGGGCGCTGTGGCCGGTGTCACGACACGCAGTCTATGCTGGTGACGTTGAAGCTGGTCCTGCCGCATGCGTGATATCTGCCTTATTCGTGCGCCTTCCAATCTCGGTCTCCGACCGCTGCACCCGGGGCATGTGCCCGGCACCTGGCGGGCGCCGCAGGCGCTGAGCGAAGCCGGCCTCATCGAGGTGCTCGCGCCGGGGCGGGTGGTTGACCTCGATCGACCCGCTTACAGCACCGAGGCGCAACCGGGCACAAGGCTGCGTAATGGTCCGGCGATCCGTCGCTTCAACCTGGACCTTGCCGAGATCGTCGCCGGTGCGCTTGGGCAAGGCGAGCTCCCACTAATCATCGGCGGCGACTGCTCAATCCTGCTTGGCGCACTGGTGGCGGCGCGGCGCTCGGGCGCGGTCGCGCTGGTCCATGTCGATGGCCACAGCGATTTCCGCCACCCCGGCAATTACGACGTCGACGCTGCACTCGGCTCGGCCGCCGGCATGGATCTGGCGCTTGCCACCGGACGCGGTGAGCCTTTGTTGACGCAATGGCCCGGTATAGCCGGTCCGCTCGTCGCCGATGAGGCGGTGGTGCAGATCGGCGAACGCGAGAGCCGCGATGCGGATTTTGCCTGGCCCGACATCAATGCGACCGCCATCACGCGCATCGATGTCTTTGCCGCGCAGGAACTTGGCGTTGGCGGAGTGTCGCAAAAGACAAGAGCCACACTGACGCGCGCCGATTGTCCCTACTGGCTGCATCTCGATGTCGACGTGCTCGATCAGACGGTGATGCCGGCGGTGGATTCACCCGGCAGCCCTGGCATCGATCCGGACGATCTCGTCGCCATCCTGTCGGCGCTGGCAGCGGGCAAGCGCTGCATCGGCATGGACGTGACGATTTTCGATCCAGACCTCGACCCGACCGGCGACTTGGCGCGATTGCTGGTGTCGCTGCTCGGGCGGGTGCTCAAGCAGCGATAGGCCTCAGCTGGCCCTTGCCACCGGTGTCACCGTCACCTGGCTGACGCCGGTGCGGCGCACCACGGTGCACAAAGTCTCGCGGCCGATGCGATCAGCGTCGAGCACGCGCACGAGGTCGTCGACGCCGGTGATCGGGCGGCCGTCTATTGCCGCGATGATGTCGCCCTCCTTCAGGCCGGCCTTCGCCGCCGGACCATTTTTCTCGACGCTACGCAGCCGCACCGCGGTGTTCGTCGAAACCTGCGACAGAAGCGCCGCACGGCGCGGCAGATTGGTGGTGTCGGCGGAGATGCCGATGAAGGCGCGGCGCACGCGGCCGAAGCGGATGATTTCCGAAATGACGAAATTGGCGGTGTTGGAGGCAACCGCGAAAGCGATGCCTTGCGCACCATGGATCATGGCGGTGTTGACGCCGATGACCTCGCCGGCCGACGACACCAGCGGCCCACCGGAATTGCCGGGATTGAGTGCCGCATCGGTCTGGATGACGTCGTCGATCAGCCGGCCGGTCGAGGCGCGCATCGAGCGGCCGAGCGCGGAGACGACACCGGAGGTGACTGTCCATTCGAAGCCGAGCGGGTTGCCGATGGCGATCGCGATCTGGCCGCGCCGCAGCCGCTTGGAATCGCCGAGCGGCGCGACATCGGCAAAGCTGCCGTCGGCGCGCACCAGCGCGATATCGGTGTCGGGGTCGCGGCCGAGAACGCGGCCTTCGCTGAAGGCGCCGTCGGGCATCGAGACGCGCACCGTTTTGGCGTCGCCGACAACATGGAAGTTGGTGACGACCAAGCCGTCCTGCGCGATGACGAAGCCGGAGCCGTGGCCGCCCTGGCCGCCAATGCGCTCGATGCGGCAGACGGCGGGGCCGATGCGGTCGACAGCGTCGGCTACCGTCGTCGAATAGGCGTCGAGCAGTGTGTCGTCCGGTTGAAAATTGGCGGCGGCGAGGGCCATCGGTGGGCTCCGTGTTTTCAGGCTTGATCGTGACTATATGTGCGGAGCGGCCGGAACCGCCGCGACCTGACCAGATGGCCAGTGAAACCATGAACTAGCCGTCAGGCGAGTATCTGCGAGCCTGCTGTCGAGCGATATCTGGGACATGCAAGAAACCCAGGAGACCAAAATGAGCGACTTCAATCTGAGCGCCTTTTCCGACGCCATCGCCGACATTGCCGCTGCGGCTGCACCGGCGACAGCAAGTTTCGCCACCCATCACCATCGCACGGTCAGCGCCTTCCACTGGCGTGATGGCTATTTCATCACGGCCGAGGAAGCCGTCGAGGCCGGCGAAGAGATCGAATTGACGTTTGCTTCGGGCGAGACGGGAAAGAGCGAACTGCTCGGCCGCGATCCCTCGACGGGCGTAGCACTTCTGAAGCCGGCGGGTGCTGTCAGCGCCGCGACGCTTGCCAAGGCTGACGCCGTGCGACCCGGCAATCTGGCCATTGCCATCGGCAGCAGCCAGGGCTCGGCGCTGGCCGTGTCGGGCTCGGTCGGTGAGGTCGGTCCTGCCTGGCGTTCGATGCGCGGCGGCACCATCGACCGGCGCATCAATCTTGCCGTCAATGCCGGCGGTCGTTTCGAGGGCGGTCCGGTGCTCGACGCCAAGGGTGGGCTGATCGGCATGCTGTTGTTCGGGCCGCGTGGGCGTGCGCTGGTCATGCCCTATGAGACGATCGAACGGGCCGTTGCGACTCTGCGCGAAAAAGGCCATGTCGCGCGCGGCTATCTCGGCGCCGGCCTGCACCCGATCCGCGATGGCGCGGCGCGTGGCGCCATGGTGATGAGCCTCGACGACAATGGCCCGGCCAAGGCCGCCGGCCTTGCTCTGGGCGACATCATCGTGGCGTGGAACGGCGAGGCCGTACACGGACCACGCGAGCTGATCCGCAAGCTTGGGCCGGATAGCGCGGGTGTGTCGGTGACGCTGGGTGTCGTACGCGGCGGTGAGCAGCGTGATGTTGCACTGACCGTTGGCGAGAAGCCGCTAAGCTGAGAGGGCTGATGGCGCAGAGCGTAACGCTGACGATGGCGAGAACAGAGCCGGCAGCCCACCGGCTGACGGTGCTGGTCGCGCTCGGCGATGCCATGCGTGCCGAACAGCTGGCCGATGCACTCGCGGCAAGCGATGATCTGCTGCCGGTCATGGCCGGAAGCGCTCAGCCGGTTGATGTGGCCGTGGTCGACGAGCTAGACAGTTTGGCCGTTGGCCCGGCCACACCCCGTGTGCTGCTCTCCCGACACGCGGGCCAGGCGGCCGGCAATGTGCTTGCCGTCCTGCCGGCCTCGGCGGACGCCTTGCTGATTGCCGCCGCGGCACGGCTGGCGGCGGCCGGCTATCGCATCACCCAGATAGGGCCGTCAGAGGCCGCCGCGCATGGCGATTTCCACGGCGAGCTGCCGGACGACGAAGCGGCCGACGACAACCGGCCTCGCCCGGCGCTGTCGCCGCGCGAGGCCGAAGTGCTGGCGCTGCTGGCCGAAGGTGCGCCCAACAAGGTGATCGCGCGGCGGCTCAACATTTCCGTGCACACGGCAAAGTTCCATGTCGCCGCGATCCTGATCAAGCTCGGCGCCGCAAACCGCACCGACGCGATTGCGATTGCGATGCGGCAGGGCCTGGTGCTGGTTTAGACTCTGCCGATATTCAGGTGAGGCCGGCCTGCAAATGGCGCCTTCCTGCGCTTCCGTACTTAAGTACGCTCCGCTCCGGTTCTCGGAAGCCACCATTTTCGGCTCGGCCTGACCTGAATCTCAGCAGACCTAATCCGGCCCGCCATCGTTCCAACCCTACGCAACGTAATCAGCTTTGCATGCCTTGGGACCTTGCGCACTACATTGCCGCCGCGCAAAGGTTCGCGCCTGTGATGTTGCAAGGGAGGTGCCAAGACATGTCGCTCAAGGGTAAGACGCTGTTCATCTCCGGTGGGTCGCGCGGCATTGGGCTGGCGATCGCGCTGCGAGCGGCGCGCGACGGCGCCAATGTGACGATCGCGGCCAAGACCGCCGAGCCGCACCCGAGGCTGCCGGGCACGATCTATTCGGCTGCCGAAGAGATCGAGCAGGCCGGCGGCAAGGCGCTGCCTGTTTTGTGCGACATTCGCGAGGAGGCGCAGGTTGCCGAGGCCGTCGCTAGAACCGTGGAAAAGTTCGGCGGCATCGACATCTGCATCAACAATGCCAGCGCCATCCAGCTCACCGGCACGCTGGAGACCGACATGAAGCGCTACGATCTGATGCATCAGATCAACACGCGCGGCACTTTCCTGGTGTCGAAAATGTGCATTCCGCACCTGAAGTTGGCAAGTAATCCTCACATCTTGAATCTGGCGCCGCCGCTCGACATGAAGGCCAAATGGTTCAAGAACCACGTCGCCTACACCATGGCCAAGTTCGGCATGTCGATGTGCACGCTGGGGATGAGCGCCGAGTTCGCCAAGGACGGCATCGGCGTCAATTCGCTGTGGCCGATCTCGACCATCGACACGGCGGCGGTGCGCAACCTCTTGGGTGGCGCGACGGTGGCGGCGATGAGCCGTTTGCCCGATATCATGGCCGATGCCGCGCATGCCATCTTCCTGCGGCCGTCGCGCGAGACATCAGGCAATTTCTACATCGACGAAGAGGTGTTGCGCGCCGAGGGCGTCACGGATTTCTCGGTCTACGCGCCGGGTGCGACCGGGCCGCTGGCCGGCGACTTCTTCGTGCCGGACGAAGTGTTTGCCAATTCGACGACGAACGTCAAAAGCATCTACTAGCTGATATCACCTGCTGTCGGCGCTGCCTCTCATCCGCCTGCCGGCGTTCGTCGTTCGAAAAGCCAAGCAATTGGCTTTTCGCCCGCTATGCGGACCGTGACTTACCTCCCCGTGAACGGGGAGAAGGGTCTGATCACTCTTCGCCCTTCTTGCCCTTGGCCAGGCCATCATCCGGTATAGGCACAAGGCCAAAGCGCGTCGCGTTCATTGCGACGCAAAAAAACCCCGCCGGGAGGGCCGGCGGGGCTCAATACGTCCCGCTGGAGTCGGGACGGGGCAGGGAACGCCCAGCCCTGAATCTGGGGTTTGCCGCCCCGTGATTCAATGAGCCGGCGCTAATGTCGCTACAATTGTTGTTGAACGGGATGTGGCGTTCGTAGGGCCGCCCATCCCGGTTCGCCGGGATGGGTCTTTCTTGCTGATCTGATTCTAGAAGCCCCATTAAGCCTCTGGAAAAGCAGATCAATTGTTGCTTGCCACCGGCGCCACCAGCGAGGTGATGCGGCGGATGGCGACGCGGCGGTTCTCACGGTTGGGACCCGACGTGTCGACCTTGAGATACTGCTCGCCATAGCCCTGTGTCGTCAGGTTCTCCGGCGGGATACCGAAGGCATTGGTGAGTGCCTCCGCAACCGCTTCGGCGCGCCGGTCGGACAGAGCGAGGTTCGCTTCCGGCGTGCCGACGGCATCGGTATGGCCCTCGATCAGGAAGGTCTCCGCCGGGTTCTTCTTCAACAGCTTCTCCATGGCGTTGGCGACGCCGTCGAGCTTCTGTACCTCGGTATCGGAGATCGAGGCCGAACCGAACTCGAAGTTCAGCGTATCAAGATCGACGCGGCGGGCGATGTCGCGCACGCGGGCCGAACGCTTGACCTCGTCGATAGAGTAGAGACGCTGGACGCGCTCCACCGGAGGCTGTTCGAGGAAGGTGTAGTAGTCGTCCGGGTCCTCGACATCCTCGGAGTCCAGGATGTAGTCCTCGCGCGGAATGGTGAGCCGCATCGGCGGCAGATCGTCGCCGGGATCGCGCCAGTCACCATCGTCGTCATAGTGCCGCTCGTCGACATAGCTCAGCACATATTCGCGCCCATCCTGCGTGATGCGCGAACGCTGGATAACGTCGCCATAGCGGTTGCGGATGGTGATGATCTGGACGCCATTGTCACGCTCGACGATTTCCCGGGTGCGACCGCCCGACAGATCCTCGTAATAGACATTCCTGGCGCCGCGGTGCATGCGCGGGGCGTCACTGCTTTCGACGATCGTCTGGTTGTTGAACTGCAGGATGACGCGGTCGCCGAACTCCCTCAGCACGTTGGTGCCTTGCGGACGTGGACGACGGCGAACATCGACAATGTCGGGCGCCTGTTCGATGCGCTTGCCCTTTTCCTCGGTCACCGGGGCGATCTTTTCAGGCTGGATTGCCTGCTGGGCCGACTTGTCGTCGGTGGGCGGCGGTCCCTGATCGACCGGAGCCGGCTTAGGGTTCTGCGCCTCGGTGCCGCCCTGCGCGGGCTGCTCGCCCGTCTGGCCGCCCGCATTCTGGTCACTGCCATTCTGGTTGTTGCCGTCCTGGCCGCCTTGGTCCTTGCGATGTTTGCGCCTGGCGTCCTTCTGGCTGTCCAGAATGGGTGCTTCGTCGGGATTGGCCGTGGCTTCGCCCTGCGCCGGCTTTTCGCCCTGCGCCGGCTGCTCGGCATTGGCGGGCTGTTGCTCACCTGTCGCGGGCTGTTGTTCACCGGTCGCCGGCTGCTGTTCGCCCGTCACCGGCTGTTCGCCAACAGGTTTCTTGCCATGCTTCTTGGCCTGGTCCTTAGGCTGTTCACCTTCGGCGGGCGCGGCCTGCTGATCGGCCGGGGGCTGAACCGGCTCGGCCTGCGGCACGGGTTCTCCGGCAGGGGCAACCTTGGTGGCTGGTGGCTGTTCGGCAGGTGCGGCCTCGATCTGCTGATCCTGCTTGCGCTTTTTCTTGCGCGGGTTGTTGTCGTTCGCCGGCGCTACCTGTTCGGTGGGCGCTGCTTGCTCGGCAGGCTGCTGGGCCGGCTGTTCGGCGGGCGCCGCTTCGATCTGCTGCTGGTCGCGCTTCTTCTTGCGCGGCTTCAGCGGCTGCTCGTCGGTTGCCGGTGCGGCCTGTTCGGCCGGTTGATCCGCCGGTGCGGCCTGGATCTGCTGCTGCTGGTCACGCTTCTTCTTGCGCGGCTTCAGCTGCTGCTCGTCGGTCGCGGGTGCTGCCTGTTCGGCGGGCTGATCCGCTGGCGCGGCCTCGATCTGCTGCTGTTGATTGCGCTTCTTCCTGCGCGGCTGCTGCTCTTCAGCCGGCGCGGCCTGTTCAGCAGGAGCCTGCTCGGCCTGCTGCTGTTGATTGCGTTTCTTCCTGCGCGGCTGCTGCTCTTCGGCCGGAGCGGCCTGTTCAGCGGGAGCCTGCTCGGCCTGCTGCTGTTGGTCGCGCTTCTTCTTGCGCGGCTGTTGTTCCTCGACGGCCGGTGCCGGTTGCTCGGCGGCTGGCGCTGCCTGTTCGGCCTGCTGGCGTTTCTTTTTGCGCGGCAGTTCCTGGTCGGTCTGCTGACCATCTGCAGCAGGGTCGTCCTGGACCAGGATCAATGGCGCGGCCGTGTGCTGCAAGGGGCCGAAAACGGCGTTGCCCTGCAGCGGGGATGCGCCCAACGGCGCGGATGCCATCAGCAGGCCAAGTGCCGTACCTGCCAGTACCCGTGGTTGGCGTTTCATCACAAATTCTCCTTGTGGGGTCCCATCCCTGCCCAAACTTTCATCATCCGGATTGGTTCCGGTTTGTGGACATTATCGGCAACGAAGGACGATTGACCGGCCTTTTGAAGGCAACTTCATGTTTTTCGTATGGTGCGGCCGGCATCTGCGGCAGCACTACAGCTTGACCTCACCGCCAGCGAGGGCCACATCTCCGCCCATAATGGACACGCCGTTCTGGAAAACCAAGACATTGGAAGCGATGACGCCCACCGAGTGGGAATCGCTCTGCGACGGCTGCGGCAAATGCTGCCTGTCGAAACTCGAGGACGAAGACACCGGGGAAATCTACTGGACATCAGTCGGCTGCCGGCTGTTCGATGGGCAAACCTGCCGCTGTTCGGACTATGCCAACCGGCTGGCGCGCGTGCCGGACTGCGTCGGGCTGACGCCGCAGAATGTGCGGACCATCAGCTGGTTGCCGAAAACCTGCGCCTACCGGCTGGTTGCCGAGGGACACGATCTCTACTGGTGGCACAGGCTGGTTTCGGGAAGTGCCGAGACTGTGCACGAGGCCGGCATCTCGATCCGTGGCCGGGTTAGCGCCAGCGAGACCGATCTTGCCGAGCCCGACGACTATTTCGACTACATGCTCGACGACGAGCCCTAAATTCAAAGAGATAGAGCATGATGTCTGGACAAACGCTGTTTGTCCGAGAAAACCGCTTCACACTTTTCGGCATCATGCTCAAGCGTCTGGAACGGATGTAGCCGCCGCCCGTTCTGGGTGACCGGACGTTTTTGAGGCTCCAAGTCGTTTGCAGTGGCGGAAGGGGCGGTTGCTTTCGAGCTGTCCGGCAGATTAACCCAAAATGAACGGCCGGTTCGCAAAGAGTTCAGACTGCAAGGAGCATTCTCCCCCCATCGGTTCGACGAAGACGGGCGCAAGCCCTCAACAAGGAGAGAAGACAATGTTCAACCAGATCAAGACGGCAGCCCTTTCGGGTCTCGTAGCTCTCGGCACTCTAGCCGCTGTGCCCGCCCAGGCAGACTCGATCTATCTCGGCTTCGGCAACAACCATGATCGCCGCGTCGGCGTCTATACTGGCGACGACGAGGACGGCTTTCGCCGTGACCGCAATTGGCGCCGCTGCTCGCCGGACCGCGCGCTCGACAAGGCCGAGCGTATGGGCCTGCACCGCGTCCGCATCGTCGACATCAACCGCCGCGTGGTGAAGGTGGCCGGCCGCCAGTATGGCGATCGCGTGGTGGTCGTGTTCGCCAATGAGCGCGGCTGCCCGGTTATCTATCGCTAAGCAGGGCACGACTTCCTCGGAAGTCGGCCCGGGACATGATCTTCTGCGAAGATCAGTCCGGAGACATGACCTTCTTCGAAGGTCAGTCTGGGATACGACCTTTTGCAAAGGTCGATCCGGAGTAGCGGCATGACCCTTCCGCGGGTCAGCCAGGAGCCCCTTTCCCATAGCGCGAAAAGGTGCGGCTCGAAAAAACCCCGGAGGACCAAGTCCTCCGGGGTTTTTCATATTTGATGCCAACTAAGATACCGGCCAGTTCGGGCCGCAGCATGATGCCGCGGGCCTTGCTGATTTGGATAAGCCTATTTGAGCTCGAAGGTGACGGTGACCTGCACGGCGTAGGCATTCTCGCCGGCCTGCACAGGAACCGCGGCGCCCGCCGCATCGAAGGCCTTGGCGTTGATCGGCATCGGCGCCGGCGCGATGTTCTGGTCGGTGATTTCCAGCACCCGGCCGATGCTGACGCCGGCAGCCTCGGCCAGCGTCTTGGCCTTGGCCATGGCGTCGGCGACCGCCTTCTTGCGGGCCTCGGTGACGGCGGTTTTCGGATCCTCGTTGGAGAACGAGATGCCGCCGCCCTGGTTGACGCCGAGCGACACCGCCTTGTCGAGAATCTCGCCGGTCTTGTCGATGTCGCGGATGCGCACGGAGAGCGTGTTGGTCACCTGGTAGGCGACAAGCTCGGCCTCCTGGCTGCCGTCGGGCTTGTTGGTGTAGTTGTAACGCGGGTTGATCTGGATGCCGGCGGTCTGCAGGTCACGGTCCTTGATCCCTGCCGATTTCATTGCCGCGATCACGGCGGCCATGGCATCGTTGTTGGCGTCGAGTGCCGCGCGTGCGGTCTTGGCCTCGCGCATGACGCTGAGCGTCAGCAGCGCCAAGTCGGGCGCCGCGGTCGACTGGCCTTCACCCGACACGATGATGCGGGGCGGGGGCAGCGAATCGGCAGCAGCGGCAATCGCCGGAAAAGCGATCGCCGCGGCAAGTGCGAGCGGCAAAAGATGTCTGGTCATGAAAATCTCCTCGGTCTGCGATCCAGTCGCGCCTGTCGACTAGGATGCGAATATGGGCTGATTTGGGCGATCTCGACCAGCCCGACCGGAAAGCCTTGTGCGGCGTAAGGAAAAACACTAATCCAGCGCGCGTGGGGCCTGTAGCTCAATGGTTAGAGCCGGCGGCTCATAACCGCTTGGTTGGGGGTTCGAGTCCCTCCGGGCCCACCATAACCATTGATTTTATTGAGAAAAAGTGGCCTGGGCCCAAAACGTTTTGGGCCCATTATGGGCCCACCGTGGTCCCGGTTTGTTCCGACTCGATTTGATTATCTGACGATGCGGAGGTTTGCCCGTCGCTTCATGGCATCCCGTTTCGCCTCGCGCTCGTTGATAGCGCGAGCAATATCAACCGCGATCCGCTTCTTGTTGGCCTCACGCACATATTCATCAGTTACAGTCATGGAGGAATGGCCCATCGCTTCCATGATGGCCCGCGCTTGGATGTTGCATTCAGCGAGGTAGGTGCCGAAGGTGCGGCGCAGGCCATGGAGCGTGTAGCCGGCAGGAATTCCCGCCTGCCGCGTCCAGTGCTGCATCATACCTGTCAGGCTCTTTTCCGAAAATGATCTGCCATAGGCGTTCTTCAAGACAGTGCCGCCTTTCGAGCGATCGAGCGGATCCAAGGCCGCAGCTAGCTTGTCGACGACTGGAATGAACATCTCCCGCCCGCCATGGCGGTTGCGGTTCTTCTTCTGACGGAAATCAAAGGCCTCGATTAGCACCAGCGAGCCGTCGAACAGTTCGATCTCTTCGGTTAGAAGATCATCCCACGCAAGAGCAGCGATATCGCCGCGACGATTTCCAAGCCAGAAGCCGAGTGCGTAGCAGGTGCGTGCGGCTGTCCCGATGGGGTGTCTCTCCTCGAACCTTTCGCGCGTCGCGATCGGCCAGGCCGGGTTCCTGGTCGATTTGGGCACTCGCACGCGGATGGACAACGAGGGATCGTCCTGCGGCTTTATCCATTTTTCGATGTCGGTCGCGACCCATACAAGCTTCTTTATGGCCACCAACATGTGTTTGGCGACCGTACGGTTTGTTCTGAAGATGCCTTCAATTATGGCGCGAAGCCGATCGGCGTCGAGGTGTTCGACTGGCGTTTCGCGCCACGTCAGCGGATATGCAGGATCAACCTTCAGGCTGAGAAAGCGCTCGATCAGTCGCGCATTCTTCCGCTGCGTTGCTTCATCAAAATCCAGCCACTCCATCGTGGTCTCAAGTCGACGCGCGGCATGGCCAAATGTTTTTGGCAGTGCCCGACCGGGCAAATCGATAATAACTGCATTCTTATGTTGGCCCTGCGTGGCCTTCTCGTAAACCACCTCGAACTCGGGATCTCCTGGCTTACCGGGAAGGTGGATTTCAGGCATGCCCTTTGCGCGGTACCGATAGATTAGCTTGCCGTTCTTGAAGCGCGAAGATACCCCAGGGTAACTGGCGTCCTTAAATGGGCGAGCCATCAAATGCTCCTTTCAGGACCCTTTCAGATTTGCCCCTAGCGAACGGGTTTCGCTTTCGATGGCAACGCGCAGGAGTACCGGGTAAGGAAAGCCTCTTCCTTGCTCTATGCCTTCAAAGGTGCGCTTCGGTATTCCCAGCACCTTGGCCGCGGCTGCGGCAGTGAACCCTTCCTTGGCCCGCCATGCTTTCACGTCTTGCGCAAGTTTCTCATTCTCGTTCACGTCATGCCTTCCGCACGCGCTATTATCGTACTACGTCTGCAGCGTATACGCAACAAGCGTAATTGCTATCTTTTTTCTACGTCCCGTTTGCTTCGTTCCAACAGCTCTTGAAGGCCGCTATCTTTGTCCGGCAACGAGGTGAAAGCAATATCCAGGGCAACACGATCCCAGACAGCGCGGCTGTTGATGCGCTTGGGCTGGGGCATCCGCCCATCGGCGACCATCTCGTCAAAAAGCGTCGATCCGACACCGATGTAACGAGCCGCTTCCTCACGAGATAGCCCTCGTGGGGCATACGAGATTGCGTCACTCTTCATGGACGCTGCCTCGGTCCTGGTAATCCAGGCGTGTTGGTATCGAAGCGCAAAGCCACATCCTAGTTGCCAATTCGTAGCGAGGAGATCGTGTTGGGCTAAAATAACAAGAGCCTCGGTAAGCGGAAGCGGCCTGACTCGTTTGTTCGGCATAAACTGGCAGCAATGTGTCAAGGTGTGATCACGGCAGGAAAGCGAGAAGTGGGACAAGTCGGCGGACGGCTTTGCGGGGGCTGGCGGTGAGAGCCACTACTGGCTCCGATGCCGTGCAAAGGTGAATCGGCATATCCCCGCCGAAATAATCGACCACGAAGCCATGGTGAACAAGGCGGACGTGCTGCCTACGGGGCAAGAACAGTGGAAGCGTAGCCTTGGACGCATTGGCGACAGGCTTGAACCGGCCGGCTCCGCCTGCGGTCAACAGTTCTACAAACAACGCGTTGCCGGCCGCAGCCTCGCGGAATTGCACGGCGAAGACACTATGAAGCTTGTGCATCTCCAATGAATGATTGCTGGAATAGGTTGGTCGCGCTGAAAAGCGATTAAAATTCAATGCCAGAGGCGGAAGGATTGTCCGCCATTGGCGGAGTTCAACGAAACGCACTCTATGAGGACGCAACGGGGTCTGAAAATCGATACTAGTATTCGATTTTGTGTGCGTCGAGATGTTTTTTTGCCTTCACGATTAGCTCTCTCAACTCTGCAATACGGTGGAGTGCTGTGAACGTAACAGAGATGTTTCCCGGAAATATATTGAACATGGTTCGTCCTCGCCCGTCGTTAAATACGATAATCTTCAGGCCGTCGATTTCGAATTCAACTTCATAAAAGGCAAATCTATCTGATTTAATGCTTACGTTGGATAGTTTATCAATCGCAACGAGAAGCTTATCAATGTTGTCGTGCTGTATCGCCGTCGCCGACGATTGAGGGTAATCGCCCATAGTTTCTGCTGCAATTCGAATGAAATAGGCCGCGTGTCTGCGCTCGGGGACAAAAGCTTCGCGCGCTTCTACTTCAATCTTGCCAAGACCTTGCATCGAGCCAATCGACGTATAACTCCGAATTACTATGTCACTGGCTTCGGAGGGCTGAGATTCAGATTCTGCGGGATGCATACCTGCCAAGTTCATTTGAATTTTCTCCCATTGTTTGATGAAGCTATTTCGCTGGTGGTCAATAGCGGAGTTCAGAGGTGAAAGAGCCGAGCTTCCCTGGGCGCAATCGGGTCGTCACCGCTTCGACCGCCGCCAACCGGCCGCCATGGCTTCCGCTTCCAAGCAGAACCATCTTTCGCCTTTGGCTTGGTTGATCACAGTGACGCTGTAATACTTCTGTCCCGGCACGTGATAGATGCGCTCGCCTTCGGCCGAGATGTTGCCTTTGATGTTGCAGCCCGCATTGCCGCTTCCGAGCGCAAAGAGCGGTGCTGATGGTGTTTGCACGTCATCACTAGGTTGCGCTCGCCAATCCCATGGCACTTGAAAGGATCCTACCCACAGGCCAACCTTTGACGCCTTGGCCTTCGCCTGTTGCGCAGCATAGGCACCATTGCTGTATTTCGGCCAATCAAGCGCTTGTCCGTGCTCGACCATCCATGCCGCCACGCTGGCGCCATCAGCTCGCACGCAATCGCCGACAAAGCGTCCATAGCGATCCCATGTAACGAATGCGCACTGGACCGGCTTGGAGGCCGCTAGGAAGCCGTCCAGCGCTTCGGCGGAACGTCGGCCGCAAGGGTATTCGAAACCCTTTGCGTCGTTGCAATACTGCCGGCTCTCGGGTGCGTCGATCCCGTTGAACCGCACACGCTGCCCGTGAACCTCGATCGTGTCGCCATCGATTACAGACGCCACGCCTACAATCTCTACGGGCTTCGGCTTGATCAGGTTTTGCAGATTGATTTCCGGCAACGATCCGCTGTTGTGCATGACGAACTGCGTCACCAAGGCAGAGGTCGCGGCCACCGTCACGAGCACGAGACGAAGCGGCACGCTTGCCCATCGCCTAGCACGTGTGCGTTTCGCACCAGTGCGCCGCCGCCACTGGTGAGAGCGATTGCGCGATCTATCGATAGCGATCACATTGCGCCGCCTGGACGGCTTTCAGCGGATCGCTTGCCGCAGCGAGAGCCGTCCGCCGCCACGTTGTTGTCGGTAGGGCAGTTGCCCGAGTAGCCTCCGCCACCAGATGCCGGCGATCTGTATTGCTGAACCACAGCGACGCTGCGTTGCCCGTCACCCTCAATATGCGTGTTGTTGCTGTTTGGGTTGAACGGGTCGACGGTTTGCAGAAGTGAATTTGTTCTATTTGCATCACCTGACGCGAGCGTCATCGTGTCGTAATTGTTCAAATAGTCGGCAGCACAGCCGGACGTGAGAACCGCAGTCGCTGCGGCAAAATACAAGCGCAAATGCATTGAGGTATCCCCCGACACCGAAGGCATAATGCGCCATTTGCTTTTTGTTGTCGATTCCTTGTTGGGGTGCTTGCGGTTCGCGCTGCACTAAGCAAAGTTGGTCAAGGGTTAGGGTTTTGGGGGAATCATGAAGCGATTTGCTGTGACCGTCGCTGCGTTCGTTTGCCTTGTAGGCTGCGCCACGCCACCGGACAAAATAGCAGGGGTTCCTAATGCTGGTCCTTGCACACAAGCAGATCGAGAGCGGTTGGCGCTTCTGACCAATCAACAGAACAAGGCGGCGACTGGTGACGCCCTTGGTGTGTTCCTGATCGGTGTTCCCATGTCGTCAATGTCGGGCGGCGATCACGAAACCGAAATTGCAGTTCTCAAAGGACGCTGCGGCCCCCCGAAGACCTAGGGCAGAGGCGTAGCGATATCGCAGCAAACATTCAAACCGGCGCGAAACGACGAGTTCGCGAGGAACGGTTGGTGGATTCGGTTAGTCGCTTTGGAAAGCGCTAGAAGTCAACGATCCCAGGGGGAGGGGTCCTCCGCCAATCCCGTTCTTGGCTATTATTCGTTGGAGGTGAATTTCGCTGAAGGATACTCGGCGACGATGTGCTTCTCGACGACGACAGTTATTTTTAGCCTTTTGGCCAGCGGCTACTTTTGCTGCATCAAATGCCTCTTGGGCGGCCTGTATTGTTAAGAAGTCACCGATAAGTGTTGTATTGGGCAGGCGGTACCACTTTTTGGTCCTGCCTCCCCATATTTCGATCTTCCAACCGCGGCTGATCGCCTGATTGATGAATTCGCCATGGGGATCCTGCCTGGTTTGAGGTCATATGAGGCAATAAATGACGGCATCAGTCGTATCCGATCCGCGCAAAAAATAATTGGTTGCGCTGCCGGCCTTAGCAGTCCGGCAGCGCGTACTTTGACTATTTCCTTACTAACACTCAGTAAGCGCCAACAAGTTATCGTTGTACGTCCCGTCGGCATGAGTGCGGACGTATTTGCCATTCGGTCCATTGACCACAAGGACGTTAGCGCGTTTGCCGCCAACCATCGTGTAGAATGTGTTGGTGCCGTCCTCGATCCACTGGATTACCTGAGATCTGGTCCATTTGCCGGTGGAATTGCCGAGGTGCGTAATACCCTCGTGTTTGTTCTCACGTGGAACTTTGTTGATACAAGTAACCTGCACGTCTGTCATTGGAATTGCTCCTTTCGATATTGCGGAGCGATTGAGAATGGTAGCGCTTGAGAGGATGTCTGACCATTTCGTAGCTCCTGCGGCTTGCCAAGTAAGCCTCAGGACGCTAGCTACCGACCTGCCAAGGAGCGGACTCGCGGTCTTTGTTCGTCCACTCGGCACCACACGACCGTGAGTACGCAACAGACAGAGGCAGACAGCGAATCACATGCCGTCTGCCTCTTTTCTATGCAAACTCTGTCTTCCAGTAAACGGACAGTAACGTCTTGTTTTAAATAATGGTCGCTGCCGATAAATCAGTAAGTCTGACTTATCGCTCCCTTTTTTCCTTGAGGAAAACATCCCGATGACTGCCCAACCTGCCGCCGAGCCGGAACGTCGCCGCATGCCTTCGGGGGCGCATATGGCGACTGACTTAGAGGGCTAATAGTTAGCCTTGAAGCTTCCACGGCCAAGTTCGAACGCGCGCTTACAAAGGCCAATTCCACGGCCAAATAGCAGCTTGCGGACATCCAAAAGCAGTTCAAGGAGACAAACAAGAAGCTCAGCGATGGGCTTAAGTTTGGCGGCTTTTCGGTAGCCGGACCTGACAGCCTCGAGACGGGCGCGGCAGGTTTTGCCGGGGCCTTTGCCGTCGACAAGATCAAGGACTATGCCGACGCGTGGACGACGGCTGGCAAGATTGCCGCGCCCGCTGTGGTTAGCGGCGTTCAGCAAGATCGCTCGACCAGCTAAATCAGATCGCAACAGACACGCGCTCCGGTCTTACGCAGACGGTCGACCTGTACGCCAAGCTTCTGCGAGGTTGCTATTGCAACCGAGGTCGTCAACAAGGCATTCAAGGCTGGTGGCGTCGAAGCGAGCGAGCAGGCGGCGGGCATTCTTCAGCTTAGCCAGGCGCCATCGAGCGGCATGGGCTTGGTGAACCACCCGCTACCCTCCGGGTCTACCACTTAGTCCTCAGTTCCGGCGTCTTCCGACATCAGCATGGGTTTTGGGAGCTGGGAGATTCGCCTCGGCGCTTGGTGAACCGTGGATGTTGGGCTCAAAGTGAATTCTCGCGACGGTGTGTGGACGGCGGATTCGCCTCGTCTCCCGATTGGGATCACGCGCTGGTTTTTGCTCTCGAGCTCGTCCAGATAATCGGCCCACCATTGCATCATCTTGATGCGCTCTTCCCAGTGCTCTGCCCGGGCGTAGGCGCGACGAACGTCGTTGTTCTCAATATGGGCCAGCTGCCGCTCTATGGCGTCGGGATGCCATTTTCCGCATTCGTTTAGCAGAGTTGATGCCGTTGCTCGAAAACCGTGTGCGGTAGCTTCTTCCTTGCCATACCCCATACGGCGAAGGGCAGCGTTAAGCGTGTTGTCGGAAATCGGACGCGAGCCCGATCGAACGCTAGGAAACAACAGCGCTTCACCACCAGAGATTTCTCTAAGTGAGGTCAGGACCCCGACAGCCTGCCTGGAGAGAGGTACGCGGTGGGGCCGCCTCATCTTCATGCGCCCTTCAGGGATGCTCCACACCGAGCTTTCGAAATCGAACTCGTCCCATCCGGCCGCGCGGAGCTCGCCGGGGCGGGGAAACAGCAGGGCCATCAGCTTCAGGGCGGCTCGGGTTGTAGGCTGTCCGTCAAATGCATTGATCGCCCTCAACAAGCCTCCTAGGGCCCTAGGATCGGTCACCGCGGCACGCGGCGTCACCGTCGGACCGATAAGTGCGCCCCTCAGGGCGATCGTAGGATCTACATTGGCGCGTGCGGTTGCGATTGCATATCGAAACACGCTGCCGATGGTGGAGCGCAGTCGCCTGGCCGACTCGTATCGACCGCGAACTTCCACGGTGCGGAGAGCGGCAAGAATTGTGGCCGGATCGATCTCCCGAACGCTTTTGTCCCCAAACGTTGGATAGGCAAAATCGAGCAACCATTTGACCTTGGTGATGGTCCGGTCGGCACGTCCCTCCTTCTTCAGCTTGTCGACATAGTCCTCCGCGATTAACCGAAAGGTGTCCTCTGCCGAAGCCTTTTGCAACTTACGCTCTTGTGCGGAGTCGATGCCACGTAGGAGGAGACGTTTGGCGGTATCGCGCGCCTCGCGTGCCTCAGCGAGGGAGACGAGCGGATAGCTGCCCAACGCCAGAAGCTTCTGCTTGCCGCCAAAACGATAGGCGAGGCGCCATAGGCGAGATCCAGTAGGCTGCACCCAAAGCTGGAGCCCGCCACCGTCAGTCAATTTCACGAGCTTGGAAGCGGGTCGGGCATTTCGGCATTTCACGTCGGAAAGGGCCATTTTCGAGACCTCCATTTGACTGCATCGATACCATCAGGATCTCCAATACCAGCGAAAATACCAGCCCTCCGCCTCGTTGGACCAACTACGCCCAAATTCCACGAAACCCGACTAACCGCGCCTTGTGTGCCAAAATCTCCAAGGATTTCAGGCAGTTGCCGAGACAAAAGCGTATATGCTTCGGCAAAAGAGACTGTCGGGAGAAGAGGGGATGGTGCCCAGAGGCGGGGCACCTGAAATGCACAAAATCAATACGTTACGGATTTTCTGGACAGTCGGGCGTTCCGCATAATCATTGAGCTTTTCGCGAAAGTGTCCAGACCACTATTCAGGGCGAGCCCTTATCGACTTCTCGCGCAGCAGCTGCCGCTCTCGTGGCCATTCGGAATGTTGAGCGGTCAAAGGATGGCAGGTCAGTCCGATGCGCTTGTCTGGCCTTCCTGCTTCCCTGCATCGCGGGCAATAGAAGAATCGGCCGATGTCCTGCACCAGGCACGAATGCTCGAAGCCTATGCGATGCCCGAGCGCTACCATGTTGAGCCTGGCGGTGTGGTGGCAGCCATTGTTCAGGCAGTGGATCTCGTGCTCCTCGCCCATGGCGAGCGACTTGCCGATCGTGTCGATCGCGAGCGGGTAGGAGATCTCGGGCAGCTTGAACATCGAACCGAGATAGGATCGGTGTCCTACGGCGTCAATCCTGCACTTGGAAGTCCTGCACCGAGGCATGACGCAGTTTCGGCTCGCCGCGCAGGTGGCGGACCCGGGCCTTGATACCTGGCTTCACCCATTCGACGCCGCCATCGGCCGCCGCGGTGGGGATACCGGCCGGCTGAGCGGTGCGATCGCGCTCTATCCGCTGCCATAGCCGCTCCTTGATGGCGCGAGTGGTCGCGATCACGGCCTTGCCGACATACTTGCCGTCCCGGGCGAACAGACCCTCGGTCTGCTTGCCGGACTGGCGTTTCACACCGATGAGGTCGAGGTCGTCGACATCCCAGCACTTGGTTTTTACCCAGGCATCGGATTCGCCGCTGCGGTAGGGGCTCCCCCGGCGCTTCGACACCATGCCTTCGAGGTTCATCTCGTCGACCGCGGCGAGGAATTCGGCGCCGCCGCCTTCGACATGCTGGCTGTACTGGATGATGCCGTCGGCCGGCTTGACGAGATCCCAGAGGACCGCCTTGCGCTCGATCGCCGGCAACCCGCGCAGGTCCTGGCCGTCCTTGTGCAGGATGTCGAAGGCGACGAAGGCGAGCAATTCGGCATTCCAGGTCATGCGGGAATGCATCTGATGGAAGTTCGGCCGGCCATCTGGCTCGGGCGCTATCATCTCGCCATCGATTATGAAGGAATTCGCCGGCAGCTTTTCCGCGGCGTTGACGACAGGCCAGAATCGCTTCGACCAATCATGCCCGTTCTTTGTGAAGGTCCGGGCGCCGGCCCAGTCGAGGATGAGCTGGACGCGAAACCCGTCATATTTGATTTCATGCAGCCAATCATCGCTGACCGGCGGTTCCAGCACCAGGCGTGGCTCCTGCGGCTTGATGAACTTCAGCCGGTCAGCACTCATGCACGCGTACTCCGAGACAGCGATTCAATCAGTTTTCGCTAAAATAGTTCCAAAAACGCAAAAAAGGCCCGCCGGCGCGAAGCCAGCGGGCCTATAGGTAGGGAATCGTCTCGCTGCGGGGAAACGCAGCAGGCAACGCCCGTAGAGTGGGCTCCGCGGTGTGACCTGCCGATTAACCGGAACGGTCCAGTTTTAATGATCCCTCCGAGGGCTGTGGATAACCTTCGGCGCGGTCAGCCAGCCGATCGAGACCGCCGTGGTTTTGCGACAGGCTGCGCCTCCAGCATCGAACCGACGATATTGTCCATCCGCTGGTTCATCAGATCCTGGCGTTCGCTGAGACCCTTGATGCCGGTCATGATCTCATCGCGTGTTTCGCGCATCCCCTGTTTGGTGATGTAGGTCTCGGCGACGTGCAGTTTGTGCTCGGCGAGCTGGACCTGCGTTAGGCTAGCGATCGCTGCTGCAGCGTTGACCTGACCGCTGGCCTCCTGCTTCGCGGCCGTCACTGCCGTCGCCATTTCGGCCTTCGCGGCGGCGATGGCGCGTTCGATCCGCCACCAGGCACCGAATAGGGCGCCACAGATAAACAGGATGAACACGACGTTGCCGGTCGTGATCGGATCCGCTGATGTCATGCACTTGCCCCTTTTGAGATGCCGTTGTCATGGCGTTGCCTGCCCCGCGAGCCCTGCGGCGACGTTGTCGTAGTTTGCGGCGCAGCGATCCGTCCTGGCATTGGCCCGGTTGGTGACCTTGCGTTCCGCCTTGAGCACCACGATCGCCTCAGCGCCGACGGGATCGGGCGCGTGGGCTTCGTGAGTTCGACAGTCATCAGGCAGCGGCGGCAGGTGGACGCCGGCTTCGATCTTGCCTTTGTCGACCGAGGCGGCGTGCAGCCACTTCTCAAGGCTGGCGCACGAAGTCACGGTCAGACTGATTGAGGCGATAAGAGCGGCCCTGAGCAGCGATCTGGGCTTCATATTCGGCGTTCCTTCTGGCGGTCTCTTCGTCTTCGGCGCGGTTTTTTGCCTGTGCTTCAGCGAGCATCTCGGCGTACAGAGCGGCCGCCTTGCGGCCCGCGGCGAGCTGGCGTTCGATCTCGGCGTTCTTGGCCTCGGCGGCATCGAGCCTGGCCTGACTGACGAAGCCGACAAGCGCGGCCTCCCGCTCGCGATCGACGCGGCCGTCGACCAGCCCTGCCACCATGGGGCCAACCCATGGGATGTCGCGAACCGGGCCGATCGGGACACCTTCATAGAAAAGGACGATGCCGCCGGCGACGACGAGCGGCAGGCCGAAACGTGAGGTCGCGAAGTCGGCGATGGGGCCGACATAGGGGATTGCGGAAAGCATGCTCATTTCAGCACCCAGATCAGCAGCGCGGCCGCCGCGATGATGGCGTACGGCGCAGCGCGGCGGATGGCTTGGCTGATCCGATCGGCAATGTAACCAGAAAGCCCGTCCATCAGTTCAGCCCCGAAACGCAAAGCTCGGCCTCCCCGAGGCGCTGCGCGTCGCCCATCTCGCGGCGCTTCACCAGCCCGGGCAGAACAGCGCCGCCGGCCTTGTTCCATGCGGTCTGAGCCTCGCAGGCCTGTCGATATTGATGTGCGGTGACAAATCTGGCGGTGCGCGACTTCTTCTGGCCGGGCGCACCGAAATTGTAGGCACCGGAAATCATCGACGCCTGCACCGAGTCAGGCGCGATGACATAGTCCTTCACGCCATCGACTAGCGGCAGGTAGAAATCGTTGATAACGCGGCGGACGAGCTTTTCCTTGCACTCCGGCAGCGTGGCGCGCATGCCCTGGTAGACGCCAAGCGTCTCGCCATAGCAGATCGTCCAGACGCCGACCGAATCGCGATAGGCGACCAGCCGCAGGCCCTCCCAGGGGATGATCAGCCTGTCGATCGCCAGTTGCACCGCCGGCGGCGTGATGCCTTCGTCGATCGCCTGGTGGATGGCGGCCGGCGTGATGGTCGGATGGGTCGAGATCCACGCACCCCAGGCGCCGGAAATGGCGGCGACCATGACGGCAACGATGGCTGCCCGGCCGCGCGCCGTTGCCCTAATCTTATTGATCGGCATCGGGGTCTCCTGAGATATTCTTCTGGCGAGTGACGCGCAGCAGCGGCACGATGGCCGCCGCTATTCCCGCTGCGGCCGTCAGCACTCCGTTGAGGATGATGAGTTGCCGCGACGGGTTCGGCTGCGAGATGGTGTAGAAATAGACGCTTGTCGCCGCCCCGCTGAGGATGGCGGCCAGCACGCCGGCCCAGACGGCCCAGCTCCGCAACAGGACAGACTTCCAGTTGTCGACGAGACGCATGGTCGTTCCTTTCCATGATCGGGAGTTGGGATTAGCGCCCGCTAAATAACGGGATATATCTGGGACTTAGGCACGGGCATTGGACGCATCACGACTACGCCCTATGGTTAAGCCGCCGATTTGTTGTGATTTCGCAGAGGCTTAGCTGTAGAGACCAAGCAATACGAAGCAACCAAGAGTTAATTGTTTGTTAAGCGACAGTTGACTTGTCCCGGTTTTCCGGAAGAGATTGCTTTCGGGACGGGGGGATGAGCACCTATAGGGGCACCTCTGTCCGGGAAAATGGGTAAACAGGGGTTCCAAATGACAAAGATTCTCAAGCAGTTTCGCGACGACGAATCCGGCGCCGCGATGGTTGAATACTCGATCCTCGTCGGCATCATTGCCGGCGCGGCGATCCTGGCGATCCTCGCCATCGGCGGCTGGGTGACCGGACGCTTCACCGGCCTCTGCGGCAAGCTCGATGGCAAGGCTGGCGGCACCTGCGTTGCTGCGACGGGCGCCGGCACTTGACATAAAAGTTCGCACGCCCCCGTCATTGAACCCGATGGGACGTGTAGCAGGAGGGTCGGCGTTCGTCGCGCCGGCCCTCTTTCTTGTTTGATTAGGATCTCGGGAAGGCGGCCGTTGGAACGGTGATTGAGCCGTCCGTATCGTAGCGGCAGGCACCTTTGGTGATGCGGATCTCGTCCATCCATCCGTCAAGATTCGCAGTCGCGAAATTGCGCCCGATGTCGAATGTACCTGTCGAATTGAATATCGCGCTGTTGGCCGGCGTCGCACTGTCGTCGAGCGTGCCGTTGCGCCAAATGCGGATCTTGCCGGACGCGTTCTTAGACACGGCGATGAAATGCCATGTGTCAATGGCAAGGTTTGCGGTGCCTGTTCCAATGGTTGTCGGGGACGATCCATCGCTTGTGTATCGAAACTGGACCGACCCGTTCCCGCCTGACCATGTGGAATTTATATCCCACGACCAATTTCCAGATGATGGTGCCTGCCCCATGACGCGCTGGTTGCCGACGTTCCCGTGAGGCCTAATCCAGAATTCGATGGTGAACAGATCAGAGTTGGCGTCCGACAAATCCCAGTCGGCGCTATCGGGGATTGTAAGATAATCGCCAGTACCGTCAAAGAGGCAGGATGAACTGCCAAACTTGAACTGCGCCGTGTCGATCTGCGCATTGCCGTTGAAGGTCACAGCATGAGGTGACGGTGCCTCGTCGGTGGTGGTCGTGGAGCCGTCGGTGCCCTCGAAGCCGAGCAGCAGTTTGACATTGGCGAAAAAGGGATCAGAGCCGCCACCTGCCGCGCGCCTGTTCCCGAAGCCTATAAGATTGTTGACCTTAAGCATCGTTGGCGGCGCTCAGCGTAAAGAGCAATTTGCACCCATGCAGGCGAGCATCGATTGCCATGGTGTCGGAGCCGTTGGCGGGGTCGCGGTGGATTCTGAATTGAACCAAGTCGCTAGTCGCAGGCGTGCCCGCAATCGTGATCGCGCTGCTTTCGGAACTCACATAAAGGTCGTTTGTAGTTCCACCCGTATCGGTGACCACGCCAGCTGTCCCAAATGCCACGTCGAGCGTGTCGTCATCGGAAACAGCCACAGCGTCCAGACCCCACGCCACGCCAAAGTTAGTCGTTGTGGCGGCATGCGACCAATAAGCAACGAAGGTTACTGTGCCGTTGTCCCACCCCTTGGGCATGGCGATGTCGAACTGCGCAAATTCCTGCGTTGAAGTATCGAAATCGAGGGTCGACACCATGTTCTTGTTAGTCGACATTTCGGCCGTGCCGGACGCTGCGCCATTGGTCGTGCGCGCTGTCATCGCGGTTGCCGGAACCCAAACAGTGTGCTTGCCAATGGCCTGGTAGGCGGTGGCAATCTGCACGTCATCGGTATTGACGGTAATGCCGGTTCCCGCGCCTACTGCAAACGTCCGGTTGGCGGCCAATGTGCCGCCGCCAGTCAAACCGGCACCAGCAATCATGTCCGTGCTAGTCGACGCGCCGGAACCTGACGGAACCGCCCATGTGCCGTCAGCTTTCAGGTACTTTTGCGCAGCAGCATCGCCAGAGGCGGGTGCGGGGGCAAGCCCCTTAGTTCCGCCAGAACCACTATCGCCAACCATAGCGTTTAGAATTGCCGTGGCTTGCGTGGCTGTAAGGTCTTCCGGGTCACCCGTGCCGGCGGTGGTGCGCCCCTTAATGGTAGCGGTCGCCATATTGGCGGCCTTGGCGTTGGTGACAACATCGTTGTCGATCGTCCAGACCGTGCCGGTGCTCGATACGGTGATATCGCCCTTGTCGCCATCGCTGACGCTGCCGACGACGAGTTGGCTAAACGCTATTGCCGCGGTGTTGAGCGTGCCGCCTGCGTTCGACGTGCATAGCCAGAGCGTGTCTGCACCAGCGGTGCCTTCCTCGACCGCGATCAGCGTGCCGGGATGTTCGTCATAGGTGTCGAACTCGGAGGAACGCGCCGGAGAGACGCCAACGACATAGATACCGTTTTCTGCCGGTGCCGACTGATCCTTGACCAGAACTAGGTCGCCGGTGGCAAGCGTGACGCCATCAAGGCTGTCGCCGTTGTTCAGCGCCGTCGAGATGGTGATGTTGGCGGTGCTGGCGACGCGGACACGGCCGCGCTTGCCGAGGTTGATGGCGAGACCATCGATGTAGGTTCTTGTCGCCTTCTCGGTGGCGAGATTGGCGTCGGAATTGGCGGCGAAGGTACCATCGGTCGAGATCGCGACACCGCTGTCCTGGACAACCTTGCCGCTGGTGCCGCTGAACGTCGCGATGTTGCCGCTGACCGAGCTGCCTGGTCCGGTGACGTCACCGACGCCCCCGCTCGATGAGACCAGCACCCAGGTGCCGCCGACGTCATAGTAGTAGAAAGCATCCTCGTCGGCGGCATAGGCCTGCATGCCGGCCAGCGGCGGAAGAAACAGCCAGGCAGCGTTGTAATAGACCGCGATCGCCTCGTTGTGTCCGGTGAAGGCGCCGCTGCCTGCGGTGCCGACCACATAGATGTCACCCTCGGCCGGAGATCCTGGCGGTGCGTTGTCAAGGACTGAGACGGCGCCGAACAGGCAAGCTCCGGCCTCCAGCTTGGCGATCGCCTCGTTGATGGTGACGGAACGATCGACCTGGCTCGCGCCGATCTCGGTGATGCCGAGCCGATTGGAAACCGTCATGCCGCTTCTCGCAGTTCGATGCCGTCGCCATAGATCGCGGAGACCTGGGCGACGCCAAATTCAAGGGATGTCTGTGGTGAGCCGAAATCGGAGGTCTGATCGGCGGCGGTGTATGTGTAGGCGCCGGTGGTGGCATCGTAGCTGTTCACCAGGACGCCCATGCCGTCATAGATGTTCACGACATAAGCTTCCGTGGTTTCGCTCATCGGCGGATCTTCGGGCCCGCTTTCCGGCCATGCTTGGCCGATGCGGTCACGACGGCGCCAGGTCAGGATCCAGTCGCCGGTTCCGGCGTCGAGCACGGCGCTGGCCAGTTGCGGCGACCAGGGCCGCAGACCTTTGCCGTAGTTGGTGAAGGTGACGGCGCCGGTGGAATCGAACACGGTCGAGGTTGGCACCGCGACGTAGACGCGTGACAGCGTGCGATCGCCTTCGAGGCTTCTCGTCATCGCCTGATCGTCGAGGTGATAGACCGTGGCACCAGCGGTATGCCCAACCATCGCGAACTCGGTGCCCTTCAGGCCTCTAAGCAGGGTCGACAGCGTCCAGGTGCCATTCATGTTGTCGACCACGGAGGCTGCCCGGATGTACTCCCAGTCGCCGAGGCTGGCGTTGAACACGGCGAAGCCATTGGTGGTCTCGCTGCCGAGGAGAACTTCCTCGCTGACGCTGTCCGGCGCGGTGCCAATCGGCACCGCGATATTGAACACCGTCGCGCGATCCCATGCACCGGGATGCGGCCGGTCCGGTAGTGCATCGAGCGCGATGCCGCGAATCATGCCGTTTTCGAAGCCGGCCCATGGCGCATAGGTGGTGCCGCCATCCTCTGAGCGATAGATCGAGGCGGACCGGAACGATCCATCCGAGATGACGGCAACACCGGCGTAGAAGCCATCATTGTCGTCGGCGCTGCGCAGCAGGTGGCCATCGATTAGCACCGGCGTCGCATCGGCGGGGCCAAGCAGACTGTCAATGATATAGGGTGTCGGCTGCCCGACGGCTTCCGAGCTGAAACTGTCACCGCGCTTGCGGAACTCCACCTCGATGACGGTGTCACCCGACATCTTGGTCAGCACCGCCTTGGCGGTCCGTTCCTCATCGAGCGGCAAGGTGACGACGAGACCAGGATGAAGATCCATGTGCTTGGGCGGAAGCGTCGTCTTGTAGATGGTGGCGGCATCGGTCAGCGAATTGTACATGACGTCGGCCACCTTGGCGGCGTCGTCGTCAGTCAGTACCTGAGCGGTGGAAAACTCCAGCGTGCGCTTGCGCCGCACCTTGATCGGCGCCCCGGTCTCGTCGGCCTGCGATGGCTCATCGCTGAATTTCTGATCCTCATCGGTGGTGCCCGCCTGGGCGCCGATGCGATACACGGCGTCGTAGCTCGGATAGGTGATGATCACCTGCTCCGGCATATCCAGTGCTGAAGGGTATTCCTCGATGATCGAGATCGGATCTGGTTCCGCATTTAGAGCGACCCCGACCTCATCAATCGACAGCGTCCGGAAAGAAGCGGTCTCGCGCGGGAAGAAGGTCTGCACGCCGTCGATCTGGGCGAAATCGATGAAATTGACCCTGGTGATGTCCTCGATGACGCCGCGCGGCGGTGTCCCTGCACGATCGCCATAGCCGTACATCATCGCCGTGACGGCAGAGACATCGGCGGTGACCCCGGCAAATCTGCATTCCGCTGCGATTGCGTCGGCGACAGGGATCGGTTCGATGGCGGCGCGCGGCAGATACCAGAGGCGCAACGTGATGCCAGCGAGACCGTCAGCAACGAACATGACCTGCCAGCGTTCATTGAAGCCGGCATAGTAATAGTCGGTAGCCGTTTTGTTGTCCCATGCCGTGGTGCTGGCGACGATGTGCTGGGCTTCGGAAAGATCGGAGACGCGGTAGATGAAGACGTCATTCTTGCCGCTGTCCGACTGTTGCTTTATCGCGATCTGGTCTGAGCTGACCTTCATGCGTTTCGACAGCATCGGATCGGAGTACGAAAGACTCAGGCTATTCACCTTCGAGCGCAGCAGCGATACCAGATCGGGCGTGTAGACGTAGACGCTGCCGTTGAAGTCTTCGATAATGACGGAATCACTTTCTTCATCGTAGAAGCATGCTCGCGCATTGGCAGAGAGCGCTGACAAAGTGACAGTAGAAAGCACCGGCGCGGCGGTGTCCCAATCGATCACCGTTATAATTTTGGAGCCGCCGGTAAATACCCAGTCGTCAACCGCGTAGAGGCGAGAAGGTGAGGCACTCAGCGTCCTGGTCGAGCGGGCGCCGGCAAGCGGCTGTTGCCAGACCGCGGAATAGCCCAGGCCTGCGTTCGACAGGCAGCTGATAGTATTGAATGCCTGGTTGTAGACGAACAGATAGTTGACGCCACCGAAGCTGATGTCGTCCATGCAGCAATTGGTATCTGGAGATGATGGCCCGACCCCAGCGATGTCAGCCTCAAAGGCGCCTGTCGCGGCATCGAATATGCGGACACCCGAGAAATTGAGATAACTCACCACCACCTTGTTGAGGTCGGTGATGTGAACGCAAAACGCGTCGTGCGGCAGCGTGTTGGTGGCGATGGGTGTCGCCGCCGGTAGCTTTTCGATGTAGAGCGTGGTGCCCGCCGCGTTCGCGTAGTATTCGCCTGAGCAGTCCGTGTTCCATGGATTGTTGCCAGCACCTGTCGGCGTCACGCTCGCCGTCGCCATATTCTGCGACTTCGTGATCTCGGCCTCGATGTTCGGCACACGGATGCCGAACTCATCAAGCGGCAGGTTCTTGATGACTGCGTAGACGATGCCGGGCCATGCCGGCACCTGGCCGGCGCCACGGTCGGCCTCGATATCGGGATCGGGCTCCTGCGTGTCGGTGCCGAGATAGAGAGTGATCGAAGCACCCTTGGCGACACCGATACCCTTGCCTCCATGGGCGATCGCATCCTGCAGCGCCTCGAATGAGACGTTGAAGATCAGCTTGTCATCGGCCCAGATGCGGGTGATGCCGCTGGCCGGACCATTCCACGCAAGGGCGACGGCGAAGGTAGCGGTATAGCTGTACGTGGTGACCTCGGGGCCAAGCGCTTTGCCCTGCCGTTCCTTCTTGACGTGCTCGTCGACCTTGTCGCCCTTGAGCCAGATCACAGCGCCGGCGGTTCGGATGGCGCCGTGCCAGCGGGTGAGCTGCTCGCCGTACCGCGAGGTCTGCGCCTTGAGGCTTTCCGCCCGTGGCCCCTTGATCTTCTGCGGGAAGAAATAGGCGATCGCCAGGTTGATGCCGACGCCGACTGCGGTCGACACGATCGAGCCGAGCAGGCCGCCGCCCACCGCGGCGCCGGCGAGTGGAGCTATGAAGGCCATTTGGGCCTCCACAGCATCAGCGGCGGGAAGTGCAGCCCGATCTCGACGACCTTGGAGCCGGGACCAAGTGCCTGGATGACCCGCTTCGGCCGCAGTTCGTCGACCTCGGTGACGATCGCCATGTGCAGCGTCTGTGTCGTCTTGAACAGCACGATGTCGCCGATCTCTGGGGCGCCGACACGGTCGCAGAACTGCTCGAGGTATCGGCGCGCCTGCCGATAGTCCTGCAGCCGGCCGTAATCGGCCGCCAGCGGGGCGTCGATGCCCGTGGCGCGCATCGCCAGCACGATGAGACCGACGCAGTCGACACCACGCTCCGTGCGGCCCTGGTGAACCCAGGAGACGTCAAGGAAGCCGCGAGCGGCGGCGACGAATTCGGCAGCGCTCATCGAATTTCGGTTTTCACCGGGGCCGTGTTGTCGGCGATCGTGCGCAGGCAGAGCAGCGCTTCGACCAGCAGACTGAAAGCGATCGCCTTTGCCTTTGCTTCATCCTGGCCCTCGATGCATTCCGTGAGCTCGCTGGCGGCTTGCAAGATTTCGTTGCGTGTCATGGGTCAGCCCTTCGGTGCGGTCGCGGTGACGTTTTCACCGGCGAGGAAATCGAAGCCGCGGTAGCGCAGCGTGCCGGTCCGCGAGTTGTTCTTGTTGTCGTGCTTGGTGATGCAGTCCTCGACGCGCCGGTGCCGGCAACCGACGAGCGCTTCGAAGGTGTCGCCGATGGCGATATCGTCATAGGCTCCGAGATGCAGGATCAGCGTTCCAGTGCCATTATCGGAGCGGACTCGGCGGGTATCGCCGGCGTTGTCGCCGGTCAGGAAGGTGATGAAGCCTTCGCCGAAATAGTCGGCCACCACCGAGATGCCCGTAGAGGTGAACGTCCTGCGATCGGTGACCGCGCTGACGGTCCCGATGATCCGGCGGGCTCGAACTGCTTTCCATGTCACGGTGCCGTCAACCACGGTGTTGCCGAGAACTGTCGGCCAAACCGGCTCGGTGAGACCGCTGGTGCCGGCGACGGTCGCTCTAAACCAAAGGATACCGGCGCTGCCGGTCAGCCGTTTTACGATGCCACGCAGCGCGTAATCGGTCTCCGCCGCCCAGGCATTGGTGCGCGTCGGGATCCCGCAATCGAGGTCGCCGTAGTTGTTCGGGCAATTCGCGCCCAGCGTAAGCCCGACCGGCTGCTCAAAGCGTTTCTCCGTGCCCATCATCTCGATGCGCGACACCAGCCCCTTGATGTCGGATTGCCCGAAATCATAGGTGCAATAGAGCCACGGGTTCGCGAGATCTGTCGGGAGCACGTAGCCGATGATCGCCATCGCGTTGTCGAGGCGGCCGCGGCGGACGTCGCTGGCAGTCAGAGAGGCACCGCCGAGAATGATCATGAGCTCGCGGTCATCGATCGGCGCGTTGATCTGGGCGGAGAAAGCGGAGAGCTGCTGGAAATCGACGGGCGAGAAGGTCTCGACGCCTTCACCATCGAGATCGGTGTCGAGCGGTTCATCCCATTCAGTTAGGCCAATCCTGGTGCCGTTGGCGAGGATGATCAGCACGATTACTGGCAGCGCGAAGGCTTCCGAGTTGATCGCGGCAAGCACGACCGCCGGCGTCGTCCTGCCGACCATCAGCGCACCTCGACGAGCGGGATCGAGGGGACGGAACCGACACGGAAGAATTCCATCACGTGACCGAGGTCGTTTGTGTCGAAGCGGACCTTTTCATTGAACCTGCCGCCCCATGTAACGGCTTTCAGGTTCGCCGGCTCATGGCCGGCTATGAACGTGAGGGCACCAGTCTCATAGTTGACGACATAGTCGACGGCTTCAGTCTTCAGGACGCCGTCTACCGCGACAAGCACCGTGCCTGACACAGGCAGGTAGATGGACCGGTCGATCGCGATGATGGAGGCATCAACCTTGGTGACCTTGTATTGCTTCTTCAATTGGAAGGCGAGATTGACGCCATCACCGACACCGACGGTGGCGTCCAGCGCCGTCGGCGTGCCGGACGGCTTGCAGGTCCTGTGATCGATGAGGTTCTGGATGGCGAAGGAATGCTCCGGTCCATTCATCACCTCGAAAAACGACAGGATGTCGTAGACGTCGTCGACGGTGCGGATGTTCTTGCCGATGTTGCAACGACGCAGCCTGCGCGAACGCCTCGATCGGCGCTGCTCGAAACCAGTCGGCCCCCTGGCGAAGTCGACCAGGCTGACCGGAGCGAACTCACTGCCTTGCGAGATCGAGCCCGGCAGAACGGCATTGTAGAACGTCATGCCGTCCTCTGCAGCTTCTCAAGGGCGCGCGCGCTCTTCGTCGCGATCTGGTTCTGGCTGGCGGGCGTCGCCGGGTTCTCACGGAAGATGAAGTTGACGGTTTGATGGATGTTCTGCGAGGGACGGCTGTCATTGGCGGCCGGGGCGCCGCCTTGGTTCCCCGCCATCTGCATCGAACGCGGATTGCTGCGGATGACGTCGCCGGCGCGCAGCTTGCGCAGTTCCGGACCGCGCTCGCCGACCCATGACCAGCCGGCTGGAGCGTTCTCGGTTCCGTCGGCGAAAAGGCCTAGTCCCAGCGCGCCGGACGCAAAGTCAGCCTGCACTCCAGGTGAGAATGAGCCAATACCGCCGCCACCGCCACCGAACAATCCGCCTAGCCAGCCAAACAGACCGCCACCTCCACCGCCGGGAGCCGCTGGCGCGGACGGGAACTGGCTCAGCGCGCTGCTGAAGGTGCCGAGGCCCTTGGTGGCGTCGTTCGCGGCGCCCCCGATCGAACTCAGCAAGGACGTCGTGCCGCTGCCAAGGCTGCCAATCGAGCTCGTCGTATGATCGGTAACGCCGCCCAGCTTCGACAGCGCGGCGTTGAACTTGTCGACATACTGCGATCCGGTGGTTCCCAGGATATCGCTGGCACCACCATTCTTTGCCAGCGGCCCACCGGTGAACCATGCCGAGGCGGCATCGTTCGAATTGCCGTATTTCGACAGCAGCTTTCCGAACTGCTGTTCAAACACTGCATCCTGTGCTGACGGATTGCCGAGAAACGCTTTAGGCGACATCGGCGATCCGAAGGCTTCGGTCGACCAGGACGGAAGATTGCTCTTCATCACCTGATAGGCGCCGAGTGCCTGGTTGCCGTTCTTGAGCATCGGGCCAAGCGCGGAATAGCCGCCGCTGCCGGCGCTCTCGATCATCTTGATGGCGCTGGCGTAGGACGACATGCTACCGGTCAGGCCGCCGCCGCCGGAGAAGCCACCGGACGGTGAGAAAATGCCACCGAGACCGCCGCCGCCGAAAGCCTGATCAATCCTGCTCTGGATGAGATCCTGTGCGGATCCGCCGGTGCCAAACGCCTGGTCGATGCGCGTCTGGATATAGTTCTGGTTCGCCGCCCCGGGACGGCCAAGCACGTCCATCAAATCCGAGTCGGCTTGGAACGGTGTCCCCGACTGACCATCCAGAAGCGAGCCGATGGCGCCGAGCCCACCGACCGGCGATCCATTGATGAAGACGCTGGCGGCTTGCACCTGCATGCTGCCGACCGATTGGCCGCCGGCGCCACCGAACAGCTTGCCGAGGAAGGATGAGGCGCCGCCGGCCGATTGCGACTGCGACTCGCTGTTGCCGGAAAGCAGATCGCCGAGCAGCCCGCCGCCTGCGGACTGTCCGCCGAACAGCGAATTGAAGATGCCGTCGAGGCCTCTGTCGATCAGCTTGTCAGCGAGCTTGGAAAGCGCATTGATGCCCGCGTCCTTGAAGCTCTCCCACAGAGATTTGCCTTCCTTGAGGCCCTGCGCCATGTCGGTGAAGAAGCCCTTGAAATTGTCCTTCGCCTCCGACAGCGCCATATTGTAGCGCATCATGCCGGCTTCCACCGAGTTGAGGTCGACCGGCAGGCCGGCGCTCTGCAGCCTGGAGGCGATCTGCTGATCCTGCTCGTTGCGCAGGATCTGTGAGCGCTCGAACAGGAGATCGGTCTGCAACGATGCCTTGGCCATCGCCTCGGCTTGGTCCGACAATGCAGCCGTGTTGGCGCGGATCTGGTTGGCTTCCTCGCCATAGAGCGGGATGCCAAGCTTGCGGATATCCTGCTCCGCTTTCAGGGCTGCCGCGGCGCGCTGACGCGCCAGTGTGTTCTCTCCAATGGTGGAGACCTCGGCGCGCTGTGTCTCGAGGTCGATCTCCTGAACGTGGATGGTGTCGCGGGCCTCTTGCAAAGCCTTTAGCTTGCCATATTCAGCGGCCTTGGCCCTGATGCGCGCGATTTCGGCTTCATCGACCTTGGTGTTGCTCTGCGCTGCGGCCTCACGCACCTCCTGTTCGAGTTGGAAGGCGAGACGCAGCCCTTCAGTTGCAGCCGTGGTCTTGCCGATGAGTTCGACGTCGAGCTTGGCCGAATCGAGCGTCTGTTCCAGTGAGCGGCGGCGCTGATCCTGCGCTTCGGTCAGCTGGTGCAGCGCCTCTTTGTAGGCCATCGCTCCAGCGCTGGCGATTTTAAACTGGCGGACGTCGGCGCTTTCGCCTTCCGCGCTCGGCTTGGCCGCCTCGGAAGCCATGGCAGCTTGCCGGCGCTCTTCCGGCGATTTGGCCCCGATACCGGCAAAAGCGGCGCTTTGCTGGCGCTCAAGCCAGGTCAATTGCGCGTCGTTCTGGTCGCGATAGTCCTGCCCTAGTCGCGCGTCGGCGAGGCTCGGAGCACGGGCGTTGATCCTTGCCAACGCGTCGGCACCTTCCTTGAAGGCCGCTGCCGCCTCATGCCCGGCCTTTGCGATATTGAGTATCTTGTCGCCGGTTTCCTGCAGGGCGGGATTCTGCGCAGTGATGTCACGCACGCCCTTGGCGAGTTCGTCATAATCGAAGTTCTTTGAGAACGCGCTGATGGGATCATTGAACGCGGAATACTGTGAGCGAGCCTGATAAAACCCGGCCTTATGGTAGCCAGGCACGACGAAGCGCGCGAGATCATCAAGGACGTCGATGTCTTCGGACCGTGCCGCCGTGCCAAGATCGGTTTGGCCTTTCCGGGCTGCCGCCCCTGCATAGATACCGCGTGATTTGTTGTAATTGTCGGCGCTTACCTTGGCCAAATCATAGGCGCTTGCGACCTCAAGGATGTCCTGTTTCTGGTCCTTCAGAGCATCGTTGAGCGATTTCGCCCTATCCCTTGTCAGGAGGTAAAAAGCACCGGCGGCCACGGCGGCGACGCCGAAGCCTGTTGCAATCAGTCCAACAGTACCGAGGGTGCCGACGAGCGCCGTTCCCGCCGCAGCCGCACTGCCCTTTATCGCACTGAGCGAGCCCGCGATGCCACCTTCGCCCATCTGCAGGGTCTGCAGGATCTGGCCACCCTGAGAGGCGGCGATCTGCCCCACCGGGGCGCCGAGCAACGCCATGGTGACGACGTCGTTTGCCTGATAGCCGAGGCCCTGGACCTGAAAGCTGGAAAGCCTGTTGCCGGCGCCGTTCTGATTGGCGGCGACACGGCTGCGCGCCAGGGTCTGCGCCGCCACCAACTCTTCGGCCGATATCGCCCCCTTGGCCGCCAGCGCCGAATACTCCGACAACTCGTCGTTGAGGCGGTTCTGTGCGGCGGCGGCGGGGTCCAGTTCGGCACGCAGCGCAGCGACACGCGACGCCATCTGATCGGATTCGCGGCCGGCGTCCTCGAAAACGGAGGCCGATGCCCGGGCAGAACCGCCACTGGAGCCAATGCCGAACGAGGCGTTGAGATCGCTCTGGAATGTCGAGCCGATCTGTTCGGCCTTTAGCTTGGCGATGGTATCGAGGCGGTCCATTTCGGCTGTGAAGACCGAGGCGGCATCGCGAGCCGATTTCGCGATGCCAGCCACTAGGCTGCTATCCAACTCGGTTCCAAAGGCCTGCCCTGCTTGTTGCGCCTTGAGACTTGCGATTTCTTCAATCTGAGCGAAATCCGCAGAAAAGACGGCCGCCGCGTCACGAGCGGATTTCGCCGTACCGGCCACAAGAGAGTTTTCAAGGTTGGTGGCGAACGCTTGGCCGGCCTGCTGCGCCTTCTGGCGAGAAACCTCTTCCATTTGGGCGAAGTCGGCTTCGAAGACCGATGCGGAGGCTCGCGCACCAGAGGTCGGTGCGGCCACACCGAGCACAGAATTGAAGCTGCCCTGATTGGCTGCCGCGACCTGCCGGCTGTTCTCGGCGGCCTGATCGGCGCGGGCGGCGGCAATAAACTGTTTGTGGGCGGTTGCGGCGGTGGCTGCTGCGGCAGCGGTCTGATCGTATTTGAGCACAAGATTATCGAGGGCGCTTGCATACCCGCCGGTGATCTGCGCGCCGCTCCGTTCGAGTTCGGCCAGTTCGGCCAGTTCGGAACTCATCCGCTGACCAGATGCATAAGTCTGGTCATATTTCTGCCGGATGGTCTCGAGGCGCTCCGCCTGCGCCGCCGCGGTCGCCGCCGCTTGCGCCAGGGAGACGGCTTGCCCATCGATTTGAGCATTCGCCATGCCGACCGCCGCCGCCAGTTGGGTCTGACCTTTCGCAGCCAGTTCCGAAGCATCGGCACTCAGACCGAGCTTCTGGTTCATGCCGACAAGAATGCGGGTCGCGCCTTCCATGTCGGTTTTGCCGCTGTCGATCTGCCGACCAAGTTGGCGCAGACCCTGCTCGAATCGCTCTTGGTTCTTGAAGCCATCGATGTACTGGCGCGACAGCTTGGCAAGGCTGTCGCCGGCCGAGCTAATCTTAGTGTCGGCTTGGCTGAACGCGGCAGCTGTCGCCTGAGACGAGGCAATCATCGCCTTGTCCGATGCAACCTTCTGTGCGGCGCCGGCGGCGTACCGTGATGCATCGAAATCGGCGCCGACGCGGAGGCTGGATAGCGCGATGTCGCTCATGGTGCAGCCTCCTTTCGTTTTTCAGCGAGATAGATCAGCCATTCGTCGTCGATGGCGGAGACAAAGGCGACGAAGCGATCAAAGGCTTCGCCCTCGATGCTGTAGCGGCGGCCGTAGGCGTCATAGGCGAGGAAGTGGATCGGGGTTTCGCCGCCGCCTTCGGTGTAGTGACGGTCGTAGCGCAAGGTCTGCCAAGCGCGACGATAGAAGTCGTGCCAGCGCTCATACCTGGCTTCGTCCGGCCTAGTCGGAAGCGATTCCTCTGGTACCTCGTCCGGGTACTCCCGGTTTAGGTCAGCCAGCCATTCGTGATGGCCTCTCCGCTCCAGGTCGTAGCGGAAGGCCGCCTTCAGTTTCCCGAGGCGGTTTCCTCAAACTCGACCTTGCGCTTGCCGACGAGACCGGCGCACCAACGCACCATATTGCGGACAACGCGATGTTCCTCCGCCATGAGAACGGAGCCGACAATTTCAGGGGAATACGGGATGTCGAGACCACGCCAGCCGAGCAAGAGATGTTCCATGGCGAGCTTGCCCTCCGCTTTTGCTTGAGCTTCGGCCGGGATGGTGCCGCTCGGGAAGGCCTGCCGCAACTTCTCCAGCTCCTGCTGATAGGCGGCGGCATAAGGCGGATAGTTGGTCGATCGCGTGAGAAATGCGAGGCCGGGCAGCGGGATTTGCTCATGCGGCTTTTCGGGGTTGAGCCCCGGCCACTCCTTCGGCTCGATCCAATCGCCTTCCCGTTCCTTCACGAGGTCGGCAGCAAGGCTGCCCAGCTTGATGGTCATGTCGGCTATCCTTTGTCGGAAGGGTGGCGACGGGCCCGACAGCCCGCCGCCTTCTGCGCAGAACCGGTCCCGCTGTCGGGCGGGGTCTGGATTAGACTTCGAAATATTCCAGGCGATCCAGCAGGGCGTGCGCGTTCGTGAGCGTGTCGAGTGACGCCATGCCGGTCAGCGGCAGCTTGGTGTCGGTGTTCTTCGCCGTCGCGTTGGTCTGTCCATCGGTGTAGGTCAGACGGGGTACCGCCCAGATCATCGCCTGGCTGTTTTTCGCGATGCGCAGGTTGATGTTTGTTGCCGTACCGGCGAACAGCTTGGCCATCAGAGCGTTGGACCCGAAGTAGGTCCCCATCGCTGCGGTGACGTCGAACGATCCCTTGCCGATGTCCTCGGCGCCGACGAGACCGTCGGAGCGGATACCGCCGATCATGCGCAGGTTGTTTTTGATGGTGAGTGTCACCGATTCGATGAAGTTGGGGCCACCGACAATGGTGCCATTCTCCGCGATGCGGCCGACATTGACCGCGGCCGCCATGATGGCATTCGTGGTGGCGGCGTCAGGCGAGGCGTCCAGGGAGGTGGTATCCTGCGTGCCCGTCAGACCAGCGAAGGTCAGCGTCCAGGTCGCGATCTGCTCTTTGACGAAGTTGAAGACGCCCTGGTCGACGGTCATGCCGCGCTGCGCGATGTACGTCGGCACGCCCTGATCCATGAAGCCACGCTCGATGGTCTGGCTGATCGTGAGGAGGCCGTTCTTCAGCGTGTCGCCGAAGAACACCTTCAGCGTCTTGCCGGTGCCGGCATCCGTGGTCCAGCCGGTGGGCAGGTTGTCGAGCGTCAGCTTGGCTGCCGCAATCGCGATGACGCGCGCCCAGCCATTGCAGGCTGCTGTGGCAAGCCTGTCGCCGCTGGCGGTGCCTCCGATCTTGATCCACTGGCCGACGGTGAGGCCGAGTGTGGTGAAGTCGAGCAACGTCGAGGTGATGCCATCGGCGACGGCGACAAGATCACCCGAGGCACCTTGGAAGCCGACGACCTTGATGCGCGCCGCGGCCGCGGGGGCGGCTTCAGTTACGAAGCCGGCGCCGAGGAACACCGGTGACGTCGCATGGCCGGTCGTGCACTTGAAGATGCCATTGTTGGCCCCCGTGGCGAACCCGGAGAACTGGGCGATCTGGCCGGCAACAAAGGCGGCGCCAGTCAGGCAGGTGACCACGTCGGTCGTGCCTGTCATCGCCGTGATGACGCTGTCGGCGACGCCGTCGTTATCACGATAGGGCGTGTTCACCCAGGTGTTGGCAAACAGCGATTCAAGCCAGTCCGAGAACGGGGAACCATGAGGCGGCCAGGAGAGCTCGCCGTTGATCGGCCCATCATTCATCTCGTTGACCTTGATGGGGTCCGAATTCATGCGGTCGTCGCGGATCTCTTCCGAGCTGACGAATACCGGCGCAAAACGAAGGGTTTCGCCCTTCAGGCGCGCCTTGCGCATCCGGGGTGTAACCGGCGTGGTGCCGAGGGTGACCTCTCGGACGTGGGACAAGCGCAACCTGTTGGAATCGCTCAAAGGAGCCTCCTATCAAAGCGGGCTTTCGGCCCCGGGGTTGAGTGTTGGATGGGACTATAGATGCGTCCAGCGGCGGCCCGATTTGATGCCGCTGATGTGCGATGCATCGACATTGAACCGCCGCGCAATGAGCGAGGCCTTCATTCCTGATGCGAGAAGCGCTCTGATCTCGCCGATGTCTGCTGCAGTCAGTTTCACGGCGTGCGCTTCCGCCGTTTTCTTCCGGTAGGCCGGCGTACGCCAAAGGCGGCGCTTGCCTACACTCTGTTTGCGACGCCACTCATCGCCCTTGCCCGCGTTCTGAGCGGCGATGATGTCGTCGCGTTTTTCTGCCCATTGCCGTGCTGATTGCGCGCCAACTCGGCTTCGTGACGCGTCCGTCTGCGCGGCGGCACGCCGCCCCGCATTGCCGTGAGACCGCTTCTCAGGATCGATGAGCGCGGCGATTGATCGCGCCTTGCCTTCTTCCGTCATCCCGGCGATTCGTCGTTGGTCGGCCCACGCCTTCCATTCGGGGTCGGCTTCCTTGATCGCCCGCGCCTTGCGAAGAGCGTCCTTGGTCTCAGCTGACATCGGGCGGCCACGATTCGGACTATCTGGTCCAGAAAAGAACTGTCGGACGCGCTCCCGCTGCTCCAAGCTCTGCCTATGCCCAGGCACACCTTCGCCGCCGATGGTCCGATTGCAGAGATCGGCGCCGACGAAGCGCCAATATCCGATCCAGAACTGCTCGGCCTCGACCCAGCATTCGCCGGCCTGGACGATTTCAAGCTCGAAGATTTCCGGGGCGCGACCAGCCAGCAACAGCCCGGCGATCCAGGCGAGGCAATGTCGCTTGTTCTTGGTTCGCTTCGCCGCGCAGATGTGGTCGACCAAACGTTGAGGCAGACGCTTGACCGTCTTGCCTACATACCGAAGTTCATTTGTCAGCGGATCGACCAGCCCATAGATGGTTGTGGGCTTGTCAACGATGCCAGTCGCGGCCACTCTGGGCTCAGCCATTCTCGCTCCTAACAGCGGGCTTTGGTCAGGGCCGACGCGGTGTTACCAGCACCAAATCGGCCCGCTCAAATTACTCCTTTTATTCAGCAGCGCGAGCGGAATCGGCCTTGGATTTGGACGGCTTCGGCGGCGCCTCGAGGAAGCCCTGCGAGGTCAGACCTTCGAGGGTGTGCGGCGACAGATCGGTGTCGGCCGGGACGTCGGCGCCGGCGGCGAACCGCTGCACGCGCGTGGTGAACGGCTTCAAAACCTTGGTCATTGGTCGCGTCTCCAATTTACGGTTGCGGTCATGCGGAAATAATTTCCATCGTTCTTGCCGGGCTCGCCGGCGCCGATCGAGGCCTCGCGGAACGTCAAGGTGCCGACATCGAGACCTTGGAACAGGCCCACAAGCTGCGTCGCATATTTCCGGGCAAGCCCTGTCCCGATGCCGTTCCTGGTCATGACATTCAGGTAGAGCTGGCCCCATTCACGGAAGAGGTTGCCGGTGCGGGGTTCGGCGCCGATCGATTCCTGATCGTAGGTATCGCCGAAGATCTCGGCGAAGACGAAATGCGCAGGATCGTCGGGCAGATCGAATGACATATTCTCATAGACGAGCGGCGTGGCTTCGAGCGACGCCGCCGCACACGCGATCGGCCACTGCGCGTTGAGATACTGCTCGATGGTGTCGTAGGTGATGAAGCTGGACATCAGAGCGCGTTGATCACAAGTGCGGGATAGGTCAGCGGCGAGCCGGCTGCGCGCCGCCGGGTGGTACGCTTGAGGTGGTATGGCGCCAGCGGGTTGATGCCGCCCGGCACATCCACGAACTTCATCTCGAACTGGAAAACGCTTCCGAAACGTCTGTTGAGTGCAGCCTTGGAGAGATCGAAATGGCGCGCACCATATCCGTTGTAGCCGGTCTCGATCTTGCGTGTGGATGGATAGGCGTTGAAAATGGTGATCTCGGCATCCGGTCGGATCCGCGAGAAATCGGTGACGACGACACGGCCGGCCACAACCACCACGAAGGATCTCGCATATCGTCCTGATCTTCGCGGCGCACGGCGCTCGAGCTCGGCCAGTGCGGCGTTGATAACAAGCGGCCAGTTCGAAAACACGTACAGGATCGAGCCAGGCGCAACGACGGCCTCCTCGGCGAGGCCAGGGACGCCGTTGACATAACGGTCGTATTGCGGCGACGCCCCGGCGGCGATCGCCTTGGCGAGCTCAGACCGCGCATACTTTGCCAGCGCTGCGTTGATCGCGGCGGGCTCCATGCCGGCTGTCGCCAGCTTGAGATCGCGTTCGAAGGTGTCGAAGCGCGCCATCAGCCGCCAACCACCAGCTCGACGCGGACGAGCGTGTTCTGCACCCTGATATGTTTCGGGAACTCGACGTTCCTAACCTTGCCGTCTTGCACGATCTTGTCGTTCTTTCGGATCGGCAGCTGGAACTGCGCCCGGTTGATATCGGTCGGGCTCAAAACGACGCGCGACCAGGTCTGATCGATGTTGCCGACGAGTTCCTCCGGCTTCAGTGGCCGGATCGAGGCGCGGACGTCGCAATCGAACGGGATCTGGATTGCGCCCGGGCCCAGTGTCAGTCTGCGCAACACCGCATCCTCGCCGGCGTCGAGCAGCGCGGCGTCGAGGTCGGCTATCAGTTCGGCTGGCGTCGTCACCGCGCGTGGATCCTCGCGGAGAGCAGCGTGTTGCCGGCATAGGTGCCGGTCGACACCAGCTTCAGGCGGAAGCGGTCACCAAGCACAATACCGGTGGCGACGGTGTCATCGGCAAGGGCGCCATCGGTGGGCGTCTGCTCGACACCATCCGGCTTTAGCCGACGCGCGCGCGTCTTGCTCGCGGTGGCGCCGGCCATGCACCAGAGATCGAACCAGGTGGTGCCCTGATCGAGGGTGGACTGCACAAAGGCCTTGATGGTGGTGCCGCCGCTGCCGTAGGCGAACCGCAGCTGAACGTCGATCTCTGAGACGCCGGCGAGGCCGGTGATCGGTTCGCTGGTGAACGTATCGGCCGCGGTGACGCCGATATCGCCGAGGCTGTAGATGCCGGGGTTGTCCATCATGCCACCGTGGGGTTGTAGAAACGGGTGAGTTTGCCGGCAACGATCTCAGGTACAGCGCTTTCGGTGGCCTGGCCCGGGATTGCGCCAACCCAGAAGTCGCGTTCGACGCGCCGGACGTCTGGGATGTCGATGACCTCGGATTTCAAGGAGGGGTCGCGACCTCTTTCAGCCAGGGTCAGGCGCATGAAATCCATCGCGGCTTCCGCAAGATCTCCGGGGACCTCGGCGAAGCCGGCCTTGTAGACCGCGACGATCTTGGTTGCGCACCACCGGATCGGCCGATCGTTCACCAGCCGCGCGACAAGGCCTGATTCCGGATCGACGACAAAATCGTCTTCGACCGCCAAGGTCTCGCCATCCTGGATAAGGCTGGTGATCTCGATATTGAAGTGCCGCGCCAACAGCAGGTCCTGCACATCGACGCCGCGGAAGGTTTCCGTCAGGGTTTCCTGCCTCAGCGTCGGTTCGGCACCGGCGCCAACGGCGACATCGCACTCCGTCATGATTGCTGCGCTGTTTCTGAGATCCAGCGCGGCGAGCTTCGTGTCCTGGCTGCCGTCTTCCACGCCGGCGGCCTCGCGGCGCTCCGCCACGGTCAGCAGCGAGCGGTCGGTCGCCGCCACCGTGACAACCAGGATCGAATGCATCGATTATGCCTGGGCGGCGATACGGGCGTCGGCGATCTTGCCGAGGACGGCGTCACGGCTGTCCGCGGCGTCGACGGTGATCTTCTCCGCCTTGATAATCCCAGCGAGCTCGTCATCGGAAAGCGCGCCGAGATCGGCAATCATTGCCTCGCGCGCCTCGTCGGCGCTCGGCTTCGTTTTCTTACCTTTCTTTCCGCTGGCGATCGCCTCGACGTAGCCGGCTTTCGCCAGGCTTTCGAACATCTCTTCCGGGATCTCGTCGTCGGTGCCCTTGATGATTTCGCGGCCGTGCACGTTGCCCTCTTGGGCGACACGCACGGAAATGAGGACGGAAACTGCCTTCATTGCGGACATCGGACTTCCTTCCATGGTTCAGCTCTTCACGAGCGGATTGGGGTGTTTCGCATGATCGTAGCGGGCCTCGATCTCGTCCGCGGTGGGCAGCGCTTCGCGCGGCGTCATCGTCACCTTGATAGGTTCGTCACCTCCGCCGTCGAAGCTGAGCGTCAAGGTGTCGTAGCCATAGATGCGCTCCTCGATCGGCGCCGCGGCATCCATCAGGGATGTGTTGCTCGGAAAACCGATCTCGATTGCTCGAGCCTTGGCGATGCCGAGATGGAACTCGACGCAGCCGCGGCCCTTCTCAGCGTCATGGGCCTTGGCATAGGTGAAGTCGCAGCCGAACAGGCTGATCTGCTTCACGCCGATGTGCACCGCGTAGGCGACCGCATAGGCCGCCGTCGAATTAAAGTAGGCGATCCCGCAGGAATTGATGACCGCCTCGAGCGGGAACGCCACGGTGCCCGGGTAGTCGGGATGTGGCCGGCTCGTATAGATCGGGCCGGGATGCCGGCGCATCCAGTCCAGCATGCGGGCAATGTTGCTTTCCGGGCGAGCCGCGGCGCGGATCTCCTGGATGCGGACGTCGTCCATATGGAAGACGCGATCGCACTGGACGACACCGGCGACGGCATTGATGCCCCAGACCTCGTCGCAAAACGCGTGACGGCCGCCCAGCCGCTTCGCCATATCGACATAGCCCTCGAGCGAGGGCCCCAGCCCAAGAATGAGGACGTGGTCGGGCACGGGTCCGGCGTGTTCTGCCGTGGCGGCCGCCGCCTTTGGGGCGATACTCTTGCGCTTCCCTTCGCGGGCCGCGGTGACAACAATAGTGCGGCCTTCGATGTCGGGTTCAACCTCCGATTCCGGGCCGGCCTGGCCGAACCAGCCGGTGATGCGCCAGCCCGCGCTTTCGAGCAGCTCGGCGAATTCCGCCCGGGTGTAGTGGCGATGATGATGCAGGATCCTGCCACGATGTGGGAACACCGCCTCATTGGGCACGCTGGCGATCAGTTTTGGCGCCACGGCATGAAGCGCCTTCAGCATCGGTAGCGGATCGGCGAGATGCTCGATGGTCTCGAAGCAGACCGCGGCTGCAAAGGCGTTGTCGGTATAACCGGCCACATCCATGACGTCGGCGGCGAGCAGCGCGACCTTCCCGCGACGGAAATGGGCCTTACCATAGTCGATGGCGGCTTGGCTGCGATCGATGCCGACGACCGAATGGCCGGCATCAGCCAGGATCGCGCAGCCGTAGCCGACTCCGCAGGCGAGATCGACGATGCTGCCGCGCTTGCTGACCTGCTTCGCCGCGAATTCGTAGCGCGCCACATGGTCTCGCCGGATGCCTTCGAGCGTCGATGCGACCTGGCGCTCACCGTTGGCGAGTTCGACCGGGGCGGTATGGATGTTCATTGTCGGATTTCCTGTTGTCGGACAGGGAAGCGCGCGCCGGTCACGCCGGCGCGCGGAGGGGGAATCAGGCAGCCGGCATACTGTGCGGCCGCTGAACCGCGTTGGCGGAAATCGGCGGGCCGGCGGTGACGGTCGACTTGATGTTGCACTGCACGTAGCGTTTCGCGCCCTTGTAGGCGATCTTCTTCGCCACGTTCTTCGAGGTGCCGGAGGTGCGGGTGCCGGTGGCGCCGATTCCAGCTAGGGCTTCTGTTCCGATCAGATCGATGTCGGCCACCGAGGTCAAGGTGCCGGTGACGTCGCCTTCCTTCACGGTCACGGTCAGCGTCGCGTTGGTGGCTGTGATGGTGCCGTAGCTGATGTCGAACAGCACGGGGCCGATGTAGCCCTTGCGGTCGATGATCTTGCCGGTCTTTCCGGTACCTGTGGTGCCGACGGCGACCGCAGCGATGGCGGTCTGCGTCTTGTAAGAGCTGTAAAGGTCGTCCATTTTTCTCTCCGTTGAGGAGGGTTAAGGGGAGGGTGGCGGGATCCGGCAAGCGGATCCCGGATGCTTCCTCAGAAGCGGCGTGCTGCCGTCAGGTCGAGCACTTCAGCTTGCGGATCGCCTCGGCGAGAACCACCTTGCCGCCGGTCCGCCGGCGGAAGATGAACCGGATGTTGCCGCTGGTCGCCTGGGTGTAGGGATCGCGCAGCATTTCCATCGAGATGCGGTCGACGATGGTGTAAGCCCGGCGGTAGTCGCCATAGGCGATCGGGTAGAGGTTGGCGCCCTCGGACGGCATGTCCGGGAACTCCGCGTAGGGGTCACCGTCGATCGAGTTCGGCTTGCCTTGCGCGATACCAGGCATCCAGATGTAGTTCTTCTGGGCGTCCTTCAGCTTGCGGACCGAACCGATGGTGGTGCGGTTCATGATCCAGGTCGCGTTGGCCGCATAGGCGGTCTTGATGGCATGCTTCAGGGTGAGCAAGCCGTTGGCCTGGCCATCGGAGTCCGCGATTGTCGCCGCGGTGCCAGAAACAGTTTCCGCAACGGAGCCGTTGGTCAGGATGCCTTCGTATTCGCCGATGCCGGTGCCGGAGACGAACTCGGCGCCTTCCTTGACGGCGAACTGTTCCGCGGATTCCTGACGGATCTCGGCTTCCATATCGAAGGCTGCGTCCTCGAGCATCTGGTTGGAGATGTCGATGAGGGCGTACATCTCGGGAGCGGTGAGCTCCTCGAGACCGTAGGTCAGACCGGTCGTCTCGGTCTTGGTGCCCTGTTCCGTGGTGCGCCGCGCCGCGAACTGGCCGGTGCGCTTCGGGATCTGGATCGCCTTGTTGGCGGTGTTACGGACGCGGACGAGACCGCGGGCCGGGCTGGAGAGCGTCACCGCCTTGATGATCTCGGCGACATATTCGGTCGGCGCGAGATAGCCGCCGGCGGTGTCGGTGCCCACATTCAGTGCCTTGGCTTCCGCCATGACATCGGCGAGCACCTTCTGCTCATCGGCGCCGAGATTGACGACGCCGACGGCATGGGCGCGAACAACGGCGCGTGCCCAGCTGTTGAACATCGCTTTGGCTTCGCCCGGATCCTTGCGGGAACGGTCGTTGGCCGGAAGACGTGCAAGCGCGACTTCGATGCGCTCCGCGGCATCCTTGGCGGCCTTGGCCTGCTGTTCAGCCATGGTCAGCTTCTGGTTGAGGCCCTCATATTGCTGAAGGGTGGTCTCGATCTTGGTGAGCTTTTCGGTCGTGATGACGTCGGCCGACCCCTTCTTCTCGATCTCCTTCAGACGGTTGTCGTTGGTGATCTTGAATTCCTCGAAGGCGGTCATGACGGGGCTGATCGCCTTCTTCAGCTCCTCAGGGTCGATCGCAGCTGCAGCAGCAGACGCAATCATCATCCCATGACCGCCGTCAGACGTCGGGTGGGTGAAGGCGAGAATGGCGGCGATGGCCTCAGGGGCGAACACCGCGGTGGCGGCAAGCGCGAGCCCGCACGCCACCATGAACATGGTGGAGATCTTCATTTTGATATCCTCGGTTGAATGAGAGGGCTAGAGAGCCCGGATGCGGTTTGCGGCCTCGGAAATGATGGCCGTGACGACGCTTTCCCTGTCCTCATCCCGAGGGTCCAGTTGAGCCTTGAAGCCGCTGGCGGCGATCGCCTTGGCGGCAGCATGCGAGTAACTCCCTTGTTCACGCCCTGGTTCTTGGCATCCTCAAGAATCGTTTTTTGATCGTCGTCGACGTCCTTTTGGATGGCACGTTTCTTAGCTTTGAACTCGGCGTCGAGAACGCGAAGTCGCTCCTCGCGGCCCTGCTCAAGGCGATCAAATTCGTCGACGAATGAACTGGCCTCAGACGGTGTCGCCATGTTCGGGCGCTGATGCACTTTCGTCATGCTGGTTTCCTTTGCTGGTGTCAGACGCCTTTAGGGACGCTCAATCGATAGGTCGGTGGCGCATATGAAAGCTGGCGGTGCGCATCGCAGTAGGAGCGCTCCGGCTCCTTCGCGGCACCGCAGGCGAGAAGGCCGATGCCGTTCACGCCATCGACTGGCCACCGGCATCCCGGGGAACCGAAAGCCACGGGGGGGGTGTCGGGGATCGGATCGAAGGCGTTCTCGCGCTTGACGATGATGCCCGGCGATGCCGCGCGCTGCAGGGCGCGGGCTTTGAAGTCAACTGCGACGGGGTTGTTTGGCCCGCGCCATGAACTGGTCTGCTGGACGAGCTTCGTAGGTCGGTGCGCTGGTTTGGCCTTCGCGGCCGGCGTCTTGGTTGTCGCGGCCTTTCCAATGTGGCGCTGACTTCCACGCCTAGATGGCGGGTTCTGACCGGTAACCTTCATCCGGTTGACGGCGCCAGCGATGTGACAGCGACCGCAATTCAGAAACCGGGATGCGATCCTACCGTTGCTTTCCCCCGCCGCCAGATGGGGGAGGATCGCTTCGGCCTTCTCGCGACTTGTCAGCTTCGTCCAGTCTGGGAGCTCGCTCATCCGGCGTCTCCCGAGGTCTCTTCCCCCTCTCGGCCAGCCACAAAATCAGCCAGCCTAACCAGCGCCGGATGGGCATTAGTTGCCTTCCTTTTTTCCTCGTACGCGGTTTCCGCCTTGGCACCAAACTCAGCCCAGTACACCATGAATACAGACATCCACCGAGAGACTTTCATCTCCCTGGCCGGCCTGTTCCAGCACTGGATTATAACAGAGGCATCGACATGGTGCCGGATATGAAGCCGGTTCGCCGCCGCCTCGATGGTGTCACCGGGCCCGCGATGCTCCTTCCGCAGGATCTCCTTGGACATCCGCTTTGCTTCCTGGCCGAGCCAGATCGGATCGTCGATACGCGCTACATGCATCTTGCTACCCACGACACAACTCTTGTCACGCATGACATGCTTCCTTCGCTATCTCTGCTGCCGGGTACTGCAGCGGAGCTCGAAAAGAGCGACTTGAACGCGGAGCTCCCGGCGCACTGCAATGCGCCGGCGGAGCGAGGAGTTTGGAAAGATGAACGGACGATCGAAAAAAAGTGGTGGCCCATGTCAAACAGGACAGACAGGGCCACCACGCCGGCGCAGGGCCGCCGACGATCGCGCGGGGTTGGGGTGGCGCGCGAAACCGAGAATAGGGATCTGAAAAAATGAACACCGATGGTCACGACGCGGAACCGATACTGACCGAGCCCGAGCCGCTTCCCAGTCTCTTCGTGACCGGCTACGCCGTGCAGGTAGTCGAGGAAAGTATCGTGCGACTGCTCTTCTGGACCGAGCTGCCGCCTATAGCCGGCCAAGAGCACCAGGTCCGCCTTCAGGCCCGTCTTGCAATGCCGGAGAAGACGTTTCGACGGCTCGTCTCTGAGGGCAGAAAGATCGGTCGTAATAAAAATTGAAAGGCGTTGGAAACCATTTCTGTGGAAAGCAGTGGAAACGGCCTTTCGTATTATTTCGAACAGTTGCCTTCCGTGATGAATTGGTGACGCGCCCTTTTGGCGTTCTGCCGGGAGGGCATTTCCATGACGCAGCCAACGCTGTTCGTCGACGAAGTTCGTGTGGTCGTCGACAAGAATTTTGTGCACCTCGTCGGGTTGACGACAGCAGACGGTGGCAGCCAGTCCGAGCAGAGCCACGTCGTGATGAGCAACGAGGCGTTCCGAAAGCTGCTCGCCGACGGACGCAGTCGTCTGGCCAGGGGTGGGCACTGAGGCCGCGTTCATTCCGCCGCTTCCTTAACGGGGCGGACCACGTCGGCCGGCCATTCGGCGCCCTCCGGCCAGTTCTCCGAAAACCAGCCGACGACCAGGTCGTACTTGCGTGCGGTCAGCGTCTTTCCTTCGCGAAGGCGTGAAAAGAACGCACCATCGGCGGCGCAGTGTCGCCCGATAGTCGATTCCTCGCGGTCCCGGTGGGCCCGGAACCGATCGAGAAGTGTCAACAGATGGCGGATGAGTTCGGCTTCCATGTCCAGAACGATAGTAGGAACAATCCCACTTCGTCAATAGGAAACTTCCCCCTCGCGTGTCAGGAGCGTGGGTTGGATAATTCCTACATGCAAAATGACCTGCAAAAAATCGTTGTGCGACGGCTAGATGAGCTGGGTCTCGGGCCCGTTGAGGCGGCCACAAAAGCTGGCCTCGAGCGCACCTACATCCGCGATATCGTCCAGGGTAAGAAGCTGTCGGTGCGGACCGACAAGCTCGAATCGCTGGCGCGAGCGCTGCAGCTCGACCCTGGTGACCTCAGCTTATCGAAGGCGACGGCGTCGCCGTTGACTGCGCTGCGAAATGTGCCTGTCACCGGGTTCGTACAGGCAGGACACTGGGCAGAGACCTGGGAGTGGAGCGACGACGACGTCTACACCGAAGGCGTTCCTGATGACCCGGCCTGGCGGTCGTTTACCCTTCACGCCGCCGAGGTGCGTGGCCCGTCAATGAACCGGCGGTATCCGGAAAATACTGTTCTGGTATTCACCGATTTGATCGAGACCGGCGCTGCGCTCGAGCCCGGCCGGCGCTACATCGTGGAACGAGAGCGCGCCGACGGCTTGCGTGAGGCAACCGTCAAGAAGCTATGGCGGGATGACGCCGGCAAGATCTGGCTGCTTCCCGAATCGGATGACCCTCGCTTCCAGGAGCCGATCCCGATCGACGGCGGCGAGGATGACACCGTCCGCATCGTCGGCCGAGTGGTTTACGCGGTGAGCAGGGAGTAGGCGACGATGAGGCGCGTCATCACCATCGTTTTGGCAGCAGCCCCAAGCCTTTGCGGGCCGGCGATGGCGGACTGGCAATTCACGAAATGGGGACAATCTCCTGCCGAAGTGATGAGCTTGAGCAAGATCGCACTGAAGCAGTCCACCGCCCAAGAGCAAGCCGATTATGCGCTGCCGGCGATCCGCGGTGTCCCGATGTTGAACGGCATCTACACGACCGAGGAATTCAAGGCGCCGGTCTGGCTCTACTTCGATCACGACAAGCTGAGCGGCGTTTATCTCCGGATCCCCGACGGGGAAACCGCAAATCTGATCGGTGGCCGTCTGTCCAACCAGTATGGCGCGCCGACCGACAAGGAGCACCGCGCCGCCGATGGATGCGAGCGTGATGCGAAGTCCTGGAACGATTCGAAGCGCGGGAATCGGGTGCGCTTCTACTGGCAGGTTTGCGATACCGGCTTTCAGAATTACGTGTTGCTCTACGTTCCGCTCGAGCAGTCTGGCGTCGACAGCGGCCTTTAATTTTTCACAGGGCGTTGACCAGGCGAAGCGCGCGGTCTAACCGCGCGCGCCTTCGCGCTCGGTTGGAGATTAACTCTAACCTTAGATCATAGAACTCTACGATTCACCGTTGAAGGTAGAGCTCGACGATTCTGTGTCCTGCAACCTTTCAACGATCCCGTGTCCCGCTGCGATTCTGTGTGATTGCTTGGCGCAATCACTGTGTCGGCGCCTTACGAATCAGGACTTGACGCTGCGCGCGCGAGATCCGCCCGGTCTCCACAAAAGTAGGAACTATCCTATTTTTCCCCTTGACGAGTGGGATTAAACCCACTTATCGTTGAAGGCAGTAGGAGAGAACCAATGCCTTCGAGGCCTTTTCACGATCCCGACATCGACCAGTTGCGAGCTGATATCCGCCGCAGCCACGCCCGCCTCAACACTGCCCTGAGCGCCGTCCTGGTGATTGCCATCCTGGTCGTCGTCGTCACTTTCGCGGCTTGGGGGCTCTGATGTCGGAACTCCCAGCCCCACCAATCGCGCCATCGCTCGATGACCTCCGCAGCGCGCTGAGCCGCGCTGAACGCGACCTCGTCTGCGCCGACATGATCGACAACGGGCAGCGCCGGCAGATCGAGATGGGCGCCGCTCAACGGCGCGTCGATGACCTCAAGGCGCAGATCTCGCGGCTGGAAGAATCGTTCTGATGACCGACATCAAGGATACCCCAGAGAACATGCTGCGCGCCTGGGCCGATGCTGGCGTCATTTCGTCGGCGCGGTTCGTCGAGGAGATGGATCGGCGCGCCGGCCGCATCACGATTGTGGCACCGCCGCTCGATTACGCGCTCGACGACGAGCTTTCCATCCAGGGCGTCAAGCTCACGATGGCCGACTTCGCCGAAGACGACGCCGCGCCCATGCCACCCCCAGCGGTGAAGTGGATCGCGTTGATCGCTGCCGTGCTGATCATCGTCTGCCTCGCGATGGTGCTTCCATGGAAAGGCTGACCGACGCCCAGCTTGCCGATCTCGCCGACACCGCGTTCCAGACGATCAACTGGGCGAAGCGCGAAGGCATGCGGAAACCGCAGCAGGTCGAGCAGGTCGTCAGGGCCTTCGAGATCGCGCTCGGCTATCGCGAGGCCAAGATCATCTATGGAGCAGCTTCAAAGGGTACGAACCTGTCGGCACTCGAAATGGCCCAGCGGGTTGCGAAAGGTGAACAGCTATGACCGGCGATTTCATCGGCGTTCCCGACAAGAGCCTTGTCTACGTCGGCATGGCCGATCGTGAGGCTTTCGACAGGATCGGCGTCGCCTGCGACGACAGCACAAACAAGAGAGTGCTGACCAAGACGGTCGGGAACTTCAGATCCGATGAGGTCACCGTCGTATTCCAGTTTTGGCTCGCAGCATCGGAGCCGAAGCCGTGATCGTCGTCACAATCCTGGCTCTGACCATGCCGCCGGAGCCGATGTTCCGCCGTGAATTCGCGCGACCAGTCGATGCCGACGACTACATCGCGTTCTGGAAGCGGCTTGGCTGCTGCCATATCCGGAGGACACGGAGATGACGAACAAAATCGTGGCCTGGGTGTGCTTCGCAGGCTGGGCGGTCAATGCGTGGAAAGCATTTGAAATTATATGGCCGACCAACGGCTTTGTGGCCGCATCCGCCAGCGGGGCCTGCCTCTTCTTCGGCATCTGGCTTGCAATCGAATGGTTGGAGGGGCGTGTTTTATGATCGACCTCCCTCCCGAAAACGAGACAGAGGCGAAGAATCGCGATCTGGCGATCGCCGCCGCCTCTCAGGCTACCGAGGCCTGCGCCGAACTTCTGCGGTTCGCTCGCGAAGGCGACGGCGTGATGACGGGTCCATTCGCCACCGAAGTTGTAGAGCAGTTGCTCGACGCCGCCAAGATGGCGATGGAAGTCGAGGGCTGTCAGACCGAAGAGCGCACCCAGGTCTACGGCGCGATCGAGAAATACCTTGAGGGGTGGGCGTAATGGACAGCCCGTTCAGCTGCTTCACCGACAGGGAAGTCCGCGACATGCTGCATGGCGCCGGGCTGCCGGCCATCCTCGACGACGCCAATGTTGCCAAGCTTGGCCTCGCCCGCATCATGACGCAGCGCCAGCGCGTGCTGGCGGCATACCGCGACAATCCGGACGTCGACGCGATCTTCGTCGTGCTCGGTCGTCAAGTGCCGAAGTCCAGCATCCGGTCCTATCTCTGCCGCGCCGTCCCAGATGGCGAATGGCGCCAGCGCAACAAGCGCGGGTCGGGGAGGGCAGCATGACGATCCAGATCATCAGACCAGCCGACCGGCAAGCCTGGCTCGCCGCGCGCCAGCAAGACGTCACCGCCTCAGTCGCGGCGGCTGTCATCGGCGCGCATCCCTACACGACGCCCTACGCGCTCTTCATGGAGAAGACCGGCCGTCTTTCACCCGACGACGAGGAAACCGAAGCGATGGAGCGCGGCAACCTGATGGAGCCGGTCGTCGTCGCATTGATCCGCAAGCGATTCCCGGAATGGACCGTCATCTACGAGAACGACCGCGCCTATTATCGCGATCCCGCCCGCCGCATCGGCGCCACCCCCGACGCCTTCGTCGACAGGCCTGATCGCGCAGGCACCGGCAACTGCCAGATCAAGACGGCCTCCGAAGACGCCTTCAAGGAATTTTGGCTCGACCCGGACACCGGCGAGGTGGTGCCACCAACCTGGATCGCCGTCCAGGCGATCACCGAGGCGCAGCTTACGGGCTGCGCATGGGCATGCGTCGCGCTGGTGGTGATCACCTGGCGCGGCACCTTCCAGCTGCACATCGTCGATATCCCGATCCACCTTCGCCTCTGGAACCGACTGATCGCGAAGGTCGGCGACTTCTGGACCATGGTGGCGAGCGGCGAAGAGCCCGAGCCGGATTGGCAGCGTGATGGCGAAGTCGTCATGGACGTCTACCGCGACAGCATGCCGGGGAGGCGGGATCTCACTGGCGACGACTTCGTTGACGCGACTGTGGCCGACTACCGCGCCTGTAAGGAAGCCGCCGGCGCGGCGACGAAACGAGCCGACATCCTTCGACCAATCATCATCCGCGCCCTCGGCAACGCCGAGATCGGCCTGACCGCCAACTGGGAGGTCTCGGCCAGAACGACGCACCGGTCGGGATCACAATCGCGCGTGCTGCGCATCAAACCACGGAGAGACCTCGATGCAGCAAGTTTCTGACGCCCCATCCGTTGTTGGGCCCGGCCACAACCTTGCGACGACCGCCGACATCCTGCGTGACCGCTTCAAGCCGGAACTCGATGAAGTCGAGGATCTCGCGAAGCGCGCCACAGCCGCCAAGAATGCGCTAACCGACGGCGCGATCGCCAACGACAACGAGCGCGACACCTTTGTTTCGCTTGGCATCGAGGCGCGGAAGCTTGCGAAGCGGCTCGGCGAAACCAAGCTGGCGACGACAAAGCCGCTGCGCGATGAAGTCACGGAAACAAACCGATTCTTCGATACCGTTACGGTACGGCCGGAGACGATCCAGAGCGCGTTCGAGACCATCGTCGGAAAGTACGACATCAAGAAGCGCGAGGACGCCCGCATCGCTGCAGCCGCCGAGGCGCAGCGCGCCCAGGAAGAGGCGAAGCGCAAGCTCGATGAGGCGGCGTCATCAAGCCACAGCGTGCTTGGCGACGTCCTGATGCGCGAAGCCGCTGACGCCGAGCATCGCGCCCAGGTCCTCGTCAACGAGGCGATCACCGCGGGCAGCGGGCCGACGCGCACCGAGGTCGGCACCGTGTCGTCGCGGGTAACATGGACGCACCGCATCACCGAGCCCGGCAAGATCCCGCTGGAGAAGCTGCGGCCGTACATGTCGATCGACGACATCGACAAATTCGTCCGCGCCTATGTCCGCGCCAACAAGAACACGGCGCCGCTGCCTGGCGTCGAAATCTTCCACGACCAGAAGACCTCATTCCGCGGCTGATCGCCGGCGGCCAACAGGACTTTGCGATGAATGTTGAATGGCGCCCCATACCTTTCGCCCAACACTACGAGGTTTCCAGCCTCGGCAGTGTGCGGCGGCGCACGACGGGCACCAGCACGTTCCCTGGCCGGGAACTTCAGCCCTGGCTGGAATCGAACGGTTACTTGCGCGTGACGCTTCGCATCAACGGCGAGAGCGTCAAGCACTGGGTTCAACGGCTCGTCGCCTTCGCCTTCCGCGGCGATCCGCCGACCCCTGAGCATGAGGCGGCGCATGGCGACGGCGTCAAGACGAACAATCGGTCTGACAACATCGAGTGGAAGACGCCGACCGAGAACAGCGCCGACATGGATGCCCATGGAACTCGTACTCGCGGAGATCGGCATCCCGGCTCTAAGCTGACGGCGGAGGCCGTCGCCGATATCCGCGCCCGCTACACCGGCCGATACGGCGAGCAGACTGCGCTCGCCCGTGAATATGGCGTGACCCAGCCGGTCATCTTCGCAGTGGTCAATCGAAAAACTTGGGTCGACGCGGATGGACCGCGCTCGACAGCACCGGAGACATGCTCATGAACGACCAATCCACCAAAGGCACCAGCGAGATCATGGTTGTTCGCAACCAGATCGACGACATGGCGACGCAGTTCCAGGCCGCACTGCCGGCACATATCCCGGTGGAGCGCTTCGCCCGAGTGGTGATGACGGCGATCCAGAACAACGGCGATCTGCTCAAGTGCTCCCGCCGCTCGCTGTTTAACGCCGCGATGAAGGCGGCCCAGGATGGCCTTCTTCCTGATGGTCGCGAAGGCGCGATGGTGCCCTACAAGGGCGAGGTCACATGGATGCCGATGGTTGGCGGTATCCGCAAGAAGGCGCGAAACTCCGGCGAGATAGCGACCTGGGATGTTCACGCCGTCTTCGAGAATGACGCCTTCGAATACGAGCTCGGCGACAATCCGTTCATCCGCCACAAACCGACCCTGGCTAACCGCGGCGCCCTGATCGCGGTTTATTCCGTGGCGACACTGAAGACCGGCGAGAAGTCCCGGGACGTCATGTCGGTCGAGGACGTCGAGAAGATCAGGTCTAAGTCGCGCGCCCAGAACGGGCCATGGAAGGATCCGGTCTTCTATCCAGAAATGGCGAAGAAGACCGTGGCGCGCCGTCATTCCAAGGTGTTGCCGATGTCGAGCGACCTCGACGACCTCATCAGGCGCGACGACGATCTCTACAACCTGAAGGGCGCCCAGGAAGAAGCCGCGGCCGCGAAACCGAAGTCGCTCGCCGGCCGGCTCGATCAGCTAGCCGACTTCAGCGACGAGAAGGATATCGTCGACAACGAGACCGGCGAGGTCATCGAAGAAGGCAAGAACAAGAAATCCACTGCCGACAAGGCGGCCCCGAAATCGGATGCCGGCACCACCCCCGCCGGCGCCGAGCAGTCCGGCAAGCAGGCCTCGCCCAAGGCAGCGGCTACCGGAAACCAGCCGTCGTCCGGCAACCCCAAGCCCTCCCAAGCCAAGCCGGACGACGGCGATCCCATCGCAAAGGCGACCCGCATGGGCCGCGCCGCCTACCGGAACGGCATGTCCAAGAAGGCGGTGCCGCCGGATTTCAAAACCGAGGGCAGGGAAGTGGAGCGCGACGCCTGGCTGGCGGGCTTCGCCGACGAGGAAGACCAGGATCAGCCGGAACCCGGTTCGCAAGAGGAGGAGTGAGATGATCTTTTTCCGGTCGATCAAGTCTTCGCCGTCAATCGATCTCAACGTCGACGAGATCGTTCCCGAAAGTGGATCGCTGATCGAGCGCAGCTCGACATCGGTCGCCAATATGCTGGACCGGTTTCGCGCCGATGAGGTCGCGCTGTTGCGGGATATCGACGAGATGACCGAGCGGCTCCGGCAGACCCGAATCGCGATCACCGCGTTCGAGGCCGCCAGCGGCATTCTGATCGGTGGGCAAGCCGATGAGGCGCCGCTGAGGAGGATCGGCCGCCTCGTCCCTCGCGCGGTGCCAGCGGCGGAGCCCATGGCATGACCGTTGAGATCCACGCCGCCGATGTCGCCGTCTTCGCCAACGGCCGCAAGGTCGTCTCGGTCACCAAGCCAGGCAAGATGAAGGTGCCGAGCAAGGCCGGGCCGGTTGATGCATCCTTCAACGCCGGCGACGTCATGCTCGTCGATGCCTCCGGCCGCGCCATCGTGGCGCCGCTGAGCTTCGCCGGCGCGACGGAGATCGCGCGCGCCGTCATTGAGGGCGACCCGCATGCGGTCACCGACAGCCATTCGCTGCGCGCGCTGGCGACCGCCGTGATCGGTTTCGCCGCCCAGGTCGTCGCACCGGAGCCGATCCGGGAGCCACCACCACCGCCGCCAGACCAGACGGCGATGAAGAATGGCGCAATGCCTGCCTGACACCAAACTGGAGAACTGACCAATGACCACCGCCGACCGCGTAAAGACGATCATCGCCAAGCACCTCAGCGTCGAGATCGAGAAGGTGATCGAGAACGCCAGCATCATGGAGGACCTCGGCGCCGACAGTCTCGATGGCGTCGAAATAGTCATGGACCTCGAAGGCGAGTTCGGGATCGAGATCGACGATTTGGAAGCCGAGACTTGGGTGACCGTTGGTGACGCCATAAAGGCGGTCGAGAAGAGGCTCGGCTGATGGCCGCCATCGAGATCACGCCAGCCGAGGTGCTCGCGCTGAAGAAGCTCGCCTTGATCAACGGCGCGCTGGCGGAAACTCTGAAGGACCCCGGTGCCAAGCGAGAGCAAACCGCCCTGCTGCGCGTACTGATGGATGTCGCGGCGCGCGCTGATCTCGCCAACCAGGTCGGAGGCACGCGTGGTTGAGCCACTCACCTTCATCAGGGTCGCAGACTGTGAAACAACCGGTTTTCCTCCGGACGCCGAGATCGTCGAAATTGGCTGGACAGATATTCGATACTTCCCGAGCGGATGGGACATCGAAGCCGACGGGCAATCGAAGTTCGTCAACCCGGGCCGCCCCATCCCGGAAGCGGTCACCAAGATACATGGCATCACCGACGCGATGGTCCAGGGGGGGGTAACCCCGGACGAAGCCCGCGCTTTTATCGCGCGTGGTCCTGACATGCTCGCCGCTCATAACGTCGATTTCGACAGCAAATTCCTGCGTGGCCACGATCTCCCCTGGCTCTGCACGCTGCAGTGCAGCCGGCAGGCTTGGCGCGGCTTTCCGAACTACAAGAACGAGACGATCCGGCAGCAGCTCGGCATCACGGTTGGCGGCGACGCCCATCGCGCCGGCTACGATTCTGCGGTGACCGCCCGTATCCTGATCAAGCTGCTTGATGTCATGACGATCGAGCAAATGGTGAAGGTATCGAAGCCGTCATTTCAGCCGATCCGGATGCCGTTCGGCGAGCACGCCGGCAAGCTCTTCGACGAGATCCCGGCATCGTATCTGCAATGGATCGGGAGATCGAAGCTTGCCGAGGGCATCAAGACCGCCGCGCGCGCCTCGCTTGCGCGCACCGCCGCTGCCCCGAAGCCGGCGGCCGCCACGGTCGTCGAGGAAGATCCTGACGCATGGCGCAGCCAGATTGGACGTTCCTGATGGCCGGCGATTGGACCATCAACCGCGTCGTCTTCGCGCCGCAGGCCGCCGTCGATCTTCTCAACGATCTCGACGCCAGGATCGCAAGGCACAACAGCCGCATCACCGAGCTCCTCGAGGCGAACAATCGCTATCTGCAGGATGCCCGCAACTGGCACATCGTCGAGCAGCTGCGCGTCGGAGAAGGCAGCTCGGTAGAGATCCTTTGCGACAACGCCGATTTCAACGGACAACCCAACAATGCCGTGGTCTGCAACGGTGAGTGGACCGACTGGCAGAACGCCAGGTTCACCGGCGACACCATCGCGGCCGCCCTTGGCGCCGCCTTGGTCGCCTTTACTCAATGGAGCAGGACCTGATGGCCTACCAGCGTGCAGCAAATAGACAGGAAGTCCTCGCCGCTCTCAGCGACCATGAGGTCACCACAGCGCCTAAGCTGGCTGCTCGCCTAAACGTCTGCGAGCGGACGATCCACCGGTACATCAAAGAGCTGCGCGCCGCCGGCGCACCGATCCGAGGCGAAGCCGGCATGGGCTTCCAGCTGCGCCGCAAGCCGGAGGGCGTCGCCAATGGCTGACGGCACCAAGATCGAATGGACCGACGCGACCTGGAACCCGATCACCGGCTGTCAGGTCAAGTCGCCGGGCTGCAAGTTCTGCTACGCGATGAAGCTCGCCGGCACCCGCCTGAAGCATCACCCGAGCCGCAAAGGCCTCACTGTCGACAGCAAGAATGGCCCGGTCTGGACTGGCGAAGTCCGCTTAAACGAAGCATGGCTGACCCAGCCGCTACATTGGACCAAGCCGCGCATGATCTTCGTCTGCGCGCATGCGGACCTGTTCTATGAGGCGGTGCCGGATGAATGGATTGACCGCGTTTTCGCCGTGATGACACAGGCGCCGCAGCACGTCTTCCAGCTGCTGACCAAGCGGCCGGATCGCATGCTGGACTATCTCCAGCGTGTCGAGAACGAGCCGCACCACGAAACCGTCAGGCGCTTCGCCAAAGCCTTGCCCCGACCGTTGACAAGCATCAAAGCGATGACACTGCCATCGCCGAACATCTGGCTTGGAACCTCAGTCGAGGATCAGGCTCACGCCGACGAGCGCCGCAACAGCATGCGACAGCTCTCAGGGGCGGGTTGGAAGACCTGGGCCAGCTACGAGCCGACCCTCGGCGTCATACACTGGGGCGGCTGGGAGTTTCTCGACTGGATCGTATCCGGCGGCGAGAGCGACAACGACGGCCGTAGCGCCCGGCCGTCATGCTCAAATTGGCATCGGGTCACTCGCGATTTTTGCGCGATAAACGACATCGCTTACCTGTTCAAGCAGTGGGGCGCGTTCCGACCATGCACCCCCACCGAACTGAACAACGCCTGCGGGGCGACACTCGTCGGCAACGTCTACACCGGCGAATACATGCTGCGTGTCGGCAAAAAGCAGGCCGGACGCTGTCTCGACGGCGTCGAGCACAACGCAATGCCTGCAACCTGAAATCCCGACCGGCATCCCGCCGGCGGCGAGCATGAGGAGCATTGAAATGGCAGCTGCAAAGAAGGTCCTGGACTGGCGCGCGAAGCGGGCCAGCAACGCCATTACGATCGACGGCTTCAGCCCCAAGGGTGAGGCCGTCAAGATCACCGGCGTCCCCGTCATCGAAGCCGGCAAGAAGGGCAAGGGGCCCATCGTCACCGACAAGGCGGGCAATCGCTTCGAACTGGTTTCGATCTGAAAGGACCCACCATGAGCATCCCTGCCGCCGCCCTCGAGCGGCATATCGGCATCCTCGGCAAGACAGGCTCCGGCAAATCGAATGCCGCGAAGACGATTGCCGAACGGATCATGTTCGAGGGCGGCCGGGTATGCGTGATCGATCCAACCGGAACCTGGTGGGGCATCCGCCTGCGGCCGGATGGCGCCAAGAAGTCGAGATTCGAACCGGTGATCTTCGGCGGCAACCACGCCGACATCCCGATCGCCGGCGAGCACGGCGCCGCGGTAGGCGAAGCCATCGCGACGGCGTCGAGCTCCGCGATCATCGACACCAGGTTGATGACCGTCGGTGCACGAACACGGTTCTTCACCGCGTTTGCCGAAGCATTGTTGCGGACGAACAGCGGTACGTTGCATCTGATCATCGATGAGGCGCATCTGTTCGCGCCTCAGGGCCGCGTCAACGACCCGCAATCCGGGGCCATGGTCGGCGCCGCCAACAACCTGGTGAGCCTGGGCCGCGGCATAGGGCTGCGTATCATCCTGATCAGCCAGCGGCCGGCGAAGCTGCACAAGGACAGTCTCACCCAGGTCGAAACGCTTGTGGCGATGCGCCTCATCGCACCGCAGGACCGCAAAGCGATCGAGGACTGGATCGGCGAATGGGCGGACCCCGGCAAGGGGAAGGAGGTCACCGCCTCGTTGCCGTCACTGGCGACTGGTTCGGCCTGGGTGTGGTCACCTGAGATCGATCTGCTCGAAAAGGTGAAATTTCCGCTGGCGGCGACGTTCGACAGCGGTAAGCCGTCGGCGCAACAGCAGGCGCTCGATCCTATCGACGTGAAATCGATGGGCGACAGGCTGGATACCATCCGGCAGGAGGTCCTCGCCAACGATCCGGCCAGGCTACGGCGCGAGATCGCTGCGCTGCAGGCGAAGCTTGCGGTGGCACCGAAGGCGGGGGTCGATCCGAAGGCGATCGAGCAGGCAGATGCGCGCGGTTACGAGCGCGGCAAGATGGATGGCACGAAGGAGGGCATGATCTTGGCTAGCCAGCGCGCCGCTGAGTATGTCTCCGCCGCGCTGAAGCACATCCAGGAGACGCCGGCGCGCAGCTTCCTTTCGCTGCAGGAAGCCACACCGCAGGCGATGCCTGTGATTGTTCAACCGGCAACGAGACCGCGCCCGGTAAACCAGATTCCCGAAAAGCCGGTTTCAGGTCAACTGGCTTCCGGATCGATCGAACTCGGAGCCGAACGGAAGCCGCTGGCACTGCTCGCCGCCGCCTATCCGGCCGGCTACACCGAAGCGCAATGGGCGAGCCTTGCCGGGTTCAAGCGCACCGGCGGCACCTGGTCGACCTATAAGAGCAGGCTCCGGACCAAGGGCGCCGTGGAACAGCGCGGCGATTTGTGGTTCGCAACAGAAGACGGCGTTGATGCCCTCGGCGGCGACATCCCGGCCATGCCGCGCACTCCGGAAGAACGGCTGGCGATGTGGAAGAGCAAAGTCGCCGGCATTGGGCCGATGCTGGACGCGCTGAGGAACCGCTATCCGGATCAGACCGGCCGTGCAGACCTCGCCTTCCAATTGGGCCTCGCACCTGGTGGCGGGACATTCGGCACTTACCTTTCGCGCGCTCGCAGCAACGGCCTCATCGACGAGCCGGAGCGCGGCTTCTATCGAATTTCATCTGCAATCATGGGAGATATCTGATGGCCGGCTCGCTCAATAAGGTCCAACTCATCGGCAACCTGGGAGCCGACCCAGAGATCCGCAGGCTGAACTCCGGCGACCCGGTCGTCAACATCCGCATCGCCACCTCGGAGTCCTGGCGCGACAAGAATTCCGGCGAGCGCAAGGAGAAGACGGAGTGGCACAACGTCGTCATCTTCAACGAAAACATCGCCAAGGTCGCCGAGCAATACCTCAAGAAAGGGATGAAGGTCTACGTCGAGGGCCAGCTACAGACCCGCAAGTGGCAGGATCAGTCCGGAGCGGACCGCTACACCACCGAGATCATCCTGCAGAAGTTCCGGGGTGAACTCCAGATGCTGGAATCGCGCGGGCAAGGGGACGGCGATCGCGGTGACGATCGCGGCACCAGCAACAATCGATCGAGCGGTGGTGGCGGTCGATCGAGCGACTTCGGTGGCGGCGGTGGGTTCGGCGGAGGGCAGGGTGGAAGCAGCCGCCAGTCAAGCCGAGAACTTGACGACGAAATTCCATTTTAGCCGAAAAGTGAAACCGCTATGTCGAACAAATCGCAGGCAGAAGCCGTCAACCATCCTGCACATTACGGTGGCGCCGACAATCCCTATGAGGCGATCAAGGTCATTGAGGCTTGGGGTCTCGGCTTCTGCCTCGGCAACACCGTCAAATACATCTCGCGCGCCGGCAAGAAGGACGCCGTCGTCCAGGACCTGAAAAAGGCGCGCTGGTACCTCGATCGAGAAATTTCCAACCTGGAGAAAAGCAGTGGATAAGATCGACGTCCTCGATCACGGCTTCGTTCGCCTTGTCGACCACATGGGCGGCGACCTCTCCGTCACCCGCGCGGCGCGCGTCAGCTATGATGCCGCATGGCGCGCCGGCGACGATGAAGGCAGCGACGCCAGGCTGATCCGCTACCTCTGGAAAAACAAGCACACCTCGCCGTTCGAGGCCGTCGAATTCCAGTTCGAAGTCAAGGCGCCGATTTTCGTCTTCCGGCAATGGCACCGCCACCGCACATGGTCGTTCAATGAGCTATCGGCGCGGTACCGGGAGTTGCCGGAGGTCTTCTATGTGCCGGACCCCGCCCAGATCGGCGTCCAGTCTACCTCGAGCAAGCAGGCCCGCGACATCGATGAGACCGACGGCAAGGCTCTTGTCGATCGCCGCGTCGAGGCCTCCATGTTGCGCCAGCACTGCGAGCAGGCCTTCGCGCTATACCGCGAACTGCTCGACAAAGGCTGGCCGCGCGAGCTGGCTCGATCGGTACTGCCGGTCAACACCTACAGCCACATGTTTGCGAAGATCGACCTTCGGAACCTCCTCGGCTTCCTCGATCTACGGCTGGACCCCCACGCCCAGTTTGAGATCCGCGTCTACGCCGAGGCGATGCGAGATCTCGCGCGCGCCGTAGCGCCGGTCTGCATCGGGGCATGGGAGTCCGGGCGTGGCTGATCGCTCATCCTCTCCCGAGGTTCGCAACCCACTCCTGGCGCTGCCAGCGATGCAGCGCCTTTGTCGGCGTGCGCCCGAGGAGCGGACAGTTCTCGCTGACCTCCTCCGCGAGTTGTCGATCGACGCGCGCGGGCGGGCGGAGGAAAGCTGGCGCCGGCACAAGGCGCCGATGGCGGCATACTGGAAGGCCGTCAGCGTCTACGCCGGTCACCTCGCTCGGGCGGTGCGGCCATGACTTACTTCTATCGATGGGATCGCCATGGCCGCAAAGGCCAGCGGTGCAAGGTGACGGCGCGCTCTGGCGTCGCTCTCTGCGGCCTTGGCCCCCCACTGGTTGTGTTCGGTGAGCCCGGCATCAAGCGCTTCAACTCGATCCGCGTCACCTTCGCCGATGGTTTCACCATGGTCACCAGCGGCAACGCCATTCGGAGGGCCTCATGACCGACGCCGTCCTCACCCGCCTCCGCGCCGGCGAGCGTCTCCACCAGCAGATCGTCGACGGCCGCCGGCAGTGGTGGTTCGACGAACCGTTCCAGGACGTCCCCGACGCCGTCGTGGTGGCGATCCGCGCAAGCGGTGAGTTCGCGCTGAAGGAGGCCGGCGACAGCCTATTCGGCCTGCCCGACAATTCGCAGACGTGGGGGGGGGGTAGCCGTGTCTGAGCGCGTTCCCTGCATCAATCCGCGCTGCCGGCGCACGTTCAAGCCAGACCAAGGTGGCGGTGAGATCATCTGCGGGAAATGCTTCCGATTGCTGCCGGAGACGACCCGCAAGGAACATCGCGGCTTCTGGCGCCAGATCAGAAAGTGGGACCGGCGCATCGCTCGCACCTCTGACGAACTGAAGATCTTTCGGATGCGGGCGATCCGCGAGCGAGTCTCCATCAAGCTCAGTACGCATTGGGATGCCTACATCAAGGCGCCCTTGCTGGCGCCGGATAAGCCGGCCGGGCTGGAAACCTTTCTTGAGGAGGTCGGGCTGTGAGCAAACGCAAGACCGACTTCCGGTCTCTGAAGGCGCGTCGTGAGGGCGCCATGGCCCGTCCTGAGCTGCGCGGTGCCAACCAGACGACGGTCCTTGTCGACGACGCTGCGATCGAGGAAGCGATCAAGGCGGGCCGATATACCAAATTGCCGGCGCAGAAGCGGGGACGCAAATGAACCCAACGTTGATCCACCGCTTCACCATCCCACTCCACCAGGCGATCGAACAGCTGGTCGGCAAGGAGGCCACCGACGGTGAAGGCTACATTGTCGACATCGATGGCGACGAGCTGATCATCGATATCCTTGGGCCAGCCAATACCACCTTCCGCATCGGCGCCTATGAATACACCATCGAAGGCCGCGGCGAGGCCGCTTCTGATGAGGTCGCGGAAATTAACACGCCAGCCGAAACGCCGGCGGAACCACCACCACGGAAGGGCGGTCCGCTGGCGCAGCGCGCCGCGATCGCCTGTGGTGAAAAGGGCTTCTGGACCTTCATCCTGAAGCGGTATCACGTGGGTGTTGGGTCAGCCGACGAGGCAGCCGCCTGGCTTAAGACGCAATGTGGCATCAGCAGCCGTGTCGACCTCGACCATGAAGAGGTTGCAGCCGGGATCTACCGCGAGATCGACAAGCTCTACCGGCTTTGGCTGGAAGGCTTCGACGTCTAATGGGCAAGCGGCAGCACGTCCTCCCACCATCGCTGGCGCCACGCGGTTTGTCGCGGCTCGAAGCCGCGGAATATGTCGGGGTGGGCCCGACATTGTTTGACGAAATGGTCCAAGATGGACGGATGCCACGGCCGAAGGCTATAAATAGCAGGACCGTATGGGATCTCCGCGCCGTCGATCGAGCCTTCGATCTGCTGCCAGGTGGGGGCAACGACAGCGGCGGGGAGTGGGACGTCGAGACCTGATGCCGAGGAAGTTCGCACAGAAATATATCGTAGAGGACCACACCGATGGCGTCCTCCGGTTCTATTTCCGACGTGGCAAGGCGAAGAAAATCCCGTTGCCCGGTGTTCCCGGCACCGACGAGTTCAACACGGTCTATTACCAGGCGCTGCGCGGCGAGATCAAAATTGAGGCCACCGGGCCGAAGCTCGCCGGCAAGGGAACATTCCGCTGGCTCTGCGAGCAATATTATGCGTCAGCCGAGTTCAAGCACCTCGATCCGAAGACACGGCAGGTCCGCCGGTTGATTCTCGAATCCTGCTGGGCGGAGCCGACGAAGCCGGGTGGCTCAAAACTGTTCGAGGATATGCCGCTGCCGGTCTTCACTGCAAAAGCGGTGCGCGCGCTTCGCGACCGCAAGGCTGATCTGAAGGAAGCCGCCAACGGCCGCATCAAGGCGTTGCGCCAAGTCTTCAAATGGGCATGCCTGCCCGAGGTCGATCTGGTCACCGTCAACCCCGCGCGTGATATCGCCTACTTCAAGTCCGGGTCCGAAGGCTTCCATTCATGGACGATCGAGGAAGTCGAGCAGTTCGAGAAGCGCCATCCTGTCGGCACCAAGGCGCGCTTGGCACTCGACCTGCTGCTCTACACTCTGCAGCGCCGCAGCGATGTCGTGCTGTTCGGGAAACAGCACGTCCGCAAGGGCGTGCTGCATTTCACACAGTACAAGGGCCGGAACAGAAAACCGATCTCGCTTGAGATTCCGATCCATCCCAATCTACAGTTCACCATCGACAACAGCCCGTGCGGGGATCTGACGTTTCTTGTCACGGAGTTCGGCCGGGGCTTCACAGGAAACGGTTTTGGCAACTGGTTCCGGAAGAGGTGCGATGAGGCCGATCTGCCGCAATGTAGCGCGCACGGTCTCAGGAAGGCGGCGTCGAGCCGTATGGCGGACCGCGGCGCCACCGAACACCAGATCATGTCGATGACAGGCCATCAGACATCGAAAGAGGTGACGCGCTACACCAAGGCGGCGCGGCAAAAGGTCATCGCGAAAAGCGCGGTGAACCTGCTCGCTGACCCCGATATCGGCGAGGAAAACGAGAACAAAAGTGTCCAGAAAAACGGGGTGGTGTGAGACGGCTGGACAAAACGAGGGGAAAAACCTCGTAGAATCAACGGGCCTGAAAGGTGCTGGTGCCCAGAGGCGGATTCGAACCACCGACACGCGGATTTTCAGTCCGCTGCTCTACCAACTGAGCTATCTGGGCCTCGCCGGCAAACGAGATATCGCTGACCGGATTTCAGGAAAGCGCCGTGGGCACCCCTTGAAAGCGCGTGGGTTATAGCACGGGAATCCGGCCTGTCCAGCGCCTAAGCGCCGATTTTCCGGGGCAATTGTCGCGGACACGTGACGGGGTTCGATCGGCGTCGGCAAAGCAGCAATTGCACTGGTCGGCAAAGTGAATTGTCCCGGCCTGCGCCGCCCCTCATCCGCCTGCCGGCACCTTCTCCCCGTGAACGGGGCGAAGGGGGAATGGCTGCAATGCTGCCGCCCAAACTCTACTTCGGCTCGTCTGCCTCATCCTCATCATCGCGCGCGGTGATGACATAGGCGCCTTTCAGCCAGCGGTTGAGGTCGATGTCCTTGCAGCGCTTCGAACAGAAGGGATAGGTGTCGCGCGCCGATGGCTTGCCGCATTCGGGGCAAGGGCGCTTCGGGCGCAGCGGCGTGACCTTGTCGTCCAGGCTCATGGCCGCGCGGTGTGCCAGCTGGTGTGGATCTTGAAGCCTTCGCCCGAAAGCAACGCCACCGTCTCGTAGAGCGGCAGGCCGACGATGTTGGTGTAGGAACCGACCAGCTTGACGACGAAGGAACCGGCCAGGCCCTGCACAGCATAGCCGCCGGCCTTGCCGCGCCATTCGCCCGACGCAACATAGGCGTCGATCTCCTCGCGCGGCAGCCGCTTGAAGCGAACCCTCGATTCAACCAGCCTTTGGCGCAGTTTGCCGCCCGGCGTGATCAGGCAGATGCCGGAATAGACCCGGTGCGAACGGCCGGACAACAGCCCGAGGCAATTGGCGGCGTCATCCAGCGTCTCGGCCTTGGGCAGGATGCGGCGTCCCACAGCGACCACCGTATCGGCGGCCAGCACGAAGCCCGGCGCATAGTCTTCCTCGCCTTTCAGCGAGGCCAGCGCCTTCTCGGCCTTTTCCTTCGACAGCCGCTTGGCCAGCGAGCGCGGATGTTCAGCGCGCAGCGGCGTTTCGTCGACATCGGCCGGCAGCACGCGGTCCGGCTCGATGCCGGCCTGCTGCAACAGTTCGATCCGACGCGGTGAACCAGAAGCAAGCACCAGCTTTTGCAAAATGCTCATTCTGGTTACAGCCGGCTGTTACTTGAAACGGTAGGTGATGCGGCCCTTGGTCAGGTCATAGGGCGTCATCTCGACCAGGACCTTGTCGCCGGTCAGCACGCGGATGCGGTTCTTGCGCATGCGGCCGGCCGTATGGGCGATGATTTCGTGTTCGTTTTCGAGCTTCACCCGGAACATCGCGTTCGGCAACAATTCCGTCACGACACCCGGAAACTCGAGGACTTCTTCCTTCGGCATTCGATACCTTTGCTTGGATGGCAGTTCCGGCGTCCTGGAGCGCCCAGGCCGGAATTTCGGCGGAACCTATATGATAATCGTTCGCTTGTGAACACGCTTAATCCGCCGCGTTTTTTGCCTTTGGAAGCAGAAAACGTCTAGATATCCGCGCTTTCAGCCGTTCGCGCACGTCGCGATAGGCGGCCATGATCTGCTCGCGCCTGCCGCCGGCATCGGTCGGGTCTGGCATCGGCCAGTATTCGACGTCGACGGCGAGCGAGCGGGTGAGTTCGAGCGCGGCATGGTGCGCCTCCGGCGCCAGCGTGACGATCAGGTCGAAATAGTCGTCCTCGAGATCGTCCATTGCTCTCGGCTGGCGCTCGCCCAGCGTCAGGCCTTCTTCGGCCAGCACCGCATCGACAAACGGATCGCGCTCGCCCCTGTGCAAGCCGGCAGAGGCAACGAAAGTGGCCGGCGGCAGCATGCGCCGCGCCAGCTGCTCGGCCATCGGCGAGCGCACGGCGTTCATGCCGCACAAAAACAGGATAGAGCGGGGCGCCGCAGCCACTAGAGCATGATCCCGAAAAGTGGGAACCGGTTTTCTCGGACAAAACGGAAACCGTTTTGTCCAGAGATCATGCTCCAGCAAAGAGTTAGATCAGGATGGCGATTCAACGAAACGTCATCCTGATCACCCCCGCCAGTGCAGCACGCAGACCAGCGTGAAAAGCCGTCGCGCCGTGTCGAAGTCGATGTCGATCTTGCCGGCAAGCCGGTCCATCAGCGTCTGCGAGCCCTCATTGTGCAGACCGCGCCGGCCCATGTCGATCGCCTCGATATGGCTCGGCGTGGAGGAGCGGATGGCGTCGTAATAGCTTTCGCAGATCAAATAGTAGTCCTTGACGATGCGCCTGAGCGGCGTCAGCGACAGGATGTGGGTGACGACGGCCGCACCATCCTCGCGGGCGACCGCAAACACCAGCCGGGATTCGGCCAGCGACAGTTTTAGCCGATAGGGACCGGCGCCGTCATCATTGACCGGCTGAAAGCTGTTTTCCTCGATCAGGTCGAAGATCGCGACCGCGCGCTCATGTTCGACATCGGGCGTCGAACGGCCGATCGATTCGTCGAGTTCGACGTCGATCAGTCTTGCGCGGATTGGATCGCCGTCCGCCATCGCCGCCTACATGTTCAGCCGGATGGCGACGGAGCGGCCATGCGCGTCGAGGCCTTCCGCCTTGGCCAGCGCAATCGCCGCCGGCGCCAGCGCCCTCAGCTGCTCCGGCCCGAGCTTCAGGATCGAGGTGCGCTTGACGAAATCGAGCACCGACAGGCCCGACGAGAACCGCGCCGAACGCGCCGTCGGCAGCACATGGTTGGAGCCGCCGACATAGTCGCCGATGACTTCGGGCGTATGGCGGCCAAGAAACACTGCGCCTGCATTGCGCATTTTCGCCAGGAAACCCTCGGCATCGTCGATGGCAAGCTCGACATGCTCGGCGGCGATGCGGTCGACCAGTGGCAGCGACGCCTCGATGGTCTTCACCAGGATCACGGCGCCGAAATCGCGCCAGCTGGCGGCTGCCGTCTCGGCGCGCGGCAGGCTCTGCAGCTGGCGCTCGACCGCCTGTTCGACGGCCTTGCCAAACGCGGGATCGTCGGTGATCAGGATCGACTGTGCCGACACGTCATGCTCGGCCTGGGCCAGAAGATCGGCGGCGATCCAGTCGGGATCGTTGCTGCCGTCGGCGACGACCAGCACTTCCGACGGGCCGGCGATCATGTCGATGCCGACCGTGCCGAACACCTGGCGCTTGGCGGCCGCGACATAGGCATTGCCGGGCCCGACGATCTTGGCGACCGGCTGTATTGTTTCGGTGCCATAGGCAAGGGCCGCGATCGCCTGCGCGCCGCCGACGCGATAAATCTCTGAAACGCCAGCCATGTCGGCCGCCACCAGCACCAGCGGATTGATGACGCCGCCCGGCGCCGGCACGACGATGACGATGCGCTCGACGCCGGCCACCTTGGCCGGCACGGCATTCATCAGCACCGAGCTCGGATAGCTCGCCGTGCCGCCGGGCACATAGAGCCCGACCGCCTCGATCGCCGTCCAGCGCGATCCCAGCTCGACGCCGGCGGCATCGGTATAGCGATCGTCCTTGGGCATTTGTCGTTCGTGATGGGATCGGATGCGGTCACGGGCAAACTTCAGCGCCTCGACCGTGTGCGGATCAGCTTCTTTGTAGGCCTGAGCGATATCGTCCCTGGAGACGGCAATGCCGAGCCTGTCGAGGTCGGCACGGTCGAATTTCCTGGAATAGTCGATCAGCGCCGCATCGCCCTCGGCGCGCACGCGCGCAATAATGGCGCGCACGGTGGTGTCGACGTCCTCCGACACTTCCCGCTTGGTGGTCAGGAAGGCGGCGAAACGCTGTTCGAAACCGGCGTCGGACTGGCGGAGCGTGATGGCCATCGGCTGCGCTCTAGATCATGGTGAGATTTCGTTGAAATCTCACCATGATCTAACCTTTTGTTGGAGCATGATCTTTTCCAAAAACCGGTACCCACTTTTTGGGATCATACTCTAGCCCCTGTGCAGCGGACGTGAGGTGGCTTCCCACGCGCCGCCTATATCGGCAAGCCGCGCCTCGATGCATTCGACGTCGAGCATGATCGCGCCGCCGCCGGAAAAGACCAGCTCGACAATGCCTGCCGGCTTGCTGATCTCGACAAAGCTGATTGCCAAGAGCGACAGCACCTCGGCCGGCCGGTCGCGGGCAATGCCGCTGGTTTTGGCGCCGAGCACGCGGTCGAAATGCAGCACCGCCTGGCGCCGCTCATTGTGCTGGCTGAACAGCCCGGACTTGGCCTCCCAGACGAAGCGGTTCATGGTCAGCAGGAAACGCTTGGCCGAAGGCAGGTATTCGAGGTCTGAGACCTTCATCACGGCGTCCTGGACGTGGGCCGAGACGATGCTCAGATCCTGATCGTCGAGCGCAATGAGTTTGAGGGCTGCCATTCCGGATGCACACCTGAAAGTTGGTTTCAGCCTTCTGTTAGGCGGTCTTGGCGATCCGTGCAACCGCGCCAATGGCTGCAGGTTTGCGCTGCCCCTCATCGCCCTGCTGGGCACTTCTCCCCGTATAGTGACGGGGAGAAGGACGCCTTCACCAAGGATTTCGCTAACATCTGGTGTTGCAGAAAGAGAGCCGACACTGCGGGCAGCCCCTTCTCCCCGTCACTATACGGGGAGAAGATGTCGGCAGGCAGATGAGGGGCGGCGCCGCCCTTGCGAAATCTACGCCGAAATCCGCTCGATCACCGCGCCGCAGTTGGAGAGCTTTTCTTCCAGCCGCTCAAAACCGCGGTCGAGGTGGTAGACGCGGTTGACCGTCGTCTCGCCTTCGGCCGCGAGACCGGCAATGACCAGCGACACCGAAGCGCGCAGGTCGGTCGCCATGACCGGTGCGCCCTTCAGCTTCGACACACCGTCGACGATCGCCGTCTGGCCCGACAGCGTGATGTGGGCGCCGAGACGGGCCAGCTCCTGCACGTGCATGAAGCGGTTTTCGAAGATGGTCTCGGTGATGCGCGACTTGCCCTTGGCCATGGTCATCAGGCCCATGAACTGCGCCTGCAGATCGGTCGGGAAGGCCGGGAAGGGCGCCGTCATCACGTCGACCGGCGAAATGCCGGCGCCGTTGTGCCGCACGCGGATGCCGGAATTGGTCGGCGTGATTTCGGTGCCGGTCTGCGCAATCACGTCCAGCGCGGTCTGCAGCAGCTCGGGGCGGGCACCTTCCAGCACCACGTCGCCGCCAGTCATGGCCACCGCCATGGCATAGGTGCCGGTCTCGATGCGGTCGGGGATGACGCGAACGCGCGCGCCCGACAGCGATTCGACGCCGTCGATGGTGATGGTCGGCGTGCCGGCGCCGGAGATCCTGGCGCCCATGGCGTTGAGGCATTCTGCGAGGTTGACGATCTCGGGCTCGCAGGCGGCGTTTTCCAGCACCGTTTCGCCCTTGGCGAGCGCCGCCGCCATCATCAGCACATGGGTGGCGCCGACCGAGACTTTCGGGAAGATATAACGGTTGCCGACAAGGCGGCCATTCCTGGTCTTGGCCAGCACATAGCCGGTGTCGACATCGATGTCGGCGCCCAGCGCCTGCAGGCCTTCGAGGAACAGATCGACCGGCCGCGTGCCGATGGCGCAACCGCCGGGCAGCGACACTTTCGCCTCGCCCATGCGGGCCAGCAGCGGGCCGATCACCCAGAACGACGCCCGCATCTTCGACACCAGCTCGTAAGGCGCGGTGGTGTCGACGATGTTGCGGGCCGAGAAATTGATGGTGCGCGAATAGCCTTCATTCTGCTTTTCGCGGCGGCCGTTGACCGAATAGTCAACGCCATGATTGCCGAGGATGCGGATCAGCTGCTCGACATCGGCCAGATGCGGCACGTTTTCCAGCGTCAGCGTGTCGTCGGTGAGCAGCGACGCGATCATCAGCGGTAGGGCTGCGTTTTTCGCGCCCGAAATCGGAATGCTTCCGGCGAGCTTGTTGCCGCCGACAATTCTGATGCGATCCATGAGAGAATGTCCCCTCGGCCCGAAAGGCCGGTTTTCGTCAGTTTGAGTATCGGCCCGTCTAGACCATTGGCCGGCTTGGTTCAAGAAATAGGATTTCTTGGCCCCTTTGGCCAAGGTGGCGGCCCAGTGTGGCCGATATCGGTCAGTCCTTGTGCATTTTTTCAGCAGTCGGCAGGCCTTCTGGCCGCTTGTCGGGCTCACCGGTGCGCCGCGAACGCGCCTGCGTCTTGCGCTTCATGAGATTGGCGCGCAACTGCTCTGCCAGCCGATCCTTGCGGCTGGTCCCGCCTTTTTTCGGTGGAATTGCCGTGTCGTTCATTATTTTGTCCCATCCGGCGGCCAGGCGGCCCGCCGTTCAGGGATAGCTAGCATTGTGGCGCCGGCTTGTCAGCGAAACTTGTCTGGCAAAGCCTTTCACAGATGCCTTGCGCTTGCCGGTTCGATATGGCAGAAGCCCCGCCATCAGCGGCTGCGGTAGCTCAGTGGTAGAGCACTCCCTTGGTAAGGGAGAGGTCGAGAGTTCAATCCTCTCTCGCAGCACCAGCCTATCTCCCTGAAATCATTGAAGCCCTTGATTTGCAAGGCATTGCATCCATTGTCTTGTTACAAAATTCGTAACAAATGGTTGCAAGCGTCATGGCCGGAGCCAATCGGTATTTCTTATTCCGCGACGGCCGCTACTACGCTCGGCCGGTCATTCCGAAGGACCTTCGTCCTGCCATGGCAGGAAAGACGTAACTTCGAACGCCCCTCCGAGCTGACCGCCGCGCCGCGCTGAAGAAACTTCCCGGGGGCAGTCGCGACCATCCAACGGCGATCATGGCCTTCCTTGCCCAAGTGGTTCGCGCACCTGACTCGTGTTATCGTATTTCCGGGAGACGGCGGACGCGCCGTGAGTGCCCGCCCGCTCCCACCATGGGAGGAACAAATGGCTTATTACGTATTGCTGTCAAATTTCACAGATCAAGGCATCAAGAGCATAAAGGATACTCAGAAACGTGCTGAGGCCTTCAAGGCGATGGCCAGCAAGAACGGCATCAAGGTTCACACCCTGTTGTGGACGCTTGGTCAACATGATGTTGTGGCGATTGCCGAAGCCGACGACGACATTGCTGCGACCGCACTTGCCTTATCGATCGCATCGCTAGGCAACATCAGAACCCAGACATTGAGAGCGTTCGACGCGGCGGATATGGCCAAGATAATGGCAAAGATGGCCTGACCGCCGCTGTGCTGCCTTGCGCAGACGATTGAAGCCGACCGCTGAGCCGAACGGCGGCAGGCCTGTCTGTTTTCCATGAAGCGAAACCCCGGCAGAGCCGGGGTTTCTTGAGGGACGTTCTACTCTCTACGCATGGGGCCTCACACTCTCCGACCGGATCTACGAGGTCATGACCTCGTGATCTACTTGCCTAGGCCAAGCTGTTTCGTCAGGTCCTGGTTGTCCCAGAACAGCCATTCGTGATCCATGGTGCCGTTCTTCCAGTGGCCGATGGTCACCATGCCGAGCGCGTAGCGTTTGCCCGTGGGCTGGATGGCGCCGCCATCAGCCGTCGGCATCGGCTTTGTGAATGTACCCGACATCACGCCTTGCGCGGTGGTCCACGTTCCCGAACCGAAGCGGATCGGATGCTCCTTGATCGCGGTATCGGGAGCCCACACGAACAGGGTCTTGAGGTCCGCTATGTGCTTTTCGATCCCCTTGGTCTCATGGCCATCGGGCCAGGTCACCACGATATCCTTGGAATGGCTTTCGCCCAGGCGATCCCATTTCTGGTTCGAGAACACGTCGAAGTCGAGCGTATCGAATATCTTGAGGTTGTTCTCGACCTCGGGTGCCTGGACTTCCGGGGCTGGCGCCGGCGTGGCCGGGTTTTCCCAAAGCGTATCGGCGCCTGCACTTGTGGCGAGAAGGCCGGTCACGGCAAGGGCGAGAGCGGATTTGGCGATGAAGTTGTTCATGGCAGTTGTCCTTGTTGGTTCACGGTGAGGGTCAGGCGGCAGCGACGAAGGTCGGCGAAATCGCCGTGCCGAGGCCCGCGCCGTAGGCCAGGTAGATGTTGAGACCGGCCAGCGGCTCAAGATAACGGGCGTTTTTCAACGGGCCGGCATCGACAACCGAGAAGCCCATGGATGCCGTAAGCTTGGTGACGGTGGCCTTGGCGTCCCGTCGTCCGAGGCCAGGAAAACGGTAGCCTTGCCGCCGCCCGGAAGAGCCGCTCCGGCATCGAGCAACTGCGCAAAGATGGTGTTGAAGCCCTTCACCAGCCGTACGCCGGGAACTGCTGTGGCGATTTCTTCGGCGCTCGACGTCGAATAACCGATGGTCAGGCCCATATAGTCCGGGGTCAGCGGGTTGGTGATGTCGACGACGATCTTGCCGTCGAGCTTGCCGGCGGCCTTGAGGGCGGGAACGGCATCGCCGGCTCCTGTCGCCAGGATGATGATTTCGGCTTCACCGAGTTTGGCAGGGTCGATCACAACCGCGCCATGGGTCTTCGCGACAGCTTCGGCGGAGGCTGCATTGCGGCTGGAAACAGTGACGGAATGACCAGCCTTGGAGAGCTGCTTGACGAAGGACGAGCCCATATTGCCCGATCCGATAACCGCGACTTTCATGATGGCATCTTTCGATTTGAGGGTTGAACCGGCGCCACCAGCGGCGCCTTGGTGGAGTGGTATTCAACTTGATAATCGAGATAAATGGCGATAAAGGAAGATTGTTACGGAAAATGGAATAATGATGCGATGGATCTGATCAGGGCGATGCAGGTGTATGTGGCCGTGGTGGAGGCACGCAGCCTGGTCGCCGCCGCCGCCAAGCTGGACACCTCCAACGCCGCCGTCTCACGCCATGTCGCCGCCCTGGAAGACCATCTCAGCACAAGGCTGCTCAACCGCACGACGCGCCGCCTGTCCATGACCGATGCCGGTCAGCAGTTCTTCGGCCGGGCGCAGCAGATCCTGAGCGACGTCGCCGAAGCCGAAGCGATCGCCGGCGAAAGTGCCACGTCACCGTCCGGCCTGTTGCGGATCAGCGCGCCGCTTTCCTTCGGCATCATCAGGCTGTCGAAATGGCTGCCGGGGTTCATTGTCCGCCACCCGGATCTGCGCCTCGACGTCGACCTGACCGACCGAATGGTCGATCTCGCCACCGAGGGCGTCGACGTTGCCCTGCGCATCGGGCTGCAACCGGCAACGACCAACGTCATCTCCCGACGGCTGGCACCCGTGGCCATGGTGATTTGTGCTTCCCCGGACTATCTCAAGCGGCACGGCTGCCCCGCTGTGCCTTCCGATCTCACGCACCACCAGACGCTTAGCTACTCCTACCTATCGACAGGTGAGAGCTGGAACCTGGTTGACCGGCAAGGCCAAGCAACATCGGTGCGCGTCAGTCCAATCGTTCGCGCCAACAACGGCGATGTCCTGCGCGAGCTCGCCGTTCAAGGCCTCGCCATCGTCCTGGGCCCGTCATTCATCGTCGATGATGATATTGCCACCGGCAGACTGGTGCCGATCCTGGAGGGCTGGAGCATGACGGGCTTCAGTCTCTACGCAATCTATCTCAGCCGGAAATTCCTGCCTGCGAAAGTCCGGGTCTTTATCAATTACCTGGAAGAGGTTTCGCGCGTCCAATCTCAGGAATCCTTGAAATCATAGCCGGCGACATGCCGGCCTATGGCCGATCTCCGGCATCTAGGCGACGAAACCGGCTGAGGCTCGCGTAATTCTTCCGCGGACCCTTGACCCGCCACGCCTCGGCCCATTCGTCGGGGCCGCGAAACAAGAAGCGCCCGGCATAGACATCGGCGCCGCAATGATGCTGGACGTTCTGTGTTGCCTTCGGCTCGAGCTCGATGAATTCGCTGCCGTCGGCACGAAGTATCACGATTAAGTGGCCGCGCCGCTCGAGCTTGTAGGCTCTACTCGCCGGCATCGCATGAGCGCCGATTTGCATGACGCCGCGCTCGGTGAATGCATTAGCGGTCACGACGGCGTTGCCGGTGAATTTGTACGACGTACGGGCAAGGAAATCGATCATCGTGCGGCGGACCGTCCAGGCGCAGGCAAGGCTGTCGGCAATGCTCTGCCATGGCTTGGCGCCGCCTGCACCTTCGGTCAAATAGATGCGATCCACATTATGCCCGTAACAATACAGCGCTTCGCTTCGTGTCATGGATAGCATTAAAGGCCCGGACAGCGTCGGGCAAAGCCATTCGACCATGACGCCTATCAGCGTCGTGAGAATGGCGGCTGGCTTCGTTTCAGAACGGCCGTTTGATAATGGGCTTCAGCCTTGCACGGCGGCATGCGGGACGTGCCGCATCCGAGCTCATGGCACGGTGTTCGACGATCGCAAGTCGTTCCTGGCCACTCGTGTCTTCGCTTCAGCCCGCGTTCAGCGGAAAAGTTCCTGGTCTGGAGTGAACAAACTCACAGTCTGGAAGCAACATTTCTCTGTAGCAATCGAGATCGGCAACACATCATTGTCGATGCACTCGAATTTATTGATGTATTGCGCAACGATCTTAACAGGGCAGGGAGGGCGAAATGGCTAAGAATTGGGAGTTGAGAATTACGCGGACCGGCGAGCAGACAAGGAGCCCGAAGCGCAGAACAGTCGGGAAGTACGAAGTCTTTCACGACGGCGTCAAAGTAGCCGGTCTTTCCGGCGTGACTGCCGAAACGAAGGGGCCAGGCGATACGGAACTGCCGGCAACAATCGTTGTGTCGAGGCCGGCACCTACAATCTGTTCACGCAAGCCGGTGCCAAATATGTGACGATCGGTTACACCTCGAACGTCAATCCGGCCGCGCTCAAGCGCCCCGGCCTGCTGCTGTCGCCGACCGGCAAACGGGTCGGGATCCTGATGCATCCGGGTCGCGGCTTCCTGTCGTCGATCGGCTGCATCAATCCGGCGACGAAGCTTGCAATCGCTACCGACGACATCAACTTTGTCGACAGCCGCAAGCGCGTCATTGCCATCATCGACGACATGAAGGCGTTTCTTGGCGCGTCCTTCCCGGGCAGCAACGGCGTCAAGATCCCGAACGCGACGATCGTGATCAAATAAGCAATTCCAGGCACGGCCGGCGATTCACGCCACCGACCAGCCGCCATCGACAAGGATGTTGGCGCCGGTGATCAGCGAGGCCGCCGGCGACGCCAGGAACACCACGGTTCCCGCGACGTCGATCGGGTCGCCGATGCGGCCGAGCGGGATGTGGCCCAGCACATGCGCGTGGAAATCCGCCTCGGCCAGCGAGGGCCGCGTGCCGTCGGTCCAGATGAAGGTCGGCGCCACGCTGTTGACGGCTATTCTGTGCTGCGCCCATTCCGCCGCCAAGCAGCGGGTCAAATGATTGATCGCCGCCTTGCTCATGCAGTAAATCGCTTCGCCCTTCAGCGTCACCGTGCCGGCCTGCGAGCTGATGTTGATGATGCGCCCGGATTTTTGCGCGATCATCAGCTTTGCCACCGCCTGGGTGGTGAAGAACGTGCCCTTGAGGTTGACGTTCACCGTCAGGTCGAAATCTTCCTCGGTGACATTCTCGGCTAGGTTTTCCGGCCCGAGCCCGACATTGTTGACCAGAACGTCGATGCGGCTGAAGGCGGCGTGCGCCTCGGCGACGGCCTTTCGCACCGTGGCGAGATCGGTCAAGTCCATCTCCACCGCCAGCGCCCGCCGGCCGATGCGCTCGATCTCGGAGACGAGGTCCGCCCCGTCGGCCTTGCTGCGAACGCCGACGATCATGTCGGCGCCGGAGCCGGCGCAGGCGAGCGCACAGGCGCGGCCGATACCACGCGAGGCGCCGGTAACCAGCACCACCTTGCCGGCCAGATCGAATTTCGGCGTGTAATCCGTTGTCATCGCAAACCTCCCGTGAATGCCCGTCAGGCCGGAACTGTCGTACCCGGCGGCCATGCTGAACACTACCGGCTCGCAAGCTGAAAGCCAGTGGGCGCCGCGCCTATCATCGTGCTGCTCGACGCCTGCCGCAACGATCCGTTTCCGCCCGGCACGCTGCTGAAGCTGGCACCAGGTGACAAGGGCAAGCCGATCAGCGCCGGCGGTCTCGGCGAAATGCGCGGTGTGGTTTCCCTGAAGGCCGGCGGCGAGGCCAAGGGGTCGGCCGATGACAGCCTTGGCCAGGTCATCAGCTTTGCCGCCGAACCCGGCAAGGTGGCGCTGGACGGTCCGACCGACGGCAACAGCCCCTATGCAGCGGCGATCTGCGCCATATCGGCGGTGAGGAATTCGGCACCGTTTTGCGCATGATCGGCGAGGAGGTCTATCTCAAGACCAACGGCCAGCAGCGGCCGTGGGTGAATGAAAGCCTGCGCCGGCTGCTCTATTTCGGCACGCCCGCCGAGCAGCCGAAAGGCGAGGAAGGCGACATCCTCCGCGAGCGGCGCCAGTTGCTGCTGACCATCTCGACGCTGCCCGATCCGGAGCGCCGGCAGATCGAAACCATCTCGCGCGACGGTGGCGTACCGATGGACGCGCTCTACGCCATGTTGAAAGCGCTTGGCGTTGACATCCCCAAGGACCCGGCTGAGCTCGACAAATACGATCTCGCTGCCGGCTCTGAAAAGAACCTTGCCGAAGCACAGGCGCTGCTGGCCGAGCTGAACTGACACGCAAGCGCCGCAGCCGGCATGCGGACGAATGGCAGCCGGCCCGGCGTTCACGCCACAGTGCAAACAAATGTCATCTGGCTCGCCATGGCATGACAAAGATGCGATGTGGCAGTATCGGCTTTTGCGCCGGCAATGTTCTTTCCGTTGGAGCCTGCAATGACCCTACTCACCCGCCGCAGGCTTTTGAAAACGGCTGCGGTTGCCGGCGTGGGCGGCATCGGGCTTGGAGCCATGGGCCGGCTCGGCGGCTGGGCAGCGGCCACGCCCGAGCCGGTGGTGCTCAAGACGGCAAAGATCCAGGCGAAGTTCATGGATGTCGGCCAGACCAGGGACGTGCTGACCTATGGTGTATCCGGAATGCCGCCGGTGCTGCGGATGAAAAAGGGCGAGCCCTTCGCCGCGCGGCTCGTCAACGGAATCGACGATCCGACGACGATCCACTGGCACGGCATCCGCGTCCCAAACAAGATGGACGGCGTCCCCTTCCTGGTCCAGCCCTATGTCTATACCGGCGATCACTTCGACTACGCCTTCACGCCGCCCGATGCCGGCACCTTCTGGTATCACCCGCATTGCAACACGCTGGAGCAGATGGGCCACGGCCTGACCGGCGTGATCGTCGTCGAAAATCCCGCCGATCCGAAATTCGATGCCGAAGCGGTCCTCAATCTGCGCGACTGGCGGCTTGGCGACGACGCCCAGTTCATCCAGCAATTCCGCCCGCGCGATGCCGCGAAAACCGGCACCTACGGCACTGTGCGCACCGCCAACTGGCTCGATCAGCCGCAATCTGACGCGCCGGCCGGCGGGCTGGTGCGGCTGCGGGTTGCCATCACCGACGTCACCCGCATCTACGCCTTTCGCGTCGAGGGCGCAGAAGCCGCGGTCATCGCGCTCGACGGCAATCCGGTGCCGCAGCGTTTTTCGCCCGATGCCTTGCTGCTTGGGCCGGGACAGCGCATGGAGCTCGCCATCCGCATGCCGGATGAGGAGGGCGCGATCGTCAGCCTGGGCGATGTCAGGGGCACCAAGCCCAAAACCCTGGCTACCTTGCGGGCGACAGGGAGCTCGCTCAAACGCGATCTGCGCGACCTCGCGCCCCTGGAGATCAATCCGGTGGCGGAGGTGGATCTCGGCAGCGCGAAACACATTGCCCTGTCGCTCAGCGCCACGGCGGAAAACGTCCCGAGCGATGGCATATGCGGCTCGCTCGGCTACAGCTTCTGGGCCATCAACAAGGTGCCGTGGCCAGGCGACACGCCGGACCCGACCGCCCCTTTGGCCGAACTGAAGCTTGGCAAGAGCTATGTCATCGACATGGAGAATCTGACGCCGCAATCGCATCCTATGCATCTGCACGGCATGAGCTTCAAGGTGCTGTCGTCCTCGACCCGCCAGGTGCAGCCTGTCATTTCCGACACCTATCTCATCCAGCCCAATGAGAAGGTGCAACTCGGCTTCGTCGCCGACAATCAAGGCGACTGGCTGCTGCACTGCCACATCATCGAGCACCAAAAAACCGGCATGACGAGCTACGTCAGGGTGGTTTGACGACGCACCTGTTCCTGCTCGACCGGGCGTATTGTCTGAGAAATTGCCGCTGTCCGCCGGTTTCGTTGGCAAAGCAGGGCCGTTCCCTGCTATTCCGCCTGCAAATCAAGAAATTGCGGACACGCTTGCATATGACCAATGTCGCCCTGACCGGACTGGCCCGCGATCTCGCCAGGCGCGCCGCCGAAGGCCGCCCGGTACGCATCGGCATCATCGGCTCCGGCGAAATGGGCACCGACCTGGTCACGCAAGGCATGCTGATGCCGGGCATCGAGGTCTGCGCCATCTCGACGCGCCGCCCGCACACGGCGCGTGACGCCATCCGCGTTGCCTATGGCGACGAGGCGATGGCGGTCGAGGCCGAGGCCGCGTCGAAAGTCACCGCGGCGATCGAGGCCGGAAAAATCGCCATCACCTCGAACGAGATGCTGGTCACCAATCCGCTGATCGACGTCGTCATCGACGCCACCGGGAAACCCGGCGTCGCCGCCGATTTCGACCTGAAGGCGATGGAACACGGCAAGCATCTGGTGATGATGAATGTCGAGGCCGACGTCACCATCGGCTGTTATCTCAAGCAGCAGGCCGACCGGCTCGGCGTCGTCTATTCGGTGGGCGCAGGCGACGAGCCGTCGAGCTGCATGGAGCTGATCGAGTTCGCCTCTGCGCTCGGCTACACCATCGTCTCGGCCGGCAAGGGCAAGAACAATCCGCTCAACCACGATGCCGTGCCGGACGACTATCGCGAGGAAGCGATCCGCCGCAATATGAACCCGCGCATGCTGGTCGAGTTCGTCGACGGCTCGAAAACCATGGTCGAGATGTGCGCCATCGCCAATGCCACCGGCCTGGTGCCGGATGTGCCAGGCATGCATGGCCCGAAGGCCGACCGCGACCAGCTGGCCAAGGTGCTCATTCCACGCGCCGATGGCGGCATTCTGTCGAAGAAGGGCGTCGTCGATTACACGATCGGCAAGGGTGTGGCGCCCGGCGTCTTCGTCATCGTCGAAGCGACGCATCCGCGCATCGTCGAGCGCATGGACGATCTGCATATCGGCCACGGCCCCTATTACAGCTTCTTCAGGCCCTATCATTTGACCTCGCTGGAAGTGCCGCTGACGGCGGCGCGCATCATGCTCTACGGCCGGCCCGACATGGTGCCGCTGCCAAAGCCGGTCGCCGAAGTCTGCGCGGTCGCCAAGCGTGATCTCGCCGCCGGCGAGACCTTCGATGCCATTGGCGAGACCTGCTACCGCTCCTGGACCATGACCGTTGAAGAGGCCCGCGCCCACCGGGCGGTGCCGGTCGGCCTGCTTGAGGGCGGCAAGGTGCTGAAACCGGTCAGGAAGGGCGAATTGCTAACTGCGAACAACGCCACGCCCGACCAGACGACAAGGCTATACGCCTTGCGCAAGCTGCAGGACGAGATGCTGTACGGGGTCGGTTGAGATCTACTTCCCGAGTTCGATCGACCTGAGCCGCGCTGCCTCTACCGCCTCGGTCAGCAGTTTCGTCAGCCGATCTTCGCCCATCAGCACGGCAAGCGCTGCGGCTGTGGTGCCGTTGGGGCTGGTGACCTGCTGGCGCAATACCCCGGGTTCCTCGCCGCTTTCGGCCGCGAGCGCGGCAGCGCCATAGACGGTCTGCATGGCCAGCAGCCTGGCGGTCTCGGCCGGCAGCCCGGCCTTCTCGGCGGCAACCGTCAGTGCCTCGATGAAGTGGAAGATGTAGGCCGGACCGGATCCCGAAACCGCCGTCACCGCATCCATCAGGCCTTCATCGTCGATCGTCGTCACCACACCGCTCGCCGACAGCAGCTCGGCAACGAAACGCCTGACATCGTCGGTAACCAGCGGGTTGGAATAGACCACCATCATGCCCTTGCCGATCGCCGCCGGCGTGTTCGGCATGCAGCGGATGATCGGTGCGAGATGGCCGAGGATATGCTCGAACGTGGCGACCGGCGTGCCGGCGGCGATGCTGACAAAGGTGGTTCTGCCGTCGCCGAAGCGCTTGTAGGCGGCGGTGACGTCGCGGATAACCTGCGGCTTTACGGCGATGACGATCAGGTCGGGCTCGGCCTCGGCCGGGATTCCGTTCGCGTCCGCGGCGACACCGCAACCAAGGTGCTCTGCACGCTTGCGCAGGTCGGCATTGGGCTCGACCACGAACACGGCTTGCGGCGCAAGCTTGCCGGATTTCAACCAGCCCGCCAGCATGGCGTAACCCATATTGCCGCAGCCGGCGAGAACAAGCCTGATCGTCATTGAGAGCCCTCCGAAACAGGCTTCTCCTTAGACGCTCCCGTCCGAGCGGGGAAGTCCCTCAGCGGTGGCCAGATCAGGCCAGCCCGGTCAATTTCGCCGGCGCACCGCGATCGGCCGCAGCGACACTTGCCTCAAGCCAAGCACGCCGAGCACGAAAAACAGCCAGACAGGGTCGCCGCGATGGAAGAAGAAGCTTTCGAGGAAAGCGTTCAGCGCCGTGAACAGCACCACCATCATGAAGAAGTCGCCGAGATAGATGTTCTCCTTGCGCGGCGGGATGCGCATGTAGTCGCGCAGCGGCGCGATCAGGAAGGTGTAGACCGCCACGCACAGCGCCGGGATGCCCATCAGCACCGCGATGTCGAGATAGCCGTCATGGCCATGCACGATGGTCCTGATGTCCCAGGGGCGGTCGAAAGGCTGATCCTGGCTGAGCAGCAGCGGTGTTCCCCAAAAACTTTCATAGCCGTAGCCGGTCCAGGGCTTCTTCGCCAGCATCGCGCCCGAGAACTCCCACAACGTTGTGCGCCCGGTATAGGTGAGGTCGGGGAAATAGGTCGCCGTCAGTTCCTTGACTGGCGGAATGAAGACGATGCCGAGCGTGCCGACCGCCGTGGCAATGATCGCCAGCGCAAACAGGATCGGCGTGCCGAACCGCATGCCGATCAGGCCCGGCAGCACCACGATCAGGATCGAGAACGGCACCAGGCCTGCGGTCGTTTTGGAGCCGGTGTGCAGCATGAAGACCATCGCCGCGCCGAAGATCGCCGCGCCCCAGAACCGCTGCCCGCGCCGAAAGAGATAGAGGCCGGCGAAGCTGAAGCAGGCCATGACCGGCCCGGCGATGTTCTTGTGGGCGAAGACGCCGCGCCACAGGCCCGCATGTTCAGGCTCCTGCGAGTCGGCCGTGTGCAGGGCTTCATGCGGAAAGACGATGAGGCCGATATAGGACAGGCCAATGACCGCGATCGCGCAGAAGATGATGACTTTCGAGAAACTGTCGGCGTCGCGCGGCAGCACCAGGACCGTCGCTATCGTCAAAATGCCGAGCAGCGTGAAGAAGGCCGCGCGCATCGCTGAGGACGGGTCGGTCGCATTGATGACCGAAAGCATGAAAAAGCCGAGCATCAGGATCCAGGACGGACTGAGCAGAGAGCGCACCACCTTGGGGTCGGCGAACGTCAGCAGTGAGAAGATCGAGATGGCGCCGAGCGAACTGAAGCCAAGCTGGTTGACGATGTCGCCGCCGTCGCCGGTCAGTTCAGCACCTGCCGGCTGAAACGGCCGGAACGACACGATGATGACGGCAAACAACAGCGCGGCAATGGCCGTCGCAACACCGTCGCGGGTGACGATGCCGCCCAGCAACAGCTCGTCAGTTCTTCTCAGGCTGCCTGTATTGCTCATTGGCGTATCCGAATTCGGCAAGCACGCGGCCGAGCGCGACATAGACGGGGTAGAGCGCCGTCGACAGCGATCCTGTCCGCGCCAATTTGAGTGCGCCACGCAAGGGCGAGGCTACCAGCAGCGCAAGGCTTTTCGCAAACACCTTGACGCCGGCCAACGGTGTGCCGGCGCGTTTCTTTTTCTCAACCAAGGTCGAGATCACACCATTGCGCAGGCTGCGGGCACGGATCCAGTCGGCCTCGACGCGCCTGGCCGGAACGCCTTCGCGCACCTTGGCCTCGGCGCACCAGCCAAGCACGAACCCTTTCTGCGCCGACCGGCTGAGGAAGTCGGAATCGCCGCCACCCATGAAATTGAAGCGCAGGTCGAGGAAGGGCGGGCCCATGGCGGTCAGCACATTGCGCCCGACCAGGAGGTTCCCCGAGGAATAGAGTGCGGCCACGCACCCAGTCTCGCGATAGGGCGGCGCAAACACCGGGTGCTCGGCCCATTTGGCGTGTGCCGGATCGGCAAAGACCGGCACTTGCGGCCCACCGACAATGTGGGCGCCAAGCGTCTCCGCCGCCTTGCACATCCGCTCCAGCCAGTCGGCATCGGCGATCTCGTCATCGTCGATGACCAGCAGATGACGAAAGTCAGGGAAATGCAGGATCGCCGTCTGCCAGCCGGCATTGTAGGCGCTGCAATTGCCGCGCTCATGGGCGACGATGACCATGCCCTGGATATCGCCGCGCTCGAGCAGCGGCACTGCCGCCTTGGCGCCTTCACGCGCCTCGGCCTCGTTCTCGATTACGATAACGGCGAAACGCCGGCTGGTTTGCTGCGCCTTCAGCGACGCCAGCGTTTCCAGGAGCAGTTGCGGCCGCTTGAAGGTCGGCAGCGTGACGACGACTTCGATGGTCTCGGCGACGAGCCCCGGAGAGCGTCCCGCGATCGATACCGAACCATCCGATGACAAAGGGATCATCCGCTCCAGCTGTATGGCATTAAATCTGGCTTCCGATAGCACCGCGATGATAAGGTTTCGTTAATCACCTTTCGCAGCGAGCCTGCTGATCGGTGCCTTTCATCCGTTGCGTTGAGTGACTTAATCAAGGGTTCACCCAGCTTTGATAGTGGCTGACGCTTGGATAGGTGAGATGCATCTGCTGTTCGCCACATCGATCGTGCCCGACGGCGCACTCGCTTCGGGCTATGAGATCGCCAATGCTGCGATTATCGCCGCTTTGCGGCGCGCTGGCGTGCGCGTCACCGTCATCGGCTTCATCTGGCCGGGCAAGGCGCCCAGCGATCCCGAAAACACCATCGTGCTCGGCGCCATCGACGTGCGCACGGAAAGCGCCTCGGCACGGCAGAAGCTCGCCTGGCTCGGCAAGGCGATGCTGTCAGGGCTCACCTTCGCTTCCGTGAAGCTGCGCGCGGTTTCCGACAGCGAAGTCGGCGCCGCGATCGAACGCGCCGGCCCTTTCGACGGCTATGTCCTGAACTCCGTGCAGTTCGCCGGCGCCTTTGAAAAACTGTTCGCCAACCACCCCTCGATCTTCGTCGCCCATAATGTCGAACATGCTTCGGCAAGGGAGAATGCGGCCGCAGCAAACAGTCGCTTCCAGCGCCTGCTGTTTGCCCGCGAGGCCAGACTGCTCAAGACCATGGAGGAGCGGCTCTGCCGCCGGGCCTGCTTCGTTTTCACGCTGGCCGAGGAAGATCGCGCGGCACTCGGCGTTGCCTCCGACGACCGCTCGGCGGTGCTGCCGCTGGTGACCACTGCCACGGCGCCCAAGCCTGTAAAGCCGCGCCGCATCGATTACGACGCGGCGCTGATCGGCACCTGGACCTGGCAGCCGAACCGCATCGGCCTCGACTGGTTCCTGGAAAAGGCCGTGCCGCATCTTCGCCGGAATTTTCGCATCAGGATCGCCGGCAACATGCCGTCCGACATCAGCTCTGCGCATCCCGGTGTCGAATTCGTCGGCCGCGTGCCCGACGCGCAGGCTTTCGTGCGTGGCGCCGCCGTCATTCCGCTGATCAGCACCGCCGGCAGCGGCGTGCAGCTCAAGACCATCGAAACCTTCGAACTCGGCCTGCCGTCGGTGGCCACCAGCCGCTCGCTGCGCGGCATCGACCATCGCCCGGCCAATTGCGTGGTGTCGGACGATCCGGCTGCCTTCGCCGGCGCGCTGGAAGCGGCGGCGGCCGATGTCAGGGATGTCGACGGCAGCGCCTTCCATCGCCGGCAGATCAAGGAACTGGACGCCGCCATCAGGCTCGGTCTGGAAAGGCTCGGGCCGGTCGGGCAGGAGGTGTTTGCATGAACATGCACACCGCCCGCGCCGCCCTAGGGCTCGATACGCTGAAGACGATCCTTGGCATTTCGGTCCTCGCCATTCGCTGGGATGACGCGATCGCGCTGCTGGCCCGGCTGATTGCCGAGCGGCGCTTCACCAAGGTCAGTTTTCTCAACGCTCACAATGCCAACATCGCCTATACCGATCCGGTCTTTGCCGAAGCGCTCGACGATTTCCTCATCCTTCCCGACGGCGTCGGCGTCGATCTGGCGGCAAAGCTGCTCTACGGCGCGCCATTCCCGGACAATCTCAACGGCACCGATTTCATTCCGGCGTTTCTGCAGGCATCGGCAAGGCCGCTGACCGTCGGGCTGCTTGGCGCCACCCGCGCCAACGCCGAGGCGGCGTCGGTCAAGCTGGCGGTGCTGGCCGTGCAGCACAAATTCGTCGTCATCCATGACGGCTATTTCTCGCCCGCCGAAGAGCAGGCAATCGTCGACCGCATCGAGGCATTGCGGCCCGACGTGCTGCTTGTCGCCATGGGCGTGCCGCGCCAGGAATTGTGGATCGCCCGCCATATCGACGCTCGCCACTGCACGCTGCCGGTCGCCGTTGGCGCACTGCTCGATTTCCTCTCCGGCACCGTGCCACGGGCGCCGCTGTGGATGCGCCAGCTGAGGCTCGAATGGCTGTTTCGCCTGTGCATCGAGCCGGGCCGGCTGTGGCGCCGCTACGTCGTCGGCAATCCCTTGTTCCTGTGGCGTGTCGTCAAGCAGAAATTCTCGTATCGGCCCAAGCCTGCCGGAGACCGGCGGTGAACAGCCGCTTCGTGCCTGATACCACCGCCGACACGGGTGTCCTGCCGCAGACGCCGACAGCGGCGGTTGTGACCGCCAGCTATGCGCCGGATTTGGAGCGCTGCCGCCTGCTGTGCGAGACCCTCGACCGCCATGTCTCCGGCGTGGCGCATCACTACATACTGGTTGAGCACCGCGACGTGGCGCTGTTTCGCCGATTGGAAAACAACCACCGCACTGTCGTCGACGAGCGCGACCTGCTGCCGCGCTGGCTGCGTGTGTTCGACGATCCGATGAGCCTATTTCGCCGTCGCATTTGGCTCAGTTTCAAGACCCAGCCGCTGCGTGGCTGGCATGTGCAGCAGCTGCGCCGCATCGCCATCGCCGCGCATGCGAGGGAAGACGTCCTGGTCTTCTGCGATTCCGACGTCGCCTTCCTCAAACCGTTCGATCTCAGCGCCTTCTGGAGCGACGGCAAGGTGCGGCTGTTCCGGCGCGACGGCGTGCTTTTGAACGAAGGTCACGAGCACCGCATCTGGTCGCGCAATGCGGCCTCGGCGCTTGGCATCGATCCGTTGGAAATTTCGACCCACGACTACATTTCGACGCTGATCGCCTGGCGTCGGCAGACCGTGATAGCGATGTGCGCCGAGATCGAGAAGGTCCATGGCCGGGGCTGGGTCGAGGTCGTCGGCTCGGCGCGCCGATTCTCCGAATGCATGATCTATGGCCGCTATGTCGATGATGTGCTGCAAGGCGCCGGCCATTTCCATGGCTCGGAAGAATTCTGCCGCGTGCACTGGACCGGCGAGGCGCTGTCGGATGACGAGTTCCGCCGCTTCGTCGCCGACATGGCACCGGGGCAGGTGGCGATCGGCATGCAGTCCTTCATCGGCACCGATATCGGCCGCATCCGCCGTCTGATCGGGCTGGACTAGATAGCTTTTGCCGGTTTGCGCATCGCCGAATAGGTCAGCAGTGCCGAGGCGAGATAGAGCAGCAGGAAGACGATATTGAGCGACAGCACCAGCGTGGGCGTGTCGGCGATCGTGGTCAGCACATAGGTCAACAGCACCGCCTTCAGCCCGGCCAGCAGGCCGAGATTGAGCGCGCGGATCGCTGTCTGGCCGCGCGCGAACAAAAGCTCGGCCTGGTATTCGACCAGGTTGCGCAGTCCCGGCACGCCGATTGCCAATGCCACCAGGGGCGCTGCTTCGGCGACATTGCGGCCAAGCGCATTGGGGAAGAAATGCAGCACGATGCCGAGTGCGGCCAGCGCCAGTGTCGACACCAGGAACACGCCGCCTTCGATGCCGCTCTTGACCCGCAGTCGCGACAGAAGGTCCGGCGCCCGCATCATCCGCTGCACCAGCATCATCGAGAAGGTGCGGATCGGGATTGCCGTCAGGTCGACCAGCCGCATGATGATGGCATAGATGCCGGCCAGATGCGGCCCGCCGATCGCCAGCACGAGCAGCTTGTCGAATTCCGACTGCAGGTAGAACAGCACTTCGGCGCCGGCGACATAGATCGAATCGGCAAGGCGTCTGAGATAGAGCTCGGTGCGCAGCCTGAGCCGCTGGCGTGGATAGTAAAAGCCGAAGGCTAGCAACAGCGAGGCGGCGTTGGCGCCGATATAGAACAACGACCACACCCAGACGCTGTGTTGCCCAGACAGCATGAACAGCACCGCGCCGAGCGCGCGGAACGCCGTGGTCACGATCGACAGCACGGCGGCGCGGCCGAATTTGCCAAGCCCGTTGTTGACGATCAGCACCACTTCGACCGGCCGCCACAAAAGTGCTTCGGCAAAGACGATTGCGGCAAAGACGGCCAGCGGCACGGTGCTGGCAAAGAAGATCAGGTAGACGCCGTAAGAGGCAGCTGCCAGCAGTGGCAAGGACACGGCGCCAAGCAGCAGGAAGCCGGCGGTGAAGGTGCCGATCAGCTTGGGGCGGATGGTGGCTGTGCGGTAGAGCGCCGAAATGAAGCCGAAGGCGAGGATGCGCGACAGCATGACGCCGGCCGCCGAGGCGGTGGCGAACATGCCGAACTCGGCGATCGAGAGCGTGTTGGCGAGTGCGATGAAATAGGCGAGCGAGAACACCAGCCGCCCGCCGGCGCCGCTGATCGCCGAGAGATAGTCGCGGACCAGCCCCCGTCGCTCGGCCACGAAGGTACCGATCCGGGCGAATGGCCGCCTTTTCGGTGTGTCGCTGGCCTGCATCATGTCGAGGAAAGCCATAGGCCGGAAAGTTTAACGCGCGGTTCTGACCGCCCTTTTACGCTCTCGACAATGTGCGGCAGAAGCGAGAAACTTCGGCTTCGGGCCAAGGAAATTAACCTTTTGTTTCCCATGCCTGTTTAGCGTGGCTTAACGATTGGCCGACCGCCGCTCCCAAGCCGCCAAGGGTAAAGTTTCGAGACAATGGTCGACAGGGAAAACCGTGAAGACTGGAGGCGCGAGCGCTCCCTCCTGGCGCTCGGCAGAGCTGTGCGCGGCGACGAGGCGGCGGATGCGTCGCCGGTCTCCATCGGTGACCGGGCCGATCCGTCATGGCGCGAGGACGCCGCCACACGTCACCGGATCGCCCGCTCGCAACGCGAGGCGCAGTCGAACCCGCCACGCGAAGCGGCGCCCGAGCCGCCGCGGTTCCAGGCCGCCAGCACATGGTCTGCGGCAGGTGTGCCTGAGGAGCCTGTTCAACGTCAGGAACCTGCCCGCGGTTTCGATCGCCCCCGCTATGTCGACGAGTCCCGCTATACCGACGGGCAGCGGCCGGATCGCGGCGACGATGACGGGCAGGAGTGGAAGCCGCTGATCGATCCACTGCAGGTGGTCCGCGGCATCACGCGATCCAAGCTGCTGATCGTCTCGACAACGATCCTGGGAACGGTACTGGGCGTTGCCATCGCCCTTTCGACGCCGAAGAAATACGAGGCCACCACCCAGGTGGTCATCGAGCCAGGTGACCTGAAGCTTTCCGACACCGATCTCACCCAACCCGTCGGGCAGCCCGATGCGGCGCTGGCCGTTGTCGAAACCCGCATCAAGATGGTGACGTCCGGCAAAGTCCTCGACAAGGTCGTTGAGGCTCTCAAGCTTACCGACGATCCGGAGTTCAACGGGCAAGGTTCCGGCGGTCTCGGCGTCATGTCGCTGATCCGATCGATACTGTCGCGCCAGGATGGACCGGCAGGCGAAGATAACATTCGCCAGGCGCTGGCCGTTCGCAATCTGGCCGAGAGCCTGTCGGTCGAGCGCAGTGGGAAGACCTTCGTCGTTTCCATCGGCGCCACCACGCAGAGTCCAAAGTTGTCAGCGGAGATAGCCAACACAACGAGGGACATTTTCCAGCAGGAAGCGGCCCAGTATCAGTCCGAAATGGCCGGACGCGCGACGGGCCAGCTGACGGACAAGCTCAGTAATCTGCAAAAAGATGTCGAGGCAGCCGAGCGCAAGGTCGAGGATTTCAGGGCCACGCATGATCTCGTCGACGCGCAGGGCCATCTGATCAGCGACGACCAGATGCTGAAGCTCAACGAGCAGCTCTCCGTCGCCCGTGCCCGCACGCTGGAACTCAACGCCCGGGCAGCGTCGGCCCGTTCGCTGGACGTCAATTCGGTTATCAACGGCACCCTGCCCGAAGAGATCAATTCCAACACGATGAGCGAACTGCGCTCGCAATACGCGGCGTTGAAGCAGGAGGCCGACCGCGCTGCCGTCCGGCTAGGGCCGCGTCATCCCGAATACCAAGCACTCAATGCCCAGCTCTATGGCTCGGGCGAGCGCATATCAGGCGAATTGAGCCGCATCGCCTCGTCGCTGCAGGTCGACCTGAAGCGCGCGGTCCAGCTCGAGCAGGGTCTCGCTTCCCGTCTGGCCCAGGCAAAGGTCCAGAGCGGCGACGTCAACAGCGACCTGGTCAGCTTGCGCGAATATGAGCGCGATGCCACCGCCAAGCGTTCTGTCTACGAACAGTATCTTCTGCGCGCCAAGCAGACCGGCGAACAGGAACACATCAACAGCACGAACATCAATGTGATGACCGTGGCTCGCCCGCCACTCGAAGCCAACGGGCCGTCGCGGGCTGTTATCGCGCTTGCCGGCCTACTGCTCGGCCTTGCTTCCGGCATTGGCCTCGGCGCGATGCGCGGCGCCTTTGCAAGCCTGCGCGACGCCGCCAATTCGCGTTCGCGCTTCCGGATGGAGGAACCTCGGCCACCGATCGAGGACAGGGCCTATCGGGCGGCGACACCGATAACACCTGCAACGCTTCCTGTGCCTCCGGTGACGGTTGCTCCGACCCGGAAGCCAGGTCTGTTCCACGGCATGCTGTCAGTGGTGCGCAATGCCATGCCAGGCGGCGAGACGTCGCAAGAAAAACCCACAAGCATGGGCCGCACCCAACCGGCCGCGCCCGCTATCGCCGAGCGCACAGGGCCGGTGCAGGAGCCCGTGGGCTATCGTCAGCCGGACTCCCGGCAAGAGGGTCCGGACGCCTATCCCTATGGGCAGCTGCATGGCTACGCGCAGCCCGCTGACTACGCCTACTCTCAGGCCCAGCCGATGCCTGCAGCGCCCGAGAGGTGGTCTTCTCCGCAGCCGGCCGAGGCGGCGTCGGACGACCAGCAGGCGCAGATCGACGATATCCGCGCCGGTCTGCGCGAATTTCGCGAGGCCGTCCGCGAGCTCACCGAAAACCGTTCGCGCCGCCGCTATTTCTGAGCCCGTCAGCACGGAATAAAAGCTGCCGGTTTCGAGTTTACGGCATCTGACGGCGCTTTGACGGGATTGCTTGGGCCAAATTTCGTGAAAATGCCGCGCAGCATGGCGCTCAAAAAGCGCTGCCGTCGGGCTTGACCCGAATGGGCGGAACGTTTGGAACAACGACATGCACGAAACAACGTTCAAGGCGCGCGCCGCGCCTTGGCTGGAATGATGTCGAGGATGGTTCATGGCCGAAGTGATTGACGGAAAGATCGTCGCCGGAGACGTGGTTCAGAAGGTCAAGGCCTTGACCGAGGAGCTGGTTGCCAAGGGCAAGGCCAAGCCCGGCTTGGCGGTGGTCATCGTCGGCGAGGATCCGGCAAGCCAGGTCTATGTCGCCTCCAAATCGCGCACCGCCAAGGAATGCGGCTTTCATTCGCTGCAGCACACGCTGCCGGCCGACACGTCCGAAGACGCGCTGCTCAAGATCATCGGCGAGCTCAATGCCGATCCGGCCGTAAACGGCATTCTGGTGCAGCTGCCGCTCCCCGCCCATATCGATGCCGGCAAGATCATCCAGGCCATCTCGCCGCAAAAGGATGTCGACGGCTTCCATTTCATCAATGTCGGCAAGCTCGGCACCGGCGAACTCGAAACCGCCTTCGTGCCTTGCACGCCGGCCGGCTCCATGCTCCTGATCGAACGCGTACGCGGCAAGGATCTTTCCGGCCTCAATGCGGTGGTCGTCGGCCGCTCCAACATTGTCGGCAAGCCGATGGCCAATCTGCTGCTTGCCGCCAACTGCACCGTCACCATCGCCCACAGCCGCACCAGGGACCTGCCGGCGCTGGCCCGCACCGCCGATATTCTGGTGGCCGCCGTCGGCCGGCCCGAAATGGTCAAGGGCGACTGGGTCAAGCCAGGCGCCACCGTGATCGATGTCGGCATCAACCGCATCGCCGCACCCGAGAAGGGCGAGGGCAAGACCCGTCTCGTCGGCGACGTCGCCTATGCCGAGGCAGCGAAGGCGGCCGGCGCCATCACCCCCGTGCCCGGCGGTGTCGGACCGATGACCATTGCCATGCTGATGGCCAATACGTTAGCCTCTGCCTACCTTGCGGCCGGCTTGAAGCGGCCTTCCTTCTGACCCAGAAAGCAGCTTCTTTGCCGAACCCCAGTATTCCCTCTGAACGGCCGGTCATGGATGATCCCGTTCAAGGCGGCCGGCAATTCGCGTTCCTGCTGGTCGACAAGTTTTCGATGTTTTCGCTGGCCGCGGCGATCGACACTTTCCGCTCGGCAAACCGCCTGCTCGGCCGCGATTTCTATGGCTGGACGACGGTTTCGGCCGACGGCGACTCCGTCATGGCCTCCAACGGCCTGCCGCTCAAGATCGACTACGCGGTCGCCGACCTGCCGCCGGTCGACATCCTGTTCGTCTCGGTCGGACTGACCACCGAATTCCCCGGCAAGAGCAAGGTGCTGGCGGCGCTGCGCAGCTGGGGCCGGCGCGGCAACGCGCTCGGCGCGCTCTCGGTAGGCTCTTATCTCCTGGCCGAAGCCGGCCAGCTCGAAGGCTATCGCTGCACCATCCATTGGGAGAACCGCGCCGGCTTCGTCGAGCGCTTTCCAGACATCAACTGTACCGGCAACGTCTTCGAGATCGACCGCAAACGCTACACCTGCGCCGGCGGCACCACCTCGATCGACCTGATGCTGGAGATCGTGCGCGGCGATTTCGGCTCAAACCTCGCCAATGGCGTCGCCAACCAGTTCCAGCATGAGCGCATCCGCTCCGCTGGCGACCGCCAGCGCGTCGGGCCGGAGCGCGACCTGACCGGCAAGTCGGAGAAGCTCAGGCGCATCGTCGAACTGATGGCCGACCATCTCGACGAGCCCTTGTCGGCGGTGCAGCTCGCCAAATCGGCGGGCCTGTCGGTGCGCCAGGTCGAGCGGCTGTTCCTGCGCCATTTGAGCGTGACGCCCGGCCGCTATTACATGCGGCTCAGGCTCGAGCGGGCTCGCGAATTGCTGCGCCAGACCAACATGCCGATCCTCGATGTGGCCATCGCCACGGGTTTCACCTCGCACTCCTATTTCGCGCAGAGCTACCGGCTGCAGTTCGGCCGTCCGCCTTCCGAAGAGCGGCGCACCACCTACTGATGCGGTGCTGAGCCAGCCTCGGAACAGGCCTCGGCCAGCGCCGATCCTGTTACACTGCAACCGTCAGTGACCGCTCGAGGCTTGTGTCCGAACGCGCTGTCAAATAGCTTCCGGCGCGGACCAGAGGGCGGCCTCAAGGAGATTTCCATGGCGGGACTTTTGCGGAGCGTCGCTGCGGCGCTGCTCCTTTTGTCGATGACTTCGCTCGGCTTTGCCGCGAACAAGGTCATCATCATTCTTGACGCTTCAGGCTCGATGTGGGCCCAGATCGACGGCAAGCCGAAGCTCGAAATCGCGCGCGAATCGCTCAGGACCGTGCTGCAATCGGTCCCGGCCGACGACGAGATCGGCTTCATGGCCTATGGCCACCGCGAAAAGGGCAGCTGCGACGACATCGAGCTGATCGTGCCGCCGCAGGCCGGCTCGGCAAGCGCCATTTCAGCCGCTGCCGACAGCCTGAAATTCCTCGGCAAGACGCCGCTGACCGCTGCCGTCAAGCAGGCGGCCGAAGCTCTGAAATACACCGAGGACAAGGCGACCGTCGTTCTCATCACCGACGGGCTTGAGACCTGCGGTGGCGACCCGTGCGCACTGGGCAAGGAACTGGAAGCGTCGGGTGTCGACTTCACCGCCGACGTCGTCGGCTTCGGCCTGACCGCCGACGAGGGCAAGCAGATCGCCTGTCTCGCCGACAACACCGGCGGAAAATACATCCAGGCCTCCGACGAGAAGGCGCTGCAGGAAGCGCTGGTCGAAACCGTCGCTGCGCCGGCCCCGGCACCCGCGCCTGAACCGGCGCCGGCTCCGGCTCCCGCACCAGCGCCAGAGCCGGAAAAACCTGAATTCAATCTGCTGCCGACCCTGGTGCTTGCCGAGGGCGGCGATCCGGTCACCGACGGCAATGCCTGGGAAATCTACAAGGCAAAGTCCGACGGCACGCGTGGCGACAACGTCACCACCGAATATGGCGCCTACAAGGGTAATCTGGAGCCGGGCGACTACATCATCGTCGCGCGCGATGGCGAGGCCAAGACCGAACAGAAGCTCAAGATCGAGGCAGGCCAGGTCTACAAGCCGCTGTTCACTATGAATGCCGGCACGCTCATCATTCATCCGCGACCAAGCGCGGGGGCGGATGTTGTCGATGGCGCGGCTGTCGTGATCGACTACCCGGGTGCCGAGAACCCCGCGACCTACTATGGCACCACCAAGATCGTGTTGCCGGCCGGCGACGAGAAAGTGACTGTCACGATCGGCCAGGGCGTGGCTACCGAGACGATTCCGCTTGCCGCCGGCAAGACCGTCGAAAAGGACATCATCGTTGGCGTCGGCCATGTCGTGGCCAACGCCTACTATGTCGCCGGCGGCGACAAGGCCGACGGTTCGGGCATCGGCTTCAAGGTGTTCAAGGCGAAAAAGAAGATCGACGGGACCAGGGAAGAGGTGACCTATTCCTATGGCCCCGACAGCAAGTTCGATCTGCCGGCCGACGACTATGTTTTGATCGCGACGGTCGACCTCGCCGTCGTCGAGCAGCCGTTCGCCGTTAAGGTCGGTGAATTCCAGGATGTGAAGGTGGCCATGAACGCCGGCGTGCTGGCAATCACCGCGCCCGGCGCTTCGAAGATCGAGATTTTCGAGGCGAAGAAAGACATCAACGGCAATCGCAAGTCGCTTGGCTACGCCTACGACCAGAAGTATCAGGCGGCGATCGCGGCCGGCGATTATGCGGTCGTCTCGGAGAAGGCGGACAACAGCTCGAAGGAAGACACCGTAACGGTCAAGGCCGGCGAGCGAGCCGAGCTGACGGTGCAGTAGGATCGTATGGACGAACACAAAAAAGGGCGGCCACGAGCCGCCCTTTTTCATGAATGAGATGGCGATGCGTCAGGCTATACCGAATGCACTGGCGCCATGGTCCGCACGGCCGACCAGCTGGCGGAAACCGCTGAACAGCTCGCGGCCGAAGCCGAACTCGTTGCCGATGAGGTCGGCGTCCGCCGTGCGGCGCAGTGCGAGCTCAGGCCCCGGCACCAGCACTTCCAGCGTGCCGGCGTCGGCGTCGAGGCGGATAATGTCGCCGTCGTGGATCCTGGCGATAGGACCTTCCTCGACCGCTTCCGGCGTCACATGGATTGCCGCCGGCACCTTGCCGGAAGCGCCCGACATGCGCCCGTCGGTGACCAGCGCCACGCGCTGGCCGCGGTCCTGCAGGATGCCGAGCACAGTGGTCAGCTTGTGCAGTTCGGGCATGCCGTTGGCCTTCGGCCCCTGGAACCGGATAACGGCGATGAAGTCGCCGGTCAAAGTCCCGGCCTTGAACGCCTCATTCAGGCCTTGCTGGCTGTCGAACACCTTGGCCGGCGCCTCGATGACGCGGCGTTCCGGCTTCACGGCGGAGGTCTTGATCACGGCATGCCCGAGATTGCCCGCCAGCACCTTCAGGCCGCCGGTCGGCTGGAAGGCCTTGGCGAAGGGCGCCAGCACCTTTTCGTCGCCGCTCTGAAGCGGCGAGGCCTCGCGCACCACGCTGCCGTCTTCGCCGAGCCTGGCCTCGACTGCATAGGGCCGGAGGCCTTCGCCCCACACCGTCTGAACATCCTCGTGCAGGATGCCTTCGTCGAGCAGTTCGCGGATCAGGAAGCCGAGCCCGCCGGCGGCATGGAAATGGTTCACGTCGGCGAGCCCGTTCGGATAGACGCGGGCCAGCAGCGGCACCGCCTCGGACAGGTCGGAAATGTCCTGCCAGGTCAGCGTAATGCCGGCCGCCGCCGCCATGGCGATGAGGTGGATGGTATGGTTGGTCGAGCCGCCGGTGGCGTGCAGGCCAACCACGCCGTTGACGAAAGAGCGTTCGTCGATCATGCGGCCGACCGGCGTGTAGGCGTTGCCGAGCGCGGTGATCGCCAGCGCCCGCTTCGTCGCCTCGCGCGTCAGCGCGTCGCGCAGCGGCGTGCCCGGATTGACGAAAGAGGCGCCGGGCGTGTGCAGGCCCATGATCTCCATCAGCATCTGGTTGGAGTTGGCGGTGCCGTAGAAGGTGCAGGTGCCCGGCCCATGGTAGGATTTTGACTCGGCCTCGAGCAGTTCGGCGCGACCGGCTTTGCCTTCGGCATAAAGCTGGCGGACCTTGGCTTTCTCGTCATTGGGCAGGCCCGTCGTCATCGGCCCGGCCGGCACGAACACCGCCGGCAGATGGCCGAAGGTGAGGGCGGCGATCACCAGCCCGGGCACGATCTTGTCGCAGACGCCGAGATAGACGGCGGCGTCGAACATGTTGTGCGACAGGCCGATAGCCGCAGCCATGGCGATCACGTCGCGCGAAAACAGCGACAGCTCCATGCCGGGCTGTCCCTGGGTCACGCCATCGCACATGGCCGGCACGCCGCCGGCCACTTGCGCGATGCCGCCAACTTCCTTCGCGGCTTCCTTGATCAGCGCCGGGAACGTCTCGAAGGGCTGATGCGCCGACAGCATGTCGTTGTAGGACGTGATGATGCCGAGGTTCGGGACCTTGTCGGCGCCGAGCGCCAGCTTTTCAGTCGGGCTGCAGACGGCAAATCCATGCGCGAGGTTGCCGCAGGACAGCACCGAACGGTTGGCGGTGCGGTTAGAGGCCTCGGCGATGCGGCCGAGATACCGTTCGCGGCCGGCTTTCGAGCGCTGGCGGATGCGTTCCGTGATGGCTTCGATGTCGCGTCTGGCTGTCATGGTCGGTCCTTTCGAGCCCCGGAAAAACGTCCTCCACCGTCTGCCGGGACTGCTTTCGTGAAATCAGGGTGCCCAGAACACCTCTACTGGTCTGGGTGCTGCTTCGAGCACTTTGCGAATGGGCTTCTTCGCACCCGGTCCCATCGCATCCTCGAAGGCGGTGCGCTTGTCCTCGCCTTCGATATGGAGCGCGATGAAGCCGGCGGCGATGATGCGCGCCATTGATAGCGTCAGCCGCGGCTCGCCGCCGCTCGGTGCATGCACCGGGAGCACGATCCGCTGCGAGGCGGGATCGAGCAAGGCGGGGAGATTATCGGCATCGGGAAAGAACGACGCAGTGTGGCCGTCGCTGCCCATGCCGAGCACGACGACGTCGAGCGGCCAGGGCAATGCCTTGAGCGCCGTGTCGTCGGACGCCGCGGCAGTCTCGATGCTTGCGGCCTCGTGATACATCGGCACGAAGTGAGCGGCGGCGGCCGCGTTCTGGAGCAGGTTGGCGGCAACCAGCCCGGCATTCGAGCGCGGCGAAGAGGCCGGCACGAACCGTTCGTCGACCAGCGTCACCGTCACCTTGTTCCAGGCGATCGGAATTGCCGAAAGTGCTGCAAAGAACTTCGCCGGCGTGGTGCCGCCGGAAACGGCAAGGAGGCCGACGCCGCGCTCGTCGATAGCCTTGGTCAGCCGCGCCGCGACATTGCCGGCAAGGGCCGCCGCCAGGTCCTGGCGCACGGCAAAGCCGTTCCAGCTATAGGCGGGCTCGCTCAATTGCTCTCGTGCCATGTCCGCCCGTCGCGTTCGATCAGCGCAATCGAGGCCGAGGGGCCCCATGTGCCGGCCGTATAGCCTTGCGCTTCCTGCCTGGTGCTTTCCCAGGCGTTCTGGATCGGGTCGATCCACTTCCACGCCGCCTCGACCTCGTCGCGACGCATGAACAGCGTCTGGTTGCCGCGCACGACATCCATGATCAGTCGTTCATAGGCATCCGGCGCGCGGCCGTCGAAAGATGTTGCAAAGCTCATGTCGAGCGGGATCTGGCGCAGCCGCATGCCGCCCGGACCCGGATCCTTGATCATGATGAACTGCTTGACGCCTTCGTCCGGCTGCAGCCGGATCACCAGCTGGTTGGCGAAGATCGGTCCGGCGCTCTCGTCGAAGATCGAGAAAGGGATCGGCTTGAACTCGATGACGATTTCCGAAACCCGGCTTGCCAGCCTTTTGCCGGTCCTGAGATAGAACGGCACGCCGGCCCAGCGCCAATTGCCGATTTCGGCCCTAATGGCAACGAAGGTTTCGGTCGTGCTGTCCTTGCCGAGTTCTTCGACGTAACCCTTCACCGCGCCGCCGGCTGACGCGCCGGCGCGATACTGGCCGCGCACCGTGTGCTTAGGCGCCTCGTTGCCGTTGATGCGCTTCAGTGCGCGCAGCACCTTCAGCTTCTCGTCGCGCACGGCGTCCGCGTCCATCGATGACGGCGTTTCCATGGCGACCAGGCAGAGCAATTGCAGCATGTGGTTCTGCACCATGTCGCGCAGCGCGCCCGCCTTGTCGTAATAGGTGACGCGGTCCTCCAGGCCGACGGTCTCGGCCACCGTGATCTGCACATGGTCGATATGCGCCGAATTCCACAGCGGCTGGTAGAGCGCATTGGCAAAGCGCAGCGCCATCAGGTTCTGCACCGTCTCCTTGCCGAGATAGTGGTCGATGCGGAAGATCTGGCTTTCGTCGAAATCGTCACCGACGGCATCGTTAAGCGCGCGCGCCGAGGCAAGGTCGCGGCCGATCGGCTTTTCCAGCACGATGCGCGAATTCGGCGTGATCAGATTGTGTGTTTTCAGCTGGTGCGAGATGTCGCCGAATAGCGCCGGCGCCACCGCCAGGTAGAAGGCGCGGATGCGGTCGCTTTCGCCGATCGCCTTTTTCAGCTTGTCGAATCCGGCGCCCGTCGTCGCGTCGGCCGACACGTAGGACAGCCGCGCCAGGAACGTCTTCAGTTCCTTGGCGTCGATATCAGCCGGCTTGACGTGATCGGAAATCGCCTGCTTGGCGAAAGCCTGGAATTCCTCGTCGCTCATCTTCGAGCGCGACGTGCCGATGATGCGGGTCGGCTCGGAAAACTGATGGTCGCGCTGGCGATGGTAGAGCGAGGGCAGAAGCTTGCGTTCCGACAGGTCGCCGGTGCCGCCGAAAATGATGAAGTCGAAAGGATCGACGGGGATGATCTGGCTGGTCATGGTCTGTCCGCTTTGACGCCGCACACTGTGACGCGACTGGGTATAATCTAATCGATTTAAATTTGCCAGTGCCATGGTGTCACATCAAGGACCAATCACTCCATATTGATTCGGTCCAAATGTGCCTTGACACTGGCTGCCACCCGGAGGCTTTTCGTCAAGCGATGGTCCCGGGAGCCTTCGCGCCTGCAACATAGAGCGGGAATGTGACGAAAGCTAATGCATGTCGCCCAGAAGTGTGCAGCGGTTCTGGGAGATCGACATGCATCAAAACAAAGAGAGAAATGCGCTTGCGAGGTGATCTTGGAATGAGCGGGAAAAGCATGCGTCTGGAAAACAAGGTCGCCGTCATCACCGGTGCTGCGGCGGGCTTCGGCGAAGGCATGGCCAGGCGCTTTGCCGAAGAGGGCGCAAAGGTGGTCGTCGCCGACCTCAACGCCAGGGGCGCGGAGCGTGTTGCCGCCGAGATCGGCGAGGCCGCGATTTGGACCCAGACCGACGTTTCGCAGCGTTCCGAATTCGACGAGATGGTCTATGCCGCAAAAAGCGCCTTCGGCCGCATCGACATCATGGTCAACAATGCTGGCTACACCCATCGCAACGGCGACATGCTCGACGTCGACGAGGCGACCTTCGACCTGATCACCGCAGTCAACATGAAGGCAATCTATCACGCCGCGCTGGCCGTGGTGCCGATCATGGAGCGGCAGGGCGGCGGCGTCATCCTGACCACGGCTTCGACCGCGGGTCTGCGGCCGCGGCCGGGCCTCACCTGGTACAATGCCTCGAAGGGCTGGGCGATCACCGCCACCAAATCAATGGCGGTCGAGCTCGCGCCCAAGAACATCCGCGTCAACTGCCTTTGCCCGGTCGCCGGCGAAACCGCCATGCTGGAGAAGTTCATGGGCGCCGATACGCCCGAGATCCGCGAGAGGTTCCGCGCCTCGATCCCGCTCGGCCGTCTGTCGACGCCGCTCGACATCGCCAATGCCGCGCTCTGGCTTGCTTCGGACGAAGCCGCCTTCATCACTGGCGTGGCGCTGGAGGTCGACGGCGGCCGCTGCATCTGAGCAATTTGAGGGAAGTACCTCTCTGTTCGCAATCCATGGTGGACAGAGCAACGTCAGCAAGAGTTCGCATCGGTTTGCCGACCGGCCGAGGAACGGACAATTGACGTCGGCACTCCAGGCCCCAGTTTGACTTCACGATCCACCGAAAGGCATAACGGATCGTGGATAGTGTTGGCGGGTGATGAGGAACAAGCGGCAGAAAAGTCGCTACGATCTGGGATGGCGGCTGCGGCTTTACCTGGCCAGACGTGCGCGGGCGCGAAGCAAAGCGACGTTCATCGGCATTACCGGAAGTTCCGGCAAGACGACGGCGGGGAGCCTGCTTGGACATATCCTGGCTGGCCACGGTTCGGTCTATACACAGGTTCTGGCCAACACCATGAAGCTGTTGGTCAGCACGCTATCCAGGCGAATGAGGAAGGGCGGCCAAACCGACTACGTCGTCTTCGAGGCGGCCGCGTTCGGCCCGGATACAATGAAGCCGATGGCCGAGTTGCTTCGCCCTGATGTGGCTGTTGTCACGATGGTCCGGTTGGAGCATCGCGCCAGTTTCAAGACTCTGGAAAGCGTTGCGCATGAAAAGCGCGCACTGGTCGCGGCGCTGGAGCCGGGCGGCTTCGCGATGCTCAATGCCGATGACCCGCATGTGCTGGGCATGGCCTCGGCGAGCGATTGCCGCACCGTCACATTCGGCACATCGGAGCGGGCGGATTATCGCGTCAGCGATATCGAGGCCGCCTATCCCAAGCCATTGCGATTCTCGATCCACTGGCGCGGTGGTGTGCTCGATATCGAGACACCGTTCCCCGGCGCGCATTTCTGGCTGCCGACGGTCGCGGCGGTGGCAACAGCTCTTGAGCTGGGAGTGCCTGCGCAGATGGTAAAGGACAGGACCGCGACGTTCCAGCCCCTGGAAAACCGCGGCCAGGTGCTCGCCCCCGCTGGCGGCCCTCACTTCATCGTGGACGCTGCAAAGGCGCCATGGCATTCGCTGACCCTGGCCTTCGACATGATAGCCAGATCGACGTTTGGGCGAAAACGCATCGTTCTTGGCCAGCTATCGGATTTTGCCGGCTCAAACCGGAAGTACGCTGACGCTTACCGCAGCGCACGCGAGATCGCAGACCAGGTGATTTATGCCGGCGATCATGCCCATCGCTCCAAAGCCAGCCAGGCCGATCGCGACAGCGGCCGCTTCATTGAACTGCGCACGGCAAAGGAAGTGTCGGACTACATCGCGCAGACCGCGCAGCCGGACGAGCTGATCCTGATCAAGAGCTCATCCAGCCTCCACCTCGAGCGTGTCGCGCTTGCCTGGACCCACGACGTCCGCTGCTGGGTTTCGGTGTGCGGTAAAACCGAGGGATGCGAGCAGTGCGGCCTCTATGAAGTGCCGTTTGAGCAGCACCGCAAGTTTGTGGCGCAGAGAAAATTAAAGCGCCGCAAGCACAGACTGCTGCGGCTCCTCGGTCGCTAAAGTTTTTGGGCCCAAGCACGCCAGCGCCCCGTTTGACTCGGGAACTTGGCACGACGCATATTAGGCTGGGCTAAGAACTGGCGGGTTGTGAAACTGGAATTCCCGAAAAATCGCAAGGACTTGGGGTGGGCGCTGCGACGGCTGCAGGCGCGCTGGGTGCGAGCGCGTAACAAGGCGACGTTCATCGGCATTACCGGCAGCTCCGGCAAATCCACATCCTCCAGCCTGCTTGCACACATACTGAGCGCCCAAGGCAAAGTGCATCTGCAGGCCCAGGCCAACACGATGCCTGCGCTCATTCGAACGCTCTACAAGCGGCTGAGGAGGAGTGGCAAAGTCGATTACGTCGTTTTCGAAGCAGGCGCCTCCGACTTCGGCACGATCGGCGCCATGGCGCAGATGCTGAAGCCGAGCGTGGCGGTGGTTACGATGATCCGCCTGGAGCACTTTGGTAAGTTCAGGACTCTGGAAGCTGTAGCGGGAGAGAAGCGGGCGCTGGTCGAGGCACTCCAACCCGATGGACTTGCGGTTCTCAATTGCGATGACCCACTGGTGCTCGGTATGGCGTCTGGCGCGAAATGCCGGATTGCGACCTTTGGTCAATCCGACGAGGCAGACTACCGCGTGAGTGACGTGTATGCCGCGTATCCAGAATTGCTGCGGTTCACCCTTCATTGGCGCGATGGGAGCTTGAATATTCAAGCGCCCTTTCCCGGCGAGCAATTCTGGCTGCCGACTGCAGCGGCTGTGGCCACCGCCTTGGAACTTGGCGTCCCGCCAGAGAAAGTCATAGCGAGAACGGCATCGTTTGAACCGCTACCCAACCGCTCTACGGTGCAAGAGGTACCAGCAGGTCCGCAATTCCTGGTCGATACGGCTAAAGCGCCTTGGCATTCGCTCAACATTGCCCTGGAGATGATTGCAAAGGCCAAGGCCGCTCGTAAGCGCATTGTGCTTGGGCAGATATCCGACTACGCCGGCTCGTCAAGGAAATACGGCGCCGCCTACAAAATCGCGCGCGAAATCGCCGATGAGGTCATCTACACCGGCGACAATGCGCACCGCTCGCGCGCCAGCCAGGCCGACCGCGACAGCGGCCGTTTCATTGAGCTTCGCAGTGCCAAGGAAGTTTCGGATCATATCAAACAGACGGCAGTCCCAGGAGAACTAATTCTGCTGAAAAGTTCGTCCAACCTTCACCTGGAAAGGATCGCGCTCGCCTGGACGCACGATGTGAAATGCTGGATCGCGGTATGCGGCAAGTCGGAAAGCTGCCAAATGTGCGGCCTCTATGAAGTGCCGTTCGAGGAACACCGGGATTTCCTGGCGAAGCGCAAACTTGCTCGCAGAAGACACCGTTTCAGATGGCTGCTCGGCGGCTGACCAGAATTTGACGGCTTCGTCTTAGAGCAATTCCAGGAAAAGTGTGTGCGGTCTTCCGTCCGGAATTGCGTAGAAACAAAGAGATAGAGCGGTTCGCCGTTTCTGTGAAACGGTGAAACGCTCTTGGCAGCCTCGACGACGTCGTTGTCTCACGCCCCGGTCTTGATGTAGCTCTTGTAAATCCAGCCGCGCTTGCCGTTGTAGACGATCTGGCACCATTTCTTGCAGCTCACCACCTGCACCGATGACTTGGCGGGCACGGTTCCCATGGCGGCGGCGTTTTTCTGCGGGCCGGTGCGCATTGTCACCGTCCGCAGGATGCGTCCGGTGCCGGCGGCTGCAGCCACCTTCTGTGGCTTGGTCGAGGCCTGTGTATCGTCCGTTGCGGCGGGAGATTCCGCGTCCGGCAGTTGCGGCTTTGGCGTCGGGATCGCGGCGGTTTCCGCACCGTCGGTATGACCGTCCTTCGCAGCGGCGTCTGGTGCAGCAACCTTGGACAGCTGCGTCGTGGCATCGCTCTGTGCCGACGGCTCCTCGTAAGCTGCCGCATCGGCCGGTTTGGCGGCTGCCTGCTCAGTCGTGGCCTGATCGGGCGGCGTGGCTTCAGCGTCGCTGTTCGATTGCGGCGCAGTCCAGCGCGGATCGTTTGCCGCCAGCGCCGGTATCGCGGCCGCCCCGGCAGCCACCGCCGGCGAAACCGCATCGCCCTTGCGTGCGGCTTGCGGCGCCGCTGCCGCAACTGTTGCCGCAGGGGTAACCGGGGCGATCTTGGTCGTCTTGACCGGGATGGTTGGAACGCTCTGCTGCGAAAGAGGCTGTATGCTGGCGCTCGCCTGCCGGTCGTTGGCCGGCAACGCCAGCCAAAGCGCGATACCCGCTACGCCAAGCAGCGCTGCGGTACCGATCGCGGCAATCACCAGATGCGAATTCGTGCGCACCCCCTGCCAGAAGGAGGGCCGCATGTCATAACCGAATTGCATGGCAAAGCGCCGACGTTCCGGCGCGCCGAAACTGAAGGGCTCATTCACTCTTGCCACCTCCAAAAGATGGGCCGGTGTTCTTTCGATCGGCGCCGGCAGTCCGGCATCCGATCGGCATCGGTCCCAACAACAAAGCGGGCAAGCCCGCAGAAATCCCCGTTCAATCGCCCAGAACCGGCATCCTTTGCCCTTGATTGTGGCATCAGTGCGCCCTTGGGAGGAATTCTGCGCTCTTGTTAAGGATTCCGCAACGTCTCGCTGCGGCAACCAACATCTCAATAGAATCAGCCCGGTATCAGCCGGACCGATATGAGATACGTTCCCTATATTCGGTCCCTGAGGGCAAACCAGTTGAGCGCCAGGAACAGCAATGGCGTTCTAAAGCGTCGGCCGCCGGGGAAGGCCGGGATTTTCAGGTCCTCGATCAGCTTCAGCCGGTTGCGGTTGCCGGCGACGGTCTCGGCATAGAGCTTGCCGAAGAAGTTCGACAGCATGACGCCATGGCCGGAATAGCCGCCGGCCGAGATCACATTGGGCATCACCTCGCGCACAAACGGCTTTCTCGGCACGGTGATGCCGACATAGCCGCCCCAGCCATGGGTGATCTCGACATCCCGGAGCTCCGGATAGAGTTCCGCGATCTGCCGGCGGATATGGATATGGATGTCCTTCGGATCGTTGACGCCGTAGACTTCGCGCCCGCCGAACAGCAGCCTACCATCCCTGGATTTGCGGAAATAGCGCACGACGAAACGCGAATCGTCGACCGCCTCGCCGCCCGGCAGCACTTTCGAATTAACGCCCAGCGGCACCGTCGCGCCGATGAAGGAGCCGATCGGCATGATGTGCGCGGCACTCACCGGCTCGATCGTGCCGCCATAGGCGTTGACGCCGATCAGGCATTTCTGCGCGGTGATGGTGCCTCTCGGCGTCGTCACCCTGACCTTGCCGCCGCTGGACGTAATGCCGGTCGACGGCGATTGCTCGAACAGATTGGCGCCGGCGGCGGCCGCCACCTTTGCCGTGCCGATCACCAGCTTCATCGGATGGATGTGCCCTGTGCCGGTGTCGCGGGTACCGCCGAAGTAGCGTGTGGAGCCGAGCCGCTCGGCCGTTTCCCTGGCATCCATGAAGGCGATGTGCGGATAGTTGAAGCGGTCCGCCATGATCTCGGCATGCGCCTTGTAGTCATCGACATAGCGCTGCTTGTGCGCCACCGACAATTGGCCAGGCTTGTAGTCGATGTCGATCTGGTTGACGGCGGCGAATTCCAGCAGATGCGCTTTAGCCTCTTCGGCAAGGTCGAACAGCGCCTTGGCTCGGGAAAGCCCGTATTCGGCCTCCATCTCTTCGGCCCAGGCGCGCTGGCCGGTGCCAAGCTGGCCGCCATTGCGCCCGGAGGCACCATCGCCGAAACGGAACGCCTCGATCAGAACGACGTTCGTCCCCGCCTTGGCAAGGTGCGTCGCAGCCGACAGCCCGGTAAAGCCGCCGCCGATGACGACGACGTCGCAAGTCCGGTCGCCATCAAGGGCTGGGTATTCCGGGCGTGGTCCGGCCGTGTCTTCGTACCAGGAGCGGCCGGGGGAGATCGGTGATTGGTAAGGCATGGGAACGCCAGTCAATGGGGAATAGTGATGGTGAATGGCTGCGAGATGCGCGTCGTCTGCGCTCATCCATCCAATATGAAGCTATTCACCATTCACCGTTCACCATTGACGCGACGAAGTCGCCGCTCACACGTTCAGCAACAAATACTCCCGCTCCCACGGGCTGATCACTTCCATGAAGGTCTCGAACTCCGCCCGCTTGATCGCGGCATAGGTGGCGGCGAAGGACTTGCCCAGCAGGGCGCAGAGTTCTTCGTCGCCTTCGAACAGGTCGACGGCCTCGAGCAGGCCGCGTGGCAGGTCGATCTCGTCTGCGTTGGCGGTGGTGAGCACCGGAGGCTCGGCCTTGATCTTGTTGGTCATGCCGATCAGCCCGCAGGCAAGCGACGCCGCCAGTGCCAGATAGGGATTGGCGTCGGAAGACGGGATGCGGTTTTCGACACGCCGCGCCGCCGGGTCCGAGCGCGGCACGCGGAACGCCGTGGTGCGATTGTCATAACCCCATTTGTTGTTGACCGGCGCCGAGGCCGACTGCGTCAGCCGGCGGTAGGAATTGACGTACGGGGCAAACATCACCAGCGCATTCGGCACATGCTTCTGCATGCCGCCGATGAAGTGGAAGAAGTCGTCGGTTTCCGAGCCGTCCTGCGCCGAAAAGATATTCTGGCCGGTCTTCTTGTCGATGATCGACTGGTGGATGTGCATGGCGGAACCCGGCTGGCCCTGGATCGGCTTGGCCATGAAGGTGGCGTAAATCTCATGCTTCAGCGCCGCCTCGCGGATGGTGCGCTTGAACATGAACACCTGGTCGGCAAGCTCGATCGGATCGCCGTGGCGCAAATTGATCTCGAGCTGGCCGGCGCCCTCCTCGTGGATCAGCGTGTCGATCTCCAGGCCCTGGCTTTCGGAGAAATGGTAGATGTCGTCGATCAGCTCGTCGAACTCGTTGACGCCGGCGATCGAATAGCCGGCGCCGCCGCCGATCGCCCGCCCCGAACGCCCGACCGGCGGCGTCAGCGGATAGTCCGGATCGGGGTTCTTGCGCACCAGGTAGAATTCGATCTCGGGCGCCACCACCGGCTTAAGCCCACGCTTGTCATAGGCAGCCAGCACGCGCTTCAGCACATTGCGCGGCGTAAACTCGACCGAGCGGCCGTCCTGGTGGACGAGGTCGCAGATGACAGCTGCCGTCGGGTCTTCTTCCCACGGCACCACGGTCAGGGTCGACAGATCCGGCATCAGCTTCAGATCGCCATCATCCTCCGGATAGTGGAAACCGTTGCCATCCTCGGGATAGCCGCCCGAAATCGTCGTCATGAACACCGCCGAAGGCAGCGCCAGCGAGGTGTTGGAGGTGAATTTCTTCGACGGCATCATCTTGCCGCGGGCGACACCCGCCTGGTCGGGTGTGATGCATTCTATGTCTTCGATGCCGCGCCATTCCAGCCAGGCGCTGACTTCCTTCCAGTTCTTCACGCCGCGTTGATTTTTCACGAAGGCAGGCGTGCGGACGCGTCCTCCGCGGTTCGACGGACGGACTTCCTTTTTCGCAGGCGGCATCATTCACCAGATTGGGTTGCGGATTTCGGAGTATAGCCGTGGCGGGTGATGGAAGGGAAGGGGAGCCCGCCCGAGTTCGCCTTCGTGGTTGAAAATCGCTCCGCGCAGATTAGGGTCGACATCCCGCAGATCGAGCAGTTGAAGACACCGAATGCCAGCCAGACGCAACTTGACCACCATCGGCTTCGACGCCGACGATACGCTGTGGCAGAACGAGCAGTTCTTCCGTCTGACCGAGAAGCGCTTTGCGACACTGCTCGCCGATCATGGCGAAGCCGAGCACATTTCGGCCCGGCTGCTCGAAGCCGAAAAGCGCAACCTTGCCGTCTACGGCTTCGGCATCAAGGGGTTCACCCTGTCAATGATCGAGACGGCGATCGAGGTGACTGAGGGCCATGTGCCGGCCTCGACCATCGCCGAAATCCTGGCCGCCGGCCGCGACATGCTCGGCCATCCGGTCGAGCCGCTGCCGCATGCGCGCGAGACCGTGGAACGGCTCGCCGGCGCCTATCATCTGGTGCTGATCACCAAGGGCGATCTGTTCGATCAGGAGCGCAAGCTGGCGGCGTCCGGTCTCGGCGATCTGTTCGATGCCGTCGAGATCGTCAGCGACAAGAGCGCCGCCACCTATGCCAGGATCTTTGGCCGCCACGGCAGCCCGCAGGACAGCATGATGGTTGGCAATTCGCTCAAGTCGGACGTCGTGCCGGCCATCGAGGCCGGCAGCTGGGGCGTCCACGTGCCGCACGAACTGACCTGGGTGCTGGAGCACATCGAGCCGCCGGTCGAAGCTCCCCGCTTCCGCTCGATTGCCGATCTTGGTGAATTGCCGGCTTTGATCGAAAGCATCGACAAGGCAGGTTGACCGCCCCGCACCCGTTTCGGCCGGGTTGGGCCGGACGGCGGTCAGCCGCGACCGAGGCCGATCAGCCGGTCGATCACCGGCTGCAGTCTTTCGGTGGTGATCGGTTTGGTCACCACCACATCGATGACGCTGGACAGGCCGAGGCTTTCGGGCGTGCCGGTTTTGGTCGAGAGCAGGATCACCGAGGGTAACGACCGCCCCGACGCCCGCCGCAAGGCGTCGATGGCCGACATCAGCGCGTCGCAGTCCTTGTTGTCGGCGCCGCCGTCGAGAACGACGGCACCCGGAATAAGAGTGCGCAATGTCTTGGTCGCCATTTCGGGCGACTCAGAGATCGGCTTCAGCCCCGACTTCTCGACGATCTTCGACACCACCACCCGGTTGATCGGCGATTTTCCGACCACCAGAACGTGGGAGAAATCCGTTGATATCTCGGAGTTTGCGCCCCCGCTTTTCGAATTCAGATGTTTGGCGGTGTCGGTCTCGCGATTCACAGGGCACATGGGCGGGGCGGGCACTCTGCGCTGCTTCAATGCAGGGTTGAAATCCGAGAGACAATTGGCGTGAGATCACGGCCCTGTCAAGCTGAAACGACGGGCGCCCCGAATATAGCAAGAAATATTGGTCACTAGAGTAAGTTCAGTTTTCGGACTGTAGTTAAGCGGTTACGCAAAAGCGAAAGTCACCCGCGCTGAAAGCGCGCGGGTGACGTCGAAATCAGCCAGTGCACGGCCCGGTTCGAAGATTCCGCAAGCACAAAGCTGCCGTAAGGGAAGATCATCCGTGGCTCTGCTGCGTGACGATCACCGGGATCAGCAGATCGCCCCAATTGCCGTCGCCGCCATGATGCCGGGCCGAGCGCACCAGTTCCACTGAGACGCCCGCCTCGACTGCCTTCATCACCGATTGATTGAGCCGGTGCAGGTCGTTGGCCAGCATGCGGATGGTCGCCTGCTGGTCGACGCTCATCGTGGTGGACTGCTCTTCCGCACGTTCCTTGACGCGGCTTATCGATGCCATTGCTCTTCTCCTATGTCTCTTGCCCGTTCCGGGCGTTTCCTCTGTCGGTAATGCTGGTCTGGTTATTCCGCCGCCGGTTTGAATTGGGCGTGCTCGGTCGATTCATGCATGGCGGTTGTCGAGGACTGGCCGCCGCTGATTGCCATCGACACGGCGTCGAAATAGCCGGTGCCGACCTCGCGCTGGTGCTTGGTCGCGGTGTAGCCGTGGGCTTCGGCCGCGAACTCGGCTTCCTGCAGCTCGGAATAGGCCGCCATCTGCCGCGCCTTGTAGCCGCGCGCCAGCTCGAACATGCCGAAGTTGAGCTGGTGGAAACCGGCCAGCGTGATGAACTGGAACTTGTAGCCCATCGCGCCGAGTTCGCGCTGGAACTTGGCGATCGTGGCGTCGTCGAGGTTCTTTTTCCAGTTGAACGACGGCGAGCAATTATAGGCGAGCAGCTTGCCGGGGTGATGCCTGCGCACGCCCTCGGCAAACTTCTTGGCCTGTGCCAGATCGGGCTTGGAAGTTTCGCACCAGATCAGGTCGGCATGCGGCGCATAGGCGATCGCACGCGCGATGCACGGCTCGATGCCGTTCCTGACCTGGTAGAAACCTTCCACCGTGCGGCCGGCATCATAGTCGACGAAGGGCTGGTCGCGCTCGTCAATGTCGGAGGTCAAAAGCTTTGCCGCTTCGGCATCGGTGCGTGCCACGACCAGCGTCGGCGTGCCCATCACGTCCGCCGCCAGGCGCGCCGCATTGAGGTTGCGGATGTGCGCCGCGGTCGGGATTAGCACCTTGCCGCCGAGATGGCCGCACTTCTTCTCCGAAGCCAACTGGTCCTCATAGTGAACGCCGGCCGCGCCCGCCTCGATGAACGCCTTCATGATCTCGAAGGCGTTGAGCGGGCCGCCGAACCCGGCTTCCGCATCGGCGACGATCGGCGCGAACCAGGTATCGACCGACAGGCCGCCTTCCGAGGTCTCGATCTGGTCGGCGCGCTGAAGCGTGCGGTTGATCCGCTTGACCAATTCCGGCGCCGCATTGGCGGGGTAAAGCGACTGGTCCGGATACATGGCCGACGCGGTGTTGGCGTCGGCGGCGACCTGCCAGCCCGAGAGATAGATAGCCTTCAGCCCGGCGCGCACCTGCTGCATGGCCTGGTTGCCGGACATGGCGCCGAGTGCGTTGACGAAGTCTTCCTCATGGATGAGCTTCCACAGCCGGTTGGCGCCCAGTTCGGCAAGGCTCTGGCGGATCTGGACCGAGCCGCGCAGCCGCTTCACATCGTCCGGCGAGTAAGGCCGTTCGATGCCGTCGAAGCGGCCTTCGGGCGCGGATGGGACGAGGTTGTAAAAATCAGTCATTGGTCGCTCCAGATCAATCGATGCCTGTGTCTTGCAACGCCGCGCCATTGGAGATTTTGCGCCGTCGGTGTGTGACATCATTTACATTGCGTCGCGAAGGGAGCGAGGAAAACCGTCATATTCGACGGAAAATAAGAGAAAACCTGTGTTGTCTTTGACTGGCAGGCGCTGTAAATCTGTCACGATTGTAAAAAGCTTATGCGCTTTCATCTCGCGCAAGCGGTGTAAAATTCCTGTCAAGGGCAGTCGATGGCCGACCAGAAGATCTTCGCCGGGCCGCGTATCCGCCGCATCCGCGTCGCCAAGGGCCTGACCCAGACGGCGATGGCCGAGGGGCTCGGCATTTCGCCGTCGTATCTCAACCTGATCGAGCGCAACCAGCGGCCGCTGACGGTGCAGCTGATCCTGAAACTGGCCTCGGTCTACAAGGTCGACCCGCACGAATTGCAGGGCGAGGCGAGGGGATCGATCTCGGCTTTGAAGGAAGTGTTCGGCGATCCGCTGCTTGCCGGTGAATTGCCTGGCGACCAGGAGCTGATCGAGCTTGCCGAGGCCGCGCCCAATGCGTCCGCCGCGATGATAAAACTGTTTCGCGCCTATCGCGAGCAGGCCGAGCGGCTGTCCGATCTCAACGAGCTTCTGGCGCGCGAGGGCCGGGCCACGGCACTTTCCGGCGCGCGGCTGCCGATCGACGAGGTGCACGAGATTTTCGAGCGCCGGCCCAACCATTTTGCAGCACTCGAGGAAGAGGCCGAGGCTTTCACCTCCGTGCTCGACCCAGGCGACGATCTGTACGGCGCGCTGAAGGCCTGGCTGAAGCGCGAATACGGCATCGTCGTCAAGGTGCTGCCGGTCGCCACCATGCCGAACTGGCGCCGCCGCTATGACCGCCATTCGCAGCGTCTGTTCCTGTCGGAGCGGCTGTCGCCCTTCGACCAGTTGCGCGAAGTCGCGATGGAAGCCTGCCTTATCCGCATGACGGTCGCTGTCGCCGGCGAAATCCAGGCGTTGAAGCTCGGCACGGACGAGGCCCGCCGGCTCGCTCGCTTCGAACTCGGCCGCTACGCCGCCCATGCGTTGATGATGCCCTATCAGGCCTTCCACGCAGCCGCAGTTCGGGCACGCTACGACATCGATGTGCTGCGTTCGCGTTTCGGTGTCTCTTTCGAACAAGCGGCAAACCGCCTGACCATGCTGCAGCGTCCCGGCTTGTCCGGCGTGCCGTTCTTCATGCTCGAGGTCGACAACGCCGGCAACCGCTTCCGCAAGGCGGGCGGCCAGGGCTTTCCGCAGAACCGTTTTGGCGGCGGCTGTCCGAAGCTGCCTGTCCATGCCGCCTTCGCTTTGCCGGGCCAGATCCTGGTCGAGGCGGTCGAAATGCCTGACGGCGCCGAATTCCTTTGCATCGCCCGCACGCTCGAGGGGCCGCAGGGTTCGTTCTCGGAGCGCCCGCGCCGTACCGCGCTGCTGTTGGGCTGCGACATCGGCTTTCGCGACGAGATCGTCTATGGCGCAGGGCTGCCAGCAAAGGCCGGACAGGGCGCCGCCACGCCGGTCGGTCCGGCCTGCCGGCTATGCGAGCGCATCGGCTGCCTCGCCCGCGCCGAGCCGCCTGTGACCCGTCCACTCGGCCTCGACGAGATGGTGACGGGTCTGAGCGCCTTCGATTTCCAGTAGCGTTCCAGGTCTCACCGGCCCGCAAGGTCGGTGCTCCTTAATTTCGCTGAACAATAGTGTGCGGCCCGAACCATCGCCGAACCAAATATTGATTAAGCATCGGCGCTGCGGTATTCGAAGGGCAAGCTGCGTGTCAGCGGGGGGATTCAAGGATGAACAGGAAAGCTTTGTGGCTTGGCGTGGCGCTTGCCCTTTCGGCAGGGCCTGCTCTGGCGGAAAAATCCTCTGAATTCTTCAAGGGCTATCAACAATATAGTGACGACGGCAAGGCATTCCTGGACAAGATCGCCCCGAAGACCGGCGCGGTCGACCTTCCCGAAGGCATTCATCTCGACCTCAAGGACAAGTTCTATTTTCTGGACAAGAAGGATGCGACGTCCGTCCTGACCGAGGCTTGGGGCAACCCGCCTGATACCGCGTCCGAGGCCCTCGGAATGATCTTTCCGGTCAAGTATGAACCCATCGCCGGCAACGGTTGGGGCATCGAATTGCGCTGGGAGAAGATCGGCTATGTCGATGACGCCGACGCCGCGTCCATCGACTACACCGAATTGCTGAGCAACATGCAGGCGGACACATTGTCGGCCAACGATCAGCGGGTGAAGGACGGCTTTCCTCCAATCAAGCTGATCGGCTGGGCTTCGCCGCCGGTCTATGATTTCGTCCACAAGCGGCTGCACTGGGCCAAGGAACTGCAGTTCGGGGACGATACCGTCCACACGCTCAATTACGATGTCCGCTTCCTCGGCCGGGAAGGCGTCTTCGTAATGAGCTATATCGCCACAGTGGAACAGTTGCCGGAGATCAAGCAGAGCCTGGATGAAGTGCTGGGCGTGGCGGACTTCAACACCGGTAAGAAATACACCGACTTCCTGCCCGGCACCGACACGGTCGCCGCTGTCGGCATTGGCGGCCTCATCGCCGGAAAACTGGCGGCAAAGGCTGGGCTCATTGCGGTCGCGCTCATCGCGCTGAAGAAATTCGGCATTCTGCTGCTGGTTCCGCTGGCCGGTCTCTGGCGCTTCATCCGCGGCAACAAGATCACGTCATAGACTTCCCGGTCGTTCGCATGCCGCCGACTTGCAGGCGGTGCGCCAAAGGGAATGCCCGGCTGGATCACGTCCGACTGTTGCCTTTGCGCTAGGCGAATGCGGCACGTTTCTGTCGTCCTTTGTGCATCATGCCGTCCCGAGATAGCCGACAGTCGCACCCCATGACCGATACCGCATCTTCTCCGACAGCCATTTCGCCGATCGTTTCGCCGCGCGAGGAGCGCGTCGGCTTCCTGCTGGTGTTCCTGTCGGCGCTGATGTGGAGTTTTGGCGGCACCATTGCCCGTTTCATCGACACCAACGACAGCTGGACGGTGGTATTCTGGCGCTCGGTGTGGGCGGCTGCGTTCCTGATCTGCTTCATGGCCTGGCGCGACGGCTGGCGCGGCATGCTAAGGTTGTTTCGCAATATGGGCCTGCCCGGCCTTGCCGTGGCCGTCTGTTTCGCCACCGCCTCGACGTGCTTCGTTGTCGCGCTCGCCTACACCACCGTCGCCAACATCCTGTTGATGCAGGCCGGTGTGCCGCTGCTGGCGGCTTTGCTGGCGTGGGTGCTGTTTCGCGAACGCGTCGCCGTCGCGACCTGGGTCGCGATCGCCGCCGTCATCGCCGGCGTCGCCATCATGGTGTCGGAATCGCTCGACGGCGCCGTATCGCCGATCGGCGACGGCTTGGCACTGCTGATCGCCGTCATGTTCTCGGTTGCCACCGTCATCACCCGGCGCTTCGCCCATGTCCGCATGACGCCGGCGACCTGCCTCGGCACGATGCTGGCGGCGGCGTTCGCGGCGTCGCAGGCCACGCAGTTCGCCGTCTCCACCCACGACATGGCTTTCCTGTTTGCCTTCGGTGTCATCAATCTCGGCCTTGGCCTTGCATTCTTCGCCACCGGCGCCCGGCTGGTCCCTGCGGCGATCGCGGCGTTGCTCGGCACGTTCGAGCCGATCCTTGGCCCGCTCTGGGTCTGGCTCGTCCATGCCGAGGTGCCCTCGGTGCGCACAATCATCGGCGGCGCGGTGGTGGTTGCCGCGCTGCTCGTCCATATCGGACTCGAATTCAAGCGTCAGGCGAGGCCGGCGCGGCCCGGCGTCACCGGCCTGCCTTCCCCCAATTGACCCGCCTTTCCCCTAATTGACGGAGCTGCGCGCCCCAAAGCGCGAGATGGGCCATTGACAACGTTGCTGCCGCGCGGGCAGGCTGAAGCCACGGCAACAACAAGACAGGCTTATCTTGCCAAGTGTCCCCGCCGGTCGGACCAAGACCGGATCACAGCGTCGTATCCCTGCCCGCGCCGCGGCGAAAGCCTCTGACGGCGTCGGCGTACCCGCCAGGCGGGCACACAGAGCCATCATCAGCCGCTGGTCGAACCGCCCGCATCGCGCCGGCAGTTCGCGCTTGTGGCTGCCTGGAAAGCTCAATACTCTGAAGCAAATGCCCAATCGCGCTGAAGCTGCGACGAATTGGCGAAGGAACACTCATCAAAGGAGAACAGCATGATCCGCAAAGCGCTCTGGCTTTCGGCAACCTCGGCATTTCTGACGCTTTTTACCGTCGGTGGCCATGCCGAGGACCGCGTCGTCAACGTCTTCAACTGGTCGGATTATATCGACAGCTCGATCATCGAGGACTTCACCAAGGAAACCGGCATCAAGGTGGTCTATGACACCTTCGATTCCAACGAGATCCTCGAGACCAAGCTGCTTGCCGGCGGCAGCGGCTATGACGTCGTCGTGCCCAGCGGCAACTTCCTGGCGCGCCAGATCCAGGCCGGTGTGTTCCAGAAGCTCGACAAGTCGAAGCTGCCGAACATCTCCAACATGTGGGATACCGTTCTGGAACGGACCGCCAAATACGATCCGGGCAACGAATATTCGGTCAACTACATGTGGGGCACCGTCGGCATCGGCTACAACCTCAAGAAAGTGCAGGCGGCACTCGGCACCGACAAGATCGACAGCTGGGATGTGTTCTTCAATCCCGACAGCCTGGCCAAGCTGAAGGACTGCGGTGTCTATGTGCTGGACTCGCCGGCCGACATCATCCCGGCGGCACTGAAATATCTCGGCCTCGACCCCAACAGCACCTCGCCCGACGACATCGCCAAGGCCGAGGAAACTTTGCTGAAGGTGCGGCCGTATATCCGCAAATTCCATTCGTCCGAATACATCAACGCGCTCGCCAATGGCGATATCTGCCTGGCGGTAGGCTGGTCGGGTGACGTCTTCCAGGCGCGCAACCGCGCCGTGGAGGCCAAGCAAGGCGTCGAGATCGGCTATTCCGTGCCGAAGGAAGGCGCGCAGATGTGGTTCGACCAGATGGCGATCCCCGCCGATGCGCCGCATGTCGCCGAGGCACTCGAATTCCTCAACTACATGATGAAGCCGGAAGTGATCGCCAAGTCGTCCAACTATGTGCTGTACGCCAACGGCAATAAGGCTTCGCAGCAGTTCGTCGACAAGGCGCTGCTGGATGATCCGGCGGTCTATCCGGACGCCGAGACCTTGAAAAAACTCTATACGGTCCAGCCCTATGATCCCAAGACGCAGCGTCTGATCACGCGCAGCTGGACCAAGATCGTCACCGGCCAGTAAGCAATGCGACATGGCCCCGGCAGTCACCTGCCGGGGCCATTCTTCTGGGGCAAGAAGCAAAAAAACACGACGGAGTGGGACATGAAATCGCTTGGCAGCATCCGCAGGGATTTCGCGCCATGGAACGACCCGAACGCCAAGCCGTACATTCAATTCGAAAACGTCACCAAGAAGTTCGGTGAGTTCACCGCCGTCAACAATCTGTCGCTGACCATTTTCGAGCGCGAGTTCTTCGCCCTGCTCGGCGCGTCGGGCTGCGGAAAGTCGACGCTGCTGCGGATGCTTGCCGGCTTCGAGGAGCCGACCGCCGGACGCATCCTTCTCGACGGCCAGGACCTGCGCGGCATCCCGCCCTATCGCCGCCCGGTCAACATGATGTTCCAGTCCTATGCGCTGTTCCCGCATATGAGCGTGGAAAAGAACATTGCCTTCGGCCTCAAGCAGGAAGGCATGCCGGCGCCGGACATCGAAAAGCGCGTCGCCGAGATGCTGAAGCTGGTCAAGCTCGAGCAATTCGCCAAGCGCAAGCCGCACCAATTGTCCGGCGGCCAGCGCCAGCGCGTCGCGCTCGCCCGCTCGGTTGCCAAGCGGCCGAAAGTGCTGCTGCTCGACGAGCCGCTCGGCGCGCTGGACAAGAAGCTGCGCGAGGAAACGCAGTTCGAGCTGATGGACCTGCAGCAAAATCTCGGCCTCACCTTCGTCGTCGTCACCCACGACCAGGAGGAGGCGATGACCATGGCCGACCGCATCGCCATCATCGACAAGGGCGAGGTCATGCAGGTGGCAACGCCGGCGGAAGTCTATGAGGCGCCCAGCTCGCGCTTCGTCGCCCACTTCGTCGGCAATGTGAACATGTTCGAAGGCAAGGTCGCCGAGCGGGCGGCAAACACCACACGCATCACCGGAACGACGGGGGCCCAGATCGTCGTCGAAAACAGCACCGATTCAAAGGCCGGTTCCGACATCGTCTTCGCCATCAGGCCGGAGAAGATCAAGGTAACGTCGAAGAAGCCGGCGGACGCCGTCAATGCGCTGGAGGGCGAAGTCTACGACGTCGCCTATCTCGGCGACATGACCGTCTACCACATCAGGCTGGATGACGGGCAGATCATCAGGGCAAGCGCGCTCAACGCGGCGCGCGTCACCGAGGATCCGCTGACCTGGAACGACCGCGCCTGGGTCTCCTTCCGGCCGGACGCCGGCGTCGTGCTGACACGGTAGGGGGCGGCCATGTCCAACATCGCCATCACCGATGCCGGCCCATCGACAGCGGCCAAACCATTGCTTACGCGGCTCGGCGCCGGCTTCGTCAGCCGTCTCGTCATCATCGTTCCCTATCTCTGGCTGCTGTTCTTCTTCTTCATCCCGTTCATCATCGTCTTCAAGATTTCGCTGTCGCAGTCGGCGATCGCCATGCCGCCCTACACGCCGGTGCTCGACTTCACGGACGGCATTTCCGGCTTCTTCGCCGGCTTCCGCGAACTCAGCTTCGACAATTATGTCTGGCTGACGCAGGACGCGCTTTACTTCAAAGCCTATGTGACCAGCGTCATTATCGCGGCAGTCTCGACGATCCTGACCTTGCTCGTCGGCTTCCCCATCGCCTACGGCATGGCGCGCGCGCCGGCGACGATCCGCCCGACCTTGCTGATGCTGGTGATCCTGCCGTTCTGGACCTCGTTCCTGATCCGCGTCTACGCCTGGATCGGCATCCTCAAGCCCGAAGGGCTGCTCAACCAACTGCTGCTGTCGCTGCACATCATCAATCAGCCACTGATCATCCTCAACACCTACACGGCGATCTTCATCGGCATCGTCTATTCCTACCTGCCATTCATGGTGCTGCCGCTCTATTCGTCGCTGGAAAAGATGGATTACTCGCTGATCGAGGCGGCCAAGGATCTCGGCTGCCCGCCAACCGCCGCCTTCTGGAAAATCACCTTCCCGCTGTCGCTGCCCGGCGTCATTGCCGGCTGCCTGCTGGTGTTCATCCCGGCGGTCGGCGAGTTCGTCATTCCAGACCTGCTCGGCGGGTCGCAGACGCTGATGATCGGCAAGACCTTGTGGAACGAGTTTTTCGCCAACCGTGACTGGCCGGTGTCGTCGGCCGTCGCCGTCATCCTGCTGCTGCTCCTGATCGTGCCGATCATGCTCTTCCAGCAGGCTCAGGCACGCGCCCAGGAGCAGGACAAATGAACGCCACCTGGAGCCGATTCAACGTCACCTCGGTCGTGCTGGGCTTTGCCTTCCTCTATCTGCCGATCGTGCTGCTCGTCGTCTTCTCTTTCAACGAATCGAAGCTGGTCACCGTCTGGGGTGGCTTCTCGACCAAATGGTATGTCTCGCTGTTCCACAATCAGGGCCTGATGGACGCCACCTGGGTGACCGCGCGTGTGGGTGTCATTTCGGCGACCGTGGCGACCGTGCTCGGCACGCTGGCGGCACTGACCTTGACCCGCTACACCCGCTTTCGGGGGCGCATCCTGTTTTCCGGCATGGTGTTTGCGCCGCTGGTCATGCCTGAAGTCATCACCGGGCTGTCGCTGCTTTTGCTCTTCGTCGCCGTCGGTCTCGACCGCGGCTTCCTCACCGTCACGCTCGCCCACATCACCTTGACCATGTGCTTCGTGGCCGTCGTCGTGCAGTCGCGCCTGGTGTCGTTCGACCGGTCGCTGGAAGAGGCGGCGATGGATCTTGGCGCAACGCCGGTGAAGACCTTCTTCCAGATCACGCTGCCGGTCATCATGCCGGCGATCGTGTCCGGCTGGATGCTGGCCTTTACGCTCTCGCTCGACGATCTGGTGATCGCGTCCTTCACCTCGGGCCCCGGCGCCACCACGCTGCCGATGAAGATATACAGCCAGGTGCGTCTCGGCGTGACGCCGGAAATCAATGCTGCCTGCACCATCCTGATCGCCGTGGTTGCCGTCGGCGTCATCATTGCCTCGGTCGCCAACAAGCGGCGTGAGGTGCAGCGTCAGCTCGACGAACAGGCCGCGCAGCGCGGCTGATTGAGCGGAAGCAGTCGCGGCAGGCGGGCGCCCTTTCGAGGGGCTCGCCTACTCGCCCGAAATGCCGCGGCTGATCGGCGAGATGAACGGCGTGCTCCAGTTGCCGCCGACGAAGAAGGACGACTGATTGGGGCCTTGCTGACCATTGGTGGGCGCTGCCGCCGGGTCGGCCTGGATAACACCGCCCGATAGCGCCAGCCCGCGTCCGCCGTATGACGCGATGCCGGACAGCCAGATCTTGTATTTCGCCGAATTGGCCTCGGCCTTGTCGAGCCGCGCCACGCCCTTCGAGATCGTGGCCTTGAGCTCGGCGCCGTCGATAGGCAGCGTCCCGTCCGAGACATCGTCGAGTGCAAAGAAGCCGCCCTGTTCGGTGTGCTTCAGAAACGCCGGCAAATTGAGCCCGCTCAGCGCGCCCGGCCCGAACGTCGCCGTGACCGAGCCGTCGGCGTTCTCGAAGATCGAGTCCCAGGATTTCCCCGGCCCTTTGAGAATGACCGAGACCGTGCCGGTGCTGGCCGGAACCAGTCGCGTCATGCCGGCCGCGGTGCCGAAAGCGGCGCCGTCAATGTCGGAGGCGAGCAGCCGGATCTCGACCTGCGAACCCTCCGGCTTGCGGTCGAAGCGCAGGCTGCTCTGAACGTTGCCGCCAAAGGCCGACGCATCGGAGATATCGAAGACGGCAAGCCCGTTCTTCACCTGCGCCGTGGCTGCGACGTCGGCAAGCTGGACCGCGCCCGCCGAGGCATGCGCCGCCGACAGCCTCAGATCCAGATTGACGCGGTCGGCAAAGCTGGTGTCGATTTCCCCGGGGCCGGTCTCGCCGGTGGGCGCCAGCGGCGTGAAGGCGGAGAACAGCGACCTGAGGTCGAGCGTGTCGAAGGCGAGCGTGCCGGAAATCACCGGCAAGGCGTCGCCGAACGAGAAATCGAGCGCCCCCATTCCCGGATTGTTGTCGAGCGCCACCGCGGTGTTTTCGAATTTGACGCGGCCGGCCGTCGCCGTGATCTTGCTCGAAATCGAGACGGAACCGATCGCCGTACCGGGGGCAATACCGGCCTGCGACCATTCCAGCACGCGCCGCAGCGATGGCGCGGCGAATTTCGCCTGGCCGTCGAAATAGGCGTTCTGCGACATGCCGGCCGTGCCTTCGAACGAGAAGCTGGCGGGCGCTGCCTTGAACGAAAACGTGACGGGTGCGGAACCACCGGCAAACAGCACCAGCGGATTGGGCGAGGCGGCATCGACGGTGACGCTTTCGCCGCGCCAGATGCCGGTCGCCGACAAGGTCGCGTTGCTGTTCATCGCCGCCCAGCTCGCCTGGCCGGACAGGCTGGTCAGCAATTCGACGTCCTTGCCGCCGATGGAGGCGACCATGCGGCCGTCCCTGAATTCCACGGTGCCGAACGGGTCGGCCGGCAGCTTGCTCAGATCGGGCTTGGTCGGATCGGCGCCGACCACGCCGCGCGCCGTGTCGATCGAGCGCGTGATGCGCCCTCCGGTCGGTATGGCGGGCAGGAACATGCCGTTTGCGGCGCGCTGAACCCGGATCGTCGGCCGCACCAGCCGCGCCGTCGAAAACACCACATCGCCCTGCAGCGCCGCCATGGCCGAAAGGTCGACCTCGACGCGTTCGGCTTCGATCACCGGCGGCGCGTCGGTCTCGGTCCACTGCGATAGCGTGACGTCGCTCAATATGGCGCGGAACTTCGGCCACACCTCGATGCGCGGCGAACCGTCAATGGTGACCCTGAAACCGCTCCACGCGCTCATCTCCCAGGCGATGCGGTCGCGCACGATCCGGGTCGAGGCAATCAGCGGCAGAGCGGCGACGACCAGCGCGATGACGAGCACGGCAACGCCGATCGCCCATATTCCGCGCCGGATCAAAGGTGATGGCATATCGCCCCGTATGCTTTCATTCCGACAAAAACCGCCCGACGGGTGTAACCCAGCGCTGACGCATTTCAAGTCTTTATGGCCCGGCGATGGCAATTGCGCACATCTGGCCGCATTCGGCCGAACAAAATCTTGCTCTGCTGCTTGGCGATAGGCATAAGCGATGCAGCTTCAGCCTGCCACGAGGCGCGGCGTTTTTGGGACAGCGGCGCCTGTAAAGCTGGGGCTAATGCATGTCGCCCGGAAGTGTGCAGCGGTTCCGGGACAACGACATGCATAAAAACAAATGCATATCAGACTTGCGACGCGACGGGCTTCAAGGAGGATCGATCATGGCTGGTGACGCGCCTCTGTGGACCCCGACGCAAGACCAGATCGACGCAGCACCCCTGACCGCCTTCATGAAGGACGCGGCGGCCAAAACCGGCACGTCCTTCGCCTCCTACGCCGAACTGCACCGCTGGTCGGTCGAGGATCGCGAGGGCTTCTGGAGCCTGCTGTGGGACTTTTGCGGCATTGTCGGCGAGAAGGGCGAGACCGTGCTCGTCGACGGCGACAAGATGCCCGGTGCCGCCTTCTTCCCCGATGCGACGCTGAATTTCGCCGAGAACCTGCTGAAAAAGACCGGTTCCGGTGCGGCAATAGTCTTTCGCGGCGAGGACAAGATCGAGCGGCGGCTGTCGTGGAACGAACTGCACCAGCTGACCTCGCGCTTTCAGCAGCTTTTCCTGTCGCTCAAGGTGAAGAAGGGCGACCGCATCGCGGCGATGATGCCCAACATGCCGGAAACTGTCGCCGCCATGCTGGCGGCTGCCTCGATCGGCGCGGTCTGGTCATCGTGCTCTCCCGATTTCGGCGAACAGGGCGTGCTCGACCGTTTCGGCCAGATCGAACCGGTCGTCTTCATCGCGCCGGATGGCTACTGGTACAATGGCAAGGCAATCGAGGTCGCCGACAAGATCGCTGCCGTTGCTGTGAAGCTAGAAACCGTCGGCAAGGTCCTGATCGTCGACTATCTCGGTACGTCGCGCGATATCGCCGCGATTATCGACAAGGCGGTGGCGCTGGAAGAGGCGTTGTCACCCTTTGCCGCCAAAGCCCTCACATTCGAGCAGCTACCATTTTCGCATCCGCTCTACATCCTGTTTTCGTCCGGAACCACCGGCATTCCCAAATGCATCGTGCATTCGGCCGGCGGCACGCTGATCCAGCATGTCAAGGAACACCGGATGCATGCCGGGCTGCTCGAAGGCGACCGCTTCTTCTATTTCACCACCTGCGGCTGGATGATGTGGAACTGGCTGGTGTCGGGGCTGGCGTCAGGTGCAACGCTGCTGCTCTATGACGGCTCACCCTTCTACCCCGACGGCAATGTGCTGTTCAGCTTCGCCGATGCCGAGAAGATGACCTTCTTCGGCACCTCGGCCAAGTTCATCGATTCCGTGCGCAAGGCCGGTCTCAAGCCGATCCGCAGCCACGATCTGTCGAGCGTGCGGGCGATTTCCTCCACCGGCTCGCCGCTGTCGCCGGAGGATTTTCGCTTCGTCTATGAGGGCATCAAGAACGACGTGCATCTGGCCTCGGTCTCCGGCGGCACCGACATCGTCTCCTGCTTCGTGCTTGGCGTGCCGACGCAAGCTGTATGGACCGGCGAGATCCAGGGACCCGGCCTCGGCCTTGCCGTCGATGTCTGGGATGATGACGGCAAGCCGATCCGCGGTGAGAAGGGCGAACTGGTCTGCACAAAAGCGTTTCCGTCGATGCCGATAGGCTTCTGGAACGACCCTGAGGGCAGGAAATACCAGGCGGCCTATTTCGAGCGTTTCGACAATGTCTGGTGCCATGGCGACTTCGCCGAATGGACGGCGCATGGCGGCATGATCATCCACGGTCGCTCCGACGCGACGCTCAATCCTGGCGGCGTGCGCATCGGCACGGCGGAGATCTACAACCAGGTCGAACAGATGCCGGAAATCCTGGAAGCACTGTGCATCGGCCAGGATTTCGACAATGACGTGCGCGTCGTGCTGTTCGTGCGGCTGGCCGCCGGGGTAACGCTGGATGAGGATCTGGAAAAGCGCATCCGGGCGAAGATCCGTACCGGCGCTAGCCCGCGTCACGTGCCGGCAAAGATCGTTGCGGTCACCGACATTCCACGCACCAAATCGGGCAAGATCACCGAGCTTGCGGTGCGCGACGTCGTGCATGGCCGCGCCATCAAGAACAAGGAAGCGCTCGCCAATCCGGAGGCGCTGGAATTGTTCAAGGATCTGCCCCAACTGGCGGACTGACCGCGCCGGCATGGTTAACGATTTATGCCGGTCGAATTTACCTAGATTTCACGAGTGGTACACATTCGTAAATTTTTTGGCCGGCCGGTAAGGAGTTGTTAAGGCCCGGCGTCGATAGTCGTACGTAACTTGAGGGAGAAATCCCGTTCCTCGTCCCCTGAGGATCAGATTCGCTCAAGCCCCGTTGTGACAGCAAAATTCCACTAAGGCGTCCTGTTGGACGCCTTTTCTTTGTGCCGGTTCAGGATGGAGCGGCTCTATTCCGCCAGCACACGCGTCGACGGGAAGGCGACCTCGACCAGTGTCCCTTCGCCCGGGGTCGAGGTGATGGTGAAGCGGGCGCGGTTGGCTTCCACCATCGCCTTGGTCAGCGGCAGGCCGAGGCCGGTGCCGTCGCCACGCCCGCGCTTCAGCGCGTTGATCTGCTTGAACGGCTTCAGCGCCTGCTCGATCTCGGCATGGCTCATGCCGATGCCGGTATCGCGCACCCGCATGAGGACATCGCCGGAGGTTTCATAGGCCGTCGACACGATCACCTGGCCACCGGCCTGGGTGTAGCGGATGGCGTTGGACAGGATGTTGAGCGCGATCTGGCGCACGCTTCTGAGGTCGGCGACCACTTCCGGCAGCCGAGAGGCGAAGCTGGAGCGAATGATGACGCGCTCGCGATTGGCCTGCGGCTGCATCATCGCCACCGTCTCGGCCAGCGTGTCGTTGAGCGACACCGCCTCGTAGTCCATCTCCTGCTGGCCGGCCTCGATCTTCGAGATGTCCAGGAGGTCGTTGACCAGGTCGAGCACATGGTTGCCCGAGCGGTTGATGTCGCGCAGATAGTCGCGGTAGCGGTCATTGGCCACCGGGCCGAACTTTTCGTCCACCATCAGTTCGGAAAAGCCGATAATGGCGTTGAGCGGCGTGCGGATCTCATGGCTGATGCGGGCGAGGAAATCGGTCTTCTGCGAGGAGGCGCGCTCGGCCACCGCGCGCGCCTGGGTCAAATCCTCCTCGGCCCGCTTCCACTGCGTGATGTCGCGGACCACGGCACAGAAGCCGCTGTCGTTGGGCAGCCGGCCTATGGTCATGAACAGCGGGATGAAGCGCCCTTGCGCCTCGCGCCCGATCACCTCGCGGCCATCGTTCATGACGCTCGCCACGCCGGGCTCGGACAGTCCGTTGAGATAGTCGCGCGCCGCGCGCTGGCTTTCGATGGCAAACAGCGAGGCGAACGGCTTGCCGGTCACCTCGTCGCTGTCGAAGCCGAACAGCGCCTCGGCTGGACGGCTGATCGAGCGGATATCGCCGTCGCGGCCGATCAGCACCACGCCATCGGTCGCGGTGTCGATGATGGTGCGCATTTCGGCAATGCGTGATTTGAGCTCGGAAACGTCGGGCTGCGTCTGCTCCTCGGCTGCGACATGCGCGACCATCGGCGCCTCGTCGTCGCCAGTGCGCCGTACCACCAGCATCAGTGCCTTGCCGGCGCGCCACGGTACCGAACGCAAAATGGCTTCGATCGGAAATTCCTGCCCGTCACGCGCCTTCAGCCGCAGCGCGTGGTCGCTTTCGTCGGCCGTCTCGGAATAAGGATCGGCAAACAGCGCGTCGAGGCCGCCGGCATCGCTCAAATCGTCGAGCGTGTCATAGCCGGTCAGGCCGAGGAATTCCTCATTGGCGTAATGAAGCTCGTCGCCCGAATGGATGAGCAGCGGCACCGGCAGCTTGCCGAGGATCGACGTGTCCGGCGCCTTGTGTTCGTCTCCGGCTGAAAACGCCGAAGGCATGAACCCTTCAAGTTTGAGCGGCGGCACTTTCAGGCGCGGCGGCTCTGCCGGCGCTGTGTCCGCATCGCCGGCCTTGTCCCCGTCTTCCACGGCTGAACCGGCCGCCTCGTCGGCCGGGGCCCAATCCTCATTGTCCTCGGCATCGCGGAAATCGGCCGCAGTCATGCTGTCGTCTTCGCTGGCGTCGGCCGGCGCCTCGGCAACAACCGGCTGTGGCTCTACGGCCTCGACGATTTCCTGAGCCTTCGTCTCATCCAGCTCGGAAGCCGGCGCCGGTTCGCTGTTGGAAGACATCGCTTCGGGACTTTCTCCGGTGACGGAGCCCGGTTCGGGATCGGCGTAATCGAGCAGGGAGCGCGAGACTGTCGGCGCCTTTGCCTCGCCTGCTTCGCTGTTCGCAATGACGTCGCCCGGCAGCGCGCCGTCGAGCCGCACCAGATCCTTTTCATCCTCGGCATCGCTTTCCGGCGGCTCGGCCTCAGCCATTTCGCTTTCGGCAGCCGATGGTTCAGCTGCGGCAGCCGGGACGGCTTCGTCTGGGCTGGAGGCCTCGGCGGGTTGCTGGGCTGGCGCGGCCGTTTCAGCCTGGTCCGCTGCGGTGTGATCCGGCTTGGGCTGATCTCCCTTGGCCTGGTCCGGCGTTACCTGATCTGGCTTGGCCGATTCGGCCTGCCTGGTGATCTCCGGCTGTTCCGGTGGGGGATTGTCCTTTTTCAGCCGCTCGCCGATTTCGCGAAAAGCGCTGCGCTCCAGCGTCGACAGGCCTTTATCGTTGGCGGGCTGCCGATGCTCGGCCAGCCGGATGACCTTGTCGGCAAAGCGCCGTTCCTGCTTCGGCACGATGGTCAGCGCCGGCACTTCGCCCTCGAACGGATCGGTCGCCTTGGGGGCTTCCGTCACGGTCTCTTCCGGGGCCGGCTCGGCTGCCGCCGGTGGCGCGCCATTGGGGATCAGCGCCGTGCCGATCGCTTCCGGATCGACCACCGCATCGCTGGCGCGGGCGACGCCGAAGCCACGAAACCCTTCGAAGGCGCGGCTGCGGCCATAGACAGGCAGTGCGGCCAGATCGACCGGTATCTTCAGGTCGGTGCCCGCAACCGGCCACAGCACCGAGCGGCCCGACCAGGTGTCGCGCCGTTCGAGCAGGCCGGCGATCTCGCCCGAGGCATCAAGGCCGAAAATTGTCGCTACATCCTTGAAGCGGCGGCCGATCACATCGGCGGCGGGCTTGCCGACAATGTCGGCAAATTCCGGCGAGAGCGCGCTGAACCTGCCCTCGGCGTCGGTGCGCCAGACGAAACGCAGCGGCGGCGCCGAGCGGTCGATCTGACGTTTGGCGGGGGGCGCAGCCGGTAGGGCCACATTGGAGGGCAGGCCGGCCGAGGCGGCAGCAGCGCTGTCCGGCTGCGCATTCTCCGCCGTGACAACTGATTCTGCCTCGGCTTGTACTGGGCTGTCCGGCTCGCTTGCCCGCGGCTCTTCGCCGGCATGAAAGTACCAATGATCATGTTGCGCCGGCGCGCTGTCGTTCGCCGCCTGCTCGCGACCGCTCGTCTGCTCGCGATCGTCTGCCTTTGTATCGGTTGGCGCCGAAGCATCATCGTCCGTCGCAGCCGGTATTGTCTCGGCGACGTCAGGTGCGGCCGTGAGTGGTGCGCCCTGATCGCTGACTGCGACGGATTGGTCAGCCACCGCATCGACCGCTGCCGTGTTCTCCGCAGCGGCTTGTGTCGGGCCAACGTCCTCCGGCGCTGCAGCAGGTTCGACATCCAACTCGCCGACAGGATTTTCGTCACCGAGCTGATCCTCGTCGATGACCACCAGAAGATGCCTGGTATCGGTCAGGCGGGCAAAGCCCGCCGGATAGGACGTCGTGCCGCCGGGAACCAGCCGCTTGACGATGCGGTCGTCCTGGCTCGCCACGTCGGCGACAAGCGCCGCCAGCGTCTCAGGCCGGATGGCGAGCGCGGCAAAACCATCCGAAGCCGCTTCGACAGTGCCGGCGGCGTCGACAAAGGCGATGAAGTGGCCATCCTCTGTGAGGCCGCTGATGGCGCGGGCTGCAATGTCGGCAGCACTGCACGAGCCGGTTTGCGCCGCCGGCACCGCCAGCATGATGGCGCTTTCGCCGTCCGGCATCGTCACCGCACTGGCCAGGAAGCCGACGGCGCGGCTGGTCATGCCGGTCGCCAGACGCACCGTGATGGCGCGGTTGCTGCCGATCTGCGGGAAGCCGGCGGTCGCCATGATCTGCCGTCTGGCGATCAGCGGCAGCTGTGCCGAGGCGCCGATGATGGCTTCGATATCGGGATAGCCGAACACCGCCGCGCCCGGGCCGTTGGCCCAGATCACCTGTTCGAGGTCAGCCGACAGAATCGCAATCGCGTCGCCAGCGGCAAAGCGCTGGCGGACCGCGTCGAGCACGGCGACATCGAGGAAAGAGTAGTTCTCGGAAGGCATGCGCTTGGCGGACCCTTTCGGTGAAACCTCTTGGCGAACCTACAAGGCGGGCAATTTGCAGTTAACGCTTTGTTAATAAAAGCCCGCGCGGCGAAGGTCCACAAGCCATGGCGGGAAGCGGGGGGAATCTCTGGCCTCTTGGTTAACGGCCCTTGGCTAATGCCTGGGGTAACGTCGCGGAAGAAATTTATGGTGCACTGCAACAAAGATATTGCAACGCACAAAAAAACCGCTATATTGCCATCATACATGAACGAGACGGCTTTTTGTCAAAGCCGCTACCCCCGAAAGGATGGAAAATGACCAAGGCCAAGACCGCTGAGACCATCGAAAACGTTGAATTCCCGAGCTTCGACGCTTCCAAGGCAACCGACCAGATCCGCGCTTTTGCCGAAAAGGGCGTTGAGCAGTCGAAGGAAGCCTACTCCAAGCTGAAGACCGGCGCCGAAGAGACCCAGAAAGTTCTGGAATCGACCTTCGAGACCGCCAAGACCGTTTCCAGCGACCTGTCGCTCAAGACCATCGCCGCTCTGCGCGCCAATGCCGAAGCCGGCTTCTCGCACCTCGAAGCCCTGATCGGCGCCAAGTCGCTGTCGGAAGTCGTCGAACTGCAGACCGCCTTCCTGCGCAAGCGCGTCGAGACCACCGTCGAGCAGGCCAAGGAGTTTCAGGCCGTTGCTTCCAAGGCTGCCGAAGACGTCTCGAAGCCGGTCAAGACCGCCTTCGAGAAGGCCCTGAAGGACATCAAGGCCGCCTAATAATTACGCACAACTCTACGATGCATCAAAACGTCGCATTTCGTCAGACAAATAGATGTGCGATAGAGTTGTCCAGTGAATACCCGGCGAGTGGAACCTCCTCCCTCTGCTCTCCGGGGTGACCAGCCAGCACCTCCTCCCGCTGGCTCGTAACAGGAAAAGGCCGGCACCTCCTCCCGCCGGCCTTTTCTTTTGCCCGAAGAAAACCGGCGCCTGTTGGCAGAACCGGCTTTGCCTTATCAAAGGCCTTGAATTAGACTCTGATAGACCGTATTGGACGCATCGCCGAACGACAGAGCGGATCTCGGAGAATGAATTTTTCACCACGATCTGGCTCAGGCGAACGTGCCGTTGTAGCTCAGATGGTTAGAGCGCCGGATTGTGGATCCGGAGGTCGCTGGTTCGATCCCAGCCAACGGTACCATCGGCTTATCCTGTAAGTCATTGACTTTTATAAAGAATTTTACATATCTGGCCGTGTATCGCGCATCATTCTACTCATCTGTGTGTTACCTATTGTGATACTTTTCAGATAGGTTCGGCCTGTTCGTCAATTTTCTCCGCCTTGATGGCACCCATCACACGTAGCTCAAGCCTTCTGGTTTCGAAAGACCGTGCAGCGATGCGAGCGGTAATCGGCGGCAACGACGTGTAATTGGGCGGGTCGTGACCCGAATCGGGCGCTCATTTCGCAACAAGCTGGCGGCAGTGATGCGTGTTCGGCCGCCGAAATTTTACCAGTATTTACACCTTTGATGGCGACGCCATCGTTTGCAGACTGCAAAAGCGTCAGTCGGAAGGGACTTCTCGTTCGCTGGGCAGGTGCCTATCTCGTGATTCACACTCACAACGTGAATGTCGGGGTCAACTCACGACATCGGACATTGGAAGTTCAACGTCCGCTACTGGCATGCGGCGCCCCGTCATTTCTGGCGAAACGCGGAGTGGAACGACACAACCAGCGGGCCTAAAATGTAGTCGAGTGCGGTGCGTTCCTCGGTAACGATCATGACTGACGCTGGCATGCCTGGGTAAAGCGCAATCTGGGGGGCCGCGGCCAATTCCACCGGATCGACAGCCACGTCGGCGAGGTAGTAGGGAAACCCGGTCTTGCTGTCGGTGATGCGATCCGCCGAAATGCGGGTGACGCGTCCATGAATTATGGGTATCGAACGCTGCTTGTAGGATGTGAAACGAACTTCGGCCGCCATGTCGGGTCGCAGGTTCGATATGTCCTCGACGCGAACCTGCGCCTGGACGATCAGTGAATTCTCGGTCGGCACGATATCGAGGATGGTCTGGCCCGGCGCCACGATCGCACCGATCGAGAAGACGCTGAGGTCCATTACCTGGCCATCATAGGGTGCGCGCACTTCAGCCCGGTCCATGGCAGCCTGGGCGGCAAACATCTTGGGCACGAGGTCGGCAAGGTTCGATTGCGTGTCGATCAGCATGGCCGACAGCTTGGCTCGGCGCTCATTGGTCAATTGCGCGATCTGGCTCTCGAGTTCGGCTTTGCTCTGCTGGCTGCCGCCAATTGCGCCGAGGTTCTCGTCGATCAGGCCCTGCAGTTCCGAGGCGGACCGTTCCAGTTCCAGGATGCGCGGGCGGGTCGTCAATCCGGCCTTGAGCAGCTTCGACAGGCTGGCCTTCTCCTCAATCGTCGATTGCAGCTGGGCCTCGTAGGATTCGACCCGAGACTGCTTGCCCTTTATTTGCTCCTCGAGCTCGGCAATGCGCCGCTCGAGGATCTGCTTGGCGCCGGCCATCGAGGCGCGCTGGCTTTCCAGATCGGCGATCTGGTTTGCCATCGCATCCTTAAGGTAGTCCTCATGCTCCTTGAGGATGTCCTTGGGAAAGGCAACAGCCACGCTGCCGTCCAGTTCAGCCCGGATCCTCGCATCGGTTGCCCGCAAGAGCGCATATTGCTGGGCATAGAGATTGAACTCGGACCGGATTCTGGTGTCGTCCAGCTTCAGCATTATGTCGCCCTTCCTGACGACGTCGCCATCCTTGACGCGGATCTCCTTCACCGTACCGCCGTCGAAATGCTGTACGCTCTTTCGATTGCCTTCCACCTTGACGATGGCGTCGGCGAGCACGGCGCCGTTCAGCGGGGCAAAAGCTGCCCAGCCGCCGAAAATGCCGAAAAAGGCGATGATGATCAGCAGGCCGATACAGGCCGGCACCCGGATCGAATCCGGGGCCATGATGCCGACCTCGCCGGGCAGGCTCCGGTAGGTGAGGGCGCCATCGCTCATCGATCTCTCCGCCCACAGCTCATTGGGTTGCCACCGCCATCGGAGCCGCGCGCTGGTTGAGCAGCGCCACGATCTCGTTTCTCATCCCGAAGGCCTCGACGGCGCCATCGCGCAACAGAAGGATCTTGTCGACATTCGCCAGGGTCGAGGGCCGGTGCGAGACGATGATCACCGTGCTGCCGCGGCGCTTCAGCTCAAGCGCGCAGTCGCTCAGCGCGCGGTCGCCATCGGCGTCGAGATTGGAACTCGGCTCGTCGAGAATGATCAGGTTCGGTGTGCCGAACACCGCCCGGGCAAGGGCAATCCGCTGCCTATATCCTCCTGACAGGACTGCGCCGCCTTCGCCGATCTGGGTCTCGTAACCCTGTGGCAGGCGGATAATCATCTCGTGCACGCCAGCGAGCCGCGCGGCCTCTATCACCTCCTGGTCGACATTGGTCTTGAAACGGCCGATGTTGGCGGCGACCGTATCGGAGAAGAGCTCGATATCCTGCGGCAGATAGCCGATGTGGTCGCCTAGCGCATCGTGCCCCCATTGCGACAGGTCAGCGCCATCCAGCCTGACGGTGCCGCGGCTGGGTTGCATGACGCCCGCGAGATGACGCGCCAGCGTCGATTTGCCGGCGCCGGAAGGGCCGACGATTCCCAGCGCCTCGCCTGCGTCCAGCCGGAAGGATACGTCCCGGAGAAGCACTTTTTGCTGGCTGGCAACTGCAAAGCTGACCTGCTCGACCGAAATCTTGCCGGTGGGCTTCGGCAGGTTGAACGATCTTTCGCTCTGCGCGCCCCCGTCGACCAGCTTCTCGACCCTTGCCAACGCCGCCCGCGCCAGGATCAGGCTGCGCCAAAGGCCGACGATCTGCTCGACTGGCTGTAGCCCCCGGCCCAACAAGAGGCTCGCCGCAAACATGGTGCCGCCGGTGATCTGCCGCTCGATCACCAGATAGGCGCCGAGGCCGAGGATCAGCGACTGCATGGTTAGCCGCAGGAAACGGATCAGGCCGGACATCAGTGCGGCGCGATCGCTCGCCTCCGCCTGGCGCCGCAGCGCCAGGTTGCGGTCGCGCCCCCAGCGGCGGATGAGACCGTCGATCATCCCCATGGCGCGAACGACTTCCGAGTTTCTGAGGCTCATCTCGGTAAAGTTATAGTTGGTCGTCGCCAGGTCGTTGGCCTGCTTCAGCGGCGAACGCACGAGGTACTCGTTGAGGACGGCCATGGCGATCAAGAGCAGCGAGCAGCCCAAAGCGAAGAAGCCGAGCCATGGATGCAGCAGGAAGATGATGCCAATGTAGATGGGTGACCATGGCAGGTCGAACAGGGCATGGATGCCGCTGCCGGTGATGACCTGCCTGAACGTGTCGAAATCGCGGATAGGCTGGCTCGGCGAGGAGCCGGGCGATGGGGTTTCGACCGACGCGGCGAGGACTTTTGCCGAAAGGAGCCGATCGAGGCGTGCGCTGGCGCGCGTCAGGATCCAGGCGCGCACAAGATCGAGGCCAGCCAGCGCGAGAAAAGCTGTGAGCAGCACCAATGTTAGCATAACCAGCGTGGTTTGGCTGCCGCTGGTGACCACCCGGTCGTAGATCTGCAGCATGTAGAGCGGGGAGGCGAGATAGAGCAGATTGATCGCCAGGCTGAACGCCGCCGCGACTAGGAAATAGTAGCGGCACGCCCGAAGCGCGTCCTTCACGATCTTGGATTTGTTGTCGAGACTCAAATACCCAGCGGAAAACCGCCCCCCTGTCCAACTGCGCGCCCCGAACCGATCCTACTCCTGATCGTCCAACCGGCCACGCGGTCCCTTCCGAATCCTGCCGTAAACCTTAATTCGTAAGCTGAATCAGGCACCGGCCACATCAGCTGAGCCGCGCATATCCGCGCGGCTCACTTGCTTGTTTCACACCACAAAGTCGTTCGTCGTCAGGTGAACCACCGTTCTGCCGGCGCCGTCGTCGGAAATTGCGAAGCTGTTTGCATCGTAGACGCCAAGGAGGTGGAGCGTGGCGTTGTGCGTGCCGTCCGTGACGGTCAACGTTCCTCCGGCGCCGTCGAGGTCCGCCTGATAGGCAGCGGACGTTCCGGTGCCGAACAGGATATCTTCGAGGTTCACCTTGTCGTCATTGGTGATGCCGGCGATGCTTCCGCTGAAGTCGAATGAATCGTCCAGCTGCAATGTGCCGGCGGCATCATGCGCGAAGGTGATGTCCGTGGACGAGGCGCCGCCGAACTCCAGCTTCGACAGGTTGCCGATCGTGGCATCGCCGTCGCCAGTGACCTGGCCGTTGATGGCAATGTTGCCGCCATTGGCCCACAGCATGCCGGAATTCGCCAGCCCGCCGGTGATCGTCAGGCCGCCGGAGCCGGTTGCCTCCAGCGTTCCCGAATTGACGACGACGCTGCCTCCGGTGTCGATGACCAGCGCTTGCGAGCCGGTGGCGATGATCGTGCCCAGGTTGTCGAGGCTGAGCATCCCGCCGCCCAGCTGGCCGGCGCCCGAGATCGTGTTGTCGACATTGACCAGAGTGACGTCCGGCCCTGTGCCGGAGATGATATTGGTGGCGCTGTCGGACAGCAGGATCTGCCCGCCACCCTGCAGGGTCACGCCATGCTGGATGACCTGCAGCAGCGTATCGCTGCCGGCCGAGTCGAGCGAGATGAGGCCGCTATTATTGATTGTGCCGGTCAGCGGCAGCATTGCGCCGTCGCCGATCGTCATGGTGCCGGCATTGTTGACCACCGGCGTCTGGTCGAAGGCGAAATTGCCGTCCGCAAGCGCACTCGAGTGCACGCCGTCGAGCAGGATCGACTGCCCGTCGCCAAGCGTGATCACCGCGTTGCCGTTGGCGTCGTCGGCCAAATGCGCCTGAACGTCGGCGAAGCTCTGGAAGCCGGAATAACCGATCAGGTCGATCTGGTCAGCAGCCGCGTCGAAGCTGTGCACAGTATCGTTGCCGATCGGCTGTGAGAAGACGAACAGATCGTTGCCGCTTGAGCCGGTCAGCACGTCGTCGCCGGACCAGGCGAAGATCGGCGAACCTGGCGCGTAGGCTTCGACATTGTCGACGATCGACGCGCTTCCGGTCGTGCCGTCAGCGTTGACCCAGGTCATCGAGACATCGAGCACGGCCGCGCCGGTAAAACTGGCAGGCGTGGTGACCGTCAGCGATTGCACGTCGTTCGTCTGAACCATCCACGTACCGTCGCCGTTGTTAATGCCTTCACTCAAAGTCCAGCCCGAAGGAACGCCAGTGATTGTGACTAAGACAGGGACGAGATTCGCCGACGGTGCGGTCAGGGCAAGATTGATTGGCTCTCCGGCGATGCCGGCGGGCGCTACTGCCAGGCCACCGGTATCCAGGAAATCACCTATTGCCACCGACGTGGCGCCTGCCAGATGGATTTCGAGCAGCCCAGAGCTGCCTTGCGCCAAGGCGCCAGCGGTCTGGTTGGCATAAACAATCGTCTGATTGTTGGCGCTATCAAAATGCCAGGCGATAGTATGCGCCGCGATATTTGCGGCCCCCACGTCGATCGTTTTAAACGCCGTGAAAGCCGACGCGGTAAAGCTCGTCAAATCGATCTTGTCCGTCCCGGAAGTGAAATCGGCGATCGTGTCATAATTGGCAACGTTGTTGACAACGCCAGACTGGGAGTCCGTGATTGCATTGTACTTGAAGGTATCGCCTTGCCCGCCTCCTGCCAGAAAATCGCCTCCCGCGTTTCCAATAAGGGTGTCGGTACCGGCGCCAGCGATAATTCCATCAAAGCCAGATCCACCTGTGATGGCGTCACTATTGTTCAGTCCATAGAATAGATTAATTCCATTGGTCGCCGATAGGCTATTGGGTCCTGTATCTCCAACAATAATATTGACCGGTACGGACAACGAGATGCTACCCGAGGTCGCTATCACCGTTAGGTGGTAAGTTTGATTGGTGCTAACGTTGCTTCCGCCGACCGACAGTACCCCTGTGCTGCTGTCCACGCTGAACTGACTGTTGTCTCCTCCAATCGCGAGAGCATACGTATATGTGTGGCTCCCGTCCGGATCCCCGATAGTTTTGAAAGTTCCAAGTGGGAGGTTCTTGTTCAATTGATTTCCCGTCTCGAGCCCACCAAGTTGGGTACTTGTGAGAGACGCACTAATACCCGCCACCGCGACGGTAAAGTTGCTGCTCGGCCCAGCTAGGCCGTGATTATCAGTAGCCTGAACCCCAATCGTGTAAGAGCCCGCGTTGAGATTTTGGCCATCGGCGACGCTTACGACTCCGGTTGTCGAGTTGATTGCGAACAGGTTGTTGGGATTGCTCGTAAAGCTATAGGTAGCCGTGTCTCCGGCATCGGGATCGGTCGAATTTGCCGTGACCCCTATAACCGTGCCATTCGCGGCGTTCGCGGCAATGAAATTGTTCGCGCTGTTGGTATCGGTAGGCGCCGTCGGCGCCTCGTTGACGTTGGTGATGCTCAGCACCACGGCCTTGCTGGCGGTCAGCCCGCCGCCGTCGGTGTCAACGACATTGAAGCTGTAGGAACTCTTGGCCTCGAAGTTGGCCGAGGCGTTGAGTGTGACTTGGCCGCTGGAATTGATGCTCAACAGCGATGCATCGGCGCCGGTCAGACTCCAGGCCTGGGTGTTGTTCGGCGCCGTGGTGTCTGGGTCGGTCGCCGTCGCGGTATACACTACCGTGCTGGCCGGCGCGTTCTCCGCCACGCTCGCCGTCGCACCCGAGGTCACTGTCGGCGCCTCGTTGACGTCGGTGATGCTCAGCACCACGGCCTTGCTGGCGATCAGCCCGCCGCCGTCGGTGTTCACCACATTGAAGCTGTAGGAACTCTTGGCCTCGAAGTTGGCCGAGGCGTTGAGTGTGACTTGGCCGCTGGAATTGATGCTCAACAGCGATGCATCGGTGCCGGTCAGACTCCAGGCCTGGGTGTTGTTCGGCGCCGTGGTGTCTGGGTCGGTCGCCGTCGCGGTATACACCACCGTGCTGGCCGGCGCGTTCTCCGCCACGCTCGCCGTCGCACCCGAGGTCACTGTCGGCGCCTCGTTGACGTCGGTGATGCTCAGCACCACGGCCTTGCTGGCGATCAGCCCGCCGCCGTCGGTGT
>NZ_JACDTY010000072.1 GCF_013520985.1 Mesorhizobium neociceri | reverse complement strand
CCGGCAACACCACCAACAAGCTGACGCTGAACAGCGGCAACGGCGCGCCGGTGACGATCAGCAATGTGGCGGCGGGCGTCGCCGGCACCGATGCGGTCAACCTCAACCAGCTCAACAGCGCCTTCGAGCAGCTCAACGGCCGGATCGGCGAGGTGCGGCAGGACGCCTGGCGTGCGGCCGCGATCGGCATGGCCGCCGCATCGCTGCGCTATGACGACCGGCCCGGCAAGGTGAGCGCATCGGCGGGCGGCGGCATCTGGCGCAGTCAGGGCGCGCTGGCCTTCGGCATTGGATACACCAGCGAGAACGGACGGCTGCGCAGCAACGCGGCGGCGACCACCGCCGGTGGCGACTGGGGCGTCAGCGCCGGCGTGAGCGTGACGCTCAATTGACGCTGGGGTCGACG
>NZ_JACDTY010000071.1 GCF_013520985.1 Mesorhizobium neociceri | reverse complement strand
ACTACTGGCAATGCGCCTATGTCATTCCGAAAGGCACGCTGGAAAAGCTCCACGCCGCCGGCCTCGGCGCCTTCAGGGCCGGCCTCGCCGAATTGTTGCCGATCGTCGCCGACCGCGCCGACGAAATTGCGAGCTGGGACGACCTCAAGCTGCTCTCGGTCGCGGTCGACCGGCTCGATCGCTGGTGGCAGCCGGGCCTCATCTGCATCGGCGATGCGGCACATGCGATGTCGCCGATCGGCGGCGTGGGGGTCAATCTCGCCATCCAGGACGCTGTCGCGGCCGCCAACCGGCTCGCCGGGCCGCTGCGCGATCGGAGCGTCCGCAGTGAGGATCTCGCTGCAGTGCAGGAGCGCCGGAACTTCCCGACCAAGGCGACGCAGGCCCTGCAGGTCGCGATCCAGAAC
>NZ_JACDTY010000070.1 GCF_013520985.1 Mesorhizobium neociceri | reverse complement strand
CACGTGGGGGTGCTGGTTGAAGAAGCGATACAGGCGCGGCACCAGCCACTTGGCGCCAAAGGTTGGCGGCACGGCCACGCGCAGGGGCGCATCGGCGGTGTCCATCAACAGATCGGTGGCTTGTTCGAGCGCACGCAGGGCGTCCCGCACGCGGGGCAGGTAGTTGTCGCCGGCGTCCGTGAGCGTGAGCTGGTTGTTGCGGCGTGCGAAGAGCTTCTTGCCCAGATGATCTTCGAGCTGCTTGATCTGGTGGCTGACGGCGGCGTTCGTTACGCAAAGCTCGTCTGCGGCCCGGCTGAAGCTCAGGTGACGGCCAGCGACTTCAAAGACGCGCAATGCATTAAGGGGAGGGAGGCGCCGCGGCATGCGTTCTCGTTAAGAAAAATTTAACGTCCAACGAAGAATTTGTAG
>NZ_JACDTY010000069.1 GCF_013520985.1 Mesorhizobium neociceri | reverse complement strand
CAATGAATTGTCATCGTTGATAGCCTAAAGCTCGGCAAGTGCCTTGACGTGCGCCACCACGCTGCGGCCAAGCGCGCTGAGGTTGTAGCCGCCCTCCAGACAGCTGACGATCCGGCCCTTGGCGTGTTTGCGCGCCACTTGCATCAGCTGTTTCGTAATCCAGGCGTAGTCCGCCTCGACCAGGCCCATCTGGCCCAGATCGTCTTCGCGATGCGCATCGAAGCCGGCAGAAATGAACAGCATCTCGGGCTCGAACGCCTCCAGGCGCGGCAGCCAGATGGTCTCCACCACCTCGCGTACGGTCAGGCCATTGGTATACGCCGGTAGCGGAATGTTGACCATGTTGGCCGCCACCGCCTCGGTGCCGGAATACGGATAGAACGGGTGCTGGAAGATGCTGCACATCAGCACGCGGGGCTCATCGCGGAAGGC
>NZ_JACDTY010000006.1 GCF_013520985.1 Mesorhizobium neociceri | reverse complement strand
GCACTGATGCCGAGCGCATAGCTGATGGCGTCACCATCGGCGCCGGCATCCGAGGAGAAGAAAGTCGAGAAATCCGCGCTGTCGTCGCCCGCGAGATTGGTCTCGTCTACCGTGAGTTCCGGCGGGGTACCGATTGCGTCGATCGTCGGTCCGTCATCCTCGAAGTTGAGGTTCTGGCCGATGTTGTGCGTGGCCGTGGCCTGATCGCCGTCACCGTCGGTGATGGTCGCCGTCAGGGTAATGAGGTCGGCGGCAGCCAACGTCCTGCTGTCGTTCGCATCGGTGGCGTCCGCGTGAATGATCGCCCGAGCCTGGTCGAGAGACACGACGCCGGCGGCGTCGACGCTGACCGTGAACACGAGGTCGTCGGTGCCGGCGGTACGGCCTTCAACGTCGCCGCTGAGATTGACCGAGAGGAGGACCGCCTCGCCGGTTAAGGTGTCGGTGAGGCCGCTATCGTTGGTGATCGCACTGATGCCGAGCGCATAGCTGATGGCGTCACCATCGGCGCCGGCATCCGAGGAGAAGAAAGTCGAGAAATCCGCGCTGTCGTCGCCCGCGAGATTGGTCTCGTCTACCGTGAGTTCCGGCGGGGTACCGATTGCGTCGATCGTCGGTCCGTCGTCGTCAAAGTTGATGAAGGAGCCGACCTCTTCGTTGCCGGCGTTGGTTACTTCACCACCATAGTGCACCTCCTTGACATCGAAAAAGTCATGCTCGGTGTCGATATTCTTGATGAAGAAGCGGTCAAAGGTTCCGCCCACCCCGCCTGCGGTCGTGAAATCGACCGTCACGCCCTCTCCGACGTCCTGAAGGATCAGTCCAGTGCCGCTGAGATCAACCGTGATGCCGAGTGCCGCGGCCGTTGTGTCGACGCCGTTCAGTTTGAAAGTCACTCCGGTGATCTCGATCTCCGCATCGTTGTCGTCACCAGGGAGACCAGCGCCCTCCGCGTTGTCGTTGTTGTTGTAGGCGTGGATCTCGATGTCAGCCACGGAGTTGGTTGGCGTGGACTGAGAGACCGAGAAACCCGCGCTGGAGACGTTCTCGATATGAGTGCCGTAATCAGGCGCGGTTGGCGTGTCGGTAAAGTCCTTGCCCGCGCTCTGGGTGCCGCCGGTGATCAGGTCGATCTGAAGGTCACGGCCAAAGCGAATGTCTTGAGAGGCGACACCCAGGCCTTGCGTGCTGACGTTGACTTCAGTTTGTACGCCATTGTCGTGAGCCGTGACCAAAATCTGCTGCGTGCTCGCCGTGTCGGCGTCGAGGATGTACCAATTGTTGTGCCCAGAAGGGGCGTCGCCAAGCTGGCTGAAATTGACCACCGAGGTCCCCGTGACCGATGCGAACACTATGTCGGTCAGATCGATTTGGTCGTCCGGGTCGCCCGCATCCGGATGGAGCAGCGGCACATACTGGACCAGGTACAGATCCCCGTTGGTGGCACTCGTGGGATCCAGCCCAAACGAGAAGGCGAGCGACCCGCCCTCATCGGGCTCGTCTGTCGGGTCAGAGGTACCAATGACGCCGATCACGACGTTTGGATCAGTTGAGTCCTGGAACAGCCAGACATAATTGCCATCGACCGTCTGAATTTGGCTGTTCACGCCGTCGGTGGTGGAAAACGGGTCCCCGTCGGAGTTCTGGGCGAGAACGACTGCGGTGATGGTTTCCCCTGCGCTAGCTGTGGCGTGCACGAAGTCGACCTGGGAGGCGACCTCCAGCGCGGTGCCGAGAGTCAGGAGATATAGCAGCGTGGCGTTGGTGTTGCCGGTCGGATCAATATCACTGGGCTGCTGAAGTCCGGTGGTCTCGTCGATGATGATGTCTTGAGCTGTGATACCGAGTGTCATGGAGATTCTCCCCTTTTTGAACGCATCAAGAAAGGGCCCCCCCTCCTGATGGCGGATGCCTCTACCCCGAGTACATCCGCTGGCGCACATAATTGCGGCCTGTAATCCTCCATAGTGCCGCCGACGCAGAGGGCGCGTCCATTTGCGGTTCGATAGTGTTATGGTGAATGCCCCTACCTGATCGAACGATATACATCCTTCGACAGATCAAGCCGCGACAGGCGCTGGCGGGTAACCGCGTTGGTTTGGTGGATCGATCGATATGCCGTGGGTTTCCGGCCTGTTACCGGTATCCTGTCGACGCAGCCTGCTTGTCGGCTGGGATCAAAGCCCGCTTTTGTGACTTGGTCCCAGATGGTCGGCACCTTCGCCAAAAGTCGCCCAGGCGAGTTCCGCCCTGCTGCCGAGGCGGAGCTTCTCGTAGACGTGGTGCAGGTGCATCTTCACCGTGCCTTCGGACACATGCAGCCGCTGCGCGATGATCTTGTTGCGTAGGCCGCGTGAAACAAGGCCGGCGACTTCCGTCTCGCGTCCAGTAAGCTTCGGTGCCGGCTGAGGCAACGGTCTCGGCATCAGCAGATGCTGGAGGATGTGGTTGTCGACCCACTTTCGGCCGGCTGCCACCGCAGTGACGCATTCGACAAGGTAGCTGTTGCTGATGCCATCCATCAGCAGGCCGTCGGCATCGAGCCCCGGGATTTCGTTGAAGTCGAATCCGCCGTTTGGTTGCAGGATGTAGATGATGCCCAAAGGGCTGCCGTTGGCTCTCAGCCTTGCGGAAAGACCGGCCGTCTGCCGGTCCGCAACATCCAACCCTATGATGACAAGATCAGGCCGGTGGCGCTCCACCAAGGGGAGAACCTCAATCGTGTGGTGGCATTCTGCGACAATGCTGTGCCCCGCCTTCCGCAAAACCCACTCCAGACCGGCGAGATACACCCCCCGCGGGTCCGCGACTACCAAGGTCGACATGTTACCCCGTCCGTAAAAAACGCAACGAACTTTGTTTAATATGTCAAGAACACCAGAGCTTTGGACGATTGTCAAGAACTTGCTAATATACTAATATAACCAAAGCTATAAAAGAAACTGTTGGCGTTCTCTGCGCGTTCGATGGGCGCCACCGAGACGCTTGTGACTGCGCAAGGTGCCCGCTGAATTTTGACGCCTGTTCATCCACCAGTGATCACAGGTTTTTGAGGATCCTCTCCCCCTGGGGCAGACGGGCGGAGCTACTCGCAAAGCCAAATCATATGTTCTATGGTCGCCGGCATCACTGCGTTCGACCGCCGTGATCGGAACTGAGGTCTGTTGTCCTGAGGCGGGGCATCCATGTTCGAGGTCGGCGGATTTTTTCGGCAACAAATGTCGATGTCAAAGGGCCGGCGCATCGTCGGCGCCCTTGCTCTGGCCGCCGCTGTATTCGGGCTGTTGCTGTTCGCACCGGAAGGGGCCAACGCGCAGCCGAACTGGACCCTCGATCCGGCGAATTCGACACTCACCTATCAATCGGTGAAGAAGAACACCATTGTCGAAACCAACAAGATCAGGAACCTCTCGGGCACGCTGACATCAGATGGCGCCGCCAAGGTCGTTTTTGATCTCAATTCGGTCGACACCGGCATCGATCTTCGCAATGTGCGTATGCGCTTCCTGTTCTTCGAGACCTTCAAATTCCCGACGGCGGAAGTGACGGCGAAAGTCGACCCCGCCGCCTTCGCCGATCTGGCGACGAAGCGGCGGATGACGGCGCAGATTCCATTTCGGCTCAGCCTGCACGGCGTCGACAAGGACCTCGTCGCCAATGTCGTGGTCACCATGATCACCGACTCGATGGTGTCGATCGCCTCGGAGGCGCCGGTGGCCGTGCATGTCGAGGATTTTGGCCTGCTTCCCAACATCGAAAAACTCCAGCAGGCGGCCAATGTCAGCAGCATCGTGCCGACGGCTTCGGTGTCCTTCGACTTCGTCTTCACCGCCGATGGCGCCAAGCCGGCCGCGCCACCTGCCGTCGCGGCCGCAGCTCCAGCCGATGCCGGGCCAGTTGCCACCGATGCCGGCAAGACCACCTTCAGCGATGATGAATGCCTGAACAGGTTCGAGGTGCTGTCGCGCACCGGCGCCATCTATTTCCGGCCGGCCAGCGCCCGCCTCGACGAGAAGAGCCGCCCGCTGCTGGCCGAGGTGGTCGGCGTCGTCGGCAAATGTCCGAAATTGAAGGTCGAGGTGTCGGGCCATACCGATTCCGACGGCTCGCCGACGGCCAACAAGAACCTGTCGGAACGGCGCGCCAAGGCGGTCGCCGACGCGATCATCGCGGCGGGCATTCCATCGGCGCAGATCACGGCATCCGGCTATGGCGAGGAAAAGCCGGTGGCGCCGAATGATACGCCGAAGAACAAGGCGCTGAACCGGCGGATCGAGTTCTCCGCCACGCCGCTCGCCAACTGAGCCGGCCCGTCAACCGAGAAGGAACCCGGTGCGTTTGGAGATGATGGCAAGTTGCGGCAATTTCGTGCGCGGCATCGGCGTGGCCATGCTGGCGCTGGTGTTGACCGTGAGTACGGCCAGTGCCGAACGCCGTATTGCCCTGGTGCTCGGCAATTCCCACTACCAGAATGCGCCGGTGCTGCCCAATCCGGTGAACGACGCGCAGGCAATGTCCGATCGCCTGAAGGGCCTGGGCTTCGAAATCGTCTCCGGCCTCGACCTCACCAAGGCGCAGACGCAGGAAAAGATCGCGCAATTCGCCAAACAGGTTCGCGGCGCCGATGTCGCGCTGTTCTTCTATGCCGGCCACGGGCTGCAGGTCTCCGGCAGGAATTACCTGCTGCCTGTCGATGCGGCGCTGGAGGACGAGACCTCGCTCGACTTCGAAGCCGTGCAGGTGGATTTCATCCTGCGGCAGATGTCGCGCGAGACCAGCATCAGGCTGGTGTTCCTCGACGCCTGCCGCGACAACCCGCTCGCCGACGTGCTGGCCAAGGAGACCGGCGGCGACAGCACGGCAAGCAGCGGCCTTGCCGAAATTTCGATCGAGAATGGCGGCGCCGGCACGCTGGTCGCCTTCGCCGCCAGTCCCAACCAGCTGGCCTATGACGGATCGGGCGAGCATTCGCCGTTTTCGGCAGCGCTGCTTGCCCATATCGGCGAGGCCAATGTCTCGATCACCGAAGCGATGAACCGGGTTACGTCAGATGTGTTCAAGGCCACAGCCGGCCGCCAGCGGCCCTGGATCAACGTCTCGCTGACCACCGACGTCGTGCTTCACAAGGTCGATCTCAATGCGCCGCTGATCGTCGGCGATTCCAGCGCGGCTGCGCCCGAAGGCGATTCACAGGCGCGCACCGGCGCGGCCGCCAATGCGCCGGGTGCCGACGCCGGCGAGCAGGCGCTGGAACAGCTGCGTGAGGAAATTCCGAAGCTGGGCTCGGATGCGCCGGTCCTTTTCGATGTTCCGGTCAACTTTGGCGACCCGGCGATCGACGGCAAGAGCATCGCCCAGCTCATCCAGGGAAAGCCGCATTTCAGTCCAGTCGAGGGCCTGGAAAAGTCCGTCTGGGACAACCAATGCAGCAACTGCCATCAATGGACCGAGGAGCGGCTGTGCGACCAGGCCAAGACCTACGTCACCAATGATATCTCGGTGTTGCGCCTGCAACACCCGCTGGGCACGCGCTTCAAGGTGGCGCTGGGCAAATGGGCGCAAAACGGTTGCAAATGAAACCGTCGCAAGTGCAGGCAATCAGGCTCTGCGCAGCGCTTCGGTTTCGGCCAGATGGATGCCCATTTCGACAAAGGCGGTGAGCACCGAGAAACGATCCGCCACCGCAACCCGCGCCAGTCCGGCCAGAATGCCGGCGTTGACGGCATGGGCCGCGGGCAGCGGCCGCAGCCTCGACCCGTTGGTCTGATCCGCCAGGCCATTGACATGCCGTTGCACCGCCAGCGCGATCCAGCCGGCCGGCGTGTGCTGCCGCGCCATCGCCGCCTCGGCGACAGCAGCGCGGCGGCTTGCATTGCTGGGTTCGCCGACCCAGTCCTGAACCAGCGCCAGCGTTTCGAGATCCTGCTCTTCGAGCAGCTCGGTCAGATGACCCAGGCACTCATGGCCCCACCAGATCGCTGCCCGGTCGGGCAGGAGATAGGCGCAAAAGGTGATCGCTTCCTCGGGGATGCGCCCGGCCATCAGCCGGCGGCAGAACTCGAGCGAGGGTTGGTCGGTGGGAACAGCCGTCATGTCCCAGGCAACAGCGCTGTTTGCGGCGAAGAGATCGCGTGCGGTCTGGAATTGAAGCCCGTTGACCATCGCTGCTGTTGTCCTCCCCAGCTCTCACTCAACTCGCCTGCGAGGCGCGGGTCAAGCCTGCCGACCGCCACATGTCCATGACGTTGTTCACAGACAAACGCGCCGCGCTTTGGTATATTCCACAACCTGACCCACGATTCCGAAAAAAGGCGAAGCCGGCTTTCGGAGAGATGGTCGAACGGAACATGGAGCCTGACCGTCCTGGTCCGACGGATCGGGCTTTGGTGATATCGGAGCGAAAGCAATTCCAGGAAAGGTGTGAAGCGGCTTTCCGTCCGGAATTGCGTCGAAACAATGAGTCAGAGCAGGAGTAACCGTTATGCAGCTGGGCACTTCAGTCTTAGCGTTGGCGGCCGTGCTTTTTTCGACGCACGCCTATGCCGACCCACTTCAGAAATCGGAAGACATTGTGAAGTTTTTTGCCGGCGCGATCGATCATGGCGCGGCGCGCGGGATTTGCGTCGGCACCGAGGACGAGTGCAAGAGCAAGACCAGCCAGAAAGATAAGCCGCCGGAGAAGACCGGCCTCGATATGCTGATCAATTTCAGCCTGGATTCGTCCGAGCTCGATGCCAAGGCGCGCAGCGAACTCGACGAGTTCGCCAAGGCGCTGAAAGATGACCGGCTGAGCACGCTGTCCTTTGTCGTCGAAGGCTATACCGACGCGTCCGGCTCGGCGAACTACAATGAGGGCCTGTCGGAGCGCAGGGCGCAATCGGTGACGGCTTTCCTGGAATCCAACGGCATCGAATCCACGCGCATCAAGGCGGTCGGCCTCGGCGAGGCCAATCCACGCAACCCCAACCCCTACGATCCCACCAATCGCCGGGTCGAGATGCGGATCAAGGCGCAGTAGCGTCGCCGGCCGCGTCTTCCGGCCGTCATTAAACACAACGCCGCGCGTCCAACGGACACGCGGCGTTTTTGTTGTTTGACGTGATCGATCAGTTCTTGAGCACGCCGCCGACCGCTACACCGGTGCCGAAGATCAGCGCCTTGGTCAGGAAATCATTGTTGTCCTGCGGCGGCGGTTCATCCTCGCGCACGACCTCGCGGTTGCTCCTTTTCTGCACGAACTGCTGTTGTCTGCGCGGCTTCTGGGCGTACTGCTTCTTGCGCGGTTTCTCCGCCGCCGGCTTCAGCGTGCGGGCCTTCTGCACCACCTGCTTTTTCGGCTTGTCCACGCCGGCCTGGTCGGCCTCATGCTTGGCGCGCACGGCCTCCATCATCGGATCGGTCTGGATCTCCAGGAACGCCAGCTGCTCACGCGTCAGGAAAGTGGTTGGCGGCAGCCCGTTCTCCTCTTGCCAGTCGCCGATCGCTTGCCGGGTCTTGGCGCCGATGTTGCCGTCGACGCGGCCAAGCTCATTGCCCAGCGCCTCGACCCGCAATTGCAGGTCGATGCGGCCCTGGCGATCGAGACCGATGGCGTTCTCCGTCTCCGCGGTGCCGAGCACCTTCTTCATGTCGTCCGAAATGCCGACCGAGGTGCGCACGGCGGAGCCGGGGTTCGCTTCGGCAGCATCGAGCGCGGCGACTTGCCGTTCCTGGGCTTTCGGATCCTTCAGCGCGTCGATGTTCAGCCGCGCCACCGTGGCGAAGCGGCCATTCGGGAACTGCTCGAGATAGGCTTCGTAGAATGGCGCGGTGTTGCGCTTCGAGGCCTCGTCCCACAGGCGCTGCTCGACTTCCCACGAAGGCGGCTCACTGGCGACGGGGGCAGGGGCGGGCGCTGCCGTGGCGTTCGCTGCATCGGCGGTCGGCTTTGCCGCTGGCGCGGCTTCGGCGGCCGGTTTGCCAAGGAAAACCTCGCGGCCCAGCGATGCGTTGTGCCATGGCCGTTGGCGGCCTTGGGTGGTCTCGGCGACTTCGCCGCGTACCCGGGTCAGCGCGCTCTGGATCTCGACGCCCGGTTCGGTCAGGTGCCTGGCGAGCGCGGTGGAGTAGGGGCTGTCGACGCCGTTGCCGTCAAAGGCGATAGCGCCCGGGTCGGTGGCATAGGCAATCAGGATGCCGCCGGTTCCGACGCCTTCCGATTTCGGATCGATCGGCGCCAGGCCGGTGCCCAACGCGGTGGAGCGGGTCTTCGGCATCGCGGCCGCCAGCGTCCGTGCTAGCGGATTGTCACGGCAGGCATCGAGGATGATGACGCCGACCGCCGGGTCCGGCGGCAGTGCTGCCATGAAGTCGTCGATCTGGATGGTGCGGGTCTTGAGATAGGCCGGCGACGTCAACTCGGCGTCGACCGGGATGAGAAAATTCTTGCCGTCGACCTGCATGCCGTGGCCGGCATAGAAAATGACGGCGAGGTCGGCATCGTAGGACTGCTCGGTGAATTTGCTGATCAGGCTGTGCATGCCGGCATTGTCCTGGTCGACGCCCTCGATCACCTCGAAGCCGGCATTGCGCAGCGTCGAGGCGATGAGGCGTGCGTCATTGGCCGGATTGGGCAACTCGACGGCATGGACGTATTTGCTGTTGCCGATGACCAGCGCGACGCGCTTCGCGCCCGGTGCGCCGGCGTCCGGCGCCGCAGCCTGGACGGTACAGAGTGCTGTCAGCATTAACAGAAAAAATCCGCTCAAAAGGACGGCAAACGCTTTCATAGGATCAGCCCTCCGCCCCGGTGGGGCGCGTTATTGATGTCTGCGCATGCTAAATTTCACCAGCGACAGCGTCGCTTCTGCCAAAATGGCTCCTGGGCGTATGTGATCCCAGCCACAGTTTTGGTTCACAAGGACCCAAAAAACCTTCCAAATATCCGCTAATATACCATTTTCCGGCCTCAAAACCAATCGGCTCGGCGAAAACTGGGGCGGCCACCCGCGGAAACTGCGGCTAGCCAGGCTCAAGGCTGTTCTGAAGCGAACCGACCAGCGCTGTGATGGCCTGCTTGTATTTTTCGAACTCCGGCGATGTCTGGCGAACTTCCGTCGTCGTCTGCTGGCCTGCATCGGTCGTCGCCGGCGTGGGCAGCTTGCGGCCCATTTTCCGTTCCGCCCAGTCGACGACATAGCTGGCGGTCTTGCCGGTGAGGAAAGGGTTGGCCTGGATGACCGCCGAGCCGAGCACCGCGCTCAACTGCGCCGATCCCGGCGCCGCCAGCACCTGATGGGCGCCTTCCATGCCGAGGAAATGGCAGAGATAGAGCCGGCCGGCGGTGATCTGATGGCCGCGCGCCTTGAGATAGGCCTCGCCCTCGCGCGCCAGATTGCGCACCATCTCGCGCGAGATGGTGGCGTCGTAGCGCAGCGCCAAAAGGTCTGCGGTTGACAGCGAGCGCGCCAGTTCCGGGCGGTAGGTGTTCATCATCCGGATCCAGGTCTTCGAGATGAACTGGCCGGCGCCGGTTGCCGAAGACAGCGGGTTCTTCGCCCGCGCGCTGCCGCCCGATTCGACATGGACGATACGGTCGGTCAGCGTTTCGACGGCGGGATCGCTGGACGTGGCGGCGATCGCGGCGGTCGCGGTGCCCAGCGGATCGATCGCTTCGCCGCCCTGATAGAGTTCGAAATGCAGATGCGGACCTGTCGACAGGCCGGTGGTGCCGATATAGCCGATGATGTCGCCGGCCTTCACCTTGGTGCCGACACCGCTGGCAATGGCGAATTTCGACATATGCGCATAACGCGTCTCGCGGCCGCCGGCATGCGCGATCTTGACCACATTGCCGTAACCGCCGCCGTCGCCCTGGAAGATGATCTCGCCATCGAAGGCGGCGGCGATCGGCGTGCCGACCGGGGCTGCCCAGTCGACGCCCTTGTGGATGCGGACCACGCCGAGGATCGGATGCTTGCGCGGCCCGAAGGTCGACGTCATGACACCGCTGACCGGCGTCACCATGCCGTTGGCCACTGTCAGCGAGCGCACCTGGTCGTCGCCTGAGACGCAGGAAAACTGGCCGTCGCTCTGCTGGAAGACGAAACAGTCGAGGGTCTTTTGCGTGCCTTGCACGCCGACATAGAGCACCCGCCCGTCGGTCTCGTTCTTGCCGCGCGGCGTTTGCGAATAGATCAGCACAAGGCGCTGGTCCTCGCTGGCAAAGGCGTCGAGATCCTGTCCGCGCGACAGATACATGATGGCTTCGCCGATGATGCCGCTCGGCACATTGTTGCGCGCGGCCGTCGAATAGATCGCATCGAGCAGGCGGTATTGCCGTTTCTGTGTGCCTTCCGTCTCGGCGCCCGAATAGTTGAACAGGTCTTCGCGCACCCAGGGGTCGACACCCGACACGAAGGCGCCGGCCGCATTGCGCGTCAGCGTGCCGACAAAGACATTCTTGGCGTAGATCGAGACCTGCATCAGCGACATTGTCGTGGTCTCGCGCGCCGGCCTGAAGCCGCGCATGGCCACGACATAGCCCGGCTGCAGCCCGTCCTTGTCGAACAGCGCCTTGAGCGCCTCGCCGGCAAGCTTTGCGTCGTCGGCGGAAAAATGCGCATCCAGCGCAACGCTGTCCAGGCTGCGGTCGTTGAGGATCTTCACGAAGGTGTCCTCGGTCGCCTCGAAGCGCTGGTATTCTGAGGTGACGGTGGCAACGCTGGTGTTGTTTTCGACCGCTGTCTTCTGGAATGCGGGCAGTGCTGCTTCGCCCTCATCGATGGTCTCGCCCCAGCCGGCTTCCGGGTCATCGGCGGCCGCGGAATCTGAAACCGCCGGCGCACCTGGAGCCGCCTGTGTATCCGGAGCTGCCTCTGGGCCGGGGGACGCCGGAGCCTCGTCCGCGCCAGGCGAGGGCTGAAGATCGTTCTGCAGGTCATTCTGCGGATCGCTGGGTTCCGTCGGCGGCGCGACCGCGGTCTTCCGCTGCGCCTGGAAGAAGGCGAAATCCTCCTGCGTCGACGGGATCGTCGTCATGAATTTTTCGCTGGCGCTGAGCATCACGTCGGACAGGACTTCGATTTGCGGAGAGATGCCGGCCTGGTCGAGCTCCGCCGGGCGCGGCATCGCGCGGCCTTTGGTTGCAGCACCCGCCTCGGGGGCCAGTGTGATCCACATCGGGTCGCCGGCAAGATCGATGATGGCGGGCACATAGACCGATGCGTCGGCCGGCACGTCGTCCGAGCCTTCGACGGCGTGCAGCTCCTCATCCTCGTCGCCAAACGACCAGTAGTCGGCGGTGAGGTAGAAGCCGGTGGCGATCGCCGCAAGGACGATTGTCGCCAGGCCAGCCGCCAGCCCGAGCCAGATCCTGCGCCTGCGCAGCGCGGCGCGCGCCTGCTTCTTTGCCTTGAAGCTGGTGTCGATGCTGTGCGTCACGGCGCGCTTCCGGTCAGGAAGAAGGTCCAGCGCACCTGTTCCTGCGTGTCGACTTCGAGAAACTTCGCCGCGATATGGCCGCGTTGCCAGCATTCAGTGATGCCGCGGATCGAGAACCGCCGCCGCTCGATGCACATCTCGGTGGAACCTGCCAGGATGGCGTGGCCGAAGACATCCGTGGCGTAGATGTAGATGTAGCGGTTGGTCAGCTCCTCGCGGATGACGTTGACGCATTGATTGGCGCCGATGGTCCACCAGCCATCGGTCTGATCGGCATCGTCGACCTTCTGCCCGACGGCGAGGTTGACGACGTCGAGGGTCTGGTTGCAGACGGTGAATTCGGCGCGCGCCTGTCCGGCGGAAAGAAGCGCCAGCAACAGCGTCGCAACCGCGATCGTGGCAAACTTCACGCGCGCATTCAGGGCAAGCAGGATGGGATCACGGCGACGGCGTTGCATCGACGTCCGTGCTACCCGCCGAGGCGGAAATATTTGGCGGTCGCCGAAAATGCCGAGGTCCTGGCGCCGATCTCGTCGAGGATCCTGGGCAACAGCACCGAGGCCGGCGTCGGCGTCGAGAAGTCCGCTGCCTTGATCTCGTCCGGACCGGTGATCACCATGATGATCTGCGGCAGCGCCTTGCCTGCCGCCTTGTCGGCGGCGCCGAGCCCGATCGGGATCGAGAAGGTCGCCTTGTCGGCTTGTGCGACAACACGGTCGTCGAGGTTGAAGGCAATGCCCCTGTGGTCGATCAGGATCACGCTCGACACCAGCCCGCCATGCGTCACCAGCGTGCCGTCGATCGGCGAACCGTCCGGCACCGATGTCTGGTCGAGCACCAGCTGCGGTCTGTCGGCCGTGCTTGCCCCCATGAAACGCAGAAAGTCAGTGATCCCGCATTGCGTGGGCTGGATGAGGCGGACGCTGATGTCCGGCTCGACATGGAACTTCGCCTGGAATTGCCCAAGCAACTGTTCGAAGGGCGGCACCGACGTGCCGAAGCCTTCAATCGCGACACCCTTGTCGGTGGCAGATGTCACCGTCGCATAAAAACAGTCGCCACCATTGAAGGCGCGTACCCAGGTAACCCGCTCCGCGGCCGCAGCGGCCGGCGGCGGCACCTCCGGTTTGGGCACATTCATGGCAATGTCGGGCTCCGCGGGCTTGTCGGCCTGCTCACCGCCGGCGATATCGGGCTGGCTTGGCTTGGGCTCCGCGGTCGGTTCAGGCGCCTGCGCCTCGGGTTTGGGGGCTTGAGCGGTGGGTTCCGGCGTCGGTGCTACGGGTTTGGGTGCCTCGGCCGTTGGTTCAGGTATTTGCGTGGTCGGCTCTGTCGCCTTGGTCTCTACCGGCGGGCCGGCAGGCTCGGGGTTCTTCGCGGCATCGGGCTGTGACGGGCCGGATGGCGGCTGCAGCGCAACGGTCTTGTCGGTTGGTGCGGCTGGCTGCGGGGCCGTAGCGCTCGACGCGACTGGCGGCGCGATCGGCGCTTTGGCATGATCTTCAGCCGGAGTCTCTGCCGGTTGCGGCTTTGGCACGACCTCTTCCACCGGCGCAGTAGCGGGCTTGTCCGCGACGACCGGCTTTGTCAGCTCGGGTTGGAGCGGCGGTGTCTTGCCGGTTTCGTTGGCAGGAGGCCGGTCTCCAAAACCCAGAATGCCCGATGCATAGAGTCCTCCCAGCGATGCCACGACCACCGCTGCCAGTGCCGCGATCGTCAGGCTTCGGCCCGAAGTAGCAGGCTTCGTCGGTGTGCTTGCTCGCCTGGGAGTTTCAGCAACCGGTTTCGGTTGCGACAGATGCGCCGGGCGGACGTGCGGCACGAAGGATGGCTCTGCCGTGCCGCTTGCGGGGGGCGCACTAAGGCCCTGCGAGTCCTCGACCTTTGAGACAGGCCCGGCGGTTCGGGGCAGACCGGGCCGGGGCGCAAGCGAGGCCGGCGGCAAGGTCGCGTCGCTGTCGTCGCGCGTCAACCGGGCGATTTCGGCCATGCTGGCCGGCCGATCCTGCGGATCGGGCTGCAGCATCGCTTCGACAACGTCCCTGAAATCGGCATCGATGCCGGAGAGATCAGGCACGGTCCGCCGCTTTTCAACGATTTCGTATTGCGAGCCGCCCATGTCGATCGGCTTGCCGCGCAGCGCCGCCGCCAGCACCAGCCCCAGGCTGTAGATGTCGGACTGTTCGCTGACCTCGCCGCCATAGAGCCCGAGCTGCTCGGGCGAGACGTAGTTGTATTTTCCGGCGAACTTGCCGCCGATCAGCGTCTCGCCACCGACCGCCGCCGATCGCGCAATGCCGAAATCGATGATCTTGGCGCGCTCCACCCGGCCGCCCGGCAGGATGATGTTGTCGGGCGAGAGATCGCGGTGGATGGCGCCGGCCTGGTGCACCGCGCTCAGGCCCGACGTCAGCCGGTGGCACAGTTTGCGCACATCCTGCGTCGCCATCGCGCCGCCGCGCATGACGTCGTACAGCGACTGCCCGTCGACGAATTCCATCGCCAGATAGGGCCGCCCTATGCCGGGATCGATGGTGAAGACGTGGTAGCGCACGACAGCGTCATGCGACAGATGGTTGAGGATCGAGGCTTCCTTGCGAAACAGCGACAGGATCGTCTGGTCGCGGGCGAATTCCGGCAGCACGATCTTGATCGCGACATGATCGCCGGTCTGGATGTTGTGGCCGCGATAGACCTCGCCCATGCCGCCCGACGCGATGCGTTCGTCGAGCTCGTAGATGCCGCTGAGCTGCGTGCCGACGCTGGTATCCGCCATATTGGGCAATAGCCGAGTCTTGTCGTCTGAGCTCATCGGTCGTGGCCTTCTGCTCGGGACAGGCCATTGCCTTTGTCTCTGATCTTGACCAGAACGATGGTGACGTTGTCGGTGCCCCCGCGCTCCAGCACCATGGAAAGCAGCTTTTCGCAGGCTGCCTGCGGCGCTGCCGACAGCACTGCGGCAGCGATCTCTGCGTCGCTGACATGCGCCGTCAGCCCGTCAGTGCTCAGGATGAAAATGTCGCCGGCCAGGGTCTCTCCCTGCTGGAAGTCGATGGCGATCTCGTCGTTGACGCCGATGGCACGCGTGATGACGTTGCGCCGCGGCCAGTTTTCAGCCTCGGCCGCACTGATCGCGCCGCTGTCCAGCAGTTCCTGGACCTCGGTGTGGTCGCGCGAAATCTGGGAGATCGCGGCGTCGCGAACCAGATAGACGCGGCTGTCGCCCGACCACAGGCAGGCGAACCTGCCGTCCATGGCCAGCAGTGCTGCAACGGTGGAGCCGATGGTCACGCCGCGCGATCGCGAAATCCGGCGGATCTCGGCATGCGCCCGGTTCAGCCGGTCCTCGAAGCGCGCACGCAGATCCGGCGCCGAGCTGGCGATGCCGATCGTTGCCAGATGCTCGACGATGCTTGCCGAGGCCACCTCTCCGGCTTCATGTCCGCCCATGCCGTCGGCAACCACCCAAAGGCCGATCTGCGGCTCGACCAGATAGCTGTCTTCATTGTGGTCGCGCACGCAGCCCTGGTGGCTCACGCCGTAGCTCTCAAAGGCGGCACCGCTCACTTGCCTACCCTCCGCAACGCGTTGTCGGCCGTGCCTGGCCAGTCTGCCACAGGCCTATCCATTAGAGTATCGAAATCTAAGCCGCCGATGACGGACGGTGGGGTGCCGCTGCTCTCTCTGCGCCCCGCAATCGCCGATCCCGCCATGCAATTCCCCATCAGAAAGCCTTCGGACAGCTGAAGGCGGAAAGCGCCGGCAGCGTGAATGGGTTGCCGTCCTCCCCGGTCTTGATCGTGTAGGCGACATCGCGCCCGCCGATGACGAAATGCGCTTCGAGACTGTCGCCATTGGCGGTGACCTGCCCTTTGTCCAGCAATCGTTTCAGCGCCCAGGGGCCGTCGAATTTGATCGCCGACTCGCGCCCCGGCAGCTCCGGCGTCAGGCTGAGACTGGCCGAGCCGGTCTTGCCCGGCCACGGAATCAGGCCCGGTGTGTTGCCGGCCTGGGTGGCCTGCAGCACCTGGCCATCGATGTTGAGCAGCGCCATGTCGGCATCGCCATGCAACGACAGCGGCGTGAAGGTGATGTTGATCGACGGCACCGGCCCGCCAAGCGGAAAGAAAGCGGCGCGGATTTGTGCCGCAAGCTGGAAGTTCCTGAGCGTCGATTTCGCCAGATTGCGGCCGAACCTGGTGTCCTGTTTCCAGTCCCAGTCCTGCCCGCTCATGTCGACCAGCGACGCCAGGTTTTGTGCGAAGAACCGGTCGAGGACACCGCCAGGAGAAAACAGCCTGGCAAAATCCGCCATGGCGACATCGTCGGTGCCGGCGGGGGCGAATGGAAAGCGCCCGGCAATCACCTCTTCGCACGGACGACCGACGGTCTCTTCCAGCATTTCGTTGAGATGCGTGGTCGATGTTTCGGCGACGGTGCCCTCGAAATCATCCGCCGCCGCACTCACCATCCTGGCCAGTGCCTTTGGCAGCCGCGAGGCATTGGCGCGCAACGTCGAGATCTGCAGCTGCAGATTGGCGTTGGCCTGGTCCGTCTGCGCGGGGACATCGGCCGCAAGCCGTACGCTTTGATAGATTTCGCGGAAATTCTGGGTCAGGGCATCGAGCGGCCGCTGGCCGGGCGCGCCGGCCACCAAAGCCTGGAAAGACCGGAACTGGGCTTCGATGTTGGCGCCGGGATCCTGGCTCTGCATGCTGACGAAGGCGGTTCCGGCCCGGCTCTGCGATTTGCGTGCCGCGAGCTCGACGCCGATGCGGGCGAGACCCTTGGCGCGCGCGGCGGCTTCCTGATCGCTGTCTTGGGAAGGCGCGGCCGGATTGCGCTCCTGCGTCAAAGCTGTTTCGCGCGCGATCGCCTCGAACAGCTGCATCAGCGGCGAGGTCGGCGAGCCGGCGGCGGACAGTGCTAGATATTGCGGCTTGTCGGCGGCCATCGCCTTGAACTTCAACCTGTCGAGCACCTCATTCCACGCTGCAGCAAAACCCTTGCCATAGCGATCGAGAAGCTCGGGGCCGAGCTTGAGCAACTCCTGGTCGAAGCCGCCTTGCTCTCCACCGCTGCCGATCACCCATTGATCGTCGACCAGCGCCTGCGCGCTCCTGGCGAGCTGCGCCAGATAGAAGTCGAAGCCGGCATGGGTGTAGAGGCCGGGGACGCGAAGGCCGGCGAGATCGTTTCCGTCATTGCGCTCGAACAGCACCGGCGCTTCCGCGCCGGCTTGCGATGACACCGAAAAATCACTCAGCTCCGCCGCATAGGTCGCCGACTGAATGAGCGCGGTGGCGCGGTCGGCCAGCGTCATGCGGCCGAGCGAGCGCTGGGCGGATTCGACCAGCGTGCGGTTGAGTTCGAAGGTGGGATCCTGGTCGTCGTCGAGCGCCAGCATGGCGCGCAGGTGCTTCTCCAACTGCGCCCGTCCATCGCGATTGTGGGCGCCGGGATAGCGGTTCTGTTCCCAGTCCCGCTTCAGCCAGGTGACGACCAGTTCATCGTCGACTTTCGGCGCCTTGCCGCCCAGCATCAGGTAAATCTTCAGCGGCTCATACAGCGCCATCGGATCGGCCATCCTGGCCTCGATCGTGCGTTCGAGCTGGAACAGCAAGCGCGAGCGGAACATGCGCTCTAGCCCTTGCCTGTAGGCGGTCTCGGAGGCGGACAGGATACGCTCACGCTGACTGAGGCCGAATGTCGCCTTGGCCGGCGTCGGCTGGTCTTTTGCGTCATAGCCGGCCGGCAGGCCGCGCAGCGCATCGAGCGCGCCGATGACGGTTTCGAGGTCGGCATCCGACACTGTCGTGCTTGCGAGTAGCGGGGCGGCGGTCTCGCGATACTGGCCGGCCGCCTGATTGGTCGCGGCAATCAGCGATCTGTTGGTCGTAAAGCTCAGGCCGAGAACGCCAAGTCCGGCGACCGCTATGGCCGCTATCGCCGCCAGACCGGCATAGCGGGCGATCGCAGCCCGCCTGTCGGCTGCCCTGTCATAGGACACCCAGCCGGACTCGGCGAAAATAACGCGGCTCAACAGATCGTGCAGGAAGAAGCTTTTGCCGGTGCCGGAAAGATGTGCCTGGGCGTTCTTGCCGAAACTGCGGCCGATGCTGCCGAGCAGCTGGTCGATTGGCGTGCCTTCCTGCGTGCCGGAGGAAAAATACAGGCCGCGCAAGGGGGCGTTCAGCTGCTTGCGCGTCGGCTCGAAGACTCCATCGAGGAAATTCACGATCCGGCCTTTCAGCGCGCCGAGCTGCGCGGCAAAGCCGAAAATGGCGATGCGGGCGACGGGGTCGGTCTCAGCCTGCAGCCGCTCGCTCATCTCCTCGGTCAGGCGCTTCACCAGCGCGTCGAATTCGGCCGGCGCTTCTGCGACCATGTTCAGGCCGCGCTCCGCGGTCTGGAAGGTTGCACCCCAGACTTGGCGCCGGCGTGCTTCGTCGAAGGTGCCGAAATACTCCATGAATCCGGAGACGAGGTCGGCCTTGGTGAACAGCACATAGACCGGAAAGCGGACCTTCAGGATCGCGTGGATTTCCTGCAATCGGCTGCGGATCTCGGCGACATGGGCCGCCTGCTCGCCGTCCGCCATCAGGTCGGCAAGGCTGATCGCCAGGATGACGCCATTTATCGGTTGCCTGGCCCGATGCCGCTTGAGCAGCGACAGGAAGGCGAGCCAGCTTTTGCTGTCGGTCCGCGCGTTGGAATCCTGCGTCGTATAGCGCCCGGCCGTGTCGATCAGCACTGCCTCATCGGTGAACCACCAGTCGCAATTGCGCGTGCCGCCGACGCCTGCCACCGGCTGCGCCTGGCCCGACCCGGCAAGCGGAAAGTTCAGCCCGGAATTGACCAGTGCGGTGGTCTTGCCGGCCCCCGGCGGGCCGATGACGATGTACCAGGGAACCTCGTAGAGGAAGTTGCGCTTGCCGCTAGACTGCCTGAGCGTCGCTACCGCCTCGCTCATGCGGGCTTCCAGCACCTTTGCGTCGCTGCCGTCATCCTCGGCGCTGGCCATGGCGGCTTCCAGCGCCTTCTGCGCCTTGCGCCTTCGCCAGAACCGGACTGCATAAATAACCACCGCCGTTCCAACGACAACGCCGATGATCACTGCCCGCAGCCAGACGGGGTCCAGCGGCCGGGCGCCGGCGAAGCGGATCAACGGGCCGGCGAACCAGACCGCGGCGGCGAAGCCGGCCAGCGCGAGCGTGCTGAAGATGCGCAGCAGCCAGCCGGTCACAGCGTCTCCTCTCGCGGGATCATCACATCGACACGGCGGTTTTTGACGCGGCCCTCCGGTGTTGCATTGTCGGCGATGGGCTCGTCCTCGCCCTTGCCCTCGACCTTTGTCCGCGACGGATCGCTGAAATGCGCTGCGATCATCCTTTCGACCGACTGGGCGCGGGCGACGGAGAGGTCGAAATTCGATTTGAAGGCGCTGGTCTTCTTCGGTTTGACGTTGTCGGTGTGGCCGACGATCCGGATCGGCCCGCGCTCGGCATTGAGAGCCGCCGCGATGCTGATGGCCACGGGCTCGAACTCGGCTTTGACGTCGGCCCGTCCGGACTGGAACAGCAAGGCATTGCTGATTTCCACGACGATGAAATCGCCCTTGGTTCCGACGCTGACGCCACCGGCTTCGATCTCCTTGCCCAGCGCGGTGCGGATGCGATCGACCTGCGCAATCGTCGTTGGTGCGGCGACGACTTTCACCTCCTCGGTCAGCGGCACGAAGCCGGTGCGCTCGATGGTGACCGGCGTCGCCGGGTTGAGCGCCAGCAATTCGCCTGCGACGGCCTCGCCGTCATTGGTGATGAGAACCCGCAGCGTGAAAAAGGCTGCAGTCAAAACGGCTGCTGTTGCAGCGGCTACGGCCCAGAGCGGAACCCGCCTTGAGCCTTGCGCTGACGTCAGCGCCAGGCCTTGCCAGCGCGGCGAGATGTCGTCGTCACCGGGGGCGCGGAAATAGGCCAGCGTTTCGTAGACGTCGCGGCGGACACGCTCGAGGCCTTCGCGTGGCTGGCCGCGATACTGGCCTTCGAAGCCAAGCGACAGGCTGATATGCATCAGTTCGATGAGATTGCGATGCGGCTCGGGCGTCGCCAGCACCGTGTTCAGCGCCTGGAAGAAACCGGCGCCGGTGGGTTTGACCTGGAAGAAGCGCGACAGCATGGCATGCTGTGCCCACATCTCCCGGCCGGAGCCGGGCAGGTTGGCGATGATATCGTCGGCGGTTTCGCAAAGCACATAGCTGGCGATGCGTGCATCCTCTTCCGAAGTATCGGTCCTGGCGATCTTGCGGTCGAAATCCTCGATCAGGCCGGCGACATGCTCCGCCAGCGGCTCAGCCTGTCTTTCGACGGCCATCAGCCGAAGGTGCCCTAGCAGGATAAGCAAGGGTGCTGCGGCAGCGACGATCGGGTTGGCGGTTCCGTAGTCGACGCCGTCGCTGGCGCCGAGCAGCGCATCCCACGGCGTTTTCCCCGCCGTCTCGGTCGGAAACGACGGACCAGCGGGCGCTGCGGCGAAAGGCGCGCCTTGATAGATAACTGTCCCGGTTACGTCGGCCGGTGGTGGCTGCTGGCGGCCGGCGTTGGGATCGAAAATCGTCGATTCCGGGATGCTGGCAGGGGCGATCACGGTGCTGTTGGGCGCCGGCGCATCGCGGGCGAGAACCGTCTTCTGCTTGCGGCCGGGATTGGGACGGCTGGGGCGGATGACGGTCTTGCCGGCCGGATCGAAAGGATCGTCCTTCGAGCTCATCGCCGACCCTGCCTAGAGCAATTCCAGGAAAAGTGTGAAGCGGTTTTCCGTCCGGAATTGCGTAAAAACAAAGAGATAAACGCCCGCGCGGCCGCGCGACGCACAGCGCCAAGTCCGCGCGAACGCGGACCGCAGGACGCTATCTCGCCGTGACATGACATCTGCCGCAGACCCCTAGGTCGACCAACCGTACCCGCGTGCTCAATTGTCGTATGTGATCGTAGTCTCAGAAGGTTCCGATTGAAACCCGGCGCAATTTTGGTCGCCAACCGGTCATGGGACCGGCTTGGAGGTACAGTTGCGCTCAGCTCTTGCTTGCCGGTTTCTGTTTGGCGGCCTTGGCGTAGGCCTCGCTGAAATAGGTGAGGAATATGTCCAGGAGGCCGTTTTCGTGCGCCTCCTCCTTGGCGCGCCAGGTCGCGACCAACGCGTCCCAGGCGCGCGTCTTCTTCGAGGCAAAGGAAGTCGGCGGCAGTTTTTTGGCGATTGCCTCGGGCGACAGATCGTCGAGCAGCCGCGCCAGCGCTGCTTGCATGGCGGCGAAGGTGGCGAATTCATGCGTCTTGAGGTCGTGGAAGGCGTCTTCGATGCTGTGCCTGGCATCGAGATAGCCGGCCCTGCGCCGCGCGAACATGATGTCGAGGATTTCGTCCGTCCCGGGCACGAACTTCAGCGGATTGTTGTCGGCGGCGTTGATCATCGTTCGATCGCTGGTCTTGGCCAGGACCTTCGCGGCGGCTCGCGCCTTCAGCAGCAGCACCAGCTCGTCGACGACGATCCGCAACACCGCGCCGATCTCGCCCGCCACCTCATGCGGTTGGCGCAGCAGCAGCACTTCCGGCGGGATGCCGGCGCCGGCGGCAATCGCGCGCAGGATCTCGTCGGCTGGCTGTGGCCGGCCGGAGACAGAAACGGGTGGCGCGGTCGGCGACCGTGGCGCCGCAATATGGTCTGGAAAGGATCCGGCGACGGGCATTTGCCGTTGCGTCGAGCCATGGCCACCGAAGGCTTGGTTCCCGTCATCGATCGATACCGAGACGATATAGCGACCGATCCGGAGCCGGTCGCCTTGCGCAAGCCGGTGCGGGCCGGTCAGGCGCTGGCTCGACCCGTTGACGAAGGTGCCGTTGCGCGAGACGTCGTAGAGAAAGAAAGCGCCGCCTTCATAGCGGATTTCGCAGTGCCGGCCGGAGATGAATTTGTCCGGATCGGGCAAGGTCCAGGCGCAGTTCTCGCGCCCGATCTCGAAGCCGCGGTCGCGCGATGCGTAACCGGGGGGCAGTCCGCCGGGCAGGACATCGACATTGCTGATCTGCAGACTGATGAACATCCAATATGGCCCGTCGACCGCTGGCTTTGCAGTTGATCCGATGCGCCACAGTCTAGCAGCTTGCGGGCACAGGGGGAGAGCGGCGTTTCACACTGGCGAAAGCGGCGCAAACATACCCTGATCGCCGCTTGCCCTCGTTGGTCTGCCACAGAACATGTGGTAGCCTCAACATGGCCTGGGTTGGCAAATTCCGAAATGTCCCTGAACGTGAGGTCGTTAACACAAGAAGGGCTTCGAACCTGCCACACTAGCGTCCAGGAGGGGCACGAGCCATGCCGAGTGAACAACGCGCCGCACTTGTGCAGACGCCGGTCGGCGCCGAGCTGCTGACCTTCACGCATCTCGTCGGTCGCGACGAGATCAGCCGCTGTCTTGCCTACACCGTGGGATTTGTCAGCACCAATGCCGACATCGATCCACTGAAGATGCTGGGCGGCGTCGTCTCGATCGAAGGCGAGGCCGACCCGAAGCGCTGGTTCAGCGGCCTTATTTCCGAGTTTCGCCTCACCCGCATCGAAGACCGGTTGGCCTATTACGAGGCGGTCGTCAGGCCGTGGCTATGGTTCCTCGGCAATACCACCGACTGTCGCATCTTCCAGGACAAGAGCGTCGTCGAGATCGTCGAGGAGATCTTCTCCAAATATGGCGGCATCGCCAAGTTCGAGAAGCGGCTGCAGGGGTCCTATCCGCCGCGCGAATATTGCGTGCAGTACGATGAGAGCGACCTCGATTTCGTGCAGCGGCTGCTCGAGCACGAAGGCATCCTGTATTTCTTCGAGCATGCCGAGGGTGAGCACAAACTGATCCTGGCCGACGCCATCAGCAAGCTGAAGCCCGCGCCGGGCTATGAGACGGTGCTCTATCAATTCGAAGGGCAGGGCTCGCGCCGCGACGTCGAGTACATCACCGAATGGATTCCAGGCAGCGCGGTGCGTCCGGGCGCCTATGCCCACACCGACTATGACTTCGAGAAGCCCGCCGCAGACCTGATGGCGAAGTCGGCGCAGCCCTTTGGCCACAAGCAGGCCGCAGGCGAGAACTATCGCCACCCCGGCGCGCATCTGGAAGTCGGCCGCGGCGATAGTCTGGCGGCGATAAGGCGCGAGGAAATCCAGGCGCCGCACATGCGCATTGCCGCCGTCGGCACCGTACGCGGCCTGTTCTCCGGCTGCACCTTCAAGCTCGACGGCTTTCCGCGCGACGACCAGAACAAGGAATATCTGGTGGTCAGCGCCGAATACCGGCTGTTCGATCCGGGCTATCGCGCCGGTGTCGACACCGACGGCGAGAATTTCAAGGTCGTGCTCGGCGTGGCGCCGACCTCAGTTGCTTATCGGCCGCCGCGGATTACGGCGCGGCCGATCATGCGCGGGCCGCAGACGGCCACCGTGGTCGGCCCGTCCGGCGAGGAGATATTCACCGACAAATATGCCCGGGTTAAAGTGCAGTTCCACTGGGACCGCCTGGGCAAGAAGGACCAGAAGAGCTCCTGCTTCGTGCGAGTGTCGCAGACCTGGGCCGGCAGTGGCTGGGGCTTCATCCAGATCCCGCGCATCGGCCAGGAAGTCATCGTCGATTTCATCGAAGGCAATCCGGACCTGCCGATCATCACCGGCAGGGTCTACAACGCCTCGCAAATGCCGCCCTACGGCCTGCCCGGCAACGCCACGCAATCGGGCTGGAAGTCCAACTCGTCGAAGGGGGGTGGCGGCTACAACGAACTGATGTTCGAGGACAAGGCCGGCTCCGAGCTGGTCAATTTCCAGGCGCAGAAGGACCATCACCTTCTGATCAAGAACGACCGCAACAAGACGGTGCAGCACGACCAGTCCGACCGCATCGACAACAACGCCAGGCACTCCGTCGGCAACAACCTCGACGAGGACGTCGGCAACAACAAGACCGTCAAGGTCGGCGTCGACCAGACCACGAATATTGGTAGCAATGACACCGAGACGGTCGGCGCCAATCGCTCGCTGAAGGTGGGCTCCAACGAAACGATCAACATTGGGTCGAACTCGACCGAGACGATCGGCGCCAGCCACACGCAGGCCGTCGCGCTCGTTCAGACGGTGACCGTTGGCGCGGCGCGAGTCGATTCTGTCGGTGCCGCCGAAACCCGAAGCGTGGGTGCGGTACAGACGAACACCATCGGCGCGTCGCGGTCAGTCACGGTGGGGGCGGGACAGAGCCACAGCATTGGCGCGTCGGATAGCTGGTCTATTGCTGCGGCTCAAAGCGTCAGCATCGGTGGAGGCCATAGCGAGTCGATTGGCGGCGATCAAAGTTCGAGCGTTGGTGGCGGTCGCAGTGCCACGATCGGCGCGGACGACTCGAATTCGGTGTCCGGCGGCTTTTCGTTGTCCGTCGGCAAGGACAGCAACATATCGGTTACCGGCGGCGAGACAATCAAGGTCGGCAAGAAATTCGTGCTCGATGCAGCTGATGAGATTCTTTTAAAATCCGGTTCGGCCTCAATCCTGATGAAGAGTGACGGGACCATCGTCATCGACGGCAAGGACATTTCGGTGAAGGCGTCCGGCAAGATATCCATCAAGGCCTCGAGCGACATCACGATGAAGGGCTCGAAAATCGGGGAGAACTAGAACATGGCAAAAGTTCGTGATCGCGTCGATGGCGTCGTAATCGGCCAGTTTCTCGGTTTCGGCGAAGATGGTCCCCTGGTGGTGTTTCCGGGCAATTCGAAGGAAACCGCATTGACGGCGCGCAGCCTCGCCGAACTGTCGTCAGATATGATCGGGCAGGAGATCGCGCTGTTGTTCGAAGGCGGAGATGCCCGGCGGCCCCTCATCGTCGGGCGCATCGTGGAACTGGCACGCAAGCCTGCGGCACCTGAAGTCATTCGCGATGGCGAGCGTGTGCGGGTTCACGCCGAAGAGCGGATTGAATTACGCTGCGGCAAGGCAACAATCCTGATGGAGAAGGACGGTCGCATCACTATCAGAGGTACGTTCGTCACCAGTCACGCCAGTGCCGCCAACCGTATCCGCGGCGGTTCGATCGACTTGAACTGATGATGGTTGCTGGGAGCAAACAATCTGGCGGCACCATTGAACGTCGCATCGTGCAGGATGTTGTGCGACAGCATGCCGAACAGGCGGCCTTTTTCTGGGCGCAGCGCGACACATTGGCCGCCGAGGATCCACCTGACGGAAACGTGGTCGCCGGCGTCGACAGGCGGCTTGAGCCGAACCTTGACGGGTTGCGCATTTCCGGGACAGCCGCGTGGCCGTTCATTGAGGCCGCCTATGAGGATTTCCCCGAAAAGGGAGAGTTATTCCTCTTTGCATGGCTGGCAATTGAGCAGGACAACGATAGCAAGGTCCGACGAGCCGTTGAGCTTGGCCGGGCATCGGATGATGATGCGCGGGGCCTGGTCGGAGCATTGGCTTGGCACAAGGCCGAAACGATCAGTCCCCTGGTGCGGCGTTGGATCAGCGCGCAAGACGCGTTCCTGCGCTACCTCGCCGTCGCGACTTGCCGCGAACACGGCGTTGACCCGAAGTCCCTCTTGACGAATCTGTTGCGTGATCCCGACGGACGCGTGCGTGCAAACAGCCTGCATCTGGCGGGGGTGCTGAAGCGCGCCGATCTAACGCACGACGTTATTAGCGCGCTGGACTCCGACGACGGAAGAGTGCGGCTGTGGGCAGCCTGGGCACTGAACGAACTTGGTCGCGGGGACTTGGCGCGGGCGGAGTTGCGAAAGGTTGCGGCCGCAAATGGGCCGAATGCGTTGACGGCCTTGCGGGCCTTGATCCAGGCAGGGCCACAGGACGACGTCCGCGCCTTCATGGGTGGCTTGCTGAAATCGCCCGATACGACGTCGCTAGCCGTGCGCGGCGCCGGCATGTTGGGCGATCGCTCAATTCTGCCTTGGCTGGTGCAGCAGATGCGCGCTCCAGCGCTCGCGGTGGCCGCTGGTGGCGCACTGCTCGAGACCTTCCCGGAAGCACGCGGCATCGACGGTTTGTTCACGCTTGATCCGACCACGCTTGGGCCTGACTTCGAGGAGCACTTCGGTGATTTTGCAGTGAAGGTGCCCGTGGCGGAGAACGTCAGGACGTGGAGCGACAGCGTGCTCCAGAAATAACCAAGAAGCGCGCCACGAGCCGATTGATCACGAACCCCGGGGGGTATCGAGAATTTCGGCGCAGCGTTCCGCCGTCATGATCGGTCCCAATGATGCGTCTGTCAGAAGCACAACTGGCGCAATCTGGGTCTCCTCCACCGGCCACCAGTCGCCGATTCCGCCCCTTATGGCTGCCCATGCGTCGTCTGGCCGCCCGGCTTTGGCCAGCGCGGCGGCGAGGAACACGACGTTGTCGAAAATACCGGGCAGGGTGTTGTCTTTTTCAAATACCTGCACCGCACCCTCATGGTACTCATAGACTCGCGCCAGTGCGATCATATGATCGGCCCGTGCCTGCAGATCCGAAAACTTTTTCTTGCTGCCCTCAATCTTCGCCACTGCCTCCGCGAAGCGAACTGCGCCACCAAGCTGCGCACCCTGCGGCAAGCGAAAGTCCTCCGAGCCGCGCGACGCGGCGAACGCAGCCAGGCTTGCGAGTACCTTCAGAAGGTCGGCGTCCCCTTTCTTTCCTAGGCTGCGACGGCCGATCTCGGCGGTCTTTGCGGCCCGATCCCAGCTTTCGGTTTTGCGCGCCGCGAGCGCGCAGATCGTGACCTGATCAATCTGAACGTCGAACGTCTCGAATTGGTCGAGTACGGCGACGGACGTCTCGACATGTCCGAGCACGTCGTCCCATCGGCCGCGGTACGCAGCGATCTCCGCGAGAGCCGCGGCGGCCCGGGCCGTACCCTTTTCCACCAGGACCGCGAATGCCTGTTCCGCTTCGCCAATGTCTCCGCCCAGGGCCTTCCTTTGTGCCGCCTCAAGCTGCGTCAACTTTGCCATTCGGGAATCTCCGGGTTAAATCTATGGGCAATTTCGCGATGAAGGTCGTCATCGATTTCGAGGGTGTTGTCTTCGCTGACAAAAAAAGCACCCTCAGCATAACACGCGTCAATCGTCTTGATCATTGCCGCAAGGCTCTTATACTCCACAGGTTGTTGAGGCTCGCCGTGGATGAAGCCGATTATCTCTGCAGTTTCCTTCTTCTCATTGCTGCACAAGGCGGGGTAGAAATCCCCGCCTCCGTCGGCAAACACCGGAAACCACCCTTCGCGCCACTGCGGCGCGTCCCGGCGTTCCATGAAAATTTCGACGGCTTCTTCCAGAGACAGCAGATAGAAACCGGGAAAGAAATAAACGGTGTCCAACTGGTCGCCTTCATTCACCCTGGTTCCGTTGCGCCAGCGATATAGTTGCTCCAGCTCCAGAGGAAGCAGGAACGGCAAGCGCGCCTCCCAGGCGCGGATGTCCACGCTGGACAGCCCGGGCTGAAGCAGAGCTGGCGTTGCGCGTCCCAGACGAGCCAGAAATTGAACGATCCGGTCCAGTTCTTCGATCATTGTAGGAGCCTGTCCTTAGGTAATTTCCACCCAGTATGAATCGCCGTCGCCAATCCCGTTAGCCTGATAGAACGACGAAAGTTTGCCGCCTTGGGCGTTCTGCTCCGAGACCGGAATCGCTGCGACCGCGGCTTTCGGCTTACCCGGAGGTTTGCCCCCCTGGGTCGAAGAGGCGAACGGAAATTCGTCAAGCGACGTTTTTTTCTTGCCTTTTTTCTCGCCTTTGAGCGCGGCCCGCCGGTTTTTGCGAATTGCGCTTCGGCTTGTCTGGCGCGTCAGCTTCTTCTTGCCGGGTCCCATCCGCTTCTTCATGTTGGCTACCTTGTTAGGAAAGGTTGCCGAATCGAATACGACCGTAGGCAGCGGGGCTGGATTTGCATTCCCCTGCAGATCGACCGTATTTTTGTTGTTGTGATACTTCTTGTCGGTGTGGCGGCAGGCGTTCTTGCCGTCCATCTTGACGTTGAACGAGTAGAGTATCCAATCCGTTGCCTGTTTGAACGTATTGGATTTGACGCCGCCAACCGTTCCCGGTTCGTCACCCGTGCTCATCCCGTATTGTGAGCCTTTGTTGGCAATCATGGCGCCGCCCTTAGCGAAGACGGTTGTCGTGCCATTCTGCAATGTGCTGCTCATTGCGAAGTTGGGATAAGGCAAGGGAACCGGCCCGCCAGGACTGGGAGTCTTGCAGACATCGGGAATCGTCGCCTTGGAGAATCCGGTGGACGATTTGTGGGTCAGGCCGAGGCCGTTGACGGTGATATGCGTCGGCATCAGGCAGCCCTTCGCATGCCGCCGAGCAAAGCGGCTGCGCGAATGCCGTTCTCGGAACTGGCCCAGATCAGCGACAGGCGCCCGGTCTGATAATTGCGGGCTTCGGCTTCCGTCACGAGGCTGACAAACAGCGGTCCGCTCGCGGCACCCACATCGCCCCAGCAATCGGCAGGAGTCTCGAAATCGGCCGCATCCTTGAATCGCCCTGGATTGCGGATGGTTGCGAAGCCGTACTCATTGGCTCGATAGCGTTCGCCGTTCATATCGCAGATTATCCGATCGACCGGATCGGTTACGGCCTTTTCGAACAAGGTACGGAACGCCGCGCCAAGTCCTTCGCCAAGCACGACGGTCTCGGTTCGGATGCGGTTTTCCTCGTGCGCACCTTCAATGCCGATCAACTGGAGCAGTGGCGGGATAGCGTACTTGCGGGCGGTTCGCAGGGTTGTCATCAGGCAGAATCCCGCCGCCTCCCCAGGGCAGAACCCATAGATATTGCCCTCGGAATGGAGCTGCTCATTTTCGTCCAGCCACAAGAGTGTCTCGGTTTGCAGATAGGTATCGACGCCGCCAGCCAGGCAGAATGTCGCGCTGCCCTCGCGCAGGCTTTTGGCTGCTTGCAGTATGGCGATCATGCCGCCGGCATGGCCTCCGGCAATGGAACCGCCGCCTGTGAATTCAGCGTACTGCGACAAACGATTGCGCAGACGAGCATGCACTTGGACAGCGAAATCGCCATCCTGGCCTGGCCGCGGTTCTCCTGTCGCCACGATCAACGATACCGGTGCGTTGCTGATGGTGCCAAGCACCGGCCGCAATGCCTGCAGTGCCGGATCGACAGCGATCGCGACAGCGCGATCCGGGCCCTGCAGATGGAGGTCGATACCCATGTCGCGGGTGACCTTCATCTGCTCGCCGAAGCGGTCGATCATGGTGGGGTGTTGCTGGATCGCGGAAATACCGGCGCGAACTGCCGCTGCACTGGAAGCGGCGTCGAACCCCAACGGCGTCCGCGCGCCGATGCCGACGATGACGATGACATCGTCGCTAGCCATCGGCGAATTTCTCCGTCCAGACACCCATGCGCGTGGCGGCGGCCGCAACAGTTTGATGACGTATGCTTATGGTCGTGCTCTTCAGCCGTTCCTCGTCAAAAGGCACGTAGAGCGTGGTCATCCATGTAATGGAGAACTGACGCTTGTCTGGATTGATCCGTAGCGTATGGATCGTCGGCTCATCATGTTGCCGGGAAGGTCGCTTGTAGAACTCTGTATGTATGTCGAAGGCGATACGAGGCAGAACGAACTGGAAAAAACCATCACCAGTGAAGTTGCCCAACCGCACGATTTCATAGCCGACAAGTGGCGTCCTGGTTCGCTGATCTTCCGGCGCGCATTGGTAGTAGGTTCGACTAAAATCCAAAGGCAGTAGCGGATCGCGCGTCTTCTGCCATTCATCGCCATAGGTGCCAGCATATTTGACGCGCGGCATCCAGTGCCGCGCCACTGGACCGAAACCTGCGGGCCGACCGCTCCGGTGGTCGCGATAGGGTGAGTCGGGATATTCGAAGTTAGGGCCGGTTTTGCCGATCAAATGTCGTGGATCGACAGCGAAGCCGGTTCCCACCGGGTTTCGCCGGTCCCAATCGGGTTTGGAGGCCTGATTGTCTGTGCCGCCAAAAGTTCGCCGCCAGGAGATCGGAATCTGAATGAAGGGCTCTGGTCGGCTCATGCGCACCGATACCGGCCCCGGCATGAAAACACGGTTGCCAATCGCACGCACGCTCTTGTCCAATACGCCGTCTATCGCGATACGCGCTATCGACTCGATATTCGGTCGCTGATCGGGCGCATATACGTGGCCTTCAACAAGGACATCGGTGTGCTTCTTCTCGATGACGAGATCGTCGTCATCAAGCAATTCCAAGGCGTCAGCGCTGTGGATAGGAGCCATGTTAACAGGGACCTGATCCTTTAGAAGTTGCTGCTTGCCGTCGGGGTCAAGTTCGAATGATGCTTTGATCGCGATCAGCCACCATTCATGACCGCGTTCGTCGCGGGTCCAAGCTTCCTGGGCGGCAAATGGCGTCTCGTTCCAGAGATTCCACATTCGAAACCACGCATCCTTACGCGATGATGAAACAGCGGGCCTTGACCGCTCTGGACATAAATTATCGATCGGTTCTGCGTCTGTGCCTTGTTTTACACATCGTCGAATTCGCCCTCATCAGCTGGTCTCCCAACTGCCGGCAAGGATTGTCTCCAGCGTCGCTTGCGGCGAGTGCGGATCGATGTCGAAAATGTCGGAGCGCGCCGTCCACATCACCATGTCGGCGATCAGTTCTTCGCCCGGCTCAGCAGGCGGCACAGGCAGTCCGCCGAGCGCTGCGTCCAGTTCGTCGGGCGTCAGCCCGCCCCGCTGGGCGGCGGCGGCGGCCTCCTCGATTCCGGCAAACCATGCCTCGGCAAGCGTCAGCGCGACAGGCGCTTCGGGTAGCAGGGCAACGACGCTCAAGGGGAATTTCCGGCCAACCTTGTCGGCGCTTTGCAGGATGATGCCCGCCGACGCGCCGAAGGAATTCGCGCCGGCCAGAAAGCGAAGCGCGGTGCCAGTGGCCCAGATGTCCTGGCCAAACAGCGGCACCAGATGTTGCGCCAGCCAGCGGTCCCACAGGCGCACGAAGTCGCCCGTCAGCCGCCGCGTCACGAAATCGCCGGTGGCGGGCATTTTGCCGTAAAAGCCGGGCAGGATCATATCTGCGGCGGACATGAGAATTTCTTGAACATCTGGAGGTTGTAGGGATTTTCGACGCTCGCCGCCTTGAGCTTGAAGTCGGCGTACATGCCTTTCGTTCCCAGCCGCAGGCTGTAGACATCGGACAGCGAGGTGCCGGTGAAGCGGCCGCCGCGCAGCATCCTCAGCCACGCCCAGCTGCCGGTCTCGTTGAGCATGATTTCGGGCGAGCCGTCGATCGGCTGGAAGGCGAGCGAGATGACGCCGGTGCCGTCCTTGCCGGGCCAGGTCATCGGCTGCGGCCGAGTCGCATTGTTGAAGTAGACCAAGCTCTGGCCGTCGAGATTTAGGGTGACGCGTGTGATATTGGGCGACAGGTCCGTCGGCTCCAGCGTGAAGGCCATGACCGGGCCTTGGCCACCGGGAAAGAGATCGTCGCGAATGCGCCGCGCCTGTTCGAAGGCGGCAAGGGCGGATGGATCAAGGCCGAAGTCGGCGCGCCATTTCCACGGCTGCGCCGAGGTGTCCACATAGCTGATCAGATGATCGTTGATGAAGCTGTCGATCATCCCTGCCGGTCCGAACAGGCGGGCGAAGTCGCGCACGTTGACGTCGACCGCGCTGTCGGGGCTGAACGGATAGCGGTCGTTGAGCGCGGCCTGGCAGAAGGGCAGGATGTCGGCGCGCCAGATGGCGTTGAGCTCCGAGGCCACGGCCTTCTGCGTCAGGCCGCTGGTGTCGCCGGCAATGCCGCTCAGCCAGGTGTTGACCGGGTCGGGCAGGATCTGCGCCTGGCGGGCGACGGCGCCGGTCAGTTCGGCCAGCCCGCCCTGTTTCTTGATCGCGTCCTGCGGGTCGGGATTGGCGGTCACCGTCTGCAGCACATTGGACAGCGCCGTCAGTGCCACGACGGCGGCGTCGAGCGCCGGCGGCTGGCCGTCGACTTCGGCAATCGTGCTCTTGAGCGGCTTGAAGTGCTCGGCCACCAGCGTGCCGGTCAGGTCGACCTCGCTGGCCGAGCCTGCGCGCGGCAACAGCTTGGCTCCGGTCTTGACGATCTTGCCCAGCTTGCCGAGTTTGCCCAAAAGTTTCGAGCCGCCCTTGCCCGCCGCCTTGTCGTCGGTCGCGGGTGCGTCGTCCGAGCGGGTGAGGTCAACCTCCTGGACCACCGCCGTCAGCAGCCGTTTCAGCGCGGAATCGGCACTGGAAAGGTCCTTCAGATTCTCGCTGGCAATGTTGAGGTCGCTGAGCGGCGCCAGCCGCATGTCGCGCAGGAAACTGTCCCACTGCGCGATGTAGTCGTCGTAGTAGAGCTTCAGTATGTCTTCCGACAGCGCCGACACCGAGGTCTCGGAGTTTTCCGAACAGCCGCCAGCAAACACCGCGCGATCAAGTGCCGCCTGGGCGGCGACGTCCTCGACCCGGTCGAGGATCGCGTCGTGGAAACCGTCATAGGTGAAGGCGCCTGAAATGCCGACGCGCAGCGTCTTGTCGGAGCGTCGCGAAAATACCTTGGCGCCGTTCGGTCCGGCGAAATTGGCGGGGATCCATTCCTTCAATCCCGCTACCGCTGGGTCGGCCAGCAACTGCTTGTAGGCGCGCGCCGGCAGCGAGATCGTGCAGACCGTTTTCAGCGCTTCGGCGACCAGCGCCTGATCGGGCGTAATGTAGCTGTCGTCGACCGCCATGCGGCGGATCGCGGCCAGCTGGTGCTCTTCCGCATCGGCGGTCGGGAAGGGTGCGGCCGGCGCGAATTCGGGCAGGTCGTTCACCCACCAATTCTGCACGAAATCCGGATCCATCTGCGACAGGCCGGTCATCATGCGGTAGGTCTTCAGCGCGCCCAGCATGAAGTCCGGATCGCGGATCTGCCGCCACATCGTTGCTTCCAGCAGCGCCACCATGCGCGGCTCCAGCACATTGCGCAAAGCGTGATCGTAGGTGTCGGTCTGCGCCCGCATCATCTCGGCGGAAGCCGATGGCCCGAGCAGATCCTGCGGCTTGTCGGGAGGCGCAGTCCTGGCATTGGCGACCTCGTCCATGGCGTTGAGGGCGACGTCCATCGCCGGCTGCTGCACCGAGGCGGGCGTCGCGGCGGCCGAGGTCAGCGGTGCCTGCAGCGCTTCGAACTGGCCGGCCTGCGCGGCGATGGCGTTGCGGTTGTCGTAATAGGACCAGGTGAACAGCGAACCCGCCAGGATGGCGGCGGCCGCGCATGCGGCGGCGGCGCCGCGCCAGATCCAGCTACGGCGGCGCTGTGCCAGCGGATCGAACGTGCCGAGCCCGGCTTCCTTGAAAATCACTTCGGTCAAAAGGTTCTTCAGGAAGAAGCTGCGCTTCTCAAAACGCTGCGCCGGCATCGAGCGTCGTGCCGGCAGACCGAAGGAGGAGGCCAGCGCTGCGGTAAGCCGGTCGATCGGCGCGCCTTCCTGGGTGGCCGAGGTCAGATAGAGGCCGCGCAGCCAGGCCGCCTCCTCGTAACGGCTTTCGCCGAACATCGCCTCGACCAGCACCTGGATCGGCTCGGACAGGCTTTGCAGTTGCGCAGGAAAACGGAAGATCTCGGCCCGTTCGGCCAGCTTGTCTTCGTCTTCCAGCCGCGGCACCAGCCGTTTTTCGAGCTCCCGCGACAGCGTCGTGATTTCGCCCGCGATCGTCTTGGCGTCGACGCGCGCATCGAGTGGGAAGGTCGTTCCCCACACCTGTTCGCGCGCCGCCGTCGACAGGCCGCCGAAGAAGGCCTCGAAGCCTCTGATGAGATCGGCCTTGGTCAGCATGAGATAGACCGGCAGGCGGATCTCCAGCCGCTCCTCAAGCTCCGCCAGTCGCCTGCGGATCTTGCGGCCATGCGCCTTGACGGCTTCGTCGCCCTCGGACAGTGCATCGATCCCAAGCGCGACGATGACGCCGTTCAGCGCACGGCGGCCGCGGTGCTTCTTCAACAGGTCGAGGAAGCCCAGCCATTCGGCGGCGTCGACATCGGGCTGGCTTTCCTGCTGGACATAGCGGCCGGCGGTGTCGATCATCACCGCGTTTTCACTGAAGAACCAGTCGCAGTTGCGCGTGCCGCCGATACCTTGCAGATCGTCGGTCAGGTCGATTGGAAAGTTGAGGCCGGACTGGCGCAAGGCCGTCGTCTTGCCGGTCGCCGGCGGCCCGACGATCACATACCACGGCATCTCGCGCAGGAATTTGCGGCCGCCGAGCTTGCGCCGCTTCAGCTCGACCATGACGTCCTGGAATTTGGCGCCGACCGCGGCAACATTCTCCTCGCCCGGGCTGAGCCGCTTTTCCTCGACGGGTGCGGAAATCTCCGCGACGAACATGCGGTTGGCGCGGATGGCGCGGCGCTGGGCGACGATCAGCCAGATCAGCCAGAAGATCACCAAAAGCGCGATGATGACGATGCGCACCGTCTCCGACGCCATCGGCACATAGTCGCCGACCCGCACGATCGGGCCGAACACCCAGATGATCAGTGACAGCAGTGCCAGACCGATCAGCGTCCACAGGAAACGCGAGGTCAGGACCGCCCAGAGGAAGCGCAGGATGAACATGTCACAGCCTCTTCTCGACCAGCACTTCGACGCGGCGATTCAAGGCCCGTCCCTCGCGTGTGCCGTCGTCGGCGACCGGATCGGTGGCGGCGCGGCCTTCGGAGCGCACGCGATCCTTCGGCACGCCGTTCTGGATCAGGATGTCGGCAATTTCGGCGGCGCGCGCTTCCGACAGCCGCTGGTTGGTCGACAGCGGGTTGGTCTTTTGCAGCGGAACGCCGTCCGTGTGACCGACCACGGTGATATCGCCGATCAGCTCCTGGTTTTCGAGGATCACCTTGGCGACCGAGGCGATGAGCGGATCGAAACCGTCGGTCAGCTCTGCGCGCGCCGACTGGAAGAGCTCGGGATTGGAGGCCTGGATGACCAACCGCGCCAGCGATACACTCTCGGTGCCGCTCAGCGCTTTCTTGAGCTCGTCCGGTGCTGCCGCCTGGAACTCCGGCAGCAGCGCGAAATCCACCGCCATCGGCGGCGGCGCGTCGACCTTCGGCGAGGCGCGGGTGACATCGGCGCGTGTCGGCGGCGGCAGCGCGCGAACCAGCGCCGAAAGCTCGACCGCCTGGCTGCTCAGGCCCATCGACAGGCCGACATGGATGGCCGTTGCGATCACCGCCGCGGCCGCCGCCATCACCCAGATCGGCACGATGAAGCGCTGCGGTTCGTCGGACGCGATCACGCCCTTCCAGTTCGGCGACAGCGGCGCGCCTTCGGCGTCGCTGTCGCGCAGGAAGCGCGCCGCCGCGACGCGAACGGCATTGAGCGAGCGGTCGCCGGAGCGGCCCGGCACGCGATATTTGCCGCGGAAGCCGAGCGCCATGCAGTGATACTGCAGCTCCAGCATTTCGCGATCGCGGTTGGGATGGCGCTCGAGGTCTTCGAGCCGGGCGAAGAACTGCGCGCCGGCGTCGACATCGCCGCGCAGCATCACCACCAGCGGCTGGCGCGGCCATGCGCTGGCGCCACCCCACGGTGTGTTCAGCGCCAGATCGTCGAGCAGAGCAGCCACCAGCCAGGCGGCCTGGTCGGCGCGCTCCAGCGACGATCCCTGCGCCATGGTGGCATCGCGGCAGCGCACGAGCTCTTCGAGCAGCCTTGTGCGCAGCGCCTCCGGATTCTCCGGCGGCTGCGCGTTTTCCAGTTCGGGCGCAAATTCGAGCAGCGGCGAGAACGCGTTGACGAGCACGTTCGGATGCGCACGCCCTGAGCGCTTTGCAGTCACGCCCGACGCCGGCAGCGGCATGGCGCGTGGCGTCGGCGCTCCGCTCAGCCGGATGCGCGTGCGCTCCCGATCCTCGGACAGTCCGAATGGATCGTCCCTGCTCATCATCTCACCTGTTGACCGAGTAGCAGTCGACCTGCGGTTCGCTGGGCAGCACGCCCGAAACGCCGATCACAAAACCGGGCGCTTCGAGAAGGGAGGCCCAGTGCTCGCTTTTCTGGTCGAGTTCGAGACACAGCCGGTCGCCGTCATAGGGAATTTCGCGTGGCTGCGAATGCAGCGGCTTCAACGGAATGCCGGGCAAGCGTGACTTCCACAGTCCTTCGAATTCGCTGGCCGAGCCGACGGTCGCCTGATTGACGAAAATCTTGCGCAAGGCATCCTCCGACAGTTCGGAGCCGATCCGCACGACGATCCGGCTCGCCACCAGAAGTTTCGGGTTGTCGATGCGGATCTTCCAGACATTGGTGGCATGCCGCATGACGGGGAGCGCCCGCGATTTCGGCTCGATATAGCGCAGGCTGAGGATCAGCGAACGCAGGGCGTCGGCCAGCGCAGAATAGGCCGGGCCAGGCGCCATGTGGTCATAGACAGGCAGTTCGCCGAGCCGCCGCGCGCTCGAGCCGTAGGTTGCCATCGAGCCGGCAAGGCCGGCAAGTTCCATATAGACCTCGGCTGGATGGAAGACGTCTTGCGCCAGCATGTGCGCCAGTCGTGGCCGCGCCGCGTTGACCAGGTTCAGGATCAGAAGGTCCTCGACGCTGCGCCCCGGACCGCCCAGCACCATCTTGCCATGCGCCTCGGCGATCTGGTCGAGGCCGGTGACCACTTCCTGCAGCAGGCGGCTGTACCAGGAGGCCGCGCCGATGACCAAGGTCGGCGGCAGGAAGGTGTCGTCCAACGCCACGCCGCCATCGGCGCGCACGCCCTTGAGCTCGCCCACCGGCAGAGCGGTGTAACCGCCGACAGCCGTGCCCGGCGCCAGCAACAGCGCCTGCGGCCGCGCGATCTCGATCTCCTCGGGATCGGACCCGCCATGCACAGCGTCGCGCACCGAGACGATCCGGCCGCGATAGCGAGCGCCCGAAGGCTCGGCATGGGCAGGGTCGAAGCCGACGCCGCCTGGCGGCTCCAGCGGCAGCGCGATCAGCACCGGCCCCGCGCCCATCTCCGGCGTCACCGCCAGCGGCCGCGGCGCATCCATCGTCTCGGGGATCGCGAACGGCGTCCCGTCGGGAAAGATGCCGCGCGCCGAGAGCACCGAGATCTGGCCGGCATCGAGCAGTGCCTGATCGACCGTCAGCGTTCGAAAGCCGAACGTATGCAGATGCCCGGCTTGCAAGGCGCCGCGCACCGTCGCTTCGAAGAAGCGGTCCTGTTGCTGGAAATGCTGGGTGCGCAGGAACAGCCCCTCCGACCACAGCACCCTGTTTGCATCGCTCATGCCGGCACTCTCTTTATCCTGCTCATCACCCTTGTGCGGCTTTTGCGGACCTGCCGCCGCTAGGCGGAAATGCCGCCGCTGCCGAGCGTCACATTGACGGTGAATTTCGATCCCGGCGAAACCGACTTGGTCGTGCGCCAGTTGCGTCCGGTGGGTTCCCGGATCAGCGCGACGAAGCCGAGTGCTGCCACTTCCGGCTCGACCGTGATCGTCTTCGACGCGGTCTTGCCCGGCCCGACGGAAATCGTGTCGGAGCCGATCAGGTCGCCGCCAAGTGCCGCACCGGCACCGCCCTGCAGGGCGAAATAATCGGCCGAGTTGAAAGCGCCGGTGCTCTTCAGCCGCAGGACCAGCACGGTCACCGGCCTGTCGCCGCCGCCCGGTCCCGGGTTCATACCGGCCCCACCGGCCAGATTGACCGTTATGACGGACGGTTTAGGCGGGCCGCTCTGGCAAGCCGTCAGTCCCGTCGCCCCGATGGCCAGAATGAATTCGCGTCTGTCGATCATGTCTCAGTCCTCCTCATATGCGTCCCTAAAATCAGCGCCGATTTCGCCCAGAAAGCGCGTCTCGGCGCTGTGAGCGATTTCACGGTGGCGTTTCTGGTAAAGTTCCCAGAGCTTGGCGCCGCGCCCGCCGGTCAGCAGATTGCCGATCGCCGAACTCGACTTCAGTTCCTGCTCGATCGCCGCCGGGTCGAAGCGATCGATCATTCGTTTGAGCGCGCCCTGCACGCCGCGCCAGGCGCGAACGTGATGCTGCGCCAGATCGCGCACCGCGTCCTTGATCGCCGCTTCGGCGCCGAGGAAACCGGGGCTGCGCTCGGCAAGAATGGTGACCAGCGCATCGTCGACCGAAGGCAGGAATTTGAGCGGGTTGACCTCGGATGCGCCAACCACGGTTTGAGCGACGCGGGCGTTGCCCTTCTCTTCGGCGCGCTTGCGCAAAAGCTGCATCAGCCCTTCCATCATCAGCCGGTATTCGCGGCCGAATTTTTCCATGTCGGCCACCGGATCGCTGCCGGGAAAATCGGCCTCGTCCATGCCCATGCCGCGCAGGAAGGCGGCGCGCAATTCCGCGTCCGACGGTCCGGCCGACGGCCGCGCCGCGGCCTGCCGGACAGGTGCGCGCGGTGGCGGCGGAGACGGGGCTGGGGGTGGCTGCGGTGGCGATGGCTCGGCCGCGCGGGCCGGCAGATCCCAGGGCGCCGGGGCAGGCGAGGGTGCATCGATTGCGCCGCCACCGGTCACGCCGGCGTCGAGGCTGGTGGACTCGGCAGGGCCAAAACCAAACCCGTTATCGTAGGCCGGCGGCTGCTCGGAACTGGATCTGCTCGGCTCTCTCGACAGCGGCGCGGCGTCGAGGCCGAAGGGATCGTTGAACGATGGCTTGGCGCCATTTCTGTCAGTGGGCTCGGGCGCCGGCGTCGCCACAGGGTCGAGGCTGAACGGATCGTCGAACGCCTGCGAGCTGCGTTCGTTGGACTGCGCACGCGCGAATGCGCCGGGCACCGGCTTCTCGAACGGATCGGGCAGGTCGGCGGGCCGCGGCCGTCCCGGCTCCTCTTCCGTCGTGGACGAAAAGAAATCGTCGCCGCCGAGGCTGACCGGCGCCTCGGTCTTGGCTGTTTGCAGATCGACGCACACCACATAGTCGCCCAGCCGCAGCCGCATGCCGCTTTGCAGGCGCGCCGAATTTCCCGCGCCGAGCGGGCTGGCGGCATCGTCGATGAACAACCCGCTGCTGGAGGTGTCGGTGACGAAATAGCCGCCCTGCTTGCTGGTGATCTTGCAGTGGGCGCGCGAGACGAACATGTCGGGATCGTTGATCTGCCAGTCGGCGTCGGCGCTGCGGCCGATCACCAGCTCACCCTCGTCCAGCCGCGCCTGCCGCGTGACTTGCGCGCGTGGTCCCTGTTCGAGTGTCAGCAGCAGGCTCATGCCGCCACCTCTTCCCGCCAGCCGACGATGGTACGCAGCCGCATGTCGTCGGCGTCGCCCTTTTCGACCGGCCGCGCCAGCCAGGTGGTGCGGGCAAGCTGGACGGTTCCAAGCTTCGCCGGCGGCACTGCTTTCGCCGCAAGCACGATCCTCAGATCGACATCGATGGTTTCGCCGATCAGGTCGCGCACCGCTTGCTTCAACAGCTTCAGCCGCTCGCCGCCCGGCAGGAATGCCTTGTAGTCGATATAGCTGAGCGCGCCGATGCGCAGTTCGATCCGGCTTTGCCGGCTGAAGCTGCGCGGGCCGATCGTGGCGCTGCGCCCGAGCGTGGCATAGCTGCCGGCAAGCCGGGTCTGCAGCGCCTTGGGGATGGTCATCCAGGCGGCGACGAACTCCTTCAGCACCACCGGCACCTTGAAGGCTTCGGCCACGAACAGCGTCAGCCGCTCCGGGCCATCGACCTGGCTGGCGAGCGAGGCAGCCTGGCGAAGCTTCACCGCGTCGAGTTCGGCATCCTGCGTACCCGGCAGCCCGATGCCGGCCATCGCTTCCAGCATGGAGCGGACGCGGCCGCCGACACCGCGTTCGACCTGCACCGCCGGATGCGCATCGGCCCAGGCGCGATAGTAGAGCGCGATCATCCGATGCTGCAGGATGTTGACGAAATCGACGAAGGTCGTGTCGCTGGTCTGCCGCGCTTCGGCACCGGCATACCAGCGCTGCGACAGGCGATCGAGCACCCAGCGCGTCAGATGCAGCGGCATCGGCCCTTCCGGCCCAAGCAGGCCGAGATTGTTGACCGTGACTCGCGCAGGCGACGTGTCCGTCGGCTCGCGGAAATCCACCACATCCTGCACCGCGAAGGATAGGCGCACATTCTGGCCGAGCCTAGCCGGCTCGCGGTCCGGCCGGCCGGAATGGCCGAACAGGCCGCCTTGCCGTTCGAGCCGGCGCAGCAGTTCGAAAAAGTCGAAACTCTCGGACAGGGTTGCGGCGCGCTCTAGATCAGGTAGCGATTGCCGGGCGTCATCGGCCATGGCACATCCTCCTGTTTCTGGAGCAACCGCGTGCGGGTCCGCACGAACCCGTTAATCCCGGCGTGGCGGGCAAACAGCCGCGACAGCAGGCCTGACATAAGCAAAGTGCTCTGGCCCGCCAGCACCGACTGGTCGACATGCAACGTCACCTCGGTGCCGCGGCCGAAACACATCGGACCCTCGATCGCCAGCCTTTCGATCACCGCGCGCGAGTCGATGCGCACGATCGAGCGCACATTGCGGGCAAGCCCGGGATCGCCGCGCTCGGCATAGAGATCGAGCAGCGCATGCAGCGGATCGACGCCGCGGCCTTCCTTGGCCAGGCTGAGGAAGTTGAGCGCCAGCTGCGACACCAGCCGCCAGGCCAGGTCGTCGGCGCGCGACTCGCCGTCGGCGCCGACCGGTAGTGCTGCGGGGATGGCCGGCTGCGGCGAACGCAGCGCGCCGAGCAGCCTGACCGATTCCACCGGGTCACCGGCTTCCAGCGTCAGCGTCGGCGTGTCGTCGAGGATGGCCAGGTCGCGATTGGTGCAAAGCGCCACTATGTCGACGCGCTTGAGCGGCCGGTTGGCTTGACTGTGGACCGGACGCGAGACCGCCAGGAAGACATCGTCGCCGGCATAGGAGGTCCGGGTCACGCCCTGGCGCCGTTCGTCCTCGGTCGGCCGGCGCGGACGCCGCTCGGTCGAATACACCCAGCCGCTGCCGCGATTCTGCCCGAGGCTGAAGAGCTCCGGTATCTCGGCATCGGGCCCTTCCGCATCGGCGTCTTCGACGCGGATGACCCGGTAGATTTCAAAGTCGCGCGCCCGCGTGCGGTCGGCGTGCAGTACCTGGCGCGTCTTGCGCTCATCGAGCTCGATGATGTTGCACTCGCGCTCGAAGAGATTGATGATCGGCGTTGCGAAAAGATCGAAATCCGCCGGCGTCAAATCGGCAAGCTCGGGCACCGGACGCCTGAACAGGAAGATGATTTCGAGCCCGGCCTGGCATTTGCGCACCACCGGAAGCAGGCCAGTGACGCGCGCATAATGGAAGCGCTCGGGCATCATGAAATATTCGCGCAGCAGCCGGTAGCCTTCGAAGGTCGGCCGCGTGCGCGGCATCAGCGCCTCGGCATCGGCGATGCCCACCATCTCCGGCGCCGGTAGCGGCGACAATGGATTGGACTTGCCTTCCGGTCGCGCGCCGACACCAGAGCAGACACCGAAGATGGCGTCGAAAATCAACGGCGCCTTGGTGCGGTTGGCGAAATAGAAGTCGAGCCGGTCGAGCGCCAATTCGTCGAGCTTGCCCTTTCCGGTCCGTGCCAGCGTGATGCGCAGTGCGGCTTCGCCGGCCTTGCCGCCGATCGGACCGATACCTGTGGCGACCAGCGCGCTGCGGTCCTGAAAATAGCCGACCGAACTGATCGCGATCGGAAACAGCGTCATGTCCTGGGCGGTGGTGAAGGTGCAGCGTGTCGACAGGCCGGCCTGCAAGCTGGAGACCAGCCGCGTACCGCGCTTGACGACGTGGCCGGCAAGCATCGTCTGCACCTGCTGGCCGGGCTTCAGCACCACCATGGCGGTCGCCGGCGCCGGCGTGACGAGATCGGGATAAAGCACGTCGAGGATGCTGCGCGAAAACCGAGAGCGTTCGGCATCCACCTTCAGCCGCGTGCGCGCGGCGAGGAAGGCGACGCCGTCCAGCAGTCGCTCGACATAAGGGTCCGGACACGGCACCGTATCGAGCGATAAATTGCGGGCGACCGCCGGATGCATGTCGGCGAACTCCGCCGCCAGCCCGCGTATGTGGGACAGTTCTTCCTCGTAATATTCTACGAAGACCCGGTCCATCTCAGGCTTCCCTGAACTCGGTGCGCGCCAGGCCGTTGTCGAGATTGATCGTCGTGCGCAGGCGCATGCGCTCCGGCGTCGGCGTCATGATCAGCACGGCGTCGATCTCGATCTTCAGGCCGGTCTTGTCGCCAAGGTTGACCGTGACTTTCGTCGCGCTCTCCTTCAGCCGCGGCTCGAACGTGGCGAGCACGGCGCGGATCTCGCGCGCCAGCACATCGCGATCGAAATCGCGCGACGAACGGCCCGAGAAGGACGGCACGCCATAATTGACGACGCTGCGTCGCACCTCCGGAAAGTCGACCAGCGATGTCGGACTGTCGGTCATCTGCTCGGCTTCAAGATCGGAAAGCATTGGCGCTGACTCGAAACGCTCGGTATTGAACAGCGCCTCGATGTCGCGCCGCACGGCCTCGCGCAGCACGTCGGGCGATACCACGATGCCGCGGCTTTCCAGTTCGCCGCGATGCCGGTTCTGAAACGCCAGCCGGTGCAGCCGGCGCTTCTGATCGGGGTTCAATGCGTCGTCGGCGTCGACGCGCCTCGGCCCGTCCGCCAGCAGCTCGTCCAGACGCTCTGCGCCAAGCTCCTCCTGCAGAGCCTGCCTGAGCCCGTCTATTTCCGAGCTCAGGCCCGGCAGGTCGTTGACCAAGCGGTCCCACAGCGAAGGTTGGACCGCTTCACGTTTGGCCCGTGACCCGCCGGTCTGTGACTTGTCCGTGCCGGGGCGCTTTGACCGCGCCTCACTTGCCGACATAGACATCCATTTCGGCTTCGTCGTTGCCGTCATAGACGAACTTGATCTTCTTGTAGGCGAAGGACACCTCTTCCTGGATCAAGTCTTCCTCGTCCTCGGCCTGCGACATGTCGTATTCCATGATCGAGGCGTCGGTCAGGGTGACGACCAGATAGTCGCTGGTTTCGCCATCGATGGTCCGGCGCGCCGAGAACACCACCTCGTCCAGGGCCTTGTTCTCGAACAGGGCCTTCTTCAGGTAAGGCGAGGCTTTGTCGTAGTGCTTGATGAACTTGATCATGCCCATCGACACGCGGCCACGGCGTGAGAGCGAATTCGGATCGTAGGGCGCGACCATCTTGTAGTCGACGCCGTGGATTTCGATTTCGTCCTCATGGCCATCGCGAACGCTTGGGCCCTTGATATCCGGAACCTTCAGGAAACCATCAATTTTCACTGGCATAGTCTTTCTCCACCGCTTTCAAAAAAGTTTGGTTGCTGCAATCAGGTCTTCACGGACGGCAATTCCGACACCAGCCTGAGCGAGGCGTTGATGCCTTCCAGCTGGTAGTGCGGGCGCAGATAGAAGCGGGCGTTGTAGTAGCCCGGCCGGCCCTCCACGCTATCGACCTGCACCTCGGCAGCGGCAAGCGGACGCTTGGCGCGCGCCTTGTCGTCGGCGAAGGCCGGATTGGCCAGCACGTACCGGTTGATCCATTCGGTCAACCAGATCTGCATGTCGGTGCGTTCCTTGAACGAGCCGACCTTGTCGCGCGCAATCGCCTTGAGGTAGTGGGCAAAGCGCGAGACCGGGAACAGATAGGGCAGGTTGGCGGAGAGCCGCTCGTTGGACTGGGCGTCGGGGTCGACCAGGCGTCCCGCCCGCGTCTCGTCGTCCTGCAGCGAATGGGCGCCGATAAAGGCCGCGAGATCGGTGTTCTTGCGGTGCAGGATCGGCATCAGGCCGAGCTTGGCCAGTTCCGCCTCGCGCCGGTCGTCGATGGCGACCTCCGTCGGGCACTTCATCGCGATCGAGCCGTCATCGGTCGGGAAGGAGTGCACCGGCAGATTGAGCACCGTGCCGCCATTCTCGACGCCGCGAATCTGCGTGCCCCAGCCATAGAGCTTGTGGCTGCGGTTGATGTTGACGCCCATCGGGAAGGCGGCGTTCATCCAGACATATTTGTTGTGGTCGCCCTGCACCTCCTCCTCGAAGGAGAAGCCCTTGACCGGCACGGTCTCGGAACCATAGGGCAGCCGCGCCAGCACGCGCGGCATGGTCAGCCCGATATAGCGCGCATCCTCGCTCTCGCGCAGCGATTGCCACGAGGCGTAGGCCGGGTTGGAGACGATCTGCTGCAGATCCTGCGGGTTGGGCAGCTCCTGCCAGCTGTCCATGCGGAACAGGCGTGGCGAGGCGGCCGCGATGAACGGCGTGTGCGCCGAGGCGCAAATGCCGGAGATGTTGCGCAACAGGCCGACATCGCGCGGATGGTTGGAGAACTCGTAGGCGCCGATCACGCAACCGATCGGTTCGCCGCCGAGCATCGAATACTCGTCGGTGTAGACCTTCTTGAAGATCGGGCTCTGGTCCCACATCTGGCCTTCATAGTCTTCCAGCGTGTCGGCCAGCTGCTCCTTGGAAATGTTCATCACCCGGATCTTCAGCTTCTGATCCGTCTCGGTGTTGTTGATGAGGTACCAGAGGCCGCGCCATGTGCCTTCCATCTGCCGCACTTCCGGCGCGTGCAGAATCTCGTTGACCTGGGTCGTCAGCATCTTGTCGATGCCGGCGATCAGAGACTTGATCGACTTGATCGAGTTCGACGAAATGGTCGTCGTCTCGGAGCGCGACTGCGCCGCCAGCGCCAGGTTGCGCACCAGCTGCTGCAGCTTCTCGCTGTCGTCTTTCTTGACCTTGAAGTCCTTCTCCAAGAGCTGGCTGAATTCGCCGAGATCGACGGCCTCGGCTTCGGCCACGGATGCTGCGGTCTTTTGCTGTTCGGCCATGATCTATTCCTCACCCTTGTCGTCAGACAGCGCCTGGGCGGCGATCTGGCCAAGCAGCGGCTGATTGTTCAGCAATTGGGCGATGCGCTTTTCGGCATCGACCCGGCCGTCCATGAAGCCGAGCAGCTCCTCGAGCTGGCGCCGCATCTTGAGGATCTCGGCCAGTTGCGGGACCTGTTCGGCGATCTTGTCAGGGGCGAAATCACCCATCTTGGTGAAGGTCAGGTCAAGCGCGAGCTCTTCGTCGCGCTCCTGGCCTTCGGCCTGCGGCAGGGTGTTCTTCACCCGCGCCTTGACCCTGGGCCCCAGCGCTTCCATGAATTTGGGGAAACGGTTGGCATCGGTCTCGACAAAGGAGCGGTCGAGCACCGTCTTTGCCGCTTCCCTGGTCTGCGATGCGCCCGACAGGTCGGCCATCACGCCCATGACGAACGGCAGTTCGATCGTCGTCGGGCTGCCGTAGGTTTCGACATCGTAGGCGATCTGCACGCGCGGGGCGCGATTTCGCTCGATGACCTTCGCTTTGCTTTCGGCTGGCATGTGTTGCTACCTTTCATCTTTCTGGGCAGTCTTCTTGGCGTCGGGAACGCCGGCGAGCAGCCGGAATTCCTTCAGCCCCGACGGGGCGAGGTCTTCCATCAGTTCAACGAAATCCATGTGCACCATCCGGCGCACCCTCCGGGCGAGATGCGGGATCGGGCTCGACGGCTCGGTGCGGTCGTAGAAGGCCACCACAAGGTCGAGGCACTTCACCACATCGTCGCGCGAGGAAATCCTGTCGGGGAGCCCCGCATTTGGCTCTGCGTAGCTTGCCATCGTCTCGGCTCCTTGACCGTTTCTGGCCGGCACTGCCGGGTTCGCCGGGGCAGGCGCCGGGCTGGCCGCGCCGTTTGTCGCCGCCTCTTCTGTCGTCTCGACCGCCGTATTGCGTTCCAGCGTCGTCAGCACGCGCTGCAAAAACCGCTTCAGGTCCGGGACGGCAGCGCCGCTGCCGTCAAGGCGGGCATTCAGCGCCGTATCGACCGCGTCGAGCGCCTCTATCGCCGCGTGTGCGCCGGCGATCAGCGCCGTCATCTGTTCACCGGCCTGATCCAGCTGTGCGGCGCATCCGCTGCCCACCCGGTTCAGGAGTTGTCCATGCGCGCTGACCAGCGCTGCCTTTTCGGCGGCATTCAATCCCGAAGCCGCTTCCTGAAGCATGACACGATCGTCGAGCGCGCCCTGTTCGAGATCGCGCCCGCTGATCGGGCCGATGGGACGCGGCGCGAAGAAGACCATCTGCCTGAGGTTCGCCAGCAGGCCTTCCTGGCCATTCTGCAGGTCGGCCAGCGCGTTGAGGCGGCGCAAGGCGGCGTCGCGCGGCTGACCGCCGGGCCGCAGCGCCGGATGCATCGTCTCCCAATGCACCTCGAAGGTCCGCGCTATCAGCGTCAGGCCTTGCGCCAGCCCGGTCAGCCCCTCTTCATTGGCGAGCGCCCGGGCGACGATGACCAGCAGGCGCAGGTCGCGGCCATGCGAACGCAATTCCTCGGCCTTGCCAAGAACGGCAGGCCAATCGACGGGAATCGTCGATTGCGCAGCAGGCTTGTTACGACCGTCATGCACGACCTTTACCTGAGGCTCGGTAAGGCGCTCGAGCTCATGAAAAGCCGGATCGTTGCGCAAGTCTTCGCCTGACGGATTTTCACCGTCCAGCGGAGCAAGCCAGAGTGCGAGATCGATCACAGCTACCCCCAGCGACCGGCTCTAAAACCGTACGTGACTTGACGTTAGCACACGGTTGCATATTCCCACAATTCGTCATCCGTTCAAAAGTTAACGGGCGCTAATGAATGTCGGTGCAACTGCATCTCGAATGGCGCAATATATGGCGTGGCTGCCGAACCCCGTATGTGAAGCGCATCGCATAGGGAGAAGTAATTTCGTGGCTATCTGCATTTGGCGGTGCGGGACTTTCCACAAATGGAAGAGGCCGGCTGAATAAACGCGCTTTGTCAGCAGCTGCTTATATGGCAGGTTGTCGACAGGCAGATTGCAGGAGCACGTTCGATGGAACAGCGCCGGTCATCGCAGAGTTTCAAACGCAAGGAACTGATCGACAAGCTGAATCCGACCGGCAAGCGGGCCTTCGGGGCAGCTGCCGCAGCGGCGAAGCTTCGCGGCAACCCTTATGTCGAACTTGTCCACTTCATCGAGCAACTGGTGCTTTCGGAACGCAGCGACGTTCAGATGATCCTTGACGATGCCGACGTTGATATGGGCAAGCTGGCCGGCGACATGAGCCGCGCCGTCGACAAGCTGCCCTACGGCGCCACCTCGATCGAGGAATTTTCCGATCATATCTTTCATGCCATCCAGGAGGCCTGGAGCCTGGCCGGGCTGCAGTTCAAGACCGATGAAGTCCGCACCGCCCATATCGTCCTCGCCTGCCTGAAGACGCCGGTGCTGGAAGGCCTGGTGTCGAAGATCAGCGGCGAGTTCGACAAGATCGACGCCGACGCGGTCATCGCCCGCTTCGCCGAAGTGGTGGAAGGTTCGCTCGAAGCCGGCGCCGCGGCAGCGGCAACTCCCGCCGCCGAGGCGCCGCGGCGGGCCCCGGGCGGGGACTCGGCGCTGGCCAAATACGCCACCGACCTGACCCAGCGCGCCCATGACGGCAAGATCGATCCAGTCGTCGGCCGAGACCCGGAAATCCGGCAGATCATCGATATCCTGATGCGGCGCCGGCAGAACAACCCGATCCTGACCGGCGAGGCCGGCGTCGGCAAGACGGCCGTGGTCGAGGGTTTTGCCTTGCGCATCGCCCAGGGCGACGTACCGCCGCCGCTGCAAGGCATCAGCGTGCGCATGCTCGATGTCGGCCTGATGCAGGCCGGCGCCAGCGTCAAGGGCGAGTTCGAAAAGCGCCTGAAGGCGGTCATCGACGAGGTCCAATCCTCCGAAACGCCGGTCATTCTGTTCATCGACGAGGCGCACACGCTGATCGGCGCCGGCGGTGCCGCCGGGACCGGCGATGCCGCCAATCTCCTGAAGCCGGCGCTGGCGCGCGGCGAACTGCGCACCATCGCGGCAACCACCTGGGCCGAATACAAGCAGCACATCGAAAAGGACCCGGCGCTCACCCGCCGTTTCCAGGTGGTCAAGATCGACGAGCCGTCGGAAGCAGTCGCGGTGCTCATGCTGCGCGGCGTCGCCGGCGTGCTCGAACAGCACCACGAGGTGCAGATCCTCGACGAGGCGATCGAGGCGGCGGTCGGCCTGTCGCATCGCTACATCCCGGCGCGGCAATTGCCCGACAAGGCGGTAAGCCTGCTCGACACCGCTTGCGCCAGGGTCGCGGTCTCGCAGCATGCGACGCCGGCCGAGGTCGAGGACATTTTGCGCCGCCGCCAGGCGCTGGAGGTCGAAAGCGGCATTATCGGCCGCGAGGCGGCGATCGGCATCGAGGTGGCCGAGCGCCAGGCGCGGGTCGACGCCGGGCTTGCCGAGACTGAAGTCACGCTTGCGGCCGCCGAGGAGCGCTGGGAGCGTGAAAAGACGCTGGTTGCCGAGATCCTCGAATTGCGCGCCAGGCTGCGCGGCGAGGGCGTGCCGCTGGACGAGGTAGCGGCGAACGAGGCCGATGCCGAAGCGGCAGCGCCGGACGAAGAAAAGACTAAGGTGCCCAAGACGGAGCCGACCAAGGCCGAAACGGCGAAGACGGAAACGACGAAGACCAAAGCATCCAAGGCGAAGACCGAGGCCGAGGCGCCAACAGCTGCTGAACCTGCGCCGTCGGACCCTGTCGCCGATCTCGCGCGTCTGCGCGAACTGATGACCGAGCTTGCCACCGCGCAAGGCGAGACGCCGCTGATCCTGCCCTCCGTCGACCGCAATGCGGTCGCAGCCGTGGTCCAGGACTGGACCGGCATTCCGACCGGACGGATGCTGTCCAGCCAGACCGAAAAGGCGCTCAAGCTCGCCGTGACTTTGTCCGAACGCGTCGTCGGCCAGGACCATGCCATGGAGATGATCGCCAAGCGGGTGCAGACCAGCCGCGCCGGGCTCGGCGCGCCGGAAAAGCCGGTCGGCGTGTTCCTGCTCTGCGGTCCCTCCGGCGTCGGCAAGACCGAAACCGCGCTGGCGCTGGCCGAGACGCTCTATGGCGGCGAGCAGAACCTGATCTCGATCAACATGTCCGAGTTCCAGGAGGCGCACACCGTCTCGACGCTGAAGGGCGCGCCGCCCGGCTATGTCGGCTACGGCAAGGGCGGCATCCTGACCGAGGCCGTGCGCAGAAAACCCTATTCGGTGATCCTACTCGACGAGGTCGAGAAGGCGCATCCCGACGTCCACGAAATCTTCTTCCAGGTCTTCGACAAGGGCATGATGGACGACAGCGAGGGCCGGCGCATCGACTTCAAGAACACGCTGATCCTGCTGACATCCAATGTCGGCTCCGAAGTCATCATGGAGCGCACCGGCAACGGCACGGTCAGGGCAGGGCTCGACGGTCTCGACGCAGCCTTGCGCCCGCCGCTGCTGAAAGTCTTTCCGGCGGCCTTCCTCGGCCGCGTGGTGACCATACCTTACTACCCGCTGTCGGATTCGATGATCGAGGCCATCACCCGCCATCAGTTCGGCAAGATCGCGCGGCGGCTGCGCGCCAGCCACGACGCCGAACTGGTGATCGGCGACGGCGTCATGGCGCTGGTCAAGGCGCGCTGCACCGAGATCGAGTCCGGCGGCCGCATGATCGACGCCATCCTCACCAACACGCTGCTGCCGGAGCTCAGCCGCGGCGTGCTGAACCGATCGCTCGATGGCGAGAAGATGACGAAAGTGACTGTCAGCGCTTCCGCCGACGGGTTTGCCTATTCGTTCGAATAGTCAGGCCTGACTGCTCGCTTCGGTCTCGGCGCGGATCAGCTTGATGTCGGCGCCGGCAGCCCAGGCGCCGATATCCTCGCGTCGCAGCGCCGACGCCATCATGTCGGGAAACAGGTCCGGCGTGCAGGCGAAGACCGGAATGCCAAGCGCTGCGACCGAGGCCGACATCGCCGGATCGTAGCCTGGCCGGCCCTGATCGGTGAGCGCCAGTAGCACGACGACATTGACGCCGGATCGGACCAGCGCCGCCAGCCGCCGCAGCAATTCCTGGCCGTTGCCGCCTTCATAGAGGTCGGTGATCAGCACGAAGTGCGATTTGGTCGGCCGCTCGATGCGCTCGGCGCAATAGGCGACCGCCTGGTTGATGTCAGTGCCGCCACCGAGCTGTACGCCGAACAGCACTTCGACAGGGTCGCTGAGCTCTTCGGTCAGGTCGACGATGGCGGTGTCGAAACAGACCAATTTGGTGCGCACCACCGGCAGCGAAGCCATGACCGCAGCGAAGATCGAGGCGTAGATCACCGAACTCGCCATCGAGCCGGACTGGTCGACGCACAGCACCACCTCGTCGAGATCGACCAGCCGGCGCTGCTTGCGCATGAAGCCGACGAGCTTTTCCGGCACGATGGTTTTGTGCTCGGGCTGGTAGTGGCGAAGGTTGGCCGAGATGGTGCGCGGCCAGTCGATGTCGCGCTGACGCGGCCGGTTGGTGCGCCGCGCGCGGTCGAGCGCGCCGCGGATCGCCTCGGCGGTCTTCTGCTCCAGCCGCTGCATCAGCTTGGCGACGATGTCGGCGATGATGGTACGGGCGATGTCCTTGGTCTTGGCCGGCATCACCGAGCGCAGCGAAATCAGGTCGGCGACGAGATTGACGTCGGCCTCGATCGCCTTGAGGAATTCCGGCTCCATCAGCATCTGCTTCAGGTTTAGCCGCTCAAAAGCATCCTTCTGGACGATCTGGACCACCTGCGCAGGAAAGAAGGAGCGGATATCGCCCATCCATTGCGCGACGCGCGGCGCCGAGCGGCCAAGTCCGCCGCGCCGCTTGCGCGGGTCGGAATCGGCATTGGCGCCGTCGCCGTAAAGTGCATCGAGCGCCGAAGACAGTTTTTTGTCGTCACTGGAAAGGGCCGAGGAAGCTTCGTCATCGGCGCCGATCGCCAGCCGCCAGCGGCGCTCGCGTCCGCCATCGGCCGACGCAATGGCCAAGCTTTCCCCGCTTGTTTCGTCGTCCATCGTCATACTCCGCCCGCCAGCAAGGGCCCAAGCTTCTCCAGATGCCGGCGCCAACCCTCGCCGCCATCCGGCGCCGGCGTCAGCCCGGCAGGCAGCCGCGCGGTGCGGCCGAGCACTGCCTCGATCAGCCGCCGGCGCTCCATGCTGTCCAGATTGGAGAAGACACGCCGTAGCAGCGGCAGATGCGCGATGAAGGCGTCCTCGTCGAGCGATTTGAGCCAGGCATCGACGGCACCGCGCAGGCCTTCATCATAGATCAGCCGCTGGCCGGCGGTGCTGAAGAAACCTTCGAAGAAACCCGCCGCCTGTGCAACCGGCGTCCCCGGCGACAGCCTGCGCCCGAGCAGTCCGGCGGCGTCCTCGGCCGACAGCTGGCCGGCCTCGTAGAGGAGGTGCGCGGCGCAGCCGGCGAGCAGTGCTGTCGAGCACTGGCCTTCCAGCACGCCGGTCAACCCGTTGCGCCAGGCGACGAGAACGTCTTCGCCCGGCTCGACCAGGCGGATCGCCGCGTCGGCCTTGCGCACCGCGCCGACCAGTGTCGTGGCAGCCTGCTCGTCCAGGTCGCGCACCGCATAGGGCAGCGCGATCGCGCCTTCGACGATCAGCCGTTCCAACAAACCGGACAGCCGGTTGGTTTCGGTCTTGCGCGCCTCGCCGTAACGAATGATGTCGGCAAGCGGCGGCACCGAGGCGAGCATCTCCAGACACTCGCTGCTGTGCGCCGCGCGCGCCTCCAGCGCCGCAAGGCCGGCGCTCGAGGCCTCCGACAGGTCCGCCGTGATGGCGCTCTGGACTAGTGCTGCCAGCGTGTCGAGGCTGGCCGCGGCGCCGAGCATTTGGATCAGGCGGCCATTGGCGGCCTTTTCGATGGTCGGGCCATAGATCAGGTTCTCGACCAGGCGCACGGCATATTCCGGCTCCCAGGCCAGCGTCCATTTTTCGCGAAAGGTGCCGCGGCTGCGGCCGGCATCGGCCAGCCGGCCCCATTGCACGCCGAGCACGTTCAGCCGGTGCAGCAATGTCGATCGAAACAGCCCGCTTTCGCTGCGCAAATCGACCGACAGTTCGCGCTCCAGCGCCTCCGGCTTCAGCCGCGCCGCCTTCTGGTTGCGCTGCAGATCCTCGATCAGCGGCGCCAGCGGCGTGTCGGGCGGAATTTCGCCGACATCGGCGCCCAAAAGCAGCTCGGCTTCAACGAGGGTCCACAGCACCGCTTCTCCGTTGAACAGTGCCGCGATCGCGGCGTCGCGCAATTCCTCGAAGCCGGGTTTCGGTCGCTCGCGAATAGCAGCCAGTGTGCGCGCAAGCCGCTCGGCTTCGATCAGCGACGCCGTCGAGACCAGATGGCCCTTCGTCCGCAACACCGCCGCGATCATCGCCAACCATAGCGTCGCCGCGTCGCGCCGCCCGCGCGTGCGCCACAGATGCTTGCACCAGCCGGGCGCGACGACGCCGGCGCCATAGCCATAGCCCAGCGCCAGGCGCGGTCCCGTCCATGGCGCCCATGTCATCGTGCTTTTGCGCCGGGCAATTCCCTTGATCAGCGCCTGGTCGTTCTTCTGCGTGTGCGCGGCCTGCAAAGCCGGCACGTGCCATGCGCCGCAGACGACGGCGATCGGCCCGTCGAATTCCTTGCGCGCGGCAGCGATTTCCAACCGCATATGCGCTTCACGTTTGGCCTCGAACGGCGCGATCGCGCCTTCGCCGTCGCGCAGCGTCGTCATCGCATCGGCGATGGCCGCGAAGATCGGGCCCGGCTGCGGGTTCTGCTCGATAATGTCGGCCCACCAGCTTTCACCGTCCTCGTAGCCGGCGGCCTCAGCCAGCGTGCCGATCGGGTCGCGATGCGATGCGATCTCGCCATCCTCGTCGGCTTCATCCTTGGGCTCGGCCTCGGCCTCATCGGTCTTGTCGGCGCTATCCGTCGCTGGCGCGAACCGCGCCGACGACGGCAGGTCGATGAACCTAAGCGCCGCCTTGTTCTCCACCGCCCACACCGCCGCCTGGTATTCGGGCGAGAACTCAGCGAATGGCCAGAAGCTGGTCGCGGCCGGATCGTCCTCTGGATAGCAAAGCAGCGCCACCGGCGGCTGCATTTCCGCACGCGCCAGCAGCGGCAGCAGCGCCGACGCGTCGCTCGGCCCTTCGATCAGCACGGCGACCGGCTGCAAGTCCCGCAGCGCCTGCACCAAGCTGTCGGCGGAACCCGGCCCGTGATGGCGGATGCCGAAATAGGCGACGTCGCTCATGACCTCAAATCGCTGCGTTCAGCGCCGCGTAATAGCCGGCGTAATCGGGCCGCTTCTTGAGCACTGTTTCGAGATACTCCTCCAGCACCACCTTGTCCTGAACCGGGTCCTTGATGATGGCGCCGACAAGGCTGGCGGCAAGACCTTCGGCGCCGAGCTTGCCGCTGTCGAACCACGCCGCCTGGCTGAGGCCGCCAACCATGGTGGCGATCGCCTCGGCGGTCGACAGCGAGCCTGAAGGCGTCTTCAGCGTCACCTTGCCGTCGGCGGTCGCACCCGAGCGCAACTCGCGAAAAATGGTCAGCACACGGGCGATTTCCTCGCCGACATTTTTCGGCACCGGCAGGTCGAGCCCGCCGGCCATCTCGTCGACCCGTTTGGAAACGATCGCCACCTCTTCGGCCATGTCTTCGGGTAGCGGCAGCACCACCACGTTGAAGCGGCGCTTGAGCGCCGAGGACAGTTCGTTGACGCCCTTGTCGCGATTGTTTGCCGTAGCGATGATGTTGAAGCCGCGTTGGGCGTAGAGCGAGGTGTTGAGCTCCGGGATCGGCATCATCTTTTCCGACAGCACGGTGATCAGCGTGTCCTGCACGTCCGACCCCATGCGCGTCAGCTCTTCGAGCCGGCAGAGCTTGCCGTTCTCCATGGCGCGGTAGAGCGGCGTCGGCACCAGCGCTTCCTGGCTCGGACCCTTGGCCAAAAGCTGCGCATAGTTCCAGCCATAGCGGATCTGGTTCTCGTCGGTGCCGGCCGTGCATTGCACGATCAGCGTGGAATTGCCCATGATGGCGGCGGCCAGATGTTCAGACACCCACGACTTGGCAGTGCCGGGAACGCCGAGCAAAAGCAGCGCGCGATCGGTGGCGAGCGTGGCCACCGCCGTTTCCATCAGCCGGCGGCGGCCGACATATTTCGGCGAGATCACCGTGCCGTCGCTTGCCTTGCCGCCGAGCAGATAGGTCAGCACGGCCTTTGGCGACAGGCTCCAGCCGGCGGGCTTCTGCCGGTCGTCATTGCGCGCCAGCGCTTGCAATTCGGACGCGTAGGCCTGCTCGACCGGGAGACGGATGGCTGCGTTCATGGTGCTGTTCTCCGATTGCTCATGTGTTGGGTCCAGACCCGGTCAGGGCCGCGTTGAGGCGCAGAAAAGCGAGCGAAGCCGCCGCCGGCGGCATGCCGGCCGCAACGATGTCGCCAATCAGTCGTTCCGCTGTTGCCGCAGTGGCAAGAAAGCCTATCGTTTCCAAGGCGTGGTCTGCGCTTCGCTTCGCGGGCTCGTCGTTTCCCGCAACCTTGGAACGCAGTGCCGACAGCGCCTTGCCATTTGTCAGATCGCCCCATTCAAGCCAGCTTGCTTCGGCGCCTTCGACCAGGTTGAGCGCTTCAAGATTTTGCGCGTCCTTCAGGATCTGCCTGATCAGGGTACGCTTCCTACCGCTGTCCAAACGCAACATCAGGTGGAAGACAAAAAGCGCCGGCTTGCCGCCCTCGGCGGCCAGCGTATCTGCCAACAGTGCCACCGTGGCATCGCTGCCGGATACCGCGACCATCCGAACGAGAGACAGATCAGCTCTGTCGTCGACGCCGAACTGCCATGCCCCGATGAAATCGGACTCTGTCTTGCCGAAACGCGCGGCAAGATCGACAAGGTAACAGCTTGCAAACAGGTCGACGCGACGACTTTCTTGCGCAGGCGACTTCAGCTTTGCCGGCGTGTAGGTGGTGCGGCGGCGGATGAAGCCGGATTTGCCTTCTGCAATGAAGGCGGCGAGTTCGGCAACGGGGTCGTCGGCTCCGCCATCGCCCGGCCGGCCGTGCTCGCCCAGCCTTGCCAGCAACCGCCCCGCCAGCTCCTGCACCTTGCCGGAGCGGTCGGTGGCGAGGCTTTTCAGGAACGGCGCGTCCTCCGGCGTTAGGCCGAAATGCATCAGTTCGATCAGCGCCAGCCTGACTTCCGCCGGTTCGCCCGGCGCCTTGGCTTCGATCAGGCTGCGGGCGGTGGCCGGATCGCGGCGCCGCATCTCGGCCAGTGCGCTGCGGCGCGCGGCGGGGTAGAAATCGTCCCAGTTCTGCAACGTCAGTTGCTCCTGCGGCGCAATCCTCAGCCCCTCCACGCTGGCCTGCCAGTCGATCCATGGGGCGTAGACGTCAGGGCTGTTCTGATCCGATGCCGATGGCATCCAGTCCAGGGGATGCAGCACATAGCCACGACTGGCGACAAGCGTCGCGACACGCGATTTGCGCCGCGCATCGGCGGCGTTCTTCAGGGCAGCCCGCAACAGCGGCCGCAACCGCTCCGGCAGCAGCGGCAGGCCAAGCCTTGGCAGCGGCGGACGCCGCTTCAGCGTCTTCGGCGCCGCGGGCCGCAAGCCGACATCGAGAGCCTGCGCGGCGATGGCCAGCAACAGCCGCTCCCGCTCGTCCAGGTTTGCACCGGCGGCGATTTCCTTCCATGCGGCCGGGGCCAGATCGAACGTGGTTCCGCCGGTGATCCAGCAGTCGCGCATCGTCGCCAGGCCGGTCAGTTCGAGCTCGTTCATGACAGATCGAGCCTCCCGAAGCCGCTTTGCGCAGCCAATAGATCGAGCCGCGCGCCATTCCAAAGGGCTGCGGTGGCCGCGAGATCGAGGCCAAGCACGGTCTGATCGACAGTGCCGGCGACGGGCAGGGCGATCCCTTGCGGGTCTTGCGCCGCTTGCCACCAGGCAGCGCCACGCTCGTCGAGCAGGATCGCGCCGGCCGGCAGCATCAGCGGGCAGTCGGTGGACCAGGGTGCTGTGTCCTGATGCGCTGCGTGCGCGGCCAGCGGATCCTTGACAGTGCCGAGCCCGAAATCGGGCCAGGCGCCGGACGCTACGTCGCCCTTGCGCTCCGCCACCAGCGCCCGCAGCGGCTGGCGCGACGGATAAAACACCAGGCGGGCATCGAACCGGTCGCCGGGCGTGAACGCAGCCGAGCGGCGGCCGGCCGAGGCCGGGAAGAAATCGAGCAGCAACGCAAACTGCGGCGTTGGACTTTTCAGATCAAGCAGCCATGTCGAATGGCTGACGAGACCGTCGCGGCGGGTCTCGATCTTCTCGCCGATGACTTCCCAATGGCTGTCGACATGTTTTGAATCGGGATTGGCCAGCACCTGGTCGCGGGTCTCGGACGCCGAAACCAGCCTTATCAGTTCGGGATCGTCCGGCGCTGAGCGCCAGGCCTTGGCCAGCAGCACCAGCTTGCCAAGCTCACGGATCGCCGCATCCGGTCGCTCCTCGCTGCGCAGCGCCATCAACCGCGCCGGAATCTCGTCGATGCGCCCGGCAAGTGCCGTTGCCTTCATGTCGACCAGCCGCGCGGCAATCCGCCGGCAGCGCTCGCTGCTGGCATCGGCAAATGCGGAGAGTCCGAGCCGCAGCTGGTCGGCGATCCATTGGTCGAGTTCGTCGAGCGCCCCCGCCACCGCCGAACGCGTGTCTTCCGCCCGCTTGCGTTGTGCCGCCTCACGGCGCTCCGTCGCGGCGGCGTCATCGACGGCGATGGCTTCATCCGCTTGCGAGGCCTCGCCGATGCTCTTGCCGGACGTGCTGGCTGCGGCGCCCGGCTTTGCACCAGCCGGCTGGGGCGTCGTCTTCCTGCGCCGGCCAAGCCAGTCATTCACCCATTCCGGTGTTGATTCGGCTGATGTGAAGCTGGCCGGCGCGGTCGCGGCAATCCACATCAGTGCCAGCGTGTGCTTGCACGGGAACTTTCGCGACGGGCAGGTGCATTTGTAGCCATGGTCGCCAGTGTCGACCACGGTGCGATAGGGGTTGGAGCCGGAGCCCTGGCATTCCCCCCAGATCAGCGCCTGCTGCTCGTTCTTTTCCAGCCGCGGCCAGTTCGAGCGCCTGGTCAGCTTCGAGGCGGCGCTCAGCGACGCCTGATCGGGGGCCAGCGCCTCGATGGTTTTCAGGTCGAATTCCAAGCCGCGCCTCTCGTCACCCCAAATCAATGCCTGGCATCAGTATAGGGTGCCGTTTGTGAAGGATTGTTGTGGTTCCGGCAAGACGAAGATCGCGCAGATCAGTACAGCGGCGTGGCCATGTGCCGGGGCGTCGGCCATTCCGTCGTGACGCCCGGTTGCACCGGCCGCTCGAGATAGGTCGACAGCACCACATAGCTTCGCGTCGAGGTGACGCCGGGCGTTTCGTAGAGCCTCGCCAGCAGGCCTTCGAGCGCCCTGGTGTCCTCGGTGCGAACCTTGAGCAGCATGCAGGTGTCGCCGGCCACCGAATGGATCTCCTCGACCTCAGGATATTGGGAAACGGCCATCAGCTCCGGCGTCTTGCCCCAGCCCTTGGTGTCGATATGCACGAAGGTGAGCAGCGGCTTCTTCACCGCCTTGGGGTCGATGATCACCGCTGTGCCGCGGATGGCGCCGCTGCGCCGGAGGCGCTTCACCCGCTCATGCGCCGCCGGCGGCGACAGGCAGACGCGTTCGCCAAGTTCGGCGTAGCTGATCGTTGCATCCTCGACCAGCACGCCTAATATTTTTCGGTCGATCGCGTCGAGCTCGCGGGCAGCTACCTTGTTCTGCAGAACACCATCTGTTTCTTCATCCATAACGAAATTCCTTGTTGTCGCAGAATTTAATTCGGCCACTATGCCGATATGACGAACACACATCAAGCCGCAACGCTCCCAGCAACAGCCCCGATCCCGGCGCTGGCCTATCTCCTGACCGGCTGTATCGCCGTCATCGGCTCGAATTCGCTGGTTCTGGGTCCGATCGCCCCGGCGGTGGCGGCATCCTTCGGCACCAGCGTGCCCGCAGTCATGGCCGCGTCGGCTGCCTTCGGCCTCGGCACTTCGGCCAGCGCCCTGTTCCTTGCTCGCTATATCGACGGCATCGGCGCCCGCCGCATGCTGCAAGGCGCGTTGCTGTTGCTGGCTGTCGGGCTTCTTGCCAGCGCGCTGGCGCCGACGGTGATCGCGCTGGTCGCGGCCCAGGCCGTCGCCGGCATTGCTGCCGGCGTCGCCATGCCGGCAATCTATGCCAGTGCGGCGGCCATTGCGCCGCCCGGCCGCGAAAGCGGCACGATCGGCGTCGTCCTGACCGGCTGGACGGTCTCCATGGTGGCCGGCGTGTCACTGTCGGCCGTGCTTGCCGACCTCGTGCATTGGCGCGCCGTCTTCGCTGCCGTCGCGGTGCTTTCAGCCATTGCGCTCGCCGCCTTGTCGATGACCTCGCTCAGTGACGTCAGGAAAAGCGGCCCGGCGCCGACGCCGTTCGGTGCGCTGGCCATTCCCGGCATCGTGCCGCTGCTCATCGCCTGCACCGCCTTCATGACCGCTTTCTACGGCGTCTACGGCTATCTCGGCGACCATCTGCACCAGGATCTCGGTGAGCCCGTCAGCGCCAATGCGCTCGCCGCACTCGCCTATGGCGCCGGCTTTGGCACGGCGGCCTTTCTCGATGGCATCATCGACCGCATCGGCGCGCGGCGCGTCATGCCCTTCGCCTACCTGCTGGTCGCCGCCGTCTATGTCGCGATCGCGCTTGCAAGCAGCAATTTCGCCCTGATCCTGGCCATGATCGCCATATGGGGCCTTGCCAATCACTTTGGTCTGAACGTGCTGGTGATGCGCCTCACCGCGCTCGATCCGTCGCGCCGCGGCACCATCATGGGCCTGAACAGCTCGGTGACCTACCTCGCGGTGTTTATCGGTACCACCAGCTTCGGGCCGCTTTATTCGACATTCGGCTTTGCCGCCTGCGCGCTGGTCGCCGCCGTGCTGATGCTGGTCGCGACGGCGGCGGGGAGCTGGCGCTCGCCCGTCAAATCGTAGGCTGATGCGGCAAAGCTTGCGTTCTGATCCCGTCCTTCGCTAGAGCTTGGCTCGCCATGCGAGCCCGCCCGGATGAAGACGACGCTTGAGACGACCGCCGATCCCTCACCGGAGGACCTCGCCTTTCTGGCCGAGCGGCTGACGGCGTTCAATGACGGCGATGTCGGCCCTTCCGGCCGCAAAGCACTCGCCGTCTTCGTGCGCGACGAGGAGGGCGCTGTCGTCGCCGGCATTTCGGGCTACACCGCCTGGGATTGGCTATATGTGCAGTGGCTCTGGGTCGACGAACGCCTGCGCGGCCAACATACAGCTGGCGACATGCTGGACGCCGCCGAACGGGAGGCAGTCAAGCGCGGCTGCCGGAACGCCTGGATCGACACCTTCAATCCGACGGCAGCCAAAGTCTATGAGCGGCAGGGCTACCGGCGCTTCGGTGAACTGCCGGACTTTCCCGTCGGCCGTAGCCGAATCTTTCTGCAGAAGAAACTGGTGGCCTAACCCGCCAGCCTTCCGCCTTGCATCGGCTGCGGCGCGCCGGTGGTGCTGGGAAAACTGATCGGCAGGCCGCGCAGCACGCGTACCGCCAGGAAGGCAAAACACTCGGCTTCCACCGCGTCGCCTTTCCAACCCAATGTTTCGGCCTGCACCACCTCAACGCCGGCGCGGCTGCTGAGCATCGCCATCATTGTCGGGTTGTGGCGGCCGCCGCCGCTGACTGCCAGCCGCTTCGGCCGGCGCGGCAGCAGGTCGAGCGCCTTGCCGACAGTCGAGACGGTGAAGGCCGTCAGCGTCGCCGCACCGTCCTCGACGCCGAGCCCATCGGCCATATCAGCGGTGAAGTCGAAGCGGTCGAGCGATTTCGGGTAGGGCTTGGTCAGGTATGGATGCTGCAGCAGCTTGGCCAGGCGCGCTTCGTCGACCGTGCCGGCCGCACCCAGTGCGCCGTCGCGGTCCATCTCGCCGAGGCCGTTGGCCTTGATGAAATCGTTGAGCGGCGCGTTGGCCGGGCCGGTGTCGAAAGCGACGATGTTGTCCTTGCCGTCCCACCACGTGATGTTGCCGACGCCGCCGAGATTGAGCACCGCCGTGTCGCCGCTGGCGTCGGCTTCCCTCAGCAGCGCTGCGTGATACGCAGCCGCCAACGGCGCGCCCTGGCCGCCGGCGCGCACATCGGCCGAACGGAAGTCATAGGCCACCTTGGCGCCGAGGATCGAATGCATCAGCTCGCCATCGCCCAGTTGGCGCGTATTGCCGAGACGTCCGGGTTGCGGAGCGCGATGCAGCACGGTCTGGCCGTGGAAGCCGACGACGCCGATATCGGCCATCGTCAGGCCGTAACTCTCGACGAGGTCCTTCACCGCCGCCGACTGCGCCCGCGTCAGCGCCTCCTCGGCCTCGGCAAAGATCGCCGGCTCCGGCCCGTCGAAATTCCACGCCCTGGCCTGGCGAAGCGTCTCTTCCAGCAGGGCGCGAATCGCTGCGGGGTAGGGCGCCAGCGTATAGGTGCCGAAATCGGCGATGCGTTCGCCATCGGTCTTGATCAGCGCGACGTCGATATTGCCGTCAAGCACGGTGCCGGTCATCAGGCCGACGGCCCAGATTGGTTCCATGGTCGCTTTCTCGAATCGCCGTTGAATCACGTGTCGGACGGATCGGCCGGGCAGGCAAGTCTTTTGCCCTTATTGATCGAAGCCAGCGCCTCAGAATTTCCCCGCGTCGGCGCTGCCCCTCACCTGCCTGCCGGCATCCTCTCCCCGTAAACGGGGCGAGGGGGGCTGCCATCGACGATTTCGCAAATCACCGCCGTTGCAGAAGAGCTGCCGACGGCCCGGCCAGCCTCTTTCTCCCCGTTTACGGGGAGAAATGCCCGGCAGGGCAATGAGGGGCGGCGCTGACATTGACCACCCGTCCGAGGCGACTGCTGTGGATCCCTGATGCCGGCAGCGTTTTCCACCGAACGGCGAAAATCGAGCAACGCCGTTCTTGTCTCTTGCCGCTCAAGACGCCAGCTATGTGACAAGCGACATCGGCATCGGGCCGAATGTCTGTACGTCAGGGAGAATGACATGGCATCCGAAGTTGCAGTGATCGCGGGCGCGGGCGCGGGCTTGAGCGCCTCGCTGGCACGCCTTCTCACCACGGAAGGCTTCCGCGTGGTGCTGGCCGCCCGCAACACGGCCAAGCTCGCCGCGCTGGTCGAGGAGACCGGCGCGCTGGCCGTCGAGACCGATGTCGCCGATCCTGCTTCCGTCGCCAACCTGTTTGAGGCGGCCGACAAGCAAGGCCCGCTGGCGCTTGCTGTCTTCAACGCCAGCGGCCGCACGCGCGGCCCGATCGCCGAGGTCGATGCCGATGCCGTCAAGCAGGCGCTGCTGGTCGGCGCCTATGGCGGCTTCCTGGTCGGCCAGCAGGCGGCGCGGCGGCTGCTTGCGCGCGGCTCCGGTTCGATCCTGTTCACCGGCGCTTCCGCCAGCATCAAGGGGTTTCCCGGTTCTGCCGGCTTTGCCATGCCGAAATTCGGCCTGCGCGGCCTGGCCCAGTCCATGGCGCGTGAACTCGGTCCGAAAAACATCCATGTCGCGCATTTCATCATCGACGGCCAGATCGAGCCGGTTGGGAAGAAGCCCGAGCGGCCGGACAGCCAGCTGTCGCCCGACGCGATCGCGCAGACCTATCTCGCTGTCCATCGCCAGCATCGCAGCGCCTGGAGTTTTGAGGTCGAGCTTCGGCCGTGGGTCGAGACTTTCTGACCGGTCCGGGCGTGCCGTTCTCGCAAGTGCACAATCTTTGAGAGAATATTCCCGGCTCGGCGTTTGAGAAGAAATGCGGTTCTTTGATCCGGCAAACAGCATTGCCGATGATGTCGTCAAGGCTTGGTATTCCACCAAGCCGCAATGACTTCAGGATTACGAGGGATCGACAATGTCCGAACGCGGAAACGCTTCCAACGCTCTTCTTTTATCAGCCATCAGCCGGCGTGCTGCCCTTGCGGCACTTTTTGCATCGGCCGTCACGCTTGTCGGCCTGGCCCAGCCGACACCGTCCTTTGCCGAAGACAAGAAGGCGATCAAGGTTGGCATCATCAGCGGCGAGGATGAAGATGTCTGGCGAGTGGTGGTTGCTCAGGCCGCCGAAAAAGGCCTGGCCATCGAGACCGTGGTGTTCAACGATTACACCCAGCCCAACGAGGCGCTCGAGCGCGGCGAGATCGACGCCAACGCCTTCCAGCACCAGCCCTATCTCGACAACCAGATCAAGACTCAAGGGTACCACATCGTGCGCGTCGGCTACACTGGCGTCTGGCCAATCGGCCTCTACTCCAAGAAATACACCAAGGTCGCCGACCTGCCCGAAGGCGCCGTCATCGGCCTGCCCAACGATCCATCCAATGAAGGCCGCGCGCTGCGCGTGCTGCAGAACGAGGGCGTGATCAAGCTCAAGGACGGAACCGGCATCCTGGCGACCACCGCCGACATCGCCGAAAACCCGAAGAAGGTCGTCATCAAGGAGCTAGACGCCGGTATCGTCGGGCGTTCGGTCGAGGATCTCGACGCGGCCGTCGTCAACACCGACTGGGCGCTGAAGAGCGGTCTTGGCCCCGACAATCGCATCGCCCAGGAGCCGGTTGCCGACAATCCCTACCGCAACTTCATCGCCGTCAAATCCGGCAATGAGAACGAGGCTTGGGTGAAGACGCTGGTCGCATCCTACCAGAACGAGAAGGTCAAGGCCGAGTTCGACAAGGTCTACAAGGGCACCGGGATCAGTGCTTATTGATCGGCGCCTGGTTGTCAGGAGCAGGCGGCCCGCTTTTGAGCGGGCCGCTGTCGCATTTGTGCACCGTCGAAACGGATAGTGAGATGAACCAGCACGTCACGGCCGAACTGGCCGACCCGGTCAACATAGCTGCCGCCGGGCAGGAGGATGTCGTCCGCCTCGTCGACCTCAAGCGGCGCTTTGGCGCGACGCCGGCGCTCGACGGCGTCTCGCTGACGGTGCGTAAGGGCGAGATCCTCGGCATCATCGGCCGCAGCGGCGCCGGCAAGTCCACGCTGATCCGCTGCCTCAACGGGCTGGAGCGGCCGGATTCCGGCGACGTCTTCATCGAGGGCCGCGAGATCGGCCGGCTCGCCGAGCGCGAACTGCAGCCGCTGCGCCGGCGCATCGGCATGATCTTCCAGCACTTCAACCTGCTGTCGGCCAAGACCGTCGAGGACAATGTCGCGCTGCCGCTGAAGATCGAAGGCCGTCCCAAAGCCGAGCGGCTGGCACGCGCCGCCGAACTGCTCGACCTCGTCGGCCTGTCGGAGAAAGCCAAAGCCTATCCGGCCTCGCTGTCGGGCGGCCAGAAGCAGCGCGTCGGCATTGCCAGGGCGCTGGCCGCGCGGCCGGCGTTGCTGCTGTCCGACGAGGCGACCTCGGCGCTCGATCCGGAGACCACACGCTCGATCCTGGCCTTGCTGAAAGACATCAACCGGCAGCTCGGCCTCACCATCCTGCTCATCACCCACGAGATGGAGGTGATCCGTTCGATCGCCGACCGCGTCGCGGTGATCGATGCCGGCCGCATCGTCGAGCAGGGTCCGGTATGGTCGGTCTTTGCCGAGCCGCGCTCCGAAATCACCAGGAGCCTGCTCGGCGGCATTCGCCCGCAACTGCCGGCCGAGATTGCCGGCCGGCTTGTTCCCGGGGCCGGCGCCGAGCTCATCCTCAGGATCGACGTCGCCGGAGAGGCCGCGCGCGGTCCGCTGCTGTCCGACCTTGCGGTGGCTGTTCCGGGTCCATTCCGCCTCGTCCATGGCGGCATCGATCATGTCCAGCAGCAGCCCGTCGGCACGCTGTTCCTGGCGGTGGCGGGCGATGATGAGCGCCATCTCGCCGAAGTGATCGCTTTTCTGAAGGCCCGTGAAGCGCGGGTGGAGGTGCTTGGTCATGTCGCCGGTTCTGTTTGAACTTCTGCTGCGTTCGATCTGGGAGACGATCCTGATGACGGCGGCGTCCGGCCTCATCTCGCTGGTGTTCGGCCTGCCGCTCGGCCTGGCATTGATTGCCACCGAGCGCGGCGGCATTGCCGAAAACCTGTGGGTGAACCGCGCTCTCGGCGCCGTCATCAATGGCTTCCGCTCGGTGCCCTTCATCATTCTGCTCGTGGCATTGATCCCGGTGACGCGGCTGATCGTCGGCACCTCGATCGGCACCTGGGCGGCGATCGTGCCGCTGTCGATTGCGGCGACGCCCTACTATGCCCGCATCGCCGAAGTGTCGCTGCGCGAGGTCGATCGCGGCCTGATCGAGGCGGCGCGCGCCATGGGCGGCAACCGCTGGACGATCATCCGCGAGGTGCTGGTGCCCGAAGCACTGCCCGGCATTGTCGCCGGTTTCACCGTGACGCTGGTGACGCTGATCGGCGCCTCGGCCATGGCCGGCGCGATTGGTGCCGGCGGGCTTGGCGACCTCGCCATCCGCTACGGCTACCAGCGCTTCGAGACAAGCGTCATGGTCGCCGTCGTCATCGTGCTCATCATCCTCGTCTGCGGCATCCAGTGGGTCGGCGACCGGCTGGTCGCAAGACTGGATCGGCGCGGATGAGTGTCCGCGAACATTATTTGCCGGCAGTCTGCAAAAGACAGCGCCGGCATTCTCCATCAGCCTCGAGATTGGATTGCGCATTGCTTTGATTGGACCAGCCTGCGTGCCAACGTGACTGCGGGGCCGGCAAACAAGGAGCTTGACCATGCCCAGGATCGTACCCGTGCTTGATCTCAGCCGCTTCGAACAGGGCGCTTCCGAGCAGCGAACGTTTCTCTTCGACCTGCGCACGGCCGCGCGGGACGTCGGCTTCTTCTATTTGACCGGCCACGGCATATCCGCTGCGGATACCGCCGAAGTGCTCGCCGCCTCACGCCGCTTCTTCGCTCTGCCGGAAGCCGACAAGCTGGCCATCGAAATGGTCAAATCCTCGCAGTTCCGCGGCTATACGCGCGCCGGCGGCGAGCTGACCAAAGGCAAGGCCGATTGGCGCGAACAGCTCGACATCGGTGTCGAGCGCCCGACCATCGCGCAAGGCCCCGGCGTGCCCGTCTGGACGCGGCTGCAAGGACCGAACCAATGGCCGGCGGCACTGCCGGAACTGAGGCCGGCGCTGCTGGCCTGGCAGACCAAGGCGACGGCGGTGGCGATCCGTCTGCTCAGCGCCTTCGCCTTGTCGCTCGACCAGGCCGAGGATGCCTTCGATCAGATCTACCGGGCCGAGCCCAATCATCGCATGAAGATCGTGCGCTACCCCGGCCGTGATTCCACAGGCGACGACCAGGGCGTCGGCGCGCACAAGGATGGCGGTTTCCTGACGCTTTTGTTGCAGGACGAAAACAAGGGGCTGCAGGTCGAATATGACGGCAGCTGGGTCGATGTCGATCCGCTGCCCGACACGCTGGTGGTCAATATCGGCGAACTGCTCGAACTGGCCTCCAACGGCTATCTCCGGGCAACCGTCCACCGCGTGGTGACGCCGCCGGCCGGTGTTGAGCGCGTCTCGGTCCCGTTCTTCTTCAGTGCCCGGCTCGATGCGACCATCCCGCTGCTCGATCTGCCCGAGGAACTTTCGGCCGAAGCGCGCGGGCCGGCCAGCGATCCCGACAATCCGTTGTTTCGCAATGTCGGCACCAATGTGCTGAAAAGCCGCCTGCGCTCGCATCCCGACGTGGCGCGACGGCACTATGCGGATCTCCTGGAGACCGGCGCCTCAGCCGGCTGAAATCTTCGAAGACGAGAACGAAATTTCTGAATCTCACGCTGTTTTAGAAAGCTGTTCGTCGTCAACCGCCGCGAATACGCGCATACAGGAATTATCGTTCGGCGGTTTCCTCCCATTCCACCGAACGGTGTTCCCCTCTGAAGGTTCTTGACCTTCTTTTGGCCGGGCCGCTTTCGCGCCCGGCCTTTTTTATCCCAACCGTTTCGATAGCTATTTCGCAAATCGGCGCTTCCGCCTCACGTCGATTTAAAACGTTTGCAATTTTCCCAGAGCGCATTACAAACGTTTCAACACTTCGTTTCGGGAGGAACGGTTGCCACCCCGCGTCACCACGTTGAAGGAGCTTGCGGCGAGCCTCGACCTGTCGATAACGACGGTGTCGCGGGCCCTTGCCGGACATGAGCAGATCGCCCTGAGGACGCGCGAGCGTGTCGCGCAAGCGGCGCGCCAGGCCGGTTACGTCCCCAACACGGCGGCGCGCACGCTTGTCTCTGGCCGCAGCGGGTTCGTCGGCCTGGTGCTGCCGATCCGCGGCCCCAACCTCGTCGATTCCTTTCTCGGCGAATTCGTCACCGGGCTTGGCGAAGGGCTGGTGTCGCATGGCGCCGACCTCATCCTCGCCACGGCGGCTCTTGGCCAGTCCGAACTGTCGGTGCTGCGCCATGTCGTCGAATCCGGTCGCGCCGACGGCGTCGTCGTCACCCGCATCGCCGAGGTCGACGAGCGGCTCGCCTATCTGCGCGAGCGCGGCTTTCCCTTCGTCGCCCACGGTCGCCTGCTCGACAGCGACTTTGCCTACAATTGGCTCGATACCGATGGCGCCCACGCTTTCGGCGAAGCCTTCGACATGCTCTATGATCTCGGCCACCGCCATTTCGGCCTGGTGACGATTTCCGAGCCGATGACCTTCCGTCATCTGCGACAGGACGGCCTTGCCGCCGCCATCGGCCGGCGCGGCGATCCGTCGGTGCGCCTCGATGTGGCGACAGCGCCGCGCTTCGATCGCGGCGCCCGCATCCAGGCGATCAACCGCATGCTGCAACAGCCCGAGCGGCCGACGGCTGTCATCGCTTTGTTCGACGAGCTGGCGCTGACGGTGATGGAGGAGGCGGTGCGCGCCGGCCTCAGCGTGCCGCGCGATCTCTCGGTCGTCGGCTTCGACAATGTCGTCGCCTCTGCTTATGCGCCGCCCGGCCTGACCACCTTCGACGCCTCGATCCGCCAGTGCGCGCGCGAGATCGCCGACATGCTGCTCACCGTCATCGCCGAACGGCCCACAGCGCCGCTGACGCGGCTGATCCGGCCGACGCTGGTGCCGCGCGCCAGCCACGGGCCTGCACCGCAGACAAGAAGCTGACGCCGCAACGACGGCGCATATCCAGGGAGGAAGACCATGATGAAAATGTTGAGGACATTGGCGGGGGCCGCGATGGCGCTGTCGTTTGCCATTGGCGGTGCGCAGGCGCAGCAGGTGCTGTTCTGGTCGACGCAGGCGCGCCCGGTCGAAGAGACCCAGAAGATGCGCGACGAGGTGCTGAAGGGCTTTGACGGCGCCGTCGATTATCAGGTCGCCGAGGACGGTCCCTGGCTCACCCGCCTGCAGGCCGAACTGCAGGCCGGCACCGGCACCATCGGCCTGCTTGGCGGCCTGCATGGCGACTTCTCCACCGTCGGCGCCAACCTTGTCGATCTCTCCGCTGTCGATGTCGGCGGCGTCAAGGTCAACGAGGCCTACAAGAAGCTCGGCATGCTCGGCACCGGCGAACAGAAATACATGCCGTGGATGCAGGCCACCTACCTGATGGCGGCCAACAAGCAGGCACTGCAATATCTGCCGCAAGGCGTCGATCTCAACACCATCACTTACGACCAGCTGATCGAATGGTCGAAGAACATCGCCGAGAAAACCGGCTCGCCCAAATTCGGTTTTCCGGCCGGCCCGAAGGGGCTGAAGCACCGCTTCTTCGAAGGCTTCCTTTATCCGTCCTACACCGGCTCGATGGTGACCAAGTTCCGCTCACCCGAGGCCGAGACCGCCTGGAACAAGTTCAAGGAGCTCTGGCAGTATACCAACCCGAACTCGACCAACTACGCCTTCATGCAGGAACCGCTGCTCTCGGGTGAAGTGTGGGTCGCGTTCGACCATGTCGCGCGGCTCGCCGATGCCTTCAACAAGAAGCCGGACGAGTTCGTCGCCTTCCCCGCACCAGCCGGCCCCGCCGGCCGCGGCTTCATGCCGGTGGTGGCCGGTGTCGCCATCCCGAAGACCTCGCCCGACATGGACAAGGCCAAGGCGCTGGTCGCCTATATGCTGAAGCCGGAGACGCAGATCGCGACGCTCAAGGCGACCAATTTCTTCCCCGTCGTCGACGTCAAGCTGCCCGACGGCATGCCGGCTTCGGTCAAGGCGTTCGGCCCGGCGATCACCACCATGACCGGTGCACCCGACGCGCTGCCGGCGCTGCTGCCGATGGGGCTCGGCGATCTCGGCGGCAAGTTCAACCAGGTCTACACCGACTCCTTCGAGCGCATCGTGCTCGGTGGCGAGGATGTGCATGGCGTGCTCGAAGAGCAGGCGGCCGCACTCAAAGCCCTGATCGAACAGGCCAAGGCGCCGTGCTGGGCGCCCGACAAGCCATCCACGGGCGCTTGCCCGGTCGACTAGGCCACGATCCCGAACCGAAGGACCGCATAAGCGAAAAGTGGAGGCCGGTTTTCGGAAAAGATCATGGTCAAACAATAAGACTTCCTCCCGAGGGGCGTCCGGAGTTTGTTGCACTCCGGGCGCCCAGACTGCACCGCTTGACCGCACCGCTTGGCCGCACCACTTGGCCGCAACAAAGGACATCACCATGCACGGCAAGGCTCTGCCCTATCTGCTGCTGATGCCGGCGACCTTGTTCCTGTGCATCTTCTTCCTCTATCCGTTCGTGCTGGTCGCCTTTGAGGCCGTGACCCGCGATGGCGCCTTCACGCTCGACAATTTCCGCACCATGGCCGGCAGCTGGAAGTTTCCGGTCACCGTGCGCAACACGCTGCTGCTCGCGGCAATCGTCGTGCCGATCCAGCTGGTGATGGCGCTGCTAATGGCGAGCGTGGTGTCGCGGCTGGAAACCGGGCGCAGTGCAGCGCTCTACATCTTCGCCATTCCGCTCGGCATCTCTGACCTTGCCGCCGGCCTGATCTGGCTCGCCATCTTCGACCAGTCCGGTTTCCTCAACACGCTGCTTTCCCACCTCGGCGTCGTCGACCGCCCGATCATGTTCCTCGGCTACCAGAGCAAACTCACCATCTTCATCGCCGTCGCGCTGGCCGAGATCTGGCGCGCAACCGCCATCATGATGGTCATCCTTGTCGCCGGCATGGGGCTCATCCCCAAGGAATATTACGAAGCGGCGGAAGTGTTCGGCGCCGGCCCGTGGAAGCGCTTCGTGCGCATCACGCTGCCGTTGCTGCGCCCCAGTCTGCAGACGGCGATCATCCTGCGCGTCATCCTCGCCTTCGAGGTCTTCGCCGTCGTCGCAGCCCTTGGCGGCACCAATCTGCCGGTGCTGATGGGCGAGACCTACAACTGGCAATTCACGCTACAGGACAGCAACGTCGCCGCCGCCTCGGCGCTGCTCATCCTCGCCATCTCGATCGGCTTCACGCTGTTCTTCCTTAGAGTGCTGCGCGTGCCCAAGGAGGCACGCATATGAGCGCGGTCACGCAGGCCCCGGTCGCGGCAGTCGCGGATGCGCGCAAGGCCGGCGACTGGCTGCTGATCGCCACCGCCATCCTGCTCTGCGTCTGGGTGCTGCTGCCGATCTATCTGCTGATCGTCAATGCGCTGTCGTCACCCGATGCGGTGACCGCTTTCCCCAAGCGTTTCTTCCCCGCCTTCGATCTCGGCAGTCTGTCGTTCTTCGTCAATTTCGCCGGCGTTGCCAGGGCACTGTGGAACTCGGTTCTCGTCGCCACGCTGACGATGATCCTGTCGATCGGCTTCGGCGCGCCGGCCGGCTATGCGCTGTCGCGTTTCGATTTCCCGGGCAAGGGCACCTTCCGTTTCCTGGTGCTGATGACGCGGGCGTTCCCGCTGCCGCTGCTGGCGTTGCCGCTGGCGGTGATGTTCATCCGCACCGGCCTCGACGACACCGCCATCGGCCTGGCGCTGGTCCACACCACGCTGGCGCTGCCCTTTGCGGTGCTGATCACCTTCTCGCTGTTCTCCGGCATTCCGGTCGAACTCGAGGAAGCCGCCTGGACATTGGGCTGCACCAGGCTGCAGGCCTTTCGCAAGGTCATCCTGCCGCTGGCGCTGCCCGGCATCGCGGCCTCGGCCGTGTTCGCCTTCACCATCTCCTGGAACGAGGTGTTTGCCGCCGCAGTGCTCACCATCGAGAACCGCACGCTGACCGCCTTCCTTCTGCAAAGCCTCGGCGAGTCGCCGCTCTACCTCAAATTTGCCGGCGGCGCGGCGCTGGTCGTGCCGGCGCTGATCTTCATCTTCGCCGTGCGCAAATATCTGTTCGCCATGTGGGGGATCGCCAACCGATGACACGCGACACGGAGAAGGCCCATGGCTGAAATCGCGATCAAGGGCGTGGCCAAACGCTTCGGTGGCTTCACCGCTTTGCATCAGGTCGACCTCGCCATTGCCGACCAGGAATTCATGGTGCTGCTCGGCGCGTCCGGCTGCGGCAAGACTACGCTGCTGCGCATTGTCGCCGGGCTGGAGACGCCGAGCCAGGGCGAGGTCTGGATCGGTGGCCGCCGTGTCGACCATCTGACACCGCGCGAGCGCGGCATCGCCATGGTGTTCCAGAACTACGCCGTCTTCCCGCATCTGACCGTGTTCGAAAACATTGCCTTCGGCCTGCGCATGAAGAAACTGCCGCAGGCCGATGTCGAGCGCCGCGTCAACCGCACCGCCGAACTCATGCACATCGAGCAACTGTTGAAGCGCTATTCCGGCCAGCTGTCCGGCGGCCAGCGCCAGCGTGTCGCGGTCGCCCGCGCACTCGCCATGGAGCCGGATGTCATCCTGATGGACGAGCCGCTGTCCAATCTCGACGCTTTGCTGCGGCTGGAAATGCGGGCCGAACTCAAGGGCGTGCTCGCGGCATCGAAGACCACCACCATCTACGTCACCCACGACCAGGTCGAAGCGATGAGCCTTGCCGACCGCATCGCGGTCATGCATCAGGGCCGCATCGTCCAGGCCGCGTCGCCGGTCGAGGTCTACCGCAATCCGGCGGCGCGTTTCGTCGGCTCCTTCATCGGCAATCCGCCGATGAATTTTGTCCCAGCGACCAAGGCCGGAAATGGCAGCTGGAGCGTCGCCGGACTGACGTTGGCCGGCCCGAAATCGGACAAGCAGACAATAGAATTCGCCATCCGCCCGGAAGACGTCGATGCCGGCAGCGAAGGCCTGCACGCAACCGTGCGCGTCATCGAGCCGCTCGGGCCGCACACGCTGGTCACTTGCGATGTTGAGGGCGGCCTGTTCCGCGCCACCCTGGACTCTAACGCCGGCATCAAGGTCGGCGAGGATCTGCGGCTCGCGCCCAAAGCCGACCGCATCCGCTGGTTCGATCCCGAAACCACCAATGCCCTTTGAACCAGAAAGACAAATGCCTTCCATGACTTCTCTAGCCGTCGACGAAACCATCGCCCGCGCCGTCGAGGTGCTCAGGGAAAACGACCAAGGCGCCTACACCATCCCGACCAAAGGTCTTTACCCCTTCCAGTGGAACTGGGATTCCTGCCTGACCGCGCTTGGTCTTGCCCACTACGACGAGGCGCGCGCCTGGACCGAGATCGACACTTTGTTTGCCCACCAATGGCCGGACGGCATGGTGCCGCACATCATCTTCCATGTCTGGAACGACGGCTATTTTCCCGGGCCCGATGTCTGGCGCACGGGTCGGCCGACAGAGACTTCCGGCATCACCCAGCCGGCCGTCGCCGGCTTTGCCGTGCGCCGCCTGTTCGACCGCGCCAGGGACAAGACATTGGCGGCCGCGCGGGCGCGCGCTCTGCTGCCCAAGATCGATGCCTGGCACCGCTGGTTCTACGAAAACCGCGATCCCAAAGGCGAGGGGCTGGTCGCCATCATCCATCCCTGGGAATCCGGCCGCGACAATTCCATCGACTGGGACGATGCGTTCGAGCGCGTGCCCACCGAAGGCGTCGAGCCCTACACGCGTCGCGACACGCTGCATGCCGATCCGGCGCACCGCCCGACGAAAGAGCAATACGACCGCTATCTCTGGCTGCTGCAGCATTTTCGCTCACTCGGCTGGGACAATGCCAGGCTGCACGACGCTTCGCCGTTCCAGGTCGTCGACCCCGGCTTCAACGCCATCCTCATCCGCGCCTGCGCCGACCTTGCCGATCTCGCCGAAGCGCTCGGCGAGAGCAAGATCGCCGAAGCCAACCGCGACCGTGCCCAAAAGGGCCTGACGGCGATGGAGCGGCTGTGGAGCGACGCGCACGGCCAATATCTCTGTCTCGACCGCACCACAGGCCAGCTGATCGACAGCGCCTCCGTCGGCGGTATCTTGGCCGCCTTCGCGGCCATTCCAGAACTTCGCGCGGCGGCGCTCGCGGCGCGCGTCGAGCATCTTGCCGGCAGAGCGCGCTATGTCGTGCCATCACACGATCCCGACGATCCGCGCCTCGACGCCAAGCGCTACTGGCGCGGCCCGGTCTGGCTGGTCGTCAACTACATGATCGCCGACGGGCTTACTGCTGGCGGCCGTGGCGACGTCGCCCGGCGCATCACCCAGTCCAGCCTCGACCTGATCCGGGAGAGCGGCTTTGCCGAATATTACGACCCGCTCACCGGGGGGCCATTAGGTGGCGGCCGCTTCACCTGGACGGCGGCGATGGTGATTGAGTTTCTAAGAAGAGCGTGAGAGCGGCACCGCCCTCTCTTTCCTTCTCCCCTTGTGAGAGAAGGTGGATCGGCGCGCAGCGCCGAGACGGATGAGGGGTGTTCCAGGAAACGCCAACGCCTCACTCCGCTGGAACACCCCTCATCCGTCGCCTTCGGCGACACCCTCTCCCACAAGGGGAGAAGGTAAGGTCAGGTCAACTCACCCAAACTTCGGATCAAGACTACCTGACTTGTACCGCTTGGCCATCTCAGCAACCGGCAGCGGCTTGATCTTCTGCGCGTTGCCGGCGGTGCCGAACTGCTCGAAGCGCTCCTTGCACAGCTTCCTCATCGCGGCCATCGCCGGCGTCAGATATTTGCGCGGATCGAACTCGCTCGGGTTCTCGGTCAGCACCTTGCGGATGGCGCCGGTCAGCGCCATGCGGTTGTCGGTGTCGATGTTGATCTTGCGCACGCCGTGCTTGATGCCGCGCTGGATCTCCTCCACCGGCACACCCCAGGTCGGCTTCATCTGGCCGCCATATTTGTTGATGATCTCCTGCAGGTCCTCCGGCACAGAGGACGAGCCGTGCATGACCAGATGCATGTTGGGCAGCCGGCGGTGGATCTCCTCGATGACGTTCATCGCCAGCACCGCGCCGTCCGGCTTGCGCGAGAATTTGTAGGCGCCGTGGCTGGTGCCCATGGCCACCGCCAGCGCGTCGACATGGGTGTCCTTGACGAACTCCACCGCCTGAACCGGATCGGTCAAAAGCTGGTCGTGGCTGATCGCGCCCTCGACGCCGTGGCCGTCTTCCTGCTCGCCGCCGCCGCTCTCGAGCGAGCCGAGCACGCCGATCTCGCCTTCGACCGACACGCCGCCCCAATGCGCCATGTCGACGACGCGCCGGGTGATGCCTGAGTTATAGGCATAGTCGGCCGGCGTCTTGCCGTCTTCCTTCAGCGAGCCGTCCATCATCACCGAGGTGAAGCCGTACTGGATGGCGGTGACGCAAGTGGCTTCGTTGTTGCCGTGGTCGAGATGCATGCAGACCGGAATGTCGGGGTGGATTTCGACCAGCGCGTCGATCAGCTTGGCGAGCACCACGTCATTGGCGTAGGCGCGGGCGCCGCGGCTGGCCTGCAGGATGACCGGCGACTTGGTCTCCTCGGCCGCCTCCATGATGGCGAGGCCCTGTTCCATATTGTTCATGTTGAAAGCGGGTACGCCGTAGCCGTATTCGGCGGCGTGATCGAGCAATTGTCTCAGTGTTATGCGAGCCACCCAATAGTCTCCCGTATCTGGTTTCAAGCGCAACGTCGCGGGCCGGCCGGTTGCCGACCCAGATGCTTCTGGCCGGATTTCGGCAGAACGGCAACCGTCAGCAGCCGCCGAGGCCGCAATTCTTGTTGCAGGGCTGAAATCCGGGCGTTTTCCTTGGCTCAGGCGGCGATTGACGCCCGCGCGGCCAGGATCTGAACGCAGGCATTGGCCGCTTCCTTGCCCTTGACGGTGAAGTGCTCGAAGAAGAAGCGGTGGTGCTCGCCGCTGTCGTGATAATTGTGCGGCGTCAGCACCGCCGAAAGCACCGGCACGCCGCTCGACAACTGCACTGTCATCATGCCGTCGAGCACGGCGGCCGCCACGAAATCGTGGCGATAGATGCCGCCATTGACGACAAAAGCGGTGCCGAGGATCGCGGCGTAGCGGCCGGTCGCAGCCAGTGTCTTGGCGTACAGCGGGATTTCAAAGGCGCCCGGTACGTCGAACACATCGACGGCGAAGCGCCCACCGCCGAGAGCGGCAAGTTCCGTCTCGAAAGCTTGCACGCATTGGTCGACGATATCGGCGTGCCAGCGCGCGCGAATGACGGCGATGCGGGTCGTTTCATAGTCTTTTGGAATATGCTGATTCATGGGTCCATCCTTCCGTTTCGAACCAGAATCAGGACGCACGATACGAAATCCGGCCCGCGCGAATGGTCCGTTTTCCGTTTCGTTCTCTTCCATCCGGACTGTAACCGTCGGCTCCGGAATCACACCGGATCTGCTGACCCTTCCGTTGCCGGAAAGCGCTCGCGGGCTTGGGCCGAAACCCTTACCGCCGGTGGGGACTTTCACCCCGCCCTGAGAACATTAACGAGGGAGGTATGGAAGGGTGGGAAGGGGCTGTCAATCGGTGATTAGCCGATCTCCCCCCTCGTGGGGGAGATGCCCGGCAGGGCAGAGGGGGGCGCGAAGGATCGCGGCCGATCTCGTTCGTGAAGCCATCGGATTGGGAAAGTTAGCAGGCTCAATCCAAGTATTGCTATGCTGGCGGGACAGCGCCCCCCTCTGTCCTGCCGGACATCTCCCCCACGAGGGGGGAGATTGGCTGTTATCCCCGCTCCGGAAACATAGCCTTCAACCCCTCACGCGAGGCCTTCGCCACCCCGCGCTCGGTGATCAGCCCGGTCACCAACCTTGCCGGCGTCACATCGAAGGCAGGATTGGCCGCTGGCGTCGCCTCAGGCGAAACCCGCACCTGCGCGATCTTGCCGTCCGCGGTCTTGCCCCAGACCAAGGACACCTCGTCGCCGGAGCGCTCCTCGATCGGGATCTCGGTCAGCCCGTCACCCACCGTCCAGTCGATGGTCGGCGACGGCAGCGCGACATAGAACGGCACGTCATTGTCGGCGGCGGCGAGCGCCTTGAGATAGGTGCCGATCTTGTTGCAGACATCGCCGTTGGCCGTCGTGCGGTCTGTGCCGACGATCACCATGTCGATGTCGCCATGCTGCATCAGATGGCCGCCGGCATTGTCGACGATCAGCGTGTGCGGCACGCCGTGGCCGGCCATCTCCCAGGCGGTCAGCTGGGCGCCCTGGTTGCGCGGCCGCGTCTCGTCGACGTAGACATGGACAGGAATGCCGGCCTCGACGGCGAGATAGATCGGCGACGTGGCGGTGCCGTAGTCGACCGTCGCCAGCCAGCCGGCATTGCAATGGGTAAGGATGTTGACCGGCTCGCCCGGCTTCTTGCGCGCCGCGATCTCCTTGATGATGGCAAGCCCGTTTTCGCCGATGGCGCGGTTTAACCCGACATCCTCGTCGGCGATTTCGGCGGCGCGCTTGTAAGCGGCTTCTGCGCGTTGCGCCGGTGCGATCGGTTTCAAGGAGCGCCGCATCTCGTCCAGCGCCCAGCGCAAATTGATCGCAGTCGGCCGCGTCTTGTGCAGGCTCTCCCAGACCGCGTCGAGGGCTTCGTCCGACGGATCGTCCAGCATCTGGATGGCGACGCCGTAGGCCGCGGTGACGCCGATCAGCGGTGCGCCGCGCACCCACATGTCGCGGATCGCGGTGGCGATGCCGTCGACCGTGCCGATCCTTTCCACGCGAAATTCATGCGGCAGCCAGCGCTGGTCGATGATCTCGACCGAACGCTTGTCGTCGCTCAGCCAGATGGTGCGGTAATGGCGATCGCCGACGTTCAAATCCTGCTCTCCCGTTCGATCAGCGTGGCCAGATTGTTGACCTCGTCCATGCTGTGGATATGGCGCCGGTTGACGGCGATGTGGCGTCCGAACTTCAGCGCCTTGGCCTCGCAGGAGGCGCGCAGATCCTCGTCTTCAATGGTCTCGAAATCGGCATTGTGAGCGAGGCCGAGAATGCGGCGGTGCACCTCGATGCCGGCAAAGCCGAGCAGGTCGGTCCATATCTGGTGCAGCACATGGTCGAGCGCCTGCTCGGAGGCGAGGACGTCGCCCTGATCCTCGAACAGGCTCTTCTGGTAAAGCATGCCGGTGCGCTCGCTGCGCCACAGAGCCGAGAATTCGGCGCGGAACACCGACCATGTCTCGTTGGTGACCTCGAGCAGATAGGCGCGCATCGCGTCGCGCTTGCCGTTCTGCTCGTGGCCGCGCTGCGAGAAGAAGGACATCCAGAAATTGGCGAGCAGCATGCCGACGTCGAAGGCCATCGGACCGTAAAAGGCGAACTCCGGATCGATCATCCTTGTCTCGGTATCGGTGACCATGATCGAGCCGGAATGCAGATCGCCATGCAGCAGCGTCTCGGCATTGGCGGCGAAGATATGCTTCAGCCGCTGCGCCTCGACCTTGAGGTCGCGGTCGACGCGCAGCTCGGCGACCAGGCCGTCAAGCTGCGGCGATGTATGGCGGTTCAGCTTGGCGTCGAAATAGGGATCGGAAAACACCAGATCCTCGGTGATGCCGCAGAGCTCGACATTGTCGGCGAACAGCGCCAGGTCGGCCTTGCGATCCTTGGTCGTCATCGAGAGATCGGAGCCGCGGAACAAAGTGCGGGCCATGAACAGGCCGATATCCTTGGCAATGTTCGGCAGCTGGCGGCCATCGATGAGGGCGCGGCGTAGGATGACGTGCGGCGGCGCCAGATACTCCATGATGATCAGCGCCTGGCCTTCGTCGAAATGATAGATCGCCGGCACCGAGCCCGGCGCGCGCGCTTCCTGCCTTGTCAGTGCGTGATATTCGAAGAAGGAACGCTTCAGCGGCAGCGGCCAGCTGTCGCCGACAAGGCGGACATAGGGCAAGGCTTGCTTGACGACGGCTGCGCCCGAGGCGCCCTCGACGATGAAGACGAGGTTCAGATTGCCATCGCCGACCTCGCGCACCTTCCAGGCGCTCGTGTCCTTGCCGATGCTGGCGCACAGCGCTTCGTTCGTACCGAGGCGCGCGGTAAGCGTCTCCACCGACAGTGCTTCGAACGGCAATTTCCCAGTCATTCCTCATCCTCCCGCTTGCTCGCTCCAATCATAGTGGAGCGATGGCGGCCGGGCCAAGCTAGGAAGCTGTTTGGCAATTGTCAATCGAGTTGACAATTGATGACATAGCCCATAGCGTCATCGTCAGGGAGGAACGAATGGGCAATGATGCCGTGTTCCGCGTGGACGGCCTGAGGAAGTCCTTCGGCCTTATCGAGGTGCTTGGCGGCGTCTCGATCGAATTGCATGCCGGTGAAATCACCGTGCTGATGGGCGCCAACGGCGCCGGTAAATCCACCCTCGTGAAAATCATCAGCGGCGTCTACGACCATGCCGGCGGTACCATGCACCTCGCTGGCGACAACTTCGCGCCGAACACGCCGGCTGAAGCGATCCGCGCCGGCGTCGTCACCGTTCACCAGAACATCAATGACGGCGTCGTTGCCGACCTCGATGTCGCCACCAATCTGACGCTTGACCGATTGAGCGGCAAGGGCGCGCCGCTGCTCTTCAATCCCGGCCGCGTGCGCCGTGAGGCGAGGGCGGTCGCCGACCGCTTGGGGCTCGCCATCGACCTCAGGGCGCGGGTCAGCGACCTGTCGCTTGCCGACCGCCAGATGGTGGCTATCGCGCGCGCCATGGCGCATCAGCCGAAAGTGCTGATCCTCGACGAGCCGACCTCGTCGCTGTCCAGCGCCGAGGCCGATCGGCTGTTCGCCCTGCTCGACCGGCTGCGCGAGCAAGGCGTCGCCATCCTCTACATTTCACACCGTATGTCCGACATCAGGCGGCTGGCCGACCGCATCGTCTCGATGCGTGACGGCGTCATCGCAGGCGTCTTCGACCAGAAACCGCTCGACTATGAGGGCGCTGTCAACGCCATGCTCGGCCGCAAGATCCATCTCGACCGGATCGAAGTGAGGAATGCGGCCAAGCCGATCCTGACCATCGATGCCTTGCGCATTGCGCCGGGCGCGCGACCCCTCTCGCTGACACTCGGCGACGGCGAGGTCGTTGCCGTCACCGGTCTCGTCGGCGTCGGCAAGACTGCACTGGCCGAGACGCTGTTCGGCCTGCGCAAGCCACTGTCAGGCACGATGCATTTGAACGGCAGGCCGTATGCGCCCGCATCGACAGGCGAGGCCATTGCGGCCGGCGTGTTCCTTGTCGCCAAGGACCGTGGCGAAAACGGTATTGTCGGCGGCTTCAACATCCAGGAAAACATCAGCCTTCCCTTCCACAAGCGCATGTCGCGCTTTGCCGTACTCAAGCGCGGGCTCGAACGCACGACGGCCCGCCGGCAGATCGACGAGCTCGGCATCGTCTGCCGCTCGGAGAAAGACGAGATGCCGACGCTGTCCGGCGGCAACCAGCAGAAGGTGATGGTCGCGCGCTGGATGGCGCAGGACGCGAGACTGTTCATTCTCGACGAGCCATTCCAGGGCGTCGACATCTCGGCCCGGCGCGACATCGCCGCCAAGCTGAGGGCCAGCGCCAATGGCCGCGCCACGCTTTTGTTCGTCACCGAACTCGACGAGGCACTGGAGACCGCCGACCGCATCCTGGTGATGTCCGAGCAGACCATCGTCGGTGAGCACCGCAACACCGATGTCGATCTCGACCGCCTGCTGGCTGAAGTGGCGGGCGGTCCGCTGCACAGCGCGGCCTGAGCCACGATGATTGAAGAACGATGAGAATTGGAATGGAGCGCATGGGTTTGAGTTGGATGTTGACGGCGGGCGCTGAATGACGCTGCGCGACTACGCCATCCGCTATGGGTTCATCGTGCTTCTGTTCGGGCTGATCGCGTATTTCGCCATCGCCGCCGATGGGTTCGTCTCGCCGCAAAGTGCCGTCTTCATCTTCCAGTCGGTCGCCATCACCGGCGTGCTGGCGCTCGGTGTCACCGCCACGCTTGTCGTCGGCGGTTTCGACCTGTCGATCGGCTCGGTCGCCACGTCGGCCATGATGGCGGCGGCCTATGTCATGGTGGTGCTGGAGCAGAATGTCGTCGTCGCGGTCGTCGTCTGCCTGCTCATCGGTGCCATCGTCGGCCTGATCAATGGCTGGCTGATCGTCTATATGCGCGTGCCCGATCTGCTGGCGACGCTCGGCATGATGTTCCTGCTCGTCGGCCTGCAGCGCATCCCGACCGAAGGGCGCTCCATCGCCACAGGGATGACCATGCCCGACGGCTCCGTCGCCAACGGCAAATTCTCAGATGCTTTCCTGGCGCTCGGCCGCCACCGCTTCGACTTCTTCATCCCGAACCTCATCCCGGTGTCGGTCGTCGTGCTCATCGTGCTCGCCGTGCTGATCTGGTTCTTCCTCGAATACACCCGCTTCGGCCGCATGATGTATGCGGTCGGCTCGAATGAGCGCGCCGCGGAACTCGCCGGTGCGCCTGTCAAGGCATACAAAATCTGGGCCTACGTCATTTCAGGAGTTTTTGCCTCGATCGGCGGCATTTTGCTCGCGGCACGACTTGGACGCGGCGACATCGCCTCGGGTAATAATCTGCTGCTCGATGCGGTTGCCGCGGCGCTGATCGGTTACGCGGTGCTCGGCGCCGCCAAGCCGAACGCCTTCGGAACTGCAGTGGGCGCGCTGTTCGTCGGCATCCTGCTGCAAGGCCTGACGATGATGAACGCGCCTTACTACACGCAGGATTTCGTCAAGGGCGTGGTTCTCGTCGTCGCCCTTGTCTTCACCTTCGCCCTTTCCGGCCGGGGCAGGAGATAGAACGGCTGCCGGGACAGTTTTGGGTTCAACAAGTGGAGGAAACAAAGTGAACATTACAAGAAGACTTCTGGGGAAGGTCGTGCTCGGATTGGCCGGTGCAACGATGCTGATGCCGGGGGCATTTGCCGCCGACAAGCCGGCGCCGTTCGACAAGCCGGGCGTCAAGATCGCGCTGGTGCGCTATCTCTCGACCGGCGATTTCTTTCAGGCCTATCTCTCGGGTGTCGAATCCCAGTCAAAGGCGCTCGGCATCGATCTGCGCGTGCTCGACAGCCGCCAGGATGCCGCCCTTCAGTCCGACATGGTCGACCAGGCCATTGCGCTTGGCGTGCAGGGCATCATCATCCAGCACGGCCTGACGGAATCGATGAAGGACGCCGCCCAGCGCGCGGTCGACGCCGGCATCAAGGTGGTGGCCTTCGACGTCAATGTCGAAAACCCCAAGATCCCGCAGATCGAACAGTCCGACAAGGACCTTGCGCGCCTCGCGCTTGAGCAAGCGGTCAAGGACAATGGCGAGAGCTGGAACGCCGGTTATGTCTATGTCGCCGGCATCGCGCCGCTCGACCGCCGCAACGAGACCTGGGTCGATGTGAAGAAGAAGTATGCCGGCATCAAGGAAGCCGCGATGTTCGGCACGCTCGACAACCCGATCGCCAACTCCGTCGCCAACCAGGCGCGCTCGGTGCTCCAGGCGCATACCGACATCAATGTCATGTTCGCGCCCTATGACGAATTCGCCAAGGGCGTGAAGATCGCCGTCGACGAGGCGGGCCTGAACAAGAAGATCAAGATCTACTCCGCCGACATCTCGACCTCGGACATCGCGGCGATGCGCGAAACCGACAGCGCCTGGGCCGCCACCGCCGCCACCAACCCGGCCGTCGTCGGTCAGGTTTCGGTGCGCGCGCTTGCGCAGCTGCTGGCCGGTGAAGATCCCGGCCACAACGTCATCGTGCCGCCGACGCTGATCACCCAGAAAGACCTGATCGACAAAGACATCAAGAACATGGAAGACCTGTCGGCCAAGCTGCCGCAGTTCGCCCATGCCGATGTCGCCATGCCGGCCTGGATGCCAAACCCGAACGCGAAGTAAGGTCTGATAAAAGCGAAAGGGGAGCCGTCGACCCCCACTCCGTCGAGCTTCGCTCGACACCTCTCCCCCGATCGACGGGGGAGAGGAAAGGCGCGACCTTATTCCAGCTGGCGCCTTCCTCTCCCTCCGGAGGGGGGAGAGGTGGCGCCGCGAAGCGGCGACGGAGTGGGGGAAGGCGCTCATGAAACGCGCACTCGTCGAAAAACAGGCACAACCACCAAGCACGAAAACTCAGGCAAGCAGTTAAAGCTGCCCTTTCATCGTGGCCGCCCCGCGCGCGCCAGCCCGTGCGCCATAAGCCGGTCGATGACTTCGGTATAGCTGACGCCGCTTGCCGCCATCGCCTTGGCGTACATGCTGATGTCGGTGAAGCCAGGGATGGTGTTGAGCTCGTTGATCACGAACGTCATGTCCGGCATCAGGAAAAAGTCGACGCGTGCCATCGCATCGCAACCGACGGCTCGGAAAGCTTTTGCCGCCATGGCGCGCATGGCTGCCTCGACCGCCGGCGGTAGTTCGGTCGGCACGATCAATGCGGCGCCAATCTCGTCGATATATTTGGCGTTGTAGTTGTAGAAGCCGTGGCTTTCCGCCGGCACGATCTCGCCCGGCCGCGAAACGAAGAGCTTGCCTTCGGGGCTCTCCAGCACGCTGAATTCAATCTCTCGGCCGCGAACGAATTCCTCCGCCAGCAGTTTGCGATCATGCTGGAAGGCATCTGCCAGCGCCCGGTCGAATTCCTGGCTGCCATTGACCTTGGCAACGCCGACCGACGAGCCCTGCCGTGCCGGCTTGATGAACAGTGGCAGGCCGAGTTGATCTTCCAGCGCAGCGAGGGGAGGGACCGCACCCTCCTCGATCGTCACCGAGCGGGCGACGGGCACACCGGCCGCCTTCAGCAGCCGCTTGGCGATGTCCTTGTCGAGTGCAGTGGCGGACCCCAATATGCCGCAGCCGGTGAGCGGCACGCGCGCCACCTCGGCCAGCCCTTGCACCGCGCCGTCCTCGCCATGCAGGCCGTGCAGCACCGGGAACAGCATATCGATATCAGGCAAGTCGTGCGGCGCGCTATTAGCGGGGATCGCCAGCATCCGTCCATGCCCGCCAGGCACCAGGCAGATCTGCGTCCCATCAGACGGCGTCGCCAGCGCGCCATTCTCGAAGCTGCTCAGCAGCCATTGTCCCTCGCGGCTGACGAAGATGGGAACGGCGTCGTATTTCGCCGGATCCAGCGCGGCCATCACGTTGGTCGCTGAGAGCAGCGAAACCTCATGTTCGGCGGAGCGCCCGCCGAAGAGCACGCCGATACGAAGTCTTTTCGCTGCCATGGACAACTCCACCAATGATCAGGGTTGGCGCTCGCATGCGAAACACATGGTGCCCCCTAAACTGGTAGAGCAATAAGCGAAGGATTGGAGTGGGATTTTGACCGGTTCGAGCAGTTTTTCAGCACGAAGTGCGAAAGCGATTTTCAGCCTGCAGTCCGTTAAGACCGGGAGGTGGAGCGGTTCGCCATTTTGGTGAAACGATGAACCGCTCCAGTTCTATCTTTAGCGCAGTGCCGCCGCGATGTTGCCGCCGTCGACGGTCGTCACGTCCGCAGTGGTGCGCTCAGCCAGCGCGTGGTGCAGGAAGGCCTGCGCCACGTCTTCGGCGGTCACTTCCTGTCCGAGCAGATTGCCAGACATGTATTCCTTCTCCGACAGGCCGCGCGCGCCGGAACGGCTGGCGATCATGGCGTCGGTCAACAGGCCGGAGCGGATGCGGTCGGCATTGACCGCGTTGGAGCGGATGCCATGCGCGCCGTAGTCCAACGCATATTGCCGGGACAGGAACAGCGTCGCCGCCTTCGGCACGCCATAAGCGCCGAATTTCGGACCGGGATTGACCGCCTGCTTGGAGGTGTTGAACAGAAGCACACCACCGGTACCCTGTTCCAGCATGATGCGGACCGCGTTCTGCGCCGCCGATTGATGGGCGAAGAAGTTGAGCTCGAAACTCTTGCGCAGGAGAGAGTCGTCGAGTTCGCCGATCCTGCCTTCCCAGGCCGCACCCGCATTGGAGACCAGAATGTCGACGCCGCCATAGACGGCGACCGCTTTGTCGAAGGCGGCGCGCATCTGTGCGGGGTCGGTGATGTCGGCGCCGACGCCGATCGAATTGTTGCCGGCCTGTTTGGCGGCTTCCGCCGCCTTCGCCGCGTCGAGATCGACGACGACGGCATGGGCGCCATTGGCGGCAAACAGCTTTGCCGTCGCTGCACCGATGGCGCCGGCGCCGCCGGTGATCAGCACCACCTGGCCGGTCAGCGGCTTCGGCTTGTTTGAGGCAAGCTTGGCCTGTTCCAGCGACCAGTATTCGAGCGGGAACAGATCGGCCTTAGACAGCGGATAAAAGCTGCCGACGGCCTCGGCGCCGCGCACCGCCTCGATCCACATCTCGCCGACATCCGACGCGATCTTCGCATCCTTCAGCGTCCGGCCATGGCCGAACATGCCGAGGCCCGGCACCAGCGTCAGACGCGGCATCGGGTCGAGCATGGTGCGCTTCACGTCGTCGAGCGCGTCATTCGTTTCGAAGTAGGTGCGGTAGTCGTTGGCGAAGGCGTCGACATGGCTCTTGATGACGGCCTTGTAGTCGCCGGCCCTGTCGGCATCCGGCGCCGGCACGGCCATCGGCCCGGTCTTGATGCGGATCGACAGGTCGGGCGTCGAGACACCGCGCCCGGCATAGTCGGCAATCGCGGCCGAATTGATGAAATCGACGATGGCATCGGATGTGCGGAAGTCGCTGATCATGCGGTCGAAGCGGCCCTCGCCACGCGATACCGCCACAGCGCCGCGCAGTGTCGGCGCGATGGAGGCAGGGGTCGCAAGCGTTGCCGGCAGCGCTGCCCTGGCCGGCTGCGGCTTGCCGTTCTTGGCGACATACTCTTCCGCCACGTTCACATAGTGGATCATGCGATCGTAGGCCTGCCTGGCATCGTCGCCGAAGGTGAAGATGCCGTGCTTGTCGAGGATCAGGCCCTCGACGCTAGGGTCGGCGTCATAGACATCGGCCGCCACCTTGGCGAGGTCGAAGCCCGGCTTGATGTAGGGAACATAGCCCATCCTGTTGCCGAACACGGTCCTGATCAGCGCCTTGCTGTCCGCCTGGTCGACGATGGCGAGGATCGCGGTCGAATGCGTGTGGTCGACAAACTTGTGCGGCAGGAAGGCGTGCAGCAGCGTCTCGACCGAAGGATTGGGGGAGGCGGGGTCGATCAGGTTCGCCCGCTGCAGCGCCACCATATCCTCATCGGCGAGGGTGTCCAGCGCACGCGCTTTCAAGAGCGCGCCCATCTTCACCGCCGGCAGGCCTTGCGGCTCGATGACGCCCATGTCCCAGCCGCTGCCCTTGACGCACAGCACATCCCATTCGTCGCCGACGAGGTCGGTCGCCTTGGTCTTGCACGACGTGTTGCCGCCGCCATGCAGCACCAGCCGCGGCTCGCCGCCGAGCAGCCGGGTCGTGTAGACGCGCAGCGCGAGGTCGCGGGCAACGCCCTTTTTCGCATAATCGGCAACCAGCTTTTCGGCCTCGCCATCATTCCAAAGGTTCTTCATATCGCTTTCGTCCGCTTTGCTGTCTTTGTTGTGTTGGTGTGAACAGGAACGCCGCGACGCCTTGATGACAATGCGCCGGCTGCAGGGATTTCGTTTGTCAGGAAGCCTTTTTTGCCCCCGCACTGGCTCCGGCATGGTCGAGCAGCCGCCGCGCCATGCTGGCACCGACGACCAGATGCGTGCAGAGCCCGCCGGCGAGTGCGGCGAGCAGCGGTTCGAACTTGCTGTCCTCCTGCACCACCATCAGCCGCTTTTCGATCTGTCGCAGTGACGACAGGGATGCCGAGATGACGCGGCGGTTGTAGCTGCAGTCGAGCGCCTTGCCGGCGGCATCGATGATCTGGCCGGCGATGACGCCGGCGGCACCCAACTCGCGCAACAGGGTCATCTCGCCGGCGCTCAGCGCGCCGCATTTGACGACATGGCAGTCGGCATCGACGGTGCCGACCGAATAGAGCGCCAGATCGCAGTTGCTGATATTGGCCAATTGTTCGCGGATCACCGGTTCGGCGCGCAGCCCATGCGCCAGCAATTCCGTCGTCAGCACCAGCGGCGCGTAGAAGTTCAGCCCCTTGGCGTTGAGCCGGCGCGCGATTTCCATCGTGCATTGGTCGGGTCTGTAGGAATAGGGCGCGCCGAGATTGCCGCAGAGCTGCACCACGGTGACGTCCTGCAGGTCGGCATAGGACATGATGTCGGCGATGGTATAGACGGTGCGGCCCCAGGCGACGCCGATGCGGTCGCCTTTCTTCACCAGCTCCAGAAAGACGCTCGCCGCCAGCACCGCAATGTCTGTCGACGGATCGAGGACATAGTCGTTCTCCGGCGCGATCCAGACGGCATCGAGCTTGAGCGCATCCTCGAGCTTGCGCGCCAGCACATCGTCAGTAAACAGCTGCGTCGAGGTCGAAATGTTGACGATGCCGGTCTCGCGCGCCTTGCGCAGATACATGGCGACCGAGGCGCGGGAAATGTTAAGCTGGCTTGCGACCTGGTCCTGGCGCAGGCCATGGGCATAATAGAGCCAGGCGGCCTTGTGGATAAGCTGTTCTGCCGGTCGGATCGCCATGCCGTCTCCTCGGCTGACATTATTCACGGCTCTCGACAAAAGTCAAATTGGCGTGGGTACGCAGTACCTTCTTGCCCGCAAAATCTGGATGATCATTGCGCCAAATGCGTCCGGTCGGGAATCGCTGATGGTGACGTGGCCGGAACCTGTGGTTAGAAGTTCTCAACAAAGAACATTCGGGGAGGACGGGATGGGCAATGCCTACGATCAGGATCTCGGCAAGAACGCCGCCAATCATCAGCCGCTGACGCCGCTCACCTATCTGGAGCGGGCGGCGAAGACCTATCCCGACCATGTCGCCATCATCCATGGCAGTCAGCGCATCACCTATCGCACCTTCTGGCGGCGCTCGCTGAAGCTCGCCTCGGCGCTCTCCAAGCGCGGCATCGGCAAGGGCGACACGGTCACGGTGATGCTGTCCAACACACCGCCGATGCTGGAGGCGCATTTCGGCGTGCCGATGACCAAGGCGGTGCTGCATTCGCTCAACACAAGGCTCGATGCTGCTGTTATCGCCTTTCAGCTCGACCATGCCGAGACCAAGGTGCTGATCGTCGACCGCGAATTTGCCGCCGTCGTCAAACAGGCACTGGCGCTGGCCAAGGTCAAGCCGCTGGTCATCGACTACGACGATCCCGACTATGCCGCCGATGCGCCCTATCCGAAGGGCGAGCGTATCGGCACGATCGATTATGAGGATTTCGTCGCCGACGGCGATGCGGACTACGCCTGGTCGATGCCCGACGACGAGTGGGACGCCATCTCGCTCAACTACACCTCCGGCACAACAGGCAATCCCAAGGGCGTCGTCTACCACCATCGCGGCGCTGCCCTGATGGCCTACACCAACACCATCCATGCCGGCATGGCCAAGCACGCCGTCTATCTCTGGACGCTGCCGATGTTCCACTGCAATGGCTGGTGCTTTCCGTGGACGCTGGCCGTCCAGGCCGGCACCCATGTCTGCCTGCGCTGGGTACGGCCGAAGCCGATCTACGATGCCATCGCCGATCACGGCGTCACCCATCTATGCGGCGCGCCGGTCGTCATGTCGGTGCTGATCAACGCCAGGGACGAGGACAAGCGCCACTTCCCGCAGACGGTCACCTTCAACACCGCGGCCGCCCCGCCGCCGGAAGCCGTGCTGTCGGGCATGGCCGATGCCGGTTTTGCCGTCACCCATCTCTATGGACTGACCGAGACCTATGGTCCGGCGGTGGTCAACGAGTGGCACGGCGCCTGGGACGATCTCGACAAGGGATCGAAGGCGCAGAAGAAGGCCAGGCAAGGCGTGCGCTATGCCGCGCTCGAAGGCCTGACGGTGATGGACCCGGAAACGATGCAGGAGACGCCGGCCGACGGCGAGACCATCGGCGAGGTCATGTTCCGCGGCAACATCGTCATGAAGGGCTATCTCAAGAACAGGAAGGCGACAGACGAGGCCTTCGCCGGCGGCTGGTTCCATTCCGGCGACCTCGGCGTCATGCACCCGGACGGCTACATCCAGCTCAAGGACCGCTCCAAGGACATCATCATCTCCGGTGGCGAGAATATTTCCTCGATCGAGGTCGAGGACGCGCTCTACAAGCACCCGTCCGTAGCGTCCTGCGGCGTCGTCGCCAAGGCTGACGACAAATGGGGCGAGGTGCCGGTCGCCTATGTCGAGCTGAAGCCCGGCAAAGCGGCGAGCGAGGCCGAGATCATCGACCACTGCCGCGCGCTACTCGCCCGCTTCAAGGTGCCGAAGGCAGTGATTTTTGCGGAGATGCCTAAGACGTCGACAGGGAAGATCCAGAAGTTCCGGCTGAGGGAAATGGCGAAGGGGGCGTAGGCCGCCCATCGCGTTGACAATTTGCCGCGGGCCTTCGTGCCTTCGTCATCCTAGGGTGGAGCAGTCGCGCAGCGACGTCGCGGAAACCCTGGGATCCATGCCGTGACCTTGCGGCCGTACTCCGACGGCAGAGGATGGCTGCTGCTCGCTGATCAGCGTAACACATTGATCTGCCTCACTCTTTGATCGGCGTCCCGGCATGGATCCTAGGGTCTGCGCCGCGTCGCTTCGCTCCTTGCTTCGCCCTAGGATGACGACGGGACAGGGGTCGTTCGCCAACCTTCGGTGTGACGAACTGCGCCACTCGCAACTGTCACCATCTGTCACCAATTATACGCGTACGTCGATTCCGCGTTGACATCCCGCTCTTTTGGATTTACGACTGACGAAAATTGAAATTCGTCACTCGTTAATTGACAGAGAGCTATGTCCGAAGCCGCCAACATCATAGTCGACGCCGCCCGCCAGGAGAATGTCACGCGCATTCTCGACTGTGCCGAGCGCCTGTTCCGCCACTATGGTTACGGCAAGACCAATGTTGCCGATATCGCCCGCGAACTCGGCATGTCGCCGGCCAACATCTACCGTTTCTTCGCCTCCAAGGTCGAAATCCACCAGGCCGTCTGCGGCCGGATGCTGCTCGCCAGCTACAATATGGCCTACGAGATCTGTCGCCTGCCGATCAGTGCCGAGGAGCGGCTGCGCCGCTACGTGCATGCGCAGTACAAGATGACGCTGGAAGTCATGCTCGACGACCAGAAGGTCCACGAGATGGTCATCGTCGCGCTCGAGCGCGACTGGGGTGTCATCGACAAGCATATCGACAGCATCCACGACCTGTTTGCCGAGGTGATCCGCGAAGGCATCGAGGCCGGCGAGTTTGCCGACCAGGATCCGGTCATCGCATCGCGCTGCTTCGGCGCCGCCACCGTCATTCTGTGCCACCCGCAAATGGTGGCGCAATGCCTTGCCAAGACCAATCGGGCGATGCCCGACGACCTCATCGATTACGCAATCAAGGCCCTGAAATAGCCGCCGCCCGCCGGGCGCCGGTGTCGACCGTTCATCTCCAGTCGGGAGTACGAAAGTGTCTTTGTCCAGTTCCATCATCCGCAAGCTGCCGGTTGCCGGCCTGATCGTCGCCACGCTCGGGCTCGCCGCCTGCAGCCAGGAAAAGACCGAGGTCCAGGACATCATACGCCCGGTCAAGGTGGTCGAGATCGGCCAGGCCGAAAACAGCCGCGAACTCGCCTATTCCGGTTCGGTGCGCGCCCGCACCGAAATGAACCTCGGCTTTCGCATCTCGGGCAAGGTCACTGAGCGCCTGGTCGACATCGGTCAGCACGTGACCACAGGTGACGTGCTCGCCCGCATCGATCCCACGGACTATGAGCTGTCGGTCAAGAGCGCCAAGGCCAGCCTCGATGCCGCCGAGCGGCAGGTCGAGACGGTCGATCTGACCAGAAAGCGCGCCGAGCAGCTTTTTGCCAAGAACTTCACGTCCAAGTCGCAGCTCGAGCAGGCGACGCTGAGCTACAATCAGGCGGTGGCTACGCGCGATGCCGCCCGTTCAACCCTTTCACAGGCGCAGAACCAGGTCGTCTACACCGATCTCAAGGCGAGCGAGAATGGCATCGTGACTGCCGTCTCCGCCGATGTCGGCCAGGTGGTCGGCGCCGGAACCCCGGTGATGACGGTTGCCGTCGACGGCGAAAAGGAAGTGCTGATCGCGGTTCCCGAAATGGACATCGCCGCCTTCAAGCCGGGCAAGGATGTCACGGCCAGCTTCTGGTCCGACGATGCGCTGAAGCTCTCGGGCAAGGTGCGTGAAGTGGCCGGCAGCGCCGACCAGCAGTCGCGCACATTTGCCGTGCGTGTCTCGCTGCCCGACGATCCGCGCGTGCTGCTCGGCATGACCGCCAACATCGAGGCTTCGGTGGCCAAGAAGCAGGAGATGGTATCGATCCCGCTCAGCGCGCTGGCCGAGAAGGATGGTCGCAAGATTGTCTGGACCGTCGACCGCGCCGGCGAGACGGTGCACGAGCGCCCGGTCAAGGTAGCGGAATTTACCGCCGACGGCGTCAGTGTCGCCGACGGGCTGAAGCCTGGTGATGTCGTCGTTGCCGCCGGCACGCAGTTCATGACCGAGAATCTCAAGGTCAAGCTGACCGGCGACGCGGTGCAGGCCGCCTCCGCGGAAGGCGACGCCGCAAAGGCCCTGCGCTGAAGGCAGACGCATGAAGCCGGCTTGATCATCGCTTCGGCGAAAGGGCAGGCCAAGCAATTCAGGGTTTCCGGGCGGCGAGCGCCCGATGGTCGAGACGCCAGGTCGAGTTCCCCCGCATCGATCCACGCGTCCCACCGCGATGAGAGTCTCTCCCGCTCGGAAAGCCTCGCCGCCCGGAAGCCAGCATCGGAAATCCCCATGGCATGCCAAGCGCATGCCCGTACGATCAACGAATTGGACTGACGCCGATGACCACCACCAACGACAGTGAAAAGCGGCCTTTCAATCTTTCGCGCTGGGCCATCGGCCATCCCTCCATTGCGCGCTTCCTGTTCGGTCTGATCATCATCGCCGGCGGGCTCGGCCTGATGCGCATGGGCCAGAAGGAAGATCCCGATTTCACCTTCCGCGTCATGGTCGTCCAGGCGATCTGGCCGGGGTCCTCGATCCAGGAGATGGAGGACCAGGTCGTCAACAAGATCGAGCGCAAGCTGCAGGAAACGCCGCATCTCGATTTCGTTCGTTCCTACACCCGCGCCGGCAGCGCCATCATCACCGTTCAGATCAAGGGGGACACCAATGCCTCGGAGGTGAAGGACGCGTTCTACCAGGTGCGCAAGAAGGTCGGCGACATCTCAGGCGACCTGCCGCAGGGCCTGCTCGGCCCCTATTTCAACGACGAATTCGGCGACACTTTCATCACGCTGCATTCGATCAGCGGTGACGGCTATAGCTATCCCGAGCTGAAGAAATTCGCCATCCAGGCGCGCGACATGCTGTTGACGACGCCAGGCGTCGAGAAGGCCGTCATCATCGGCGACCAGCCCGAGAAGATCTATATCGACATCTCGTCCAAGGCGCTGGCCGAACGCGGGCTGACGCTGACCGACCTGCAGAACGCCATCAAGGGCCAGAACAATGTCGACCCGGCAGGCTCGGTCGACACCGGCCTGCGCTCGGTGCGCATCTCGGTTGAGGGCGATGTCACCAAGGCCGCGGACATCAGGGAATTGCGGCTGCGCGCCGGCGGCCAGGTGACGCGTCTCGGCGACATCGCCACCGTGTCCTCCGGCCTCGAGGATCCCTATCAGCGCAAGTACCGCTTCAACGGCCACGAAAGTGTCCAGGTCGGCGTCGTCATGGCCAAGGGCTTCAACGTCACCGATGTCGGCAAGGATGTCGAGGCGACCTACAAGCGTTTCGAAGAGGCGCTGCCTTATGGCGTTTCTGTCGACCAGATCTCCGACCAGCCGGAAGTCGTGCGCGATGCGGTGAAGGAGTTCATGGAGGCGCTCGGCGAGGCGCTGCTGATCGTGCTGGCCGTCTCGCTGCTGTCGATCGGCTGGCGCTCCGGCCTGGTCATCGCCATCGCCATCCCGCTGGTGCTGGCAGCGACCTTCGCCATCATGTACGAGCTCGGCATCGACCTGCAGCGCATTTCGCTCGGCGCGCTGATCATTGCGCTCGGCCTGCTGGTCGACGACGCCATGATCGTCGTCGAGATGATGGAGCGCAAGCTGGAGGAGGGGCTGGTCAAGATCGAGGCGGCGAGCTTCGCCTACTCCTCGACCGCCTTCCCGATGCTGACCGGCACGCTGATCACCACCGCCGGCTTCATCCCGGTCGGCTTCGCCGCCTCGACCGCCGGCGAATATGTGCGCACGCTGTTCTATGTCGTCGGCATCGCGCTGGTCGTGTCGTGGTTCGTCGCGGTCTATTTCACGCCGTGGCTCGGCTATATGATCCTCAAGCAGCGCAAACATGCCGGCAATCACCACGACGCCTTCGACACCCGCTTCTACCGGCGGCTGCGCGCCACGGTCGGCTGGGCGGTGCGCCACCGCATCATCGTGCTGGTGATGACGCTGGTCACCTTCGCAACCAGCCTGTGGGCGTTCCAGTTTATCCCGCAGAACTTCTTCCCGCAGTCCTCGCGTCCGGAAATCCTCGTCGATCTCTGGCTGCCGGAAGGCACCTCGATCAAGGAGGTCGAGACGCAGGCCAAGGCGCTGGAAGCGAGGATGATGGATGACAAGGACAAGCGCTTCATCGCCACCTATATCGGCGAGGGCGCGCCGCGCTTCTTCCTGCCGCTCGACCAGCAATTGCGCAACCCGAACTTTGCCCAGCTTCTGGTGATGGCCAATGACGAGCCGGCACGCGAGAGGTTGATCCTCAAGCTGCGCTCCGTCCTGGCGCAGGACTTTCCCTCGATCCGTTCCAAGGTCGATCGTCTGTTCCTCGGACCGCCGACCGGGTGGCCGGTGCAGATGCGAGTCATGGGTCCGGACCGCCAGGAGGTGCGCCGCCTCGCCGATCGGGTGAAGGCCAAGTTCGTCGAAAATCCGCTGCTTGGCGCCATCCACGACGACTGGCTGGAGCCGGTGCCGGCGATGAAGCTGGTCATCGACCAGGATCGGGCACGGGCGCTCGGCGTCACCTCGCAGCGCATCCGCCAGATGCTGCAGGCATCGATGTCAGGTGCGCCGCTGGATGATTTCCGCGACGGCGAGGAGACGGTGTCCATCGTCGCCCGCGAACCGGACGCCAGCCGCAACCTGCTGTCGTCGGTCGACTCGGTCTATATCCCGACCGATTTCGGCGGCTTCGTGCCGCTGTCGCAGGTGGCCAAGGTGGTGCCGGTGCTCGAGCAGGGTGTCGAATGGCGCCGCGACCGCCTGCCGACCATCTCGGTGCGCGCCACGCTGCCGGACGGCGTGCAGTCGAACGACGTCGTCACCAAGCTCTACAACGATATGCAGGGCATGCGCGCCGGCCTCGCGCCCGGCTACAAGATCGAGATCCAGGGCGGTGCCGAGGACTCTGCCGAAAGCCAGGCCTCGATTGCCGCCAAGGCGCCGGTCATGCTGGCCATCATCGTCGTGCTTCTGATGATCCAGCTGCAGCATTTCGGCAAGGCGATGCTGGTGCTGGCCACCGGCCCGCTCGGCATCATCGGTGCTGCGGCGGCATTGCTGATCAGCGGCGCGCCGTTCGGTTTTGTCGCCATTCTCGGCGTCATCGCGCTGCTCGGCATCATCATGCGCAACTCGATCATCCTGGTCGACCAGATCGACCAGGACATAGCCCGAGGCATGGAACGATCAGAGGCGATCATCGGCTCGGCTGTGCGCCGTTTCCGGCCGATCGTGCTGACGGCGATGACGGCGGTGCTGGCGCTGATCCCGATCTCGCGCGCCGTGTTCTGGGGCCCGCTCGCCTACGCCATGATGGGCGGCATCCTGGTTGCCACCGTGCTCACCATCCTGGTGCTGCCGGCAGGCTATGCGCTGTTCTTCGGCCGCGAGCCGAAGAAGGCCAAGGAGCCGGCGGGCGAGGCTGTGCAGGACAATGAACAGCCGCAACTCGCCCTGGCAGCCGAGTGATCCCCGCTGGCGCATAGGATGCGCTCTTGGAAAGATGCTACAACGCCGTACGTTTGACGTGCGGCGTTGTGGCGTTCCGGCGGCCATGGTGCCCCACCTTTCGCGTGGAGGATGATCATGACCCTGGCCCAGACCTCGATCGCCCTGCGCCTGCCGATCGACGGACGCCATCGGCAGATGTTCATCGACGGTGCCTGGGTTGATGCCCGCTCGGGCCAGACCATGGAAACCCGCAATCCGGCGACCGGCGCGGTGATCGCCACGGTGCCGCGCGGCGACCGTCAGGACATAGAATTGGCAGTGGCCGCGGCGCGAAAAGCCTTCGAAGGACCGTGGAGCCGGTTCAAGCCCTATGAGCGGCAGGTGCTGCTCCTCAAGATCGCCGACCTCTTCGAAAAGCATTGGGAAGAGATCAGCCGCTCCGACACCACGGACATGGGCATGCCGATCGTGCGCACGCGCGCCAACCGCAACCGCGTCATCGGCATGTTGCGCTATTACGCCGGCATGGCGACGGCGCTGCATGGCGAGACCATCGACAATTCGCTGGCCGGCGAAATCGTCTCCTTCACCCGCAAGGAGCCGGTCGGCGTCGTCGGCGCCATCATTCCATGGAACGCGCCGACCGCGGCGTCGGTCTGGAAGATCGGCCCGGCGCTCGCCACCGGCTGCACCATCGTGCTGAAACCGTCGGAAGAGGCGCCGCTGACGCCGCTGCTGATCGCCGACATCATGAACGAGGCCGGCGTTCCCGCAGGGGTCGTCAACATCGTCACCGGCACCGGCGCCGAGGCGGGTGCCCCACTTGCCGAGCATATGGGCGTCGACAAGATCGTCTTCACCGGTTCGACCGCGACCGGCCAGTCGATCGTACGCGCCTCAGCCGGTAATCTGAAGCGCGTCTCGCTCGAGCTCGGCGGCAAGTCGCCGGTCATCGTCTGTGCCGATGCCGATCTCGACAAAGCGGTGCCGGTGGCAGCGATGTCGGTGTTCGCCAATTCCGGCCAGATCTGCATTGCCGGCTCGCGCCTGTTCGTAGAGCGCTCCATCCATGACGAGTTCGTCGCGCGGCTCGCTGCCTATGCCGAGGGCCTCAGGATCGGTGACGGCATCGACCCGGCAACCGAGATCGGCCCGCTGGTTTCGCTGCGGCAGCTCGAACGTGTCACGGGCTATCTCGAAGCCGGCGCTGCCGAGGGTGCCAAGCTAGTCACCGGCGGTACCCGCCTGACGGAGGGCGCGCTGGCGGCCGGCAATTTCGTCGCGCCGACCGTCTTTGCCGGCGTCTCCGACGACATGAAGATCGCCCGCGAGGAAATCTTTGGGCCGGTGATTTCGGCGCTGCCCTTCGACACGCTGGACGAAGCGGTCGAGCGCGCCAACAGCACACCCTACGGCCTTGCCGCCGGGGTCTTCACACAGAACGTCGCCACGGCGCACCAGCTGTCGCGAAAAATCCGCGCCGGCTCCGTGTGGGTCAATACCTACCACGCCATCGATCCGGCGGTGCCCTTCGGCGGCTACAAGATGAGCGGCTATGGCCGTGAGGGCGGCGCCGAGCATCTCGGCGAATATCTCAACACCAAGGGCGTGTTCATCAAAATAGATTGAACGGCACCCGTAGGAAAATGCTCCGCAACAAGGGTTTTGCAAAACAGAATTCCTTTCCAGCACGGCAAAGCCGTCCGATCTTGGCGATATATCGGAGCGGTAGCATGATCCCAAAAAGTGGGTACCGGTTTTTGGAAAAGATCATGCTCCAATAAAGGTAGAGCTCGTCCACCTCAGGTGATCATCCCATGGCAGACAACAAGCAATTGCGGCTCGGCGCCTTCATGCGCCCGGTCAGTCTTCACACCGGCGCCTGGCGCTACCCCGGCTCATATCCCGACGCCAACTTCAACTTCGCCCATCTGAAGCGCTTCGCGCAGACGCTGGAAGCGGCCAAGTTCGATGCCTTCTTCATGGCCGACCACCTGGCCGTGCTCAACATGCCGATCGAGGCACTGCGGCGCAGCCATACGGTGACCTCGTTCGAGCCGTTCACGCTGCTGTCGGCGCTCGCCGCCGTCACCGACCATATAGGCCTGGTCGCCACCGCATCGACGACCTTCGACGCGCCCTATCACATCGCTCGCCGCTTCGCCTCGCTCGACCATATCAGCGGCGGCCGCGCCGGCTGGAACATCGTCACCACATCCAACCCCGATGCCGCGCTGAATTTCGGCCTCGACGAACATGTCGAGCACGACGAGCGCTATCACAATGCGCGGGAATTCTACGATGTGGTCACCGGGCTGTGGGACAGCTTTGCCGACGACGCCTTCATCCGCGACGCCGAAAGCGGGCTCTATTTCGATCCCGCCAAACTACATGTGCTCGACCACAAGGGCGAGCATCTGTCGGTGCGTGGCCCGCTCAACATTGCGCGTCCGGTGCAAGGCTGGCCGGTCATCGTTCAGGCCGGCGCCTCGGAGGCGGGGCGGCAACTGGCGGCCGAAACGGCGGAGGTGATTTTCGCCGCCCACAGCGATCTCGCGGCCGGACAGCGCTTCTTTGCCGACGTGAAAGGGCGTGCGCAAAAGCTCGGCCGCTCGCGCGACGACATCAAGATCCTGCCCGGCGCTTTCGTCATCGTCGGCGACAGTGTCGAAGAAGCGCAGGCCAAGCGGGCGAAGCTCGACAGCCTGGTCTACTACGAGAGCGGCATTGCCTCGCTGTCGATCGCGCTCGGCCATGACGCGTCCGGCTTCGATCCCGACGCGCCTCTGCCCGAAATCCCCGAGACCAATGCCTCGAAGAGCGGCCGCGAGCGCGTCATCGAACTGGCGCGCCGGGAGAATTTGACCGTCCGCCAGCTGGCGCAGCGGCTCGGCGGCTATTCCGGCCTTGCGTTCGTCGGCACACCCAAAACCATCGCCGACGCGATGGAGGAATGGTTGGTTGCCGAGGGATCCGACGGCTTCAACGTCATGTTCCCCTATCTGCCCGCCGGGTTGGACGACTTCGCCGAGAAGGTGGTGCCCGAGCTGCAGCGGCGTCGGCTCTTCCGGCGCGAGTATGAGGGCACGACCTTGCGTGAGAATCTCGGCCTGAAGCGGCCGCCGAACCGGTTCTTCGAAGGCGAGGAAGCGGCGGTTCGTAAGGCCGGCTGACGCTTCAGCGCAAAAGGAAACGGGCACGCCGAAGCGCGCCCATTCATTTCAAGCCGTCATTTTCAGATGACGAAGTACCAGTTGGCGAGCAGCATCACCACCACGCCGGCGACCAGCGTCAAATAGGGCAGCATGCCAGCTTTCTTGACCGAAAGGTCGGCGCCCGCCATGCCGAGATCGGCCAGCATGTGGTCGGGGAACTTGCCCTTGTCCTGGACGTAATGCCGGTAGCAGAACACCGGGATGATCAGGGCCGCGGTGATCAGGCCGGCCCACAGCGCCATCGGGTTCCACACCTTGGCGCCGGCGCCCATGAAGATGGCATTGACATAGGCGAAGATGGCGCCGAGGCCGAGCAGCCAGCTCGGCGCCTTCCACGGCCGATTGATGTGGCCGTTGTCGATGCGGTGGATCCAGCCGGCGTTGAGGTTGAGGAAGTTGAAGATGATGTAGCCGCAGTTCGACACGGCGAGGATGAAGAAGAAGCTCGTCGCGTCGGCCGAGGCGATGGCCAGCACGATCAGGTTGAAGACGAGATCCGTCCACATGGCGCGGGTCGGTGCGCCGTGTTCGTTGACGTGGCTGAGATAGCGCGGCAGCCAGCCGTCGACCGAGCCCTGATAGAGCGTGCGCGAAGAGCCGGCCATTGCCGTCATGATGCACAGCACCAGCGCCAGGATCATCAGCATCACCAGCAGGCTGTGGATGAGCGCGCCGCCGCCAACCATGCCGGCCAGTGCATCGGCGACGCCCGAGCCGTCGACGATCGGCGTCGCCAGCATGCCGTTCAAGCCAAGCACACCCTGGAAGGTGAACGGCACCAGAATGAACAACAGCATGCAAAGCAGGCCGGAATAGAAGATCGCCTTGAATGTGTCGGTGCCCGGGTTCTTGAACTCCGACGTGTAGCAGACGGCCGTTTCGAAGCCGTAGGTCGACCATGCGGCGATGAACATGCCGCCGAGAACCAGCGTCCAGCCGGCAATGTTCCACGAGCCAGGCTCCGGCGCATAGGCGGCGGCGAGCGGCACCAGCGGCGAAAAGTTCGCCCAGTTGATCTGGCCGGTCACGATCGGCACGACGCCGACGATCAGCATCGGGATGATGACCAAGAGGCCGATGTATTTCTGCACATTGGCGGTGCCGAGAATGCCGCGATGCTGGATGGCGAAGATGATCAGCATCAGCACCGCGCCGATGAAGAAGGTTGCGTTGAGGGTGAAGGAGACAGGACCCAGCGTGTGGCTGAACAGCGTCCAGTTGCGGATCGCCGGCGTGGCCGCCGCGGTCACCGCGGCGATGGCGTCGGCAGGCGCCGTTCCGGCATGCGCCGCGATATAAGCAACGACATCCGGCGACGCATCGGTGAAAAGCGGCACTGGCGCCAGTGCGTTGAGGATATAGGCGGCGGCGATCGAGCAGCCGAGCGACAGCACCGGCGACCAGGCGAACCAGTTGCACCACACCGACAGCGGCGCGATGAATTTCGAATAACGCAGCCAGGCGGTGGCGCCATAGATCGAGGCGCCGCCGGACTTGTTCGGGAACAAGCCAGCGATCTCGGCATAAGTGAAGGATTGCAGGAAGCCCATGATCATGGAGGCGATCCAGATCCCAAAGGCTAGCGTTCCCGTCGTACCGGCAATGCCGCCGATCGAAAACAGGACCAGCGCTGGGACGCCGCTCGCCACCCAGAAGGCGCCGCGCCAGTCGATGTTCCGGTGCAGCTTGCCTTCCGCAGGCTGCTCCAGGGCCGTGCTTATCGTGCTCATGTCTGTGAATTCCCCTTTTCGCTGTTCCCGCCGGCGATGCCTCGACTGCGCGAAGCTTGTTCCCCCGGCACATGACCGTCACGACTCCGGTGTTTCCACTCAGTCGTATTTTTTTCTTAACAGTGAAGATTGATCCGACGCGCTTTCACGTCAAGCGATTTGTGATGTCGTGCACATCACGCTTGCGAAACAGGACCAAAACGACGTCGGCAACAGCCGGCGAAGCAGTTCGGTCAGGCTTTGACAGCGACCGTCAGGAGCGTGGCTTGGTCTTCTGCGGATCGTAATGGGCGAAGGCCACCACGCGCGCCGGCAGCCGCTTGGCATGGCCGTCGAGCTTGCCGATCTCGACCTCTGTGCCGATGGCCGCATGGGTGACATCGAGCCTGGCCAGCGCGATGTTCTTGTTCAGCACCGGCGAGCGCATGCCCGAGGTGACGACGCCGATCTGGGCGCGGCCGACATGGACGCAATCGCCGTGGCCAACCGTGACATTGCTGTCGATGTCGAGCCCGACCAGTTTATGCTGCGGGTGTTCCTTGCGGCGGATAAGCGCCTCGCGGCCGATGAAATCGTCGGTCTTGGTCTTCAACGGCACGGTGAAGCCAATGCCGGCCTCGAACGGGTCTGTCTGGTCGGAAAACTCGTAACCGGCGAAGATCAGCCCAGCCTCGATGCGCACCATGTCGAGCGCCTGCAGGCCCATCGGCTTCAGCCCATGCGGCTGGCCGGCTTCCCAGATGGCGTCGAACACTTTCTCGGCGTCGCGTGGATGGCACCAGATCTCATAGCCAAGTTCGCCGGTATAGCCGGTGCGCGACACCACGACCGGAATGCCGTTGCCGCCGCCAATGCGTGCGACGGCAAAGCGGAACCATTCGAGCTCGTCGATCGACGGCTGCAGCGGCGAGGTCCAGATCACCTCGCGGAGGATGTCGCGGCTCTTCGGCCCTTGCACGGCGACATTGTGCATCTGGTCAGTGGAGGAGCGCACCAGCACGTTGAGGTCAAGTTTTTTCGCCGTCTCGCGCAGCCATTCGCCGGACAGATCGTCGCCGCCGACCCAGCGGAAATTGTCCTTGCCGAGTCTGAGCAGCGTGCCGTCGTCGATCATGCCGCCATGCTCGTAGCACATGGCGGAATAGACGACCTGGCCGACGCCGAGCTTCTTGACGTCGCGGGTCAGCGTGTACTGCAGCAGCGCTTCGGAATCCGGGCCGGTGACCTCGAACTTGCGCAGCGGCGACAGGTCCATGATCACCGCGTCCTGCCGGCAGGCCCAGTATTCGGCGATGGGGCCCTCCTTGGCGAAGGAATTGGCGAGCCAATAGCCCCTGTATTCGGCGAAGTTGCGGGTGTGTTTGGCGAAGGATGAGTGGAAGGCGGTCTCGCGGGTCATCTTGGGTTCCGAATCGGGCGTCATGCGTCTGGCGATCGCTCGCGAGAATTTGTGCTGGCCGGAATAGGTCCGCACATGGATGTCGGTGAGGTCCCAGCCATTGGCCGGCGTCGTGTCGTCGGGGCAGGCTGAGGAGACACAGACGATGTCGGTCAGGGCTCTCAGCAGCACATAGTCGCCGGCCCGCGACCACGGCTCGTCGGACACCATGACGCCATGAGCGTCGATCGCCGTGTTAAAGAAGAAGTTGATCGCCATCCAGCCGGCGCGGGCATTCACGCCTTTGTCCGAAAGCGCGCGGTTAAAATTTTCCGAGCAGTTGGTGTGGCCGGGATAGCCGATGTCGTCATAATATTTGGCAGCGCACGCCAGCGCGAACGCGTCGTGCCGACCGCACGTGTCCTGCACCACCTCGACCAGCGGCTCCATGTCCTGGTCGTAGTACTTCGAGTGCAGGCCGGGCATCGGATAGCTCGACCCCATCAGCGTGCGCGTCGTCGTCACGTCAAGAGGATGGTCGAGGCCCTTGTCCAGCTTGCGGGCCGAAAAACACTGGAAGTCGGTGCATTGGCGGCCATCGACGTCGATGATCTGCAGATAGTCGCCCGCCTTGACGAAATAGGATTCGGCGGTTGCGGAATGGACGCGCAAATCGAGCACCGGCTCGGCGAGCGGATCGGCCAGCTGGGATTTCGATTTCAGGCGCACGGTCGCGCGGCGTACGATGACGGTGAGCGGCGTTGCCGTATCGTGGCCATCGACCAGCATCGGCCCGCCGGGCGCTGCAATTAGCACAGCAGCGTCGCGCGCGACGGTGAAGGCCTGTTCCGTGCCAGCCGGCGTGGCGCCGCCGAACACGCGCACGGCCTTGGGCTGGTCGAGCTGCACCTGGCGGCGCTCGAGTCCACGGCGCACGGACGCGAGACCGTTGTCACCGTCGGCGAGCAGCGCTTTGATCCCGGCGGCATTGCTGTTGGATTTCTCGCCGAGGATCGAAGGATCGGTCACGCCTGATTTGTCCCAGGCAACGAGCTCGCAGGCCTGCCCACCCTCGATATTGCGGACGGTAAATGTATCGCCGGTCTCGACCTCGATCAGCACCGCGCCATTGCCCTGTATCGTATACCGCTCCATGCCGGGCGGCAGCGCGATCTGGCCGGGCCTCAGGATCAGGCTCGGCCGGGGCGGTCCGGCTGTCACTGTGGGGTAGGGCGACTGGCTCATCTCAGCCTTGCGGTTAAAGAAACAAGTTTGCCTGTGTGTAAAATTACTTTAGCAGCAAGAATAGCAGCGCGGTCGCGTTTGGCAAGGCGAAGGTGACGTAAGCTCCCCCTTCTCCCCCTGTGGGAGCAGGTGTCGCCGAAGGCGACGGATGAGGGGTGTTCCAGCGGAGTGAGACGTTGGCGTTCCCTGGAACACCCCTCATCCGTCTCGGCGCTTCGCGCCGATCCACCTTCTCCCACAGGGGGAGAAGGAAGAAGCGCACAAGCGCTACGCCAAATCCTCGGAATGCCCGATCTCGACACCATACTCCGCAGCCGAATCCAGCATCGTGTGCCACAGGCTTTCGGCAAACGTCGCAAACACCAGTACATTGAACACCGCCTGCCCATCCGGCCGGTCGTTGCCGCGCCACAGCGTAACGCTGGTGTGGTCCATCGAGGTCGTAGCAGCCGCCCCAGCCGGGAACGCATCGGGATGCAAATCGATCGACGACAGCTTGGCCAGCATCATCCGCCCCTTCGGGCCGGAGATGCTGATCAACACGCGTGCATGCGACTGGTCCGATAGGGAGGCGGAAGATGCAAACGTCTGGACGAGTGCTTCAGTCGTGTGCTTGCCGCCCTTCGACAAAACGAAAAACTGGTCTGGTCCCGACCAGATCAGCGTCGCGTCGGCGGTGCTGACTGCCTTCGGCATTTCAGGAGCCGCGACCCCAAAGCGCGCCTTCGCGGGCTTAGTCATCTCGGCCGCCTTGCCGCGCCGTGCCATCACCTGGACGAGGTCGAAGTTGCGGATCTCCGTCAACGACACACCGGCTTCGCCTAGTGCGCCGTAAGGCCCGACAACAAGTGCCCGCTCGATTGGACTACGAATATCCCAGGAAAACTCAGCCACGCTGGCGTCCTCCATCCGGATCGTAGAAGACGGGATTGCAGAGTTCGACATCATAGTCCTCGCCGCGCAGCGGATCATGCGCGTGGACGATCTCGCCGATGCGCTCGCGGCCGCGTTCGACCAGACCAAGCCCGATCCACTGGTCGAGTGTCGGCGAGAAGCAGACCGAGGTGACGTAGCCCTGGTCGTTGTCCGGCCCGGGCGTCTGCCCCTTCGGAATGATGTGCGCGCCCGAGCGCAAACGGCGCGCCTTGTCGACCGGTTTGATGCCAACCACGACCTGCCGGTCCGGCGCCACCAGCGCCTCGCGGCCGGCCATGACGCGCCCAATAAAGTCCTTTTTGGTCGACATCATCTTGCCGAGGCCGAGATCGGCGGCGGTCGTCGTGCCGCTCAGTTCCGGCCCGGCGACATGGCCCTTTTCGACGCGCATGACGCCCAGCGCTTCGGTGCCGTAGGGCGTCACGCCGAACGGTTTTCCGGCCTGCATCAGATTGCGCGCCATCGCCCCACCATAGCGGGCCGGCACCGAAATCTCGAACGCCATCTCGCCGGAGAAGGAGATGCGGAACAGCCGCGCCTTGATGCCGCCGCGCAGCGCCACTTCGCGCGCGCCCATGAACGGAAAACCTTCGTTGGACAGATCCTCGGCTGGATCGACGATTTCCTTCAACAGGTCACGTGTCTTCGGCCCGGCGATGGAGAACTGCGCCCATTGGTCGGAGACCGAGGTCAACTGCACGTCGAGTTCCGGGAACAGCACCTGGCGGCAGAATTCGAGATGCTGCATTACCAGCCCGGCCTTTGCCGTGGTGGTGGTGAGGAAGTAGTGATCCTCGGCCAGCCGCGACGTCGTGCCGTCATCATAAACCAGGCCGTCCTCGCGCAGCATCAGCCCATAGCGTGCCTTGCCGACGGCAAGGCTGGAGAAGGTGTTGATGTAGACGCGGTCGAGGAAGGCGCCGGCGTCGGGGCCATGCACGTCGATCTTGCCGAGCGTCGAGACATCGCAGAAGCCGACGCCTGAGCGCACCGCCTTGACCTCGCGGGTGACCGATTCCAGCCAGTCCTTCTCGCCGGCGCGCGGATACCATTGCGCGCGTTTCCACAGGCCGGTGTCGACGAAGATCGCACCCTGTTCGGCGGCCCAGTGATGCGATGGCGTCAGCCGCGTCGCATGGAACGTTTCGTCGCGATGATGGCCGGCAAAGGCACCGATGGCGACGGGCACATAGGGCGGCCGATAGATGGTTGTGCCGGTCTCGGGAATGGATTTGCCTGTTACCGCCGCCATGATGGCGAGGCCGGCGACGTTCGACGTCTTGCCCTGGTCGGTCGCCATGCCGAGCGTCGTGTAGCGCTTGAGATGCTCGACCGATTCAAAGCCCTCGCGCTGCGCCAGCTCGATGTCGGAAGCGGTGACGTCATGCTGCTGGTCGACAAAGGCCTTGCCCTTGCCGGCGACGTGCCAGAGCGGAGTGAGCGAGAACGCCTCGTCGTCGGCGATCGGTGCTGCGCCCGCATTGCCATTGCGCCCCGCATCGCGCGCGGCTGCAGCACCAGTGGCAAAGCCTTGGCTGAGGCAGGCGCCGAGCCCGAAATCGCCGTTGGCGGCACCTGCCGCGGCCATTCCGGGAGGCGCGCCGTCGGGCACGAAAGCTGAGATGTCGTCGCGCCATTTCGGCCGGCCGCGATGGTAGGAGGTGAGACCGACCGCCGGGTTCCAGCCGCCGGAAACCGCAAGCCCGTCCGCCTCGACTTCGGCGCGTGCGCCGCCGGTGAGCGACACCGCGATTTTGCGCACGCCGTCCTTGCCGCCATCGACGCCGCTGACGGAGCCGTGCAGCACCGTGAAGCCATTCCTGGAGGCGAGCGAGCGATGGGCGGGCGAGACGTCGGGCCGCGCGTCGATCACCGCCGCGACCTGCAGCCCGGCTGCGAGCGCCGTCTCGACCGTGCGCCAGCCATCCTCATTGTTGGTGAACAGCGCAATGCGCTTTGCCGGCGTCGCGGCATAGCGCGTGACATAGGTCCGCATGGCCGATGCCATCATCACGCCGGGCGTGTCGTTGCCGGCAAAGACGATGGGGCGTTCGATCGCGCCGGCCGCGACGACGCAGCGCTGGGCGACGATCCGCCACAGCCGCTGCCGCACCTGGTGTTCGGGCGGCGTCGGCAGATAGTCGTTGACCCGCTCGATCGCGCCATAGGTGCCGCCATCATAGACGCCGAACAATGTCGTGCGGGTCATGATGCGGACATCTGGCGTCGAGGCGAGTTCGGTCAGTGTCCGCGTCAGCCATTCCGCGGCCGGCAGCCCGTCGATTGTGCCGCCATCCGACAGCAGCCGGCCGCCGAGCGTGAAATCTTCTTCGCACAGGATGACGCGGGCACCGCTGCGACCGGCGGCCAAAGCTGCCGCCAGGCCCGCCGGGCCGGAGCCGGCAATCACCACATCGCAATGCGCCCAGGCCTTGTCGTAGTGATCCGGGTCGGCGACGATCGCGGCACGGCCGAGACCGGCGGCGCGGCGGATCGCCGGCTCGTAGATCATCTCCCAGAATTTCGCCGGCCACATGAAGGTCTTGTAGTAGAAGCCGGCGACGAAGATCGGCGCGAACAACTGGTTCACCGACATCACATCGTGGCGCAGCGACGGCCAGCGGTTCTGGCTGGCCGCTTCGAGCCCTTCATAGAGTTCGGCCGTCGTTGCCTTGGTGTTGGCCTCGCGACGTGCGCCGGTGCGCAGTTCGACCAGCGCGTTGGGTTCTTCCGAGCCGGCGGTGAGAATGCCGCGCGGGCGATGGTATTTGAACGAGCGGCCGACCAGTTTGACGCCATTGGCAACCAGCGCCGACGCCAGCGTGTCGCCCTGGAAGCCTTGGAAAGTCTTGCCGTCGAAGCGGAAGTTCAGCGGCGCCGAGCGGTCGATGAGACCGCCATTGTCCAGCCGGTTTGTCTGTGCGCCGGCCATCACGCACCAACCTTTGCGGCACCAGCACCCGCCGTCGGCTCCACCGCCGAAATCTCGTGCGTCAGCGTGTTGCGGGTGACCTTCAGCCAGGCGCGGCAGCCGCCGCCGTGATACCAGTTCTCAGCCATCACGCCTGCGACGTTGTCGCGCAGATAGACATAGTCGTAGACGGCATCTTCGCCGGCATTCGCGACGGGGCGCTGCGGCTTGGCGTCGCCGAGATAGCTGAACTCGCTGAGTTCGCGTTCGCCGCAGAAGGGACAGACAATACGCATCTAACTGTCCTCAGTGCAGGTTCGGTTGGGCGCCCTGGCCCTTTTCGTCGATCATGGCGCCGCGCTGGAACCGGTCGAGGCGAAACAGCGCCGCCTCCTTGTGCGATTCATCGCGCGCCAGAAGATGGGCAAAGACGAAGCCGGACGCCGGCGTCGCCTTGAAGCCGCCATAGCACCAGCCGGCATTGAGGTAGAGCCCGTCGACCGGCGTCTTGTCGATGATCGGCGAACCGTCCATCGACATGTCCATGATGCCGCCCCATTGGCGCAGAAGCCGCACGCGGCCGATCATCGGGATCAGCGCCATGCCACCTTCGCAGACATCCTCCATCACAGGCAGATTGCCGCGCTGGGCGTAGGAATTGTAGCCGTCTATGTCGCCGCCGAAGACCAGGCCGCCCTTGTCCGACTGGCTGACATAGAAATGGCCGGCGCCGAAGGTCATGACGCCAGGGATGAGCGGCTTGATCGCCTCGGAGACGAAGGCCTGCAGCACATGGCTTTCGATCGGCAGGCGCAGGCCGGCCATCGCCGCCACGCGCGAGGAGGAACCGGCAACCGCCATGCCGACCTTGCCGGCGCCGATCTTGCCACGCGACGTCTCGACCCCGGTGACCTTGCCGTTACCGTCCCGGACAAAACCGGTAACCTCGCAATTCTGGATGATGTCAACGCCGAGTTCGCTCGCGGCATGCGCATAGCCCCATACCACCGCGTCGTGGCGCGCCGTGCCGCCGCGCCGTTGCAGCAGGCCGCCCTGCACGGGAAAGCGCGCATGGTCGAAATTCAGGAACGGCAGCATCTTCTTCAGCGCGGCCTGGTCGAGCAGTTCGGCATCGATGCCGTTGATTCGCATGGTGTTGCCGCGCCGCGCATAGGCGTCGCGCTGGGCGTCGGAGTGGTAGAGGTTGAGAACGCCGCGCTGGCTGACCATTGAATTGTAATTGAGGTCCTGCTCCATCCGCTCCCACAGCTTCATCGACAGCTCGTAGAAGCCGGTATTGCCGGGCAGGCCGTAATTGGAGCGGATGATGGTGGTGTTGCGGCCGGCATTGCCGGAGCCTATCCAGCCCTTTTCCAGCACGGCGACGTTCTTGATGCCGAACTCGCTGGCGAGGAACCAGGCGGTGGCGAGCCCATGGCCGCCGCCGCCGATGACCACCACATCGTAGTGGTCTTTCGGGCTGGCATCGCGCCAGGTTCGCTGCCAGTTCTTGTGGCCGGAAAGGGCGGCGCGGGCGAGCGAGAAGATCGAATATTTCATCAGGTCATTCCGAGGTCGCTCGCACCGCTTAGGACGCTCATATGTCCAGCGTGTGGTCGCGCTCCCATTGCGTGAAGTGCGAAGCATAGGAATTCCATTCCTGATGCTTCAGCTTTAGGTAAGCCGACGAGAATTCCTCACCCAGCGCCGCCTTCAACGATTTGTCCTTGTCGTATTCGCGCAGCGCGTCGAGCAGGTTGAGCGGCAGCTTGGGCGCACCCTTCACCGTGTGGCCATGCTGATACATGTCGATGTCGTAGCGCTTGCCGGGATCGGCCTTGGAGCGGATGCCGTCGAGGCCTGCGGCGATGATGACGGCCTGCAGCAAATAGGGGTTGGCGGCGCCATCGGGTAGGCGCAGCTCGAAGCGGCCGGGGCCGGGCACGCGCACCATGTGGGTGCGGTTGTTGCCGGTCCAGGTCACCGTGTTCGGTGCCCAGGTCGCGCCCGAAATCGTACGTGGCGCGTTGATGCGCTTGTAGGAATTGACCGTCGGGTTGGTGATCGCGGCCAAGGCCGAGGCATGCTTCATGATGCCGCCGAGGAAATTCTTGCCCTTGGCCGACAGGCCGAGCTCCATCGCATTGTCGGCAAAGACGTTGGTCTTGCCGGCCTTGTCCCAGACAGAGATATGCGCATGGCAGCCATTGCCGGTCAGGCCCTGGAAAGGCTTCGGCATGAAGGTGGCGCGCAGGCCGTGCTTTTCGGCTACGGACTTGACCATGAACTTGAAGAAGGAGTGCTTGTCGGCGGTGGCGAGCACGTCGTCGAAGGCCCAGTTCATCTCGAACTGGCCGTTGGCGTCCTCATGGTCGTTCTGGTAGGGGCTCCAGCCCAGCGCCAGCATGTGGTCGCAGATCTCGGCGATGACATCGTAGCGGCGCATCACAGCCTGCTGGTCGTAACAGGGCTTCGAGGCCGTATCGTATTTGTCGGAAATGACGCTGCCGTCCGGCGAGATCAGGAAGAACTCGGCCTCGACGCCGGTCTTGACGTGCATGCCGTCGGTGGCGGCCTCGGCAATCAACCGCCGCAGCGTGTTGCGCGGCGCCTGCTCGACTTCCTTGTCGTCCATGATGCAATTGGCGGCGACCCAGGCGACATCGGGCTTCCACGGCAGCTGGATCGCCGAGGCCGGATCCGGCACCGCCAGCATGTCGGGGTGCGCGGGCGTCAGGTCGAGCCAGGTGGCGAAACCGGCAAAGCCGGCCCCGTCCTTCTGCATGTCGGCGATCGCCTGCGCCGGCACCAGCTTGGCGCGCTGGCCACCGAACAGGTCGGTGTAGGAAATCATGAAATATTTGACGCCGTTCTCTTTGGCGAATGCGGCGAGATCGTTCCCCATTATAGTTCCTCGCTTATGTGATCTGGCTAGTCTTTGTCTAGAAGCCGTTCTTCCCCGGTATCCAGTTGGTGCCGGCAAGCGGCACGCCGGCCATGGCGGCGGCTTCGATGGTGAGCGCGACGAGATCCTCGGGCTCGAGATTGTGCAGGCTGTTCTTGCCGCACGCGCGGGCGATGGTCTGCGCCTCCAGCGTCATCACCTTGAGATAGTTCGCGAGACGCCGTCCCGCGGCGATGGGATCGACGCGCTTCATCAGTTCGGGGTCCTGCGTGGTGATGCCCGCGGGGTCGCGGCCCTCGTGCCAGTCGTCGTAGGCGCCGGCGGTGGTGCCGAGCGCATTGTACTCCGCCTCCCAGCGCGGATCATTGTCGCCGAGCGCGACCAGCGCTGCCGTGCCGATCGACACTGCGTCGACGCCAAGCGCCAGCGCCTTGGCGACATCGGCGCCGTTGCGAATACCGCCGGAGACGATCAGCTGCACCTTGCGGTGCATGCCGAGATCCTGCAGCGCCTGCACCGCCGGGCGGATACAGGCAAGCGTCGGCTGACCGACATTTTCGATGAACACTTCCTGTGTCGCTGCAGTACCACCCTGCATGCCGTCGACGACGACGACGTCGGCGCCGGCCTTCACCGCAAGCGCGGTGTCATAATAGGGGCGGGCGCCGCCGACCTTGACGTAGATCGGCTTTTCCCAGTCGGTGATTTCGCGCAATTCAAGGATCTTGATTTCGAGATCGTCCGGCCCGGTCCAGTCGGGATGGCGCGAGGCCGAGCGCTGGTCGATGCCTTTCGGCAGCGTGCGCATCTCGGCGACACGGTCGGAAATCTTCTGGCCAAGCAGCATGCCGCCGCCGCCGGGCTTGGCGCCCTGGCCGACGACCACTTCGATGGCGTCGGCGCGGCGCAGGTCGCGCGGGTTCATGCCGTAGCGCGACGGCAGATATTGATAGACCAGCGTCTTGGAATGGCCGCGCTCTTCCTCGGTCATGCCGCCGTCGCCGGTCGTCGTCGAGGTACCCGACAGCGTGGCGCCACGCCCAAGCGCTTCCTTGGCCGGGCCGGACAGCGAGCCGAAGCTCATGCCGGCAACGGTGATCGGTATCTTCAGCTCGATAGGCTTCTTGGCATGGCGCGAGCCCAGCACCACGGATGTATCGCAGCGCTCGCGATAGCCTTCCAGCGGATAGCGCGAGATCGAGGCGCCGAGGAACAGGAGATCGTCGAAATGCGGCAGCTTGCGCTTGGCGCCGGCGCCCCGGATGTCATAGATGCCGGTGGCCGCGGCGCGGCGGATTTCAGAAAGCGTGTAGTCGTCGAAGGTCGCGGATTTGCGCGGCGTCGTCGGCGGGTTCTTGTAGGTCATGCTGTTGGTTCCGATCGCAGGGCAATCCAAGTGAATAACGCGGTGCATTCAACGGCAGAAAGCGTGGCCGCTTTCATTTCGTGCGCCTGCCGCAGACGACAAACATAGGTCTGCCCCGAATAGCGTTGTTGGTCAAAGGCGCACCTTTTGGATAAATCTTGAAACCAAGTTGCCTCGAAGGATCAGCGATAAAGGTCACATTTATGGGGCAGCGCCTGTGTGCCTTGCGGACGCACCTCACGACATCAGTCGGGCACTGTACAGTTGCGAATTCGGCTGGCTGCTCCGCATGTCCAACGCTTGGAAGTTGCACAGTGCCGACAAGGGCTGTGGCCAGAAACGAAGCGGCCACGCGGCGATGTTGAATCCAGCGATCAATACGCATCGGCGTTGTCGATATTGAAATTGTAGAGCGTGCGCGCCGAGCCATAGCGCTTGAACTCCGACGGCTTGACGCCGGTGACGCCGGCGCGGTCGAGCAGGCCTTGCAGCAGTTCGATGTGCTCGGGCCGCATCTCCTTGGCGATGCAGTCGGCGCCCAGGCTCTCGACCTTGCCGCGCACGAACAGCCGCGCCTCGTAGATGGAGTCGCCCAGTGCATCGCCAGCATCGCCCAGCACCACCAGATTGCCGGACTGCGCCATGAAGGCCGACATGTGGCCGATATTGCCATGCACGACGATGTCGATGCCTTTCATCGAGATGCCGCAGCGGGAGGATGCGTTGCCCTCGATGACCAGAAGTCCGCCCTTGCCGGTGGCGCCGGCATACTGGCTGGCGTCGCCTTTGATGACGATCGAGCCCGACATCATGTTCTCGCCGACGCCGGGACCGGCCGAGCCGTGCACGGTGATCGCGGCGCCGTCATTCATGCCAGCGCAATAATAGCCGACGCTGCCGCGCACATCGATGCTGACCGGCTGGTCGACGCCGACAGCAACCGAATGACTGCCCTTCGGGTTCACCACTTCCCACGCCGTTTCGTTGGAGCCGGACGTCAGATTGTGAAGCGCCTGGTTGAGCTCTCGCAGCGACGACACATCAAGATCGAAGACCCGGGAGGCGTGGTCTTGCGCCGCCTTCGAAAGTTTGGTTGCCGGCATGGGCTCAATGCTCCCAGAAATAGACGGTTGCGGGTTCCGGTTCCCAGACCCTCGCATTGTCTATGCCGGGCAGCTTGGTCAGCGCGCGATATTCCGAGCCGAAGGCGACATACTGGTTGGTCTCGGCCATGACGGCGGGCTTGCAGGCGATCCGATCACGCACCACGCCGAAACCGTTCTTGGTGCCGACGACGAAGGTGAAGAAGCCGTCGAGGTCGGAAAGCGTGCCTTCCAGTGCCTCGCCGAGGTTCTTGCCATGCGCCATCTGCGAGGAGAGGTAGGCGGCCGCGACCTCGGTGTCGTTCTCGGTCTCGAAGGTCATGCCTTCTCGCCGCAGTTCGCGCCGCACATTGTTATGGTTGGACAGCGAGCCATTGTGCACCAGGCACTGGTCGGCGCCGGTCGAGAAGGGATGCGCGCCCATCGTGGTCACGGCCGATTCCGTCGCCATCCGGGTGTGGCCGATGCCATGCGTGCCGGTCATCGAGCGAACGTCGAAGCGGTCGACGACCGCTTCCGGCAGGCCGACTTCCTTGTAGATCTCCACCGCTTCGCCGGCGCCCATGATGCGCACATCGGGCCGGATCGACTGCAGTGCCTCGCGCGCGGCGTCGACCTTGCCTGGCACGGTTCTGAGCACCGCATGCGTCGACTTCACCGCAATGCTCACCGGCGCGCCGATTGCCTTGGCCAGCTCTGCGTCGAGGCCGCGGAAATCGCGCTCGGGCCTGGCCGACTGAATGGTGATCTTGGCTTCATTCTTCGAAGGCGCGCCATAAATTGCGATGCCGGCGCTATCGGGGCCGCGATCGCTGAGCGAGATCAGCATCTGCGACAACATCGAGCCGAGCTGCGGCTCAAGCGACTTGTCCTTCAAAAAAAGTCCGACGATTCCACACATGTCAGCCTCCCGAGATGAGTATGATTTCGGTGCTACCAGCTTCGTTTGTCAAATTCAACTCACATGAAAGTTTTTTTCATAACAAACAAGTCACCCGGCGCGCGAACGGCGCCGGGTGATGGATGTCGGACTAGTAGCGATCGATCGCTTCTCTTGTCTCGTCGCCACTGCGATCCGCAGCCATATCGGCCTCGATTTCCGCGTTCTCGTGGCGGGTCTGGATGACGTGCCAGGCGATCCAGAAGACAAAGCCGATGATCACCATCAGCACCTCCAGGCCCTGAAACGGGTAGATTGCGCCGATATCCTTGAGGTCGACGGCCCAGCTTTCCATTCCATTGGTCGACATTTTTCGGGTTCTCCTGTCCGTTGACTACTTGATCATCGCTTTTTCAGCGGCCCCGACTTCGCTCACCGACGCCATGAATGCGTGATTGAGCGCAAAATCGACACCCTCGAGTTCGACCTTCTCCGGCACGCGCAACAGGTTCATGCTGTTGAGGATCCTGCAGGCGATCCAGGTCGGAATGAACCCGAGCCCGAACATCAGCACCGCGCCGGCGAAATTGCCGAGCGGATTGATATGCGCGAAGCCCTCATAGGGTGACGACGGCTGTCCCCACAACATGAAACCCGCCACCACGACGCCAAGGAAGCCGCCATACCCGTGCACGGCAACGGCGCCCACCGCGTCGTCGATCTTGAAGCGGCGCTCGACATAGTAATGCAGCTTGTAGCAGATGGCCGGGACGATCGCGCCGATCAGCATCGCCTGGATCGGGTGATAGAGGTCGTTGCCGGCCGAGGCGGATATAATTCCGCAAAGTCCCATCGAAAACGTCCAGTAGGGATCGCCCTTCGAGACGATGTAGCCGCCCATCATCCCGCCCGACAGCGACATCAGGAAGTTGAAGGTGATTGCCGAAAGCGAGGTCGGCGCAAGATAGATGTTGGTCGCCGTCCAGGTGTCGCCGGTGATCTGACCGGCGATCGCCGCCGGGCTGATGATGGGAATGTTGCAGGCGGCATAGAAACCCCAGAAACCGGTGTAGATCAGGAACAGGCCGATCGTCACCAGCCACACATTGTGGGGCGGGATGTCGCGTGGCGTGCCGTCGGGCCGGAATTTGCCGATGCGCGGGCCGAGCACTATGAGGAAGGCGAGGGCCGCTCCGCCGGCGATCGCATGCACCACACCCGATGCATAGGCGTCATGATAGCCCCAAAGCTTGACCATCCATCCCTGCGGATGCCAGCCCCAGGCCGCGTCGAGAATCCACAGCACCGAACCGATAAGCACGGCGATGATCCAAAACGCGCCCGAGCGCGCGCGTTCGATGATCGAACCCGAGATGATGGACGCCGTGGTTATGGAGAACAGCAGGAAGGCGCCCCAGAAAACGCCATTCAGCCGGTGCCATATTGCGGCGTCGGCAGCCGTGACGCCTGGTTCGCCTGGGTTGACACCCGACAGGTGGGTGGCCATCAGCGGGTTCCAGGGTTCGGCGAAGTGTGCCGTAATCAACCCCCCCGACACGAAGCCCGGCCCGTTGGGGAAGGCGAAATAGATCCACCAGCCGAAAAGGTAGAACGTCACCGTGACGAGCGGAATCGCCATCGCGTTCTTCATCAGGGTTTTCAGGTGATTACGCCGGCGCGAGACGCCGACCTCGTAGGTGCAAAAGCCGACATGGATGAGGAACATCATGACGATGGTCACCCAGTAGTAGAATTCGGTGAAAATGGTCGTTAGTGCGTTCAGATTCCCTTCCATTTTATGTCCCCTCAGCTCAGTTGGATTCCTTGCCTCCCAGTAAAACTTTTTGCATCTTAGTATTGCGCGCTTTTGGAGTTTTGAGTCAATATGGTTCGAAACGCCACGCCGGCTTAACCAGTGCGTTTAAGTGGCGAAACGTCGGCAATTGCGGAGGAGAGGCAAGCCCATGACGGCATCCTGGAGATTTTCGACCTTGGCGGATCGCCACCGCGCGCTCGGCTCGAAGCTCGAAGACTGGAGCGGCATGGGCACCGCCTGGACCTACGACAAGGATGCCGACGAGGAATACACCGCCATTCGCACCAAGGCCGGGCTGATGGATGTGTCGGGCCTGAAGAAGGTCCACATCACCGGCCCGCATGCCTCGCATCTGATAGACCTGGCGACGACACGCGACGTCGAAAAGATCTATCCCGGCAAGTCGGCCTATGCCTGCATGCTGAACGAGGCGGGCAAATTCACCGATGACTGCATCCTCTACCGCACCGGCCCGAACGCCTGGATGGTGGTGCACGGCTCCGGCACCGGCCATGAGGAATTGCAGCGCGCTTCCGTCGGCCGCGACGTCTCGCTGCGTTTCGACGACAATCTGCACGATCTGTCGCTGCAGGGGCCGACCGCTGTCGATTACCTCGCCAAGCACGTGCCGGGTATTCGCGATCTCAACTATTTCCATCACATGCAGACGCAGCTTTTCGGTTTTCCCGTCATGATCTCGCGCACCGGCTACACCGGCGAGCGCGGCTACGAAATCTTCTGCCGCGGCCAGGATGCCGGCACGATCTGGGACAGGATCCTCGATGAGGGCAAGAGCGCCGGCATCATTCCCTGCCGCTTCACCACGCTCGATATGCTGCGCGTCGAAAGCTATTTGCTATTCTATCCCTACGACAATTCGCAGAAATATCCCTTCGAGAATGAAGGCCCCGGCGACACTCTGTGGGAGCTCGGCCTCGACTTCACCGTCAGTCCAGGGAAAACCGGCTTCCGCGGCGCGGAGGAGCATTATCGGCTGAAAGGCAAGGAACGCTTCAAGATCTATGGCGTTCTGCTCGACGGCAAGGAACCGGCTGACGAGGGCGCGCCGGTCTATCGCGACGGCAAGAAGGTCGGCGTGGTAACCTGCGCCATGTACTCGCCGCTGGTCAAGAAATCGATGGGCATCGCTCGTCTCGACGTCGACTGCGCGGTCAAGGACACCAAGCTCGAGATCCGCAACAAGAGCGGCTCGATCAAGGCGACGGCGCAGCCGCTGCCCTTCGACGATCCCAAGAAGACCAAGCGTACGGCAAAAGGCTGAGGCATAATCGACAGCGAGGGATTTTAGGGCACAAAGAGAGAATGGCAGCCAAGACGATCATCAGCCGGCCCATTTACGGAACCCTGTCTCCGCAGCCCGGCAAGCATCATCTTTTCGTGGCGGATGCGGAAGGCGCGCTTGCGATCGTTGATATGGCAAAGACAGCGCCGCCCGGCTTCTTCGACGGCGCCGAGATCGTCTTCATTCCCGGTCCCGACGGCAAGTATGTCGAAGCCCTCGAAGCGCTGAAGTCGGCGCAACTTCACGTTGCGCCATCCTTCGCGAGCCTTTTGCCGCGCCTGAAGCAGACGCTGACCAACGCCCATATGGGCCTGCGCCTCTATCTCGCCGGCACCGAAGGGCTGATCGGCCAGGCCATGCAGGTGGCGCTCGAAGCTGGCATCGACCACACCTCGATGCAGACGGAGCATCGCGGCTCGCTGGCGCGGCGCATGCAGTGCGTGCATTGCAAGGGCATCACCGAGAACGTGACGACGCAGCCGGCCACCTGTGCGCATTGCGGCCTGCTGCTTCTGGTGCGCGACCATTATTCCAGGCGTCTCGCCGCATTCCAGGGCGTCTGCATCAATGCCGAGGACCGCAGTGAAATTCCTCCTGTCGAGGAGGCCTTCCCATGAGCACCGGCACCACCAAGCTCGATGTTGTGGTCAGCGATGTCGTCCCGGTCAACGACCTCGTCACCCGCTTCCATTTCCGCCGCCGCGACGGCGAGCTGTTGCCGACCTTTTCCGGCGGCGCCCATGTCGTGGTCGAGATGCGCGACGGCGACCTCACCCGGCTCAACCCCTATTCGCTGATGGGGTCGCCGCTCGACACCCGCGAATACACCATCTCGGTGCGCCGCGACGATGTCGGCCGCGGCGGCTCGCTATTCATGCACCGGTCGGTCAAGCCGGGCCTGGAGATGGTGGTCAGCTATCCCGTCAATCTGTTCTCGCTCGATTTGCGCGCGAAGAAGCATTTGATGCTGGCCGGCGGCATCGGCATCACGCCGTTCATGGCGCAGACCGCGCAGCTCGCCGGGGCCGGCGGCAATTTCGAGCTGCACTACACCTGCCGCACCGCTTCGCTCGGCACCTATGCCGACGTGCTGCAGGAGCGCTACGGCCGCCGCATCCGGCTCTATCACGACGATCTGGAGGAGCGCATCGAGCTCGATCGGCTCTTGTCTTCGCAGCCGCTCGGCACGCATCTCTATGTCTGCGGCCCGGCGGGCATGATCAACTGGGTGCGCGAGCGCGCGGCAGCACTTGGCTGGCCGCCGGAGACCGTGCATTACGAGCATTTCGCGGCACCCCAGCCCGGCCTGCCTTTCGATGTGACGCTGGCCGTCAGCGGCAAGACAATCCGCGTCGGCGAGCAGCAGAGCCTGCTCGAAGCCATCGAAGCCGCCGGCGTCGATCCGCCCTATCTCTGCCGCGGCGGCGTCTGCGGCCAATGCGAAACCAACGTCATCTCGTATGACGGCAAGTTCATCCACAACGACCACTGGCTGAGCGAGGAAGACCACCGTTCCGGCTGCAAGATCATGCCGTGCGTGTCGCGCTTCGAGGGCAAGTCCCTGGTCTTGGAAAGATAGGAGGCGAGCTTGGGCATCACCTTTCGCAAGGAAACGTTCCGCGACGATTTCACCTTCAAGAACAGCCCGGAGCACATCAGGCGGTTTCCGTTCCCGTTCCATGAAGACGCCTACATGTATGCCGTCAACATCGAGCCGCATGTGGTTGGCCCCAAGGGTTCGGTGCTGGAAAACCTGATCGACGTCGACGAGCACTATGTCGCCGAGATGCAGGATCGCGCGCTGGTGCTGGCCGAGGATCCGCTGCGCTGCCAGTCGCTGCCGCATATGACGCTGGCCGGCTGGGACCTGCTCGAGCTCCTGATGGAGCAGCAGGCGCTCGGCTATCCCGAGCATTTCACGCTGACCCGCGACGGCGACCGCTGGCGCTGGATCAACCGGCCGCTCGGCATCGACGACACCTTCACCTTCGGCGACACCTCGACGCTGCCCTACGGGCCGATGGAATACATCACCCGCCAGAGCCAGGGCGATTTCTGCATCCTCGACCAGCGCGACGGCAATCTGTGGATGGATGCCGGCATGGTCACCACCCAGGCCGACTGGTCGCTCGATTTCGACATCGGTATGAACTTCTTCGAGTGGCACGCGCCGGTGCCGCTTGCGCATGAGAAGGGGATCTTCGTCAGGGCGCTGAAATTCCTCACCAACATCCAGCAGGGCAAGCCGGCACGGCGGCTCAACTGGACGATGACCATCAATCCGCGCCTCGACACCAGCCCTGAAAATTATCACAAATGGGGACCGGACCGCGCGACGGTGACGCCGGAAAATGTCGGCGACAAGGTGCATCTGCGCGTCGAGCTGCAGAGCTTCTGGCGGCTGCCGCGCTCGAACGGCATCGTCTTCCCGATCCGCTGCTATCTCATCAAGATGGACGAGCTGGTGACGCAGCCGAAATGGGCACGGCGCCTGCACCGCGTCATCCGCGACCTGCCGGAGGAGTTGGCAACGTATAAGGGCCTGACGCGGTATCGGCCGACGCTGGTCGAATGGCTGTCGAAGCTGGATAATGGCAGCGCGACGTCACCGGGGTTTGGGCCGGATTGATCAAGACCAGGGTTCCTCGCCCCCGCAAAGCGGGGGAGAGGTGGTCGCGAAGCGGCCGGAGAGGGGGCCTTCGTAGAGCGCGGTCCCCCTCTCCGTCTCGGCTTCGCCGAGCCACCTCTCCCCCACTTTCGTGGGGGCGAGGAACCCAAGTGTCTCACCCCGCACTATTCTGCGGATAGCAAATGATCGACAGATACCGCATCGGCAGTTTCGTCAGCTGTTCCGGTCCATGCGGCGCGTCCGCATCGAAGAACAGGCTGTCGCCCGGCTTCATCGGGTAGAGGTTGCTGCCGTGGCGGTAAACCACCTCGCCCTCCAGCATATAGAGGAACTCCATGCCCTCATGCTGGAAGGTCGGGAAGACGTCCGAATCCTCGGTCAGCGTGATCAGATAGGGCTCGACCACCACGCCGCTGGTGTTGGAGCCGATATGTCCCAAGAGATTGTACTGGTGGCCGGCGCGCGTGCCGCGGCGCTCGACATCGAGGCCTTCGCCCGCTTTGACGAAGACGGCGCTGCGCTCTTCCTCGAAGCGGCGGAAGAAGGCGGTGACGGGAACGCCGAGCGCCCGCGACAGCGCCTGCAATGTGGTCAATGACGGCGAAGTGATGCCGTTTTCGATCTTGGACAGCATGCCCAGTGAAATGTCGGTGGCGACTGCCAGATCGGCAACGGTAATGCCGAGCTTCTTGCGAAATGCGCGCACTTCGCGGCCGATCGCCACTTCCAGCACCTTTTCGCGGGTGTCGCGAATGGCATGCGGGTTCTGCGTCAGTGGCGTGCGGATCGCGCGCCCGTCGGCAGCCTTCGGCAAGGCCTTGGCTGGAACGGGGCCGGGCTTGAGATCGGATGCTGTCTTCGCCATGTCGCCGCTCCCAAGAATCGCAGACAAGAATCGCAGATTTATTTCACTCAAGGTGAACATATTCGGTGCCGATACAGAAACGCAACCTCGACAGCAAGCCCCTTAAGTCGAATGGTGTCCGCACAGGATTTGCGCTGTCATCGGTTTTTGCCGGAAATCCGTTGGGGCGAAACGCGGTTTCGCCACAAGGCCTGTTGACAGCATCGAAGAGGCAATTAGTGTGACTGTGAGTGAAATTTGTTTCGTAAGAGCAATTCTGGGAAAAGTGTGGAACAGCTTTCCGGGGAAAAGCTCATAGCGCTCTCCCTTGGGAATTGCGTCGAGACAAAAGTCGAAATGAGACCGGGAGGCCTGCCATGAAAACTCGCGTTGCCGTCATTGGAGCCGGGCCGTCCGGTCTGGCCCAGCTCAGGGCCTTCAAGTCGGCGGCCGACAAGGGCGCCGAGATTCCCGAAATCGTCTGCTTCGAAAAGCAGTCCGACTGGGGCGGCTTGTGGAACTACACCTGGCGCACAGGTCTCGACGAACATGGCGATCCCGTCCACGGCTCGATGTACCGCTACCTCTGGTCGAACGGACCGAAGGAATGCCTGGAATTCGCCGACTACACATTCGAGGAGCATTTCGGCCGTCCCATCGGCTCTTACCCGCCGCGCGCCGTGCTGTGGGATTATATCAAGGGCCGCGTCGAGAAATCAGGCCTTCGCAAATGGGTGCGCTTCAACAGCCCTGTGCGCATGGTCACCTTCTCGGATGTCACGAAGAAATTCACCGTCACCGCGCATGACCGCACCAACGACGTCACCTACTCCGAAGAGTTCGACAATGTCGTCGTCGCCTCCGGGCACTTCTCGGTGCCAAACGTTCCCTATTTCGAGGGCTTCTCGACCTTCAACGGCCGCATCCTGCATAGCCATGATTTCCGCGACGCGATGGAGTTCAAGGGCAAGGACATATTGATCATCGGCCGTTCCTATTCGGCCGAGGATATCGGCTCGCAATGCTACAAATACGGTGCCAAATCGATCACCTCCAGCTACCGCTCCAAGCCGATGGGCTTCAAATGGCCGGAGAACTGGAAGGAAGTGCCGCTGCTGCAAAAGGTTGTCGGCAAGACGGCGCACTTCAAGGACGGCACCACCAAGGATGTCGACGCCATCATCCTTTGCACCGGCTATCTCCACTCCTTCCCCTTCCTCACCGACGACCTGAAACTCAAGACCGCCAACCGCATGTGGCCGCTCGACCTCTATGAAGGCGTCGTCTGGGAGAAGAACCCGAAGCTGTCCTATATCGGCATGCAGGACCAGTTCTACACCTTCAACATGTTCGACGCGCAGGCCTGGTTTGCCCGCGACGTCATCATGGGCCGCATCAAGCTGCCGTCGGTGCAAGCGATGGCCGAGCACGGCGCCAAGTGGCGGGCGCGTGAAGAAACGCTCGAAGACGCCGAGCAGATGATCTGGTTCCAGGGCGACTACACCAAGGAGCTGATGGATCAGACCGACTATCCCGGCTTCGACGTCGAGGCGGTCAATCAGACTTTTATGGAGTGGGAGCACCACAAGGCGGACGACATTATGAGCTTCCGCGACCACGCCTACCGCTCGCTGATGACCGGCACCATGGCGCCGCTGCACCACACACCTTGGCTGCAGGCGCTGGACGATTCCATGGAAAGCTATCTCGAGGTGAAGGGTGTGGCGGCGGAATAACGGGTCGGCTCGCCGTCACGCTGGCACCGCGACCCAGCTATGGCGACTCTCGCCATAGACAAACTGTGTTGGCGCCGGGAAGGACGGGTCTCCGAAACAGCCGACTGCCACGGCCACAGTTGCGGGTTTTCGTGACGGATACCAGAAGACCGTCGAGCCGCACGTTCCGCAGAAATGGAAGGTGACGGGAAAGCCGCTGTCGGAATCGCGTTGGTATGTCTGGAATGAGCCCCTGATCTCAGTCGCGGCACTATCGAAGAAAGCGGCGATTCCAAACGGACAGCCGGTCCGCCGCTGACAGTCCAGGCAATGGCAAAGCGAGACTTTGGCCGGCTCTTGCGGGCAATGGATCTGCAGTTGGCCGCAGGTGCAGCGAGCTGTCCGGCCTGTCATCACTTTCTCCTTTCGGCGTTCGGCGGTTGAACTTTACCCCAGCCTCGCCCTGGCTTTCGCTGTCCAGGCATTGAACAGCCGGTCGGCGACGATGCCGATGAAGGCGATGGCGAGGCCAGCGACAATGCCGCGGCCGGAATCGGCTTTCGACAGGGCGATGAACACTTCCTGGCCGAGATCGCGTGTGCCGACCATGGCGCAGATGATGATCATCGCCAGCGCCATCAGGATGGTCTGGTTGACGCCGAGCATGATTTCCGGAAGCGCCAGCGGCAGCTGCACACGAAAGAAAGTCTGGCGCGGCGTGCAGCCGGAAACCTTGGCTGCCTCGATCAACGCCGGCGGCACTTGCCTGATGCCGTGATTGGTGTAGCGGATCGCCGGCACCACGGCGAAGGCGATCGTAGCGATCATGGCGGTGACGTCGCCGACCCGGAACAGCATCACCACCGGGATGATGAAGCAGAAGGACGGCAGCACCTGCAGCGTGTCGATGATGGGCGTGACGATCTTTTCGAAGCGGTCGCTGCGCGCGGCCATCAGGCCAATCGGGATGCCGATCAGGCAAGCGATAAAGGCCGAGATGCCGCAGAGATAGACCGTCGCCATGGTCTTTTCCCACAGGCCGGTGACGGCGCAGAAGGCGGTCAACGCGGCGACCAAAGCGGCGAGCCGCAGGCCCGAGAGTTGATAGCCGGCGAGGCCGAGCAGGAACACCGCGCCGAGCCACGGAAAGCCTTCGCAAAAGGCGCGCAGCGGGTTGAGCACATTGAGGATCAGCGCCACGCGGAATGCTTCAATCACGTCGAAGAAATTGATCGTGACCCAACTCACCGCTGCCTTCCACAAAGGCGCGGTGGTGAAGGTGATTGCCTTCGGCACGGCGGCGAAGGCCGGCACGAACAAGCCGAGCAGTGTCGTCACGACCAAGATGGCGATGGCCAGTGACAGATTGGGATAGCGCCGCCAGAAACTCTGGTTCGCTTGCTGTTGAACGTGGCCCTTCGCTTGGCTGTGGGCGACGGCCTGGCTCAGCCGGTCGAGCGCGATCGCCAGCGCCACGATGGCGAGGCCGGCTTCCATCGCTTCGCCGACCTTCAGCGCCCGCAACGCCAAAAGCACGTCGTAGCCGAGCCCGCCGGCGCCGATCATCGAGGCGATGATCACCATGTTCAGCGCCAGCATGATCACCTGATTGACGCCGACCATCAGTGTCGGCCGCGCCGAGGGCAGCAGCACCCGCCACAATTTCTGCCGCGCCGTGCAGCCGGCCATCTCGCTGAAATCGTCGATCTCGGACGGCACGCGCGACAGACCCAGCATCGTTGCCCGCACCATCGGCGGCGTGGCAAAAATGGCGGTGGCGATCATCGCCGACACCGGGCTGTTGCCGAACAGAAGCAGCATCGGGATGAGGTAGGCGAAGGTCGGGATGGTCTGCATCAAATCGAGGGCAGGGGAAACGATGAGCCTTTCCGCCCATGGCTTGCGCCACGCCCAGATGCCGGCGAACAGGCCGGTGACGATGCAGAACGGCACCGCGATGGAAATCAGCGCCAGCGTCAGCATGGCGCTGGTCCACTGGCCGAACAGCGCGATGTAGAGGAAGCAGCCGCCGACCAGCAGGCCGAGCTTGCGGCCGCCTGCGGCATGCCCGGCGATGAAGGCGGCAGCGCAGACGCCGACCCAGGACAGACGCGGCAGCACATAAGCGTCCGCGCCATGGCCGATCTTGAAATTCTTGGCGAGCAGATTGAGCGCGAAATCGAGCGGAACGCCGAGCACCGCGGTGATCGAGCGGGTCAGCCACGAAAGGTTCGACTTGATCCAGCGCATCAGCGCGCTGACCCAGTCGGCGACGGGGACGACCGCCTCGGCCGGATAGTTGACCGCCCAGGGCAACCTGTCCTGCAGCAGGAACACTACCAGCGCGGCGGCAAGGGCCAGCGCCCAGACCAGCAGCCAGCGCTGAACCGGCGGCCTCGCTCCGCTGGCGCTTGCCGTCACCGTCATGCGCTGGCCCTGTCCAGCCCGGCCAGCAGCCCGATCACCGCTTGCGGCGTCACTTCGCCGATCGGCTTGCCGGTGCCGTTGACGACCGCGAATGGCTTGCCTGAGGCGACGATGCTGGCCGAGAAGCTGGCGATCTTGGCGTCGGGCGAAACCGTTCCGCCATGCTCGGTACCATCGCAGGCGCGCATCAGGCTGCGCGCCGAAATCACCTTGGCGCGGTCGACGTCGCGGGTGAATTCGGCGACATAGTCGGTCGCCGGATTGACCACCAGTTCTTCCGGCGTGCCGATCTGGATGACTTCACCGTCCTTCATGATGGCGATGCGGTCGGCCAGCCTGATCGCCTCGTCGAAATCATGAGTAATGAAGACGATGGTCTTGTGCAGCATGGTCTGCAGCCGCATCAGCTCGTCCTGCATTTCGCGGCGTATCAGCGGATCGAGCGCCGAGAACGGCTCGTCGAGGAACCATATCTCCGGCTTGGTCGCGAGACTGCGGGCAATGCCGACGCGCTGCTGCTGGCCGCCGGACAATTCGCGCGGATAGAAATGCTCGCGGCCGCGCAGGCCGACGAGCTCGATCACCTCGCGCGCCCGCGCTTCCCGCGTCGGCCGATCCTGGCCCTGGATGCTCAGGGGGAAGGCGATGTTGTCCAGCACGTTGAGATGCGGCAGCAAGGCAAAATTCTGGAATACCATGCCCATGCGATGGCGCCTGAGTTCAATCAGCGCCGCATCGGAAATCTTGAGCAGGTCCTTGCCTTCGAATTCGACCTTGCCATGGGTCGGCTCCACCAGCCGCGACATGCAGCGCACCAGCGTCGATTTGCCGGAGCCCGACAAGCCCATGATGGTGAAAATCTCGCCCTGGCGTATTTCGAGATCGACCGCACGCACCGCGCCGACCAGCCCGGCAGCGGCGACATCGGCCATGCTGGCCTTGCCGTCGCGCTCGCGAATGAAGTTCGCCGCGTTCGATCCGAACAGCTTCCAGACATTGCGGCAGGCAAGCTTTATCGGCCGCGCATCCTTTGGCACGCCAACTGCCTGCGGTTCAGTCGCTTCCGTCATCCAATGGTCCTTCTGGAAAATGGAGATATAGACCCGGCCGTAACGGCCGGGTCTGGCTTCCAGTCGGAACGATCACTGCGCCCAGGCTTTCCAGTCGGCCTCGTGGGCGGCGATCCAGGCAGCCGCGACGTCTTCCGGCGTCTTGCCGCCGAGATCGATCTCGCCGCTCATCTTGTTGAGCTCGTCGGTGTCGACCGTGTAGGCCTTGGCCACCTTGTAGGCGACCGGCCATTTGTCCTTCATGCCGGACCAGGAGTACTTCCAGATCTCGCCATGTGGCTTGCCGCAATCATATTTGGCGTCGGGGTTGGTGCCCCATTTCGGATCGGTGTAGCACTCGGGCGTGTATTCGGGGAATTCAACCCACTCGCCCTTGTACTTGGCCGGCGCCCAATGCGGCGAATAGATCCACAGCATGATCGGCGCCTTGCGCTGATAGGCCGAGTCGAGTTCGGCGAACATCGCCGCGTCGGTGCCGGCATGGATGACGGTGAAGGGCAGCTTCAGCGCCTCGACGCGCTCGTCGTCAAAGCCTTCCCAGGTCACCGGGCCGCCGAGATAGCGGCCCTTCGGCGCCGTTTCGGCAGTCGAGAACGCTTCGGCGCATTTCGGGCCCTTCAGCGCTTCCCAGTTGGGCAGGCCTGGGCACTTTTCCTTCATGTATTCGGGAAACCACCACTCTTCCTTGGCCTTCGGTCCGAGCTTGCCGAGCCGTTCGGTCTGGCCGGTGGCGTCGGACGCCTTCATGGCTTCGCCTGCCGTCGTGTCCCAGAATTCCAGGCCGACATCGAGGTCGCCATTGGTGAGGCCGGTGGTCAGGCTGGAGAGGTAGTCGGCGGTCGGATATTCGACGGTGTAGCCGAGCTTTTCGAGGATGCCGCCAAGGATCTTGGCGTTGAGGTTGACGCTGGTCCAGTCGAACAGCGCGATCTTGATCGGGTCGTTGGATTCCGGCGCGGCGGCCTGTGCGGCCGGTGATGTAAGCGCACTTGCCGCGGCAAGTGCGAAGGCTCCCATTGATAGGTTCGAAATCACACTGCGAAAGGACATGCTTGTTCTCCTGTCAAACCATGTGGAAATTCTTAGTCGTTCCCTTCTTGCGTCTTTTCTTGATTGTGTTGGAAAGGCGGGTCGTTGCGCAAGCTCGTTCGCACCATGCCATTGCTGCGGCGAGAGCCGACGCAGGCGAGATGGTGCTCAATCTGGTGGTGGTATGATGCTGGACGGGCTCGCGTCATGGCATCGCATGGATTGCTGCGCGAGCAATCGTCAACGGATCGATCGCCGCTCTGGCGGCGCTCTGAGACGTGCGAGCCATCAAGGTCCCATGATCTCGGCCGGCGAGCCCCATCCCCACCAACGCCGTTTCATAGGATGAAATTATATATACCAACGTTCATGCGGCGCAACGGCTGATGCCCTGTGCGCTGCGGAATTTCAGACTGCGGGCGAAGTCGGCCCGGCACTTGGCCCTACCAGCAGACGTAGCCGCCATCGACGATCAGATCGAGGCCGGTGACGAAGCTCGATGCGCGGCTGGCCAGGAACACTGTCGGCCCCACCATCTCCTCCGGTGCCGCCATCCGCCCCATCGGCGTGTCGCGTTTGAAGATCTTGACCTCTTCCGCCACTTCGGGCCGCTTGTTCATCGGCGTCAGCGTGTAGCCCGGGCTGACGACATTGACGCGCAGCCCGCGGGCCGCCCACTCCATGGCAAGGCTTTTCGACATGTGGATGACGGCGGCTTTCGAGGAGTTGTAGTGCGCCTGCGTCAGCCCGCGATTGACGATGGTGCCCGACATCGAGGCGACGTTGATGATCGAGCCCTTGCGCCGCGCCAGCATCTTGCGGGCTTCGGCCTGGCAGGACAGGAACACGCCGGCGACATTGACCTCGTGCACCTTCCGCCACTTTTCCAACGACAGTGTCTCGGCCGGTTCCGAGCCGGCGATGCCGGCATTGTTGACCGCAACCGTCAGCGCGCCGAGTTCTGCCTCTACGCGATCGATCGCTGCCGCGAGATCGCTCTCGGATGTCACCGTGCCGGTCAGCACCAAGGCCTTCCGGCCCAGCGCCGTAATCTGCTGCGCGGTTTCTTCCAGCCCGCCCTTCGATGCATGGCCGAAACAGGCGACATCGGCCCCGGCCTCGGCCAGTCCGATCGCGATTGCCTGACCAATGCCGCTGCCGGCGCCCGTGACCAGCGCCACATCGCCGTCCAGCTTGAAAAGATCCATAACGCCCCCCCGCTTCGAATTCTCTAAAAATGTCCCTCGAACCCAACGGCTTCAAAAATCGCAGGCCTTGGGGCGGTTGTCGATGGACCAGTCCTTGAGCGGCACCGGCTTGAACTTACCCTTGATCGGCTTGCCGTCTCCAAGGTCCCTGGAAGCGGTGCCCTTGCCGGCGAGATAGTTGATATCGCATCCCCCGACCGTCGTCTTGACGCCACCGGAAGTCTGCTCATTCCAGTCCCAGCTGCGGCTGTAGCCGCCGACCAGGAATTGACCCTTGCGATAGACGATCGTCAGCGTGTCCTCTGTCGACTTGTTGGCGCCACAGCCAAAACAGGACGTGATCGAAAGCGACCCCTTACCCTTGCTTTCGAGATCGATGACGTGATCTTCGGTCAGGGCCTTTTTGATGAAATCCGGCTGGCGCGAGGCATTCTCCTCATCGGCGGCCAGATAGATCTGAAGATCTGCCGGCCCGCCGGGCTCCTGCATGACGGCAGCGCCGTCGAGCTTGCCGTCCTGGTCGATGTCGAGCTTCAGTTCGAATGCCTCGGCATTTTCGGCAAGTGCCGGCGCAGGCATCGCCGCCAGCACGACGAGCCAGGGAAAGGCCGCAAGATGAAATGCCGTCCTCATGAGCATCGTCCGCCAGGGAGCTCAGCGTAACACTGGCCCCGGCGAACGAAAACACGTAACTCCGCCCGGCTCCGCCGTCAGCAGGTGAGGGTGTCAGAAATACCCGTCCGACGCCGCCGTGGCCTCTTTCGATATTTCCACCCCGTCGACCAGGATCTTGTCGACCAGTTCGTGGTGGAAGCACACCAGCCCCTTGATGCGCTCGGCCTCGTGCACCGGCTCGGGATAGTACCACACCATGTTCTCGTGCCGCTTGGTGGCGGTCGTCACGTGGTAATAGTTGGAGATGCCCTTGTAGGGGCAGCGCGAGATATAGCGGCTGGCCGCGAACATATCGAGCCTGGTGTCGGCGATCGGCAGATAGTGGCGCACCGGATGGCCGGTCTCGAACAGGAACACGCCACGGCGCGAATCCGCCACCTGCTCGCCGTCGAGAATGACCTGCACCCGCCGCGACGAGGGCAGGCAGTCGACCCGGCGGAACGGATCGCGGGCGTGGACGAAAATCTCCTCATCCTCCTCGAACCAGTGGCCCATCTTGCTCCACACGAACGACATATAGCCTGCGATCGGCGGGCAACCCTTGGCCGGATCGAGATAGCGCCATGCCCCATCCTCGACCAAAGTGATGCCGGTGTTGAGCGAGTAGAAGGTGGCGGTGCCCTTGTACGGGTCCTCCGTCGTTGTCTTGGAAGGCAGCAGGAACTCTTCGCGCACATCCTCGATCGGGAAATAATAGACCGGCAGATGATCGGATTCGTAGAACACCAGCGCCCTGGTGGTGTCGGCGACGGTCATCGATCCCACCTGCACCCGCAGCCGTTTCAGCGACGGCATGGTGAAGGCGACATAGCCGGGCTCGAACTCGTACTGGACGATCTGGTCGAGCACCGGGAAATGCGGTCCGCGACCGCGCAGATGGGGCTTGCGAATGGTGGTCTCCCGCTTCTTGTCTTTTGTGGCTGAACGCTGGTGCATGGCTTGAGCCGGATGAGCTTTCTTGTTGAGCACGATCAAACCCGAACCGAAGGTCAACGCAGCAAAACCTGATCGCTTTTGTCACGCGGGCCTTCAGTCCGGATCCTCTACCCCAGGGATACGCGATCGAGCAGCAGCCCGGCCGCAATCGGCGGCAGACCGCTGACATTCTTGCGCACCGGCACCAGAAGGTCGGGGAAATAGCTGAAGATGATCGGCGTCTCGTCGAGCAGAAGTTTCTGGATGTCGGAGGCCGCACTGCGCTGCGCGCCGATGTCGAGCGCCTTCAGATAGGACGTGACCATACCGTCATAGGCAGGGTTCTTGAAATGCGCCGCGTTCCAAGGGCCGTCGCTGACCAGCGGGCTCTTCAGGAAGACGTTGGGCACGCTGCGATGCGCGTAGTCGGTGATGCCGAGCGGGCTGTCCAGCCAGTCGGACTGGCCGAACACCGCCTTGCCGTAATATTTGTCCTGGTCCTCGATATTGAGCGCGATGCGGGCACCGATCTCCTTGGTAAAATTCTGGAACAGTTGCGCGTAGCCCGGAATGTCGGAATAGCGCAGCGTCGTCAGCGTGATGTCGAAGCCGCCGCCGAGCCCCGCAGCTTCCATCAACTGCTTGGCCTTGGCGATGGCCTGCGCCCGCTGCGGGATCGACTTGTCGGTAGCCGGGAAGGCCGGCGCGAACGGGCTGTCATTGCCGGTCGCTGCCATGCCGCGGCAGAGCCCGTCGACCAGCTTGGAGCGGTCGATGCTGAAAGCTAGTGCCTGGCGCACGCGCTTGTCGGTGAACGGCGCCATGTCGCAGCGCATATGCAGCTGGCGGTGCGCGGTCGAGGCAACGCGCAACACCGTGATATCGGGGCTGTTCAGCACCACCTGGCTGACATCGAGCGGGACGGCGTCGAGCAGGTCGACCTCACCCGCCTGCAGCGCCAGGATGCGCGGCTGTACGTCGCCGTAGAATTTGAATTCGAGCCGGTCGGGCAGCGCCTTCTCGCCCCAATAATCGGGGTTGCGCACAAAGGTTGCGCCAACCTTCGGCGTATAGCTTTCCAGCCGGAACGGGCCGGTGCCTTCGAAGGTCTTTTCGTAGTCGCCCTTGTAGCTCGCCGGTAGGATGACGGCGTTGTAATTGTCGATCGACACCGAATAGGGGAAGCTGCCGTTTGGCGCGTCGAGATGGAAGGCGACCGTGTGGTCGTCGACCTTCTGCGTGCCGCCCTTCGACAACAGGCCCTTGAACACCGACAGCGCGTTGGAAGCGCCGGCGGGATCGGCCAGCCGGTCGAAGGTGGCAACGACATCGTCCGCCTTGAACTCCTCGCCATTGTGGAATCTGACGCCCTTGCGCAGCTTGAAGGTCCACACGCTGCCGTCTTCGTTCGGCGACCAACTTTCGGCCAGCACCGGCTTCAGGGTGAGGTCCGGTTGGGTGACGCAGAGAAATTCGGCCGTCTGGAAGACCAGCTGGTAGCTGCCGCTGTCATAATAGGTGACGGGATCGATGGCGCCGCCCGGCGTTGCGATGCCGGCGCGTACCGTGCCGCCCGGCTTGCCCTCGGCGCGGGCAGGCTGCGTACCGAAACCAGCAGCGGCGACAAGGCTCCCCAGGAACGGCAGCGACAGGCCAAGCAGGCTGCCATGCCTGAGGAAATCGCGCCGGCCGATGCGGCCGGCTAGCAATTCGTCGACAGCGGAATTTTCGATGGCGCTTAAGGTCTTGCGGGCGGCATCGATGGTCTGGAAATGCTTCGGCATGGGCGGCATTCCTGTTTTCGCGGGGGGCTCCGCTAAATAGTTCACTGTTGACCCCGACCGGAAAGCGATATTTTTTGATGGCGGCCATCGAAATTTTCGATGGTGGAGCCAAATCATGGACACTGAAAATCTGCGCAGTTTTCTCGAGGTTGCCACCCATGGCAGCTTCACCGTCGCCGCCAGCCGGCTGAACCTCGCCCAGTCCACGGTCAGTGCGCGGATCAGGGGTCTGGAGGAGCAGCTGGGGCGCCGGCTTTTCGTCCGTGACCGCGACGGCGTCACGCTGACGCCGGCGGGCCGGCAGTTCCTGCCGCACGCCTCCTCGATCACCCGCACCTGGGAGCAATCACGGCAGGACATCGCGGTTCCCGATGGCTATGAGACGCTGCTGCGGCTCACCGCTCCCGCCTATCTGTGGGACCGCATCACCTCGTCCTGGATTGCTTGGATGCGTGAAAGACGGCCGAATGTGGCGCTCAGGCTCGAAGGCAGTTTCCCGGATCAGGCAATCGATCAACTGGCGGAAGGCCTGCTCGACATCTGCATCCTCTATTTGCCGCGGCCGCATCCCGGCGTCGTCTATGAGACGCTGGCGGTCGATCAGGTCGTGCTTGTCCAGCATGCCGCCCAGACCAGATCATGGACCGAGAACTACATTTTCATGGACTGGGGACTGGAGTTTCGTATCGAGCACGACCGCGCCTTTGCCGGCCTGGTCAAGCCGGCCATATCGGCGGGGCTGGTGTTCATCGGCCTGCAGCATGTGCTGTCGCAGCAGGCGGCGGCCTATCTGCCGCTCAGCGCCGTCAGCGGCCACATCGAGCGCGGCGAAATACGCCGCATCGAGGATGCACCGGTCTTCCAGCGGCCGATCTATCTCGCCTATCCCGCCAACCCCGCCTCGTCGGACACGCTCAATGTCGCGCTCGACGGATTGCGCGCGTTGGCAAAGGACTGGACTGCGGCTGAAGGGTTTGCCGAAGGCGACCGCGTCTTCAGCATGGCCGATACCTATCGGGGCTAATGCATGTCGCTCAAAAGTGGTCCCGGTTTTGAGAGAACGACATGCACAAAACAAAGAGCTAAAGCGCGTCGCCTGAATCCGTTCAAACGCGACGCGCTTTAGCGCCTCAGGCAGGCACTGGCTGCTTCGGCGCCTGCAGCCTTGCCAGCTCCGCATAGGGAATATGGCAGCGGATCGAATGGCCGGGCTGGGCTTCGCTGAGCGGCGGCTCCTTTTCCTCGCAGATCGCGCCGATCTTGCGGGGACAGCGTGTGTGGAACACGCAGCCCGAAGGTGGATTGGTGGCGCTCGGGATTTCGCCGTCGAGGCGAATGCGCGCCGTCTCGGTCTGGTCGAGTTTTGGCACTGCCGACAGCAGCGCTTCCGTACAGGGGTGGTGCGGACCGGCAAAGACGTTTTCGGACGGCCCGAGCTCCATGATGCGGCCGAGATAGAGCACGGCGATCTTGTCGGAGAGGTAACGCACCACGCCAAGGTCGTGCGAGATGAAGATGTAGCTGACATCTTCCTTCGACTGTAGGTCCGCGAGCAGGTTGAGGATCGCCGCCTGCACCGACACGTCGAGCGCCGAGGTCGGCTCGTCGCAGACGACGATGCGCGGTTCGCCGGCAAAGGCGCGCGCAATGGCGACGCGCTGCTTCAGCCCGCCCGACAGCTGGCGCGGCTTGACGGTGAGATGCCGGTCGGTAAGCCGCACCGAGCGCACGAGTTCTTCGAGGCGGGCCTGCAATGCAGCACCCTTCAAGCCGGCCAGCCGCTTCAACGCCCGGCTGATCAAATGGCGGATCGAATGCGAGCGGTTGAGCGCCGAATCCGGGTTCTGGAAGACGATCTGCATCGCCTTGATCTGGTCGTCGCTGCGGTTCTCCAGCCTAGGCGCCAGCGTCTTGCCTTCGAGCTCGATGGTGCCGCCTTGGTCGGGCGGCACGAGACCGAGCAGCAGCCTGGCGAAGGTGGTCTTGCCGCTGCCGGATTCGCCAACCAGGCCGAGCGTCTCTCCGGGCTTCAGGCTGACCGAGACATCCTTCACAGCACGCAGCGCATGGCCATGGCTGGCATAGGTCTTGTTCAGCCCCTCGACGCGCAGCACCGCGGGTGCTTCCTTGCGGGCAGGGGCGGCGACATCGCTCGGCGTGGCGCGCGGCAGCGCCTGCGCCTGCTCGTGATAGTGGCAGCGCGACAGCCGGACGCCCCCATGGCCATCGTCAAGCTCATAGAGCGGCGGCAATTCGGTGCGGCAGCGCTCCGTCGCCAGCGCGCAGCGGTCGGCGAAGGCGCATCCTTTGATGGTGGCGCCGATGCCGGGTAGGAAGCCAGGAATGGTGTCGAGCCGGCCATGGTCCTTGCGCTGGCCGCCGCGCGGCAGGCAGCGCAGCAGCGCCACGGTATAGGGATGGCGCGGATCGCTGAACACGCGATCCGTCGGCCCTTCCTCGACCAGCATGCCGGCATAGAGCACGCCGACCCGGTCGCACATGTTGGAGACGACGGCGAGGTTATGGCTGATGAACAGGATCGAGGCCGAAAGTTCGCGCCGCAGCTGCGCGATCAGGTCGAGCACTTCGGCTTCCACCGTCGCGTCGAGACCGGTCGTCGGCTCGTCGAGGATCAGCATGGTCGGATCGTTGGCCAGCGCCATGGCAATCGCCACGCGCTGCTGCATGCCGCCCGAAAGCTGGTGCGGATAGCGTTGCATGACACTCTTCGGGTCGGAAATGCGCACACGGTTCAGCATCGCGATGGCGCGGTCTTCGGCCGCTTGTCCCGAGACGCCGCCAAGCTCGAAGATTTCGGTCAGCTGGCGGCCGATGCGCAGCGACGGGTTCAGCGCCTTGCCGGGGTCCTGATAGACCATCGACACGCTGTCGGCACGTGCGCGCCTGAGTGCTTCGGCGTCGAGCTTCATCACATCCTGGCCGTCGAGCGAAATCGCCCCGCCGGTGATCGAGCCATTGCGCGGGAGATAACGCACCACGGTCAGCGCCACAGTGGATTTGCCGCAGCCGGATTCGCCGACCAGCCCATAGGCTTCGCCCTGGCCGATGGTAAGGCTGAGGTTGCGCAGCACCGCGCGGTTGCGGCCATTGACGCGGTAGGCGACGGAGAGGTCGTGGAGTTCAAGCGCGTTGGTGGCTTTCTCAGTCATTGAGCGCCCCCTGAACGCCGTCGGCCACCAAATTGACGCCGATCACCAGCGAGGCGATGGCGAGCGCGTCGAACAGCACCGTCCACCAGAAGCCGCCGCCGATCATGCCGTAATTCGAAGAGATCGACAGGCCCCAGTCGGGCGAGGGCGGCTGGATGCCGAAGCCCATGAAGGAAAGCGTGGCGACGGCAAAGATCGCATAGCCGAGCCGCACCGTGGTCTCGACCAGGATCGGCGGAATGACGTTGGGCAGGATCTCGACGAACATCGTATGCAGCGCACTTTCGTGCCTCAGCTGGGCGGCGGCGACATAGTCGAGCTCGCGCTCGGCAAGCACGGCCGAGCGCACGGTGCGCGCGATGATCGGCGCGAAGCTCAGGCCGATGACGACGATGACGGTAGCCTTCGACGTGCCGAGCGCGACGATTGCCAGCAACGCGACGATGACCACCGGGATGGCCATGAAGGCTTCGAGGATGCGGCTGACGATGTCGTCGACAATGCCCTTGAAATAGCCGGTGAACAGACCGAGCGCGGTGCCGGCCACAGTCGCCAGCAGCGTCGCCAGCGGCGCGACCGTCAGGATGTCGCGTGAGCCGACGATGACGCGCGAGAAGACATCGCGGCCGATCTGGTCGGTGCCGAACCAGTGCTCGCCCGAGGGCGGCGCCAGCGCGTTGATGATGTCGTCGGCAAGCGGGTCATAGGGCGCGAAATGCTCGCCGAACAGCGCGCAGGCGACCCAGAACAGCACGATGCCGAGGCCAACGAGAAAAGTCGGCGACCGCAGCAGCGAGAAGAACACCTCGGCCCACGGGCCACGCCGGGCGGCGGTGTCGGGCGCCGGGATGGTTTCGGTGGCGCTCATTGGTCTGTCCCCAGGCGGATGCGTGGATTGAGCACGGAATAGAGAAAGTCGGCGGCAAGGGTCGCAATCGCATAGACGATGCCGATGGTCAGGATACCGGCCTCGAGGATCGGGAAATCCTTGCCGCGCGCGGCGGTGAAGATCAGCGAGCCGATGCCCTGGTAGCGAAACAGCGTCTCGATGACGACGAGGCCGCCGATGAGATAGCCGGTTTGCGTGGCAATGACGGTGATGGTCGGTAGCAGCGCATTGCGCAGCACATGGCGCCAGATCACCGTTCGCCACGGCAGGCCCTTGAGCACGGCGGTGCGCGTATAGTCGGAATCGAGCGCCTCGATCATGCCGGAACGCGCCATGCGCGCGATATAGCCGAACAGCACCAGGAACAGCGGCAGCGACGGCAGGATCAGATAGTAGAGCTGGGTGAAGAAGCCGGCGTCCTTCGGCCATGCCGCCGAGATCGGCAGCCAACGCAGCCAGACGCCGAAGATCAGGATCAGGATGATGCCGGTGACGAATTCCGGCAGCACCGTCACCGACAGGCCGCCAAGGCTGATGATGCGGTCGAGCGGCCGGTTGAGGTTGAGCGCGGCAATCACGCCGCCGAGGATACCGATCGGCACCACCAGCACGAAGGCGACCGCCGCCAGCTTCATCGAATTGACGAGCGCATCGAGGACGAAGGGCGCCACCGGCGAGCGGAAGATATAGGACGTGCCCATGTCGCCCTGGATGAAATTCCAGATCCAGCTGCCATACTGGGTGAGCAGCGGGCGATCGACGCCGAGCGTGTGGTTCAGCGCATCGACGGCGCGCTGGTCGGCGAACGGCCCCAATATGGCGCGCCCGACATTTCCGGGCAGCACCTGGCCGCCCAGAAACACCATAATGCTGAGCAGGAACAGCGTGACGAGCGACAGCGACACACGCCGGGCGAGGAAGGAGAGAATGGCATCGACTCCTATGAAAGGCCGGCCACGCCGGGGACGTCGGACAAGTTCAGTATGACAGGCGGCTCGAACGCCGTCACCGGCGGAACGGCGCCTGCAAATCGCGACACCTGGACCAGCGTCGAATTACAGGTCGGCGATTGGGCAAGGCGCGACGTGCCCCGGTCCGCTGTCAGCACATTCGGGTTGCCGTGCTTTTCCAGGCTGGGCGATTGCCCGGGTTCGACGGGGTCGAACCATGCTCCGGTCGGGAGTTGCACGACGCCGGGGATCACCCCGTCGGTCAGGATTGCCCCGGCCAGGCACGATCCGCGATCGTTGAAGACGAGGACAACCATTCCGCCCAGGATGCCGCGAGCCGCAGCATCGGCCGGGTTCATCTGCAGCGGTGCGCGGCCGGACACCTTGCCCGCGCGGCTGACCGAGCCGTGGTCATACTGGCTGTGCAGCTTGTCCGCCGGTTGCGGCGACAAAAGATGCAGCGGAAACCGCTCGGCAAGACCGCTGCCGAGCCATTCCCGTGGCTCCCGCCACACGGCATGGCCCGGACAGTCGTCATAGCCGAAGGAATCGATCGTCGCGGAGAACAGTTCGATACGGCCTGACGGGGTCGCCAGCCGGTGCTGCTGCGGATCGGCACGGAACGAGCCAAGGAACGTCTGCGACGTAACCTTGCGGGCAAGCTCGGCGTGGCCGTCATGCCAGAAACGGTCGAATGGCGGCATCTCGACTCCGGCCGCGGCCGCATTGTCCCTTGCCTGGCCGTAGAGCAGGTGGATCCACTGTTCGGCATCGCGCCCTTCGGTGAAGGCGTCGCGCACGCCGAGCCGCGTCGCCAGTTCGGCAAAGATGCGGTAGTCGTCGCACGCCTCCTCCACCGGATCGATGGCCTGCTTCATGGCAACCATCAGGTTTTCGCGGTTCGAAAAGGCGAGATCGTTCCTTTCCAGCGGCGTCGTGACCGGCAGAACGATGTCGGCATAGCGCGCCGTGGCCGTCCAGAAGGGCTCGTGGACAATGATCGTCTCGGGCCGCTGCCAGGCCTCGACGAGACGGTTCAGGTCCTGATGGTGGTGGAAAGGATTGCCGCCGGCCCAGTAGACCAGCCTGACATCGGGATAGGACAGCTCAGCGCCGTTGAATTCGAACGACCCACCGGGATCGAGCAGCATGTCGGCCACACGCGCAACAGGTATGAAATCCGGTACGCCGTTGCGGCCCTGCGGCACGGACGGCCAGCGAAAGCCGAGCTCCGGCCGTCCGGCGCCGTTCGTCGATGAATAGCCGAAGCCGAACCCGCCGCCGGGCAATCCGATCTGGCCGAGCAGAGCGGCAAGCGTGATCGCCGCCCAGTAGGGCTGCTCGCCATGGTCGGCACGCTGCAGCGACCAGCTGACCATCAGCATGGTGCGCTTGGTTGCCATCTCCCTGGCCAGCGCGATGATTTTTCCCGCTGTCATGCCGCTCAGCGCCGCCGCCCAGGCCGAATCCTTCGGCGGGCCGTCGCTTTCGCCCATGACATAGGCCCGCACGACCTCGAAGCCGGTGCAGTAGCGCGCCAGGAAGGCTTCGTCGTGACGGCCCTCGCTGATCAGCACATGGCACAGCGCCAGCATGACGGCGGTGTCACTGTTCGGCCGCAGCTGCAGCCATTCGGTCTCCACACCGCGCGGCGCGTCGTCCCGCACGGGCGAGACATTGATGAGCCGAGCGCCGTTGGCGACGGCCTTTTGCAAGGCTGCCGAGGCTTCGTGGCGTGCCGCGCCGCCGCCCTGGATCTGCGCATTGCGCCAGGGCAGCCCGCCAAAGGCGACGATGAGCTGGCTGTGCTGCTCGATCCCGTCCCAGGTGGAATGATTGCCGGTCAGGCCGTCGGTCCCACCGAGCACATGCGGCAGGATGATCTCGCCCGCACCGTAGGAGTAGCTGAGGACCGAGCTGGTGTAACCGCCGATCGTGTTGAGGAAGCGGTGGACCTGGCTTTGGGCATGATGGAACCGCCCGGCGCTCGCCCATCCGTAGGAGCCGGCGTAGATCGCGGCGTTGCCATGCGCGGTGCGGACCCGGTCAAGCTCGGCGGCGACGATGTCGAGCGCCTTCTCCCAGGGCACCTCGACAAAGGCTTCGCCGCCCCGCCGGCCGCGGACCGCCGATCTGTCTCCTTCGAGCCAGCCGCGCCTGATGGCGGGTCGCGCGACGCGCATGTTTCCCTGCGCGGCGCCGAGCAAGGACTGGCCGATCGGCGACGGATCCCGATCGCCGCTCCACGGTTCGACACCGACGAGCCTGCCGTTCTCGGTCCTGACCTCGTATGTCCCCCAATGCATGGTAGTGAGCAGGGTTCTGGACTCCATTGGACACGTCAATGTGGGATCATTCACGATGGCCCAAGACGGGCAAGGCGCCATGCGCCCTGTCCCGGTTGGTCTTCAGGTGCCAGTCCCTGGCTTGGGGCTGGCGGTTGCGGGATCAGCTCTTCCTCGTGTTCAGGCCTTCGATGCCTTTTCGAGGAACAGCTGCGACATCGCTGTCGGCTGTACGCCCGTCACGCCCTTCGCAGTCGCCGTCAGATAGTCGTAGAAATAGCCGAAGATCACCGGCGTTTCCTCGAGCAGCAGCTTCTGGATCTTGCCTGCGTCGGCCTTCTGCGCCTCGAGGTCGAGGGCCGCGATATAGCTGGTCGCCAGCGCGTCGTAGTCCTTGTTTTTGAAGTGCGCCGCGTTCCAGGTGCCCTCGCTTTTCAGCGGTGCCGCGAGATAAACGTTCGGCACGCCGCGGTGACCGTAATCGGTGATGCCCATCACCGAATCCAGCCAGTTCGATTTGCCGAACACAGCGTCACCGTAATAGCCGCCCTGGTCGAGGATGTTGAGTTCGAGCTCGACACCGATCTCTTTGACCCAGTTCTGGATAAGCTGCGCGTATTCGGGGATTTCGAGGTAGCGCTCGGTGGTCAGCGTCACCTTGAAGCCCTGGGCGACACCGGCGGCTTCCATCAGCTGCTTGGCCTGCGCGATGTCCTGCTTGCGCTGCGGAATGCTCGTGTCGGTCGACGGGTAGACTGCGGCGAACGGGCTGTCATTGCCAAGTGCGGAGCGTCCCTTCATCAGGCCGGCGACCAGCTTGTCGCGATCGAGGCACAGCGCGATGGCGCGGCGCACGCGCGCATCCTTCAACGGGCCGTCGTCGCAGCGCATATGCAGCTGCTGGTGCGCCGACGACTTCAGGCTGATGATGTCGACGCTCGGGTCGTTGAGCAGTGCCACGCCCGACAGCACCGGCATCTGGTTGATGATGTCGACCTGTCCGCCCTGCAGCGCCAGGATCATCGGCTGCACGTCGGTGAAGAAGGTGAACTCGGTGCGCTCCGGCAGTGCCTTCGGTCCCCAATAGTCTTCGTTTCGCACGAAGGAAGCGCCGACCTTGGGCGTGTACTTTTCGATCTTGAACGGCCCGGTGCCGTCGAAGCTCTTTTCGTAGTCGCCCTTGTAGCTCGCCGGCACGATGACGGCGTTGTAATTGTCCGACGACAGCATGTAAGGGAAGTTGCCGTTCGGCGCGTCGAGATGGAATTCGACCGTATAGTCGTCGACCTTCTTCGAGGCGCCCGTCTTCAATATTCCGTTGAACACCGACAGCGCGTTGGATGAATTCGCCGGATCGGCGAGGCGGTCGATGCTGGCCACCACGTCGTCGGCCTTCATCTCGCCGCCCGAGTGGAATTTCACGCCCTTGCGCAGAGTGAACGTCCACACCGAACCGTCGGCGTTGGGCTTCCAGCTTTCCGCCAGCGCCGGCTGCAGCACCAGATCGGGGCCGTCGACGCAGAGGAATTCGGCCACCTGCTGCATCACCAGCAGGCCGCCGGCGTCGGCAATGGTTACCGGGTCGATGGCTGCGGCCGGCACGCTGCTGGCAACACGGATGGTGGCGCCCGGCGCGCCTTGAGCGCGAGCGAGCGAGGGCATGGCGCCGAAGCCGGCCGCCGTGGTTATGCCGCCGAGCAGCGGCAGCGACAGGCCAAGCAGGCTGCCATGGCGAATGAATTCGCGGCGGCTGACGCGGCCGTCGACCAGCCCGTCGATGAGGTGGTTTTCGAGCGGCGTGCGCTGGCGCCGGATAAGGTCGAGAAGGCGGTAATTCTTGATCATGGGTGCTACCCTTTCCCCTGTGTTTTTGTAGTTGGTTGGTGTGTTTATGGCTGACGAAATTCCGTGGAGTTCTCCTTATCCCGGCCGTCAACGATGTCTTTCGACCGGACTGTAGCATGCGATTTTCCGCGGTCCATCCGGTCCATAATGAGGAGGGGCCGGATTTTGCGAGGCATCTGCTTTTACCCGTTCGTCCCGCGTGCCTGTGATCGTTGTCACAGCTGCGAGCTTCTCTTGTTGTATCCATCTCTTGTCGGCTTGTGTGATCACTCCTCGTTGTTTTGACGCGATTGCGGGCGGAAAACCGCCTAGTTCAGAGGCAGCCGGCGATAGGTGCCGGGCTTTTCCGGATCGTGGTATTTGTTGCACGGCCCATTCAGGGCGAAGTCGCGATGGCAGGCGGCAAGCCTGTCCCGCGACAGCGTGACGCCGAGGCCGTGTCCTTCCGGCACCGGCACGACATTGTTCTTCGGCACGAACGGCCCTTCCTCGATAATATCCATCGGCTGCATGCGAAACAGCGACTGGTTGGGCTCCCGGATCCAGCCAAGTGCGGCGCACAGATGCAGGTAGCAGGCGCTGCCGACGCCGGTGTCGCCGCTGTAGCACCAGTAGTCGATGCCGGCATGCTCGCAGGCACCGACGAAGCGCAGCATGCGGCCGATGCCGCCATGCGCGGTCGGGTTGCCGACAAAGGCGTCCGGCACTTTCAACTCCATGGCGCGGGCGATGTCGATATTATGGGTCGAGAACGGGATCAAGGTGTGACGCCGCAGCTCGCGCATCTCCTCTGACGTTGCCACCGGATCCTCCCAGTTGCGCACGCCAAGCTCCTCCAGCGGCCGCGCCAGCTGCCTGGCGGTGGCCAGCGAATAGGCCTGGTTGGAATCGATGCGGATCATCGCATCGTCGCCGAGCCTTTTGCGGATAAGCTCGATCATCTTCAGCGAAATCTTCGGATCATGTGTCGAGAACTTGCCTTCGAAGAAGGTGGTGCCGAAGCGCTCGTTGAGTTCGACGCAATAGTCGGCGACTTCTTCGGGCGTCTTCTCACCCTTCACCTTCGCTCCGTCGCCACGCAGCGAAAAATAGTCGGTGAAGGGAATGTCCTTGCGCACGGCGCCGCCGAGCAGCTGGTAGAGCGGCTGCTTCCACGCCTTGCCGCGCAGGTCCCACAGCGCCACCTCGATGGCGCCGAAGGCCATGATGCGGGTGCGGTCGTTGATCGACTGCACGCCGCTCCAGAAGGGCAGGCAGACTTCCTCGGCGCCGGCAATGTCGAAAGCGTCGCGGCCGACAAGCCGTGGCGCCAGCACATCGTTGATGACGGCTGCGGCGGCCGGCGTCGGCGCTTCGCCGATGCCGACCAGCCCGTCCTCGGTCTCGACCTCGACGATGGTCGGTGAGAAACCGTCGAGTTCGCCGAACACCCAGACGTAAGGGGCTTCGAGCCGGTAGTTGATCGGCGTGGCCTTGATGCGCTTGATCTTCATCTCAGCCGATCTCGAAGAAAGGTTTGCCGAGCAGGCTTGGGTCGACATCGATGCCGAGGCCGGGTCCGTCGGGAATGCCCATGTGGCTGCCGGTGACCGGTGGGGCGTTGGAGGCCGTTCGCACCGTCACCCATTCGTGGAAGGCGATCGCATGCAGCCGGCGTTCCGCCGGCGTCGACAGCGACAGATGCGCCATCGCCGCCGTATCGATCTCGGCGCCGCCCGTGTCCTCGACCGTGATCATGAAACCGAGATCGACGGCGACGTCGCGAATTTGCCGCGTTCGGGTCACGCCACCCAGCCGCGAGATCTTCAGCGTCAGCCCGTCGGCGGCGCCCAGGCGGTGAATTTCCAGCATCGCTTCGAGCGATATGACACTCTCGTCGAGCACCATCGGCTTGTCGAGCATGCGGCGCACCGACATGTTCTCCTCGATCGTCGTGCAGGGCTGCTCGAACGTGTAGTCGATGCCGCGCGTGGCATCGGCGAACTGGCGCGCCTGATAGGGTGTCCAGCCGGCATTGGCGTCGCAAAAGATCACCGTGCTTTTCGGCACAGCCGAGGCGACCGCCGTCACCCGGTCGATGTCGTCGTGCACATTGCCGCCGACCTTGACCTGCAGCCGGCGGCAGCCCTCGGCGATGATCCTTTTGGCCAGTGCCGCCATCTGGTCGAGGGTGCCATGGGTGACGACGCGGTAGGTCTCCGCCATATCGCTTTCGCGGCCGCCGAGCATGGTCACCAGCGGCACGTCGGCCGCTCGTGCGGCCAGGTCCCAGCACGCCATATCGAGCGCCGACTTGATGTAGGGATGGCCCTTGAACACCGTATCCATCAGCCGGCCGATGCCGGCCAGGCCACGCGGATCCTGGCCGATCAGGTGCGGCGCGATTTCCACCACGCCGGCGCGCGTGCCGGCCGGAAAAGCGGCCGAGTAGAAATTGCCGAGCGGCGCCATCTCGCCCCAGCCGGTCACGCCGCTGTCGGAGGTGATGGCGACGATCACCGCGTCGAAGCAGTCGGCGACCCGCCCCTTGGACATGCGGTAGGGCCCGTCCACGAAGGGCTGCACGACACGATAGGCCTTGATGGATTTGATCTGCACTTTGTCTGTCCGTTGGCTGTGATGGTGAGGGTCAGGAGCCCGCGCGTTTTTCGAGGCCGCGCGTGTAGGCAAGCAGCTCTTCGAAATCGAGGTCGATATGCTCGCGCGCGTGGCGCTGGGCGGCACGCATGTCGTTGCCCTTCAGCAGCCGCACATAGGTCTCGTGGACATAATCGGCCGGCACCGGCTCGTTGCGCGCCCGCTGATGCAAGGCAAAATACATTTGCAGCCGGCTGGTCAGCCGCTGCCAGGTTTCGAGCAGCACCGAATTGTCGGCCCACTCATAGATCAGGCCGTGCAGTTGCAGCGCGGTCTCGATCTGGCGGGTGGTATCGAGCGCGCGGGTCGCCTGCTTCACCGCTTCGTGGCGGCGGTCGAGCTCGTTGAAGAAGCGCTGGTCGCGCAGCTTCCATGTCCGGTCGATGGCAAATTCGTCGAGCACCTTGTTCAGCGAATAGGCGTCGTCGATGTCCTTGGCGGTGACATCAATGACGAAGGTGCCGGCATAAGGAATGCTGGTGAGGATGCCTTCCTGCACCAGCTCGCGCATCGCCTCGCGCAACGGCGCGCGGCTGACCCGCATCTGTTCGGCGATCCTGAGCTCATTGAGCTTCTGGCCGGGTTCCAACTGGCCGGTCAGGATCGCGCGCCTCAACAGCGCGACGATCTCGGCCCGCCGTGTCGTATCCGCGATCGGACTGAAATCCAGCTTGGCCATGTCGCCACTCCAGTGAGAGCCGGGAACAAGACAAGCAGATTGTCGACAATCCTACAAGAGGCCATTTCTGGATTCTTGTAGCCGGGCGGCGTGTCAGCCTTTTGGACTCAGGCAGCGCGGCCGTAGAAGCCGACCCGCTCCTCTGGGCTGAACATCACGCCCGGCTTCTCATAGTAGGAAAACACCGCGATCATCCGCTCGCGCTCACCCTGGACCGTGGTGACGCGATGCGCGGTGTTCTTGCCGCGAAAGACATTCAGCGTGCCTGGCTTCAGGCGCAGGACTTTTGCCTCGGGGTCGCGCCCTTCGAGCAGTTTTGCGACGCCGTCATAGTTTGGATTGTCGTCCGACCGCAGATCGGTGCGATACTCGAAATCGCCGCCTCGCTCCGGCGCCTGCAGCAAGAGCGTGGTGGTGAATTCGGAACGGTCGAAATGCCAGTTCAGCGCTTCGCCGGCGCGATACGCCATGACATTGGTGCGCGCCAGCGGGTCCTGCATGACATGCAGCCTGCTCTTGCCCATTGCCGCCGCTAGGAAGCGCAGCAACGGCTCATATTCATAGATGGCAAGCACGGTACTGCAGGGAATCTGGTCGGCGCAGACCGTATGGCTGATGGTCTCGACCTTGCGGAGCGCTGGGTGATCAGGAGCAAGCTCCGGAATCTCCGGCTTGAAGTAGATGTTGTGCATGCGCTTGTGCACATGCGAGCGCGCCGCCATCACCGGCTGGATTTCGCCGACCGCCTTTTCGGCCACGCCGGGCCGCAAAAACCCTTCGAGGTTGAACATGCCGTCGGTTTCGAGCGAGGCGACGGATGTGTCCACCAGCCGCTGCTATTCAGGGGCGCCTTCGCGGTCCAGCGGGTAGCGGTCGAGGTCGAGAATGTCTTTCATCGTCAAATGCTCCGGTTTCGAAAGCAGAAGACGACAAAAAAATCTTTCTCTCAACGCGGAAAATTATTAGGGTTGCACAAGAAAATATTGAGGAAGCGACATGGAAAAGCTCCCGCCTCTAAACGCCGTGCGTGCTTTCGAGGTCGCCGCGCGCGCCGGCAGCTTCACGCTTGCCGCCACCGAACTTGGCGTCTCCTCCGCCGCCGTCAGCCAGCAGATCCGCAATCTCGAAAGCTGGTTCGGCAAGCAGCTCTTCGTGCGCAATGGCAACCGCATCACGCTGACCGATGCCGGCCACGCTATCTATCCGCAGACAGCCCGTGCGCTCGGCGACATAGCGGCGGTCGGCCGGCGCATGCTGGAGGGCGGCGTACGGCCCCGTTTGGTCGTCAGCGTGCCGTTCTCGCTGGCCGAATTGTGGCTGGCGCCTCGGCTGGCCGAATTGCTCGACGGCTTCCCGCAGATGGCCATCGATATCCGCGTCGAGGACGATCCGGTCGATGTCGTGCGCCAGAACATCGACCTGCGCATCTCCTATGGCGACTATCACTATCCGGCGCTCAGGATGGTGCGGCTCGTGCACGATGAGGTGCTGCCGGTCGCCTCGCCCGGTTTCCTGAAGCGCCACGGCAACCAAGGCTCCATCCTGGCGGATATGCATGAAAGCCAGTTCATCCACACCAACTGGGGCCCAAACTATGCCTCGCATCCAAGCTGGGCGGACTGGTTCGCGGTTGCAGGCGGCACTCGCGCGCCCGACCCTTCGCATGGCCGCCGTGTTGGCCTCTCCAGCCTGGCGATATCGGCGGCGAGACTGGGGCTGGGTGTCGCACTTGGCCAGACGACGATGGCTGCTACCGATCTCGAAGCTGGTCGCTTGATCGCGCTCTCCGCGATCTCCGTCCGGCTCGGCCAGCCCTATTGCGCCTTCATGCTGCCGGCGAAAGCCGAACGGGCCGACATAGCCGGTCTCGTCGCGCTGCTCGCTGCCACTCCAAAAACGGCGCGCGGCACTCGATAAAAAACGGCGCCCTCGGTGTGGGAACCGAGGGCGCCACAGAACCGGGACTGATGGGGGTTATCAGCTGGCCGGTTTCTCCTGAGGCAATGGCGAGATCGGCATTCCAGGTCCGATCTTCTGCAGATTGCCCGTTATCACCTGGTCGCCTTCGGCAACGCCGCTGAGGACGGCCACCAGATCGCCGCTGGTCGCCCCGAGCGAGACGATGCGCTGGTCGACCGTGTTGCCCTTGCCGACGACATAGACATATTTGCCGAGCTGGCTCGAACCCAGCGCCACCTGCGGCACCATCAGCGCGTCGGGCAGCTGCTTGATGTGCAGCCGCACGCGGACATACTGGCCCGGCAGCAGCGAGAATTTCGCATTGCCGATGGTGGCGCGCGCCGTAATCGTACCGGTCGAGTGGTCGACCGTGTTGTCGATGAAGGTGAGTTCGCCCTTCTGACTGGCCTCGGTCTCGCCGGGCAGCAACACCTCGACCTCGATCGGACCGGCCGCGCGGGCCTGCTCGATTTCGGCCAGGTCGGTCTCGCTCGGATTGAAGGTGACGTAGATCGGGTCGAGCTGCACCAGCGTGTTCAGCACCGTGCCGGCAATGCTGACCAGCGTGCCGACGGAAGCCTGGTTGCGGCCGACGCGGCCGGCGAACGGGGCGTGGATTTCGGCATAGCTCAAATTGAGCTCGGCCGTCCGCACCGCCGCCTGGTTGACGGCCAGCGAGGCTTCGGCCTGGCGCAAGGTGCTGGTGCGTTGGTCGAACCCATCCTTGGCGAGGTAACCGCTCTTGGCGAGCTCGGAGCCGCGGCCGAGATTGGAACGCGCATAGTCGAGCGTTGCCTGGTCGCGCTGCACCTCGGCCTTGGCCTGGTCGAGAGCCGCCTGGAAGTCGTCGGGCGAGATCCTGTAGAGCACGTCGCCTTTGCGCACATCCGCGCCGTCCTCAGCCGTCTGTTCGTCAAGATAACCGGGCACGCGGGCCTGCAAGGTGACGCTGCGGATCGGCTCGATGCGGGCGGCGTAGTCGAGATAGATCGGGATCGTCTTCTTGACCACGTTCGCCACCGGCACCGGCATCACGAATGCCGCTGGCGCCGGCGTCGCTGCCGCCGTGCCGGCATTAAGGCTGAGATTGGCCATGTCTAGGAAGTGAACGCTTGCCACCGAGATCGCCCCGAGGGCGACGGCAGTTCCCAAAGCTATTTTCCATTTACGCATTTTGGTCTCCAATTCTATTCGGCTGCTTCGGCCAGGCGCGCGGGCGCTGGTTCGGCAGTCGGTTCATTATTGTCCTGGTCACTATGGTCCTGATCATGTGCGGCGGGTTCGCTGCGCTCGCGGCCTTCGCGCAGCCGCTCGATCACCGCGTAGAAGACCGGTACGAACACCAGCGACAGGATTGTCGCTGCGACCATGCCGCCGAAGACGGTGGTGCCGATCGATTGCCGGCTTGCAGCACCGGCGCCCGTCGCAAACATCAGCGGCAGCACGCCGAGGATGAAGGCGAAGGCCGTCATCAGGATCGGCCGCAGCCTCAGCCGCGCGGCTTCCATCGCCGCGTCGACAATGCTCAAGCCTTCCTCGCGCCGCCGCCTTGCGAACTCGACGATCAGGATCGCGTTCTTGGCGGCGAGGCCAATCAGCATGACGAAGCCGATCTGCGAGTAGACGTCGATCTGCATGCCGCGCAAGAACAGGGCTGCAAAGGCGCCGAACAGGGCCAGTGGCACCGCCAGCAGCACCATGAACGGCATCGCCCAGCTCTCATACTGCATCGCCAGGATCAGGAAGACGAAGACGATGGCGAGGCCGAAGACGACCGACGCAATCGATCCCGCCTTGAGCTCCTGGAAGGTGATGCCGGTCCATTCGAAACCGAAATCCCTGGGCAGCGCGGTGGCAGCGGCCCGTTCCATCGCGGCCACTGCCTGGCCCGACGAGAAGCCGGGGGCAGCGCCGCCATTGATCGTGGCCGAGGCGTTGTTGTTGTAGTGCGGCACGGTTTCAGGGCCGACGAACGGCACCAGCTTGCCCAGCGTCGAGAGCGGCACCATGCCGCCGGACGCATTGCGCACATAGAGCCGCGAAAGGTCGGCTGCGTCCGCACGTGCATCCTTGTCGGCCTGGATGGTCACCCGGAAGGTGCGGCCGAACAGGTTGAAGTCGTTGACGTAGAGCGAGCCGAGATAAATCTGCAGCGTGTTGAAGACATCGGGCAGGTTGAGGCCGAGCAGTTTGGCCTTGCTGCGGTCGAGGTCGTAGTTGAACTGCGGCGTCGAGGTCGAGAACGGCGAGAACAGCTGCTGCGGATTGATTTCCTGCTGCTTGCGCGCCTCGGCGATCACGGCTTGCGTCGCATCGTTGAGGGCAACGCTGCCGCGCCCGGTAAGATCTTCGACGACGAATTCGAAGCCGCCCGTGGTGCCGATACCCGGGATCGAAGGCGGATCGAAGGACAGCGCGAAGGCCTCCGGAATCTGCATCAGCTTGCCGCGCACGTCGGCGACGAGCTTCGACGCGCTCTGGTCGGGGCCGCGCTCCTCCCAGGGCTTCAGAATGGCGAACTCGACGGCCGAGTTCGACTGCGCTGCACTCGTCAGGAAGTTCAGGCCGCTGATCGAGCCGACAATGTCGACGCCGGGCGTCGCTTGCAGTATGTCGCGGGCCTTCTGCGCCACCGCGTCGGTGCGCTGCAGCGAAGCGCCGTCGGGCAGCTGGATGACAACGAAGAAGTAGCCCTGGTCCTCGACCGGAAGGAAGGTCGAAGGCAGCTTCTGCCAGACGAAGTAGGTGGCCACCAGTCCGGCCGCGAACAGGCCGAGCATGATCCAGCGCAGCCGGATGAGGATGCGCACACCGTGAGCGTAGGCATGCGACAGTCTGTCGAAGCCGGTGTTGAACCAGCGGAACGGGGCGAATTGCGTTTCGCCGCGATGGCGCAGGAAGGCGGCACTCAGCGCCGGGCTGAGCGTCAGCGAGTTGAAGGCGGAAATGCCGACCGAAATCGCCACCGTCAGTGCGAACTGGTTGTAGAGTTTGCCGGAGACGCCGGGAATGAAGGCGACCGGCACGAAGACGGCCATCAGCACCGCGGTGGTGGCAATGATCGGTCCGGTGACTTCGGCCATCGCGGCCTTGGTCGCCGCCAATGGTTTCAGCCCGGCCTCCAATTGTCGTTCGACATTTTCGACCACCACGATGGCGTCATCGACGACGAGGCCAATGGCCAGCACCATGCCGAGCAGGGAGAGCATGTTGAGCGAGAAGCCAAGCATCTCCATGACGACCATCGTCGCCACCAGCGACACCGGAATGGCGATGGTCGGGATGATCGTCGTGCGCCAGCTCTGCAGGAAGATGAAGACCACGGCCACGACCAGCACCAGTGCTTCACCGAGCGTGATCAGCACGTCATGCATCGAGGCCGACACGAAGCGCGTCGTGTCGTAGTGCATGGCATAGGAGACGCCCTTGGGGAAACGGGCCGACAACTCCTGCATCTTGTCCTTGACGTGCTGCTGCAGATCGAGCGCGTTGGAACCGGGCATCTGGTAGACGGCGAGCACGACCGTCGGCTCCTTGCCGAAAAAGGCCGACGAGGAATATTGCAGCGCGCCGAGCTCGATGCGGGCGACGTCGCGCAGCCGCACCAGCGAGCCGGTGCCGGTGTTGGCGCGCACGACGATGTCGCCGAACTCCTTCGGGTCGCTCAGGCGGCCGACGGCGTTGACCTGCATCTCGAAGGCGGTGCCGGCGGGCGCCGGCGACTGGCCGATCTTGCCGGCGGCGACCTGGACGTTCTGTTCCGAAATGGCGTTCTGGACGTCGACCGCGGTGATGCCGAGATTGGCGAGCTTGTCCGGGTCGAGCCAGACGCGCATCGAATAGCGCCGTTCGCCGAAGATCTGCACATCGCCGACGCCGGGCAGCCGCTTCAGCGGATCGACGACCTGCAGATAGGCAAGGTTGCTCAGCGCCACCGGGTCGACTGAATTGTCGGGCGAGGTCAGGTTGACGATGAGGACGAAATTCGGGTTCTGCTTCTTGATCGTCACGCCGCCCTGGTTGACGATCGCCGGCAGCGACGAGGCGGCTTGCGAGACGCGGTTCTGGACGTCTACGGCCGCGGTGCTCAGCGAATAACCGACATCGAAGGTGATGGTGATGGTCGAGGAGCCGTCATTGGAGCTCGACGACGACATGTAGGTCATGCCTTCGACGCCGTTGATCTGCTGCTCCAGCGGCGTCGTCACCGTATCGGCGACCACCTGCGCGCTGGCGCCCGGATAATGCGCGCTGACCACCACCTGCGGCGGGGTGATGTCGGGAAACTGCGAAACCGGCAGCAGGAAATAACAAATCGTGCCGGCGAGCACCATGATGATGGCGATCGCCGAGGCGAAGATCGGGCGATGGATGAAAAAGTTTACCACGACAAGCAAGCCTCTTTAAAAGAATGGGCAGACCGGGACAGCCGCCGGCTGCGCACTGAGCCCGGGTCCTGCAAAAAGTAGGAAGACGGCGCCGCGCCGCTGAAGCCCTGCTCATCGGCCACGGTCCTCAGCATCGCTTCGAAAGCGCGCGGGTTGACACGGTCCGCCTTCATCACCAGCCGGATCATCGGATCCCGGATGGCTTCATCGATGGTCAAATCCTTGCGCTGCGACATTGGAGCGTCTCCATTCCAGCGATTCGCATCGGATGATCACGAACCGTTTTTTCATCTCTTCACCGGCCGAAGCCGCATGAACTGCAATTTTCACCCTTTATGATCTGGCAGGACCAGTTCACGGCCTTGTTATTGACGGAAGGCTACATAGGTGTTACCAGTAAGTAACATCAGGATAGTTACAGACCGGTAACACCCTAGTCAAGAGGTGAACCGAAATTTTAGGGAGACAAGGAGACTGCGATGGCAGACGGCATTACGGATCGTGTGCGCCCCCGGGATCGAATCCTGGAGACGGCGCAGGACATGTTTCACAAGCATGGCATCAAGGGCGTCGGCGTCGACGCCATCACGGAAGCCGCCGGCACCAACAAGATGACGCTCTACCGTCATTTCGAATCCAAGGATGAGCTGATCGTCCAATGCCTGCGCGCATCGGCAGCCAAGGGCGCCGCGATATGGGACGAATTCGAGGCTGAGCACCCTGGCGACAAGCTGGCGCAACTGCATGCCTGGGTTCGCAAGGTAGCCGAGATGCTCGCCGCCGACGGCCGCGGCTGCGACATGGCCAACGCAGCCGTCGAGCTGACTGAACCGGACCACCCGGCCAGGAGCGTGATCAAGGAACTCAAGGGAGCCCAGCGCGATCGCCTTGTTGCGCTGTGCCGCGATGCCGGCATCGGTCAGGCCGAGCTTCTCGCCGATACGCTGTCGCTGCTGTTCGAAGGCGCGCGTGTCAGCGTGCAGACCATGGGCTGCCAAGGCCCCAGCACACAGTTCGTGCGCATGGCGGAAGGCCTGATCAGCTCTTTCAGGGCGCGCTGATTCCCAGCGCACTGAGTTTGTACTAAAGCCCCCCTCTCCGGCCGCTTCGCGGCCACCTTCTCCCCGAGGGGAGAAGAGGCAGGAGCCAGCGCCGGCGCGAACTCCTCTCCCCTTGGGGAGAGGTCGGATTGCCCCGAATTGCCCTTCGCAATTCGGTTGGCAATCCGGGTGAGGGGGCCTTGCCATCGCCCCGGCTTGCGAGGTCATCTCTCTCGTCGAATCTCTGCAAAAACGAAAAAAGCCCGCTGCCGGGAGGAGGTGGCAGCGGGCTCGATTTCGAACGAGATGCGGGAGGAGGTGCACCGCGTTCAGCGCCGGCATCGCATCTGGGAGGAGTAGATGGCCGACGACCAATACCTACGAGTTGCTTAATGATTCGGCAACCATAAAAGATGCATAGCTGCTGTGCAGATTTGCGACAGCTACCCCGACTTGTCGTACAAATAGGAAAAGCCGCCACGGCGCAAATTCACTGCACCGGCACGTTTTCCTTGAAGATCAGCCGCGGCTCGATGAACTTTTTCGTCAGATAAGGTGCGGCCGACGCGATCGAGCCGAGCAGGCGGATCACCGATTGCTCGGCGATCAGCCGCGCATTCTGGTCGATGACGACATCGGCGAGATCGTCGACAAGATAGCCGCGCGTTTCCTTTGTCAGGTCGTGACAGATGAAGACCGGCTTCTTCCTTGGCCTGGTTTCGAGCAGTGCCCTGGCCACGCCTGAGCGTCCGGCGCCGACACAATAGATGCCGAGCAGTTCCGGCTCGTTGTGCAGCGCCTGCATCGTCGCGGCATAGCTGCCCTCCGGTTCGTCATTGATTTCGACCGCGCTCGAGACGGTGAGATTGGGAAACTCCTCTGACAGCACCGAGCGAAAACCCATCTCGCGTTCCTCGTGCCCGCGATAGGAGCGTGAGCCGACGACCATCGCCAGATGACCCTGCCGGCCATTGAGAAAGCGCCCCATCAACAGCGCCGCCGTGCGCCCGGCGACGCGGTTGTCGATGCCGACATAGGCCGAGCGCGGGGCGGCCGGAACGTCGGAGACCAGCGTCACGAGGCGGATGCCGGCCTCGACCACGTCGCGCAATATGTTGCGCGTTCGCGGGTGATCTACGGCGATGACGCCGACGCCATTGGCCTTCAGCGACAGATTTTCGACCGCCGCCTGGAGTGCTGCGGGCGAGATGCCGGCGAGGTTGTGGATGCGGCAGGAAGCGACCAGCGGCAGGCGCGCCGCATAGTCCTCGATATGCCCCGCCAGATCGACCATGAAGGCGTTGGCGCCGATCGGCAGGAAGAATTCGAGATGCGCCGGCCGCGACGGCAGCGTCACCTGGTCGACCACCGGCAAATAGCCGAGCTGCTTGGCCGCTTCCATCACGCGCTGCCGGTTGGCGGCGCTGGCGCCCGGCCGATTGTTGAGCACACGGTCGACGGTCGCCGTCGACAGACCGCAGCTTCTGGCTATGTCCGAAACGGTGGCTTTCATGGCTGCAGTCATAGAGCATGATCCCGAAAAGTGGGAACCGGTTTTGTCGGACAAACGGGAACCGTTTTGTCCCAAAGAACATGCTCCACAAAGAGTTAGAGCTGATGCGTTTCCATACCAGTCGGCAGCGCCGACGGCCTCAGCCGTGCGATGGCCTGCCTTCGATGATGGCGTCGCGGATTTCCTTGTCCGACATGCCGGTGATGATGCGCTCGACTTCGGCCACGCTGGTCTTCTTCGGGTCGATGTCGTCGGCCACCACCTTGCCCCGGCGCATGACGACAATGCGGTCGACCACCTGGAAGACGTGGTGGATGTTGTGGGCGATGAAGATGCAGGAATGCCCGGAATCGCGCGCGTTGCGCACGAAGCTCAGCACGCCTTGCGTCTCGGCGACGCCGAGATTGTTGGTCGGCTCGTCGAGGATGATCAGGTCGCTGTCGAAATGCATGGCGCGGGCGATCGCCACCGCCTGCCGCTCGCCGCCGGAGAGCGAGCCGATCGGCGTCGTCGGCGGGATGTTCTTGGAGATGCCGACCTGTTTCAACAGATCGCGGGCGACCACATTCATCGCCTCCTGGTCCATGCGGTTCAGAAAGCGCGGCGGCTTGATCGGCTCGCGGCCGAGGAACAGGTTTCGCGCGATCGATAGTTGCGTCACCAGTGCCGAGTCCTGGTAGATCGTCTCGATGCCATGCGCGATGGCGTCGCTGGTTCGGCGCAGATTGACCTTCTTGCCGCGAATGAAGATGTCGCCGCTGGTCAGCGGCACCGCGCCCGACAGCACCTTGATCAGCGTCGACTTGCCGGCGCCATTGTCGCCGAGCAGGCCGACAATCTCCCTTTCATTGACATGGAAATTGGCGTCCTCGAGCGCCTGCACGCGCCCGTAGGACTTTTTGATATTGGTCATCCGGACGAGCGGTTCAGCCATGGTTCACGTCCCCGCCTGATGCCGGCGTTCCAGCCATGAGTGGAGCGCCATCATGCCGAGGATGATGGCGCCGATGAAGATGTTGTAGGCAAGGCCGGGCACGCCGATCAGCACGATGCCGTTGCGCATCACGCGCAGGATCAGGATGCCGAGCACGGTGCCGATGATGGTGCCGCGGCCGCCGGTCAGCGCGGTGCCGCCGATCACCACCATGGCGATGACTTCGAGCTCATAGCCGGTGCCGCTATTGGGGTTGGCGGCCGACGTGCGCAGCGACGAGATGACACCGGCCAGCGATGCCATCAGCGACGACAGGATGAACAGGCCGATCTTGACGCCGTTGACGTTGACGCCGCGCGCGCGGGCAGCGTTCGGGTTGCCGCCCGCTGCCTGGATCCAGTTGCCGGTGCGGCTTTGCGTCAGCACGTAGCCGAGCGCGATGGCCGCCGCGATGAACCAGAACAGCGACATGTAGATGCGGAACGGCCCGACATAGAAGTCGCCGACCAGCACTTCGGCGAGCCAGCTGCCTTCCGCGCTCCAGGTACGCTGCGGAAAGCCGTCGGTGACGAACAGCGCCGTGCCGCGCACCACCAGCAACATGCCGAGTGTCACCAGGAAGGATGGGATTTTCAACTGCGTGACGAACCAGCCATTGACCAGGCCGATGAGAGCGGCGACCAGCAGCGCGGCGAGGAAGCCGACTTCCAGCGAGGTCAGGCCGCTGTTGAACAGCGTCCACATCAGCACCGGCGAGAAGCCGAACAGCGAGCCGACCGACAGGTCGAATTCGCCCGATGTCATCAGCAGCGTCATCGCCAGCGCGATCAGGCCGAGCTCGACGGTGAAGGCCAGCGTGTTGGAGATGTTCTGCGGCGACAGGAAATCGTGGTTGATGCTCCAGAACACCGCGATTTCGATGATGAGCAGCACGAAGGGCCCGAATTCCGGCCTCGCGATCAGGCGTTGGATGAGCGAACGGTTTTCCACTGATAACCCGCGACAGGAAGGGAAGGGCTGAGACCCTGCGCATTGTCTGCGAAGGCTCGGCGGAACGGAAGGACAGTCGCGACCGCCGATGCGGTCGCGACTGTTTCAGGTCTGGATTATTTGCCGGACAGGATGTCGTCGTAGACCTGCGCGGTGTCCTTTTCATAGAGCGCGCCGGTGATGACGTTGAAGCCCGGAGGAATGCCTGAGGCAGCCATGTTGGCCAGCGACAGAGCGACATAGCTGGTCGCCTGCGGGTCCTGCCACTGGCCGGCATTGACGTAGCCGGTCAGCACTTCCTGGGTGGTGTCGAGCGAGTTGCCCCAGCCGACGACCGGGATTTCGCCCGGCTTGATACCGGCCTGATCGAACACCCGCTTGATCGAGCCGGTGACCAGGTCGCCGAGGCCGATGATCGCCTTGACCTTGGCCTTGTTGGCGGTGAGGTAGTCGACCATGCGGTTGATGGCTTCGGCCTGGTCGAGCGTCGCTTCGGTGATCTCATAGGTGATCCCCAGCGGCTCGAAAACGCTCTTGATGCCTTCTTCTTCCTGCACGCCATAGGTGGCGCCCGGGATTTCGACCGGCATCCAGACGAAGTCGCCCTTCTTCACCAGGCCCTTGTCGACCAGATACTGTGCCCAGTGCTTGCCGAAGGTGACGTTGTCGCCGCCGACATAGGCGTTGAAGCTCGCCTTGGGATCGGGTGTGTTGAAGTTGATGATCGGGATCTTCGCCGTGTTGGCTTCCTTGGCGATCTCGATCAGGCTGCCCGGATCGGGGCTGGTGGTGACGATGCCGTCGGCCTTGGCCGAGATCGCGGCGCGAACGGCCTCCTGCTGCGAGGCGACGTCGCCATTGTGGAACGAGGTGTTGACGGTGTTGCCGGTGTCCTTCGCCCATTGCTTGGCGCCGGCCAGGAAGTAGGTCCAGACCGGGTCGGCCGGGCCGCCATGCGAAATCCAGTAGAACGTCTTGGCCTGTGCCGCCGCCGGAATGGCCAGCGCCACAATCAAGCCAAGCACGAGTAATCGTAGCCTCGTCAGCATTTGCTTTCCTCCCATGTTGAAAAACGACCTCCACGTCCGGCGATGATCCGGGCCATGCCCGATCATATCCTCCTGCCAGCGCCGACCCGGATGCTCAGAGCATCTTCTTTTGCGGCCGATGGCAAGCCTCCATCCGCCCAATGGATGGTGGCGCGATGCAACACGCCATCAGCAATCCCATCAGATCGCATCAGTTCGAGCAATTCCAGGAAAAGTGCGTAGCGCTTTCCCTTGGGAATTGCGTCAAACAAAGAGATGGAGCGGTTCGCCGTTTCCGCGAAACGGCGAACCGCGAGCCGAGATATTTCAGGGCGGGCAGGCGGCGCCGGAACTCAGGCGTGCAGATTCTCCTGAAAGCGCACGGCCTGGCGCTGGCGCAGCGCCTTGACCAGGCGGTCGAGCGCCAGGGCAAGCAGCATCACCGCGCCTATCACGAAGGGGTTCCATGTGGCGTCGATGCCGAGCAAGGTCACGCCGCTCAGGATGACCTGGACGATCAGCATGCCGATCACCGCGCCGATGACGGTGCCGCGGCCTCCCGAAAGCGAGGTGCCGCCGATGATCGCCGCGGCAATTGCCATCAGCTCGAAGCCGCCGCCTTGGTCCGCGTCGGTGACGGGAAAGCCAGGCCAGAGCACGCCCGCAAGCCCCGAGACGATGCCCATCAGCACCAGCGTCTGCAGCCGCACCGCGCCTGTCGGGATGCCGGCATAGAGCGCTGCCTGCGGGTTGCTGCCGACGGCCTGGACCCGGTAGCCGAAGCGGCTGCGGTGGAGCACGAACTGCATCACCACCGCCATTGCGACGAAGACAAAGACGGCTGTCGGCACTGCGCCGAACATTTTGCCGTGGACGATCTGCGAAAGCTCGCCGCTTTGATCGGCCGGAGCGCTGGTTTGCATCTTGACGGCCACCGCCGCCAAGCCCCGGAACATGGCAAAGGTGCCCAGCGTGACGACAATGGCCGGCAGGCGCAGCGCCACCACCAGCAGGCCGTTGACGAGGCCGAGCCCGGCGCCGAGCAGCACGCCGGCAAATGCGGCGAGCCACGGGTTGATGCCGGCGGCCAGGAGGAATGCTGTGAGCAGTGCCGCGAGATGGAACATCCAGCCGACGGACAGGTCGATCTCGCGCAAGGCGAGCACGAACACCATGCCGATCGCCAGCATGCCGGGATAGGCGGCGGTTTCCAGCAGCGACAGCAGATTGGCCTGATCGAGGAAACCCGGCCGGGCAAAGCCGATGATCGCCACCAGGACGACGAGCCCGGCGAGGGGGCCGAGTTCCGCCGGCAGGCGAAAGCTGCGCTTCGGGTGGGCAACCGATCCGGCAAGCGGCGGCGTGGGATCCAGTCTTGTCATGCCATGCTTCCCACGAGTTTCTTTTTCGGCCGCTCCGCCTCCGGCATCTCGCCGGTGGTGATCAGGTGCAGCACCGTCCTTCTTTTCATCTCGGCGCCGAACACCTCGCCGGCGACCCGGCCGCGATGGAAGACCAGGACGCGGTTGCTGAGGTTGGTCAGTTCGGACGGCTCGACCGAACGCAACAAAACGATGCAGCCATTCGCCGCCATCTGTCGGATCAGCGCATAGATCTTGCGCTTGGCGGCCGCCTCGATACCGCCAGCCGGATTGTCCAGGAGCAGCACTTGCGGTGCCGTCTCCAGCCATTTGGCGATGACGATTTTCTGCTGGTCGCCGGCCAGCAGCGAATTCACCGGCGCATCCGGCAGGCTCTTGATGCGCAATGCATCGATCTGCCTTGCCGCGCCGGCGATCGCGGCTTTGGGCGAATAGCGTCGCGACCCCCAGTTGCGGGCGCCGGCGACGATGTTGCCGATGTTGAAGGCCAGCGACCGGTCTGGCATCAGCCCGTTGCACCGGCGGTCCGCCGGCAGCAGGCCGATGCCGCGCCGCGCCGCTTCGGTCGGGCTTTTCGGCAAGCCATGGCCGTCGGGAAACCGCACTGTGCCGCCTTGCGCCTTGCGCAGGCCAAACAGCATCTCGAACAGGTCTTCAACGCCCGATCCCTCAAGCCCGGCAAAGCCGAGGACCTCGCCGGAGCGCGCGGTGAAGCTGACGCCGGAAATCCGGCCGCCGCTCAGGCCCTCCACGGTAATCTGCGGCCTTATCGTGCTGGCATTGGCCGACAGCGCGGGCGGGAACAGGCTGTCGCGCTGCTGACCGATCATGGCGTCGATGACATCGGCTTCGCTCAGCCCAGATCGCTCCTTGGTCAGCACGTCGCGGCCGTTGCGCATCACGGTGATGTGGTCGGCGATGGCAAACACGTCCTCCAGCCGGTGCGAGACATAGAGCACGCTCATGCCCTTGGCCTTTAGCCCGCGCAGCACCGTGAACAGATGCTCGGTCTCGCGCCGGTCGAGTGCCGAATTGGGTTCGTCGAGGATCAACAGCCGCGGCGTTTGCAAAAGCTCGCGGGCAAGTTCCACAAGCTGCCGCTCGCCCATGTCGAGGTGACCCACCGGGGCGCGGACATCGACGTTGAGTTCGAGTTGCCGCAGCAAGGTGCGGCTGCGCGCCTCCATCTCGCGGGTGGAGATCAGACCGTTGCGCAGCGGTTCGCGGCCGACGAACAGATTGGCCAGCACCGAACGGTCGGGAAACAGGCTCAGATCCTGATAGACGACGCCGAGGCCGTGCTTGCGAGCAATGGCAGAGCTATCGATGGCAACGGTCTGGTCGCCGATCCGGATGGTGCCGCTGTCGGGTCGGACCACGCCGGCAAGCACCTTCACCAGCGTCGACTTGCCAGCGCCGCTTTCACCGATCACGGCATGGATCGTCCCCGGTCCGACATACAGGTTCATATCCCTGAGTGCGACAACACCGCCATATCGCATGGCGAGATTGCGCACCGACATTATCGGCGAACCGAGCATGCGATTCGGCCCCCACAGACCGCGCCCCGATCTTGGAGCGAATTTCCGAAACAGCAACCCGGATTCCGCTGACAAACGGCCTACGGATCCCGGACAGGAACGTTCGCCGGCTGCCCGTTCGTCCAGACGGTCGCGAAATTAGATCAGATCGGCTTTGGCGAGGTCGCGCATCAGATGGCTGGCGCCATAGGTCCAGTGCGGGCAGTCGGGTGACAGAAGCACGCGATTGACCAGCGCGCCGAATTTTTCCGACGAGATGGTGACGATGTCGCCGACCTTGTGGGTAAAGCCCTTGCCTTTTTCGCTGCGATCCTTCGACGGCACGAACATGGTGCCGAGATAGAGCGCCAGCCCATCCGGATACTGGTGATGCGGCCCCATGGCGGAGGCAACGAGTTCTTCCGGCGAGCGGCTGATCTCGGCCATGGAGCTCGCGCCCTCCAGCGAAAACCCGTCCTCGCCCTCGACCTTCAGCCGCACCGTGGCCCGTTTCACGTCGTCGATCGAGAATGTTGCGTCGAACAACCGGATGAACGGGCCGAGTGACGCCGACGCGTTGTTGTCCTTAGCCTTGCCGAGCAGCAGCGCCGAGCGCCCTTCGACGTCACGCAGATTGACGTCGTTGCCGATGGTCGCGCCGACAATCCTGCCGCTGCTGGCGGCGATCATGGCTATCTCCGGTTCCGGATTGTTCCAGGTCGACACCGGATGCAGGCCGACATCGGCGCCGAAGCCGACTGAGGCCATAGGCTGGCATTTGGTGAAGATTTCGGCATCAGGCCCGATGCCGACTTCCAGATATTGCGACCAGGCGCCACGCTCGATCAGCTTTGCCTTGATCTCCATCGCTTCGGGCGAACCGGGCTTCAGCTTCGACAGATCGTGGCCGATCAGTCCGGCAATGTCGGCGCGGATGGCGTCGGCCTTTTCCGCCGAGCCCCGCGCCTGCTCCTCGATGACGCGCTCGAGCAGGCTGACCACGAAGGTTACGCCCGACGCCTTCACCGCCTGCAGATCGACCGGGGACAGCAAGTATGGCTTGCTCGGGTCGCGGGTGGCCTGAAAACTGTTGGCGGCAATCGCATCGAGCGAGCCGATCGGCTTGCCCTTGACGGAGCTGATATATCCGGCCGGATCGGTCATCTCGCAGATGTCGCGCACGGTGGGTGCTGCACTCGACGTGATGTCGAAGACGGTGCCGTCGCGCACTGTGACCACCAGCGGATGCGAGGCATCGCTTACCCTTGCGCGGCCGATGAAGAGCCCGTCGGCGGGAAGCTGCGTTGGGTTCGTCATGGCTTACTGTCCTTTGAATGATCGCGAATGGGAGTTGGCCTGAAGGGCGCGGCACTTTCACTGGATTCACGCCAAAGGTCTATCCCGTGGCGTAGCCAATTGTCGGTTCTGACTTGACGCTCACTCTTTCAAAAAAATGAAACCGCCACTAGGATTTTCATTTTACGCCATAGCCCAGGTGAAGCCTTGCCCACACCGTTTTCCGTTCCGATCTGGCAAAAGCCGCAGACCGCATCCGCATTCCAGTCGCTCGTCCCGGACGGCGCATCTGTCGATGTCGTCATCGTCGGTGGTGGCTTCATGGGCCTGTCGACCGCCTTGCATGCGGCGCGTCTCGGTCTCGGCGTCCAGGTGCTGGACGCCGGTGAGATCGGACAGGGCGCTTCGGGTCTCAATGGCGGCCAGGTCATTCCCGGCCTGAAATACGATCCCGAATGGCTGCTGGAGCATTTCGGCCCTGAGCGTGGCCAGGCATTGGTCGATTTCGCCGCCTCGACGGCGGATACGGTGTTCGATCTCATCCGCGACGAAAAACTGGCGGTGCCGTTCACCCGCAATGGATGGATCCAGGCCGCGCACACCGAAACCGCTTTGAAAGCGGCAGCGAAGCGGGACCGCCAATGGCGGGCACGTGGCGCCGATGTCCGGCTTCTGAGTGGAAGCGAGATCGCTGATATGACCGGCGCGAAAGGCTATCTCGGCGGCTGGCTCGATCGCCGCGCCGGCATCATCGATCCGCTCGCCTATACGCTGGAACTGGCGCGCATTGCTGCCGCGTCCGGCGTCAGCATCGCCGAACGGCAGAAGGTGGTGAAACTCCGCAATGAGGCCGGCCTTTGGCGCGTTTCCACCGAAAACGGCGATGAAGTTCGTGCCAAGGCGGTTGTCCTGGCAACCAACGCCTATACCGATGGACTGCTGCCGGGCCTCGCCGAGACCATCGTTCCGCTGCATTCCTTCCAGGTCGCGACCGCGCCGTTGTCGTCCAACCTGGCGGCGACGATCCTTCCGGAAGGGCAAGCGGTGTCGGACTCGCGCCGCATCCTCGTCTATTACCGCAAAACAGCCGATGGCCGGCTGGTGCTTGGCGGCCGCGGTCGCATGACAATGCCGAGGAGCGAGGCCGACTGGGCGCATTTGCAGCGCGCGCTGGTTCGGCTCTATCCGGCTCTGGCTGACATCGCGATCGAGAAGCGCTGGTTCGGCCGCGTGGCGATGACGCCGGATCATCTGCCGCATATCCACGAGCCCGAAACGGGCTTGCTGGCGGTGGCCGGTTGCCAGGGCAGGGGCGTCGGCCTGATGAGCGCGCTGGGAAAACGCATGGCGGGCTACCTGGCAACCGGTGATGCAGTGCAACTGCCGTTCCCGCTGTCGCCGATCCGGCCGATTCCGTTCCATGCCTTCCGCCAAGTCGGCGTCGCCGCGACCATTGCTTGGTACCGGATGCTGGACGCCTTCGAGCGCTGATCTTGCGCCGGCCGTCCAGAGCAGGCTGATTCAGCTTGACAGTTTCAGGAATATGAAAAAAGTTAAGACGATTTCATATTTCCCGTTGAGCAGTCCGATGTCGAGCATCGTTGCGTCAGAAGTGCCAGCAGAGTCCGGCTCGTCCTCCGGCTTCCGCTTCGCCATGTTGCTGCCGGGCGGACTGGTCACCTTCTTCCTGATCCTGTTTGCCCTCGGCCTGGTGCTGTTCCTCGCCTTGCGCGGCAATGACGGCTCGCTGCTCGGCGCCGGCTTCACGGCAGACAATTTCATCACCGTGATTTCCGATCCGCTCTACTGGACGGTGACGCTGCGCTCGCTGGTGATTGCCGGCCTGGTGACGCTGGCAACCGTCGTCACCGCCTATCCCGTCGCCTATTATCTCGCCTTTCATGCCGGCCGCCGCCGCGGCCTGCTTTTGTTTCTGGTAACGCTGCCGTTCTGGACCAGCTACCTCCTGCGCGTTTTCGCCTGGAAGATCGTGCTCGCCTACAATGGCGTGTTGAACTCGGCGCTGATCGAAAGCGGCATCTGGTCGGAGCCGACGCTGGCCTTCCTCAACACCCCGGCCGCCGTCGTCGTCACGCTGGCGCATGCCTATGCCCCCTTCGCCATCCTGCCGATCTATGTGGCGCTCGACACCATCCCGAAATCGCTGCTTGAAGCCGCGTCCGACCTCGGCGCCAGGCCGTTCACGGCGTTCCGCCGCGTCGTGCTGCCCAATTCGATGCCGGGCGTCCTGGCGGCGGCCCTCGTCGTCTTCGTGCCGACGGTCGGCGACTATGTCACCCCGGCCATGGTCGGCGGCCCGGCCAGCACCATAATCGGCTCGCTGATCCAGTCGCAGTTCGGCAAGGCCAATGACTGGCCGTTCGGCGCGGCCCTTTCGGTCTGCGTCATGATGGTCATCCTGTGCGTGGTCCTCGTCGCGCGCGACGCCGACCGCAGATTTGGCAGCCGCACATGAGCGCGACGCGCACCGAGGCCAATGCAGGTGGCCGCTGGCTCGGCCTCTATGTGGTTGCCTATCTGGTATTCCTCTATCTGCCGATCCTGCTGATCCCGCTGTTTTCCTTCAACGATTCCATCCAGGCGGCATTTCCGCTGCAAGGTTTTACGCTGCAATGGTACGCGACGCTCTACGGCAACCCGGCACTGTCCGGCGCTTTAGCCAACAGCCTGGTCATCGCGACGATAGCCGCCTCTGGCGCCACGCTCTGCGGCATCACCGTGTCCTACATGGACCTCTATGGAAGCTCGCCGCTGGCCGCCACCATCAGCGCCATCTCTAGGCTGCCGATCCTGATCCCCGGCGTCATCGTCGGCATCTCGCTGCTCATCCTGGTCAATCTCATCGGCCTCGGGCCGTCTCGCATCGCCATCGTGCTCGGCCACATACTTGTGGCGCTGCCGACGACGGTGGTGATCATGCGCAGCCGCTTCGCCGCCATCCCGAAAACCATTCGTGAGGCAGCGCTTGACCTCGGCGCCTCCGACTGGACGACGTTCCGGCGGGTGATGCTGCCGCTGTCGCTGCCAGCGATCATTTCGGCCTTCATGCTGGCGTTTCTGATTTCCTTCGACGAGTTCATCGTCGTCTTTTTCCTCGCCGGCACCGAGCCGACGCTGCCGCTTTACATCTGGAGCCAACTGCGGTTTCCCCGCTCGCTGCCGACCGTCATGGCGCTGGGGACAGCGATCCTGACCGTGTCTTTCATCATTGCCGGCCTTGCCGAAGTCCTGCGCCACCGCGGCCTCAATGTGGCCCGCCGGCCGGCGCTCGCCAATCCAGCCTGAACCATAACAAAGCAAAAGAGGAGAACCGAAATGGCATTCGACCTGAAATCGATCACCGGCCTGAAATCACTCACCGGAAAGACAGCCCGCACCGGGCTTGCCGCACTTGCAATCGTCCTGTCGTCGACGGTCGCCTTCGCCGCCGACAAGCTGCAATATTTCACCTGGTCGGGCTATGAACTGCCCGATTTCAACAAGAGCTTCCTAGCGGCCCACCCCGATGGCGTCGAAGCCTCGATCTTCGGCGACGACGACGATGCCTTCACCAAGGTCAAGGCCGGCTTCCGTCCCGACATAGCGCATCCCTGCTACGACAAGGTGGCGCGCTGGAACAAGGAAGGCCTGCTGCAGCCGATCGACACCAAGCGCATCAAGAACTGGGACTCGATATTCCCGGTGTTCAAGAACCTGCCCGACATCCAGGCCGGCGACGGCAAGGTCTGGATGGTGCCGTGGGACTGGGGCAACACCTCGATCCTCTACCGCACCGATCTGGTCAAGAACCCGGAAGCGAGCTGGAACCTTCTGTGGGACAAGCAGTATGCCGGCCGCATGGCGACCATCGATGCCGTGCACGACACGCCGATCGTTGCCGCGCTGCTCGCCGGCGTCAATCCGTTCGACATGACGCCGGCCGAGATGGACAAGGTGGCGGAAAAGCTGCGCGAGCAGCGCCCGCTGCTCTCCAACTACACCACCGACATGACCTCGGTCGAACAGGCGCTGGCCAGCGGCCAGCTGGTCGCCGCCATGACCTGGAACGCGTCGGCCACCTCGCTGAAGAAACAAGGCGTGCCGGTCGAGTTCATGAAGCCGAAGGAAGGCATGCTGACCTGGGCCTGCGGCTTCGTCATGCTGAAGGACGCCAAGAACGTCGACCTCGCCTATGACTTCATCAACAGCCGGCTCGACGCCGACTCGGGTAAGTACCTGATCCAGTCCTATGGCTATGGCAGCTCGCTGAGCACCGCCTTCGCCGGCGTGGCGAAGGACGAACTGGACAAGCTGCAATTGCCGGCGGATCCCGAAGTGATGCTGAAGAGCACCATCTTCACCGGCCCGATGAAGCAGAATGACGATGTGGCGAAGATGTTCGAGAAGGTGAAGGCTGGCGGGTGAGGGACCGCCGACGTCTGCGCTGCCCCTCACCTGCCTGCCGGCATCCTCTCCCCGTATAGTGACGGGGAGAGGGGCGCTGTCATCGGTGGCTTCGTCAATTACCGGCGTAGCAGGAAGCGGCACCTAGATTGAAGCTGCCCCTTTCTCCCCGTCACTATACGGGGAGAAATGTCCGGCAGGACAATGAGGGGCTGCGCCGACGGTCGGCAAATTGCGATTAATTTCTTGAAGCCGGCCCATCTTGCCGCGCCCGTAAGAGACTGCAACGAGGACCCACGCACGGACATGCTTGACGACGCAACCGAGAAGCCAAAGGACGATGCCGACATCCGCGTCGGCCGGCGCGTGCGGGCGCTACGGCTGGAGCGCAATCTGTCGCTGGCCGAGCTCGCGGCAAAGGCCGGCGTGTCGATCGGTGCGCTGAGCCAGATCGAACGCGGCCTGTCTTCGCTGCGTGTCAAGGTGATCTGGCCGCTCGCCGCGGCGCTCGACATCGAGCCTTCGGCGCTGATTACCGACGGCAACGATGCCGGCAACGATCTCTATTGCGTGCGCGCCGACAAAAGGCGGCAGATCCCGGTCAAGTCCGAAGGCATCGCCAAGGCGCTGCTGTCGCCGCCGGGCGCGACGCTGACCGGCCTGCTAGTGACGGTGGAAGCCGATGGCGGCACGGCGGAAGCCTACGCGCATATCGGCCACGAGTTCGGCTATGTGCTGGCGGGCGAGGCCGAGCTGGTGGTGGACTCGACAAAATACGTGCTGAAGGCCGGCGACAGTTTTGCCTTCAAGAGCACGCTTCTGCACGCCTTCCGCAATCCGGGCGCCGAGCCTTGCCAGATCCTCTGGGTCAACACCACGAAACCGTCCGAGGTTCGCGATGGCGCGTGATCCTCTCGTCCGGTTGCAGGCGGTCTCGAAGGTTTTTCCCGGCGGCATTGTCGGGCTCGACGCCGTCGATCTCGACATTATCAGCGGCGAGTTCATCACGCTGCTCGGGCCGTCGGGCTGCGGCAAGACCACCAGCCTGCGCGTCATTGCCGGCTTCGAAAGCCCATCCAGCGGCAAGGTCCTGCTCGACGGTCGCGACATCACCGCGCTCAGGCCTTTCGACAGGCCGGTCAACACCGTGTTCCAGGACTACGCGCTGTTTCCGCATATGAACGTCGCCGAGAATGTCGGCTTCGGCCTGTCGCTGCGCAAGCTTTCGGGCAGCGAACAGGCCAAGCGCGTCCGCGAAGCGCTCGACATGGTCGGTCTCGCCGACAAGCTCGGCGCGCGCGTCTCCGAACTGTCGGGCGGCCAGCGCCAGCGTGTCGCGCTTGCCCGCGCCATCGTCTGCGAGCCGCGCGTGCTGTTGCTCGACGAGCCGCTGTCGGCGCTCGACGCGCATCTGCGCGAGCAGATGCAGGTCGAGCTGAAGCGGCTGCAGTCGCGGCTCGGCACCACCTTCGTCATGGTCACCCACGACCAGACCGAAGCGCTGTCGATCTCCGACCGCATCGTCGTCATGAACAAGGGCCGCATCGAACAGATCGCGCCGCCGGCCACCCTCTACGATCGGCCGGCGACGAAATTCGTGGCAAGCTTCATCGGCACGATGAACCTCATGCAATCGCGCTTCATCGGCCGCGACGGCGACCGCCTGCGTTTCGCCGCCGGCGCGCTCTCGCTGGAGGCAACATCCGAAACCGGCGACATGCCCGGCGAAGGCGCCGAACGCACCATCGGCGTCCGTCCCGAAGATTTGCTGGCCACCACCGATGCCGCCGTCGGCACAGCACCGGCTCGCGTCAACAGCATCGTCTTCCATGGCCGCACCTTGCGCTTGCATGCCGAACTCGAAAAAGGCGCACCGATCGTTATCGACGCGCCGCGCCAGGCCGAGGGTTTTCAATTCAGCGTCGGCGATGTGGCGCATATCAGCCTGCGCCGGGGCGCCAACTGCCCTATGCTGCCCAACTAATCTAACCCAATCCAATCCCCACATCGGAGCGGACCCCTTGAGCAATCATCTCAATTTCTTCATCGACGGCAAATGGGTGGCGCCCGTGGTGCCGGCGACGCTCGACGTGATCGACCCGTCGACCGAGGAGGCCTACACAAAAATTTCGGTCGGCTCGAAGGCTGATGTCGACAAGGCGGTCGCCGCCGCCAAGGCAGCGTTCCCGTCCTTCTCGCAGACCTCTAAGGCCGAGCGCCTGACGCTTCTGAAGCGCATCCTCGAAGTCTACAACGAGCGCTACGAGGACATCGCCCAAGCGGTCAGCCAGGAAATGGGCGCGCCGATCACCTGGGCGCGCGAGGCGCAGGCCTGGGCCGGCCGCGCGCATATGGAAGCCACCATCAAGGCGCTGGAGGACTATGAATTCCAGGAGAAGCGCGGCGGCACCATGGTGGTCAAGGAAGCGATCGGCGTCTGCGCGCTGATCACGCCGTGGAACTGGCCGCTCAACCAGATCGTCTGCAAGGTGGCGCCGGCGATTGCCGCCGGCTGCACTGTGGTGCTGAAGCCTTCCGAAATCGCGCCGATCAGCGGCATCGTCTTCTCCGAAGTGATGCAGGCCGCCGGCGTGCCGAAGGGCGTCTACAACATGGTCAACGGCAATGGCCTCGATGTCGGCCAGGTCATGGCCGGTCATCCCGATGTCGACATGGTCTCCTTCACCGGTTCGACCCGCGCCGGCATCATTGTCGCCAAGACGGCGGCCGAGACGGTCAAGCGTGTGGCGCAGGAACTCGGCGGCAAGTCGGCCAACATCGTGCTGCCGGATGCCGATTTCGAGAGAGCGGTGCGCAAGGGCGTCAACGCCTGTTTCGGCAACAGCGGCCAGTCCTGCGACGCGCCGACCCGCATGCTGGTGCCGGCCGCCCGCCACGATGAGGCGCTGGCCATCGCCAAGAAGGCCGCAGAAGCCCACAATGTCGGCGATCCCCGCTCGGAAGACACCAAGCTCGGACCGGTCGTCTCCAACATTCAATACGACAAGATCCAGCGCCTGATCGAAGCCGGCATCAAGGAGGGTGCTACGCTCGTCACCGGCGGCCCCGGCCGGCCGGAGCACCTTAACCGTGGCTACTATGTCCGCCCGACCGTCTTCGGTCACGTCACGCCCGGCATGACCATCGAGAAGGAAGAAATCTTCGGCCCGGTGCTGTCGGTCATTTCCTACACGGATGACGAAGACGCGGTGAAGATCGCCAACGACACCGTCTACGGCCTCGCCGCCTATGTGCAGTCCGGCGATATCGACCATGCGCGGAAGGTTGCGGGCCAACTCCGCGCGGGCCAGGTGTCGATCAACTATCCGGAATGGGACACGTTCGCCCCCTTCGGCGGCTACAAGCAGTCCGGCAACGGCCGCGAATATGCCGACTGGGCCATCCACGATTTCCTCGAGGTCAAGGGCATCATCGGCTACGGGGCGTAGGCTTCAGAGCAGAGCTTTCCTCAACCGTCTGAAATCGCAGGCGCTGGTGCGGAAGCATCAGCGCCCGTTTTGTTTTCATTTGACATGTTCTTGTTTTGTTCTAAAGTTCTCAACCGGATACAATTTGCCGGACAAGATCAGTTATGCGTGGGCACCCTGCATTCGGAACCGCGAAGGACGGCCAGACCTTTTTCCAATGGCAGCAGCCGGGTACGATCCGGGAACCCCATCTGTTCTACGCATTCCTGGTCGAGGACCCGGTCAATGCAATGTTGAGGCACAAGGCGGAGCATTACAGTCAGGAACTGGGATTGCGGGGACGGCTGACGCCAACCGATCAAATGCACATAAGCCTGATCGGCCTTGGTGACGGCAAAGTTGAAGCTGTGGTGGATATCGCCCGTCATGTCGGCCTGCTGATACAGGCCAAGCCATTCGATGTTTGCTTTGATCGCCTGTCGGCCTTCGGCGGCGGGGCGCTGGTGCTTCGCGGCAGCGACCATTCGCCGGCATTGCAAGCCTTCTGGCGCAAGCTCTCTGCCGTGATTGACGACAGCCCGCTCAAGCCCTTTGTCACGAACTCGGTGGAGCCGCATGTCACGCTGCTTCGCGACAGGCTGGGTGTGCCGAAGATGCGGGAACAGTTCGTTGAGCCGATGTCCTGGATGGTGCGGAGTTTTGCGCTGATCCGCAGCCACCAGGGTAGATACAAGTGTCCAGCGATATGGCGATTGGACGGTCAGGACGATGCACTGGCCGGCATGTGAGACGCCGCCCCAATCGTCGTCACATTACCGCGCTATATTGATTGTCCTGACACAGCTTGTCAGCTGCCGTCCGGGCAAGGGTGGCAGGCCGGCAAGCGCTTCCCTACTTGCATTGCGTCTGAACAGGAGGAACATCATGACCACTGCGGAACTTGCCAAGGATTTCACCGAACTCCTCAAGCAGGGCGACAGCCACAGCGCTGCCGCGAAATACAATGCCGACGACATCGTCAGCTATGAGGCGATGGAAGGGCCGATGGCTGTCTGCAACGGCAAGGAAGCCGTTAAGCAGAAGGGCGAATGGTGGGAAGCGAACCATGAGGTCCATGGCGGCTCGATCGATGGCCCCTATGTCAATGGCGATCAGTTCGCGCTGCGCTTCAAGTTTGACATAACGCCCAAGGCCACCGGCGAGCGGGCCACCATGGATGAAGTTGGCCTGTACACGGTCAAGAACGGCAAGATCACCGAAGAGCGCTTCTATTATTGAGCCCGGAATTCCGCCGGCTTCTGGCTCACTTGCATGATTTTGAACATGACGGCCGGGACAGCGTCCTGGCCGCCATGTCAGAAGCTCAAATCGTCTTCACATATTGCGCCAGCTGATCGGCCACCGTGCCCCAGCCGTCGAAGAAACCCATCTCTTCATGGTTGTTGCGGGTGGCCTCATCGCGGTGGATGGCCGTTGCGGTGTAGCGTGTGCCCTTGCCGTCGGGCCGAAGCGAAATGACCGCGGTTATGAAGGGCTCGCCTGACGGCCGATAGCCCGGCAGCAGCGCATCCGTCCACACCAGCCGCTCGTTCTCCACGATCTCGAGATAGCAGCAATGGCGGTCGTTGACCTCCTTGCCGTCGGGCGACTGCATGCGGGTGCGAAACAGCCCGCCCGGACGAAGGTCGATCTCGCAGTCGGTGACCATCCAGGGCTTTGGCGTGAACCATTGCCTGACATGCTCCGGCGTCGTCATGGCGCGCCATAAGAGTTCGCGCGGCGCATCGATGACGCGCTCCAGCACGAGGTCCAGTCTGGGGTCGGGCTTGAAGGGATAGCTCACTTTTCCTGCTCCTTGAGGCTCATAACATAGGCGTCGAACTGATCGAGGCGGCGCTCCCACAGCGTGCGCTGTTCGGCCAGCCAGTTTTCGGCAAGCTTCAGCGGTTCGGGCGCCAGCTGATAGGTCCTGGTGCGGCCGATCTTTTCCGAGCGGACCAGCCCGCAGCCTTCCAGCACTTTCAAATGTTCGATGAAGGAGGGCAGCGCCATCTCGAAAGGCTGCGCCAGTTCGCTGACCGAGGCCGGGCTGCGGTTCAGCCGCTCTACCACGCGCCGCCGCGTCGGGTCGGCCAGCGCGCGAAAGATGCCGTCGATCGGCAGCGGTGTCGGCGTGGCGGATTGCAGACTGGTCATCACGATACCCGCTCCACATGATAGGTGAGCACCACCGCGCCATTGTCGAAGGAGCGCGTGTCGACCAGCTTGAGATCGGTCGCGTCCTCAGTCCTGTCGAAAAGCTGCGCGCCGCTGCCGAGGATGACGGGGAACACCATCAGCCGGTACTCGTCGACGAGATCATGCTGCTTGAGCGCGTTGACCAGCCGGCGGCTGCCGCCGACCACGATATCGCCTTTCATCTCCCATTTGAGTTTGCGGATCGCGGCCATCGGCTCGCCCTGCAGCACGGTCGTGTTGTTCCATGCCGGATTTTTCAGCGTCGAGGAGACGACATATTTCGCCATGCCGTTCATCCGGTCGGCGAACGGCCCCTTGTAGGTCGGCCAACCGCTGGCGAAGCTTTCATAGGTCACTCGGCCGATCAGCAGCGCCTCGTGGTCCAGCACCTCCTGGAATTTGTAGTCGATCATACCGGCCTCATGGCGCTTGCCGACCCAGTTGGTGTGCCGGAAGCCCGGCTCGCCGCCAGGCGCTTCCATCACGCCATCGATGGAGATCAATTCCGACACAACGATCCTTGCCATGACTTTTCCTCCACCGATTTCGCAAACACTTAGGAAATTTCCTTAGTATTGGCAAGCCCCAAAATCGGGAGATAGCGGCCATGGTGCTGGCAAAGCGGGAAGGGCGGTTTTAGGCTGTCTGGCGGATTCGACTGTCAGCCCAAGGGAAGCGCGTTTTGACCATCACCATGTACGGCATCACCACCTGCGACACGATCAGGAAGGCGCGCACCTGGCTGGCGGGCCACGATGTGCCCTACCGGTTCCATGATTACCGGGCCGAAGGGATCGAGGCGGGCAAGCTGGATGGCTGGGTCGGCAAGGTCGGCTGGGAGCCGCTGCTCAACAAGGCGAGCACGACGTTTCGCGAACTGGCGGACAAGGACAAGCAAGGTCTCGATGAGAAAAAAGCCAAGAAGCTGATGCTGGCCAACCCGACCATGATCAAGCGGCCGGTGCTGGAGGTCGGGGATAAGATACTGGTTGGGTTCAAGGCTGATGTTTATGAGGCGGAAGTGGGGAAGTAGGCGCAGACGATCCTGCCGCCGCGTTCCTTCGCGCCCCCCTCTGTCCTGCCGGAGATCTCCCCCACGAGGGGGGAGATTGGCGGCTTCGGCGCCTCGCCTATTCTGCAACGTTGGTGATTGGCGAAAGCCCGCGTGACGTCTGATCTCCCCCCTCGTGGGGGAGATGTCCGGCAGGACAGAGGGGGCGCTGTCCCGCGGCATTCCGAATGCCTATCGACTCACTCCGCCCCGCGCAAATACCCCGCCAGCGCCACCGCATTGTTGTGCGCTTCATCATGCGCGCCGTAGAGCAGCGTCACTCGGCTCTTGCCCAGCAGGCCGCGCAGTTGCGCCACCGTCTCGCCATTGCCATCCAGCTCAGCCGCATACCGCTTCCGAAACTCAGCCCACCGCGCCGGCTCATGCCCGAAGCACTTGCGCAATTCATCGCTCGGCGCGATGTGCTTCAGCCACAGCGTCAGCGCGGCATCCTCCTTGCGGACGCCGCGTGGCCAGATTCGGTCGACAAGAACCCGCTGCCCATCATCGGGCGCGGGTGGCTCGTAGATCCGCTTGACCACCAGGTCGAAACCCATCCGACGTTCCTTAGCGCGTTATCAGGCCCACTCGCCCTTGCGCATCACCGGCACCTTTCGGCCATCCTTGTGGACGCCGTCTATATCGATCTTGTTCGAGCCGATCATCCAGTCGATGTGGATAAAACTCTTATTTCCGCCGCGCGCCGCGATCTCGTCCTGGCTGAGCAAGGCGCCGTCGACGAAGCATTTCGAGTAGCACTGCCCGAGCGCGATGTGGCAGGCGGCGTTCTCATCGAACAGCGTGTTGAAGAACAACAAGCCGCTGGCCGAAATCGGCGAGGAATGCGGCACCAGCGCCACTTCGCCGAGACGGCGCGCGCCTTCATCGGTGTCGAGCACCTTCTTCAACACGTCCTCGCCCTTCGAAGCCTTGGCCTCGACGATGCGGCCGTCCTCGAAACGCACCGAAATCTCGTCGATCAGCGTGCCCTGGTAGGACAGCGGCTTGGTCGAGGAGACATGGCCCTCGACGCGCCTTGCGTGCGGCGTGGTGAACACCTCTTCGGTCGGAATATTCGGATTGCAGGTGACGCCGTTCTTGGCGGTCGAGGCGCCGCCCATCCATTCATGGCCGTCGGCCAGCCCGACGGTGAGGTCGGTGCCCGGTCCGGTGAAATGCAGCGCATGGAAATTGTGACCGTTCAGCCATTCGGTGCGGCTGCGCAAAGCTGCATTGTGCGCCGTCCAGTTTGCGATGGGATCTTCCACATCGACCCGCGATGCCGAAAAGATCGCGTCGGCGAGCTTCACCACCGCGAGGTCGTCGGCATCGCCGGGGAAAACCTGTTTCGCCCAGGCGAGATCGGGATAGGCAACGATGTTCCAGTTGATGTCGAAGCCGGTGATCTTTTCCAGCGCCGGCTGGTAGGCCACCGAGTTCGCCTTGTTGGCGCGCGCCACCTTGGCCGGGTCCTGCGCCGACAACAACGACGGGTCCTCGCCACGCACGGCCAGCCGCGCCGCATTGTTGGCAAAGGCTTTTGCCATGCCTTCATACATCCAGCCGGCGGCGCGGTCGAAGCCGGCATCCGCGCCGTAGCGGAAGCGCGCCAGCGTGATCTCGTCATCGTTGAAGATCGGTGTCACCAGGCCGGCGCCGGCCTTGTAGGCATGCTCGACGATGCGCCGGGTCAGCGGCAGCGCCGCGATCGACGAGGTCAGCACTAGATCCTGCCCCGGCTGCAATTGCAGCCCGACCTTGATGGCGACTTCCGCCAGCCTGTCGAGCTTCACCGGGTCGATCGTTGCGGAAACGCCGCGCGAGTGTGTGGTCATGATCCTGCCTGCCTTGGTCTTGGGGGTGAAGCTTCCAACATAGAGCGGCGCGGCTATGCTTTCCAGCATCGTCGCGACCGGGTAGTGTCTCAGTTTGATGGAAGACCTTTGCGAGAAGATGGACTTCGTTGCGCCGAAGCCGGGCAAACGCGGGCCTTACAAAAAACGATTGAAGGATAATGAATAACGAGAGTTTTGCTATCAGGGATGACTTTTCGAACGATTTGGAAGTTCGTTTGGGGAATAATGGTCTGCGGTTCGTCATCACTGATACGTTGTCTTGGACAGATGACGAGGCGATAGCTGCGCATCTCGAAAGCATATCGGCGAGAGTGGACTCCTACTTGCAGATTGCAACAAGCGATCAATTTCGCCAGAGATATCCAGAAACCGCGCCAGACAAGGTTTCGATTGTGCTTCGATTCCGCTACGAGCCCGCTCCAACTGCGGAGCCGACTTTGTCTGGGATATCAAAGAGGCTCGCAACCGATGGCATACGCTTCCGTTACGGGATGGCTTCGGAATATCGGAGAGATCGTAGCTGCGGTGAAATTTCAAACTGAAACACTACCCGCGATGGCCAGCGTTTACGCAACGCTATCGAGCGACCGGAATTGCGCCACCGTCGCGGCGATCTCCTCGCGGATCCATGCCTTGAAATCGCGGACCTTGCGGCTTTCGGCCTTGGTCGCCGAGGTCACCAGCCAGTAGCCCAAGCCGCTCTGCGCCCGCACCCCGAAAGGCGCGACAAGGCGGCCATCGGCCAGCGCGTCGGCGGCCAGCAATTGCCAGCCGAGCATGACGCCGTGACCGGCGATCGCCGATTCCAGGCACAGCATCGGGTCGGTGAAACGCGCGCCCTTGCGGAAGGTGACTGGTTCGGCCCCTGCGGCTTTGAACCAGCTCTCCCAGGTGATCATCGCCCGCTCGTCGGTGATGGCGCAGGTTTGCGCCAGGTCGTCGATCGACATCAGTTTTTTGGCGATCACCGGCGCGCAGACCGGAAAGACCTCTTGCGCCAGAAGCAGCTCTGCCCGGCCTCCCGGCCATTTGCCGTCACCGAGCCGGATGGCAATGTCGATGTCGGAACGCTCGAGATCGGCCAGCCGCACCGAGGCGTCGATGCGAAGGAGCACGTTGGGATGCCGATCGAAATGTCGTGACAGCCGCGGCAGCAGCCATTTCGAAGCGAAAGCCGGTGCCACCGAAACCACCAGCGTGCACTGGCTTGCCTCGTCGGCAAGCGCCACCGCTTGCGCCAACTCGCGAAACCCGGCTCCAAGGCGGGCGGAAAAAACCGTGCCGAACTCCGTCAGCATCAGCCCGCTCGCCGTGCGCTCGAACAGCGCCTGTCCCAGCTGCTTTTCGGTGCGGTTGATCTGCTGGCTGACGGCGCTGACAGAGACGTTGAGCTCGCCGGCCGCCGCCGCGAGCGAGCCGAGGCGGGCGACGGTTTCGACGGCGCGCAGGCCGTTGAGATGGACGCGGTTCAGCATGGCCATTTCAGTTTTTCTAAACCGGCACGGCCGAAATCTCAATTGAAAGACGGCGAGATGAGGCAGATTTTAGTGAGGACAACCAGACCGAGGAGGCGAGGATGGTGACGATCATGTCATTGCTCAAGATCTTTGCCGCCGGCTACACTCGGCGGCGCCCTGACGGCGATGTCCTCAACTGGGCGGCCGATCCGCTGTCGCACCCGGTGCTCGACACCATGTCGGAACGTGAACTCGGCGACATGCCGTTCCGGTTGACGGCGCGCCGCACCGCCTACGAGACCGCGACGGTCGGCTGCGGGTGAAAATCGCGGACGCGGTAAACTGGGAAGGCGATACTGTCGGCGCCAGCGCTGCCCCTCATTGCCCTGCCGGGCATTTCTCCCCGTATAGTGACGGGGAGAAAGATGCCTGCGCCGAAGGTTTTGCCAATCACCAACGCTGCAGGTGGCGAGGCGCACAGCTAGCCCCTTCTCCCCGTCACTATACGGGGAGAAGGTGCCGGCAGGCGGATGAGGGGCGGCGCGACGCCAAGTGGCTTCGCGCCTCGGCACATTGACTCTAACGGCCACTATCGTCGCCACCAAGTCTGGCCCAACCGAAGATGGATTGCGTCATCAACCGCCAAATCTATGGTGCGCTGCAATGAACGCCGCGCCGTCACCCCAACGCCTTGCTCTCGCCGGCATGATCGCCATAGCCGTCGCCATGGGCATCGGCCGCTTCGTCTACACGCCGATCCTACCCGGCATGATGGAAGAGTTGCATCTGTCGCCGGCCGATGCCGGCTGGATCGCCTCGGCCAATTATCTCGGCTACCTCGTCGGCGCGCTTGCCGCGGCCGGCGGCTGGGCGCATGGGCGCGAGCGCATGCTGATGTTTGGCGGCCTTGCCGCAAGTGCTGCGCTCGCCGCCCTGATGGGACTGACCGAGGCGATGACCGCCTTTGTCGTCATCCGTTTCGTTGCCGGCCTCGCCAGCGCCTTCGTCATGGTGTTCATGGCCAGCATCGTCTTTGGTCATTTGGCTGCCGCCAACAGAAGCGACCTGCAGGCGCTGCATTTCGGCGGCGTCGGCCTCGGCATCGCGGCGTCCTCGGCGCTGATGGCGGTTCTGGTCACTGAACATGCCGGCTGGGCGTCGGGCTGGCTGTGGTCGGGCGCGATCTCGGCTGTCGGCCTGGCGCTGGTCGCCTGGCTCGCCGGCGGCACGGCGCCCGCCAACGGTGTGGCCGGCCGCGAACCGGCGCTGCCGAAGGACCGGTCGCTGCTGAAGGTCATCATCGCCTATGGCCTGTTCGGCTTCGGCTATGTGGTGACGGCGACGTTCCTCGTCGCCATCGTGCGCCAGGGCGGCGGCGGCCGCGTCTTCGAGGCAAGCGTCTGGCTGGTCACCGGCGTTGCCGGCTTTCCCTCGGTCTGGCTCTGGCAGAAGATAGCAGCTCGGATCGGGCTTTACGCGGCCTATGCCTTGGGCTGCCTGGTCGAGGTGGTCGGCGTCACCGCCAGCGTCGCCATGGGCGGCGCCATCGGGCCGCTGCTCGGAGGCGTTCTGCTTGGCGGCACCTTCATCGCCGTCACCGCGCTCGGCCTGCAGACCGCGAGGCAGCTTGTCCCACAGGCGCCGCGCCGGATCTTCGCCATGATGACTGCCGCCTTCGGCATCGGCCAGATCGTCGGCCCTGTCGTCGCCGGCCTGCTGGCGCAGGCGTCCGGCAACTTCTTCCTCGCCTCGATCGTAGCTGCTGGCGTATTGCTGGTATCTGCAGGGATCACATGGTCGGCCGCGCCAAAATCGCCATGATTGTAGTCTTGCTCGATGCCGGGCATCGGGCGCGGGCATTTTCTTTCCACCTAATGTGTGACTTTATGCCCGCTGAACCCCGCTGATTTGCGCACCGACCGAGGATTTCACCACAGTGTTCGTATCCTTTTTTCCGCAGCCGAAGCTCTTCTTCTCTTCGGTGGTCCTTTGGACTGCGGTTCTCGTAGCTGGCTGGTTCCTCGGTGGGGACCAGATCGGCGCCTTAATCGGCTTGCCTCCCGCTCTTCCCGACGCGCCGCCGATCATCGGCGTCTCGGTATTCTGGTCGCCTCCCTTCCTTTGGTTTTACATCTACTATGTACTTGCCGTTTTGATATTCTATGGCTTCTGGCACTGGTATTCCCCGCATCCGTGGGACCAATGGTCCATTCTGGGCAGTTCGCTGATCCTATTTACTACCTATTTTCAGGTGCAGGTGAGCGTCGCGATCAACGCCTGGTACGGGCCATTCTGGGACCTCATCCAAGGTGTCGTGAGCAAAACTGTAAAGGCAACGGAAGCTGATCTTCATGCGCAAATAATCACTTTCCTTGGTATCGCGCTCGTTGCGGTTACCGTGCTGGTTTTGACGAATTTCTTCGTCAGCCATTGGGTGTTTCGTTGGCGCACTGCGATGAACGGTTACTACATGTCGTATTGGCCAAAGCTGCGCCATATCGAGGGCGCTGCGCAACGCGTGCAGGAAGACACGATGCGGTTTTCCCAGATCATGGAAGACCTTGGTACAAAATTCGTTGATTCCATCATGACGCTCATCGCTTTCATGCCAATCCTGCTCGGATATTCCAAGCACATTACGGTGCTGCCATTCATCGGTCACGTTCCTCAGCCGCTGGTTTTGGCTGCAATCTTCTGGGCGATCTTCGGCACGGTCGTCATTGCGACTGCAGGTATCAAGCTTCCCGGCTTGCAATTCCGTAACCAGCGGGTTGAGGCCGCATATCGCAAGGAACTTGTCTACGGTGAGGACGATCCGGCCCGGGCGCAGCCGCAGACTGTCGCGGAGCTGTTTTCGAATGTCCGCCAAAACTACTTTCGCCTGTATTTCCACTACGTGTATTTCAACGTGGTTCGCTACCTCTATCTGCAAACCGACAATATCTTCTCCTACTTCTTGATGGTGCCTTCCATGATCGCTGGAACGCTGACACTAGGCCTCATCAACCAAGTCAGTTCGGCCTTCAGCCAGGTAACCAACTCGTTCCAGTATCTCGTCAATTCCTGGTCGACGATTGTCGAGCTTCTGTCAGTCCACAAGCGCCTTCGCGCCTTTGAGGCGACGATCCGAGGCGAACCGCTGCCTGACATTGACCGCCACTTCATAGAGCGCCAAGCAGAGGCAAACGAGCCCGATCCGGCCTGATCAAATTTGGTGAAGGGAAGTGTACGTCGTGGGCGGCTCAGCCGCCCACCGCCGCCTGTCTCTCGCCACCATGCTGCCGCGAAACATAATCGCGAAAGCTGATGCATTCGACATCTGATTTGACGCAGGTCTTGTCGGCAAAGCGCTCCAGCGCGTTCCAGTAGGCGCCGTCGTTCATCAGGGTGAAGTGGAAGCTGAGCACCAGCGGAATGCGCTTGCCCTGATATTGCTTGTCGAAGGCGGCGCGGAACGCCTGATAGGTCCGCTCGCTGAACTCGGCTGCCTGGCTCGGCCGCTCGAAGCCCCCGGAATGCCGGACATAAAGATTGTAGTCCATGGCGATCACCGGTCGCCCGCTCGGGCCTTCCGGGATCTGCGGCAGAGAAAGGCGGGTGAGGCCGCCGCTGGTCGACGGCGCGACCGGGCCTTGCGAAACGCCGCTGGCGTCATAGTGGTAGCCGGCTTCCGGCAGGGCCTCGTAAAGCCCCTTGCTGATCGACAAATAGGGCGCGCGAAAGCCGACCACGGCATGGGCAACATCGCGCCAGCCGGCGGGCTCGGGCGCAATGCCGTTGATCGAATAGGCGTCCTCCAGAATGCGCTCGAACGAGGCGAATTCCTTCAGCCAGTCGGCCTTGCTCCAGCCCTTGCCGTCGAAATGGCCGCAGCCATGGCTGGCAATGTCGTGGCCTTCCGACGCGGCGAGCCCGATCTGGTCGAGCCGGTCCGCGACTTCCTGCTTCGAGGTGGCAAAGCCGATGTTGGATTTGCCCGCGGACTTGCCGGGCGCGGTGTATTCGGCGCGCGTCTGCGTCGACAGCAGGAACACGCAGGACAGAAAATAGGTGAAATGCGCGCCGGTGCGCTTCGCCAGCGCCCGGCTGCGCTGCCATTGCGAAATCTCGCGGGCGCTGTCGAACGAGATGATGACGACCTGCTTCGGCTTTGCGGGGGCAGGCGGCGCCGGCGGGTCAGCGAACGCCGCGCCAGCCGTGGCAAGCACGGCGGTGGAAAACGCGACAACGCGGGACAGAAGAGGCATCGGCAATCTGGGCTTGATCCGGAGGCAGTCCAAGCCGGCTAGCGGCAAAATGTGGCGCGGGTCTGACGGCCACAGGCTGTCGCCCGCCCGGCGATTAGCCGATTTTCCTGCCCAGCCCCTTCCATGCCGACAAAATTTCGCTAAAACGCGGGGCTCAAGAAGCGCCCCTGCCGGGGCAGCAATGGTTTTGATTGATGTCCGACGACAGTTTTATCCGCGAAGTCAACGACGAGATGCGCCGCGACCAGGCGCAGGCGCTGTGGGACCGTTTCGGTCCGGCGATCCTTGGCCTCGCCATCCTGGTGGTGCTCGGCACCGCCGCCTTCGTCGGCTACCGCTATTGGGACGAGACCCGCGCCAACCGCTCCGGCGATGCCTTCTCGCAGGCGCTCAAGCTTGCCAATGATGGCAAGAGCGACGATGCGCTGACAGCACTTCAGCAGCTGGAAAAGGACGGCTACGGCGCTTACCCGCTGCTCGCCCGCATGCGTGCGGCAACCGTCAAGGCCGACAAGGGCGACTTTGCCGCCGCCGTCGCGGATTTCGATGGCGTTGCCGCCGACACCGCCATTCCCCAGGGCATTCGCGACATGGCGCGCTTGCGGGCAGCTCTTCTGCTCGTCGACCACGGCTCCTTCGCCGACGTTTCCAGCCGCGTCGAAGCGCTGACCGCCGATAACAACACACTGCGCCACACGGCGCGCGAAGCGCTCGGCCTTGCCGCCTGGAAGGATGGCAAGACCCAGGATGCGCTGAAACTGTTCGACCAGATCGCCGCCGATGACGGCGCCCCGCGCAATGCGCGTCAGCGGGCGACGCTGATGTCGGAACTGATCCGCGGCTCGGGCGCGTCATGATACGCGTCGCCCAAAATGCGCTGCGGTTTTGGGCGATGGATGACGGATTGTAGGGCCGGATGAGCTTCAAAGTCGCCATTATCGGTCGTCCTAACGTCGGCAAATCGACGCTTTTCAACCGGCTGGTGGGAAGGAAGCTTGCGCTTGTCGACGACACGCCGGGCGTCACCCGCGATCGTCGCGTCCACGCGGCCAAACTCTACGACCTGCATTTCGATGTCATCGATACCGCCGGCTTCGAGGATGCGGCCGCCTCGACGCTGCCCGGCCGCATGCGCGCGCAGACCGAGATCGCCATCCGCGAAGCCGACCTGATCTTCTTCACCATCGACGCCAAGTCCGGCCTGCTGCCCGACGACCGCACCTTTGCCGAAATCGTGCGCAAGGCCGGTAAGCCGGTCGTGCTGGTCGCCAACAAGGCCGAGGCCAAGGGCGCCCAAGGCGGCATGCTGGAGGCCTGGGAGCTCGGCCTCGGCGAGCCCATCCCGGTCTCGGCCGAGCACGGCCAGGGCATGCCCGACTTGCGCGACGCTGTCATCGAGGCCCTTGGCGAGAAGCGCGCTTTCGACGAGGAGGAGGCCGAGTCCGAGGAGGAGGTCGCCGCCAGCGAGGTACTGATCGGCGAGGACATCACCGATCCGGATGCTGAAGCAACCTATGACGACACCAAGCCGATGCGCATCGCCGTCGTCGGCCGCCCCAATGCCGGCAAGTCGACGCTGATCAACGCGCTGATCGGCGAGGAGCGGCTGTTGACCGGCCCGGAAGCCGGCATCACCCGCGATTCCATCTCCGTCGACTGGGACTGGCATGGCCGCCGGCTAAAACTGTTCGACACCGCCGGCATGCGCCGCAAGGCCAGGATCCACGAGAAGCTGGAAGTGATGTCGGTGCAGGACGGCCTGCGTGCCATCCGCTTTGCCGAGATCGTCATCATCGTGCTCGACGCCACCATCCCCTTCGAGAAGCAGGATCTGCAGATCGCCGACCTGATCATCCGCGAGGGCAGGGCGCCGGTCATCGCCTTCAACAAGTGGGACCTGATCGACAATCCGCAGGAACTTCTGGCGGAACTGCGCGAAAAGACCACACGGCTTTTGCCGCAGGTGCGCGGCATCCAGGCGGTGACGGTTTCGGCCGAGACCGGCCGCAGCCTCGACAAGCTGATGGACGCCGTCATCAAGACGCACAAGGTCTGGAACAGCCGCGTTTCCACCGGCAAGCTCAACCGCTGGCTGGAAAGCATTCTGGCGCATCACCCGCCGCCCGCCGTCGCCGGCCGCCGGCTGAAGGTCAAATATGTCACCCAGGCCAAGACCCGGCCGCCGGGCTTTGTCGTCCAGTGCTCGCGGCCCGATGCGATGCCGCAATCCTACGTCCGCTATCTCTCCAACAGCCTGCGCGAAGCCTTCGACATGCCCGGCGTGCCAATCAGGATAGCGCTGCGGACTTCGGACAATCCGTTCGCGGGTAGGGCGAACAAGCGCAAATGAGCCTCAGGCTTACGTAGGCTGGCGGGACCGCACCCCCCCTGCCCTGCCGGGCATCTCCCCCTTGAGGGGGAGATTGGCAGCGTCTCCGCCGCGCCTTTTCCCAATCGTCCGAGAATTGGCGAAAGCCAACGTGGTAGCCAATCTCCCCCCCTGAGGGGGAGATGTCCGGCAGGACAGAGGGGGGCGTGACGGAACGCGGCGCTGGATACCTGTTCCGGCTGTCTAAGCGACCTCCCTCAATCGTTCGTCCCGCGGCAGCGCCTCTATCGCCGCCTGCAACAATATATCCGCCAGCCGCGCCGCGACCGGATCCAGTTCGGCATCTTTCTGGTGCAGCACCAGCGCCATTGTCGGCAGCGCGGGCAAACCCAGCGCCTGCGGCGCCATTGCCCTGACATTGGCCGGCAGGCCGATATCGGTGCGGATCGTCAAGCCTAGCCCCGCCGCAACAGCCGCCCAGATGCCGCCAAGGCTGGGGCTGGAGAAGGCCATCCGCCACGGCAAGCCGGCGCGGTCGAGTGTTTCCGTCGTCACCGTGCGTAGCAGGCAGGGCGCTTCCAGCGCCACCAGCGGCAGCGCCTCGCCCTCGCGCAGGCTGGTCTCGATCAGCTTTGCCGGACCGATCCAGCGCAACTGCACATCACCGACATGCCGGCTGTAGGGCAGCGCCTGGCCGCTGTCCCAGGCCAGCGCGATGTCGAGATTGCCTGATGTGATCCGCTCGGCAAGTTCATAGCTGCGTCCGATCCTCGCCTCGATCTTGACCTTGGGGTGCGCGCGGGCGAAGCGCCCGAGCACCTCAGGCAGCACCGCCTCGCCGAAATCCTCCTGCAGGCCAAGCCTCACCCAGCCTTCCAGCTCGACATCGTGGATGGCGGAAGCCGCCTCGTCATTCAACTCGAGCAGCCGCCTGGCGTAGCCGAGCATGGTTTCGCCGGCTTCGGTCAGTGCCAGGCCGCGCCCAGACTTGCGGAAGATCGGCGTCGCCGCCTGCTCCTCCAGTTTCTTCAATTGCGCGCTGACCGCCGAGGTCGACCGTCCGAGCCGGTCGGCGGCCTTGGCGAAACTGCCTAGCTCCATGCCGGTGACGAAGCTTCTGAGGACATCGAGGTCGAAGGTTATGCGTCGCATCGCAACAATCCTGCTTTTCGGGAATAATTGTCAAAAACTTCCCGATATTCGGGATGAAATTACGGCGGTAGAGACGAGGCGTCAAGGTCCGGAAAGGGCCATTACAGGAGTCCCCGCCATGTCGATCGCCGACGCAAATTGTGAGCCAGGCCGGGTTGGTCGAGCCGCCGTCACTTCGAAGGCTGAACGATTTCCCGCCAATCATCGCTGGAAGGTGCTTGGCATCGGCGTTGCCGCCAATGCCAGTTTCTCAGCCACCTTCGCCGGCATACCGGCGGCGGCGGTGTTTCTGCGTTCGGGTTATCAGCTCTCCAACGGCAATCTCGGCCTGGTCCTCGGCCTGCTCGGCCTGGGGGTCGCCTTGAGCGAACTGCCCTGGGGGCTGCTCACTGACCGCTGGGGTGATCGCGGCGTGCTGTTGACCGGCCTCGGCGCGACGGCGGCGTGGCTCGCGGCCATGGCGTTGTTCATCGTCCCGTCGGCGACCTATGTGCCCGGCGTTGCAATGCTGGCCGCATGCCTTCTCGTCACCGGCCTGCTCGGCGGCAGCGTCAACGGCTCCAGCGGCCGCGCCATCATGGCCTGGTTCCATGAAGGCGAGCGTGGCTTTGCCATGAGCATACGGCAGACGGCGGTGCCGCTCGGCGGCGGGCTCGGCGCTCTGGTCCTGCCGTCGCTGGCCTCAGCGCATGGATTCGCGGCGGTCTTCGGGCTGCTGGCAGCCGTCAACGCCGTCTCGGCGCTGTTTGCCTGGCGCTGGCTGCACCAGCCGCCGGAGAGCGATGCCGACGGCATGGCCATGGCAAAGCCGGCTGGCCCGGCGCCGTTGCGCAATGTCGAGGTCTGGCGCATCGCCACCGCCATCGGCCTGCTCTGCTTCCCGCAGGTGGCGGTGCTGACTTTCGCTTCCGTCTTCCTGCATGACTTCGCCGGCATGGGCACGCTCACGATCAGCGCCAGCCTTGCGGCGGTGCAGACCGGCGCCATGGTCATGCGCGTCTGGAGCGGCCGCTTCACCGACCGCCATGGCAACCGCCGCTGGTTCCTGCGCCTCTGCAGCATGACGAGCGCGCTTGGTTTCGCGGCTCTCGGCCTGCTGGTCCTGGCGGCTGCCGCCACGCCAGGCTGGCATTCCGCGTTGATACCGGCAATCGCGGTGCTGCTGGTCGTTGCCGGCATCTCGGTCTCCGCCTGGCATGGCGTCGCCTATACCGAGCTCGCCACGCTTGCCGGCGCCAGCCGCGCCGGAACCGCGCTCGGCCTCGCCAACAGTTTCGTCTTCATTGCCTTCTTCGTGGTGCCGACGGCCATTCCGGCATTGCTGCTCATCTGGTCGTGGCCTGGCGTCTGGCTGGTGGGTGCGCTCTGCGCGCTGTCGGCCTGGCCGATCTTGCTGCGGCCGAACTGACGGGCCTGCAAACGGCGTCCCGTTTCGGGCCAGTTTGAAAAAACGCCATCGATGTCGTTAACCCCGCATCAAGGTTAATGCTTCACTTTGGCTCTCCAGTGGCTCAGTGGCGTTTCTGGAGAGTTCCCCGTGCATCGACGTGTCTTGACGCGGCTGGCTGCCGCCGCCGGTGAGAAAAAACGTTCCTTCATATCGCCATTGGTCATCGGGCTCGGCATCTGGATCGGCTTTCCGACCGTCGTTGCCTACCAGGACATGGGCAGTCTGATTTCCGGCCTCGAAGCGTCGGGCACCCGCTGGAACTCTTACGTCGAGCGCTCGGTCGCCGGCTCGGTCCATGCCGCTGAAATGCCTTTCATCGATTCCGTCACCACCGGCTCGCTCTCGGGCTCGGGCGTGCGCCTGCCCGGCGTCGGCAAGGTCTCGTTTCGCGGCGAGGGCAATGTCGCCGGCGTCACGCCGGACGAGGATCGCATCATGCGCGCCGACAAGAAGGGCCGCATCATCCAGGTCTCGCCGGTGGCGCCGCCGAAGAACTTCAATGCCGGCTCGATCTTCGAGCGCACCTCCTCGCTGCTGCGGCCGAGCATGGACAGCGGCCTGAAGCTGGCCTTTGCCAAGCCTGGCCTCAAGGGCAAGGAAATCCAGATCGCCCAGGCGTTCCACACCAATGTGGACAGGAAGCCCGATCCCGGCGTGCCGGCGATGCTTGCGGCCCTCGTCAACAACGACAAGCCCGACGTGCTGGCCACCGCCTATGCCCAGGCCGAACCCGACTACGCCAAAGCCTCGCCCTTCGAGGCGCTGCTGCAGGACGAGGACCCGAACGATGGGCGCTTCATTCCGCCGATGGCCAAGGGCGATCACTCGTGGATTCAGACCCCACTGCCGGCCAGCGTCTTCTCCAAGAAGGAGCAGGCCTGCCTCGCCAACGGCATCTATTTCGAGGCGCGCGGCGAATCCGTGCGCGGCCAGGCCGCAGTCGCGCAGGTCATCCTCAACCGGGTCCGCAATCCCGCCTATCCGAATTCGATCTGCGGCGTCGTCTACCAGAACGACAACTGGCTGAACCGCTGCCAGTTCTCCTTCGCCTGCGACGGCAGGAAGAAGCGCATCGAAAGCCCTGCCAACTACAAGGTGGCGCAGGATGTCGCCATGGCCGTCACCGCCGGCAAGATCTTCATCCCGGAAGTCGGCTCATCGACCCATTACTACGCCAACTATGTTCATCCGGGTTGGGCCCGCACGATGCAGAAGATGACCAAGATCGGCCTGCATATCTTCTACCGCACCTATGGCGGCGGTTGGAGCTGAGCCCTTCGGGCCGCCATCTGTTACGAGCCGCAAAAGCCCCCGGGCGCCGAAATCGGACAGCGGTCGCCGGACGGATTCGGGGCATGTGCCGACCCCATAGTGCCGGGCACGATGTCGCACCTCTGCAAGTGGTTGATTTCAATAGAGAAAATACATGGCGTTGAAGTCCCGCCCGTGGCTTGACGGGCGCAAACCCTCTAACTATGTTGCCGGCGACTTTAGAAGCGGACGGACGGTGACGGTCTGACCGGGCAGGGGGGTTACGATGGCCGACAAGAACGGGCCAGACGGAACCGGAGAAACCGGCCGCGGCAGCAAGCACGAAGCCGACGTCCGCGACGAAGATCTCGAGCGCCGCCGGCGCGAGCTTGGAGCATCGCTTGCGACAAGACGGCCGGATCGGCTAGAGGGGAATGACGGCGCGAAAGCGACGGCCGGATATGGCCAGGCGCTCAAGCTGTCCAGCGAGTTCATCGCCGGGATAGTGGTGGGTGTGGGCATTGGCTGGTTTCTGGATCGTGTGGCGGGAACCTCGCCATGGGGTCTGGTTGTCGGTCTGTTGCTGGGCTTTGGCGCCGGCGTGCTCAATGTCCTGCGTTCGGCAGGTGTTGTGGCGGAATTCGGAAAAAGCGAGAAGTCGCGCGATCCGAAAGAATGAACTGGCGCCGCCAATGGCGCATAAGAACACTTAAAGCCGTTCGTGGCTTTGACGGGGATGTAAATGGCTGCTGACAAGGTCGATCCGATCCACCAGTTCCATATCGTCAAGCTGATTCCGATCAACATCGGCGGCTACGACCTGTCCTTCACCAATTCGGCACTGTTCATGGTCGCGACCGTGGCCATTGCATCGGCGTTTCTTTACCTCTCGACCTCGAGCCGGAGCCTTATTCCCGGGCGCCTGCAGTCGGTTTCGGAAATGGCCTACGAGTTCGTCGCGAATATGTTGCGCGATGCAGCCGGAACCCAAGGCATGAAGTTCTTTCCCTTCGTGTTCTCGCTGTTCATGTTTGTGCTTGTCGCCAATCTGCTTGGCCTTTTTCCTTATTTCTTCACCATCACCAGCCACATCATCGTCACCTTCGGCTTGGCCGCGCTGGTGATCGGAACCGTCATCGTCTATGGCTTCATGAAGCACGGCCTGGGCTTCCTCAAGCTTTTCGTGCCGAAGGGCGTGCCCATCCTGATGATGGTGCTTGTCGTTCCAATCGAGGTGATTTCCTTTGTCTCGCGTCCGGTCAGCCTATCGGTTCGTCTGTTCGCCAACATGCTCGCCGGCCACATTACCCTGAAGGTGTTTTCCGGGTTTGTGGTCAGCCTGAGTGCGCTCGGTGCGCTCGGCGTTGCGGGATCGGTCCTGCCGCTGGCAATGGCCGTGGCGCTGACCGCGCTGGAGTTGCTCGTGGCGCTCTTGCAGGCATATGTGTTCGCCGTGCTGACCTGCATGTACCTGAATGATGCGCTGCATCCTTCGCACTAGATAGAGTTTCCGGCGTCGGTCGCCGGATGGAATTGCAACGGAATTACAGATCCAAAGGAGTTTAAAATGGACGCAGAAGCAGCAAAGTACATCGGCGCCGGCATCGCTTGCCTGGGCATGGGCGGCGCGGGCATTGGCCTCGGCAACATCTTCGGCAGCTACCTGGCGGGCGCCCTGCGCAATCCGTCGGCCGCCGATGGCCAGTTCGGCCGCCTGATTTTCGGCTTCGCTGTGACCGAAGCTCTGGGCATTTTCTCGCTTCTGATCGCGCTTCTCGCCCTGTTCGGCTGAGCTTTCGAGAAGATTGGACAGGCCGGCCGCTACCATGCGGCCATGCCTGATATCAGGGGATAGTCCATGTTCGTGACATCTGCCTTTGCGCAAGAGTCCGCACCCGCCGCTGAAGGCGCCCACACCGGCACGGAAGGCGACACGCATTCCGGCACCGGCGTGCCCGCCGAGGCGCACGGCACGTTCCCGCCATTCGATCCGGCGACGTTCCCGTCGCAGCTTCTGTGGCTGGCGATCACGTTCGGGCTGTTCTACCTGTTCCTGAAGAAGGTGGTGATGCCGCGCCTTGGCGGCATTATCGACGTGCGTAGCGATCGCATTACGCAGGACCTCGACCAGGCCGCCAAGCTGAAGGGCGAGGCTGACGCTGCCGTTGCTGCTTACGAGCAGGAACTGCTGGAAGCCAAGACCAAGGCCAATGCGATCGGCCAGCAGGCCAACGACGCCGCCAAGGCCGAAGCCGAGACCGCTCGCAAGAAGATCGAGGCCGCGCTCGACAAGAAGCTCGGCGAGGCCGAGGCCAGCATCGCTTCCATCAAGGCCAAGGCCATGAAGGAAGTCGGCACGATCGCCGAGGACACCGCATCGGCCATTGTCGATGCGCTTGTCGGCGGCAAGGCCAGCAAGGTCGAGATCGCGGCTGCCGTCAAATCCGTGGCCCGCTGAGGAGCACATCATGGACGCCACATCGCTCGCGACGCTCTGGGCCACCGTCGCCCTGATCATTTTCCTCGGCGTCGCCATCTACATCAAGGTACCGGGGCTGATTGCCAAGGCGCTCGACGCCCGTGCCGCCAAGATCAGCGACGAGCTTGCGGAAGCCCGCAGGCTGCGCGAGGAGGCCCAGCAGCTGCTCGGCCAGTACCAGAAGAAGCGCAAGGAAGCCGAGCAGGAGGCCGCGGCAATCGTCGCCGCAGCCAAGCGCGAGGCAGACATGCTTGCCGCCGAGGCGCACAAGAAGACCGAGGATTACGTCACCCGCCGCACCGCGCTTGCCGAGCAGAAGATCGGCCAAGCCGAGCGCGAAGCTGTCGCCGAAGTGCGCGCCAGCGCCGTCGACATCGCCGTCGAGGCAGCCCGCACGCTGCTTGCGGCCAAAGTCGATGCCAAGGCCGGCGCCGACCTGTTCAAATCCGCGCTGCAGGACGTGAAGGCCAAGCTGAACTGAGCGGAAGCCGTCAACGCATCATCGAAGCCGCCCGGGCAACTTGGCGGCTTTTTTGTTGGGCGCGGCGATGGAGATTGGCGAAGGCGGTAGTGCGCGTAATCTCCCTCCTTGTGGGGGAGATGCCCGGCAGGGCAGAGGGGGGCGCGAAGGATCGCGGCGATCGGTTCTCATGCGTTGCGCCGGCTGCAAATTGTGTAGTAGGGACAGGCTGGAGGGACAGCGCCCCCCTCTGCCCTGCCGGACATCTCCCCCACAAGGGGGGAGATCAGCTGTGCCGCCAGCTCACTCCAACCCGGCAAAACCCTCTTCTTCCACCACCTCAACGCCACCCAGCCTGAACGGCGCGAACGACGCGCGGTGCAGTCTTGCCACCGGGCCGTGCGCTTCGATCGCGGTGCGGTGCCGCACCGTGGCGTAGCCCATATGGACTTCGAACCCATAGCGTTCGTGGTGGCTGCCGCAGCCGCACATCATGCGGTCGCGCATCACCTTGGCGACGATCGAGGCGGCGGCGATCGACTGCGAGCGCTGGTCGCCTTTTACCAGCGCGCGGCCTTCGCAGATGAGGCCCGGCGGTACGTCGCGGCCATCGGCCAGGGCCAGCTTTGCCTGTATCGGCAGGCCGGCAAGGGCGCGGCGCATCGCCTCCAGGCTGGCCTTGAGGATGTTGCTGCCGTCGATGCCTTCGGCACTGACCGAGGCTATCGACACGCCGAGCGCGGAGCCGAGGATTTTCAGGAACAGCGCCTCGCGCTGCAAATGGTTGAGCCGTTTGGAATCGTCTAGGCCGTCGGGAATGTTGGCGGGATCGAGGATCACCGCCGCCGCCACCACCGGCCCGGCCAGCGGACCGCGGCCGGCCTCGTCCATGCCTGCCACCGGCCACAGACCTTCGGCCATCGCCTTCGTCTCGAAGGAGAAGTCGGGCTTCTCGACGATTTCGAAAAGAAGCGGAGAATCGGAACGCGCGCGAGCCATGTTGCGGCGAGGTTCGCATCGGCTCCGATTCTCCGCAAGTCCCTCCAGGGTCAGGTGGGGCAAGACCGGGAGGGCACCGTCTGCAGGCCGGGGGACAGGCCGGACGGGATTCTTGTTGCCTGCCAGCCACTAAGGCAGACCGGCGATGATTTCAGAGCAGCATCAGCTGCTCGGTTGCGTTGGCGGCTGCGACAAAATGATCGGTTCTCAGTGTTCGCCGTTCGGCGTTGAGGCCGAGCCGCTTGGCAGTGATCTCGAAGCGTCGGCCGATCTGCCAGGCATAGGGTCCGGCGCCTTTCATGCGCTTGCCCCATTCCGAATCGTAATCCTTGCCGTCGCGCATCGAACGGATCAGCGACATCACATGCCGGTAGCGATCGGGATAATGGCGCAGCAGCCAGTCCTTGAAGATCGGCGCCACTTCGAGCGGCAGCCGCAGAATGACATAGCCGGCTTCACGCGCGCCGGCGGCGCGTGCCGAATCGAGGATGCGCTCCATCTCCTGGTCGGTCAGGCCGGGGATGATCGGCGCCACCATCACCGAGGCCGGAATGCCGGCATCCGAGAGCTGCCTAATCGCCTCCAGCCGCTTGGTCGGCGTCGACGCGCGGGGCTCCATCGTGCGCGCCAGCATGCGGTCCATCGTTGTCACCGACAGCGCCACCTTGGCCAGCCCGCGTTCGGCCATACGCGACAAGATGTCGATGTCGCGCGTCACCAGATGGGATTTGGTGACGATGCCGACCGGATGGCCGCGCGCCTCCAGCACTTCGAGGATCTCGCGCATGATCCGGTATTGTTTCTCGATCGGCTGGTAGGGATCGGTGTTGGTGCCGATGGCAATGGTGCGCGGCTGGTAGCCGTCCTTCGACAGTTCCTTGTCGAGCAGCCGCGCCGCATCCGGCTTGGCAAACAGCTTCGATTCGAAATCCAGCCCCGGCGACAGGCCCATGAAGGAATGCGTCGGCCGCGCGAAGCAATAGACGCAGCCATGCTCGCAGCCGCGATAGGGATTGATCGAGCGGTCGAAGGAGATGTCGGGCGATTCGTTGCGGGTGATGATGGTGCGCGGCTTCTCGACCTGAACCTCGGTCTTGAACGGCGGCAGTTCCTCCAGCGAATTCCAGCCATCGTCGAACACATGCCGGCTGACCGGCTCGAAGCGCCCGGACGGATTGATGCCGGCCGAACGGCCGCGGTTGCGGTCCGGACGGACGCGCATGCCACTCTGTTCGATCATGGCATTGGCCATCTCGGCTCGTCCTGCTCCGAACGCTGCAATGTCCGCACGCACGATATGTTCCATCTTTGCCCTCTCCCAAGGACTGTCGGCCGGCTGTCGAATCGGTCTGTTCATGAAAATAATCCTATTTTGCCGATGAGAACAAAGCAAGAACTTTTTTGCCGTGCGATGCAAAACTGGCGCTTCGTGAGGCTTTCCGCTATTCGGCTGAAATGCTCAGCGTTCTCATCGAAACCCGTGATGACGAAGAGGGCCTTGCCCGCACGCTCGCCTCGCTTATCGGCGGCGCGGTCGAGGGCGTGGTGCGCGACGTCATCGTCTGCGACACCGGCTCGACCGACCAGACGCATCGTGTCGCCGATCACGCCGGCTGCCACTTTGTCGCCGGCGGCATTGCCGCAGGGATCAGGCAGGCGAAAGGCGACTGGCTGCTGTTTCTGGAACCCGGCGCGCGACTTTCGGAAGGCTGGATCGACGAGGTTGTCGCCCACACGGCGCGGCAAACCATGCCGGCGCGCTTTTCCCGTGCGCGCGGCAGCCGCACGCCGTTCCTGGCGCGGGTGCTCCAGGGAAACCGGGCGCTGGCCGAAGGGCTGGTCATCAGCAAGCGCCAGGCCGCCGCCCTGTCGAAGAACGCGCACAGCGCCGAAGCCCTTGCGCGCGGCCTTGCCTCCAGGCGACTGGATGCCGAAATCTGGGTGGCGCCGAAGAAGTGATGTTTCTCCCTTCTCCCCGTTCTACGGGGAGAAGGTGCCGGCAGGCGGATGAGGGGCGGCGCTGACGTTTCCAAGCATTGGCACGCTGCATAGGATCGTCCTCTTTTTCACCGCGAAAGCTTATTGTGCATTGCACAAAAACTGACGCGGGATTAGCATCTCATTGATGCGGGATATCGGGTCTGGGTAATGCGGGAGCGGTGGAAATCGACGTTTCGTCCGCTGCCGTTCATACCTGAGGACCCCAATGAACCTTTTGACCCCTGACAAATCCGGCGCTGCCAGCCTGGAAGCCATTGCCCGCAACGGTAGCCTGTTGCGCCGCATTGCCGCGCGGATACCGACCTATCTGTCCGACCTGCGCGAGAACCCGGCCTGGCTGCCGATGTTCATGCTTGCCCGCACCATGCCGGCGCGCAAGCTGCACTGGCTGGGCGCCAAAGCCGCGCGCCCGGCGCAAAGTGCCGGAGCTACGATGTTCAGGAGCGTCGAGCTCAAGTCGATCGTCGAAACGCTGCGCACCGACGGGTTGTTCTCCGGACTGGTGCTGCCGAAGGCGATCCATGAGGAGATCGCCAGCTTCGCGCAGAGCGCGCCATGCTTCGGCAATTTCGATCGCCGGCTCGAATTCATGCCCGGGGAACACGCAGAAGCCGAGAAGCGGTTCGGCCGCTCCTTGCTCAGCGGCCATTATTTCGAGCGCATCCTCGGCTGCAGGGCCGCGCTCGCCATCCAGAATGATCCGCTGTTGCTCGACATCGCCCAGAACTATCTGGGCGGGCAGGCAAAGCTGATCACCACACGTGTCTGGTGGAGCTTTCCGACCGGCGAGGCTTCCGACGCCGACAGGAACCTCGCCTCGCTCGGCAAGTACCATTTCGATCTCGACGACTGGCGCATGCTGAAATTCTTCTTCTATTTGAAGCCCTGCGATGCCGGCACCGGCCCGCATGTCTATGTCAAAGGCAGCCACAACAGGCGCAGCCTCAGGCACCAGCTGACGCTGCTGGTCGGCCATCCGGCCGAAGACGTGCTCAAGGTCTATGGCGACGACAGTCCGGTTACGCTGACCGGCGAGGCCGGTCTCGGTTTCGTCGAGGACCCGTTCGGCTTCCACATGGGCACCGTGCCGTCGCGCACGCCGCGGCTTATGATGGAGGTCGGCTTCGGCGTGTCGCCCCCGTCTCGCCGCCGCTTCCACGGCGAACCGGTTATCCGCTGACGGCGGAGCGGATCTCCACCGGCATCCAGCGCGCCTGTCGCCGGGCCATGCGGCCGTCGCGGCTCTCGGCATCGTAGTCCATTGGGACCGGCTCGCGGCTGAACCGCAGCCGGTCGTCCAGCGCATTGACGATGACGATCGCCCTGGGGTCGCCGCCATCGGTGGTGACGGCCGCGACATAGACACCGCAGTCCCGGCAGATGAGATAGTCGGCGGTGCGCAATCCGAACCGGTATCGGTGCAAGCAGGCTTCGTCCTCGACCGTGACGATCAACAGCCCGAGCGGATCGGCGGCAGCACGCGAGCCATGCCGGACGCAGAACGCGCATTGGCAGGCGCGGATCTCCATCTCTGACGGCTCGATCCCGGTTTCAAACGTCAGGTGAATGTTGCCGCAATGGCAACCGCCGCGGTACTCACTCATGGCATCTTTCCGTCCCAAGCACCTTGGCGGCAGATTACCCGCCTGGCAGCCTGCAGCAAATGATCCTTCGAAGGTCCAAGCGTCATTCTGCCTGACAAAGGCGGCGCGCGGCCGGCACTTTGCCTTGGTTTATGAACCGGCCTTGCTGCGCCGCAAATGCTCGTCCAGGCGTGGCATGATCTCGACGAAGTTGCAGGGCATGTGGCGGTAGTCGAGCTGCGGCTTCAAAATGCCGTCCCAGGCATCCTTGCAGGCGCCGGGCGAGCCCGGCAGCACGAAGACGAAGGTGGCGTTGACGACGCCGCCGGTGGCACGGCTCTGCACCGTCGAGGTGCCGATCTTGTCGTAGGAAATGCGGTGGAACACTTCGGAGAAGCCGTCCATGCGCTTTTCGAAGATCGGCTCCAGCGCCTCCGGCGTCACGTCGCGGCCGGTAAAACCGGTGCCGCCGGTGGTGATGACGACATCGATATTTTTGTCCTGCGACCACGCCAGAACCGTATCGCGGATTTTCTCGCGATCGTCGGTGACGATGTCGCGGGCGGCCAACACATGGCCGGCCTCGGTTATGCGGTCGGCCAGCGTCTGGCCGGATTTGTCATCGGCAAGGCTGCGCGTATCGGAAACCGTCAGCACCGCGATGCGCACCGGGATGAAGGGGCGGCTCTCGTCAATTTTGGCCATCGGCTCCCTCCGACGCGATGCTGCGCGTCGCCGCGACAAACCAGTCCGGTTCGCGGCTTCGAATCTCGGCGGCGGCACGCTTGGCGACATTGCCGGTTTCGAACAGCCCGAAGCATGTCGCGCCGGAGCCGGACATGCGTGAAAATCCTGATCCGGCCCTGTTCAGCAGCGAAAGCGCTCTGCCGATGGGCGGCTGTATCGCCTGCGCCGGGGCCTCGAGATCGTTGCGGGTGATCTCCAGCCAGTTGCGGACGCTGTGGAAGTCAAATGCGCGGGGCAAGGGCGGCAACCCGTCATTGTCGCGTTTCTCAAGTGTGTTGAATACCTCGGGTGTCGAGACGGCGACGCCGGGATTGACCAGGACGAGCGCCAGCGCGGGAAAATCCGGCACCAGCGACAGCTCGTCCCCGACACCGCGCGCGACCAGTGGTTTTGCCGAAAAACACATCGGAACGTCGGCGCCGAGCGTGAGACCGATCCGCGCCAGTTCGGCCTCGCCGATGTCGAGCCCCCAGGTCCGGACGAGACCGTGCAAAACCGCCGCCGCGTCGCTCGAACCGCCGCCGACGCCGGAGGCGACCGGCAGGTTCTTCTCCAGTCGGATGGCAACCGGAGGCGTGCTCTGCTGGCCTGCCTGGCTGCGCAGCGCCTCGCGCGCCTTCACCGCCAGATTGCTGTCGTCGATAGGCACAGAAGAGGCATAGCGGCCCGATACGGAGAGACGGTCGACCTCGGCGGGCTCGATCTCGACCCTGTCGCCGAAGCGGGTGAAGACGGCGAGACTTTCAAGCAAATGATAGCCATCGGCGCGCCTGCCGGTGACATGCAGCGCCAGATTTATCTTGGCGGGTGCCAGCCGCGTCCGTGCCGAGACATCCACTGTGTCAGCTGCAAGCGGGATGATGTTCAGTCCTTGGCCAGGCGGTATTCGCCGGTCTTCGGATCCTTGACCAGCGTGCCGTTGGCGCCGTTGGCCGCCTGCTTTTCGGTGCGCCGCACCTTGGCGGTCACGCGTTCGGCCTCACGGACGAAGGTGCGGTAGCCGAAATACGCGGCGGCGCCGACGACTGCGAAGAAAATGATCTGTGGCATTCTCAAAACTCCTCCCTCGCAAGGCGGCAAAGGCGGCCGGGTCGGGTTAGTCGGCGATTATGCTAGACGCTTTCCCCGCGTTTTCAAAGCCCGAAGCGCGACCACAATGCGCGCTCTTCCGCCGCATCGATCACGCCGCTGGCGGCGGCAGCAGCGATGTCCGGCGCTGAAAAGCTTGAGCCGAACAAGCCGATGCGGCCGAAAAGGCCACGCGGCGCGGTGACCAGCCTGAGCTGGGTTTTCGCGCCAAAGCGGGTCTTCAGCACCGTGCGCATGTCGCTCAAAGCATCGACGAGGCCAAGCTCCAGTCCCTTCTTGCCGGTCCAGAACAGGCCGGTGAACAGGTCCGGATCGTCCTTCAGTTTGGTGCCGCGGCGCTCCTTGACCAGGTCGATAAAGGTCTCGTGCACCTCAAGTTGCAGCGCCTTCAGCCGCTCGACGTCTTCCTTTTTCTCCGGCTTGAACGGGTCGAGCACCGCCTTGTTCTGGCCGGCGGTGTGGACGCGCCGCTCGACGCCAATCTTCTTCATCAGTTCGGGAAAACCGAATGAGGCCGACACGACACCGATCGAACCGACGATGGAAGACGGATCGGCAAAGATCTCGTCGCCGGCAACCGCGATCATGTAGCCGCCCGAGGCCGCCACATCCTCGACGAAGACCAGCACTTTTTTGTTCTTCTCGACCGCGAGATCGCGGATGCGCTTGAAGATCAGCCGCGACTGCACCGGCGAACCGCCCGGCGAATTGATGGAGATGGCGACGGCGGGCGCGTCGAACAGGAATGCCTTTTCGATGAGGGCGGCGGTGGAGGCGAGCGACAGGGTCGGCCGGAACTGGCCCCCGCCGGCCATGATGGTGCCGTGCAGCCTGATGACGGGAATAGTGACGATGCTGGAGCGCCAGGATTTCGGCAGCAGGCGGTTGAAAAGTCGTTTCACGAGGTGGCTGTCTCCAGTGGCAAAAGAGCAAGATAGATCAGTTTTGGAAGAAATTCCTCGGGCGGCGCGGATCTTGCTCTGGGCATGTAGGGATTTGCTGGCCAACGGCAATGCCGCGGTTTTGGGGCGAATGCATGTCGCAACAACGGGTATGCTCAGCACAAAATCAATCGCCGAACAGCGATGCCAGTCCGTTGTTGATCATCTCGGTGCGTTCCGACGGGCCGTCGCCGGTCTCGGCGTGCAGCATCAGTGGCGGGCGGATCGACAGTTTTCCACGTGCGCCGAGTGCTGCCCTGACCACAATGCGGATCGCGGCTGCTTCCGGGCGTGGATGGACGGCCAGCATCTCGGCGTCGCCGAAGCGGCCTGACATGGCCCCGAGAAGATCGCCAAGCTGTTCCGGCCGCGCGATGACGGCCAGGCCACCACGCGGCTTTGCCACGGCGGCCGCACTTCGGATCCAGCTTTCGAACAGCCCCTCTTCCATCACATGCGCCTGCCGGCGCAGCGGATCGGGTGTGGCGCGGTCCTCTGCAGCGTTGAAGGGCGGGTTCATGATGACGAAATCGAAGGAATTGTCGGCAAGCCCAGCTTCGCCACGCGACCGGCCCGACAGTGTGACGTCAGCGGCAAGGACCGAGGCGCGGTTGCCGAGATGCGCATTGCCGGGATGGGCGAGCGTGGTTGCGGCGAAGCCCGCCATCTCGGTCGAACGTTCGACAAGCACGACCTCGGCCGCCGGACAGCGCGACAGCACTGCAAGGCCCGCCGCACCCGCGCCGGCGCCGAAATCGGCCAGCCGCCCGGCAAAGGTTGACGGTACGGCTGCTGCCAGCATCATGGCGTCCATGCCGGCGCGATGGCCGGTCCTCGGCTGCACCAGCCAGAAGCGGCCGCGATGGAAGGCATCGACCGTGTGGGCCGGCGTGTCCGTGACGGAGGCGGCGCCGGGCGCGGCCATTATTTCCGGCGGATTTCGTTGGCGATGCCGGCGTCGGTCAGTATGCGCCGCGCCTGATCAGCCTGGTCGGCGTCGACCATGACGCGCCGCGGCAGGATGCCGACCGAGCCGTCAAGTATGCTCATATTCTGATCGGCGACGAAAAAGACGATGCCGGCATCGCGCATCAGCGATTCGACAAAGGAAATGATCACGGCATCGTTGGTGCGGATGAGTTCTATCATCGGACGAAGTTCGCAGGTTGCGCCGTTGATGTAAACGCTGGAGCATGATGCCGAAACGTGTGAAGCGGCTCCAAGGGTTGACACGCCGTCACCGCAGCCGCGCCAATTCGCCTCTTGCCGTGCCCGTATGTGCCGCCCTAGAGTCTGTACCGGGACCAGGGTGCCGTCGCACGCGTGATCAAAGACGGGAGTGTTTGTTGGTGGGTGTCGTTCTCAACATCGAAAACGGGAAGCGGGAACCCGCCTCCATCAAGGATCTCATCGACCTGACGGCAGCCGATATGGGGCGCGTCAACGAGTTGATCCTGTCCAAGGCCGGCTCCGACGTCGAGATGATCCCGGAGGTGGCCAACCATCTGATCTCGTCGGGCGGCAAGAGGCTGCGTCCGATGCTGACGCTCGCCGCCGCCCAGATGTTCGGCTATTCCGGCGAGGGCCACGTCAAGCTCGCCACCTCGGTCGAATTCATGCACACCGCCACGCTGCTCCATGACGACGTCGTCGACGAGAGCGGCATGCGCCGCGGCAAGAAGACCGCCCGCATGATCTGGGGCAACCAGGCAAGCGTGCTGGTCGGCGATTTCCTGCTCGGCCAGGCTTTTCGCATGATGGTCGATGTCGGCTCGCTGGAAGCGCTCGACATCCTGTCCAGCGCTGCTTCGATCATCGCCGAAGGCGAGGTGATGCAGCTGGCCGCCGCCAAGAACCTCGATACCACCGAGGATGAGCATTTCGCTGTCATCAAGGCCAAGACCGCGGCACTGTTTTCCGCCGCCGCCGAGGTGGGGCCGGTCATCGCGCTGGCGACGCGCAACGATCGCGCGGCGCTTCGCTCTTACGGCATGAATCTCGGCCTTGCCTTCCAGCTCATCGATGACGCGCTGGATTATGGCGGCTCCAGCCAGGAACTGGGCAAGAATGTCGGCGACGATTTCCGCGAGGGCAAGGTGACGCTGCCCGTCATCCTCGCCTATCGCCGCGGCACCAAGGCCGAGCGCACCTTCTGGAAGCGCGCCATCGAGGACAATGTCACCGACGATGCCGGATTGGAAAAGGCGATCGGCCTGATGACCCGCCACGGCGCCATCGCCGACACCATCGGCCGCGCCCGCCATTTCGGCGAGATCGCCCGCGACGCGCTGGCGCCGCTGGAAGCGACGCCGCAGAAATCGGCGCTGATCGACGTCATCGATTTCTGCATCAGCCGCGTGAACTGACCAGCGCCTGGCGCGCCGCCGAAAATTTTGCCCTTAAAATCGGGCAATGACCGCTCGACAATGGGCTGCGCGTCAAATTATCTATAAAACATGGCAAAGACCGTAGACGACACCATCGCCGTGCGCATCAGCAAGGTGCTGGCCGACCGCATCATATCGGGCGCGATCGAACCGGGCGCACGGCTGCGGCAGGATCACATCGCCGAGGAATTCCAGACCAGCCATGTCCCGGTGCGCGAGGCCTTCCGGCGTCTGGAGGCGCAAGGGCTGGCGATCGGCGAGCCGCGCCGCGGCGTGCGCGTCGCCGCTTTCGACCTCGGCGAGGTCAGGGAAGTTGCCGAAATGCGGGCCGCGCTCGAAGTTCTGGCGCTGCGCAATGCCGCGCCACACCTGACAGCGGCCATTCTCGACCGTGCCGAAGAAGCCACCAAGGCCGGCGACAAATCCCGCGATGTCCGCTCCTGGGAGGAGGCCAACCGCACTTTCCATCGGCTGATCCTGGCGCCCTGCGGCATGCCACGGCTCATCGCCACCATCGACGATCTGCATGCGGCAAGCGCCCGCTTCCTGTTCGCCGCCTGGCGCTCGGAATGGGAAATCCGCACCGACCAGGACCATCGCGCGATCCTGAGCGCGCTTAGGCAAGGCAACACCGAATCGGCCGCGGCTACGCTTGGCCGGCACGTGCAGTGGATCGGCCAGAAACCGGTAAGGACTGCCTCCGGCAAGATGCGCGAAGCCTTCGCCATCGTCGGCTAGCCGCGCGAGACGCGACCCCAAGATCATCGCTATTTCGGATGGGATCCCAGCCTTTTCAGGGTGAGGGGTTGCCATCCCCGCGCAAATATGGATTCGATAATAGATCGAATAACAAAATTATCTATAATTTGAAACCAGCAGGGAAGCCGCCATGACCGACATCGCCTTTTCGCCCTCCAAGCCGTCCTTCAGCCCGCTGCGCCTGCAGACCCGCCCGCTTGGCTGGCAGGTCGGAGCCGTCGTCCTCGGCACGCTGTTCCTGGCTCTGTCATCCTATATCGAAGTGCCGATGGTGCCTGTCCCCGTGACCATGCAAACCTTCGCGGTGACCCTGATCGGCGCGCTCTACGGCTGGCGGCTCGGCGCCATCACCATCGCCGCCTGGCTGGTCGAGGGCGCGGTCGGTTTTCCGGTTCTGGCCGGGGGCGCTGCCGGCGTAGCGCATTTCGTCGGCCCGACCGGCGGCTATCTCTTCGCCTTCCCCGTCACCGGCGCGCTTGTCGGCTGGCTGGCCGAACGCGGCTGGAACGGCAACAAGGTCGTGCTTGCCTTCGCCGCCATGGTCCTCGGCAATCTCGCCTGCCTGGTTCTCGGCACGGCGTGGCTCGCCGTCATGATCGGCCTCGAACAGGCCATCACCTTCGGCTTCCTGCCCTTCCTCGTCGGCGGCTTGCTGAAATCGGCGCTCGGCGCCGCGACACTCAAGCTCTTCTCCGGCAATAAGACCGGACCGGCCGGGAAGGCATCATAAAGACCGATGACCGTCAGGCTGCGCTCCCATCATCTGCTTTGCTTGCTGACCTATGTCGGCAAAGGGTACAGCGCAGCCTTCGTCGCCAACTACGACACGATCGCCGAACGTTTGGGCCGGGGCGAGGATATTCTGATTGTCTCCGGCCCCGACGATATCTGCCAGCCGCTGCTCGGCGAGGCCGAGCCGCATTGTTTGCGCGAAAGTGCGGCCGGCCGGGACGAACTGGCGGCACGCGATGTCGGCAAACTGCTGGCCCGGCCGATCCAGGCCGGCGTCCGCTTCAGCCTCGACGCGGCAACGCTTGCCGGCCTGCGCGCCGCCTTTTCAGCCGGTGTGACGCGTGAGGCCTGCCAGGGTTGCGAGTGGGTCGGCCTGTGCACCACTGTCGCTGCAGGCGGATATCGCGATGTCAGGCTGTAGCTCCCAACCCCGATCTGCTATTATCCCGAACCGACAGTGTGTGCGTCGCCATGGTTTGTTAATCGGGTGACCCGATTGTGAATTCGGCCCGGATTGAAGCCTGACCCCAAAAAGGCCATGCTTTGTCCGGAAAACATCGAGTCTATGGCGGTCCCGCCTGTGTGCGGGTCGCGTCTGGCTGAAAGGGATACGATGCGGCAAGGACGTGCGCGCTGGCTCGCGGGGCTGGCAATTGTGGCAGGGATGGCGATTTCTCCGCTGCCCGCCTACGCCAAGGAATCGACCGACCCGGTCAAGATCTCATCCTTCTCGGGCGCCTATCTCGCCGCCCGCATCGCTGAAGGCGACAACGACCTCGACAATGCCATCGCTTATTACAAACAGGCGCTGGCCTTCAATCCCGGCGATACCTCGCTGCAGCAAAGCCTGATGCTGTCGCTGATCGCGCAGGGGCGCTTCGAGGAATCGCTGGTCTATGCCGACAAGCTCAAGGAAGTTCCCGACGTCGAGCGCTTCTCGCGTCTGGCGCTGGCGGTCGATTCCTTCCACAAGAAGGATTTCACCAAGGCGCAGTACTGGCTCAAGCTGTCGCTCGAATCCGATCTCGACCGGTTGATTTCGGGCGTCATGTCGGGCTGGGCACAAGAGGGCGCTGGCAACGCCACCGAGGCGATGGCCTCCATCGACAAGCTGCAGGGCCCCGACTGGTTCGGCCTGTTCAAGTCCTTCCACCGCGCGTTGATCGCCGATGCCTCAGGCATGTCGGACAAGGCCGATGCGCTCTATGACGCGACCCTGACCGACATCACCGCCGGCGGTGCCGCGCCCGAGACCTGGATGCGCAACGCCCAGGCCTATGCGTCTTTCCTGGCTCGCAAGGGCGACAAGAACAAGGCGCTCTACGTGCTCGACAAGGCCGAGGCGTTCGCGCCGGGCAAGCTGGACATCCAGGCGCTTCGCGACAGGATCAGCAAGGGCGACAAGATCGAGCCCTTCGTCTCCAGCCCGTCGGAAGGCGCCTCCGAAATCCTGCTTGACCTCGCCATCGCGCTCAATCGCGGCGGCGGCGAGCCGTTCGTGCGCCTCTATTTGCAATATGCGCTGGCGCTCAAGCCCGACAGCGATGCCGCTTTGGTGCAGCTCGCCGCCGTTGCGGAGCAGCTGAAGGACGGCGAAGGCGCCATTGCGCTCTACCGCCGCATTCCGGCCTCCTCGCCGCTGAAGGAGCTTTCCGACCTGCAGCTCGGCCTCAACCTTGCCGATCTTAACCGTCACGATGAGGCGATCGCCCATCTCAAGGCCTTCGTCGACGCCCACCCCGACGACATGCGCGCCTATCTGGCGCTGGGCGGGGTCTATGCCTCGAAGGAAGATTTCCGTTCCGCCGCCACCCTCTACGACAAGGCGGCCGAGGTGCTGAAGACGCCGACCAATGCCAACTGGAACATCTATTATCAGCGCGGCATCGCCTATGAGCGGCTGAAGGAATGGCCGAGGGCCGAACCGAATTTCCGCAAGGCGCTGGAACTGTTTCCCGACCAGCCACAGGTGCTGAACTATCTCGGCTATTCCTGGGTCGACATGAACATGAACCTCAAGGAAGGCCTGGCGATGATCCAGAAGGCCGTCGACCTCCGGCCGAGCGATGGCTATATCGTCGATTCGCTGGGCTGGGCCTATTTCCGCATGGGCCGGTTCGATGACGCCGTGCGCGAAATGGAGCGCGCCGTGTCGCTGAAGCCGGAAGATCCGGTGCTCAACGACCATCTCGGCGATGCCTATTGGCGCGTCGGCCGCAAGCTCGAAGCCACCTTCCAGTGGAACCAGGCGCGCGACCTGAAGCCCGATCCCGATGTGCTTGCCATCTTGCAGCAGAAGCTGATGAAGGGCCTGCCGCCGATCGAATCCAACACCGCGCAGGAAACTCCGAAGGTCAAGCCGGTCGCACCGGCGCCTGCGCCGAAAGGCTGATTGGGCAGCTGATACTCGTTTAAGCGGGGCTCCTTGGAGCCCCGTTTTCGTTCAGAACTGCATTAGAACAGCTTTCGGTAGACGACAAACCCCGAGAGATCACCGATCTTGTCGTAAAGCTTCATCGCCGTATGGTTGGTCTCGTGCGTCAGCCAATAGACGCGGCCCGAGCCGGCGGCTTTCGCGCGTTCGTACACGCCTTCGATCAGGGCCCGGCCGATGCCTTTGCCGCGCGATGCCTCATTGGTGAAGAGGTCCTGCAGATAGCAGTTCGGCGAAATCGCCGTGGTGGTGCGGTGGTAGAGATAATGGACGAGGCCGAGAAGCTTGCCTTCGCTCTCGGCCACCAGCGCATGCATCGGCTCATAGGCATCGAAGAAGCGCGACCATGTCATTGCGGTGATGTCGCCGGGCAGGGCCGTTTCAGCCGAGCGGCCGTAAAAGGCGTTGTAGCCGTCCCACAGCGGCAGCCATTGCTCGTAATCCTGGCGGGTGATGGGGCGCACGATGGACTGGCCGGACATGGCTGAACCTTTGTCGATGGAACTGAGCTCAGCAGACGGCCGCCAGCACCGTCCGGCAATGGGCCAGCCTTTACCAAAGCGTTCAACCTCCCGGCCAGGTGCCGCCCTGCCTTGACGCTTGCTGGCCCGGCAACTAGGGAATGTCTTCTTTTTCGCGTTTTGCGAGGCCGCCGTGACGTCAGACAGTCCAGCCCATATGCATCCCAGCCGCTCGTTCCAGGGGCTGATCCTGACCCTGCACAATTACTGGGCCGCCTATGGTTGCGTCATCCTGCAGCCCTACGACATGGAAGTCGGCGCCGGCACCTTTCATCCGGCGACCACGCTGCGCGCGCTCGGGCCCAGGGGCTGGAACGCCGCCTATGTCCAGCCCTCGCGCCGGCCCAAGGACGGCCGCTATGGCGAGAACCCCAACCGGCTGCAGCATTATTATCAGTACCAGGTGATCCTGAAGCCCAACCCGCCGAACCTGCAGGAGCTCTATCTCGGCTCGCTCAAGGCGATCGGCGTCGATCCGCTGCTGCACGATATCCGCTTCGTCGAGGACGACTGGGCAAGCCCGACGCTGGGGGCCTGGGGGCTTGGCTGGGAGTGCTGGTGCGACGGCATGGAGGTCTCGCAATTCACCTATTTCCAGCAGGTCTGCGGCATCGAATGCGCGCCGGTGGCCGGAGAACTGACCTACGGCCTGGAGCGGCTGGCCATGTATGTGCAGGGCGTCGACAATGTCTACGACTTGAACTTCAACGGCCGCGAAGGCGATGAAAAAGTGACTTATGGCGAGGTCTTCCTGCAGGCCGAGCAGGAATATTCCAGGCACAATTTCGAACATGCCAACACCGTGATGCTGCTCCGGCACTTCGAGGACGCCGAGGCCGAATGCAAGGCGCTGCTCGCCGCCGGCGCTCCGGCCTCGAATGACAATCTGCCGATGCACCGCATGGTCTTCCCGGCCTATGACCAGTGCATCAAGGCCAGCCACGTCTTCAACCTGCTCGACGCTCGCGGCGTGATTTCCGTCACCGAGCGGCAGAGCTACATCCTGCGCGTGCGCAATCTGGCGAAAGCCTGTGGCGAAGCGTTCCTGATGACCCAGGCCGGTGGTCTGGCGGCCTGACCGATCGGTGCTGACTGCTTGAGCGTCGGCCTTTGCGCGTCTAGCGTGTGCAGGGCGCGGATGAGGAGCGGGCTGACGTGAGCATTTTTAGGGATTTTTCGGCAAGCACCACTTGGGTGATCCGCATCTTGTGGGTCCTCATAGCGGTCGATGTCATCGCTGTCGTGTCCGGCTATTTCGAGTTCCAGCTTCTGGTCGACATCGGCAACGGCACTGGAAGCCTTGATTACGACGTTTCGGCGGCCGCCGATTCGAGCGACAACAGGCAGAGGATTGTCGGCATCATCCAGGTCGCTCTCTGGCTGGTGGCGGGGATAAGCATCCTTGCCTGGATAAGGCTGGCCAACAAGAACGCCAGGGCGCTCGGCGCCACCGATATGGAGTTCACGCCCAATTGGGCGATCGGCTGGTACTTCGTCCCGGTCGCCAATCTCTGGAAGCCATATCAGGCGATGGCCGAGATCTGGCGGGCGAGCGGCGGATCGAAAAGCTGGAAGACAGAGCAGGCGCCGGGCATATTGGCGATCTGGTGGTTCGTCTGGCTCGCCTCCAACATATTCGACCGGATCGCATTTCGGCTGACCATGAAAGCGGAGGAAATCCCGGAGCTGCAGAATGCAAGTCTGGCGATGATGGCCTCCGATGTCGTCAGCGTGTTTTTGAGCCTGGCCTTTCTGGAGGTCGTCAAGGATATTTCGCGACGGCAGCCGGCGGCAGCTCTGGAGAAGACCTCGGAGCAGCCAGATCCCGCCTAGGCGGACGGGGAAACGGTGTAGATTACGTCAGGCGTGCTCTGGCCGCTCGATCCGGCCATGGTCCGCAAGGCCTGCCGCACGCCCGGCATCGAGAAAGCGCCATGCGCCTGCGCGGCGAAACAGGCGCTGAGTGCGAGTATCTGGAGAAGTCTCGATGCCGTTTTCATGGTCGTTCAGCCAATAGGTTCCCTGCCTGAGCGTTTGTCGCTTCAGCGCTGCGTTTGGTTCATGGAAATCTTTGATCCAAGGACGGGCGGCCTAGTTGCAGCCCGACAGCGCGTTGAAATTTTTAGAAAATCGGTGGCAGCAGCGACGATCTCAGGGGAGAGGGTGACAGCGGCCAGCCGAGTTGCTATGCCCCGCCGACCACTGTCGCGCGAGCTCCATCCATGCCTGACCTGCTCTTAGAACTTCGCTCCGAGGAAATACCGGCCCGCATGCAGCGCAAGGCGGCGGGCGATCTCAGGAAGATGCTGACCGACGGTCTGGTCGAGGCGGGTCTGACCTATGACGCCGCGCGCGAATACTGGACGCCGCGGCGGCTCACGCTCGACATCAGGGGGCTGACCGCGCGCTCGAAGGACATCCACGAGGAGATCAAGGGGCCGTCGACGACGGCGCCGGAACAGGCGGTGCACGGATTTCTACGCAAGGCAGGCCTTGCCTCGGTTGCCGAGGCGCATATCCATTCCGACCCGAAGAAGGGCGATTTCTACGTCGCCCACATCTCCAAGCCCGGCAGGGCGGCTGAGGCGATCATCGCCGAACTGGTTCCGGCCATCATCCGCGGCTTCCCCTGGCCGACATCGATGCGCTGGGGGCCGGCTTCGGCCAAGCCCGGTTCGCTGCGCTGGGTGCGGCCGCTGCAGACGATCCTGTGCACCTTCGGCCCGGAGACCGAGGAGCCGGTGGTGGTCGATTTCGAGATCGACGGCATTCGCTCGGGCAACGTCACCCACGGCCATCGTTTCATGGCGCCGGATGAAATCACCGTGCGCCGCTTCGACGATTACGTGACCAAGTTGGAAGCGGCCAAGGTCGTGCTCGATGGTGACCGACGCAAGGAGATCATCCTCGCTGACGCCCGCAATCTCGCCTTCGCCAACGGGCTCGACCTGGTCGAGGACGAAGGACTGTTGGAAGAAGTGTCAGGCCTCGTCGAATGGCCGGTGGTGCTGATGGGCGAGTTCGAGCAGGCCTTTCTCGCCATTCCGCCTGAAGTGGTCCGGCTGACCATCCGCGCCAACCAGAAATGCTTCGTCACCCGGCCGCAGGGCGATGGCGAAAACCTCTCTAACCGCTTCATCCTCACCGCCAACATTGAGGCCAAGGACGGCGGCAAGGAGATTGCGCACGGTAACGGCAAGGTGGTGCGCGCGCGCCTGTCGGATGCGCTCTATTTCTGGCGGACCGACCAGGGCGATCTGCCTGATCTGGAGCAGCTCGAGGAATCGGCAAAAAAGTTCGGACTCGATCTGAAAAAGCCGCTCGACCAGCGCATGGCCCGACTCGACCATCTCAACGTCACCTTCCATGCCAAACTCGGCACGCAAGGCGAGCGGGTGGAGCGGATCAAGCGGCTGGCCGAAGAGATCGCCGATACCTTGTCGAAGCAGCCGAAATTCTTCGACGGCAAGCTTCTGTCGGCCGACGACCTCAACACCGAGCAGAAATACCTGCGCGAGCGCGCCGGGCGTGCCTCCGTGCTGGCGAAGGCCGATCTGACCACCGAAGCAGTGGGTGAGTTTCCGGAACTGCAAGGCGCCATGGGGCGCAAATATGCACTGCTACAGGGCGAGCATCCGTCCGTGGCCGCAGCCATCGAGGAGCACTACAAGCCGCAAGGCCCGTCCGACCGCGTGCCGACCGATCCGGTGTCGATTGCCGTCGCGCTTGCCGACAAAATCGATACGCTGGTCGGCTTCTGGGCCATCGACGAGAAGCCGACAGGGTCAAAGGATCCCTATGCGCTGCGGCGGGCGGCGCTCGGCGTGATCCGAATTTTGATCGAGAACGGAGTGCGATCGCGGCTCGTCGAGCTTTGTGTCCAACTGCTTAGGCTCCACAACGCAGCAAAGCTTGCACGGTTTCTCTCAACGAAGATTCCGATAAGTCTGTTTGATCTATCACGCTCTACGTTTGCACAAGCGGTGAATGCACCAGCTGGTAGATATGTCTTGGACGTGCAGGTTCGGGAGCACATCGAACGGTACGTACAACGCCAAGTGCCACAAGAGGACGAATCCGAAATTCTGCATGACCTTCTCGCCTTCTTCCACGACCGCCTGAAAGTCTACCTCCGCGATCAGGGCGCCCGCCACGATCTCATCGATGCGGTCATCACGCCGCAGTCCGACGACCTGCTGCAGATCGTCCGACGCGTCGAAGCGCTCGGCTCCTTCCTCGACACCGAGGACGGCAAGAACCTGCTCGCCGGCACCAAGCGCGCGGCCAACATTCTGGCTGCCGAGGAGAAGAAGAAAACGGCCATCGCCGAGACTGTTGAGCCGGCGCTGTTTCGCGAGGAAGCAGAGAAATCACTGTTTGCGGCGGTGAATCAGGCTGAGAAGCAAGCCGGCGAAGCGATTCAAAACGAAGACTTTTCCGCCGCCATGCTGGCGCTTAGCGTATTGCGTGAACCCGTTGATTCATTCTTTGAACGCGTTCTTGTGAATGATGAAGACCAGGCCGTGCGCGCCAACCGTCTGGCGCTGCTCGCCCGCATCCGCGCGGCCACCGACCAGGTCGCGGATTTCTCCAGAATAGCTGGCTAAAGGGCGAGCGAAGCGCCAAAAAAATTCTGCCCGGCCGGCCCTTCGAGCCGGCTTACAGTCATATGACGATGATCTCTCCGTGGCAAAAAGGACATGTTCCCAACCCCACGGAGGCTTCCATGAATTCCGCTCACGAGATCGAAGTGACAGAAGAAACCTCGGGCACTCCCGAGGCGCTTGAATCCGCTTCCGAAAACATTCTCGACCATGCCGCCGCCACGGCGGTCGAGGCCGCCGACCTGTCAGATGACGAGGACGGCGATGACGAAGACAGCGACGAATCGGGCGATGAAGAAGGCGAAGAAACCACCGCCTCTTCGGACGACGATGAGGACGAAGAAGACGACGAGGACGAAGACGACGACAGCGTGAAGGCCGAAGCCAGCGACGCTGACGAAGAAGAATCCGACGACGAGGACGACGACAAAGAAGAGTCCGAAGACGGCGAGAATGACGACAAGGAAGAAGCGGCCTGAGCTTTCAGGCGACTGACATCAAACGAGAAGGGCGGCGTTCGCACGCCGCCCTTCCTGCTTTCAGGCCTCCCGAAACGTACTTTGTCAGTCCTCAAGGATGCTGACATGCACGCTGTCTGAATAGACGTCGACCTGGATCAGCGGCTCGCCATTGACGATGGCGTTCCGTGTCGAGGAACTCATGGCGCCGCCGCGCTTCAGCGTGCGTTCCAGATAGGCCCGATCATCATTGCTGCTAAACCAGTCGTCGCCCTGGTCGTCGGCATCGCGGCGGTGGAACTTGTGCCAGTTGGCGCGGTCCTGCCGCACCATCTGCGCCGCGCTGCTCAGCTCGTAGCCGTCGCTGGCATGGTGGTCGCGATCGGAAATGCGCGCGACATAGGACCCCAGCATATCGTCACCGGCCTGCGCGCTGCCGACGCCCAGAAATGACGCCAACAACAGGCCGGCAATAGTCAATGATTTCGCCTTGTTCATGATACCCCCTTGCTCACTTGAAACCCGGCGCGCTCATGCCAAAACCGGTTGGCGAAATTGGGCCGCCGCCGACAGGCCGATCGTGCTCCGTGGCGCCGATCGGCGTCAAGCGGAATGGACTGGCCGACTGTTTTGGCTAAATGGCCTACTCGGCTTTGCCGACGCCCTGGATCGGCTGCTGCGGTGTAGCCGCCGGCTTAGGCGCCGCCGGCTGCGACTCGGGCTTGCCGTTCGATGCAGTCGCCGTCCCGGCGGGGGCGGTACCGGCAGTGGGTTTCGTTTCTTCTGCCGGCGCTGCTGCAGCGCTCGCCTTGGCAGGAGCCGGCGCGGCGAAGGCGCCGCCGATGATGCCGCCGCGAATGATCATCGGGTTCTGGTTGCCGTGCCTGGGCTTCTCGGGAATTGCCGCAACCTTTTCATAAGTCACGTCGGGCTGGGCATCGCCGACCGCCACGATCGATGGCGTCGAGGCGACCTTCATCGGGTCGGGTTCGCCGACCTTGATGACCGATGGCGTGGATTTCGAGACGCCCAGAAAGACGATCGACGAGGCCTGTGCCCCACCGGTCATTGCCGCCAGGGTGAAACCAAGCGCTGCAAGCACACGCATCGACATCGCAACCGTCCCCTTACCCAACAAGCCGGTAGCCTTAACCCCAGTGGATTGATGCCGGCTTGCAGGGAAACATAGCATTTTAGGCATTGATAATTCACCAACGCCCGCACTTGCCCGAAAATCGCTGCCGTATTAGGTCCGGCGCCTGTGAGGTGATGCAAGTGGCTGAGATACTACCCGTCGGCGAAGCGATGGAGCGGGCGCTGGCGCTGCTTGAGGGCGGCGACGTCGTCGCCATTCCGACGGAGACCGTCTACGGACTGGCCGGCGATGCCACCAATGGCGTTGGCGTCGCCCGCATCTTCGAAGCCAAGGGCCGGCCGCGCTTCAACCCGCTGATCGCCCATGTCGCCGATCTGGCGATGGCCGAGCGCATTGCGACCTTCGATCCGCTATCGAAGCGGCTGGCCGAGGCATTCTGGCCGGGACCGCTGACGCTGGTGCTCGCGCTGCGACCCGGCAACGGCATCCATCCGCTGGTCACGGCCGGGCTGGATACGATCGCGCTGCGCATGCCGAAGGGGTTCGGCGGTGAGCTGATCGCAAGACTCGGCCGGCCGCTGGCCGCGCCCAGCGCTAACTCTTCGGGCAAGATCAGCGCCACGACGGCGCAAGCCGTGGCGGCCGATCTCGGCGCCAAAATCCGGCTTGTGGTCGACGGCGGCGCCACTCCGGTCGGGCTGGAATCGACCATCGTCAAGGTTGAAGGCGATACAGTGCGGCTGCTGAGGCCGGGCGGCATTGCCGCCGCCGACATCGAGGCCGTCATCGGCACAAAATTGCAGCGCGGCGCGACAGCCGGCATCGAGGCGCCAGGCATGCTTGCGTCGCACTATGCGCCCGGCGCATCGGTGCGGCTCAATGCGCAAAGCGTGGCCGAAGGCGAGGCCTTGCTGGCCTTTGGCGGCAAACGCGTGGAAGGCTGGCAAGCGGCCGTCGCCTTGCGCAACCTGTCCGCGTCAGGCGACCTGCGCGAAGCGGCAAGCAATCTCTTCGCCTATCTGCAGGAACTCGACCGCAGCGGTGCGGCAACGATCGCCGTCGAGTCGATCCCGGTCGACGGGCTGGGCGAGGCGATCAACGATCGGCTGTTTCGTGCCGCTGCCCCACGTGACAAGCTCGACTGAGCGCCATAGTTTCTGCCCATGAACGACGCCCCATTCGATCTCGACCCCGCCCTTATCGACCGCTTCGCCGCAATCGTCGGCGACAAATATGCGTTGCGCGACCAGGCCGATATCGCGCCCTACCTCACCGAGCGGCGAGGGCTGTGGCACGGCAGGACGGGGCTGGTGTTGCGTCCCGGCAGTGTCGACGAGGTGAGCCAGATCATGCGGCTGGCGAGCGAGACGGGAACGCCCGTCGTGCCGCAAAGCGGCAACACGGGGCTGGTCGGCGCGCAGGTGCCCGACGTCTCCGGTCGCGAGATCGTGCTGTCGCTGTCGAGGCTGAACCGCATCCGCGAGATCGACGTCTTCTCCAACACGGTGACCGTCGAGGCCGGCGTCATCCTGCAAACGCTGCAGGAAGCCGCCGACGCCGCCGACCGGCTGTTTCCGCTGTCGCTTGCCGCGCAAGGATCCTGCCAGATCGGCGGCAACCTCTCCTCCAATGCCGGCGGCACGGGCGTGCTTGCCTATGGCAATGCGCGCGAACTCTGCCTCGGCGTCGAAGTGGTGCTGCCGACCGGTGAGGTGTTCGACGATCTGCGCAAATTGAAGAAGGACAACACCGGCTACGATCTGAAGAACCTGTTTGTCGGCGCCGAAGGCACGCTCGGCATCATCACCGCGGCGGTGCTGAAACTGTTTCCCAAGCCCAAGGGCCGCGAGGTGGCTTTTGCCGGCCTGTCGTCGCCGGAGGCAGCCCTGTCGCTGTTCAGCCTGGCGACGGACCGGGCAGGGGCGGCACTCACCGCTTTCGAACTGATCGGCCAGCGCCCTTATGATTTCACGCTGCGCCATGCGCAGGGCGTCACCCGGCCGCTGGCCGAGGATTGGCCCTGGTATGTGCTGATGCAGGTTTCGTCAGGCCGCTCGGCCGAGGACGCCAGGGGGCTGATCGAGGAGGTGCTGTCGGAAGGTCTCGAGCAAGGCATTGTGGGCGACGCGGTGATCGCCGCAAGCCTGGCGCAGGGCGATGCCTTCTGGAATTTCCGCGAGGTGCTGCCGGATTCGCAAAAGCCCGAAGGCGCCTCGATCAAGCATGACATTTCGGTGCCGGTGGCATCCATCCCGGCCTTCATCGCCAAGGCTGCCGGCGCTGTCGCTTCGGTCAGCCCGCAGGCGCGTGTCGTCTGCTTCGGCCATATGGGCGACGGCAATCTCCACTACAACATCTCCCGGCCGGAGGAGGATGACGACGAAGCGTTTCTCGGCCTCTACCACGCCATGAACCATGCCGTGCACGATGTCGTGCGCTCCTTCCATGGCTCGATCTCGGCCGAGCATGGAATTGGCCAGTTGAAGCGCGACGAACTGATCGCCACCGCGCCGCCAATGGCGATCGAATTGATGCGCCGTGTGAAGGCGGCCTTCGACCCGGCCGGCATCATGAATCCCGGTAAGGTTATCTGATCCTTTCAATAACTTGTGGCTGGTCTTATTCCGATAACCATCCCCTGAGATCAGCAAAATTTAACTGACTTTCTTAAGCGCAGCGGTAAGGAGCCCGCGCTACTGTTTCGCATAACGAGGCCGGGAAAACTGGCCCGGTGGGATCCGTGAAAACGGCTCTCAGGAGAAACACAGGAAGGCAGTAGATGAACAGTGTACTGAAGCCCGTCTGGGCTGGGCGCAACATGCGTCTGGACCCATTCCGCCTGCCGCAAGTGGTCACCTATGCCACGCGCGACGACTATGGCGACGTAACCTTCACCATCGACCAGCGTGGCGCCGTCATTCGCCGCACGCTCGAGATGAGCGGCGTGCCGGCGATCATCGCACTGCCCGCCAACGCGTTTCGCGGCGTCGCTGCCCGCGCGATGGAGGATCCGGAAGGCAATGTCACGGTAACCCTGGAACTCCTGCACAACGACCCGATGCTGTCGGTGCCGCTGCTGGTGGCCGACGATCTCGACGACGTCGCCGCCGACTGGCGCGCCTGGGCCGACGCCTACCGGCTGCAGATGCTTTTGATCGAATCCGACGGCATTGCCCGTACGCTGGAAGAATCGCTGGGCGCCGCCATCAAAGCGCTGCCGGCCAAGGATCGCCGCAAGGGCCGTGTATCGACCACGCGCCGTCCGCGCTTTCTCGCCCGTCGCAGGGCCGGCGATCTCGGCCTGCGACTGGTCATCGACGGCGAAGAGATCATTTCGAGAGAGTAGCCAAAGCCGCCGCTACACCAGCGGCTTCAGCGCCACCCAGAGCGCTCCGCCGATCAGGCCGATGAAGATCAGCCAGCCGACCTGGTTGTTCGATTTGAACAGCCGCAGGCACTGGTCGGGATCGTCGATATCCAGAACCGCTATCTGCCGCGCCATATGGGCGCCGGCGGCGATCAGCCCGGCCAGCGCCACCACCGGCGCTTGCGCCGAGGCGAAGGCAATGGCGAAGCAGACCAGCGTTCCGCCATAGAGGCCGACCAGCCAGGTCTTGGTGTTGTCGCCGAACAGCCGCGCCGTCGAGCGCACGCCGACAATGGCGTCGTCCTCCTTGTCCTGGTGCGCATAGATCGTGTCGTAGCCGATCACCCAAAGGATCGAGCCGATATAGAGCATGATGGCAGGGCCATCGAGATCGCCGAACTCCACCGCCCAGCCCATCAGCGCTCCCCACGAGAAGGCGAGACCAAGCACGAATTGCGGCCAGTTGGTGAAGCGCTTCATGAAGGGATAGACGGCGACGATGACCAGCGAGACGATGCCGAGCGGAATGGCAAAGTCGTTGAACTGCAACAGTACGACGAGGCCCAGCAACGCCTGGACAACCAGGAACGCCCAGGCCTGGCGGCGCGTCACCTTGCCGGCCGGCAGCGGCCGCGAGCGGGTGCGCTCGACCATGTTGTCGATGTCCAGGTCGACAATGTCGTTATAGGTGCAGCCGGCGCCACGCATGGCGACGGCGCCGACAAAGAACAGGAACAGGAACCACGGCGACGGCAGCAATGTGAGCAACGGGTCGGTGGGGCGCGGATAGGCGCTGGCTGCAAGCGCTGCCGACCACCAGCAAGGCCATAGCAGCAATTGCCAGCCGATCGGCCGGTCCCAGCGGGCAAGCTGCGCGTAAGGCCACAGCCAGCGCGGCAATATCTTGTAGACCCAATGGCCGCTCGGCGCGTCGGCGACACGGCCCTGGGCCGCTTTCGACTGGATGGTTTCCATCGTGCTGGAGTGGCAGTAGCGGCGAGCGCCGTCAAGCGGCCGCATTGTCGCTCAGGCGGTGAAGACATCGTGGCTGGCAAACCATTCCTTCGCCACCTCGATGAAGGCCAGCGCCGCCTTCGACAGCCTTTGCCTTGTGTCATGGGTGAGGATGATGCGCTGCATCGGCAGCGGATCGGACAGCGGCTTGCAGACCAGCGGCAGGCCGTCATAACTCCTGTCGCCATAGGGCCTGGTGTAGCTCACCGCGACGCCGAAGCCGTTGGCGACCATGCTGCGCTGCAATTCGAATGAACTCGTCGTCGACTGCGAGACCGGCGACAGGCCGCGGCTGAGGAAAAGGTCCAGCATATGCTGCCAGCTATGCGGCTGGTCGGTGGTAACAAGCGGATGGGTCGCCAGTTCCGCCAGGCTGACGCTGCCCTGGCTGGCCAGCGCGTGGCCATGCGGCAAAAGCGCATGCGGCCGCAGCTCATGCAGCAGGATGCGGGCGAAGTGCGAGGGCAGGCCGAGATCGTAGGTCAGGCCGAGATCGATTGCCGCATCGCCGAGCCGCCGGCCCAGCGTCTCGAAGGTCTCGTCGCGAACGACCACAATGACCGCCGGGCAGCGCTGCGAAAAGGCGCGGATCAGCGCCGGCGCGAAATAGGGCGCCAGATCCTCGAAACAGCCGAGCACCAGTTCGCCGCCGACATCGGCGTCACGCGTCCCGAGCCCAACCAGTTCGTCCGCTTCGGCCAGCACCTGCTTTGCCTTCGCCACCGCGCCGCGGCCGAACGAGGTCAGCGCGATGCCGCTGCCGCGCTGGCGCACGAACAGTTTCTGACCGAGCGTCGCTTCGACATTGTCGATCGCCACCGAGATCGACGGCTGTGAGACGTTCAGCATCCGGGCTGCCGCGGTGACACTGCCGTGCCGGGCGACGGCGACGAGATAGCGCAACTGGGTAAGTGTCAGGTTCATAGGATTAAACTATAAGAGAGATGAGAAGTTATTATTTTACGCGATGTGCGGCGACTGCGATAGTCGGTAATCGAAACAGGGAGACACGAGATGGCCGCCAGACATATCGACGCCGCAGCGATTGCCGACTACCAGCGCGATGGCGCGGTCTGCATACGTGGCGCGTTCAAGGACTGGGTCGGCACCATCGCCGCCGGCATCGAGCGCAACATGCAGAACCGCAGCGCCACGGCGTCCGATATCGCCAATGGCAAGGGCAGCTTCTTCGACGATTATTGCAACTGGGAGCGCATCCCCGAATTCGTCGATGTGGTGCGCAATTCCCCGGCCGCCGAACTGGCGGCGGCGGCAATGCAGTCGCGCAGCGCGCAGTTCTTCCACGACCATGTGCTGGTCAAGGAGCCGGGCACACAGAAGCCGACGCCTTGGCACCAGGACATCCCGTATTATTTTGTCGACGGCAGTCAGACCGTCAGCTTCTGGATCCCGATCGATCCGGTCAAGGAAGCGACGCTGCGGCTGATCGCCGGCTCGCACAAATGGGACAAGATGATCCTGCCGGTGCGCTGGCTCGACGACAGCAATTTCTATGCCGGCGAGGGCGACTATCTGCCGGTGCCGGATCCCGACAAGGATCCGTCGCTGAAGGTGCTGGAATGGGAGATGGAGCCGGGCGACGCCATATTGTTCGACTTCCGGACGGCGCATGGCGCGCGCGGCAATCCGACCGCGGCGCGGCGCCGGGCGCTGTCGCTGCGCTGGGTCGGCGACGACGCGCGCTATGTCGAGCGCCCCGGACGCACCTCGCCGCCCTATCCCGGCCATGACATGAAGCCCGGCCAGAAACTGCGCGAGGACTGGTTCCCGGTCGTTTTCCAGAGCTGAGCCTGCGAGACGGCGCTTACGACCTCGGCTTGCCGGTACGCGCGACGTTCCCGTGCGCAACCGGCAAGCAGCAACCAAAAGTCTTGACCCGCAGCCCCCGGCGCAATAGCGCAGTCCCTGTCGTGAAATGACAAGGGAACATCGGCATGCGCGTTTTGTTGATCGGCTCCGGCGGCCGCGAACATGCCCTGGCCTGGAAGATCGCGGCCTCGCCGCTTCTAACCAAGCTCTATGCCGCGCCCGGCAATCCGGGCATCGCCCCCGAGGCCGAACTGGTCAAGCTCGACATCGCCGACCATGCCACTGTGGCCACCTTCTGCAAGGACAACGCGATCGACCTCGTCGTCGTCGGGCCGGAAGGCCCGCTGGTCGCCGGCATTGCGGATGATCTGCGTGATCAGGGCATCCGCGTCTTCGGCCCGTCGAAGCGGGCAGCACGGCTCGAAGGCTCGAAAGGCTTCACCAAGGACCTCTGCGCCAAATACGGCATCCCGACCGCCGCCTATGGCCGCTTTACCGACCTCACCGCGGCCAAGGCCTATGTCGAAAAAGTCGGCGCGCCGATCGTCATCAAGGCCGACGGGCTCGCCGCCGGCAAGGGCGTCACCATCGCCGTGACATTGGACGAGGCCAGAGCCGCGCTCGATGCCTGTTTCGACGGCGCCTTCGGCGACGCCGGCGCCGAGGTGGTGGTCGAGGAATTCATGACCGGCGAGGAGGCGAGTTTCTTCTGCCTGTGCGACGGCACAACCGCGCTGCCCTTCGGCACCGCGCAGGATCACAAGCGCGTCGGCGACGGCGACACCGGCCCCAACACCGGCGGCATGGGCGCCTATTCGCCAGCACCGGTGATGACGCCCGAGATGGTCGAGCGCACCATGCGCGAAATTATCGAGCCGACCATGCGCGGCATGGCCGAGCTTGGCGCGCCGTTTGCCGGCATTCTCTTCGCCGGGCTGATGATCACCGAGAAGGGGCCGAAGCTGATCGAATACAACACCCGCTTCGGCGATCCTGAATGCCAGGTGCTGATGATGCGGCTGAAGGACGATCTGCTGGTGCTGCTCAACGCCGCCGTCGACGGCCAGCTTGCGCACAGCTCAATCCGCTGGCGCGACGAGGCGGCTCTCACTGTGGTGATGGCGGCGCGGGGTTATCCCGGCACGCCGGAGAAAGGCTCGGTCATCCGCGGGCTGGACGAAGCCGCAGGCGATGGCGTTGAGATTTTCCATGCTGGCACCGCCATCAATGGCGGCGCGCTGGTCGCCAATGGTGGCCGCGTGCTCAACGTCACCGCATCAGGCAAGACAGTGGGCGAAGCGCAGAGCCGTGCCTACGCCGCCCTCGACCGCATCGACTGGCCGCAAGGCTTTTGCCGTCGCGACATAGGCTGGCAGGCAGTGGCGCGGGAGAAAACCAGCGCCGCCGGGTAATTCAGCGCTCGCGAACCAGTTCCGTCGAGGCCGTACTGACCGGATCGGCGGCCTGCGAGAAGGCGGCCTCGAGCAGCGCCTCCGAACGATACGCGGTCCGCTTCCACGCGACATATTCGGCAATGCCGAAGCGCGCACGGCGCGGCACTGTCTTGACCACCGGTATGCGGAAGGCAGCGCGAAATGTCTGCCAGCGCGCGCCGAGCACCGTAACCATCTCCTCGACCGTCGGTGGGGTCGCGACGTCGGCGTAGGTGATGGTGACTTTGCCGGCCAGCCCGGCCTCGCGTGAGACCGGCACCGGGATCGAGGCGAGATAGTCGGGCGGCACGTCGATCAGGCCGCCGAACGGCCATTGCTGGCGCAGCGCGGCCGCATCCATTGGCGCCACGTTGACATCGATGTCGTTGGGCGTGCCGGCGACCCGGTAGGGGCAGCGCAGGCGCCCGCAATTGGCCTGGGCCGAAAACTGCCACAGCGCATAGCCCTGCCAGTTGCCCATCGGAAAATGCACGTCGATGTCGGGCTTGTAACGCGCATACCAGAGCGGCAGCCGCGACAACAGCCGATATTGATAGCGGTTGTCGGCGATGAACTGTGCGGTCTTGCCATTGCTGTAGAGTATCGGGAACCGGCCGAGCCGCCGGTGCACCTGGCGCACGAATTCCTCGGCATCCTCCAGCGACATCCACTGCGAGGGGTCATTGCCTTCGAGATCGAGGGCCAAGAGATCGCCCGGCGCCGGTTCGGCGAAATCGATGAAGTTGTTCGCCTGCTCGACCGGATTGCCGGGGCGGGCAAGATGATAGGCGCCCCATTTCAGCCCGAGCGCCTTGGCCACCACCTTGCGCGTCTGGAACAGTTCGCGCGTCACGGCATAGCGTTTCCACAGCGTCTTGCAGAGTTTGACCGTGGTTTCGTCGCCATAGCAGAAATAGGGCGGTGGCAGCCCGTCCGAGGCCTTGTTGATGAAGCCGACAACGCGCTTGTCGGTGGCAAGCTGCGCCCAGTCGATGGAATTGTATTCGTAGGCGTCGACCACCAGCGCGCGGTCGCCATCCCGCCACGGCTCGGAAAAGTCGGAGGCTTTAGCCGCCGATATCAGCGCCATTATCGCCGCGAGAGCGATCGCTGAGCGGCGAAGAAGATGCGCCGGCGTTTTCAAACAGGGGATCCCCGCTGACCAAACACCGATGGTGAACTGCTATGGTTAAGGAAATGCTTTACCGGCGGATCGGCTGCACCTCAAGCGGATCAGGCGCCGGCTCTTGCGGCAGCGTGCCTTCGGCGGCGCGCGTGCGGTAATGGGCGAGCGAGCATTGCGGCGAGCACAATATGCCGCGATCGGTCCAGTAGGCGGGGCCTCTTTCGAGTTCGCCATGATAATACCAGAAGCCGCTTGCCTGATACGGCAGGCCGCATTCGATGCAGCGGTATGTCTCGGGTCTGGCAAGCATGTTGCCCGGTCCAATCTGTCGATGGTTTTTCCGAAATATCATAACAGCAGGATCTCATTCCTTGCCGCAGAAATTTTGATAGGCAACGGCAGCCTTGCAAACAGGCCGTCGCCCTCGCGATCTCGTCATTCTATGGCGAAGCAAGGAGCGAAGCGACGCGGCGCAGACCATAGAATCCATGCCGCAAGTTCGAAGTGTTGCCACGGCCAGAATTCTGCACCGTTGCACCCTGCGCGCGAGGTCGCGGCATGGCTACTCGGCGTCCGCTTCGCTTCCGCTCCGCCCGTGGATGACGAAGTTCAGTGCAAAATCCGCGTGACAAAGTTTGACGTTTACGTAAAAAGAAGGCCCGAGGCCGCCCAAAGGCGGATGGTTTTGCGTCGCCCTGGGTCCTAGGATCGAGGAGGCGAGCAGCGGAGGAGAAAAGCGGCATGTACAAGGCGCCTGTCGAGGATATTTCGTTCACGCTCAAGCATGTCGCCGGCCTCAAGCCGGCGCTCGACAGCGGCGCGTTCGGCGATCTCGGCGAAGACCTTGTCGACGCCATCCTGTCCGAGGCCGGCCGTTTCGCCAGCGAAGAGGTCGCGCCGCTCTACAAGATCGGCGATGAGCACGGCGCGGTGCTGAAAGATGCAGCCGTCACCACGCCGCCCGGCTGGAAGGCGCTCTACCGCAGCTGGATCGACGGCGGCTGGAACGCGCTGTCGGGGCCAGAGGAGTTCGGCGGCCAGGGCCTGCCGACCATGCTCGGCGTCGCCGCGCTCGAAATGTGGAACTCCGCCGCCATGGCCTTCGGCATCGGCCCGACGCTGACCATGGGCGCGGTCGAGGCGCTGGATAAGCACGCTTCAGAGGCGCTCAAGGCGAAGTATCTGGCAAAGCTCGTCTCCGGCGAGTGGATGGGGACGATGAACCTGACGGAGCCGCAGGCCGGTTCCGATCTTGCAGCACTGCGCACCCGCGCCGAGCCGGCCGGCGACGGCACTTACCGCATCTTCGGCCAGAAAATCTTCATCACCTATGGCGAGCACGATTTCACCGACAACATCGTCCATCTCGTGCTGGCCAGGCTGCCCGATGCACCAGCCGGCACGCGCGGCATTTCGCTGTTTTTGGTGCCGAAATTCCTGGTCAATGATGACGGGTCGCTCGGCGCCCGCAACGACGTCTTCTGTTCCGGCCTCGAACACAAGCTCGGCATCCATGCCTCGCCGACCTGCACCATGATCTATGGCGACGGTTTTAGAGGCGCCACGCCCGGCGCCATTGGCTGGCTGATCGGCGAGGAGAACAAGGGGCTCGCCTGCATGTTTACCATGATGAACAACGCCCGGCTTTGCGTTGGCATGCAGGGCGTGGCGGTGGCTGAAGCCGCGACGCAGAAGGCGATCGCCTATGCCAATGAGCGCCGCCAGGGCAAGGTATCGGATTACACAGGCGCCGGCATGGCGCCGATCGTCCATCACCCCGACGTGCAGCGCAACCTCCTGACCATGAAGGCGCTGACCCAGATCGCCCGCGCCATCTCCTATAGCTGCGCTCACGCCATCGACCTCGCGCGGGTCTCGTCGGGCGATGAGGCCACGCATTGGCGGGATCGCGCCAATCTGTTGACGCCGCTGGCCAAGGCCTTTTCCACCGATGTCGGCGTCGATGTCGCATCGCTGGGCGTCCAGGTGCATGGCGGCATGGGCTTCATCGAGGAGACCGGCGCGGCGGCGCTCTATCGTGATGCCCGCATCGCGCCGATCTATGAGGGCACCAACGGCATCCAGGCGATCGACCTGGTGGCGCGCAAACTGCCGCTCGGTGGCGGCGAGCACGTACATGGCTACATCGCCGAACTGAAGGCGGTCGCCGATGAAGTGCGGACCTCGAACCTGCAGGGGTTCGGCCGCACCGCCGAGACGCTCGACCGGGCGCTCGACGACCTGAGCGAGGCGACGCGTTTCCTGCAGAAGCTGCTGGCCGACGGCCGTCTCGACGAAGCGCAGGCGGGCGCGACGCCCTATCTCAGGCTGATCTCGCTTGCCGCTGGCGGCGCCTATCTGGCGCGGGGCGGGCTTGCCGAGCAAAACCGCATCGCGCTTTGCCGCTTTTTTGCTGAAAACCTGCTTGGCGAAGCCAGCGCCTTGAAGGAACGCGTCATCGGTGGCGCCGAAAGCCTTTCTGCCGCCGGCAAGGCGCTGATTTCAGCCTGATTTCTCAATTTGGCGTTCACAAGGAAAAGACCGTGACAGACCATATCCTCGTCGAGCGCCAGGGCGCCATTCAGATCATCCGCATGAACCGTCCGGACAAGAAGAACGCGCTGACGCGCGCCATGTACGCGACAATGTCCAAGGCGCTGGCCGAAGGTGACGCCGATCCGTCTGTCCGCGTCCATGTCTTCCTCGGCGTGCCAGGCGCTTTCTCGGCCGGCAACGACCTCGCCGACTTCCTGGTCATCGCCACCGGCGGCGATGGCGGCACCGAGGTCTGGGATTTCCTGATGGCGCTGGCCAAGGTGGAAAAGCCGATGATCTCCGGCGTCGACGGCATTGCCGTCGGCATCGGCACCACGCTCAATTTGCATTGCGATCTGACCTTCGCCACGCCGCGCACCCTGTTCCGCACACCCTTTGTCGATCTCGGCCTGGTGCCCGAGGCGGGGTCGAGCCTGCTCGCGCCGCTTATCCTCGGCCGTCAGGGCGCCTTCGCGCTGCTTGGCCTCGGCGAAGGATTTTCCGCCGAGCGCGCCAAGGCCGCCGGCCTGATTTACGAAGTGGTCGAGGAAGACGCGCTCGAAGCCACGGTGCTGGCTGCTGCCGGCGCAATCGCCGCCAAGCCACCGGAAGCGCTGAAGATCGCGCGTGACCTGATGCGCGCCCCGCGCGATGAGCTTGTCGCCCGCATCAAGATCGAGAGCGGGCATTTCTTCGAACGGTTGAAGTCCGACGAAGCGCGCGCCGCGCTGACCGCCTTCATGACCCGGAAAAAGGGATAGGCGCCCGCGCAACGGCGGGCGCCCGTGACCTCTCAGGTCAGCTTCTTGTTGGCCTGCTCGTCCAGCGCCTTGCCGAAATCTTCCGCCGTCCAGCCGGCCTCAAGCGCGCGATGGAACAGCGCCTGTTGTGTCTCCGGCGCCAGCCCGCCGATCGGCGGGTCGCGATCGAGGTTGGTCGGGAAGGAATAGCCCTCGGCCGTCGAGGCGATCGCATTCGCGGCCGCGTCCTTCGAGATCGCGCCCGTCGCCAGCATCTTCTGGATGGTCGGATAGAGCGCGCGGCTCATCCGGGTGCGGTCGACGCTTTCCATCGCCCGGCCATAGCCTGACGAGACCTGCAGCAGATTGGCCATGCGGCGAATGTTGGTGGAGCGGTTGTTGCCGGCGCCGTGGAACAAAGCCGGATTGAAGAATGCCGCGTCGCCCTTCTCCAGAGCGAGCTGCACATGGTGCTCGGCGAAATAGGCCTTGAACTCGGGCAGGCTCGTGGCGAGGTAGCCGTGCAGATAGGTTTGCGAGTAGGGCAGGTAAAGCGTCGGACCGCTCTCCAGCGGCATGTCGCAATGGGCGACCGCGCCTTGCAGCGTCAGCACCGGCGAGACGCGATGCACGTGCACCGGATAACGCTCGATGACTTCCGGCGACTGGAAGCCGAGATGATAGTCGCGATGCGCCGACTGCGCCGCGCCGCCGGGGTTCACGCAATTGATCTGCGACGTCATCTGATAGGCCGGGCCGAGCCAGGCTTCCGAGATCAGCGCGATGATCTCGTTGCCATAATAGGCCGCGAAGGCGGCGGGATCGCGCAGGCAGAATTTTTCCAGCGCGTTCCAGATGCGGTCATTGGCGCCCGGTTTGGCGAAATGGTCGCCGCCACCGGTGCCCGTGGCATGCTGTTCAGCGATCATGTCGTTGAAGAGCGTCGTTGCGGCGTCGATCGGCGCGGTGTCGGCGAACGCCTTCTTGAACGCCACCACGCCCGGCCCGTCGGTCAGCGCCTCGACCCATTCGGCCAGCAGCGCCTTGCGGGTTTCGGGATCGCCCGCCGCCTCGCGCACGGCGTCGCCATCATAGACCGGCACGTTCTTTTCGATGCTCGCGGCGAAGGGATAGTCGGCGGCGTCCGTCTTCTGCTCGACAAGCGCGCGAAAATCCTCGATGTCGCATTGCTGCTTGGTCAGCCAGACCTTCGCGGACCTGATCCTGGCTAGGTTGTCGGCCTTCATGATGCATCCTCCTGTTGCGGTTCTGATTGTGATTGCCGTATACAACGGCCTGCTGTGCTTGTTGCCTCGCAAACACCTCAAAAACACCTCAAGACATGTCGCGCGCGTTTCTCCTCAAGGACATCGCTCTCCAGGCCGGCCTCAGCCTCGCAACCGTTGATCGCGTGCTGAACGACCGGCCAGGCGTGCGCGAGCACACGGTGCGGCGGGTGAAGCAAGCCATTGGCGAGCTCGAACAGCAGCGCGACCAGGTCGGTCTTTCCGGCCGCAAATTCGTCCTCGACGTCGTCATGGAGGCGCCCGCCCGCTTCAGCGAGGCGGTTCGGCAGGGACTGGAGCAGGCGATGCCGTCCTTGCAGCCGGCGATTTTCCGCGCCCGCTATCATCTCGCCGAGACCCGTAACGTCGAGACTACCGTCGGGATCATCGATGCGCTGCAGCGCCGGGGCTCAAATGGCGTGTTCCTCAAGGCGCCGGATGTCACGGAGGTGAGGGCCGCCGCTGCGCGGCTTGTTGCAGCCGGCATCCCGGTTGTGACGCTGGTGACGGACCTTCCCGACACCGGGCGGCAAGCCTATGTCGGGATGGACAACCGCGCGGCAGGCGAGACCGCGGCCTACCTCCTTGGCGAATGGCTCGGCGGCGGCCCGGCGCGCATCCTGGTGACCATCTCAAGCAACCGTTTCCGCGGCGAGGAAGAGCGCGAGATCGGCTTCAGGCAAGCACTTCGCGAGCGCTACCCCGGGCTTGGCATCGTCGAGGTCAGCGAAGGCCATGGCCTCGACCGCGACACCGGCCGGCTCGCATGCGATGCCTTGCGCCAGCATTCCGACATTGCCGGCGTCTATTCGATCGGCGGCGGCAACCTGGCTGTCATCGAGGCTTTCGCTGCGCTTGGCCGCCCCTGCCGCGCCTTCGTCGGTCATGATCTCGACGCCGACAACATCGCGCTCCTCCGGGCGGGCCGCATCAGCGCCGTCCTGCATCACGATCTCGGTCAGGACATGCGCAGCGCCTGCCTGCATGTCATGCGTGCGCACGGGCTGCTGCCGAAGTCGCCTGTGTCGGGCATGGCCAACATCCAGATCATCACGCCGTTCAACCTGCCGCAGATGGTGGCGTGGCGGTAGGCGTCAGTCCATTGTCTCGCTGAAAACGCCGGACAATGTGCAGACCTGCATTTCGGCGATTTTCTCCGGCGCCAAGACCGGCGACACGCTCAATCTGCGCGAGACCTTCCTGGTGCCGAAGGAGGCGACCAAGTCGATACGGCCGGCGCTCAGCGTTGCCAGCGAGCGGCCGCATTTCCTGCTGTTCCAGTTGGAGAAGGATTAATCTCAACAGTCGGCTGACACTCACGGATAAAGTCGCGTCTTGTCCCAATCGCCTTCGGCGTTGCGCGAAAAGACCAGGCGGTCGTGCAGCCGGAACGGCCGGTCGTGCCAGAACTCGATCGCTTGCGGCACGATGCGGAACCCCGACCAGTGCTTTGGCCGCGGGATCTCGCCGATCGGATAGCGCGCCGTGTATTCGGCCACGGCCTTCTCCAGCGCGAAGCGGCTTTCCAGCGGCCGCGACTGTTTCGAGGCCCAGGCGCCGATGCGGCTGCCGCGCGGCCGCGTCGCGTAATAAGCATCCGCCTCCGCATCGCTGACGATCTCCACCGGTCCGCGTATGCGCACCTGGCGACGTAGCGATTTCCAGTGGAAGCACATCGCCGCCTTCATGCTGCCAAGAATCTCGCGGCCCTTGGCGCTCTCGAAATTCGTGTAGAAGACAAAGCCGCTTTCATCGAACCCCTTGAGCAAAACCATACGCACATCCGGCATGCCATCGGCATCGACGGTTGCCAGAGCGACGCCATTGGCGTCGTTGATTTCGCTCTTGGAGGCATCCTCCAGCCAGGCGGCAAAGAGGCGGAACGGCTCTGCAGCCTCGGTAAAGTCACCAGTTGTTAACTCAGTGTCACTCATAGTTTTTCTCAAATTGTCTCGAGCTTCAGGAGGTTGCCGATTGTCGCGTATCGCGCAAGCTTTTGACAGCGGGCAATGGAGCGCTATCGCTTCGGCCAGCTCAAAAGCCGTGATCGTGATCGTCGCCCTGCCGCTTGCCGCCTGCGGCGCCGGCGGATTCAGCCTGGAAAAGGCCGAGGTCGACCGCTCCATCGTCACCTCGAGCGCGCCGGTGAGGACGACATCAACGGACGCCGATAGCGCTTCCGACCAGACCACGATCGGCAACGCGGTCTCTTCGGCCGACATAGAGGAGCTTCGCGGCCAGGCCGTGCCGTGGGCGAATGCCGATACTGGTTCGCGCGGCTCTATCACCGAACTGGCCGAGCTGCAGGACAACGGTCAGACCTGCCGCAGCTTCACTGCCTCGCGTGAAAGCTTCGACGGCGTGGCTTTGTTCAAGGGAGAACTGTGCATGGCCGGCGCCGGCGGCTGGCACATGCAGGACTTCAAACCGTTCTGATTTTCGAGACTTGCGGGCACCGCAATTTCAGCCTTGATAAGCCTGTGCGCTACTGGAATTTCTTCCTATGCAAGCGCATATAAGGGGCAACGTGGATTCACTCTTTCTCCAGGGCAGGACGCATGCGCGACCCCTATGAGGTGCTGGGCGTTGCCAAGAACGCATCGGCCAAGGACATAAAATCGGCCTACCGCAAACTCGCCAAGAAGCATCATCCGGACCAGAATCCGAATGATCCCAAGGCGAAGGACCGCTTTTCCGCCGCCAACCAGGCCTATGAGGTCATTGGCGACGAAAAGAACCGCGCGGCGTTCGACCGCGGCGAGATCGACGCCGACGGCAAGCCGAAATTCCAGGGTTTTGAGGGCGCAGCCGGCGGCGATCCGTTCGGCGGCTTTCGCCGCCAGCAGGGCACCGGCGGCTCGCGCTTCGAATTCCGTTCGGGCCGCCCGGGCGGCGATCCCTTCGACGGCAACAGCGACATCTTCAGCCAGATCTTTGGCGATGCCTTTTCCGGCGCGCGCGGCGCTGGTGCCGGCGACCGCCGCCAGCAGGCGACGGCCGCAGATTTGAACGTGACGCTCGACGTCACCATCGAGGAGATGGCGACCGCCGAAAAGGTGACCGCCATGTTCCCCGACGGGCGCAAGATTGCGGTCAAGCTACCGGTCTATGTCGAGGACGGCCAGACCATCCGGCTGAAGGGCCAGGGCGAGCAAGGGCCGGGACAGCCGGGCGATGCGCTGGTCAAGATCCACATCCGCAGGCACCCGCGCTACCGCATCGAGGGTCGCGACCTGCATGCCGATCTGGAGGTAGCGTTGGCCGATGCGGTGCTTGGCGCCAAGGTGCCAGTCGACACGCCGACCGGCAGGCTGGCGGTCAATGTCCCGGCCTGGTCGAGTTCGGACAAGGTGCTGCGGCTGAAGGGCAGGGGCTTGCCGGAAAAGGCCGGCGGCCACGGCGATCTCTACGCCCATGTCCGCATCATGCTGCCAGAAGGTGGCGACAGCGAGCTCGAAGCGCTGATGCGCAGCCGCAAAGGCTGACGCGGCTTCATTTCGCCTGCTAGAGCAATTCCAGGAAAAGTGTGAGCGGTTTTCCCGGGAAAAGCGCGTAGCACTTTCCCTAGGGAATTGCGTCAAAACAAAGAGATAGAGCGTTTCGCCGTTTCCGTGAAACGGTGAAAACGCTCTAGGCGTCGGGTGCTGCTTCCTCCATGCGCCGTATGGTTTCGCCGAAGCGGCGCAACGCCTGCCGCACCGGGACATGTGGGCTCTCGATCTCCAGCAGGATCATCGTCTCGCTGCCGAGGAAGGCGGCGCTGACAAGGCTGGTCACTTCGGCGGCGGAGAATGGCCCGAGGCCGCCGAACCGCCGCTCCGCCTCTTGCGCCAGCCCATCCAGCAGTTCGAACCAGCCGCACAGGTCACGGCGTACCGCTTTGGCGATTTCGGGGCTCGACAGGCTTGCCGCGATCATCTCATGCAGGATCCGGACATAGCCGGACGCCATATCCTCATCGAGGAAATCGCAGGCGCGCTCCCAACGTCGCCATAGGGGCATCGGTGCTGCGAAGGTCTCCGCCTGGCGTTTCAGCAGGCCCTCGTTCAGATGGTCGAGCAGGGCCAGGAACAGCCGTTCCTTGGAACCGAAATGATAGTGGATCTGGCTGAGCGGAACGCCGGCGATCTCTGCAACGCGGCGCGTCGACAGATCGGCGTAACCGCCTCGATAGAGGCATAGCTCGGCTGCCGAAATCAGTTCGGCGCGGGTGTCGCGCTTTGGCTTGTTCTGGGGTGGAGCAACGGCTTCGGCAGCGTCCGTCATGCGGTGTGCCTGCCGCTGGTTAAGGCGTGATGTTGGCGGGTCATGAACTCTCCTGTCCGGGGCTGGACGTCCCGCCACCATATCTCGGTCGAGCGACCGATCAAGTTGACTCGTTCTAAAATTTATGGTTTTTGACGCGAATTCGGTCGACCGACCGAATCTTGATGCTTGCATGGAGGGGCAGTCATGGCGGGCGTAATCACCCTTATCTACGGCGTTGCCGCATACCTGATATTTCTCGGCTCGTTTCTCTATGCGGTCGGTTTTGTCAGTAATACAGCCGTACCGAAATCGATCGATTCAGGGATTGCGGAAAACCCGGTCGAAGCCATCATCGTCAACGCACTTCTGCTCGGTCTTTTCGCCGCCCAGCACAGCATCATGGCGCGGCCGGTGTTCAAGCGCTGGTGGACGCGGATTGTCCCGCACACGGCTGAACGCAGCACCTATGTGCTTTTGGCCAGCCTTATCCTGCTTTTGCTCTACTGGCAGTGGCGGCCAATCCCCGGTCCCGTCTGGACGGTCGAGAATCCGATGTGGGTCGCCATCATCCAGTGCGTATTCTGGCTCGGCTGGGCGGTTTTGCTGATCAGCACCTTTCTGATCAACCATTTCGAGCTGTTCGGCCTGCGTCAGGCCTTGGCGGCGTTACGCAAGAGCGAACCGGCTCCGCCGGTCTTCAGGACGCCGCTGTTCTACAAATGGGTCCGGCACCCGCTTTATGTCGGCTTTCTCCTGGCCTTCTGGGCGACGCCGTCCATGACATGGGGACATCTGCTCTTCGCGGCGGGCAGCACCGGCTACATCCTGCTCGGCATCTTCCTCGAGGAACGCGATCTCGTCGCGATGTTCGGCGATCAGTACCGCCTCTACCGCAAGCAGGTGGGAATGCTCATCCCCTGGCGCAAAGCGACGGAATAGCCGGCATTCGGTGCAAATCAGCCGATTCGGCTGGTTAGCCGGGCCTGGGCCATCAAGGCGCGCTGGCCGCAATGAGGCGTTGGTTCTCACAACAACGTTATTATCCCCCATTCGTTGTTCAAGCCGAGTGTCTGAATTGAACGCGCGGCCCGTCTGCGCTTGAAGCGCCTTTCTGCCTGTGCGATAGGCACTCCAAAGCAGAAAATCTTTCGGAGAGCGCTGACATGGCGGGTGGACAGGGCCTTATGGCCGGCAAGCGCGGGCTTATACTGGGCGTCGCCAACAACAGATCGATCGCCTACGGCATCGCCAAGGCCTGCGTCGACCATGGCGCCGAGATCGCGCTGACCTATCAGGGTGAGGCGTTCAAGAAGCGCGTCGAGCCGCTGGCTGCGGAACTGGGCGCTTTTGTCGCCGGCCATTGCGACGTCACCGATCCGGCGAGCCTCGACGAGGTGTTTGCCAATGTCGCCAGGCACTGGGGCAAGCTCGACTTCCTCGTCCACGCCATCGCCTTTTCCGACAAGGACGAGCTGACCGGCCGCTATGTCGAGACGACGCGCGACAATTTCCTGCGCACCATGGACATTTCGGTGTTCTCCTTCACCACCATCGCCAAACGCGCCGAGGTGCTGATGACCGATGGCGGCTCGCTGCTGACGCTGACCTATTACGGCGCCGAAAAGGTGATGCCGCACTACAACGTCATGGGTGTCGCCAAAGCCGCGCTCGAAGCCAGCGTGCGCTATCTCGCTGTCGATCTCGGCGGCAAGAAGATCCGCGTCAACGCCATCTCGGCCGGCCCGATCAAGACCCTGGCTGCCTCCGGCATCGGCGATTTCCGCTACATCCTGAAGTGGAACGAGTACAATTCACCGCTGAAGCAGACCGTCACGCAGGAAGAAGTAGGCGATTCCGGCGTCTATTTCCTGTCTGACCTGTCGCGTGGCGTCACCGGCGAAGTGCACCATGTCGATTCCGGCTACCATGTCGTCGGTATGAAGGCGGTCGACGCGCCGGATATTTCGACCGTCAAGGAATAGTCCTGCCGCGGTTTCCGCCTGCCCGCCCTGATCTCCGGAAGACCTGATGGTTCCGCTCGTCTACATCGTGCGCCACGGCCAGACGCAGTGGAATGCCGAGTTCCGGCTGCAGGGCCAGGCCGATACCGATCTCAATGCGCTCGGACGTGAGCAGGCGACCGGCAACGGACGGCGGTTGGCCGGACTGATCGACAATCCCGGCGATTTCGACTTTGTCGCCAGCCCGATGAAGCGGACGCGCGAAACGATGCAGCGCCTGCGCACGGCAATGGAACTCGATCCCGACGCATTTCGCACCGACCCGCGCCTCGTCGAAGTGCATTTCGGCGACTGGCAGGGCTTTACCTTTGCCGAACTCGAGGCGCGCAGCCCCGGCTCGGTCAAGCCGCGCCGGCGCGACAAATGGAATTTCCAGCCGCCGGGCGAGGGCGCCGAAAGCTACCAGATGCTGCTCGAACGGGTGAAGCCGTGGTTCGACGCGCTCGACCGCCAGACGGTCTGCGTCACGCATGGCGGCGTCGTGCGAACCCTGTTTCGGATGGTAGAAGGTGTTTCCGAAGACGAAGCGGCGAGGCTGGCGGTGCCGCAGGACCGCGTGCTCAGGCTGCAGGACGGGCGTCTGCAATGGCTTTAGGGCTGGAAACCTGAGTTCGAGCAGCCAGAGACCGAACAAACAGGACGTCCGTCCTGTTTGGCCGGGCAAAGCTCCGTGGAGCGAGCAAGAGCCTGTTCGGTATCGGCCCTATTCGGTGCCGGTCTTACTCGGTATCGGGTAGTTCCATGTCGGTGACGACATTCTCGCCATTCGTCACGTCATAGGCAATGACGATATCCATGCCCGGCTTCAGCGAGTCGAGATCGGTCTCGGCGTTGAGCTTGTAGGACTTGCCGTCCTCCAGCGTCAGCGTAAGCGCATCCTTGTCGACCTTCTTGATCAGGCCTTCGGTCTGGCCGGCATAGGCGGCGGTGGAAATCAGCAACATGGCGGCAGCAGCGCCAATCAGGGTACGCATCGTCGTCCTCTTTGTCATTGCGCCTGCACGGGTGGCGGCGAGCTTTTCAACGGGCGGATGGAAGAGAGCAGAAACCAACCGAATGTGTCAAAACTAAAACCGCCGGATCACAGTTTGACCCCTGGGGAAAACGCCAATAGAACGCACCCTTGATCCGGTTCCGCTGCCGGGCAGGGCAAAATTCCATGTCTCACAACACGTTCGGCCATCTGTTCCGCGTCACCACCTGGGGCGAAAGCCATGGCCCGTCGCTCGGCTGCGTCGTCGACGGTTGCCCGCCCGGCATCCGCTTCACGCGGCAAGATATCCAGGCCGAACTCGACAAGCGCCGTCCGGGCCAATCACGTTTCGTCACGCAGCGCCGCGAGCCGGACGAGGTCAAGATCCTGTCGGGCTTCATCCTCGACGAGGACGGCGAGACGATGATCACCACCGGCACGCCCATCTCGATGCTGATCGAGAATGTCGACCAGCGCTCCAAGGACTATGGCGAGATCGCCCGCCAGTATCGGCCCGGCCACGCCGACTACACCTATGACGTCAAATACGGCGTGCGCGACCATCGCGGCGGCGGCCGCTCCTCGGCGCGCGAGACGGCAGCGCGGGTGGCAGCCGGTGCGCTCGCCCGCAAGGTGGTGCCCGGCATGGTGGTGCGCGGCGCGCTGGTCTCGATGGGCGAAAAATCGATCGACCGCGCCAACTGGAACTGGAATTTCATTGGCGACGCAGAAAACCCGTTCTTTACCCCGGATCCGGCCTCGGTTCCGGTCTTCACCAGCTATCTCGACAGCATCCGCAAATCCGGCTCCTCGGTCGGTGCGGTGATCGAGATCGTCGCCGACGGCGTGCCGGCCGGCCTCGGCGCGCCGATCTACGCCAAGCTTGACCAGGACATTGCGTCGGGCCTGATGTCGATCAACGCCGTCAAGGGTGTCGAGATCGGCAACGGTTTCGAAGCCGCCCGCATCACCGGCGAACAGAATGCCGATGAGATGCGCATGGGCAATGACGGCAAGCCGGTTTTTTTGTCCAACAATGCCGGGGGCATTTTGGGCGGCATCTCGACCGGCCAGGCCATCGTTGCCCGTTTCGCCGTCAAGCCGACTTCGTCGATCCTGACGCCGCGCAAATCCATCGACAAGGACGGCAACGACGTCGACGTCATGACCAAAGGCCGCCACGACCCCTGCGTCGGCATCCGTGCCGTGCCGATCGGCGAAGCCATGGTTGCCTGCGCCATCGCCGATCATTATCTGCGGCATAGAGGACAGACGGGAAAGGGAGGGGAATAGGGCAGTAAGACAGTAGGGCAATATGTTACCCAGCCCGCCGAACACAGCCAGATTTTCCTTTTCCCTACTGCCTTACTGCCCTATTCCCTACTGCCCTGCGAGCGAAGCGAGCACTCCATGCCTTACGATCAAAAGAAAATCGTCGAAGCCCTCCGCGCCTTCGAACGCGGCGAGATCGTTGTCGTCATGGACGATGACGGACGCGAGAACGAGGGCGACCTGATCGTTGCCGCCGTGCATTGCACGCCGGAAAAGATGGCCTTCATCGTCCGCCATACCTCAGGCATCGTCTGCACGCCGATGCCGCGCGAGGAGGCGAAGCGCCTGAACCTGTCGCCGATGGTCGCCGACAATGATTCCGCCCACACCACCGCCTTCACCGTCAGTGTCGATTTCAAGCACGGCACCACGACCGGCATTTCGGCCGAGGACCGCACGCTGACCGTGCGCAACCTCGCCAATGGCAATGTCGGCGGCTCGGATTTCGTCCGTCCCGGCCACATCTTTCCGCTGATCGCCCGCGAAGGCGGCGTGCTGATGCGCTCGGGCCATACCGAAGCCGCGGTTGACCTGTGCAAGCTCGCCGGCCTGCCGCCGGTCGGCGTCATTTCCGAACTGGTCAATGACGACGGCACCGTCAAGCGCGGCCCGCAGGTGGCGAGCTTCGCCGAGGAGCATGGCCTCAAGCAGGTTTCGGTCGCCGACCTCATCGCCTATCGGCAGCGCAAGGAAACGCTGGTAGAGCGCGTCGCCTGTTCCGAGATCGACACGCTCGGCGGCAAGGCGCAGGTCTTCACCTACACGCTGCCCTGGGATTCCATGCACCACGTCGCTGTCGTCTTCGGCGATATCCGAGACGGTGAGGACGTGCCGGTGCGGCTGCATTCGGAGGATGTGGTGACCGACGTGTTCGGCACCAGCCATCGGCTCGACGGCATCATGAAAGCGATGGGCGAGCGCAAGCGCGGCGTCATCGTCTATCTCCGGGAGGGCTCCGTCGGCGTCGCCCATCAGGAGCGCAAGCGACCGCTGAACGCCGACCGCGAGGATCATGATGAGGCACGCCGCCGCGAGAACGAATGGCGCGAAATCGGCCTCGGGGCGCAGATCCTGAAGGATCTTGGCATTTCCTCGATTAACCTGATCGCCTCGCGCGAGCGCCACTACGTCGGCCTCGAAGGCTTTGGCATTCATATCGCCAAGACCGAGATTCTCTAGGGTACTGGGGGCAGTCGGATGAGCTTCGAGGCATATCTCAATTGCTTTGAAGGTGGCGAAGAGAGCTACTTCCCCACGTCGATCATCGAGGAAGCCTTCGCGCCGTTCATCACCAGGCGTGAGGCTGAGTTCTCATGCTGGGTCGTTACCTATGACGACACTTCGTCGGCCGACCTCTATCTCAATTTCGACCCCGGCGATGCCTCGCGATGTTCCGGCTTCACGGTCGCTCGGCCGCCGGATGATCCGCGCCTCTACGAGGCGCTGTGGAAAATCCTGCGTGTCACCAACTCGGTCGTTTATTGCCTTGGAGAATGCCCGCCGATGGTCGGGCGCCCTGAAACCATACCCCATCTGAACCCGGACATGGTCGAGACACTGGGAAGTCCTGTTGTCGTTCTCGATGGAGACGAGATCAGCAAGAGGTTTGAACAGTCTTAGAGAGCCACGCTGCTCTCGGAGAAAGCTGCGTCCGGTCCGCGTTCCGAACCGGACGCCTGTGCACTTATTCCGCGGGAACGGCGGCAGCGTCGCATCCGTCCAGCTCGCATGTGTGGGTGGCCAGGCTGCGCTGGCCGGCGAGCACCGTGACCAGTGCAATAGTGCCAGCCGCCACCGAAACCCAGAACCCGTTCCGGGCGCCGAACTCATCAACCACCGCGCCTGCGGCAAACGAGCCCAGCGCCATGCCGATGCCGATGCCGGTCATCACCCAGGTGATGCCTTCGGTCAGCATCGCTTCCGGTACGTGCCGCTCGATCAGGCCGAAAGCGGTGATGAAGGTCGGCGAGATCGCCACGCCGCTGATGAACACGGTCAGCGCCAGCAGCGGCACTGTGCCCGCGGTGAGCGGCAGCAGCGTGCCGAGCGCGACGAGAGCGACCGCGATGGCGAGCTGGCGTTGCAGTGGCGCCTTCAGATTGAGCGCGCCGACGACGAGGCCGAGCACGAACGATCCCAGCGCATAGACGCCGATGACGAGGCTGGCGGCGCCGGGTTGGCCGAGTTCCTTGGTGATCGCCACCGTGCTCACTTCCGTCGTGGCGAAGGTCGCGCCGACAAAGATCAGGGCGAAGGTGATGATCTGCACTGGCCGCAGCCGGATTGCCGAGCCGCTCGAGACATGATCCACCGGCCGCACCTGCGGCTCGGTTGAGCGCTGCAGGATGAAGGCTGTCGAGCCAATGGCGAGGAACAGCGTGCTGACCAGAACGCCAGCTTCCGGGAACAGGGCGGCGCTCAAACCCACCGACAGCGATGCCCCTGCGATGTAGACGAGTTCGTCGGCCGCAGACTCGAAGGCGAAAGCGGTATTCATCTGCGGCCGGCCGCGAAAAATCTCTGTCCAGCGTGCACGCACCATGGCCGGCATGCTGGGCATGGCAGCAGCCGCCAGCGCCGACACAAACAGTGTCCACACCGGCCAGTCCTGGTTGGCTGCCGCAATCAGCACTACGAAGGCGAGCACGGTGACGATGGTGGTGGGAACCGCGATCCGCGTCTGGCCGAGGCGGTCGACCAGCCGTGAGATCTGCGGCGCCACGAAAGCGTTGCTCAGCGCGAAGGTCGCCGACACCGCACCCGCCAGCCAGTATTCGCCGCGCGTTTGCGAGAGCATGGCCACAATGCCGATCGGCGCCATGGCAATCGGCAGGCGCGCCAGGAAGCCGGCGGCGGCAAAGCCCTTGGCTCCGGGGGCGCGAAAGATTTCCGAGTATGGGTTTTGCATGGCTGGTTCCTCGACAAAGGCCAATTCGACAATTACATACGATGCGTATGATTGTTAGATAGTTCATACATCGCGTATGTCAATTGGCATACGAAACGTATGTGGATAGGTCCAGAGAAATGCACAGACCCCGCAAGGAGATGATTGCCGAAACGCGCGCCAAGCTGATCACAGCGGCCCGCCATGCCTTCGGCACGATCGGCTATGCCGAAGCCTCGATGGACGACTTCACCGCGTCGGCCGGGCTGACGCGCGGCGCGCTCTATCACCATTTTGGCGACAAGAAGGGCCTGCTGCAGGCGGTCATCGCCGAAATCGACGGCGAGATGGCGGTTCGCATAGATGAGATCGCGTCGAGAACGCCGAGCCGTTGGCAGCGTTTCGTCGACGAATGCACGACCTATATCGAGATGGCGTTGGAGCCGGAAATCCAGCGCATCATGTTCCGCGATGGTCCGGCCGTGCTCGGCGATCCCGCGCAATGGCCGAATGCCAATGCCTGCGTCGGCTCAATGACCGATCATCTGACCAGGCTGCAGCAGGAGGGGATGGTCGTCACCGGCGTCGACCCCGAAACCACGGCCAGGCTGATCAACGGCGCCAGCAGCCAGGCGGCGCAGCGGATCGCCAATTCGAGCAATCCCGAAGCGACGTCGAAGACCGTGGTCGCCGCCTTCAAGCAGCTGCTCGAAGGCCTGCTAAAAAAGCAGGGTTCGCAGCCGGTCTGAACTCTCACCAGCCGATCCCCGGCATTTGCCGAGATTGACAATTCCGGACCCGGGTTCATCCTCTGCCACCATCTCTGAGGGGAGATTCGGGCATGTGGGATTTCGAAATCGGCAGGTCGGTGTCCATCATGATCAGGACATGGCCGTTCATCGTCTTTCGCATGATCGTCTATTTCGGCATCACGCTCGCCTACATCGTGGCAACCGGCAGCGGCGCCTCGGTCGGCTATGGCGTCGGCCACATCTCCACCGATCCTGACGGGCCGCTTTCCTTTGCGCTCTGGGGCGGCATCGTCGGCATCGGCGTGGTTTCGATCGCGCTCTACTGGGTCCGCGAATACATCCTCTACGTCGTCAAGGCCGGCCATATCGCCGTCATGGTCCATCTGATCGACGGCCGCGACATTCCCAATGGCCAGGACCAGATTGCCTATGCCAAGGATGTCGTGAAGGAGCGTTTCGCCGAGGCCAACATCCTTTTCGTGGTCGACCAGCTGGTCAAGGGCGCCATTCGCGCCATCACCGGCCTGATCGGCGGCATTGCCGCCTTCCTGCCCATTCCAGGCCTTGGCGGCCTGGTCGCTTTCATCAACACCGTGATCCGCCTGTCGCTGACCTATGTCGACGAGATCATCCTCGGCTACAACATCCGCATCAACTCGTCCTCGCCCTTCGAAACCGCCCGGCAAGGCGTCGTGCTTTACGCCCAGAACGGCAAGACCATGGTCAAGAACGCCGTCTGGCTGGCGGTCATCATGTGGGGCGTGTCCTTCGTCATCTTCCTGCTGATGCTGGCGCCCGCCGCCGCCATCATGTGGTTCATTCCTGGGCAACTCGGCGGCTGGGCGTTCGTGCTCGCCATCCTGCTTGCCTGGGCCTTCAAGGCGGCCTTCATCGAACCTTTCGCCATCGCTTGCCTGATGCAGGTCTATTTCAAGACCATCGAAGGCCAGGTGCCGAACGCCGAATGGGACCAGCGGCTGGCCGAGGCGTCGTCCAAGTTCAGGGAACTCAAGGACAAGGCGCTGGCTTCCTTCGGCGGCTCGCGCTGGACGCAGCCTGCGTCCAACACCTAGAACCCGCCTAATCCCTGTTGCCCCGCCTAATCCCTGTTGAGCGTCGCGACAGTGCGGCGTCAAACCATGGTCAAAGCGGCCGGGCGCGCCTATATCGGGTCATGGTCACAAGGCTCTACACCCATCCGATCTTTCTCGAACATCTGACGCCGCCCGGTCATCCCGAGCGGCCAGACCGCCTGCGCGCCATAGAGCGCGTACTGGACGACGAAGCCTTTGCCGGGCTCGATCGGGTGACGGCGCCGGCAGGCGACGAAGCCACCATCCTCTATGCGCACCCCGAGGATTTCGTCGCCCGCGTCCGCGACGCGATCCCTGAAAGCGGCATCGTCCCGATCGACGCCGACACCAGCGCCAGCCCGAAAAGCTGGCAGGCGGTGGTGACCGCCATCGGTGCGGCCAATGCTGCCGTCGACGACGTCTTCGAGGGCCGCGTCGCCAATGCCTTCGTTGCCGCGCGTCCGCCCGGCCATCACGCCGAAAAGACCACTGCCATGGGTTTCTGCCTGTTCAACACAGCGGCGATCGCGGCGCGCTATGCGCAGAAGAAACATGGCGCCGAGCGTGTCGCCATTGTCGACTGGGACGTCCACCACGGCAACGGCACGCAGGACATTTTCTGGGACGATCCGTCGGTGCTCTATTGTTCGACGCATCAGATGCCGCTCTATCCCGGCACCGGCGCCAAGAACGAAACCGGCGTCGGCAACATCGTCAACGCGCCGCTGGCGCCGCAGACCGGCTCAGACATGTTTCGCGATGCCTTGCTGTCGCGTGTCCTGCCGGCGCTCGACAATTTCGCCCCCGATTTGATCATCATTTCCGCCGGGTTCGACGCCCACCATCGCGATCCTCTGGCCGAGATCAACCTCAGCGAGGACGATTTCGACTGGGCGACCGGCCAGTTGCTGGAACGCGCCGGGCGCCATAGCAGCAACCGGCTCGTCAGCCTGCTCGAGGGCGGCTACGATCTGCAGGGATTGGCATTTTCGGTCGCCGCCCATGTCGGGCGGCTGATGAAGGGATAAAGTATGGCTGGCGAAGCAAATGAAGACGTCAAGGTGATGAGCTTCGAGCAGGCACTCGACGCGCTGGAAAAGATCGTCGATGATCTCGAACGCGGCGATGTACCGCTCGATCAGTCGATCAGGATCTATGAGCGCGGCGAGGCGCTGAAGGCCCATTGCGACCGGCTGTTGAAGTCGGCCGAAGACAAGGTCGAGAAGATCCGGCTGTCGCGCGACGGCAAGCCGGTGGGAACGGAGCCGCTCGACGCGGAATAATTTGTCAAACGGGGCGGGCAGAGAAAGCAGGTAAGGAGTTCAAGCATGTGCAGAAACATCAAGACCCTGTTCAATTTCGATCCGCCGGCAACCCATGACGAGATTCGCGACGCCGCCCTTCAGTTCGTGCGCAAATTGAGCGGAACGACGCGGCCCTCGCAGCGCAACCAGGCGGCCTTCGACCGCGCCGTCGAGGCGATCGCTGAATCGGCGCATGAATTGCTGCATTCGCTCGAAACCACGCATCATCCGCGCAATCGCGAAGAGGTGGCGGCCAAGGCAAAAGCCAAATCGGCGCTGCGCTTCGCCTGAGGGAATCCAGATGAGCTTCTTCCCCGGCAAGGACCCTGAGCCTGGCGACGCCTTCGCCAGCGACCAGATCGAGCTGATGGTCATTCCCAACGCCAAGGACATTGGCGGCTTCCAGGTTCGCCGGGCGCTGCCAACGGCAAAGCGGCGGCTGGTCGGTCCCTTCATCTTCTTTGACCGTATGGGTCCGGCCATATTGCGCGGCGGCCAGGCGATGGATGTGCGTCCGCACCCGCATATCGGGCTTTCCACCGTCACCTATCTGTTCGACGGCAAGATCAGGCACCGAGATTCGCTCGGCACCGAAATGGTCATTCAGCCCGGTGATGTGAATTTGATGACCGCCGGCCGCGGCATCGTCCATTCCGAGCGCACGCCCGAAGAACTGCGCGGCGCGCCGATGTCGGTCTCCGGCCTGCAGACCTGGCTGGCATTGCCCGACGGCAAGGAGGAAGTGGCGCCGGTGTTCGAGAACACCGCGGCGCTCCATCTGCCCGAAATCGACGCCGAAGGCGTCAGCGGCCGCGTGGTGATCGGCGATTTCCAAGGGTTGCGCTCGCCGGTAAGAGCCGACACCGAGACGCTCTACGCCGATCTGCGCCTGGCGCCCGGCGCCAGCATCAAAATTCCCGCCGACGCCGAGGAACGCGCCATCTACACGCTGGACGGCGATATCTCGATCTCGGGCGACCGTTTTCCAGCCGAACGGCTCCTGGTGTTCCGGCCCGGCGACGAGATCGTCGTATCGTCCGAGCGCGGCGCCCATTTCATGCTGTTCGGCGGCGCTTCTCTCGGCTCCCCACGCCACATCTGGTGGAATTTCGTCTCGTCGTCGAAGGAGCGCATCGAGCAGGCCAAGCAGGAATGGAAGACGGGCCGCTTCGATATCGTTCCTGGAGATGAGGAAGAGTTCATTCCGTTACCGGACAATTAACGCCAGCTTCACCCGCGTCACTGACACGCATTTACATTCGGGCGGCGCAGGCATATTTCGCCCATGATCGACGCGCATCATAGCTGAGCAGGTCCTTTAACAGTGAACGCTACGCTGCATACGCCGCTTCTCGACAAGGTCCGTATTCCCGCCGACCTGAAGAAGCTTGACGAAAGCGAGCTGCCGCAGCTGGCCTCGGAGCTGCGCGCCGAGCTGATAGATGCCGTCTCGCATACGGGCGGGCATCTGGGCGCCGGGCTCGGTGTCGTCGAACTGACCGTGGCGCTGCACTATGTCTTCAACACGCCGGAAGACCGGGTGATCTGGGATGTCGGTCACCAGGCCTATCCGCACAAGATCCTGACCGGCCGCCGCGACCGCATCCGCACGCTCAGGCAGGAAGGTGGCCTGTCCGGCTTCACCCGTCGCGCCGAGAGCGAATACGACCCGTTCGGCGCCGCGCACTCCTCGACCTCGATTTCCGCCGGCCTCGGCATGGCCATGGCGCGCGACCTCTCAGGCGGCCGCAACAATGTCATTGCCGTCATCGGCGACGGCGCCATGTCGGCCGGCATGGCCTTTGAAGCGATGAACAACGCCGGCGCGCTCGATGCTCGGCTGATCGTCATCCTCAACGACAACGACATGTCGATTGCGCCGCCGACCGGCGCCATGAGCGCCTATCTGGCGCGGCTCGCCTCGGGGAAGACCTATCTTGGCCTGCGCGATTTCGGCAAGAAGCTGACCTCTTATCTCGGCAAGCGCGCCGATCGCGCCATCAAGCGGGCGGTCGAGCATGCGCGCGGCTACGTCACCGGCGGCACGCTGTTCGAGGAGCTCGGCTTCTACCATATCGGCCCGATCGACGGCCACAATCTCGAGCATTTGATCCCGGTGCTGAAGAATGTCCGCGACAACGCCGATGGCCCGGTGCTGATCCATGTCGTGACCCAGAAGGGCAAGGGCTATGCGCCGGCGGAGGCCGCGCCCGACAAATATCACGGCGTCAACAAGTTCGACGTCATCACCGGCGCGCAGACCAAGGCGCCGGCCAACGCGCCGGCCTACACCAAGGTGTTCGCCGAAAGCCTGATCCAGGAAGCGCGCGCCGACGACCGCATCGTCGCCGTCACCGCCGCCATGCCGAACGGCACCGGCCTCGACCTGTTCGGCGAAGCGTTTCCGACCCGGACCTTCGATGTCGGCATCGCCGAGCAACATGCGGTGACGTTTGCCGCCGGTCTCGCCACCGAAGGCTACAAGCCCTTCGCCGCCATCTACTCGACCTTCCTGCAGCGCGCCTATGACCAGGTCGTCCATGACGTGGCGATCCAGAAACTGCCGGTGCGCTTCCCGATCGATCGTGCCGGCTTTGTCGGCGCTGACGGCGCCACCCATTGCGGCGCTTTCGACACCACCTTCCTGGCGACGCTGCCGGGCTTCGTGGTGATGGCGGCCGCCGACGAGGCGGAGCTTCGCCACATGGTGCGCACCGCCGCCTATTATGACGAAGGCCCGATCGCCTTCCGCTATCCGCGCGGCAATGGCGTCGGCGTCGACATGCCGGAGCGCGGTTCGGTGCTCGAAATCGGCAAGGGCCGCATCGTTAGGGAAGGCACCAAGGTGGCGCTGTTGTCCTTCGGCACGCGGCTGCAGGACTGCCTGATCGCCGCCGAGGAACTCGGCGCGGCCGGGCTTTCGACGACGGTTGCGGACGCCCGTTTCGCCAAGCCGCTCGATGAGGATCTGATCCGCCGGCTCGCCCGCTCGCACGAAGTGCTGGTGACGGTGGAAGAGGGCGCTGTCGGCGGCTTCGCCAGCCATGTGCTGCAGTTCCTCGCCCATGAAGGCTTGCTGGAAAGCGGCCTGAAGGTGCGGCCGCTGGTGCTGCCGGACGAGTTCACCGACCACGCCAAGCCGGAAAAAATGTATGCCGATGCCGGGCTCGATGCCGCCGGCATCGTGCGCACGGTGTTCGTTGCGCTTGGCCATTCGGCCCACGCGCAGCGCGCCTGAATCAAAATCTCAAGCCTTTGAAGCGGTTTGCCGGCTTCCTTCCGTAACGTTCTGTTAACGCTTCTGTTTGGCGTTTCGCTTACCGTGTCTTTTGGCCGTTTTTCAACGCCGCCCTGCTAGAACCCGACCAAGGCAGGGAGTTAAAACAATGCGAACGCTTCTGTGCGGCGCGGCCCTTTTGGCCGTCATCGCCGCGCCGGCCGTGGCCGAAACCCGCTACGACCGCAAGCTCGAACGGGCGGTGGTCGAGATCGTCGCCGGCAAGATGGGCAACATCAGGGGCGGCTTCACCTACAAGCAGGTGCCGCAGCTCGTCGTCGTGCCGGATGCGCCTGTCGTGCCTGTCGAGCCGTCGCGCAAGCAGGCCTCCGGCGATGCGGGTGATGCCCTGATGCCGGCCGTCGAACGGCCGGTGTCGCGCACCATTTTCTAGAACCACATATCGCGCACGCACCGCCCATCGCGCGGCAGATCGTCATAAGTATCGAGCCCGTCGACATGATCGATCGGCAGGTTCGCGACCGCCTCCGGCGGCGCCAGCCTGACATTGACGGCGATCCGCGTGCGGCCGCTGGAACCGGTGCGCAGGCCGCGCCAGGCAAGCACACAGGCACAGGTGGGGCAGAACAGGATCTCGAGCGACGGCTCATCTTTCCCAGCGCGGGTGTAGGAATGCACGGGTCCCACGACGCGGATGCGCTCATCGACAAAATCATAGGCCCAGAGCGTGCCGTAGCGGCGGCAAAGCGTGCAGTTGCAGGCTGTGATCGGGCCGGGGTCGCCCTCCAGGGTCCAGTGGGCGGCGCCGCAATGGCACGTTCCGGTCAGCATTCGTCCTCCTCCGCATTGCCCGAGCCATCCCGCCCGGCCATCTTGCCGGACTGGATGCGATTATCAACTGGCGGCGGGCCGGCCAGCTTCTGTCGTCCCAATGTCCTTGCCTTCGCGACCGGCTTTCGCCATGAAGGCCAATGAACTCCCCTCTGCCAGCCAGCGCACGCCAGCGGCTCGACGAACTGCTCGTCCAGCGCGGCCTGTTTGCGAGCCGCTCGCGCGCCCGCGACGCGATCGAACGTGGTACGGTCACGGTCGACGGAGCGATCGCCCGCAAGCCCGGCCAGACGGTTCTGCCACAATACCTCATCGCCATCGACGATCCCGCGCAGGGCTATGTCTCACGCGCGGCGCTGAAGCTGATTGCCGGGCTCGACCATTTTAGTCTCGATCCCTTGGGCTCCGAAGCCCTTGATGTCGGCGCCTCGACCGGCGGCTTCACCCAGGTGTTGCTCGAACGCGGCGCGGCCCACGTTACGGCCATCGATGTCGGCCACGGCCAGATGCATCCCGATGTCTCGTCCGACCCGCGCGTCACGGCGATCGAGGGCTTGAACGCCCGCGAGCTCAAGGCTGCCGATCTCGGCGGCCGTGTCCCGGATTTCATCGTTTCCGACGTCAGCTTCATTTCGCTGAAACTGGCTATGCCGCCGGCGCTCGCCATCGCCAAGCCGGGAGCTCGTGCCGTATTTCTGGTCAAGCCGCAATTCGAGGCCGGCCGCGAGGCAATCGGCAAGGGCGGCCTGTTGAAAGACCCTTATGACGCCGCCCGTGTGGCCGGCCTGCTGCAGGAATGGCTCGAAGGCGTCCCTGGCTGGCGTACACTGGGCCTGCACATGTCGCCGATCGAAGGCGGCGACGGCAACCGCGAATTCCTGCTCGGTGGGATCAAGGACCGATGAGCACGCGCTTCACCATCAAGAGATTGGGTTCGCAAGGCGATGGCGTCGCCGAGACGGAAACGGGCGAGCTGTTCATCCCCTTCACGCTGCCCGGCGAAACCGTCACCGCGGCGCGCGAAAGGGACCGAGCCACGCTGATGGCGGTGCTGGAGGCCTCGCCACTGCGCATCGAGCCGGCCTGCCGGCATTTTACCGAATGCGGCGGCTGCGCCGTCCAGCATCTGCAAGCCGACGCTTACCACCAGTGGAAGCGCGACAAGGTGGTGCACGCCTTGAAAGGCATTGCCGGCGACATCGGCGCATTGGTGCCGTGTGCGCCACACACACGCCGCCGCGTCGTGCTTGCCGCCAGACGCGCCGACACAGGCATGCTGCTTGGCTTCCACCGCCATCTGTCGCCGGAAATCATTCCCATCGAGGAATGCCCGATCTCGCTGCCGGAGATCGTTGCCGCGCTCGATCGCTTGAGGTCAATCGCCGACCTGGTTTGCGCCACGACCAAATCGTTCCGGATGGCCGTCACGGTTACGGGTTCGGGCCTTGATGTCGCGGTCTATGAGTCGGGCAAGCTGGGCGAGAACCAGCGCCGGGTTGCCTCCAACTTTGTCATGGCCAATGGATTTGCCCGGCTTTCGATCGACGACGAGATCGTCATCGAGCCGAAAAAACCGATCGTCATGTTCGGCACCGTCGCTGTCGCCGTGCCGCCTGGCGCCTTCCTGCAGGCAACCGAAGCCGCCGAACAGACGATGGCCGACCTCGTTGGCGGACATTTGAAACGGGCTAAGAAAGTCGCAGATCTTTTCGCCGGCTGCGGCAGCTTTGCGCTTCGGCTTGCGGCGAAATCCGAGATCCATGCGGTCGAAGGGGACGCGGCCGCCCTTTCGGCGCTCGACCGGGGATCACGCTTCGCGACCGGCCTGAAACGGGTAACCGGCGAGCGCCGCGATCTGTTCCGCCGGCCGCTGACGTTCAAGGAGCTGAACGCCTTCGACGGCGTGGTCTTCGACCCGCCGCGCGCCGGCGCCGAGGACCAGTCGAAGCAGATCGCCCGCTCGGATGTGCCGTTCGTCGCCGCCGTCTCCTGCAACCCGGTGACGCTGGCCCGGGACCTGCGTATCCTTATGGACGGCGGTTATGTCCTGAAAAGCGTGACGCCCATCGACCAGTTCCTGTGGTCGCCGCATGTCGAGGCCGTGGCGCTGCTGGAGAAGCCGAAGAGACGGCGTTAAATCAGTCGCGGGTATGGCGGCGGCGTGCTTCGGCAAGAATACCTTTTTCCATATCTTTCAACGTTTTCGGCTTGCCTCTGTTGGGCAGAGAACCGAACACATCCTCTGGCCGCGTTGAGGGAAAGACCGGAACAGGCGGTGTGGCCTGATCATCGGCCGAACCGGTGGCAATGGACTTTTCTCTGGCAGCCATGACTATCAAACCCTGGTGCCGCCGACCGTCATCTGGTTCATCCTGAGATGCGGCTGGCCGACGCCGACGGGCACGCCCTGGCCGGCCTTGCCGCACATGCCGATGCCATTGTCGAGCTTCATGTCGTTGCCGATCATCGACACGCGGTGCATGGCGTCCGGCCCGTTGCCGATCAGCATCGCGCCCTTGATCGGTTGCGTCACCTTGCCATTCTCGATCATGTAGGCCTCGGTGCAGCCGAACACGAACTTGCCCGAGGTGATGTCGACCTGGCCGCCGCCGAAGGAAACGGCGTAGATGCCGTTCTTGACCGAGGCGATGATCTCGTCCGGCTCCATGTCGCCCGATGTCATGTAGGTGTTGGTCATGCGCGGCATCGGCTGGTGCGCATAGCCTTCGCGCCGGCCATTGCCGGTCGCCTTCATGCCCATCAGCCGGGCGTTCTGGCGGTCCTGCATGTAGCCGACCAGTCTGCCGTCCTCGATCAGCACGTTGCGGGCCGATGGCGTGCCTTCATCGTCGACGGTCAGCGAGCCGCGCCGCTCGGGCATGGTGCCGTCATCGACCACGGTGACGCCCCTGGCCGCCACCTGCTGGCCCAGCAGTCCGGCGAACGCTGACGTCTTCTTGCGGTTGAAATCGCCTTCCAGCCCGTGGCCGACGGCCTCGTGCAGCATGACGCCCGGCCAGCCGCTGGACAGCACGATGTCGAAGGTGCCGGCCGGCGCCGGGATGGCTTCGAGGTTGACCAGCGCCTGGCGCAGCGCCTCCTTGGCCGCATGCTTCCAGCTGTCCTCGACCAGGAACTCGCCGAACGCCTTGCGCCCGCCCATGCCGTAGGAGCCGCTTTCCTGGCGGTCGCCATCGCCGACGATGACCGAGACATTGATGCGGACCAGCGGGCGGATGTCGCGCACCATCTGGCCGTCGGCGCGCACGATTTCGACATGCTGCCACGATGCGGCGAGCGAGGCCGTCACCTGGCGCACGCGCGGATCCTCTGCCCGCAGCCATGCGTCGATCTCCTGCAACAGCTTGGCCTTGACCTCGAAGGAAGGCGAGGGGATCGGGTTCTCATCGCCATAGAGATGGCGGTTGGTGCGCGCAGGGGCCGCGGCAAGCGTGCCGGAATAGCCGCCCTTGACGGTCGAAACGGCGTCCGCCGCGCGCAGCAGCGAGGCTTCGGACAGATCGCTGGAGTGGGCGTAGCCGCTGGCCTCGCCGGCAACGGCGCGCAGGCCAAAACCCTGGTCGGTGTTGAAATTGGCGGTCTTCAGCTTGCCATTGTCGAACATCAGCGCTTCGCTCTCGCTGTATTCGAGGAACAATTCGCCATCATCGGCGCCGTTAAGGGTCTCGGCGACGATTTGCTTGATGCGATCGTCTGAAATGTCGAATTGGCCGATCAGGCTGTTCATGGCAGGTCCGTTCACGCGAGGAATGGTTGTTGCCACGATGTAGGCGCGAAGACGCGCCTGCACAATCCGCAATGAGAATCGCTAGCCGGCGACCGCCTGGACAACAAGCTCAGGGCAGAGCGGCAAAACTGTCGGCAAAGCCCTTGAGGTCGACGGGGATACCGATGCCCTCTTCCGGCGTCTGGAAGACGATGAAGGTGGCCGACGTCCCGGTCTTCAGCGTGTCGAGCAGCGGCTTTTCGAGAATGACCTCGGCATAGCAGCCGTCCTGGAAGCAGCGCACGAAATAGGCGCGGCCGATGTCCTTGCCGTCGACATTGAGGCCAAGCCCATTGGGCAGGAGCACGCCGAGCGGCGCCAGCACGCGCAGGATCTCGGCCTTGTTGTCGGCGGTGCGCAGCACGACGACCGAAAGTCCCATTTCGGGGCGATCCTCGGCGACGACGTTTTGCATCATCACGCACTGTTCCGAGGTGGCGCCGGCCGGCGTGTCGCAGATGATCGACCACGCGCCATGCGTCGACTTGACCGTGCCGCTCGGCTGCGCTGCATTGGCGATGCCGGTTGCGGCCGAGCCGATACCGATCAGGGCGGCGAGAAAGATGACCTTCGCCCCGCTTCTCGAAAGCCAAGCGCTTTTCGAATGCCGAGCGCTTTTCGAATGCCAGGCGTTTCTCGAAAGCCAAGAGGTCATGACGGCTCCATTGCGAATCACGGCACTTTAAGCCGCGCCAAGGCCAAGTAAAGGATAGCGCGACCGCCGGTCAGTCCCGGCAAGCGCAATAATGCGCTTTTCCCTAGCAAATTCGCCCGAATTGCGACCGTCGGGCGCATTCCGACCGCAAGCCCGCATAGCCCATCTGTCGACGATCCGCGCGGGGCAAAAGGCCGCTGAAACGGCGTGGTCGCGCTTGCGCGCAAAAATGCCGCACGGTTTTGTCCGCTCCTTTCTTGCGGAGGGAAATAGAGTATGGTTTGAACCAGCCTTGGGACTGTCCGGGATTCCCATCCCGGCGATGTACGTTATTCCTGCGCCACGATCGCGAGGAACCGGGAGATGATGAGGGCGATGAGAAAATTCCCAGCAAGCGCCAAATTGATGGCAGCAGCAGGTGCTGCCGTCGCATTTTTCGCCGGTGCCTCCGCCCATGCGGCCCAGCCGCAGCCGTGGGAGACCAGTTTTCAGCCGCCGGCGACCGACATGATGCGGCAGATCGAGTGGTTCGGTAACTACACGATGTGGTTCGTCGTCCCGATCACCGCCCTGGTGCTGGCCCTTCTCGCCTGGTGCATCTTCAGGTTCCGGGCAAGCGTCAACCCTGTTCCGTCCAAGACCAGCCACAACACGCTGATTGAGATTATCTGGACAGTCGGGCCGGTCGTGATCCTGCTCTTCATCGCCATTCCCTCGTTCCAGCTCCTGACCGCGCAGTACACGCCGCCGGAAGAAGCCAAGCTGACCGTCAAGGCGACGGGCAATCAGTGGAACTGGGACTATGAGTACCAGACCGAGAACACGCTCTCCTTCAACTCGGCCGTCCTTCAGGATGCCGATCGCGCGGCGATCGGCAAGGAAGACCGCAAGGTCTACCCGCGTCTGCTGGCGGTCGACAACGAGCTGGTGGTGCCGGTCAACACCATGACCCGTGTCCTGATCACCGCGACCGACGTTATCCACTCCTTCGCCATGCCGGCCTTCGGCATCAAGATGGACGCGGTTCCCGGTCGCACCAACGAGACCTGGTTCAAGGCGGAGAAGGAAGGCCTCTATTATGGCCAGTGCTCGCAGCTCTGCGGCAAGGACCACGCCTTCATGCCGATCGCCATCCGCGTCGTCTCCGACGCGCAGTACAAGACCTGGCTGGCAGCAGCCAAGACCGACCTTCCCGGCGCCAACAAGGCGCTGATGGCCGAGGTCGACGGTACCAACAAGGTAGCGGCCGCCGGCAATTGATGCCGCGGGTTAGCAAGAATTAGGGAACGGAGCCGACCATGGCAGATGCTGCAGCTCACGACGACCACGACCACAAGCCCTATCATGGCTGGGTCCGGTGGGTTTACTCCACCAACCACAAGGACATCGGCACGCTCTATCTCATCTTCGCGATCTTCGCGGGCATCGTCGGCGGCGCGCTTTCGGTCGTCATCCGCATGGAGCTGCAGGAGCCGGGCATCCAGATATTCACCGGCCTGGCGCAGATGGTCTACGGCATGAACGGCGATGCCGCCATCGACGGCGGCAAGAGCATGTACAACGCTTTCGGCACCGCGCACGCCCTGATCATGATCTTCTTCATGGTCATGCCGGCGCTGATCGGCGGCTTCGCCAACTGGATGGTGCCGATCATGATCGGCGCGCCTGATATGGCCTTCCCGCGCATGAACAACATTTCGTTCTGGCTGCTGCCGCCGGCCTTCATCCTGTTGCTCACCTCGATGTTCATGCCGAGCGCGCCCGGCGCCTTTGGCGTCGGTGGCGGCTGGACGCTCTATCCGCCGCTGTCGACCTCCGGCCAGCCCGGACCGGCCATGGATCTGGCGATCCTGTCGATCCACATTGCCGGCGCCTCCTCGATCCTCGGCGCCATCAACTTCATCACCACCATCTTCAACATGCGCGCGCCGGGCATGACGCTGCACAAAATGCCGCTGTTTGCCTGGTCGGTGCTGGTCACCGCCTTCCTGCTGCTCTTGTCGCTTCCGGTTCTGGCCGGCGGCATCACCATGCTGCTTACCGACCGCAATTTCGGCACCACCTTCTTTGCGCCGGACGGTGGCGGCGATCCGATCCTGTTCCAGCATCTGTTCTGGTTCTTCGGTCACCCCGAAGTGTACATCCTGATCCTGCCGGGCTTCGGCATCATCAGCCACATCGTCTCGACCTTCTCGAAGAAGCCTGTGTTCGGCTATCTCGGCATGGCCTACGCCATGGTGGCAATCGGCGCCGTCGGATTCATCGTCTGGGCGCACCACATGTACACGACCGGCCTGTCGCTCGACACGCAGCGCTACTTCGTCTTCGCCACCATGGTCATAGCGGTGCCGACAGGCGTGAAGATCTTCTCGTGGATCGCGACGATGTGGGGCGGCTCGATCTCGTTCAAGACGCCGATGCTGTGGGCGCTGGGCTTCATCTTCCTGTTCACCATCGGTGGCGTCACCGGCGTCCAGCTTGCCAATGCCGGCCTCGACCGCTCGCTGCATGACACCTATTTCGTGATTGCGCACTTCCACTATGTGCTGTCGCTGGGCGCTGTCTTCGCCATCTTCGCGGGCTGGTACTACTGGTTCCCGAAGATGACCGGCTACATGTACTCGCCGGTGATCGCCAACACCCACTTCTGGGTCACGTTTGTTGGCGTCAACCTGATCTTCTTCCCGCAGCACTTCCTCGGCCTCGCCGGCATGCCGCGCCGTACCATCGACTATCCGGACGCGTTTGCCGGCTGGAACTATGTGTCGTCCATTGGCTCCTATATCTCGGCCGTCGGCGTTTTGATCTTCCTCTACTGCGTCTTCGAGGCTTTCCAGAAGAAGCGGGTCGCCGGCGCCAATCCATGGGGCGAAGGTGCAACGACGCTCGAATGGCAGCTGCCTTCGCCGCCGCCCTTCCACCAGTGGGAACAGCTGCCGAAGATCAAATAAGGCAGCTGAATACGAAACCGCCGGCCCGCCGGCGGTTTTGGCCAACGGAATGATTGGACTCAACTACGCATGGCCCTGGTCGACGACCCAATGATTGACGAAGCGGGCTTTCGCATGTCGGAAGCAACCGCGGGCGATTTCTTCGCCCTGCTGAAGCCGCGCGTCATGTCGCTGGTGGTGTTCACGGCCTTTGTCGGCATGGTGGCGGCGCCCGTGACCATCAACCCGCTGATAGCGATGGTCGCAATCCTGGCGATCGCCATCGGCGCCGGCGCCTCGGGCGCGCTCAACATGTGGTACGACGCCGACATCGACGCGGTGATGAGCCGGACCGCCAGCCGCCCGGTGCCTTCCGGCCGCATCCTGCCCGGCGAAGCCCTGAGCTTCGGGCTTGTGCTGTCGGTGCTGTCGGTGATGACGCTTGGCGTGCTGGTCAACTGGCTGTCGGCGGCGCTGCTCGCCTTCACCATCTTCTTCTATGCCGTCGTCTACACGATGTGGCTGAAGCGCTCGACGCCGCAGAACATCGTCATCGGTGGCGCCGCCGGCGCCATCCCGCCAGTGATCGGCTGGGCGGCGGTGACTGGGACGGTCAGCCTGGAAAGCCTCGTCCTGTTCCTGATCATCTTCCTGTGGACGCCGCCGCATTTCTGGGCGCTGGCGCTGTTCAAGTCCGACGACTACGCCAAGGCCGGCATCCCGATGATGCCTGTTATCGCCGGCCAGGCCTCGACCCGGCGCCAGATCTTTGCCTACGCGCTGATCCTGGCCCCGATCGGCGTGCTGCCCTGGGTGCTCGGCTTCACCACCGCCTTCTATGGCGTCGCTTCGCTGGCGCTCGGCATCGGCTTCGTCTGGTATGCCTGGAAGGTGCTGCGCATGACTGACGACGACCGCGCCATGAAGCCGGCCAAGGCCCTGTTTGCCTATTCGCTGCTCTACCTCTTCGCCATCTTCGCCATCTACCTCGCCGACTGTGTCGTCGGGCGCGCTTTGGCCATCGGTGGAGCATGACCATGATCGACAAGAAGCTTGAACTGGTCACGCTGACCGAGAGCCAGAAGAAGGCGCGTCGCAACCGTTCGGCGGCCATCGGCGTGGCCCTGGCGGTGCTGGTCGTCATCTTCTATGCCGCGACCATCGTGAAATTCGGCCATACCGGATGAATGTGAGGCCGATGATGACCCGCCAGACCGTGACCGATCCCAAAAAGAAGAACACCAACCGCGTCGTCGCCGCTGTTTGCGTTGCCTTCTTCGGCGGCATGATCGGCATGGCCTACGCTGCCGTGCCGCTCTACAAGATGTTCTGCCAGGCCACCGGTTATGGCGGCACCACGCAGCGCGCCGAAAAGCAATATGCCGGCCGCGTGCTCGACCGCGACATCACCGTCCGCTTCGACGCCAACACCAACGGCATTCCCTGGCAGTTCCAGCCGGTCGCCCGCTCGGTCACCATCAAGATCGGCGAGACCACGCAAGCGCATTACAGCGCCACCAACAAATTCGACCGCGCCATCACCGGCCGCGCCACCTTCAACGTGCAGCCGGAACTGGCAGGCCCATACTTCAACAAGGTGGAGTGTTTCTGCTTTACCGACACGACGCTGAAGCCCGGCGAGACGCTGGACATGCCGGTCGTGTTCTATGTGGATCCTGATATCGTCAACGTGCCGGAACTGAAGGACTTGAAGACGATCACCCTGTCCTACACCATGTTTCCGGTCGAAAAGAACAAACCGGTCGCCTTGTCGGCGCCGGACACCACCACCAAAGTTTCAGATACCGAAGCAAATCTCGGGGGTTGATATGGCCGACGCGCACGCAAAACCACAACACGACTACCATCTCGTCAACCCGAGCCCATGGCCCTTCCTGGGTTCCATCGGCGCGCTGGTGACCGCCGTCGGCGGCGTTGCCTGGATGCAGTATCTCAAGAACGGCGATTTTCCGATCTTTGGCCACAACATCGCCAATCCGTGGCTGTTCTTCGTCGGCCTGATCATCGTCCTCTACACCATGTTCGCCTGGTGGTCCGACACCATCAAGGAAGCGCATGAGGGCCACCACACGCGTGTCGTGTCGTTGCATCTGCGCTACGGCATGATCATGTTCATCGCTTCGGAAGTGATGTTCTTCGTCGCCTGGTTCTGGGCCTATTTCGACGCCAGCCTGTTTCCGAGCGAAGCGCAGCAATATGCCCGCACCGCCTTTACCGGCGGCGTCTGGCCGCCGAAGGGTCTCGAAGTCCTCGATCCCTTCCATCTGCCGCTTTACAACACCATCATCCTGCTTTTGTCGGGCACCACGGTCACCTGGGCGCATCATTCGCTCATCCATGGCGACCGCAAGGGGCTGATCAATGGCCTGGTGCTGACGGTCGGCCTCGGCATGCTGTTCACCATGGTGCAGGCCTATGAGTACATACACGCGCCGTTCGGCTTCAAGGATTCCATCTATGGCGCCACCTTCTTCATGGCGACGGGCTTCCATGGCTTCCACGTCATCATCGGCACCATCTTCCTGGCTGTCTGCCTGATCCGCGCGATGAAGGGCGACTTCACCCCCAAGCAGCATTTCGGCTTCGAGGCCGCCGCCTGGTACTGGCACTTTGTCGACGTGGTCTGGCTGTTCCTGTTCAGCGCGATCTATGTCTGGGGATCGTCCGGCGCGCTAATCGAAGGCCACTGACGGCTTTCATCGGGGGATCAGCGCCCAAGGAATCAGAGAGGCGGCCGCGGCAATGCGGCCGCCTTTCTTCTTTTTGGCGCCCATCCATAGCTTACGGTTTCGGCTGATGGGGCTGGCTGCTTCAATTGGTCGACTGGACCGATGGCTGCATTGCGGTTACCGACTCCGACATGGATGAAATCTGGACTATGGTGCCGGACGGAACGCCGATTGAAATCGAGCCGTAGAGCATGAGCGAAGACAAAGCGATCTGGCCACCCGTCGAGCCGATTTCGGCCGGCCTGCACGGCCGCTGTCCGCGTTGCGGCGAAGGGCGGCTGTTCTCCGGCTTCCTGACCGTCGGCAAGCGCTGCATGAATTGCGGCCTCGACTATTCCTATGCCGATGCCGGCGATGGTCCGGCCGTGTTCGTCATCCTGATCATCGGCTTCATCATCGTCGGGCTGGCGCTGTGGGTGGAAGTGACGCTGAGCCCGCCGCTCTGGCTGCATTTCATCCTCTGGATACCTCTGGCGGTGGCGCTGTGCCTGACGGCGCTCAGGCTGATCAAGGGCGTGCTGCTGACGCTGCAATACGCCAACAAGGCGGCCGAAGGCCGGCTGGACCACGAGCAATGAGCAAGGCGTTGGCGAAAACCGCCGGCCGTTCGCGGCCGAAGACGGCGTTGCTGCTCGGCCTCTGCCTGGTGCTGTTCGTCATCCTGCTGGGGCTCGGCACCTGGCAGATGCAGCGCCTGCACTCAAAGGAAGACCTGCTGGCGACCATCGACCAGCGCACGCACTCTGCGCCGCGGCCGCTGGTGGACGTCGAGAAGGAATTCGCCGCCACCGGCGATGTCGACTACACGCCGGTAACCGTCAGCGGCACGTTCCTGCACTCTGGCGAGCGGCATTTCTACGCCACCTGGGACGGTGACGCCGGCTTCAATGTCTACACGCCGCTGGCGCTCGACGATGGCCGCTTCGTGCTGATCAACCGCGGCTTCGTGCCCTATGATCTCAAGGATGCCGCCAGGCGCCCGCAAGGCCAGGTGACGGGCAAGGTCACGGTCACCGGGCTGGCGCGCAATCCGCTGCCGGCCAAGCCGTCGATGATGCTGCCCGACAATGACGTGGCCAAGAACATCTTCTACTGGAAGGACCGCGACGTCATGGCGGCGAGCGCCGGCCTGCCGGCCGGTGCCCCGCTCGTGCCGATCTTCATCGACGCCGACAAGACGCCGAACCCTGGCGGGCTGCCTGTCGGTGGTGTCACCATCATCGATCTGCCGAACTCTCATTTGCAATATGCCTTCACCTGGTATGGCCTGGCAGCCGCCCTTGCGGCGGTTCTGATCATCAGGCTGCGCTGTCCGGCAAAAGCCGAATGATGTCAGCTGCCCTTGACAGGGCAGGGGTGCACACCTCATTTCGCCTCTGAACAACCGGCCCGGATTCATGCTTCACACCAAGACCAAGCCTCCTCTGACGATCCGGCTCTGCCAGCCGCGCGGCTTTTGCGCCGGCGTCGACCGCGCCATCCAGATCGTCGTGCTGGCGCTGAAGAAATACGGCGCGCCGGTCTATGTCCGCCACGAGATCGTGCACAACCGCTATGTCGTCGAGGGCCTGCAAAGCCTCGGCGCGGTGTTCATCGAGGAACTCTCGGAGATCCCGGCCGAGCATCGCAAGTCGCCGGTTGTCTTCTCCGCCCACGGCGTGCCGAAATCGGTCCCGGCCGACGCCCAGGCGCGCGAACTCTTTTATCTCGACGCCACCTGCCCGCTGGTGTCGAAGGTGCACAAGCAGGCGATGCGCCATCAGCGGCTCGGCCGCCACGTGCTTCTGATCGGCCATGCCGGGCACCCGGAGGTGATCGGCACGATGGGCCAGCTGGCGGAAGGCGCCGTCACGCTGATCGAGACCGAAGCCGACGCCGGAACCTTTGCGCCGGTCAACCCTGAGGCGCTCGGCTTCGTCACCCAGACGACGCTGTCGGTCGAGGACACCGCCGGCATCATCCGGGCGCTGCAGGAGCGCTTCCCGCAACTGCATGCGCCGGCCGCCGAATCGATCTGCTACGCCACCACCAACCGCCAGGAAGCGGTCAAGGAAACCGCCGCCGGCGCCGATCTCTATCTGATCGTCGGTGCGCCCAATTCCTCCAATTCGCGCCGTCTTGTCGAAGTGGCGGAGCGCGCCGGCGCCACCATGTCGCTTCTCGTACAGCGCGCCGCCGAAATTCCGTGGAATGACATCACCAACATTTCGACGCTCGGCCTGTCGGCCGGCGCGTCGGCGCCGGAGATCATTGTCGACGAGATCATCGATGCCTTCCGCCAGCGCTTCGAGGTGACCATCGATCTCGCGATCACGGCGACCGAAACGGAGGATTTTCCAGTCATGCGGGTTCTGCGCGATGTCGAACTGACGCGGGCCGACATGGCCTTCGTCAACGGAGCCGCGTGAACAGCCCATGGCGGTCTACACCGATGTCAACGAGGGCGAACTCGGCGCGTTCCTCAAGGCTTATCCGGTCGGCGAACTCTTGTCCTACAAGGGGATCGCCGAAGGCACCGAGAATTCGAACTTTTTGCTGCACACATCGAGCGGCGCCTACATATTGACGCTCTACGAGAAGCGCGTCGACAAGGCCGACCTGCCGTTCTTCCTCGGCCTGATGGGCCATCTCGCTCGCAAAGGCATTTCCTGCCCGCTGCCGGTGACCGCGTATGACGGCACCGTCATCGGCACGCTGGCCGGCCGACCGGCGGTCATCATCACCTTCCTTGAAGGCCTGTCGCTGCGGCGGCCGACAGCGGCGCATTGCGGCGAGGTCGGCAGGGCGCTGGCGGCCCTGCATCTGGCCGGCCAGGATTTTGCGATGACCCGCGACAACGCGCTCGCCATCGATGGTTGGCGCAAGCTCTGGAACGACTCGCACGACCGTGCCGATGAGGTCGAGCCGGGATTGGCGGCCGAGGTCGATGCCGATTTCGCCGATTTCGAACGGCATTGGCCGCAGGGCCTGCCTGCAGGCATCATCCATGCCGACCTGTTCCCGGACAATGTCTTCTTCCTCGGCGAGAAACTGTCCGGCCTCATCGACTTCTATTTCGCCTGCAACGACCTCTACGCCTATGACGTCGCCACCTGTCTCAACGCCTGGTGTTTCGAGAAGGATTTCTCCTTCAACCTCACCAAGGGCACGGCGCTGTTGGCCGGCTATCAGAGCGTGCGGCCTTTGAGTGATGCCGAGAAGGCGGCGCTGCCGATTCTGGCGCGCGGCTCGGCGCTGCGCTTCATGCTGACCCGGCTCTATGACTGGCTGACCGTTCCTGACGGCGGGCTGGTCATGAAGCGCGATCCGACCGAATATATCCGCCGCATGCGCTTCCACCGCGCGATCAGGTCTCCTTCGGAATACGGACTGACATGATCAAGCAGGTTGAAATCTTCACCGACGGCGCCTGCTCGGGCAATCCGGGTCCCGGCGGCTGGGGCGCGATCCTGCGCTTCAACGGCAAGACCAAGGAACTGTCGGGTGGCGAGGCCGAGACCACCAACAACCGCATGGAATTGCTGGCCGCCATTTCGGCGCTGAACGCGCTGAAGGAACGTTGCTCGGTCGAACTTCATACCGACAGCAAATATGTCATGGACGGCATTTCCAAGTGGATCCATGGCTGGAAGAAGAACGGCTGGAAGACCGCCGACAAGAAGCCGGTCAAGAACGGTGAGCTGTGGCAGGCGCTCGACGAGGCCAACCGGCGCCACAAGGTGACGTGGAACTGGGTCAAGGGCCATGCCGGCCACACCGAAAACGAACGCGCCGATGAGCTCGCGCGGGAAGGTATGGCGCCGTTCAAGAACGGCTCGGCCAAACCTGCCGCGCCGAAGCCTGCAGCGGCACTGAAGCCGGCAGCATCCGAGAAGCAGCCGTCGGTCCCAAAGGCACGGCGCTCGACCCAGAGCTATTGAGTTCGGACTACCGGCAGGAAGATCTCACCCGTGCCGACTGCATACTACATCACCCATCCCCAGGTTCAGATCGATGCCAACGTTCCCGTGCCGGAGTGGGGACTGTCCGCGATCGGACGGGCGAGGGCGTTGGCCATGCTCGATCAGCCATGGGTCGGCTCGATCCGGCGTGTCGTGTCGTCGGCCGAGCGCAAAGCGATCGAAACCGCCGAGATCCTCGCCAGGCATCTCGGCCTTGCGGTCGAGGTGAGGGAGGCCATGCATGAGAACGACCGCTCGGCTACAGGCTTCCTGCCGCCGCCGGAGTTTGAGGCGGTCGCCGACCAGTTCTTCGCCAACCCGCACAAAAGCATCCGCGGCTGGGAACGCGCCATCGACGCCCAGCAGCGCATTGTCCGCGAGGTCGAAACGGTGCTCGAGATCGCCCGCAGCGGCGATATTGCCTTCGTCGGCCATGGCGGCGTCGGAACGCTGCTGTTGCTCTCGCTCAGCGGTCGCGAAATCAGCCGCGAGGCGGACCAGCCGGCGGGAGGTGGGAACTTTTTCGCCTATGACATCGGCGCGCGTCGCGTCGTCCACGGATGGTGGCCGATCGACAAGGCTGGCCACGGCAATTGATGGCCGGAAGCAAGCAATTGTAGGCTTTGGATTAGAGTCAATTTCACCCTTCCGCGATAGACTGCGGCAATCGACTTGGCACAAGGTGTTGCGGCGATGTTCGGACGCAGGACTTTCGGCAAGGACAAGCAAAGCTTTGCGGAGCTGAAACAAACGATGCGGCCGACTCCGGATCGCGACGGGGTGACGCGCGTTTTCTCAAAGGAGCTCTGGGACGATCCGAAGATCGGCTCCTTCCTGCGTGAGGCCGGCTTCGCGCCGGACGACCAGCGCAACATCATGCGCACGGCGAACGACTACATCGCTCTCTTCGCCGCGGCCAGGTACCGGCTTCAACTACGCACCGAGGCCTTCAACGCCGAGATGGCGGCACGCCACGACTATTGCCGCGCCATGCCCTTTCTGGTCATCCACCAGTCGATCTGGGACGGCGAGCATGGGGCGTTCCTTTATGCCCAGATGGATCTCATCGGCTTCGACGATTGGAACGTCGTCATGCTGGCGGCGGATGCGCGGACCGCGCAGTCATGCGGCCTGCCGGCTCATCCGGGCCCGGTTCCAGCGCTCACCCAGGCCGTGACCGGGCACGTGGTCCGATGGAAGGCGCGCTACGAATCCGCGCTGGAGGAATTCGGTGTCACCGCCACCGGCGGCCAGGGCATCACACGAGAGCAGTTCGAGGCGGAGAAAGACGCGCTGCGTCAGGAGATCATCGACACTGTCGCCGCGATGAAGCCGCGCGCCGTCGCTGAATAGAGTTGTCCCTAACGGATCAGCAGCGCCGTGCCATAGAGGCCGAGTGCGAACACCGTGTGCGAGATCACGTTGAAGGCGCGAATCTGCATCGGGTTGGGGCGCTTTGAGGCGGCCCAGCCGGCGCCCATGCCAGGCGCCAGCAGGAACCAGCCGGCGCCAATGGTGACCATACCGAGGATGAAGGCCGGCAGGAAGGTCGGTGCGTCCAGCCATGCCCTGCCCACCAGCGCCACCAGGATGAAGCCGTAGACGATGCCGGTGAAATAGTGGAAGCCCCAGCCCAGCGCCTGCTCATGCGCATAGGGTGCGGCATGGGCGATATCATCGTGGAAGACCTTGCCTTCCCTAAGATGCCAGACCCAGCGGCCGGGCGGCCCCCAGTTCGGTCGTGGCTGGCCGAGCGCCAGATGCAGGAACATCGCCCAGAGATCCATCAGCACCGTGGCGCCGATGCCGATCGCAACACTGCGCCAGATGATGTCAAACATCGTCGATGTCCCCCAAAGCAGGCAATCCGGCAGCAAGCGCGCCGTGGTCAGGCCATGGCGAGCATGACCCGACGCGGCGGCTGCGGTCTAGAGCTGGCTCAGAATGTGAGCCGCACCGGATGTGTCGACACCGGGCTTGGTCTCGACATTGAGCGCGGTGACCTTGCCATTGTCGACGATCATCGAAAAGCGTCGCGAGCGTAGCCCCATATCGTTGCTTACGAAATCGAGGCCGACCGACTTGGCGAAGTCGCCATTGCCATCGGCGAGATAGAGGATCTTGCCTTCACCGCCAGTGAAATTCGCCCAGGCGCCCATGACGTGGGCGTCGTTGACCGAGACGACGGCGATGGTGTCGACGCCGCGCGCCAGGATGGCATCGTGGTTCTCGAGATAGCCCGGCAGATGGTTGTTGCTGCAGGTCGGCGTGAAGGCGCCGGGAACGCCGAACAGCACGACCTTCTTGTCCGCAAAAATCTCGGCCGAGGTGATCACCTTGGCGCCGTCGGCGGTCATTTCCTTGAAGGTCGCATCGGGCAGCTTGTCGCCAACGGCAATGGTCATGATGGTCCTCGTGTGAAAAGCAGGGAAGGTTTCTTGCGATAGCGAAATCAGGCATCTCCCGCAACCGCCGACAGCGCTTGGATCAAGGGAAAGCCTGGATCGGGTTCCGTATCAGGGGAAAGGCAAGACGCCCTCGACCGCGCCTTCCGCACTTGTCAGCGTATAATACAACCCGCCATCGGTCGGTGTCGTCGACGGCCGGTCGAGGATCGGAATGGTAAACACCAGCCGGCCGTCCTTTTCGCTGCGCGCCGGGGCGCCGAACATATAGTCGCGTTCGCCGGCAACGAAGAAATCCGCCGCCTCCGGATCGCCGGGAAAGGTCGCCTCGACGACCAGTGTCTCATGGTTGCCGGGCAGGACCTTGATGCCGAAATCGGCCTTGGCAGGGGCGGGCAAGGTGGCAAGGGCCGCCTTCACCAGGGCCGCGTCCTCGGCATTGTCGGGATCGGCGGCGGGATCGACGCTCAGCCGCGTCTGCACCGGAATGCAGATCGTCTCGCAGATGCCGAGAAAGATGTCGGCATCGATGACGGCTGCATCCCCAGGTGACGACAGGGTGAATGTCACCGGCAGCGAAACCGGATGGTTGTAGCCGGCCCATTTGCCGTAGCCGTCGTCATGGCGCTGCGGCGGCGGGAAGGAAAATGCCGCATCGGTGATGTTGGTGCTGGCCGAGACATCGATCTGCGGCGGCACGCCGGCATCGCCCGGATCGCGCCAATAGGTCTTCCAGCCGGGTTTGAGCGCAATGTCGAGCACGCCATGGATGCGCCCGTCCTCATCGGCCTTCCCTGAGGTCACCAGGCGCACCTTGCCGCCTTCGCTGTTGTACCAGTCCGAAGAGGAAGCCGCGGCGGGCAGGGCTGCTCCGCATCCGATGGCGGCGCCGAGCAGCAGGATTTTCAAGCTTTGCATGGCGGTGATTTGATCGTCAGTTCATGGCCGCGTAATGTTTTCATGGCGCTCTGCGTATCATATTTGCGTGACCTTCGGGCAAGGATCAGTCGAGTTCAAGCAATCAGCCGAGGGAAGTTGGTAATCAGGAATCCGTTGTTCCAGCCATTGGGCTTTGGGCGAATCGCGCGCGGCGCATCTTTTCGGCGTGTCGGAAACGCGTTACGCTCCCTTCCATGGACTTGTTGCGCCACAAAAAGACGGCCGGCGGACGCGGCTTTCTTGACGACCAGTTCCTGATTGCCATGCCCGGCATGAAGGACGACCGCTTCACGCGCTCGGTCATCTACATCTGCGCGCACAGCGACGAAGGCGCAATGGGCCTGATCATCAACCAGACGCAGCAGATGCTGTTTCCCGATCTTCTGGTGCAGCTCGGCATCATGAACGAGCAGGAGGCGATCCGGCTGCCGGCGCAGGCCCGCGACTTCGTCGTACGCAATGGCGGCCCGGTCGACCGCAGCCGAGGCTTCGTCCTGCACTCGGGCGACTACCGGGTGGAATCCTCGCTCACCGTCTCCGACGACATATGCCTGACCGCGACGGTCGATATATTGCGCGCCATCTCGTCGGGCCGTGGCCCGCGGCGCGCGCTGATGGCGCTCGGCTATTCCGGCTGGGGCGCCGGCCAGTTGGAAACCGAGATCGCCGAGAATGGCTGGCTGACCTGCCCGGCCACGCCGGAGCTTCTGTTCGACGCCGACATCGAACGCAAATACGACCGCATCCTGGCGTCCATCGGCATCGACCTGGCGCATCTCAGCCTGGCGGCTGGGCACGCCTGATCGGGTGGTTTGACCGAGACGAAAGAGTCCGATCGGGGGAGGCAGTGCGCACGATCGCAACACTAAGCGAAGGATGAGTCTATCCGGGCTGCAACGCTTTCCATTGCCGCCGCCAAGGCATCCGTGCCACCGCTTTCGACGAAGACGCGATAGGCCTGCTCATTCAGGCCTTGCGGAGTCGAATGAGCGCCGACGAGAGTCTCGAACGTCGCGTGGCCTTTGATCGAAGTTTGCGCCAGACCAAAAAAGAGCTGTGCGATATACGTTCTTGCCCTTCCGTATTCTGCGCCGTGGTCCACCATCCATTGGACTGCGGTTTCCAGACAACCGAAGTAGGTCGCCATCAGTGAGCCTGCGGCGCTATAGCCGTTGAATTCCTCAATCGAAGTCGCGTTGACCACTGTGCCCAGGGCGCCGAATAGCTGGGTAAGGCGGTCGGAAGCGGGATAGATTACGGTCACGCCAGATCGGTTGGCCACAGACGGCAAGGGTATCGCACGCGTGACATCGACCGGGTGCTCGATCCACTCTGCGATCTTCTCGGCCGGCAGCATGGCGATTAAACTGACGATCGCCGTGCCCCCTGGGAATGCCAGAGGAGAAATGACCTCCTCGGCGATTTGCGGTCGTACCGCGAGAAAAAGGATATCGGAAACATCGACGATCTCCTGATTGTCATTGCAAACACGCACCTTTTCGAAAGATGCGGCCAATCGCGCTGCTGTCGCAGCCCCACGCGCCGACACGATAATCTCCGAAAGTGGGAATTCCGCTTCCATCAGACCAAGCACGATGGCCTCGGTGATTGCACCCGCACCAATAAAGCCGAGCTTCATGGCCATTCTTCCCCAAGCGTAGCGTCTTCCGGTCCGTTGCAGACCTCCAGGCTACCCACCGCCGAGCACAACCGGGCATGAAAACCATTCGTTTGGCGTGCAGACCCGACGCCATCGTCGCAGCCCGAACAAGAGGGCTCCAAACGCTGGAGTCGGCCCACTAAGCCTGCGTCATCGGATACTGTTCCTTCAACGCCTTCAGCACCTGGTCGCCGGGCATCGGTGCGCCGAACATGAAGCTCTGGACATATTCGCAGCCCATCTGCCGCAGTTCCAGCGCATCGCTTTCATCCGAAATGCCCTCGGCCACCACCGACAGGCCGAGCTCATGCGCCATGTTGACCATGGATTTGAGCAGCACCGCGCGCTTCGGCGTCGCGTCGTCGACAAAACTCTTGTCGATCTTGATGGTGTCGAAGGGGAAGCGCGTCAGATAGGCGAGCGAGGAATAGCCGGTGCCGAAATCGTCGAGCGACAGGCCGATGCCGAGCTGTTTCAGCTTCGTCAGCACATGCGAGGTCTGCTCGGGATTGTCCATCACCAGCGATTCGGTGAGTTCGAGCCGGAAGCAGCGCGGCTTCAGATTGGCGCGCGCGATGACCGAGCGGACATCGCTGACCAGATCGCGGCGGATCAGCTGGCGGCTGGACAGATTGACTGACACCGACAGCGGCGTGTCGCCGATCTGTTTTTGCCAGCCGGCGAGATCCTCGGCCGCCTGCTGCATGGCAAACAGGCCGAGCTGCACGATCAGGCCACAGCTTTCGGCGACCGGAATGAAATCGCCCGGCGGGATCATGCCACGGCGCGGATGGTCCCAGCGCAGCAGCGCCTCGAAGCCGGCAATGCTGCCATCCTCCAGCCGCACGATCGGCTGGTAGGCAAGGGTGAATTCACGCCGCTCGATGGCGCGGCGCAGATCGGATTCGAACTGCAGCCGGTCGGTGCCGACGGTGCGGAAGGCCGGCCGGAACGGCTCGATCCTGTCGCCACCGAAGCGCTTGGCCTGGTGCATCGCAAGCTCGGCGTCCTTGACCATGTCTTCGGCCGACGTCTGCGCCGAGGTCCAGGTGATCAGGCCGATCGAGGCGGTCAGCACGATCTCGCGCTTGGCGAAGGTGATCGGGTTGTTGATCGCGTGCTTGATAGCGTCGGCCACTGCGGCGATGCGCGACGGGTCCTGTTCTGAAAGCAGCATCAGCGCGAACTGGTCGCCGGCAAAGCGCGACAGCGAATCCTTCGGCTTCAACAGCCGGTGCAGGCGGCGCGCAATGGTGAGCAGAATGGTGTCGCCGGCCGAGATGCCAAGCCCGTCATTGACCTGCTTGAACCGGTCGATGTCGATGACGAAGACGGTCGGGCGCACCTTCTCTTCGGTGCGCGCGATCGAGATGATGGCTTCCAGCCGGTTCATCAGAAGTTCGCGGTTGGGCAGGCCGGTCAGATTGTCGTGAACGGCATCGTGCAGCAGCCTTTCCTCGGACTTTTTCTGCTCGGTGACGTCGACCATGGTGCCGACGCAGCGAATCACTTCGCCATCCGAGCCGATCACCGGCCGCGCCCGAAGCAAGAACCAGTGGTAGTGCCCGTCAGCGCCGCGCAGGCGGAAATTCTGCGAGACCCTGCCGCGCCGGTGTTCGAGCACCACGTCGAGCGTGGTACGGAAGGTATCGCGGTCGTCGGCATGCAGCACCGGCAGCCAGTTGCGGGCCGCACCCCCAAGACTGTTGGGCGCAAGGCCAAGCTGGATGCTGACGTCCGGCTTGGTGACGACGCGGTCGCGCAGCACGTCCCAGTCCCACACCGTGTCGCCGGAGCCGGCCACGGCCAGCGCCTGGCGCTCGAGGTCGGAGAACAGGCCCTGGTGCAGCGCGCCGCCGGCAAAGGCATGCTGCATGACGGTGAAGCCGATCAGAAGAATGATCAGGATCAGCCCGCCGCCCAGTGCAGGCTGGGCGATGTCGTTGTCGAGCATGCCGGTGATCGCCATCCACGAGCCGCATAGCCAGAGCAGCACCATCACCCAACTGGGCACCAGCATGATCGCACGGTCATAACCACGAATACCGAGCAGGATGATGAGGCCGAGCCCGGTCAGCGCGGTGGCGGCAAAGGACAGTCGGGCGATGCCTGAGGCGACGGCCGGATCGACGATCGCCACACCCGCAATCAGCACCAGGCCGAGGATCCAGACCAACGCGCCATAGCTGAAATGGCCGTGCCATCGGTTGAGGTTGAGATAGGCGAACAGGAACACCACGAAGGTCGCCGCAAGCGCCACCTCCGTTCCCGCCCGCCACATCTGCTCATTGCCGGGCGATATCTCTATGATCTTGTTTAAAAAGCCGAAATCAACGCAGATATAGGCGAGCACGGCCCAGGCGAGTGCCGCTGTCGCCGGGAACATCGAGGTGCCCTTGACGACGAACAGGATGGTCAGGAACAGCGCCAGCAGGCCGGCAATGCCGATGACGATGCCTCGGAACAGCGTGTAGGAATTGACCGAGTCTTTGTAGGCTTCCGGCTCCCAGAGATAGACCTGCGGCAGCTTGGGCGAGGCGAGTTCGGCGATGAAGGTGATCACCGTTCCCGGGTTCAGCGTCACCCGGAACACGTCGGCGTCGGGGCTCGACTGGCGGTCGAGCGCGAAGCCCTCGCTGGGGGTGATCGCGGCGATGCGGGTGGCGCCGAGATCGGGCCAGAAGATGCCGGAATTCACCAGCCGGAAATGCGGCGCCACGATCAACCGGTCGAGCTGCTGGTCGGTGGTGTTGGCCAGCGCAAACACCGCCCAGTCACCGCTCGAGCGCGCGTCATTGGCCTCGACCTCGATGCGCCGCACGATGCCGTCGGGGCCGGGCGCGGTCGACACCTGGAAGTTTTCGCCCTGGTTGCGGTAGATTTCGACGGCGCGCGACAGGTCGAGCGCGACATCGTCACGGGCAATCTTGATCGGCTCGACGGCGAAGGCCGGGAGCGCCGCGCAGAGCGTGACGACAGCCGCCAGAACGAAGGCCAACAGCGACCCGTTTCGCAGGAAATTCGTCAAAAATCAGTCCTTCGTTCCACCGCCCGGCGGATCGTCCGCGATCCGGGCGTAGAGGTAGTGGTCCTGCCAGATGCCGTTGATCCTGAGGTAGGATCGCAAAAGTCCTTCGCGCCGGAATCCGGCTTTTTCAAGCACGCGGATCGACCGGGCATTGTCGGGAATACAGGCAGCTTCGATCCGGTGCAACCTCAGCGTATCAAAGGCGAAGCGGCAGACCACCTTGACCGCGTCGGTCATCAGGCCGCGGCCGCCGAAACGCTCGCCGATCCAGTAGCCGACATGGCCGCTTTGGGAGACGCCGTGGCGGATGTTGCCCAGCGTAATGCCACCGGCGAGCTTGCCGCTGGCCTTCTCGAAGATGAAGAAGGCGATCGCGGTTCCCTGTGCATAGTCTTCGCGGTAGCGGCCGATGCGCAGCCGCCAGGCGGTGCGGTCGAGTTCGTCGGGCGTCCAGCGCGGCTCCCACGGTTCGAGGAAGCCGCGGCTTTCACCGCGCAGCGCCGACCATTCGCGATAGTCGTTGGTGTAGGGCACGCGCAGCGTGACCCGGTCGCCCTTCAGTGCCGGCAGGTCACGGCGAAAGAAAGGGAGCGCGAACACGGGGCGCCTTTAGGGGGACTTAGACGGCGAGCTTGCGGGCCGTGGTGTGCGTGCCCGCAAGTGAATCGAGGATCGCCTCATAGGGCGCGAGCGTACCCACGGGGCCGACGGCGGTCAGCGTCGGCTTGGTCGAAAACAGCCGTGACGACAGGTCGGTCAGCCGCTCGATCGTCAGCGCCGACAGCCGTTCCATCAACTCCTCCTTGGCGATCGGCCGGCCGAACAGAAGCAGCTGCCTGGCGATCTGCGAGGCGCGGCTGGCCGGGCTTTCCGCCGACATGATCAGTCCGGCGCGATATTGCGCACGCGCCCGGTCGAGTTCTTCCTGCAGGATGCTCTCGCCGGCCTTCTGCAACTCGTCGATGATGACGGGCACCAGTTCGGCGATATCGCTCTGCCCGGTCGCGGCATGAACGCCGAAAATGCCGGTGTCGGAAAAACCCCAGTGGAAGGCATAGACGGAATAACACAGGCCGCGCTTTTCGCGCACTTCCTGGAACAGCCGGGACGACATGCCGCCGCCGAGGATCATCGACAGCACCTGCGAGGCATAGAAGTCGCGCACATGATAGGCGCGGCCTTCGAAGCCAAGCACGATCTGCGCGTCCATCAGGTCGCGATCCTCGCGGAAATCGCCGCCGACATACTGCGCATATTGCGGCATCGTGCTGTCGGCCTTGCTGCGGAAGCCGCCGAGCTGCTTTTCCACCTCGCGCACGAAATTGTCGTGCTTGATGTCGCCGGCCGCCACAACCACCATGCGCTCGGCGCCATATTGGCGTTCGATGAAATTGTGCAGCTGCTTGGAGGTGAAGGATTTGACGGTTTCCGGCGTGCCGAGGATCGAGCGGCCGATCGTCTGGTGGCGGAAGGCGGTTTCGGTGAAACGGTCGAAGACGATGTCGTCGGGCGTGTCGTGCGCGGCGCCGATCTCCTGCAGGATCACATGCTGCTCGCGCTCCAGCTCCTGCGGGTCGAATTCCGACTCCTGCAGGATGTCGGCAAGAATATCGACCGCCAGCGGCACGTCGTCGGACAACACCCTGGCATAGTAGGATGTCGTCTCGACGCTGGTGGCGGCGTTGATCTCGCCGCCGACGTCCTCGATTTCCGAGGCGATTTCGAAGGCGCTGCGCCTTTTCGTACCCTTGAAGGCCATATGCTCGAGCAAATGGGCCATTCCGTGCTCTTCGTCACGCTCATTGCGAGCGCCCGACTTGACCCAGGCACCAAGGGCAACGGATTCGAGGCTTGGAAGGGTTTCGGTGGCGACTGTCAGGCCGTTCGACAGACGGCTTACCTCAACACCCATATGGCAAGTACTCCCTAACGCGCTGCCCTTGAGTGGCGGCTCACGTAATCTTCCACCATTTTCAGGTCGGATGGAAGTACCGTGTATTTTTCGTCGACTGACATCAAGGACCCCAGCCATGCGGGCAGGGCCGGCGACACGCCGCAAGCGGCTTCGACGGCGGCCGGGAACTTGGCCGGATGGGCGGTGCCCAGCACCACCATCGGCACCGCGCCGTCAGCCTTGCCGGCGGCGACATGCACGGCGGCCGCCGTGTGCGGGTCGAGCAGATAGTTGCTTGATTCCAGCGTCGAACGGATGGTGGCGGCGACTTCATCCATGTCAGAGCGGCCGGCGTCGAATTCTGCCCGCATCCTGGCCATTTCAGCCGTTTCGATGGTGAAGGCGCCTGACTGCTTGAGCCCGGCCATGTAGCGTCGCACCGTCTCGGCATTGCGGTCCGAGGCCTCGAACAGCAGCCGTTCGAAGTTCGACGACACCTGGATGTCCATCGATGGCGACGTCGTCGCAAACACACCCTTGGTGCGGTATTCGCCGGTGGCGAAGGTGCGCGCCAAAATGTCGTTGTCGTTGGTGGCGACGATCAGCCGCTCGATCGGCAGGCCCATTTTTTTGGCGGCGTAACCCGCGAAAATGTCGCCGAAATTGCCCGTCGGCACGGTGAAGGACACCGGCCTGTCCGGCGCGCCGAGCGACAGCGCCGAGGAAAAATAATAGACGATCTGGGCCATGATGCGGGCCCAGTTGATCGAATTGACGCCCGACAGCGAGACGCCATCGCGAAAGGCGTGGTCGTTGAACATATCCTTCAGCAGGCCCTGGCAATCGTCGAAATTGCCTTCGATGGCCAGCGCCTGGACGTTGGCGGCGGTCGATGTCGTCATCTGCCGCTGCTGCACCGGCGAGACGCGGCCATGCGGGAACAGCACGAAGATATCGGTGCGGTCGCGGCCGGCAAAGGCATCGATGGCCGCACCGCCAGTGTCGCCCGATGTGGCGCCGACGATCGTGGCGCGCTGGCCGCGCTCGGTCAGCACATGGTCCATCAGCCGGGCAAGCAGCTGCATGGCGACGTCCTTGAAGGCCAGCGTCGGACCGTGGAAGAGCTCGAGGATGAACGTGTTCGGGCCGGTCTGCACCAGCGGGCAGACGGCTTGGTGGCGGAAGGTGGCATAGGCTTCGCGCACCAGGCGTTCGAAGACGGGCGCGGCGATCTCGCCGCCGAGGAACGGCGTCAGCACGCGGATGGCGAGGTCGGGATAGGGCAGGCCCCGCATGGCGCGGATCTCGGTTGCCGAAAACTGCGGCCACTCGCGCGGCACATAGAGCCCGCCGTCGCGTGCCAGTCCGGCCAGCACCGCGTCGGAAAATCCCAGCGCGGGCGCTTCCCCGCGAGTACTCACATATTGCATGTCACAGACCCGTTGCCGCTTGGCGTTTCCGTTCACCACAGAGTGGTTAATTTCTGCGCTGGCTCAGTCGCATTTTTGCCGCGCCGTTGCTATACGTCACCAGCTTTGCGAGAGGGAAGTGCAGTTTCATGGCGTTTTACAAGTTCGACCGTCGCTTTGTCGCGGGTCTGGCGCTCACCGGCTTTATGCTTGCCGCCGCCGGCTGCCAATCGAGCGACAATGGCATCCTCAACCTCGGAATAGGCAAGAAAACCGACCCGAACGCGCCAATACCGCCGCAGGACCCCAAGGTGCTCGCCAGCCAGTTGCAGGCCTATTGCCCGAAAGTGACGGTGCGCGACGGCACCGCCTATTTCAACACCTACGCCAAGGGCGCGCCGCAACCGAAAAAGAAAAAGGCTGACGCCGCGCAGGATGGCGAGGTCGCTGCCGCCGCGCAGACGGCGCCTGACGGCTCCATCGTCGACCCGAACAAGGATCCCACCAAGATCATCTACCAGGCCTCGATCAGCGATGTCAGCCGCGATTGCAGCCGTGCAAACGGCCAGTTGACGATGAAGGTTGGCGTTGCCGGCAAGATCGTGCCGGGACCGATGTTCGCCCCCGGCACCATCACCATGCCGATCCGCGTCGCCGTCATGCATGGCGCCGACGTGCTTTATTCGCAGATCCACCCCTATCAGATCCAGGTCAGCGATCCCTCGACCGCCACCCAGTTCGTCTTCACCGATTCCAATGTCGTCGTGCCCGAGCCCTCCGCCAGGGACTATCAGGTCTATGCCGGCTATGACGACACCGCGCCGGCGGCGGCGGACAAGAAGTCGGGCAAGAAAAAGAAGCGCGCTCCGGCGACGAACTAGGCGTCGCCTGGACGCCGTCGCTGCTGCGACTGTTAACTCTTTGAAAGATCAAGACGATCTGGCCATGGCCCTGCAGGAATGCGCCTGCAGGCAGGTGGCGTTTGCGCCTTAAATCCTGATCTATTCCACCAGCGCACTTGACTCATTCATATCCCGGCGGTTATACGTCAATCAATAGCTCGCAGGTTATTGATCCCGATGCCAGACGCCCACGACACTCTGTTCAGAACGCTTGCCGACCCGACCCGGCGGGCCATCTTCGAGCGCTTGTGCCGCCAGGGCGAGCAGACGGTGGGGGCGCTGACGGCACAGTCCGGCGTCTCGCAGCCGGCGGTGTCGAAGCATCTCGGCGTGCTGAAGCAAGCCGGCCTGGTGCTCGACCGCCACGCCGGACGCCAGACCCATTACAGCGCGCAGCCCGCGGCACTTGGTCCGCTGACCGACTGGACAGTTCAGATGACTGGGTTTTGGGAGAGCCGCTTCGATGATCTCGAGAACCTGCTGAAAAGGATGGATCAGTGAGCAATCCCGAGCTGCGCACCGTCGTCGTCGAACGTGACATATCCTGGCCGGCGGAGAAGATCTGGCGCGCGCTGACGCAGCCGCATCTGATGGAGGAATGGCTCATGAAGAACGATTTCAAGCCTGTCATCGGCCACAGCTTCAATCTTCGCGGCGACTGGGGCGGCGTGCTCGACTGCGAGGTCCTCGCCATCGAGCAAAACAGAACGCTGTCCTACAGCTGGGATTTTGCCCATGAGGATGCCGCCTTCAATCTGAAGAGCGTGGTGACGTTCACGCTCACGCCCACCAGCACGGGAACCCATCTGCGCGTCGAGCAGTCGGGCTTCCATCCGAGCCAGAAGCAGGCCTATGGCGGCGCCCGGGTCGGCTGGCAGCAATTCCTCACCAGGCTGGAGCAGCTTCTGGCGAAGCCTGATTGAGAGCCTGTCGGCACAATTCGACGCCATGCCCTGATCGCGGGGCCACCGACCACGAAGGAGAAATCAATGAAGATCAAGCTGACCAGCGTCTATGTGGACAACCAGGACAACGCACTGCGTTTTTACACCGACGTGCTGGGCTTTGCCGTGAAGGCCGACTTCAGTAATGGGCCTTTTCGCTGGCTGACCGTAACCTCACCCGACGAGCCCGACGGCACCGAATTGCAGCTCGCGCTCAACGACAACCCGGCGGCCAAGGCGTACCAGCAGGCCATCTTCAAGCAGGGCCAGCCAGCGCTCATGCTGTTTACCGACGACGTCAAGAGCGACTATGAGCGTATCAAGGGGCGCGGTGGTTCGTTCGCCATGGCGCCGACCGAAGTGACCGGCTCGACCATCGCACAGCTCAACGACAGCTGCGGCAATCTCATCCAGATCACCCAGCTGGCACGCTGGTAAGCGCTCAAGAGGAGGTGGCAATGAACTGGAGCAAATGGATACGCCAAACCCACCGTTGGCTGTCGATCATCTTTTCGGCGACCGTCATCGCCAATTTCGCCACTATGGCATTCGGTGAGCCTCCGGCATGGGTGGTCTATTCGCCGCTGCTGCCGCTCTTCCTGCTGCTGTTCAGCGGCCTCTACATGTTCGTGCTGCCCTATGTAGCCCGGCCGCGCGGCGAGCAGCGCGCGCAAGGGTAGGGACGATGGCCAAGGCGCCCGGGCAATCGAAGGCGGCCAAGCCGGTGACAGACAAGCCGACCCTGCTTTCAGGCGGCAACCCGCAGATCGCCAAGGGCTATGGAGATGGCCCGGTGCAGGCCTATATCGCGGCCATGCCGGACTGGAAGAGCGATGTTGGGCGCCTTCTCGACGCGCTCATCACCGACACCGTCCCCGGTGTCTACAAGGCCGTCAAATGGAACTCGCCGCTCTATGGCATCGAAGGCGAGGGCTGGTTCCTCAGCCTTCATTGCTTCACCAACTACGTCAAGGTCGCCTTCTTCCGCGGCGCCTCGCTGGATCCCGTCCCTCCCGGTGGTTCCAGGCAAAAGGACGTGCGCTATCTCGACATTCATGAAGGCGAGGAGATCGACGAAGCCCGCTTTATCGCCTGGGTGAAGCAGGCCAGTAAACTGCCCGGCGAGAAGATGTGAACGGAGGCAGACCATGAAGACCAGCGGTGCGAACAAGTCAGAGGCAGGACCCTCTCCCTCCGAGCGGATAGATGCCCGAATCCGGGAGCTGGATGACTGGCGAGGGAAAATGCTGGCCAGCCTGCGCAAGACCATCCTCGACGCCGATCCGGAAATCGTTGAGGAGTGGAAGTGGATGGGCAGCCCGGTGTGGTCGCTCGACGGCATGATCGCGGTCGGCAACGCCCACAAGGACAAGGTGAAGCTGACCTTTTCGCACGGCGCCAGCCTGCCGGACCCCGACAAGCTGTTCAACAACGGCTTTGGCGGCAAGGTGTGGCGCGCCATCGATGTTTCCGAGGGCGAGGAGATCGATGCGGACGCGCTGAAGGCGCTCGTCCGCGCCGCCATCGCCTATAACCAGGCGAAGAAGAAACCGACTCGCGCCAAGCCGGCCAAAGCCAAGGAGTAAGGTCAGGCGTCCGACCACTCCGACAAAGCGGCAATCACGCTTTTCAGTTCGGCCCAGCGGCGGATGACCGTTTCGGCGCCGGCCTCGGTCAATGCATCGGCATGGCCGGGATAACTGTGCGCGGCGCCGGTGAAGCCGATCACGCGCATGCCGGCAGCCCTGGCGCCGGCGACGCCATGCACCGAATCTTCGATGACGAAGGTGTTTGCCGGGTTGGCGTTGAGTTTCTCCGCCGCGAACAGGAACACGTCCGGGGCCGGCTTGGTCTTCTTGCTTGGGATCTCCAGCGCCGAAAAAATCCGGCCGGCGAAGAACGGCAGCAGGCCAACCTTTTCCAGCATGAATTCGATCCGCTCGGAGCGTGAATTGGAGCAGACGCAGCGCGGCGCCGTCACCGCGGCCACCGCCTCGCGCGCACCATCGATGGCGCGCACATCGCTGCGCAATTTGCGGTCGACCAGCTCTTCGGCGCGGTCGATCATCGAGGCCTGGAACGGGATCGCGGATTTTTCCTCGACCCGCATCATGATGTCCTTGAAGGTCAGCCCGGCATAGCTTTCCGCGATCTCCTCAGCCGATATTTCGAAGCCGGCGAGCGTCAGCAATTCGGCTTCGACGCGCGCGGCGATGATTTCGGAATCGACGAGCACGCCGTCGCAATCGAAGATGACAAGATCTGGCTGGGGCATGGCAATCCGGAACTGGGTGAGGGCGGGGCAAGCCTGACAGGGGCTCAGGCGGCGCGGCATACACCAACAGGCCGGGCTTCGCAAATGAACCGGGCCGGACCTGGCGACTCGATTGCGACCTTCACGGAATATTTACGCTGATCGGTAACCATAACGGGGAGTAAACAGTAACGCGTGCTTTGGGTGTAAACATGTCTGCCGTGCGTCTTCTCGACGACCTCTCCCACGCCCCCCAGCAATCCGAATGGCTGGACACGATCCTCAAGGGCGATTGCGTTGCCGCACTCGACCGGCTGCCGGAAAAATCCATCGACATCATCTTCGCCGATCCGCCCTACAATCTGCAGCTCGACGGCGACCTGCACCGGCCCGACCAGTCCAAGGTCGATGCCGTCGACGATGACTGGGACCAGTTCGAGAGCTTCGAGGCCTATGACGCCTTCACCCGCGCCTGGCTCTTGGCGGCGCGCCGCGTGCTGAAGCCCAATGGCACCATCTGGGTCATCGGCTCCTACCACAACATTTTCCGGGTCGGCGCCAAGATGCAGGATCTCGGCTTCTGGATCCTCAACGATGTCGTCTGGCGCAAGACCAATCCGATGCCGAATTTCCGCGGCCGTCGTTTCCAGAATGCGCATGAGACGATGATCTGGGCCTCGCGCGATCAGAAGGGCAAGGGCTACACCTTCAACTACGAAGCGATGAAGGCCTCCAACGACGACATCCAGATGCGCTCCGACTGGCTGTTTCCGATCTGCACCGGCGGCGAGCGGCTGAAGAACGACAATGGCGACAAGCTGCATCCGACGCAGAAGCCGGAAGCTCTGCTCGCCCGCATCATGATGGCCTCGACCAAGCCGGGCGACATCGTGCTCGACCCGTTCTTCGGTTCCGGCACCACCGGCGCCGTCGCCAAGCGCCTCGGCCGCCATTTCGTCGGCATTGAGCGCGAGCAGGCCTATATCGACGCCGCCAATGAGCGCATCGACGCCGTGCGGCCGCTGGAAAGCGCCGATCTCACCGTGCTCACCGGCAAGCGTGCTGAGCCGCGCGTCGCCTTTGTCAGCCTTCTCGACACCGGGTTGATGCAGCCCGGCGCCACGCTTTACGACGCCAAGAAACGCTGGTCAGCCAAGGTGCGCGCCGACGGCACGGTGGCGATCGGCGACAGCGCCGGTTCGATCCACAAGATCGGCGCCGAAGTGCAGGGGCTGGACGCCTGCAACGGCTGGACCTTCTGGCACTATGAGCGCAGCGGCGGCCTGACCCCGATCGACGAACTGCGCCGCATCGCCAGGCTTGGCATGGAGCGGGCAGGGGCCTGAGTCCAGGGTGTGAAAGTCGGCGCTCTACGGCGCCCCCCTCTGCCCTGCCGGGCATCTCCCCCTCAAGGGGGGAGATCAGCTGTCATCATTGCTTTCGCCAATTTTTGACGTTGCAAGGTGAGAGCGGCTGCAGAGGCTGCTGATCTCCCCCCTTGAGGGGGAGATGGCCGGCAGGCCAGAGGGGGGGCGCCGTAGAGCGCTACCTCCCGCCCTCTGCGCGGTTCACACCGCGATGCCATATCGCTCAAGATCCGCCCGCAGCGTTTTTGCGTCGGTGAACAGCACTGCGTGCCAGCCGGCGGCCTTGGCGCCGTCGACATTCTTGGGGCTGTCGTCGATGAACAATGTGGCCGATGGTTCGAGCCCGAACGCGGCGACGTGGTGATCGTAGATGGCGCGGTCCGGTTTGATCTGGCGGATGTCGGCCGACACCGTCACGCCGCGCGGTCGGCTGAGGAAGTCGAAGCGCTGCCGCGCCTCGGCAAGCGTGTCGGCGGCGAAGTTGGTCAGCATCGTCACGTCGTGGCCGCTCTCGATCAGGCCTAGCATGATGGCGACGCTGTCCTCATAGGCATGCGGCACCATCTCGTGCCAGTGGCGGCGGAAATTGCGAATGTTTTCAGCGTGATCGGGATACTCGGCAATCAGCAGTGCTTCCGCCTCTTCCCACGTCCGGCCACGGTCCTGCTCGATGTTCCAGTCATGCGTGCAGACGTTGTCGAAGAACCACTTGCGCTCCTGCGCATCGGGAATGAGGCGGCTGAACGGAATGTTCGGATCGTAGTGGATCAGCACGCGGCCGATGTCGAACACGATGTGGCGGATTTCAGTCATTTTTATCCCTTCAATGCGGACGCTGCTTGCTGCATGTCGCCCAAAAGTGTGCAGCGGTTTTGGGAGGACGACATGCATAAAACAATGAATCCAAAGCGCGTCATTTAGGACGCGCTTTGGTCGCGCCCGGTATCGCCGCTTCGATTACCTTTTTCATGACGGTTGGCAGCGCTTCCCCGGAAATGTCATGGGCCAGCGACCAGAAATGCCCTTCCGGCGCATCACTTTTCACCTGCGCATGAAAGACGTCGAGTTCGAGCGCGAAATGGGTGAAGACATGCGCGATCTGGCCGGTGCGCCGCCAGTCGGCAGGAAAGGGCGCCGCGTCCGCAGTCGTCGCGCCGTCGATCCGTGCAGTCCAGCCGGTGGTCGGCACTTCGGTCATGCCACCGAGCAGGCCTTTGTCGGGTCGCTTGCGCAACAGGAGGGCGCCATCGGCGCGCTCGGCCACAAAGGCAGCGCCGCGCCGCAATGGCTTGTCGGCCCTGGGCAAGCGGACCGGAAAACGCTCGGGGTCGCCCGAGAGAATGGCGCTGCAATCCTCGCGCACCGGGCACAGCATGCAGCGCGGCCGCTTTGGCGTGCAGATCGTGGCGCCTAAATCCATCATCGCCTGGGCAAGGTCGCCCGGCCTTGTCCGCGGAACCAGTCTTTCGACCAGCGCGCGAATTTCAGGCTTGGCCTCGCTGAGCGGCGTTGCGATCGAATAGAGCCGCGTGATGACACGTTCGACATTGCCGTCGACGACCGCCGCCGGGCGGTCGAAGGCGATTGCCGCGATCGCCGCCGCCGTATAGGCGCCGATGCCCGGCAATTCCCTCAATCCCCCTTCATTGTCGGGAAAGCGCCCGCCTTGGCTCGCAACGAGATCGGCGCAGGCCTTGAGGTTTCGCGCCCGCGAATAGTAGCCGAGCCCGGCCCAGGCTTTCATCACATCCTCGGTCGGCGCCGCAGCCAGCGCCTTCACATCGGGCCATTTCCCGACGAAAGCGCGAAAATAGGATTTTACCGCTTCGACCGTGGTCTGCTGCAGCATCACTTCCGACAGCCAGATGCGGTAGGGATCCGGCCGTGCGCCGCCGGCAGCCGCGCGCGGCGTGATCCGCCACGGCAACTCGCGGTGGTGCGCGTCGTACCAGGCAAGCAGGCGGGAAGCGCTGTCTTCGGATGCGGCCTTGCGGGTCTGTTCGTGCAGTGCCATTGATCGCGGGCTGGCTCTAGGCTGGTGTGGAGCGTGGCTGGAGGACGTACATGGCAGGGAGAACGCCTTACGGCAATCCCGTTCCGGTGAGCGATCTCGCGACCCAGATCCTCGATCCGGTGCTGCGCAAGCGGGCGGGCATTTCGATCGGGCTGGTGCAGTCATGGGAAGAGATTGCCGGGCCGCGTCTTGCCCACCATTCACGGCCGGAAAAAATCCAGTGGCCGCGCCGTATGCATGAGGACGACCCGTTCGAGCCGGCGACGCTGGTCATCGCCTGCGAAGGCATGGCGGCGCTTCATTTGCAGCACGAGACGGGCGAAATCATCAACCGCGTCAATTCTTTCCTTGGCTTCAACGCAATCGGCCGCATCAGGATCGTGCAGAAGCCGGTGCTGTCAGAGAAAGCCCGGCCGAAACCGGCTCCCAGGCCGCTGACGGCTGTCGAAAAGGCCAAATTGTCCGATACCGTGGGCAAGATCGAGGATGAGGGCCTGCGCGCCTCGCTCGAGCGGCTCGGCGCCACCATTCTCGGCGAGCGGAAGCGGCCAGGGTAGTCGGCCGGTCATGAACCCGTCACCAATCTCGCGCATTCGTGATGATGCATATAGAGTTAGGCGATTGGAATGGGGACAGCGATGCCTTAATTCCCGCCAACTCTCGCCTTTTCTAGCCTTTGCATTGCAAAATCCAACCATTGTCAGGTGATTCGCATGAACCGTAGCTTGTCCCGCAGAAACCTCCTGTCGTCGCTGGCAGCTATTCCGGCAGTGGCACTGCTCGCCGCATGCAGCGATTCCGGCGAGGACACCAAGGCGGCGGACGTGAAGCCTGCGGCGCCAGCCGTGCCTGCTGCGACGCCTGCCACGCCGGCCGCCGCCAAGGCGCCGGACTCGACGGGCGACGTCAACATGGCGGAATTGCTGAAGCCCGGCGCTCTGCCCGACAAGCAGCTCGGCAAGGACGACGCCAAGGTCACCATCGTCGAATATGCCTCGATGACCTGCCCGCATTGCGCGCATTTCGCCGCGACCACCTTCCCTGAGTTGAAGACCAAATACATCGACACCGGCAAGGCGCGTTACATCCTGCGCGAATTCCCGTTCGATCCGAGCGCCGAGGCCGGTTTCATGCTGGCGCGCTGTTCAAAGGACAATTATTTCCCGATGGTCGACGTGCTGTTCAAGCAGCAGCCCAACTGGGTCGGCGTCAACAATACCAAGGATGCCCTGCTGCAGATCTCCAAGCTCGCCGGTTTTACACAGGAGTCCTTCGAGGCCTGCTTGACGGACCAGAAACTTCTGGACGATGTGAGATCGGTCCAGAAGCGCGGCGCCGATGAATTCAAGGTCGACTCGACGCCGACCTTCTTCATCAACGGAAAGACCTACAAAGGTGCGATGTCGATTGAGGAAATGTCGGCCATCATCGACCCTCTGCTCTGACGTCCAGGCGACGTCGGAGCGACTGCGCTTTGGCGTCTACGCACCTCTGTGTCTTCCAGGCAGGCGCGAATGAAGTTTTCGCGCCTTCGCCTCCTCGGCTTCAAGTCCTTCGTCGAACCGGGCGAGTTCGTCATCGAACGCGGCCTGACCGGTATTGTCGGGCCGAATGGTTGCGGCAAGTCGAACCTCGTCGAGGCGATGCGCTGGGTGATGGGCGAAAGCTCCTACAAAAACATGCGCGCGTCCGGCATGGACGACGTGATCTTTTCCGGTTCGGGAACGCGGCCCGCCCGCAACACCGCCGAAGTCACGCTGTTCCTCGACAATAGCGACCGCACCGCGCCAGCCGCCTTCAACGATGCCGACGAATTGCAGGTGTCGCGCCGCATCGAGCGCGAGGCGGGTTCGCTCTACCGCATCAACGGCAAGGAAGCCCGCGCCAAGGACGTGCAGCTTCTGTTCGCCGACCAGTCGACCGGCGCGCGCTCGCCCTCGATGGTCGGCCAGGGCCGCATCGGCGAACTCATTCAGGCCAAGCCTCAGGCGCGCCGCGCGCTGCTCGAAGAAGCCGCCGGCATTTCCGGCCTGCACACGCGCCGGCACGAAGCCGAGCTTCGGCTGAAGGCGGCTGAGCAGAATCTGGAGCGGCTCGACGACGTCGTCGGCGAACTGGAGAGCCAGATCGAAAGCCTGAAGCGTCAGGCGCGCCAGGCCTCGCGCTTCAAGAACCTGTCGGCCGATATCCGCAAGGCTGAAGCCACGCTGCTGCATCTGCGCTGGACGCTGGCCAAGACCCAGGAAGGCGAGGCGCGCTCGGCGCTGGCGGTTGCGACCGCTCTGGTTGGTGATCGCGCCTCGGCCCAGATGAACGCCGCCAGGGAGCAAGGCATCGGCGCCCACCGGCTGCCGGATCTGCGCGATGCTGAAGCCGCCGCCGCTGCCGCTTTCCAGCGGCTGTCGATCGCCAAGGCGCAGATCGAGGAGGAGGCCGGCCGTATTCGCGCCCGCCAGGCCGAGCTGGAGCGCCGGCTGCAGCAACTCGATGGCGACATCGCCCGCGAAGAGCGCATGGTGCGCGACAATGCCGACATCCTTGAGCGCCTGCGCGAGGAAGAGGCCACGCTCAATTCCGAAAATGCCGGTGCCGCCGAACGCGAAGCGACCACGCGGGCCGCTTTCGAGCAGGCCGGCGCCACGCTCGCCCAGAGTGAAGCCAGGCTCGCCGCGCTGACCGCCGAACGGGCCGAAGCCGCCGCCTCGCGCAACCAGATCGAGCGCACGCTGCGCGAGACCGCCGAACGCCGCGACCGTTTTGCCCGCCAATTGGCCGACGTCGACCGCGAACTGTCGGAGATCATGTCCAAGGTCGCGGGCTTGCCCGATCCCGCCGAGAAGCGTGCCCTGGTTGAGGACGCGCTCGTCCGGCTGGAGGAAACCGAGGCCGGCGCCATTGCTGCCGAACAGGCGGTTGCCGAGGCGCGCGCGGCTGAAAGTGCCGCCCGTCCGCCGCTGCAGGACGCCAGGGCGGAACTCGCTGGGATCGAGACCGAAGCGCGCACGCTGGCCAAGATCCTGAATGCCGCCAGCGGCGATCTTTTCCCATCGGTGCTGGAACAGCTCAGCGTGGAGCGCGGCTATGAGACGGCGCTAGGTGCTGCCCTTGGCGAGGATCTCGACGTGCCGCTCGACCGCAGCGCGCCGGTGCATTGGGGCGAAAGCCAAGTCCAGGCTGGCGATGCGGCTTTGCCGGAAGGCATCAAGAGCCTCGCCAGTGTCGTGCGCGCGCCTTCGCAGCTTGCCCGCAGGCTGGCGCAGATCGGTATTGTCGAAGCCGGCGACGGCCGTAAGTTGCAGGCCCTGCTTGCGCCCGGCCAGCGGCTGGTCAGCCGCGATGGCGCGCTGTGGCGCTGGGATGGACTGACCGCCAGCGCCGATGCACCGACCGCGGCCGCGCAAAGGCTGGCGCAGAAGAACCGGCTGGCCGAGCTCGATGCCGAGGCGGTGCAGGCGACGCAGATCGTGCGCGAGGCGGAAGCCGCCCTTGCCCAGGCGGAACAGGCGCTGCGCCAGGCAAGCGAGGCCGAGCGCAACGCCCGCCAGGCCGGCCGCGATGCCCAGCACGGGCTGGACGCCGCCCGCAACGCGCTGGCCGAAGCCGAAAAGGCCGGCGGCGAGTTGGCGAGCCGCCGCGCCGCTCTGGACGAGGCGCGTGCGCGCATCGTCGACAGCCATGAAGAGACGGCCGCCGCCTTTGCCGAGGCCGAAATGCTGCTGCAAGACGCGCCCGATCTCGGCGACCTGCAATTGCAGCTCGAACAATCCGCCGCCAATGTCGGCAGGGACCGCGCAACCCTTGCCGACGCGCGCGCCGTCCATGAGGGTCTGAGGCGCGAGGCCGAGGCGCGCGCGCGCCGGCTTGATGCCATCGGCGCCGAGCGCAGCAACTGGCTGCAGCGGGCCGAAAATGCTTCGACGCAGATCGCCTCGCTCGGCGAGCGCAGGGCCGAAGCCGAGGCCGAGCGCGAGACGCTGGCCGACGCTCCCGACGAAATCGACGCCAGGCGGCGCGCGCTGCTGTCGCAGTTGACCGAGGCCGAGACCCTACGCAAGGCGGCGGCCGACCGATTGCAGGAAGCCGAGAACAAGCAGGCCGAGCTGGACAAGGCGGCCACCGCGGCGATCCAGTCGCTGGCCGATTCCCGCGAAACCCGCGTCCGCGCCGAGGAGCGGCTGACCGCTGCCGACGAACGCCGGCTGGAGGTCGAGGCGCGCATCCAGGAAACGCTGAACACGCCGCCGCATCTGGTCATCCGCCACACCGGCCTGGAAGCCGACAGCCCGATGCCGGAAATGGCCGAGATCGAACGTCAGCTCGACCGGCTGAAGGTCGAGCGCGAGCGGCTCGGCGCCGTCAACCTGCGTGCCGAGGAAGAGCAGAAGGAACTGTCCGACCGGCTGGAGACCATCGTTTCCGAGCGCGAGGACATCATCGAGGCGATCCGCAAGCTCAGGCAAGCCATCCAGAGCCTGAACCGCGAGGGCCGCGAGCGGCTGCTCGCCGCCTTCGATGTCGTCAACGGCCATTTCCAGCGGCTGTTCTCGCATCTGTTCGGCGGCGGCACGGCGGAGCTGCAGCTGATCGAATCCGACGACCCGCTTGAAGCCGGGCTCGAAATCCTCGCACGTCCGCCCGGCAAGAAGCCGCAGACCATGACGCTGCTGTCCGGCGGCGAGCAGGCGCTGACGGCGATGTCGCTGATCTTTGCCGTGTTCCTGACCAATCCGGCGCCGATCTGCGTGCTCGACGAAGTCGACGCGCCGCTCGACGATCACAATGTCGAGCGCTTCTGCAACCTCATGGACGAAATGGCCGCCACCACCGAGACGCGCTTCGTTATCATCACCCACAACCCGATCACCATGGCGCGCATGAACCGCCTGTTCGGCGTGACCATGGCCGAGCAGGGCGTCAGCCAACTGGTCTCGGTCGACCTGCAGGCCGCCGAGGCGATGCGCGAGGCGAGCTGACGCGTCAGAGCATGATGCCGAAAAGTGTGAAGCCGTTTTCGGACGACATCATGCTCTACTGATTTAGTCGCCAGTGGCCTCAATTTCGGCTTTCGATTATATCAGCAATGGAATGCAGCCAATCGCCCCTGATGGCTGGCTTGGTCATGTGCCTGGAGAACGTTGTTGCCTGTACTCGTCACCGGAGCCGCGGGGTTCATCGGAAGCCATGTCTGCCATCATCTGCTGAACCGCGGCGAGGCGGTCGTCGGCGTCGACAATATGAACGACTATTACGACCTGGCGCTGAAGGAGGGTCGGCTCGCCCGCCTCAAGCCGCACAAGGACTTTTCCTTTCACCAGCTCGACATCGCCGAGCCCGGAGCGCTCGCTGATGCGCTGGCCGGACAAGGCATCGTCAAGGTCGTGCATCTGGCAGCACAAGCGGGCGTGCGCCATTCGCTCGACAATCCCCGGCTCTATGTCCGTTCCAACGTCGTCGGTCATCTCGAAGTGCTCGAATTCTGCCGTGCAACAGCCGGCTTCGAGCATCTGGTCTATGCCTCGTCGAGTTCGGTCTATGGCGGCAACCGCAAGGTGCCGTTTGCCGAGACCGATCAGGTCGACAGACCGGTCTCGCTCTACGCCGCCACCAAGAAGGCCGACGAGTTGATGAGCCACACCTACGCCCATCTCTTCGGCCTGCCGCAGACCGGCCTTCGCTTCTTCACCGTCTACGGTCCCTGGGGCCGGCCCGACATGGCCTACTGGCTGTTCACCCAGGCAATGCTGGAGGGCAGACCGATCCGGGTCTTCAACGATGGCGAGATGTGGCGCGATTTCACCTACATAGACGACGTGGTGCGCGCCATTGTCGCCGTGCTCGACAAGCCGCCGGTCGAGGCGCCGCCATGCCGGCTCTACAATGTCGGCAACAACCGGCCCGAGCGGCTAAACGATTTCATCGCCACGCTGGAGCGTCTGCTCGGCGTCACTGCCATCCGCAACAGCGAACCGATGCAGACCAGCGACGTCGAGCAGACCTATGCCGACATGACGGCGCTCGAACGCGATTTCGGTTTCAGGCCCAGCGTCTCGATCGAGGACGGCCTGAAGAAATTCGTCGACTGGTACCGCTCGGAATGGATGGTGAAGTCGGCAAAGAGCTGATTGCCGGGAATGGCAGGTCGCGGGAACATCAAGTTGCCCGCCGTCCATTCGGTGGGATTTTCGCGGCCGAAGAGAGGGAAATTTAAGCGCAAGCTGCGAGACTGACGCTGCGTTAAGGCGACAGCGCGGGGAGGCTTGCGGTGGACCTGAACTACGACTTCGAAATGCAGTCGATCTTTCCGAAAGCCGCCTGGCTTGTCCCGGAGTGCAAGGAGCTGCTCGACGGGCAGGGGATCGCCCACAACATGAAAGGCAACTACGTCGCCGCTTTTGTCGATCCGGCAACCGCCGTTGCGCTTTGGCAAGAGACCGCCGACTTCAGATCGTCGTTCATAAAGGCGGACTGGAGCACACTGCCTTATGAAGGTGAAGCGGATGCCGGCAAGGCGCATTTCCTGATCCCCAAATCGATGGAAATCCATGCCAAGGCCGCCAGTGGCGCTTATAGCGCGGAAGCCGTCCGCTACGCCGTGTATGACCTGCATCTCTTCACCAGGAAGCTGACCATGGGCGAGATTCTCGATGCAAACGGCAAGCCGACATGCTCGGATCTGACCAGGCAAAGAATGAGCAACGCCCGGCCCGCATCGAAATTCGACGCCAACAAAGCGGTGATGGCCATGGCCTCCGACCCCAGAAATCATCGCGCGCACGAGAAGACGACGGTGCAAGCTTCGCCAGCCAAACCGACTGAAGCGGGCCTCGGCCTGTTTGGACGCGCCGCCCGTGCCTTTGGCCGCAAGACGAACTGACGGCCGCTTGTCGGGTCAACGCGCAACTTCGGTTGCTGAAATATGATGGGACGCATGGCGCCCAGCCCAAACTTATCAACCCAAAAAAGTGTCGCGAACGATTTCGTGTTTGTCGCCGACCGGCAGACGCCACGTTCATCGGAAGCCAAGGAAGCTCAGTATCGCAATCACGATGACGACTGCTCCGACGAGCCAAATTATGTTGTTCATAATATCTCTCCCGAAATCTGTTGCTGGGAGTGAACTCGTTAGAGCCTGCTAACGTTCCCGCATTTTTCTGCGTCGAAACAAATGGCCGCCATCACCTACGCCGGCGGACTAAGGTCCGAACGGGGTATGACTGAAGTCTTGGTGCCAGAGCCATAGGTCTGATGGCGGCAACCTATGCCCTCCCAATACATTAGGACCGGGCTGCCGAGTGTGAGTCCCTTCATCGGCGGCCAATCGGGTGCCCGCCATTCCTCAGAGACTAGCGGGCACCCGATTTCCGTTCACCCCAAACGGCGTGCGTTTCAATAGCGAGGCTAACAGTGACCTTTGTCCAGAGATCAGTGCGTGAAGGCGCAACCCGGCCAGCAAACGACAATGACAGTCATACCCATACCCCGGAAGTTTCTTCGGTCCTCGACCTCATACCGTCGGCTGACGACGACAAGGTCGCTGACCTCGTCAGGCGAACAGAGCGCCTGGGAATCATAGTGGTTATCGCAATGGCGATTTTTCTGGTCTTGGCACCGGTGGTCTACTTTGCACTTTCTTACGGAATCTGAGACGGCCTGATTGGTCGTCTTCCCGGAAATCCTGAAGGCGTATGCCATGCCGTGTTGCGCGGGAGCATTCGCCACTGATCGCGCCGCGTGAACCGACGACGCCACCCGGAACCAAAGAGATGGGGCGCGGTTATCCCCGCGAAGGGATATTAGCAGATGGAGATATCGCAATGAAAACAATGATCGTGAGCGCTTTGGCGCTGTTCATCGCGATGCCGGCGATAGCTTCGGCAGCCGAAGCCGACGTAATCATCACAACCCACCATCGACATCATCACAAGAACGTCAAGATCATCAATGACCAGGGTCAACGACTTCATCACCGTAGACACGGCACGGTTGCCTTTTACGACCACGGCCGCAGACATCATCGTCCGGATACCGTTATCGTGACCGGCTCGATCGAGAGTCGCCATCATTGGTATCATCGGTACCATCGGCATCATCGCGTTATCATCCAGGACGACAACGACTACTGATCCTCTTCGCACGGCCCGGCTCTGTGGATGGAGTCGGGTCGCGTGGGGTTCAAGATAGCCCCTGACGGCAGCCATTCATGGCATCTGTAAATCATTGATTTAAAAAGGTATGTGAATTGGCTGGGGCGCCAGGATTCGAACCTGGGAATGTCGGTACCAAAAACCGATGCCTTACCACTTGGCGACGCCCCAGCAGGCGAGCTTTGCCCGCTGCGCGCGGCCTTATAGGACGAGCGGCACGAAAGCTCAATGCCGAGTTGCTCACTGTGCAAAACTGATCCACCGCTTGGCACGGTGACCGCTATTCGCCCCAGACCGCCAGCTCATTGCCGGCCGGATCGGTGAAGTGGAACCGCCTGCCGCCCGGGAACGAGAAGATCGGCTTGACGATCGTGCCGCCGGCATTTTCGACAGCGTCCAGGGTTGCTTCCAGATCCTGCGAATAAAGCACCGGCAATGGTTTGGCAGGCGCCTCCGAGCCATCGGCCTGGAAGCCGCCGTCGAGCCCTTCGCCAAATGCCGAATAGGTCGGCCCGTAATCGGTGAACGACCATGAGAAGGCCGCGCTGTAGAAAGCCTTGACGCTGTCCAGCGTCCCGCCGGTCGCCGGCAATTCCAGATAGTCGAGTTTTCCGTTGAGTTTCATCATGCTACTCCCAACTTGTTCCCTTTATGTTCTATATCGGAGACGCCTGCTCGGCAAGTCTTTTTGACGCAGCTTTTGCTTAATCGATTGTAGTGGCCGGCCTTGGCTGACCATGCCTTGCCTTTCGCACTGCAGCATAATAACGCTCGGGTCGGAATGCGGGGGAACCGGGCCTTGGCCCCGGTGTGTTGTCTATCTTCCAAGGACTTGGAGGGCGAGCATGACCAAATGGGTCTACACCTTCGGCGATGGCGCCGCGGAGGGACGTGCGGGCGACCGCAATCTTCTCGGTGGCAAGGGCGCCAATCTGGCCGAGATGTGCAGCCTTGGCCTGCCGGTGCCACCGGGCTTCACCCTCACCACCGACGTCTGCAACGCCTATTACGCCAATGGCAACAGCTATCCGTCCCAGCTGAAAGCCGATGTGGTGAAAGCGCTGGACCATATTGGCGCGCTGACCGGGCGCCGTTTCGGCGATCCGTTGAAACTGCTGCTGGTCTCGGTCCGCTCCGGGGCGCGGGCCTCGATGCCGGGCATGATGGACACCGTGCTCAATCTCGGCCTCAACGACGAGACGGTCGAAGCGCTGGCCACCGATTCCGGCGATGCCCGCTTTGCCTATGACAGCTACCGCCGCTTCATCCAGATGTATTCCGATGTCGTCATGGGCCTCGACCACGAAGTGTTCGAGGAGATCCTCGAGGACCAGAAGGCGAGCCTCGGCTATGAACTCGACACCGAGCTGACATCTGAGGAATGGCAGGGGGTCATTGCGCTCTACAAGGCCAAGGTCGAGGAGGAACTCGACAAGCCGTTTCCGCAGGACCCGCACGAGCAGCTCTGGGGCGCGATCGGCGCGGTGTTTTCGAGCTGGATGAACAACCGCGCCATCACCTACCGGCGCCTGCACGACATCCCCGAAAGCTGGGGCACGGCGGTCAATGTCCAGGCCATGGTGTTCGGCAATATGGGCGAGACGTCGGCCACCGGCGTTGCCTTCACCCGCAATCCCTCGACCGGCGAAAAGATGCTCTATGGCGAGTTCCTGGTGAACGCGCAGGGCGAGGATGTCGTTGCCGGTATCCGCACGCCGCAGAACATCACCGAGGCGGCGCGCATCGCCGCCGGCTCCGACAAGCCGTCGCTGCAGAAGCTGATGCCGGACGCGTTCCGCTCCTTTGTCGACATCTCCGACCGCCTGGAGCAGCATTACCGCGACATGCAGGATCTCGAATTCACCATCGAGCGCGGCAAATTGTGGATGCTGCAGACGCGCTCCGGCAAGCGCACCGCCAAGGCGGCACTGAAGATCGCCGTCGAAATGGCGCGCGACAAGCTGATCACCACGGAAGAGGCGGTCGCCCGCATCGATCCGGCCTCGCTCGACCAGCTGTTGCACCCGACCATCGATCCGAAGGCGCCGCGCGACGTCATCGGCGTCGGCCTGCCGGCATCCCCCGGTGCCGCCACCGGCGAGATCGTCTTCTCGTCAGCCGATGCAGAAGAACTAAAGACACAAGGACGCAAGGCGATCCTGGTGCGCATCGAAACCAGCCCCGAAGACATTCACGGCATGCATGCTTCGGAAGGCATCCTGACGACGCGCGGCGGCATGACCAGCCACGCCGCCGTAGTGGCGCGCGGCATGGGCAAGCCTTGCGTGTCGGGCGCAGGCTCGCTGCGCGTCGACTACAAGGCCGGCACCCTGATGTCGATGGGCCAGACTTTCCGCAAGGGCGACATCATTACCATCGATGGCAGCAACGGCCAGGTGCTGAAGGGCGCCGTGTCGATGCTGCAGCCGGAACTGTCCGGCGACTTCGCAGCCATCATGGAATGGGCCGACGGCGCGCGCCGCATGAAGGTGCGCACCAATGCCGAGACGCCGCTCGATGCGCGCATGGCGCGCTCCTTCGGCGCCGAAGGCATTGGGCTCTGCCGCACCGAGCACATGTTCTTCGACGGCGAGCGCATCGTCGCCATGCGCGAGATGATCCTGGCCGACACCGAGAAGGACCGCCGCACCGCGCTCGCCAAGCTTTTGCCGATGCAGCGCTCGGATTTCCTCGAACTGTTCGAGATCATGGCCGGCCTGCCGGTGACGATCCGGCTGCTCGACCCGCCGCTGCACGAATTCCTGCCAAAGACTGAAGCCGAGGTGGCGGAAGTCGCCGCTGCCATGAATGTCTCGCCGGACAAGCTCAGGCAGCGCACCGAGGCTTTGCACGAGTTCAACCCGATGCTCGGCCATCGCGGCTGCCGTCTCGCCGTCTCCTATCCCGAGATCGCCGAGATGCAGGCGCGCGCCATTTTCGAAGCCGCCGTCGAGGCCGGCAAGAAGGCCGGCGCGCTGGTGGTTCCCGAAATCATGGTGCCGCTGGTCGGCCTGGTGAAGGAACTCGACTACGTCAAGGCGCGCATCGATGCCGTGGCCAAAAGCGTGATGGAAGAGACCGGCGTCAAGATCGAGTACCTCACCGGCACGATGATCGAATTGCCGCGCGCGGCGATCCGGGCGCACGTCATCGCCGAGTCGGCCGAATTCTTCTCCTTCGGCACCAACGACCTCACCCAGACCACCTTCGGCATCTCGCGCGACGATGCGGGCTCCTTCCTCGAGACCTACCGCCAGAAGGGCATCATCGAGCAGGATCCGTTCGTCTCGCTCGACATCGAAGGCGTCGGCGAACTGGTGCGCATGGCTGCCGAAAAGGGCAGGGCGACGCGGCCCGATATCAAGCTCGGCATTTGCGGCGAGCATGGCGGCGATCCAGCCTCGATCCGGTTCTGCGAAGAGGTCGGCCTCGACTATGTCTCGTGCTCGCCCTATCGCGTGCCGATCGCAAGATTGGCTGCCGCGCAGGCCGCGGTGCAGATTGCCAAGGCAGCTGTGCCGCGCCCCAAAAAGAGCGCCGCGGCATCCTGATTTCGACATAGTTCTTTCCGCGCCGCACAGACGGCCACCTCGAGGGTAGCCGTTTGGCGCTAAGCTTACGAATTTGTATGGAAATTCACGCTGATTTGCCCGCTTTAACACGCAATCCGGACATCGTTTCTACCCACCTTTGCGGTCCCCCAACCCGCCCGGTGCCGAGAAACACATGTTGCAGATTTCGCCCAGACCCTTCCGCTCGATCCTGATCCTCCAGACCAAGTTCATCGGCGATATTGTTCTCTCCTCCACGCTCGCCAGGAACCTGCAGCTCGAATATCCCGGCGTCAGGATCGTTTTTCTCTGCGAGGCCCGCCTCGCCAGTTTCGTCACCGCCCATGGCATCGCCTCAGAGGTCGTGAGCTTCCGCCGCGCGGCCATGCGCGGCACCCCGCTCGAGCGTGGGCGCGAACTCTATTCGATGATCAGCAAGCTTCGCCAGTTTCGGTTCGACCTGACCATCGACCTCACCGATTCAAAGACATCGCGCATCATCGTCAGGTTCCTCAACGCCAGGACCCGTGTCGGCTACAATCCCTCGGAAAGGCCGCTGCGCTGGCATGAACGTCAGCCGGCCAATCTGTTTGCCAGGCCGTTCGGCTTTGGCGAGCAGCACTATCTCTACCGCTATCTGTCGCCGCTTGAGCCGCTTGGCGTCCCTCTGCGCGTGCGCGTGCCGTCGATCCGGCCCCAGCCGCTGGAGACGGCGAGGGCCCAGGCATTGCTGGACAAACACCGTTTGCGGCCAAACGGCTTCATCGCCGTGCATGCCGGCGCCAGCTTCCACGGCCGGCGCTGGCAGCCGGAACGCTTTGCCGCCGTGATCGACACGATTGCGCGCGAGACCGGACTGGATTTTGTGCTGGTCGGCGGACCGGACGAACGCAAGCCGGCCGAGCAGATCCTCGCCAGCGTTGCGTCGCCGATCGTCAACCTCGTCGGCGCGCTGTCGCTGGAAACGCTGCTGGCGGTGCTGCAGCAGGCGCGCATGTTTGTCGGCAATGAGAGCGGCCCCATGCATATGGCAGCAGCCGCGGGAACGCCGGTTGTCGGCCTGTATGGCCTGACCAGCCCGGTCGTCTGGGGGCCGGTCGGCGTGCCCAGCCTCGCCTTGCAGCCGTCCATGCCGTGCAATTGCGTGGCGGGCAGCCTGTGCAATCCGCTCGATCCCAGCAAGGCCTGCTGTGTTTGGCGTCTTGAGGTCGAACCGGTCGTCGCAGCGGTGCGCGAAGTCCTGTCGCGGACGCATGTGGAGCTGGAACACGCTGTCTGATGGTGCGTGGCGGTCACATTGTCGGGATATCAGCTTTTCTCATGGCTGATATCCCGATTTCCGCCTTGTTGCGGGTCCTGGGATGCGGCTATGACAGCGCCGATTCTCAGACAAGACAGGCATCCCTTGCAAAAGCTGCTTTGCGCCTTGGCGCTATCTATCTTGGCCGCGTCCTCGGTCCATGCCGCACCGCTTGTCGAGCCGACGCTGCATCTGAAGGCTGAGGACCGTGGCAGTGCCGGCCGCGTCGCGCTCACGCTCGACGCCTGCGGCGGGCAGACCGATACGAGGATACTTTCGGCCCTGGTGGAAAACCGGATTCCGGCGACGATCTTCGTCACCGGCATCTGGCTGAAGCGCAACGCCGCCGCCGTCGAGATCATGCGCGCGCATCCCGATCTGTTCGAACTGGAAAACCATGGCGGCCATCACATCCCGGCCGTCGACACGCCGCGCAAGATCTACGGCATCCGTAGCGCCGGCAGCCCTGAAGCGGTGCAGGCCGAGGTCGAGTCGGGCGCGGCCGCTCTCGCCCGGACCGGCGAGCCGGCGCCGAAATGGTTCCGCGGCGCGACCGCCGAATACAGCCCGTCGGCCATAGCCATGATCCGCAAGCTCGGCTTCAAGATCGCCGGCTTTTCGATCAACGGCGATGGCGGCTCGTTGCTTGGCGCCAAGGAAACAGCCCGGCGCATCGCCGCCGCCAAGGATGGCGACGTCATCATCGCCCACATCAACCAGCCGACTCACGCCGCCGGCGAGGGCGTTGTGGAAGGTCTGCTCGCGCTGAAAGCCAAGGGTCTCACCTTCGTGAGGCTGGATGATGCGGATGGGATCGGCAACGATGGGACGACCGAATAGGTTGCCGCGGCAGGCGGTTTTCATCGTCACGTGAGAGAGCCATCGCCGACATTGGAGATTAGCCGAGGCCTCCAAACTTCGTCATCCACGGGCGAAGCAGGAGCGAAGCTCCGTCGCGAAGACCCGAGGATCCATGCCGTGACATCGACCCAGAGCGTCACGGAGCAGGACCTGCACCGTGGCAACGCTCTGACGTGACGGCATGGATCCTCGGGTCTGCGCCGCGTCGCTACGCTCCTTGCTTCGCCCGTGGATGACGAAGCAATGGGCGCTTGAGCCGTCTACTCAAGCCGGCGTGGCTTCGATTGTGACCCTATTCGCGTAAAACGCGCCGTGATCGCGAATCTCGGCCATTTCGTCGAAGGGCTGCTGGTAGGCCCACATCGCGTCCTTGCCGGTCTCGCCGGCCGGCAGCACGCTCCAGTAGCTGGCGTCGCCCTTGTAGGGGCAGTGGGTCGACAGAGCGGTTTTGCCGAGCTGGGTGAAATCGATGTCTTCGAAGGGGATGTAGAATGCCTGGGGGTAGGGCGGTTCGGACAGAAGCTTCGCCCGCGTCGACGTTGCGATAACCGTATCGCCGGCGCGCACGACGACGGCACCGCGATAGGGCTCGACGGTGATGACCTTGCCGGGATTGCTCTGGAAGCCGGGGGCGGGGTTGGCGATCTGGTCCATGCGGGGGTTCTCCTTGTCCGATTGGGAGCGCGGGGGATTGCTTCCCATGTCTTTAAAGTGTGTTCGGAGAACCCGTTGCGCAAGGCCGTCGCAACGGGCGAGGCGTGCCTGGTCGGTCTTGAAACGATCACATATGCGAGAACTTCAGGCTGCGGTTTTGAAGACGTCCATGAGGCCGGCATAGGCTGCGGCAATACCGGCCACCGGATTAGTGCTTCTTGACGTGGTCTCGACCTTCAGCGCGCCGCCGCCGGTCGGCAAAGTGAGCAGCAGGAACTGCCGATTGCCGCCGTCACCGATGGATGCGGCCGCGACATGCTGGCCCTCACCTTCGTTCTGGACGCACATTTTAAACAGCAGCGTGCCGCCGACCGCCTCAAGGGCGCCGCCGACCACCTCGACAAATTCGTCTTCGGAAACCTTTTTGGCCTCCGGCACCAGATCGGCCAGGCTTGCGGCCAGCGTATCTTCAAGCTCTTTGTCGTCGAGTTGAATATCGTCCAACTGCACGTCTTCGGCCTGGCTGTCGTCCAACTGCCCGTTCTCTGGCTGCTTGTCGTCGAGCTGCGCGTCCATGCGAACCTCTTTCAGTCGCCTATCGCACCCTTTGCCCCATTAACGAACGTTAACACCGACGATGGCCGGATTGTGGCGGTTTTCCAGGGGTTTCGATCACTGCTTGCTTCAGCCGTTAACGGTTGGAGACATGATGGCTGGACAATCTGTCCGTTCGTCTCACAATGGAATAAAAAACGCGAGAACGAGGAACCAAGGGAGGAACCAGATGCTCGGACTGATGCAGGAATGGCCGCTGCTCTGCCACAAGCTGATCGACAATGCCGAGCGGCAGCACGGAACACGAGAGATCGTGTCGCGCTCGATCGAAGGGCCGATCGTGCGCACAACCTATGCCGAAATCCATCGCCGTGCGCTGAAGGTTGCCCAAAGGCTCGAACGCGACGGCTTTGTGCTCGGCGACCGCATCGCGACCCTGGCTTGGAACACGGCGCGCCACATCGAGGCCTGGTACGGCATCATGGGCATCGGCGCCATCTATCACACGCTCAACCCGCGGCTGTTTCCCGAGCAGATCGTCTGGATCATGAACAATGCCGAGGACAGAGCGATCTTCGTCGACCTGACCTTCATGCCATTGCTGGAAAAGATCGCCGGCGCGGTCAAATCGCTGAAAAAGGTGATCGTGCTGACCGACAGGGCGCATCTGCCTGAGACGACGCTGCCGAATGTGGTCGCCTATGAGGACTGGCTGAACGAGGCCGATGGCGACTTCGCCTGGAAGGTTTTCGGTGAAAACACCGCCGCCGGCATGTGTTACACCTCCGGCACGACAGGCGATCCCAAGGGCGTGCTCTACAGCCACCGTTCGAACGTGCTGCACGCCATGATCGCCGCCATGCCCGACGCCATGGGCATCTCCGCGCGAGACACGATTCTTCCCGTCGTGCCGATGTTTCATGCCAATGCCTGGGGCCTTGGCCAGAGCGCGCCGATGATCGGCGCCAAGCTGGTCATGCCTGGCTGCAAGATGGACGGCGCCTCGATCTATGAACTGCTCGACACCGAGAAAGTGACCTTCAGCGCCGCCGTGCCGACCGTGTGGATGATGCTGCTGCAGCATCTGGAAGAGACCGGCAAGAAACTTCCCCATCTGAGCAAAGTCGTTATCGGCGGCTCGTCCTGCCCGCGCGCCATCACCAAGAAATTCCAGGACAATTACGGTGTCGAGGTCATCCATGCCTGGGGCATGACCGAGATGTCACCGCTCGGCACGCTGTGCACGATGAAGCCGCAATATCGGGAGCTCGAGGGCGAGTCCCGGCTCGATATTCAGGGCAAGCAGGGCTACCCGCCCTTCGGCGTCGAGATGAAGGTGACGGATGACGACGACAAGGAACTGCCCTGGGACGGCAAGACCTTCGGCCGGCTGAAGGTGCGCGGTCCGGCCATCGCCAGAGCCTATTATGGCGGCGTCGGCTCCGAGCAGTTCGACAAGGACGGCTGGTTCGACACCGGCGACGTCGCCCATATCGATCCGGGTGGCTATATGCAGATCACCGATCGCGCCAAGGATGTGATCAAGTCGGGCGGCGAGTGGATCTCGACCATCGACCTGGAGAACCTCGCCGTCGGTCATCCCGATGTCGCCGAGGCAGCCGCTATCGGCGTCCATCATTCGAAATGGGGTGAACGGCCCTTGCTGGTCGTGGTCGCCAAGCCGGGCAGGGAGCCGAGCAAGGCCGACATCCTGGCCTTCATGGACGGCAAGGTGGCGAAGTGGTGGATGCCCGACGACGTCGCTTTTGTCAGCGAAATCCCGCACACCGCCACCGGCAAGATCCAGAAGATCACCTTGCGCAAGCAGTTCAGCGATTACCGCCTGCCGACGGATTGACCGGGATCGTGCGATTCCTTGACCTCAAAAACGTTAGAGCAGGGGATGTTCAATTTGAGCATCCTTTGCTCTAGAGCAATTCCAGGAAAAGTGCGCAGCGGTTTTCCGTCCGGAATTGCGCGCAAAAAGAAGAGCTGGAACGGTTCAACGGTTCCATCAACCGTTGAACCGTTCTAAGCCTCTGTGCGGGTTGGGGCGGTGCTAAAGACAATGGACGTTGACGAGCGGCAGACATCGAAGGCGGCCGGCTGGTCGCGGCGCACGGGCGCTTTTGCTCTCGTCCTGCTGCTGACCGTGCTGGCCGGCCATCATTTCGAACTGGTCGAAACGCCGGCCTTCCTGTGGGTGCTGGCGATTGTCGCTCTGCTTGCGGCTTTCGCTTTGCTGTTTGCCGGCCTCGCTCTGTCCAGGTTGTGGCATTTCGGCGACCGCGGCGGCCGCGACCTCTCGGTCGGCGCCTTGCTGGCGCTGCTGGTGCTGACGCCCTATGGCATCGCCGCCTATTGGGCGGCGACCACGCCGCCGCTCAAGGACATCTCGACGGATCTCGACAATCCGCCGGTGCTCGATGCCAGCGACCGCACCAAGGATATGAACGTGCTCGCGCCGCCAACCCCGGGCGAAGCGCGCCTGCAGGCCGACGCCTATCCGCTCGTCACCGGGCGCAGCTACAATCTGCCGTTCGAAACCGTCGTCGACGCTGTCGAAACCGTGCTCGACCGCCGCGACTGGCCGCTTACCGCGCCATACCCGGTGACCGACGGTCAAGACGAGGTGACGATATCAGCGGTGGCCCGGAGCTTCATCGTCGGTCTGCCCGCCGACGTCGCGATCCGCATCAGCAATGATGGCGACACAATCGTCGTCGACATGCGCTCGGCCTCGCGTTACGGCCGCTACGACCTCGGCGACAATGCCGCGCGCATCGTCGGCTTCCTCGCTGAGCTCGACCAGGAGGTTGCGGGCCAGGTGGGCGCGGCGCCGGCTGAGTAGTCTCTACGCAACCGGCACAAAAACACCGTCGATGGCAGGATCGCCGTCGGTGCTGACCAGGCCGCGCGCCACCAGGTCTTCGAGATGGGCAAGCACCGACAAGCCGGCGGCACCATGCAGCCGCGGGTCGGTGTCCCTGTAGATCGCCTTGACCATGTCCTGGATGGTCCGGTCGCCGCTCCTGATCCGCTCCAGGATCGCCCGTTCGCGCATCTTGCGGTGGGTTTTCAAGCCGCGCATGAAGCTGCGCGGCGTGTTGACCGGGCCGCCATGGCCGGGCAGCAGCAGGCGGTCACCGCGCGCGATCAGCTTGTCGAGCGAGGCCATATAGTCGGCCATCGCGCCGTCCGGCGGCGCCACGATCGAGGTCGCCCACGCCATCACATGGTCGGCTGGAAACACGATGCCGGTGTTTTCAAGAGCAAATGCTGCATGGTTGGCGGTGTGGCCCGGCGTCAGCACGGTCCGGATCGCCCAGCCGTCGCCCTCGACCAGCGCATCGTCGGGCAATGCGACATCCGGGAGGAAAGCCGTGTCGGCGCTGGCGTCGAGCGGATTGATCTCGCCGATCCGCAACGGCCGCGCCGGGCGGTGCGGGCCTTCGGCCAGCACGGCGGCACCGGTGTGCGCTTTCAGCCGGGCGGCCAGCGGAGAATGGTCGCGATGCGTGTGGCTGACGAAAATGTGGCTCACCGGCCGGTTTGCGATCACATTCAGCAACGTCTGCAAATGCGCCTCGTCGTCGGGGCCCGGGTCGATCACCGCCAGTGTGTCGCGGCCGATGACGTAGCTGTTGGTGCCGTGAAAGGTGAACGGGCTGGGATTTTTGGCGGTGATGCGCAAGACGTCCGGCGCAACGGTGACGCCTTGGCCATAGGCCGGATCGAAGCTGGTGTCGAATTTGAGCGCCATGGCGGTGTCGTTGAGCTCCGGTCAAGGGAACGGCAAAAGCGATTGCCGCATAGCACGGAAGCCAATATAGGAAAAAGCGAGGCCGCGATCTGCGGCAATCCGGATTGGGGAAGACCATGGCACTTGCAACGACGATGCGTCCGCTTGTTTCTCTCGCTTTGCCGCAGGAGGGCGCGCTGCGTCTGGCAACCCAGCTTTTGCTGGCGATCGCCGGAACGCTGCTTTTGACCCTGTCGGCCAAGACGAAAGTCGTGCTTGGGCCGGTCGACATCTCGATGCAGACGCTGGCCGTCCTGCTGATCGCCACCGCATTTGGCCTGCGGCTTGGCGTCGCTACCTTGCTCCTCTACATGGCCGAAGGCGCCATGGGCCTCCCGGTCTTCCAGAGCACGCCTGAAAAGGGCATCGGCATCGCCTACATGATCGGCGGCACCGGTGGCTATCTCGCCGGCTTCGTCGTCATGGCGGCCATTGTTGGCTGGGCCGCCGATCGCGGCTGGGATCGCCACCCGATCAAGCTGTTCAACGCCATGCTGGTCGCTGAAATCGTCATGATGGCCATGGGCTTTGCCTGGCTGGCCACCCTCATCGGCGTGGAAAAGTCCTGGCAGTTCGGTGTCCTGCCGTTCATCCTCGGCGACCTGATCAAGGTGGCGCTCGCCGCCAGCCTGGTGCCGGCAGTATGGTCGCTGCTGCCCAAGCAACCCTGAAAATCGCTTGAACGCAAATGAGCCGGCGGGTGCGAGCCCGCCGGCTTTTTGTTGACACGCGTCACCAGGACGGCGCGAAGCCGGTTTGCCAGATTGCCACGCTCATTGCATCGCCAGCCTGCGGCCGGTCGGTCAACAGCTTGTGGCCAGTCGGGCAAATTGCCGCGAGGTGGCAGATGCGGGTCAATTCGGTGCTGATCCACGACCGAGATTGAATTGACAAGCCTGAGCGCGAAACCTAAGCACGGTCAACTTGATTTCGGGCGGGGGCCTGGCAATTCAAGGAGAGCTTGTTGAAAGGTATCATCCTTGCGGGAGGCAGCGGGACGCGTCTTTATCCCCTAACATTAGCGATCTCTAAGCAAATTCTGCCGATATACGACAAGCCGATGATCTATTATCCGTTGAGCGTCTTGATGCTCGCGGGGATCCGACAGATTCTGATCATTTCAACACCACGCGACTTGCCGGTTTTTCGCGAGTTGCTGGGTGACGGTTCGGAATTCGGGCTCGAATTGTCCTATGCCGAACAGCCGCAGCCCAACGGGCTTGCCGAAGCTTTCGTCATCGGCCGCGACTTCATCGGCAAGGACAATGTGTCGATGATCCTCGGCGACAACATCTATTTCGGCGAGGGCCTGTCGCAGCTCTGCCGTGCGGCTGCGCAGCGTGAAAGCGGCGCTTCGGTGTTCGCCTACCATGTCGAGGATCCGCAGCGCTATGGCGTGGTGTCGTTCGACAAGCTCAGCGGCACCGCTTTGACGATCGAGGAAAAGCCGGAAAAGCCGAAGTCCAACTGGGCGGTCACCGGCCTCTATTTCTACGATAACGAGGTCGTCGACATCGCTTCGACGATCAAGCCCTCGGCGCGCGGAGAACTCGAGATCACGTCGGTCAACAACGTCTATCTCGAGCGTGGGCAGCTGCATGTGCATCAGCTCGGCCGTGGCTATGCCTGGCTCGACACCGGTACGCATGACAGTCTGCATGAAGCCTCTTCCTTCGTGCGCACCATCGAGCACCGCCAGGGCATCAAGGTTGCCTGTCCTGAAGAAATCGCTTTCGAGCAGGGCTGGCTGACCGCCGACAAGGTGCTTGAGCGCGCCACGCGCCTGGGCAAGAATGAATACGCCGCCTATCTGCGCCGGCGTGTCGCCGAACTGACGGAGAATTAGAGTGGACGTCAGGCAGCTCGGTCTCGACGGCGTGCTGGAGATCGTGCCGAAGCGGCACGGCGATGCGCGCGGCTATTTCATCGAGACCTGGAATGCCGAGCGCTTTGCCGAGGCCGGCATCGATCTGCGTTTCGTCCAGGACAATCACTCCTATTCGGCGGCAGCGGGCGTCTTGCGCGGTCTCCACTATCAGCTTGCGCCGCGCGCGCAGGACAAGCTGCTGCGTGTGATCAGAGGCAGGATCCTCGACGTCGCGGTTGACATTCGCCGCAGCTCGAAAACCTTCGGCAAGTGGGTGGCGCTCGAAATATCGGCCGAGAAAGGCAATCAGATCCTGGTGCCGAAGGGTTTCGCGCACGGCTTCGTCACGCTCGTGCCGGACACCGAGGTTCTGTATAAGGTCACCGACACCTATTCGCCGGCGCATGACCGCTCGATCCGTTTCGACGATCCCGACATCGGCATCGATTGGCCGTCGCCAGCCGGCGCCTTCGAGCTCTCGGCCAAGGACCTCAAGGCGCCGACGCTTGCCACTGCCGAGGTGTTCGCATGACGCGCGACGATGTAAGGAGAGCGCCATGAATTTTCTGGTGACAGGCGGTGCCGGCTTCATTGGCTCGGCGGTGTGCCGGCATTTGTGCGCCAATCCGGCCTACCATGTGACCAATCTCGACAAGCTCACCTATGCCGGCAATCTCGCCTCGCTGCGCACGATCGAGAATGCGCACAATTATAAGTTTGCGCAGGCCGACATCTGTGACGAGCGCGCGGTTCTCGACATCCTTCAACGCGACGAGATCGACATCGTCATGAATCTCGCCGCCGAAAGCCATGTCGACCGCTCGATCGACGGACCCGGCGCCTTTATCGAGACCAACATCGTCGGCACCTACCGGGTGCTGAATTCGGCGCTCGAATATTGGCGCGGCCTTGGCGAGGACAGGAAAGCCCGCTTCCGCTTCCACCATGTCTCGACCGACGAGGTGTTCGGCGATCTGCCCTTCGACGGCGGCATGTTCGTCGAGGAAACGCCTTACGCGCCGTCCTCGCCCTATTCCGCCTCGAAGGCGGCGTCCGACCATCTGGTGCGGGCCTGGCACGAGACCTACGGCCTGCCGGTCGTGCTCTCCAACTGCTCGAACAATTACGGGCCCTATCACTTTCCCGAAAAGCTGATCCCTCTGGTGATCCTCAACGCGCTCGACGAAAAGCCGCTGCCGGTCTACGGCGCCGGCGCCAATGTGCGTGACTGGCTGTTCGTCGAGGATCATGCCCGCGCCCTGGAGCTGGTCGCCACCAAGGGCCAGCCGGGCGAGAGCTACAATGTCGGCGGCAATTCCGAACGCACCAATCTTGGCGTCGTCGAGACGATCTGCGGCCTGCTCGACATCAGGCGTCCGCGCAGCCGCGGCAGGCGCTACCGCGATCTGATCAGCTTCGTCACCGATCGCCCCGGCCACGACCGCCGCTATGCTATCGATGCCTCCAAGATCAGCCGGGATCTCGGCTGGGCGCCGGCGGAGAGTTTCGACAGCGGCCTGGCAAGGACGGTCGACTGGTTCCTCGATAACAAATGGTGGTGGGGGCCGATCCGCGAGCAGCGCTACGCCGGCGAGCGGCTAGGCCAAGTCCAGTCCCGGGGCCAGGTTGAAGGCAGGAAGGGCGCCGCGTGAGGCTGGTTGTCACCGGACGCGACGGTCAGGTCGCCACCAGCCTGCTGGAGGCCGGGAAGGCGCGCGATGGCATCGAGGTCGTCGCCGTCGGCCGGCCGGCGCTCGACCTCACGCAGCCCGACACGGTGTTCCAAGCGCTCGCGGCCGCACGGCCGGATATCGTGGTGTCGGCTGCCGCCTACACTGCGGTCGACCAGGCCGAGGACGAGCCCGACCTTGCCTTTGCGGTGAACGCCGTCGGCGCCGGCAAGGTCGCCGAAGCGGCGGCACAGCTCGGCGTGCCCGTCATCCATCTTTCGACCGACTATGTCTTCGACGGTTCGAAGGACGGCGCCTATGTCGAGACCGACGCGACCGCGCCGCTCGGCGTCTACGGCGCCTCCAAGCTTGCCGGCGAACTGGCGGTTGCGGCCGCCAATCCGCGCCACCTGATCCTGCGCACCGCCTGGGTCTACAGCCCGTTCGGCAGGAATTTCGTCAAGACCATGCTGAGGCTGGCCGGCGACCGCGACGAGATCGCTGTCGTCGCCGACCAATGGGGAAATCCAACCTCCGCACTTGATATCGCCGATGCAATCCTGCATGCGGCGGCGATGTTGCGAGACGACGAGGCGTTTGACGGCTACGGCATCTATCATCTGGCCGGCACCGGCGAGACCAGCTGGAGCGGCTTTGCCCGTCACATACTCGACACGAGCGCGCGGTACGGCGGGCCTACAGCGCGGGTGCGCGACATTGCGACCAGCGACTATCCGACCAAGGCAAAGCGTCCAGCGAATTCGCGGCTGTCGAGCGCGAAGTTTGAAGGCGCGTTCGGATGGCAGGCGCCGGAGTGGCGGGAGGCGAGTCACGAGGTAGTTGAGCGGTTGACGGCCCGTTAGCACGAACCATCTCATTGCAGTGTCAGACCGCGACGATACGAGCGGCGACCTGCACAAGTTACAATGATCCGCCTTGGAGTGCTTGCGAATGAAAGACGCCAACCACGGACCACGCGTCGTCGGCAAAAATTACCTGGAAACGATCGCCAATATTCATACAGTCCTAACGCCACGATCCTATTTCGAAGTTGGCGTCCAGTTTGGAAACACTCTTGAGCTGGCCAAGTGTGAAACGGTAGCGGTCGATCCCTACTTTGTCTGTGCAAAGAACATTATTGGTCGCAAGCCCCGCTGTTTTCTCTATCAGCAGACCAGCGACGGCTTTTTCAAGGAAACGCGTCCGAGTAAGGTTCTGGGGAAGCCTGTAGATTTGGCTTTTCTAGATGGCATGCATCTGTTCGAGTTCCTCTTGCGCGATTTCATCAACACCGAACGAGAGTGTGCGAAAGACTCAATCATTCTCATGCATGATTGTCTCCCTCCCGGCTACAAGATGACCATCAGGGATATGAAAACGGCGATCGAACCTACTGACAACAACTTTCCGGGGTGGTGGGCAGGTGACGTATGGAAGATGGTCCCCACCCTGCTGAAGTATCGTCCCGATCTATCTGTGACTGTTACGGACTGCGCGCCGACCGGGTTAGTCGTCGTTACAAATCTCAACCCCGAGAGCACGGTTCTGCGGGACGCCTACGATGAGATCTTGAAGACATTCAGGGCTGACAGTCGGGATGAGTATGACGACTATTGGAAGTCGGTCAAAATCGTTCGTGAAACGGCGCTCAATATCGCGGCAAGGCACCGACCGTTCGCCTGATGTGGAAGGACTATGGTCGACCAGGTGCCGGGTTGATCTCGTTTGCCGCCGCGCGCCCGCTCCGATAGGTGGAAAGATCGCGACAGCCGATTGACTCTGCGACGCTGTCACAGCAAGTAGGTTTTCACTTTTCCGTTATCCGGACGGGATGCCTGCATGCTACCTGCTCTATTCCTTCATATTCAGAAGACCGCCGGATCGTCCGTGCTTGCAAAGGCATTCGAGCTGTACGGTCGAGCAAATTGCTGCATGCACGGCGACTATGTCAGCCGCACACCGGAACAACTCGAACCCTTGATGATGGTATCCGGCCATTTCGGTTTCGATTACGCTGAACGCTTCATGCCGGGACGCTACAGCTTCACCTTCCTCCGGGATCCCGTCGAACGGCTGCTTTCATTTTACAGCTACTGCCGTGGCAGGACGAGAGATGAGGATGAAGTTAATACGTTGGCACATGACAACGATGCTGAAACGTTCTTTCGAGCAGGAGAAACCGCAAGCTCCAAGTTCGCTTCGCACATGTGGAATCATCAAGCATGCCAACTGGCATCGGGCTGGGGCGCCTCGTTGGTCGGCAAGGCTGATATCGCACCAAGCGGGTTGCCGCCGGACGAGATTCTCGATCGGGCCAAAGCCAACCTTGCTCGCTTCGATTACATTGGGCTGGTGGAGAATTTCGAGGCCGACAACGCCGCAATTTTCGCCGCGCTTGGCGATACATCGCCGGACGTTTTCCGGATCAACGCGGCGCCGATCCGAACGATGCGAGAAGAACTGCCGTCATCGACCCTGGAACTGTTGGCGACGTTGACCGAGATCGATCAGCAACTCTACGACTGGGCGGTCCGACGGCGGGCGTCGGCGTATCAAACCCACAGAGATGGAACTGCGGCAGTTGCAGAATACAGATACGGCGTGCTTCACGCCCTGGCCAGCGTGAAGCAACGTTGGCTTCGAGGATGATCGAAACGAACCTCTCTTTCGATGTGCCAGCCTGTCGATCCCGCCATAAACTCAATGTCGGCGACCTTATAGTGATACGGGTCCGCGTCACCGTAAGTGGTTATGCCGCCTCTCGGATGTGAGATAGGGCGCCACAATGGCAGGCCATCATCACACACAAAAAAAGTCGCGAAGAGCCTACCGTCGGTCTTCATCACCGGTCGAAGTTTCTCAAGGCAAGTCCGGATGAGGTTGATTGGCAGGTGCGTGAACAGCGACAAGGCCAAGGCGTAGTCAAAATCGCGCTGACTAATCATCGAGAGGCCTTGCTGGGCTCATTTATCGCCTGATCGATGTGGTCCATAACCATTTGTACGTCGACTTTGGACTGCATGGCATAGGTCTTTGCCTGCCACGCTTCGGAGGAGCCATTAGAGTCACATAATATGACGTTGTAGTGGAACTTCTTCAGGGCGCAGATACGGCTGATCCATAATTCGACTACTCCGCCGCCGGCACCCCAGAAATTGATCCAGGCGTCGGGCATCAAGTCGAAAACCACCGTTCCCACCTTCGACCACATCAAGTTGGCAAAGGCGGACCCATGCGCTCCGACGATAATTTCGGCATCGGTGAAAAGGTCGATCTGGTCCGAATAGGCCAGCGCGGCCGGATCGATGACCTTGAAACCACGCTTGACCAGCGCAGCCCGAAGCTCGGCTTCATTGGTTATCGTCCTGCCGGAATTTGCGGTTGCGCTTGAACGTCCGAGATATATCCGCCTGGCGGGATAGTCTTGAACCGTCGGGGGAGACACGAGCGTTCGCGACATCAGATCGGCTGTTTCCGGATGCGGGAAGAACGTGGTGAACGTGGTCAGAGCGTTAGAGACGATGGCCGAACGGAACCTGTAGGCTGCGGTGTTGGCCGCGTCGAGGATAAGAAAGTGGTGTGGAAGGAAGCCCCAGACCGACAGCATCTTGATCAACCATTTTGGTGCTTTGGTCGACAGGACAACCCGCAACCGCTCAGCAATGATCTCATCGCGAAACGCCAACAATTGTGGGATTACATCAAAGACTACATGGCCAAACGCTTGGGAGCGATGCATGGGAATGATCACGTCCGCATCGATCTCGGTCGCTGTTTTGGCCTTCAGATGCGCGCCCGCATCGTCTTCGACCAAATATTGAAGGTCTATGTCCCTCGGCCTGAAATAGCGGTAGATGCGCATCGTTTCGGCGATGACCTGGTTGTTCTGCGTGACGAGAGCCACGGCGATCGGATGCGCCACACAATTGTGAAACCGACCGAACCGCAATGGCGCTGCTTCATAGGGAACCCCCTTCAGCATGCGAGCGAATTCGTCGCCATTGACCACGCCTTTCGCGACATGCAGCCGCGGAGTTAGTTCCGCCTCGACGTTGCAGGGAGAAAACGCGGTCCAAACGCAATCCTCGTTCGAGGTGAGCATTTCTTGTTTGCTCGACGCCACCCTGCCAATGGATTCGAGCGAAACCTCTCGGACATCCTGTTCTGTCAATCGGTAACGACTAGAGGCAACCGCAGCCTGGTCCAGGAGATCAGCGACTACATCGTTTTTTTTTTGCGCCGGCTCACCTGCGGCGGACGGATTAACCAAACGTTTCGCGGCACGATAGGCAAAGCGGGCTGCCTTGAACATCATTGGCCTGTCGTAAAGCCGGTGCGCCACCCGGAACTTCAGAGGCACCTTGATCGAACCGGGTTCAGGCATCGTCAGAACTGCCGCGCTGGTCGTCGTCAGCTTCGACCGGGGTTCCTCGGCCGCGCGGGCGCCCGGCGCCTCATGAGCGCCTCTCGCCGCAGTTTCCGCGATTTCGCGATGCGCCGCAGGAGCAGGTTCACTCCCGGACTGCAAGCGGCTGGCTTCCTGCTTGAGCAAAGTCACCTTGCCATCGAGGTCGGCGACCTCCCGGATTTTCGCGCCACGGAGCTTTGCGATTTCGGCGTCCCTGGCTTCCTCCGGGATCGCCGCCAATTGCTGCCTGAGTTCGAACCGCACGCGTTCCGGCGCAACGTCGTAAATATCGTCGACCACCGACGTGCCGTCCTTCACGCGAAGCGTCGCCTCCAGGAAACCCCGGCCGTGCACCCGGTCAGGCTCAAGATAGCACCCCTCGGCCCACTCGTTCCAAGCATTGATGAAGACCAGTTGATCGCCTTCCGCGCGATTGGCGCGCGTCAGTGAACTCGCCCCCCGTAGCCAGCGCTCGAAATTTGCAACTGTGGAGCCAAGAACGATCAGCGCGCGATTCTTTACGCGGGCCGTATTGTCCCAATCGGGGAAGACGGTACGATAGATTCGCTTCTGACTGTGATCGCGAGACAGGAAATCCCGCGCCACATTGGCATATTCCACAGCGTAGCCGCTGTATTTCTCGTATGTCGGCACAATGTCATTCACGCCATGAAATTTCATGTTGTGCGGCGGGAACTCCACGCCTGCGTCGAATTCATATTGCTCGTAGTCGTTATTGCCGTGAACGAGCGCGTTCACGATGTGAATTTCGCCGATACCCATCTTGCGACAATGCTCGCGCCAGCGCCTGCCTGCGGCCTTGGCGTCAGGAAGATGCTGTGGCCGGTAGACGACCAGCAGCGGCTTGCCGTCGACCCGCAGATAGCGAGGATCCTTGAAATAGGGAAAGAGGCTTTCGATGAAGCGCAACTCCCAATCCGGGCCATAGGTCTGAGCGATCAGAACCTCATGCTCGGCGGCGTCCCATCGGCGGGTCCAGTTTTCGTTCGCCCAGCACAGGCAGAAGCCTATGTCGATGCTCTTGTCGGCCAGGAAAGCATCGACCGGCTTCTCCATCAGCCGGTGGCCGTCGAACCAATAGTAGTGAAAGCAGAAAGCGTCGATCCCGTGCGCCCTGGCGACCTCTGCCTGATCGCGCATGGTGTCCAGCACGCGCAGGTCGTAATAGCCGAAATCGGTCGGATAGCGCGGCTGATTATGGCCATCGTAGAGCGGCTCCGCCTTCGCGACGTTGGTCCATTCGGTGAACCCTTTACCCCACCATTCATCGTTCTCGGGGAACGGATGGAACTGCGGCAGATAGTAGGCAACGTAACGCAGCGCCATTATCGCATGCTCAGGATCGACTTTACGACCCGGCGGCCGGTTGGGCCGAGCATGCGCCCAACCATCATTCTGAACGTCGGCCGCTGGTGTGGCGAATAGTGTGCCGGCGGGACAAACGGCAAATTCGAAGCAGGCTTGCCGATTTTCGCGGGCGCGCGATCGAGCAGGACAAACTCATTCTGCGGCGAGTTCGCCAGTTCTGCCTTCACGACCGTCTGATAGACCTGCGAATAGCCGCCGAGTTCCAGGGCGGCCCGGACTTTTTCGGGCGTTTTCCTCCAATTCTCGGCGAACTCTGTCATCTCGGGCGTCCGCACGACAAAGAGCGCGTCGACGATCTTCAGACCGGCTTGGCGGAAGAGTTGCTGAAGGTTCCTGGCGCCAAAGAAGCGGATATGCGTGCGATCGAGAAGGCCCCAGTCCCGGTAGTCGACATTGTCGTCAAGGATCATCGCTATCATCGCGGCATGATTGGCGTTGGGGATCGACGAGACCACGCTCCCCCCAGGCCGCAGATAGCGGGTGACCTCCCTCAAGGTCTCCCAGGGATTGACCAGATGCTCAAGCACATCCGCGATGACGACGATGTCGAAGCGCCGCTCACCGAAGACCTCGCCCCATCCCGGCGTGTTGAGATCGCCCTGGACCGCGTCGACGCAAAAGCCCTTCAGGATCGGAATACAGTTCGGATCATACTCGAGTGCGGTAACCCTACAGCCATTCAGCGCGATCAGGGGCTTTGCGATCGAACCCGGTCCGGCGCCGATTTCGAGGACATCCTTATCCCTGCCGACTAACCGCAACACATTTGCCGCGGCTGTGTCCGAGTTCGGGTCAACATCGAAAACGTAGATATCGGCTGATGTCTTCTGTTTTGCGCTCACTTATCCGTGCCCCGTGTATCGCCGCGAATGTTTCGGATTGGCGAAGCAAGCTTTGACAATGCTCTCGCAATTTTCCAAGACTTGCTCTCTTGCATAAGCGTTAGCTCATGCACCGCCGTCTGAAGACTCTCCGTCACGGCCGCCAATTGGCCCCTCAGATTCGAAACGTCAAGGCCTTGATTGTCGTACTTCTCGGTGAGCGATCCTAAATGCGCTTGGAGAGCTGATATCTGGCTGACATGCTTTGCGATTTCTTGCCTCGAATCTGTGAGCTGCACCGAGCGCGTTGAGAGTTCGGCATTCAAGCTCGCGATCTCACTGATCCTCGTGGCCAACTCTCTTGACTTGTCGGCGATCTCCAATCGCAGTCGATCCGCTTTTGTCCCAACCTCAACTGCCTGCACTTCCATTCGGCTCTGGTGCTCAACCATCGTCACGATCTTTGATTTCAATGCGTCGCGCTCCGTGCCGAGTTGATCTACTTGAGACATCAGCGCCCGGACATTGCCGACCAGTCTTAACTCTGTAGCGGCGTAATCGGTTGCCGGCGCGAGGCGCGCCTTGGCCTCACGCGCCCGCAACTCGGCAAACATGACTTGGCCAGCCGGCAGCCAACGGTCCTCAAATTCGTCATAGATAGCATCAAGTTCGGCGGTCGCTGCTGGCGAAGACGCGTCTTCCTCGAGGTCGAGCATGGCGACATAGGCTCGCTTGGCCAGATCCGGCACGCCATCATTAGCCATGAGCAAGTCGACGCCAGCCAGATGGTGCTGGTGCTCAGTCGACAGATAAGCTGCAATTTCTTTCTCGACAGAGCTAATCTTGCGCGGCCATTCGATGGAAAATCGTTGTGAGATCTTCTCCAGGGCAGGTCCGAAATCTCGAACCATCGATTCGTACGACAAGAAGACACGAGGTGAATTCCTAGTACTTCTCTCGGAGGCCAGAACGTAGTTCAGCCAAACGAGGGAGGCGAACCCCGGATCCATTCCATCGCGCTTCGCCAGCGATTTGGCGACCGACAGCGGATTGCGTGTGATCATTACATAATCGGTCTTGTACCTGAGCGATGTAAGCAGTTCTTGATAGACTGGTACAATGCGCGAAATCCGCGGCTCCTTGAGTACAACCATTGGCATGCCGCCATATTCGCCATCGAGTAGGCGAGCGATCTCGTCGCGGTAGAATCTGAGCCGGCTTGCCGACAGTTCCTCGACCCGGACCGGCCTCCAGTCGTCCCAGCGGCTACCGAGTTCGAGCAAGAGCTGTTCGTTCAGCAGGGCCAGATGCAATGGTTCCCAATAACCTGTCCGGTTGCTTTCGTCGGCGGGAATCAAATTCTTTGGTAGGGCAACACCCAGCAGTTGAAGCACGCCGGCCAACGCGCTGGTACCGGACCGATGCATGCCAAGAACCATCAAGCAGGTGCGCTCGCCCTGGCCTTCTCGCTTTGCCTTTGGACCCTTCTTTGTCGTCGCGGCAATCACCATAATTCCGTCCATGGGTGGGCAAGCCACAGGGTTGGCTTCTGCGATCATGAGCCTTGCCTGTACCCTACGCTGGTTTTGGAAGCTGTAGCCGTGTCAACATGTGTCTGAAGGCCGCCTCAATCTGGAAATGGTCAGCGCGCCATCATGTCGCGACATGTTGTGACTATAATGTGGCGCACCCGCGCGCCACCTCCGGTCCAGCTTATGGAGGCCTGTCGGTAAAATTTATCTTGGTCGCGACAAAACAGTTTTTTCAGTTCGAGAGCGTTTGATTGGCTTCGTCGTGAGGGATTCCACTTGACCGCTTTTGAGCGTCAGTTTTTTTGTGCATACGCTTTCGATAAGGCTCTCATTGTGGCTCGCCAGAACGATGATGCCTGCCTTTTCCGCGAGCTCATCCATGCGCCTTTTGGCCTTGTCCTGAAATGAGGCGTCACCGGCGCCGATCCATTCATCCATCAGCAGGATCTCAGGGTCCAGCGACGTTGCCATCGAAAATGCCAGCCGCGCGGCCATGCCCTGGCTGTAGGACTTGAACGGCAGGTCGATGAAGTCGCCCAACTCGCTGAAGGCAATGATCTCCTCCATTTTTTCCTCGATCTCGGATTCCGTCCATCCGCTGATCAATCCACGCAACACGATGTTCCTGCGTCCCGTGGCCTCGCGACGAAAGCCGATGTTGATGTTGAACAGGGCATCGACCTTGCCTTCGATGGCAATGCTCCCCCCGGATGGCTCGTAGATCCCGTAGAGCACCTTGAGAAGGGTGGTCTTGCCGGCGCCGTTTGGGCCGACCAGGCCCAATCGGTCGCCCGCCTTGAGTTCGAAACTGATGCCGTCGAGAGCCTGCACGAATTGCTTTCTGCCTGAGCCTTCAATTCTGCCGCCTGGCCCGGCCACGCGCCGATCTGGCGCGGAAAGCGTCACCTTCTCGTGCAGTCTGTAGACCAGACTAATATTATGCAGCTTGATGGAAACCATCGAAAACTCAAATTAAGAAGACGACTTGCTTGCGATATCGGCCCAGCAGCAGCAATGCAATCGCCCATACAGCGAGTGATATGATGCCGGTTACAGCGAAAGCGTGCATGGGCAATTCGCCGCTGATGATCGGCACTCGCACGATCTCCAGGAAATAGGTGAACGGGTTCCAGTGGTAGGCGTATTTTTGAACGCCGTCTTGCCCGTTGTATACCCAGAACACTGGCGTGAAAAACATACCGACCCGCATCATGTTGCCGACAATGAACTCGCTGTCTGGAAAGAAAGCGCCGAGAAAGGCGAAGACTGTGATAACGGCCGGGGTGGCCAGCAGGATCATGAAGAGCCCCGCGAGCGACCACAGCCATGCAGCATTGAGCGCCGAGCCGCTCAGGAGCAAAATGACAATACAACCCGCGATTGCATAGCCCGCGCGGATAATAGACTGCAGCGCCATGCGCATCACATACACAAACAACGGCAGCGTCGTGCCTTCTATGAAACTTTCTTCGCGCTGAAAGAGCGACACGCTCAGGGAAATGATTTCCGTCAAATAGAACCACACCAGAAGCCCGATGGCGACATAGGCAGAATAGCCCGCAGCGTCATTGCCGGCGGGCTGGAACACGAAAACGAATGTGCCCATCAACGCAACATAGTTGACCAGCAGCCAAAGGGGGCCGAGCGTCGTGCGTCTGTGCTGATCGCCGATGTCTTCCCGGGCAAGCGCAACCCACACCCGATGCAGCCTCATGGCCTTTGAGATATCGTCGACAGCGCCGTTTAGTGCCGCAATCATCGTTTCCAGTGTCGCAGTCTTTTGTTGTATTGCATCATACCCTATGGCGATGGGACAGCCAAAGTCGCCCTTCATAGCCATGCCGACGCATATTTAGCAACGCATCTTGTCGCGTTGGAGCTGCGACAAGATGCGTTTCCTTTTTGGCAGCGGTTAGGATTCTGGAGGATTGACATGTCCTGCCAGCCCGTCGACGGGGAGATCCAGGACAGGGGTCGGTGTGGGAGATACAGTCGTGACAAAGAAGTAGCCTTGGCATGAGAGATGCATTGGACCAGCCTGTGTTGGGCTTCATTGTTGGTGGCGTGCAGAAATCCGGCACCACCAGCCTGTTCGGCTATCTCAGGCAACACCCGCAGCTGGCGACGCCGTCCGTCAAGGAGATGCATTTCTTTGACGACGAGACGCAGGACTGGTCAGCGCCGGATTATCGCAAGTTGGGAAGCTTTTTTTCCGAAGATGCCGGGAGAGGCATCGGATTTGACGTGACCCCGATATATCTCTTCTGGCCGCCATCGTTGGAAAGGATAAAGCGATACAATCCCGGAATGAAACTGGTCTTCATTTTTCGCGATCCGATCGAGCGAGCCTGGTCGCAATGGCGCATGGAGACGGGCAACCGATCGGAGCATCTGCCTTTTCACCTGGCGATCCGACAAGGCCGCTGGCGGCTCAAGGGGCTGGATCAGACCGATCCGGCGTGGCGTGTGTATAGCTATGTCGAACGGGGCTTTTACGCACGCCAGCTACGCCGGCTGTTTGCCTTGTTCCCAAGGGAGAACGTTCTGCTCCTGCGTTCACTTGATCTGCTGAGGGATCATCAAGCTACGCTGGATGCCGTTTCCCGTTTCCTCTCCATCCAACCGTTTCCTCCGCTTGCTGCGCGAACCGATCATCTGGGGAGACGATGCGAGAACGAACTTCGGCCGGAGGATGTAACCTATTTGCGCGAGATTTTTTACGATGACACCGCCGAATTCTCCAGACTTTCGGGGCTTTCGGTTTCCGACTGGCCGACCATGGATCAGAGCAGGGCGGTAGAAGGCTAATGGAGCGACCCAACATCCTCTTCATCGTGGCTGACGACCTCAATTCCTGGATTGCGCCATTGGGCCGCCATCCGGACGTCAAGACGCCTGCAATCGACCAGCTCGCATCGCGTGGAACGACGTTCCTGCGGGCCTACTGCACGGCGCCTTATTGCAATGCCAGCCGGATGTCCGTGTTCACCGGATGTCTGCCGACGACAACGGGTGTCTACCAGAACGAGCCATTCTGGGAGGCGCCGCTGCGCAAGGTCACGCTGCTCGAGCACCTGCGCGAGGCCGGGTATTTCTGCATGGGTGCGGGGAAAGTGTTCCATGGCAGCTTCGACTACGCCGATGCGGGGCGCAACAGGACGCTGTCGGCAAGATGGAGCGACATCGAGAACCGCCCAGCCATGTGGGACGAATTCCATACGACCGCCGCCGAGCCGATGCCGCTGCATCGGCCGCTCAACCGCATGTTTGATTTTGATGATTTCCAGAATGTAGCGTCGATGAATCATCACTTCGACTGGGGCGCCATCGAGCCAGCCCGCGAGCCGGAGATGCCCGATTTCAAGACCGCCGACGCGGTTTGCGCCTTCCTCGAAAAACCGCACCAGCAGCCGTTCTTTTGCGCGACGGGTTTCTACAAGCCGCATTTGCCCTGGTACGTTCCGGAGCGATTCCTCGATCTTTATCCTCTCGACAAGGTCAGCCTGCCCTTTGTCAAAAATGATGACCTCGACGACGTTCCCGCCATCGCAAAGGCTTGGGCTCTCTCGCCGCCGGATCACGAAACCGTGTTGAAGCATGGGCAATGGCGCAACGCCGTACAGGGCTATCTCGGCGCCATCTCCTACTGCGACAGCCAGATCGGACGCGTGCTTGCCGCCTTGGATGCTTCGCCCGCCGCCGACAATACGATCGTGGTCCTTTGGGGAGACAACGGATTCCACCTTGGCGAAAAGCTGCACTGGCGAAAATTCGTGCTGTGGGAGGAGGCAACGCGCGTCCCTTTCATTCTGTTGCCGCCACGAGGCATGGCGACGTCGGCTCGCGTCGAACAGCCGGTCAGTCTGGTCGACCTGTTCCCCACGCTTCTGGATCTTTGCGGGCTCGAGCCACCGGCGGACATTGACGGCCGTTCACTCATGCCTTTGGCGCGGGGCGGTGAGATGGAAGACCATTGCGCCATCATGACATGGTTGCGCGGCAATCATTCCGTGCGGTCAAGCCGCTGGCGCTACACCCGCTACTCCGATTTGTCCGAAGAACTCTATGATTTGAGCGCCGACCCCTATGAGTGGAACAATCTGATCGGTGACGCTCGCTTTGAGAAAACGCGTCTGGATCTTGGCGCACGCCTCCCATCTGACCGGCGAGATTGACGGCCAGCTGAGGGCATTTCCAAAAAAATATCTGGCGATGACCGTGACTCCACGCTATGCGATACAAAGCGGCGGGGCTGGGGATTGGCATTCTAAACTGGTGATCGGTGACGGGTTTCCGTCGCTCTCGTGCCACGTTAGTGTCCATGTCCTTGCGCCTGGAGTTCAGTACTACCCAATGACATCCTATGTAGAAGTCGTGTCCGGACTTCGGCCGAAGATGCGGCGCGCCATCATCATGGTCCAGGATCTTGTCATGGTCCTGGTTGCGGTGGCGTTCAGTCTTGTTTTGTCGCAGTCGAGGCTGTCGTTCGATCCGCTGTCTTATCCGGGTCTCGCCTGCTGGACGCTCATCGTCGTGCTAGGCCATCTCCTGTTTCGCTATTGCGGCCTCTACAACACCGTGTGGCGTTTCGCCTCCACGCCGGACTTCTTCAACATCCTGAAGAGCTGCGCGATCCTGACCGTCACGCTCTATGTCGTCTCGCTGGCGGTTCGATCGTTTCAGCCGGTGACCGGGCTCAACGAGCGCCAGTTCATCGTCTTTTTCCTCGTCTCCTTCACCATCATATCGGCGCCCCGGCTTTACTACCGCTTCCTGCGCGATGGCGCGAGCTGGCGCATCCTGAGTCGCAACGCAAACAACGTGGCGATCAAGCAGGCGCTGTTCGTCGGCAGGCTCGGCGAAGCAGACGTTATCATCCGGTTCACGCGCACGGCCCAGCCGGCCGAATATTCCATCGCCGGCATCATGGCCATCGAGAACGGCGCGCCGCTGGGCACGCAGATCCAGGGCGTCCCGGTGGTGGGCGTGCGGCCCCGCCTGGTCGAGGTCCTCGAAGAGTATGCAAGAGGCACCAAAAGCCTCGACATGCTGATTTTTGGCAATGGCACCGAACGCGAGATCGAGGAGTATTCGGAGCTGGTCCGTGTCGCCCGCCACAGCGGCATCGCCGTCGTCCAGTTCTCCGGCGTCTCGGAGCTCGGGCAGGGCGGTAAGCTGGTCCTCGACGCCGTCGAGATGGAAACCATCCTTCGTCGCTCCACGGTTCCTTCTGATATTGAGCGGATCGGCGGCTTCGTCGGCGGCAAACGCGTCCTGGTGACCGGCGGCGCCGGCTCAATCGGCCGCATCCTGGTCAAGCGGTCGCTGGAACTCGGCGCCGAGGCGGTTCTGGTCGCCGATATCTCGGAGTTCGGGATTTTCCAGCTCGACCAGCAGGTCGACGAGAAGGATCATGACCGGCTCAAGAGCCGCATCGTCGATGTCACCGACCGGCGCCAGATCACCCGCGTCGTCAGCGATTTCAAGCCCGACATCATCTTCCACGCCGCCGCGCTCAAACATGTGCCGCTGCTCGAGGAAAACTGGGAATCGGCGATCCAGACCAACATTCTGGGTACCCTCGTCTGCGCCGAGGTTGCCGCCAAATGCGGCGTGCCGCAGTTCCTGCTGATTTCCAGCGACAAGGCGGTCGATCCGACCTCGGTGCTCGGCATGACAAAACGCGCCGCCGAGCAGATCGTCTCTTCGCTGCACGAAACGCACACCACCGAACCCAATGGCCGTCGCTCCGGCACCAAGTTCATCGCCGTGCGGTTCGGCAATGTCTTCGGCTCCAACGGCTCGGTCGCCACCATCTTCCAGGCGCAGATCGAGGCCGGCGGTCCGGTTACCATCACCGATCGCCGCATGACCCGCTACTTCATGACGGTGGCCGAAGCCGTCGACCTCGTCATCATGTCGGCGGCCGATGCCGAGCGGCGCCAGGGCAAGGACGATTACGCCATCTACATGCTCGACATGGGCAAGCCGGTGCCGATCCTCGAAGTCGCCGAAACCATGATCCGCATGGCCGGCAAAAGCCCCTACACCGACATTCCGATCCGGTTCACCGGGATCAGGCCGGGCGAGAAGCTTCACGAGGTGCTGCATGGCGGCAATGAGGAGATTGTCGCGCTCGATATCCCCAAGATCTTTGGCCTCAGAACCGATGTCGTGGGATGGCCCAAGGTCCAGGCCGCGCTGACATCGCTGCAGGCGGCCATGCGAGATCAGGACAAGGCCGCCGCGCTCGCCGTCATGGCCGGACTTCATCAGGCGGACAAGCCTCAAGGTGAAGCACGCCGGGAAACCGTTGCGAAAACAGTCGGACAAGCGGGCTAAAGCAATTCCAGGAAAAGTGTGAGCGGTTTTCCCGGGAAAAGCGCGCAGCGCTTTCCCTGAGGAATTGCGGAAACAAAAAGCCTGTCCTGATCGAGCGCTATTGGCTATTGAAACCAATCCGATGGCCGGTCCCAGGCGTTTGCAGATGATTCTGAACCAGTGAGCAGACAAGATCAGCGCGTGGCCGTGCTGCTGGGCACGAAGGATGGCGCGACTTTCCTTGACGAGCAGCTCGCATCGCTGCTTGCGCAGTCGTATCCTCTTGTCGACCTCTGGGTCTCCGACGACGGCTCGACGGATGGCACTTCTGCCATCATCGGCGCCTGGCAGAGCCGCTGGTCCAAGGGTCGGTTGACCCTGTCGGACGGCCCTCGCCAGGGCTTTGCCGCCAACTTCCGCTCGATGATCATCGATCCGCGCATCGATGCCGACTACTACGCCTTCTGCGACCAGGACGACATCTGGGAGCCGGACAGGCTGGAGAGCGCTATTGCCTGGATGCAGGCGCACGATGCCGAAACACCGCTGCTGTTTTGCTCGAGGACCGCGACCATGTCCGAAACCGGCGCGGCGCAAGGGTATTCGCCGCTGTTCCTAAAGCCGCCGTCGTTTCGCAATGCGCTTGTGCAAAGCATTGCCGGCGGCAACACCATGATGATCAACCGCGCGGCGCGAAAACTGCTGGCAAAGGCATCGGCAAGGACCGAGTTCGTCAGCCATGACTGGTGGACCTATCTGATCGTCACCGCTGCAGGCGGCATTGTCCGCTATGACCCGCGGCCGCTGGTGCGCTACCGCCAGCATGAGGCAAACCTGGTCGGCGCCAACGTGTCGTGGAAGGCACGGCTGTCGCGGCTGGGACGTCTGTTCAAGGGCGAGTTCGCCGTCTGGACCGATCACAATCTGAGCGGTTTGGCTGTCAACCGCGACATCCTCACCAAGGATGCCGCCGCTTGCCTCGGCCTGTTCATCAGGGCGCGCAAGGGCGGCGTCTTGCGACGCCTGCGTCTTCTCCGGAAAAGCGGCGTCTACCGGCAGACGCTGGCTGGTACGCTTGGGCTCTATCTGGCCTTCATCTGGCGGCGGATCTAGAGCATGCTGGGATGGCCATGAGGGGACCCAAGCGAGCTTTCGACCTCGTCGTGGCGGCGGTTCTCTTGCCGTTGGCGTCGCCTTTTATCCTGCTTGCCATGCTGGCAATCAGGCTATCGTCGCCTGGACCCGCATTGTTTTCGCAAACCCGGGTCGGCCAGAATGGCGTGCTGTTTGCCTGCCATAAGCTGCGAACGATGGTTGTCGGAACGCCGTCTCTGCCCTCGCATCAGGCGCCGGCAAATTCCGTCACTGCCGCCGGCGCGGTGTTGCGAAAATTCAAGATCGACGAGCTGCCGCAGCTGTGGAATGTGCTGGTGGGCGAGATGAGCCTGGTCGGGCCACGGCCGTGCCTGCCCACCCAAACGGAATTGATCGAACGCCGCAGGCAATTGGGTGTGCTTGCGGCGCTTCCGGGCATTACCGGGCTTGCGCAGATGAAAGGCATCGACATGTCGGATCCGAAGCTCTGCGCTGAGACCGATGCCGAATATCTGAGGACGGCCTCGATCGGCCTCGATATCCGCATTCTCACAGGCACGATTTTCTAGGCTGGCAGGGCTAAGCTGCGCCCGACCGGCTGCGCCGTGCTGTTTCGACCAGACGCTCCAGCGCGTCGGCTTGCGGCACCCAGCCTTCGGAAACCAGCAGGGACGGATCGCATATCTGCGTCGCCGTCATGTTCTCCCACAAACTGCCTTTGCCGAGCGCGGTCGCAGCAGCCCGCAGCAGGCTGGCGGGGATGGCAAACAGCCTTCGTGGCCGCCCGAAACCCCGCCGGAAAGCACCGATGATCGCGCCGATCGGTAGAGGGGGGGCGTCGCAGGCGACATAGACGGGGGCAAGCGGCTGCGAACGATGCAGCAGGTGCAGCACCGTCGCCGCCGCGGTTTCGGACGACATCAGCGAACGCACGCCGGGCAAGGCGGAAACTGGCAGCGGGATCGTGGTGTCGGCCAGACGCATCAGCGTCGCCAGGTTTCCCTTCATGCCTTCGCCATAAACCGGCGGCAGGCGCAGCGCCGTGGCGTCGGTGGGCCTGGACGCATAGGCTTCCAGCGTCCTGATCTCGCCTTCGCGTTTCGAGCGCCCATAGGCGCATTGCGGGGCAGGGGGTGTCACCTCGCTGATCATTCCGCTGAAACGGGGACCGGCAACCGCCCGGATCGATGACAGATAGATGAAACGCCCGCTTGTCCGCCAGGCGGCCGCGTGCGCCAGCTGTGCGGTCAGTGTCGCGTTGGCGGCCAGGAAGTCGGCCTCGCTTGCCTTGCGGTCATTGTTGAGAGCCGCACAGTGGACGACATGGGTGACATCTCGCATCAGCGCCTGGAATGCCTGGGCCGGCGCGTCGAAGTCCGGCAACAGCACGGCATCGCTCGCGGGATCGACCTGTTGTGGGCGACGCGATGCCATGCGTACTTCGAACCCGGCTTCGCCAAGCTGGTTGACGACCTGCCTGCCGATGAAACCCGTCGCGCCTGTGACCAGCACTTTCACGGCTGGCTTGCCTGCGGCGTCGAGGCCGGTTCCGGCAACGCCTGTTGCCGGCCCGATGCAAGATAGGTCCCGGACACAAGGAACACCATCAACGTCGAATCGAGGATGTCGTGGCCGACCAGGATGCCGGTCAGGCCGCCGATGAGATAGGTGATCACGGTAACGACAATCATCGTGGCGCCAAACCGCTCGATCGTATCGGTGCTGGTGCGCAGCACGACGGCCGCATTTCTTGCGGCAACGACGAAAATAGCCGCCAAGGCTATGGCGCCAAGCAGCCCCGCCTGCACCAATGCGGTGAGGAAGCCATTGTGGAAATGGCTGAAGCCCACGGACGGCATGTTGAACTGATTGTGGAATCCATCCTTTATCAGGTCACGGCTTGCAGCAATGCCGTGACCGAAAATCGGCATGTCAAGGAAGGCGCGGAGGCCGATCTGCCAAAGTGCTGCGCGCAAGCCGAGCGCGGTTGTGTGGTCACCCTTCGTGGCGAGCGCATCCCAGTCGCTGAACAGGAAGGCCGCGCGCTCGGAAATGATGGGGAGGCCGACGACAGCGATGACGATGCCGGTCGCGCCCGCAATCAGCAAAAGGCGAATGGCGTTTCTGTTGTTGAGCTTGCGACGGTTGATCAGCAGGACGGCGATGCCGGCCACCAGCATCGCCAGCCAGATGATCCGCGACCCCGAATAGAGAATGGCGACCGCACCGGCCAGTGTGGCGCAGGCGAGCAGGGCCTTGTTCTTTTCGATGCCCGCCAGGGCGCCTGCCAGGCACATCATCACGCTGAGACAGGCGACGGTCGCGAACACGATCGCATTGCCGGCGCCGCCTTCGGCCCGCATGCCCAGCCAGTAATATTGCATGATCGCCAGCAGCAGGGCGCCAAAACAAGCGGCGGCGCTCGCCAGCACGACGATGCGCGTCAGCGTGGTTTTCTCGGTAATGCTCCACGTCGCGTATGAGACGGGGAAAAACAGGAAGGTGATCAGCCCTGCCAGATGCGGCGCATCCCTGGCGATCGAATTGTTGACGATGGAGGCGAGGACGCTGGCTGCGCAATAGGCATAGATCGCCACCGTCATCGCGACCATCGGCCGGTCGATGTTGAAACGCCGTCTTTTCAGCGCAAGCAGAAACACCGACCACAGGCCGCCGCCATTGAACACAAAGCTGACCGTCGATCCCAGCACAGGCGGGCAAAAGAAGCAGAGGATGGAGAAGGTGATGTTGATCCGTGCGGGCGAGACGTGCTGCTTGATGGTGGAAATCGGGGTCAATGCTCTGGTTCACAATGCGCTGGGGTCGCTTGGCGACGGACGGTGTTTTGGCGGGGCTTTTGCAGCATTCCGCCCGGCGCGGGTTCAGGAGCCGGTATAGCGGCTGGGTCCGGTTTTCGATAGTGCGGCGCGATCTTGCAGCCGTCGAAATCGGTGGCGTGGCCGCATCGCACAGCGGAAGTATCCACCGGACCGGCCGCTTTCCCTGGGTTCAGGCAAGATTTTTCCCGGCCTTCGAGGGCTATCGGCACACTGGGCAGGATTTTCCGGATTTTGGGTTTTTCATGGAAAATTCGTTCCCGATCGGCCTAGCCGCCGGCCTTTCCAGCGTTGTTATATCAGGTGGCGATCTGCTAAAACGCCGGCACGAACCAAATAATGTCCAGCAGAGAAGCTTGAACCGGGTGGCTGAGAAGGACGCCCGATCCATCTGATGCAAGGTCTGGATGGCACGAGAGAACGCTCACAGTCCATGAACATTGCACTTACGCACCTGCAGCGGCTCGAGGCCGAATCCATCCACATCTTCCGTGAGGTTGCTGCCTCCTTCTCCAAGCCGGTGATGCTCTATTCCGTCGGCAAGGATTCCTCCGTGCTGATGCATCTGGCGATGAAGGCCTTTTACCCGGCCAAGCCGCCTTTCCCCTTCCTGCATGTCGACACCACCTGGAAGTTCCGCGAGATGATCGCCTTTCGCGACCAGATGGCGCAGAAACTCGGCTTCGACCTCCTGGTCCACGTCAACGAAGACGGTGTGCGCGACGGCATCAACCCCTTCGACCACGGCTCGAACACCCACACCCATGTGATGAAGACGGTGGCGCTGCGCCAGGCGCTCGACAAATACGGCTTTGACGCCGCCTTTGGCGGTGCGCGGCGCGATGAGGAGAAGTCGCGCGCCAAGGAGCGCATCTTTTCCTTCCGCAACGCCCAGCATGTCTGGGACCCGAAGAACCAGCGGCCGGAAATGTGGAAGATCTTCAACACCCGCATCGCGCCGGGTGAATCGATCCGCGTCTTTCCGCTGTCGAACTGGACCGAGCTCGACATCTGGCAATACATTCTGCAGGAAAACATCCCGATCGTTCCGCTCTACTTCGCCAAGGAGCGGCCGGTAGTCGAACGCGACGGCATGCTGATCATGAAGGATGACGACCGCATGCAATTGCGCCCCGGAGAGACGGTGGAGAGCCGCCTGGTGCGCTTCCGCACGCTCGGCTGCTATCCGCTGACCGGCGCCATTGAATCCGACGCCGACACACTCGAAGCCATTGTCGGCGAGATGCTGACGGCGCGCACCTCCGAGCGCCAGGGCCGCCTCATCGACCGTGATGAAGCCGGCTCCATGGAAAAAAAGAAGCGCGAGGGGTATTTCTGAGCATGCGCCACATCCTGGCCAAGAGCCTCGCCCCCACCGATGGCATCCGTGAATACATGGCGGCGCAGGAGAAGAAGTCGCTGCTGCGCTTCCTCACCTGTGGCTCGGTCGACGACGGCAAGTCGACGCTGATCGGCCGCCTTCTGTCCGACACCAAGCAGATCTTCGAGGATCAGCTCGCGGCACTCGAACGCGATTCCCGCAAGCACGGCACCACCGGCGACGACATCGACTTCGCGCTTTTGGTCGACGGCCTCGAGGCCGAGCGCGAGCAGGGCATCACCATCGACGTCGCCTATCGCTTCTTTGCCACGCCAAAGCGCAAATTCATCGTCGCCGACACACCTGGCCACGAACAATACACCCGCAACATGGCGACCGGCGCTTCGACCGCCGATCTCGCCATCGTGCTGATCGATGCGCGCCAGGGCGTGCTGCGCCAGACCAGGCGCCATTCGATCATCGCCTCGCTGCTCGGCATTCGCCACATCGTGCTTGCCGTCAACAAGATCGACCTCGTCGATTTCGACCAGGCGGTGTTCGACCGCATCGTCGAGGATTACCGCCAGTTCTCGCACGAGCTCGGCTTCCAGACGATCGCCCCGATCCCGATGTCGGCCCGCTACGGCGACAATGTCACCAGCCGCTCCGACAAGACGGCGTGGTATTCAGGCCCGACTCTGATCGAGCATCTCGAAACCGTCTCGGTTGACGAGGCCGCGGTCGAACTGCCGTTCCGGTTTCCGGTGCAGTATGTCAACCGGCCCAATCTCGACTTCCGCGGCTTTGCCGGCACGATCGCCTCCGGCCAGGTCGCGCAGGGCGACGAGGTGGTCGTCGCCAAATCCGGCAAGGCCTCGCGGGTAAAGCGCATCGTCGCGCACGGCGGCGATCTCACCCAGGCCGTCGCCGGCCAGGCCATCACCCTTGTGCTCGATGACGAGGTCGAGGTCTCCAGAGGCAACATGCTGGTGTCGCCTGCGGCACGGCCGCAGGTCGCCGATCAGTTCGCCGCCAACATCGTCTGGTTCGACGAGGCAGCGCTGTTGCCGGGCCGCTCCTACATCCTGCGCACCGAGACCGACCAGACGAGCGCAACGGTCACCGACCTGAAATACCGCGTCAACGTCAACGATTTCGCCCGCGAGGCGGCAAAGTCGCTCGACATGAACGAAGTCGGCATTTGCAACATCTCGACCCGGGCGCCGATCGCCTTCGACACCTTCGCCGACAACCGCACCACCGGCGCCTTCATCCTGATCGACCGCATCACCAACGCCACCGTCGGCGCTGGCATGATCCTGCATACGCTGCGTCGCGCCGAAAACATCCACTGGCAGTCGCTCGATGTCGGCAAGCGCGGCCGCTCCGACCTGAAGGGCCAGCGCCCGGCCGTGTTCTGGTTCACCGGGCTTTCCGGCTCGGGCAAGTCGACCATCGCCAACCTGCTCGAGAAGAAGCTGTTCGCCTCCGGGCGCCACACCTACATTCTGGATGGCGACAATGTCCGCCACGGCCTCAACCGCGATCTCGGCTTCACCGATGCAGACCGCGTCGAAAACATCCGCCGCGTCGCCGAAGTCGCCAAGCTGATGGCCGATGCCGGGCTGATCGTCATTGTCTCCTTCATCTCGCCGTTCAGCGCCGAGCGGCGCATGGCCAGGGAGTTGATGGCCGACGGTGAATTCGTCGAAGTGTTCGTCGATACACCGTTCGAAGAATGCGCAAGGCGCGACCCCAAAGGCCTTTACGCGCGGGCGCTGAATGGCGAGATCAAAAACTTCACCGGCGTCGATTCACCGTATGAAGCCCCGGAAAAACCGGAAATCCATCTTAAGACACTCGGCAAGACGGCTGAGGAGATGGTAGAGGCTCTGGAACACTGGCTGAACGAGCGCGACATTGCTGAAGACCAATACGAAGCCGGCGGCGGCATCTGACGACGAGGTGATGCTTGGCCTGTTCGAGCGCCTGGCGCTCGAAGCCGGGCGCGAGGTGATGCGAGTCTTCAAGGTCGGCTGCGCGGTCGACAGCAAGTCAGACTCCTCGCCGGTGACGGAAGCCGACCGCGAGAGCGAGACGATCATCCTTGCCGGCCTGCGTACGGCCTTTCCCGACATCCCCTGCGTCGCCGAGGAAGAGGTCGCCGCCGGCATCGTGCCGCCCGATCTCGATGGCGCCTTCTTCCTGATCGATCCGCTCGACGGCACCAAGGAGTTCGTCAACCGCAGGACTGATTTCACCGTCAACATCGCGCTCATCCGCCACGGCGTGCCGGAAGTCGGCGTCGTCTTCGCACCCTGCAGCGGTCGCTTCTTTTCGGGACGGCCGGGCAGGGCGGAAGCAATCGAAGTCGACGACGATTTCCGCATTGTCGGCCGCCGGCGGATTTCGGTCAGGACGGCGGTGACGCCGCTGGCCGTCGTTGCCAGCCGCTCGCACAACACGCCGGAGACCGAAGCCTTCATCAGGGACCTAGGCGCCGCCGAGATCGTCTCGGTCGGCTCATCGCTGAAGTTCTGCCTGCTCGCCGCCGCCGAAGCCGACATCTACCCGCGCTTCGGCCGCACCATGGAATGGGACACGGCTGCCGGTGACGCCGTGTTGCGCGCCGCCGGCGGCATGACGCGCACGCTGGACGGTGAGCCGCTGGCCTATGGCAAGCGCAAGCAGAGCGACGACGAAGATTTCGCCAACCCGCATTTTATTGCCAGCGGGAAAGCGGCGGAAGCGGCTTGAAGCCTGCCGGGGCTGAGATCCTTCACGGCCCCCCTCTGTCCTGCCGGACATCTCCCCCTCAAGGGGGGAGATTGGATGTCATCTCGGCTTTCGCCAATCTTCGTCGCAGGAATGAGCGAGGTGCAAGAAGCTGCCAATCTCCCCCCTTGAGGGGGAGATGCCCGGCAGGGCAGAGGGGGGTGCTTCGCGCTGACCCTGCAGTGTTAAGCCGCCGCCACGTGCGCCGAGTTCGACCCAATATAATTGCGGATCGTTTCGATGATGCGGTCCTGGTCGGCTTCGCTGAGATAGGGATGCATCGGCAGGCACAGGATCCGCTTCGGCAGCTCTTCCGAAACCGTAAGGCCCGTCGGCGTGCGCGGATAGTTCTTGTAAGCGACCTGCTCGTGCAGCGGCTTCACATAGTAGATCACCGACGGGATCTTCTTTTCGGTCAGATGCGCCCGCAAGCCGTCGCGCTTCGGCGTCTCGATGGCATACTGCGCCCAGGCCGAGCGGCCACCGCCCAGATTGCGCGACGCCTTGACGATGTCGCCGAGGCCCGCTGCGTAACGGTCTGCAACCACCTGGCGGGCGACCATCTCGTCTTCGAGGATGGCGAGCTTCTCGATCAGGATCGCCGCCTGGATCGTGTCGAGGCGTGAATTGATGCCGACGCGGACATTGTCGTACTGCGTCTCGCCCTTGCCGTGGAAGGCAAACGAGCGAAGCTGGTCGGCCAGAGCGTCGTCATTGGTGAACATGGCGCCGCCATCGCCGTAGCAGCCCAGAGGCTTCGCCGGATAGAAGCTGGTCGAGCCGACATGGCCGAAGGCGCCGCACATCTTGCCGTCAGCCGAGCCGCCGATAGACTGCGCCGCATCCTCGATCACCAGCAGCCCTTCGCGCTTGGCAATTGCCATGATCGCCTCGTAGTCGGCGGCGAGCCCGAACAAATCGACCGGAATGATCGCCTTCGGCTTCAGCCGGCCTTCCTTCTTGATCATCGCGATCGCCGCCTCGAGGCTGGCGATATCGATGTTGTAGGTCTCGGCGTCGACATCGACGAACACCGGTTCGGCCTTTGCCAACGCCACCACTTCCGCCGTTGCGGCGAAGGTGAAGCTCGGCACGAACACCGCGTCGCCCGGACCGATGCCGGCGGCAAACAGCGGCAAAAGCAGCGCGTCGGTGCCGTTGGCACAGGCCACGACATGCTTGGTGCCGATATAGGCGGCGAGCTTGTTTTCGAATTCGGTGACCTGCGGCCCGAGGATGTAGCGGCCTTCCTCGACGACATTGTCGATGGCGGCCTTCAGCCGGTCGCGGATACGTTCGCGCTGCGCGCCAAGATCGATGAACTGCATGTCGGCCTCAAAACGGTAATGCGCGCGGTCCGGGAGATAACGATACGCGCAGAAACAACAACTTAACCGGCCCGCTGGTACCAGAGTTGGGCCGGTCGAGAAAGCCGGCCGGGCCAGGCGGCCGGTGGCCGAGGTGTCGCAGCCTGTTACCACAGGTTTTTGCCGCACTGCAGCAAGATGCCGGAAATCCGGGCTTTCCGGGACGTGACGCGGCTAATTTATCGCGCCTTTCCGGCTCGCGGAAACATAAAGTGATCGGCTCTCGTGGCGGCTACTGGCCGGAAGGCGCGTCGATCAGGCGATTTCATGCCGCCAGGGCGGATTGGCGCCGGCCCGCGACACGGTCACTGCCGCCGCCTTGGCGCCGAGCGCCAGCGCCTGGCGGATTGCGTCCTCGGAAAGGCCGCCGATATCAGCCTTGGTGAGCAGACCCTGTTCGTGCAACGAGGCAAGAATGCCGGCATTGAAAGTGTCGCCGGCGCCGACCGTGTCGACCACCTCCACCTTCTGCGGCATCACTGTGACCTTATGCTCGCGGCTGTAGCCGACGGCGCCTTCGCTGCCATGGGTGACGACGATCAGCTTTGGCCCGCGGTCCAGCCAGTTGCGGATGACGTCCTCATGCGAGCCGGCCTCGCCGAACCAGTGCAGATCCTCATCCGACAGTTTGACGATATCGGCCATCGCCATCATCGAGCGGATGCGGCGGAGATGCTTGGCCTTGTCGGGGATGAAGTTCGGCCGGATGTTGGGATCGAGCATCATGACGCGGCGCTGGTGCTCGCGCTTCATGAATTCCTCGTAAGCCGCGCCCGCCGGATCCGAAATCAGGCTGATGGCGCCGAACAGCATGGCTTCGATCTCGGCGCCGAGTTCCGGCAGATCCTCTGTCGTCAGCATGCGCCCGGCGGTGTTCTCGTCATAGAAAGTGTAGGTCGCCTGGCCGTTGGTCAGCCGTACGAACGCGAGCGTGGTGGGTCGAGGGGAGGTGTGGGCATAGGTGGAACTGACCTTGCTTGCGCCCAGCGCCTCGCGGAACTGGCCGCCGAACAGATCCGACGACAGGCCGGAAAAGAAGCCGGCCGGCGCGCCGAGGCGGCCAAGCGCGATCGCCGTGTTGAACACCGCGCCGCCGACATAGGGCGCAAAGGCCGGCTCGCCCTGCGTGGTGGTGCGCGGCAGCATGTCGATCAGGGCTTCGCCGCAGCAGAGGATCATGATTTCGGGCTTTCCGGCGGATAGATCACGCCTTTGCGGATGATGATGTTGGCATAGAGCCTCGGTTCGCTGGTCGCGACGATCGCATACGCCGACCGGACGCGTGCATAGAAGTCGGCGCCGGCCAGCGCAACCACCTTGCGGCCCGGCGCGCGCCTGGTGCAGATCGCCTCGATTTCACGGTGGACCGGATCGGCAACCGAGGGATCGCCCCTGACCGAGGCACGAAACAGCGCTTCCGGCACAAAGTCGTCCACCGGCAGCACGCTCAATATGGCGTCGAGCACCGGCATGAGATGATGACCGTCGGCCCGCACCAGTCGGTTTGCCTGCTCCTCGGCCGGGTAGTTGCCGTCGACAAGCGCGATCTCGTCGCCATGGCCCATGGCGCGCAAGGTCGCCAGAAGCTCCGGACCGAGCAGCGACGGAATACCGATCAGCATTCAGGTGCTCCTGGAAATCGTGGTCGAACCGATGAGGAAGCGTTCGGACAGCGGCAGGCTGGCGCCGCCGAGCGCGCGGGCATGGATACCGACCGTGCCTTCACGCACCAGCGGCAGCTTCAGGCCTTCGCCATCGATCGAACTGATGGCCTCTTTGATCGCATCCACGAGCCGGCGCCGCACCGCGAGCGGCATCCAGCCGTCGATGACCGCCGCCTCGAAATCGATCACCGAGGACGCCGCGACAATGGCGTAGGCGAGCGCCCGAGCGGCATTGGTGATCCAGTCGTCGAGCTCGTGGCCGATCTCGCCCCAATCCTCAGGCGACGTCCACAGATGCGAAGCCTCGACGCCGCGTGCGTTAAGCGCCTTTTCCAGCATGGCGATCGAGGCGACGTCGATGAGCTGCGTCGGCTTGCCGTCCGGCCCCGGCACCGGCATCGAGCCCAGCGCCCCGGCATTGCCCGTTGGTCCACCAAACAGTCGGCCGTTGAGCACGATGCCGCCGCCGGCAAAGGCGCCGATATAGAAATAGACGAAGTCACGCGCGCCGCCGGTCTGGCCGAACACCAGTTCGGCGCCGCAGGCTGACGTCGCGTCGTTCTGCAGATAAACCGGGAATTCGCATTGCGACTGGATGTCGGCGCGGATGTCGCGATGGCGCCACTCGTCCATGATGTCGCGCGGCGCACCGGCGGTGTCCACCCAGTTCCACAGTTCGAACGGCATGGCGATGCCGAGCCCGGCAATGCGCTTGTCCTGCGCCGGTGTCAGTTCGGCGCGCATCGTCTTCATGCCTTCGGTGACGAACTCCACCGTCTCGCGCGGCGCCGGATAACGATAGGAGTGCTGCAGCATCGAGCGCACATGCCCAAGGAAATCGATCAGCACCAGTTCGGCACTGCGGCGGCCGATCTTGAGGCCGATGAAGAAGGCGCCTTCGGGGTTGAGCGCCATCGGGATGGAAGGCTGGCCGATCTTGCCGCGCAACGGCGCCTGGCGCAGCAGCAGGCTGTCTTCCTCCAGTTCGCGCATGATAACCGAGACGGTCTGCGCCGAAAGCCCGGTCATGCGCGCAATGTCTGATTTGGCTAGGCTGCCATGCTGGCGCACCAGCGACAGCACCAGCCGCTCATTGTGGTCGCGCATGCCGCTCTGGTTGGTGCCACGGTGGAGACGGCTGGCGGCCGCCTCGGGCGAACCGTGCCTCGCAATGCCGGTCTCCACCCTTGTTCCTTCCCTTGGTTTATTCTCGCTGCTTTTGCGGCAGAATGTGTGAACGACGCAATACTGTCAATAATAAATAAGAGTGATTTAATTATTGACAGGCGCCTCTCGCTGGTGTCATTTGACGTTGCGTCCACACTGGGAGAACTTCAGTGGGCGCCAGGCGCCGGTTGGCCGGCGCTGAAGGTGGTTCTACTGGGAGGAAGTCATGGGTAAATGGACTATCATGAAGGCGGCTTTTGCCGGCCTTGCCTTTTATGGCGCTATGGCAAGCGCCTCATATGCGGCCGATACCGTCGGCCTGATCACCAAGACCGAAACCAATCCGTTCTTTGTCAAGATGCGCGAGGGCGCTCAGGCCAAGGCCAAGGAACTTGGCGTTACGCTGATCACCGCCGCCGGCAAGTTCGATGGCGACAATGACGGCCAGGTGGCGGCGATCGAGAACCTGATCTCGGCCGGCGCCAAGGGCTTTGCCATCGTGCCGAGCGACTCGAAGGCGATCGTGCCGACCATCAAGAAGGCGCGCGATGCAGGTCTCAAGGTGATCGTGCTCGATACACCGCTCGATCCGATGGACGCAGCCGACGCGACCTTTGCAACCGACAACCGCAAGGCCGGCATGCTGATCGGTCAGTGGGCCGCCAAGACGCTGGGCGACAAGGCGGCAGACGCCAAGATCGTCTTCCTCGATCTCGCGACCAACCAGCCGACTGTCGACTTTCTGCGTGACCAGGGCTTCATGCAGGGCTTCGGTATCGACGTGAAGGATCCGAACAAATACGGCGACGAAGACGACAAGCGCATCTGCGATCACGAAATCAGCCAGGGCGACCAGGAAAAAGGCCGCACCGCGATGGAGAATGCGCTGCAGAAGTGCCCGGACGTGAATGTGGTGTACACGATCAATGAGCCGGCCGCCGCCGGCGCTTGGGAAGCGCTGAAGGCAGTGGGCAAGGATGATGGCAGCGTGATGATCGTTTCGATCGACGGCGGCTGCCCCGGCGTGAAGAATGTTGAGGCAGGCGTAATCGGCGCAACCAGCCAGCAATATCCGCTGAAGATGGCGGCCATGGCGCTGGACGCGATCGTCTCCGGCAAGATTCCCGATATCGATCCGAAGATGGGTTTCCTCGACACCGGCGCGCAGCTCATCACAGCCAAGCCGGCTGAAGGTGTGACGTCGATCTCGGTCGAGGAAGGCCTGAAGCTCTGCTGGGGTTGAGTGTCTTTCAACATCGTTAAACCAATACTATTGTCCACACCGAAGGGGGCGCTGCTGGCGCCCCCTGACGGTGAGGCGTCGGGGAGGATTGCCTGATGAGTGATGATACCGCGGGTTCGGCCACTGCCGAACGCGGGCTGCAAGGCGCCACGGAAGCCTTGGCCAGTTTTGATGAATCGGATGCCGGCGTGATCCGCCGCGTCCAGGCTTTCCTTCACCAGTTTCCCACATCCATTCCGTTTATCGTTCTGCTGCTGGGTGTGGTCATCTTCTCGATCGCGGCGCCGAGCAAGTTCTTTGCCCCGTTCAACTTCTCGCTGGTGCTGCAGCAGGTGACGATCATCGCCGTGCTCGGTGTGGCCCAGACGCTGATCATCCTTACCGCCGGTATCGACCTGTCCGTCGGCGCCATCATGATCCTCTGCTCGGTGGTGATGGGGCGGACTGCGGTGGTCTATGGCGTCCCCGTGTTGATCGCCTTTCCGCTCGGGCTGCTCTGCGGCACGGCGTGCGGCGTCATCAACGGTCTTATCGTGACGATGCTGCGCCTGCCGCCCTTCATTGTCACGCTTGGCACCTGGAGCATTTTTGGCGCGCTGAACGTCTGGTATTCCCAGAGCGAAACCATTCGCCAGCAGGACATGGAGGCGTCGGCGCCCTTCCTGCAATGGACAGGTACGATCTTCAAACCATATGATTTCTTCTCAAAAACGCTTGGGCTCGACTGGATGTTTCTGAAAGGCTGGGTGCTGACCTACGGGTCGCTGGTCATGCTGATCCTGGCGTTCATCATCTGGTACGTGCTGAACAGAACGGCCTTGGGGCGGCACATTTATGCCACTGGTGACGATCCGGATGCAGCAAGGCTGGCCGGTATCAACACCAACCGGACCCTGATCGCCGTGTACGGGCTTGCCGGTTTCATCTGCGCGATCGCCGCCTGGGTGCTGATCGGGCGCATCGGCGGCGTAAGCCCGCAGGCCGGCCAGACCGCCAATCTCGACTCCATCACCGCTGTCGTGATCGGTGGCACCTCACTGTTCGGCGGCCGCGGCTCGATCGTCGGAACGCTGATCGGCGCCTTGATCGTCGGCGTCTTCCGCAACGGGCTCGCGCTTTCTGGCCTCGAACTGCTGTGGCAGGATTTCGCCGTGGGCGTGCTGATCATCGTTGCCGTCACCATCGACCAGTGGATCAGGAGGATTTCGGCATGAGCGGCACTCCGGTTCTGCAGGCCAGGGCGCTTAACAAGCGTTACGGCAGGGTGGTGGCGCTCGACAATGCCGATTTCGACCTGATGCCGGGCGAAATCCTCGCTGTCATCGGTGATAACGGCGCCGGCAAGTCGACGCTGGTCAAGGCGCTGTGCGGCGCCGTCATCCCAGATTCCGGCACCATCGAGCTCAACGGCAAAGTGGTCCATTTCCGCTCGCCGATCGAGGCGCGCCTGGCCGGGATCGAGACGGTCTACCAGAACCTCGCTCTGTCGCCGGCATTGTCGATTGCGGACAACATGTTTCTTGGTCGCGAGTTGCGCAAACCGGGTTTTGTCGGGCAGTGGCTGCGCAGGCTCGACCGTTCGGCGATGCAGCGGATCGCCCGCGACAAGCTCACCGAGCTCGGGCTGATGACCATCCAGAACATCAACCAGTCGGTGGAAACGCTGTCGGGCGGCCAGCGCCAGGGCGTGGCTGTGGCGCGCGCAGCCGCCTTCGGCAGCCGTGTGGTGATCATGGACGAGCCGACCGCCGCCCTCGGCGTCAAGGAGAGCCGCCGCGTGCTGGAATTGATGCTCGACGTCAAGAGGCGCGGCCTGCCGATCGTGCTGATCTCGCACAACATGCCGCATGTCTTCGAAGTCGCCGACCGCATCCATATCCATCGGCTGGGGCGTCGCCTCGCCGTCATCGATCCCAAGCAATATACGATGTCCGATGCCGTGGCTTTCATGACTGGAGCCAAGGTTCCGCCGGAGGCGGCACTGGCAGCTTGATCCCTTGCAGCGGATAAATTGCCGCAGGGGAACCGGCGGCTATCCGATCTAAATCGATTGAATGTATGTTGCAATGCACTAGGATGGGCTGGGACTGACAGCGAAAGCCGGTATGATCGCAGCACGATCACGAGAGGCAGTATGACGCGAACAATGACAGCCAAAGCCCCTGTTCTCGAAATCCCCGATCCCAAGACGCTTGCCCACGAGGTGCTGTCGGCCCTCAAATACAGGGTCGGCAAGGGCACCAACGTCGCTACGCAATATGATTGGCTGACCGCCTCGATCAAGGTCGTGCGCGACCGCATCGTCGATCACTGGATGCAGGCGACGCAGGAGGCCTACGCCCAGCAGGAAAAGCGCGTCTATTATCTGTCGCTCGAATTCCTCATCGGCCGGCTGATGCGCGACGCCTTCTCCAATCTCGGCCTGATGGACAATATGCGCGAGGCGCTGAAGTCGCTGGGCGTCGACCTCGACCTCATCGCCGGGCTCGAACCGGATGCGGCGCTCGGCAATGGCGGCCTCGGCCGGCTCGCCGCCTGTTTCATGGAAAGCATGGCGACCGTCGACATTCCGGCGCATGGCTACGGCATCCGCTACGCCAACGGCATGTTCCGCCAGGAAATCCATGACGGCTGGCAGGTCGAACTGCCCGAAACCTGGCTCGACCACGGCAATCCCTGGGAGTTCGAACGCCGCGAACGCGCCTTCGAGGTCGGCTTCGGCGGTTCGGTGGAATCGATCACCTCCAAGGATGGACGGCTCGAACGTCACGTCTGGAAGCCGACCGAACATGTCCAGGCAGTCGCCTACGACACGCCGGTGGTCGGCTGGCGCGCCAACCGCGTCAACACGCTGCGGCTATGGTCCGGCATGCCGATCGATCCGATCCTGCTCGACAAGTTCAACGCCGGCGACCACATCGGCGCGCTGGCCGAAAGCAACAAGGCCGATGCGCTGTCGCGCGTGCTCTATCCCGCCGATTCCCACAAGGCCGGCCAGGAACTGCGGCTCCGGCAGGAATACTTCTTCTCCACTGCCTCGCTCCAGGACATCCTCCAGCGCCATCTCAGCCAGTATGGCGATCTCGTGTCGCTGCCGGACAAAGCGGCGATCCATCTCAACGACACCCATCCGGCGATTGCCGTGCCGGAGCTGTTGCGTCTGCTGATGGACATCCACGGCATGGATTTCGACCAGGCCTGGGACATCACCAAGCGCACCTTCGGCTACACCAACCACACGCTGCTGCCAGAGGCGTTGGAAAGCTGGCCGGTGCCGCTGTTCGAGCGGCTTCTGCCGCGCCACATGCAGATCGTCTACGCCATCAATGCGCAGGTGCTGCTCGAGGCACGCGCCACCAACCAGTTCTCGGGCGAGCAGATCAGCCGCATCTCGCTGATCCAGGAAGCCGGCGACCGCCGCGTGCGCATGGGCAACCTCGCCTTCGTCGGTTCGCACTCGATCAATGGCGTGTCGGCGCTGCATACCGAGCTGATGAAGGAAACGGTGTTTGCCGATCTCCACAAGCTCTACCCCGACCGCATCAACAACAAGACCAACGGCATCACGCCGCGGCGCTGGCTGATCCAGTGCAATCCAGGCCTCACCGCGCTCACCCGTGAAGCGATCGGCGACCGCTTCCTTGACGATATCGACGCCATCAAGGGGCTTGAGGCCTTTGCCGGCGACGCTGCCTTCCGCGACAAGTTCGCCGCCGTCAAGCGCTCCAACAAGGTCAAGCTCGCCAATCTCGTCGCCGACCGGCTTGGCATCAGGGTCGATCCGTCGGCGCTGTTCGACATCCAGGTCAAGCGCATCCACGAATACAAGCGCCAGTTGCTCAACATCCTGGAAGCCATCGCCCTCTACGACCAGATACGCTCGCATCCCGAGCTGGACTGGATGCCGCGCGTCAAATTCTTCGGCGGCAAGGCGGCGCCCAGCTATCACAACGCCAAGCTGATCATCAAACTGGCCAACGACGTCGCCAAGGTCATCAACAGCGACCCGTCGGTTCGCGGCCTGCTGAAAGTGGTGTTCGTACCGAACTACAATGTCAGCCTGGCCGAGGTGCTGATGCCGGCCGCGGACCTGTCGGAGCAGATCTCGACCGCCGGCATGGAAGCGTCGGGCACCGGCAACATGAAGTTCGCGCTGAATGGCGCCTTGACCATCGGCACGCTCGACGGCGCCAATGTCGAGATCAAGGAGTGCGTCGGCGACGACAACATCTTCATCTTCGGCCTGACCACCGCCGAAGTCGCCGAGCGGCGCAGCAATGGCTACAACCCGCGCGCCGTCATCGAAGGATCGCCGGAACTGGCGCAGGCTGTCGCCGCCGTCTCATCGGGCGTGTTCTCGCCCGACCAGCCGGATCGCTACCGCGAACTGATCGACGGTCTCTACAACACCGACTGGTTCATGGTTGCGGCGGATTTTGACGCCTATGCCGCCGCCCAGCGCGATGTCGACGCCGTCTGGCGCAACAGTCCCGACTGGTACGCACGCGCAATCCGCAACGTCGCCCGCGTCGGCTGGTTCTCTTCCGATCGCACAATCCGCCAATATGCGAAAGAAATCTGGAACGTGCCCGCCTGATATGATTGCATGAGGCCACGAACAATGTGGCCTCGTGAATGTCGCCCAAAAGTGCGTAGCGGTTTTGGGATCACGACATGAACAAAACAAAATAGATCCCTGGGAGGGACGCTACCTGATGAGGAAACCACGCGTGACCGCTGCGACAAGCGGGCCGGACGGGCTGGCCTCAACCGGCGATGTCGCGGCGATTGTTGCCGGCACGCATGGCGATCCTTTTGCAATCCTGGGCGTGCATGATGCCGGCAAGGGCCTGGTTGCCCGCTGCTTCGTGCCCAACGCCGAATTCGTCACCGCCTATACGCTGACCGGCAAGAACGCCGGCGAACTCTCACGCCGCGACGATGCCGGTTTCTTTGAAGGCAAACTGTCGATCAAAAAACGCCAGCCGCTGCGCTATCACGCCAAAAATGCCGGCGGCGACTGGTGGCTGACCGATCCCTATTCCTTCGGCCCGGTGCTCGGCCCGATGGACGACTATTACATCGCGCAAGGGTCGCACCTCAGGCTGTTCGACAAGCTCGGCGCCCATCTCATCGACCATGAAGGCGCCTCCGGCGTGCATTTCGCCGTCTGGGCGCCCAATGCGCGCCGCGTCTCGGTGGTCGGCGATTTCAACGAATGGGACGGCCGCCGGCACACAATGCGCGACCGCCGCGACACCGGCATCTGGGAACTGTTCATTCCCGATATCGGCGCCGGCCACCCCTACAAATACGAGATCATCGCCCCCGATGGCGTGCGCCTGCCGCTCAAGGCCGATCCGTTCGCCTTCAAATCCGAACTGCGCCCGGCCACCGCTTCGGTGACGGCGGTGCCGCCGGCGCATGAATGGGGCGACGAGGCGCATCGCAGTTACTGGCGCAAGGCAGACCCTCGGCGTGAAGCCATCTCGATCTACGAGGTCCATGCCGGGTCGTGGCAACAGCACGATGACGGCAGCTTCCTGTCATGGGACGAGCTTGCCGACCAGCTGATCCCCTATGCGGTCGAAACCGGCTTCACCCACATCGAATTCCTGCCGATCTCCGAACATCCCTATGACCCGTCATGGGGTTATCAGACAACCGGACTTTATGCTCCCTCGGCGCGCTTCGGCGATCCCGAGGGTTTTGCCCGTTTCGTCGACGGCGCGCACCGCGCCGGCGTCGGCGTCATCCTCGATTGGGTGCCGGCGCACTTCCCGGTCGACGCGCATGGCCTGGCCAATTTCGACGGCACAGCGCTCTATGAGCATGCCGACCCGCGCAAGGGTTTCCACCCCGACTGGAACACCGCGATCTACAATTTCGGCCGCCGCGAGGTGGTGTCCTTCCTGGTCAACAATGCGCTGTTCTGGGCCGAGAAATACCATGTCGACGGTTTGCGCGTCGATGCAGTCGCCTCGATGCTCTACCTCGATTATTCGCGCAAGGCCGGCGAATGGATCCCCAATGAGAAGGGCGGCCGCGAAAACCTCGAGGCGGTCTCCTTCCTGCAGAAGATGAACAAGGAGCTCTACGGCCATCATCCCGGCGTCATGACCATCGCCGAGGAATCGACCTCATGGCCGAAGGTCTCGGCACCGGTTCATGAAGGCGGACTGGGCTTCGGCTTCAAGTGGAACATGGGCTTCATGCACGACACGCTGGAGTATTTCGCCAAGGAGCCGATCTTCCGCAAGCACCACCACAACGACCTGACCTTCGGCCTGACCTACGCCTTTTCCGAGAATTTCGTGCTGCCGCTGTCCCATGACGAAGTCGTGCACGGCAAAGGCACGCTGCTCGGCAAGATGGCCGGCGACGACTGGCAGAAATTCGCGACACTGCGCGCCTTCTACGCCTTCATGTGGGGCTATCCCGGCAAGAAGCTGCTGTTCATGGGCCAGGAATTCGCCCAGCGCCGCGAGTGGAGCGAGGCGCGCGCGCTCGACTGGAACTTGCTCGACTTCCGCCCGCATCGCGGCGTCTGGCACACGGTGCGCGACCTCAACTATCTCTACCGCTCGCGCCCGGCGCTCCATGCGCGCGACTGCGAGCCGGACGGCTTTTCCTGGCTGATCGTCGACGACAAGGAAAACTCGGTCTTCGCCTGGCTGCGCAGCGCGCCCGACGGCAACCCGATCGCCGTCATTTCCAATTTCACGCCGGTGCCGCGCGACAATTATCGCGTGCCATTGCCCAAGGTCGGCAAATGGCGCGAAATCATCAACACCGACGCTTCGGACTATGGTGGTTCGGGCAAGGGTAATGGCGGCGTGGTCGAAGCCAGGGCGGAAGGAGGAGGCATTTCGGCGACGATGCTTTTGCCGCCGCTGTCGACGATCATGCTTGAACTCGTTGCGGACTAGGTCCGTCAACTCGTTGCGGACTGAGCGATGCTCCAGACTGGTAATTTGGGAGGGTAAAAATGGCAGACTTGAAGAGAACCCAGCCGCTGGCGCGCGATGCCATGGCCTATGTGCTGGCCGGCGGCCGCGGCAGCCGGCTCAAGGAGTTGACCGACCGCCGCGCCAAGCCGGCCGTCTATTTCGGCGGCAAGACGCGCATCATCGATTTCGCGCTGTCCAATGCGCTCAACTCCGGCATTCGCCGCCTCGGTGTCGCCACCCAGTACAAGGCGCATTCGCTGATCCGCCACCTGCAGCGCGGCTGGAACTTCCTGCGCCCCGAGCGAAACGAAAGTTTTGATATCCTGCCGGCCAGCCAGCGTGTCTCGGAAACGCAGTGGTATGAAGGCACGGCCGACGCCGTCTACCAGAACATCGATATCATCGAGGCCTATGGCCCCGAATATATGGTGATCCTTGCCGGCGACCACATCTACAAGATGGACTATGAGCTGATGCTGCGTCAGCACGTCGATGCCAATGCCGATGTCACCGTCGGCTGCCTCGAAGTGCCGCGCATGGAAGCGACCGGCTTCGGCGTCATGCATGTCGACGGTAAGGACAACATCATCGCCTTCGTCGAAAAGCCCGCCGATCCGCCCGGCATTCCCGACAAGCCGGAATTCGCGCTGGCCTCGATGGGCATTTATGTCTTCAAGACCAAGTTCCTGATGGAACAGCTGCGCCGCGATGCCGCCGAGCCAGGTTCCAGCCGCGACTTCGGCAAGGACATCATCCCCTACATCGTCCAGCACGGTAAGGCGATCGCGCATCGCTTCGCCAAATCCTGCGTGCGCTCGACCGCCGAGAACGAGGCCTATTGGCGCGATGTCGGCACCGTCGACGCCTATTGGGAAGCCAATATCGACTTGACCGATATTACTCCCGAACTCGACCTCTACGACCGCGACTGGCCGATCTGGACCTATGCCGAATTGAAGCCGCCGGCAAAGTTCGTGCATGACGAGGATGGCCGCCGCGGTTCGGCCGTCTCCTCGCTGGTGTCGGGCGACTGCATCGTCTCAGGCGCGTCGCTGAAGCGCAGCCTGATCTTCACCGGCGCGCGCATCAACTCCTATTCGACGCTGGAAGAAGTCGTCATGCTGCCCGACGTTCATGTCGGCCGGAACGCAAAGTTGAAGCGTGTCGTCATCGACCACGGTGTAAGGATACCGGAAGGGCTGGTGGTTGGCGAAGACCCCGTCCTTGACGCCAAACGTTTCCGCGTCTCGGAAAAGGGCATCTGCCTGGTCACGCAGGACATGATCGACAAGCTGAAGCTGTGAAGCAATTCCAGGAAAAGTATGAAACGGTTTTCCCGGGAAAAGCGCGTAGCGCTTTCCCTTGGGAATTGCGAAAAACAAAGAGTTAGACAGGGACGATAGACGCATGCAGGTTCTGTCGGTCACGCCCGAAATCTTCCCGCTGATCAAGACCGGCGGACTTGCCGACGTGACCGGCGCACTGCCGATCGCACTGGCCGCCAAAGGCGTGACCATGCGCACGCTCATCCCGGGCTTTCCGCAGGTGATGGGCGCCTTCAAGAAAAAGAAGGCCGTCTACCAGTACCCGCTGCTGCAGGGCGGCAAGGCTTCGGTCCATGCCGTGCAGATTGCCGGGCTCGATCTGTTCGTGCTCGACGCGCCGCATCTCTACGACCGGCCCGGCGGGCCATACGGTAATGCGGCCGGCGCCGACTGGCCCGACAATTGGCGGCGCTTCGCGGCGTTGAGCCAGGTCGGCGGCGACATCGCCGGCGGCGCCATATCAGGCTACCAGCCGGATCTGGTGCACGCCCATGACTGGCAGTCGGCAATGACGCTCGCCTATATGCGTTACGGCAAGGCGGTCGGCGTGCCGTCGCTGATCACCGTGCACAACCTTGCCTTCCAGGGCCAGTTCGGCGCCGGCATTTTTGGCGAGCTTGGCCTGCCGGCGGTGGCGATGGCGCTCGATGGCGTCGAATATTATGGCGGCGTCGGCTTCCTCAAGGCCGGCCTGCAGGCGGCCTGGGCGATCACCACGGTGAGCCCGACCTATGCGCAGGAAATCCGCTCACCGGAATTCGGCATGGGCCTCGACGGCCTGATCAACATGCGATCCTCGGACCTCTACGGCATCGTCAACGGCATCGACACCGACATCTGGAACCCAGAGACCGACAAGCATCTGGTGTCGGCCTATTCCGCGCAGACGCTCAAGGCTCGCCTTCCCAACCGGGCGGTTGTCGAGGATCGCTTCAGCCTCGAACGCGACGACAGCCCGATCGTCTGCGTCATCAGCCGGCTGACCTGGCAAAAGGGCATGGACATACTGGCGGCGGTGGTCGACGGCGTCGTCGCCACCGGCGCTCGGCTGGCGATCCTCGGCTCGGGCGATGCCGGGCTGGAAGGCGCGCTGCTTGCCGCCGCCGCCCGCCATCGCGGCCGCATCGGCGTCGTCGTCGGCTATGACGAGGGGCTTTCCCACACCATGCAGGGTGGCTGCGACGCCATCGTCATCCCCTCGCGCTTCGAGCCTTGCGGGCTGACCCAGCTCTACGGCCTGCGCTATGGCTGCGTGCCGGTTGTTGCCCGTACCGGCGGCCTTGCCGACACCATCATCGACGCCAATGAGGCAGCGATCTCGGCAGGTGTCGCCACCGGCTTCCAGTTCGCGCCCAACAATGGCGGCGCCATGCTGCACGCCATCCGCCGGCTGGTCGACGCGCATTCAAATCCCGCCGTCTGGGAACAGATACAGCGCCAGGGCATGAAGGCCGATGTCTCCTGGGACAAGAGCGCCGACAAATACGTTGAACTCTACCGCCTGTTGCTTTCGAAAAGGGTTGCCTGAAGCATGATCCGGACCGTCCCCACCAAACCCTATCTTGACCAGAAACCCGGCACCTCCGGCCTGCGCAAGAAGGTGCCTGTCTTCCAGCAGGAGCACTATGCCGAGAACTTCATCCAGTCGATTTTCGACGCGCTGGACGGCTTCAAGGGCAAGACGCTGGTGATCGGTGGCGACGGCCGCTTCTACAACCGCGAAGTCATCCAGAAGGCGATCGCCATGGCTGCGGCCAACGGCTTCGGCAAGGTGATGGTCGGGCAGGGTGGTATATTGTCGACGCCGGCTGCCTCGCATGTCATCCGCAAATACAAGACCTTCGGCGGCATCATCCTGTCGGCCAGCCACAATCCGGGCGGCCCGCATGAGGATTTCGGCATCAAGTACAATGCCGGCAATGGAGGCCCGGCGCCGGAAAAACTGACCGACGCGATCTTCGAAAAGACCAAGACGATTTCGACTTTCAAGATCGCCGAGATCGACCAGATCGACATCGACAAGATCGGCACCGTGACTGCCGGCGGCATGGCGGTCGAGGTGATCGATCCGGTCACCGACTATGCCGAGCTGATGGAAAGCCTGTTCGACTTCGACGCCATTCGCGCCAATTTCAAATACGGCTTTCGCATGCGTTTTGATGCCATGCATGCCGTCACCGGACCCTATGCCAAGGAGATCCTCGAACGCCGGCTTGGCGCGGAAAACGGGACGTGCCGCAACTACAAGCCGCTGCCGGATTTCGGCGGCCATCACCCCGATCCGAACCTGGTCCATGCCAAGCACCTTTATGACGAGATGATGGGACCGGATGCGCCTGATTTCGGCGCCGCTTCCGACGGCGACGGCGACCGCAATCTGATCATCGGCAAGGGCATTTTCGTCACCCCGTCGGATTCGGTGGCGATGCTCGCCGCCAATGCGCAGCTGGCGCCGGGCTACAAGGACGGCCTCAAAGGCATCGCCCGGTCGATGCCGACCAGCGGCGCGGCGGACCGTGTCGCCGAAAAGCTCGGCATCGGCATCTACGAGACGCCAACCGGCTGGAAGTTCTTCGGCAATCTGCTCGATGCCGGCATGGCAACGATCTGCGGCGAGGAAAGCGCCGGCACCGGCTCCAACCATGTCCGCGAAAAGGACGGGCTGTGGGCGGTGCTGTTGTGGCTCAACATCCTGGCCGTGCGCGGCGAAAGCGCCAAACAGGTGGTCACCGAACATTGGGCGACCTACGGCCGCAACTACTATTCGCGCCATGATTATGAAGAGGTCGAGACCGACCGCGCCAATGCTCTGGTCGACGAGTTGCGCGCCAAGCTCGCTTCGCTGCCCGGCACCAGCGTGCGCGGCCTGAAGATCGCCAATGCCGACGACTTCGCCTACCACGATCCGGTCGACGGTTCGGTGAGCAAGAACCAGGGCATCCGTATCCTGTTCGAAGGCGGCTCGCGCGTCGTGTTTCGTTTGTCCGGCACCGGCACGTCGGGCGCGACGCTTCGCGTCTATATCGAGCGCTACGAGCCTGACAGAGCGAGGCACGATCTCGATACGCAGGAGGCGCTTGCCGACCTGATCGCGGCTGCCGATGATATTGCAGGGATCAAGAGCCACACCGGCCGCAACAAGCCGAGCGTGATTACTTGAGAGTGGCTGCGCGCGCTTTCCCTTCTCCCCTTGTGGGAGAAGGTGGATCGGCGCGCAGCGCCGAGACGGTTGAGGGGTGTTGGACGGATCGCAGTCGGTGCCAAGCTGGAGCACCCCTCATCCGTCGCCTTCGGCGACACCTTCTCCCACAAGGGGAGAAGGGGGAGACTGCATGACCCAACTCGGCTCCACTACCACCCGCGATGGCATCCGCTTCGCCGCATGGTCGTCGTCGGCGCGACGCCTCTGGGTGTCGATCTTCGACGAAACCGGCGCGCGCGAAATCGACCGGCTTGAGCTCCAGCCGGAAGGCGAAGGCGTGCATGCGCTGTTCGTCGCCGGCCTCGCTGCCGGCACCCGCTACGGTTTTCGCGCCGACGGCGACTATGCGCCCGAGCGCGGGCTGTGGTTCGATCCCGACAAGCTGCTCACCGATCCCTACGCCGTCGAGATCGACCGGCCCTATGCCCACCACTGGCGGCTTGCGGCACGGCGCAACGAAGGCGCCGACACCGCGGCTCTGATGCCGAAGACCATTGCGCGGGTTTTGCCGAAGCCGATGCCGGCCAAGCCGTCGCTGTTTCAGCCCGGCGGCCTGATCTACGAACTCAATGTCCGCTCCTTCACCAAGCTGCATCCGGACGTGCCGGAAGCCCAGCGCGGCACCATTGCGGCCCTTGCCCATCCGGCCATCATCGAACATTTGAAAAAGATCGGTGTCTCCGCCGTCGAACTGATGCCGGTGACGGCATGGATCGATGAGCGCCATCTGCCGCCGCTCGGCCTAAGCAATGCCTGGGGCTACAACCCCGTCACCTTCATGGCGCTTGACCCGCGCCTGGCGCCCGGTGGCCTCGCCGAATTGCGCGATACGGTGGCGGCGCTGCGCAAAGCTGGTATCGGCATCATCCTCGATCTCGTCTTCAACCACACCGGCGAGAGCGACCGACTCGGCCCGACGCTGTCGCTGCGCGGGCTGGACAACCAGGCCTATTACAGACATGAAGCCGACAACCGGCTGGTCAATGACACCGGCACCGGCAACACGGTCGCTTGTGATCATCCTATCGTTCGGGAGATGGTGCTCGACACGCTTCGCCATTTCGCCCGCCATGCCGGCGTCGACGGTTTCCGCTTCGACCTGGCGCCGGTTCTCGGCCGCGTCGATGGCGTTTTCGATCCGGAAGCGCCCTTGCTTCAAGCCATCGCTGGCGATCCCATCCTTGCCGACAGGGTGCTGATCGCCGAGCCCTGGGACATCGGTCCGAACGGCTACCAGCTCGGCAATTTCCGCCCGCCATATCTGGAATGGAACGACCGCTACCGTGACGATGTCAGGCGCTTCTGGCGCGGCGATGCTGGCGCCGTCGGTGCGCTGGCCACACGGCTCGCCGGCTCGTCCGATATCTTCGCCAAAGAAGGGCTCAGCACCAGCCGGACGGTGAATTTCATCGCCGCGCATGACGGCATGACCTTGGCCGACATCGTCGCCTATGAGGCCAAGCACAACCAGGCCAATGGCGAGAAGAACCGCGACGGCCACAGTGAGAACCTGTCCTGGAACAATGGCGTCGAGGGCGAGACCTCCGACAAGGCGATTGCTGAGGCCCGTTCCGGTGACCGCCGCGCGCTGCTCACCACCTTGTTTGCTTCGCGCGGCACGATCATGCTGACGGCGGGCGACGAATTCGGCCGCACGCAAAAGGGCAACAACAACGCCTATGCGCAGGACAACGCCATCACCTGGCTCGACTGGGCCGGGCGCGATCTCGCGCTGGAAGCCCATGTGTCGGCGCTCGCGGCACTCCGCCGCGCGGTTTCAGCGCTTGCCGACCCGCGCTTCCTCACCGGGGAGCCGCCGGCCGGTTCGGATGTGCCCGATGTCGCCTGGTTGACCGAGACCGGCGCGCCGCTTGGCGAAGCCGACTGGAACGATGCCGCGCGCCATCGCCTCATCATGCTGCTCGGCGATACGGAAGGAGGCCGCCTTGCCGTCATCGTCAACGGCGACCGCCGTCAATGCGTCTTCACCCTGCCCGTACGGGAAGGGTTCCAATGGCAGCCGGCTGTCGAAACGCAGGCGATCGACCTTGCGCGCCCGCTGTCCGGCCGAAGTGTCAGTTTCATGATCGAACGCCGGATCCCGAAGGACCGCGCGAGGAAGAGCAAATAATGGCCGACGGCAATACCGAGCAGGGGCCTGAACAGAGCGTCGACTGCTGGCGCGGCTGCGTCATCTACCAGATCTATCCGCGCTCGTTCCAGGACACGACCGGCGACGGCAGCGGCGATCTCTCAGGCATCACATCGCGGCTGGCGCACGTCGCCTCGCTGGGCGTCGACGCCGTCTGGCTGTCGCCCTTCTTCAAGTCGCCAATGGCCGATATGGGTTACGACGTCTCGGACTATCAAGCGGTCGATCCGATGTTCGGCACGCTCGATGATTTCGACGCGCTGGTGGCCGAGGCGCACCGGCTCGGCCTGAAGGTGATCATCGACCAGGTGCTGTCGCACTCCTCCGACAAGCACGAATGGTTCGTCGAAAGCCGTACCAGCCGCGACAACCCCAAGGCTGACTGGTACGTCTGGGCCGACACCAAACCCGACGGCAACGCTCCCAACAACTGGCTGTCGGTCTTCGGCGGCCCGGCCTGGGAGTGGGATGCGACCCGCCGGCAATATTACATGCACAATTTCCTCGCTTCGCAGCCGGATCTCAATTTCCACAATCCGGAGGTTCAAGATGCGCTGCTGGAGACAGTGCGGTTCTGGCTCGAACGCGGCGTCGATGGCTTCCGCCTGGATACGGTCAACTACTATGTCCATGATCGCTGGCTGCGCAGCAATCCGCCTTTGGCGTCGAGTGTCGCCGGCACCAATGGCGAAACCAACACCTATCTCTTCCAGGAGCATCTGTTCGACAAGACGCAACCGGAGAACCTCGATTTCCTCCGACGCTTTCGCTCTTTGCTCGACGAGTATGGCGGCCGCGCCAGTGTCGGCGAAGTCGGCGACGAAGGCCGCTCGCTGCAGACGCTCGCCGCCTACACCTCCGGCGGCGACAAGCTCAACATGTGCTACACTTTCGACCTGCTTGGGGCACAATTCTCGCCCGCCCATGTGCGCGGCTGCGTCGAGGCCTTCGAGGCAGCCGTTGTCGACGGTTGGGTGTGCTGGGCGTTCTCCAACCACGATGTCGTGCGCCATGTCAGCCGCTGGACGCGACCGGGCGGCGATCCAAATGCGGTGGCGGCATTCGCGATCGCGCTGCTCTCCTGCCTGCGCGGCTCGATCTGCCTCTACCAGGGCGAAGAGCTTGGGCTGGAAGAGGCGGAGCTGACCTTCGAGGATCTGCGCGATCCTGTCGGCATCCGTTTCTGGCCGGGGGTCAAGGGCAGGGACGGTTGCCGCACGCCCATGGTTTGGGAGGCGGGCGCCGACAATGCCGGTTTTTCCCCGGCAAAACCTTGGTTGCCGGTGCCGGCCAGCCACCGCGCCCAAGCGGTCGACATCCAGAATGGCGACGAAAATTCCGTGCTTGCCGGCTACCGGGCGATGCTGGCCTTGCGCAAGGCGCATCCGGCTCTGGTCAAGGGTTCGATCCGCTTTCTCGAAACCGAGGGCGATGTCCTTGCCTTCATCAGGCAGGGCGAAGGCGAGACATTGCTCTGCGTCTTCAATTTCGCCGACGAGCCGGCCGACTGGCCACTGCCGCCGGATTTCGGGCCCGTCGTGACGATAGCTCCGGGTGGCGGTGCGGTCCTACAGGAGGAGGGGCTGTCGCTGCCGGCGCTGGGCAGCTTTGTCGGACGAGCCGGCTAACCGACAGGTCGGGCTTTATTGCACCAGAACGGAGCGGCCGCAGGTCGCGCCGGTGACCCGGACATCGGCCTGGCCGACGCTCACACCGAGCGCCGCAAGCACATTGTAGACCAGCGTGTCGACGGGCGCCGTCACGCTGTTCAGCAGCGCCACCACCGCCGGCTTCACCGTTCCAAGCAGGGCGCTGAGGTTGATCGGCAGGCTCAGCACGTTGGCTGTCAGCGACAGATTCTTGACCAGCGACGTGGTCAGCGACTGCGTCAGGTTCTGCGTTGAGACGGTCTTGATCGTCTTGGCGGTGATGTCGCCGTAGTTGAAGACGAGGTCCGTCGAGTTCATGTTGGTCATCGCAAACGCCGCAGAGCCCTTCACCGACAAGAGCGGGACGAGCAGCAGCCTCACCGCAGCGATTTCGGTGTTGTAGAAGGATTGCGGTTTGGTGAAATCGGCGAAGGCGCCGGGATTACCGTCGGCACTGCTGGCCGCGAGATGCGCCTCGACGACACCGGGGCGCGTGGCGATGGTGACCTTGATGCTCTCGGGACGGCCCGTCGGACAGCTTATGTCCGTCAGCTTGGCCTCCGCATAGGCGATTTCGATATGCAGCGGCAAGGTAACGGAGAGCAGGGTGGTGCCGCCGCCGATATTGCTGTTGCCGACAGTGACCGACGCCAGAAGCTTGATGCGTGTCTGCGCGGTGCGCACCACGGTACCGGCCTCGCCGACAGCCAGCCATGGCGAGGATTGCATCGGCTCGCCAATGGCAACGTTGAGCGTCGTGGCGGTGAGGCCAGGCACGGTGAGGCCCAGGTCGAGCTGGGCCTGGTTGGTGCCGTTGGCAAGGGAGGCTGCGGCCGTCAGCATTCCCATGGCGCTGGTATCGACACCCAGGCCCGACGGCTTTTGCCCGAGGCCCAGACGGCCGACCGAGCCGAGGTCGACAAGGTGGCTGAGTGGAATCTGGACCGTGCTGGTGGCCTTCGAGGCCACCGACTGCAAGGCCAGCTTGGCCGTGTTGCCCAACCCCGGGACATTGGCCATGGCGGTTGCGATCTGGCCGATGCTCGCCTTTGAAGCCAGCACATCCGAATAGGACACCCCGGTCATGTGCAACTGAACCGCGAGCGCGTCGACAAAGGAAAGGACGTTGATGTCGGCCGCGATCAGGGAATTATAGTCCATCACGCTGAGCGAGATGTTGCCGCCCACCAGCCCGTTGAGGAGCGCGTTGAGCAGGCCGCCATTGACGCTGAGCAGCCTCGAGCCGACCGAAAAGCTTGCCTGCGCCTGGGCGTTTGCGGTGGCCATCGTGCCGATGACCGGCGGGGCCATGAGCGAGGTGCCGAAATAGAGCGTGCCCTGCTTCTTCAGGAACACTTGCACGGCATTGTAGGGCAGCTTGCCTGCCTCGAACCGGCTGCCGGCGGCGATCGAACTCAAGCCGGTGTAGCGCCCCGGCACAATCTGGACCACCGCCTTGGTGGCTGTCGGCGCGACGTTTTTCCCGTCTTTCTGCACGGCAACCGAGCTGATGCCATTGTCCTTCAGCGTCGTCAGCACCGCCGTTTCGACGTTGGCGAGATTGGCCGCGGCAGTGATCGCCGCCAGGTCGACGATCGACTGCGCTGCGCGGCGCTCGTTGAACAGCGCACCCTGGTCGACGGCGAACGCCGTCAGCACCAGCGCGACGGGCGCGCTAAGCGCCGTCATGACAGCGAAATTGGCCCGCTTCTCGCGCAGCAGCCGCCGGCATATCTGCCACATTCCAGCAACGGCACTACGCATCAGATGCCCCCGACCCGGATCGTCGATTGACGTTGAATGGTCATGCCCGGCATCGACAGATTGGGAAACAGATTCCAGATCGGCAAATTCCGTGCGTCGTAGCTGACCGAGACCACGAACTGGCTGCCATCGGCGACACTGTCCTTGGCATCGACCGTCAGTTTCGTGGCATCGACGAAGGGATAACCGTTGACATCGTTGTTGATGAAGTTGGTCACCAGAGTCTTGCGTTCAGTGGCGTTCAGCCCCGCAATCGCGGTTCGCGCCGCATCCGCCGCGATTTGCTGGACCGAGTGGCTGGCGCCGAAATAGATGCCATATGCAACCATTCCGAGCAGAAGCAGGATGAACAACGGCGCCAGCATGGCAAATTCGATCGCCGAGGTCCCCGAGGCGTTCGTCCGGAAACGACACCACGAAGGGGGGAGTTTTTGGTTCTGCAGCATACTGCCGAGCATGCCAAACTCCGCTTGCAAAAACAGAAAACCGATAAAGCAACCGCAAGATGCAGCCAGTTGAAAGGCATGTTCATTTTAGCTGCTCCTATTTTAGCGCAAGACTGCTCACTCAACGTCAAGCAGCGGGCGGTTGAAATAATATTTCCGTCTGTCTAGTCTCCTGCCACCAGCCGCCGGAACGGGAACCGGCGGCGCGCTCAAAGGGGCCAGAAATCGGTCCCGGGGCGTTAACACTCGTAAGGCGTAGCCGATGGGCAGCGCCACAGGGAGAGACTTCATGCTGAAAAACATGCTGAAGGCGACGCTGGTCGCCACGACCATGACCTTTGCTGCAGGCACATTCCTCACGCCGGCCCTTGCCGAGACTGTCTATAACAGAGGCAGCGCCGCCGAAGCGGAGACAGTCGATCCGCACAAGACCTCGACCGTCTACGAAGCCGATATCATACGCGACCTGTTCCAGGGACTGGTCATGCACGATCAGAAGACGAACCTCATTCCGGGCGCCGCCGAAAGCTGGACCGTATCCGACGACGGCACCGTCTACACCTTCAAGCTGCGCAAGGACGGCTTGTGGTCGGATGGCAGCCCGGTGACGGCGGACGATTTCGTCTACTCCTTCCGTCGGCTGGAGGATCCGGCGACCGCCGCCGAATACGCTTCCATGCTCTATCCCGTGAAGAACGCCGAGGAAGTCAACACCAAGAAAGGCAAGCCCGAGGACATGGGCGTCAAGGCGATCGACGCCAACACGCTGGAAGTGACGCTGAAGGCGCCGACGCCATACTTCCTCGAGATGCTGACCCACCAGGCCACCTATCCGGTCAACAAGGCCTCGATCGACAAACTCGGCGCCGACTGGATCAAGGCGGGCAATCTCGTTTCCAACGGCGCCTATACACTGGCCGAGTGGATTCCCAACGACCACATGAAGCTGGTCAAGAATCCGAAATTCTGGGACGCCGCGACCGTCAAGATGGACGTCGTCAACTATATCCCGACCGAAGACCGCTCATCGGCGATGAAGCGCTTCGAGGCCGGCGAACTCGACAGCTACGGCGACCTGCCGACCGAACAGCTCGCTGACCTCAAGACCAAGTTCGGCGATCAGGTCCGTGTCGGACCGTATCTCGGCACCTACTATTACGCGATCAAGACCGACAAGGCGCCGTGGGACAATGTCGAACTGCGCAACGCCATCTCGATGGCGATCGATCGCGACTTCCTCGCCGAGAAAGTCTGGCAGAACTCGATGCTGCCTGGCTATTCGATGGTGCCTCCGGGCATCGCGGGCTACACGCCGGCAATGGCCAAATACGCCGACATGCCGCAGATCGACCGCGAGGACGCCGCCAAGAAGATACTTGAGAAGCTCGGCTATACGCCCGAGCATCCGCTGAAGATGGAAATCCGCTACAACACCTCGGAGAACCACAAGAACACCGCGGTTGCCATCCAGGAACAGTTGAAGCCGCTTGGCGTCGAGATCACGCTGCTCAACACCGATACCAAGACCCACTACTCCTTCCTTGAGCAGAAGGGCAACTACGACGTGGCGCGTGCCGCCTGGATCGCCGACTACAAGGATCCCGAGACCTTCCTCGGCATCACACGCAAGGCCAGCGGAAACAACTATTCGAGCTACGTCAGCCCGGCATATGAAGCGGCCATGGACAAGGCCGCGGCTGCCGGTGGCAAGCCAGAAGAGCGCATGAAGGACCTCACCGAGGCCGAGCGCATCCTTGTCGACGACGTCGGCAACATTCCGCTTCTCTACTACAGCTTCCACGACATCGTTTCCTCGAAGCTGCATGGCTTCGATGACAATGTGATGGACATCCATCCGTCCCGCTTCGTCTCCAAGGACTGAATCATCGCTGACTGGACCGCCGCGCCTCATCCGGGCGCGGCGGGCCGGTCGGTCATCGCATCGGTCCGAAAGTCGTGGTCGATTTTCGGCAAGCCCGGTGCGAAGATTTGGCGCCGGAGCGTGGCAATGCGTCCGTAGGGACGTAGTGTCGCTCTGGCCGAAGCGGGGCGCCGATGCTGCGATATATCTTCCGGCGGCTTTTGACCGCCATACCGACGCTATTCGTCATCGTGACCATGGCGTTCTTCCTGATACGAGTCGCACCGGGCGGCCCATTCAATCAGGAGCGGGGCCTCAGTCCCGAGATCAGGGCCAATCTAGAAGCTCAGTTCGGCCTCAACGATCCGCTCTGGCTTCAATATGCCCACTATCTCGGCAATCTTTTGCGCGGCAATTTCGGACCGAGCTACAATTTGCCTGACTTCACCGTCACCGAACTGTTCGCCAAGGGCTTGCCGATTTCAGTCCAGCTCGGCACCTCGGCGCTGATCCTGGCGCTGCTGCTTGGTTCGGTGCTCGGCACCATCGCCGCGCTCAACCAGAACAAGCTTGGCGATTATACGGTGATTGCGTTGGCGACCGCCGGCAGCACCATCCCCACCTTCGTCATCGCTCCTGTGATTCAGCTGCTGTTCGGATTGACCTGGAAGCTGTTGCCGATCGGCGGCTGGGGTGATGGCGCATTGATCAACAAGATCGGCCCGGTGCTGACGCTGGCTTTGCCGCAGATCGCCATCGTTGCCCGCCTGATGCGCGGGTCGATGATCGAGAGCTTGCGTTCGCATCATATCCGAACGGCGCGTGCGCTCGGCCTTTCCGACTGGTCGGTGGTGGTCAAGCACGCGCTGCGCGGCGCCATCCTGCCGATCGTTTCCTTCACCGGTCCGGCAGCTGCGGCGCTGCTCACCGGTTCGGTCATCGTCGAGACCATTTTCTCCATTCCCGGTGTCGGCCGCTATTTCGTCGATGCCGCGCTCAACCGCGATTACACGCTGGTGATGGGAACCGTGGTGGTGATCGCGCTCTTCACCATCGTCTTCAACCTGATCGTCGACGTCATGTACGCGGTCGTCGACCCAAGGGTGCGCTATGACTGAGGGTGCGCTATGACTGATATCGCAGCCACCGCCGCTCCGCCGGCCGTCGTCGGCCGCTCGCTCTGGGGAGACGCATGGGCGCGCCTCAAAGCCAACCGCGCCGCCATGTTCAGCCTCTATTATCTGGTCTTCATTGGCGTCATCAGCATCTTCGGCCCCTGGTTCGTGCCGCATCAATACACCACCATCTACGCCGACTACGTGCGCACGCCACCAAGCTTTTCTGCCTATCCGAAGCCCGACATGATCGAGACGGCGCTCAAGGATGCCATCAAGCGCATGCGCGTCGACATCAAGGAGTGGAAACTGGACGGCAGTCGCGTCACTGTCACCGTCACCTCGACCAAACCGATCGACGATCGCAACATCCGCTATCTCGACCGCTCCGATGCCTTCGACGATACCAAGATAGAGAGCAAGTCGGCCGACGGGCTCGAATTGACGATGACGGCGTCGGTCAAGCAGCAATATTTCCTGTTCGGCACCGACAATACCGGCCGCGACCTATTGTCCCGCACGCTGATGGCAGGGCGCATTTCGCTGGCCATCGGCCTGCTTGCCGGCGTTGTCGCCGTCGTCATCGGCGTGCTCTACGGGGCGGCGGCCGGCTTTTCCGGCGGCAAGATCGACGAGGTGATGATGCGCATCGTCGACGTGCTCTATTCCTTGCCCTTCATCTTCTTCGTCATCATGCTGGTGGTGTTCTTCGGCCGCAACTTCGTGCTGATGTTCCTGGCGGTGGGGGCGGTACTGTGGCTCGACATGGCGCGCATCGTGCGCGGCCAGGCGCTGTCGATCCGCCGCCAGGAATATGTCCAGGCGGCCGAAGCCATGGGTGTCGGCCAGCGCGGCATTCTGCTGCGCCATGTCATCCCCAATCTGCTCGGACCAGTGGTGATCTACATGACGCTGCTGGTGCCGCAGGTCATCATCCTGGAAAGCTTCCTGTCCTTCCTCGGCCTTGGCGTCCAGGAGCCGATGACCAGCTGGGGCGTGCTGATCTCGGTCGGCGCCAAGAACATCGGCACCGCCAACTGGCTGCTCCTGTTCCCCGCCTTCTTCCTCGTCTCCACGCTGTTCGCGCTGAATTTCGTCGGCGACGGCCTGCGCGATGCGCTCGACCCGAGAGATCGATAAAGATGGGGATCGATAAAGATGGGAACCGTTGATATGGCAACTCCCGAAACGATCCTCAGCGTCAAGGACCTTCGCGTCCGCTTCCGCACGCTCGACGGCGCCGTCGAAGCGGTCAAGGGCATCAACATCCACGTCAATGCGGGCGAGACGGTTGCCGTGGTCGGCGAGTCCGGCTCCGGCAAGAGCCAGACGATGATGGCGGCGATGAGCCTGCTGGCGTCCAACGGCGAGGCGACGGGCCATGTGGACTATCGCGGCCGCAACCTTTTGACCATGAGCAAGGCCGATCTCAACAAGGTCCGCGGCGCCAAGATCAGCATGATCTTCCAGGAGCCGATGACCTCGCTCGATCCGCTTTATTCGATCGGCAACCAGCTGATGGAGCCGATCCGCAAGCACCGCGGGCTGAACGCGGCCGCGGCGCGCGAGGAGGCGCTCAAGCTGCTCAGGCTGGTGCATATCCCCGATCCCGAGCGGCGGATGAAATCCTATCCGCACGAAATGTCGGGCGGCCAGCGCCAGCGCGTCATGATCGCCATGGCGCTCGCCAACGACCCCGACATTTTGATCGCCGATGAACCGACGACGGCGCTCGATGTCACCATCCAGGCACAGATCCTGGTGCTGCTCGCCGAACTGCAGCGCAAGCTCGGCATGGCCATCGTCTTCATCACCCACGACCTCGGCATCGTCCGGCGCTTTGCCGACCGCGTCTATGTCATGCGCTATGGTGAGGTGGTCGAGGAAGGCGAGGCCGAAGCGCTGTTTGCCAATCCGCAGCATGCCTATACGAAAATGCTTCTGGCCGCCGAACCGACCGGCACCAAGGCGCCACCGTCGGCAAATGCGCCGGTGCTGCTCGAAGGCAGGAACGTCGAGGTGACGTTCAAGATCGGCGGCGGCTTCCTCGCCAGCGAGCCGCTGCTGCTACGCGCCGTCGACCACATTTCGATCCGGCTGAAACGCAACCAGACGATCGGCATCGTTGGCGAATCCGGCTCGGGAAAATCGACGCTCGGCCGCGCACTGCTGAGGTTGTTGCCGAGCGACGGCGTCATCCGCTTCGGCGACCGTGATATTTCAACCGCCGACCGCCAGGCGATGCGGCCGCTCAGGCGCGAATTGCAGCTGGTCTTCCAGGACCCGTTCGGCTCGCTGTCGCCGCGCATGACCGTCGGCCAGGTCATCACCGAAGGGCTTCTGGTTCATGAGCCCTCCTTGTCCGGCAAGCAGCGCGACCAGCGCGCCGTGGAGGCACTGCTCGAGGTCGGCCTCGACCCCAATGCGCGCAACCGCTATCCGCACGAATTCTCCGGCGGCCAGCGCCAACGCATCGCCATTGCCCGCGCCATGATCCTGAAACCGAAAGTGGTGGTGCTGGACGAGCCGACCTCCGCACTCGACCGCTCGGTGCAGAAGCAGATCGTCGAGCTGCTGCGCAAGCTGCAGGCCGACCACGAACTGTCCTACCTCTTCATCAGCCACGACCTCGCGGTCGTACGCGCCATGGCCGACTACATCATCGTCATGAAACAGGGCAAGATCGTCGAGGAAGGCCCGACCGAAGAGATCTTCAGCAATCCGCAGGCCGCCTACACGCAGACGCTGATGAACGCGGCGATCGATGTCACGCGCTTCAGGTTGAGTGCTTGAGATTCAAAGATATCTCAGTATGAGATTTATTTGTTGATCTAGTTATTGCAATGTGAGATATTGATCCGTGAGGCGGGTTGTCTACCTGGCTGCCGCAATCAAATCGCTGCGCAAGCACAAGGCTGATGCCGCTCGCATAGTCGACAAGATCGCGGTCTATGCCGAGACGCCGGAAGCCATGGCCAACAACGTCAAGAAACTGGTTGGTTCAGATGAAATGCGGCTGCGTGTCGGAGACTACCGCATCATCTTCACCCAGTCGGACGATGAGATCATCGTCAGCAGGATCGGCCCGCGCGGCTCCATCTACGAGTAGGACGTGGCAATGAGTATCCACTACTTCACCACACCCAAGGGCGACGAAATGGCGGTCTTGCCGCGCGCAGAACTCGATGCGCTGCAGGATCGGGCTGCGCGTGCCCGTGAGGTGGCGAGCTATCGGGCCGGCGAGGCTCCTGGCTTCACCGCCGATGAGGCGCTCGCCTTTGCCAATGCCGCATCGCCGCTTGCCTTCTGGCGGGGGAAGAGGAGCAAGACTCAGACGGCCCTGGCGGCGGAAGTCGGCATTTCACAAAACATGCTGTCGGCGATCGAGAACGGCAAGCGAGGTGGCGATGTCGGACTATGGCTACGGCTATCGCGCGCACTCGACGTACCGGTCGATCAGCTGGTTGACGAGGACTGAAGGGATACGCCGGCGCGCTTGATCTGACTTGTCGGGCGAAACCACGCAGCTCAGCTATCTCGACGACGTCGAACACCTGCTGGCGCGTATAGCGATAATCGCGTCTTGTTGTTGCTTCAGCTTTTCGATCCTGGCTGTCTCACGATTGGCGACTGCGCTCTTCACGCGAGCGCCGACGAGCAGCCACTTCGGAACGCTGGTGTTGGCGACCTTGCCGCGGGTGATGGCGGTCTGTGAGATGTCGCGTGCGATATCGCCAACGGCATTGTTGAGCTCGGTGCATGACATGCTGTCATATTTCGCCGGGTTGACCGTGCTGCCCAGCGATGAGCAGCCTGCCGCAAGGGACAGGGCAAGCAGCGCTGACAGTCGGCCTGCGTTTGAAATCAACAACGTCATCTTCCGCAAACCTCGTTCCGGGCCGCTGTTTCGGCGGTTGTCCTATTATCGAGGTAGCGCAGATGGTTGTCTCGTCAAAATACCATGCGCACACCGGACTCCGATGCCGCCGGTTTGCCTTTAAGGTATCTTGGGGGTGTCGGGAGAACAAACACCTAGAGCGGTTCACGACTTGATGGAATCGAAGGGGATTCCCGATTTGTCGGTTTTGTGATTCAAGATGCTGGCTGGAGTGGAGGCCAGCATCTGATGACCCGACCTCTTTCCAATGATCTTCGCGAG
>NZ_JACDTY010000068.1 GCF_013520985.1 Mesorhizobium neociceri | reverse complement strand
CAACCTGGGCCTGACCGCGCTGATCGAAGCCGTGGCGCTGGGCGATGGCAGCGACAAATACGAGAAGACCGTACAAGTTCTGCTCGACGGCGGAGCGGACCCGAACCTGGCCGACCGCGGTGGCGTCACGCCGATGCGGCATGCGCGTCAGCGTGGTTTCCACGGCATCGGCGCGCTGCTCTTCAAGGCGCGCGGACATTGAAAAAGGGGCCACTCGGGCCCTTTCTCTTGACGCGCTCCTTACGCGGCGGCCGGTTTCTCGGCCGCCTCATTCCTTGCGTTTTCCTGCTCCTGCAGCGTGCGCCACATCACCTTGCCCGTGCCGGACTTGGGCAGCGCATCCACAAACTCGACCACGCGCGGGTACTTGTAGGCCGCCATGTTGTCGCGCGCCCAGTTGATGATGTCGTCTTCGGTGGTCTTGCCCTTGGCG
>NZ_JACDTY010000067.1 GCF_013520985.1 Mesorhizobium neociceri | reverse complement strand
AAATGGGCAGATCGCGGAAGTTGAGCGACGACGCCCTGACGCGGACCAGGACTTCACCGCGACCAGGCTTCGGAATTTCGCTCTCTTTGATGATCAGGCTGTCGGGCCCGCCAAAACTGTTGATGTGAAATGAACGCATGGTCTTGCTCCTGGGGCTCGATGCCTTGTGATTTCCGTTTACCGGGAGCATGATTGTTTGATAATCGACCTATATCGGTACAGCCTGTGCAGTCATCCTTCACAATAGATCGAGCGCGCATGGACGGCGTGGTCATGTTTCTGGCCGTTGCCGAACTGCGGGGGTTTCGGGCCGCGGCCACGCGTCTCGGGGTGACGCCGTCCGCCGTCAGCCAGGCAATTCGGAACCTCGAGGCCCGTGTCGGCTCACCGCTTTTTGTGCGCACGACCAGAAGCGTGAACCTGACGGAGGCAG
>NZ_JACDTY010000066.1 GCF_013520985.1 Mesorhizobium neociceri | reverse complement strand
GAGCTTGGGCAAGAGCCCAATTTCAGCAAAAAATGAAGTAAATCTTCTCATAATAAAACGCATCATATCAAGCACGAAAATTCCACGAGGTCAACTACAGTCAGAAAGCTGAACAACAAGCCAAAACGCCCAAAAAAGGCGGCAAAAAGCAAGCACCTACAAGCAACGTGCCGAAATGGTCAAATCCTGATTATGTCAACGAATTAGACCCAAAAATCGTTGATATGCTAGTAGAATTTCACAAGTCACAAGGCACTTTGGAAACTCCCGAGGCGCAAGCAGAAATCGCCCAAAAACGTGAAGAAATCGAGCAAAGGAGAGCTGAGCTTGAGGGTAAAAAACAAGAGCTTTTGAACCGCTTGAACAAATAGAGTTTCACAAGTATTATGCTTACAAATTACTTGAGCAATTAACTAAAATATAAACCCTGCCTTTATA
>NZ_JACDTY010000065.1 GCF_013520985.1 Mesorhizobium neociceri | reverse complement strand
GACTTATTGATATGGATAAAGAAATTGAACGTTTAGAGAAAGAGTTAGACAAACTTCAAAAAGAATTAGACCGTGTTGATAAAAAATTATCAAATGAGAATTTTGTTAATAAAGCACCTGAAAAAATTATAAATGAAGAGCGCGAAAAACAACAAAAATATCAAGAAAAATATAATGGTGTTAAAAACAGAATTGAACAATTAAAAGCATAGGAGAATTGTCAATGAATTACCTAGATAGCTTATATTGGATACATGAGCGCACTAAGTTTGGTATTAAACCTGGTGTTAAAAGAATGGAATGGATGCTTAACCACTTAAATAATCCTCAATTAAATATTCGCGGTATTCATGTGGGTGGAACAAATGGTAAAGGTTCTACAGTAGCTTATTTAAGAGCTGCATTAGTTGAGAATGGATATGAAGTTGGAACATTTACT
>NZ_JACDTY010000064.1 GCF_013520985.1 Mesorhizobium neociceri | reverse complement strand
GGTCCCGGCATGCGATCAAGCATCAAAATGCCCACGGGTGCCCCGTGGAACGCCAATCGAGGCCTAATCCAGGACGGCCAGCGTTTTCCTGGGGCACGAGGAAAATCAGTCATCGGTCGTCATCCTTATAGCAGCCCATATCTGACGATGGGCTGTATACGCGGCCTTGGCCGAGTTCCTGGAATATTGGCAGCGTTATGCTCGGACTTCTGCGCTTCTCCTGAGCTGCGGCCATTTATTGCGACGCTTTGGGTCGCTGGAGCTACATAGAAGACTGGCGAGAGCGCCCGTGCGAAACAAGTGCTAGAGGCACAACATTAGCGCAGCCTGGCGGTGTGCATGACGGCGCATCGTATTACTGCTGCGCCGGCATCGTTCCTAATACGTCAGCAATTTACCAGCAGGTCGCGTGACATATTGCTCAGCGACTTCGCGCCATCATCGGTCACGCGAACGGTCTCACTGAATATGTAACCATCGGTCTTCTCAAAGATACCGATGAGGA
>NZ_JACDTY010000063.1 GCF_013520985.1 Mesorhizobium neociceri | reverse complement strand
CCGAGAACCGGAGCGGAGCGTACTTAAGTCCGTGTTGGGGTGGACGGCCCCCGACGGCATCGCAATGTGCCAGAATGAGGTCGTTGCAAATCTCAAACAAGGGAGACCGTCCGTGGATAAACTTATTCGCATTGGCATGGATACGTCAAAGAGCGTTTTCCAGTTGCATGGCGTGAACGAAGCTGAGCAGCCGGTGCTGCGCAAGAAGCTACGGCGCAATCAGGTGCTTGCCTTCTTTGCCGGGCTTTCGCCGCTGAAGATTGGCATGGAGGCTTGCGGCGCGGCGCACTACTGGGCGCGGGAATTGCGCGCGCTGGGCCATGAAGTGGTGTTGCTGCCGCCGCGGTATGTGAAGCCCTATGTCAAACGCTCCAAATCGGATGCCGCCGATGCGCAGGCAATCTGCGAGGCCATGAGCCGGCCAGATATGCGTTTCGTTCCCACCAAGAGCGCCGCTCAGCAGGGATCGCAAATGCTGGCGAAACTGCGCGCGCAGTTCATCGGCCGGCGCA
>NZ_JACDTY010000062.1 GCF_013520985.1 Mesorhizobium neociceri | reverse complement strand
GGGTGTTGTTCGGCGCCGTGGTGTCTGGGTCGGTCGCCGTCGCGGTATACACCACCGTGCTGGCCGGCGCGTTCTCCGCCACGCTCGCCGTCGCACCCGAGGTCACTGTCGGCGCCTCGTTGACGTCCGTCACATTGATGGTGAAGGTCTGCGAGCTGGTGGGTCCGTCGCCGTCGGAGGCCAGGACGGTGATGGTGTGGCTGGTGTCGTCCTCGAAATTGAGCAGCGAGGCGTCGGCGACCGTCACCACGCCAGTGGTGGCGTCGATGGCAAAGCGTCCGCCGGCGTCGTCGCTGAGCGAGTAGGTGACCGGCGGGCCGTTGGGATCGGTCGCGGATGCCGTGATGCCGACGGCGGTGCCGTTGGCGGCACCCTCTGCAACCGTGTTGGCGGCCGCATCGGTGTCGGTCGGCGTTGACGGATCAACGTCCGTCACATTGATGGTGAAGGTCTGCGAGCTGGTGGGTCCGTCGCCGTCGGAGGCCAGGACGGTGATGGTGTGGCTGGTGTCGTCCTCGAAATTGAGCAGCGAGGCGTCGGCGACCGTCACCA
>NZ_JACDTY010000061.1 GCF_013520985.1 Mesorhizobium neociceri | reverse complement strand
GCATCGGACAGCGCGGCATGGCCTTTTGGCGAACGGTAGAACGCAAACCACAGCGCGGCCCACAGGAAGCCGATGGCGCCAGTCACCACAAATGCAGACTGCCAGCCGTAACGCAGATGCAGGAAGACCACCAGCGGCGGCGCCAACATCGCACCCAGCGAGGTGCCCGAATTGAACCAGCCGACGGCGACGGACTTTTCCTTGTCCGGAAACCATTCGGCCACCGCCTTCATGCCGGACGGAATGGCCGCGGCTTCGGTCAGCCCCATCAAGGCGCGGAAACCCGCCAACGACAGCCAGCCGGTGGCGCCCGCATGCAGCACGCCGGCAAACGACCACAACACACCAAACAGTGCAAAGCCGATACGCAAACCGACCAGATCAACGATAAAGCCGCAGACCGGCTGCATGATCGTGTAGCCGACCTGGAAGGCCGCCACCACGTAGGAATACTGCTGGGTGCTCATCCCCAGCTCGCTCTTGAGGGTGGGCGCCAGCACGCCCAGCGAGTTACGCGCCAGATAGTTGACGATCGTGCCCAGGCACACCAGCACGATGATCCACCAGCGC
>NZ_JACDTY010000060.1 GCF_013520985.1 Mesorhizobium neociceri | reverse complement strand
CCGGGCAAGATGGGTGGACACCGCAAGAGAGTGCTGGAACCGCACCGTGCCTTCATCGAGGCGCGTATACGTGAGACGCCGCATCTGACGCTGCACGGTCTGAAGGATGAGTTGGCCGGTCGCGGGGTCAAGGTCTCGCATAACGCGGTGTGGTTGTTCCTGCGCCGCGAGGGCCTGAGCTTCAAAAAAAACGCTGTTCGCCCTTGAGCAGGCGCGTGCTGATATTGCTCGCAGGCGCCAACGATGGCGATCCTGGCAGGCAGGCCTGGATCCGCAGTGCCTGGTCTTCATCGATGAGACCTGGATCAAGACCAACATGGCTCCACTGCGAGGCTGGGGGCCTAAGGGCAAGCGACTGCGCGGCTTGGCTCCGCACGGCCACTGGCGCACGCTGACCTTCCTTGGCGCGTTGCGCTGCGATCGGCTCGCGGCACCTTGCGTCTTCGACGGACCGATCAACGGCCAATGCTTCCGGGCCTATGTCGAGCAGCAGCTCATCACCGTGCTGAAGCCGGGCGACATCGTCGTCATGGACAACTTGGGAAGTCATAAGTCGGCCGCCATCAGGCAGATGATCAAGGCTGCCGGGGCAAGGCTTTGGTACCTGCCGCCCTACTCCCCGGACCTCAATCC
>NZ_JACDTY010000005.1 GCF_013520985.1 Mesorhizobium neociceri | reverse complement strand
TCTCCTCGATCGCTTCCGCCGGCACCCGGCGCGTCGAAAGCTTGCCCAAACGCCGGTCGAGCAACCCAGCGTCCCCAGCCTCTTCGTAACGGTCTCGGTAGCGCCGGAATTGCCGCTCCGACATGCCCAGCAACTCGCCAGCCTCCATCATCGAAAGATCCCCGCCATTCCAGCGGCTCAAAACGTCCCGAAACTTCCGCATTCTCCGGTCCTGTAGCCATGCTGCCCGTCTCATCCCCAGCCTCCGTTCGCTGGCGATAAAACCGGACAACTCATCTGCTACCTAATCCGGACAACTCGTGTGCTTACGACACAGGGGAAGCCGGAGCTTGACGCCTCGGCGAAATGCAACTATGGAACGCCAACTTTTTCCATAAGGCCGCCTGACCGAAACCGCGCGCCACCCGGCGCGGGAACGAAGGTTTGGCAGGCTTAGAAAGAACTGAAGGTTAGAACCATGTCCCGTACCTGCGAACTCACTGCCAAGGCAGTCCAGACCGGCAACAATGTGAGCCACGCCAACAACAAGACCAAGCGCCGCTTCCTGCCGAACCTCGTCAATGTGACGCTGATTTCGGAAGCGCTGAACCAGAATGTGCGCCTGCGCATTTCGGCCAACGCGCTGCGTTCGGTCGAGCATCGCGGTGGCCTCGACGCCTTCCTGGCCAAGGCCGAGGCCAAGGAATTGTCGCAGCGCGCGCGTCTCTTGAAGAAGCAGATCGCCAAGAAGCTGGCCGACCAGCCCGCCGCTTAAAGACTTTAAGGCGGGGGACGACCGCCTTGGGCATCGGAGCGATCCGGTGCTCAAATCATAAGGCAGCGCGATCCGAACTTCGGATAGCGCCTGGCCGGTTCCATTACCCAGGATAAAAAAATGACTTCCTTCTCGCGATATCTGCCCTTTGTGGCCGCCATGGCGCTTGTCGTCGTGGCATCGAACATCCTCGTACAGTTCCCGATGCAGGGCCAGGTCGGCGGCCTGTCGCTGGCCGACATCCTGACCTGGGGCGCCTTCACCTACCCGTTCTCCTTCCTGGTCACCGACCTTGCCAACCGCCGCTACGGCCCGACCGTGGCGCGGCGTATCGTCTTCATCGGCTTCATGACGGCGGTGATCTGCTCGATCCTCGTCCCGCCCTTCCTGTTCCGTCACGGCCTGATCGAATTCGAGACCGCCGCCGACCGGCTGGTACGCATTGCCGCGGCTTCGGGTGCGGCGTTCCTCTGTGCGCAATTGCTCGACGTCACCGTGTTCAACCGGCTGCGCCGGCAGAGCTGGTGGCGCGCGCCGATCGTCGGCACGCTGGTCGGCTCGGTGTTCGACACCGTCGTGTTCTTCAGCGTCGCCTTTTCGGCCGCCTTCGCCTTTGCCGGCCCGAACGACAGCTTTGCTCTGGAGACGGCGCCGCTGGTGGGCGTGCTGCCGGTCGAGACTATGCGCTGGGTGTCCTGGGCGCTCGGCGACCTCTCGGTGAAACTGATCATCGCCGTGGTGGCGCTGATCCCCTACCGGCTGCTCGCCGCCCGCTGGAGCCAGCCGGCCGTAGCGGTCTAGGTTGTGATCCCCTGGGTCCAGCTCGACTCGGCCAAAACGCCGGATGGCGGCCAGGAACTGCGCCTCAAGCAACGTGGCGCTGAGTTCTCGATCATGCTCGGCACCAACGAGCTGATGAACAGCCGCCTCAGCGGCTCCGAGGAAGCGCTGGCAAAACTTTCCTGCGAGAGGATCGTCGGCCGCAGCCAACCGAAAATCCTGATCGGCGGCCTCGGCATGGGATTTACGCTGCGCGCCGCCCTTGCCGAACTGGGCGCCGACGCAGGCATTACCGTGGCCGAGTTGGTGCCGGCCGTCGTCGCTTGGGCGCGCGGCCCGATGGCAGCACTTTTCGACGGCTGTCTCGACGATCCCCGCGTGAGCGTCCGCGAAGCCGATGTCGGGCACATCATAAGATCCGACAAGGCCGCCTGGGATGCCGTCCTGTTCGATGTCGACAATGGTCCCGAAGGCATCGTCTACAAGGGCAACGATGCCCTCTATAGCGCCGCCGGCCTCGGCGCGGCGCGTGCAGCGCTTAAACCAGGCGGTGTGCTGGCGGTGTGGTCGCAAGGGCCGGACAGCGGCTTTGCGCGCAGGCTCAAGCAAGCGGGCTTTGTCGTGGACGAGGTGAAGACACGCGCCAACGGCAAGCGCGGCGCGCGCCATGTCATCTGGATCGCAACGCTGGCCTGAGGCGGCAACAGCGAAAAGGCGGATGCGCCTTACTTCAGGGTGAGCGAGAAGCCGCCAGCGCCGTGAGCGTCGAAATACCGGTACAGGGTGGAAGCATTCCAGCCATGTGGCGCCTCCCGACGAACGTCAAGGTTGTCTGTGTCCTCGAAGCTCAATTCGGGCGTGGATCCTTTCAACGTCGCCGCGCTGTAATCCAGCGTCACGGAATCGCCAGTGTCGGCAAAGGAGATGGTGATCTTGCCATCACCATAGCTGATGTCGGCGTCGTCGATCGAACGCTCGGCGAAGACAACAGTTGTCTCTCCGGCAACGCGGACGACGTCCTTGCCGTCGCCGCGATCGAAGAACAGCTTGGCCTTGCCGGTGCCGGTAAGATCGATCCTGTCGTCGCCCAACCCGCCCGAAATCGCGTCGGCTGTGCGTGCATTGATCCTGATCGTATCGTCGCCGCGACCACCTTCGACGCGATCGACCGTGGCGGCGGCGATGGCGATGGCGTCGTCACCATCGTCCCCACGGATGCCAAAGACGGCCTGCCCGCTCGCGATAGTGATGATGTCAGAGCCTTGGCCGCCGGAAATGTCACCGACCGTTTGCCCGGCGACAGTGATGATGTCGCGGCCCTGGCCGCCTGAAATGCTGCGCGCTTCATTGCCCGCCGCAACGGCGATGGTATCGTCGCCGGCGTCGCCGGTTATGTTGTCGATGTTCATTCCGCCCGCAAGGCCAAGCACATCGCGTCCGTCGCCGCCCCAGACCCCCGAAATATCCCGTCCCGCGGAAACGGTGAGCGCGTCATCGCCTTCTCCAGCCGAGACGCTATAGACATCCCGTCCGGCAGCAATGTTGACGACATCATTGCCGGCGCCGGCGAAGATGCCGCGACCGTCTGGCACGAAGACGGAGATTTCGTGGTTGACGGCATCGGATGCCTTCAGCGCCATGGCGCCTGCCGTTGTGCTGCCCTGCCAGTAGTCTGACGTGGCATCCTCGGTGGCCACGAGATTGAGCCGATCGTTTCCGTCTCCGAGCGAGATGTAGTTTGGAGCGGTGTCATCGCCGGACGAGGTAACGTTTACCGTGTCGTTGCCGGATCCGGTTTCGATAAACTCTGCATTGACGGGCATGACGACCAGGAATCCATTGCTGGCCCAGGCCCCTTCCATCGACAGCTTGATGATCCGCTCCAGCGCACTTTTCTGGGCACTGTCGCCTCGGCGAAGGCTTGGGCCATCGGTCAGAAGGCCAACCGGTTTCGGCTTTTCACCGGAATCGCCCCTCAGCAGCAATTGCAGGGCCACCTGCTGTCGAGATACGGATGAGACGCTGGTCATGGGTCCGGAACCGGTTGCACGGTTCCAGAAAGGCTTCGCCCGACTGAAACCAGGGATTGCACGGCAATTTGCCGATTCGGCGTTACCAAACCGTGCATGTGCAAACGGGAAAGCCGAAATCCGGTCGGCTCAATCCTCGTGCAGGATGAATTCCAGGTAGAGGTTGCGCTGCAGGATCGAATGGTTGTCGTCCGAGATCAGCGACACCATCAGCGCGCCATCGTCACGGGTCCAGACGTCGAGCCCTTCCATATTGTCGATCTGGTAGCCCATGTCGGCTTCCATCAGCACCGGCCCATCGGCAACGGCGCCCTTCTCGACGCTTTCGCCATAGATGCGCCTGAGCCGCATCCTGACCCCGCCAGCCATCGAGAAACTGCGCTCCAAAAGCAGCAGGTCGCCATCCGGCAGGAAGGCGCCGTCGGTGATGTCGAAATCGCCATTGCGCTTGACCGTGAAGACGCCCTTGTGCGGCCCTTCGATGATGGCGGCATAGATGTTGCCTGATTTGTCGAGGCTCTTTTCCGAGACCACGACCAACCCGCCCTCATGCTGGCCGTAAGGATTGGCGTGGGTAACGGTCTCGAAGCCGCGGTTCTGCCGAAGCTCGTGAGCCGGAACCAGGAAATTCAACTGCTTGAACGGCGCCTTCATATTGTCGGGGTCGATCCTGAACTGGGCGACGCGCTGGTCGCGCTCGAAGCCGACGGTGGCGATGCCATCCTTGACCGCCAGGCCCTCGGCATCGACTTGCCATTTCTTGTCGATCGGCCGGCCCTTCTCATCGACCATCTGCTGCATGCGGAAATTCTGGACGCCGGACGGACGCTTGTCGGCATCGTGGGTCAGCGTGCCGAAGAACCAGAAGCCGGTATCGGCGACGCCAATGAAATCGCCGCCGGGCTTGAGGAAGCGAAACGCCGACAGCGCACCGAAATCACGCGTCGGCGACGTCATCTCGAGTCCGCCGACGAACTCCAGCGGGCCGAACATTTTCCCGTCATGCCCTATCTGGAACGAGTTGATCGGCCGTGCCGAGACTTCGACCGGCTCGACCGAGCTTGGCCCGGCGGCAATGGCCGGCGCCAAAGCCATGCCGAACAAGGCAGTGGCGGCGAAGAGCGTCTGCCTGAAGCCACCGCGCAAAGAGATCATCCGGCGCGCCGATAGCCGCCGCGGCGTGTGTCGCGCGCGTTTTCCTCGGCAAACAGCGAGGCCAGCTGCTCGGTCATGGCGCCGGCCAGTTCCTCGGCATCGACAATGGTGACGGCGCGTCGGTAGTAGCGGGTGACATCGTGGCCAATGCCAATGGCCAGCAACTCGACCGGCGAGCGCGTCTCGATCAGTTCGATGACGGCGCGCAGATGCCGCTCGAGATAATTGCCTGGGTTGACCGACAGCGTCGAATCGTCGACCGGGGCGCCGTCCGAGATCATCATCAGGATCTTGCGCTGTTCGGGCCGGGCGATCAGCCGGTTGTGCGCCCACAGCAGCGCCTCGCCGTCGATGTTTTCCTTGAGCAGGCCCTCGCGCATCATCAGGCCGAGATTGCGCCGTGCGCGGCGCCACGGATGGTCGGCGGATTTGTAGATGATGTGGCGCAGATCGTTGAGCCGGCCGGGGTTCGGCGGCTTGCCGTCCTTCAGCCACTTTTCGCGCGCCTGGCCGCCCTTCCACGCCCGCGTGGTGAAGCCGAGGATCTCGACCGAGACACCGCAGCGCTCCAGCGTACGCGCCAGTATGTCGGCGCAGGTGGCGGCGACCGTGATCGGCCGGCCGCGCATCGAGCCCGAATTGTCGAGCACCAGCGTCACCACCGTGTCGCGGAATTTGGTGTCGCGCTCCTGCTTGAACGACAGCGGCTGCATCGGATCGATGACGACACGCACCAGCCGGGCCGGATCGAGGTAGCCCTCTTCGAGGTCGAAGTCCCAGGAGCGATTCTGCTGCGCCATCAGCCTGCGCTGCAGCCGGTTGGCGAGCCGCCCGACGACGCCGGAGAGATTGGCCAGCTGCTTGTCGAGGAAGGCGCGCAGCCGGTCGAGTTCTTCTTCCTCGCACAGCTCTTCCGCACCGACGGTCTCGTCGAAGGCGGTGGTGAAGACCTTGTAGTCGATCTCCTTCGGCAGATTGGTGAAGGGATTGTCGTTGCGGCGCGCTTCGCCGGGCGTCTCGGCGTCCGCATCGTCATCGTCGGAGAGGTCGTCGGCGGTGGCGTCGGACGCTTCCGTCTCGGACGACTGTTCGTCATCGGCCGACGCTTCGGCATCCTCCGACTGCGACTGCTCGGAGCCGGAATCGTCTTCGCCGCCCTCCTCGCTCTGCTCCTCGCCCTGCGGCTGGTTCTCGTCATTGTCTTCGGAGTCTTCGGTCTCCTGGTCGTCGCCGAGTTCCTCGGCCATCTCCATGGACGCCAGCATGTCGCGCACGACGCGGGCGAAGGCCTGCTGGTCGCCGAGCTTGGCCGACAGTCCGTCGAGGTCGGCCTTGGCCTTCTCCTCGACCCAGGGGCGCCAGAGTTCGACCAGCCGCTCGCCGCTCTTCGGGATCGGCCGTCCCGTCAGCGTCTCGCGCACCATCAAGGCGAGGGCTTCCTCGATCGGCGCGTCGGCCTTGTCCTTGACGTCGACAAGGTTGGCCTTGGCGTATTTGTCCTCCAGCATCGAGCCGATATTGTCGGCGACGCCCTGCATGGCGCGGCTGCCAATCGCCTCGACGCGGGCCTGTTCGACGGCGTCGTAGATCGAGCGCGCCAGCTTGCCTTCCGGCGCCAGCTTGGTGTGGATGCGCTGATCGTGGCAGGCGCGCTTCAGCGCCATGGAATCGCCGAGCCCGCGGGTAATGGCGATATCCTCTTTCGAGGCTTTCTTCGGCAGCTCCGGCAAGCGGGCGCGGCTGCCCGCAAGCGCCGGCCGGTCCTTGGCGAAACCGACTTCGAGTTCCTTGTCGCCGGCAATGGCGCGCATGCAGACGGTGACGGCACGCTTGAAGCTGTCTGCTTCAGACCCCGTCTTCGACTTGTTGCGCGTGTTGTCGCCCGGACCCGCCATCGAGGCTCTGCTTAGCCCAGTACCACATTGGCGGCGCTCTCGGGCAGATCCTCGCCAAAGGCGCGCTGGTAGAACTCGGCCACCACCGAGCGTTCCAGCTCGTCGCACTTGTTGAGGAAGGTCAGCCGGAACGCCATGCCGATATTGCCGAAGATCTCGGCATTTTCAGCCCAGGTGATGACGGTACGCGGGCTCATCACGGTCGACAGATCGCCATTGATGAAGGCCGAGCGCGTCATGTCGGCAACCCGCACCATCTTGTTGACGATCTCCTTGCCCTTGCCGTCGCGATAGTGCTTGGCCTTGGCCAGAACGATGTTCACCTCATTGTCGTGCGGCAAATAGTTCAGCGTGGTGACGATCGACCAACGGTCCATCTGCGCCTGATTGATCTGCTGCGTGCCGTGATAAAGGCCGGTTGTATCGCCCAACCCGACCGTGTTGGCGGTCGAAAACAGGCGGAACGCCGGATGCGGGCGGATGACCCGGCTCTGGTCGAGCAGCGTCAGCCGACCCGAAGATTCCAGCACGCGCTGGATGACGAACATCACGTCCGGACGGCCGGCGTCATATTCGTCGAAGCACAGCGCGACATTGTGCTGGTAGGCCCAGGGCAGGATGCCGTCTCGGAATTCGGTGATCTGCAAGCCGTCCTTGACGACGATGGCGTCCTTGCCGACGAGGTCGATACGGCTGACATGGCTGTCGAGGTTGACGCGCACGCAAGGCCAGTTGAGGCGGGCGGCGACCTGTTCGATATGCGTCGACTTGCCGGTGCCGTGATAGCCCGAGACCATGACGCGGCGGTTGTAGGCAAAGCCGGCGAGGATCGCCAGCGTCGTCGCCTTGTCGAACAGATAGTCCGGATCGATGTCCGGCACATGTTCTGATGTCACCGAATAGGCCGGCACCACCATCTTGGAGTCGAAGCCGAATTTGTCCTTCACCGACACCGTCGTGTCCGGCAAATTGGCGATGTCGCGATCGACCTTGTTCATCTCTATCCAAGTCTCCACGGGCGAAATGCCTGATTTCGCCGGCAATCGATTTTGTCCGGGGGCGGTCTTAGAGCCTTTTCCACCCTTATGAAAGTTGGAAAACGACACGAACCGTTGGGTCGCTCAGCACAAACCCGCCTGCTTGAGCACGCGATAGGCCTGCAGCACATCGCGGAACCGGTCTTCCGAACCTCTATCGCCGCCATTCGCATCCGGATGGTGACGCTTCACAAGTTCCTTATAGCGCGCCTTGATGTCCTTGCCAGTCGCCTTTGTATCAAGGCCAAGCGTTTCCAGCGCCTTGGCCTCAAGCGGCTTGGCCTTGCGTTCGCGCGCCTCGCGCGGGTCTTTCGGGCCTTTGAACAAGTCGAAAGGGTCGCGCATGCGGTTGTAATAGCCGGCGCGGCCGGAACGCATTTGCGCCATATCGGGCGAAGAGCGCGTCGAGGCACCGGCGAGGCCCATCTTCCAGGTCGGCCGGTGGCCGGTCATCGCTTCCTTCTGGAAGCGGGCGATCTCGGTGTCCGGGACGCCGGAGAAGTAGTTGAAACCCTTGTTGTATTCGCGCACATGGTCGAAGCAGAACTGAAAATACTCGCCTTCCTTCATGCGTCCGACCGGCGCACGATGGGTGCCGGCCTCCTTACAGCCGTCCCACTGGCAGATCGGCGAGCGCGACTTCAGCTCCGCGTCCTTTTCGGGACGGATCCGAATCTTCTCGAAATATTTGGGGTACGGTTTCATCTCACCCATTTATGGGCTGTTCGCACGTGCGAAACAAGAATTGACATTTTCGCGATGATCGCCCTAACCGCTGAATCGCGGCATAAAGCAGGGCGAATGGTGATTTTTGAGGCGGCCCGGCGAGATCGATCCCGATTTCCCGATCACGCCTTGCAGATATGGTGAAGGGAAGTGGCGATGTCCATACAGGCGACCATGGAAGACAAGCTGAACAAGGCATTTTCGCCGGAGCGGCTGGTGATCGTCAATGAAAGCCACCTCCATGCCGGCCACCATCATCACGGCTCCGACCATCATGGCGCCTATGACGGCACCGGCGAGACGCATTTTCGCGTCCGCATCGTCTCGCCGGTCTTTGCCGGCATGAGCCGCATCGACCGCCACCGCGCCGTCAACGAGTTGCTGGCGGCGGAGCTGCAGGCCGGCGTCCATGCGCTGGCCATCGAACCGGCCGCCCCCGGCGAAAAGACCCGCTGGTAGGTAGTCAGATCACCGCTTCGATCAGAAACGGACCGGGGCGCGAGAGGGCGCTGTCAAGCAACGCATCGAAGCGCTCGCAAGTATCGGCGCGGGCCGCTTCGACGCCCATGCCCTTGGCCAGCGCAACCCAGTCCAGCGCGGGCTGGTCGAGGTCGAGCATGCGCCTGGCGTTCTCGCCGAACGCATTCACACCGACATTGCGCATTTCGCCATGCAGGATGGCGTAGGTCCGGTTGGAAAAGATGATCGTGACCACGTCGAGCTTTTCCCGGGCCTGCGTCCACAGCCCCTGCACTGTGTACATGCCGCTGCCGTCGGCTTCGAGATTGATTACCTTGCGTCATTGGCCAGAAGCACGTCGCACAACAGGTCAGCGCCATTCATGCAGTTTCCCTCCCGTCGACAGTCAGGAGCAATTCCAGGAAAAGTGTGAAGCGGTTTTCCGTCCGGAATTGCGTCTAAACAAACAGATTCTGCAATAACACCCGTAAGCACCGGCACGGCAATATCCCGCCTGCGCTTTTGGTCTGATCCAGGACCTCTCGCGGGATTCGCCGCTCAGCCGACCGTCGATTTGAGGAACGCCAGCGCGGTGGCGGTCAATGCGTCCGCCGTCCTCGCCGAAATCATGATTGATCGACATATGCGTGTAGGCGCTGCCGTCGAACAGCGTCACCTCGGTGCCGGTAGCGCGCAGGCGCTTGGCAAAGGCTTTCGATTGGTCGTCTCGGCCATTGGCGCGCGAATAGGCGATGAAGGTCGGCGGATGCTTGCGCCCGTCGACATAGCTCGCCGGCGACAGCGTCGTCCATTGCGAAGGATCGGAAAAGACGCGGGCATAGGCGCGAACCATACCGCCGCTTTTCTCAAGCGCGGCCAGATCATAGGCCCTCGTATCGTCGAGAAGCAGCCCGGCAACGCCGGGCAGCCCGCCGCGCATCCCGGTCAGCGCGATCAAATGGCAGCCGGCCGAATGGCCCATGCCTACGATGCGATCTGGGTCGCCGCCATGCTGGGCGATGTTGGCTCTGATATAACGATACGCCGCTTCGACATCATCGGCCTGGGTGGCGACGTCGGCCTCGGGCAACATGCGATAGTCGATGGAGACGAAGCCGAAGCCATTGGCGAGCAGGAAGGCCGGCTTGGCGTTGACCTGGCTGCGTTTGCCGAACCGCCAGGCGCCGCCATGGACGAAAAACACCACCGGCAGGCCCCTGGCGCCGTCGGGCGCATAGATGTCGAGCTTGGCGGGTCCATAATCGACGGTATGCGGCGCCGGCTGGCGCATCCGCCAGGCTGCTGGCGCAGCGGTTGGCAACAATGCCGCCATGGACATCAGGATAAGACTTCGCCGATCTAGCATTACCGCCTCCGGGCGCTTCGCGGGAAGAGAATGCCCCGTGGGCGCCGCGCGCGTCCAGTCAAGGATCGATAACACAGTGCCGGCCTGCATCAGGTGCTGCGGCACGACGGCTGTGTCCGGCCGGATCAACCGGCTCGCGATGCGGTTGCCGCCGCACAGCGCGCCGGAACGACACCGTTCGGCACGGTCCCTGTGTGACCGCTACAACTTCTGCTTACGATCAAGGGAACAAACAACGCATCCCGACAGTTGAATATGCGACGAGCCGATGGGCAGCAGATTGGCTCTGAGGGCAAAGCATCATGCGTGAGAACCAATCCGACGTCTTCGACCTGTTTTCGGAGATTTATTCCAATGCGGCCGAGGAAGAGACCAGCCTTCAGCAATATCTTCTTGCCTGCCGAGAGGACAAGTCGTTGTACGCCTCGGCGCCCGAACGGATGGTCGAGGCAATCGGCGAGCCGAATCTGGTCGACACCAGCCAGGACGAACGGCTCGGCCGCATTTTTTCGAACCGCACGGTCAAGGTGTATCCCTCCTTCTCCGACTTCTATGGGATGGAGGACACGATCGAGCGCATCGCCGGGTATTTCCGCTATGCCTCACAAGGGCTCGAGGAGCGCAAGCAGATCCTATATTTGCTCGGCCCGGTCGGCGGCGGAAAGTCTTCTCTCGCCGAACGGCTGAAGAGATTGATGGAGCAGCGTCCGATCTACACGCTGAAGATCGGCAACCAGATCAGCCCCATTTTTGAATCGCCGCTCGGCCTTTTCCATCCCGATCGCATGGGCGATTTGCTGGAAGAGAAATACGGCGTAGCCCGCCGCCGGCTGAACGGGCTCATCTCGCCCTGGGCAGCCAAGCGCCTCGATGAAGTGTCCGGCGATATTTCCAAATTCAGCGTGGTCAAGCTGATGCCTTCGCGGCTGCGTCAGATAGGCATTGCCAAGACTGAGCCAGGCGACGAGAACAATCAGGACGTTTCGGCCCTGGTCGGCAAGGTCGACATCAGGCAATTGGAGAATTTCAGCCAATCCGATCCGGACGCCTATTCATACAGCGGCGGATTGAACCGGACCACGCAAGGCCTGCTCGAGTTCGTGGAGATGTTCAAGGCGCCCATTAAGGTGCTGCATCCGCTGCTGACGGCGACGCAGGAAGGCAGCTACAACGGTACCGAAAATTTCGGCGCCTTTCCCTACCAGGGCATCATCGTTGCCCATTCCAACGAATCGGAATGGCAGCAATTCAAGAACAACAAGAACAATGAGGCCTTTCTCGACCGTATCCTGGTGGTCAAGGTTCCGTATTGCCTGCGCATCACCGAGGAAAGGCAGATCTACGAGAAACTGCTACGCGAGAGCGAATTGGCCGGCAGCCCGTGCGCTCCGGAAGTGCTGGATATTCTCAGCCGATTCACCGTCTCGACCCGCCTTGCCGAGCACGACAATTCGCCGATCTACACCAAGATGCGCGCCTATGATGGCGAGAACCTCAGGGAAATCGATCCCAAGGCGAAGTCAGTCCAGGAATATCGCGACGCAGCCGGCGTCGACGAAGGCATGACTGGGGTAAGCACTCGCTTTGCCTTCAAGATCCTGTCGCAGACATTCAACTACGACACCAACGAGGTCGCTGCCGATCCAGTGCATCTGATGTACATCGTGGAAGAGGCGATCAAGCGCGAGCAGTTTCCAAAGGAAACGGAAGCCGCCTATCTCGAATTCATCAAATCAGAGCTCGCAATGCGCTACGCCGAATTCATCGGTCACGAAATCCAGAAGGCCTATCTGGAATCATACAGCGAGTATGGCCAGAATCTCTTCGATCGCTATATCGCCTACGCCGATGCCTGGATCGAGGACCAGGACTACAAGGATCCCGATACCGGCCAGATTCTCAATCGCGAGGTATTGGACAACGAACTGTCGCAGGTCGAAAAACCCGCCGGGATCGCCAATCCCAAGGACTTCCGCAACGAGGTGGTCAAATTCACGCTACGCGCCCGGGCGAGAAATCATGGCCGCAACCCGTCCTGGACTAGCTACGAAAAGCTTCGCGAGGTCATCGAGAAGCGCATGTTCGGCCAGGTCGAAGATCTCCTGCCGGTGATCAGTTTCGGCTCCAAGCAGGACAGCGTCACGGAAAAGCGGCACAACGAGTTCGTGCAGCGCATGGTGGAACGTGGCTACACCGAGCGGCAGGTACGCCGGTTGGTTGACTGGTACATGCGCGTGAACAAGGCGGGTTGAGGCAGCCCGAATGGTTCCATGCCGATCTTTATCGACCGCCGTTTGAATCCAAAGGACAAGAGCCTGGGTAATCGCCAGCGCTTCCTCAGGCGCGCGCGCGAAGAACTCAAGCGGAGCATCCGCGACCAGATCAGCACCGGCCGCATCGCCGATGCGGATCGGGAGCATGCGGTGCCGATGCCTGAAAAAGGCACCAGCGAGCCGGCCTTCAACGACGCCAGGGACAGCGGTCGACGGAACCATATCCTGCCCGGCAACAGGACGTTCAACTCCGGTGACCTGATCCCCAAGCCTGCTGATGGCGGAGGGGGACCCTCGTCTCCGGGAAAGACCGACTCCGAAGACGATTTTCGCTTTGTGCTGTCTCGCGAGGAGGTGCTCGATCTCTTCTTCGAGGATCTCGAACTGCCCGACCTTGTCAAGCTCAACCTTAAGCAGATACTCACATTCAAGCCGAAGCGGGCAGGCTTTGCGGCAAGCGGATCGCCCACCAACATCAATGTCGGGCGCACCATGCGAAACAGCCACGGTCGCCGCATCGCGCTCAGGCGCCCCAAGCAGACCGAGCTGGATGCGATTGCCCAGCAGCTCGCCATGCTGGAATCGCAGCCGCCAAACGCGGGAACGCTCAAGCGCATTGCGGCGTTGCGCGAGGATTTCGAACAGCTGGAACGGAGGAGGAGGCGGATCGCCTTTGTCGATCCGGTCGACATCCGCTTCAACCGCTTTGACCCCCGGCCGCTGCCGAATGCCAGCGCCGTCATGTTCTGCCTGATGGACGTCTCCGGCTCGATGGGAGAGCGCGAGAAGGATTTGGCCAAACGCTTTTTCGTGCTGCTGCACCTGTTCCTCACGCGGCGTTATGAGCGGACGGAACTCGTTTTCATTCGCCACACCCATGAAGCCCAGGAGGTGGACGAGCACACCTTCTTTTACCACACCCAGAGCGGCGGAACGGTCGTTTCCACCGCGCTTGAGGAAATGCACCGTGTCATCGAACAACGCTATCCGCCCACTGAATGGAACATCTATGCCGCTCAGGCCTCCGACGGCGACAATTTTTCTGCCGACTCCGAGCGCTGCATAGAACTGCTCGACGGCAAGCTCATGCGCCTGTGCCAATATTTCGCCTATGTGGAGATCATCGACGAACGGGAAAGCCATATTTTCGGCGCGACAGAAAACGGCACATCGCTCTGGCGAGCCTACAGCGCGATCGAGCAGAAATGGCCAAACTTCCAAACAAGGCGCATCGCCGCTCCAGCCGATATCTACCCGGTCTTTCGCCAGCTGTTTGCCAGACAGCCGGCTATGCGACAGAGCGCGTGAGGATAAGGTCGATGGACAGGCAAGCCGGCGCATCCAGGCTGCTTTTTTCCGGGTCGGACTGGGATTTCAAGAAACTGTCGCGCGTCTATGACGAGATCGAAGCGATCGGCGTCGAGGAGCTTCATCTCGATATTTATCCAGTGCAGATGGAGATCATCTCCTCGGAGCAGATGCTCGACGCCTATTCGTCGGTCGGCATGCCGCTGATGTATCGGCATTGGTCATTCGGCAAGCATTTCCTCTACAACGAATTTCTCTACCGCAAAGGCGGGCGCGGCCTGGCCTATGAACTGGTCATCAACTCCAATCCCTGCATCGTCTATCTGATGGAAGAAAATACCATGGCCCTGCAGGCCTTGGTGACCGCCCATGCAGCGCTGGGACACAATCATTTCTTCAAGAACAATCATCTCTTCCGGCAATGGACGGACGCCGACGGAATCCTGAGCTATCTGAACTTCGCAAAGGGCTACATCGCCCACTGCGAGGAGCGCCACGGCCTGGCCGCCGTGGAGGCCGTGCTCGATTCCGCCCACGCACTGATGGAGCATGGAGTCTTCCGATATCACCGGCCGCCGAAACTGTCGTCGGAGCAGCAGCGCGAAGGGCTTCGCGAGCGCCTCGAATATGAAGAGCGCTCCTATAGTGATCTGTGGCGCACGCTGCCGCCTTCGCAAAGGGTCGGCAAGGCCGAAGTGCGGGATGAAAGCGTGGTGGGGCGCAAGAAATCGCTCAACCTGCCGGAGGAAAACCTGCTGTATTTTCTGGAGAAAAATAGCGTTGTACTTGAGCCTTGGCAGCGCGAGGTCATCAGGATCGTGCGTGTTATCGCGCAGTATTTTTATCCGCAGCGGCAAACCCAGGTGATGAACGAAGGCTGCGCCACCTTCGTGCACTACACGCTCATGAACATGCTGTTCGAGCGTGGCAGGATCAGCGAAGGCGCCATGCTCGAAATCCTGCGCAACCATTCGAATGTGATCTCTCAGCCGGCCTTCGACGATCCGCGGTTTTCCGGCATCAATCCTTATGCCCTCGGTCTCGACATGATGCAGGACATCCAGCGCATCTCGACAGAGCCGACCGCGGAAGACCGGGACTGGTTCCCGGACATCGCCGGCCGTGGCGACTGGCGTGATACCCTGCTCGAAGCCTGGGCCAACCACCGCGATGAATCCTTCATTCGCCAATATCTAAGTCCCGCTCTGATCCGGAAATGGCGGCTCTTCGTGCTGGCCGACGGCGCCGACCAGCCGCATTATGAAGTCGCATCGATCCACAATGAGCGTGGATACAAAAAGATACGCGCCGCTCTGGCCCAAAGCTACGATGTCGGTTCGAAACGACCCGACATCCAGGTAGTAGACGTGGATCTGCTTGGCGATCGGTATTTGCGGCTGCAGCACCAAGTGAAAGATGGCATCATGCTCGACGGCAAGAGCCGCGACGCGACGCTCCGCCATATACGAAGCCTCTGGGGTTATGATGTCAGCCTGGCTGCGATCGATGGTGAAACCGGCGCGACGCTAAGCCAGCGCTCAACAAGGGACTTGTGATATCCACGGCCGAGTTTGGCTAACCTTCCCCCGCCGGCCTGATCCTTATCCTGGCGATCCGGTTCTTGTCGCGCTTCATCACCACGAAGCGTTTGCCGTGGAAGGTAAAGGCCTGCTTTTCCTCGGGGATCGACTGCGTCTCGTGGATGACCAGGCCGGCAATGGTGGTGGCTTCTTCATCCGGCAGGTTCCAGTCGAGCGCCCGGTTGAGATCGCGGATCGGCACGGTGCCGTCGACGACGACAGAGCCGTCGGCTTCCTGCTTGACGCCCTGGATGTCGACATCGTGCTCGTCGGCGATCTCGCCGACAATCTCCTCGATGATGTCTTCCAGCGTCACCAGCCCTTCGACCTCGCCATATTCGTCGACGACGATGGCGAAATGCGCCTTGGCGCGCAGGAAGGCGTTGAGCTGTTCCTGCAAGGTGGTGGTGTCGGGCACGAACCATGGCTTAGACGCGATCTTCATCACGTCGATCTTGGTAAAGTCGTTGCCGACCTCGTTCAGCGCCCGAAGCAGGTCCTTGGCGTGCAGCACACCGACAATGTTGTCGAGTGAGCCCTTCCACAGTGGCATGCGGGTGTGCGGGCTCTGCAGGATCTCGCGCACCACCGCTTCCGGCGCATTGTCGGCGTTGACCGAGCGCATATTGGTGCGGTGGACCATGATGTCGGAGACTTCGAGCTCGGCGAGGTCGAACAGGCCGCCGACGCGGTCGCGGTCCTCGCGCACCATCTGGCCGTCACGGCGGAAATCGTCGACCGCGCCGCGCAATTCATCCTGGGTCGAGCGCTGCGGCTCGATGCGCGAGAGTTCGTAGCCGAACATCGCAAGCAGGCGCGTCCGCACGGCAACGACCAGCAGGATGAGGATGGCAAGACCGGCGACGACGATCCAGCCGGGCTCGTCGGTCATTTCGGTTGACCCGGATGGTTCTCTTTTAGGAACGACAGCACTTCCGATGCCGGCACGTCCTTGGCAATAAAAGCCTGGCCGATGCCGCGCGTCAGGATGAAGGTCAGCGCACCGCGCGACACTTTCTTGTCCTGGGTGATGAAGCCCAGCAGCGCCTCGGCGTCGGGCAGTTCGCCGGGGATGTCTGACATGCGCCAGGGCAGGCCGACGGCGTGCAGATGCGCCTCGACCCGTGCCGCGTCATCGGGGCTCGCCAGATTGAGCCGTGCGGAAAAACGGTGCGCCAGCGCCATGCCGATGGCGACGCCTTCGCCATGGACGAGACGGGCGCCGTCATACTGCGTAGCACCTTCCAGCGCATGGCCGAATGTATGGCCAAGATTGAGCAGCGCGCGGTCGCCGGTTTCGAACTCGTCGCGGGCGACGACATCGGCCTTGGCCCGGCAAGCCTCGGCGATGGCCTCGGCCCGTTCCGCACCGCCAACAAATACTTTTGTCCAGTTCCCTTCCAGCCAGGCGAAGAAATCCGGCCGGTCGATCAGCCCATATTTGGCGAGTTCGGCATAGCCGGCACGGAATTCGCGGATCGGCAGCGTGTCGAGCACCTCGGTGTCGGCCAGCACCAGCTTCGGCTGGTGGAAGACGCCGACCAAATTCTTGCCGCGCGGGCTGTTGATGCCGGTTTTGCCGCCAACGGAGGAATCGACCTGCGCCAGCAGCGAGGTCGGGATCTGCACGAAATTCATGCCGCGCCGAACGATGCCGGCAGCAAAGCCGGTGAGGTCGCCGATGACACCGCCGCCGAGCGCGATGACGACGTCGCCGCGCTCCAGCTTGGCGGCAAGCACGCCGTCGACCACCTCTTCGAGATGGGCAAAGCTCTTGGTCTTTTCGCCGGCCGGCAAAGTGATGATCGCCGGCTGGATACCGCCTTTTTCGAGGCCAGCCTTCAGTGTCTCGAGATGCGCCGCGGCGACATTTTGGTCGGTGACTACGGCTGCCCTCGTGCCGGGCAGACGGCGCGACAGTTCCGTGCCGGCGCGCGCCAACAGGCCGGGGCCGATAAGGATGTCATAGGCGCGCTCGCCAAGGCCGACCTCGACAATAACCGGCTCGCTCATGACCGCACCTCGCCCAGTGCCGTGGTGGCTGGAATGCCGAAATGCCCGCACAGCGCGTCGACGACCTCGGTGGCGATGACCTCCTTGCGGTCGTCGCGTGTCGGCACGGTGATGTTAGACGTGGCATAGACCGGGTAGCGCTCGACCATCAGCCGCTCGAGCACGGCGCGTGGATCGGGGCTTTTGAGCAAAGGCCGATTCTGCTTCTTGGAGACGCGCTCCATCAACAGATCGAGCTCGGCCTTGAGCCACACAGAAACGCCATGGGCCGCGATCGCCTCGCGCGTCTGCGCATTCATGAAGGCGCCGCCGCCGGTCGACAGCACCTGCGGGCCGTTTTCCAAGAGGCGCAGGATGACGCGCTGCTCGAGCGCACGGAATTCGGTCTCGCCATAACGCTCGAACAGTTCCGGAACGGTCATGCGCGACACGCTTTCGATCTCCTGGTCACTGTCGATGAAGGGCAGCGACAGCATGGTCGCCACCTTGCGGCCGATCGCTGTCTTGCCGGCGCCCATCAGGCCGACAAAGACAACCGAGCGGTTGCCCAGCCTATCGAGCAGCGCGGCATGGCTCTCGCCGGGAGGATTTGCTGGTAACGCGTTCATGAGACCATGCTGTTTCTAAGCCGTCTTTGCCGGCGTATCGACATCAAAAGCCCGTTTGCGTCAAGCATGGCGCCCCTCGCGCACAGAGCCCTTCGTCCTTGAATTGACGGAATTAGCGTCCCATAAGGGCACAGGGTTTGGAATCGCAAAGCAAGAAGACGGGCGAAAATTGATGCCGACACTGTTCCGCTTTGTCGTGACACTGATGATTCTTGCCGGCATTGCCTATGGTACGATGGTGGCGCTGGCGATGTTCGTCGAGCCGAAAAAGGCGGAAATTACCGTGCGCATTCCGCCGGAAAAGCTGAACCCCAAGAAAAACTGACCTCAAGGACATGAACAGCGCGGCTCGCATCGAAGCCTTTCTCGAAATGATGAGCGCCGAACGCGGTGCCGCCGAAAACACGCTGCATTCCTATCGCCGCGATCTCGAAGACGCCTCGCAGCAGATTGGCGGCGGACTTGCCGGTGCTGCCGCAGCCGACATCCGCGCCTATCTCGACGACATCGCCGCGCGCGGCTTTGCGCCGACCTCGCAGGCGCGAAAACTGTCGGCGATCCGCCAGTTCTTCAAGTTTCTCTATGCCGAGGGCCTGCGCGGCGACGACCCGACCGGCACGCTCGACAGCCCGAAAAAGGGCCGCCCGCTGCCTAAGACGATGAGCGAGGCCGATACCGGCCGGCTGCTCGACCGCGCGGCCCTCGAGGCAGGCGATGACGTCAATGGCGACCGGCCGGCGGCACTGCGCCTGCACGCGCTGGTCGAGGTGCTCTACGCCACCGGCCTGCGCGTCTCCGAACTGGTCGGCCTGCCGGTCACCGTCGCCCAGCGCGACGACCGCTTCTTCATGGTGCGCGGCAAGGGTGACAAGGAGCGCATGGTGCCGCTGTCGGCCAAGGCGCGCGTGGCCATGCGGGCCTGGCTGGCGGCTCGAGCCACGGTGCCGGCTTTCGCCGACAGCCCGTTCCTGTTTCCGGCCGCCGGCGACAGCGGCTTTCTCTCCAGGCAGGTCTTTGCCCGCGACCTGAAAGGACTTGCCGCGCGGGCAGGCATATCGGCGGCGAAAATATCGCCGCACGTGCTGCGCCATGCTTTCGCCAGCCATCTCTTGCAGAACGGTGCCGATCTCAGGGCGGTGCAGCAGCTGCTCGGCCATGCCGATATCTCGACCACGCAGATTTACACGCATGTGCTGGAGGAGCGGCTGGTGCGGCTGGTCAACGATCATCATCCGCTTGCCGACTAGGCCTCATATCGCTATGTGAAGGCACGTTCCACCGCGCGGAGCCGCCATTTCCCGGGTCCCGCCAGTCTTTGCCTTCCGACGCATCGGTCCGCTCAAGAATGTACAATTACCTCGATTTCGAAAAGCCGGTGCAGGACCTTGAACTCAAGATCCTCGAGCTGAAGAAGCTTGCCGAGAATGGCGAGGCAGTCGATGTCGGCGACGAAATCAGCCGGCTCGAGAAGCGCGTGCGCGACGCGCTGCGCGACATCTACAAGGCACTGACGCCGTGGCAGAAGGTGCAGGTGGCGCGCCACACCGACAGGCCGCATTGCCTCGATTACATCAAGGGCCTGTTCAACGATTTCACGCCGCTCGCCGGCGACCGCAATTTCGGCGAGGACCAGGCCATCATCGGCGGCTTCGCCCGATTCCGCGGCGAACCGGTTGCCGTCATCGGCCAGGAAAAGGGTTCTGACACGGCGAGCCGGCTCAAGCATAATTTCGGTTCGGTGCGGCCTGAAGGCTACCGCAAGGCGGTGCGGCTGATGGAGCTTGCCGACCGTTTCAAAATCCCCCTTCTGACGCTGGTCGACACCGCCGGCGCCTATCCCGGCGTCGGTGCCGAGGAACGCGGCCAGGCCGAAGCCATCGCCCGTTCGACCTCGGCCTGCCTCGGTCTCAAAGTGCCGTCGATCTCGGTCGTCATCGGCGAAGGGGGCTCGGGCGGCGCCATTGCCATTGCCACCGCCAACCGCGTCTACATGCTGGAACACGCCATCTATTCGGTAATCTCGCCGGAGGGCGCCGCCTCGATCCTGTGGCGCGACACCACCCGCTCCAAGGATGCGGCGACCAACATGAAGATCACCGCCCAGGATCTTCTGGAAATGAAGATCATCGACGCCATCATTCCCGAGCCGCTCGGCGGCGCCCAGCGCGCGCCCGAAACGGTGATCGCCGCCACCGGCGACCTTATCGCCAAGACGATGAAGGATTTTGCCGGCGCCAACACCGATTTTCGCGAGCAACGCCGGGAAAAATACCTGGCGATGGGCCGCAGCCTCTGATTTCAGGGCGTCCGGCCGCCGCAATGTGGCGTCAGCGAGCAATTTCGCCACAAAAATGCCGCCGCATTCGGTTCAATGAAAAGTCCGTGACATCGAGCGAATTGCCGTGGGGGCAGCCGTCCGGAGCTTGCGGTAAGGAATTTTCAAGGTTAACGGGCTTAGAGTCCGTGAAGGTTTAGTGTGTTGGCCTGCGGCTGCGAAGCCCCACGCCCCGGGAAAAAGACATAGCCGTAACCATGTTTGCCAAGCTTGCCCGCACCGGAATCCTGATCGCCGCCCTCGGCGTTGCCGGCTGCAACGATTCCTCGATGAAGGATTTCGCGCCGGAGGCCAACAAGCCGCTGCCGGACAAGATCCTCGCCGACATGAAGGCCAAGGGCATGGTCCGCACCTCGTCGGTGATGGCCCGCATCTTCAAGGAAGAAGGCAAGCTCGAGATATGGAAGGCCAAGACTACCGGCCGCTACGAGATGGTCGCCAGCTACGACATCTGCAAATGGTCGGGCAAGCTCGGCCCGAAATACACTGAGGGCGACCGTCAGGCGCCGGAAGGTTTCTACACGGTTCGCCCGTCGCAGATGAATCCGCGCTCGAACTATCATCTGTCCTTCAACATCGGCTATCCCAACGCCTATGACCGGGCCAATGGCCGCACCGGCGCCAATCTGATGGTGCACGGCGCCTGCTCGTCGTCGGGCTGCTATTCGATGACCGATCCGCAGATCGAGCAGATCTACGCCTTCGGCCGCGACGCCTTCCAGGGCGGCCAGACCGAGTTCCAGATCCAGGCCTTTCCGTTCCGCATGACCGCCGCCAACATGGCGCGCTATCGCAACGACCCGAACTACGAGTTCTGGAAGATGCTGAAGGTCGGCTACGACAATTTCGAGATCACCAAGGTGCCGCCGAAGGTCGACGTCTGCGAGAAGCGCTATGTCTTCAACCAGGTGGCGCCTGAGGGCACCACCTTCGATCCGACCGGCGCTTGCCCTCCGTCCACGCAGCCGGATTCGCTGAAGAGCGCCTACAACGCCTATCAGAGCAGCTATGACGCGGCCTTCACCGGCGCGGTCAAGGCCAGCGTGCCGGCACCCAAGCCGACCATTGCCGGCATCAAGGAAGCCAGCATCGTTTCCGACTGGTCGAAGCGCCGCGCCCGCGGCGAGCGCGTGCCGATCGATCCGCCGTCGCTCAATTCCGACGGCACGGTGACCGAGACGGCGCGCATGGGCCGCATCGATTCGCCGGCCGGCCGCAAGATGGCCGCGCTCGACGCCGAGAAGGAAGCCAAGCGCAAGGCCGAGGAACAGCGGATTGCTGCCATCGAGGCAGCGAAAGCCGCCAAGGCCCAGGCACTGGCTGAAAAGGAAGCGGCCAAGGCCCAGGCCGTGGCCGAAAAGGAAGCGGCCAAGCAGGCCGCCCAGCAGCCGGTCGCCACCGCCAGCGTCGAGGCAGCGCCCGCCGAGCCGCCGGCCGACGAAAGCCGGATGTCAAAGATCAAGAACAAGCTGCTCGGCATGTTCGGCGGCTGAGCCTTGGCCAAGCGCGCATCTGTCTATGATCTCAAGGGGTTGAACTGCCCCCTGCCCGTTCTCAAGGCGAAAAAACGCCTGGCGGCGATGCAGCCGGGCAGCCAACTCTGGCTGGAGACCACGGACCCGCTGGCGGTCATCGATATCCCCGCCTTTTGCGCCGACGCCGGGCATCACCTGGTTGAAACTGCGGCCGTCACCGGCGGTCATCGCTTCCTGGTCGAGCGCGGCGCGTAGCGCCCCTCAGCCCCCAGCAATCGCCAGTGGATTGTTCTCCAGCGCCGCGCGATCCGGCGTGTCGATCGACGGCCGGTTGGTGAAGGCGGCAAACAGCCGGCGCACATAGTCTTCAGGCATGTCGAGCGTGATCAGCACCAGCCTGGTGCCGCGCTGGCCGTCCGGCCAGGCCGGCAGCCGCGCCGGCGGATGCAGGGTCTTCTGCACGCCGTGGACAACCAGCGGCCGCGACGGGTCCTCCGCAAGCTCGATGACGCCCTTCATGCGCAAAAGCTTGTCGCCGTGCGCCGAGCGCAACAGGTCGAGGAACATCTCGATCGCCGAAAACGGCACCGGCCCGTCATGGACCAGCGAGTAGGATCGCACACGGGAATCGTGGCGATGCTCGTGCTGGTGATGATGACCATGGTCGTGCTCGCCATGATGGTGGTGCTCATGATCATGCGCGGCTTCTTCGCCGAGCCAGCGCTGGACATCGGCGGATTTGGTCGCCGGATTGTAGAGGCCGCAATCGAACAGCGCCTCGACGCCGGTTCCGCTGTCGCCGGCTTCGAGCACTTTCGCGCCCGGATTGAGCTGATGCAGCCGGGCCCGCAGAGCCTCGACATCGGCGGGATCGCCGGCCAGATCGACCTTGGTCAAAACAATGCGGTCGGCGACCGCCACCTGCTTGACCGCCTCGACATGGCCATCGAGCGTCGTATTGCCGTTGACCGCGTCGACCAGCGTGATGACGCCGTCGAGCCGGAACGCCTGGACAAGGGCGGGATGCGCCATGATCGACTGCAGCACCGGCGCCGGATCGGCGAGCCCGGTGGTTTCGACGACGACACGGGCCAGCTTGGCGATACGGCCGGTCTGCAGCCGGTCGACGAGGTCGGCCAGCGTGTCGACCAGTTCGCCGCGCACCGTGCAGCAGAGACAACCGTCGGACAGCTGGATGATGCCGTCGGAAGCCTGCTCGACCAGCAGATGGTCGATCGCCACTTCGCCGAACTCGTTGATGATGACGGCGGTATCGACGAGCGCCGGATCCTTGAGCAGCCGGTTGAGCAATGTCGTCTTGCCGGCGCCGAGGAAGCCGGTGAGCACCGTGACGGGTATCGGAAAGCCCGCCATCTCGCTAGTTCGCGGCCTTGACCGGCTGGTCGCCCTGCACCGCGGTTGCCGAACCCACCACGGCCGGTTCCGAACCCTTTGGCGCCGGGATGTCGGGCCGCCAACTCGGCAGCGGCACATCGGCATAGTCCTGGCCGCCCTGGTCGAGCGTCGCCTTCGGCGCCGGCCCGGTGGCGCCGCCAAGGCCAACGGCAACCAGCGTCGGCACGTGGTCGAGCTTTTCCTGATAGGGTGATTTCGGCGCGGCCGCGGCGTCTTTTGCGGCGACCGGCGGCGCTACCTCGGACTGCTCTTCGGGCGCCTTCTTCTTGCAGATCTCGTCATGCATGTCGTTGGGCGACATGGTATCGCCATAGGATGGCATGGCCGCCACCGTGAGCCAGTTTGGGTCGGACATGGCAAAGCCCTGGTCGAGCAGCCTGGCGGCGGTCTCGGCGCGGCTGACCGCCGATTTTTCGCCAAGCACGACGGCGACCAGCGTGCGGCCATTGCGCGTCGCCGAGCCGATCATGTTGAAGCCGGAGGGACAGACGAAGCCGGTTTTCATGCCGTCGGCGCCGGGATAGCGGCCGATCAAGAGATTATAGTTCGGGATCGCCTTCTTGCCGACAGCAAGGCCTTCGATCGAGAACCAGGGCGCGTATTGCGGGAATTCCTTGCGGATCGCCATCACCAGCAAGGCGAGGTCGCGCGCCGTCGTATACTGGTCCGGTGAAAACAGCCCGTTCGGGTTGACGAAATGCGTTCCGGTCATGCCGAGCCGCGCGGCTTCAGCGTTCATGCGGATGGCGAAACCGTCCTGCGAGCCGCCTATGTTCTCGCCGACGGCCATGGCGATGTCGTTGGCCGATTTGACCAGCATCATCTTCAGCGCATTGTCGAGCCGCATCACCGAGCCAGGCTTGAAGCCCATCTTGCTCGGCGGTTCGCCGGCGGAATGCTTGGTCACCTTGATCGGCGAATCGAGCTGGACCTCGCCGGCGGCAATCGCCCGGAAGGTGACATAGGCGGTCATCAGCTTGCTCAGCGAAGCCGGATACCAGCGCCTGAAGGCGTCCTGATGCTGCAGAACCTTGCCGCTGTTGAGGTCGAACAGGACAATCGGATTGGCCGAAGCCGGCCCGGCCAGCATCGGCAGTGCCAAGGCTGCCGTTAGCAGTAATTTGAGGATATGGCTGTGCCGCATCATGGAATCCGAAATCGCCTCTTGCCGTAGTCGCCCCTGGCTCCGTAAGATTTCGTTACGCGATGGCCAGCATGGTGCGATCCGGCCCTCAATTTCCGGAACACATCGTTGCGGTGCTATTTACCCTATGTGACGCCAAGATGGCAAAGTGCCTGGCAATCACAATTGCAAAAGCAGCAGGCCAGACCGTCTGCTCCAACAGCGAGATGGAACCATTATGCCGATTCTCAACCGCGCCGCCGAGATGCAGGATGAAGTTGCCGGCTGGCGCCGCCATCTGCACCAGACGCCAGAACTGAATTTCGACGTCTTCAAGACCGCCGCCTTCGTCACCGAGAAGCTGAAGGAATTCGGCTGCGACGACGTGGTGACCGGCCTCGGCAAGACCGGCGTGGTCGGTATCATCCATGGCCGCAAGGGCGAAGGCGCGACCATCGGCTTGCGCGCCGACATGGACGCGTTGCCGATCAACGAGATCCCCGGCAAGCCCTACGCCTCGACGGTTCCCGGCAAAATGCACGCCTGCGGCCATGACGGCCACACGGCAATGCTGCTCGGCGCCGCCAAATATCTGACCGAGACGCGCAATTTCGCCGGCTCGGTGGCGGTGATTTTCCAGCCGGCGGAAGAAGGCGGCGGCGGCGGCAATGAGATGGTCAAGGACGGCATGATGGAGCGCTTCGACATCTCCAGGGTCTTCGGCATGCACAATATGCCGGGTCTGCCGGTCGGCCAGTTCGCCATCCGGCCGGGTCCGATCATGGCGGCGACCGCCGAGTTCACCATCACCGTCAAGGGCCGCGGCGGCCATGCGGCGATGCCGCACGGCACGATCGACCCGATCGTCATCACCAGCCAGCTCGTCGGCGCTTTGCAGACCGTTGCCTCGCGCAGCACCGACCCGGTCGAGGCGGTGGTGGTGTCGGTGACCAAATTCCACGCCGGCGACGCCTACAACGTCATTCCCGAGACCGCCGAGATCGCCGGCACGGTGCGCACGCTGAAGAAGGAAATCGCCAAGAAGTCGGAGGAGCGCATCCGCGCCATTTGCGACGGTATTGCCACCGCTTTCGGCGCGACGATCACTGTCGACTATGACGCCAACTACCCCGTGACCTTCAACAATCCGGAAGAAACGGTGTTTGCCAGCGATGTCGCGGCCAGTGTCGCCGGCGACACCCAGGTCCACCGCGCCATCCAGCCGGTGATGGGCGGCGAGGATTTCTCCTACATGCTGGAAGCCCGCCCCGGCGCCTTCATCTTCATCGGCAATGGCGAGACCGCCGGCCTCCACCACCCCGCCTACGACTTCAACGACGAAGTCATTCCGCACGGCATGAGCTATTGGGTGAAACTGGCCGAAACGGCGCTCGCCGCCTGACCCCTGAGGCCAACGGGCCGGCCGATTTGCGTTCGGCCGGCCTCTTGATTGCCTTCGGCGAGCCTCTTGGCGAAACGATTCGAAGCGGCTATGTGTCGGGCCGCGTGGTCCCGTAGCTCAGTAGGATAGAGCGGCAGATTCCTAATCTGTAGGTCACAGGTTCGATTCCTGTCGGGATCACCACTCAGTCAGCCTAGACATAGCCTATGTCGGCTGGCTCGAAATTCGGACGACTTATCCGAGAGTTACCCGCAGCCTCCTCCGGACAGTCGGGCTGAGTGGCAGAATCCGTCTCTGTATCCCGCCGAGTTTTGAACGCCTGTCTCTCTGACCGGCTTTGCGTGCCCTATTGTTTTTGCAGTCGATGCAGAGAGATCGCTTATGTGTCCCGGTGCGACGTAAAGCAGAGCGGACCTGGGGTGACTAAAAGCCCAGAAGGGACTGCTGCTGGTTCCAATCAACCGGCAGATCGGCGAGCCGAGCGAGCCGCCGAGCGGTTAGGCTCACAGGTTGATTGCCCGCCAAGATGTCATCCACGATCGCCGGAGACAGGAAGGCTAGTGGCAATGCCTTGCTGAGGTCAGAGCGATGGATGCCGGTAACTTTCGAGAGTTCAGAAATGTTTCGAGCCGAGCCATTTGTGAGCGCCAACATCACTTACGAAACAGCGATAAGCGGATCGGACGCCGAGCAGCAGACGTGCTCGGTCGAAGAGTCTTGCGTCCAGACAGTGATTGGTCGCATCCCAAGCCAATTTCCGCCTGCCGCGCTCCACGTTATTGCAAGACGTTCAAATTTGAGCTTCCGTACTCATGCTTTGTCGAGAGTATCTCCTGTAGTCACTTAGACCTTCTGCGCCGCAAGGTTCTGCCATTCTGAGTGGCCGTCGGCGACGAATGACGACGAAATAGGAGAACGCAATGACTCGCAATCACGTTGAACGTCTTGATGAGTTCAGAGAGATCCTGGTCGCGACTCGACGCGAAGGAGTCCGCAACGTGCACCATACTCGCGACGCAATGCGGGCAAGTGGCTTTCAGATCGGGGACAGCGACGGCTCCAGTTACGGAGCCGAGCTGAAGGCGCTCCAAGAGGAAATCGAGGCAGTCGATCGTGCCATCGAAGACGAAAAACGGCTGGCCTTGGCCCTCGAGAGCGCCGCTCAATCCCGACGACCGACCAAACCGAGAATCGTGAAGGGATCATAGATTCAGATACGGTCCTTCGCGCCCGTCGATCGCCTGCGGCATCCGGCCGATCCGGATAGCGCCGGCCGGCTGCGTGCATCGATAGGCGCGTGTCGCTCACGGACGAACGCGGATGATCGTCTTGCCCGAGCGTCGCACGGTCGGGTTGAAGGCGGAAACGGCATCGTCGAGGGTCGAGATGGTGCCGATGTTCGTCCGCAGCCGTCCGTCCCGTACCCGTCGGACGATCTCACCCAGTTGAGCACGATCGGACTCGACAACGAAGTCGATCGCCAGGCCATTGGCGGGCAGTGCATCGGGCGGCCCGACGACGGTGACCAGTGTTCCTCCTGCTCGTATCAGGCTCGCGGACCGCTTCTGGATGTCGCCGCCGATGACATCGAACACCAGATCGACGCCGCCGACGTCTTCCAGCGCGTCGTTCTCGAGGTCGACGAACTCGTTCGCGCCGAAGTCGAGCGCCTTCTGACGGTCGGCAGAGCGTCCGGTGCCGATGACGTAGGCGCCGGCCTCGCGTGCGAGTTGTGTCACCATCGATCCGACTGCGCCGGCCGCACCGTGCGCAAGGACGCTCCGTCCGGCCCGAAGGCGGCCGTGGTCGAACAGACCCTGCCACGCAGTCAGGCCCGAGATCGGCAAACTGGCGCCTACAGTGAAGTCGACGTCGCCCGGCAGTGGCGCGAGGTTACGGGCCTCGACGGCCACATACTCCGCCAGGGTGCCGTCGCGATACCAATCGGTGAGACCGAACACCCGCTGGCCCACCGACAGTCCCGTCGTGCCGTAGCCGAGAGCGGTGACCACTCCGGCCAGCTCGTGCCCGGGGATCGATGGCGTTCGGTCACGATCGACGCGATCAGTCCAGGTCGAGGGCCATGTCAGTTCAGTCGGGACGAAACCCGAGGCATGAACCTGAACCACGACGTCGTTTATAGCCGCCTGTGGCTCGGGGCGTTCCACTAGCTTCATCCCGGCCGTTCCCGCGGCCTGGTCCGTTACTACGATTGCCTTCATCGGAATTGTCTCCTCGGTCATTTGTCACGTGGCGATGACCGGTAGATATGTCCGGCTCTGGTCATGAAACAGGACCAAGATTGGCGAGAATGATGGTACCGTTGCGCCGCCAGTATCCAAGATCAAAGCACAGCCGGAACGACAATCAAGGGTACACTGAAGGGGCGTCTGATCGAATGGATTTTGATTGGCAAAGCATCAACGCCTCAGGTTCGTTTGCCGAGCGCGACTACGTGACGAACAAGCTCCCGACATGGATGCCCATTCTTGAACCGCTGCGCGACACACCCCTTTCGATTCTGGAAATTGGCTCCATGGAAGGCCGCTCCGCGCTCTTCTTGCCAGCTATTTGCGAAAGGCCGTCATCACCTGCGTCGATCCCTTCCACAAACGGGAGAAAAGGTTCGACAGGAATCTGAGGCCCTACGCCGATAGGGTGACGAAGATTCGAGACTTCTCACTGCCTGCGTTGATCAGGCTACGCCAGGCAGGGGCGGAATTTGACCTGGTTTATATCGATGGCTGCCATGAGCGCGAAAGCGTCTTGATGGATAGCGTCCTGGCATGGGGGATGCTCAACTTCGGCGGCATGCTCATTTGGGACGATTACACCGACTACAAGGACGACAAGGCAAATTGGGAGCGTCCCACTTCCGCCGTTGATGGCTTCCTGGTCGCCTACGCGCAAGAGTTTCAAGAGATCTCGCGCACCAAACAGCTCATAGTAAAGAAGACTGCAGACACCCCGCGTTGCCCGGTAAGGGGAAAAATCGGCTCACGCCGCCTCAGGACCCTGGTGCAATCCATCCAGGGCTGGCTCTGATAGCCAAGGCAACAGGTGGCCTCAGACAAACCCACCGCCTGAAACCCGCCATTCCGCCACGATCAGCCCGCGAGGCGCGCACGAAACAGCGTGCAGCCGTCCGTCAGGCGCGACCTGGAGATATCCCTGAATCCAGCCTCGGCCATCCACGCCCGATACTGACCTTCCGTGTACGATTCGCCTGCGCGATAGAGGTTCAGGAAGGTGAGATTGAGAAACACACCGTCAGGCGGGCCGAGGCGGTCGTCATCGACGACCCCCACCCCGCAATTGCGATCTCGCCTCCTTGTGTCAGACAACGCGCCGCGTTCAGGATCGAACTGCGCGCCTGGTCCGGCGGAAGGACCTGGACGACGGCCTTCATGATCGCCAGATCATACCGACCGATCGACGGCGCGACAGTTATGTCGCCCTCTTCGACAACCACGTCGTCGGCACCGTATTCCGACAGGATGGCTGGCGCGACCGCTGCGACCGTTGGGAGTTCCATCAGCGTCGCCGCGATATGCGGCCACCGCTCGCGAAGTCCGACGAGAATGGTCCCGGCGCCGCCGCCGATGTCGATCACCGAACCGGTCGCCGAGAGGTCCAGCTCGCGGGCCAGATTTCGGCCGAAAGTCACCCCGCCCGGTGCGAGCATACGGCTGAAGGCCGCCGCGGACTCAGGCCCCGCTTCGGAAAAGTCGTGCAGCGCCGCCGGCCGGTTCTGTCGCAGCGACTCCGCGGTCAACAGGTCGGCTCCCCAGAGCTCGCGCAACAGCGCATGATCGCCGCCGCGATAGGCCGGCTTGGACGCATCGAGGAAGGCCGCCGCTTCGGCGCCGTTGCGAAATTGACCATCCTCGACGTCGAGGAGACCGATGCTGGCCAGCGCGTAGAGCAGCCGCGACAGACGATCGGGGTCGACTTTGAGCGCGACACCGAGGCTGTCAGCGGTCATCGCGTCGCCACCGAGCCGGGTGAAGATGCCAAGGTCCAGCCCGGCACGAAGCGCCAAGGCGGGAGGCACCCCTTTGATCAACTTGTCGATCCGCTCAGAATCCACCATGTCATGTCCCTTCCACGTCCTCGTCACGGAAACGTTTCAACCGCCTTCTTGGCTATGGCCCGGCCGATGGTTGCCATGATGTCGAACTGGCTCTCGTAGCTGATCCCGTTCGCCTTCTGGATCGAAGCGTGGATTTGGCTCGAGAACGGCCAGTAGGGAAAGCACGGATGACATTCGAATATGCCAATCTCACCCGTTTCGATGTCCTTGGCCATGTCGAAGTTCAGCAGCGGGACATCGGGAAAAGCGGAACGGTGGGCTGACTTCGCAGTTTCCATCATCTCTGGATTGGCGTCCAACACGACTTCCATAGTTCGCGTGTTGGAGACTATGGCCGTGCCGCCCTTGCCGAAGTCCCATCTCGCCCTTAGCGGTTCACCGCGTTGCGTGGTTTGCCGATAGCAAAGGACGACTTCGCCGAAGACCGTGACCACCCGATAACTGACTGGCCATTCGCCGGTGTAGACGAACTTCTGAATAATCATCGGTCCGCGCCGGCCGAGATGGTTCGGCGGGAATGAAGAGCGATCGGCAAACTTCACCCGCCCGATCTTCCTGACCCTGACATTGGCGCCGGCCCGTCCGATGGACGGCTTTTCGACAACGTAAGGTCCCCATTCGGCCGGGTCGAGCTTGGTATCCGGCCGCAATTCTTCCCACCGTGGCACCGATACACCGGCGGCGGAAAGCGTCCGGTACTCGTCTATTTTGCTGCCTTTGACACCGGAAAAGAACTTACCTGGGAGCAACTTGCGGTCGGTCCGCCGAACCATGGCGATGGACATGGATTGAGAAAGCCAAAGGGGCAAAAGCGGAATCTGCTCCGCTAGTCTGTGACGGACAAGGCGAGCAGAAATTCCCTCTGACGTGATTGCCTCCGCGATGCGATGAAAATCCTGCTTCGTCTTCGGATCTTCGTCCGGTACGACCAACACCACCGTCGTCAAAGGCGTTCCCCCGCGTCCCCCATCGCGGCGATATTAGACCACATTCATTTTGCCGAACAACTGGTGCGCTTTCTGAGCAGTACCTTGTGCGCGAGTGTTCGATGGCCGACCGTGCTTTTGCCGTCACCGATCCGCCGACAGCCTCAAAATCACCGTTCCAGCGCCCGTCCTGTCTCGGCGTCGAACAGGTTCAGCTTGGCGGTATCGGGTTCGACGTAAAGCGTATCTCCGGGGCCGGCGCTGATCCTTTCGCGGAACACGGCGACCGCCGGCACGCCGGCAATCGTCAGATGGACCTGCGTTTCGGAGCCCGTCGGCTCGACCACGTCGACCGATGCGGCAATGCCCTTGCCGGAGGCAGATATGCTGAGATGTTCAGGCCGGAACCCGTAGCGCACCTGCTTTCCCTCGGCTGCGCTGAACCCCGGGCTGACCGGCAAGAGTGTGCCGTCGCGCGTTCGCACCGCCGGCGCGCCGTCATGTCGCGCGACAACGCCGTCAATAATGTTCATCGACGGCGAGCCGATGAAGGTCGCGACGAACAGATTGGCCGGATGATCATAAAGCTCGAGCGGGCTGCCGATCTGCTCCACTCGTCCGTCATTCAGCACGACGATCTGGTCGGCCATGGTCATGGCTTCGACCTAGTCGTGCGTGACATAGACCGTGGTGGTGCGCAGGCGCTGATGCAGCGCCTTGATCTCGGCGCGCATCGCCACGCGCAATTTGGCGTCGAGGTTCGACAGCGGTTCGTCAAACAGGAACACCTGCGGGTTGCGCACGATTGAACGACCCATGGCGACACGCTGCCGCTGGCCGCCCGACAATTGCCTGGGATAGCGATCGAGCAGCGGCGTCAAGCCGAGGATTTCCGCCGCCTTGGCGACACGTTCGGCTTTCTCGGCCTTCGGCGCTTTGGCGAGCGTCATCGAGAACGCCATGTTTTCGGCAACCGTCATATGCGGGTAGAGCGCATAGTTCTGGAACACCATGGAGATGTCGCGCCTCTTCGGCGGCAAATCGTTGACGACCTTGTCGCCGATGCTGATCGTGCCGCCGGAAATGTCCTCCAGCCCGGCGATCATGCGCAGCAGCGTTGACTTGCCGCAGCCGGAAGGCCCGACCAGCACGACGAACTGGCCGTCTGGAATCGTGACCGAGACGCCGTGCAGCACTGCGTGCCCGGCGTAGGATTTCAGCACATTGGCGATTTCGACTGAAGCCATCGGGATTTTTCCTGGGATTGAGGTCGCGGGAGGTTCAGGTCCCGCTCACATGCAGCCTGTCGGTCGACAGGGCGCCTTCAGCGATGAGCAGTCCGATGCCACCATCTTTCAACGCTTCGGCGGTCGTATCGTCCGCCTCGAGCGCCACACCATCGAACAGCGCCTTGATCCGGCTGCCCTTGAGGGTCAGCGTCACCGGGATCGCCTTTTCGAAGACGAGGTCGTATGCCGTCTCCGCCAGAACGACCGTCTCGGTATCCCGTGTGCGCACGATCTGCAGCTTGCCGTCGCGGGTGGCGCGCACGGCGTAGTAGCGCCGCAGGCCCTGAACGCGCGCGCAGACGCCGCCATAATTGCCTAGGTGAATGACGACGTCGCCGGACACCTTGTAGTCGGTCCATTGCCGCGTGCCGTGAATGACGATGCCTTCGTCGCGGCTTTGCGAGATGCGGAAGCTCGGCGGATAGCGCTTGGAAAAGAAGCTGACGCCATTGACCCAGGCCATGCGCCAGAAATCGCTTTCGCCGGCGGGACGGTGCAGCGTGAGTTCCGGCGCCCCATCCCATCTGAGATAGTCGAGCAGCACACGGCCGTCGGCACGCTTGCCCTCGCTGGTGAGAACGATGCCGATCTCGGCGATCGGCTGACCGTCCAGATCCGGCAGGCGCCATGACAGGACGCGCTCGTCGCCTGCCTTCAAGGTGACCGCATCGCCATCGATGTCGCGCAGATGGTCCTCGCCATCATAGGCGCGGATGCGCAGCCGCACCGACACGGCGCCCTTGCTGTGGCGATCGGCGACGACGCGCGCCTTGACCACTTGCCCGGGATAAACCAGCGGCGTCGCCATCAGATCGTAGGTGCGCATCGACAGCACCTCGCGCGGCGAAAATGTCGGCGTCGTCACCGTGGCGCTGAGGCCAGGCGCCAGCGCTTCATAATTTATGGTCAGCGCACGCGCGTTCTCGAATTCGATGTTGCCGACGCGAACGCCAATCGCAGAGCCGTGACCTTCGACCGGCCGAAAGCCCTGCTGGCTGCCCGATAGCGAGAAGTGGAACTGGGCGCCACCCTTGGGCGCATCGAGCGGGTTGCCGCCGGCGAGCGTCATGCCGAGATTGGCGATGTAATAGGCCGTGCGCACGGCATCGTTGATCGAGTTGCCGCCATCGGCCGAGGAGATCAGCAGCCGGTCGGCGATCGGCCCGCGCCAGTCCGGACCGGCCTCGATGCCGTCGAGGCCGAGCATCAGAGCGAGCAGGCAGCCGACATTACCAGCATTGCAGTCGGTGTCCCAGCCGGACGTGTTGACGATCATCTGCGCCTTCTGGAAATCGTCTGGCGCATAGAGCACCGCCATCACCATCAGCGCATGGTTGGGCACGACATGGCAGTTGCCGGGATATTTGTCGTAGCCGTATTTGTCCTCAATCTTCTGGCGCGTGTCGTGCCAGTCGGGATGTTGTTTCACCCAGCCTCTGATGTCGGCGATGAGCTTTGCGATCAGGCTGTCGCGCGGGATGACCGACAGGCCGGTATCGATGAGGTGGTCAATGTCGCTGGACACGAAGGCCTCGGCCTCCATCGCCGCCCACAGCATCGCCGCATAGACGGATTCGCCGTCATGCGAGACCTTGCCGGCCTGCTCGGCAAGCCTGGCCGCCAATTGCGGTTGCCCCGGCGCCACCATCGCCCAGCCGTCGATGAAGATCTGCGCGCCGATCTGCTCGGCGACCGTCGCGCCGTTGGTGGCGATCGACCCCGAATGCGGTCCGGGAATGCCCTTCTTGAGGTTGAGCCAGGCGGTATGCTCGGTCGAGTTGCCCGAGCCGCCCCACCACAGGATCGAACGCTCCTCGACGATGTAGTTGAGCCAGGCCTTGCCGATGGCTTCGGCCGACAGGTCGGGCGATATGCCGTAATCCTCGAGCGCGCGGATGAAGGTGAAGGTGCCGGCGACATCGTCATCTGTCACCACCAGCGGCTGCTTCAGCCGCTCATGCACGTAATAGTCGATCGGCCCGAGCTCTTTCATGATCTTCCGGTAGGTCCAGCCCTCGAACGGCCGGCCGAGATAGACGCCCACCAGCTTGCCAAGCACGCCGGCATAGACCCGTTCCAGATAGTCATTGGGTAACTGCATATTCTGCTCCAGATACTCGAAAAATTTCGGCTCGGGTCTCAGCCTTTGACCGAGCCGCCCGCCATGCCTTCGATGAACCGCTTCTGCATGGCGACGAACAGCACCACCACCGGCACCACGATGATCAGCGCGGCGGCCATGATCTCACCCCAGTCGGAACTGTATTGCCCGCTGAGCAAATAGAAGCCGATCACGGCGGTGACCTTGTCGGCCTTCTGCAGGAAGGTCGTCGCGATCAGGAATTCGTTCCAGGAGTTGAGACCGATGATCAGCGCCACCGTGAGAATCCCGGGCGACACGATCGGCAGCATCACCTTGGAAAACACCTGCCAGGACGTGGCGCCGTCGATCAGCGCGGCTTCCTCGAGCTCCTTCGGCACGGCGATGAAATAGGTCCTGAGCAGCATCACTGCGAAGGGGCTGTAGAGCGCGGTATAGATCAGCGCGACGCCGAAGACATTGTTGATCAGCCCGAGCTTGGCGAAGCCGAAATAGAGCGGGAAAATGTAGAGCTGGATCGGCGCCGTGGTCGTCGCCAAGAGGTAGAACGTCCAGATCTTCCATGACGCGACTTTCTTGCGCGCCAGCACATAGGCAGACAGCGAGCATGTCGTGCAGACGAGGACGATCGTGGTGCCCGACAGCAGCAGCGAATTGACGAAGGTTTTCGAAAACTTGGCGTGCGTCCAGGCGTTGGTGAAATTCTCCCAGCGGATCGGGTTCGGCAGCGACAGCGGGCTCTGCACGATCTGCGCCGCGGGCTTCAGTGCATTGAGCACCAGCAGCGCAATCGGAAACAGCGCGATGAAGGCACCGATGCCGAGCACGATATAGGAGACGGTGAGCGTCGCCCGGCTCTCGACCATTCTCATTGTTCGCCCTCCTGCGTCTGCAGGCGGACATAGAAGAACGTGCCGACCAGACCGAACAGGCTGATCACCAGCGCCGCCGCCGCCGCCTGGCCGACATTGAGGTCGTAGAAGGCGTGGCGATAGGCCAGCGTCGACAGCACCTCACTCGAAAACGCCGGCCCGCCCTGGGTCAGGATGTAGACGAAGTCGAAGGCGAGAAAGCTCCAGATTACCGTCATGATCATCATCAGCATGATGGTCGGCCGGATCGCCGGCAGCAGCACGTAGCGCATCATTTGGCCGTAGCTGGCACCCTCGATGCGTGCTGCCTCGATCTGCTCCTGCGGCACCTGCCGAAGGGCGGCAAAGAAGATGACGCAGAGAAAGCCCCACCAGTGCCAGAGGTCGACGGTCGCCACGCCGAACAGCGCGGTCGATGGCTGCGCCAGCGGATTGGCCACCGGCAGACCCATGCGGTCCAGCATGCCGAACACGCCGGTGACGGGGCTGTAGATCATGCCTTGCCAGACACGCGCGGTGATGACCGTGGCGATGACGACCGGCAGGAAGTAGACGACCTGGAAGAAATTGCTGCCGCGCCGCACGATCAGCAGCATCGACGCCGCCAGCAGCCCCATGGCGATCGGCACGACGAGGAAGATGCCGGTCCAGATGATGTTGTTGGTCAATGCCGACCAGAACACGCTGTCGGCCAGCAGCGCCCGGAAATTGTCCAGCCCGGAAAAAGTCGGAGTCGAAATGCCGTCCCAGTTGCAGAACGCCAGGACGACCGTCAGCAGTGCCGGAACCAGCACGATGACAAAATTGATGATCAGCGTCGGGACGAGGTAGAGCCGGTGCATGGACAGTTGCCCTGGATTTCAGAGCATGATGCCGAAAAGTGTGAAGCGGTTTTCGGACGACATCATGCTCTATCTATTTTGATTTAGCGCCGGTCAGGCGCCGCTCCGTCGCTGGTTCAGATGGTTCGCGGTTGGCCGCCTCAGGCCCGCTTTGGCACCGCCGGCACCTTGCCGGCCGCCTTTTCCTGCTGGAAGGTCTCGTCGAACTTCTTGAGGTAGTCCTTCGAGCTGATCTTCTTCAGCCAGACTTCTTCCATGCCACTGACCAGATAGGTATCGGTGGCAGGCGGCAGGAAAGTCCATGTCGTGTAGCCGTACTGGCCGGCGCCGACGGCCGTCGACAGGTTCTTCATCGTCTCGGTGTAGAGCGGCAGCACCTTGTCGGAGAGCTTCGCCCCCGACAGGTCCTTCAAAGGCAGGTTCCACTCGCCCTGCCAGGCCGAGTTCATGGCGCCGTAGAATGTGTCGCTGAAGATATAGTCGAGCACCGCTGCCGCTCCGTCTGGATTTTCGGATTTCGCATTGACCGAGAGCGTCGAGCCGATACCGAGCGCATAGACCGGCGGGCCGCTCGTGCTGGGGAAGCCGACGAAGGCCGGCTCGGCATTGTTGGGCGGGAAATAGGTCGGGACGTTGGTAAAACTCCAGGTGCCGCTTGGCGCCATGCCGGCCTGACCTGTCGCCACCTGGGCGAAGGCCTGCTCCAGCGTCAGCGAGAAATAGTTGGGGCCGAAATAACCCTTCTGCCACCACTCATCGAGCTTATCGATGGCTGCCTGGATGGACGGGTCGGTCCATGGAATGGCGCCGGTCAGCGCCTTGTAGACATTTTCCGGACCAGCCACCGAATTGAGCACGATCGAGACATGGTGTTCGTTGGCGGGCCGCCAGTCGGCGTTGCCGGCGCCGAACGGAACCAGACCCTTGGCCTTCATCTCGTCGGCCAGCGCCTCGAGTTCGGCGATGGTGGTGGGCGCCTTCCAGCTGTTCTTGTCGAACAGCGTCTTGTTGTAGAACAGGCCGAGCGTCTCATAGGTCTTGGCCAGCGCGTAGAGCTTGCCCTCATATTTGCCCAGTTCCGTGAACAGCGGCAGCAGCCGGTCGTTCCAGCCGAGCTTGGCGGCGTAATCGTCGAGCGGCAGCAACTGGCCGGCCTGCGCCATCGACGCGACATAGCTCGGGCCGGCGGTGAAGACGACGTCCGGGCCGCTGCCCGACAGCATGGCGATGCGCAATTGCTTGTCGAGATCGGTGCCACGGAAGTCGATCGACAGATCGTCCTCTGGATGCGCCGCATTGAACGGGTCGATCAGAATGGTCTTGAGGCTGTCCTGGTTTTCCGGCGAGGCGGATTCATACCAGAAGCCGACCGGCTTCTTGTCGTCGGCAAAGGAAAGGCGCGGCAGCAGCGGCAGGGCGGCAAGCCCGAGGCCGGTCTTGAGCAATGTACGGCGTTGCATGATGTTCTCCTCCGATATCGTTTCTTATGGCAGTCAGGTCGAACCGCGTTCGATCAGGCTGTAGGGCATTTCGAGCGCGGTTCCCGCGCCCGGTGAGGCGCCGCGCAGGCGCTCCATCAGGATCTGTGCAGCCTTGACCCCCATGTCGCCCTGGAACTGGGCCACGGTGGTCAGCGATGGCGTCACCAGCCGTGCCGCCGAAATGTCGTCGAAGCCGGCAACCGCAATGCTGCCGGGAATGGCGATGCCGCGATCGCGCAGCGCCTGCATCACGCCGATGGCCATCAAATCGTTGGCGGCGAAGATCGCCGTCGGCGCATAGCCGCTGGCCAGCACCGCCTCGGCGGCCCGGGCGCCGCCGGTTTCGCTGAACTCCTCATCGACGACGATGTAGGGCGTGCCGCCGGCTTCAGTCAGCGCCGTGCGGTAGCCTTCGACCCGCACGCCCTGGGGACCACCGCGGCCGGCCACCATGGCGATGCGCTTGTGGCCGCGGCCGATAAGAAACTGCGTCACCGAAAAGGCGGCGGCGTAGCTGTCGACAAAGATGTCGTCGATGGCGATGTCGCCGCCGCGCTTCTTGCTCGACTCGATGCGCACCACCGGCACGCCGGCATCGAGCAACGGCTTGAAGTCGCTGGCCCGCAAGGTGAAGAACACGCCGATCACGCCGTCGACCCGCCCCTGCCGCGACCAGTCGAGAAAATGCCGCTCGCGCTCGGCCGACCCGTCGGTGCTGACCGCGATCACATCATAGCTGAGGTTTTCGGCCACCGACTGGATGCCGCGCATCAGCGCCGGATAGAACGGGTTGGTGATGTCGGGCACGACGCAGGCGATGGTCATGGTGCGATTGGTCTTGAGCGCCTGCGCAAACCGGTTCGGCGTATAACCCAGCTCCGCCGCCGCCTTGGTGATCCGCTCCCAGGTCTCCGACGATATGGCCGGTGAGCCGCCGCCGCTCATCACCATGGACACGCTCGCCTGCGACACACCCGCGAGGCGCGCAACGTCCTTCTGTGTGGCTCGCGAGCTTTTCATAAGGTTCCTTATACGTATCACTTATACGTATCAATACCAATCGGAGGCAGCGAGTCAAGAGCCTCGTCGATGAGGTTGTCGCTCCGGGAAACCTCCCAGCTCTTGCCGTCCACTGTCCCGTCACAATAGGTTTGGTCGCGGCGGTGCCCTCGTGATGAAGGCGCAAATTGGACCAGTCGCGCTACTGACGCTCCTCCGGCGGCCGAATCTTGCGGCCAACCGAAACTGGAAACGGCAAGCAGCGAGCCGGCGAGCATCGGACTGACCGCCGAGCCGCGTACGGCCAGAGCCACACTCGGACCGCCAATTATCGTCAATTCACAATCGCATGGCAACGAGTCGAGCGATTTCGGCCGGCGCCTGATCGGGGATGGCGAAGACTGAGCTGACGTTGATCTCACAAAGCAGATACGTGTCTTCACCTAACACAGTCCGTGGTCCGTAGAGAAAATCGGCATCCCAAATGATCGGCAGCGACTTGGCGTCGATGCCAAGCAGAGCCATCATTTGCGGCGTCCACTTGGTTTCCACATTGGTCCGCAGCGCCTGAAACGGTTCGGCCGTGGCGGGATGCATTATCCGCGGCCCCTGGTTGCGCCGCCTCGGAATCCGGTCCTTCAGGAGGTGGTGGGATTAGGGCCTTGATGAACTGGTGGCCAAAGCCGACCACCTTGTCGGCGCCCATGTAGCAGCGGATCATCCCGTCGGGTAAACGCGGTTGGAATGGCTGATCCACGATGCAGCCATCGGACGTCAAATACACCTCGCAGCGCGCTATGAAATCCGGCAGTGCGATTTCTTCCGGCATACTGCCGCGTCGCGCATGCAGTACCCGAACCGCCGGCTCTCCGCCAGGAAGCGAACCGATCAGCTCGACCTTCCATACTCCCTGGCCGCCGTTGCCGCGGTTCTGCTTCAGCACCCGCGGACCGGCCGTTCGAAGCCGCTCCGGAAACGCCTCCCGAAACGCCTCGGCGGAGCCGTAGAGGTGCGTGTCGGTTCCCCATCCGAGATGCTTCGTACGGTGCAGAACTTCCTTCACGCCCATTTTCAGGATCACGTCTGGATGGGCACTCACCCAGGGGCCGCGTGCCGCCACGTCGCGCAGCAGCGGGTCGAGCACCGCACGGGTTTTTCCCTCGTGCAAGGGATCGACCCAAACCAGCACGCCGTCCATCGCCAAGAGCTGGGTCCGAACCTCCTCCGCAAACTCTTCGTCATAAACGGCCGGTTCGGCGTGAACACCGATCGTCGCGAGCTCCTCGAACGCGCGATGAAACCGGTTGTTCTGCGGTGTCGCCGTGCGACGCGCCTCCCGGTTACCGCGCCAGACCACAGCCACTCGCCTCGTGCCCATGATACCTCGCCTCCTACTTGCCCATCAGAGGGGCCCCAACACGAAATAGACTGCGATGCTCGCATCCGAGCAGAACGATCGGCCTAGATCGAGCCCATCGCGACGCCGAAAAGCACGCCCAGGATCGAACATGCCGCTAGCACCGGGATCACGCCGATCTTGAAACGGAATACCGCAAGCATCGCGCCGAGGGTCAGCACGAGAGACGGAATGTTGATGGACCTGAGGACTGGCACGTCGAGCCTCATGCCCAGCAAGCTGATCTCATGCAAATCGCGAAACAGGACATGAAGCGCGAACCACACCGCGAGATTCAGTATCACGCCGACCACCGCTGCCGTGATGGTCGAGAGCGCGGCGGACAAGGCCTTGTTGCTGCGCATCGTTTCCATGAACGGCGCGCCGAGGAATATCCACAGGAAGCAGGGGACGAAGGTTACCCACGTGGTGAGCAGACCACCGAGTGTTCCGGCGACCAGCGGATTGAGCAAACCCGGCGCCCGGTATGCCCCCATGAAGCCGACGAACTGGGTGACCATGATCAGCGGGCCAGGCGTGGTCTCGGCCATACCGAGGCCGTCCAGCATTTCTCCCGGCTTGAGCCACCCATAGTGATCCACGCCCTGCTGCGCGACATAGGCGAGGACCGCATAGGCCCCGCCGAAGGTGACCATTGCCATCTTGGAAAAGAAGATCGCGATGTCGGTGAATACATTGCCTTGCCCAAGGAACACCAGAAGTGCCAGGACCGGCACGAACCAGAGCAGCAAACACACTGCTGCGATCTTCAGTGACCAGCCGACGGATGGCCTGGCATGTGCAGGCACGCCTTCGCCGAGCGCCGTATCAGCGTCGGCGACCTGCTTTGCACCAACCTTGCCGTGGCCATTGCCGGAGCGGAATGAAGCCCAGCCCGCTCTCCCGCCGACGAATCCGATTATACCCGCGACCAAAATGACCAGCGGAAACGGCGCATCGAAGAAGAAGAGAGCGACGAAGGCGGCCGCAGCGAGTCCGACCATCACGTTGTTCCTGAGCGCCCGCCTGCCGATCCGCAGGACCGCTTCGAGCACGATGGCCAGAACCGCCGCCTTCAGGCCGAAGAAAAGCGCCTGAACGGCGCCGACATTGCCAAAGATCGCGTAGATCCAGCTCAACGCCATGATGGCGATCGCCCCGGGCAACACGAACAAGATCCCCGCGACAAGACCACCTCTGGTCTTGTGCATGAGCCAGCCGATATAGATCGCCAATTGCTGTGCCTCCGGGCCGGGCAGCAGCGTGCAGTAGTTGAGCGCATGCAGGAACCTGGTCTCGCCGATCCAGCGTTTTTCCTCGACGATGATCCGATGCATCATGGCGATCTGGCCGGCCGGGCCGCCGAAGCTGAGCATTGCAACGCGGGCCCATACGCCCATGGCGTCCGCGAACGAAACGCCATGGTCGTGGGCTTCGGCCAGTGATGGCGGCGTCGAGACGGATTGCTCCGGATTGGCCATTGTTCGAGTCCTTGCGGTCATCCGCGTTTCTTGCGGAAATATTGGTAGAGGTTGTCGAAGACAGGAGCGCCCTGCGCGATCCGCTGCTCGTCGCTCTCGTTCGCCATGGCGATGCCTGCAATCAGGCTGGCAATCCCCGTCGCCTCCTCGCGGCCGAACTTGTTGTCCTTGAGGTCGATGTCATGGACGATCTCGGCGATGGCCTGCAGAGCCGGGTCGTTGATGGCGGAGCGGGTAAGCAGAACTTCGAAGCTGCAGCGATCGCCCTCATGCGTGATTTCGCCTTCGAACATGTCGAAGCGCAATTCCCCGTGCTTTGGCACGTATCCCTTGCCCGCCACGAAGCGGATGATCGCGTCAGCATCGATGAAGCGGCGGATCAGCCAACTGCAGGCGATGCGGTCGACATGCACGTCCCGGCGCGTGACCCAGATTCGGCCCTTGAGCTCGCTCGGCTCGGCGGCCTTCTTCGGTTCCTTGGTCATGGCCTTGTCCTCTGTAAGCTGTATTTCGAGTTCGGCGATCAGTCCCTCGACGGTGAGGCGGCCGCTGGCACCGAAAAAGTCGATCGTCACCACTTCAGCGAGCCGCTTGCGCAAGCGACCAAGTTGCGGTCGCGCTTCTGCGTGTTTTTCCGATGTCGCGTCGGCCCCAATCGCCGCAGCCAGCTCGCGCGCTTCCCCAGCGATCTCCGCATAGTCGGCATCACGGGCCGCGTCGAACATCGCCCGCACCTGCGCGTCCGACAGACCGTCGACAAGGCGTGCCTCGCACATCATGGCCTCGCCGCCGCCGGCGACGATCTCCTTCAAAAGCCATTCGAAATCCTCCTGCATCTCGGCATTGGCAGGCAGGGCGTAAACGGTGCTTTTGACTGCGACCGCGCCGATGCCTTGCAACCGTCGCCAAATCTTCACCCGGAAATAGGCGGGCTTGCTTGGCAGCTGATGGATCAGGAGCAGCCAGCGCTGATCCTGCGATTCCCCCTCACTCATAAGTGAACCGTATCACGAACAAAGTGAAATGCAACACTTGTATCATTTATGATTCAAGCATAGCGTTCGCCTCCTCACGGAATGGGCCGTGCCGCCGAGCGAGGGAATCTATGCCCCACCAGATCATGCCGCTGCCGTTCAAGCCGCCGAGGCTTGTCGGTCTGTCCGAACGCCTGCTGGCCAGCCATTACGAAAACAATTACGGCGGTGCCGTTCGCCGCCTCAACGCTATCGAACAGCGGCTCGATGAACTCGACTGGGGCGCAGCACCCGTCTTCGACATCAACGGGCTGAAGCGCGAAGAGCTGGTCGCGGCAAATTCGGCGATCCTGCACGAGATCTATTTCGATGGGCTCGGTGGTTCCGGCGATGCCGGAGGCGATCTTGCGGCAGCACTGGAGCGCGACTTCGGCAGCGTGGCCGCATGGCGCGCCAAGTTCATGGCTTGTGCGAAGGCGCAGGCCGGAGGCTCGGGATGGACCCTGCTGACCTGGTCGGAGCGCCGCGATCGGCTGACAATCCAATGGGCGGCGGACCACACCAACTGCCTCGCTGGCGGCATTCCGATCCTCGCGCTCGACATGTACGAGCACGCATATCATCTCGATTTTGGCGCGAAGGCCGGCGCCTATGTCGACGCGTTCATGAAGAACATCCATTGGGAGCGGGTTGCCGCCCGCCACCGGCGGGCTGTCGCGCAGCGCGATCCTTCAACAGGACCTGCATCGGACGAAAAGGTTCCAACTGTTGCGCCAGAGGAACTGCGGGCCCGGCTCGACCAGGGCGAAGATCTCGTCGTGCTCGACGTCTGCCTCGCCGACGATCTGGCAAAACGCAGCGATATGCTGCCGGGAGCCAAGCTCCGCGCTCCCGAGACCATTGCCGATTGGGCCGATGAACTGCCGAAGGATAGGCCAGTCATCGTTTATTGCGTCTACGGCTTCCAGGTCAGCGGCGACGCGGTCGCCGAACTGCGCCGCCGTGGCGTCGATGCGAGCGCGCTTTCCGGCGGCATCGCCGCCTGGCACGCGATCGGCGCGCCAACCGTCCCTCTGGTGATGAGCGAAGAAAGGATTGCGTCATGAAATGGATTACCCGCGAACGTCCGGTCATCGACCGCATCGCCTGCCCCTGGCTGATTGCACGCTTCATCGACAAGGAACCGGAGTTTCTCTTTGTGGCGCCAGATCAGGTCATCCCCGTTGCCCAGGAAACGGGCGCGACGCCGTATGATGTGCCCGGCGTCGAATTCACGCATGTCGGCGACGGCTGCAGTTTCGACACCTTCGTCTCGAAATACGGTCTCGAGCGCGACCCGGCGATCGTGACCATTGCCGCGATCGTGCGCGGCGCCGACACGGATCGGCACGATCTCACGCCGCAGTCTGCAGGACTGCTCGCGATCTCCATGGGGCTGCGGGACGTGACGCCCGACGACCACGAGGTGCTGAAGCACGGCTTCGTCATCTACGACGCGCTTTACGCCTGGGCCTCGCACCGCACATCAGAAACGCATAGCTGGCCACCCGTCACGAAGCCGGCGGCGGCCTGAGCGGAGGCTGAAGAATGGCAGACCAATCGAAAGCTGACGTCGCTGGACGTCAGCCAAGCAGCCGCGTCGCTCAGTGGATCGACCACCGACTGCCTGTTTTCACCTTCGTCAATCATGAATTGAACGACTATCCGACGCCAAGAAATCTGAACTACTTGTGGAATTTCGGTTCGCTGGCCGGGTTCATGCTGGTCGTCATGATCTTCACCGGCGTTGTGCTCGCAATGCACTACACAGCGGATTCGAACCTCGCTTTTGGCTCCGTCGAGCACATCATGCGCGACGTAAATTACGGATGGATGATCCGCTACATCCACCTGAATGGCGCATCGTTCTTCTTCATCGCGACCTACATCCATATTTTTCGCGGCCTCTATTACGGGTCATACAAGGCGCCGCGCGAGCTGTTATGGATGCTGGGAGTCGTCATCCTGCTGCTGATGATGGCGACCGCGTTCCTTGGCTATGTCCTGCCATGGAGCCAGATGGGATTTTGGGGCGCTACGGTGATCACCAACCTGTTCTCCGCAATTCCGGTGGTTGGAGAGAGCATCGTCACGTGGCTTTGGGGCGGGTTCTCCGTCGATAATCCGACGCTGCAACGCTTCTATGCCCTGCATTACCTCCTGCCGTTCGTCATCGTCGGCGTCGTGATGCTGCATCTCGTCGCCTTGCATCGGCACGGTTCCAACAATCCGCTCGGCATCGACCGCAACGGGTCGGGAGATAGCATCCCGTTCCACCCCTACTACACGGTCAAAGACCTGCTCGGCTTGGCGGCTTTCCTGCTGGTATTCGCCTTCTTCGTCTTCTACCTGCCGAACTATCTGAATTCCGCCGACGCCTTCATCCCAGCTAATCCGCTGCGGACGCCCGCCGAGGTCGTGCCGCAATGGTATTTCCTGCCGTTCTACGCAATCTTGCGCTCGATCCCGAACAAGCTTGCCGGCGTCATCGCCATGTTCTCGGCCGTGGCTGTCCTCTTCATTCTGCCCTGGCTGGATACATCGAAGGTGCGCAGTGCCCGCTTCCGGCCAATCTACAAATGGGTCTTCTGGCTCCTGGTCATCGACGTCATCGCTTTGGGCTGGGTCGGTGCCAACAAGCCGGAGGGCCTTTTCGTCCTCATCGGCCGCGTTGGCACGTTCTATTACTTCTTCCATTTCCTGGTCGTGATGCCGCTCCTTGGCGCTTTCGAGCGGCCGCTGCCGCTCCCGACCAGTATCGGCTCGGCAGTCCTGCCGAAGGGCGGCGCGCATCCGGCCGCAGCGCAGGTGCCGGTGCATTCGCCGTGACCATCCAGCTGCGCCGGGCCAGCCGCGGCCTCGGCGCCTGAAGATCACGAGCCAACCAATCAATTCGCAGTGAAGAAAAGAGGAATACCGCTATGTCACGTCCCATCTGCTGGGCAGTTCTTATTGCTGCCGCAACCATCGTCACCCCTTCGTTCGCCACCAGTCCCGATTGGAGCCAAGTCGGAAAGGCCTTAGGCAAAGGAGGGACCGCACTGCCGGATGGCGTCTATAGAGTTGGCTTGCCACGAACCGACCTGAAGGTGTCGCTTGATGGCGTATCCCTAAAGCCAGGTTTTGCGCTCGGAGGCTGGATCGCCTTCGATCCAATGGGGAGCCAGACAATGGTCATGGGTGACATCGTTTTGACGCAGGACGAGGTGAACCCGGTGATGAAGAAGCTTGAAGAAAGCGGGATCGAGATCACCGCATTGCACAACCATTTGCTGCGCTCTGAGCCAATGACCCTCTACATGCACCTCTTCGGCCAGGGCGACCCTGTCACGCTCGCCACGGCGCTCCATGCCGGATTGGCGCTGAGCAAGACGCCGATGGAGAGCGCCGCATCCGGTGCCGCACAGCCGCAAGCCTCCGCGCAGCAGATCGATTTCGATACCGCGGCCGTCGACCAGGCCATCGGCCGCAAGGGCAAGGCCAATGGCGGGGTCTATCAGTTCACCATCCCGCGAGCCGAGACGATCACCGACAGCGGCATGGCGGTGCCGGTGTCGATGGGCACCGCCATTGGCATCAACTTCCAGCCGACCGGAGGCGGCAAGGCGGCGATCACCGGCGATTTCGTACTGATCGCATCCGAGGTCAATCCCGTCCTGAAAGCCTTGCGGGAGAACGGCATCGAGGTGACGGCTGTGCATAACCACATGCTGGACGATCAGCCGCGGCTATTCTTCATGCATTTCTGGGCCAATGACGACGCCGCCAAGCTGGCGCGCGGCCTCAAGGCGGCTCTCGACAAGATGAACCTCGCGAACAGTTAGGTCAGGCCAGTGCGCGCCGCCTGCATGACCCTCGGGCTCATCGCCGCCATGCATCCGTGTTCAGTCGGCACGGCAGCGGCGGGTCCGCCTCTGATCCTGGAGCGAACGATCCCGCTCGAAAACGTCCGGGGCCGCGTCGACCATATGGCGATCGATCGTGTTGGGGGACGGCTGTTCGTCGCCGAACTCGGCAACGACAGTGTCGATGTAGTCGACCTTCAGACCGGGAAAGTCTCCCAGAGGATCAACGGGCTGAAGGAGCCGCAGGGCGCCGCGTATCTTGCCGATCGGGACGTGATTGTCGTCGCCAATGGCGGTGACGGGTCCGTTCGGTTCTTGCGCGCCGGTGATCTGTCGTCACTGGGAACCGCGGCTCTCGGCAACGATGCGGACAATGTCCGCATCGATCCGTCTTCCGGTCATGTCCTTGTCGGATATGGCGATGGCGGACTGGCCATCCTCGATCAGGTGACCCATTCAAAGCTCGAAGGCATGAGACTGGCCGGCCATCCCGAAAGCTTTCAGGTCGACGCGAAAACGGATCGGGTGTTCGCGAATGTGCCGGACGCCGGGCAGATCGCCGTCGTGGACCTCAAATCGCGAAGGCAAGTGGCCACCTGGAAAACACCGGGCCTGGCGGCAAATTTTCCAATGGCGCTCGACAGCACGGGGAAACAGCTTGCAGTTGTTTTCCGCAGTCCGGCAAAGCTTGCCCTGCTGGATGCGGCAACTGGTGCGGTGACAGCGAGCCTCGATACCTGCGGCGATGCCGATGATGTTTTCTTCGACGGCAAGCGCGATCGAATCTATGCGAGCTGCGGAGACGGCGCGATCGACGTTGTGCAGCGTAGCCCGAATGGGCTCGAATTGGTCGAACGTGTGGCAACTTCCAGCGGAGCCCGGACCTCGCTCTTCGTGCCGGAACTCGATCGCCTCTTTGTTGCTGTGCGTGCTGGATGGTTTGCATCCGAGGCCGCAATTCTCGTATTTCGCCCTTCACCATGATGGCGGTTGTTGACGGCATGGCGTCCACCTCCAGAGCGAGGGGTTTGGACGCGACCGTTGGGCTGGCGCCTCACGGGGTCGTCGCGAAAGAACCCCTTGTCTCGGCTGTTCGTTTCAACGTCCTCAGCGCGCAGAAATTTGCCAAACAGCGACGCCAGCGAGAATGAGGCCGGCGATACCTTCGATGCTTCTGGATATTATGTCGAACAAGCGTGGCCGGCTGTCGAAAAAATGCACCAGCCGTTCTCGAAACAGGATCGACAACACCGCCACGCAGGACAAGGTCAGCGCCACACCGGCCATCATGGTGACCGCAAACAGAATGCCGGCAAGCGGAACGCCTCTGGATATCGCGAAGGTCATCACGAAAAGCGTCAGCGGGCATGGAATCAAGCCGGCCATGATGCCAACCGCCTCGCCTTCATGCTTGTGATGGTGGCCGTGGCTCAATGCGCGCCACAGCATCCAGATGCCAATCAGGCCAAGCAACCCACGGCTGACGTCTTCCAGCAGAGGCGCTCGGCCAACGCTTCCCAAGGCAATCGATACCAGCGGTAACGAGAACGCCGCAATCAGCACCGCGATCGTCACATGCGTGAAGGAGAGCGTCAGTGACACCAGAAGGCCGCGCGAAACCTTGGCGTCCGAACCGGCCAGATACGTGGCCAGGACGGCTTTGCTATGTCCCGGCGTCAGGGCATGCGCCGCACCAAACAGCACGCCCATCGGCAGAAAGGCAAGGAACGCGACCCAGCCGCCGCCAGCTGAGAGCAGCTTTATCTGATCGGCGAGCGCCAGGTAGATGGTGCGTTGGAATTCGACAAGCGTCTGGAGCATCAGCCTAGACTAGCAGAAGCGGGTGGTTTTCTGCGCACGTCAGTGTTGGTGGTCGTGGTGTTCGCCATGATTGTGGTCGTGAGGATGTGGATGCTCGTGCGCGCCATGTTCGCTCGAAAACCGGATGTTGGCCGTCGCGAGCGCAGGCATGTGTTCGAACAGTTCATTCTCCAGCGCTGCCGTGATCTTGTTTGCTTCGGCGAGCGGCAACGTTTCGTCTGCAGCGATGGTGATGTCGGCGTGCAACTTGTGGCCAATCCAGCGGGCCTTGGCATCGACGATGTGAGCACCCGGCACATGCTCGCCAGCATGATGAATTTCGGCCATCACACCCGGCTCGACGCCGTCGAGCATACGGGTGAGCACCGAGCGCGCCGATTGCCAGACGATACCGAAAATAGCGACCGTGATGAGGAGCCCGATGATTGGGTCGGCAAGCGGAAATCCGAGCCAGACGCCGATAGCGCCAATGACCACGGCAAGGCTGGTGAGCCCGTCGGTGCGGGCATGGTAGCCGTCGGCGACGAGCGCCGCACTGTTGATTTCCCTGCCGATGCGAATGCGAAACACCGCGACAGCCTCATTGCCGAGGAAGCCGACGATGCCCGCCGCCGTCAGCCAACCGAGATGCGTCACTGCCTGCGGATGGATCAGGCGCTCGATAGCCTGGTACCCGGCGACGATGGCGCTGAACAGAATGACCAGGACGATGACGATACCGGCGAGGTCTTCGACCCGACCCAGTCCATAGGTGAAGGTTGATGACGGCTTGCGCCTCGCCAGCATGAAGGCGACCCACAAGGGGATGGCAGTGGTTGCGTCTCCAATATTGTGAATGGTGTCGGCAAGAAGGGCCACGCTGCCCGAGAGACCCACCACGGCCATCTGCATTGCTGCCGTGACCGCCAGGATGACAAAGGACCATTTTATGGCCCAGATGCCCCGATCGGTCGTCGCGATGGTTGCATCGATGACGCCATGTGTATGGCCATGCGGACCGTGGTGGTCGTGATCGTGGCCGGCATGACCGTGCGAACCGAAGCCGAACCAGTCGAGGCTGCGCCTGCCGAGATCGCTCATAGATACTTGGCCAACTGCTTGAGTTCCGCCAGCGAGTCGTGCGCTCCGCCCTCTGCGGTGTCGGTCAGGCAATGTTCGATATGATCGTGGATCAGTTCCCGCTTGGCGCTGCTGATGGCGCTTTCCACGGCATGGAGTTGCTGTGCGAGGTCAACACAGGAACGATGTGCCTCGAACATGGAAAGCACTGCGGCAAGGTGGCCTTGCGCGCGCTTGAGACGCTTTACGATGGCGGGGTGGGAGGCATGGATCGTGCTGGACATGCCCAGACCGGTATCCTCCCCAGGGGGATACTGTCAAGTCGCCTACTGCGCCGTCCAGCCGCCATCCATCGGCAAGGTCGTGCCGGTGATCTGCCTGGCTGAATCCGAGCACAGGAACAGTGTCAGCGCGGCAAGCTCCTCGACGGTGACGAACTCCTTGGTCGGCTGCGCTGCCAGAAGCACGTCGTGTTTGACCTGTTCCTCGGTCATGCCGCGTGCCTTCATCGTGTCGGGGATTTGCTTTTCGACCAGCGGCGTCCAGACATAGCCGGGCGCGATGGCATTGACGGTGATGCCATCCTGGGCAACTTCCAGCGCCACCGTCTTGGTCAGGCCGGCAATGCCGTGCTTGGCCGAGACATAGGCCGACTTGAACGGCGAAGCGACCAGCGCATGCGCCGAGGCGGTGTTGATGATGCGCCCCCATTTGCGCGCCTTCATGCCCGGCACCACGGCCTTGATCGCATAGAAGGCGGCAAGCAGATTGATGCGGATGATCGCTTCCCATTTGTCGTCAGGGAAGTCTTCGATCGGCGCGACATGCTGTATCCCGGCATTGTTGACAAGAATGTCGAGGCTGCCGAAGGCCTGTTCGGCGTCGTGCACCATGGCGGTCACTGCCGCGCCATCCATCATGTTGGCGCCGGAATAGCGGCACTTGACGCCGAAATCCTTCTCGATGCCGGCACGCTCCTGCTCTATCGCGGCGGCATCGCCGAGCCCGTTGATGGTGACGTTGGCGCCTTCGGCGGCAAAGGCGCGGGCGATGGCCAGGCCAATGCCGCTGGTCGAGCCGGTGACGAGCGCATTCTTTTGAGACAGGGAACCCATGGGAGATCTCGCGAATGGTGGAGGAGCTATGGCGCACATAGTTTGTGCACCGCAACATAACAATGGCATGGCCATATGTCATTGCGATTACAATGTTGTGATCCCTCACGAGCGCCTTGAAGCTGGCACCGAAGTGACCCGACATGGCACTGTCATGCTGCCGTGCAACATAATCGTCCTGCACGTCTCGCACAGATCATTCCTGAATCAATGGGTGAGCAATTTGGAAATCGCCGATGTCGTGAAGCGTGCCTATGCGATGCCGCTCACCAACCCGTCCTTCCCGCCCGGCCCGTATCGCTTCTTCGACCGCGAATACGTCATCATCACCTACCGCACGACCCGCGAGGCGCTCGAAGCCGTGGTGCCGGCGCCGCTGGAGATCGACGAGCCGCTGGTCAAATACGAATTCATCCGCATGCCTGACTCAACCGGCTTCGGCGACTACACCGAGACCGGCCAGGTCATCCCGGTGAAGTACAAGGGCCAGCATGGCGGGTACGTCCATTCCATGTATCTCGACGACGATGCGCCGATCGCCGGCGGCCGCGAGCTCTGGGGGTTTCCGAAAAAGCTCGCCAACCCCAAGATTGTGCATGAGGGCGAAGTGGTGGTCGGCACGCTGCACTATGGCAGCGTTCTCTGCGCCACCGGCACGATGGGCTACAAGCATCGGGAAGCCGATCACGACCAGGTGCTCGCCGCGCTTGCCGCGCCCAACTTCCTGATCAAGATCATCCCGCATGTCGACGGAACCCCACGCATCTGCGAGCTGGTGCGCTATTACCTGACCGACATCACGCTGAAGGAAGCCTGGACAGCGCCGGCCGCGCTCGATCTTCGCCCGCACGTCATGGCCGATGTGGCGAAATTGCCGGTGCTCGACATCGTCTCGGCCGTGCACTTCAAAGCCGATCTGACGCTTGGCCTCGGCGAAGTCGTGCATGATTACCTCGCCGACCATAGCCAGTCTGCTGCCGGCGCGACCAGACTGGAGAAAGTCAGTGCTTGAGCGTAACCGCAGCAAGGCGACTGCCGCCACGATCGCGGAAATCACCGCGCAATACGACCGCGTCGCGCTGGTATTCCAGGGCGGCGGTGCGCTCGGCGCGTACCAGGCCGGCGTCTATCAGGCGCTGGCCGATGCCGGCTGCGAACCGACCTGGCTGTCGGGCGTGTCGATCGGCGCCATCAATGCCGCCATCATCGCCGGCAACGAGCCGAGCCGCCGGCTGCAGCGGCTGGAACAGTTCTGGCAGACGGTTTCGGGCCGCAAGATCTGGCCCTATACGCCGGAAGGCGACATCTACCGCGATATCCGCAACCAGACATCGTCATTCATGACGATGGCGATGGGCCAGCCCGGCTTCTTCAAGCCGCGCTCGCCCAATCCCTGGCTCCAACTGGCGGGCGCGGAAGGCGCTACCTCCTTCTATGACACCGCCGAGCTCAAGGATACGTTGGAGAGCCTGATCGACTTCGATGTGCTGAACGACGGCAAAAAGCGGCTGAGCGTCGGCGCGGTCAATGTCCGGACCGGCAATTTCGTCTATTTCGACACTGAGAAGGTGCGTATCGAGCCGGAGCACATCATGGCCAGCGGCGCGCTGCCGCCGGCCTTCCCGTCGATCCGCATCGAGGGCGAGTATTACTGGGACGGCGGCATCGTTTCGAACACGCCGCTGCAATATCTGCTCGACCAGGAAGAGGACCGCTCCTCACTGGTGTTCCAAGTCGACCTGTTCAGCGCCCGCGGTGTGCTGCCGCGCGGCATGGCCGACGTGCTGTCACGCCACAAGGACATCATGTATTCCAGCCGCACACGCCAGAACACCGACAATTTCCAGCGTATCCATGCGCTGAAGATGAAGTTGCTCGATGCGCTGAAGCGCGTGCCGCCAGAGCAGCTGAAGGACGGCGAGAAGGAATTGATCGCCGATTATTCGGATGCCGGCGTAGTCAACATCGTCCACCTCATCTACCAGCACAAAGGCTATGAGGGGCACGCCAAGGATTACGAGTTCTCCGGCACGTCGATGCGCGAGCACTGGGAGATGGGCCTGGAGGATACGGAACGCACGCTGCGCCACAAGAAGTGGCTGATGCTGCCGACCAATGCCGACGGCGTTACCATCCACGATCTGCACCGCGAAGACCCGACCTAAGGGTTCTGGTAGAAGGACAACTCGACGGGGTCTTTCCGGTATAGGAAATCGCCGCGATCGAGTTCCTTCACACCCCCTCTGTCCTGCCGGACATCTCCCCCGCAAGGGGGGAGATTGGCAGTTTATGCGTCCCGTCGGCTTTTTGACATTGGAGATTGGCGAAGGCAGAGGCGGCATCGATCTCCCTCCTTGCGGGGGAGATGGCCGGCAGGCCAGAGGGGGGGGTGCTGTCCCTCCGGCGCTTCGAATAGCTCCGTAGAACATCCCCAAGACAAAAAAGGCAGCGCCGATCGCCGGCGCTGCCTTTCGCTTGAAAGTCCCTTGCGTCGCCCGCTCAGAACACCTGGCGGAAGATGATGAACAGCACGAAGGCGAGCGTGATCGAGCACGGCAGGGTCAGCACCCAGGCAAGCAGCAGGTTGCGCACCGTCGACCATTGCAGGCCCGACCCGTTGGCCGCCATGGTGCCGGCAACGCCAGACGACAGCACATGGGTGGTCGACACCGGCAGGCCGAAGCGGTCGGCCATGCCGATGGTCACCATCGCCACCAGTTCGGCGGCCGCGCCCTGGCCATAGGTCAGGTGGCTCTTGCCGATCTTCTCGCCGACGGTCACGACGATGCGTTTCCAGCCGACCATGGTGCCGAGGCCCAGCGCCAGAGCGACGGCGATCTTCACCCATAGCGGGATGAACTTTGTCGCGTTGTCGACGGCCTTGTGATAGTCGGTGACCGCCTTGAGGTCAGCGTCTTGCATCGGCAGCAGCTTCTTCTTGTCGATCAGTTTCAGCGCCTCGCCGATCAGATAGATGTCGTTGCGGGCGTTGCTGACCAGGTCGGTCGGCACATTGTCGACCGAGGCATAGGGCTGCAGCGAAGCGGTCGTGTCGTGAATGTAGGTCTGCAGCGCGACCGTCGTCTGGTCACTCCAGCTCCTTGTGCGCACGGCGTCCTGCACCGCTGCCTTGGCGTCGGTGACGGTGACGCCCGGTTTGACATAGTTGCCGAGCGCCGTCTCGACGCCGACCGATGCCGCCTTGTAGGCCTCGAGATAGTTGATGTCGGGCGTGCGGTTGAGCGCATAAGCCGTCGGCACGACGCCGATCAGGATCAGCATGATCAGGCCCATGCCTTTCTGGCCGTCATTGGAACCGTGCGCGAAAGACACGCCGGTGCAGGTGAAGATCAGCAGGCCGCGGATCCACCATGGCGGCGGCGTGTTGCCCTTCGGCGCCTCGTAGAGAGCAGGATTACGGACCAGCAGCTTCATCACATAGAGCAGGATGAAGGCGGCGAAGAAGCCGACGATCGGCGACACCAGCAAGGTGATGCCGACATTGGTCGCCTGGCCCCAGTCGACGCCGCTGGTGGCGCTGCCGGCCGGCGCCATGAACTGATTGGCGAGGCCGACGCCGATGATCGAGCCGACCATCGTGTGCGAGCTGGAAGCCGGCAGACCGAGGAACCAGGTGCCGAGGTTCCACAGGATCGCCGCGACGAGCAGCGCGAACACCATGGCGAAACCCGAGGAAGAACCGACCTGAAGGATGAGTTCGACAGGCAGCAGAGACAGGATGCCGAAGGCAACCGCGCCGCTCGAGGTCAAAACGCCGAGGAAGTTGAAGACACCCGACCACATGACGGCAAATTCGGCCGGCATGGAGCGCGTGTAGATGACGGTTGCCACCGCGTTGGCGGTGTCGTGGAAGCCGTTGACGAACTCGAAGCCCAGCGCAATCAGCAGGGCAATGCCAAGCAGGATCCACGGCACCGTCTTGGCCACCGCCAGATCCTGGCTGAGAGCGTAGCCGACATAGATGACACCGACGAGCACCAGCACGCCGAACGCCGGCAGGAACCACTTCGCGCCGCCCGATTGATTGAGCGGATGGTCCGGTCTCGGAATCCCCGCTTCGCTAGAAACAACGTCCACCATCGTCCGACTCCGTTTTGCACTGCAGCAAAGAACTCGGAATGACGCTATGGCTGGTCGATGAAGCTGGTGTGACGGCTATGGTCTTTTTGATCGCGCAAGGGGCGCTGCAGCCTTTGTTTCGGCGCGCGATGCGGATCACGTTTCTTTGCCGGCGCTAGAGCAATTCCAGGAAAAGTGTGAGCGCTTTCCCGGGAAAAGCGCGTCGCGCTTTCCCTTCGGAATTGCGTCAAACAAAGAGATAGAGCGGTTCGCCGTTTCCGTGAAACGGTGAAACGCTCTCTAGAGACGAGTAAGCGAAAGATCGTCGATCCGGTTCATCAGCCCAGAGGCTGATGAACCGGATTTCGGATCTAGTGGAACGCGATGTCGTCGTCGGCGTCGGCATGCGTTTCGAACCGGCCTGTATCGGCATCGAAGAGCAGCACGTCCAGATCGACGTAAGGTGTCTTGTCCGAAACCTTGACCGCGACCTTGTCGACGCCGCCGATGAGGTCGGACCAGTTGGTCCAGGCAAGGGTCGTGCCTTTGATGGCGATGTCGCCATTGCGAATGCCCGATATCAATTCGGCAGGTCCGGCAGCACTTTTCTTCGCCTGCGGAGCGGCGGCGGCAAACGCCATGAACAGCCCGGCATCGCCTGCGTCCGGCGCCAGCGCCATCCGCATGAACGGCACAACATCTCCACCGAGCAAGGTTGTTTGGTCGAAGCCCTTGATGAAGTTCAGATCCGTCGTGGGCCGGAGCAGCGCCTGCGCGACTGTATTGATCACCTTGGGCGTTGCACTGATGCCCGTGGCCAGTGCGGGCGCGGCGCCGACCCTGACCGAAGCCAGTCCGGTCGGGTCGAGCGTCGCCGCGGCGGTCCTGGCATTGGCGCCAAGCCGCGTCATCAGCGGGCTGACCCAGGAGCTGCCCAGCACCAGGCTGGCAGACCCTGCATCCAGCGACTGGCGAACCACATCCGTGCCGCCGCCGGCCTGGACCGTGTCGCGCGTACGGTCGAAGGCATAGATGTTGGTGCCGGTGCCGCCATTGACGATATCGAAGCCGTTGCCACCGGAGAGCTGATCGTTGCCGTTGCCGCCCAGAATGTAGTCGGCGCCGAGCAGGCCATAGAGGATATCGTCGCCGTCATTGCCGATCAGCCAGTCAGCATCGACCAGGAACGACGAGCGCACGTTCACATCCGACGTGACGACGCCATGCAGCGGGCCGTACGCTCCGTAGTTGTAAACGTATCGCAGCGTCGCGGTCAGCGTTGCGGCAGTCTCGCCGACGGGCAGCACCCGCATGCTCTGGATCATGCCGGCGCCGGTGGTGTTGGTGATGATCGGGATGACGGCCGCCATGTCGCCGAACACCAGGTCATTGCCGATGCCGCCATCCACGTAGTCGCTGTCGAGAACGATATAGTCGGCAGCGGGTCGCTGTGCCTGGCGCTTGTCCAGGGTGTCGAGCAGCCACGAGCTGACCGAACCGTTCTTCGACCAGTCGGCGGCCTTCGATGCGGCGAGCGTCGATTGCACGCCCCAGGCCTCGGCACGCGCCTGCGCCGCGCTGATGGTGCCGAGATAGAGCCGGTCTATGGTCTTGAAGAAGGAGTTCTGCAGGCCGTCGGCGATCGACTTGGTGGTCGAGGTCGTGCTGGCGATCGTCAGCATCGGCTGCTCGATCAACCCGACATCGCCGATCAGCACGTCATTGCCTTCGTCGCCGTAAAGCTGGTCGTTGCCGACAGAGAGCGAGTAACCCAGACCGTTGCCGAACAGCCAGTTGCCAACCTTGTTGGCATTGGCGTTGATGGCATGATCACGGCTTATGTGGGCCGTCAGTGCCGCTGTGCGCGTCTTGTCCTGCGCTGCGAGTGCGGCATTGACGGTCGAGAGTTCGGCGGTGGAGATGCCGGCAAGCGTGGCGGAGTTCGCTGCGCTCACCACAGGCAGCACGACAACGCCGTGGTCGCCGACGACAAAGTCGTTGCCGAGACCGCCACGGATATAATCGTTGCCGATGTTCAACCGATGCGTGGCAGGCCGCAACACCGACTGGCCGGCTACGAAGGTAGCGTTCGTCGTGCCGGTCTTGACGCCGTAGTCGGCGATGACCTGTTCGCCCGCCGCATGCGCAGTATACGACGTGTCGGCAACGACGGTCTGGAAGTCCATCAGCCAGTTGTGCAGGCTGAGCGCGCCTTCGGTGAGGTTGGCGCCGACCAGGGTCAGCGCCGTCGCCGGAACCACGATGGTCCCGGTGTCGCCGAAGATGGTATCGTCGCCGTCGCCGCCAACGATCCAATCGGCGCCTACTGTCACGCTGACAACTGGCGCATTCGGTGCTGTATCCAGCGCGTCCTTGGCAAATCCCAGCGACGACAGGTCGCGCAGCAGGTCGCCCATCGAGACCGACAGGCCGGCAACCTCCTTGTCGATGACCGCCAGACCGGTTTCGGGGATGCTGGTGATATGTCCGTCGTCGCCGAAGATGCTGTCATTGCCGGAACCGCCGTCGATGCCGTCATTGCCATAGGCAAGGTCCTCCAGCCGCGTCACGTCGGCCAGCACCGAGGCAAATACCTGGAAGTGGTTGCCGTTGCCGCGCAGCATCGTGTTCTTCGCCGAGAACTCACCGAGGAATCCGGCTGCGCCGGGCATGATCTCGATCTGCGGCAACGCGTTGGTTAGTTCCGAAGGCAACAGATTGACGCCGGGAACCACCACCAGTCCGTCGATGGGAACCGCGACGTTAACGGTGGGATCGGTCACCGCGATGATCCGGAAAGCGTTAACGATCTTGGGCAGATCGGTCTGGAAGCCGCTGCCATTGGAGGCGCGGTCACCGAAGATGGTGTCGTTGCCGGCGCCGCCGAGCAGCGTATCGTCGCCACGCTGGCCGAACATCACGTCGTCGCCGTCGCCGCCATCGATAAAGTCGTTGTAGGCGGCTTCAAGATCGATGCCGAGCGCCTTCGTATTCCACGCCGGGCCGTTGACGACCTGGACGTTGTTCGGATCGTACACGCCTGCGAGCAGCAGCATGTCGGGACCCAGCAACTGGGATGCCAGGTTGGTGCGCGAGACGGCCGTATTGGAATTGAGAGCGACCATGCTGACGATGGTTGCGACCTCTTCCAGCACCACATCGCGATGCCAGCTGCCGTCGCTGTTGAGCAGAGCCGAACCGTCGGCATTGAACGCCCGCAGGATCTGGCCCTCGTCGCCGAGCAGATAGTCCACCCCTGCGCCGCCTTCGATGTGGTCGGCGCCCAATCCGCCGACAATCTCGTCGATGCCGTTGTCGCCAGACATCCGGTCGTCGCCGCGCTGGCCGAAGATGCGGTCATCGTCGTCGCCGCCATGGACCTCGTCCTTGCCGCCGACACCATCGATGAGATCGAAACGGATCACGTCGCGCATCAGCGATGGTGCTTTGCCCGGTACCGCCGGGTTGAGCTGCCAGATCGTGCTCCGCCAGTCGGTGCCACCCACGACCTTGCGCGCGATCAGGCCATTGTCGCCGAGCACGACGTCTTCGCCGGCCCCGCCTTCAATGTAGTCGTCGCCATCGGCGCCGCCGACCACATTGTGGCCGCCGGTGATGTCGTCATCGCCGTCGCCGCCGAACAGGCGGTCATTGCCTTGCTGGCCATCGATGATGTCGTTGCCGGCATCGCCGTAAATCTTGTCGTTGCCGGCGCCGTCGGCGTCGGTGATGTAAATCGAGATGACGCGCTGGTTGTTTGGCAGCGCCCGGTCGAACAGAGCGTGGTCGCCGAACAGGCGATCGTTGCCGGCGCCAGCATGGATCTCGTCGCCGCCGGTGCCACCGGCGACGACGTCGTTGCTGCCGCCCGAATTGATGAGGTCGTTGCCGCCATCGAGCGGGCTGATCGTGAAGCCGCGCTGCAAATTGGCCACGCGCAGTCCCGGCGCCGACGCGATGATGAACTCGAACCGCGCATTGTCGCCGAAGATGACGTCGGAGCCATTGCCGGTGGTGATGATATCGCCAAAGGCGCCGCCGGCGACGATGTTGTCGCCGTCACCGGTGGTGATCGTGTCGGACCCGCCCTTCGCAGTGTCGATGGAGTAGGCCAGCGTCGGCAGGCTGTCGTCGAACTCGGCATAGCCGCTGTCGCCGAACACGACACTGTTGCCGGTACCGATCATCACCTTGTCGCCGGCGCCACCGCCGAACACGACATGGCTGCCATTGCCGGCATGTATGTCGTCGATGCCGTCATGCTCGGTCCACTCGCTGCGCACCGAACTCATCTTGCCGCCGACATAAAGCGCAATGCCATTGTCGCCCAGGATGACGTCGTTGCCGCCGCCCGCGGTGATCTTGTCGGCGAACGAACCGCCCATCAGCACGTGGTTGCCGCTGGCGATGGTGATGGTGTCGTTGCCGCCATAGGCGATATCAGTCGTCTCGACCGAGACGCGCAGGCCGGTGGCGTCGAAGATCGCCAAGCCATTGTCACCAAGGATGACGCTGTCGCCGTCGCCGGCGGTGATGTCGTCGTCGCCATTGCCGCCGAACACGACGTTACGGCCCGAGCCGGCCTTGATCGTATCCTTGTAGCCGATGATCACCGGCACGCCACCTAGCAGCGGTGCGAAATCGGCGAAGGCGCTCTCGATCCGGATAAGGATGTTGTTTTCGAACGTCGCCTTGCCATTGTCGCCGAGGATGACGTCGTCGCCGCCCTGCGAGGTCACCTGGTCGTTGCCGGAGCCGGCAATGACGATGTTGTCGCCGGCGCCCGTCTCGATGACGTCGTCGCCGTAATGGATCGGGTCCGTGCTCTCGATGCTGGTGACGTTGCCGAAGGCATCGAACAGGATCATGCCATTGTCGCCGAGCACGACGTCGCCGATGTCCAGAACGCTGCCGCCGAGCACCTTGATCGAGTCGCCGGCCGAGCCGCCGACCAGTATGTTGCGGCCGCCGGCGCTGGTGATCTGGTCGGCGCCGCCGAATTCCGGCGACGTCGTCTTGACGATGGTTGGCAGGCCATTTGCGAATTCGGCGCTGCCATTGTCGCCGACGACCAGGTCCTGGCCACCGGTGCTCTTGATGATGTCGGCGCCAAAGCCGCCGAAGACGATGTTGGGCCCTTTGCCGGCGTCGATCTGGTCGTCGCCGCCGACCGACGGGTTCGATGTCTCGACCTTGATGACCGCACGGTCGAGCATCATGTCGAGCGTGCCGGGCACCAGCACCAGCGTGGAGCCGTTGACCGTTGCCACCTGGGTGATGATGCCGTGATCGCCGATGATGACGTCACCGGTATCGCCGCCGGTGATGATGTCGGCGCCGGCCGTTTCAGTGATCCCTTGAGCGTTCACGCCGTCATGGTCGATGATGACGGTGCGGTTGCGATAGTCGACGTCGAAGGACGAGTCGCCGATGATCCAGTTCTTGCCTGTGGTGCCACCGAAGATGTGATCGGCGTCAGCGCCGCCAGCGATGAAGTTGGTGCCGTGGCCGCCGGTCAGGGTGTCCGTGCCGGCGCCGCCATCGATGACCACGACGCCATGGGCGCCCGAGGCATCGATGATGTCGTTGCCGGTGTTGAGGAACGAATAGGCGGTGCCGTTCGGCGTGCCCGGCGTTGAAGAGTAGCGCAGGCCGTTGGCCGACGTGTCGCCGAACAGGACGACCGGTCCGATGCTGTTGTGGACAGTCAGCGTATCGCTGCCGCCGCCGCCATGCACGACCGTCAGTGTCTCGTCCTTGGTACTCTCAATGGTGAAGTTGTCGTTGGCGACGCCAAGCAGGACTTCGACCACTTGCAGATTGGTGTAGGTGATGCCGCGCGCAACATCGACCGGCGGATTGCCGTCATTATAGTCGACCGACAGCGGGTTGGATGGCATGCCGAGGCCCGAAATATGAGTGTCGGTCAAAACGCCCGTCAGCGGTGCCTGGGCGGTGTCGCTGAACACAACCAACTGGTCGACATCAGTGCCGTCATCGACCTCGATTTGCCGGACAACTTGCGGGTTGAATTCGTCCGGCAGTGCCACCGAAGGCGTCAGCGAACGGTCTTCCGGTCCGACGCCGCCCTCGACGAACAACGGCCCGCCGATGCGCGTCAGATCATGCGGCTGCTGCGAAAACACGCGGATGCCTTCGGGCGGCGCCTGGCCGGCGCTGTCGAAGACGAGATTGACGGTGACCGGCTGATCCCAGTTGGTGCCGTCGAAGACCACGAAGTAGCCCGTGGCGTCCTGCTGCACGCCAGGCGAAGTACCGAGATCGACGCTGGCTTGGCCGTCAATAGTGATGTGGACCGTTACCGGCGCGATCGGCTGTGTCGACAGCACGATCTGGTAGCTGTCGGTTTCGCCGGCCTGCGACACTGTGGTGCTGTCATTGGTCTCGATGATCCGGACAGCGGCGGTGTCGGAATCGACCACCTCAACGCTGACCTTCTGGCTTTCGACATCGGCATAGATGCCGTCCGCCTTGTCGGAGGTGACGGTGTTGCTGATGGTGGCGACGATGCGGTTTTCGGGCGTGCCATCGCTCGGTGAGGAGACGAGCACGGTCTGTGCGTCGTTCCAGGCGAAGATGCCGTTCGGGATGTCTGCGACCAGCCCAAACTTGATCGTCGTGCGCGATAGGCTGACCTGGTCGCTGCTGGAGGTCAGCGTCACGGTGACGATCTCGCCGGCTGCCGGCGCCTTGCTCAGCACCACTGTGTAATCGTCGCTGGCGCCGCCTTCGAACACGCTGGTGGAGCCGCCGCTTTCAGAGATGATGGCGTCCGGCTTGTCGTCGTCGATGACGGTGACCAGCACGTTCGGAATCGCGTAATTGTCGAGTGGCTGGGCGACGCCGTTGCTGTCGACATTGATGACAGAATGGCTGATGGCAACGACCGTCTTGCCTTCCTCAGCGCTGTCGGAGATCGCCTTGACGTAGATGCGCTGGCCAGCGGCCCAGTTGCCGCCGTCGAACGCCACCGTCACCGCTTCGGAGAAGTTGATGCCGTCCAGCGAAACCAGGATGGTCTGGCCCTGCTTGGCGCGCTGCTGGGCCGAGGCTTGCGCGGCAGAGACCGTGACATAGGCGATGGTGCCGGCAACCGGCGCCATCGGCAGCGTCAGCATGTAGCTGTCCACCGATGTCGCATCGTCTTCCCTCACCTGCAGGCCGTCATCGATGTCGACCGCAACGGCGGTGCTGCCCTTGGTGGTCAGGTCGATGCCGGGCGTGAACAGGCCGTTGAACCGCGGGTCGGCGCTGCTCACCGTATGGGTGATGGTGCCGCTGTCGCCATTGGCGTCGTCCGACACCACGGTCTGCGTCACGTCGCCGGCGACGTTGAACGTGTCGCTGCCAAGGCCGCCAATCAGCGTGGTGACGATATCGTCGGCGGTCGACAGCACATAGAACGTGTCGTCGCCTTCGAGGCCGTCGACATCCATCGCCTCGGCGTTGCTGATCTTGATCGTCAGGCCGGCGCCATAGACGCCGTCCTTGGTGATGACGAAGGTGTCGTCGAGTTCCGTGCCCAACACAACGACCCGGTCGAAACCGGCGCCGCCATCGATGTTGACCGGCGCGTTGACATTGTACTGGATGACGTCATCGCCATTGCCGCCATTGACCTTGACATTGACGCCCTCGGCCAGCGCGAAAGCGCGGATGACGAACTCGTCATTGTCGTCCTCGCCCTCGAGCCTGAGATCGGCATGGTTGGAGTAGACGACGAACATGTCCTCGCCGCTGCCGCCATAGAGTACGGCCGGCACGGTGATGCCTTGCGACAGGTAGCCGAGCGTCGTCTCGGTCGTGGCGAAGCGGTCCTCTTCCGAGATGATCGCATAGGCGCCGTTCGGATCGATCTTGCCGTCGGCATCGACCTTCTGGTCGCGTGAACTGCCGAAGATCTGGCCGACCTGGAAGAAGTCGTTGCCGACGCCGCCGTCGACGGTCAGGATCGCCGCATTGTCGTCGAAATAGAAGCGGTCGTTGCCTTCATTGCCCTCGACAATGACGCGCCCATTGCTGCTGGCGTCATAATTGATGCGCTCGACCGCCGGCAGGTAACCGTCGGTGCCGGCAGGCACCATATGGGCGATGAAATTTTTGCGGAACAGGAACGTGTCCGCAATGTTTGTGCCCTCGATGGTCAGCGTGTCGACGCCATCGTCGCCGGCACCGCTGTCATGGATGTTCATGACATAGTCGGCGTCGCCCTCGATGTTGACGACAACAGCATCGGTGCCGCCCTCGCCGTCGATTGTCAGCTCGTCGCGGATGATGCGGCCGGCAGCATTGCGGCCGAAGGCGGGCAGGCCGTTGGCCCCCGCCGCCACGACTTGGCCGAGATAAGTGGTCATCGACGGCAGCTTGTTGACCGTGATGAGGTCCTCGCTCTCGCCGCCGTGGACAAATGTGTCGCCGCGCAGCGCGGCGACGTCGATCAGGACGCTGTCCTTGTCGAGACCGCCGACGATCTCGATCTGCGGTGCCTGCAGTGCGCCATGCAGTTCGATGTAGGTGCCGACGCCGGGATCTGGATCGGTGACGCCGGACGCCTGGTAGTCGCCCGCAATCAGGATCTTGGTCGGCGAGATGATCACCGAGGTTGCGTTCGTATGCACGTCGTCGCCGGCCAGCAGGCGCACATCGCCCAGTGAGGCCTCCAGCGTCACGCCGGCCGCGACGGTGATGTCATCGGGAAGGTCGTCGTCGCCGATATGTGTTCCTTCAAGGTCGTCCTCGGCCCAGAATTCGAGCTCGGCCTGCTCGGCGATGCTGCTTTCGGTGATCAGGATCGGGCTCGATGCCTTGATATAGGCGCCGCCGCCGGCATTGACGCCGGAGGTCTCGGCCCGCACACCGCCAACTTCCAGCGCGCCGAGATTCTCGACCCAGGTGTCGTTCTCGTACGACCAGGATTCGAGATTGGCGACCGCCGTGGTGAGACGCTTGGCGCTGGTGCCGATGCTCTTGGACGCAAACAGATAGGTCTTGCGCGACACGACGTTGGCCAGACCGTCGGTGCGGCCGTTGAGGATGCTGCCGTTGACGGCGGTGATGAAAGCCACTGCATCGGCGAACGCCGCCGCATTGGCGGTGCCTGCGCCGGCCTCGTTGAGGATCAGATCGCCCGCGGTCTCGATCAGATAGATGCTTTCGAGGTCGGTGTGCGCACTGACCGTGCCCGCTGCGGAAGCGGAGCTGTCGATGTCGAGTTCGTTGGCGACGGAACCGATGCCGATATGGGCGGTGAGGTTGACATTGCGGCCGATCACGTCGGCCTTCGGCAGCACCAGCGCCCGTGTCTGAGGCGATTGACCGTTGTTGGAGTTCGGAACGCTCAGGTTGTAGTTCGGATCTGGCAATTCGGCGTCGATGATCGATCCTTCGTTCGCCACCAGCGTGACGTCTTCGTTGATCGAATGGATGCCGCGGAGATTCATGTCGCCGTGGGTTTCGGTCAGGAAGATCGAGCCGCCCGCGACCGCAATGATCGTGCCGCGGTTGGTGGCGTTGATGGTCGGATCGGTGGACAGGGTGCCAGTGACATCGATCTCGAGCGCGTTGGTGCTCGTGCCGATGCTGCCGGCGGCGTTGAGCCAGATGTGTTGCGCCTGGACCTTGGTTGCGGTCGAACCGGGCAGCGCGTCGACGATCGACTCATCGGTCGCGGTCAGATACGCGTTGCCGCTCTTCGAATAGACGGATTCCAGCCTGAGATCGCTGGTCGGGGCGGTGATGCGGACATCGTTCTGCGCCCGTGCGATGAGACCGCCAGTGCCGCGCATCGTCACGGTGACGGGTGTGCCGTTCTCGCCGATGTGGCCCTTGCTGGCTTCCAGCAAGATGTTGGCGCCGTCGAGATTGACGCCGCTTGTTGCAGCATTGATCAGGCTGCCGCTGGTCTTGATGCGGATGTCGTCCCCGTTCGCATTGCCCTCGCCGGCGATCACATTGCTAAGCTTGATGGTGCTTTCCGAGCCGAGATAGATGGCGCTGCCGGCCTTGGCCGTCAAAAGCTCGCCGACCGTCAGGTCGACGTCCTCGCGGCGATTGACGATGATGCGCGTGATACGTTCGGTCGTGCTCGTCGGGTCGTCGACCACCTTGGCCAGCGCGACCGTGCGGCCGAGTTCCGTGACGAACGACTGATCCGGCCCCAGACTGACCGTGATCACGTTACCGACCACCGAAACGACAGTGAAATAGGCGTTGTCCTCGGTCGCGTTCTGCGTGTTGCCGGCGATGTAAAGCAGGTCGCCGGCCTTGAACATGCCGGTCGGCCAGTTGCTGGCGCCGGTGATGGTGCCTTGCGTGCCGCCGGCCAGCGCGGTGAAGTTGACCACCGTCGAGGCGATGTACGAGCTGGCGACGACGCCGGGCGAGGTCTCGTAGCCGCCGACATAGACGATGTCCTGCCGCTCGGCGGCGGCAAGCGCCACCCGCTGGTCGTCGGTCAGGATGATGTGCTGGTTGCCGTCACCGAGGTCGAGCTGGAGTTCGGCCTGCACATTGCCGATGTTCTGCTTGGCGTGGATCTCGACATTCTTGCCGACGATGTTGGCGCTTTCGATCACCACTTCCGTGTCGGTAACCGACTTGGTCAGGCCCGACCCGAACGCATTGAGCAGCTCTTCCTCGGACCAGACCTTGATCGTGCTGGTGAGGTCGGTCGCCTTGTTGCCGACGGCAAACAGGAGCCTGTAGCCAAAGGTCCGAGCGGCATCGTTCTGCGTCTCGTTCAGCGTACCGAACTGCTCGTTGAGCTTGCGGTATTCGGCGGTGCGGATATCGCGCTCGGTCTGGATGCCGTCCGCCACATAGGCGCTGAGCGCACTGCCGGAAAGCCCACTGAGCGTCCCTTGAGTGGTCAGGCTGGCTGTGAGGGTAGTCAGCTCGGAACCGGTGATGGCGACGACATATTCGGGATCGAACTTTGTCGGGTCGGCCTGGCCGTTGCGGTAGCTCCAATACTGGTCGTAGTCGGCCTTGATGTCGGCGCCCATGAACAGCGTCGCATCCTGCTGCGTCTGACCGAGGCGGCCGAACATCTTGTCGAGGTCGGCATAGTCGGCGGTCAGCCTGTCGGATTCCGAGTCGAGCGCATCCTGCAGATGGGCGTCGACATAGGCCTGCAGCCCGGCATCAACGTAGGCGCCGATGTGATCGGCGATATAGGACTTGATGTAGGATTCCAGCACGTCGCCCGCAAGCGGATCGGTGGCCGCGTCGTTGAGGTCGTTCGCCTCGGCGCGCAGGTCGATCGCGCCCTGCGCCTGCAGGGCCGCGGTGCCGCTGGCACTTACCTTATCTTCTACAGCTGCGCTCTGGCCGGCCGTCAGCACGATCTGGTGGTTGGGGTCAAATGCCGTCGGATTGGCCTGGGTGTCGCGGTAAGCCCAGTACTGCTTGTAGGCAGCCTCGATGTCCGGACGGTAGGTGGAACCGTAGCCGGCATAGATAGCGCTGAGGTTGGTGTATTGAGCCGTGCGGTTGGCTTCCAGCGTTGCGATCGCGGCAGCGGCATCCGCAGACGAGAGGGTGTCTTCGTAATACTGGCGTTCGGCGTCGCTCAGCTTCACCGTGCCCGAAACCGAGTCGAAGCTCGCCTTCAGGCGCCAGTAGGTGTCGTACTCGCCGCGCTTCAGCATCTCGTAGCCGAGCAGCGTCGCGTTGATCTTGTCCTGCGCGCCGGTGGTTCCTGTCAGTTGCAGATCGGTCCAGACACCTGCCTTCAGCTCGTCATAGGTGCGCTTGTCCTTGACCGAGACGTCATCGGAATCGAGCAGCGAGCCGTTCTGGACCTCGATCCAGACATTGCCAAGCGTGGTCAACCGCTCGAGATGCATGTTGCCAGCGGTCTCGGAGACAAAGATATCGCCCTGCGCGGTGATGTTGACCTTGTCGTCATTGCCGTCGCCGGAATCGATCTGCAGCGCATGCGTCGTCGAATTGCCGACGCCGCCTTGGGCGCCAGCCGGCAGCGCGCCCTGGCCGTCGACATAGGTGTCGGCGGTCAGCGTGATCTTGGCGCCCTTGACCAGGCCCTGCAGGTAGGTGCTCGGGCCGGTATCTGCGACGACGATGCCGGCTTGCCCGATCAGCGTTACATTGCCCTTGTCGGCGATGACCGACTTGATCGACATGTCGCCGGTGCGTTCCTTGATGTAGATATCGCCATTGGCTGAATGGCCGGTCAGGTAGGCATAGGCGGTCGACTGGCCGGAGACGCCCTTGTAGCCCTCGGGATAGAGGTCGACGAGGTCGATCTGCAGCGGCCGCTCGTCGGTGCCGATGCCCTGCTTGCCGTCGAGTGCGACGCGCACGCCCTGCACGACGGAATTGTCGTTGCTCGCCTCGATCACCGTGTTTGAGACGATCTGGGTCAGGCCGGTGTCGTTGTAGATGCCGTTGTCGACGATGACCTTGCCCGAGCCGGTCGAGTTGATCTTAACCGTGGCTTCCTCGTAACCGATGAAGCTGATCTGCACCGGCAGGTCGGCCTTGATCGAATTGGTCGCCGTCGTCTGCGTGCGGCGCTCGACCGTGTATTTCTGGTAGTAGGTCTTCTTGCCGTACCAGGTGCTGGTCGTCCACTTGTCGCCCGGCACCGGATCGGTCTGGCTAAGCGTAATGGTCGCTGAGCTATGGGTGTACGGGTCGGAGACGTTGCTCTGGTAGAAATAATCGCTGCCGGGAACCAGCGTCGGCTGTTCGAGCAGCTTGTATTCCGTCTTGACGACATTAGCCGGATCGGCGGCGAGGAAATCGATGCCGAGCCAGGCCGACGTGCCGTAGGTTGTCGTGACGCTTTCCAGCGTCTTGGTCGCCACCGACCAGCCATAGCGCCATCCGGCCTGTGGATTGTACTGCGTGACATAATCCCAGCTGCCATTGTGCTGGCCGGCAACGGTGTTGAGCGTCACCGCCCCGGTCTCGACCATCTGCTTGGTCGCCACCGGCTGGCCGTTTGCGCCGAGCGCGCCCACCACCGGCTTGAAATCGACGACGCGCACGTCGACTGTTCCGTCGATCTGCGTCTGGTACCAGGTCTGCGTATAGCCGCCGTCGCTGCGCTTCGACTTGTCGTTGAGGATGATCGTGCCGAGACCGCGCTCGGTGACATCGATGCGCTTGATCAGAACGTCATAGTTGGAGGCATTGTTGACGGTGACGTTGACATAGGCGCCGAGCGCCTTGATCTGGCCCTTGCCGGTGTTCATCAATTTGCCGGTGATGGTGATCGACCCGGCCGGCGTGCGAAATTCCTGGATGACGATCTTGCCGAGGTCCGAATCCCAGTACGCCTTGAACTCGTTGTACTGGGCGGTCTTCAGCATGATCTTGCCGGGCTGGATCTTGCCGCTGGCAATGTCCTTCTTGATCTGGTCGATTTCGGCGATCGTGTCGGCGCCGATGTTCAGCACATAGTCGCTGGAGCCGCTCTGGATCAGCCCGTTGAGGTTCACATATTCGGCGTTGATCGAGATCAGGCTGGCATAGATGCCGCTGGTCGGCGCTTTCGCGAGCTCGGCATCGCGGTCGGCATCGGTCGCAGCGCCCATGCCGTCCGGATTGGTGATCTGCTTCCACGCCAGATAGGGGTCGCCGCCGGTGTTGAGCACGCTGCCGGGCGGCAGGTCGATCACCACCATGCCGGCGGTGATGACATGCAGCGAGGCGCTGTGGATGTTGCCGGTGATGGTGATGTCGCCGGAGCCGATGCTGTTGTCGAGCGTGACGCTGGCCGAGATCGCATCGATATCGCCGGAGACGGTGATGCCGGGCCACGGATTGTGGCTGGTGTCGACGATCAGCGTGTTCTTGATCAGCACCGTATTGACCGGCGCCACGCCGAAGGTGCGGGTAATGTCGAGATTGACCAGGCCCGGAACCAGCACCGGCTCGCCGCCGCGCTGGTCGTCCGAATTGTCGTCATTGGCATTGGCCTGGTTCTGCCCGGCGATCACGCCGTTGAGCAGGCCGCGCACGATGGCCGGATCGGTTTCCGCGCTGTCGATCTTCGAGATCTCGTTCTGGAAGCCGTTGAAAAAGACGCCGCCATTGTTCTCGGGGATGTAGATGCCCTGAATGTCGAGGAAGGCGGTCGTGTTGTTGGTGATCTTGACGCTGACATTACCGGGCGCGTCGAGCTTGCCCGAGCCCTGCAGCACGTCGCCATTGATGTTGATATAGCCGGCTTCGGCCAGGATCGGTTTGACATGGATGGTCAGCACATTCTTCTGGACCGGCAGCAGCCCGGTCTGGGGCACGCCGTTGATGACCACCTGGTGGCCCTGGGCATCGAGAATCGGCACCACCTCGACCAGGCCGAGGAACTGCAGTTCGCTGACCATCCGCTTGATCTCGCGATTGTAGAACGCGACGAGGTCGGGATTGGTCGAATATTCCAGCTTCTTGGCTTCGGCGTCGGCGATCAGGTCGAAATAGCTGGAAACCAGCGGTGCCTGGTCGATGCCCAGCGTGACGGAATCCGAGCCGGCGCCGCTATAGGTGACGGTCGGGTTCGCCGTCGTCCCGCCTATCGCGGTGATGGTGATGTCGATGTTGCGGTTGAGGCCCGTGCGCACGGTGCCGTCAACGGTGACAATCGCATGCGAATCGGTATGCGCCAGGCCGTCGAACTGCGCATAGGCGTTGCCGCCCAGCGCCTTGTCGATGGCGCCCGCCAGCGCCGAGGCCCAGTTCACCGCCTTGCCCTGCGAAGTCATGTTGGCGAAGGCGGACTTGTCGGCGAACAGCCTGACATTGCCGCCGGTCTCGACCAGCGCGCCGGCGAAGATGGTGATCAGGTTTTCCTGGTAGAGCAGCGCATCGGACACGACATGGTCGATCGGAATGACGCTGCCGGCAAACGTGTCGCTGTAGACGGCGACGCGATAGACGTCGTGGTTGGAATTGGCATCCATGCCGACCAACACATTGACGTCGCTCAGCGCCTTGATGTGCGAGCCGTTGCCGACGAGCACGCTGTTGGTCGGGCTGAGGTCGATCGTGGCATCCGCCACCGACACGGTGACGCCGCCATAATTATCGACGCTGACATGCAGCTCGGCATCGGCATTGGTGTCGGCCTTGAGGTCGATCTCGCCGACCGTGTTCAGCTCGACATTGCTGTCGACCGCCGTATTGGTTCCGATCTGGACGGTCGCGAAGACATTGTCGGCATCGAACTTGCTCGATGCCCCGATGCCGGAACCGAGGCCGCCGCCCTTGTAGGAGACGTTCTCGTAGAAGTGGATGTCGTTGCGCGCCGCAATCGTGAACTCGCCGGCTGTAAGCGAGCTGCCGATCACCTTGAGCTGCGCATTGTTCTTGACCAGTGTTTTGGTGTTCAGCGTCAGATGCGTGTCGCTGCTAACGCCGGCACCGGCGACCAGGCCGCCCGTGCTGCCATTGACGTTGTCGCCGATGTTCGGCTTGTCGAAGCGGTTGAGCGAGGTGGCGTTGATCGCATAGGCGGTAACCTTGGCGCCGTCGCCGACAATCACATTGGAGGTCGAATTGATGTTGTTGTCGGCCTCGGCGCCCGAGCCGGAAAGCACGCCATAGGCGCTGGTGACGATCACAGTATTGGCGCGCGCCAGGTGATCCGATGTCATGGCGAAACGGCCGGCGATCCCCTGATAGAGGGTGAAGGCCGCTGCAGTTTCGCCGGCAAGCTGCGTCGCTGCCTTGGTAAGCGTTATCTGCGCGTTGTCGCCCAGTACGGCCTGGGTCACCGCATTGGAGGTCGTGTCGGCCACGGCGGCCGCAATACCGACCAGGCCGCCGGCGCCGGGCGAGCTCGTTGCCTGGTTGTCGTCGCTGCCCAGCGCTGAAATGCTCATCGCGCCGGCGTTGATGGTGATTCCATTCGCCACCTGGGCGGTGGTGTTGGCGACCGCAACGCCATTGTCGACATGCTGTAGCGACTGCGCCTTGGCCTTGGTGACGCCCGCGGCGACAAGTCCATAGGCGGCGCTGTTGGAATCGGCGCGCTGGCGGCTGTCATTCTGCGCCGCGACGCTGACGCCGCGTGCCGCGGTGATCAGCGTGCCGGTGCCGATCAGCGCCATCACCGTGCTGGTGTTGATCGCTTCGGTGACCGTCGCATCGACGCCGATCAGGCCGCCGGCAAGGCCTTGCGCCTTGGCGTTCGCCGTATCACCGACCGAGGGCAGCGTCTGGCTGGCCGCCAGGCGCAGGCTGTCGACATTGAACGTCGTGCTGCTTGTCTCGGCGCTGACGTGAGTGTCAACATTGGCCTTGGCGAGCGAGACGCCGACCGCCGCGGTGCCGGCATTGACGCCCTTAGCTTCGGAACGCGCCTTGGGTGTCGCCACGGCCTCGATCACGACCGCGCCGGCCTTGACGTTCGATCCTGAAACATCGGCCGAAACGATCGAGCCGATGTTGGATGTAGCCGAAGCGCCACCGGCCGCCAGGCTGAATATGCCGATCGCCAGCGAGATCGCGTCGACCGTGGAGACGACCGTGGTCACGTCATGCGCGCTGAGCGTCAGCGAGCCGTTGATGTTGAGCGTGCTGTCTTCGAGCCGCACCCCGGTGGTGGAAGAGACTGTGTTGGTAACCACAGCGCCGCCACCTGCAACGGTGACACCAAGGTCCGTCGATGCCGCAAGCGACGCCATGATGGCGCGCGCCGTCAGGGAGGCGTTCTCGTTCGCGGTGATCGACATCGAGCCGCTGTTTGCCGCATAGGCTGGCATGACACGCGGCAGGAAGGTCGGTCCCGCACCCGGCACCGTGTAGATATAGCCATTGGCCTGCACCGGAATGTCGCCGGTGACGGTGATGTTGGCATCCTCGGCATAGGCGGAGACGTCGTTGTCGATCAGATTGTCGGCAAGCGCGACGCCGAGCGCCACCGCGCTGCTGCCGGTAGCAAAGCCGATCGATATCGCCACTGCGGCAGCGCCCGCGAAGGCATCGATCTTCGACGTATCCAGCGCCTGGACGGTGACATCGCTGGCCTTGATGGTACCGCCATCGATGAAGGCGTGGGCGTCGACGCCCACCTTGTTGACCGTCACAGCCGCCGCTCCGGCGGCACTGAAGGCAAAACCGCCGGCGGCAAGCGCGACCGAGGCCGCCGCTACATTGGCGTCGATCGTCTGGCTGGACGTCGACGACACGCCGAGCGCGCCGTAGCTGTCGACATTGGTGTCCTGAAGATAGGCCGAAACCTCGACGCCCGAACGTGTGCCGTCGCCCTTGAAACCTATATTGTTGAGCGCGACGCCAAAGCCGAGAGAGGCGCCGACTGCCACGCCACCGATCGCCACGCCGACCGCAGCCGCAAGCACATGGGCATTGATAGCAGAGGTGTTCGACGCGCTAAAACCGATGGCGCCACCGGCATCCAGCACGCTGTCCGTCGCATAGGCCCGCGTGCCACCGAGGATGGTGTTCAGCGCAACAGCGCCGCCGCCCGCGACCGACACCGACACCGCGCCGCCGGAAATGGCGACGGCAGCCGCAGCCGTAATCGCGTCGATGGTGGCGCCTTCGCTGGCCGAGACAGTGATCGTGCCCGGTGCTGCCGCATGTGTTGGCACATTGGTCTCGACGCCGGCGGTGTAGGTTGGGTTGTGGACCGGTATATCGGTGACCGCCACATCGGCGAAGTCGAGATAGGCGTCGACATCATTGGCGATGGTGTTCTTGGCGACCGCGACGCCGAAGCTGACGCCGACGCCGACCGAACCGATGGCCGCCGAGATCGCGGCAGCACCAGCATTGGCGGTGATGTGCGAAGTATCTTCCGCGCTCACATTCACATTGGCCGCACGGATCGTCGCCTTGTCGTTCGAAGACACGCCGGTGATGGAAGCCTCGGTCAGAACGCCGATCATGTTTTCGGTGTAGACGCCGGCGCCCGCGACGCCGACGCCGACGGTGCCAGCGCCGAGCGCGACAGCGCCTGCGATCACCAGCGCATCAATGGTCTGGCCGGCCTTGGCGTGAACCGTGAGTGTGTCGTCCGCCGTCACGCCGCTGTCGATGATGGTGGCGCTGACGCCGCCGCTGTTGGCGGCGTTGAAGGTCGGCGCCCGGGTCGGATCGGGCGTGCCGTCCGCTTTGACGGGATTGACGGGAACCGTCCAGTTGCCGATCTGGTTGAGCGCAACCGACACGCCGATGGCGGCGCCGACGCCTGGACCCGCCGAGGCGCCGACCGCGAGCGACAGCGCTGCGATCTTGGCGGTAATGGCGGAGGTCGAGATCGCTTCGACGGTGACAGCGCCGTCACTGTCCAGCGTGCTGCTGACGACCGTAGCGATGGTGTTGTCGTTGATCGTGTTCTTGGCCGTGGCACCCGCGCCCGAGAACGCGATGCCGGCGCTGGCGCCGATGCCGATGCCGATCGACGCCGCTACCGAGAGGGCATCGATGGTGGCGCCCTGTGTCGCCTTGACCGACAGATCGCCTGACGTGGAGGTCAGCGTCTGACCGTCCAGCACGCCGGCATAGGTGTCGTTGTGGATGTCGTTGAGCGCGATCGAAACGCCAATGGTGACAGCGACACCCGTGGCGCCGAAGCCGGCGGCCAGCGAGGCTGCCCCGACATTTGCCGTGATGTGAGACGTGTCGGTTGCGCCGATGGCGGCCGAACCGACCGTGATGATGGATCCGGTCTGGTCGTCCGGGTCGTCGAGGAAAGCCGCGGTGCGCACCGCAATCGTGTTGCGGGCACCGGCGCCGGCGCCACTGATGCCGACACCAGTGCTGCCGGCGCCGATCGCCGCCGATCCGGCCGCCACGAGGGCGTCGATGATCTCCGTCGAGGTCGCGTCGACTGTGAGCGCGCCGGTGGCTTCGATGGAGCTGCCACGCACATAGGCCTGAACCTGGTCGCGATCGGCTTCACCATGGCCGATCTCATTGATCGCCACGGCCGCGCCAAACGACGCAGCGCCGCCGACGGTCCCGCCGACGCCAAGCGACAGCGATTCGGCAAGTGTATCGGCCTTGATGGTCGAGGAGGCCTTCGCGGTAACCGAGACGGAACCCGCATCGGTGATCGTGCTTGCCTCGATGAAGGCGTTGGTGTCGGTGGCGATGTTGTTGAGCGCCACCGCGCCGCCACCGCTGAACGAAATGCCGTTGGTACCGCCGATGGCCACCGAAATCGATGCGGTGGCGACAGTCGCATGGATCTTGGCGCCGTTCTCGGCGCTGACTTCTATGGCGCCGCTCGCATCCGCCTCATCGATATTTTTGAGATAGGCGGCGACATTGTTCTGGATCTTGTTTTGCGCCATCGCAAAACCGATCGACATCGCAACGCCATTGGTGCCGGCCATACCGGCGGCAACGCTGGCCGCGCCGGCCAGCACATCGATGGTGCTTTCGTCGAGAGCCCCGACATCGATCGATCCGACGCTGATCTCGCCGCCGTTCGGCGTGTCGGTAATGTAGGCCTGCGTCGCCACCGCGACGAAATTCAGCGTGTAGACGCCGCCGACGCTGACCCCGAAGCCTGTCGTGCCGCCACCGGCGATCGCCACCGAACCGGCGGCCACAAGGGCATCGATATCCTGCTTGGAATGGGCGTCGACCTTCACCTGGCCGTCGCTCGCTACATCGGTGTTGCTGATGAAGGCACGCACGCCGGTCGTGCCGTCGGCGGCAAGCGTTGCATTGCCAGTCGGCAAGCTGCGGCCGCTGGTGGCGTCGACAGCCTCTGTGACTGTCCAGTCGCCGATGCGGTTGACGGCGACCGCGGCGCCGATCGAGGCGCCGATGCCGGTGGTGCCACCGCCGCCGACCGCGGCCGACGCCGCCAGGACCGTGGCGGTGATTTTCGACTGGCTGAGCGCTTCGACGCTGACACTGGCGCTGTCGAGGATGCTGGAGTTGGTGATCGACGCCAACGTGTCGACATCGATGAGGTTGGAGAGCCCGGCACCCGCGCCGCTAATGGCGATGGAAGACGTGCCGGAGAAGGCGACCGTCATCGATGCGGCCGCACCCTTGGCTTCGATCAGCGCGTGGTTGTCCGCCTTGACCGTGATGGCGCCACCGGCGGAAAGCTCGGCATGATCGGCCTTGGCGGCGACACTGCCCTTGATGTCGTTGAGAGCTACCGCAAGCCCGATCGAGAATGCTTTCGCATTGGTCGAGGCGAAGGCGGCCGCGACCGTTGCCGCCGCGGCAAACGAATGGATCTGGCTCGTGTTGAGTGCCTCGACATCGATGCCGCCGGCGCCGCCGGTGATGGTCGACGTGTCGTCGACGACGGTGCCGCCGTCAATCAGGGCCGTGGTGTCGGCGGCGATGCTGTTCTGCGCAAAGACGCCGCCGGCGCTGAACGCAGTGCCGTTGCCGGATGCCGAAATGCCGACCGCGACGGAAGCCGCCACGGTGAGTGCGTCGATGGTCTGGTTGGAGGTCGCGGTAACCCCGACCTTGTTGCCGCCGACCGTCGAATGACGGATGCGCGCTTCGGTCTTCAGCGGCGTCGCAACGCCAGGCGCTTCGATGCTGCCGGCATAGCCGACATAGTTGAAGGCAAGCACGATGCCGACCGCGATCGCGGTGCCGTTGGCCGAGAACCCGCCGGCGAGCGAAGCGGCCGCTGCGGCAATCTTGGCGTCGATGTCGGCGGTGTTGGTTGCCGAGACGGTGACGTCGCCGGTCGCGCTGACGTCGCTGTCCTGGATCAGTGCGTCGACCGCACCCAGTATGGTGTTGAAGGCGATGGTGCCGGCGACGCCGACGGCCAGTCCGCTGCCGGTGCCGGCAGCCACCGACACGGCGGCGGCCGCAGCCGTGGCGTCGATCTTGCCCGCCTGCGAGGCGCTGACCGAAACACTGCCGGCATTGAGGTCGGCGACGTTGTCGATGGTGGCGGAGACCGTGGCGTCGACTGCATTGCGCGACACCACCAGGCCGATAGAGACGGATTTGCCGTTCGGATTGGCGCCGTAAGTATAGTTGATGGAAATCACCGGCGCGATGACATGCGAGGTGATTTCACTGGTGTTGCTGGCCGAGACGATCAGCGCGCCGTCGGCGTCGATGTTTGCGGAATCCTCGATCGAGGCACCCACCACCATCTGCACGCGGTTCAGGGCAAAGACACCGCCGACGCTGACTGCGTTCGGCGCGCCGCCGCGCAACGTCTTGACGTAGTTGGAGATTTCCGAGTTTATTTTCTGCGAGGCGGTGGCCGACACCGTCACGGCGCCGGTCATGTCGACCTTTGAGTTGTCGATCTTGGCCTCGATGGCCGCGTTCTCGTCATGGCCGTAAATGGTATCGACGAGGTCGGTGCCGACCAGTGCGTCGACGGTGTTGAACAGGAAGTTCTGGCCGGCAATGCCGATCGTATTGAAGGCCAGCGTGATACCGACCGCCGTCGCCTTGGCGATGGTGTCGGCATCGATGGTTGCGTCGATGTCAGCCGAGCTCTCGGCCGTCACGCCGAGATCGGCGCCGGAGATATCGCTGTCGGTGACGTATGCCTTGGCGTGGCTCACCACATTGTTGGTGGCGATGACGCCGTTGACGGCAATCGACTTGCCCTTGGCGCTGCCGGTGACTTCGACGCGCGCCTTGATGTCGGCCAGAATGGCGCTGGTCTGCAGTGCCGAGACAAGCACTTTGCCGGTGGCGATGATTGTTGCCGCGTTGATTGTCGCGGATGCGCCGCTGTCGATGTCGTTGCGGATCGCCATGCCGCCGACGCCGACGGCGTCACCGCCGGCCAGGCTCGGCACAATGTTGTCGTTCACCCAGTCAATGACGTCGTTGACGATGTATTTCGACCACTCGCTGCCCGTGAAATCCTCGGTCGAGAAGTCGACGATGGCGCCGTCGGGACCGTCATAGACCCAGGTCTCGCCCGCCGTCGCATCGCCCTTGTCGGCGTCGATATAGACAAGGTCGCCGTCATTGACGGTCTGCACCCCGGACTGCGTGGTGAACTGGTAGCTGCCCAGCGCCGTCTTGGCCAGATTGGCCAGCACGCTGATGCCGTAGTCGTTCTTGATCTCGGCCAACGCCAGCAGGTTGCCGTGCGAGGTGATCGACGCATCGTCGGTCGCGGAAACCTCGACGCTGGCTCCGTTGACCTCGAGGCTCGTCGAGCCGCTGTTGTCGATCTTGGCGGTCGCCTCGCTGGCGACCTTGTTGCTGGCGATGATCAGGCCAACGGCCTTGCCGTTGGTACCGGAGATCGAGGTTGCCGAGGACGTCGCCTCATTGCTGACCGAGGCATCGATCGACGCCTTGTTGTCTGACGTCACCGACACCGCGCCGTCGGCGTCGATTTCGGAATCGATGATCGAAGCCGACGTCATCGCCGGGTTGCGGCCGCCGAAAGCGTCGGCGATCAAATCGTCGCCGAGCAGCGCATCGACACCGTTGAACAGGATGTTGGTCGCCTGCCAGCCAATCGAATTGAAGGCCATCGTCACGCCGACAGTGTCGCCGCCGCTGGAGTAGGCCGAGCTCTTGGTGTCGGCGACGATCGACGAAACGTTCTGGGCCGCGACATCCACGTCGCCGCCGCTGGTCACATCGCTGTTTTCGATGGTCGCGGTAGCGCTCGACTGCACGATGTTGGTGGCGATGGTGCCGTTGATGGCCAGCACCTTGTCCTTCACCGTCTCCTGCTTCGGGTCGGCCGGCGTTTCCGGCGTCGTCGGATCCGGCGTGGTGGTGCCCGGCGTCGTTGCCGGGTTGGTGTCGGCCGCACCGGTCTTGCTGTCGCCGTCCCAGTCGACCGAGCTGCCGCCGGAGGCCGAGACGGATGTATCGACCTTGGCGCTGATGTCGGCGCTTTCCAGCGCCACCACCTGGACGTCGCCAGCGGTGCTGGTCACGGTCGCGTTCTTGATCGAGGCGTTGGAACCGCCGCGCACGTCGTTCATGACGATCAGGCCGCCGACCGCTTTGGCGGGCGCCGCCGACAGGTTCAGATCCTGAAGCAGAAGCGTGGCTTCCGGCGCTTCCTTCCAGAAGCCGAGATTGGAGAAGTCGGTCGCCGCCAGATCCATCTCGGCCGGCGTGCCGCCCATATAGATGTAGATGCTGCCGTCATTGCCGCCGATCGGGATCCACTCGGCCGGGTCGAGATTGTTGACGCCGGCAGCGGCAAGCGCTTCGAGGTCGATAATGTCGTCGTCGCCGATATAGCGGTAGATCGGGCCGTCTTCGCCGTCCGCACCCTCGAACTGCACCGCATCGTCGGTCTTGATCGGGAACTTCGTCGGCGGCAGCATCTGGTCGAGATTGATGACAACATTGCCGGTGAAGTCGTCGGACAGCCGCACCCGGTCGCCGAACTTGATGGTGCGGATCTTTGTGCCAAGACCGTCATCCGGGTTCGTGTCGTAGTCGGCATCGTAGAGATCGTTCAGCGTCTCCTGGATGATGGCCGCGCCGCCGTCGCTGCTGACCGTCGTGTCCGAAACCAGCTTCGAATTGGAGTAGACGCCCGATGAATCGTTGGCCGTGACCTGGACACCGTCGCCGGCGACGATGGTCTTGCCGGTGGACCCGGTGTTGTCGATGGTCGCCTTGGCGACACCCGACACCTTGTTGGAGGAAATGATGACGCCATAGGAAGAACCGGAAGCGCCGTGGATGGCGGCGGAATCCGTCACCGCCGCATTGCTGACCGTGGCATTGATCTGGGCGTTGTTGAGCGCCGACACGTCGATCGCGCCGTCGACGTCGACCGAACTATTCAGGATCGAGGCGGTGGCGCCGGCGCCGATATTGTCACCGAAGCCCTGGTCGGAGATGTAGGGCGCACCAATCAGCGTATCGATGGTGTTGAACAAAAGGTTCTGCGCGTCCCAGCCGACCGAATTGTAGGCCAATGTAACGCCGGCCGCGGTCGCGCCCGAAGAGCCGGACGAATACATGCGCGCGTCGATGCGCGCCTCATTATCGGCGGTGACGTCCAGATCGCCGCCGCCGGTAACCGTGCTGTCCTGGACAGTCGCGGTGGTCTTGCCGAGCACGACATTGGTGGCGATCTGGCCGCTGAAGCCGAGCACCTTGCCCGAACCGTCTATGCCGCTGCCGCCCGAGGCCGACACGGTGTTGGTGGTGTAGGCGGTGATTGTCGAAACGCCCTTGGCCGCGACCTTCACGTCGCCGGCGGCGGCATCGACCGTGGCTTTCTTGATGTAAGCCTGGGAATCGCCGCGCACGTCATTGTAGGCGATGCTGAGCCCGATCGACTTGGCATTGGTGGTGACGACATTGCCGATATTGGGGAAGAAGATGTCCTCGAAATCCGAGGTCTTCAGTTGCTGCCATTTCGTCGTGTCGGAATAGTCGACGACCAGCGGGTCGTGGCTGCCGAGGTTGACGTTGGTAAGCGGCGTCTCACCGATGTATTTGTAGACCTCACCCGAATTGAGGTCGAGCGCCTTCCATGTCGCCGTGTCGGTTAGCACGATACCGGTGTTGGCCGTGATGGGATCGGCCCCGAGATAGCGGTAGATGGTGCCGCCCTTCTCGACCAGGTCGCCATGGACGATGTCGAGCGGATCGCCCGGCGCTTTCGTGTCGAGGTCGACCTCGGCGGTCAGATAGTCGAGCGCAACACGAACCTTGTCGTCTTTCTCGACCGTCCTGACGCCGGATTTGGTGGTGAATTCATAGTCGCCGGCGCCGAGCTCGTCGGCCGCCCTGCCGACAGCGCCCTTCAGCGCGTCGAGCGTGTTTTCCGGCAGCGCGGTCGACACCACGGTGATGTCGGCCGAAATCTTTGCCGCATTGGACGACTCGACGTTGATGGAGCCGTCCGCCTCGACCTGCCGGGTGGTGGTCCCGCTGTTGTCGATATAGGCCGAAGCGCCGGCGCTGACCTTGTTGCTGGCGAGGATGACGCCGGCGGCCATGCCCGAAGCGCCATACTTGGCGGAAACGCCAAATCCGTTGTTCCACTCCTGTTTGGCTTCGCTGCCTGTAGTCGCCGAGATCTCGGCGGTGGTGTCGGCCGAAAGCGCGATGCTGCCGGCAATGTCGACATCCGAATTCTTGATGAAGGCGCTCGTCTGGAACGGATTTTCGCCACCCAGCGCCTCGCTGACTTCGGGCGAACCGATCAGCGTGTCGGCGGCGTCGAAGAAGATGTTCTGCGGCTCCCAGCCGATGGCGTTGAAGGACAGCACGAAGCTGGCGGCCTTGCCGCCGGCATAGGCGGCGCTGAGCGCAGTCGCATCGATCGTCGCTTCATTGACCGCACTAACGGTGAGGTCGTTGCTGGCAGCAGCACCCGTGCCCTTGGCGATCGTGCTGTCGGTCACGGCGGCGGTGGTGCTGCCCAAAATGGTGTTGGCGACCGAGACACCGCTGGCGGCCAGCGACGCATTGCCGGAATCGTTGAGCGATTCGAAGTGGCTGGTATCGACGGCGGTGATCTTGGCGCTCTGCTTGGCTGTCACCGAGACCGCGCCGGTGGTGGTGACGCTGGTGGAGACGAGCTCGGCGTCGACCGTGGTGTTGATCTGGTTGCGGGCAAAGATGCCGCCCAGCGCCTTGCTCTTGCCGTCGACGATCTTCTTGCTGACGCCGGCCGCCAACAGCCCGGTCTTGACCAGTTCGGCCGGCAGCAGGGCTTCGGTGTTGATCTTCTTCCACAGGCCGAAATCGGTGAGGTTGGTTGTGCCGAGGGTGACCGCCGTGCCGTCGGCGCCCATATATTCATAGACGGCGCCCGGCTCGCCCGTCGTCTTCACCCAGTTCGCATTGGTGGCAAAGTTGATGCCCGTCAGGTCGGTGAGTGTACCGCCGCCTACATAGCGATAAATCGCACCGCCCTTCTGGACGCGATCACCCGTCGTGATCTGGACGCCGGTCGCAACGGCGCCCTCCTCGTCGAGATCGACTTCCGGCGTTTCGACCCGGACACGGTCGCCGAGGATCATGGCCGGCGTGCCGGATTTGGTCGTGTATTTGATGTCGTCGAGGACGTTGCCGGCGATGGTGTTCAGAACGTCCGTGCCAAGCGTGTTTTCCACCTTGTTGTCGGCGCCGAGATTGGTCGTCGCTTCGATCGAAGCGGCGTCCTGGGCACGCACATCGACGCTTACCGCGTTCGTCGTGCCGCCGGTGATCTTCGCCGTCGCGCCACTGCTGACCTTGTTGCCGGAGATGACGATGCCGAGCGTCGACGACGACGCTTGCGCCAGCGCCTCGAACGCCGCCGAGGCATTGGCGTCGGCTGTGGCGACGATCTTTGCGCTCGAGATCGCCTCGACGACGAGCGCGGCGTCCGAAACAATGCTGGAACTGGCGATCGAAGCCTCGACCACGAACGGGTGCTGTTCGCGCAGCTGGGTATCGCCGGCGCCGACCGGTTCGGCGATGTTGTCGACCACGTCGCCAAGCAGCGTTTCGAGCGTGTTGAACAGCAGGTTGCTGCGCTCCCAGCCGATCGTGTTGTTGGCGATCTGCAGGGCTGCCGCCTTCTTGGCGCCCTCGCCGGTCGCGACCGTCGAATTCTCGGAATTGATGAAGGAGCTGTTCTCGGCGTGCACGGTGACGGCGCCGACCTTGTCGGCAACGGTGCCGACCGTGGCATCGACGATCTTGGCCGAGGTCTCGCCCTGGATAAGATTGGTGGTGACGACCGCGCTTTGCGACTTGGTTCCGCCTGCGGAAGCAAGTTTCTTGAAGATGTAGCCCTTCGCGCCCTTCGGCGCGATCTGCTCCATCAGCTTGTCCTGGTCGAACGGCCCGCCGCCCTTGGCGCTGTTGTAGACGTCGGCATTGGCCTCGATCGTGCCGGCCGAATCGGCTGAAACCGTAACCGTGTCGGCATGCACTGTCGCCTGCGTCAGCAGCGCCGTGGCGCCGCCGCGCACGTCGTTGAGCACGATCGCGATGCCGGTCGAGCCGGCGCTGGCCTGACGCAGATTGTATTTGTCGGTGATCACCGAATAATCGAGATCCGGCTTCCACAGATCCTTGTCGGTGAAATCGACCTTGGTCAGGTCTAGAGACGGATTGTCGGCGCCGAGATAGGTATAGACATCGCCCGGCTCGCCGGGAATTTCCTCCCAGTAGGTCTCGTTGGTGAAATCGTTGACCGGATCGGCGACCTTGAAGTCGACGTGATGGGGTGCCAGGCCGACATATTTGTAGAGATGGCCGATGCTGCCCGGTGAGGACAACAGGACGATGTCGCCGGTGTTGACGTCGAGCGGCGTCTTCTTGCCGTCGGTGGACAGATCATAGTCGAGGCCAACCGTGGTGCCGTAGGCGAGCGGCACAGTCAGTCCGTCGGTTAGCTTGCGGTCGGATACCAGCTGCACGCCGAGCCCGTCTTCGACGAAGCGCTCAAGGCTGTGCAGGCCGCCGTCGCTGCTGGCTTCGGCCGAGCCGGTGATCTTGATGTTCGAATGCACCGTCGAATCGTCGTTGGCCGAAACATTGATCGCCCCGCCGGCGGTGACGGACTTCTTGGTCACGCCGCCATCGATCGTCGCGGTCGCCAGCCGGTTCACCTGGTTGTTGGCAAGCACGGCCGCCATGTTCTTGGCCGCCGCCTTGACGATGCCGACATCCGTCGTGTTCTTCGAGATGTTGGTGACGGTGGTGTTGGCGACGCCCTTCGACATCGCGCTGACCAGCAGTGCGCCGGCCGCCGCGACGACAGAGTCGGTGACGTTGGCGCTGACCAGCACCGGCGTTTCATGCTGGAAGAATTGCGTGCCGATCAAGGCATCGAGCGTTGCCTTCTGCAGGGCCAGCGTGTTGCCGTTGAGCGTCGGCCCGTCGCCGAGCGTGAAGCCGATGATATTCATCGCTTCGAGGCCGGTCGTCGACTTGGTGCCGCCCTTGAACAGCCTGCCGAGCTTGCCGCGGCTGTCGATGTTGACGAAGATCGTCGCGTCTATGAACGTGTCGTCGGTCGCCGAAACCTTGACGTCGGCCGCATTGCTGGTGGTCACGGTGCTTTGCGATACCGAGGCCGTGGTCGAGCCGTTGACCACGTTGGCGGCGAGCACGCCGCCCATGATCTTCTTGGCGCTGAGCGGATCGGTCAGGTCGTCGGCGGCATCGTCCTCGAGCGGGATCGACTGCGCATAGGCGGCGATGTTGGTGGCGTTGATGGCCGAGACGCTGACGGTTCCGGACGAGGTGATGGTCGACTGCTCGACCGAAGCTGTCGTGTTCTTGAGCACTTCATTGATGACGCTGACCCTGGCGATCAGCTTCTTGGCCGGTGCATCGGCCGGCGTTATGTTGGGTTGGAATGGCTCGGCATAGGCCGCCATGGTCGAACGGTCCGCTGCCGCGACGCTCACGCCGCCCGCGCCTGCGGTGACCACGCTCTCGTCGATCCCGGCCGATGTGTCGCCGGTCACCCGGTTCTCGGCATCGAGGCTACTTGACGTATAGGTGGTGTTGCTGTCGGCGGTGACGCCGAGGCCGCCTGCCAACACTGTGACGCCGCGCACCAGCGCCTTGGTTCCTTCCGAAGCTTCATTGGTGACCGAGCCGACCGAATCGGAAACCACTTCATTGCGCACCTCGCCGCTGTTGGCGGCGGCGATCGAGGCATTGCCGTCGGCGTCGATCACTGTCGGATGCGTCGATACCACGCCCGTCGCCGGACCGACGGTGACGCCTGTCGTGCGCTGGACCAGCGTGTCGGAATCGAGCGCCGAGAACACCACGATGGTGGACAAGGTCGGCAGCAGCGCGTCTTTTTCGGTCTGCAGCGAAACGCGCACGAGGCTGTTGTCGCTCGCCGCCAGCGTCACTTCGGCCGTGCCAGTCGCAGTACCGCCATTCTGGACGATCTTGGCCGCCGCATCGACGGTGACGTTGGTGGTGTTGGTGACGTTGACGTCGGAATGAACCTGCGAATTGCTGAACCCGGCGACGACGTTTTTCGCCATCGTCTCGAGGTCCTGCTCCACGATCTCGCCACGCGCCAGCGCGTCGGTGAAGGCCTGCGAAGCGGTGCTGAAGGCGCCGGTAGGATTGGTCGGCGAGACCGCCTTGATCTCATTGATGAGATCGGTCGAGATGCTGGTCAGGTTGAGGACGCTGTCGGGGATGACGACCTCGGTCAGTCCCAGGAAATTGGGGATCGGCACGCGGGTAACGATGATATCGACATCGACGTCGGTATCGGCCGTGGCGCTCACAGTCGAGCCGGTCAGCGAAGCGGTCGCTGCCAGCGACACCGTCGATGTGTCGGTCAGCGACGCGGCGATTGTGCGCAGGCTGCTTTGTGCCTTGCCATGCGCCTTGACGGTGTTCGACGCGTGCGAGGACACCTGGACGGCGCCGACGGCCGTCAGCTTTCCGGTGATGGTGATGGTCGCTGAGGTGGCGCTGGTCGCGCTGAGCGTCGACACGATCCCGGCGGCATCCTGCGACGTGCGCGCCCAGTCGACGGCCCGGAAGTCCATCGATTGCGCACTAATGGTTGCAGACACGCCGATGTTGATGTCTTCGGCGCTCAGGCCGAGGCTGCCCGTGGTCGACACGGTCGAATTGACGGCAATCTCCTCGCCGGCATCGAGCATCAGCGAGAAGCCGGCATCGCTGGGCAGGGAAGACAGCGTCGTCACATTGGCGCTGTCGCCGAGATAGAGCCAGACTTTGCTGGTTGCCACCGAATCGTAATTGGCACCGTCGATGATCACGCGCAGCGAGCTCGCGCCATTCGCCTGCACGGTGACGTTCTTGTTGGTTGCCGCAGCTACCGTCGCCGAACGGTCGACGACGAGCACGCCGCCACCGACGGCGAAGGGCTCCATGTTCTCGAAGGCGAGCGTCGAGCCGTTCGGATTGGCGAAGGTGACCTTGCCGGAGCCGTTGGCGCCGAGCGTCGCATTGCTGGCGGTCAAGCCCCCTGAATAGACGATTGTATCGTGGCCGCCAAAGCCGCCATCCATCGTGCCGCTGAGCTTGCCGGCGGCGGCGATCGTGAACGTGTCGCTGTTGCCGTCGGCGCCCTTCAAGTTCTCCGTGCCGGTGAAGGCCACGTCGACATGCGCGCCATCGATGCTGCCGGCATTGTTGCCGCTCAGCATCCAGGCGGCGTTGGCGGAGCTGTCGAACACAACCTTGTCGTTGCCGCCGGCGCCATTGAACGAGATGACCGGCACCAGCGTATGCGTGCCGAACGAATCCTCGTCGATCTTCAGCGTGTCGTTACCGGCACCGCCGGTAATCGCGATGCTGTTCATCGTGCTGAGGTCGCCGAAGGCCAGCACCTTGCCGCCATCGGTCTGGTCGATGATCTGGACCTGCTGGATGGTGGTGGCAACGTTGTTGACAGTCTGCACCTCTTCGAGCAGCCGGACCAGGATTTCATGGTCGACGCTCGGGCCGTCGGTTGCCAGATTGACGTTGAGATCGGCGTTGAGCAGCAGGCGCGGTTCGAGCGGGTCGAAGATCAGCCGCACGCGGTCGGCGAGTTCGCGCTGCACGCGCGAGCCCTTGGCCAGCCGCGCCAGCTTGGCTTTCAGGATTTCAGAAAGCTTCGCCCGCCTATGCGAGATAGGACGACCGGAAATACCTTCCGACTTGAACGGAAACGCCATCTTGGCTCACCCCCCGTCCGTCGGCCGCCCTTGCGGCCGTCGAACGCCCCAGTCCCAATGCCCAAGCACTAAAAAGGGCGCAATGCTGCGCCCTCCACACATCACGCGTCCGCAGGTTCCGGAGCCGTTTCCGGCTCGGGCACGTCATCCTTGCCCTTGAGCGCCCCCGCGCCCATTCGTTCGGCTGTCGCCGACAGGTGACGCATCGACTGCAGATGCAGATAGATCAATTCCAGGTCATCGGACCTGGCAAGCTCCGCCAGCTGGTCGCCCGACAGCGCCTTCAGCCGCTCGCGGTTGACCGCGAAGAAACCGGACAGCGTCAGCACCTTGCCATCACGCAAGGTGAAACGCGCCTGCATGGATTCGAAAAGGTTGAGATCGTTAAGGCGCTTGGTCAGCGTCTGCGTGCGCTGGAACTGCACCTGATAGGCCTGCAGGAAACCGAGCACGTTCTGCAGATAAAGCGTGCGCTCGCCGTCGCCATCGAACAGCCGCTCGCCACGACCCTTTCGGTTGCAGCCTTCGAACTCCTCGTCGACGCACAGCGTGAAGTTGGCGCCGTCATCGGTGCTCGAAAAGACGAAGGGGTAGCGGCGCAGGAACGCCGGCACGTAGCGCCCTGCCCAGGATCCATCCGGGTTGACGAAGAGATTTTCGCCATCGCGTACGCCAAGCAAAACGACTGGAATGATGTTTTCACCCTGGCCTGCGAAAACCACCGAATATTCGGCGGCGGCATTGGCAAATTCGGCGGCCATCAACGGCACCGAATTGACCTCGCGCGCAAAGGAAAAATTGTTGCCGGTTCTGACAGCCAAATCGCCATGGCTACGGAACGATACTGGTACCGCGCGCTCATATATTAGCAGTTGCTTAACCATTACCCAACCTCGAAAGCACATCGCCCTGAAAAAGGAATGCCATCAAGCGCCCCCGCCTGATTCATCTCTCCTGCGATTCAGGAAATTCTTTATTAGAACTAGACTATGGTTTCCCCGAGGGCAACACCTTGTTTTGAACAATCATTCAGCGGCACCAGCCGATCGGCATGGTCACCATGTCTTTTGACATAGGCGGTGTTGAGCCCAAGGCATTGAGTAGAGGCGCAATTGTCCCTGTAGGGGCACTGATAGAAGCCATTCTTGGCGAATTCGTCCCAGAACGCCGGATCGATGTAAAGCTGCGGTTGATCGTTAACCAGAAGTAAAGAATCTTCGCCGAGCAAGCATTCGGGGAAGTTCTTTATTTCCACTGAACGGCCGAGTGCTTGAGCCCGGCGCACAGCTTCCTTGAGGAAGGGCAGTACATCCAAGTAGTTGGCAGCCAAGCCTTTTTCGTCGGTTTCGGCCATCGGCCAGTACAGCCAGAACTCCATCTGGGTCAGCCGCTTCAGATGCGCCAGCCTGTCGACTACGGCTGGCAAAAGTCGATAGCTGGCTTCGGTCACGACAGTGTTTGTGATGGTCGCGACATCTGGATACTCGTCGAGAATCTCGAGTCCAAGTACGGTCTTGTCGAATGATCCTTTGACCGTCGTAATTGTGTCATGGCTTATAGCGTCGCTTCCGGCGACGCTCACAAAAAATTCATCGATCCCGGCTTCGACGAGACTGTGACTGTAGGCCCGCCGCCCCAGATGCATGCCATGGGTCTGAATTCGGACATGTTCGAAGCCCGCCGTGCGTGCCTGGCGAGCAAGGTCGGGAAGGTCACGCCGAAGCGTGATTTCGGAGCCGGTGAGAATGAGGCCGGTCCATTGCCGTGTGCGTCTGTTGTGGGCGAGCAGATCGTGAAAGCTTTCGTCGCTTTCGGGCGCCAGGCGATCCATCGTGCCCTCGATCATGCAGTGCACGCATTTGAGGTTGCAGCGGAACTCCATCGTCAGCGAGACGTATTTGCTGTGGTCGTAGATCGACATCAAGCGCCCATCAGAAATCTACACGACGCCGTAATAGGCGCTTTTGAGGATTTCCACCCTGCCGTCGATCATACGATAATCGATGCCGACATCATAGAGCATGTGGTCGAGATGCGCCCGATGCGCGACGAGGAAGGCGCGGATGGCCTCGGGATAGCCCAGTCTTTCGACAAACCATATCAACTGGTCGATGCGGATGCGGGAGAAATAGACGCCGTCATTATACTTCTTGTTGGCGACGACGATGATCCCGCAATCCGTCAGCTCAGGCCACAGCACAGACGAGACATCGAGGCCGTCGAGATCGAGATGCGCCGATGCCGCCACCTTGCCGACAATGTCATCCCAATCGTCCTTCGCATCGAAGAAATAATAGAGATTATCGAAGCGCAAGCCGGCAGCGCTGAGCTGGTAGCAGAGGCCGGACGACACCATGCCGCTTGGGTTGCCGAGATAGACGCTGATCTCCTCGATGTTCCGCCTGCGCTCTCCAAGGGCTGCATCGAGATCGATCGAGAACATGAAATAGGGCCGCTTCGGTGAGAGAGAGAGCGTCGACGGTGCGTAGGGCGCCAGGGCGCCCAGCACCCTCTCGATCGAGACCTCGCGCTCCAGCCGCTCATAGTCGTAGAAATAAAGCTCCCAGCTGAATTCGGCGCCCTTCTGCTTGACGCCCCAGACAGTCTTGAACGGACCGATCTCGGCGCTGATCGCATTCACCATCTCGGCAAGCAGCGGCGGCGCGCCGAGCACGTCGAACGACTGCCAGAGCAGCGTCGAGGAGCGCAGCTTGCCGGCGGTGGCGGCCACCGGCTTGTAAGGCCACAGGCAGTAGTCGAAGAGCGGGTCGTCCGGAAGGGCCCAGTCGAGACGGTCAGCCACGGCCTGCCCCTTTTCTCGCTGCGGCGCCGAAATAGAGCGTGGCGAAATCCTGGCCGTTTCGACCCAGACCCCCGGACAGATGGCCGAGCGGCTGGCGAGCGATGCGCGACAGGAACGCGTCTAACTTAGCCGGCTTAATATCGTAGGCGTTGCCAAGGCGTCTGATCGCCTGCTCAACCGCCTCGACCTCGAGGCCGGCCGAATAGAAGTTGATGTCGAAGGACTGCCGCGGCGAACCGTCTTCGCGCACCTCCATGAAGAAAATCCGGTCTTCCGGGCAGTGGGGAAGCGCCGCCTCGATCATGTCGAAAGCCGCATCGACGGAAGGCAATGCGCCGCCATCGGGGTGCAGCTTGCCGAGCCGGCTCCTGATCGCCGCGACCCCGCGCGCCTCCGCTGGCCAGAAATAGCGTGAAACGCGTGCCGATTGCGGATCGTCGGGCCGCCATTTCACGGCGACGTGGACCAGTTCGGTGGCGGCCACGGCGCCTTTCGTCAGGCCGCGTCGCACCCGTCCGGAAAACTCGACATAGATCTTGTAGAGGCCGGCCTTGCCGCCCTCATAACCGAAATGCACGATCTCGGCCTCGGCCAAGTGCTCACTCAACATGGCAAGCATTGCTTCCGGCAGCGCCAGCGCGCGGGCGATGCGGGCTAGCCCGGCTTTGGCATCTGGGCCGAGCGAATCCTTGTGCACGATGGCGAGGAAGCGGTCCTCGTTGATCTCGCCATCGCCGAATTTGGCCGAGCGCTCCAGTCCAAACGGGCAGTTCAGCTCCTCGATCAGCGCCAGCATGCGCCTGCCCGGCGCTTCGATCGGCGTCTGTTTCGGATCCTGCGCTTTGGCGAACAGTTCGATCCGCTGCAGGATCGCTACCATCGCCTCGTCGGCCAGCTGCGCCACCGGCGCGCGGCCATCCATGATTATGTCTGCGGCCGGCCGCACCCGCTCGCTCTGCACGGCATAGGTGCCGGCGATGAAATCCGTGTAGTGCCGGAGATAGGAGTCCAGCCAGCCCATGAAGGCCGGCGCTTCTCCCGGCGTCGCGCGCGCCCTGCCGGCGGCCTCGCCGATCTTGCGGGCCAGCGCGATATCGGCCGGCGTGTCGACCCAGATCAGCGTGTCAATGAGCTTGCCGGTGGCGGCGTGCGCGCGCCCAAGCAGTGTGTCGAGCAGCACGCATTTCGGACGCGGCGTCGCCTCGGCAAGCCGGTTCAACTCCCGCACCAGCGGCTCCAGCATGATCTCGTCATAGTCCGAGCCGCGCTCGATCCAGTCCCTGATCTTTTCCGGCGGCAGGCTGGTGACCATCTCGAAATCGTCATAGTGCAGCGCCGGCACGCCTAGCCGTTTCTGCAGCGCCTTGGTCAGCGAGGTCTTGCCGCTGCCTGGATGGCCTGAAATCGCGACGATGGGCGCCCGGTTCATGGCTTTCTCGCGGTGATGAGGGCGAACGGCATCTCGATGCCCACGGACTGGACGGCGATGTCGGCGAAGCCGCGCCGGTCGAGTTCGCCCACGTAGAAATCCGGGCTGCGGAAGAACGGCAGGAAGACGAGGTTGGCGACCATCGAATAAGGCAGCCTGGCGCCCTTCAGTTCGATCGGCATGCGCTCGAAGATCACCATCTTGCCGCCAGGCTCGAGCGCTTCGGCCGCCTTGCCGATGAAGGCGGCGGCTTCGTCCTTCGGCCAGTCGTGCAAGACCGACTTGAAGCTGATGAAATCATGGCCCGCAGGCAGGCGATCGCGCCGGAGGTCACCCTCGCAGAATGCGATCCGTGCGGCTTGCGGCGATGCCGCGACATGGCGGCGCCCGAGCGCGCAGACGACGGGCAGGTCGAAAACGGTCGCCTCGATGGTCGCGTTGCGCTCGCAGATCTGCCGGGCGAATTCGCCGCTGTTGCCGCCGACATCCAGGACGCGGCTGCTCTGCGCGAGATCGAGCCGGTCGAGACAGGCCGGCGCCTCGTATCGGCTGAGCGTCGTCGTGTAGCCCACCCATTGCGCCGCGGCATCAAGGTTTTCCGGCGTCACCTCGAGGCAGCGGTCATAGCGGAAAAGCTCGAACACTGCCGCGCGCGCCATGAACTCAGGGATGTCGGACAAAAGCTCGGCAAAAAGCCCATGCACGTCCGGCGCGACCAGATTGGCGAACCAGAGCTTGGCCTCGAGCAAATCGCGATGGGCGAGCGCGTCGCGGAAATCCGCGGTCAGGCGGACCGCGTCGCCGCCGCGAATCACGCCATTGCCTGCCAGCAACTGGAGAAAGAAGACGAAAGCGGTTTCAGGCATCCCGGCCAGCCCGGCAAGCTCGCTTCGATCGGCCGACTGCTGGCCGGCGAGCCGGTCGATCAAGCCGTGCGAAAAGGCAAGCGCCAAGGCCCGCGCCTCGATCTCGGTTTCGAGGAAGCGGTCGACATGCCGTAAGGGATCAGGGTGTGTCACGTCCGATTCTTGCCTGAGTCGCGCCGACCAACCGTCATCCGTTTTCCAGCTTCCGTCACCGTCTGCCAGCTGGGCTGCCGCGGCAGGATAGCAAATCGTATTGTTGCAGATACAGCACAGTGTAAATCAAGCTGATATAATCGGCCCGATCCCCGAACCATTTTTTTGGCACATTTCAGTATCGCGTGATACTCGCAAGATGGCGCTTATGGGGAGAGACTTGAATGGTTCGCAGTCTGTTTGCAGCATCGGCCGCCGTCGCTGCACTTCTTTGCGCCTCCTCGCTGTCACAGGCTGCCGACACCGTCGCGCCGGCGGCGGAGGTCAGCGGACCGTCCTGGACCGGGTTTTTCATCGGCGCCCACGCCGGCGGCGCCTTCGGCAATATGGGCTACGATCAGCTTCCGGTGCTCCCTGGCGACGCCACGGTTAGCTATAACTTTGGCGCCGAGGACTTTGCTTACGGCGTGCATGGCGGTTTCGACTACCAGTTCTCCGATCGCTGGGTCGCCGGTTTCGAACTGGACTATACGCAAATCGACTCCGATTACTCGCCATTCTCGTCCGGCGGTCTCGGAACCTTGGTCAAGGCCGACTCAATCTATTCGGCGTCGGGCCGCCTCGGCTATTTGATAACGCCCCAGACATTGATCTATGGCCGTCTCGGCTATGCCGGCATCAAGCTCGAAGCCGAAGAGGGCTTTACCGGCACCGCCAGCAAGACCGTCGGTGCTGCCGAAATCGGTGTTGGCGCCGAAACCTTCCTGTTCGGCAACCTGACCGGCCGCATCGAGGCCAACTACTATCAGGCGACCGACAAGTTCACCCTTGATACCGACGGCGAATCCTTCGATCCGCATTATCTCCTGGTGACGGCCGGCCTGTCCTACCGCTTTAACGCCGACAGAGGCTCCGCCTATCCAGTCGAGGCCGCCCCCGACATGAACTGGAACGGCTTCTATGCCGGCCTCGACGGCTCCTACAATTTCGGTGTCATGCATCTCGACGTCGCCGTGGCCGGCTCGACCGCCGGCCCGTATGGCGCGCAGAGCTTCGGCGGCGGTGTCTTTGCCGGCTACAATTTCGTGCTTGGCTCGTCCTATCTGCTCGGCGTTGAAGCCAGTGCCGACTATGTCGATTTGAAGTTCGAGGATCCGGCGCAGAATTCGTCCGATCCGACCGCGCCAAAACTGTTCGGCACCGTCCAGGGCGTCTTCGCACTGACGGCGCGCGCCGGGTACTTCGCCACGCCCTCGACCCTAGTCTATGCCAAGGGCGGCTTTGCCGGCCTGATGGTCAAGGCCAATGAAGAGTTCTTCGGCCTCGACGGCGGCGGCAGCAAGACATTGTCGGGCTACCAGATCGGCACCGGCGTCGAAGCCGCCTTGACCGACAACCTGAGCCTGCGCGTGGAAGGCCTTTACACCAAGGCGGTCGATGGCTTCACCGTCGCCAACAGCCAGCCGAACCAGAACGAACTGAAGCCGTCGCTGCTGACCGGCACGGTCGGTCTCGCCTATCATTTCTAGTGCGAGAACCGCATTTCCGGGGTCATGCTGGTGCGCAAGCCCGGTAACTGTAACCGCTAACTGTAGCGACTTGTTTCGGGACGTGCGCCGCGAAGACCGCTTTCGGTCCAGTCTTATTTGAACTATTGTTTGGCCGGGCGCGCCGCCTGAAACAGGACCGGCGCCTTTCTCGGGGGCGAGAAAGATTAGAACCGGCAGTGCATACGATAATCGTGGTTTCGGCCGCGGTTTTCAGGCAACGGCGACAAAGTGTGGGAGAACAAATGGCCAAGGCAGCAGCATCGGCAAAGGCGGCAAAATCTGCAGCGCCAGACAAGAACACCGAGCGCAAGGGCGTCCAGTGGCTGGAAGACCAGATGGCTACCCATTTCGCCAACGTCGTCAACGTTCAAGGCACGCGCGAGCAGGTCGATCTGTTTTTCGGTACCAACCGCACCTGGAACGTCGAGGACGGCGGCTCGGTTTCGGTGGAACTGTCCAATCGCATCATCCTGACGCCGCTCGCGGCCAAGCGCCTGTGGACCGTGCTCGGCGGTGTGCTGCGCGAACATGAATCCCGCTACGGGTCCCTCATCGTCGAGTAGCTGCCCGGAAAATGGCCAAAGTCACGCAGAGCGACGATGCAGGCATGGCGGAGGATGCCTCGTCCGCCAGCTCCTTGACGCTGCTGGCGCCGGCGCTCTGGAAGCGGCTTTCCGAAGCAGGCACGTCCGAAGACCTCGCAACCGCCTGGCTCGCCTTGCAATGCAGCATGATCCCCGGCGCGACGAAGGGCATCGTGCGCGTCGAGGCGCCGGGCGGGTTCCGGCTTTTGTCGGCGTGGCCCGAAGTTGGTGACGAAGCCGCCGACCTTAAGGCCACGACCGAACTGGCGCTCACCGAACGCCGCGCCGTGGCGCGTGGCGCCACCGCCGAGTCCGGCGCCAGGCCGTCGGTCGCCTTTCCGGTCCTGCTTGATGATACCATCATCGCCGTGGTCGCGGTCGGCATCGACGTCGCCAAGCAGTCGCAGGCCAAGGACGCGATGCGGGCCGCTATCCGCCAGATCCAGTGGGGCTCGGCCTGGCTGCGCGACCATCTGCGCGGCCAGCGCGCCAGCACCAATGTGCGCCAGCTCGACCGTTCGCGCGCCACGCTCGACCTGATCGCGTCGGTTCTCGATCACCAGCGCTTCGGTCCCGCTTGCATGGCGGCCGCTACCGAGCTGGCCATTCGCTTCGACTGCGCCCGCGTCAGTATCGGCTTTGTCCGCCGCGGTGCGGCCCGCGTCGCCGCCATTTCGCACACCGCGCAATTTGGCCGCCAGATGGGCCTCGTGCGCGCTATTGGCGCGGCCATGGACGAGGCCATCGACCAGCGCTGCTCGATCCTCTATCCGACCCGCGCCGACGAACCGATTGCCACCCACGCTCATGGTGAGGTCTCCCGGCTCCAGCATGGCGGACAGGTTCTCACCGTACCAATGTTCGTCGTCGATGCCTTCATCGGCGCCGTCACCTTCGAACGCCGGCACGGCCACGCTTTCGAGGCCGAGATCGCGCAGATCCTCGACATGATCGCCACCGCCATCGGTCCGATCCTCAATGAGAAACGGCTGAACGATCGCTGGCTGATCACCAAGGCCGCGGAATCGCTGTGGCAACAGGTCAAGCGGTTACTCGGGCCAGGCTATACCGGGCGCAAGCTCGCTGCGATCGCCCTGGCGGCAGCCGCCGCCTTCGGCTACTTCGCCACCGATACCTACCGCGTCAATGCCGACGCCCAGATCGAAGGTTCGGTCCGCCGCGCCGTCATCTCTTCCTATGACGGCTTCATCCAGGAGGCCAAGGCGCGCGCCGGCGATGTGGTCAAATCCGGCGACGAACTGGCGACGCTCGAGGACCGTGAACTGGCGCTCGAGCGTCTGCGCTGGGCAACCCAGCGCCAGCAATACAGCTTTGAATACGACAAGGCGCTGGCGACCCGCCAGCCGGCCACCATCAATGTCGTCAAGAGCCAGATCGACCAGGCCGACGCGCAGCTCAAGCTGATCGACGAACAGATCGCCCGCACCCGGATCGTGGCGCCGTTCGACGGCCTCATCGTCTCCGGCGACCTCAGCCAGCGCATCGGCGGCTCGGTCAGCCGCGGCGAGTTGCTTTACGAAATCGCACCACTGACCGACTACCGTGTTGTCATGCAAGTCGACGAGCGCCAGATCGCCGACGTCAGCGAAGGCCAGACGGGAGAAGTCATCTTCGCCTCGCTGCCGGAAGAGCATTTCGATGTCGTCATCGGCAAGATCACGCCGGTTGCGCAGGCCAAGGACGGCAAGAACCTCTTCCAGGTCGAGGGCAGCCTGACCAAGGCATCGCCGCGGCTGCGCCCCGGTATGATCGGCGTCGCCAAAATCGCGATCGACGAGCGCCGGCTGGTCTCGATATGGATGCGGCCGGTGATCGAGTGGTGGCGCCTGGCCAGCTGGCGCTGGATGCCGTGACCATGAGCCAGCCCGTGTCACGAGTAGCCTGGTGCTGACATGGCTAAGTCGCTGTTCAGCCCGTCCTGGTACCGCGTCGCCGAGCTTAAGCTGAGATTGCGCCGGCACGCTGAAATCCACCGGCAGAAATTCCGCGGCGAGATCTGGTACGTCTTGCAGGACCACCAGACCGGACGTTTCCACCGCCTGTCGGCATCGGCTAATCTGATGATCTCGCTGATGGACGGCCGGCGCACGCTGCACGAAATCTGGGATCTCGTCGGACGCCGCGCCGGCGACGATCCGCCGACGCAGGACGAAGCCATCCATCTGCTGGCCGAACTGCATGCGTCCGACCTTCTGCAGGGCGAACTGCCGCCCGATTTCCAGGAACTGAGCGACCGCTCGGCCAAGCAGGCGCGCAATGAGGTGATGAACAGGTTGCGCAACCCGATGGCGCTGCGCCTGCCGCTGTTCGATCCCGACCGCTGGCTCGATCTTACCATGCCGCTGGTGCGGCCGCTGTTCACCGTCTATGGGCTGCTCGCCTGGCTGGCGCTGGTCGGAACCGGCATCGCGCTGGCGGTGCTGCACTGGGCTGAGCTTACCTCCGACGCATCGGACCGCCTGCTCAGCGCCGGCAACGTCGCTTTGATCATCGCCATCTATCCGCTGGTCAAGACATTCCACGAGGCCGGCCACGCCTATGCCACCAAGGCCTGGGGTGGCGCGGTGCACGAAGTCGGCATAATGCTGCTCATCTTCGTGCCGGCGCCCTATGTCGACGCCACCTCGTCGACGGCGTTTCGCGAGAAATGGCGCCGCATCGTCGTCAGCAGCGCCGGCATCATGGTCGAGTTCGCGCTGGCCGCTGCCGCCATGATCTTCTGGGTCAACGCCGAGCCCGGCCTGGCGCGCGCCGCAGCCTTCAACGTCATGGTGATCGGCGGCGTCTCGACGCTGTTCTTCAACGGCAATCCGCTGCTGCGTTTCGACGGCTATTACATCTTCGCCGACCTGATCGAGGTTCCCAATCTCGGCACCCGCGCCAACCGCTATTTCTGGTACCTGGTGCAGCGCTATTGCCTGGGCATCGCCAACATCGACAATCCAGCCTCGGCGCCGGGCGAGCGCAAATGGTTGTTTGGCTATGCCGTGCTGTCTTTCTGCTACCGCATCATGCTCAGCCTCACCATCGCGCTGCTGGTCGCCACCAAGCTGTTCTTCATCGGCACCTTGCTGGCACTATTCACCGTCTTCGGTACCGTGGTGATGCCGGTCTTCAAGGGCTTGAAGTTCCTGACCACGACGCCGCGCCTACAGGGCCAGCGTGGCCGCGCCATAACGCTGGTCGGCACCGCTGTCGCCGGACTGGCGACGCTGATCCTGTTCGTGCCCATGCCCTACGGAACGGTGGCACAGGGTGTCGTCTGGATACCCGACCGCGCCGAAGTGCGAGCCGACACAGCGGGCATCGTTGCCGAGATCCTCAGCCCGCCGGATTCGATGGTATCGGCGGGAACGCCGCTGCTGCGGCTGGAAGATCCCGGCATCAGCGGCCGCGTCGCGCTGATCGAGGCGCAGCGGCACGAATTGCAACTGCGCTACGAGGCGGTGCGGTTTTCCGACCGCGTCGAGGCCGACGTCGTCCTCGAGCAGATCAAGAACATGGACGGCGTGCTCGCCTCGGTGAAGCAACGTCGCGACGGGCTGGTGGTCAGCGCCCACGATGCCGGCCGCTTCATCCTGCCGAAGGCCGCGAACCTGCCGGGACGCTTCCTCAACCAGGGCGACCTGGTCGGCTATGTCGTGTCCAGCGCAACGCCGCAGTTGAGGGTGATCGTGCCGCAGAGCGAAGTCGACCTCGTGCGCGCCCGCACCGACAGCGTCGACGTCCGCTACGCCGGCGAGACCGGCGCGCCGGTGCCGGCCCATATCAGCCGCGAGGTTCCGGCCGCACAGTTCGATCTGCCGAGCCTGGCGCTTTCCGTCGAGGGCGGCGGCACCGTGGCGATGCGCTCCGGCGGCCAGGCCGGCGACAAGCCGCGCACGCTGGAAGGGCTGTTCGTGTTCGACGTCGCGCCGGAGCGCGCCGAAAAGCACCTGCTGCTCGGCAGCCGCGTCTTCGTCCGCTTCGGCCATGGCAGCGAGCCGCTGATCTGGCGCTGGGTGCGCAGCGTGCGCCAGACTTTCCTGAGCCGCTTCAATGTCTGACGCCGCTTTGGTCAGGCCGCCGCTGCCGGTTCTCTACGCCGAGCGGGAATACATCAAGAAAGCGCCGCTCGACGACTATGCTTCGCGCATCCTGGCCTTCGGCGTGGTGGCGGGTGCTTCGCGCCGCGCCCGCCGGCTGGCCGATATCGTGCCCAAGGCAGATGCCTTCGACACCGAGATGCGGGCGCTGTCCAACGAGGCGCTGCGCCTGCGGGCAAGACAGATATCGCTGTCGCTGAGACGCAAGCGCGGCTTTCCCGAAGCCATCGTCGCCGAATGCTTTGCCGTCATCCGCGAACTTTCGGCGCGCCTCAGTGGCCGGCGCCATTACCCCGTACAGATGATCGGCGCCTACGCGATGATCCGCGGCTATCTCGCCGAGATGGCGACCGGCGAAGGCAAGACGCTGACGGCAGCCCTTGCCGCCGGCACCGCCGCCCTTGCCGGCATGCCGGTGCATGTCGTCACCGTCAACGACTACCTAGCCAAGCGCGACGCCGAACTCACCCAGCCGATCTATGATGCGCTGGGGCTGTCGGTCGGCGTCGTCATAGGTGGGCAATCGATGCAGGAACGGCAGGCCGCCTACCGGGCCGACATCACCTACTGTACCAACAAGGAGCTGGCCTTCGACTATCTGCGCGACCGCATCGTTCTTGGCCAGCGCGACGGAAATCTGCGGCTGAAGATCGAAGGCTTGCAGGACGAGACGCCGCGGCTGACGAAACTGCGCCTGCGTGGCCTGCATTTCGCCATCGTCGACGAAGCCGACAGCGTGCTCGTCGACGAAGCGCGCACGCCGCTGGTCATCTCCGGCGAAGCCAAGGGCGAGATTTCGGCCGAAGCCGCGCAAGAGGCGCTCGAGCTTGCAGCCATGCTCGAGGCAGGCACCGACTACCACATGCTCAGCGAACAAAAGCGCGTTGTGCTGACCGATGCCGGCCGCGAGCGCATCGCCGACTTCGCTGAAGCACATGGCAAGGAATGGCGCGGCGTCATCGTGCGCGAGGAGTTTGCCCGCCAGGCGCTGTCGGCATTGCATCTTTTTCATCGCGGTGAGGAATATCTGGTACGCGACGGCAAGGTGCAGATCATCGACCAGCACACCGGCCGGCTGATGCCTGACCGCGCCTGGACCGACGGCCTGCACCAGATGATCGAGGTCAAGGAAAGCTGCAAGCCTTCGGCGCGGCGCACCACCATCGCGCGCATGACCTATCAGCGCTTCTTCCGCCGCTACGGCCATCTGTCCGGCATGACCGGAACGGCACGCCAGGTGGCGCGCGAATTCTGGAACGTCTACCGGCTGCCGGTGGTGACGATCCCGACGCACCGGCCCAGGCAGCGCAAAAATCTGGTCGACCGGGTGCTGCCGGATGAAGAGGCAAAGTGGCGGGTTGCGGTCAAGCGCATTGCCGAGCTGCATGCCAAGGGCGTGCCGGTTCTGGTCGGCACCGGCTCGGTCGCCTGCTCTATGGTGGCCAGCGAGCATCTTGACCGCGCCGGGCTTCCGCACCTTGTGCTGAGCGCAGCACAGGACAGCACCGAGGCCGCCGTCGTCGCCCAGGCCGGCGAACTCGGCCGCATCACCGTCGCCACCAACATGGCAGGACGCGGCACCGACATCCATCTCGCCGACGGCGTCGAGGAGCTCGGCGGCTTGCATGTCATCATGATGGAGCGGCACGAGGCGCGGCGCATCGACGACCAGCTTGCCGGCCGCAGCGGCCGGCAAGGCCAGCCCGGCTGCTTCCAGGCGATCCTGTCGCTCGATGACGCGCTTGTCGATTTCGCCGCCAGCCGGCCGCTGAAGACATTGTGCCGCGCGGCCGCACCTATCCTTGGCGAGGGTCCGTCGCGCTGGCTGCTGCGCCATGCGCAACGCCGTGCCGAACGCGTTCACGCCGGTATGCGCAACGACCTCTTGCGCTCCGACGAAAGACAGAGCCGCACCCTTGCCTTCTCCGGCCGCCCGGAGTGAGCAACGTGAACCATGAAGCATGACCCTATGAAGCCGATCGCAGCTATGGCCACCGTCATCCTCTCTCTCGCCGCCTCGGCCGCGAGCGCCGAGGAGATGACGTTCGACTGCCTGGCTGAGCCGACGCAGCGCGTTCAGGTCGGCAGCCCGGTCACCGGGTTGCTGGCCTCGGTCGATGTCGGCCGCGGCGCCCGCGTCAAGCCAGGCGATGTTGTGGCGCGGCTGGAATCGACGGTCGAGGAGGCCAATGTCGCGCTGGCGCAGGCGCAGGCTGAAGCCGACGAAGCGATGCAGGCGCAGCAGACACGGCTGACGCTTGCCGAAGCTGATCTGGCGCGCTCGAAGAAACTGGTGAACTCCGGTTCCGTCGCCACCTCGAAGGTCGAGGAGTTGCAGGCCACCGTCGAGATCGCCAAGCGCGACCTCGACACCGAGAAGCGCAAGATGCTGCTGGCCGGGATCCAGCTTCGGCGCCAGCAGGCATTGCTCGACCGGCAAAGCATCCGCAGCCCGATCAAAGGGTTCGTCGCCGAGCAGAGCCTGCGCGCCGGCGAGTTCGTGCGCCAGGACAGCCCGATCATGACAATCGTGCAGATCGATCCACTCTATGTCGAAGCCTATGTGCCGGTCACCCTGTGGGGAAAGATCATCGTCGGTTCGCATGGCGGCGTCGTTCTCGACCAACCTGACCACAAGCGCCGCGACGCCTTCGTCACCGTGGTGGACAAGGTGTTCGATGCAGCCAGCGGCACCTTCGGCGTACGCCTTGAACTCGCCAATCCGGACGACTTGATCCCCGCCGGCCAGCGATGCCAGCTGTCTTTCGACGCCGCACCGGCAGCCACGAAGCCCTGAGTTAACCAGCAATCTCCAGCAGGGCCGATACGAGCAAGCGGCGTTCGTCGGCGGACAGCACGTCGGAATCGAAGAGGTTCATGCTGCGCAGCCCTTCGATGGCCAGGAAGCAGACCAGCAGCGCCTTGAGGTCCGGCGTCTCGCTCTTCAGCCGCTGCAGAAGCTGCGACTTGAAGGCTTTTATCGGCGTCAGGAAATCCGGATCCTCGGCGATCGCCGAGAACATCCACGAGGCCGTCGGTTTCGGCTCCTCGCAATCATCCGCTGAAAGCCGGATATAGGTGGCAAGCAGGCTCTCGCCGCTGGCGCCGGCGACCCGGCCCGATTCCAGCGCCAGCTCGAAGGCGCGCAGGTAATTCTCCACCAGGCCCTGCATCAATTTGGCCTTGGTCGGAAAGTTGTAAAGCAAGCCGCCTTTCGACACGCCGGCGCGGCTGGCGACGGCATCCAGCGACAGGCTGCCGGGGCCTGCCTCGCGTGCTACATCGGCGGCGGCAGCGAGTATCTTGTCGCGCGAATTTGCCCTTCGGGTCTTCATCGGTCCCTTCCCCCACAGGAGCCTAGGCGGAATTGACAAGACCGTCCAGACGGTACAGTAAGTTCGCCGTCATTTGTAATCGGGACCTGCCGTCGCGTCCCGTTATTCGGCTATTTTGCCTGACACCGGCCTAGGGGGCAATTCGTGAAGCGCATCATCTCCATCATAGCAATTCTGCTCCTGCTCGCTCTGGTGTGCGTCGGCGTTGTCGGTTTCAACCTGTTCCGTGACAGCGCCATCAAACAGTATTTCGCCACCATGAAGCCGCCGGCGACCACCGTGTCGACGGTTGTGGTCAAGCCTTCCGACTGGACGCCGGGCGTCGAGGCGATCGGCACGGTGCGCGCCGTGCGCGGCGTCGACCTGACCGTCGAGACCAGCGGCATCGTCAAGGACATCCTTTTCCATGCCAACCAGAAGGTGCCCGTTGATTCTGTCCTGCTACAACTCGATGACGCCGTCGAACGTGCCGATCTCGTGGCGGCCAAGGCGCAATCCGTATCCGACCAGACGGCGCTGGAACGCGCGCTGGAACTGCAGCGGCGCGGCGTCGGCACGGACGCCACGCTCGACACCGCGCAGGCGGCTGCATCGGCCTCCGCCGCGCAGGTCAACAAGCTGCAGGCCGTGCTTGATCAGAAGCAGTTGACGGCGCCGTTCGCCGGCACTGTCGGCATACCCAAGATCGACCTCGGCCAATATCTCTCGCCCGGAAACGCGGTGGTGACCTTGCAGGATCTGGACACCATGCGGGTCGATTTCTCGGTGCCCGAACAGCAGTTGCCACTGCTCGAGATCGGCCAGACGGTGCGGCTCGGCCTCGGCGGCAGCGGCGGCGGCGCCGACATGCCGTTTGCCGGCGCCGTTCGCGGCATCGACCCCAAGATCGACGCTTCGAGCCGCCTGGTGTCCGTCCGCGGCGAGGTCGCCAACCCTGACGGCAAGCTGACGCCCGGCCAGTTCGTCCAGGTTCGCGTCGAGCTGCCGCGGGAGAAAAATATCCTGTCCTTGCCGCAGACGGCATTGACGTCGAGCCTCTATGGCGACTTCGTCTTTGTCGTCCTGCCGGCGAAGCCAGCTGAGGCGGGCGCAGCTCCGCCGGCCAAGGCCGAGGACCAGAAGCCGGCGGCCGACAAACCGGCCGACGATACTGCAAAGCCGCAGGCCGAGGCCGCCAAGCCCACCGCCGACGCGGCGGAGTCCACGGACAAGCCCGCCGACAAGGACGCTGCCGATGCCGGCAAGCCGGCTGAAGAGGAGAAGCCGGCGCTTGTGCTGTCGCAGGTGTTCGTGAAGCCCGGCCGCCGCAACGATGGCATGGTCGAGATCGTGGAAGGCATCAAGGCCGGCGACGAGGTCGTCACCGCCGGTCAGAACCGTCTCTTCAACGGCATGTCCGTTGCGGTCGACAACACCATTGACCCCAGCAAGTCGGCGAACCAGCAGGCTCAGCAATGAACTTTTCCGACATCTTCATTCGCCGGCCGGTTCTCTCCACCGTCCTCGCCTGCATGATCCTGCTCCTGGGTTTCCAGGGCATCTTCAACCTGTCGATCCGGCAATATCCCAAGGTCGACGAGACGGCGATCACCATCACGACCGCCTATCCCGGCGCCAGCGCCGACCTGATCCAGGGCTTCATCTCCGCCCCGATCGCGCGTGCCGTCGCATCGACCGAGAACATCGACTACGTCACCTCGTCGAGCCGGCCGTCTTCGAGCACCGTGGTCGTCCAGATGAAGCTCGGCTCCAACCCCGATGTCGCGCTGACCGAGGTGCTGTCGAAGGTGCAGGGCGTGCGCGGCACCTTGCCTGACGCCTCGAAGGACCCGGTTATCGTCAAGGGCACCGGTCAAGAGTTCGCGATGATGTACATCTCGATGCAGAATCCGAACATGACGAAGGAGCAGCTCACAGAGTATATCGAGCGGGTCGTTCGGCCGCGCATCTCGACGGTGGAAGGTGTCGCCGACGTGCAGATCTTCGGCGCCGAGGAATATTCGATGCGCGTCTGGATCGACCCGATCAAGCTCGCTGCGCGCGGCGTCACCGCGGCCGAAGTGCTGACTGCGATCAACAACTCCAACTTCCTGTCGGCGCCCGGCAACACCCAGAACGAATATGTCGTGTCCTCGATCACCGTTCGCTCGACGCTGCAGACACCGGAGGCTTTTGCCGAGCTTCCGCTGCGTTCGACCGACGGCCAGGTGGTTCGGTTGCGCGACGTCGCGCGCGTCGAACTTGCCGCCGAGAGCACCGACACGAGGGTGAGCTTCAATGGCAAACCCGGCACCTTCCTCGCCATCTTCCCGACGCCGGCCGCCAACCCGCTGACGACGGCGGAGGCGATCCACAAGATCGTGCCTTTGATCCAGGACACGCTGCCGAAAGGCATGACCATCGAGATCGTCTACGATTCCACCGAGCAGATCAGCGCCTCGATCGACGAGGTGTTCAAGACCATCGCCGAGGCCGTCGCCATCGTCGTCGTGGTCATCCTGTTATTCCTCGGCTCGTTCCGCTCGGTGATGATGCCGATCGTGACCATCCCGCTGTCGCTGGTCGGCGTCTGCTTCCTTTTGTTTGCTGTGGGATATTCGATCAACCTTCTGTCGTTGCTGGCCATGGTGCTGGCCATCGGCCTTGTCGTCGACGACGCCATCGTGGTGGTGGAAAACATCCATCGCCACATGGAGGAAGACCACATGTCGCCGATGCAGGCGGCCTTCAACGGCATGCGCGAGATTTTCTCCGCTATCGTGGCAATGACCATCACGCTCGCTGCCGTGTTTGCGCCGCTGGCCTTCACCGGCGGCCTGACCGGCGCGCTCTTCCGCGAATTTGCAGTGACGCTCGCCGGCTCGGTGGTGCTGTCCGGCCTGATTGCCGTCACCATTACGCCGATGATGGCCGCACGTCTCCTCAAGGCCGGATCGCACAGCCGCTTCCAGCGCATCGTCGACGGCACCTTCAGCCGTGTCGAGCATGTCTACGAGCGGGCGGTCACCGCCTCCTTGAGAAATCGGCCGGTGACGCTGCTGATGGTCGTGGCGCTGGTGGCGCTCACCGGCTTCATGTTCACCAAGACCTCGAGCGAACTGGCGCCGGAAGAGGATCAGGGCTTCCTGCTGTCGATCGTAACGGCACCGCGCTATGCGACCTCGGACTACACCGAGACCTACGTCAACCAGATCCTCGGCCTGGTGAAGGACATTCCCGAGACCAGGGCGCAATTCTCAGCCGTTGCCTTTGGCGGTGCGACCAACGGCGCCTTTGTCGGCTTCGCCTTCAAGGATTGGGCCGAGCGTCAGCGCAATTCAAAGGAGCTTCAGGCCGACATCCAGGGACGCCTCGCCAAGGTCGCCGGCGTCGAGGCCTTCGTCTTCGCGCCGCCGACGCTGCCCGGCTCCGGCGGCGGCCTGCCGATCTCCATGGTGGTGCGCTCGACCGGCGGTTCCGCCGAGGTCTACGAGGCGGCCGAGCAGATCAAGAACAAGGCGCAGGCCTCCGGTCGCTTCATCGTCGTGCAGAACTCGATGTCCTTCGACGCGCCACAGGTGACGGTGACCATCGACCGCGACCGCGCCGCAGCCCTCAACCTGCCGATCGCCGACATCGGCCAGACGCTGACGCTGCTGGTCGGCGGCGCCGAAGTGGCGCAGTTCGACCGCGACTCCAACAGCTACGACATCATCCCGCAGGTGCCGCAGGAATTCCGCGACAATCCCGAGAAGCTCGGCGAATATTTCGTGCGCAGCGTGACCGGCGAGATGGTGCCGCTTTCGGCGGTGGTGAAGATTTCGACCAACGCCGCGCCGGCCGCGATCGAGCAGTTCAACCAGCTGAACTCGGCAACGATATCAGCGCTGCCGCTTCCCGGCGTCACCACCGGCGACGGGCTGCAGACCCTGGAGAACCTTGCCAAGGAAAGCCTGCCCGACACCTTCTTCATCGATTATTCCGGCCAATCCCGGCAGGAAAAGGAGCAGGGCAACACGATCCTGATCGCGTTCGCGGCCGCCGTCATCGTCATCTACCTGGTGCTGGCAGCGCAGTTCGAAAGCTTCCGCGACCCGCTGATCATCATGATGGCGGTGCCGCTGTCGATCTTCGGCGCCATCGTGCCGCTCAATCTGGGGCTTGGAACGCTCAACATCTACACCCAGGTTGGCTTGATCACACTGATCGGCCTGATCACCAAGCACGGCATTCTTCTGGTCGAGTTCGCCAACCAGCAGCGCGAGCTGCATGGCATGCGGCGGCGCGATGCGATCGTCGCCTCGGCCAAGGTGCGCCTGCGGCCGATCCTGATGACGACGGCGGCGATGGCGCTCGGCGTCGTGCCGCTGATCGTGTCCAGCGGCGCGGGTGCCGCGGCGCGCTATTCGATGGGCCTGGTGATCTTCACCGGCATCCTGGTCGGAACCATGTTCACCCTGTTCGTGGTGCCGATGTTCTACACTTTCATCGCCAGCAAGGACCTGCCGCACCACGCCGAAAAGCCCGACCCGAAGCTGATGCCGGTGCACGCCGACTAAGCGCTTCGTGGAACTGCCAAGTGCAAAGAAAAAGACGCCGGAAACTTCCGGCCTCTTTTTTTGACTGGATTGATTGCCGCAAAGCCCTGATGGAGCTTCGGGGGAGCCTGCGGTGAAGCGCGGCGTCGGCCAGACTTCACGACCGCTCCAACCGCAGTCTGCTACTTGACGATGACGATGCTGGTGTTGGTCGGGCCGAAGGTTTCGACCAGCTGGTAGAAGTCGGCGGCATTGTCGGGATGCAGCCGCACGCAACCATGCGACGCCGGCTGTCCCAGCCGCTTGATGGCGTTGGTGGCATGCACGGCGTAGCCACCGCTGAAGAACACCGAATGCGGCATCGGCGCGTTGTCGTATTTCTTCGAATACCACATCTCATGCATGCGGGTCGGCTTGAACGAGCCGGTCGGCGTGACATGCGCCCTGTCACCGGTCGAGACCTTCCAGGCGAAGGTCGGCCGGCCGTCGACCAGCACTTCCATGGTCTGTTGCGACAGCGAAACACGCGCCACGATCTGGTTTGCCGCGGCGTGCGCCGTGCTGTTGGCGGCGCCAAGCAGGAGCGCGGTGCCGGCTGCGGCGGCGGTGACGTTGATGAGTTTGGCGGAAATGGCTTTGTACATGATGGCTCCCCTTTGCCGGCCCGGCCGGCGTCAATTCGATGACCGCCTTATCCCAACGTCATGTTTCAGGCTGACTTCGCTTGATGCTCGTTTGTGTTTCGAATCTGTTTCCTCTGGTTAACAAGCCAGGTCGGTCAAGGGAGGAGCCGAGGGGTGCTTTCTGTCTGCCCGGCTCAATCTCGATCATGATCCCAGCCGCCAAACGAAAGTACAAATATCCTTATATGAAAGGAGTTTGACCTCGCTCGAAACCGACTTGCAACAAAGCGCGGCGCGGGCGGCATGATCTGGTTACAGGCCAACGGCACAGTCATCCCAACGAGAACAGCCGGCGCCAAACGAAAATGAGCATCAGATCGACCACCCTGTCCTGGCTCTTCAGGATAAGCATCGCCGCACTTGTCATCGGCGGCATCGGCACAGTAGCCGGCACCCCGATGACGAAACTGGCGGCCATGAATTCGGGTGAGGTTTCGACGCTGCATGTCGCGCTGTTCCTAGCCTTGGTCTGGATTGTCTCCAGTCTGCGCATCAACCGTCTCAAGGCCTTCTGGCGGGTCGGCCTTGGTTTGAAGTGGATGCGCGGCCCCTCCGGCAACTTGCTGCCGAGAGGACCGAAGGCCCGCGCCGCAGCGGGGGGCTCCGTGGGCGGCGCGGGCACTTCGGGTTTATCCTGAAGTACCCGCGATTCTGATTTTGGGGGATAACCAATGAAGACGAAATCTGCTGCCTCGGTGCTTTCGGCGCTGCTCTTCGCACAAGGCCTGCTCGGCTTTGCCGGTCTCGCCACGGTTCTTCTGAAGAACCGCGCGCATGCCGCCAGCGAAATCGAAGTCGCCAGCGAATTGCCGCCGGGACCATCGCTTCTGGTGGTGCGCTAAAGCCTATGCATGGCGCCCAAAATTGCGCAGCGGTTTTGGGTGGACCGGCAAATAATCTTCTATTGCCCCCAGAGCAGTTCACCGTTTCACGGAAACGGCGACCCGCTCTATCTATTGGTTTTTACGCAATTCCCAAGGGAAAGCGCTACGCGCTTTTCCCCGGAAAACCGCATCACACTTTTCCTGGAATTGCTTTAGTCGACGCGCTGCGTCGGCGGGTCGAACCGGTAGCCGGCGCCGCGTATGGTGATGATGGTTTCGGTGTCGAGCTTGCGGCGCAGCCGCACGATGCGCGAATCGATCGAGCGATCGAAAGCATCCGCGTTTTCGGCCGGCGCCGCCGCAATGATGTCGTCGCGCGTCAGCACCTTGCGCGGGCTGGCCAGAAACAGCCTCAGCAGCGCCACCTGACCAGGCGACAGCTGCTCTTCCGCACCCGAGCGGTGCATAACGATGGCCGACCGCAAATCGACGGTGGCATTTTCCAGCACGATCAGTTCCTGGGCGGACCTGCCACGCCGCGTCAACAGGCCGCCAATGCGCGCGGCAAGCTCCCGGACATTGAGCGGGCTTTCAACGACGTCAGCGGCACCGAGCTCGAGCGCCAGCACCTTGTCGACCAGATCGGCCGGCCGGCAGATCAGGATGAAATCCGGCCCGGCCTTCCCATCCACGCTCTGGCCGCCGCCATAACGCCTGAGCAGGTCCCGCCCCTCCGCCTGGCTGACGCTGTCGCCGACGATGACGACATCTATGCCTCCGGCCGAGAGCAGGGATTCAGCTTCCCAGGGTTGCCGCGCCTCACGCACATCATGGCCACGCCGGTCGAGATGGTCGGCAAGATCGCCGGCCACCACATCGGCGACGGAAACCAGCGCGATGACGGATCGTGCAGCCATATTTTCTTCCCCTGCCCCTGCAACCGCATATGAGTGCTGGACATCATGTTTATACCCAATCTACTTTCCGCTGAAAGCGGGAGCGAGGCCATAGTGCGGGCACGAATTGTCATCGTCGAGGACGAGCCCGATCTCAGGGACGCAGTCGCCGAGTATCTCGGCGCCAATGGTTACGATGTGACCCAGGCCGGAAGCGCCGCCGAGGCGCGCACCTTGCTGGAGACCGAAGCGTTCAACCTGGCCATTCTCGACATCGCCATGCCCGGCGAGGATGGCTTGTCGCTCGGCCGCTGGCTGCGCTCGAAAATGCCGATCGGCATTATCTATGCCACGGCCGCCGGCACCGCGCTCGACCGCATTGTCGGGCTGGAGCTTGGCGCCGACGACTACATCGTCAAGCCCTATGAGTTGCGTGAGGTGCTGGCCCGGGTCCGCTCCGTGCTGCGCCGGGTTCCGCAACCGAGCCCGCCGCAGGCCGCGAAGGCGCAAGCCGATGGCGGGCGCCGGCTGAGCTTCGGTCAATTCCAGGCCGACCTCGACGGCAGACTTGTTACCGGCGCCAATGGCGCCGTCATCGACATGGCCAAGAGCGAGTTCGACGTGCTGGAGGTTTTCCTGACCCGCGCCAACCGGCTGTTGACGCGGGCGGCGATCTCCGAGGCGATCGGCTTCGTCGAAGACCCGGAATCGTCGCGCGCTGTCGACATCCGCATCATGCGGCTGCGCAAGAAGATCGAAACCGATCCGGCCAATCCGAAATTTTTGCGCACCGTGCGCGGCGAAGGCTATATCTTCTCGCTTCCGACCGGCGACGGGCACTGAGCCCCACCACCCAAGGCCCTATATAGATGGCTGACATGACCGCTGAACCAGCACGCATGGACCTGAAGGGCGTTCGACAGGGCGCGGCGATGGCGGCCGTGCGTGTCGTTCGCCGGCTGCGCGAGGCCGGCGACTGGCAGCGCGAGATGGACACCATCTTGGAGACGCTGTGCGTAGCCATGCACTGCCAGCGCGGCATTCTGTTCAGGCTGCGCGAATTGCCCGGCCAGGGCTTTGCCCAGTCGGTCGCCGCCTACTGGATCGACCCGCGCTTCGGCGGCGAACTGGCCTCGCCGACGGTGATCATGCAATCGATCGTCGACAACGACCCGCTGCTGGAGCGGGTTGCGGAGGACGAGCGGCAAGGCAAGATCTTCGCCGGCCACACGCGCAACCTCGACGGTTTCCTCAGGACCGATTTCGAAAAGCAGCACATCAAGTCGTTCCTGTCGGTGTCGGTGTTCGCCCACGGCCATCTGTGGGGCACGCTTGCGGTCAATGACTGCGTCAGCGAGCGTGAGTGGACCGACGAGGAGGAGGCTGCGCTGCACATCATCGCGCTTGCCATCGGCGACGCCATCGAGCGGTCGCCGTCGGACGCCCATGCCAGCGAAGTCATCCGCCGCACCATGTTGCAGGCCTCGCTCGACGCCATCATCGTCATCGACGAGACCGGCTCGATCATCGAATTCAATCCGGCCGCCGAAAAGATGTTCGGCTTCCAGCGCAGCGACATCCTCGGCAAGGACCTGCTCGATACGGTGGTGCCGGAATATTACCGCAAAGGCTACGCCTCGGGGGCCGAATATATGTCGGGCCGCGGCGCGCCGATGGTTGGCCAGCGACTGGAGACGGTGACCCAGAATGCGGCTGGCGAGGTGTTTCCCATCGAACTGACGGCAACCGAGATGCGGGTTGCCGACCGCCACCTCATCTTCGGCTCGATCCGCGACCTGCGCGACAAACTGCGCGCCGAGGAAGAGATCAACCGCCAGCGCGAGAAACTGCACCAGAACGAGAAGATGGCGGCGATGGGTTCGCTGCTGGCCGGCGTTTCGCACGAGCTCAACAACCCGCTCGCCGTGGTCGTTGCGCAATCGACGCTGCTGCATGAATTCGCCACTGACCCGCAGACCAAGGTGCGCGCCGAAAAAGTGCGCGCCGCCGCCGAGCGCTGCGGCCGCATCGTCAAGAGCTTCCTGTCGATGGTGCGCCTGCACCCCGCTGCCCAGGCCGAAACCGATCTCAACCAGGTCATCCGCGCCGCACTCGAAGTGACCGCCTATGGCGCGCGCTCGAGCGGCATTATCATCGACACAGATTTTGCGCTCGGCCCGCTCTTGGCGATGGCCGATGCCGACCACGTGACGCAAGTGGCCGCCAACTTTCTGATCAACTCCCAGCACGCTCTGGCCGGTATTGGCGGTGACCGCCTGATCAAGGTGCGAACGTTTCGCAGCGACCGCGGCAATCCCGGCTTTTCAGTCGAAGACAATGGACCGGGCATTCCGGAGGCGATCCGCGGCCGCATCTTCGAATCCTATTTCACCACCAAGCCGGTCGGCGTCGGCACCGGCATCGGCCTGTCGATCTCGAAATCGATTGTCGAGCGGCACAATGGCAATGTCTGGTTCGAGGAAGTGTTGCCGCGCGGCGCGCGCTTCGTCATCCAGCTGCCGGCGATCACCAGCGGCGCAGCCGCGGTCGGCGAAAGCCCTGCCCGTTCCAGCGGCTTGCGCCACGCACTGATTATCGACGACGAACCCGACGTCGCCGGCTCGCTCTCCGACATCCTGGAATTGATGGGCATCAAGTCGCGGATCGTGCCGGTCTGGACATCGGCGGCCGCAACCCTGACCGGCCACATGCCACCCGACATCGTCTTTTCCGACCTGCGCATGCCCGGCATTAGCGGCATTGCCATCTACCGCGAATTGCTGGCCGAGAAATCGGCGCTCGCCAAACGCTTCGTGCTGGTCACCGGCGACCTGATCGGCGCCAAGGCCGAGATCGAGGCGTTGCCGGCGCAACAGCGGCCGCAGATCCTGGAAAAACCCTTCTCGACGCTCGACGTCCGTGGCGTGCTCTCGGCAATAGCCGACCAGGTCGCCGCCGCCGGCTGACTCTTCCCGAAGCTGGGGCCGAGGGTTAGGCGAGATTCAGGTCAGGCCGAGTCGAGGGTGGTGGCTTTCGAGAACCGGAGCGGAGCGTACTTAAGTACGCACCGGAAGCGCAGGAGGCCGCCATCCGCAGGCCGGCCTCACCTGAATATCGCCTAACCCGGAAAAAAAGAGGCTCCCAACCGGCAGGACGGCGGGAGCCAAAAAGGAGCGCGGGAGGAAGCGCTCGGGAGGTTCAGAAAACGTTGGGTGTCGTGGTCAGCGGCGCGGCGTTGGCGATCATGCGGACGGCACGAGCCTTGTGCACGCCGGACTGGGCGGCGATGACGCGCAGGCAGTCCGCGCTCTCGGCTCCCCAAGCCTGGCCTTGGCAGGCAAAATCGATTTCCGCCTCTGGCAGCCGGGCGGTCTTGATGGTGGTCGGCGCGCCCTCGACGACATTGGCCGGCGGGTTGAGCGAAGCAAAGGCCGGACCGGAAGCCGGCGTCAGGAACAGAACGGCAAGGGCGCAGGCGCCCAGCATCGAGAACATCACGACCGGATGGTCGCTGGCGCGCTGGCGCAGCGCCAGTTTGGCGCCCCGTTCGTTGCTGGTAGTCTCGGCTTTCGTAAACATTGTTGCTCCCCTTCGTTTTCTTATTAAACGAACTTAAACGCGCCCGGTAACCGGCGAATGATGCGCTTGGCTTGCCCGCGTAACAGGTTTGAAACAAGAAACTCGGGCATATCCGGGCATATCCGGGCATGTGCCGACGGCAGGATTCGTTTGCGGAGCTGTTTCATGCGCGCAATCAATTCGTTGACGACAGGCGGGCCGTGAACGCAGCAAAGCCTACTGCTGGCCAGTCGAACTATGAACAAGCTCACACTGCGGATTGAATTTGCGCACGGCAGGCATTTTTTCGTCTCCGAGCAGGGTCGCTTTTGCACGCCCAGCGGGGCCAAATCCGCATGCTGGACGGCCGTTTCAGGACCCCGGTTAACGCCCGGATTTTCCGGGATTTTCTTCGATCGAAGCGGCTCCGAGCTGGCTCGATTACATCGTCGAGAAACCGATCGATTTTCACAAGCCATTGCATTTCAATGCAAAATATGATTTTATTGAATGAGTATTCAACAAAAGAAGAGCTTTTTATGAACCCGCACCTCCGTGACGTGGCGATCCCCAATGATTGGGACCGGCGGGGCCTGCCGGGTTGGAGTTATCACTCCGACGCGCTTCTCGAACTCGAGAAGGAATATGTCTTCCGCAACCATTGGCAGATCGCCGGTCATATCTCCGACGTGCCGAATGCCGGCGACTATCTGACCATGGACGTGGTCGGCGAGCGGGCGCTGATCGTGCGCGGCAAGGACGGCGTCGTGCGCGCCTTCAACAATATGTGCCGGCATCGCGGCAGCCGCGTCGTCGCCGACAGCCAAGGCACCTGCAAGAATGCGCTGGTCTGCCCGTTCCATGGCTGGGTCTACAATCTCGACGGCACGCTGCGCGGCGCAGCCCGGCCGCGCTCCTTCCCGGAACTCGACAAGACCGAATTCGGCCTGATGCCGCTCGACCTCGAAATCTGGATGGGCTTAATCTTCATCCGCTTCCGCAAGGGCGGCCCACAGCCTTCAGTGGCCGAACTGCTGAAGCCGATCGAAGCCGAGATGACTCACTACAATGTGGCCGAGATGGTGCCATCCTGGGGTATCTGGACGCAGAAGTCGCCGGTCAACTGGAAGTCGGTGCGCGACGTCGACAATGAAGGCTACCACGTCGCCATGGCGCATCCGGCGCTGCAGGATCTCTACGGCGCGACCTATTTCGACGAGCCGTTCATCAACGGCGTCTCGCGTTCCTTCGCCACCTACAATCCGCATGCCGGGCGGCGCTGGAGCGTGCGCGAATACATCAAGCTCACACCTGACGCTTCGCATTTGCCGGAGCACCTGCGCAGGGCCTGGATCTATTACGGCATCTTCCCCAACAACGCGCTGTCGATCATGCCGGAATCGGTGCAGTTCTACCAGGAGTTCCCGCTGTCGACCGGTGAGACGCTGCTGCGTGGCGCCATCTACCGCTACCCAGACGAGACGCGCGAACAGGCGGCGGTGCGCTACCTCGCCTACCGTATCGACCGCGACACCATGAACGAGGATGTGCAGCTTTCGGTGTGGTCGAACGAGTCCATGATTTCGGAGGCCTTCGAGGGTTTTTACCTCTCCGACCTCGAATACGGCGTGCGCACCCACCATGACCATCTGCGCAAGCAGATCCCGGTTCTGGGCCTGGAGACGGCGCCTGAGGAAAAGGACATGTGGAACCTCAACGACGCCATGCGGTCGCAGGTGTAAGGCGGATGGTGAAGCTGCCAATCTCCCCCCTCGTGGGGGAGATGTCCGGCAGGACAAAGGGGGGCGCGAAGGATCGCCAGCCTCTCGTTACTCGCGATCACCCATACTAGCTAAAGTGTGTTGTTACGAACGGACAGGCCGGCGGGACAGTGCCCCCCTCTGCCCTGCCGGGCATCTCCCCCACGAGGGGGGAGATTAGCTCCTTCACCCCTGCCACACCCCTTCTTTCCTCAAATCATCCATCGTCCGCGAAATGCCTTCGCGCAGGATGGCCACCATGTCGTCGATCTGCTCGCGCGTAATGATCAGCGGCGGCGACATCACGCACATGTTGATCAGCGGCCGCACCAAAAGGCCGAGTTCATGGCAATGCGCGTCGATGCGCTTGCCGACATCCTTGTCGAGCTGCAGCGGGTCCTTGCTTTCGCGGTCGGCGACGCATTCGACGCAACCCATCAGGCCCATGCCGCGGACTTCGCCGACCAGCGGCAGGTCCTCCAGCGTCTTCAGCTGCGCCTGGAAATAGGGCGCGACCTCGCGCGTATGGGCAAGCACGCTGTCTTCGAGGATGTCGAGGTTCTTCAGCGCCACCGCGCAGCCGATCGGATGGCTGGTATAGGTCAGGCCATGGCCGAACATCGCGTCGGGATGGTTTGAGCGGCGCATTTCCTGAAGCAGCCGCTCCGAGATGATAACGCCGCCGAGCGGGAAATAGCCTGATGTGACGCCCTTGGCGAAGGTGATCATGTCGGGGTCGATGCCGAACACGTCACCGGACGCAAAGACATGGCCGAGCCGGCCGAAGCCGGTCACCACTTCGTCGGAGACATAGAGGATGTCGTTGTCCCTGCAGATCTCGCGGATGCGCTTGAGATAGCCATCCGGCGGCACGACGACGCCCCCCGAAGCCTGCACCGGCTCACCGACGAAGGCGCCGATCTTCTCAGGCCCAACGCGGGCGACCGTGTCGCGGAACTGATCGACCAGGAAATCGCAGAAGTCGGCGATGCTCATGCCCTTCGGCCGCCGGAACGGATCGGGCGAGGACAGTTTGACCACCAGATGGTCGGCGCCGTCCATCCAGTCGCGATCGCGCGGCCGTCCGTTGAGCGAGGCCGACAGATAGGTCGAGCCGTGATAGGCGCCGCCGCGGCTGAGGATCAGCTTCTTTTCCGGCCGTCCGCGCACATTGTTGTAAAATTGCATGAAGCGCAGCGCCGTCTCGACAGCTGAGGAACCACCGGTGGTGAAGAAGGTATGGCTGAGATCGCCCGGCGCGTGATCGGCGATGCGCTTGGCAAGCTCGGCCGACGGCGCGTTCATCGTGTACCAGGGCGTGTTGTAGGACAGCATCATCGCCTGGTCGTACATCACCCTGGCCAGTTCCTCGCGGCGGTGGCCGACATTGATGCACCACATGCCGGCCGGCCCGTCGATCAGCCGCTTGCCTGTGACGTCGGTGATGTAGATGCCGTCGCCCTCGCCGATCAGCGCGCGCGCTTCATTGCCGACCGAGCCGGCATAGGGCCAGGGCTGGACAAGATGGCGCTTGGCCAGCTCGACTGCATCGTCGTCGCCAGCCATCTCCATCGCTCTTAGGTCTCTTGCAGCCGCCATCATTGCCTCGCAGGTCTGGAGCGTAATTTTTACCGGACACGAAACGAAGCGCCATGCGTTGAAAAGCGGGCGTTCTTCACTTCATTTTGAATGTCCGTTCAATCAATATTGCAGAAATAGCGCTTGATTTCAATCCACGGATACGCTCATGATGAAAAGAAAGCCGGCAAGCTTGGAGCGCGACCAGAAAATCGCGCGCCGCAAAAATTGGGAACAGGCAGCCGGCCCGGTCAATGGGAGCATCATGGCGGGACAGTTCGAGCCAGCAACCGAGATCACGCCCGGGGCGCTGCAATGACGGCAGCTGCCGAAGGGGTGCCCGCGCGGCGCATGACGCGAGCAAGGCGAAACGCCCTTCTGCAGTCCGAACCCGTTCAGGGCTTTGCCCTGATCAGCCCGACTTTCCTCTATGCCCTCATTCTTCTGGTGCTGCCGATCCTGGTGGTCTTCGCCCACTCCTTCTGGACCCAGGACTACCTCACCATCGACCACACATTTACGCTGGAGAATTATCGCATCGCGCTGACCGAGCCGATCTATCGCGATCTGCTGTGGCGCTCGCTCTACATCTCGCTGACGGTGAGCTTTTTCACCGTCATCCTCGCCTATCCTATCGCCTATTTCATTTCCTTCCACGGCGGCCGCCACAAAAGCCTGTGGCTGTTCCTGATCACCATCCCGTTCTGGACCAGCTATCTGCTGCGCGTGATGTCGTGGAAGGTCATCCTCGGCTATAATGGCGTGCTCAATTCCGGCCTCATGGGCCTCGGCATTATCGACGAACCGTCGACAGCGCTTCTCTACAATTCCAGCGCCGTCATCATCACGCTGACCCATGCCTGGGCGGCTTTCGCCATCCTGCCGATCTTCGTCTCGCTAGAAAAGGTCGACCGCACTCTGGTCGAGGCGGCGACGGATCTCGGCGATGGCCCGCTGCGGTCCTTCCTGCGCGTGACGCTGCCGCTGTCGGTGCCAGGCGTCATCTCAGCGGCGCTGATCGTCATGATCCCGACGGTCGGCGACTACGTCACACCGAAGCTCGTCGGCGGCAAGGACGGCGTCATGATCGCCAACGCCATCCAGGCGCAGTTCGGCAAGGCATCGAACTGGCCGCTGGGCGCGGCACTTTCCGTCACCACCATGCTCGTCGTCTCGCTGATGGCGGGCGCCACGGTGCTGATCATCCGCGCATTGCAGAGGCTGGCGCGATGACGGCGATGCGGCGTTTCTTTGCCGGCGGCTGGCTGACCGCCTACGCCTTCCTCTACATCGTCTTTCTCTATCTGCCCGTGATCTTCCTGCCGATCTTCTCGATCAACACCGCGCCGACGCCGAAGTTTCCCCTCACCGGCTATACGCTGAAATGGTACCAAGACCTGCCCAAGACGCCGGCGCTGCTTGAAGCCGCCTGGAACAGCCTGATCGTCGGTGTCTCGGCATCTGTGCTGGCGACGCTGCTCGGCATCCTCGCCGCCCGCTCGATCACCCGCTACCGCTATCCCGGCCGCCGCACCATCAACGGCCTGATCATGGCGCCGCTGGTGCTGCCCGAAATCATCCTCGCCATCTCCATGCTGCTGGTCATGCTGCAACTGGGCCTCAGCCTGTCGCTGTTCACCGTCGTGCTCGGCCATGTGCTGATCTGCATTCCCTATTCGATGACGGTGCTGACCGCAGGCTTCGAGGGGTTCGACCGCAGCCTCGAAGAAGCCTCCGCCGATCTCGGCGAGAGTGCCTTCGGCACCTTCCGGCGAGTGACGCTGCCGATGGTGGCGCCGGCGATCATTTCGAGCCTGCTGGTCTGCTTCACCATCTCGCTCGACGAGTTCGTCATCGCCTTCTTCCTCACCGGAACCGAGACGACGCTGCCGATCTATATCTGGGGCCAGTTGCGCTTCGCCGCCAAGCTGCCGGGCGTGCTGGCGCTGGGCACGCTGCTGCTGCTTGCCTCTTTCGTTTTGATGACCGTTGCCGAAGTCCTGCGCCGCCGTGCGGCCAGGCGCACCCAGAACGAGGGAGGCCTCTATGCCTGAGCCAATCCAGGCCGAACGGCCTCAGGAGGATCGAACAAAGTCCGAGCGGGCCCAATCTGATCGACCCATGATCGAAATCCGCGACGTCACCCGCAGCTACGGCGCCTTCAAGGCGCTCGACGACGCGACACTGACCATCAGGGAAGGCGAGTTCTTTTCGCTGCTCGGTCCCTCCGGTTGCGGCAAGACAACGCTGCTGCGCATGATTGCCGGTTTCGACAACCCGACCAACGGTTCGATCTCGGTCGGTGGCCAGTCGATGGAAGGCATCCCCGCCAACCGCCGGCCGACCAACATGGTGTTCCAAAGCTATGCCATCTTCCCGCACCTCAATGTCGAGCAGAATGTCGCCTACGGGCTGAAACGGCTGAAGCTGGGCGCGACGGAAGAAAAGCGCCGCGTCGAGGAGGCGCTGGCGCAGGTGTCGCTGATAGGCCTCGGCAAACGCCTCGCCACCGAGCTTTCCGGCGGCCAGCGCCAGCGCGTGGCGCTCGCCCGCGCCCTGGTGATGCGGCCCAAGGTGCTGCTGCTCGACGAGCCGCTGTCGGCACTCGACAAGAAGCTGCGCGAGCAGATGCAGGTCGAACTGCGCCGGCTGCAGCAGGCGGTAGGCATCACCTTCGTGCTGGTCACTCACGATCAGTATGAAGCACTCGCAATGTCCGACCGCATCGCCGTGATGTTCGGCGGCAAGATCGCCCAGGTCGCCTCGCCCAAGGAAATCTACCAGCGGCCGGTCAACCGCCAGGTTGCCGACTTCCTCGGCGGCATGAACTTCGTCAAGGCTGAGATCGTCGAGGAGAACGCCGCCTCGCTGGTCGTCGACACGCTGGGCTTCGGCCGTGTCAGGACCGACAAGCCGAAGGCATTCGTGCGCAATGGCGGCGGCGCCACGTTGGGCATCCGGCCGGAGCGCCTGCGCGTGCTGTGGGACAATGCGACGGCCAAATTCGAAGTCGCCGGCAAGGTGGTCGAACGCCACTATTTCGGCGAGATCACCCATCTGATTGTCGAGATACCAGGATTGGAAAAGCCGCTGTCGGTGACCGAGACCAATGATTTCGGCGCCGACGACATTCCGGTCGGCACCCCGATCCGCCTCGCCTACGACCCCGAGGCTTTGGTCGCTATGGCCGACTAGGTCGCGTGGACACCACTTATCTGATCCACAGGATTGCAGCAGCGACGTCACGATGGCGAGATAGTTTCTGGCCGTCTTTTCGACCTGGGTTGCGACCCCGAGGAATTGCTTGAACGTCGACAAGCGCTTCTGACATGGTGGATTTCATCCCGCTTGGAGCAGCACGGCGTAGGACTTAATCGTGAGCGTTCACAACGCGATCAAAGTTGCAGTGATCGGACGTGGCCTGATCGGGTCAGCGGCTGCGCGGCATCTGTCCAAGATGGGCCATGATGTGACGCTCATCGGGCCCGATGAGCCGGCAGATTTTTCGCGCCATGGCGGTGTCTTCGGAAGCCACTACGATGAGGGCCGCATCACGCGGAGGTTCGATTCACAGCCATTTTGGCGGCAAGCGAACTGTGCTGCGATTGCGCGCTACGGCGAGATTTTTGCGGAAAGCGGTGTCGATTTCTACCGGGAAGTCGGCGTGCTTCACCTTGGCCCTGGCGAAAGCACGGATATCGCTTCGGTTGGCGAAATCGCCGCCGAGGCCGGGATCCTTTGTGAAGCCTATGACGATACGGGGCTCACGGAGCGATTTCCGTTTCTGAGATCACGGGCGGGCATGCAGGGATATTTCGAGCCGCGGGATGCCGGATACATCAGCCCGCGTCGCCTGGTCCGGGCGCAGACGATCGCGGCGGAGCGCGCCGGGGCTCGGATCATCGACGAGCCTGCTCTGGGGATTTCGGAAAGCGGCTCCGGTGTGACGATCCGGACGAGATCGGGCAGTGTCGAGGCCGAACGGGTTCTCGTTGCAGCAGGCGGGCATACCCAATCGCTGCTCGGTCAATCATTGGGTTTTACGGTCTATGCGCGTACCGCAGTTATGTTTCGGCTTGGTGCGGCCGAGGTTCAACGCCTGGCCGAAATGCCGTCGATGCGTTGTTTCGGGCCAAAGGGCGAGGATCCCTATATTCTGCCGCCGATCCCCTATCCGGACGGCCAAACCTGGCTAAAGCTCGGCGGCGATCCGGTCGATATTCCACTCGAAAGCGAGGCGGATATCAAAGACTGGTTCCGATCGGGCGGATCGGCTCACGTTGCCGAAGGACTTCAGAAGCAGATTCTCGACCGTATTCGCGACCTCAAATTCGAAGAACGCCGCGTCGTGCCTTGCATGACCACCTTTGGCGACAGCGGGTTGCCCTGCATAGGACCGCTTTCGGAGCGCGTAACGGTTGCATTCGGCTGCTACGGCAAGAGCGCGAAATGTTCGGACGAATTGGGTCGGCTAGGCAGCATGGCGCTGCTCGGTGACGTCAAAGCAGAGCTCGCGCCATAACCGAGATATTGCATGCCCAAAACTGCCTCATGGCGTTTCGAGATCAGTGACGATCTTGCCCGCGGCGATGCGCCCCATCACGATCGCTCCTTCGATATAGCCCGGAAATGACGGCGACAGCTCCGATGATGCGAAATGGACAGGAGCCGCGCCGGCACGGATCGTGCGCTCGGCATCGCGTGCCGTTACATCGACAATGAGGTCGCTGTAGGCGCCGCCGCTCCAGCGGTCCTCGATCCAGTTGCGCTGGCTGAAATCGATAATGTCGGCCGCGTCCGGACCAAGAGCCGCCACCAGCCTTGCCGTTACTTCCGCGCGAAACGCAGCATCGTCGAGTGGGCGCCAGCGCAGTGCCAGCGGTCCGCCGACGAAGACGACCAGCGCCGCATGTTCCGCATCCTTGCTGGCGTCGCAGGCGAACAGGCCGGGCAAATCGCGCCACATCACCATGCCGCACAGGTCGCGCTCTCGCCAAAACGGCGTGGCATAGCGCACCAGGATCTTGATCACCGCGCCGCTTTCCCAGACGCCAAGCGCCTTCTCGAGGGCCGCCGGCAAGGCCGGCGTGAAATCGAGCTTTGCGGCCGTCGCCGGCGGCAGCGCCACCAGCACTTTTCGCGCTTCGATGGCGCTGCTTGCCGAGACGACACGAACCCCTTGCGGCCCATGTTCGATGCGCGTGACGGGTTCGCTGAGCCGCACCCTGTCACCGAGATCGCCGGCCAAATCCTCGGCCAGCGACTGCATGGTCTCGAGCAGCGAATATTGCAGTTCCGGCACCTCGTTGGTGATGCGCCGGTCATTGTCGATCAGGTACCACAGCGGCACCTTGTCCATCGCCAGGCACCACAGGCCTTCGATCATCGACCGGAAAGCCGTCTTGGCATCGGCTGGATTAGGCTGGCGTTCGAGCCAGGCGGCAACGCTCATGCCGGCGATCGAAGGGTCGTCCGGCTCGATCGCATTCATGCGCTCGCGGATCGCCATCGCGCCGTAATAGGTCCGTTCGGCATGTTCGACCGACAGTGACGGATGGGTTATGAAGTCTCCATTCACATAGGTTTCGACGAAGGCCTTGCCGCGGGAGGCGGCCAGCGCCGTCACCTCAGGCATGTCTTCGCAGAAAAACTGGCCGCCGCTGTCGATCCGTTCGCCAAGCCCGTTGCGAACCGCTTCGACCCTGCCGCCGACACGGTCGCGCGCTTCGAGCAGCACGAAATCTATGCCAGCTTGCTTCAGTTCAAGCGCAGCCGACAAGCCGGTGAAACCGGCGCCGACGATAACGACGTCGGTTCTTTCCAATGCGGTGGTCAATAGCCGGCCTTGATCTTCTCGAATTCCGTGACCATGCGCTGCTTGAGCTCGGGCGGCACCGGCTGCTGGAACAGCGTCTTGTCGAGGAACTTGTCGAGATTGTCGAAGCCGCGATCGGCCAGCACCTGATGGTCGATCGCCGCCATGCCGGCGCTGTTGCCGTGGCCGTAGCCGAAGGTCTTGACCAGATAGTCGGACACGGCATGCGCGTTGACCGCGCTCAGGAAATCATAGGCCTGGTCGAGCTTGCCCGGCGCATCTTTCATCAGCACATAGCCGCACACCCAGGTCGAAATACCTTCCGTGGTGTCGCGGTTCATGGCAATCGGCATGCCTTGTCCCTTGAGCGTCACGAAGGTCTCGTTCCAGCCCCAGACCAGGTCGACCTCATTGCCGGTAAAGGCCTGGTTGAGGTCGGTGTCGTCGGTCCAGTAGAAGCGGACGTTCTTGTGGACGTCGCGCAGGAAGGCGGACGCCTCCTGGAACTGCGCGTCAGTCATCTTGGTCCAGTCCTTGAGGCCGATGACCAGGCTTGCCAGTGCATAGGCGTCGTCGACATTGTCGCCGATGGTGACGCGCCCCTTGAATTTCGGATCGGCGAAGACCCTCAGCGACTGCGCCTCTTGCGCCGTCACCTTGTCGGTGCGGTAGAGCAGCGAGGTGTTGCCCCAGTCGAACGGCATGAACCAGGCCTTGCCGTCGGCGCTGACGGCAAGATCCTTCATTGCCATGATGCCGGGATTGAGGTTCTTCCAGCCGGCGATCCTGGATGTGTCGAGCGGCTGCAGAATGCCGGCCGCACGCCATTTGGCCACGCTTTGCGAGCAGGGGTGGGCGATGTCGGCCTTGAAGCCGGCCCGCATCTTCTCGAAGGCCTCGTCCTCGTCGCCGAAGAAAGCGAAAGTCGGCTCGGCGCCATATTTGGCGGTATAGTCGGGATGCAGCAGCGGATCCTCATAACCCGACCAGTCGAACACGACGAGGTCGCCACCACCCTCGGCATAAGCCAGCACAGCGCCGGCGCCCACCGTTAAGGCAGCGGCAAGGGCAAGGCGGCGAAGCATGGAATTCATGGTGCGAAACTCCTCATCGCTAAAAGCAGCCGGGCGACGTTACGGAATTTCAGCGACCTTGGCGAGACCGTCTGCCCGGCGCAATCACGGGCAGACGGATGAAGCCTGACGGGGCTTAGTAGCCCGCTTTGATCTTCTCGAATTCGGCGATCATCTTGAGCTTGAGCGCCGACGGAACCGGCGATTGGAACAGTGTCTTGTCGACGAATTTCTGTACGTCGTCATAGCCCTTTTCCTTCAGGATCGCCGGGTCGACACCGGCCATGCCTTTGGCGTTGGCCTGGCCATAGCCCCAGTCCTTGACCAGCACCTTGGCGGTCTCGGGATCGTTGATCGCGTTCAGGTAGTCATAGGCCTTGTCGACATTGTCGGGTGCGTCCTTGAACAGGACATAGCCGCAGACCCAGGTCGAAATGCCTTCGTCAGTGTCCTTCTTGGCCTTGATCGGCACACCGGCGGCGACGGACTGTACCGTCGCATCGTTCCACGCCCAGGCGAGATCGACCTCGCCACCGCTCAGCAACTGCACGACGTCGGTAGTATCGGTCCAGTAGGAGCGCACATTCTTGTGCACCTGGCGCAGGAAGTCGGACGCCTGCTTGAACTGATCGTCCGTCATCTTGGTCCAGTCTTTCAGCCCGATAGCGAGGCTGGCCAACGCATAGGCGTCGTCGACATTGTCGCCGATCGAGACGCGGCCCTTGAATTTGGGATCGGCGAAGGCCTTCAGCGACTGCACATCCTTCGCGTCGATCTTGTCGGAGTTGTAGGTGAGCTGGGTGTTGCCCCAGTCCCACGGCATGAACCAGGCCTTGCCATCCGACGTGGTCGCGAGATCCTTCATCGCCATGATGCCGGGATTGAGGTCTTTCCAGCCGGTGATCTTCGAGGTGTCGAGCGGCTGCAGCAGGCCTGCCTCACGCCACTTCGTCACGCTCTGCGAACAGGGATGGCCGAGATCGGCCTTGAAGCCGGAGCGCACCTTCTCGAAGGCCTCGTCCTCGTCGCCGAAGAAGGCGAAGGTCGGCGAGTCGCCGTTCTTCTCGACATATTTCGGGTGGAAGCTCGGGTCTTCATAGCCGGACCAGTCGAATACGATCAGGTCCTTGTCGGCGGCGATCGCAAGTGCTGCGGCCGAAGCCGCCAGCGTTGCGGTCAGCGCTAATGTCAGTGTCAGGCGTCTGGCTATGCTTTTCATGCTGTTCTATCCTCTTTGTCGTTGCGTTGCCGGCTCGACTGGCCGGCTTTTGGTTATGCGTAGTGTTTGGGAAAGGCCGCGGCGAGGAATGCGTTCGCCGCTTGCAGGGCGGTTTCGCGCGTGGTGTCTTCGGTTCCCATCATCAGCCGCAGCCACAACCCTTCCAGCATGGCCGACAGCGCCAGCGCCATCACCTGCGGCTCATAGGCATAGCCGCCGCCCTGCTTCAGCGCCTCGCAGAGATCGATGAAGACTTGCTGGTAATACGCGTCGCGGGAACTGCTCAGCGCCTGATAGACCGGCCGCGACTTGGCCTCGCCCCAGAAAGCGAGCCAAGCGGCGAGCTTGCGCTTGTTGCAGATCGAGCGGTCGAAGTCGGCCCAAACCAGCACCTGCAATTGACGGGCCGGATGATCACCGGCTTTCTGCAGGGCCGCCCGCCAATGTGCCGAATACTCGTCATACATATACTGCAGCGTGGCGATCAGCAGCTTCTCCTTGCTCTCGAAATGAAAGTTGACGATGCCGCGCGACAGGCCGGCGCCGTCGGCGACATCGGCCATCGTCGTCTCGGCGTAGCCGCGCTTGGCGAGCGAATCGATCGTCGCCTCGATCAGTTGCTGCTGCCTGACCTCCTTCGACGCCTTGCGGCCGCGCTTTTCCGGTTCGCTTTTTCCAGACGGATCAGAGGATCGCTCTTCGCGCGCTGCAGCTTTCATCGGTGCCGTCATGCTCCACATTGCCGGCTATCCCACCATAGCCGGCTTCCACCCGCGAAGATGAGTGGGACGGTGCTCGCCGCTGTCAAGCACCTTCTGCATGGCTTCCCAGGTTCGTATGTTCTTGTCGACATAGGCCGCCCCAACCGCTGCCGCCGCTGTCCGGTAGAGCGGGCCTTTCAGCCTTTCCAGCTCGCCGCGCGCGACCTCGCGATACCATGGGTTGCGGTCCTTGACGGCGACATCGGCAAAGCCGGCGCGGCGCATCGCCTGCACATAGCGCGCCGGCGACGCCATTGCGAAGGACAGGCCTTCAGCCGTGACATAGGCTTTCATCTCCGCTGACGGCTCGCCGTCATGGCCAATCAACCAATCGGAAGCGGCAAATACACCGCCCGGTTTCAGCACGCGAAAAATCTCGGCAAACAGCGCGTCCTTATCGGGCACGTGCAACAGCGCATCCTTGGAGAAGACGACATCGAACGAAGCATCGGCAAAAGGCAGCGGTCCTGGCGGCGCCTGAATGAAACCGGCGCGATCTGAAAGCCTGCGCGCGGCGGAGCGCTTCATCGCCGCCTCGATCACTGGGCGTTCGATATCGAAACCGGTGGCATGGGCAGCGCCGTGGCGCTCGATCAGATGCAGCGCGATGCCGCCTGAGCCGCAGCCGATATCGAGGATGGTCTTGGCCCTGAGCGACAGGCCTTCGACGACCCGGTCGACTTCATCAGGTCCACCCGGCGACAGATAACCCTCACCCCACAACGCCTCGAGGAAGCGGATGGCCGTGTCGTCATATTCCGGTTCGGCATCTGCCGTTTCGATCATCGAACCTCGGTCCCATCAGCCGAATTGCGAACGTTCGATTGCCGGCAAAGCGTAGCGCATACCAGCGAAAACGCAAGACTATTTGTTGAACATTCATTCAATATAGCTGGACAAAATGCCGGCTGCCATGCCAAATTCCGCGCATTCGGGAACGAGATCACGCAAAAATGAACAGCGGATCGCCTAGGGAAAACGGACGAGAATGAAGGCTTGGGATGCGATCATCATCGGCGGCGGCCACAACGGCCTGGTCAACGCCTGCTACCTGCAGCGCGCCGGGCTCGACGTGCTCGTCGTAGAGAAAAACGACTGGGTCGGCGGCGCCGCCACCAGCCGCGAATTGACGCCGGGTTTCCTCTACTCCAACTGCTCCTATGTCTGCTCGCTGTTTCGCCCCGAAATCATGCGCGACCTCGAGCTGCCGCGCTTCGGCCTGCAGGTCATCTCCTATGAAGGCGGCGCCGTGTTCACCCGCGATGGCGACTACCTTGCCAACTACCGCGACCACGATGCGCACCGGCGCGAATTCGCCCGCTTTTCCAAGCGCGACGCCGAAGCCTATGACCGCTATTCACGCGACGTGACGCGGCAGTGCCGCTTCATCCAGCCGCTGCTGATGCGCACCGCGCCCGACCCGACCAGCCTCAAGCCGCGCGACCTCGGCGAACTGCTCTATCTCGGCAAGAAGTTCGCTGGCCTGTCGGCCGAAGAAATGGCGCTGAGGCTGCGCTTCTGGACCATGTCGATCTCGGAATTCCTCGACGAATATTTCGAGACCGATGTCATCAAGGCGAACTTCGCGCTGTCCGGCATCATCGGCACCGCGCTCGGGCCGATGTCGCCCGGTACGGCCTATGTGCTGCTGCATCACTACATGGGCGAGGTCGACGGCTCGGTCGGCGCCTGGGGTTACGCACGCGGCGGCATGGGTGCCGTCACCAAGGCATTGGCCGCCTCGTTCAAGGCTAGCGGCGGCACCATCCGCACCGGCGCCGAGGTCGACCATGTGCTGGTCGGCAGAGGCAAGGCGAAAGGCGTGGTGCTGGCCGGCGGCGAGGAGATTTACGGCAAGCTCGTCGTCTCCAACGCCGACGTCAAACGCACCTTCCTGAAACTGGTCGAGGAAAAGGAGCTACCCGATATTTTCCTGCGCCGGGTCAAGAACTTCAAGATCCGAGGCTCGTCCGGAAAGGTCAACATTGCGCTGGATTCGCTGCCGGAATTCCCGGCGCTGCCGAAGGATTCGCCGGTCTATCGCGGCGACATGCATTTCACCGATTCGATGGAGCGCATGGAACGCGCCTATGACGACTGGAAGGCCGGTCGGTGGTCGGCTGATCCGTTCCTCGAGATGGTCATCCCGACGACGCTCGACCCGACCATGGCGCCGCCCGGCAAACACTTCATGAGTTGCTTCGTGCAGTACGCGCCGCCCAAGGTGAACGGCCATGACTGGACCGACGCCGACCGCGACGGTTTCGCCGAAAGCGTGGTTGCGCAGATCGCCGAATACTCGCCGGGCTTCCGCGACCGCATCGTCCACATGGAGGTGCGCACGCCGCGTGAGATCGAGGCCGAGGTCGGTCTCACCGAAGGCAACATTTTTCAGGGCGAACTGACCTTCGACCAGCTGCTGTTCAACCGTCCCGTGCCGGGCTACGCGCAATACCGCTCGCCGGTCGGCGGCCTCTATATGTGCGGCTCCTCGACCCATCCCGGTGGCGGCGTCATGGGTGCACCCGGCCGCAATGCGGCAGCCGAGATCCTGCGCGACCTCGCCAAGTCAACCTCGCATATGAGCCCGGCCCATGACGTCATTTGATGCAATCGTCATTGGCGGCGGCCACAACGGCCTTGTCGCTGCCGCAACGCTGGCGAAAGCCGGCCGCAAGGTGCTGGTGCTGGAAGCCGCCAGCGAAGTCGGTGGCGCCGCGCGCACCAAGGATTTCGCGCCCGGCTTTCGCGTCTCCTCGATCGCGCATGTGCTGACCCGCCTGCATCCCGACGTGGTGAAGACGCTGGAGCTGGAAAAACATGGACTGCAGATCGCGCGCGGCGACTTCATGCCGTCGGTTGCACTGTCGAAGGACGGCCCGCCGCTTGTCCTTCATGGCGCCTACGGCGAAGTGCTGACCGGCTCCACTCCGTCCGAGCAGTCCGTCTGGAAGGAATTGCGCGCGCAACTCATGCGCTATGCCGGCATATTGAAACCCTTCCTGTCGCGCCGCCCGCCCGATCTCGCCGGCATGTCGCTGGCCGAGACCGCAGCGCTCGGCCAGACAGCGCTGGCGCTGAAGAAGCTCGGCAAGGAAGACATGCGTGACTTCCTGCGCGTTCTGCTGATGAACGTCGCCGACCTGCTCGACGAGCAGCTTGCCGATATCAGGCTGAAGGGCCTGCTCGCCTTCGACGCCACGCTGGGCAGCCATCTCGGCCCGCGATCGCCGACGTCGCTGCTCGGCCTATACTACCGGCTGGCCGGCGAAACCGGTGGTGCGGCCGGCGCACAGATGCTGCCGAAAGGCGGCATGGGCGCGGTCGTCGCCGCCATCCGCGCGGCGGGTGAAAAGGCCGGCGTCACCATTCGCACGGCCGCACCCGTGGCAAAAATCATCGTCGAGAAAGGCCGCGCCGTCGGCGTCGCCCTCGACAGCGGCGAGGTGCTGCGCGCCAGAACCATCGTATCCGCCATCAATCCGGCGGCCACCATGCTCGACCTCGTCGGGCCGCGTGAGATCGACACCGGCTTTATACGCAAAGTGAAGAACATCCGCATGAAGGGCGATGCGGCGAAGCTGCATCTGGCGCTCGACCGGCCGCCGCAATTTTCCGGCGTCGACGCCGCCGGTCACAAGGGCCGCCTGGTCATCGCGCCCTCGCCTGACCATGTCGAGCGCGCTTTCAACCCGTCGAAATATGGCGAGTTCTCGCCCGAGCCGGTGATGGAAATCACCTTGCCGTCGCTCTCCGACCCGTCGCTGGCGCCAAGCGGCGCCTGCGTGCTGTCAGCGGTCGTGCAATACGCACCCTATGCGCTGAAAGAAGGTTGGGATGCCGGCAAGCCGAAATTCCTCAAGGCGATCATGGCGCAACTCGAATCCTATGCTCCCGGCATCGGCAACTCGGTACTGCACGCCGAGCTTTTGACGCCGGCCGATATCGAAGCCAATTACCGCATGCCGGGCGGCCATTGGCACCACGGCGAATTGCAGGCCGACCAGATGCTGATGTCACGGCCGGTCTCCGGCTGGTCGGGCTACAACACGCCGATCGACGGGCTGTTCCTGGCCGGTGCCGGCTCGCATCCCGGCGGCGGCGTCTCCGGCGCGCCCGGCCTGAATGCGGCGCGGCGCATCATTGCGATGAAGGGGTGAGCATGATTTTGCAATTCGCCAACGCGGCACTCTATGGCGCCCCCCTCTGTCCTGCCGGACATCTCCCCCACTTGGGGGGAGATCAGCAGCTTCGGCGCAGCCGCTTATTCCTGAAATGTTGGCGATTGGCGAAAGCCGCGATGACGGCCAATCTCCCCCCTTGTGGGGGAGATGTCCGGCAGGACAGAGGGGGGCGCGAAGGATCGCTATCATGAACCATCAGCCCACCCTCAAATCATCGAAGGCCCGCACCGCCGCGCAATCGCATTTCCGCACCTTGCGTCTCGGCACCCCGTTCCAGCCGCACATCGACGCGCTGGCCAAGACCCAGGACTGGTACAATTGGGCCGGCTATCGCGCCCCGCATTCGCTGTGGGACGAGGAGCTGGAATATTTCGCCATCCGCAGCCAGGCGGCTTTGTTCGACATCTCGCCGATGACCAAATACCGCATCGAAGGGCCAGATGCCGAAGCCTTCCTCGATCGCGTCACGCTGCGCGATGTCACCAAGCTGAAACCCGGCCGCGTCCACTACACCGCCTGGTGCGACGACGAAGGTTTCGTCCTCGACGACGGCACATTGTTCCGTCTCTCGCCGACCCGCTTCCGCCTGTGTTCGCAGGAGCGGCATTTGCCTTGGCTTCTCGACAGCGCCATCGGCTTCAATGTGGTGATCGAGGAAGAGACCGAAACCGTCGCTGGCCTTGCTCTGCAAGGTCCGACGTCCTTCGCAGTGCTGCGCGATGCCGGCTTCGCCGGCGTCGAGAAACTGAAGGTGTTCGACCTTGCCGAATTCCCGCATGATGGCGGCACGGTGACCATCTCGCGCACCGGCTTCACCGGCGATCTCGGCTACGAACTGTTCGTCCCAGCCGAAAAGGCGCTCAGCCTCTGGGACCGATTGATGACATCAGGCGAACTGCGCGGCATCCGCGCCATCGGCTACACCGCGCTCAATCGGGCCCGGCTGGAAGCCGGCCTGATCGTCGCCAATGCCGACTTCACCACCGCCGAACATGCCATCCGCGCCGATCGCCTGCGCATGCCGGACGAGATCGGTCTCGGCTTCATGGTCGACCTGGAAAAAGGCCATTTCAACGGCCGCCGCGCCATTCTCGGAGCCCGCGCCAAGCGCAAGCTGCGCTACGTGCTGGTCGGGCTGGAGATCGAAGGCAACATCCCGGCCGAGCACGCCATCGTCTATCACAAGAAGCATCAGGAGGTCGGCCTGGTCAGCGCCGCCATGTGGTCGCCGATGGCCAAGCGCAACATCGCCATCGCTTCTCTGGCGCGGCCCTACGGTGATACGATGGTGGAAGACCTCTGGGTCGAGATCTACACCATGCGCGAGCTGCAGTACCAGAAGCTGATGAAGCGGGCCAAGGTGGTGGCCCGTCCCTTCATCAAGCTCGACCGCCGCACCGCCAATCCGCCGGCGGATTTCTGACCATGACTGACGAAGCCGATGATGAGACGGAAGCCACCGAACAGTGGCAGCTGGTCAACACACCGCTCGGAGAAAAATGGTCCGGCCGCACGCGCTATGCCGCCGCCATGTATTTCTACAAGCGGGGCGAGATGAGCGCCGAGACACTCGAGGTCTACCGCATCTGCGCGCGGCTAGACTCGGAAAACCCGCTGCCGATCATCCGGGATCGCGGCGGCCAGGACTGGCTGAAGCGCATGGGCGCCTAAGGCTCACCCGATCGTTCGTTCCAGCACATTGAGCCAGTTGCGATACGCAATCTTCTCGATCAGCGCACGGCCGAAACCGCGAGCGGCCAGCGCATCGATCAGCTTCGGCAGGCCGGCGACGTCGCCGATGACGGCCGGGATCATGGCGCCGTCGAAATCGGAGCCGAGGCCGACGCCGTCCTCGCCCAGCGCCTGCAGCAGCGAATCGACATGGCGCACCATGATGTCGAGGCTGGTGTCCGAGTTCATCCTGCCGTCGTCGCGCAGGAAGCCGGTGGCGAAGTTCAGTCCGACCATGCCGCCGGTCTCGCGGATGGCGCCGAGCTGCCAGTCGGTCAAGTTGCGAGAATGGCCGCAAAGCGCATGCACGTTCGAATGGGTGGCGACCAGCGGCGCGTCGCTGAGCGCGGCGACATCGCGAAAGCCTTTTTCGTTGAGATGCGACAGGTCGATCATGATCTTCAGCTGATTGCAGGCCTTGACCAGCGCCTTGCCTGCATCGGTCAGCCCTGGCCCAGTGTCGGGCGACGACGGGAAGCGGAACGGCACGCCATGGCCGAAGGCGTTGGGACGGCTCCAGACAATGCCGAGCGAGCGCAGGCCGGCCTCATAGAGCACGTCGAGCAAAGTGAGCTCGGGGTCGATCGCCTCGACGCCTTCGATGTGAAACACCGCCGCAATCGAGCCTTTCGCCATCGCCGCGCGCACGTCGGCGGCACTCCTGCAAACGGTCAGCGCCCCCGCCCGCTCCAGCCGAAACAGGATCGAAGCCATGGCGATGGTGGACGTCAGCGCATCAGCGCGCGGCAGCTCCGGCGGCAGCGGCTCATTGTCGCTTGGCGCCGGCGGCACAGCGCTGCGCTTGGCCTTCTCCACCGGCGGCGGGAAGATCGCGAACATGCCGCCGGCAAAGCCGCCCTTCCTGGCCCGCGGCAGATCGATATGGCCGCCCTGCGTCCCCTCGATGAACAGCTTTTCGACGTCCGTATCCTTCGACTGGTAAAGTCGCAGCAGCGTGTCGTTGTGGCCGTCGAAGACGGGGACGAGATCGGATTCGGTCATCAGGAAGCCATTCGGTCAGTTGGCAGGAGCGGACGAACCGCAGCGAACTGTGTACTTAGGCAAGAAGGCCGAACTGCGCAAATGCCAGAGACGTGTTCGCTCTTGTGGCTGAGCGGCTGGCTTATCCCTTCTCCCCTTGTGGGAGAAGGTGGCCTCGCGAAGCGAAGTCGGATGAGGGGTGTTCCAGCTTGGCAAGAACCGTGATCTTTCACGCACCCCTCAACCGTCTCGGCGCTGCGCGCCGATCCACCTTCTCCCACAAGGGGAGAAGGCAAAGAGGCCTATTGCTTCAGCACATCGGCCCATTCCGGATGGCGGCGGAACTGGGCGTTGGCGAACGGGCAGAGCGGGATGATCTTCTTGCCCGACACCCGCGCATCCTCGACAGCGCGGGTGACGAGCCGAAGCCCGGCGCCTTGGCCGCGAAACGCGTCCGGCACTTCGGTGTGATCGATGATGATCTGGTGCTCGCCGATCTTGGTGAAGGTCATCTCCGCCTCGGCGCCGCCCGCCCCTCGCAGGACATAGCGGCCCTTCGAGCCGCGGTCCTCGAGTTCGATCTCCGGCAATTGGTCAGCCATTGCTTGCTCCTTCAACCGGCGCAGCGGCGAAAAGCCGCCTTGCCGCTTCGATCTCGTTTGGCCGCACCTCGTGGCCGCCATCGTGCCATTCCACTGTGACATCGGCGCCATCGGCACGCAAATAAGCCTCCAGCCGCGAGGTCAGATTGGGCGGGCAGATCGGGTCGCGCTTGCCCGCGGTGACCAGGATGCGGCGGCCGGCAAGGCTGCCCTTCACCTCAGGTTCGAACGGGATCAACGGGTGCATCAGCACCGCCGCATCGAACAGATCGGGCGCGGCAAACACCACCGAAGCCAGGATGTTGGCACCGTTGGAATAGCCGAGGCCCAGCACCGAAGACGGCTTTGCCGCCGCAATCTGCGCCTTGATGAAACCGGCCATCTTGCCGGTCGCCCGGCCGAGGTCGTCCATGTCGTAGACACCCTCGCCGGTGCGGCGGAAGAAGCGCGCCGCACCGTATTCGGAAACATCGCCGCGCGGTGAGATGATGGTCGCCTGGGGCGCGAGGTCGCGCCCCAGCGACAGCAACTGGCTCTCGTCGGCCCCGGTGCCGTGGAAGACGAAAAGCAGCGGGCCGCCGGGCGAACCCGGCAGCGCCTTGTGGATGTAAGAGTCCTTGCTCATCGTCTTCAGCCTTCCAGCTTCTGCAGATGCTGTTCGAGATAGGGTCTGAGATGCTGATGCTGCGTCGGCAGTTTCAGCGCCTCGCCGAGATGCGCGGTGTCCTCGTCACGGTCGAAGCCCGGTTCGGTGGTGGCGACTTCGAACAATACGCCGCCCGGCGTGCGGAAGTAGATCGCCCAGAAGTAGTCGCGGTCGATCACCGGCGTCACGCCATAGCCCGTATCGATCAGCGCCTTGCGCACTTCGAGCTGCTTGGCGCGGTTCTCCACCGCGAAGGCGACATGGTGGACCGAGCCGGCGCCGAGATTGGCAAAGCCAGCCGTCGGCAGCGATTCGATGTCGACGACATCGGCGCCATTGCCGTTCTTGATGGCGAGCCGGCTGACATTGCCTGATTTGTCGACTTCCTCATACCCCATGAACTTCAACAGCTCCTCGGTGGCGCCGCCATCCTTGAGCCGCAGCGACACCGAGTGGAAGCCACGGATCGCTTCGTCGGCGGGAATACCGCCCTTCAACCACGGCGCGCGGCTGTCAGCCTTGTCTTCGACCAGCGCGAAACCGTCGCCGTCGGGACCGGCAAAGGCCAGCCGCTTCTCGCCGAACGTATCTTCGCGCGAGAGGCCGGAAACGCCTTCATCGGCAAAGCGCTTTTCCCAATAGCCAAGGGTGCCCGCCGGCACCGAATAGGCCGTGGTGCCAACCTCGCCGACGCCATGGCGGCCCCTGGCAATGTCCGGGAACGGAAAATAGGTCATCACCGAGCCCGGCGTGCCGTGCTCGTCGCCATAGTAGAGATGGTAGACGTCGGGCGCGTCGAAGTTGACGGTCTTCTTGACCCGGCGCAGGCCGAGCTTGTGGGTGAAGAAATCATTGTTCTGGCGCGCATCGCCGGCCATTGACGTGACGTGATGCAGGCCCTTGATCTGGTCGAGCATGTCTTGCTCCTTCCCTTGGTGTTTGCGGCCCTTGCCGCTGTCCACGCCTATATGAGGGTCCGCCCGGCAATGGCAAAGGCGGCAAACTCAGAATGGACTGTATCCTAATAGTGAACGACAGAAAATTTTCGTTCACCATTTCAGCGGGAGCGAGACAGGCTTGCGCCGCCGCCAGAATCCGGTTCATTGAACGTCTTCCCGACGTGACAGGATAGAGCATTGGCCGCGAAAAGCAGACGCCCGAACATCCTCCTGATCTCCTGCGACCAGTGGCGCGGCGATTGCCTGTCGGCTGCCGGCCATCCCGTGGTGAAGACACCGAATGCCGATGCACTCGCTGCCGAGGGCGTCCTTTTCAACCGGCATTACGGCGGCGCGGCGCCCTGCTCGCCGGCCCGCGCCTGCCTCTACACCGGCCTCTACCAGATGAACAACCGTGTCTGCCGCAACGGCACGCCGCTCGACGCCCGCCACGGCAACATCGCGCTATCGGCTCGCGCCCTCGGCTATGATCCGACTTTGTTCGGCTACACCGACGTCTCGTCCGATCCACGCACAATGGCGCCGGGCGACCCCCGCCTGAAAAGCTATGAGGGCGTGCTGCCCGGCTTCAGCGTGCGCCAGTTCCTGCCCGAGCATCAGAAACCGTGGCTCTCATGGCTGAAGGCGCGTGGCGTCGACACCAGCGCCGGCTCTCCCGGCATTCATCGCCCTGTCTGCGAACAGGTTGGCGACGCCGTGACCAACGCGCCGCCTGTCTATTCCAGGGACGAAACGCCGACCGCGTTCCTCGCCGGCGAGTTCATGCGCTGGCTGGACGAGCAGGATACGGCATGGTTCGCGCATGTCTCCTTCATCAGCCCACATCCGCCCTTCATCGTGCCGGCGCCCTACAACACGCTTTATGAAGCGGCTGACGGCCCAGCCTTTCGCCGCGCTGAAAGCTGGCAGGCGGAGGCGCAGAGCCATCCCTATCTGGCTTACGATCTCGGTCGTCAGAAGCGGAAGAGCTTCCGTCCCGGCGCTAACGGCAATGTGCGCGACTGGGGCGACGACAATCTCCGCGCCATCCGAGCGATCTATTACGGCATGATGTCGGAGGTCGACGCGCAGCTTGGACGCATCTGGCAGGCACTCAATGCCGCTGGCGCCTGGGACGACACGATCATCGTGCTGACATCGGACCATGCCGAAATGATGGGCGATCATTTCATGCTGGGCAAAGGCGGCTTCTTCGATGGCAGCTATCACATCCCGCTGATTGTCCGCGACCCGCGCCGCGGCAATGCAGCCGGTTCGACCGTCGACCACTTCACCGAGGCTGTCGACATCTTCCCGACCTTGCTCGATCTGCTGGATGCCGACGCCCAGCCGCATCTCGACGGCCACTCGCTAAAACCGTTTCTGGAAAGCGAACCGCCCAAAGACTGGCGCGACGCGGCGCATTGGGAGTTCGATTTCCGCTCGATTGCCAGTGGTGAAGCCGAGCGGCATTTCGGCATCGGCTCGCGCCGATGCAATCTGGCCGTCATCCGAACGGAAGACTTCAAATACGTGCATTTCGGCGGCGGCCTGCCGCCGCTGCTGTTCGATCTGAAAAAGGATCCGGGCGAACTGACCAATGTTGCCGCCGATCCGAAGTATCTTAGCGTGCGGGTCGAATTCGCGGAGCGGCTTCTTGCCTGGCGCGCCGAACATCTCGACCAGTCCGTAGCACTGGCGGAACTGACGGATGATGGCGTGGTTGGGTATGTGGGTAGGCAGTAGGCAGTAAATCTCGGCGGCTCGATGCTTAGCCACCTATTCTTCGCCTACTGCCTAATCCCTGCCCTATTCCCTTCCTTACTGCACCATCATCCGCTGCTCATCCCGCTTCTCGGCATAGCTGCCCTTGTCGTAGGCGGCCTGCGCCTGCAGCTGCTCCTTGGTGAAGTTGGTATAGAGATACTTCTTGCCGTCCTTGTCGGTCATGAATTTGAGCTTGTCCATGCCGACCGCGACCTCCTTGGCGCCGATGCCGAGGAAGCCGCCGACATCGACGATGACCGCATCGGGCTTGCTGTCGGGCGCCAGCACGACGTCACCGATCTCGCCGACCTTGGCGTCATCGGCGCCGTAGACTGTTGTGCCTTTCAGATCGTCGCCCCTGATCTCGCCGACCGGCATCTCGGTCAGGGTCGACTTGTCGATCGCCGCCGTCTGCGTCGGATCGGTGGCCTTCACATCCGGTGACTCGGCCGCCGGCGCCTCGGCTGTCTTGTCCATCGGCGCCGGAGCAGCCGTCTCAGCCGGAGCGGTCGCCGCAGGGGCCGTGGTTGCTGGTGCAGCCGGCGTCCCGGCGTCGGACATCGTCGTCACCGGCGCCGGATCATAGGGCTTGCGGTCAAAATCAGGCTGTGCCTGCAGTTCCTCCTTCGTGGTGTGCGCCACCAGCCAGCGATCGCCGTTTTTCTCCGCCCACTCGGCCTTGGCGAAATCATAGGTGACATTCTTTTCACCCAGGCCGAGGAAGCCACCGACGCCAATCACCAGTGATTGCGCCTTGCCCTCCTTGGTCAGCACGATGTCGTTGACGTCACCGATATTCTGGGCATCGTCGGCGGTGCCATTGTAGACGTTCTCGCCGATGATGTTGGTGGCGAGATTGCCGTCGGCGCGTTTCACCGCCGGCTCGGACGGCGCGGCGTTGAGATCAACCGGCTTTTGCGGGTCGCTCTGCGCCGTGGAAGCAGGCGCCGGGGCCGGATCGTAAGGCTTACGGTCAAAGTCGGGCAGCGCCGTCAGCGCTTCCTTCGTCGTCTCGGCGACGAGCCAGCGGTCACCATTCCTCTCGACCCATTGCAACTTGCCGTAGTCGAAGGCGACGTTCTTGCTGCCTATGCCGAGGAAGCCGCCGACGCCGATAATGGCGGATTTCGCCTGGCCGTTTTCATCGAAGACGACATCACTGACGTCGCCGATCTTCTGCGCGTCATCACCGGTGCCGTTATAGACGGATTCGCCGATGATATTGGTCATCAAGGCACCTTCGGCCTGCTGCGGCGCCGGAGCAATGGTGGCGGGGGCTTCAGCCGGCGCAGGGCTTGTCGCCGGGGCCGTCGTTGACTGCGCGAACGCGCCGGTGGCAATCAGCGTTGCAAGCGCGGTTGTCGCGAAAAGAGTGCGGATCATGATAAGTCTCCTCTTGCCTGATCGTGCGCGCCGCAACCGGCAAACCGTTGCCGGGAGACCGAAAGCGGCGCCTCCAATAGGATCACAACGTTGTGACAAGGCGCTTGTTCCGAAAAAACGAGGGGCATCGGATGCCTCAGGCAAGTCCGTGGAATCGCGCGACATTTTCGGCTGACCTGCGGAACCTTTGCCCGACCGGGGCGTTTCAGCCCACGGCTGGACCAATCCGGCCCACTGAAGAATACGGAGTGGGGCATGCGATTTGCAGCGGTGCTGAACCGGGACGGCGGCACCATGCGGACGACCGATCTATCCGCGTTTTCCGACCGGATGCGCCAGACGCTTGAGGCGGCTGGCCATACCGTCGACATTAATGTCGTCGCTGGCAGCGACATTGTCGCTGCACTGGACAAGGTCGCTTCGCGGCGTGGCATAGATGTCGTCCTGGCTGGCGGCGGCGACGGCACCATTTCGGCCGCTGCGGCGCGGCTGATGAATGGCAAGAAAGCCTTGGCTGTCCTGCCTGCAGGGACCATGAACTTGTTCGCCCGCGGCCTGGGCATTCCGCAGACCCTCGAAGGAGCCCTGACTTCCTTTGCCGACGGCGAGGTCATCGCGGTCGACATCGCCAGCGCCAATGGCCGACCCTTCGTGCATCAATTCTCCATCGGCCTGCATGCCAGGATGGTGAAGCTGCGCGACAATATGGAGTTCGCCTCGCGCCTGGGAAAGATCCGTGCTTCGGCGAAAGCCGCCTGGACGACGATCAACAATCCGCCCGCCATGAAGGTGACATTGACGGTCGGCGACGCCGAGATCGTGACCCGCATCAGCGGCATCGGCATCTCCAACAATCTGTTCGGCGAGGGTCACCTGCCCTATGCCGACAATCCTGCCGGCGGCGTGCTGGGCATCTATGTCACCGTGGCGCGGCAACGCGGCCAACTGGCCAGGGCTCTTTTCGACATGGCGCGCGGCAGATGGCGCGACAGCGACCATGTCGAAATCCATCAGGCCGACAAGGCAGTTGTGAAAATCCACACGGGAAGCAAGAAGTTCGGCGCCGTCATCGACGGCGAACTGGTCAAGCTGGAGCGCGAAACAGCTGTGCAGATTCATCCCGGCGCGTTGAAAGTTCTGGTGCCGGCGCGTGCCGCCCAGGCAAAGGCTGCCTGATGCTGGCGCCGAAGACGAGGGGCGATTTAGCCGCCGGCCGGCTGCCCCTGGCTGACGGGCGCGCTCTGGTTGGCGGGAGCGTTGTTGCGGATCTTCTCGCCATAAATCTCGGCGATGCCCCAGGCGATGAAGGCCAGCAGCAGCGCTGCGATCAGAATGCGCAGGCCATGCCAACCCCAGCGACCCTGACGGGCTTTGTTCTCAGGGATGATCTTGGTCATTGGCGGCGTTCCTATCATTCGGCTGCACGCATGGTCGATAGAACCATGGCTGGCGAAACATGGTCGGGTAACGATTGCTTGCTACAAAAGTTCCGGGTCCCGACGGCTGCGCCAGACGCTCGCCACGGCGGACGGGGCCTGCAAGCGAGGGGGCTTGGTGGATAGCAAGGTACAGAAAACAGGTCTGCCGGTCGAGGTCCGCCATGCCGTGGCGGCGCCGGAGCGGCTTGCCGTGCTGCACGGGCTTGACGCGATAGACACGGCCTCCGACCCCGACTTCGATCGCATCGCCGGTCTTGCCGCCGTCGTGATGCAGGCGCCCATTGCGCTCGTCACGCTGCTCGATACCGAGCGCCAGTGGTTCAAGTCTTGTGTTGGCCTCAACGAGACCGAAACCGCCACCGACATATCGTTCTGCGCCCACGCCATTGCGGCCGGCGACGAGCCGATGGTGGTGACCGATGCCCGCATCGACCCCCGCTTCTTCCGCAACCCCCTGGTCACCGGCGAGCATCATGTCCGCTTCTACGTCGGCGCGCCGGTGGTGGTGGCCGGTGCCCGCATCGGAACCGTGTGCGTGCTTGACCGCGAGCCGCACGACTTTCCGTCCACCGCGGCGCTCGACCAACTGAAGGCGCTGGCCGACCTCGCCGCCAGTCTGTTTACGCTCAAGGACGCGACCCGCAGCGGCGCCATTGCCGAGGCGGCTTTGGCGCAGGAGGAAAAACGCCGCGCCATTGCGCTCGATGCCGCCTCGCTCGCGAGTTGGGCTTGGGATATCCGCACCGACATGATCGAATGCGATGTGCGCCTGTCGGAGCTGTTCAACCTGCCGCGCTCGAACCGGCTGCGGGCGCGAGACATTCTGGGCGCCATCGACCCCCGCGATGTCTACCAGACCGAGACGCGCTTTCGTGACGCCCTGACCGGCAGCGACGATTATTTCGGCGAATACCGGGTCAAGGGCTTCGATCCGCCGCGCTGGATAGCCACCCGCGGCCGCGTCATCGAGCGCGACGGCGAGGGCAAACCGACGCTGATCTTCGGTGTCAACTACGACATATCGGAACGCAAGCTCGGTGAGGAGCGGCAAAGGCTGTTGCTGCGCGAGCTCAACCACCGGGTCAAGAACACGCTGGCCACCGTGCAGGCGCTGGCGACGCAGACCGTTCGCCATGCCCGCCGCCCAAGCGAATTCCTCGAAGCCTTCGGCGCCAGGCTGCAAGCGCTGGGGGCTGCCCATAACCTGCTGTCCGATCGCGAATGGCGCGGCATCGGCATTCGCGAATTGATGCAGATCGAGGTCAAGCCGTTCGACGCTGCCGAACAGCCGCGCATCGCGATTTCAGGCCCCGACCTGCTGCTTTCGCCCGACCAGGCGGTGGGGCTCGGTCTGATCATGCACGAACTGGCCAGCAATGCGCTGCAGTACGGATCGCTGTCGGTGGGCTCGGGAAAGGTCGACGTCGACTGGAAGGCGCTGGGCAAGAAAGGCGCACGACGCCTCGTGCTGACCTGGCTTGAAAGCGACGGGCCGCAGGTCCAGCCGCCGGAACGCCAGGGCTTCGGCTCAATCCTGATCCGCCGCAGCCTCGCCAAGGTTTTGTCCAGCGAGGTGGTGCACGAATTCCGCAGCGAAGGCGTCTTCGCCGAAATATCGCTGCCGCTGGAAGACCTGCCGACCTGAGTATCCTGCCGACCCTTAGAGCAATTCCAGGAAAAGTGTGAGCGGTTTTCCGTCCGGGAATTGCGAAAAAACAAAGAGATAGAGCGGTTCGCCGTTTCCGTGAAACGGTGAAACGCTCTAGTTATTCGGCCTCGCCGTCGGCATTGTCATCCCGGTCCGGTTTGACGTTTTCCTTATAGATGGCATACGCCACCAGCGCGATGATCGGGCCGAGGACAAGTTCCTTGCCACCTTTTCCCTTGAGCAAGGCCGGCAGCACGGCAAGGGCCGCCGTAATGCCCAGCGCTTTGAGGTCGGCATTGCGCCGACGAGCGCGGCGGCGTGCGCGCGTGCCGGCAGCCAGTTGATGGACGAGCAGGATGAGCCCCGCGATCACCAGGAAGCAGGCCGCGAAGCCGAGGCAGGCGGCCATCGGCCCATATCGGTCAGCGGCCCAGATATAGGCAGCCCCCAAAAGGAATCCGAGGCCGCACAGAGCCGCCACGGCGGCAAGTGCATAGACGATTGCCGCCGTGCGCGCGCGGCGCATGGCGGCAACGGCTTCACCCGAGGCCAGGGCCGAGATCAGCGATGCCAGCGTCCCCATCTCTGGCGAAACTAGCGCCGGGCGAGAAGCGCGAACAGGAAGCCGACGCCGGCGGCGATGGCCAGCGACGTCACCGGCTTTTCACGCACATTGGCGGTAATCTGGGCCTCGAGGTCCTTGGCGTTGCCGCGCAGACTGTCGAAGGCGGCTTCGCCCTGGGCGCGCAACTGCTCGACGCCTTCGGCGGCAGCGCGCCGGGCGGTCCCGTAACCATGTTCGCCGGTCTTGGCCAATTGCTTGGTCAGCTTTTCGATGTCGGCCTTCAACTGCCTGATATCGGCTTCGAGGTCGGCATTCGTCTGGCTTTCGCCAGCGGTTTTTCCTGCGGCAGTTGCCATTCTATAACTCCTTGCGTTTGCTTGGTTTCAAACGCCCGACACACGTCAAGGTTCCGAAATCGGAAGACCATATCCATGAATGGGTGTTTGCCTGCGAGTCCAACCCGGCTGGACTGGTTTCCCTGCTGGATCAGCGGCATCAGATCAGCGGCCGGCGACCTTCGCTCAGACCCTCCCAGCGCGCGAGGTCCTTCAGCGCTTGCCTGTTGACCACTTCGCAACCGCCGTCGCGCCAGGCGATCAGCTTGCGGTCGATCAGCTTTCGGATCGTCTTGTTGGTGTGGACCAGCGATAGGCCGAGCGTATCAGCGATGTGCTGCTGCGTGATCGGGATTTGCACCGGCGCCTTGCCGTTGAGCCCGACTATCGCCGCACGGCTGGCGATGAAAGCGATAAGATAGGCGGTGCGCTCGACCGCCGTGCGCCTGCCGATGCTGAGCAGATTCTCGTCCAGCATGCGCTCCTCACGCGATGCCAGCCAGGTGATGTCGTAGGCAAGGCCCGGATGGTTGCGGTAGAGTTCGTGCAGGTTTTCGCGCTCGAAGACGCACAACAACATGGGCGACAGCGCCTCGATCGAATGCTGCATTTCACCCATCACACTACCTTGCAGGCCGATGAGATCGCCGGGCATGGAATAGTTCAGGATCTGGCGCCTGCCGTCCGACAGCAATTTGTAGCGGAAGGCCCAGCCCGAAAGCACCGTATAGAGATGGGCGCTGTGGCTGCCTTCGACCAGCACCGTGGCGCCCTTGTCGACGGCCAGTTCGCCCTTCTTGAACTTGCTGACATAGGCAAGTTCCTGCTTCTCGAACTCCCGGAACGCTGGCAGTGGCCGAAGCGGGCAATTCTCGCAGGGGTACTGACGGCTGGAAAAAGAACGACCATTCTGGCCAGACATTTCGATCCCTCTTTCGAAAGCCTTTGTGGCAGACTGACTGCAACGGCTAACAGGGGTTGTGGTTCCGGCGTCGGCGGTCGGGGCATGTCTTTTTTAAATGACAGGGAGTCGAATACCGATCATGACTTGCCCCGCTCCAGTGAGACGAATCCGGTTCGTCTGACGTTGGAGCAGCCCCGGCAAGCGAATTCAGGGTGCAAGGCCACTGGTGGATTGTTGAGATCCAGTGTGGTGTTGATTTGAAGTGCTGCCGGAACGAGGAGAATTTGCCAGGTGCCGCCATTGCTCGAGGGATTGCGAATTCTTGTCCTGGAGGATGAAATCCTGATCGCCATGGATGTCGAGCAGCTTTGCCGCGACCATGGCGCCGGCGATGTGGTGATTGCCCGCGACCTGGCAGAGATCGACGAGCAGACGGTCGCCGACAAGTTCGACGGCGTTATCGTCGACCTGATGCTGGGAGGGACGTCGACGCTCGACTTCGCCGCGCAACTGCGCCAGGCGGGCACGCCCTTCGTCTTTGCCTCCGGCTATTCGGACGCGGACGAGATCGAGGCGTCTTTCCCCGGCGTCCGGCTGGTGACCAAGCCATATTCGGGAGACGATCTCGTCGAGGCGCTGGCGGCGGCCTGCGGACGCGCGCCAGTCTGAAATGCCTTCGATCGCTGTCAGGCGGCGTTTGAGCCGGTGACCTGAGACGAGATGGCATCCGGCCCGTATTCGTCTTCGCCGGAGATTTTCAGGATCTCCTGCAATCGCGTGCGGGCCCGGCTGACCCGGCTCTTGATCGTTCCGACCGCGCAACCGCAGATCTCGGCCGCCTCCTCGTAGGAAAAACCGGAAGCGCCGATAAGGATGATGGCTTCACGCTGGTCCTCGGGCAATTGCTCGAGCGCGCCGCGAAAATCCTTGAGGTCGAGCTGGCCGTGCTGGGCCGGATGAACGGCGAGCCTGGCGGTCATGATGCCGTCGCTGTCCTGCACCTCGCGGCCGCGCTTGCGCATCTGAGAATAAAACTCATTGCGAAGGATGGTGAACAGCCATGCCTTGAGATTGGTGCCGGGCTGGAAGCTCTCATGCTTGTCCCAGGCCTTGACCAGCGTCTCCTGCACCAGGTCGTCGGCCTTGTCGGCATTCTGCGTCAGCGACACGGCAAAGGCCCGCAGGCTCGGGATCGAGCCAAGCAGTTCGGTCTTGAAGCCTTGTGAGACAGCTGCCACGCCTCAGTCCTTCTTCTGTGCGGGTTCGGCCTGTTCCAGTTGGCTGAGCAACTGGGCGAAGCGATCCGGCACATTGTCGGAGACCAGCTCGTCATAATATTGCTTGAGTTTGCGGCCGATTTCCGAATTCGCCCCGAGCGGGTCGCCGGAATTGGCCCGGCGCCTGTCAGCGGCGCCAGCCAGTGGATCTTTGTTCATGTCCTTCATTCGCCCTTAAATTCCAGCGCCCGAGCCGCCCTATTACACAACGCAAAGCGGCCCCCTCGTCTGGTTGCCCGTCGCCCCACAAACGTCGCCCGCACAGATTCGTTCCACAAGTCTCGGAACTTTTTCGCAAAACCCGCGTTTTGTGTTCGGGGCTTGCAATCGGCTGGACCTGGAATCTGTGCAATCACGTCATCTGAGGGAGACGTCCATCATGAGCCTTTCCGCAACCATTGCTCCGCACCTGCCGTTCCTGCGCCGCTTCTCGCGCGCCGTTTCGGGATCGCAGGAGAGTGGCGATGCGCTGGTCGCCGCGATGCTCGAAGCCATCATCGCCGACGTCGACATCTTCCCCGAAGCGTCGAACGACCGCATCGCGATCTACAAGGTTTTCGCCAAACTGTTCACCTCCATTGCCATCCGCGTTCCGCAGGAGCAGGCGCAATCGGCATGGGAGCAGCGCGCCGCCGCCAATCTGAATGCCATAGCGCCACGACCACGTCAGGCCTTCCTGCTGGTCGCGGTCGAAGGCTTCAGCGAGGACGAGGCCGCTGAAATTCTCGATGTCGACGCCAGGGAATTCTCCGAACTGCTTGCCCAGGCGAGCAACGAGATCTCCCGCCAGGTGGCGACCGACGTGCTGATCATCGAGGACGAGCCGCTGATCGCCATGGACATCGAGGAAATGGTCGAGAGCCTCGGCCACCGTGTCGTCGGCACCGCCCGTACCCATTCGGAGGCGGTGGCGATGTTCGGCAAGACAAGGCCGAAGATGGTGCTGGCCGACATCCAGCTTGCCGATGGCAGCTCGGGCATCGATGCGGTCAACGAGATCCTGTCGTCGACCTCGGTGCCGGTGATTTTCATTACTGCCTTCCCCGAGCGTCTGCTGACCGGCGAGCGGCCCGAGCCCGCTTTCCTGGTCACCAAGCCGTTCAATCCTGACATGGTCAAAGCGCTGATCAGCCAGGCGCTGTTCTTCGACCGGCAGGCCAAGGCCGCCGCCTAGCACAACATTCGCCGCATCGCGCGGCGTTGCCAGCACTGGCGATCGTCAACCTGGCGATCGCCGGTTGCCGTCGCGCTCGCGTGCTTGAAATCAATTCGCGTCCAGGCCCTTCCAAAGGCCGTCTTTTTCGGCAAAGGGTGGAACAAACACCAACCACCCACGTTCTTATCTCAGCATCGGAAGGAGACGGATCATGCTCTACTGGGCGCTCGTATTTCTGGTCGTGGCGATCATCGCCGGCGCGCTTGGTTTCGGCGGTATCGCCGGCACCTCCGCCGGCATCGCGCAAATCTTGTTCTTCATCTTTCTCGCCTTCCTCATCATCTCGCTTCTGGCCGGCCTGTTCAGGCGGGCGTCGTAAGACCGGGTAGCGAGCCAAACACTGGAAGCCGCACCCCTCAAACGGTTTCCAGCCACCGCCGGGCGGTGTCCTTCAACAGGACGCCGTCCGGCGGACCTGTTTCAGCGCTTATTTCAGGAACTCATTTCAGAGTGAATCGTTCAGCTTGGGTGGGCGGACAGGTGACTGATGCGTTCCAGAGGCGGAGAGACAAGCGACAACGGGCGGAGTGACGAAGTCATCGCCCTGCACCCCGCTGAAAGCGGCATGCAACTTGGTCGCGCCTTGCTCCACGCTCTGCACAATGCCGGTATCTCCGTTCTGTACCAGGACCGCGAGATGAAGACCGTGTGGGCCCGCAACATGCGTGAGCCATGGGCTTCCGACTCCGCGGACAGCAGCGGCATACTGCCGGCGGCGCAGGTCGAGCACATCGATACCGCCAAACGCCGTGTCATCGCCTCCGGAAATCCCGAGCACGTCGAGCTCAGTGTGCCCGCCACCGACGGTATCCGCTGGTTCCAGGTGTGGGTTGACGCCGATCATGGCGACCGCGGCGATGTGCAGGGCGTCGTCACCACGATGGTGGAGACCACCGAGCAGAAACGCCGCGAGCAGACGCTGAAGACGCTGTTGCGCGAGGTCAGCCACCGCTCCAAGAACCTGTTGGCCATCATCCAGAGCATTGCCACCCAGACCGGCCGCTATTCCGAGACATCGGACGATTTCCTCACGCGCTTTCGCGGCCGGCTTCAGTCACTGGCCTCCTCCCAGGATCTGGTGACGTCGTCGAACTGGCGGGGTGCCGCACTGCGCGAGCTTGTCCGTGGCCAGGTCGTGCGCTATGGCGCCGATCCCACACAGAGCCTGCGCTTCAATGGCGTCAACCCCTACCTCAATCCCAATGCCGCGCTTCATATCGGCCTGGCCATGCACGAACTCGCCGTCAATTCATTCAGCTATGGCGCCCTGGCGCGGCCGGATGGCTTCGTCGAGGTAACCGCCAAACTGTCGAGCGTCACTGAGGCCGTTGACAAGCCAGCTTTGTCGCTGACCTGGGTCGAGGCCATCGTCGCCAATGACAACAGACCCACCGAGAAGCGCTTCGGCAGCGTTGCCCTCGAACGTGTCGTGCCGGCATCGTTGAACGGCACAGCGACACTGGAGATCACCGGCGACCGGCTCGAGTATCGGCTTGTCGTTCCGCACGGCAATTTCGAAACCGAGTGAGCGGCCGGATTTGCCCCTGGAGCAATTCCGTCCGGAATTGCGTCAGACAGAGAGCCCGGAGCGTCGGATTCCTTAACCGGCTGTTCACCATAAAGTTCGATGCTGTGGTTCCCAGAGATTGCTGGACCCTGGCCGATTCAACCGACGCTTCGGCGTGGCCTGCAATGCAAGTATGGGAGGAATGATCTTTGACGGTTGCCGATATGAACAGGCTGGAGCAGGCCGCCCGCGTCTCCATGAGCGGCTTTCAGGATCCTGATGCTTCCGCCGCGCCTTTGCCGCACGCCTGGCATCCCTTGCTTCGCTTCGCCGCTGTCGCGCTCGTCGCCGCCATCGTGCTGATTGTGGCGTCGCAGTTGGGCTGAGCCCAGATCGCTCGGGTCCACATTGCTCCCAAATCACGCTGAGCTGGGAGGCTGGACTGGCTCCTGGCCAGCCAATTGCTAACGCCCCCACCTTTCGTCACAGGAACTTTGACGGCTGTCGACCGTTCTTATGGTGAGAGGATTTTTCGCCGTGGAACACATCGCCGCTTTGCTTCTGGTCATCGGCTGTTCAAACAGCATGACCGAATGCCGCGAACTGCAGGTGCCGGTCAGCGTGTTCGAGACCGCGGAGGCATGCACCGCCGAGCGGCCTTTCGCCATGGGTGACGTGCAAGGTCAGGCCGAGTATGTCGTCGCCAAATGTCTTGCCGTCGATCCTGCCCTGGAGGATGATTACGACCAGATCGTCTGGAACGTGCGCCCGGACGGTTCGCTCGAAGCATCCTTGCAGATTTCCAACGTCGTGGTTGCGTCGAATGTGACGCGCCCCGAAAAAGACTTTCTTCGCCAACAATAAGATCGAGCGGGCAAAGGCCGTCATTTCGTGCTAAATGGCGGCTGGAGCTTACTAAAGTGAGGACGAAAGTGAGGAGAGACTCGATGCGGAAATTGATTATTGCCATGGTTGCCGTGGTCGCCGTCAGCGGCTGCAGCACGACCGAGCAGGACGTGGGTGTCGGAACGTTGGTTGGCGCCGGCGTCGGCGGCCTGGTTGGCGGCGGCAAAGGTGCGCTCATCGGCGCAGCCGTCGGTGCCGGTTCCGGTCTGCTGGTGCGCAACCTGCGCAATGGCTATTGCCAGTATCGCGACAATCGCGGCCGGCTCTACACCGCTCGCTGCTGATCAGCTTCAAAAGCGTCAGACAATCAAGACGGAGACCGGTCAGCCGGTCTCCGTTTGTTTGCCTGCGTCAGGCGGTGGAATCCTGATTTCCACCGTAAGCCCGTCGGCACGAAAATCTCTGGTGATCGTGCCGTGCAATTCACGCGTGACATTGAGATCGATCAGCTTGGTGCCAAAGCCGGTCTTGGCCGGCGCTTCGAGTTGCTTCTGCCCCGCCTCGCGCCAGTTCAGGACCAGCATCCTGCCGGATCCGCGCCCTTCAAACGACCAGTCCACTTTCAGCGCGCCGACGGAATTGCCGGCCTCGCCATATTTCAGCGCATTCGTCGCCAGTTCGTGGAACGTAAGGCCAAGCGCCTGCGTCGTCGTCTCGTCGAGCAGCACCTGAGGCCCTGACAATATCCCGTCCGGAAGCTCTTTGCCGAACACCTGGCCAAGCTCGATGCGTAACAGGTCGCCAAGGTCGGCCTTCTGCCAGCGCGAGCGCGTCAGCATGTCCTGTGAAGCCGCCATTGCCTGCAGGCGGGCCGAGAACGAGGAGGAAAACTCCTTTACGTCGGTGGCGTGCGCCGCCGTCTGGCGTGCGATCGCCAGCACCCGCGTGATCGAATTCTTGATCCGATGCTTCATTTCCTGCAGCATCAGATCCTTTTCGAGCAGGCTCTTTTCCGTCGTCTCGTGCAACAGCGACTTCGCGTCATAGGCGCGCTCCTGGTAGCGCGCCACCAGCGCGATGGCGCCGGCCAAAAGCAGGCCGAACAGGCCGAGCATCACCGGAATGGCGCGCGAGGACGGCTGCGAGAAAGCGCTGGTCGGCCGAAACAGCACCGTCCACGGCCGGCCGGAGACGATGATCTTGCGCGTCACCAAGAGCCTGTCGCCAAAGCTCGCAACCGGCGGCGTTTCCGACTGGAACAGAAGATTATCGGCGTCGACCTTGCCGTCATAGACCTCGGTGTTGACCGGCAGCAAAGGCGTGCGGCTGAGCGCCGTCTGGAACAGGTCACGGGCGCGGAAGGCCGCGTAGAGAAAGCCTGAAGTCGACGATCTGGACGCGTTGATGCCATCCGGCGCGGTTTCCACATTGAGCCTGACGAAGACCAGAAAGCCGGTAAAAGTCTGCGCCGCGCCCGTGTCCTGGCCGAGTTGAACCAGACCGCTTGCATGCTGTGCGTCATCGGCCATCGCCTTTTCGATCGCTTCGCGCCGCACCGGTTCGGTGAACATGTCGTAGCCGATGGTCGACTCGTTGGAAGGATCGAGCGGCTCGAACAGCACGACGGGCGTGCGCCAGGACTGTGACGTGTCCGGATAGACAGCGTGGGGCACGCCACGGTCGCGCAACATGTCTCGCTCGACCGCCGCTTCGTCGCCGGCTTTGGCCAGCCTGAGATAACCGATGCCGCGCAGGCCGGCGAAGTTGGTGTCGGCGTCGAGCGCGCTGAAGAAGGCCTTGAATTCGCTCCGCGAAATCTCGCCATTGCGGGCGTCGAACAGCGCCTGCGTCGAGCGCAGCAGCGACAGATGCAGGTCGATGCGGCTTTCGATGCGGTTGAGCGCATCGTCGGCCGTCGCCTCGAATTTGATCCGCGCCGCCTCCTGGGTGGCGAAGTAGGCAAAACCCGCCATCGTCAGGCTGATCAGCGCGACGGCAATGAAGGCGAGGATCGGGAAAAACTTCTTCAACGCAGGCCCATGAACGGTTCGGAACCTTTATGGGCAAGTCGCCGCGGCAACACAATGGCGCGGCCAAACCATCATGACGGCTGGCACATCAAGTTCCAGACATTTAGCCGGCTTACCATGAGAGGATGGCGATCACCCGATGAGAGTGCGTGTCTCAGGCGGCGATCTTCAGCGCGCCCGGCCCAGGAATGGCGCCGGGCGGACACTTGCCGAGGATGATCATGCCGAGCACCTCGTCCTGGGTGACGTCGGTGGTGCGCGCGGTGCCGACGACCTGGCCGTTCTTCATCACGCAGACGCGGTCGGCAAGTTCGAACACATCATGGATGTCATGGCTGATCAGGAAGATGCCGATGCCGTCCGACTTCAGCTGCTTGACCAGTTCGCCGACCTGCGCCGTTTCCTGCGGACCAAGCGCGGCCGTCGGTTCGTCCATGATCAGGATGCGGGCGTTGAACAGGATGGCGCGTGCGATCGCCACCGATTGCCGCTGGCCGCCCGACAGCTTGATTACCGGGTCCTTGAAGCGCTGGAAGCGCGGATTGAGCCGGCCCATCACCTTGCGCGCCTCGGCCTCCATGGCGACATCGTCGAGCGTGCCCCAGGCAGTCATGATTTCGCGGCCGAGGAACAGATTGGCGGCGGCGTCGACATTGTCGGCAAGCGCCAGCGTCTGGTAGATGGTCTCGATGCCGTATTTCTTGGCATCGCGCGGGTTGGAGATCGAAGCCTCCTGGCCGTTGACGAATATCTGGCCGGCATCGCGCTTGTAGGCGCCGGACAGGATCTTGATCAGCGTCGATTTGCCGGCGCCGTTGTGACCAAGCAGCGCCACGACCTCGCCCGGGAAAAGATCGATGGACGCATCGTCGACGGCGCGAATGCCGCCGAAGGCGATCGAGATGTTGCGCATGTCGATCAGCGCGGTGCCTGTGGGAGCAGCGGAGGGAGCGGTTTTCTCAGCCATGGTCGTTCTCCCTGGATTCTTGCTTGAGCATGATCTTGCCCGAAAACCGGTTTCCACTTTTCGGGATCATGCTCAGACTCGCTTGCGATAGACGGTGTCGAGAAACACCGCGATGACCAGCACTGCGCCGACGACGATGCTCTGCAACGGCGAGTCGACACCGAGCAGCACCATGCCGGACTGCAGCGACTGCATCAAAAGCGCGCCGAGCATGGCGCCGATGATCGTTCCCGAGCCGCCGGCGAGCGACGTGCCGCCGATGACGGCGGCGGCGATGACGAGCAGCTCGTCCAGCGTTCCCAGCACGTTGGTCGACGAATTCTGCCGGGCCGATGAGATCGCCGCGGCGATCGTCGCCAGCACGCCCATGATCATGAACACCTTCATGGTGATCCAGCGCGTGTTGATGCCGGCGAGGTTGGCGGCTTCCGGATTGCCGCCGATGGCGAAGACATAGCGGCCGAAACGCGTGCGCTTGGTGATAAAGGTCATGATGATGCCGACAGTCACCGCCATCAGCACCGGGATGGCGATGCCATGCGCGATGAACAGCCCGCCTTCGGGCACGGTGATGTTGTTGGCGGCCGCATAGCGGTTCACGATGCCGATCGGCCACGGATAGGAATTGGCTAGCCACACCGCGCCCATGATGACGGCGCATGTGACCGTGCCGAGCAGCGTCTCGGCCCAGATCGGCCGCAGCGGGAAGCGGAAGCGCTTGCGCTGCACCCGGCCGTTGAACAGCGCGAACACCACGGCAAGGCAAGCGACGATGCCGACGACCCAACTCCACGTCGCGCCGATCGATCCGGCCGGGCCGCCACCCATCAGCTGGAAGGTGGCGTCGAGCGGCGCCACGGTCTGGCCGCTGGTCACCCACCAGGCTGCACCACGCCAGACCAGCAGGCCGCCCAGCGTGACGATGAAGGCCGGCACTTCGAGATAGGCGATGACAAAACCCTGGAAGGCGCCGATCAAAAGACCGAGCGCCAGGCCGATGACCAGCGCCAGAACCCAGATCCACGGATTGCCGAGCTCGAGCCCGACAAAGCGCACCAGGAAATGCACCTGGGCAAAGCCCATCACCATGCCGATCAGGCCCTCGGCCGAGCCGACGGACAGGTCGATGTTGCGCATGACGATGACCAGCACCATGCCCGAGGCCATGATGGCGACGGCGGACGTTTGCACCGACAGGTTCCACAGATTGCGCGGCGTCAGAAAGGTGCGGCTGTCGAAATCGAGTGGATTGACCCCGAGGCGGAAGCTGGAAATGACATGCAGGCCAATCCAGATCAGAAGCAGCGCGCCGATCATGCCGAGCATGCGGGTGTCGATCTCGGTCGCTTTCAGGAACCGGGCGACCGCGCCGAGTTCCGACGCACGCGCGGTGTCGGCCTGCGAAGTCGAGGTCGTGTCGGTCATGATGTCCTCCCAGCGGTTTGCCGTCTGACGCGGATGCCGGACCACAGCCTAGAAGTTAGCCGCCAACGGCGGAAACACAAATCTTGTTGAGAAAACGCCGCGGCTTTGGGCCGCGGCGTCGAGATCGAATGGAAACAGGCCAAGCTTAGTTGCAGGCCGCGACGCTGCCGGCGGCGACGCCCGTGCAGACCTCGTCCTTCTTGATCCAGCCGGCGTCGATGACGACGTTGAGGTTGTCCTTGGTGATGGCGACCGGGGTCAGGAACAACGACTTGACGGTGTTGCCGCCAGGCGTGGTGAAGTCCTTGGCGCCGGCAATGTCGCTCGTCTTCTTGCCGTCGGCGAGCTGCGAGGCGATCTCGGCGGCATTCTTGCCGAGCTCACGTGCATCTTTCCACACCGACACGGTCTGCGTGCCGAGCGCGATGCGGTTCAGGGCGGCATGGTCGCCGTCCTGGCCCGAGACCGGAACCGTTCCGGCAAGGCCCTGCGCCGTCAGCGCCGCGACAACGCCACCGGCGGTGCCGTCATTGGCCGCGACCACCGCATCGACCTTGTTGTCGTTCGCGGTCAGGAACTGTTCCATGTTCTTCTGCGCGTTAGCCGGCAGCCAGCCATCCGTATAGGCTTCGCCGACATTCTTGATCTTGCCCGAGTCGATAGCTTCCTTGAGCACTTCCATCGAGCCCGAGAACAGGAAATCGGCATTCGGGTCGGAACCCGAGCCCTTAATGAAGACGTAGTTGCCTTCCGGCTTGGCCTTGAACACTTCGCGGGCCTGCATGCGGCCGACTTCCTTGTTGTCGAAGGTCAGGTAGAAGACGTCCTTGTTCTCGATCAGGCGGTCATAGCCGACGACCGGAATGCCTTCGTCCAGCGCCTTCTGCACCGCCGGGCCGATGGCCGAGGCGTCCTGCGCCAAGATGATCAGCGAGTTGGCGCCCTGCGAGATCAGGCTTTCGACGTCGGTCAGCTGCTTGCCGGGATTGGACTGCGCGTCGGCGGAAATGTACTTGTCGCCGGCAGCCTCGATCGCCGCCTTCATCGCCGCTTCGTCGGTCTTCCAGCGCTCTTCCTGGAAGTTCGACCACGACACGCCAATGACCTTGTCCTTCGCCTGCGCGACCGACACCAGCGTCAGCGACATGGCGACACCCGCCAGCATGGCGGCTGCAAATCTGTTCATGATAGTCCTCCCTGCGCCGCGCGCGGCGCCACAAAACTGGCCCGAGGGCCGGCACACAGAGGCTCTATTTTTTCGAGCCTCGAAAAAATACTGGTCCAACGGCGAGACGCTGTCAACATCGATTCTGATGGATTCTGATGGCCTCGTCGATTTTTTTCGAGACCCGCAATAAACAATGACAGCGTGACCGGCTTCTGCCAATATTTGCGTGGCGTCCCTGACCGCCTCCACTATCATGAGGCGCGGGGGGACCGGGAGGAAACAAAAAAGATGTCGGTTGGTATCCGCCACGACGATCTGCGCCGTCGCAACCGTGCGATGGTGATTTCGGCCGTGCGCCGGGCCGGCCAGCCGTCGCGGACCGAGATTGCGGCAACCACCGGCCTTAGCCATTCGACCATATCGGCAATCTCTTCTGACCTGATTCAAGAAGGCATCCTGGCCGAGAGCAAGCCCGGCGAGACCGGTGCGCTGAAACGCGGCCGGCCACAGGTCGGCCTTGGCCTCAACCCGGAAGCAGCGGCCGTGATGACCGTGGTGCTGTCGCTGAATTTCCTTTCCGTCACCGTCATCGACTATGCCGGCCACGTGGTCGCCGAGGAGCAGCGCCGGCTGGACACGCTGACCATGCCGCGCGACGAACTGATCGGCGAATGCACGGCAATCGTGCGGCGGCGGCTCGAGGATCCCGACCTCGATGTCCAAAGCATCGCCCGTATTGCCATGGGCATCCAGGGCATCACCGATTCGCAGGCACGTGCCATGCTATGGTCGCCGATCACGCCGCTGACCGACATTGCCTTCGCCGACATACTGGAAGCGGAGTTCGGCATCCCGGCCACCATGGAAAACGACTGCAACATGATGGCGGTGGCGCTGCAATGGCGCCAGCCTGAGCGCTACCGCGACGATTTCATCGCCATCCTGCTCTCGCACGGCATCGGCATGGGGCTGGTGCTGAAGGGCGAGCTGTTCACCGGCACCCATTCCTCGGGCGGCGAGTTCGGCCATATGATCCACCGTCCCGGCGGCGCACTCTGCCGTTGCGGGCGGCGCGGCTGCGTCGAGGCCTATGCCGGCAATTACGCCATCTGGCGCAATGCCATGGGAATGAGCGAGGACGCCGAACCAGTCGATGTCGGCGACGCTGATATGCGCGCGCTTGCCGCACGCGCCCGCGAAACCGACGGTCCCGAGCGGGAAGCCTACCACAAGGCCGGCGAAGCGCTCGGCTTCGGCCTTGGCAGCCTGTTCGCCCTGATCGATCCCGCCCCCGTCGCCATGGTCGGCGTCAGCGCCGCCGCCTTCGACCTGATCGAACCGGCGCTGCGTGAAGCGATCGCCCAGACCGCCGGCGGCCAGCACTCGAAATCGATCTCCTTCGACACCGAGCCCAACGAACTGCCGCTGATCCGCGAAGGCTGCGCCATGCGCGCACTCGGCTTCGTCGACCAGGAGATTTTCGCGCCGGGTATCCAGTCGAAGACCGGCAAACATGTCGCCTGAGAGGCCGGCAACGGCGCGCCCCGGCGCGCCCTAGTCTTCCCTGATGGCGTAACCCGCCCCACGGATCGTGCGGATGACATCCGGCATGCGGCCATTGTTGACGGCCTTGCGCAGGCGGCCGACATGCACGTCCACGGTACGCTCGTCGATATAGATCGTCTCGCCCCAGACATTGTCGAGCAGCTGGCTGCGCGAAAACACCCGGCCTGGATGGCGCATCATGAATTCGAGCAGGCGGAACTCGGTCGGCCCGAGCCGGATCTCGCTCTTCTTGCGGTAGACGCGGTGCGATTCACGGTCGAGCACGATGTCGCCGACCTTGAGCACGCTGGAGAGCACTTCCGGCTTGGCGCGGCGCAGGAGCGCTTTCACGCGCGCCATGAACTCCGGCGTCGAGAACGGCTTGACCAGATAGTCGTCGGCGCCGGTGGACAAGCCACGCACGCGGTCACTTTCCTCGCCGCGCGCGGTCAGCATGATGATCGGCAGCCGCTCGGTCTCCGGCCGCATGCGCAGACGCCGGCACAGCTCGATGCCGGACACCGCCGGCACCATCCAGTCGAGCACCAGGAGATCGGGGACGTTTTCCTGCAGCCGGATCTCGGCCTCATCGCCGCGTGTCACCACTTCGACCTGGTAGCCTTCGGATTCGAGGTTGTAGCGGAGCAGCACGCCTAGCGGCTCCTCATCCTCCACGACCATGATGCGTGGCGCAATCATCAGCAGTTCACCTTTATCAGGGCGATGTGGCCATCGCCGTTTCGTCCTGCTTCGGGCGATTGGCGGGCAATTGCTGGCCGGTCAGCACATAGTACGCATTTTCGGCGATGTTGGTGACATGATCGCCGATGCGCTCGAGATTCTTGGCGCAGAACAAGAGATGCGTGCAGGCGGTAATGTTGCGCGGGTCTTCCATCATGTAAGTCAAGAGCTCACGAAACACCGACGTGTATTTGACGTCGATGCGCTCGTCGTCATTCCGGAGCTTCGCCAGCGCCGCGGCATCGGCGGCGGCATATTCTTCGACAACGCCTTGAACCTGGATCAGCACCAGCTGCGCCATCGCATCGATGGAGTGCGAGAGATCGCGCGGCGTGACGCTGAGGCCAACGGTGCCGACGCGCTTGGCGATGTTCTTGGCAAGGTCGCCGATGCGCTCGAGGTCACCGGCCATGCGGATCGAGCCGACCACGGCCCGCAGATCGTTGGCCATCGGCTGGCGCTTGGCGATGAGCGTGATGGCGCGGTCGTCCAGTTCACGCTGGCGCGCGTCCATGATGGCGTCGTCGGAGACGACACGCTGTGCCAGCGCGTTGTCCGAAGTGAGCAGCGCCCTGGTCGAGCCGCTGACCATCGAGCCGGCCAGATCGCCCATGTCGCGGATCAGCTTGCTGATCTGCCCCAGTTCTTCATCGAAGGAGGCGACGGTATGTTCACCCATGATCCTGGTCCTCGTGCCTGAAAATTCAACCGCTGGACGGCTCAGCCGAAGCGGCCGGTAATGTAGTCCTGGGTGCGCTTGTCGTCGGGATTGGTGAACATCTTGTCGGTGGCGCCCTCCTCGACCAGATAGCCGAGATGGAACATCGCCGTGCGCTGCGACACGCGCGCCGCCTGCTGCATCGAGTGGGTGACGATGACGATGGTGTAGTTCTGGCGCAATTCGTCGATCAGCTCCTCGACACGGGCGGTGGCGATCGGGTCGAGCGCCGAGCAGGGCTCGTCCATCAGAATCACTTCCGGCGACACGGCGATGGCGCGCGCGATGCACAGGCGCTGCTGCTGTCCGCCGGACAGACCGGTGCCGGGCTCCTGCAGGCGGTCCTTGACCTCGTTCCAGATCGCCGCCTTCTTCAGGCTGGACTCGACGATCTGGTCCATGTCGGACTTGCGCTTGGCGAGCCCATGGATGCGCGGGCCGTAGGCGACGTTCTCGTAGATCGACTTCGGGAACGGATTGGGCTTCTGGAACACCATGCCGACACGGGCCCTGAGTTCCACGACGTCGATGTTCTTGTCGTAGATGTCGTCCTCGTCGAGCGTGATCTTGCCGGTCACCCGCGCCGAATCGATGGTGTCGTTCATGCGGTTGAGACAGCGCAGGAAGGTCGACTTGCCGCAGCCGGACGGGCCGATCAGCGCCGTCACCTGGTTCTGGCGGACGTCGAGATTGACGTCGAACAGCGCCTGCTTCTCGCCGTAGAAGACGCCGACCTTGTCGCCGCGCATCTTGATGACTTCGTTCGACTTGGCGTTCATTTTGTCGCCCACTGCGTTTTCAAGGGACTGTTCGGTCATGATGTTCATACCAAATTGCCTTTTTTCTACCAGCGCCGCTCGAACCGGCGCCGAAGCACGATCGCGGTGATGTTCATGGCCATGAGGAAGACGAGCAGGATGATGATGGCGCCGGACATGCGCTCGACAAAAGCGCGTTCGGCCTCGTTTGCCCACATGTAGATCTGCACCGGCAGCGCGGTCGCCGGATCGAAAGGCGTCTTCGGATAGTCGGCGACGAAGGCGACCATGCCGATCAGGAGCAGCGGTGCTGTCTCGCCCAGCGCACGCGCCAGGCCGATGATGGTGCCGGTCAGGATGCCGGGAGCGGCCAGCGGCAGGATGTGCTGGAACACCATCTGCATCTTGGAGGCGCCAAGCCCAAGCGCTGCCGAGCGGATCGACGGCGGCACCGCGGCGAGCGCGGCGCGCGTGGCAATGATAATGGTCGGCAGCGTCATCAGCGTCAGCACCAGGCCGCCGACAAAGGCGGCCGAGCGCGGCATGCCGAGAAAGTTGATGAACACCGCAAGGCCAAGCAGACCGAAGACGATCGACGGCACCGCCGCCAGATTGTTGATGTTGACTTCGATGAGGTCGGTGAAGCGGTTCTTCTTGGCGAATTCCTCGAGATAAATGGAGGCGGCGACGCCGATCGGCAGCGCCAGCACAAGCACGATCACCATCATGTAGAACGAGCCGATGATGGCCACGCCCATGCCCGACGTCTCGGGCCGGCTGGAGGCACCGTAGGTGAACAGGCCGGTGTTGAAATGCTCAGCCATCACGCCATCGGCCTTGAGTTTGTTCATCCAGTCGATCTGCTGGTTGGACACCTTGCGGCGCGCTTCATCGACGCTGAGGTCGATCTGGCCCTTGAAGGCCGAGTCGAGATTGGCGGCGGCCAGGATGTTGACGTCGCGCGTCGTGCCGATCACCGACGGATCGGCGGAAACGATGTCGCGCAGCTGGACGCGGGCGCCTTCCGACAGGAAGCCCTTGAGCTTGAGCATCATCGGCTTGTTGGCCGGATCGATACCGAGCTTGGCCACCAGCGCGTTCTCGGCAAGCTTGGGATAGTTCGCCTTGATCAGCACGCTCGGATCGGTGGCGCGCTTGTTCGAGGGATCGATGACCTTCTCGTCGAAGCTGATCGGCAGTGTCACCGTGGTCTGCCAGAAGGCGGTGTAGCCTTTCGAGACGATGGTGATCAGCATGATGGCCAGGAACGCCAGGCCGACCGAGATCGCAATCACACCGTAGATGCGGAACCGGCGTTCGGCGGCGTAGCGGGCCTTCAGCCCAATGTCGCGGCGCGGACGCGCAACCGCACCGGCCATCGTGTCCAGGGGGATGTCGGTCATTCGTACTGCTCCCGGTACTTGCGCACGATGTAGAGGGCGACGATGTTCATCACCAGCGTCAGCGCGAACAGCGTCAGGCCGAGCGCGAAGGCGACCAGCGTCTGCGGCGAATTGAACTCAAGGTCGCCGGTCAGCTGGTTGACGATCTTGACGGTGATGGTGGTCATCGCTTCGAACGGGTTGGCGGTGAGATTGGCGGCGACACCGGCCGCCAGCACTACGATCATGGTCTCGCCGATGGCACGCGACGCCGTCAGCAGGATGGCGCCGACGATGCCGGGAAGTGCGGCCGGCAGGATCACCCGCTTGATCGTCTCGGAGCGCGTGGCGCCCAGGCCGAGCGAGCCGTCACGCATGGCGCGCGGCACTGCGGTGATGATGTCGTCGGACAGCGAGGACACGACCGGGATCAGCATGACGCCCATCACCAGGCCGGCAGTGAAGATGCTCTGTCCCTGGATGAAGGGCGAGCCGCCGGTGAGCGCCGCCGACAGATCGCGCAGGAACGGCCCGAGCGTGACCACGGCGAAGATGCCGTAGACGATGGTCGGGATGCCGGCCAGCAATTCCAGCGCCGGCTTGACCACTGAGCGCACGCTACGCGAGGCATATTCGGACATGTAGACAGCCGACATCAGCCCGACCGGCACGGCCACCAGAAGAGCGACGGCGGCGATGTAGAGCGTGCCGGCGAGAAGCGGGATCAGGCCGAACTGGCCCTGGCTGCCGCCGGAACCGGCGGCGGCGAAACGCGGGTCCCACACGGTGCCGAAGAAGAAGCTCATCGGCGACACGCTTTCGAAGAAGGTGATGGTCTGGAACAGCATCGACAGCACGATGCCGACCGTGGTCAGGATGGCGATGGTCGACGCCGCAAGCAGCCCCCACAGCATCAGCCTCTCGACATTGTTGCGCGCCCTGGCGCGCGGCGCGATCTGCCGCAGCGCATAGAAGGCGCCGGCGATTGACAGGGCGAAGGTAACGACGGCGCCGAACAGGCCGAGCCTGTCCTGGACCGTGTTCGCGTCGACGGCGATCGGGATCATGTAATCCTGCGTATCGCTGGCCAGCGCCACGCCCTTGGCAATGAGCAGCGGCTGCAATTCAGCGAAGGTGGCGGGAAGCGGCGTACCGGCATCGAGCCGACGCAGGCCCTTGGCGAGGCTCTTCACCAGGCTGGCGTCGAGCGCTTCGCTGGCGACCTTGGAGTCAGCGGTGCGCTCGGGCAGAGCGGCATGGATGTGCCGGTCAAGATAGAAGGACGAGCCGATGTCCCAGACGGCAAGCAGCAGGACGGCAGGCAGGACGGCGAGCAGAAAGGCCCACCAGCCGTGATAATGGGCGCGCGAATGCGGCTTTACCTTGCCGGTATCCTGCGCCGCGGCGCGCTGGCGGCCGATCACGAAGGCGACCACGCCGATGGCAATGATTATGGCGAGTACGAGCAAGGACGACATCACCCACCCCAGGGAAAGTTCAGATCGCCGCCGCCTTTGCGGCAAACGGCGAAATCAGGGCGCGGATTTGGTCCGCGCCCTGATCCAGTCAGTCGATTACATCGTCTTTCCGGCGGCGAAGGCGTCGCGCTGGCCCTGACGCTCGGCGTCGGGAGCGGAAACCAGGCCGTACTGGGCGAGCGGGCTTTCCGGGCCGATCATCTGGTCGTCAAGGAAGAACTCGACATATTCCTTGAGGCCGGGAACGACGCCGAGATGCGCCTTCTTGACGTAGAAGAACAGCGGACGCGATACCGGATACTTGCCGGTCGCGATCGTCTCGGTCGAAGGCACGATGCCTTCCACGGTGGCGACCTTCAGCTTATCGGCATTGTTCTCGTAGAAGGCGAGGCCGAACACGCCGACGCCGGTCTTGTTGGAGTCGATGCGGGCGAGCGTCTCGGTGTAGTCGCCGTCGATGTCGACAGCCTTGCCGTCCTTGCGGATAGCGATGCAGGTCTTGCCGATTTCCTTGTCGTCGGCGATGCCGGCGGCCTTCAGGGCGGCCTTGTCGCAGCCGGCGTCGAGCAGCTTGGTCTCGAACACTTCGCGGGTGCCGTGCTTTTCACCGGGGATGTAGGCGGCGATATCCCAGTCGGGCAGCGCCGGGTTGACCTGGTTCCACTTGGTGTTCGGATTGTCGACGAGCTTGCCGTCGACGACCAGCTTGGCGGCGAGCGCCTTGTAGATGTCGGCGGGAACCAGCGCCCAGTCCGGGCCCTTGATGTCGGTGGCGAAGACGATGCCGTCATAGCCGATGCGGACTTCCTGGACTTCCTTCACGCCGGCGTCGGCGCAGGACTTCAGTTCGTCCTTCTTGATCGGACGCGAGGAGTTGGCAATGTCGATGGTGTCTTCGCCGACGCCCTTGCAGAATTCCTTGATGCCGGCGCCGCTGCCACCGGACTCGACAACCGGGGTCTTGAAGTTGGTGAAGGTTTCGCCGAACTGCTCGGCGACGATCTTGGCGTAAGGTAGCACGGTCGACGAACCGGCGACCTGGATCTGGTCGCGCGCGACGGCGACACCCGACGATGCGGCGAACGCTACCGCCACGGCCGATGCCGTAACGAGGAATTTCTTCATGTGGCCTGCTCCTGTTCGGAATATGGTCTCTCGGCGCCCTCTTCAGCCGGCGCCCGCTGAGGCCATAGCCTTCGATTATTACAGTCGCATGACAGTTTCGTGTCAGCCCGGTAACGTCGGATGGACGCACTGAAAACCGCAGCTGGCCCGCCTCTCCCGGAGAGCCGCAGTTTGCCGCTGGAATCATAAGCTTGCGGGATTTTGCGCCGGCATTTGTCTCGGTAGATCGCAGGTCGCGATGCCGAGAAAGAAAAACCGGACGGGAGCGCGTTGCCCGTGGCCAGAGCGTATCTTGGCCGAGCCATCGCCAAAAACAGGTCCGTTGGGGTAGATTTCGACGCTGTTTCTTTGTCGGCGGTCGCTTGCTCCCGCCCGTAACTGAATGAGCGGTTCCGTTGCCGCCATTTTCCCGACTGGACGCAAGCTTTGATATGGTGCGATCGCACCATATCCCTGGACCTCGCGGAGCTGCCGAATCCGGCGGCGAAATCGCTAGCCGGCGTCTCGATGGGCCTCGCCTGATATGCCGACCCAACGTTCGACCTTTTCGAGCAGCGCCTTGGGACTGATCGGCTTGGGCAGATAATCGTCCATGCCGGCTTCCAGGCAGCGCTCGCGATCGCCCTTCAAGGCATGCGCGGTGACGCCGACGATCGGGATATGCGTGCCGCTCTCTTCCTCCAGCCGCCGAATCGCGGCGGTGGCTTCGAGCCCGTTCATCTCCGGCATCGAGACGTCCATCAGGATCATACGCGGATTGAGCCGGCCGAAAGCGTCGAGCGCCTTGCGGCCGTTGCCGACGATCTCGAAACTAAAGCCGGTTTCACCGAGGATCTGGGTGAACACCATCTGGTTCACCTCATTGTCCTCGGCAACCAGGATGTCGAGCCCGCGTTCGTTGCCGCCCGCCCGGGCGCGGGCACGCACCGGCGGCGGATGCAGCTGGGCTCGCTCGGATGCGGCCCGTGCCGGCAGCGCCGAGACCGGCTGCACCATCGCTTGGCCGGAGCTGTCGCTTGCCGCGTGTTCCCCATCGCCACCTGTCGTGCCGTGGCGATGGCGCTGGATGGTCGCGACGAGTGTCTCCAGCAACACCGAGGAGCGCGCCGGCTTGATCAGCTGCGCGTCGATGCCGAGGTCGCGGTAGGCGGTGTTGGCGAGCGACTGGTCGACCGAGGTCAGCATGATGATCGGCGTGTCGGCCAGCCCTGCGGTGTTGCGCACGATGCGCGCCATTTCGGCGCCGCTCATCCCCGGCATCTGGTAGTCGAGCACGACGCAGTCGACCGGCACGCCATAGGCAGCCGCGGCGACCAGCACCTTCAGCCCTTCCGCACCGCTTTCGGCTGCGCAGGAATCGAACGTCCACGACACCATCTGCTCGGTCAGGATCGAGCGGTTGACGGCGTTGTCGTCGACGATCAGCACCCGCGCGCCGGTGACATCGACGGGCATGATACGCTGCCCCGTCTGCTGGCCGGCCCTGGGCAGCGTGACCGTGAACCAGAAGGTCGAGCCCTTGCCCTCGGCGCTCTCGACGCCGATTTCGCCGCCCATCAGCTCGACCAGCCGCGAGGTGATGGCAAGGCCGAGGCCGGTGCCTTCGTGGCGCCTGGTCGACGAGGTATCGACCTGATTGAACTTTTCGAAGACGGCCCTCAGCTTCTCCTCCGGAATACCGATGCCGGTGTCGGTAACCGAGATGGTGAGCCTGGTTCCGGCCGCAACCCTTGTCCCCGTGACATCGACCAGCACATGGCCTTCGTCGGTGAACTTCACCGCATTGCCGAGCAGATTGGTGACGATCTGCCTGAAGCGGCCGACATCGCCGATGAACAGGCTTTCCAGGCCCGGCTCGACGCGCACGATCAGTTCGAGATCCTTCTCCTTGGCGCGTGTCGACACCAGCGTCGCCACATCCTCGATCGCCTCTGGCAGGTTGAACGGCGCCGGGTCGAGCACGAGCTGGCCGGCATCGATCTTGGAGAAATCCAATATGTCGTTGATGATGGTCAAAAGCGCGTTGCCCGATTTGACGATGATGTCGGTGAACGTCTTCTGCTTGGGGTCGAGGTCGGATTTGGCGAGCAGCTCGGCCATGCCCAGCACGCCGTTCATCGGGGTGCGGATCTCGTGGCTCATATTGGCCAGGAATTCCGACTTGGCGCGGTCGGCGAGCACGGCGCGCTGGCGCGCCTCACGCAGCTCGGCCTCGCGCATCTTCAATTCGGTGATGTCGGTGGTCGATCCGATCAGATAGAGCGAACCGTCGGAGGCGATCATCGCGCCCTTGCGCGCGAACTGGTGGCGCACATTGCCGCCGGCAAGCGTCACCGTCTCCTCGATCTCCTGCGTCTCGCCGGTGCGCAGCACGGCCATATCACCGGCGACGAAGGCCTCGCCATCCGCGCCGAAGATCTCGACGTCGGTCTTGCCGATCGCCTCCTCCTTGCTGAGGCCGGTAAGGTCGCACCAGCCCTTGTTGACGTAAAACTGGCGAAGATCCGAGCGCTTGGCGTAGATCGACACCGGCACGTTGTCGATGAGATTGCGGAACACCTCGTTCTCGCGCATGCTTTCTTCCAGCGCCTGCTCACGCGCCTTGACCTCGGTGATGTCGGTGCTGGAGCCGACCAGATGCACCGACCCGTCGAGCGCCACCAGCCGGCTCTTGCGCGTCATCAATTGCCGCACGGTGCCGTCGCGATGAGTGACCGGTTCCTCGATCTCTTTGACGCTGCTGGTGACAACGACCTCGGTGTCGTCATAGCTGTAGCTTTCGGCATCGTCGGCGCCGAACAGCTGGCGGTCGGTGCGGCCGATGACGTCTTCCTTGGCGAGGCCGGTGATCGCGCACCAGGCCTTGTTGACGAATTCGATGCTGAGATCCTGCGCCTTGATGAAGGCGGCGACCGGCAATTCGTCCATGACGTGGCGGAACAGGTCGATCTGGCGCATCGAATCCTGCAGCGCCTTTTCGCGGCTCTTGATGTCGGAAATGTCGACGCGCACGCCGATGAAGGTGCCGTCCTCGGTCCGCATGTCGTAGACCTGGTACCAGCGGCCGTCCGGATTGCGCCGTTCGTAGGAGGAGTTCGGCAAGTGGTAGCGGGCGAGGATGGCCTTTAGCCAGACGTCGCGGTCGCCATCATAGAGTCTGTCGATCTCTGGATCACCGCTCGATCGGAAATAGCCGACCGAATGCCCCAGTTCCAGCGCGTCGCGGAAGCTGCTGCCGGGCTGCCATGCCGGCACCAGCGCCGGCAGCGTGTCCTGCAGCTTGCGGTTGGCGAAGACGAACTTGTCGTCGCGGTCGTAGATGATGACGGCGGCGGGCAGCGATTCCAGCACCGTGGCGAGGTTCTTGCGGGCGTCCTCGGCTTCCGTCTCGCGGCGCTTCATGTCGGAGATGTCGAACAGGAAACCAGCGACATAGTTGCGGCCGCTGGGCATGCCGACGCGGTTCTTGCGCACGATGCGCGAGCGCCTGGCACCTTCGACCTCGAAATTCTCCTCGACCTCGTAGGGCGTGCCTGTCGCCAGTACGGCGCGTTCGCTGTCTTCGAACAGCGCGGCGTCCTTCCCCGGCATGAAGTCGCCGCCAGGCCTGCCCAGCATGGCTTGCGGCGTCTGACCGAACAGCGCCGAAAACGCCTCGTTGACGAAGACGAAGCGCAGATTGTCGTCCTTGACGAAAATCGGGTCCTCGACGGCGTTGATCACCGCCTCGGCCAGCCGCGATTTTTCCAGCGCCTCGGCGAGCTCGGCCTCGCGGTCCTTCATGTCGGTGACGTCGACGTAAGAGATCAGCCTTTTGCCGCCGGCGAGCGGCGCCGTGGAGCAGATCAGGGTGCGGCCGTCATTGCGCGGCAACTGCCGCGATCCGGCTATGCCGGCGCGGATCTCCGCCTCGCGCTCGGCAATGTGCTGTTGCCAGGCCGCTTCGTCCTGCCCAAACGGATCGACGCCACGGCTGGCCTCCATCAGCGCGCGGAAGCTGCAGCCGATGCCGGCCTGCCCGGCATCGATCTGCCAGAAATCGTAGAAGGCGCGATTGATCACTTCGGCGCGCAATTCGGCGTCGACGACGACAACGCCGATCGGCATCTGGTCGACCATCGTGCGCAGATTGGCGAAGGTCTCGGCGGTCCTGGCGTTGGCGCTTTCGATCGCGGCGTCGCGAAGTGTCAGCTCGGTGACGTCGTAATAGGTCAACAGCCGCTTGCCGCCGGACAGCGCCGTCACCGAGAACATCATGGTGCGGCCGCTGGCGTGGGTGAACTCGCGCGGCGCAACCGAGCCGGCGCGGATCTCCTCGACGCGGGTGGCAAGGTAGTGCTGCCACTGCTGTTCATCGAGATCGCCATAGATGCCGTTGCGGCGGTTGAGCTCCATTAGGAGACTGAACGGCGCGCCGACGGTGACGGCGCCGTCGGGTATCCTCGATAGGTCGCGATAGGCCTTGTTGACGATGAGCGTGTCGAGCTTCGCGTCGAGCAGCACGACGCCCATATGCATGGCATCCATGGTCCGCTCGAGGTCGGCGAGATGCTGCGTGCTCTCGGCTGCGGCCGGCGGCACCTGCCGAAGGTCGTCCAGCGTACCGGCCAGCGCCGTGACGTTGCGGCCAATGCCGCGATAGCCGGTAAACTCGCCCTCGCTGTCGAATCGGGGAAAGCCGGTAATCGAAACCCAGCGGCAGCCGGGGCGGCCACCTTTCAATTCATAGACGAAGTCACGAAACGGCCGATGCGCCTGCAGATCCTCCAGATGCGCGGCGGCATGCCGATTGCCATGCACCATCTGGTTGAGGAAATCGAAGCGGAAGCGGCCAAGAATGCTGGCGGGATCGATGCCGGTGGCGGCCTGGTAATGTTCCGAAAGCCAGGAAAAGCGCAGCTCGGCGTCGGTCTCCCAGACCCAGTCGGCGCCAGCCTCGACCAGCTCGCGCAGCGCTTCGGGCGAAGCCCCGACGGACGTATCCTCGCCGTTCACAGCCCCTTTTCGGGAACCGCGTCCGCCGCGTGTTCCAACAGTCCCGTCAGCCATCCCGTTCCCACCCCGAAAGCCAAGGCCGAACCCCCTCAGCGGCTCGCCGGCGGAATGTGCCCGAGAAGCATTAATGATCCGCTAACCATAACGCATCCAGACTGCGGCCAGAGCCCACATTGCCCTGCGGTATTCCGCCGGTTGTCGGCGGAACCCCGGCCGGGCTATAAGTCGGCAGGGGGTGTTGCTGATGACTGGTTGGATCGTGCCTTGTTTCCTGTGCCTGGCGCTGCTTGCGAGCAGCGGCTGCGCGCGCAGCTATGACGGCACGGTTGTGATCCCGCGGCCGCTGGATATCAGGCGGGTCTGGGATCGCGATCCGTCGCAGACCGAGGCCAGCCAGATGCAGGCGGCAGCCGGTGTGTTTCCGACGCCGCCGCCGCAGGAGCCGTACCGGCCGGCGGCACGCAGGCACACGACAAAGATTGCTGCGCCAAGAAGGCACGTCAGGTCCAGCCCGCCCAGCATGGCTTCCGAACCAGCCAATCCGCTCACCTGCAAGAATGTCAGCGAACCCGGTAAACGCTACAAGATGGTCTGCGAATAGCTGGCACTAGGCGCAGGTTACTCCGACGGGAAGAAAGCCGGCCCGACCATCCTGACTGGCCGCTCGCCGGCCAACGACTCGACCGACTGCTGCTGGGCAGCGCCCCTGGCCTCCAGGGCATCGGCGTCGGTCTGGGGGATTTGCGCAACGGTACCGAGATCCGGCTTTGCGGACGGCAGGGGAATGATGGCGTTGCTCATATTGGCTGGCGTGACCGTACGCGCCCTGAGTTCGGCAACGCGCCGATAGTATCGCTTGAGGTCGCACGCCCTGAAGGTCGTATCGTCGCGATATCGGAAGGCCGCTGGCAGATCCTTGTAGGGTTTGCGCGTACCGAGCGCGACCATCTCTTCGGTTTCAAGGCTCGGGTCGCCGAGCGTGTACAGGTCGACGCCGGTATCGTCGCAAATGTAGCGGCACTGATCGACCATCTCCTTGACATCGTCGCCTTGCACGAACTGCGACTTCGGTGCCGGGAAGAAATAGCCGTCGGACAGGCGAACGCAAAACAGCATCGAATTGCTGCCAATCATGGTGCCCGCCGGACGCTGTTTCTGTTGCCCGGCGGCGGGCGCGCAGCCGAGCGCGATGAGCCTGCCCTGCAGCCCGGACGTGTCCCGGCCCGAAAACGCGGCGCCGGCGATCTGGCGTTGCACCTGCGCGCGGCTTTTGGCCAGATCGGCGCAAGCGTTGAAGAAGCCGCCCGTCGCACTTTGCGCCGTGCAGCGGCGTTGCCTCTCCAGGCCCTGGATCGCCGCGAGCTGGCGGCGCAGCTGCGCAAGTTCGGGGCTGATCCCGCCGCCGCGGCCGGACGAGGCCATCTGGCCCCTGAGCGCGGCACATGGATCGGCAAGGGAAGCCGAAATCCCCACGGCACTTGCCGTCATCGACACCAGCGCGAAGATCACGACTAGCCACAAACGCATCATCGGCGCCCCTGGTCCTTATACCCTGTGGAGCCGATTGCCGCTCCAGCCGATTGAGCCTTAATACATGAGCCAAGTCTAATTAAGAGGAAGCCAGCAAAGGCCAAGTATTTATGCCAAGTGTATTATGCCAACCCCTGTAAACTCGCTATTACACTTTTGTTTCAAGATTGAGACGAAGCCAGGCATCGACGATGGCCGGCCGCAGCCCGATCAATCGCGCGTTATCGGCCCTTGCGGTTGAAACTTTTCTCCGCTGTTTCGCGTTGTGTCGGACAAAGGAGACCGAAGATGTCTATTCACTTCACTGTCTCTGGCCTGACCAGGAACCTGTTCCACTCGCTGGGGCTGGACCATGAACGGGCGCCAAGGGCGCTCGATCCCGAGCAGAGCCTCCTGTTGGAATGCTATCTCGCGGGGCAGATTCCCGAATCCGCCTGGGCCGACTACGTCTTCGAGACACCCGATCTGCAGCGGCATGTCGACATAAGGCGCCGGCACAACTGATCAGAGCAATTCCAGGAAAAGTGTGAGCGGTTTTTCGTCCGGAATTGCGTCAAAACAACGAGAGAGCGGGTCACCGTTTCTGTGAAACGGTGAAACGCTCTACCGCTCGCTTATTGCTTGGGCGAGGCGAACTGCATGGTGAAGACGTTGCCAGCTACGCCTTGTGCAAGCTTCGGCGAAAAGCTTAGCGGCAGACATTTCTGCAAGGCAGTGGTCGCGGCGTCGACAAACGCTTTCTTGGCATTGGCGTCGCCATCGACCTTGATCGCCGTCGGTCGCGGCGGACCGATCAGCGTGCCGTCCCGCTTGAAGCTGAAACTCAAGGTGACGCTGGCATTTCCAGCATCGGACGGAGGCGTCCAGCACGTCTGGATCGCATCGCCGACCTCCGTCATGGTGTCGAGCACCGCGGCATTGGACGGGTAGCCTCCGACCAACACAACACCAACAACCGCAAACAATCTCGCCACGCCTTTCATCGCAAAGCTCCTCGTACCTCGGCCGCCAAGCATGATGGTAGGGTCGACGCCGGCAATGGCAATATGCCTGATGTCGGACTTTATGGCAGAGCGCGGGGACGCGCCTCATAGCGCATCGGCGAAAAGCAAAAAGGCCGGCATTGCGCCGACCTTTCCTTCCACTTCGGCGCCAGTACATCCGTGGTCGCGGGGTGGATTGCCCTCAATAGACAGGGCTTTGGTTAACGAATCCTTAGCTTTGCGCGCTGGCCTGTGATTTCACATAGGCGATGTAGCCTCTGACATCGCCGGCCGGCTCGGCATAGGCTTTGCCGAGTTTCTTTTCCATCGCCGCCATATACTCCTTCGCCCATTTGGGCAGCGCGTAGTCGATGACGGCCAGGAACTCGAGTGTCGATGCCAGTCGGATGTCGGCGATCGACGGGTGCTTGCCGCCGATGAACGGCTTGCCGTCCCGGAAGAAGGAGTGAAATACTTCCAGCGGCTCGGCAATGGCCGCCATGGCCGCCTTCTGCGCCTCCGATTTCCTGTCGGGGTGGGCATCGCTGTGGCCGACCTCGCCGGCATATTGCGGGAAGCCGAGCGCCGGATAGGTGGCGCGCGCCACGTAGGGGTAGAGCGTTCCGATCAGATAGAACATGGCGCTGTCGACCATCGCCCGCTTGGCCGGCGCCTTGGGATAGAATTTCTCCAGTCCGTGCTTGTTGGCGAGATACTGCATGATGGCGCAGCTTTCCCAGAGTACGCCTCTGGGGAGACCCTTGTCCTCGATCATCGGCGTCAGATGCGCCGGGTTGCGCGCCATGTATTCGGGCGAACGCGTGTGGCCCCAGGCATCGGTCTCGGCGGCGTCGAAGCCGGCCGCACGCGCAAACACCCGAACGGTCATGTTGTTGACGCTCGGCTTCAGCATGCTGATCTTCAGTGCCGGCTTCTTCGCAGACTTGGCCTTTGCCGTTGGCGCTGCCGGCTTCGCCGCTGCTTTCGCGGCCGGCTTTGCGGCTGCCTTTGGTGAGGTCTTTGCGGATGCCTTTGCCGCAGGCTTGGCGGCGGCTTTTGCCGCCGGCTTCTTCGCGCTCTTCACTGTCTTTGCCATTGTGGTTCCTCCCCTTTTGTGGCCGTCAGTATGGATTCTTCGGTGCCCGGTCGTCCGACAAGGTCGCGCGGGAACTCTCCACCAACGCCTGGATCGCGTCGGCAAGGTGCACTTCGGCAATGTTGTAGTCGCCGCGCGCGACGCGCAGCTTGTGCGCCTGCATCAGCACATCGGCATGGGTGAAGCCCGCCGGCGGCTCGAAGCGGTAAGACGCGAGCTCGATCAACAGGCCGAGAGGATCCTCGAAATAGATCGAATCCATGAAGCCGCGATCCTTGACGCCGCTGTGCTTGATGCCACGCTCGTCGAGCCGGGCGACTGCCTGCAGGAAAGTAACGCGCGACACCGAAAAGGCGATGTGATGCACACAGCCCATATCGGTCGGCGTGCGCCGCTTGACCGGCGTGCGGCTCTCATCGGTAAAGATGGTGATCAGCCTTCCGTCGCCGGGATCGAAATAGAGATGGCTTTCGCTCGCCTTGTCCAAATTGGGCTGCTCGAAGATGAATGGCATGCCGAGCACGCCTTCCCAGAAATCGATCGAGGTCTGGCGGCCGGCGCCAACGAGCGTGATGTGATGGACGCCCTGCGATTGCAGTTTCTGCATCGGTCTTCTCCTCGCCGACCCATCGCCTTCCGGGGCGAGCTTGGATCCTGCCAAATCATACCATCGCCGCACGCCATGCGCGCGGCGGATGTGCATGCCTGGCGGCTTTCCCTATCTGTTCCCCGGCGTTCTGCGCGCCGTAACGAACCCTTGGCAAGGCTTCGCACAATGATGCTAGTGCAATTGGCAGCGACGCGCCAGAAGCTCGCAGAGCCTGCGGGCGCTCGATAATGAAAAAGGCTTTAAGGTTGCAGGATATTCGCTAAGCGACAGCTCTGAACTCGGCCTCCGTCAACGTGCCCACGCCCGCGCATTCGGCGCATGCCATGGTCTGCCCCGGGCAGCCTGTTCGATGCGTTCCTTGCGGGCAGCAATACCCTTTTGACGCATGCCATCTGGAGCAATCGAAAATCTTCCCGCTGCCGTGGCAGTGCGGGCATGTCATTGTCACCGAGCTCATTACCTGCATTACCCGACCCAAATCCGCGTTGCCGCAGATGCTGCCCCCGCACCGCAAGTAACAGAGATTGCTACGCTTTCAAGCGTCGCGGCCTGACTTAAATTGGGTGTATCCGTGTGCACGGACTAGCCGGCTTTCGCTGACGCCGCCGCCCCTCGCGGTCAAACGCGATCCGCGCGCGCTCCGCTTCTTCTTATTCACGCGGGTGGCGTCCATTTCATCCGCCAAGATGACCAAGGACCGATCCGCCATCTTGAGCGCTTTGGGTATTTGCCCTTCGTCGACCATGCCTCTAGTGGAAAATCTGACGCTTGGTACCCGAAAGGGAATACCGCTTTGGAAAGCGGACATCACGCCGATTTGGAAAGTCTGGCAAGGACCTCGGCTGAGGGCACCCAGGGTTTCACTGTCCGCGCCTCGTCAGCGATGCCCATAGGTATGAGATAGAGGCCCTTCGGGAAAACATCGCCCAGTTCGTCGATCAAGGCTTTCGATATGATCGTCCCGATGCGCCCATCAAAATCAACCGTCACCCCTTCGACTAATGGAGCGGAAAGGTAGCCAAAATGATCCATCGACAAAGTCCAAAGCGGTGTGGGAAAGAGTGGGCTTCCGGACTCGGCCGTTGTGTATTCGATGCCGTTCGCCTCCATTGCCAGCACTGTCTGGGTATGATCGCGCTGCACGAAAAAGACGTAACGCCGGTCGCGTCCTTCCGGCCCGGAAACGTCGATCGGAATGAAAAGGTGCTTGCTGGGCTGAAGAGTCTCGATCGCCTCGCGGACACGCTCGTTAACGAGTTGATTGTGACCGAACGACCATTCGGGCGATTTCTTCGGAGCAGAAGCTGAAAGCGAGGCTTGCACGGGCTGGCGAAAGATCGGGAGAAGCTCGCGATCGGGACCGAACAGGCGCGGATCGACGCGGAGCGCGACCTCATGAGGGTAAGCATGAGCCATGCGTCGCGCTAGATCGCGATTGGCGAACTTCAGATGCGCATAAAGTTGCTTGTATGCATATTCGGCATGGTTGACGCGGGTCCGGTAAAAAATCGGACCCTGATAATCGGGAGGAACCGATCCCGATATTCGCGGCGCGCGGCGAGCTTGCAGATCAGCCGCTACGGGCGACAGTTTTGTTGAGTTCATTCCGATAGGTGGGCGCTTGCTCATCTGAAAACCTCCCCCTGTCTGCCGCGTCATGTCGCACGGACTTGCTGATAGTCGCAGGAACTTAGTCGAAATCAATCAGGTGCCGTTCACCCAAATTCGCAGGCGTTTATTCGACGGATATTCGACCGAAGGAGGGAGAATGTCGCTAAGTGCTTGAAAAGTCTGGTACGCCCAAGGGGAATCGAACCCCTGTTCCCGCCGTGAGAGGGCGGTGTCCTGACCGCTAGACGATGGGCGCGTTCAAGAACCGGCGATATAGGCTGACGGCTGGGAAAAAGCAACCGGGCTTTGAGCGGTTCGGACGAACGGCTGATTTGTCCCGTTCAGGCCTGGCGTTTCGGCTCGATCAGGTCCCACAGATTGCCGTACAGATCGGCGAAAACCGCCACCGTGCCGTAAGGCTCATGGCGTGGTGTTTCGTGGAAGTCGACGCCGTTTTCGAGCATCGTCGCATGGTCCCTGGCAAAATCATCGGTTTCGAGGAACAGAACCACCCGGCCGCCAGTCTGGTCGCCGATGCGGCTTTTTTGCAAATCGTCCGACGCCTCAGCTAGCAGCAGCCGTGGGCCCTGCCCGGCCGTCGGCGTCACCGTCACCCAGCGCTTGCCGTCACCGAGACCGATGTCGTCGCAGAGCGCAAAGCCAAGCTTGCCGACATACCAGGCTATCGCCTCGTCATAGTCGGCAACGACGAGCGTGACGGTGGCAATGCGGCGGCTTTCGGCAAACCCGGTCATTTTGTTGCGGCCCAGTTATTTGTTGCGGATGGCAAAGCGGCCGATCATGCGGCGCTCGGCCATGTCGTAGACGAAGATGGTGCGGCTGCCGTCGGCAAGCTCGGCGTCGATCGAGATACGGTTTCCCGACAGCGACTGGCTGATCACCTTGGCCCCGACCGGCAGCACAATGTCCTCTGCCAGCGGCTCGCCACCCGGCACCTGGATGTCGCCGGCCGCAGGCGGGTTCGTGGGCGGCGCTTTGCGCGATTTGTAGACAATGGCCGCGATCACCACCATAAGGGCCAGCAAAAGCAGGCCGAGATTGATGGCCATGAAGCGGATGAGCCTGCCGCGCACCTTTTCGATCTCGGGATCGAGCGGCTTTTCTTCTTCATCGGCAACGGGCCGGGCCATGGCAGAACTTTCCGGAACTTTTTTCGATGAGCGCTCATAACGAAGAGACCAGACAATTCATAGAGGCGCCGCCAACCGTGCTCGAAGCCGGCGCGGAAGCGGCCGGCCAGCGCCTCGATCAGTGGCTGGCGGCCGCCCTTGGCCCCGATATGTCGCGCAGCCGGGTGCAGATGCTGATCCGGCAAGGTGCCGTTTCGATCGATGGCAAGCCGATCGACGAGACCAAGCGCAAGATGGTCGCGGGCGAGCGTGTAGCGGTTCTAATGCCCGAACCGGAGCCGGCCGAGCCGCAAGGCGAGAACATCACGCTCGACGTGCTCTACGAGGACGACGAGTTGATCGTCATCAACAAACCGGCCGGCCTCGTCGTCCATCCCGGCGCCGGCAACTGGACCGGCACGCTGGTCAATGCGCTGATCCATCACTGCGGCGACAGTCTTTCGGGCATTGGCGGCGTCAGGCGGCCGGGCATCGTCCATCGCCTCGACAAGGAAACCAGCGGCGTCATGGTGGTGGCCAAGACCGACCGCGCTCACAAGGCGCTGTCGGAGGCCTTCGCCGACCATGGCCGCACCGGCGACCTCGAACGCGCGTACCTGGCGCTGGTCTGGGGCATCCCGTCGCGGCCGACGGGAACGGTCGACGCGCCGCTCGGCCGCGCCGCCGACCGGGTGCGCCGCGCCGTGGTGCCGGAAGGCCGCGACGACGCCCGCCACGCCGTCACCCATTTCTCCGTCAAGGAGCGTTTCGGCGCGGACCAGCAGGCGTTCGCCACCGCCAGTCTGGTCGAATGCCGGCTGGAAACCGGCCGCACCCACCAGATCCGCGTTCACATGGCCCATATCGGCCATCCTGTCGTCGGTGACCCCGACTATGGCCAGGCCTTCCGCACCAAGGCCAATCGGCTGCCCGAACCGCTGAAAAGCCAGGTCAAGGCATTTTCCCGCCAGGCTTTGCATGCCTGGCTCCTTGCATTTCGACACCCGACTGCCCATTTATCGATGAGGTTCGAGGCGCCGATACCGGGGGACATGGAGGAACTCGTCGGCGGCTTTCGCAAGCTATGAACCGGCCAGCTAAAACCTGAGCGGCATTGTTCACTTTGGCGTGACACACTGTTTCGTGTTGAACAAATGCCTGTCTTTTCTGGTTTTGTTCCTGTATAAATCAGCTGTCGCGGGCGAGCCTTTTGGTGCTCGCGTCACATGCCCGCCGCGTTTCGGGGGCATCACTCCAATAGAGAGGGGGCGCTATCATGGCCCAGTCATTACCCAGTATCGTTTCCGGCGAAGGCGGCCTCAGCCGCTACCTGGAAGAAATCCGCCGCTTTCCCATGCTTCAGCCGCAGGAAGAGTACATGCTCGCCAAGCGTTACGCCGAGCATGAAGACACTTCCGCCGCGCACAAGCTCGTCACCAGCCACCTCCGGCTCGTCGCCAAGATCGCCATGGGCTATCGCGGCTACGGCCTGCCGATCGGCGAAGTGATCTCGGAAGGCAATGTCGGCCTGATGCAGGCCGTCAAGAAATTCGAACCCGAGCGCGGCTTCCGCCTCGCGACATACGCCATGTGGTGGATCAAGGCCTCGATCCAGGAATACATCCTGCGCTCGTGGAGCCTGGTCAAGATGGGCACGACCGCCAATCAGAAGCGCCTGTTCTTCAACCTGCGCAAGGTGAAGGGCAAGATCCAGGCGCTCGACGATGGCGACCTCAAGCCCGATCAGATCGCCGAGATCGCCACCAGGCTGAATGTCTCCGAAGCCGAAGTCGTGTCGATGAACCGCCGCCTGTCGGGCGACGCTTCGCTCAACGCGCCGATCCGCGCCAGCGAAGGTGAGTCCGGCGAATGGCAGGACTGGCTGGTCGACGACCACGAAAGCCAGGAAGAGATGCTGATCGAGCAGGACGAGCTGGAAAATCGGCGCGGCATGCTGTCGGGCGCTCTTGCCGTGCTCAACGATCGTGAACGGCGCATCTTCGAGGCACGTCGCCTCGCCGAAGAGCCGCTGACCCTGGAAGAGCTGTCGGCCGAGTTCGACATCAGCCGCGAGCGCGTGCGCCAGATCGAGGTGCGCGCCTTCGAGAAGGTGCAGGACGCGGTCAAGGCCGCCGCCAAGCGCCAGATGCAGGCCCTGCGCACGATCGAGGCGCAGCCCGCGGCTTAAGGCCAGGTTCGGTTATGAATAGAAGGCGGCGCCAGGAAACTGGCGCCGCCCTTTTTGTGTCTAGCGCTATGCTGATGGCTGGCGAAAGCATTCGTGACATCCAATCTCCCCCCTTGCGGGGGAGATGTCCGGCAGGACAGAGGGGGGTGTGAAGGATCGCCAACTTCGGTTTTAGCCACCCCAATCGGAAATTGAGGGCGCAGCTACATCTGGCTGACAGGGCGGAGGGACAGCACCCCCCTCTGCCCTGCCGGGCATCTCCCCCGCAAGGGGGGAGATTGGCAGCTTCGCCAACAGCCCCTCAAAACCCATCCAGCGGGAACTTCAAATACCGCCTTCCATTGGCTTCCGGCTCCGGCAGCCGTCCGCCGTTCATGTTGACCTGCAGCGCATGCAGGATCAGGCGCGGCATCGGCAATGTCTTGTCGCGCGCTTCGCGCAAGGCGACGAACTCGGCTTCGGTGTGTGCCGCAACCAGGTGGACATTCTTCTCCGTTTGCTCAGCGACGGTGCTCTCCCAACGCGGCTCGCGGCCACCCTCCTGGTAGTCGTGGCCAACGAATAGGCGCGTGTCGTCCGGTAATGCCAGGATGCCCTGGATCGAGCGCCACAGCCGCGCCGCGCTGCCACCGGGAAAGTCTGCCCTTGCCGTGCCGCTGTCGGGTATGAACAGCGTATCGTGGATGAAGGCCGCGTCACCGACGACATAGGTGATCGAAGCCAGCGTGTGGCCGGGCGAAAACAGCACCTTGACCGGAAGGCTGCCGATCCGAAAGCTATTACCTTCGCCAAACAGGCGGTCCCACTGCGAGCCGTCGGCCGGAAACTCCGGCCAGTTGTAGATCGCCTTCCACAGCGCCTGGACCTCGATGACCCTGTCGCCGATCGCGGTCGGCGCGCCAGTCTTCTCCTTGAGGTGGTGCGCTGCCGAGAAGTGATCGGCATGCGGATGGGTATCGAGGATCCACTCGAGCTCCAGTCCGTTCTCCCGAATGAAATCCAGCAAGGCATCGGCGCTCTTTGTCGCCGTTGCGCCGGACCTTTCGTCGAAATCCAGGATCGGGTCGATGATGGCGCAGCGCCTCGTCGCCGGATCGGCGACGACATACTGTATGGCGCCGGTCGGCTTGTCGTAGAAGCCGCTGACCAGCGGCTTGGCCAAAGCTGCATCCATTTTCCGGTCCCCTGCCCCTCGCTCCGGCAGGAATGATTTTCTCTGCCGGAGCGAACCAGGAGCATGGTCATCTGACAAGGCGCACTCGTCAAGCACGCCTTGCCAGAAACAGGACAAAAATCGAAAACGACCCGGGTCGAGAAAACCTAGGCGGACGGCTGTTTGGTCTTCCGGAGATAGGGCAGGATCGTGTCAAAAGCGCCGAAGCGCTTGATCGCATCCTCGTTGGAGACAGCAGCGGTGATGATCACGTCCTCGCCCTGCTTCCAGTTGGCCGGCGTCGCCACCTGGTGTTTGGCGGTCAGCTGCATGGAATCGACGGCGCGCAGGATCTCGTCGAAGTTGCGGCCGGTGGTCATCGGATAGGTCAGCACCAGCTTGATCTTCTTGTCCGGCCCGATGACATAGACCGAGCGCACCGTGGCGTTGTCGGCCGGCGTGCGGCCTTCCGACGTCTCGCCGGCGCCCGCCGGCAGCATGTCGTAGAGCTTGGCCACCTTGAGGTCCTTGTCGCCGATCAGCGGGTAGTTCACCGTCTGGCCGGTCGCCGTCTTGATGTCGGCCTGCCACTTGTCGTGGCTCGCAACCGGATCGACGGAAATGCCGATGACCTTGACGTTGCGCTTTTTGAACTCGCCCTCGAGCCCGGCCATCGTGCCAAGCTCGGTCGTGCAGACCGGGGTAAAATTCTTCGGGTGACTGAAAAGGATCGCCCAGCCGTCGCCGATCCAGTCATGGAAATTGATCGTTCCTTGCGTCGTTTCGGCGGTGAAGTCCGGCGCGATGTCGTTGATACGAAGGCTCATGGCACATCTCCCCTGCAACAGATTTCGTTAGGAGCGGCACCAAGGCGGCGCCCACGCTCCGGCATTGCCGCATCTTAGCGCATAAATCGCGGCCGCGAGACAATAGGAAACTCTTGTCGGCGACGGAACGAGCACTTTCGTTCTACCTACTCAACATTCGGCCCGACAATCGTTCGTTTCTGCGGGAAAAGGTTGCGCTCAGGCCTTGTTGACCGCAAGCGACGTAGCCAGGTCTTCCATGCGCTGGGCGAGCGCGCCGAGCGCGCTGGTCAACACGGTGTCGTTCTTGTCGGCCTTGGTCAACGCTTCGTCGCGCGTCTTGCGCAGCGTCTGCACTTCGGTCTCCATGCCCTTGACGCGCTTCTGCAGCTCCGAGAGCTCGTCCATCACCATGATGCCGGCCATCACCGTCAACCGCTGGTCGCCAATCTCGCCGAACGAATCCTTCAGATGCGAGACATAGCGGTCGAAGCGTTCGGCCAGGTCGATCAGATGCTCTTCCTGGCCTTCGTCGCAAGCCATGCGGTACTGCTTGCCGTCGATGGAAACCGTGACCTGTGCCATGGCCTGCAGCTCCTATCTGTCCAGCACCGCGCGGATGGTTTCCATGGCGGTCACCAAGCGGCGCGACACTTCCTTGTTGGCATCTTCCAGCCGTTCGGCGCGAGCTTCGGAATTGTCGAGTTCCTGCGCCAGCCGCGAACGGTCGGCGTTCATGCGCTGCACTTCAGCCTCGGCTTCGGAATAGTCGCGCTCGTGCTCAAGCTTGGCCGCGACGGCGTTTTCCAGCCCCTCGATAGCCTTGCCCAGCCTGTGGATGACTTCCTTGAGTGTCGTTTCCCCGGTCATGGCCTTCGTCCTGTGCCCTGCCCATCACCGAATCGCTCGCGTTCAGAACGCGTTAACAAGGAAACATTAGGCACCGGGTGAAGGCAACGTCAACAAAGCTCTCGCGACTGTCCCCTGCTAACGCTAATGTAGGCCTCCTGCCGGCATCACAAGACCGGCAAATGTGCAGCCGATTTGTTGACTAAAAGCCCGCGCCTGCTATGTGTCGCGCACCCTTTCCAGGGCTCTGCCAAGCCCGCAAATCCCCACCCCGGAGGTACCATGACGTCGCGTGAACAACATGACCGGATGGCCAATGCGATCCGTTTTCTCGCCATGGACGCTGTCGAAAAGGCCCAGTCCGGCCACCCCGGCCTGCCCATGGGCTGCGCCGACATCGCCACCGTGCTGTTCACGAAGTTCCTGAAATACGATCCGAAGAACCCCCATTGGCCCGACCGCGACCGCTTCATCCTGTCGGCCGGCCATGGTTCGATGCTGCTCTATTCGCTGCTGCATTTGACCGGCTATGAGGACATGACGATCGACCAGATCAAGCATTTCCGCCAGCTGGGCTCCAAGACCGCCGGCCATCCCGAATACGGCCACGCCACCGGCATCGAGACGACGACCGGCCCGCTCGGCCAGGGTCTCGCCAATTCGGTCGGCTTCGCGCTTGGCGAGCGCATCATGAACGCCGCTTTCGGCAACGACCTCGTCAACCACTACACCTATGTGCTGGCCGGCGACGGCTGCCTGATGGAAGGCGTGTCGCAGGAAGCTATCGCGCTTGCCGGCCACCTCAAGCTGAACAAGCTGATCGTCTTCTGGGACAACAACAACATCTCCATCGACGGCCCGGTCTCGCTCGCCGACAACACCGACCAGGTCGCCCGCTTCCAGGCCTCCGGCTGGAATGCCAGCCACATTGACGGCACCGATCCGGAAGCGATCGCCTATGCCATCGAAGCCGCCCGCCATTCCGACAAGCCGACGATGATCGCCTGCAAGACCACCATCGGCTTCGGCGCGCCGACCAAGGCCGGCACCAACAAGGCGCATGGCTCGCCGCTCGGCGCCGACGAGATCGCCGGCGCGCGCAAGTTCTTCAACTGGGACTCGCCGCCGTTCGAAATTCCGGCCGACATCCTCGACGCCTGGCGCACCGCCGGCAAGGGCAGTGTCAAGGCGCGCACCGACTGGGAAGGCCGCCTCGCCAAGGCCAAGCCCGAGCTGAAGGCCGAGTTCGAGCGTCGCCTCGCCGGCAAGCTGCCGTCCAACTTCGACGCCGTCATTGCCGATTACAAGAAGAAGCTGTCGGCCGACAAGCCGAAGGTCGCCACCCGCAAATCCTCGGAAATGGCGCTGGAAGTCATCAACGGCGCGGTGCCCGAGACCATCGGCGGCTCGGCCGACCTTACCGGCTCCAACAACACCAAGACCAGCCAGACCAAGAACATCACGCCGGACGATTACGGCCAGCGCTATGTCCACTACGGCATTCGCGAGCATGGCATGGCCGCCGCGCTCAACGGGCTGACGCTGCATGGCGGCCTTATCGCCTATGGCGGCACCTTCATGTGCTTCTCCGACTATGCCCGCCCCTCGATGCGGCTGGCCTCGCTGATGGGCATCCGCTCGATCTTCGTCATGACCCATGATTCCATTGGTCTGGGCGAAGACGGCCCGACCCACCAGCCGGTCGAGCATCTGGCGGCGCTCCGCGCCATCCCGAACCACAATGTCTTCCGTCCAGCCGACGCAGTGGAAACCGCCGAATGCTGGCAGATCGCCATTGAGACGGAAAAGACGCCGTCGACCCTGGCGCTGACCCGCCAGAACCTGCCGACCGTGCGGACCGAATTCTCGGCCAAGAACCTGAGCAGCCAGGGCGCCTATGAGCTCGCCGCGGCCAGCGGCGAGGCGGCGGTGACGATCTTCGCCACCGGCTCCGAGATCGAGGTCGCGCTCGGTGCCCGCGACCTGCTTGAAAAGCACGGCCACCCGACCCGCGTTGTGTCGGTGCCTTGCTTCGAGCTGTTCGACCAGCAGAGCGACGCCTACCGCACGAAGACGATCGGCAACGCGCCGATCAAGATGGCGATCGAAGCCGGCATCCGCCAGGGCTGGGATCACCTGATCGGCTCCGACGGCATCTTCATCGGCATGCACGGCTTCGGCGCTTCCGGCACCATCGAACAGCTCTACCCGCATTTCGGCATTACCGCCGAAGCGGCGGCCAAGGCGGCGGAAGCCCGCCTGCACAGCAAGTAAGCTCGGTGTCATTCCCGCGAACCGCTGCGGCGGCTTCGCGGGACTGGCCCAACCTAATCGATTTAAATCCACGTCGCTGCGGCTGGATTCTTTCCGCTTCCGCCGCTATGAAGCTGCGGACCCATCTGCCGCCTTTCGAGCTCCCAGGGAGAGTAAAATGACCGTCAGAGTTGCCATCAACGGATTTGGCCGCATCGGCCGCAACATCCTGCGCGCCATCCATGAATCCGGCCGCAAGGATATCGACGTCGTCGCCGTCAACGATCTCGGCCCGGTCGAAACCAACGCCCACCTGCTGCGCTATGACAGCGTGCATGGCCGCTTCCCGCATGAAGTGTCGGTGTCCGGCGACCAGATCACCGTCGGCAAGGAGACCTTCAAGGTCACCGCGATCAAGGACCCAGCACAGCTGCCGTGGAAGGAGCTCGGCGTCGACATCGCGCTCGAATGCACCGGCATCTTCACTGCCCGCGACAAGGCCGCCGCGCATTTGACCGCTGGCGCCAAGCGCGTCGTCGTTTCGGCGCCGGCCGAAGGTGCTGACCTCACCGTTGTCTACGGCATCAACCACGACAAGCTGACGAAGGACCACATCGTCATCTCGAACGCGTCCTGCACCACCAACTGCCTGGCGCCGTTGGCTGCCGTGCTGCACGATGCCGTCGGCATCGAAAAAGGCATGATGACGACGATCCACTCCTACACCGGCGACCAGCCGACGCTGGACACCATGCACAAGGATCTCTACCGCGGCCGCGCCGCAGCACTCTCGCAGATCCCGACCTCGACCGGCGCCGCCAAGGCGATCGGCCTCGTGCTGCCCGACCTCAAGGGCAAGCTCGACGGCATCTCGATCCGCGTGCCGACCCCGAATGTCTCGGTCGTCGACTTCAAGTTCATCGCCAAGCGCGCCACCACCGTGCAGGAGATCAACGAAGCGGTGATCGCCGCCTCCAACGGCAAGCTCAAGGGCATTCTCGGCGTTACTCATCACCCGAATGTCTCGATCGACTTCAACCACGATCCGCGCTCCTCGATCATGGCGCTCGACCAGACCAAGGTCATGGACGGCAACTTCGTTTCGGTACTGTCCTGGTACGACAATGAGTGGGGCTTCTCCAACCGCATGGCCGATACCTCGGTCGCCTTCGGCAAGACCATCGCCTGATCGCAGGCCTTCGTCTCGCAGCTTCAAACGCCCGGCTTTGTCCGGGCGTTTTTCGTCAGAGTGCTCGGCAAGGCGCGCTGAGCCGCCAAATGCCGGAAAATCAGCGGCATAGGGCAAAAAGCCACCCTCCCGCCTTGCACTGGCCATGCCTTCGCCCCACTCTCCCGTAAATCGGAGAGGTAGAGGAATTCGAGGGGCAAATCACGGATGGAGCATGCGATCTATCTCGTCACGCTGGTCGGCACAGCGCTCGTCGTCGCCGCCGCGTTTTCGAGCCTGATCGCCTTCCGCTTCGGCGCTCCCCTGCTGCTGCTCTTCCTCTGCATCGGCCTTGCCACCGGCACCGACGGTCTCGGCATCGAATTCGACAATGCGCGCTTGGCTTATTTTGCCGGCTCACTGGCGCTGGCCGTCATCCTGTTCGATTCCGGTTTCGGCACGCCGCTCAACGCGCTGCGCCAGGCGGCCGGGCCGGCGCTATCGCTGGCGACCTTCGGCGTGCTTTTGACCACCGGCCTGTTCGGCGCCGCCGCCTATTATCTGCTCAACCTCAGCTGGCTGGAATCCTTCCTGCTCGGTGCCGCCGTCGCCTCGACCGACGCGGCCGCGGTGTTCTTCCTGCTGCGCGCCGGCGAGATCAATCTGCGCGAGCGCGTGCGTGCGACGCTTGAGGTTGAATCCGGCACCAACGACCCGATCGCCATCTTCCTGACCATCACGCTGGTCGAGGTCATCGCCGCCCACGCCAATCCCGAGACCCATGTGCTGGTCACCGACCTGATCCTCGGCTTCCTGCTCAATATGGGCCTCGGCGCCATTGTCGGCGTGCTTGGTGGCCTCGGCATCGTGCGCCTCGTCGACCGGCTCAATCTCGACCACGGCTTGCTGCCGATCTTCGTGCTGACCTTGTCGCTGATGGTGTTCGCCGCCGCCGGCGCCATTGGCGGCTCGGGTTTTCTCGCGGTCTATCTCGCCGGGCTGATTGCCGGCAATTCCGACATCCGCGCCGTCACCATCCTGAAACGCTTCCAGGACGGCATGTCGTGGCTGGCGCAGATCATCATGTTCCTGATCCTCGGCCTGTTCGCGACACCCTCGCAATTCCCGGCGATCCTCATACCGGCGGTGCTGCTTGGCCTGTTCCTGATGTTCGTCGCGCGCCCGGTCGCCGTCTGGCTCTGCCTGATCCCGTTCCGCCTGCCGCGCCCCGAAGTCGCTTTCGTGTCCTGGGTCGGCCTGCGCGGCGCCGTCTCCATCCTGCTTGCCATCACCCCGCTGCTCGGCGGACTGGAGAACGGCCGCGTCATCTTCAACACCGCCTTCATCATCGTCCTGGTGTCGCTGGTGGTGCAGGGCTGGACGGTCGGGCCACTGGCGCGCCGGCTCGGCCTGATTGTGCCGGCCAGACTCGGACCTCTCGACAAGGTCGAGCTCGAACTGCCGGGCTCGGCCCATCACGAGCTTCTGGCCTACCGCGTCGCGCCCGGCAGCCCGGTGGCGCGCGGCGAACGCATCCCGCGCTGGGCCAGGCCCTCGCTGGTGCTGCGCGACGGCCGCTCGATGCGCTTCCAGGATATGGGCCGGCTCGCCGCCGGCGACCAGGTCTACATCTTCGTGCCCGACCGCTATCCGCGCCTGCTCGACAAGCTGTTCGCCAGCCGTGCGGTGGTCGACCCCGAGGATGCCGATTTCTTCGGCGCCTTCGCCGTCGATCCGGCGCGCTCGGCCGCCGAACTGGAAGCTGCCTACACGCCGGGCCTGACCGAGGCAGAGCAGAAACAGACCGTTGGCGCTCTGGTGACGGCGCGGCTCGGCGGCCATGCCGAATATGCCGACCGGGTGCTGATCGGCCCGATCGAACTGATCGTTCGCGATGTCGACGACAAGGGCAAGATCACAGGGCTCGGCCTGTCCTTCGAACCGACCGCGCCGGTGGCGCGTGTGCCGGTTTTCTTAAGCGCCGGCGAGATGGGAGACCGGGTCTCCGCCTTCATCCGCAACTGGCGCAAGCCGACGGAGGCGCAGGTCGCGGAGGCTCCAGCCGAGGAGAAGCCGTCCTCGGATCCTGCCGCGGAAAAAGCAACGACCGAGAGCTGAGTACGATCCGTCTGCGCCACCAACCAAAGCAGGTTCGTCCCCCAGCATCACCGCTACCTTCGCCCTGACTTCAAAATTTAACGCGCACTGCGGCTCAAGCCTTGCATCGTCATTGATGCGAGGTATGGTCCCGGCGATTTTTCACCGAAAGGAACCAGCATGGCCGCCTTCAAGACACTCGACGATATCGGCAATATCAGCGGCAAGCGCGTGCTGGTGCGTGTCGACCTCAACGTGCCCGTCGCTGACGGCAAGGTCACCGACGCCACCCGCATCGAACGCATCGCGCCGACCATCGCCGAACTGTCCGGCAAGGGCGCCAAGGTCATCCTGCTCGCCCATTTCGGCCGACCGAAGGACGGTCCCTCGGCCGAATTCTCGCTGGAGCCTATCGCGAAAGCTACGGCCGAAGTGCTCGGCCGCTCCGTCGGCTTTGCCAGCGACTGCGTCGGCGACACCGCGGGAAGCGCCGTTGCGGCCATGAACAAGGGCGACGTGCTGCTGCTGGAAAACACACGTTTCTACAAGACCGAGGAGAAGAACGATCCGGCCTTCACCGAAAGGCTTGCCGCCAATGGCGACATCTTCGTCAACGACGCCTTTTCCGCCGCGCACCGCGCGCATTCCTCGACCGAAGGCCTGGCGCGGCTGTTGCCTGCCTATGCCGGCCGCACCATGCAGGCAGAGCTTGAAGCTCTCGAGAAGGGCCTCGGCAATCCGGTCCGTCCGGTCGTCGCCATTGTCGGCGGCGCCAAGGTGTCGACCAAGATCGACCTGTTGATGAACCTGGTGAAGAAGGTCGACGCGCTGGTGATCGGCGGCGGCATGGCCAACACCTTCCTCGCCGCGCGCGGCACCGCTGTCGGCAAGTCGCTGTGCGAGCACGACCTTGCCCCGACCGCCAAGCAGATCATGATCGAGGCGGCCGAAGCCGGCTGCGCCATCATCCTGCCGGTCGACGGCGTCGTGGCCAAGGAATTCAAGGCGGGCGCGGCCTGCGAGACCGTCGCCATCTCTGATGTGCCGGCCGACGGCATGATTCTCGATGTCGGCGAAAGGACCGTGAAGGCGATCGGAGAATGGATCGACCGCGCCGCGACATTGGTCTGGAACGGCCCGCTCGGCGCCTTCGAGATTGAGCCTTTCGATCATGCGACAGTGGCAGCGGCCAGGCACGCGGCAGCCCGCACCAACGCCGGCAAGCTGGTCTCGGTTGCCGGCGGCGGCGATACGGTGGCCGCACTCAACCATGCCGGCGTCGCCGACGACTTCACCTATGTCTCGACCGCCGGCGGCGCCTTCCTGGAGTGGATGGAAGGCAAGCCCCTGCCCGGCGTCGACGTGCTGAAGAAGCAGGCCTGAGCGGAACGGCGGCGCCAAACGACGCGCCGGGAACTTTCAATCGATTCGAGCTTTCCGATGCCATTCCTTTGGCGGTAGACTTCCGTTAAGCGCGGAACAGACCCCTTCAGGAGAAGCAACAATGAGCGAACGTCTCGAAGATATTGCCGCCGCGATCGTGGGCGGCGGCAAGGGCCTGCTGGCCGCCGATGAAAGCTCCGGCACCATCAAGAAACGCTTCGACGTCATCGGCGTCGAATCGACCGCCGACAGCCGCCGCGACTACCGCGAGATGATGTTTCGCGCCAAGGACGCGATGACCAAATACATTTCTGGCGTCATCCTCTATGACGAGACCATCCGCCAGAAGGCCGCCGACGGCACGCCGCTGGTCGATATCATCAAGGCATCGGGCGCCATCCCCGGCATCAAGGTCGACGCCGGCGCCAAGCCGCTGGCCGGCTTCCCAGGCGATACCATCACCGAAGGCCTCGACGGCCTGCGCGAACGCCTTGCCGACTACTACAAGCTCGGCGCCCGTTTCGCCAAATGGCGCGCTGTGATCGATATCGACACCGTTAAGGGCGTGCCTTCGGCCAATTCGATCGCCTCAAACACCCATGCGCTCGCCCGCTATGCCGCGCTGTGCCAGGAAGCGGGCATCGTGCCGATCGTCGAACCGGAAGTGCTGATGGACGGCGCCCACGACATCGACACCTGCTACGCGGTCTCGAAGGCGACGCTGATCAAGCTCTATGACGAGCTTCATGCGGCGCGCGTCGTGCTCGAAGGCACCATCCTGAAGCCGAACATGGTCATTGCCGGCAAGAAATCCGGCAAGACGAACAGCCCCGAGGAGATCGCCGAGAAGACGATCAAGCTGTTCCGGGAAGTGGTGCCGGTTGCGGTGCCCGGCATCGCTTTCCTCTCGGGTGGACAATCGGACGAGGAGGCGACCGCCAACCTTAACGCGATCAACGCCATCGGCCCGCATCCTTGGAAGCTGACCTTCTCCTACGGCCGCGCTTTGCAGGCCGCCCCGCAGAAGGCATGGAGCGGCAAGGCATCGAACGTCGCCGCCGGCCAGGCCGCCTTCACCCATCGCGCCCACATGAACCACCTGGCGGCGCTGGGGAAATGGAAGCAGAGCCTCGAACAGGCTGCCTGAGCGCAGTCCTCCCGTTGTCATACAAACCCGGGCCGATGCGCCCGGGTTTTTTGTTTGTGGCGAGCCCGGTCTTGGGATCGGACGTCAGCATCCTTATTTCCCTTTCGGCCGAAACCTGCAGCGATGTCGGTTCCTGCCCATCCCGAACGTCCTTGGGGGTGCAGACAGGGAGAAGTTCATGCATCGCAACAAGGTGGTTTCGCGCGAAGACTGGTTCCAGGCGCACAAGGCGCATCTGGCGCGCGAGAAGGAACTGACGCGGTTCCGCGAGCGCGTCGCGGCCGAGCGGCGTGAACTGCCATGGCTGAAGATCAGGAAGGATTACGTCTTCGAAACAGAGCAAGGTCCGAAGAACCTGGCGGAGCTGTTCGCCAACCGCAGCCAGCTCATCGTCTACCACTTCATGATGACGCCAGGGTTGGATCATCGCTGCGAAGGCTGTTCGTTCCTTGCCGACCATATAGACGGCGCCAATCAGCATCTCAGGCACCACGATGTGTCGCTGGTCGTGGTTGCGCGCGCGCCACTGGCGGAGCTGTTGCCCTACAAGCAGCGTATGGGCTGGAAATTCGACTGGGTGTGGTCTTACGCCTCGGATTTCAATTTCGACATGCAGGTCTCGTTCACCGACAAGCAGATCGCCGCCGGCGACACCACCTACAATTTCGAGACCCGTCCACGCACATCGAAGGACCTTCCCGGCACCAGTGTTTTCTACAAGGACGAGAACGGCGACATCTTCCTCACCTTCACGTCGCGCGCCCGCGGCGGCGAGGCGCAGATCGGCACTTATGATTATCTCGACATGACGCCGAAGGGCCGCGGTGAAAACGGCGCTTATCAAAGCCTGATGGACTGGGTGCGGCTGCATGACGAATATCAAGACAGGCAGGCGGACAAGCCGAGCTGCTGCGACTAGAGCAATTCCAGGAAAAGTGGGAACGGTTTTCCCGGGAAAAACGCGTAGCGTTTTCCCTTGGCAATTGCGAAAAACCAAGGAGCTAGAGCGGTTCGCCGTTTCCCTTGAAACGGTGAAATGCTCTAGAAGCGCGTTCACCTCAGCTCGAACATGCGCTAAGGCTGCCGCTGATCTCTAAACGGTACCGTCATGCGCTTCCCGGCCCTTCTCACCTGGCTCGCCTACCCTGTCTATGTCTGGCAGGGACTTGGCGTGCGCCGCCGCACCACCCGCATGCTGCCGGCGCAAGGGCCGGTGATGCACGAGATATCCGGCAAGGCGCCGGCGATCTCGCTGCTGGTGCTGGGCGATTCCTCCGCTGCTTCGGTCGGCATCGGCAATTCCGAGGACGGGCTTGCCGCACAGCTTGCCGTCATGATCGCGCAACGCACCGGCGACGCCGTGCGTTGGCGCGCCGCCGGCTTCAACTCGGCAACGTCGGGCCAGATCCGCGACCATGTGCTGCCCAATCTATCGGCCGATCCGTGGACGCACATTGTTCTGGCCATCGGCACCAACGACACCAAGAATTTCCACTCGGTGCCACGCTTCAAGAAGGAGTTCGGCGGCCTGCTCTACGCCCTGCGCGCCAAATGGCCGGAGGCGCGTGTCGTCTGGTCGCCGGTGCTGGAATTCACCCGCGCGCCGGCCATGCCGCCGCTGCTCGGCAAGATTCTCGAGATCCGCGCCACCGCCATGAACCGTATGGGCGAGCGCTTGTGTTTCGAGCGCGGCGCCGTACCGGCGCCGCGGCTGCCGATCACCAACCCTCAAGAGGGTTTTGCCTCCGACGGCTTTCATGCCTCGGAAGCCGGATACCGGGCCTGGGCTGAACATCTGGTCGGGCAGGTTCTCGCCGATTGACCAGAGTGGGCACCGGCTCAGGCTAACCGGGTTTCGGAGAACTGGGTCGATTGTTTTCGAAATACTGTTGATTTCGGCATCCCTCCAATGGACTGGGGGAAGAATATTTCAAGTCAAAACAACATGAATGCGCCATACCGGCGTTACTTCTGCAATGCCACCTTGCGGATTCAGGGCTGCTGGGTCATTCTGCCATTGGGCAAGGGTGTGGGGTGGCATGTCGAACATTGCCGGCAAAGCATATGCAATGAACGTGCTGACGCCGATGCGGCCTTGGCGGACATGGATCCAGACCCTGATTTTCATGGTGGCGCGCGCCGGGCCCGCGCAGCTCTCGGGCTTGCTTGGCCTAAAGCTCATTCATTTCGCGCGTTGGGTGATCATCCGGCGCGACCAATGGCCTGATCTCGGCCAGGGCAAGCAGGCCATCCAGAACGACTACATGCTGTTCCTGTCCAATTTCAACGGCACCTGGGACCAGTATATCGACGCCTTCGCCGACGGCATTCCGAGCGGCCTGGACATGTTCTGGTATGCCAGCACCAAATATCCCCACTCGATCCCGATCTCGAGTTTCAAGGACTATATCGGCGCCAACCAGATCCATACCAACTACTATTACAACGCCACGCCGGGTGCAGCGCAGCGCGACATCAAGGCGGCGCTGCGTGTCCGAAACGAGGTGCTGAAGCTCGCCAGAATCCATGGCAGCAGCGACCCGAAGACCTTCGCACTGGCCTACAGGGGGGCGCTTGTGAAGGTGGCCAACTCGCTGGCATCGCCGGGCTTTGCCCCGATCGCCTCGGTGGCGACGCGCAAGGCCGACAAGGCGCGGAACGAATTCATCGACATGCTCGAAAAGAAGCGTGGGGCGGCCGATGCCAAACCTTGACGGCGGCCACTATTTCCTGACGGTCCTCGCCCCGATCCGGGTCGACATCATGATCGATCCCGACGAGATCGGCCGTTCCCGCTCGCACCGGCAACTGCTGGCGCAGAAGCTGGCGTTGCTGGCCACCGGCAAACAGACGGCGGAATCGCCGCCGAATGCACGGCCCTCGCCCTTCTCGCTTAATACTTTGAACCACCTCGCCCGGTTCGTCATCATCCATGGACCGGCCTTCAACGGGCGCATGTCGAGCGATGCGCTGGTCAGCGCCGTGCGCACCATCAATCCGCTGGCACCGCAGCCCGTCGATCAGCTGGGTACACCTTTTCTGCTGTTCGCGGCCGATATCGACGCACAGGCCGAAGGCGATGCACTGCGCGCCTACACCGATGCACTGTGGGCGACGATGAAACGCGATCTGGTGATTATCTTCGGCCATTGCGTCGGCTTCGACGGCATCGATTCCGCGGACGGGTTTCACGCCTATATCAAGCGCTGCCAGATCGAGACGACGATGCCGTTCAACGACTACTGGCCAGACGGGCTCGACGTCAAAGTCAAGAAGCTGGAGATCGGCACGCTCAAGCCGGTTGGCATCGCCACCGGCGGTGCGATCATAATCTGGCTTGCGGTCCTGCTTCTGCACGGCGTCTTCGCTGTCTTCGGCGTTCACAATGCTTTTGCGCAATGGGTCGCGACGGCAGCTACATGGGGCGTCGCCGTGGTTTCGTTGCTGGTCATCCTGACGTTGCTTATGGCCTGGAGCTTGTATCGCAAGGTCTTGCACCAGGGCATGACGCCCTTTCCGACCGCACCCGGCGCCGACCTGCCCTCGGTGCTGAAATCGCTGTTCGTGCAGCAGCATTTCACCCGTTTCGCCATCGAGGCGCAGGGCCTTGACGACACGGCACTTCACGCCCGCTTCGGTGCCTTTGTCAGCGCCGTAAAGCCGGATGATCCGGCGGAACCTACACAGCAGGCCGGTGAAATCCAGGCGCCGGCGGCGGAGTGGGCGCGATGATTGAACTCGACCTTCCCGACCTTCAGGGCAACATCCATCGCCCCTATGGCCGTTTTGGCTTTCCGCACAGCCGGCATCTGTTTTTCACCATCGCGGACGCTGCTGCTGGCCGTCTGTTCGTGCAAGGCATCCGGCCGCGCATCACCACCGCCGAGCCATGGGGAAAGTCGGAGGCTGGCGGCACCGGACCCATACTGCTGCGCAAGCCGCCGATCACGCTCAACATCGGTTTCACCTATCTTGGCCTGCGCGCGCTTGATCTGCCGACCCGCACGCTGCGCCTTTTGCCCGACGAGTTCATCGACGGCATGGGCTGCCGCGCCGACATCCTCGGCGACGTCGAAGGCAGCGCGCCAAGGCATTGGGACCCCGTGTGGCACGCGCATCTCGACGGCAGCGTGCGCCCGGTTCATGTCTGGGTGTCGCTCAATGTCGGCGCCAACCCCGACGGCACGCCGCTGCCTGAGCTTGCCCTGTGGACGACATGGCTGCAGGAGCTTGCGGCAAAGTCCAACGGCGGCGTGGCTCTCCTCGCAGGGCACGGAGCTGACGGACAAGGCCTTTGGCAGGATTCCGCGGCGCTGATGGAACCCGGTCCTGACGGCACGATGGTCCCGCAGCCGAAGGAGCCGTTCGGCTTCACCGACGGCATCAGTGATCCGGTCTTTCGCGGCCAGTTCCAGGCCGACGCAGAGGCGCGCGCCGTCATCGGCGCCGGCAAGATCGCCGAAGGCCCCTACGATCCCAAGACCAGCTGGAAAGCGCTTGAGACCGGCGAGTTCATCCTCGGTCAGGTCGACGAGGGCCAGGAGTTTCCGGTCGCCACCGAGCCGTCCGGCTTTGCCCGCAACGGCACCTTCATGGTCTGGCGCAAGCTGCGCCAGGACGTGCCGGGGTTCGAGGCCGAGATGCGGCGGCAGGCGGCCCTCTGGAAGCAGGTTACCGGCATTAGCGACGACGTTGAGGCCTATGAGATCGTTTCGGCCAAGCTGGTCGGCCGCTGGCGGTCCGGCATTCCGCTGCTGGCCGCGCCGAGCTGGGCCGATCACCAGCGCTTGATGGACGAATGGGCGGATTGCATCGACCCCGCGCTGTGCAAACCGCGCGACGACGTCAAGCACCAGGAGCGGCTCGCCGCCTTTGCCCGGCTGCGCACCGGCTTCCGCTACGGCGATGATCCCGATGGCGCCAAATGTCCGTTCGGCGCCCATATTCGCCGCGCCAATCCGCGCGACATGCTCGACCCGCTGCTGAGCGACACGCATGGGGCAAGCACGCTCACCAACCGCCGCCGCATCCTGCGGCGCGGGCTGCCCTATGCCGATCCAGACGGCGAACGGGGCGTCATCATGATGGCGATCTGTTCGAGCATTTTCCGGCAGTTCGAATTCATCCAGCAGCAATGGATGAGCTACGGCCTGGATTTCGATGCCGGCAACGACACCTGCCCGCTGACCGGCAATCGGGCCGAATCCAGCAAGCACGTCATTCCGGCCGGGCCGGCCAACGCCACACCCTTCATCGCGGCGAACCTGCCTGAATTCGTGACGACGCGCGGTGGCGACTACTTCTTCGTCCCCAGCCTCACCGCAATTCGCATGATCGCCATGGGAACGGTCGATCCGACCTGACACAGCCTGCCTGCTCCGGCAAAGGCGCGACAGGCGCCGTGCTAAAGCAATTTCAGGAAAAGTGTGAGCGGTTTTCCGTCCGGAAATTACGAAAAACAAAGAGATAGAGCGGTTCGCCGTTTCCGTGAAACGGTGAAACGCTCTATGTCCAGTGCCCGAGCACGCCGGCCAGCGAGATGGCGGCCATGGCCAGCAGCGCCAGCTTCCAGAAATCGCCGCGCCGCCGCAGACCCGGCCAACCGAGCGGCTTGATGATCTGGATGAGCATGATGCCGATGAAGACAAGGGCGAGAAGCTTCGACATGCCGCCTTTGACCAGCATTGCGGGCGGCTGTCAAAGCGCTGTCTGCGTTCGCTCCGAAACTCCAAACTGGCGGCTTAAGGCAGTCGCCTCTATCCCGCCGGCGATCCGCAGGTGACATGCACGAACGTGCCGGTCATGGCGCTGGCACGGTCGGATGCCATCATCGCCGCGACTTCAGCCACTTCAGCCAGCAGCGGCAGCCGCTTCTGCAGCGTCCCAGCGCCCAGTTCGGCCAGATAGGCTTCGCGACTGGCGCCCGACACGGCGACATGCTGGCGCACCATCTCCTGGAAATCCGGAGAATCGGGCGACCCCGCCGAACGCAGGCAGATCGCGCGGATGCCATGCGGCGCAAGTTCTGCCGCCAGGCCGCGCCATAGCCCTTCGATCAGGTGGCAGGCCGGGCCGAAACCGCCGATCTCGCGCACCGCCTCGGGCGGACCGGCCGTGATTGTCAGGATGACGCCGCTGCCGTGTTTCGTCATGTGCAGCGCCACCGCCCGCGCGGTGATGAATTGGCTGGCCGCCGCCTTGCGGATCGGCTGCATGAAATCGGCGAGCTGCATATCGACCAGCGGCGTGCCCTGGATGTCCTCGGTGCCGATCGCGTTGAAGAGAATGTCGATCCGGCCGGCCCGCTCGGCAACGGCCTCGACATGCCGCCCGACTGCCGCCTCATCGAGCGCATCGACCTGATCCGCTTCAGCGTGCCCGTCCGTCTGGCGGATGGCCTGCGCCACCGCCTCGACCTTCTCGCGCGTCCTGCCGGCAAGAAAGACCCGTGCGCCTTCCCTGGCAAAGGTCCTGGCAACCGCGCCGCCAATTGATCCACCGCCGCCATAGATGACGGCAACTTTGTCAGAGAGCAGCATGTTTTTTTACGCCTCTCGTTTTTTGCGGTTGGCTCACGCGGAGCGGAGACGGCCAAGACTTTCGCCAAGCACCACGACCGCGATGCCGAGCAAGGCAACATCCTTGATCAGAAACGATCCGAGCGGTCCAAGCGCCGGGAAGCCCAGCGCAGGGTCCCAGATCGGCAATGCCAACATGATCGAACACGTGGTGAGAAAGGTGAAAGTCGCCAGCGCCCCTGCGACCACACCTGCTCGTGCCGTCCACGGCGAAGCCACCAGCAGCAAGGCCGTAGCAATCTCCACGACGCCAAGAAAATACGACGCACCGGCCTCACCGAACAGCGGATAGAGCCATGCCAGCCACGGTGTTCCACCGATCAGCGGCTTGAGTGCTTCGACCTCTGTCTGGGTGAATTTGAGACCGCCGATCAACAGCAGCGGCAGCACGACGCCGGCTAAGGCGATGAAGCGGCCGATTTTCAGGATGTTTGTGCTGGCGTCACGCATTGCCGAGATACTCCTTCAGCATGTCGAAACTCTCACCCCAGCCCTGCAGGTGGCCGTCGCGGCTCTCGACTGTCAGGAAGTCTGCCTGGTGGAAGGTCATGACCGTCTTGTCGCCATCGCCGGTGAACGTCAGCGTCACCAGCGTTTCGTGGCCAAGATTGCCATCGCCCTCTTCCCAGGCGTGGGTGAAGACCAGCCGCTCCGCCTCGACGATCTGGCGAAACACGCCCTGTTCGGCCACCTCGGTGCCATCGTATTTGCGCGAATGGACCCGCCAGAACCCTCCCAACCGCATATCCACCTGCGCCGACAAGGTGGTGTAGCCGCGCGGACCCCACCAGCGTTTCATATGGTGCGGCTCGGTCCACATCTTGTAGACAAGCGCCCGTGGCGCCTCGAAGACTCGGGTGATCGTCAGCGCCCGCTGGCGTGCATCGTGCCGGTCAGTTGCCGGGTCCGTCATTTGTCCTCCCCCTTCTGCAGCGCTCGCAAATAGTCATCCATCTGGTCGAAGCGGCCATCCCAGAGCTGCCGGTAATGCTGGAGCCATTGGTCCACGCCTTGCAGCCGGTCGACTTCGAGCCGGCACGGCCGCCACTGCGCATCGCGGCCGCGGCTTATCAGGCCGGCACGCGCCAATACCTTGAGATGTCTCGATATAGCCGGACCGCTGATCTCGAACGGTTCGGCCAGCTCGGTCACGGTCGCCTCGCCCGTCGCCAGCCTCGCAAGGATGGCGCGGCGTGTCGGATCGGCAAGGGCCGCGAATGTGGCGGTAAGCGGGTCTGTTTGCAACTATCTAACCATTTTGTTATTTAACATTCATGTTAGATACAGACGGATGTTCATGCTGTCAACAAGCCAGGAAGCGATCTCCTTTTTTGACGCAGACGCTTGCCGACGATTCCAGGGTGAAAAAAGTCACGGGATGCCGACAGGCTCCTGACAGACTGCTGTCAGGAGGGGAATGCGATAGTGTCTCCATCAGAGAAGAGGAGATGGTCATGAACAGCTTTGGTATTTTGAACAGCGTACAGCACTATGTCGGCAAGATCCGCACGATGCGCAATGAAGTCCGTACCCAGCGCTTCATGAATTCTTTGCCGGCGGACATCCGCAAGGACATTGGCTGGCCCGATATGTATCAGGGTCGCGGCCGTATCCGTGAGGTCTGAGGCGATTTTTTCATGGCAATGCTTGGATGCAGCCATCGCCACACCCAGATCAAAGACATGACGCGCAGGCAGCGATGCATGCGGGCAGGTGCTGAATCTTTCGGCACTTGCCACGGACAATGCTGAAGGCTCCTGACAGAATGCTGTCAGGAGCACCATGCCATAAACGTGTCAGGAGACATGAATGGTGAAAAGCTGGAACGACAGGCTGAACACGCCGGGCATGAATGGCGTGAAGCCGACGCCGCGCACGATGGGCGATGTCGTCGAGGGCCAGCCGATGCTTGTGCCGACGGCCCGCCAGGTCGATGATTTCATCCGCACGATCCCCAACGGGGTCGAGATGGACGTCCGCGCCTTGCGCACCGCGCTCGCCATTGAGCACGGGGCGCAAGTGACATGTCCGGTCACCATCGGCTATCATCTGCGCACCGTCGCCGAAGCCGCCAATGAGGATATCGAGCGCGGCATGACGCTGAGCGACGTAGCACCCTTCTGGCGTGTACTCGACACCAACACGCCGACGACGAAGAAACTGTCCTTCGGCGCGGAATTCGTCGCCGCGCAGCGCAAGCGCGAAGGGCTGAAGCCATAATGCGTGTCGCCCAAAAGTGCGCAGCGGTTTTTGGGATAACGAGACGCATCAAACAGGACATGCCTGCCGCCCGAAAGTCGAAACCGGTTTTGGGCAACGGCATGCATAAGAAACACGCAGAGGGACCATACGATGCGCCGTGCCGACAGGCTCTTCCAGATCGTGCAGCACCTGCGCGGTGGCCGGCTGGTCACCGCTCAGAAGCTCGGTACCTGGCTCGAGGTTTCCGAGCGAACCATCTACCGCGACATTGCCGACTTGCAGTCGACCGGAGTGCCGATCGACGGCGAGGCGGGCGTTGGCTACATGATGAGGGAGGGTTTCGACCTTCCGCCGCTGATGTTCACGCGTGACGAAATCGTCGCGCTGGTCGCCGGCGCCCGCATGGTGCGCGCCTTTGGCGGCGCTGCCATGGCGCGTGCCGCCGACGAGGCGCTGGTCAAGATCGGCGCCGTGCTGCCCGACGCCGAAAAAGACCGCATCGCTCGCACCGAGATCCACACGCCGATGTGGGTGGTGAGCGATGCCGCGCGCGAGGCGATCGACCTGATCGAGCGTGCCGTCGAGAAGCGCCAAGTGCTGACCATCGACTACTCGGACGAGGCCGGCCGCGGCACTGCGCGTGATATCCGGCCGCTCGGCCTGTGGTTCTGGGGCAAGGTGTGGACACTGGTCGCCTGGTGCGAGATGCGTGACGATTTCCGCGCCTTCCGTATCGATCGCATCGCCTCGGTGGTCATCGCCGGCCGCATCTTCAAGCCGGAGCGCGGCAAGCAGCTCGCCGACTTCTACCGCGCGGTCGAACGCTCGGAGGATTACGGCATGACGCCGGACCGGGCGGCGCGCAGCTGACGCTGCAGGCACAATAAAAAAGCCCGCTCGAAGCGGGCTTTTTGTTGGGCGGTCGCAGGCCTCACTCGTCGTCGGCGTCTTCGTTCTTGGACTTCAGCGCCGAGAGCTTGGCGAACACGGCGTTGGCGTCGAGCTCGGCATCCTCGTCCTTCGGCTTCTCCGGCGCCGGCACCAGGCGCTCGGTCAGGGCCGCCGGCAGCAGCGTGTCGCCAACAGGCTGCGCCTGTTCGCGGCCGCGTGAGGCGCGGTTGACTTCCATGTCGAGGTCGATCTGCGAGGCGAGACCCAGCGTCACCGGGTCCATCGGCTGCAGATTGGCGGAGTTCCAGTGCTTGCGCTCGCGGATCTGTTCGATTGTCGACTTGGTCGTGCCGACCAGGCGCGAAATCTGCGCGTCCTTGAGTTCCGGGTGGTTGCGCACCAGCCACAGGATGGCGTTGGGCCGGTCCTGACGCTTGGACAGCGGCGTGTAACGCGGGCCCTTGCGCTTGGATTCCGGCACCCGCACCTTGGGGTCGGACAGTTTCAGGCGCTGGTTCGGATCCTTCTCGGCGCGCGCGATCTCGTCGCGGGTCAGCTGTCCCGTCATGATCGGGTCCATGCCCTTGATGCCTTGCGCCGATTCGCCGTCGGCGATCGCCTTGACCTCAAGCGGATGCAACCCGCAGAACTGCGCGATCTGCTCGAAGGAGAGTGCGGTGTTGTCGACCAGCCAGACGGCGGTCGCCTTGGGCATCAGCAGCGTATTGGCCATTTCAAAAATCCTTCTCGTTCGCCCGCGTTCCCGCGCGGGCGGTGGTTTAGAGCCACCAAAATGGGAAATTCGCGGCCTGTATAACCGCTCTGCCGCCGTTTCGCAATGTTTTTGGCGCAGGGCGCAGCCACTGGGCGCCAGACTGCGTGTAGGCCAGAAAGGGCCTCGGCCTCGGCGATCGTTGACGCCCCTCGTAAAAAGGGCCCCAACGACAAAACCCGCCGGACAGGGTCCAGCGGGCTCGGAACCGGCGACGGGAAACGTCTGCTACGGCTCTTGCTTCCAGCACATGGCCGGCCTTACGGCCGACCATGCTTCGAGTTAGATGGCCTTGCGGGCGATCCGCTCGATGTCGCCGCGGCTGATGCCGAGGTCGTTGAGCTGACGGGCGTTGAGCTTGTTCAGCTCGCGCACGGTTTCGTTGTACATACGCCAGTTACGGAAAGCGCGGATCGGGTTCATGGTAGTCCTCCAGTTGTTGGATCAAATCGTTTCGATGACGCTTAGATAGGCAGCGCTGCCCACGAATTGAACAGACGTCTTTGCATAGCGGCAATGCAAATGCTGCATTGCACAATTAAGCGTCTGTTCATCTTGCCGACAGGCCGAGCGTGGAGGATGTGCCGAGATCCAGGTCAGGCCGAGTCGAGAATGGCTGATACCGAGAACCGGAGCGGATCGTACTAAAGTACGTGAGCACCGGCCTACGCGGGCCCTAGCCTTAACTGCCGCAACCACTCATGCAGGCTTCGGCCGGCGAAGGCCGGAAGCGCAGGGATCGGCCATTCGCAGGCCGGCCTCATCTGAATATTGGAGCATCCTAGCCGACGTCGAGAACGATCTTGCCGATATGCTCGCCCTCTTCCATGCGCTCATGCGCGCGCCAGGCATCGGCCAGCGGGAAGATCATGTCCATGACCGGCGACACCTTGCGGGCGCCGAGCAGCGGCCACGCCTGCGCTTCCAGCGCAGCGGCGATCGCTGCCTTGAACTCGACCGTGCGTGGCCGCAACGTCGAGCCGGTATGGGTCAGCCGCTTGACCATGATCTTGGAAAAATCGGCGCTCGCCACCGCGCCGGCCTGGACGGCGATCTGGACGATGCGGCCCTCGACAGCGGCGGCCTCGTAGTTGCGCGCGACATAGTCGCCGCCGACCATGTCGAGGATGACGTCGGCGCCCTTGCCGCCGGTGGCATCTTTGACCGCGGCGACGAAATCCTCCTCTCGGTAGTTGATCGCCCGGTCGGCGCCGAGCTTCAGGCAAGCGTCGCACTTCTCCTTGCTGCCGGCGGTGGTGACGACGTAGGCGCCGAAGGCCGACGCCAGCTGGATCGCCGTGGTGCCGATGCCCGACGAGCCGCCATGGACCAGCAGCGTCTCGCCCTTCTTCAGGCCGCCGCGCTCGAACACATTGTGCCAGACGGTGAAATAGTTTTCCGGCACCGCGGCCGCTTCCGTGTGGGTGAAGCCGGCTGGCAGCGGCAGCACGCTGCCGGCATGAACCTTGACATATTCCGCATAACCGCCGCCGGGCGTCAGCGCGCAGACCCGGTCGCCGATGCGCCAGCGCGAAATTTCGTCGCCAAGGGCAGCCACTTCGCCCGATGCCTCAAGGCCGGGCAGGTCCGACGCCCCGGGCGGCGGCGGATAGGCGCCCTTGCGCTGCTGAACGTCGGGCCGGTTGACGCCGGCGGCACGCACCCGGATCAGGATTTCGCCGGGGCCGGGCACCGGCACGTCGCGCGTTTCCGGTTTCAGCACCCGCGGCCCGCCCGGTTGCGAAATTGCAATGGCCGTCATTTTGGCCGGAATTTTAAGTCCGCTCGCCATCAAATTTTCCGTCCCGATCCTGCCGGTCTGTCGCCGGCTGTTTGCATCAGCACCCCTGCCCTATGTATGCTGATTGCCGGATCAGGCAAATGCTCAAATCAGGCCAATACTGATCAGGCCAATACTGATCGGGGAGGAGCGACGATGGCGATCTTCGACGACGAACCCAAAAAGAAATCCAGGCCGCATGAAATCGGACAGGATCTGTCGCTGCTTTCGGTCGGTGACCTGACCGAGCGGATCGGCATATTGCGCGACGAGATTGCCCGGCTGGAAGCCGAACTGCAGACCAAGGGCAGCACCAAATCGGCGGCCGAAGCCCTGTTTCGCCGCGGTTAGTTTTCGAGCTAGTTTCGGCGTCGGAGCATCCGCCGCCGAAAAGCCCGAATGCGCCTGTCTTCAGAACTGACAAGCCCCTCCAGCCGGATCAAACAATGTTTGCAAGCTACAGACCGATTCTCTCGCTGCTTCGCGGCACTGCTTTCCTGCTCGCGGCTTCGGGACTGCACGGCCTGCTGCTGCCGTTGCGCGGCCAGCTCGAAGGGTTTTCCACCGCATCGCTCGGCCTGATGGGCACGGCCTGGGCCGGTGGCTTCGTCACCGGCTGCTTCTTCGCACCGCGCCTCGTGCGCCGCGCCGGCCACGTCAGGGCGTTCGGCGCCTTTGCCGCGTCGGGCGCCATCGTCGCCCTGCTCACCGGCCTGATTATCAACGAATATGTCTGGATCCTGCTGCGCGCCTTCACCGGCTTCACCATGGCCGGCGCGTTCATGGTCATCGAAAGCTGGCTGAACGAGAAGGCCACCAACGAGAACCGCGGCACCGTCTTCGGCCTCTACATGATGGTCACCTATGCCTCGATCATGGGCGGCCAGATGATCGTTGCCGGCGGCGACGTCAGATCGGCCTCCCTGTTCATGATCACCGGCATATTGTTCTGCCTGTCGCTGATCCCGACCGCGGTGTCGACGGCTTCGTCTCCCAAGCCGTTGCAGGACGTCAAGCTCGACGTCAAAGGGCTTTACGCCAATTCACCGGTGTCGGCGATCGCCTGCCTGCTGGTCGGCATCGCCAACGGCGCATGGGGCACGCTGGGTGCGGTCTACGGCGCCCGCATCGGCATTTCCACGGCCGAAATCGCGCTGATGATGAGCCTTGTCGTTGTTGCCGGCGCGGCCATGCAGCTTCCGGCCGGGCGCCTCTCCGACAAGACCGACCGTCGTTTCGTGTTGGCGGGCGCTGCCTTCGGCGCCGCACTTTTCGCCATCCTGATCTTCCTGTTCGAACCGCACTCCTCGGTTCTCGTCATTGTGCTCACTGCCGCCTACGGCGCCTTCGCCTACACGCTCTATTCGATCGCCGTGGCGCATGCCAACGACCATGCCAGCGACGAGGACTTCGTCAAAGTCTCGGGCGGCCTGCTGCTGCTCTACGGTTTCGGCACCATGATCGGCCCCTTGCTGGCCGCCGCCCTGATGGGCTGGTTCCGCCCCGAAGGCCTGTTCCTGGCCACAGCGCTGGCGCATCTGTGCCTCGCCGCCTACACGCTGCTGCGCATCAGCCGCCGCGCGCCGGTGCCAATCGAAGACCGCGATGCCTTCAAGACGCAACCGGCCGATCGCTCGGTCACCCCTGAAGCATTGCGGCTCAGAAAAGCGGAAGCCGACGGTTGAGATTTGAAAAGCTTTGCCCCACAAGTATAGGCATGATCTTTTCTGACGCCTTTATGGCGATTGCCGATCCCAACCGGCGCTATCTCCTGGAAGAGCTCCGGCGCGGCCCGAAAACCGTCAACGAACTGGCTTCGGGCCTGCCAGTCTCCCGCCCGGCCGTGTCCCAGCATTTGAAAGTGTTGCTCGACGCCGGCCTGGTTCAGGCCAAGGCCGAAGGCACGAGGCGGGTTTATACCGTCAGCAATACCGGCTTCCTCAAGCTCAACATCTGGCTCGACCAGTTCTGGGAAGCATAGGCCGAGATCCAAACTCGCTTTCCCGGGCTTTCAAGTGCCCGCCGCCAGTGCCTTGCCCAGCGCATCGAGCAGGAAACCGGTCCCATGCTCGCGCGACGACGATGTGTCGTGCCCATCGAGAAACGCGCCCTGCTCTGTCAGCACCAGGCGCGTGCCTGTGCCTTCCGGGCGGATCTCCATTGTCGCCAGCGACACCGATATTCTGACATCGCCGGCCAGCATGTCGTAGCTGTAGACGATGCGCTCATTGGGCACGATGTCGAGATAGGTGGCGGCGAAGGTATAGAGCGGTCCCTCCTTGGGCCCGCCGACATTGATCTCCTTGCCGCCGACGCGGAAGTCCATCTCGTAGCGGCTGGGTCGTGGGCTGTCCGGATCGGCAAACCAGCGCCGCTTGGCGGCCGCATCGCTGAGCGCGAAATAGACTTTCGCCGGCGCGGCCGGATAGACGCGCTCAAGCACGAAGGTGGAGTGGACGACGGATCGTTCGGTCAAAATGGCCTCCTTCAGTTTTCTGAGTCTTTGGTCTCGGCGAGAAAATCGCCAAGCCGGTCTAGCCGGCGCTCCCATGTCAGCCGCCGCTCATTGATCCAGTGTTCGGCGCCGCGCAGCGCCTGCGGCGCGATCTGGCAGGTGCGCACACGGCCGAGCTTTTCCGAGCGCACCAGGCCGCTTGCCTCGAGCACGTTGAGATGCTGGACGACGGCCGACAGCGACATCGCCAGCGGTTCGGCCAGCTGGCTGACTGAGGCCGGCCCGCGCGACAGCCGTTCGACCATGCTGCGGCGCGCCGGGTCGGCAAGCGCCTGGAACATCAGGTCGAGTTGGGCAGGATCGTGCAACATCGCGGCTAGCCGTTGTTGTATGGGAAGAACTTGAAGTAGGGCTGCGCCTCCTCGATCACCCTGGCAAAGGACGGCCGCTTGAGCAGGCGGTCGTGGTAGCGTTTCACCGCCGGATAGCTGTCGCCGAACGGCTCGACCTTGTTGGCGTAGAAAAGCGCCGGCGAGGCCGCACAGTCGGCCATGGTGAAGGTGTGGCCGGCCGCCCAGATTTTCGAGCGCATCTCCTCCTCGACGATCGCATAGGCGTTGCGCAGTTGCGCACGCGCCTCCTCGACCCCGAACGGATCGGTCTTGTCCTGTGGCCGCAACCTGTCGCCGACGATCTTCTGCATCGGCGCCTGCACATAGAAATCGTAGAAACGGTCGGCCTGGCGAACCTGGAGAGCAAGGTCAGCCTCGGCCGGGATGAACTCGACCGGCCCGGGATAGTGGGTGGCCAGATATTCGATGACGATGGTCGATTCCAGCACCGTGCGGTTGCGCGCATCGTCACGCAGCGCCGGCATCTTGCCGGTCGGCGACACCTTCAGGAACGCCGCCCGCGACTGCACGTCGCCGAGGTCGACGATGACCGGCGTGAAGGGCGTCTCGTTCTCATAAAACGCAATCAGCGGTTTCCAGCAGAACGATGCCAGCGGATGGAAATGGAACGTCAGGGACATTTTTTGCTCGTCTGTTTTCGAGTTCGTCGTTGCTGGAGTTGCCTTGTTACCAAACACTGAAGTAATTACTTAACTATTGTCACAGGTGGAGTGAGTCAAGGTTCCAACTCCACCGCCTGTCAGGGTTTGGTATGCGCGACGAGGGCGGCGACAATCGCGCCCCAATCGTCGGAATGCAGTTCGTGGCCACCGCCTTCGATGCGGACAAGCCGTCCGCCGGGGACGGCATCGGCAAGGGCTGCGCCATGCTCGACTGGAAAGATCGGATCCGATGTGCCGTGGATGACGAGCAGTGGGACCTTGATCTCGCGCAGGCGCCCTTTCATATCCTCGCCACCTTTCAGCATGAAATGGTTGGTCGCGCTCAAAAAGCCGCCGGATCGGTCATAGTCCTGTTCAATGAACGCCTTCATCGCCTTCTCATCGAACGGATGCGCGGTGCTGGCGATGGCGTGGGCGTCCTTGACGACGAAGCCGACAACCTGGTCACGGTCCGACCAGTCGACCTTTGCGCCGGCGGCCGAGTGCTCCATATAGGCCGCGGTCGTCCCCGGCAGATGCGATGTATCGATCCCCACCGGCGAACTGCTGATCACCGTCAGTGTGATGACACGCGATGGATGTTTCACCGCCAGTCGTTGCGCGATCATGCCGCCCATCGACATCCCCACCACATGCGCCTTCGCTATGCCGTAGCTGTCGAGCACGCCGGCGGCATCGTCCGCCATGTCGTCGAATGTGTAGGCACCCGGCGCATATTTGGTCGACAGGCCGGTATCGCGGTTGTCGTAGCGGATCACGAAACGGCCCTCGCCGGCGAGTTTTTTGCAAAGCGCCTGCGGCCACCACAGCATCGAGGCCATGGCGCCCATGACCAGCAGCATGGCTGGATCCCCGGGATCGCCAAACGTCTGGGAGACGATTTCGGATGCTGCGGTCTTTGTCATGGGAATCTCCTCGCCTACATTCAAACTGATTGCGTTTTGCAATCGGTTGCACGATAATAAAACTGGTACGATAATGCAACTGGTTTTTTTGGGGAGAGTCGGATGAAAACCGAACATCGCTCGGGATGCCCGATCAATCTGTCGCTGGAAGTGTTCGGCGACCGCTGGAGCCTGATCATCCTGCGCGACATGATTTTTGGCGGCAAACGCCATTTTCGCGAGCTGCTCAACGGCTCGATCGAGGGCATCGCTTCCAACATCCTGGCCGACCGGCTGAAGCGGCTGATGGAACTCGGCATGCTGACCAAGGCCGATGACCCCTCGCACAAGCAGAAGGCGATCTACAGCCTGACCGAAATGGCCATCACGCTGGTGCCGATCATGGCGCATCTCGGCGCCTGGGGCCGCGTCTGGCTGCCGGTCAGCGAGGAGCTGTCGATCCGCGCCGAACTGCTGGAGAAGGGCGGTCCGCCACTGTGGGAGCAATTCATGGACGAGCTGCGCCACGACCATCTGGGGACGCCAGTCGCCGCGGCGGGGCGGCCTTCCGTCCGCGCCACATTGCAGGCCGGATACGAGGCGGTGGTGGCTCGCAAGGCGTCGAGCGCCGGCCAGGCCGCCGCCTCCTGACCAACTTATTTTCCCATTTATGGGGCGGCTCTGCTATCAAGGGGCTGAAAAACATAATTTATGGGATTGGATAACGCTCTTGGTTGAGAACTCTAAGGATACTGCCCGCGCCCGGGCAGATATGCGTTTCAAGAAGCAGGAAGAGGCCGCCACCGTCCGCCAGAAGGCAATGGCGGAGTACGTCGCCGAGGCCGACGCCCGCCAGGCCAAGACCAACAAGCTCCGGGCCTTGCGCCTTGCCAAGGAAGCGGAAGACCTCGCCAACGCACCTGCCGCCCCAGTCAAGAAAGCTGCGCGAGCCAAGAAGAAATAGCGCTCGGCGGTCTTCTTCATCGACGCCCGATCTGGAAGCCGGCAGCGCTATCCTGTGTCGGTCAACGGCACGTTCCGAGCCGCCGCCATTCCGCTTTCCCACGCGAAGCAATTTCAACCGCAACCGGGATTTCGCATCTCCCGTGTCAGGCGGATAATTGACGCGTTTTGATCAGGAGACAGCCATGACCGCACTGACCCTCGAAAAAGCCAAGCACATCATCGACGCGGCCTTCGCCAAGGGCGCCGAGCTGAAGCTCAAGCCGCTCGGCGTCTCCGTGCTTGATGCCGGGGCTCATCTCGTCGCCTTCCAGCGTCAGGACGGCGCCTCGTTCCTGCGCCCGCAAATGTCAGCCGGCAAGGCCTATGGCGCGCTCGCCATCGGCATGGGCTCGCGCCGTGTCGAGGCTTTCGCCAAGGAGCGGCCGCATCTCATCGCCGGCATTTCCGATGTCTCGGGCGGCCGCGTCCTGCCGGTCGTGGGCGGCGTGCTGATCCGCGACAAGGCCGGCGCCGTCATCGGCGCCGTCGGCATCTCGGGCGACACATCGGACAATGACGAGGCCGCAGCCATCGCCGGCATAGAAGCGGCGGGCTTCACCGCCGATCCGGGCTGAGAGCTCTAGTTGAGGTTGATATCCCGGCTTGCCGACCGCATCGAGACCGAGAAGCCGGCCAGCACGTCGAACAGCGCGATCACCATCAGCGTGAAGAAGACCGAGTGCGCCGCGCCCTTGACCAGCAGGAACTCGACCAGGAACGCCACGAAGACCAGTGTCGACAACAGATGGTCCATGATCGAAGCGTTCGTGGTGCGCACCGACTTCACCATTTCGAGGAACAGGAAGATCAGCCCGATCACCACCATCAGGTCGCCGAGCGTCATCGAAAACACCCCGCCAGACATCATGCGGAAAGAGAAGATTTCGGTCGCCCACGGATCGTCGCCGCTGCCGAATATTCCGAGGAGTCCGAGATTGTAGGCCACGAAGGGCACGATCAGCAGCGGGATGGCACCGAACATCAGGCGTCTCCTCAAGCAATTCCGGGCAAAAGCGGTTTTCCCACGGGAATTGCGTAAACGATGGGGGCATATTCTGTAGAATGCGCCAACCGTCCCTCGTCAAGAATTTTCGCATGCGCCGCAAACACGGAAAAAGACCACGCGAAACAACACTGTCAGCCGCAATTGCTCCGACTGATGCCCGACACGCCGGGATTCAGCGCTTGAACTGGCCTGTGCGTACGGCGGCGCCGATGGCATTGAGAATGAAAAGGCCGGCGGTCATCGAGGTGATCTCATTGACATCGCGCGCCGGCGCGATCTCGACAATGTCCATGCCGACGACGCGCCCCTTGGCAAACAGCCCCTTGATCAGCTCGATCGTCTGCCGATAGCTGACCCCGCCTGGCGCCGGCCCCTCGACTGCCGGCATGACCGCGGGATCCAGACCGTCGGCGTCGATGGTCAGGTAGTAGCGGCCGCCATCCGGGATGCGCTTGAGCAGCGCCGCCGTGCCGATGTCCTGCCATTCATTGGCGGTGACGATGTTGGAGCCATAGGCGCGTGCCGCCTCGACCTCCTCGAGTCGGGCACTGCCCTGGCCACGGATGCCTAGCTGGAAAATCCTGTCGATATGCGCCATCTCCGAAGCGCGGCGGATGGGGCTGGAATAGCCTTCCCTGACGCCGTTGACGTTGTCGCGCCAGTCGAGATGGGCATCGATCTGCACCAGAGTGATCGGCCCTTCGCCGTCAAACGCACGAAAGATCGGGATCGGAATGCCATGATCACCGCCAATGGTGATCGGCAAGGCGCCGGCGGCGCGGATCTTGCGGATCGCCGCTTCGGCCCGCCCGTAGTGGCCGCCGGCGGCATCGCCGGGGATATCGCCGACATCGACCACCTTGACATCCTGTCCGTCGAACAGGGTTCCGCCAATGTCGAAATCATAGCGGTCGAGCCCCAGGCTGATGCGCTGCGAGGCGCGCCGCACCGCGGTCGGCGCGTTGGTCTGGTCGTTGATCAGCTCATCGATCGTATAGGGACTGCCGTAAGCCATGCCGATGATGGCGATATCAGCCTTCACCGCATCGAGATCCTCGACCAACGGGAAATTCATGAAGGTCTGGAAGACATCGCGTGGTGCTGTGGTGAGCTTGGTCATGCTTGTCCTCTGAAGCCGGCCGGTCGCCGCGCGGAAGCGCCGCGACAAGGCATGCAGACCCAATACAGCACTGCCGTCGCAGCTTGTATCGCCACGGACGCCCCGGTCTTTGGCATAGCTGGCGGCGCGGCGGCCACCAAACGCAAAAAGACCGGCCAGAGGCCGGTCTTTTGCAACTCAAACCCTTCGAAAAGCTGGTCTCAGCTTTCCTTGGGCGTCAAAACCTGGCGGCCGCGATACATGCCGGTCTTCAGGTCGATATGGTGCGGGCGGCGCATTTCGCCGGAATTCTTGTCCTCGACGTAGGTCGGGGCCTTGAGAGCGTCGGCCGAGCGGCGCATGCCGCGCTTGGACGGAGAGGTTTTTCGTTTCGGAACGGCCATGGATATGCTCCACTACATGGTCAAAATGCCCCGATAGCCCTCGTGAAAGGGCCGCGTCAGGGCCATAATCTGAGAAAGTCGGGTGCCTATACACGCCCTGCGCCGTTTTGGCCAGCGTTGAGGCAAATTTTTTTGCCGGCACCACAAGGCGTGGCAAGATTTGAGGTCAGGCGGGCCTCACCTGAACATAGGCGCACCCTAATCCAGACACCCCACATATGCGCCCGACCGACCGGCGCGACGCTCGATCAGCGACGCCAGCCGCCGCAGACCCGGACCGGGCTTGGCCGGATTGCGGGCGATCGGATTGGGCAGCGAAACGGCGAGCAGGGCCGCCTGTCGCCGCGACAGGCGTTTGGCCGAAACGCCGAAATGATGCTGGGCCGCCGCCTCGATGCCGTAGATGCCCGGACCCCACTCGGCGATGTTGAGATAGATCTCCATGATCCGCCGTTTCGACATCACCGCGTCGAAATAGACGGCCAGCGGCAGTTCGACCACCTTGCGCACCGAGCCCAGCGGCCGTGACCACAGGAAAAGGTTCTTCACCGTCTGCATGGTGATGGTCGAGGCGCCGCGCGTTGCCTCGCCGGCCAGCGCATCGTCGACGACGCCGCGCAATTCGCCGAGATCGACGCCGCGATGGAAGCAGAACTGCCCGTCCTCCGACATGATCACCGAATTGGCCAGCACCGGCGACACATCGTCAATCGACACCCAGCGCCGGTCGTAGCCGGAAAATGTCGCCAGGTCCTTCACCATCAAGGTCGATATCGGATGCACGAAGGACGGCAGGTAAAGGAAGGTCAGCACAATGGGTATCGCCACCAGCACGGCGGCGACGACAAGGCAGCGCCGAGCCAGGCGCTTCAGACCGGCGCGGTTCAGGCGCCTCGGTCGCGCCATGTCCAGCCCTTCGGTTTCATGATCGACGATCGGTTCCGTCAAGCCGCCCCACCCGCGCCACTCTCCCGCCTCCGGCATAATGGCGTGAGGCTTCTTGCGCAACGTCTGAGTGTCGGCTACCGCTCCCGGCCATGACGAAAGACGAGCAATTGGCCTTTGAAGCCGCACTTTTGGTGCGGGCGGCGGCGATCGAGACCGAACTCAGGCTGTTGCTCGACGGCCGTACGCTTGCCGGCGAGATCGCCCGGCCGGAGCGGCTGATGGCTGCCATGCGCCATGGTGTGCTGAACGGCGGCAAGCGGCTGCGCCCGTTCCTGGTCATGGAAAGTGCCGCCCTTTTTGCCGCCGATGGTGAAGCGGCACTCCGCGTGGCGGCGGCACTCGAATGCGTGCATTGCTATTCGCTGATCCATGACGATCTGCCGTCCATGGACGACGACGATCTGCGCCGCGGCCAGCCGACCGTGCACAAGGCTTTCGACGAAGCCACCGCCATCCTTGCCGGCGACGCGTTGTTGACGCTTGCCTTCGACGTCCTCGCCGATGAGGCGACAGCCTTGCCGGCGGAGCGCAGGGCGGCTCTGCTGCTGGCACTGGCGCGCGCGGCCGGCGCCGGCGGCATGGTCGGCGGCCAGACGCTCGACCTCGAAGCCGAGCGCAACAGGCCTGGTGAGGCCGGCATCATCCGGCTGCAGGCGATGAAGACCGGCGCGCTGATCCGATTCGCCTGCGAAGCCGGCGCGATCATTGCCGGCGCGGCACCACAGGACCGCGACCGGCTGGCCGAATTCGGCTCGGCGGTCGGGCTTGCCTTCCAGCTTGCCGACGACCTGCTCGACCTGACCGCCGATGTGAGCCAGATGGGCAAGGCGACCGGCAAGGACGCAGCCGCCGGCAAGGCGACGCTTGTGGCGCTGCACGGCACGAATTGGGCGCGCGCCCAGCTCCATGGGTTGGTCAAGCAAGCGCATGAATTGCTTGAACCTTACGGCGAAGAGGCAGCCCTGCTGAAAGCAGCGGCCAGTTTCGTGGCGGCGCGCAACAGCTGAGGTTTTGGCTATTGGCGGATGGGCGCTTGCGTGCGCTCGCTATCTGACCTTGACGACGACCTTGCCCTTGGCACGTCCTGTTTCGACGTAAGCCAAGGCCTCATTGGTCGCTTCGAATGGAAAGACCAGATCGACAACCGGGCGGATCGCTCCGGATTCGATGAGGGACGTGATTTTGCTCAGCTGATCGCCCTGCCCCCTCATGAAAAGGAACGAAAACTTCACGCCACGGCGCTTGGCTTTGGTCCGAATAGCGCGGCTCAGCAAGCGCAGCACCAGCCTCAGGATCAAATTCAGCCCCTTTTCCCTGGCAAATTCGGGATCCGGCGGACCGGAGATGGAAATGAGCTTCCCACCCGGTTTCAGCACACTCAGGGATTTTTCAAGCGTTTTGGCGTCCTGGCTGTTCAAGACGACGTCGTAGCCCGACAGGACTTTCTCGAAGTCTTCCTTCCTGTAGTCGACGACGACATCGACCCCGAGGCTCCTGACCAGATCGGCACTCGCCGCGCTTACCGTTGTCGCAACGGTCGCGCCGAGGTGCTTTGCCAATTGGATGGCGAACGTCCCCACGCCGCCGGAGCCAGCCTGGATGAAGACCTTCTGTCCCTTCTTCAAGCCTGCCCTTTCAATGAGCGCCTGCCAGGCGGTCAGACCGACCAGGGGGATTGAGGCCGCCTCTTCCATGCTGAGGTTTTTGGGCTTCAGGGCCACGTCGGCCTCATCGATCGCGATGAATTCGGCGAATGTCCCGATCCGGCCATCGCGCGGCCGCGCATAGACATCGTCGCCGGGTTTGAATTTGCGGACTTTTGATCCCACCCTGACAACCGTCCCGGCCACGTCGTGACCCAGGATAAAGGGCCGGCTATAGGGCAGGATGAGCTTGAATTCGCCGGTTTTGATTTTGGAATCCAGCAAGTTCACGCCTGCGGCATTGACCTCGACCAGGACATCATTGTCCAGCAGCTCCGGCTCCGGCATCTCGGCCAGCCGCAGAATGCCTTTCTTGTTATATTTATCGACAACGAATGCCTTCATGGCAGTGACTTTCTGAAAGTGTCTGTTGGTGTGCCGTTTGTGCGTGAAATTCTCGGTCTCACCGTTGTTCAGACCGGCAAGCGGAACTGTTTGCGCAAGGTCTTGTCGAACATCTCCGCTGGGGCGAAGCGGCGCAGCAGGCTGACCTGGCGCGCTGCCTTGCCGGCGGTATAGCGCCGTCGCGGACGGGCATCGGTCGCCGCCTTGACGACCACATCGGCCACCACTTCCGGCCGATCGGCTTTGGGCATCACATCGGCAAGCAGCGCCTTGACCCCGGCTCGCGCCCGATCATATTCCTCCACCAAGGAATCCGGCTCGATTCCGTTCTGGTCGAAGACGGTACGCACGAATGCCGGCTCGATGACCGAGACGCGAATGTTGAAGGCACGAACCTCGTGATCGAGCGATTCCGAATAGCCCTCGAGCGCGTGCTTGACCGCCGAGTAATGCGCTGAGTATGGCGCGGGTACCAATCCCAGAATCGAGCCGATGTTGACGATGCGCCCTTGGCCGCGCCGCCGCATCGACGGCAACACGGCATTGGTCATGCGGATGACGCCGAATAGATTGACGTCGAACAGGGCCTGCACCTGTGCGACCGAGGATTCCTCGGCGCCGCCAAGCAGCCCGACACCGGCATTGTTGACCAGCAGGTCGATGCGGCCGGTCTGCGCCAGCACGGCTGAAACGAGGGCACTGACGGACGCCCCATCGGTCACGTCGCACGTCAGCATGGACACCTGCGTCGGGCTGTTGCGGGCCTTGCTGCGACTTGTCCCGAAGACGGTATATCCCGCCCGTGCCAAGGCCTCGGCGGTGGCGCGGCCGATGCCCGAGGAGGCTCCCGTCACGATCGCAGTTCTTCCTGAAAGGGTACTCATTTGATACTCCAGAGACATGAGGGCTAGCTTTTTGCCGTCGATTGAATTACAGTCGTAATATCACATTACGTTCATAATGCAATAGCAGAAAGGAACGGCCGCCATGCGCTACGAAAAGGGCCGAAAGGATGCATCCCGCGATCGGATCGTGGAGGTCGCCGCCCAGCGTTTTCGCGGAGACGGCATAGCCGCGTCCGGACTGGCAACCATCATGGGCGACGCCGGGCTGACGAACGGAGCCTTCTATCCGCATTTCCAATCCAAGGCGGAGCTTGTACGTGAAAGCCTGGTAGCGGCTATGGAGACCCAGTCGCAGCAACTGCAGGAAGCATTGGCCGCCGGTGGTCCGGAGATGGGCATAGCGGCGTATCTGTCAGCTGAGCACCGGGACAATCCGGGAACGGGCTGCGCGTCGGCCGCGCTGTTGCCGGAACTCGCGCGTCAGCCACCCGAAACGCGCGAAGTCTATACCGACCGCTTGTTGATTTTGGCGCGCCAGTTGTCTGCAGCATTTCCGCGGGCCAAGGATCCGGAAGGCGATGCGCTGGGTGTCTTTGCGACCCTCATCGGCACGCTTCAACTGGCCCGCGCGGTGGCAGGGACCGAATTGTCGGATCGTATCCTTGCGGCAGGAGCAGATGCGGCGCGGAGGCTGATCCAGACCCCTGAGGGTGAGAAGGCATCCTAGAGGTCGGCGGCAACGGCAAAGCGGCCTGACATCATCCGGGCGGGTCGCACTACAAGAAGTGTCCGCTTTGCCTCAAGAAGCTGTCAGCGATTGCCAGCGCAGGGCCATCTCAATCTGCGTTAAGGAATGACCGGATTTGGGCCGGAAGCGGCCTTGCGGCTTGGGGAGCTTGGAGTGTGAGAAGCGGACATTTAGGCGGCCCATGCATCGACGTGAACTGACCTCAGTCGAACTTTGCCGAGCCCACTTAGATGCCGGATAGAAGACGTCTAGGTGAACTGGCCTTTCTGACCCTGGGACCTTTGAGCGCGCTGAACCGGCTCAGGAAACGATGGGGGCGTCCATCGTTCGCCAATATTAGGCTTCGACCTTTCGCGCCAATATTTTCCGGCGCCGATGATTTCCAATGTCCTTTCGCGACTGTCAGATGTTGTTGATGGCGACGTCAGACCGGCAACCCGAGCTGCTTTCGCAAGCTTTTGTCGAATGCGGACGCGGGGACGAAACGGCGCAGGAAACTGACCTAGCGCGCCATTTTTCCCGCCGCATAGCGTTTCTTCGGAGCGGGATCGATCGCAGCGGCCAAAATGGTCTTGGCTACCACTTCGGGCGCATCGCCTTTTTCCATCGATTTCCGAACGGTCATAGTCATGCCAGCGCGCGCAGAGTCATAGATATCAAGCAACTGATCGGGGGCGGCGAGATTGTCCTCGAATGACGTACGGGTATAGGCGGGCTCGACTAGCGAAACGCGAATGCCGAACGGGCGCAATTCGTGATCGAGCGATTCGGAATAACCCTCGACGGCGTGTTTGGTCGACGAGTAAAGCGCGAAATAGGGAGCCGGGATGAACCCCTGCACCGAACTCAAATTAACGATTCTGCCCTTCCCTTGGCGTCGCATTGCCGGCAGGACCGCGTTGGTCACGCGGAAAACGCCGAAGACATTCACTTCGAACAGCGCCTGAGCCTGTGCGATTGAGGACTCCTCCGCGCCGCCAAACAGACCCATACCGGCATTGTTGACAAGCAGGTCGATGCGTCCGGTCTTGGCCAGAACGTCATCGACCATTGTCGCAACGGACGCGTCGTCGGTCACGTCGCAAGTTAGCATGGTAACGCCGTCGGATTGTGTGGAGGCCATGCGACGGCTGGTTCCGAATACGTGAAAGCCGGCGTTCCGTAAGGTGTTGGCGGTTGCGCGCCCGATGCCGGAGGATGCCCCTGTGACGAGGGCGACGCCAGGATTGGTCTTGTTCATGGAAATGATTTCCTTCTTGCGTTGGATCGGAGTGGAGAAGCATGAAAGATCGGAGCAAAAGGCGTCTGTCATGACTGCCCCTGGCGCTCGCGTCAGGCCACCGGGTGGTTCCAGCGCCTGAACAAGGCGCTGGCATTCACGCCGCCAAAGCCGAATCCATTGGAGATCGCGTACTCCATCTCCACTGGCCGGGGCTCGTTTGCGACGAAGTCGATTCCGTCGCCGGCCGGATCGGCCGCGCCCAGATTGAGGGTCGGCGGGGCGACCTGATCCCTGAGCGCCAGGATCGCGAAGATGGCGCCAAGCCCGCCAGCCGCGCCCAGCAGGTGTCCGGTCGCCGATTTCGTTGCGCTGACAGCTATCGCGTAATCGCGCCCGAACACGCTCTTGATTGCCTCGATCTCACCTAGGTCGCCTACTGGCGTGGAGGTCGCATGCGCATTGAGATGACGAACCTCGCGCGCCGAAATCCCTGCTTGCGCAATTGCGATTTCCATGGCTCGGCGCGCACCGTCGCCGTCCTCAGGACCAGAAGTGACGTGGTGAGCATCCGCGGTCGTCCCGTAGCCGACGAGCTCGGCGAGCGGTTTTGCGCCGCGCGCCAGCGCATGGCTCAATTCCTCAATGACCAGCATGCCGGCTCCTTCGCCCATAACGAAGCCGTCGCGCGACTTGTCGAACGGTCGGGAGGCCTCATCAGGACGGTGATTAAAGGAGGTCGAAAGAGAGCGTGCCGCGGCAAACCCACCCAGGCTGACGATATTTATGCATGCTTCCGTCCCGCCGCACACGGCAATATCGGCTTCGTTGGCGCGAATAAGACGAGCCGCATCGCCAATCGCCTGGATGCCGGCCGCGCACGCCGTCACCGGCGCGCCGAGTGGGCCTTTGAAGCCATGGCGGATCGAGATGTGGCCTGCAGCAAGATTCACCAGGAAGGATGGCACCGTAAAGGGCGACAGGCGGCGGACGCCACGCAGGTCGACGGTGCGCACCGCCTCGGTGATGGCGGGAAACCCGCCGATCCCTGAAGCGATGATCGTGGCCGTGCGCAGGCGATCCGTTTCCGAGCCCGGCTTCCATTTTGCCTGCACAAGCGCCTCTTCCGCCGCCGCCAGCGCAAAGAGAATGAACCGATCTACCTTGCGCTGATCCTTCGGCGGCAGGACGGCATCCGGATCGAAACCACTGTCCGGGTCTTCGTCTATGGAGGGCACCACCCCGCCGACCTTCGCGGGCAGGTCGCTCACCACATCGTCCGGAAGCCTCCGGATGCCCGAGCGGCCGGCCAAGAGACGCGACCAGGACGCTTCGACATCGGCAGCAAGGGGCGTGACCGCCCCCATGCCTGTAACCACAATCCGTCGCATCTATTCTCCTATCACTTGGGTGCGCCGACAGCGCTGCCCACGCCGTTCAAGCGGTGACTGCTTCGCGAACCTGATCGGTCGCCGCATCTAGAAAAGCCTGCGCGAGGCCCAGGTCGTTGACGACCCGCGAGAGCAGCACCGCGCCGACCATTGTCGAGAGAATGGCCATGGCCTTGCCGCCGGCCTCGTCGCCGTCGGCCTCGCCAACCCAACGGCCTAGCATCTCAAGGTACTCCTTGATCCCGGCTTCGAATGACGCCTTCACGTCGGCACCCTGTCTGGCAGCATCCGAGCCGAGTGCAACGACCGGGCAGCCGTCCATCTTCTCTTCGCGATGATCCATGCTGAGATAGAACGAGATCACTGCGTCGAGCGGATTCTCAGGGTTTGCTGCCGTTGCGGCCGACCACCGGTGGGTGGCGCTCTCCATCGCGCGCCTGGATGCCTGCGCAGCCAAGTCGTCCTTTGACTCGAATTGCTTGTAAAAGGCGCCTTGGGTCAGTCCGGCACCCTTCATCAGGTCCTTGAGGCCGATGCCGTCAAAGCCTCGCTCCCGAAAAAGACGGCTTGCCACATTGATCACGGTTTCGCGGTTTTCTGCGGCTTGAATTCGGCTGACGCGCATCATCGCTCTCCATTTTGATTGCGTTCGTAATCTATAATCGATATAGAAATCGAATGCAATCTAATTTGATGTGAGGCGCGAGCGTGAAAAAGAGAACCGCTATTCCGGTAAACCCGGAAGGCGAACCTCGGTTGACGCGCGCTCAAGCGTGGAAGGGTCTTGAACTCAAAGCACGCGACGCGTGCTTGTTCCTCGTCCCAGGTCTCTGCACCCGTTGTGAGGTTGTTGAGGAAAGCGCGACCCACTTAGTGCGTGAAGCCACGATCCGTGGCTACGACTTGCGCGAGATCGTCACGCTTGAGCCGGAAAGCAAGGTCGCCTTCTTCCAGGCGGCCGGTCCGCGCAAGGGAGTGACTGTCAACGAACTGTTCGAAGATGAGGAAGGCGCACTGCAGCTTTGCTTCTACTCCATGCCGTGCGCAACCTAGCGGAATACTCAGCTACAACGCCCATCTTGTACCGCTACTTGCACGTACAGCGAAGCTCCGCTTTCCGTCCAGGTGCCGAATTCCAGCGCGATGCAGCTAGGTTGGCTCTCTGCCCTCCTCGCTCACGTGCGCTCTTGGCAAAGCCGGCTGCGGCCTTTGCAGCGATGTCCGGTTTTGGTGAATGGACTGGACCGTTTGAATGGCTGCCATGAGGCGCAAAGCCGCCAAACGTCGGCGCCTCACGGCGGTCGCCTTCGGGACAAAAGCTCTCAATCACCATGCGGCCGTCTTCTGCCCATGTGTCAGGCACCACCACGAACGAAATTTTAATGTAAATCAAGCGTAATCCCGACCGTTAAAATGATGCGTATGTGTTGGGGTTGCGCATGCCGGAATATTCTTTCTTCATCCGCTCGATCCGGATCCGCTATATCTCCGGATTGCTGATCTTTGCGCTGGCCTCCGCCGCTGTGATGTTTGCGCTCAATCGCGTCAATTCCTTCCGTCACGACATCGATGCGCTGAGCAGCAACCTCGTCGTCTTCACCCGCGATCTGCGCAACGCCTCCAGTTTTGCCGAAACCGCCAGCACCGCCTGGCGCACCGAAACCCGTGACGGCCTTGCGGCCGCCGCGCGCGGCCATTCGCAACGCCTGACCGGTGAGATCGAAACGCTCTCGGCCCAGCTTGCCGCGATCAAGCCGAGCCTGTCGGCCAAAACGCTGGGCGAACTCTCCTCGGCTGCCGTTAACGGTGACCTGTTCTGGTCGTCGCGTGACATGGTGCGCAACTTCAACCTGATGTCGGCGGCGCAAAAGACCGATGAATGGAGCTCGCGCGAAATCCTCAACCAGAACGATCTGTTCGTCCAGCCGATGCTGGTGCGGGTGCGCACCGCCATGGACGGCGAACGCCATCTGGCCGACGCCTCCAGCGACCGGCTGCTTTTGTGGGCCAGCGGCCTTTTGTTTGCGGTTCTTGCCATTGTCGCCTTGTGGATCTTCCGGCCGATGGAAAAGGCGATCCGCCGCGCTTTCACTGAATCCGCTGCATCCTTGTTCAAGGCCGAAGCGGCCGACCGCGCCAAATCGGAATTCCTGGCCAATATGAGCCACGAGATCCGCACGCCGATGAACGGCGTGCTGGGCATGGCCGAGCTGCTCGCCAAGACCGACCTTACCGCGCGCCAGAAAACCTTCACCGACGTCATCGTCAAATCCGGCAACGCGCTGCTCACCATCATCAACGACATCCTCGATTTCTCCAAGATCAATGCCGGCCAGCTGACGCTCGATCCGGCCCCCTTCCGGCTTGCCGAAGCGGTCGAGGACGTCGCCACGCTGGTGTCGGCGCGCGTCGCCGAAAAGAACCTCGAGCTGATCGTGCGTGTCGACCCGCGCCTACCGGCCCATGTGGTCGGCGATGCCGGACGCTTCCGCCAGATCGTCACCAATCTGCTTGGCAATGCGGTGAAGTTCACCGAAAAGGGCCATGTGCTGATCGATGTCGGCGGCGATGTGGTCGACGGTCTGGTCCAGCTCAAGGTCCGCGTCGAGGACACCGGCATCGGCATTCCGGCAGAGAAGCTGGAGAATGTGTTCGAGAAATTCGCCCAGGTCGACGGCTCGTCGACACGCCGCCATGAAGGCACCGGCCTCGGCCTTGCCATTGCCGCCCGCCTCGTCGACCTGATGGGCGGCAAGATCGGCGTCGAAAGCGAGATCGGCCGCGGCTCGGTGTTCTGGTTCGCGGTGCCGCTGCCGGCGCATCAGCAGGACACCCGCAACGAGATCGTGCCCGTCGACGTCACCGGCGCCCGCGTGCTGGTCATCGACGACAACCCGGTCAACCGCGAGATCCTGCTGGAACAGTTGCGGAGCTGGAGCTTCGACTGCGCGGCCGCCGAAAGCGGCGCTGTCGGCCTCGCCTTCCTCGACCGGGCCAGCCAGCTCGGCGCCGCGGTCGATTGCATCATCCTCGACTACCAGATGCCCGGCATGAATGGCGCCGATGTCGCCAAGGCGATTGCCGCCGACAGCCGTCTCTCCGCCATCCCGATGGTGCTGCTGACTTCGGTCGACCAGGTCGATTTCGGCAAGATGGTCATCGATTTCGGCATTGCCGCGCATCTGACGAAGCCGGCGCGCTCGGCCATCCTGCTCGGCACCGTCATCTCGGTCATCCAGAAGGCGCGTGCCCAGATCGGCAAAGCCCACTTCGTTCGCGAGCCGGTTGTCGCGCAGGCAGCGCCCGTGGCGCCGCCGGCCTTCACCGTCATTCGCGGTCCGGTGATGCCTGCGGCCACAGTGCCCGAATCGATGACCACGCCGAATGGCCCGATCGACATCCTGATTGCCGAGGACAATGACGTGAACCAGCTGGTGTTCGGCCAGATCCTCAATGGGCTTGGCCTCAGCTACCGCATCGCCGGCAATGGCCGCACCGCCGTCGAGATGTACCGGGCGCTGCGGCCGAAGCTGATCCTGATGGACGTCTCCATGCCGGAGATGAACGGCTACGAGGCGACCCGCGCCATCAGGGCGGCGGAGGCCGCGACAGGCGACCACACACCGATCATCGGCGTCACCGCGCACGCGCTGAAAGGCGACCGCGACAAATGCATCGAGGCCGGCATGGACGACTATTTGCCCAAGCCCGTCTCGCCCGATCGCCTCGGCAGCAAGATCGGCACCTGGCTCAGCGAGACTGTGGCGGCGAAGACGGCTTAGAGCAATTCCAGGAAAAGTGCGACGCGGTTTTCCCGGGAAAAGCGCGTAGCGCTTTCCCTTGCGAACTGCGTCAGACAAATCCCTCAGACGGCCGCGTCCAGATCATAGCGCCGCATCCAGTCCAGGCTGGTCGCGTCCGAGAGTTTTGCGACGCCCGGCTTTACGTCAGCGGCATTGGGCGGCGGGGCGCCCAGGGCCTCGCAGATGGAAGCCAACGTGGCGGCCGAATTGGCTGACAGGCGTTCATAGCCGATCCGCAGCGGGACGATCCCCTGCTCGGCGAACCACGCGTTCCAGGCCGCATCATAGGCTTCGAGTTCGGCGAGCTCATGCCGGATCCGCTCGAAATCGTAACGGGGTTCCTGCGGCGGCGCGACCCGTTCGATCTCGGTTCCGTCGGGCGCGACATGCCAAAGCCCGGTCTGCTCGGCTTTGATCAGGGAGACAGCCTGCGCCAGCTTGTTCTCGCGCGACAGGTGAATGTAGAGGACGCGGCCGAAGGCTTTTTCGAACCGCGCTTTGTCCGATGGCAGGCCTGGGAAAATCCGGTCGAGGATCGCCGAAAGCTCATCCAGATTTTCCCGCATCAGACGCAGGCCGAAGACATCTGTCTGGCCCTTGCCGGCGCTGATCGCTGCCTGGAGATAGGCGACATCGAACTCATGCGCGTTCATCGTCTCCGGATGCGGCAAATGCCACTCTTCGGCCCACTCCGCCATGTCCTGCCGTCGGTAGAACGAGTGCGGATCGCCGGCCGTCTTCGTCGATGCCAGCAGGCCGCACAGCAACGTGCTTCCAGTTCTCGGCGTGCCGCAGATTATGTAGCCGTCTAACATGCGCTGTCCTTGCCGCTCGTCAGAGCCAGGGCAAGCCCGGCCACTTCAGCGTCGGCCTATAGCTGAAATTCCTGCTGGATGCGACGGGCGCAATGGAGCGGCGTCAGCCGGCTGGTGTCGACTTCGAGATCGTAGTCTATGCCCTTGTGGACGCGCCCATACTGCCAGCGCGCCAGTCCCGGCAGCCTGTCGGCGCGCGGCTTCCCTTGCCTCAAGGACGTCGAGCGGCGCAATGACGCCAACGAGATGCAGATCGAAACCTGACAGCAGCTGGAGATATTCCGATATCCCGCCATTGCAGAGCACGTCGTCGACGATGAGATTGTTGCCTTGCCCTGCCATGGCGGCGATGGCGTGGCGCATGCCGCGCATGGTTCGCGCGCCGACAGGCCCGCTCCGGATCACCACCGACGGCTTGCCGTCTTCCAACACCGTTTCAAAGGAAAACCTGTCGGCATGGTTCTGAAACGCCTCCGGCATCATGTCGATGAAGACATCCATCTGGACATGCAGGAACGGCGCGGCAGTGATTGTCTGCAGGGCTCTCGCGATCGAACTTTTGCCGGCGCTGCCGACACCATTGAGCAGGACGATCCTGGCTGTCATCTCGCAAACCTTCCAAAGAGAAGCCGCGCCGCGATCAAGCCTACCGGTTGCGCACCACGATACAGGCGCCGCCGACGCTTTGCAGTTTCTGGCAGATGACGTTAGCAGCGGCGCGGTCATCGACGCCGATCCTGACGGCATAGATGCCGCGCCGGCCGATCGGCGTGCGCACCCGGCTCACCACCGGATCATGGCCGGATAGCAGCGCCGGAAACCGACTCCGCACCCTAAGCCACTGATTGATCGCGGCGCCCCGGCGGAAATTTCCGGCCACCTGCACGCCCCATGGCTTCACATTGATCGAGGCCATGGCGACCGTTCGCGACATGATCACCGGCAGCTTGCGGCAAGCAACCGCAAAGCTTGTCCTGGCATCGAGCGGCTCGACCATTCCGGCGTAGGCGCTGTCGGAAAACTTGTCGACCGGCTCGCCCATGACGTCGAAGACGTAAGCTTCTGTCTCCATCGGCAGGAAGCCGCCGGTATCAAGCCAGCGCGACACCCGGTTCTCGCCGGCATTGTAGGCTGCCGCCGCCAGGCCGAGATTGCCGTAGGCGAGTTTCATCTCGCCAAGATACTTTGCCGAGGCCGGGATCGCCTGGTCGATGTCGAACGGGTCGGCCAGCCCGCGCATCTTGGCGGTACCCGGCATGAACTGGGCGATGCCTTCGGCGCCCACCGGGCTCACCGCATTGGGATCGAAGCGGCTTTCCTTCCAGATCAGCCGTGCGAAATAGTCCTTGGGCAGGCCGTTTTGTTCGGCATGCGCCTCGATCAGGTCGCAGACACGGCCAATCAATCGTTTTGCCGCCGAGCGCGATTGCGGCGGATCGGCGAGGGCCTGTCCGGTAAAACCCAGCCCGCAGAGCAGGATCACACCGGCTTGGAGCAGCCCCCGCATGGCCTATTCGGCCGCGGCCTTGCCGTGCTGCCCAAACCGCTGCTCGATATAGTCGGCGACCATTTTCTCGAAATCGGCGGCGATCGACGGACCGCGCAGCGTCGCCGCCTTCTTGCCGTCCACGAAGACCGGCGCCGTCGGCGTCTCGCCGGTGCCGGGCAGCGAAATGCCGATATCGGCATGCTTGGATTCGCCGGGGCCGTTGACGATGCAACCCATCACCGCGACCTTGAGGTTCTCGACGCCGGGATATTTCTCGCGCCACACCGGCATGTTCTTGCGCAAATCGGCCTGGATGTTCTGCGCCAGCTCCTGGAACACGGTGGACGTGGTACGGCCGCAGCCGGGGCAAGCGGCGACGATCGGCACGAACTGGCGGAAGCCCATGGTCTGGAGCAATTCCTGCGACACCTGCACCTCGCGGGTGCGGTCGCCATTCGGCTCCGGGGTCAGCGAGATGCGGATGGTGTCGCCGATGCCTTGCTGCAACAGAATGCCCATGGCGGCCGACGAGGCGACGATGCCTTTCGAGCCCATGCCGGCTTCGGTCAGGCCGAGATGCAGCGCATGGTTGGAGCGCGTCGCAAGCTCAGTGTAGACGGCGATCAAATCCTGCACGCCGCTGACCTTGGCCGACAGGATGATCTTTTCGCGGGCAAGGCCGATCTCTTCGGCCATTTCGGCCGACAGGATCGCCGACTGCACGATCGCCTCGCGGGTGACCTCCTGCGCCGTCAGCGGAAAACCTTGCGCCTGGTTTTCGTCCATCAGCCGGGTGAGCAACTCCTGGTCGAGCGACCCCCAATTGACGCCGATGCGCACCGGCTTGTCGTGCTTGATCGCCATGTCGACGATCGCCGCGAACTGGCGGTCCCTCTTGTCCTTGAAGCCGACATTGCCCGGGTTGATGCGGTATTTGGCCAGCGCCTCGGCGCAGGCTGGATGATCGGCGAGCAGCTTGTGGCCGATATAGTGGAAATCGCCGACCAACGGCACATTGATGCCAAGCCGCTGTAGCCGTTCGTGGATGCGCGGCACGGCGGCCGCACTCTCGTCCCGGTCGACGGTGATGCGCACGATCTCCGAGCCGGCACGGTGCAAAGCCGCAACCTGCGCGACGGTCTGGTCGATATCGGCCGTGTCGGTGTTGGTCATCGACTGCACGACGACCGGCGCGCCACCACCGACGATCACGCCGCCGACATCGACGCCGACCGATGTCCGGCGCGGAAAGGGGGAGGAAAAATACCCGGTCATGCCGGCAGCCTCTTGCTCACCCGAGCGACATACGTCCACGTCGACGCACAACTACGCTCAAACAGTTATCAGCGCATTGCGCTGAGGTTCGGGCATGAGGTGGAGGAGCAAAGATGGCTTGTCAATGGCGACAGCCGGGCAGAGCCGCCAAATCGCACTGGCGCGGCGACCCGTCACAGACGGTGTCGACCGGCCAATAGTGTGGGAAACAGTAACAAATACAGCTCTCCGGCGGCGTGTCGCCACCGGAGCGATGGATACGCGCCTAGGCGGCGCGACTACTCCAGGAAGGGCGTCAGTGTGTCGTCGGTTTCGCCTTCAGTTTTTCAATCTCGTCCTTGAGTGCCAGCTTGCGTCGCTTGAGATTCACGATTTCGAGGTCGTCGACCGATGGATGGTTCATCGCATCATCGATCTCGCGTTCGATATCACCGTGTTTCCGCTGCAACTCATCAAGATGGGATGCAAGAGACATGATTGGTTCTCCCTTTCATGGTTTCCTCGATTGCAGCCGTCAAAGGCACGTCCACCGCAGGTCGCATCTGTGACGGCACCATGACACTCTGCCACCATCCAGCGGCGATGTCGAATGCTGCGTGGTAGCATTCCACGACAATGTGAAATGTGATATTGCCTGCGCGCCGGTGGCAATTGATGCCGCCCCCGCCCAATCAAGCCCATTGCTGGGCGCCGCAGACGTGCAGACGGTAGGTAATGTCCGAACAGGAACAGGCTGATATTCGCCTCGAATTTTCTCGGCTGAAACAAGAGCATGCCGATTTCGACGCGGCCATCAATGCGATGATCGCCATGGGCTGTGATCCCTTGCAGATCCAGCGCATGAAGAAGAAGAAGCTTTTCCTCAAGGACCGGTTGATGGCGCTGGAAGACAAGATCATCCCAGACATCATAGCTTAGCCGGCCGAGCCTCAGGGCCTAACTGTTCATCCCGCTATCGACAGTCGCGCCGCGCGCTGGCGCAGCAGCGTGAGCAATTCGTCGGTCTTGTCCGCCGTGGTGTCGATCGGCACCACCAGGCACATCGTCGCCTCGACCTTGCCGGCGGCGGCGAAGACCGGGGCGGCCAGGCATTTGGTGTAGGCGTCAACCAGCCCCGAAGTGATGCAATAGCCCGTCGTCCTGGCTGTCGCGATGTCAGCGATGAAATCGTCGAGCTGCAGCCTGCGACCGTCCGGCAGCAAAAGGTCATCGTCCGACACCATGTCCTGGATGGCGGCCCTTTCCAACCCGGCCAGAAGCAGCCGCCCTGATGCCGTCCATGGCAGCGGGATCTGCAGGCCGGTGGCCGAGCTGATGCGGAAAGGCCTGGTGCCGGGGCTGGAATGGACGATGGTGTAGCGGCCGCTTTGCAGCATGCACAATTCGGAGGTCTCGCCGGTCTCGCGTGACAGATTGTCGACCTCCTGCCGGCCTCTCCTAAGCAGGTCGTTGCCCCTGACATAGTCCATTCCGTAGAGGTAGAGCTTCTTGCCGAAATAGACTCTGTTGCCGTCGCCCTCCATCTCCAAGAGACCCGCATCGACCAGCGAGCGCACCAGCGTATAGGTGGTGGAGCGCGGCGCATTCACCCCCTTGGCGAGGTCACCAATGCCGATGGCGCGCTGCGTGACATGCAGGAACTCCAGGATCTCCAGCACCCGGTTGAGACCCTTTTCGCGAGAACCTGAGGCCTTGTCCGCCGTCAGGGCCTCGGCTGGACCAAGCTCCGGCTGATCGGTGATCCCATTGCTGTCTTGCATAACTGATTCCTGATGTTAGTATCTGTCTTGTATAGGATACATGTGTCTTTTGTAAGAGACAAATCGCATGCGACACATGTGCCTGTAAGGGGAACTCAAACGAACAGGAGGTCGCAGTGAACGACGCATCCAAGCGAGATTTTCTGAAACTGGGCATGGCCGGACTGGCAACGGCCGGCGTGATGACCGCGGTCAGCGCCGAAAAGGCGGCAGCACAGGCCGCAACCGACAGCGTGCTGCGCACCGCGCTCGACCGCGGCAAGCTGATCGTCGGCACCGGCAGCACCAACGCGCCTTGGCATTTCGAGAACGATGCCGGCGAACTCGTCGGCATGGATATCACCATGGGGCACATCCTGGCCAAGGGGCTTTTTGACGACCCGACCAAGGTCGAGTTCGTCATGCAGGACCCGGCGCAGCGCATTCCGAATGTCACCACCAACAAGGTCGACATCACCATCCAATTCATGACCATGACCGCCCAGCGCTCGCAGCTGATCAACTTCTCCAGGCCGTACTACGTCGAGGGCGTCGCACTGCTGACGCTTCCGACAGCCGAGAACAAGACCTTCGACAAGCTGCTCGCCGGCGGTTCGGCAACGCGGATTTCCATCCTGCAGAACGTCGATGCCGAGGCAAATGTGCATCTCGTCTTGCCGGAGTCACAAGTGATGCAGATCGACACTCAGGCCAACGTGCTGCAGGCACTGGAATCGAAGCGCGTCGACGCGGCCGCCGTAGATCTCTCGACGGTCCGCTGGCTCGCCTCTCGCAATCCCGACAAGTATTTCGATGCCGGCAAGAGCTGGTTCTCGATGCTTTACGGCGCCGCGCTGCGGCAGGGCGATCTCGACTGGCTGGCCTTCGTCAACACGACCTTCGCGACCGCAATGTTCGGTCATGAAACGGCGCTCTACGACGCGGCATTGAAGGACTATTTCGGGTTGGAGCCGCCGGCGCGGCATCCCGGTTTTCCGGTGATCTGACAAAAGCCGACGGAGGGGCGAGCAAACGCCCTTCCGCCTCCTTTTCCTCGACAGCGTGATGCCACGTTGGATATTGAGGCGGACGCATGGGCTATGCCCTCAACTTCAACCTGATCTGGCGGCATTTCGACAAGCTGTGGGGTGGCCTGCTGCTCAGTCTCGAGCTCGCCGTCATCTCGATCGCCATCGGCATCGTCATCGGGCTCGTACTGGCGGTCTGGTACGTTTCGGCGGGGCGCGTCGTACGGGGCATCATCGCCGCCTATGTCGAATTCATCCGCAACGTGCCGCTGATCCTGCTGGTCTATCTCGTCTTCTACGGCGTGCCGACGGTGGTCGATCTCGCCTACGACGCGCCGACCTCGTTCGTGCTGACGCTGTCGGTCTATAGCGGCGCCTATCTGGTCGAGGTGTTCCGCTCCGGGCTGGAAGCCGTGCCGCGCGGGCAGCTAGATGCCGGCAAGGCGATCGGGCTCACGCCTTGGCAGCGGCTTGTTCACGTGCGCCTGCCGACGATGCTGCGCATAACCTTGCCGGCCCTCTCCAACACCTTCATCTCGCTGTTCAAGGACACGTCCATCGCCTCGGTCATCTCCGTGCCCGAGCTGACCTACGGCGCCCAGTGGATCAACTTCAACACGTTCCGCATCGTCGAGGTCTATCTGGTGACGACGGCAATGTATCTGGTGACCGGCTACACCCTGCTCTTCGGCCTGCGGCTGGTCGAGCGCCGGTTCAGGGCGGCGCGCTGACATGCTTAGCCAGATCCTTTACGCCCTGCCGTTCCTCGCCCAGGGTTTCGCCGTGACCTTGTGGGTGTCGCTGCTCGTCGTGGTGCTGTCGCTGATTGCCGGCGTCGCGCTCGGCGTCGGCCTCGTCTATGGCCCAGCGCCGGTGCGCTGGGCGGTGCGCATCTTCTCGGACACCATCCGCGGCATCCCGATCCTGGTGCTGATGTTCTTCGTGTATTACGGCCTGCCCGCCGCTGGGCTGCACCTGCAATCGTTCTGGGCAGCGGTGCTGGCGCTGACCTTGTTCAAAACGGCGCAGGTCGTCGAATATGTGCGCGGCGCCGTCGGCTCCATTCCCAAAGGCCAGTCCGAGGCGGCGATGGCGATCGGCCTGACCTTTCGCCAGCGGCTCACCTCTGTCATCTTTCCGCAGGCCCTCCGCCGCTTCCTGCCGCCCTGGATCAACGGTGTCACCGACGCGGTCAAGGGCAGCGCGCTGGTCTCGCTGCTCGGCATCACCGATTTGATGCAGGCGATCAACCAGGTCATCGGCCGCACCTATGAGGCGATGCCGCTCTACATCCTCGGCGCCTTGATCTATTTCGCCGTCAACTATGCGCTTTCCTACGCCAGCCGGCGGCTGGAACGGCGCTTTGCCTTCATCCGGGACTAGCACGATGGCCACAAGCTCGAACGACACGACAGCCCTTCTCGACATTGCCGGGGTCTCGAAAGCCTTCGGTTCGGTCGAGGTGCTGCGCGCGGTCAGCCTCAAGGTGGACAAGGGCGAGGTGGTCACCGTCATCGGCCCTTCGGGCAGCGGCAAGACGACCCTTTTGCGCTGCGTCAACTTCCTCGAAAGCTATGACAGCGGCTCGATCCGCATCGACGGCAAGGAGGTCGGTTTTCGCGAGGCCGGCGCGCGCCAGCGGCGCAGCGAGCGCGACCTGGCCGCCATGCGCGCCGAGACCGGCATGGTGTTCCAGAGCTTCAACCTGTTTCCGCATCTCACCGCCGCCGGCAACATCATGCTCGGCCTCACCAAAGTGCGCGGCAAGAGCAAGGCCGAAGCACGCCAGATCGCCGAGCATTGGCTTGGCCGCGTCGGCCTGGCCCACAAGGCTGAAAGCCTGCCGGCGGAACTCTCCGGCGGCCAGCAGCAGCGCGTCGGCATTGCCCGCGCCGTCGCCATGGAACCGAAGATTCTGCTGCTCGACGAGATCACATCCGCGCTCGATCCCGAACTGGTCGGCGAGGTGCTGGCCGTTGTGCGCAGCCTCGCCGAAGACGGCATGACCATGGTGATGGTCACGCACGAAATGGCCTTTGCCCGCGACGCTTCGAGCCGCATCGTCTTCATGGCCGATGGCGGTGTCAGCGCTGTCGGCCCGCCGAAGGAGATCCTCGCCCAGGAGACCACCAACGAGCGCCTGCGCTCTTTCCTGGCGCGGTTCCGCGCCTCGCATTTCTGATATGGGCGGCTGAAGCCGCCCCAAGGAGAATTCTTCCATGACGCCTTACATCCGGCTCGCCGAACTCGGCCTGACGCTGCCCGAGCCGCCGACACCGATCGCCAATTTCGTCACCCATGCCGAGAGCGGCCGGTTGATCTTTCTCTCGGGCCAGGGGCCGCTGCGCGCCGACGGCACGCTGTGCACCGGCAAGGTCGGCGAGGACGTCACCGTCGAGCAGGCCTATGAGCATGCCCAGCTCACCGGGCTCAATCTGCTGGCTGTCATGCATGCTGCCGCCGGCGATCTCGGCCGCATCGTGCGTGTCGTCAAATTGCTCGGCTTCGTCAACGCGACGCCGACCTTCAGCGACCATCCGAAGGTCGTCAATGGCTGCTCGGATCTGTTCGCCAACGTCTTCGACAGAATAGGCGGTCACGCCCGCTCGGCGATCGGCGTCGGCTCGCTGCCTGGAAACATCACCGTCGAAATCGAAGCGGTCGTCGAGATCGCCGCCTGACAGTCAAGGGATTGCTGAAAATGAAAACCTATTCCGACACCGGCTCCAACACCACGATCCGCGAACGGCTGGGACTAAGGCCGATCATCAACGTCTCCGGCACGATGACGACGCTCGGCGCCTCGATCATCGTTCCCGAGGCGATCAGCGCCATGGCCGAGATCGCCTCGCAATGGGTGGAGATGGACGATCTGCAGCGCGCCGCAAGCGTGATCAGCGCCCGCCTGACCGGCGGCGAGGCCGGCTTCATCACCGCCTGCTGCGCCTCAGGCATCACCATGGCGATCGCCGGGGCGATGACCGGCACCAATTTGCTGGCGATCGAACGGCTGCCCGACGATACCGAAGGGCTGAAGTCCGAAGTCGTCATCCAGCTTGGCCATATCGTCAATTACGGCGCGCCGATCGACCAGTCGATCCGCGTGGCCGGCGCCAAGGTCATTCCGGCGGGCACCGTCAGCGTCACCCAGGATTATCACGTGCGCGAAGCGATCAATGAGCGCACGGCGGCAGGCCTCTACGTCGTGGCGCACCACACCGTGCAGTACGGCATGCTTTCCCTCGAGGAATTCTGCGAGATCTGCCACGCCAGGGGCGTTCCGGTGATCGTCGACGCGGCCTCCGAATATGATCTGCGCAGCTTCCTGGCGCGCGGCGCCGACATCGTCGTCTACAGCGGCCACAAGTTCCTCTCGGGGCCGACCAGCGGCATTATTACGGGACGCAAGGATCTTGTCCGCGCCGCCTATCTGCAGAACCGCGGCGTCGCCCGCGCCATGAAGGTCGGCAAGGAAAGCATCGCCGGCACCATGGCGGCGCTCGAAGCCTGGGAAAAGCGCGACCATGCCGGCATCCGGCAGCGCGAGGAGGCAGCGCTCAATCTGTGGAAGGGCTCGTTGCAAGGCATTCCGGGCATCGCCGCCCATATCATTCCCGACCCCACCGCCAACCCGCTCGACCGGCTGCAGATCTTCGTCTCGCCCGAAAGCCGCTTCACCGCCGCTGGCCTCGCCTCGGCACTTGCCGCCGGCTCGCCGCCGATCATCGTGCGCAACCACGAGGTCGAGCGCGGCCATTTCTTCCTCGACCCGTGCAATCTGCACCCCGGCGAAGCCGAGATCGTCGCCGAGCGCCTGCGCGCCGTGCTCACCGCGGCCGACCGGCCGGCGGATGCGATGAAACAACCGCGAAAGGATTCGTCCGGCGCCCTGCGCTGGCCGGATTGAGCGCCAAGCAAAGCAACAGCCAGGTCTCGCCAGATCGCGATGCGTGTCAGTCGGTCCTGGCAACAATCCTGACGACATCCATCGGATCCAGCCCAAGCTTTTGTGCACAGGTCAGCGCGTTCGGCACGATCCAGTACGGTGAGTCGGGATCGAATGGTGCAGTGCTATGGGTAAAATTGAACAGCGTTTTGGCGCAGGCCTCTTCAAACAAGAACTGCGCTTCGGCCTGAATGTCGTGCACGCGATGTGCACGTAGCGTCTTGTGCCGGATATGATCAAAAAGGTGATGTGCCCTCGGCCAGGAGCCACGGTCGTCGATCATTCGGAGCAGGCGTTCCAAGGTCTCGGTATCGCGGGCATGCGGGATGAAGAACTCAATTAGTTCTCGCATTTCTCGCAACATATGCGACTCCTTTGATCGTCAGAGGATTGTTCGCCCTATCTTCGTCAGGCCGCGAGACGCCGCAGATCACGACTCCGTGATCTCCGAAAGCGATACAAGCGGGAATAAATCGCTGCCGCAACAGGTCTCCTCCACATACGCCCTTGCAGGCGTTGAGGAGACCGGCATGCCGCATCATTTTGAGGACAGTGAACAGGGCCTCGGCGTCAGCCGTCGTCATGCGCTGAACCGCATGAGCGTCACCAGTCCCCTTTCCATGGCGCTTGACACCGGTGACGCAGATGAATTCACTTTCGCTACTGCGGGCGGCTTTGCCTGTTTCTGCGGGGTTTGCCCGCACAAGCAGGGCGAGACCGGCGCTGGCTGAGAGCGCACGGCCTGTTCGTCCTGGAGTGTCCGATCATGGTGCTGCTGTGAGCGACAGGGCTCTGGCCGAACGCTTCAACGAAGTGGTGCTGCCGCATCTCGGCGACGCGCTTGCGCTGGCACGTTGGCTGACCGGCAATGCCGCCGATGCCGAGGATGTCGTGCAGGATGCCTGCATCAAGGCGCATGCCGGAATTGCCGGCTATGCCGGCGGCAACCCGCGCGCCTGGCTGCTGACCATCGTGCGCAACACCGCCTACACCTGGATGTCACGCAACCGGCCGCGCGGCATGATGGCCGTCGGCGACCTCGGCGATCTCGACGAGATGGCCGCAGCACACGGCGCCAGCCTGCCGGATGAAGACGGTCCGGAGGCCAGCCTGATCGCCAAGTCCGACACGGCGGCACTGGAAGCCGCGATCGCGGCGCTGCCGCAGCCCTTTCGCGAGACGTTGGTGCTGCGCGACATTAACGGCCTCAGCTACCGCGACATATCGGTGATGCTTGCCGTGCCGATCGGCACTGTGATGTCACGGCTGGCGCGGGCCCGCGGCCTGCTTGCGTCCGAACTGGGGAGAGCGCCATGACCGTGCATGACGATGGACTGCCCAATGATCCCGAAGGCATCAGGCTGATGATCCACGCTCTGGTTGATGGCGAACTCGATGCGGCGGCCGCGCTTGCCGTGGAACGGCGCATCGCTGCCGATCCGGCGCTTGCCGCCGAACACGCCCGCATCCTTGCACTGCAAGGCGCGGTCAGCCGCTTGCCGCGTCCCGATGTCAGCGATGCCTTTCGGGCCCGCATTGCGGCGATCGGCATGGCATCATCACAACAGCCGATGCAGGAACAGGAGCCCCAGCGGGGCGCACCGTCGGCGCTGCCGGGATTGATCGCTGGTGCCGGCGCAGGACAGCGGCGAGCGGCCGATACGCGGCCGTCCCAGGCAAGGCCATCGCCAAGGGTGCGCCGGTTCGGCTCGTTCGACTGGCGCGCGATGGCGGCATCGATCGTCATGACCGCAGTGCTGGCCAGCGGCGCCACGCAATGGGTGATGTTCAACAGCGCCTCCGACAGCATTGCTGCCGAGATCGCCGGCGACCATCGCCGCAGCCTGCTCGCCGCCAGCCCGATCGACATCGTCTCGTCCGACCGCCACACGGTAAAACCATGGCTCGATGCCCGCATCGGCGTGTCGCCGCCGGCGCCCGATCTTGCCACGGACGGGTTCGCACTGATCGGCGGCCGGGTCGAGGTCGTCTCCGGCAAGCCGGTGCCGGCGCTGGTCTACCGCCACCGCGAACATCTGATCACCCTGATCGCCGAACCGCAGCAAGGTGGCCGTATCACCGAGCCGAAGGACGTTTCCTCGGGCGGCTTCTCCATGGTGCACTGGAGCGACGGCGCCTTCTCCTACTGGGCGATCTCCGACATGGAGCGCCCCGAACTCGACGATTTCGTCGCGCGCTTCCGCAAGGCAGCGGTATAGTTCGATTGGCGGCCGGCGCGCCGTCGGCCGCCACCTATCCTTGCGGCTTTGCGCGAATTCCGCTAAGGCGCGCCTTTGCCGCCGGGAGCATGCGCTTGACCGACCACCGCGCCGACGTCGCCATCATCATGGGCAGCCAGTCCGATTGGGCAACGATGCGCCACGCCGCCGAAACCCTTGAGGCGCTGGGCATCCCGCACAAGCGCTTGATCGTCTCAGCCCACCGCACCCCCGACCGGCTCTATGATTTCGCCAAGGGCGCCAAGGCGGCCGGCTACAAGGTGATCATCGCCGGCGCCGGCGGTGCCGCCCACCTGCCCGGCATGACCGCGGCGATGACCCCGCTGCCGGTGTTCGGTGTGCCCGTCGAATCGAAGGCGCTGTCGGGCCAGGATTCGCTGCTCTCCATCGTCCAGATGCCTGCCGGTATCCCGGTCGGCACGCTGGCCATCGGCAAGGCGGGGGCTGCCAATGCAGCCCTTCTCGCCGCCGCCGTGCTGGCGCTCAACGACGAGCGGCTCGCTGCCCGGCTGGATGCCTGGCGCGCCGCCCAGACCGCCAAGGTCGCCGCCGAACCGACGGACGCGCCGTGAGCCTGCCCGCGGGATCGACCATCGGCATTATCGGCGGCGGCCAGCTCGGGCGCATGCTAGCCATGGCGGCGGCCCGGCTCGGCTACCGCACCGTGATCCTCGAACCGCAGGCGGCCTGCCCGGCAGCTCAAGTGGCCAACCGCCAGATCACGGCGGCCTATGACGATGCGGCAGCCCTTGCCGAACTGGCAGCAGCCAGCGCCGTTGTCACCTACGAATTCGAGAATGTGCCGGTGGCCGCCGCCAGCGCGCTTGCTGCCAAGGTGACGGTCTATCCGCCGCCCAGGGCGTTGGAAGTCGCCCAGGACAGGGTGGCGGAGAAGCAATTCCTCAACGGCATCGGGATCAAGACAGCGGATTTCCGCACCGTCGACAATGACGACGAACTGACCGCAGCGCTGAGAGAGTTCTCGGGCAGCGGTATCTTGAAGACCCGCCGCATGGGCTATGACGGCAAGGGCCAGCGCGTCTTCCGCAACATGGAGACTGGCGGCTTTGCCGGCACCTGCGAGGCCATGGGCAATGTGCCGCTGATCTTGGAATCCTTCGTTGCCTTCGAGCGCGAAGTTTCGGTGATCGCCGCGCGCGGGTTGGACGGCGCGGTCGCCGCCTACGATCCGGCCGAGAATATCCACCGCGACGGGATCCTGCATACCTCGACCTTGCCGGCTGCAATCAGGCTGGAGACCGCAGCCGCCGCACAAGCGGCGGCGGCAAAGATCCTGTCAGCCCTCGACTATGTCGGCGTCATCGGCGTCGAGTTCTTCGTGCTTGCCGACGGCTCGCTCTTGGCCAACGAAATAGCGCCGCGCGTGCACAATTCCGGCCACTGGACGGAAGCCGCCTGCGTCGTCTCGCAATTCGAGCAGCATATCCGCGCCATTGCCGGCCTGCCGCTGGGCAACCCCGGCCGGCATTCCAACTGCGTCATGGAAAATCTGATCGGCGACGACGTCCTGCGCGTGCCTGCCTTGCTCGCCGAGCCCGATCTGATGCTGCATCTCTATGGCAAGGCCGAGGCACGTCCGGGCCGCAAGATGGGCCATTTCACGCGCATCAGCCGTCGCGGCTAAACTCTTCTATTGCAACTCGTCGTTCAGATCCCCGTCCTCGTCGGGGCTGGCGCAGCTCGCATCGCCTTCCTGGCAGTTGGCCCCCGCGGTGAGCTGTTTGATGCGCTGTTCCGTCAATTCGGTCAGGCATTGCGAAACTTCCATCGGATGGATCGAGCCGCCTTCGCTGTCTGTCGTCGTATAGGCGCATTCAGCGTCGCGGAAGGCGATCCAGGCGCGCTGCGCGACCTGCAGCAGCTTCCTGCTCTTGTCGTCGTTGCGGCCGACCAGATCCTTGTAGGCCTGGTTGAGCTTGGCATCGGCCGCCTGATAGTCCTCGCCGGCGCAAATATTCATCATCTGCTGGCTGTCGTCGTTGCGGTCGCATTCCTGCGCTTGCGCGGTGGAGGCCGCGGCCAGAACGGCAAGGCAGGCGGACAGAAACAACAGGCGCATGGACGTCTCCAAATCAGCTTGCAGGCGCAGCACCATTCCAGCCCGCCTTCGGCGGCGCAATGGCGTGGAGCGGAGATGGCGGATATTTGATGGCCAAAGCCGTTCTCAGCCTCTATCCAGCACGCTTGCGGTTGACACGGGCAAGGCTCCTCGTTTATGAGCCACCGCAAGTTCAAAGGCGCGCTTTGCAGGCGCGCCTTAATAATTCGGCCCGAACCGGGCCCAGACCGACGGGCAAGACCATGAAGATCAAGAATTCGCTCAAGGCGCTGAAGGCGCGTCATCGCGACAACCAGCTGGTTCGCCGCAAGGGCCGCGTCTACATCATCAACAAGACCGCTCCGCGCTACAAGGCGCGCCAGGGCTGAGTTTTCGGCCGGAGGCACGCTGCCGCCGCCCAGATGATGTTAATTGCCTGAGATCAGGCACTTTCACGCTAATTTCAGTTTGACGATCCGTCGTCCGGGGTTAGATTCCGGCGATGCGGATTCTTTTTGCATTTTTCGCGACCCTCTTCCTGTTCGGCGCCGCTCCGGCGTGGGCGGACGATCCGCCGGCAAAGCCGCCGGTTGCTGCCACAAAAGAAGCCCGGCTCGACCAGCTGTTTGCCGACCTGAAGCGTGAACGCAATGAAAGGGCGGCCGAGCGCATCGCCGGACGCATCTGGGGCGAATGGTTCCAGTCCGGCAGCGCCTCGATCGACCTGATGATGCAATGGTCGCAAAAGGCGATGGATGACCAGAAGTTCGACGTCGCCCTCGACTTCCTCGATCAGGTCGTGATCCTGCAGCCAAAATATGCCGAAGGCTGGAACCGGCGCGCCACCGTCCATTACATGATGAAGAATTTCGGGAAGTCGATGTCCGACATCGACCAGACGCTGCAGCTGGAGCCACGCCATTTCGGCGCGCTTTCTGGCCTGGCGCAGATCATGGCCGCCACCGGCCACAAGCAATCGGCGCTCGAAGCCTGGCAGAAGGTGCTGGCCATATATCCGATGATGCGCAGCGCCCAGGACCAGGTCGCGACCCTCTCGGAAGAGCTTGCCGGCGAAGGAATTTGATTAGGCAGTAGGGAATAGGGCTTAGGCTGTAGGGTGGCGGTTGAAACCGATGCCTACTGCCTACTGCCTACTGCCTACTGCCTACTGCCTACTGCCTACTGCCTACTGCCTAGAACTTATCCCCCTCCATCCCCGTACCTCTCCCCATGAACCTCATTTACGCCGCCTGCGCCTTCCTCCTCGCGCTCGTCTTTGCCCTTGCCGGTGTCACCCGCGCCGGCGCATGGCTGATCGAATGGCGCAACCCGCCGGCCGGCGAATTTGCCGACATCGACGGTGCCCGCATCCACTATGTCCACGTGCCGGCGCCGCAAAATGCCGAGCTGCCGCCGATCGTCTTCATCCATGGCGCCAGCGCCAACCTTAGAGATCAGATGCTGCCGATAAGGCCTTTGCTCGAAGGCCGCGCCGAGATGGTGTTCCTCGACCGGCCAGGCTTTGGCTGGTCCGGGCGAGGCCCCGGCAACAATGAGAGCCCGTCGGCGCAGGCCAACACCATCGCCAGGCTGATGGACCGCCTCGGCATCCCAAAGGCGGTCATCGTCGGCCACTCCTTCGGCGGCGTGATCACCGCCGCCTTTGGCCGCGAGCACCCCGACAAGACGCTCGGGCTGGTCTTCCTGTCGCCGGTCAGCCACCCCTGGCCGGGCGGCGCGACCGCCTGGTACTACAGGCTGACCGCCACCCCCATCATTGGTTGGCTGTTTTCCGAGACATTGGCCTATCCGGCCGGCACGCTGCAGATGAACAGCGCCACGGCCTGCGTGTTTTCCCCCAACAAGGTGCCGGACTTCTATGTCGGCAATGCCTCGATCCCACTGGTGCTGCGTCCCGGCGCTTTCCGCGCCAACGCCATCGATGTCGCCGGCCTCTACGACTACGCACTCAAGGCCGCGCCGCATTACCGTGACATCAAGACGCCAACGATCGTCATCTCGGGCGACCACGACAAGGTGGTCTATGCCTCGATCCACTCCGTCGGGCTTGTCAGGGACATCCCCGGCGCCGAGCTGATCTGGGTCCACAATCTCGGCCACAAGCCGGACTGGATCGCCTCCGACCTCGTCGTCGGCGCCATCGAAAAGGTCGGCGGCAAGGACGTCGACCTGCAGGTAATAACGAAAACCGTGGAAACGCGGATCGCCGGCGATGCCTATAATGAGGGGCAATGCCCCGACATCACGGTGCCCGACGCGGAACTCGCCCCGACCTGATGGCCATGTATGTCCTGAAGCACGGCATCAAGAAAAACCCGGAGAAGCGATGGGCGTTGCCCGACCGCATCTTCTTCGGCTACGGCGCGTGCGCCATTCTCGCCGGCGCCTTTCTTGAGCATCCCCCGCTGGAAGGATTTTACGGCGAACGGATCATTCCGGGCGAAGGCTTTTCTGGAAACCATGTCTATGTGACGAATGGCCTGATCGCCTTCGATTACCACGGCTACTCCGCCCGCGAGCGGCTGCTGGAACACCATGGCAAAGGCTGGGCTTCACGCAGCGCCGGATGGCACTACGCGATCACCAGGGTCGATTTCGATCTGCTCGATACAGTCGAGCTCAACCGGCGAAAGATACTGGGTCCGGACCAGTACCTGTACGACCCCGTTCCTCGGGCTCGCCGGTTCCTTCGGCGAATAGATCACGCCGAAGCCGCGGCAAGAGCGCTGCGGACTCTGACGAGTTGAAGCCTCTCTCAACCGACGCTGCGGCTGACCTGCGCGCCCGATCCGACATAGGCGATGCGCAGCATGTTGGTCGAACCCGGCGTCCTCAGCGGCACACCCGCCGTGATGATGACACGGTCGCCTGGTTGGCCGAACCCCTCTTCGAAAGCGATACGGCAGGCGCGGTCGACCATGTCGTCAAGATCAACGGCATCGGGCGAGACGACGCAATGCGTGCCCCACAGCAGCGACAGCCGGCGAGCCGTGTTGAGGATCGGCGACAGCGCGATGATCGGCACTTGCGGGCGCTCGCGCGCGGCGCGCAGGCCCGTGGTGCCCGACGCCGTATAGGTGATGATCGCCGACAGTTTCAGCGTCTCGGCGATCTCGCGGGCGGCGAGCGAAATGGCGTCGGCGCCGGTCGCTTCCGGTTCGGAACGCTGCGCGTTGATGATGCCGGCATAGGTCGGGTCGGTTTCGACCTTGGTGGCGATGCGGTTCATCATCGCCACCGCCTCGACCGGATAGGCGCCGGCCGCGGACTCGGCTGAAAGCATGATGGCGTCGGCGCCCTCGAACACGGCGATCGACACGTCGGACACTTCGGCGCGGGTCGGCACCGGGGCGGTGATCATCGATTCCAGCATCTGAGTGGCGACCACCACCGGCTTGCCGGCGCGGCGCGCGGCGCGCGTGATCTGCTTCTGGATGCCGGGCACGGCTTCCAGCGGCATTTCGACACCGAGATCGCCGCGGGCGACCATCAGCGCGTCGGACAATTCGATGATCTCGGCCAGCCGTGCGACGGCCTGCGGCTTTTCGATCTTGGCCATGATCAGCGCGCGGCCGCGCGCGATCTTGCGGGCTTCGGCGAGATCCTCCGGCCGCTGCACGAAGGACAGCGCCACCCAGTCGACGTTGGCCGCCAGCACCGCGTCGAGGTCCTTGCGGTCCTTTTCGGTCAGCGCGCCGACCGGCAGGTCGGTGTCGGGCAGGCTGACGCCCTTCTTGTCGGAAATCGTGGTGCCGGCGACGACCGTGCAGGTGATCGACTTGCCGTCGCTTTTCACCGCCTTGAGCTCCAGCTTGCCGTCGTCGATCAACAGACGGTGACCGGCCTCGACCGAGCTCAGGATTTCGGGATGCGGCAGATAGACCCTGGTCGACGTGCCGGGCTCCGGATTGTTGTCGAGCGTGAAGGTCTGGCCAGCCGTCAGCGCCTCCTTGCCGTTGGCGAACTTGCCGACGCGCAGCTTCGGTCCCTGCAAATCGGCCAGGATGCCGATCGGACGGCCAACCTTTTCCTCGACGGCGCGGATGCGGGCGACCAGCGTGCGCATCAGCTCGTGGTCGGTGTGGCTCATATTGATGCGAAAGACATCGGCGCCGGCTTCGAACAGCTTCTGCAGCATCTCCTCGGACGAGGAGGCCGGACCGATGGTGGCGAGTATCTTGACCTTGCGGCTACGTCTCATTGACTGTTTGTTCCCGGGGCGGCTGGAGCGCCTCCCGTTGTGGACTCATCGGTCAGCTGGACCATCCAGCTTGCCTGCTCGCCCGTGTCATATTCCTGGAATCCGGCGCGCTGGAAGCCCCGGGCGACGCAATCGGTAACGCCGGCGATCTTGAACTCTTTTTCGGCCACGCACATGTTGATCGGGCCATCCCAGCGCCCGCCACGCTCGGCGTCTTCTGCATAAAGATAGTAAAACCTTGATGACAGCGGCCCTTCGATCAGCGTCTTGCAGCTCGACCCTTCGATGTGCCACCAGCCCTCGGTGATCCAGCCGGCCTTGGCGCGGTAGCCGATGCCGACGCCGACCAAGTTCTGCGTCGCGTTGCAGACACGGAAATCGGCGCGGGCGGGCGAGGCCGCAACCAGCGCGGTAAGCCCGACGGTCAAGGTCAGGAGCGGCACGGCAAAGGCGGTGCGCGCACCCGGCCTGCCGGCGGAACCCATCCCGAAACCCCTCAACAACGTCATCTGCATCTCTCAACGCCCCTTTTCGGAAAAGTCCGGGCGCATGTCAACGCGCCGTTCTGTCCAAATCCAATCGATTTAGAAAGGCCCCCGACACGCAATCTGCCGCGCGTGACCGGATTTTCGTAGAAACCGTGGCCAAACAACGGCATTGCGCCAGCGTCCTCTTCGTGGAATGACGATACCACCCTCCCCGGAAGCCAGCGAACAGACCTTTTCAGCCAATGACCCGATCCACAGTTTTCGCGCCTTTCGATCTTGTCGAAGGCGACCGCAAGCGCGGCATCGTGCTGATCGCCGACCATGCCCGGCGCGACCTGCCGGAGGAGTATGGCAGCCTCGGCCTGCCGGCGGCTGAACTGGAGCGTCACATCGCTTACGACATCGGCGTCGAGACGGTAACGCGCGAACTGGCGGCAGTTCTCGACGCGCCGGCGGTGATCGCCAATTTTTCGCGTCTGCTGATCGACGCAAATCGCGGCGAGGACGACCCGACACTGATCCGCCAGCTCTATGACGGCACCGTCGTGCCGGGAAACTACCCGATGGCGCCGGAGGAACGCGAAAGGCGGCTGGACGGTTTCTACCGGCCCTATCACGACGCCGTCGGCGCCATGATCGCGTCGGTGGCGCAGGCCTCGGGCAAAGCGCCTTTCATCTTCTCCGTGCACTCCTTCACCCCGGTCATGCAAGGCGTTGCGCGGCCCTGGCATGTCGGCATCCTTTGGGACCTCGACGACCGCGTGGCGCGGCCGCTGATCGACATGCTGGCGCAGGATAAAAACCTCGTCGTCGGCGACAACGAACCCTATGACGGCGCGCTGCGCGGCGACACCATGTTCAAGCATGCCATCGTCAACGGCTTCGCCCACGCGCTGATCGAGATCCGCCAGGACCTGATTGCGGACAGCAAGGGCGCGCTGGCCTGGGCCGAACGGCTGGCGCCGATCGTTGACGCCATCGATCGTCATGCCGATATACATCAGGTGAAGATGTTCGGCTCGCGCACCGGGCCGATATAGGGACCCAAGAAAATGACCGAACTCAGCGACGAACAGAAACGCGATTTCGAGGCCGCCGCCTTCCGCCGGCTGATCGAGCATCTGCGCGAACGCAGCGATGTCCAGAACATCGACCTGATGAACCTCGCCGGCTTCTGCCGCAACTGCCTGTCGAACTGGTACCGCGACGCCGCCAATGCCGAGGGCGTCGATCTCGGCAAGGACCAGTCGCGCGAAATCGTCTACGGCATGCCCTATGCGCAATGGCAGGCGCTCAACCAGACCGAGGCTTCGGACGCCAAGAAGGCAGAGTTCGAGGCGAGACGGCCGAGGGATCATTAAGGGCAAAGCCCAATCACGCTGAGCAGCCGCCATTCGCGGCTACCCAGCAACGGTCGCTATATTGGCGATGGCGTCGCAAGAAACTCTGCCAGAGCGTCTGTCAGTCGGTGGAGTTCCGCCTTCGATCCGATGGTGATCCGCATGAAGTCGGATACTCGCGGGCCGGCGAAATGTCTGACGAGTACAGCGCGATCACGCAGTGCCGCCGACAGGGCTTGGCCGGTATGGCTCGGATGGCGGGCAAAGACGAAGTTAGCGCTGGACGGCAGAACATCGAACCCAAGCTGGATCAGCGTTGCGGTCAGGCCCTCCCGGTTTCCGATGATGATCGATCGCTTCTGTTGGAAGTATGCCTCGTCCTGGATGGCCGCTATGGCACCCGCTTGGGCTGGCCGTCCGAGCGGGTAGGAGTTGAAACTGTCCTTTACCCGCGTCAGGGCTTCGATCAGCGCCCGATCGCCGATCGCGTAGCCAACGCGAAGGCCGGCGAGCGCGCGGGATTTCGACAGGGTCTGGACCACGAGGAGATTGGAATGGTCGCGGATCAAGGGTATGGCGCTTTCCGCGCCGAAATCGACATAAGCCTCATCGATCACCACAGGCGCATCGACCCGCCGACTCACGAGTTGTTCGATCTCCGTCCGCGACAGGGCGATCCCCGTGGGTGCGTTCGGGTTGGCGATGATGATGGAACCGCCCCCCTCGAAATAATCGGCGATGCGAATGCGCATCTCGCCATCGAGTGGGACCGTCTCGTGGTCGATGCCTAACAGCCCGCAATAGACGGGATAGAAGCTGTAAGTGACGTCTGCAAAAAGCACTGGCTTGGGCTGCTTCAGCAGCCCGGAGAAGGCGTGGGCGAGCACTTCGTCCGAGCCATTGCCGACGAAGACCTGCTCGGGCCCGACGCCGTGATATTCCGCCAATACCTCCCGAAGGCGCGTGGATTGCGGATCCGGGTAGAGGCGGAGCGTGTCGGCGGCAGCCAATCGAACGGCCTCGATCGCCATCGGAGATGGTCCAAAAGGGCTTTCATTGGTGTTCAGTTTCACCAGGCCTGAAATCTGCGGCTGTTCGCCGGGCACGTATGGCGACAGACCTCGGGCAAGCTCCGACCAATAGCGGCTCACGCGTTCCCCTCTCGCAGCAAATTCCAACATATTGATGGGGGTTCAGACTCCTGCGGTCAAGGCCGCGGCCGTTGGCCTTCAAGTGGCCACCGATATGGGTCATTTCGAACTGATCGGCTGAGCAATCTGCGACAACTCGCACGCCTCGCCTTTGCGACCTGACAGAATTCCGCATCAAGGGGCAGGCCGCAGAAGAGGCGATCAGGTGCATGACGGCGCCTCCCGTCCTGTTTGGCCCAAGCGCTTTCGGTTGAGAGTGGCTTGACTGAAAATTGAATCGATCTAATTTGCCGTTCAAAGCCACTTTTGACCGGATTCGAACCATGAGCGCGCAAAACGCGATGCAGAGCGCCATTCGCGGGCGATGGGCTGTTGCCGCCATATTCCTCGCCAACGGCTTCCTGACCGGCAGCTGGGCGCCGCAGATTCCGGTGTTCCTGACCCGGCTCGATATCTCGAAATTCACGCTCGGCCTGCTGATCCTTTTGTTCGGCGTCGGCGCCGTCGCGGCCATGAGCTGGTGCGGCCATTTGATCTCCAGATATGGCTCGCGCACCGTGTTGCGCTGGTTCGGCCTGTGCGGCAGCCTCGGCCTGCTGGTCGTGGCGCTGGCGCCCAACGTGCCGCTGGCAGCGATTGCCATGGTCATCTTCGGCGGCTCGATCGGCGGCATGGATGTCGCCATGAATGCCAATGCCGTGGCGGTGGAAAGAAGGCTCTCCCGCGCCATCATGTCGTCGTCGCATGGCTTCTGGAGCCTTGGCGGTTTCGCGGGTGGCGGTTTGGGCGGCTACGCCATCCAGACGTACGGCCGCCTCGCCCATGCGGCTGTCGTCACGGTCATCGCTTTTGCCGTCATAGCCGTGGCGGTCGGCTACCTCATCGCCGAGGACAAGCCGCAGGCGGTCGAGCATCACAAATTTACCCTGCCGGCCAATCCGCTGGTCTATCTGGTCGGGCTGATGGCGCTGCTGACGATGATTTCGGAAGGCGCCGTGCTCGACTGGGCAGCGCTTTATCTCCGACAGGAACTCGGCGCCGATCTTGCCATAGCCGGCCTCGCCTACGCGGCCTTCTCCGGCGTCATGGCGGTCATGCGCTTCTTCGGCGACGGCGTGCGCAACCGCTTCGGCGCGGTGGCAACACTGCGCGGCTCGGCCATCGTCGCCGCTGCCGGCATGCTGGTTGCCGGCCTGTCGCCCACTCCTTGGGTTGCGATCGCCGCCTTCGCCTTTTGCGGCTTCGGCATCGCCAACATGGTGCCGATCATCTTCTCGGCCGGCGGCAACCAGGAAGGCATGTCATCAGGCACCGGTATGAGCGTCGTCACCACCATGGGCTATTCCGGCATATTGGTGGCGCCGTCGGCGATCGGCTTCGTTGCCGAGCATTCGAGCTTCGGACCGATCTTCGTCGCCATGTCGGGACTTTTGATCGTCGTGCTTTTGATGGCCGGGCTCGCTCACCGCGCCGAATTCGCGGCAGCTCCCGCCGAATAGCGTTTCAGCTCCTCGTAGAGGAAATCCGCGACGCGGCGGATGCGTACGCTGGTGCGCACGTCGCGATGCATGGCCAGCCACACCGGCAGGCTGGGCAATGGCATTCCGGGCAGCAGTTTTTCCAGCAATGGGTCGCTGTCGGCCAGCGGCTCCTGGCCGAGACCGATGCCGTTTCCTGCCCGCAGCGCTTCCCACAGAACGATCTGGTTGTCGGACCTGAAGCGAAAGCTGCTGCGGGTGACGGGGACGCCAAACTGGGTAAAGCCGCGGATCATCTCGTCGCTGCGGTCGAAGCCGATCAGCGGGTGATCGACTAGGTCGGCGGGCCTGAGCGGGCGGCCGTGCCTGTCGAGATAGGATTTGGCCGCGCAGCAGCAGAGCGGAATATCGCAGACCTTGCGCGCTGTCAGTTCGTTCTGCGCCGGCTTGACCATGCGGATGGCGATATCGGCATCGCGCCTTAGCAGGTTCTCGACCTGGTTCGAGGCGACGATCTCGACCTCGATGCCGGGCTCCTCGATACCGAGCCGCGCCGTCATCTTCGGCAGCACATAGGCGGCCACCACCTCGCTGGCGGCAATGCGCACCGTGCCTTCGATCGCCTCGACCGAGCCCAGCGCCAGCAGCGAAAAGGCACTCGCCTGCTCGCTCACCGCCCTGCCGCGCTCGAACAGCGTGGCACCGGCTTCCGTCAGTGAATAGCCGCGCCGCCCGCGCCGGAACAGCGTGACGCCGAGTGCCTGTTCGAGTTCACCGATGTGGCGCCCAAGCGTCGGCTGGCTGGCCGACAGCTTGCGCGCCGCAGCCGACAGGCTGCCGGTCTCCGCCACCGTGACGAAGCTTTTGATCAGGTTCCAGTCGATATCGATCATTCATTTGTGAATAACAGAACGCCAATCACAGTCAATTTTCATTCGCATATGAAGGCATCATATTCAGCGTGCAAATACAAACACGGAGAAGAAAAATGACCAAGATCGCAATTCTGGGCGCCAATGGCCGGCTCGGCCGCGTGGTTGGCAAGGCCTTCATCGACGCCGGCTTCGACGTCCGCGCCATCACCCGCAGCGGCAAGGTGCCGGCAGAACTCAAGGGCGCCACCGCCACTGCCGGCGACGCGCTTGACAGCGAGGCGCTGATCCGCGCCACTGAGGGCGTCGACATCATCTTCAACGGCCTCAACCCGATCTACACCGACTGGGGCAAATGCCTGCCGATGGCGGAAAACGTCATGGCCGCCTGCCACGCCAATGGCGCGCTGCATCTCTTCCCCGGCACGGTCTATAACTACGGCTCGCCGATGCCTCAGGTGGTGAGCGAAGACACGCCGTTCCGCCCGACGACCGAGAAGGGCCGCATCCGCTGCGCCATGGAAGCGCTGTTTCGCCGCGAGGCCGACGCCGGCCGGGTGCGCACCATCATTCTGCGGGCCGGCGATTTCTTCGGCGGCACCGGCAGCGGGTCATGGTTCGACCTCGTCGTCGCCGCCAAGATGAGCAAGGGCGTCTATACCGCGCCCGGCCCGGCCAACCTCGTGCATGAATGGGCCTACCTGCCGGACTTTGCCGTCGCCTTCGTCGGCCTGGCGCGCAACCTCGACAAGCTCGGCTTCTACGAAGCGCTCAACTTCCCCGGCCACGCCGTCACCGACATGGACATCAAGGCCGCTGCCGAAAAGGCGCTGGGATATCAGCTGAAACTGAGCTTCATGCCTTGGTGGGTGCTGCGCGCCGGCAGCCCGTTCGTGGCGATGTGGCGCGAAATCGTCGCGATGTCCTATCTGCGCTTCGAACCGCACAGGCTGGTGTCCGACCGCCTGGAAGGCATTATTGGAGAGATCCCGCACACCCCGCTGGATGAGGCCGTGGCCGAGGCGCTGAAGGACATCGGCATCAGCCTCGGCCGTGCAAAAGTCGCGGCCTAAGGCAAACTCCATCCGCCCCTGGCCCAATCGCTGGAAACGAGCAACCGGATGGTCTTTATAAGGTGATTGTTTATAACGGTCGGCGAGATCACCATCACCAAGGGGAGACGATGCGTTACATACGTCCGCTTTCAATCGAAGATGCCGTTGGCCTGCTGGCCGGCGCTTCCGGCACATCAGCCATTCTTGCCGGGGGCAGTGACCTCCTCGTTCGGATGAAGGGCGGTTTTGTCGAACCCGACCTGATCGTCGACATCAAGGCGATCGAGGGCTTGAGCGAGATCAGGGAGACGGCCGACGGCTTCAGCATTGGCGCCACCGTCCCCTGCGCCGTCCTGGGCGAGAGCTCGGTTCTGAAGAAGGCCTGGCCCGGTGTCGTCGAAGCGGCGAAGCTGATCGGCTCGAAGCAGGTCCAGGGCCGCTGCACCATAACAGGCAATCTGTGCAACGCCTCGCCGGCCGCCGACAGCGTCCCGGCTTTGGTGGCCGCCGGCGCAAAGGCAGTGGTTGCCGGTCCCTCGGGCAGGCGCACCATTCCCGTGGGGGCCGTGCCGATCGGACCAGGCAAGACCTCGCTCACCAAGGGCGAGATCATCGAGGCGATCCTGCTCGACAGCCAAGCGCCGCGTTCAGGCGATGCCTATCTCAGATTCATTCCGCGCACCGAAATGGACATCGCGGTGGTCAGCGCCGGCGTGAACCTGACGCTCGACGAGCATGGCGTCATCACAGCCGCCCGCGTCGCGCTCGGTGCGGCAGCACCAACAGTGCTGCTGGTTGAAGAGGCAGCCGAGGCCCTTATCGGCAGGAAGCTGGATGAAGCAGCGCTTGAGCGGCTTGCCAAGGTCTGCGCTGGGGCCTGCCGCCCCATTGACGACAAGCGGGGCACCATCGAGTTCAGACGAAAAGTTGCGGGCGTGCTGGCCAGGAGAGCCACGACGACCGCCTATGCACGTGCAGGAGGCAAATGATGGCCGGTGTAGCAGTATCAACGACAATCAACGGCGATCACGTTGAATACCTTTGCCAGCCCGACGAGACGTTGCTCGACGTTCTGCGCGACCGGCTCGGACTGACCGGCGCCAAGGAAGGCTGCGGCACCGGCGACTGCGGCGCCTGCAGCATCATCCTCGACAACCGGCTGGTCTGCTCGTGCCTGGTGTTGGGCGCTGAAGCTGAAGGACGAATTGTCGAGACCGTCGAGGGCATGGCGCATGGCGATCAATTGCATCCGCTGCAGCAGAAATTCCTCGAGCACGCGGCGCTCCAATGCGGCATCTGCACGCCGGGCTTCCTGATCGCGGCCAAGGACCTTCTGGCCAAGAACCCCGATCCGACTGAAGAAGAAATCCGCTTCGGGCTAGCCGGCAACCTCTGCCGCTGCACCGGTTACGACAAGATCGTGCGCGCCGTCCAGGACGCGGCCACCGTGATGAAGAAGGGAGTGTAAGCCATGAATTTCGATCCACGCTTTTCGGGCCGCAAATTCTCATCCGTCGGCACCCGCCCCATCCGCCCCGACGGCGTCGACAAGGTGACGGGACGCGCGCGCTATGGCGCCGACTTCAACATGGCCGGACAACTGGTCGGGCGTGTTCTGCGCAGCCCGCACGCCCATGCGAAGATCCTCAAGATCGACACCTCGAAAGCGGAAAAGCTGGCCGGCGTGAAAGCCGTGATTACCGCCGCCGATCTGCCGGACCTCACCGATGGCGACAGCGCCATGTACGACGTCCTCGACAATTGCATGGCGCGCACCAAGGCGCTCTATGACGGCCATGCCGTGGCCGCGGTCGCTGCTGTCGATGCCCGCACGGCAAGGCAGGCGCTGAAGCTCATCGAGGTCGACTACGAGCTGTTGCCGCATGTCACCGATGTCGACGAGGCGATGAAGCACACCGCCCCCTTGATCAACGACACTCTCTTCACCGAGGGCCTCGAGGAAAAGCCGGTAAAGCCTTCCAACGTCACCAAGCGCAGCCAGTTTGGCCATGGCGATGTCCATCAGGGTTTCGGCCACGCCGACTTCATCGTCGAGCGCTCCTTCAAGACCGAGCAGACGCATCAGGGCTACATCGAGCCGCATGCCTGCGTGGCGAGCGTCAGCTCCGACGGCACCGCCGACCTGTGGGTCTGCACGCAAGGGCATTTCGTCTACCGCCAGCACTGCGCCCAATTGCTCGGGCTGGAAGCTTCGAAGCTGCGCGTCACCTCGTCGGAGATCGGCGGCGGCTTTGGCGGCAAGACCCACGTCTGGGCCGAGCCGGTGGCACTCGCCTTGTCGCGCAAGGCGGGGCGGCCGGTGAAGCTCGTCATGACCCGCGACGAAGTGTTCCGCGCCTCGGGTCCGACCAGTGCTACCTCGATCGACGTCAAGATCGGCGCCCGCAAGGACGGCACCATCACCGCGGCAGAAGCGACGCTACGCTATTCCAGCGGCCCCTATGCCGGTACCTGGGCCGAGATCGGCGCCATGACGGCGTTTGCCTGCTACAAGCTCGATAACGTCAAGACGGTCGGCTTCGAAGTGCTGGTCAACCGGCCGAAGACCGCCGCCTACCGCGCGCCCTCGGCACCCATGGCGGCGTTCGCGGTGGAAAGCGCTGTCGACGAGCTGGCCAAGGAAATCGGCATGGATCCGGTCGACTTCCGGATCAAAAACGCCGCGCAGGAAGGTACCCGCTCCTCCTATGGACCGGTCTATGGCCCGATCGGCATCGGCCCGACGCTGGAGGCGGCGAAGACCCATCCGCACATGAAAGCGCCGCTGGGCAAAAACCAGGGCCGCGGCATGGCTTGCGGCTTCTGGTTCAACTTCGGCGGCCAGACCTGCGTGGACCTGAACATCGGCATGGACGGCTCGGTCTCGCTGGCCGTCGGCACGGTGGACGTAGGTGGTTCACGTGCGTCGCTGTCGCTGGTGGCGGCGGAGGAGCTCGGCATCGACTATGCCCAGCTCAAGGCGGTGGTCGCCGACACGTCCAGCCTCGGCTACAACGACATGACCGACGGCAGCCGCGGCACCTTCTCGTCCTCGATGGCGACGATCTCGGCCGCCCGCAACGCGATAAAAATCCTGCGCGACCGCGCCGCGCAGACGTGGGACATCCCCGTCGACGACGTGGTCTGGGAAAATGGCCACGCCATCGCCAAGGGCGAGAAGTACGGCAACCTCGCAGCACTGTCGCTGAAGGAGATTGCAGCTGCGTCCGGCAAGACCGGCGGCCCGATCGCCGGCCACAGCGAGCTCGTCGCCGACGGCGCCGGCGTCTCCTTCGCCACCCATATCTGCGATATCGAGGTCGACCCCGAGACCGGCGCCGCGCGCGTCGTGCGCTACACCGTGATCCAGGATGCCGGCAAGGCGGTGCACCCGACCTATGTCGAGGGCCAGTACCAGGGCGGTGCGGCGCAAGGCATCGGCTGGGCCCTCAACGAGGAGTATATCTACGGCAAGGACGGGCGTCTGCAGAATGCCGGCTTCCTCGACTATCGCATCCCGGTCTGCTCGGACCTGCCGATGATCGACACGCAGATCCTCGAGATACCCAACCCCAACCACCCCTATGGCGTGCGCGGCGTCGGCGAGACCTCGATCGTGCCGCCGCTGGCGGCGATCGCCAATGCCGTCTCGAACGCCGCCGGCGTGCGCATGACCCACATCCCGATGTCGCCGCCACGCATCCTGGCGGCGATCGAGGCGGAACGGGGAGGCTGATGTCGAAAGCCAAGGATAAGGTATGTTGAGATTCAGGTCAGGCCGAGCCGAAAGTGGCGGGTTCCGGGAACCGGAGCGGAGCGTACTTGAGGTACGTGAGCACCGGAAGCGCAGGAACCTGCCATTTGCAGGCCGGCCTCACCTGAATATCGACACACCGTCGAGGCGCTAATGGTCGAAGTCACCCTCTGGGGCGCACTCGGCCAGCTCGCCGGTGGCCAGAGCAAGGTCGAGGTCGAGGCCAAGGACATAAGGGAGCTGTTCAGGAAGCTGGCTGAACAGTATCCCGGCATCGAGCCCTGGATCGAGAAGGGCATCGCGGTGGCGATCGACGGGACGATCTATCGCGATACGTGGTCGAAGGAATTGCCAAAGGGAGCGGAGATTTTTCTGCTGCCGAGGTTGGCGGGGGGGTGAGTGGGGTAAACGCAGTGCCGGGCAGCAAACTGCATTTTTAAACGATGCCCCAGGTTGTGGTTCGTATCAGGCATTTGTTTGTAGCGACTGGCAGCTTAGCGCCTCTTCGACACACATCTTAAAGTGAACATCCGATCAATCGGCTATGTTGGGAGCAGTCGGCGTACCTGTGAAACTGTCAAATTCCACGCCCGTTCAGTTCGGCAATAATGGCGTCTTCCACCCTTCCAATGGTACCCTCCCAGTGCTCTCCCTCCGGCGCCTCCCTAAGGTAAGGCGAGACCGATTCAAACTGCTCATGAACCTGCCGGCGCGACAATTTATGAGCACGCAGGTAGTAGCCCAAGGCCAACAGCTCCACGCTCTCGAAGCCAAACCTGAGGCAGACACCAAGTTTGGCGAGACTTGCCGCCAATTCCTTCGGAGTATCTCCTTCAAGCGCCTGCCTACTCTGGATCAGAAAGGCCGGTATCCCGAACAGGTAGGCAAGTTCCGGTACTACACGCAGAACAAACTTTCTCGCATCGACACATGTCTTGAGCTTGTCTGCATCGGTTCCAACGGCAAGCTGGAGCTCTGACAGCGGTTTCCCCGCCAGCCACAACCGTGTCAGTTCCGTTAGCAGCGGTAGAGCGATCTTGCCGCGCTCACTGCTATCGGCGACCGTATTAATTGCACTGCCCAGGAGATCATCGATCGTGGCGGGTCGGAACATCTGATCGAACAAATCGAGGTTCTTCGAAACCCACTCAAGGAGCCACTCCATCCACCGCATAATAGTCATAGCACCGTCGTCTATGATCTCTGGAGACAGGCGTGTGACTACGGCTAGCGGCACGCCCAGCTTTGATGAGACCTGATACTCGGCCAGTTGCTCCTTCGACTCCCCGGCCTGATCCTTGTAGAAGCTGGCTGCAGCCTGAATTCGCTCATCGAGCCACTTGTCGTCACCTTTCTTTCGAGCCCGATATCCTGCCAGCGACTTCACGAGAGCGTTCGCGATACCAGCGCTCGCCAGCCTTGCGATCGCGTACCGTTCAAATCCATCGGCAGCCGCAACCTCCGCGTGAACACGATCAAGAACAGCCGTTAGAGGGTCGTCGATTTCCAGACACTGATCGGATTGCCCGAAAATCTTCTGGAGCGTCGTCCAGTGCGCACCGATCTTTGCGTCACCTATATCAATACCAACAACCCGGCCTGGGATTACGAGCACGATGCCGTTCGCATGCTGTCCGGCGCGCCCGGCGCGTCCCGCTGCATTGAGCAGTTCCTGCGCCTCCAAGACTTCCCGCTTGTTCGCCTCAGCCTCGAAACGACTGTCTTCCGCAATGATCACCAACTCGCTTGGAAAGTTCATTCCCTGTGCGACGGTCGATGTGGCGGCCATAACAGTCGCACCATCTGCGCGCTGGTAGAGCGACTCGCACAATTGCCGTTCTTCAGGCCATGATGTACCACACACTGCGAAACCAGATGGTCGTCCACGATGTCGAGGAAACTGTGAGCAGCGTGTCCCAATTCCACAGCGGTTATGCTCATCCACGCCTTTTCCTCTTCGGTTAGCGGGATGGCTACCGTCCCCAATTGTTGGGAAATGCGATTCTTAGTGGCGTTGGCATTCGGGATCGTCTGAAAGAACACCAGCGTCTTAAGCCCGCTCTGAGCAGCCGCAGTAGCGATTGCCGAGGATACCTCCCCGGCATTCGGGGTGAGGTTCCAGTATCCATTTGCTCCAAGCTGTACAGGATCTTGGAGCAACTTCACCAGTGAATAGTCAGTGGCCTTACGTGTTGCCCAAGTCTGCTTGAGCCCGAAGAACGCAAGTGCCTCGGTTGTCAACGCGGCTTTGTCCTTGACAGAGGGATTGACAGTCCTCTTGGCTGCCTGCGCCTTCCGTAACCCCCCGCCCAAGCGCACGATATCGGTCTGCGTATAGACGACGCTGCCGCGCAATTGGCGTGTAGGCTTCCATGGCAGATCGAGGGCAAGACAATCCCGCCCGGTCAATGCTTGAACCCAACCGGCAATCTCGTCTGTGTTCTTCATCATTGCCGAAAGAAGCAACATGCTAGCTTCCGGTACTAGCGCGCCGAAGTTCAGCACGCACAACATTGCGTCCAGCGCTCTCCTGCTGTCCGATAAATCCCTGGCGTGCAATAGATGGCATTCGTCAAAGACCAGCAGCCCGACGCCTTCGAAAACCTCAGGTTGAATGCTCATCTGTGCTAGGCAGGACTCTGGGGTCATGACGAAAATCTGCGGCAGGTCGTCCTCCTCGCTGAGGAACCCAACCTCGTCGAAGCGCTCTTGGCCCACGTTGGTATTCTTAAAGGCGCGTCGCAGCGCTCTGGTCGTCTGCCCCACAAGGGCATTTGTCGGCGCAAGGAAGATCACCTTGCGATCAGCGAGCAGCGTCGCATTGATCTTCAGTTCCGCCAGTGTCGATTTCCCGGCCCCTGTTGGGAAGCTGACGGCTGCTGACTTGTCTAATTCAAGGTACCCTGCTGCAACGGCCTGCCGATGGTTGCGCCAGAGATACGGACGACTGCGCGCCACGCGCTTCATTGCTCGCGACCATTTATCTGCGTCGACCCCACCGGGTGGAGTAATTCTGATCACGGCGCTTTCGCCCAGGTCCCGGGCGACCGAGACGAGAAGCGATGCCAAATGGTATGGGCCAGCGAAAAGACCAATCTGCTGCCTGTCCCATGCCGCGATGTCTTTTTCCATCTGCGGGAAGGACAGGTCGATCACGCTTCTGAAGGTGGCAATAGCAAGTCCAGATTCGGCGTTGTCAGCCCCCAAAAGCTCATTTGCCAACTCTCGCACGCCCCTGAGAAGCGTATAATATAGGGCAAGGGACGCGGCCCGCCCAATATCGGAGGCACTTCTCACCGCATCGCGCGGCGGCGTTGCTGCCGGCACGATCGCAAGCAGATTTCCCTTAGCCAAGGACCTGATCGCGGAAATCAGAGTCTGTTCCACAACCGACGCGCCGCCTGTATCGAACCTGTCAGCAATTTCACTCGCGTCGGCGGTGGCCTCTGCAATTAGGAATAGCAGGACGGCGGCGATGTTGGGCGAAATGCTTTCAGCACCGAGAAATGTCGGAGATTCGCCGTCCTCGCGTCCGATTGCTCGAGCGTTGAAACACAACTGATGTGCCGATCCTGCCACGAAAGCAGCGGCGGCACGATCTTCCCTTTCTGGGGTGATTGAAACCAACGCCTCGTTCGCCAACGCCAGTCGCTGCATGTCGCGAACAAGTCGTACCACGTCCTCGTCTTGACCGATGCTGCCGTCACGCAATCTCACGCGAGCCGCAGCAATCTTCGCGAATGCCTCAGTCAGCAGCTCCGGCAACCGACCAATGTCTAGGCCGCTGAAACTCGGTGCCGTTCGGATAAGCGCGGCTGTTTCCGGGTCATACATTGGGGGCCGTCAATTCCTTGGCATGCGCGATGGCTTTGTTGGCGATGTCGGCCATCCATGCCCTAAGTTCTTTGAGCGGCAGAACCTCTGCGCGCCTTCTGACGATCTCGCCAGCAACGACGCCAGGGTAGCCATCGAAGGTATCTGCCGGGTCGTCAGTATCCCCCACGGTCACTGCTACCCTGTAGCTCCGCGCGTCTTTCCAAACGATCTCCTCAATGGCCTGGTCAACGTCGACCTCAGGATCTGTTCGAAGGACAGCGATAACCTCGGACAGAAGCTGATGGTCGCGCTCTGCTTTTTCCAATCCTTCGAACTCAGGCCAAACCTTCTCACGAACGGTTTTGCGGGGATTCTCTGTCGCCTTCTCTTCGCATACCACAACGAACATCACCCGTTTGGTGTCGGCGTCGACCTTCACGTGAATGCCGTCAAATCCTTTGTGGGCGTGGTACATATGAGGCTCGCGGATAAGCGCGCTTCGATCTTGGAGGTGAGCTGCTATCCAGGAAAGCACCTGAAATATCCATCCGTCCCGCTGATAGGGCTTTTTAGGATCAGGCGCCGTTAGCAACTTGATTGCACCTGTGAGCGTGCTCGCGGCGGCCTTAGGGGAGACGAAACCGATCTGCTCCAGTACATGCAAAGCGTATCGGCTCTGCCCTAGAGCCACACGCGCGACCAGCTTCGCAAGTTCGTCGCCGCTTACGACCTTCCAGCTGCTTCCAGCCCAGGCCGGATCACTCGTTATATCTGTAAATTCCAGCAGCATGCTTTCCCCCGCAGGAAAGTGTAGGCGGCAATCTAAGTCGCCGCAATACTTGACGTTTCGGGGAGTCTCAGAGACACCCAATGGCTCGAACTGCAACATTCGAACAGGCCCCTAGGGACTGATTCCAGTTGTTTCGCTGTGCCTCAATGTTCGTAATTTGATTGTTAGTACCGGAAGCTGCTTCTGCGCTTCCGGCCCAAAGCTGACACTTGTCTTCCACTGCATCGGGTCTCCACCGGCCTAATTCGGTCACCACCTAAGCCCCCATCGTCGGCTCGGTATTCACCTCCAGCGCCTCTTCCGCCTCATCCTCCTCGCCGAGCACCTCGCCATGGCCCCCGAGCGGGCGGCCGATCCAGATCGGGTCGACCAGATGGTCGCGCTTGGGGTCGGTGGGGTGGATGAGGATGCTCAGGCAGCCATGGTTCAACATCAGCCATAGTACCAGCCATGTGAAAATCTCGGTGGCGAAGGAGATCTGGTACATGGCCTGCTCGTGCGGGCCGACCTGTTTGTCGTGCCAATTGCCCAGGCGTACGCAGAAGCGTTCGCCGATGCGAAGCCGCAGCGATTTCGGAATGCTGCCGCCCGGAAGTTGACGGTCTGTTTTTGGTACAGGCTCGTCAGAGAGCCGCCATCCTGTCGTTCGGGCGCATCCGCTTTCACATCGCTGCGACAACGGACAAACCTCTTGAAGGGGGCGAGGCTCAGACTTCCCTGGTCTCGAAGAGCAAAAGCTCCACGCCGCCGTCTGCGAAATTGCCAAGATCGGCCGCAGTGGCCTGCACCTCGGGAGAGGCAAACGCGGCTTGAATGTCCGCAACGGAACCGAAGTGGAGGATAGCCACCAGATGATAGTCTGAAGGCCCCTCCGGGGAATGGACCCCGCCATCGCTGATCTCGTATTTCGTCAAGCCGGGAATCGTTTTGGCCAGCGGAATGTGAGTCGAAAAATAGTATCGGTCGAATGCGGCCAGGTCTTTCGGCGTCTTGTAGAGTGCGACAAGTCTGGCCATGCGTCCCCCTTTTTGAACCGACACCCTATTTGCGCAAAAGTGTACCCCTCAGCGAAGACGCGGGCAAATGGTGGCGACCCTCTTCCGTCGACAGCCACCGCATGCAACCTCTGCCGGGCCTGGCACCGGCGGAAAAGGAAACAATCCCCGGCTCTTAAGTCACCACCGCAAGGCTCGCCGGCTGCGACACGCCGGGGAACGGCCCGATCCTGGCCGGGCGATGCCCGGACTGGAAGAGGTTGCTGTGGAGGTTGGCGACCCACTGCTTGCCTTCGGTCGTCAGCTCCAGATAGCGGATCGCGTCGCCGATATAGGGCTCGACCTTCAGCGTGAAGAAATCGGTGAAGATGGCGCCGAGATCGGCGGCGGTCTTGCAGCCGAGCTTTTCCACCATCCCGGTCTCGGTGAACTCGGCAAACAGCGCCGGCAGCTTGCGGTGGTAGAAGGGATCGGCAAGCTGGCCGATCAGATCCGCGGCCCTGACCAGCGCCGGCTCGGTGTTGGTGGCCTGGTAGGCCGGATCGTCCGGTACGGGGAAGCGCGTCATCTCGATGGCCTCGATAATGCGCTTGTCGTTGATGATCTTCGAGGAGGCAAACCGTTGGCGCGCATAGATCTTGGCGCGCTCGATATGATAGGGCGCAAGCACAGCGTCGGAGGCGCCGCGCGGTGGCGTATGGCGGTCACCGGCCTCGTTGATGACGAAGCTGTCGTCGGTGTCGCCCGGGCATATGCCGTGCACCATGCCAATGTCGTGGACAAGCAGCGCGCAGGTATAATGCAGCCAGTCATCAGGGGTCAGGGATTCCGAAAGCAGCCGGCCGCGGATGATCTGCTGGCCACAGAGCGTAACCATCAGCGTGTGCTCGATGTTGTGATAAAGCGCGTTCGAATTGCCGATGCGCTCCAGGACAAGGCGGGCCGCCCCGCCTATGTAGCTCGCATACTCCGGATTGCGATGCGAGAAATACTGGAGATAGAGTTCCGACAGATGGTCGCCGAGCCGGTCGGCCATGATGGAAATCGGATTGAGCATGACAATCGTTCCTGGCCTGTTTTAAGCACGACAAGTCGCGTGCGGCGGCCATCCTAGCACGGTTCCGGCGCGGATTTTATCTTGGGACCGAAATCAGGGAGTTGGCCAAGTCGGTATATCCCGCCGAAAGCAGGACGGCTTTGTGTGGATCGGGCTCAAGTTAAGCGACGCTCGTCGGAAGCTGACTTTCGCGGAACTTCTTGCAATTGCACATCGCGGCGACAGTAAGCACCTTTACGCCTGCCTCGCAGGCATCCTAGTTTGGAGGATAGTAGCCGCACGTGGGCATAAAATGTCGGTACTGCCTTTCCTGAGAATTTACGCGCCGCTCAACGCGGTGCTGGCTGCGCCTGGGCTTCTGGCGGTGGCCGCGCTCACGACACCAGGCATGTCCGGACGAAGCAGACTGGCACTGACTGCCGTGCTCGCGGTCATTTGGGGCGCCTATCTTCTGCAGATGGCCGAGACGCTGCTCAAACACTGGGCGGGAGACCTTCGGGACAGGACGCCGGCAATCGCAATCGATGTGCTCGCGGTTTTCGTTCCACTCGCCGCATTTCTGCTCGCCGGCACGCCCGACTGGAGCCTCTACTGTGCTGTCTGGCTGCTGAAACCGCTGCGCGACTCGACCTTCTTCCCGGTGCTGGGCCGGGTGCTGGCCAACGAAGCGCGCAACCTGATCGGCGTCACCACGCTCTTCGGCGTCGTTCTGTTCGGTGTCGCCCTCGTGGCCTATGTCATAGAGCGCGACATCCAACCGGAAAAGTTCGGCAGCATCCCCCAGGCAATGTGGTGGGCGGTGGTCACGCTGTCCACCACCGGCTATGGCGACGCCATTCCGCAAAGCTTCGCCGGCCGCGTCCTCGCCGGGGCGGTCATGATGTGCGGCATCGGCGTCTTCGCGCTCTGGGCCGGCATTCTTGCCTCCGGCTTCTATCAAGAAATCCGTCGCGAGGATTTCGTCCGCAATTGGCAATTGGTCGCCGGCGTGCCGTTGTTTCAGAAGCTCGGCCCGGCCGCGCTGGTCGAGATCGTGCGCGCGTTGAGACCTCGCACCTTGCCGGCGGGCGCCGTGATCTGCCGCAGTGGCGAGACCGGGGATCGGATGTTCTTCGTCGTGGAAGGGCAGGTCAGCGTCGCGACGCCGAACCCGGTGGAGCTTGGCCCTGGCGCCTTCTTCGGCGAGATGGCGCTGATCAGCGGCGCACCGCGTATGGCGACCGTCAGCGCCACAACGGCGGTCTCCCTCCTGTCGCTGCACGTGGTGGATTTCCAGATGCTGTGCAGCAGCAGCCCGGAGATCGCGGAAATCATCCGCAAGACCGCGCTCGAACGGCGCGGCGCGGCGCCGATGGCTTGACCGTACTGCAGCCCCGGAGAACCGAGCGCCGCCAACAAGGGTACGGCGTGAGTGACAGCCAGCATCTAACGTCTGAATGTCGGCTACCCACCAGTTGCTCACAGAAGCAGCCATCCGCCTTCGGCTCATACCTTAAGCCCTCAGCGTCGGCTCCGTATTCACCTCCAGCGCCTCTTCCGCCTCATGTTCCTCGCCGAGCACTTCGCCGTGCACCCCCAGCGGGCGGCCGATCCAGATCGGGTCGACGAGATGGTCGCGCTTGGGATTGGTGGTGTTTGGGTGGATGAGGATGCTCAGGCCGCCATGGTTCAGCATCAGCCATGGAACGAGCGACGCGAAAATCTCGGTGGCGAAGGAGACCTGATACATGGCCTGCTCATGCGGGCCAACCGGCTCGTCGCGCCAATTGCCCAGCCGCACCCGGAACCGTTCGCCGATGCGCTGGCGCAGCCATTCGGCGTGCTGACGCTCGGCCTGCCCGTCATAGTAGATGTGGGCGTGATAGCTGGCGATCTCGGCGAGGGGTCTTGGTGCGCTTGGGCTGGCGGTGTCTGTATTCACCTCGATAGTCCCCCTCGATGATTGTCGTGCTGGCAGCGTATACGCAAGGCAGGTGCCCGTCATCTACGCGCCATTGCAGGGCAATCGCATATTGCAGCGTCGGCCCCAGCTCCGACCGCTACACGTGATCAAATCCTGCCCATCAGCACCAAGATCAGCAGCACCACCAGGACGACGCCAGCGATGCCCGAGGGGCCGTAGCCCCACGAGCGCGAATGCGGCCAGGTCGGCACGGCGCCGATCAGGATCAGGATCAAAATAATGATAAGGATGGTGCTGACGGTCATTAAGAATCCCTCGCCTTGCTATTCGGATACGAGGGGACAATGCAAAAGGCCGCCCGGTTGTTCCGGACGGCCTTTCTGTCTGACTGGTCGAATGCAGCTATTCGGCGGCTTTCGGGAAGGCGATTGCGGGTTCGTCGAGCGGGCCTGGCTTCGGCCCTGTGGGCCCATCGGGCTTCTTGTCGCGGCCGGATATCCTGCGGAAGAACGTATAGAAACGGCTGTTCTTGCTGCGCGTGAAGATCATCAACATCGACGGCGTCACCACCAGCGTCAGCAGAGTGGCGAAGGACAGGCCGAAGACGATCGCCGAGGACAGCGAAATCCACCATTGCGTCGACGGCGCATTGATCGTCGTCTCGTGATGGAAGATTTCCAACCCCAGGCCGAAAGCGATCGGCAGCACGCCGAGGATGGCCGACACCGCCGTCAGCACGACCGGGCGGGCGCGCTCGCGGCAGGTCTGCAGCACCGCCTCCATCTTGTCCCAGCCTTCTTCGCGCAGCCGGTCGTAAGTGTCGATCAAAACGATGTTGTTGTTCACCACCACGCCGGCCAGCGCGATGACGCCGATGCCCGACATGACGATCCCGAACGCCTCGCCTGTTAACAGCAATCCGAGAAGCACGCCTATCGTCGCCATGACGACGCAGGACAGCACCAAGAGCACGCTGGTGAACTTGTTGAACTGCATCAGCAGCACCAGGAAGATCAGGAAGATCGCCGCCCCGAATGCCTTCATGAGGAATGACCCGGCTTCCGCGCTGTCCTCATTGGAGCCCGCTAGCTTCCAGCGTATGCCGTTGTCGAGCTTCATGTCGGTGACCGCCTTGGTGACCTCCGCCTGCACCGCCGCGACCTGGGCGCCGGCGCTGACATTGGCCTGGACGACCACCGTTCGCGCACCATCGATGCGGTTGAGGATGCCGACCGTCGGCTCCGGCTTGCGCACGACGAAGTTCGAGATCGGCACTGAGCCTTGCGGCGTCTGCACCCTGAGCTCGTCGAGCGTCGACAGCGTGCGCCGGTCCTCGGGCAGGCGCAGCCGGATGTCGACGGCATCGTCGGCGCCGGCGGGCCGGTATTCCGACAGCTTCAACCCGTTCGTCACCAGCTGCACCACGGTGCCAACCGCGGTCGGGCTGATGCCGTATTGCGCCGCCTTGGCGCGGTCGACCTCGATCGCCCAGTCGACGCCGGGCGGTGGCAGGCCGTCGGAAATATCGATGACGCCCGGCACCTTGGCGATGCGCGCCGCAACCGCGCGGGCCTGGTCGTCGAGCCCCTTGGGATCGACCGCCGAAAGCCGGATCTGGATCGGCTTGCCGGTGGGCGGGCCGGCCTCCGGGACGCGCACCTCGACATCGACGCCGGGAATGCCGGCCATGACGGTGCGCAACTGATCCAGGATCTGGTTCGCCGATTTGCGCTCGCGCCAGTCGATGAATTCATACTGGATGACGCCGACAACGTCTTCCGGCACATCCTGGCCGCCGCCTTGCGTCTTGCCGACGCGGGTGTAGACCGATTTGACGCCGGGCCAGCCGAGCAGCCGGTTTTCAGCGATCTTGGTCGCCGTATCCATTTCGTCCAGCGAAAGATTGCCGCGGGCGTGCACATAGAGCAGGCCGTAATCCGGTTCGACGCTCGGGAAGAACTCGACGCCTGCGCCGTATTTCACATAGCCAACGAAGACGCCGGCCAGCAGGACGACGGTGAGCACCAGCACGGTGATGGGGAAACGCACCGCCTGCTTGACCAAGGCCATGTACCAGCCGTCGCGATTGTCGCCCTCGTGATGTTCCGGCGCCTTGGCGAAGATCGCACCCAGCGTTGGTGCGAACACCAGCGCATAGAGCATCGAGGCCGACAGGGTGACGATCAGCGTGATCGGCATGTATTTCATGAAGTCGCCGATGATGCCGGGCCAGAACAGCAGCGGCGAGAAGGCGGCGATGCGCGTCATCGTCGCGGCGATGACCGGACCGGCCATGCGCTTGGCGGCGAGCGTGAAGGCTTCGGCCTTCGGCATGCCTTCACCCATGCGCCGTTCGGCGAACTCAGTGACGATGATGGCGTCGTCGACCAGCATGCCGACCGCCAGGATAAGGCTGAACAGCACGATCATGTTGATCGTGTAGCCCATCATCGCCAGCAACAGGATGCCGATCAGGAAGGATGACGGAATGGCAAGCCCGATCAGCAGCGAGGCGCGGCCGGACAGTGCATAGAGGATGACGATGAACACCAGGATGACGGCGATCATCACGTGGTTCTGCAGGTCGCCCAGCAACTGATTGACGAAGACCGACTTGTCCTGCGTGTAGGTGATGTTCATGCCTTCCGGCATCGTCTTGACGAAGGTGTCGGACACCTCCCGCACCTTGGCCAGCGTGTCGATCAGATTGGCGCCGATGCGCTTCTTGACTTCGATGGCGATGGCCGGCTTGCCGTTGAGGCGGGTGATCGTTTCGGCATCGGCGAAGGTCGAGCGGATCGTCGCGATGTCCTTGGCCTGCACCACGGCATTGGGTCCCGCGACAACCGGAAGCGAAGCCACATCCTCGGGTGTCTCGATCAGCGACGGCACCTTGACCGCGTATTTGCCTTCCGAGCCCTCAATGTTGCCGGCGGCGACCAGGCTGTTGGAGGCGCCGACGGCGCCGATCAGCTGATCGAGCTGCAAGCCATAGGACGACAATTTCATCGGATCGATGACGACTTCGACGAGGTCGTCGCGCGAGCCCTGCAGCGAGCCTTCGAGAACGCCGGGCACTTCCTCGATACGGTCGCGCAATTCGCGCGCGGCGGCCGTCAGCACGCGCTCGGGCAATTCGCCCGACAGCGTCACCACCAGCACCGGAAACTCGGAAATGTTGACCTCGGTGACGACAGGCTCTTCGGCCGCCTGCGGCAAATCTGCCTTGCCGTCCTGCACCTTGGAGCGCGTGTCCTGCAGCGCGGTGGCCAGATTGGTCTGCGGCTGGAACTCGACCAGCACATAGCCGCCGCCCTGGAAGGCGGCCGAGCGCATTTCCTTGAGACCCTTCAGGCTTTTCAGCTTGCTTTCCATCGGCCGCAGCAAAAGGCGTTCCGAATCCTCAGGCGAGATGCCCTGATAGATCAGGCTGACATACATCATCGGAATCGGAACGTCGGGTTCCGCTTCCTTCGGCGTCGACACATAGGCGACCCAGCCCGCAGCCAAGAGGAAAACCAGCACCGCGATGGTCAGGCGGGCATTGTTGATCGCGAGTTTGACGATATCCATGGCTAACGCCTGTTCTCAGATTTCAGGAGCCGCATTGCAGCCGGCTGTCCCCGCCCGGGGCCGTCCCGGCGCTACTGCGTTGTCGCTTCGCCCAACAGTTTCTGGATGGTCGCCTGGTCGGCCTCGACCGGTTTGACGACGTCGCCTTCCTTGACCAGTTCCTGGCCGGCGACGATGACGCGGGCATCGGCGGGAATGCCGCCAAGCACGAGGCCTTTCGGCGAGTCGTCGACCAGGTCGATCGGGAAGAACACCACCTTGTTGTCCTTGTCGACGGCGCGGATGCCGAGGTCGCCCTTGTCGCCCAACGTCACCACCGAGCGCGGCAACATGACGGCGTCGGTCGGCTGCGCGCTGAGCGCAATCTCGGCCGTCATGCCGGCCGGCACCGAGCCGTCGCCATTGGGGATGGCGATCTCGACGCGGAAGGTGCGGGTTGCCGACGATGCGTCGCGGCTGATGTAGCGCACGGTGCCTTCGACGGTCTGGCCGCTGACCAGCCGGACAGTGGCCTTGTCGCCGAGCTTGAGATAGCCAAGGTCGCGTTCGCTGACTTCACCGCGCGCAATCACCGGATCGAGCTTGAGGATCGTCGCCACCTCGCCGCCCTGCATGACGGAGCTGCCGAGTTCCACCGGCACCCGGTCGATGACGCCATCGAACGGCGCCTTGACCAGATTGCGGTCGAGTTCAGCCTGGGCCGTTTCCAGCTGCGACTGCGCCGCGGTCAGGTTCGAGCGCGCGGTGTCGAGCTGCAGCGTGGGCAGATTGCCTGACTTCATCAGCCGCAGCGACGCCTCGAGTTCAGCCTGGCGCTGCACCACAAGCTGCTTGGCGTTGTCGACCATCGAGATTTTTTCTTCCGCGGCCAGCATCAGCACCAGGTCGCCGGTCTTCACGTGGTCGCCCTGCTTGACCGGCAGCTTTTCGATGACGCCGGCGACGCGCGTCGCCAGCACCGCGCGCTTGTCGGCCTCGGTCAGCCCGGAAATGCGGATGGCGCGGGCATAGGTCTTGCGCGGCGGCGTGATCACCGCAACGGTGCGCAGCGGCGCCTTCGGCTCTGCCTCGGCGGCCTTCGGCTTGGCTGCATCCGGCGCCTTGGCCTGATCGTCTGGCTTAGCCTGGCTGGTCTTGGCCGCGCCTTCGACAGCGGCGCTGCCGACCGACGAAAACGCGCCCGTTCCCATCCAGGCGGCGAAGCCGATGAGCACGACTATAGCGGCAAGCTTGTGAAACCTGATTTTCGGCATCATTGTTTTTCCACTGCGGGGTTCGGCCAGACCGTTTTCTAACAAGGCCCGTCTTTTGAGGGCTACCGTGTCTTCCAACTCGGGCGCGTCGCCGATATGGGTGCGCGCTAGGCCGTGTTCAATTTGCCGTGAACGGCGAAGCGTGGTTCTACATCAAAGTTGCAGCGCAAAATAGCCACAAAAGTTGCGCGATCATTGCGTCACGGGACAAGGTGCGCCTGCCGCCATCCAGTTCTCGATTGCTTGATAGGTCGCTTCGGCCGAGCCGGGCGCCGGCTCACGATCGGCACCCGGGGCCCAGCCCCAGGCGACCAGTTTGTCGTCGCGCACATGCAGCGCGACATCCTCCAGGCTGCGGTCGCCATTGCGGCTGCGATCCTTGATCTGGGCACAGATTTCCGCCGAGGATTTGCCAAACCAGACCATCTCGGCCGGCGCCAGATGCCAGTTATCGGCCCCGGGTGGTCCGTGCAATGCACTGGAATTGCTCGCGAAATGACACGTCGTGCAGCGCAGGCCCGGATTGCCGAGACCGGAGCCGTCGGCGCCGCGCTGGACGTTGAAGGCATGGACGCGCGTCCCGCCATAGTGAGCGCCGGACCAGCGCGGCCGGTCGTCGGCAACATGACAGTCGGCGCAGCGCGGGTGCGAGAACACGGCGTAGATTTTGTCCCATTCGGGCAGGCCGCTTGCGGCGTCGACTGCCACCGGCACCGGTGCCTGCCCTTCTTGTGCGGTTGCGAAGGGCGCCGCCGAAAACATGATGGCAAGAGACGTCAGCATGATGAGGAACTTTGTCATGCGAAGGCCACCGCCTTCGACAGCGGCAGCGTCCGGATACGCTTGCCGGTGAGTGCGAAGATGGCATTGGCAAGTGCGGGAGCGGCCGGCGGCGTGCCGATCTCGCCGACGCCGCCCATCTTGTGGAAATTCTCCAATATCGCGACTTCGAAGGCTGGGCACTGAAAGATGCGCATGGCATCGAAGTCGTGAAAATTCGACTGTTCAACCATGCCATCGGCGAAGGTGATTTCCTGACCCATCGCCGCCGACAGGCCATAAATGGCCGCGGAGATCAGCTGCGCCTCGATGATGCCTGGGTCGAGCGCGGTGCCGACATCGGCGGCGATCCAAACCTTCTCGATGCGGATGCCGGCCGGCGTGTCCGCAACCTGAACGATCTCGCCGACCCAGCTGCCGAACGACAACGAAAACGCCATGCCTTTGGCCTTGCCGGCCGGCAGCGCCTCACTCCACTTCGCCATCGCGGCGACCTTTTCCACCACCGCAACCGCCGCCGGATAGGCGGCCATCAGTGTCTTGCGCAACTCGACCGGGTCGGTCTTTCCGGCCACCGCGATTTCGTCCAGAAATCCTTCGTGGAAGAAGCCGTTGATCGAACTGCCAACCGAGCGCCATGAGCCGACCGGGATGGTGACTGGGGCGGCAATGGCGCTCACCCGGTAATTCGGGATGGTGTAGGGCTGGTCGTAGGCGCCGTCGACGATGGTCTTGTCAGGCCCGAGCGGCGATATCGAGGGAAACAGCCGGCGCAAGGTGCCGGCAATCACCGATGGCGAGGCGATCGTCATGTCGACGGCGACCGGCAGGCCGTCGTCGCCGAGCCGCGCCCGGAATTTGCCGACAGCCGCCGGCCGATAGGCGTCGTGACGCATGTCCTCTTCGCGCGTCCACGTCACCTTGACCGGCCGTCCCTCGGCCGCTTTCGCCATCAGCGCCGCGCACAGCGCATAGTCCATCTCGACACGGCGGCCGAAGCCGCCGCCCATGAAGGTGGTGTGAACCGTTACTCTGTCCTGTTCCATGCCGAGGACGTTGGCGCAGAGCTGGCGCACCAAAGTCGGCGCCTGGTTGCCGCACCAGATGTCGAGCACGCCGTCCTTCAGCCGCGCCGTTGCATTCATCGGCTCCATCGTCGCATGCGCCAGATAGGGCACGGCATAGTCGGCTTCGATGATTTTTTCACGCGGCGCGTCGGCAAAGGCCTTGGCGACATCACCATTGTCGCGCATCGCCGACCCCTCGGCGCCAAGCGCCTGCTTCAGCACTCCGGCAATCGCTGCGCTGTCCGGCGGATATTCCGGCTCGGCCCATTGGGTCTCGATCGCTTCCGCCGCCTTGAACGCCGCCCAGGTGTTTTCGGCGATGATGCCGAAGCCGTGGCCATAGTTCGTTTCGAGCGGCACGATCTTGATCACGCCGGGCATCTTTTCCGCCTTGGCAAGGTCAGCGCCGACCGGCCTGGACCAGAATCTTGGGCTCATCTTCACCGTGCCGTAGAGCATGTCCGGCAACCTGACGTCGATGCCGAAGATCGGCGCGCCGGTGACCTTGGCAAGCATGTCGATCCGCTTTTGCGGCTTGCCCAGCAGTTTCCAATCGGCTTTGTCCTTGAGCCGGACTTCCGCCGGCGGAGGCATCGCGGCAGCGTTTGCCGCCACTTCGCCATAGGTCAGCGACTTGCCTGAGGCCTTGTGCAGGATCGAACCGTTGGCGGTTTCAAGATCGGCAGCGTCTATGCCAAGCTTCTGCGCCGCCGCCGCAATCAGCATCTGCCGCGCGGCAGCGCCAGCCTGCCGCATCTTGTTGAAACCGTCCCGCGTCGAAGCCGAGCCGCCGGTGCCTTGCAAAGCGAGGAACTTGCCGACCACGCCCAGGCCGGCGCGCACGGCCTCAGCGGTCCTGCTTTCATCGAAGAAGGCGAAGGGACCGCCTTCCTCCAGAATCGCCGCATTGTAATAGGCATAGGACGCTGGACCGTGCTCGACCTTGACCTGGTCGAGGCCGACATCGAGTTCTTCGGCAACCATGACGGCGAGCGTCGTCGAGATGCCTTGCCCCATCTCGGCCCGCGGCGCGACGATGGTGATGGTGTTGTCGGCGCCGATTTTCACATAGGGGTTGAAGGTCGCTTCGCCGGCGGCGAGATCGCCTTCCAGCGGATTCGCGAAAGGCTTGCGGTAGTAATAATAACCGACGGCGACGCCGCCGGCGATAGCGGCCGCGCCGATGAGAAACGTGCGGCGGGCGATCTTTCCGACACTGGCCATGTTCAGAGCCCCGCCGTCTTGAGTGCCGCAGCTTTTTTGATAGCCGCGCGGATCTTCGGATAAGTGCCGCAACGGCAGAGATTGCCGCCCATGGCGTTGTCGATGTCGGCATCCGTCGGATCCGCGACCTCGTCGAGCAACGCCACCGCGCTCATGATCTGGCCGGCCTGGCAGTAGCCGCATTGCGCGACCTGCTCTTCCAGCCAGGCCTGCTGCACCGGATGCAGTTTGCCGGGCGCACCGATGCCTTCGATCGTGGTGATGGCGCCCGTGGCCTGGCCGACCGGCAACGAGCAGGAGCGGACCGGCTGGCCATCGACATGCACCGTGCAGGCGCCGCAGGCGGCGATGCCGCAGCCGAACTTCGGCCCGGTCTTGCCGATGAGATCGCGCAGCGCCCATAGCAGCGGCATTTCGGGATCGGCATCGATGTCGAACGACTGACCGTCGACGGTGAGGCGCATGGGGATACCCCTTCGTTGTCATCCATAGCCTGAAGCGAAATGGTACGCCATCGCGCTTTATACAAGTTGACAAATTTCGTAATTTTGTCAATAGAGGTTCCGCAGATAGTGTCGCAGCCGTGAATCAGATCGAAGACATCACCACCACAGACCCGAGGCGCATCCGCATTCTGGACGGCGCGATGAAGGTGTTTCTGGCCTATGGTTTTTCGCGCACCACGATGGACGATATTGCGCGCGCCGCCGACATGTCGCGGCCGGCGCTCTATCTGCTGTTCAAGAACAAGAACGACATTTTCCGTGCCATAGCCATGATGCTTCTGTCGCGCTCGGTCGAGGCGGCAAAGGTGGCGCTGGCCGGCGATGGCGCCTTCATGGAGCGCATGACGCGGGCCATCGACGAGGCGCTGATCTCGATGATGCGAGGCGTCGTTTCATCGCCGCACGGCGCCGAACTGCTCGACATGAAGTCGAGCCTTGCTGATCTCGTCGTCTGCTGGCGCGACGGCCTTGGCGGACATATCGCTGCGGCGATCGAGAAAGAGGCCAGGCGCAACGGCGCCGACCTGGCGGCCAAGGGCCTGTCGGCGCGCCTGCTCGCCGACATGCTGCTCGACGGGCTGGAAGGCATGAAGGCGCGCATCAGCGATGCGGATGACCAGCGCAAGGCCGCGGCCGCGCTGGTCAAGGTGATCGACCTCGCCCTTCAGGCGTGACGCCGCTCCGCCTCCGGCTTCTTGCGCGCCGCGAGGAATTCCTTGACCCGTCGTCCCGGTGCCGGACCGCGCACCGGTTTGAAACCGTCGTCGAGCTCACCGGAGAGATCGAGCGTCGGGCGCTTGCCGACGGCATCGTAATTCTCCTCCAGCCAGTCGCTGGCCGCCGTACGGCCGAGGTCGCGCAGATAGGTCAGGAAGGCCCATTCGGCATTGACCTTGGACGACGCCGACAGATCCTTGAACGCCTCGTCGGCGTCGATGCGGTGCATGCGGATGTCGCGGTACTCGCCACGCGGCAGCCGGCCGGCGGCGATCAGCTCCTTGACGAAGGCGATCGAGCGGAATTCGTTCAGCAGCCCGGCATTGAAGGTAATCTCGTCGATGCGGTTCTGGATTTCGTTGGCGCTTTTCGGTGTGCCTTCGCGCACCACCGGATTGATCTGCACCAGAAGCACGTCCTCGGTCGCCGCCGTCTTGAAGAACGGGAATAGCGCCGGATTGCCGCCATACCCGCCATCCCAATAGGGCACGCCCTTGATCTCGACGGCGCGGAACAGTTGCGGCAGGCAGGCCGAGGCCATCACCGTGTCGAGGTCGATCTCGCCGTCGGAAAACACGCGCAATTGTCCGGTTTCGACATTGGTCGCCGAGATAAACAGCTCCATCGACTTGCAGGCACGCACATTGGCGAAATCGATCTCTTGCTCGACGACGTCGCGCAGCGGGTTGAGCCCAAGCGGATTGGCGACATAGGGCGAAAACACCCGCGACATGGTGTCGAAGAAGAAATAGCCGGGTGTATTCTCGATCGACCAATTGCCCCAGGCGACGTCCCACGGCATGCGCTGCACCGGGCTGAAGCGGCCCTTCGCCGCCACCGCGCGCCAGAAATCGTCGAGCTTCTTGCGTGCGCCTTCAACGCCGCCGCGCACAAAACCGTCGGCCAGCGCCACCGCGTTCATGGCGCCGGCGCTGGTGCCGGACACCGCCGCGATCTCCAGCCTGCCATCCTCCAGCAGCCGGTCGAGCACGCCCCAGGAGAAAGCTCCGTGCGAGCCTCCGCCCTGCAGCGCAATGTTGATCTTTTTCGTTTCCTCCGCCTTGCCGTTTTTCGTCATGGCGTTCCTGTATCGGTTTGGTCGCTGCTGCCTTATCCCGCCCGGGAATCGGTCGGGTTCAACCGCAGCGGACTTATGTTGCAGTGCAGCATATAAGTGATGACCGAGGCAAGAACACGAACACGGTCGCGTGATCACATGAAATTTTGGTCATGAAGAAAAAGCCCCTCCGCCGTGAGGTGGAGAGGCCATGTTTCTTCCGAAACAGGCTTGAAGCCTCAGGCAACAAGCTTCGGCACAGGCCCGACGTAGCGCGACTGCGGCCTGATCAGCCGGCCCGTGGTCTGCTGTTCGCGCGCATGAGCGATCCAGCCGGCGACGCGGCCGGCGGCAAAGACGTTGCTGAACGCCTGTGGCGGAAAACCCGCCGCTTCCAGCACCAGCGCGGTGTAGAACTCGACATTGGTCTGCAGCGAGCGCTGCGGCTTGGCGATGCGAAGCACCTCGAGCGCCGTCTGCTCGACCTTTTCGGCGAAGGCCAGCCGGCGGCCGGTCTCGCCGTCGCCGCCGAGCTGCCGCACCACCGCCTTCAGCACATCGGCGCGCGGGTCGCGCACGCGATAGATGCGATGGCCGAAGCCCATGATGCGCTCGCCATGCGCCACCTCGTCGCGCAGCCAGCCGGCGGCATCGCCATGCGCCTCGATAGCATCCAGCATCTCGATCACCGGGCCGGGCGCGCCGCCATGCAGCGGCCCTTTGAGCGCGCCGAGCCCGGCCAGTGCGGACGACGTCAGCCCGGCCTGCGTCGAGGCGACGACGCGTGTGGCGAAGGTCGAGGCGTTGAGGCCATGGTCGCAGACCGTCACCAGATAGGTGTCGAGTGCCTTGGCCAATGCCGGCGACGGGACCGACCCCTTGAGCATCCGCAACATGTCGGCGGCATGATCGGCGTCGGCGTCGGGCGTGATTGGCTGCTCGCCGCGCTTGAGGCGCAGCAGGGCCGGCGTCAGCATCGCCGGCGCCGCGATCAGCCGCAAGGCGTCTGCCAAGGTCTCGCCGTCCGGCAGCAGCGCCATACCGACGCGCATGGCGCTGTAGACATCAAGCGGCGCCAGCAGCGGCAACGAAGGCGCAAGCCGCTCGAACACCTCGACGCGGGCCTTGCCCAGTCGCGCTGCGAGTTCGACATCGTCGGGAAGGTCGTCGAAGAAACCGTCCAGCAGCAGGCGAACCACTTGCGGGAAACTCCATCGGCCTGCCAGTTCCGGCAACGAATGGCCCCGGATCGTCAGCCGACCGCCAAGGCCATCGACATCGGAGAGCACCGTCTCAGCCGCCACCACATCATCGAGCCCATTTGCCATGTCTCATCTCCTTGCAGCTTTCCTGCACAAAATATAAAGATTGGCCACACGCATCAATCTTGATCAATACAATCAATATCAGAGCTCGAAATGTCCGAATGGCTGTCACGGGAAGAGGCGCTGGAAAGGCTGAAAGTCCGGCCCCAGACGCTCTACGCCTATGTCAGCCGCGGTCGCATCGGCATGCGGCCGGATGAGAACGACCCGCGCCGCAGCCAGTACCGCGTTGACGATATCATAGCCTTAGCCACCCGCCGGGCGCGCGGACGCAGTACGTCTGCCATTGCAGAAAGCGCGATCGCCTGGGGCGAACCATCGATCGCGACCTCGATTTCGACCGTTCTGCACGGTCGCCTCATCTATCGCGGTCAGGATGCTGTAGCGCTTTCCAGGTCGGCCACACTGGAAGAAACCGCCGCTTTGCTCTGGGCCTCGCCTGAACCGGTGACTTTCAAGGCACGTTCGCAGGATGCCTCTACTCAAGTCGGCCGAGCCTCGGCCTTTACGCAACTGGCCACGCTTGCCGGCCAGGGACGGCCTTCGCTCGGCCGCAGCGCCGCCTCGCTGTGCACTGAGGCCGCGCAAACAATCGGGGCGCTGGCGCAGGCGCTGGGTGCCGGGTCCGGCACGGCGCCTGTTCACCAACGCCTGGCGCAGGGCTGGTCGGTGGATGGTGCCGGCGCGGAAGCGATCCGCTGCGCCCTTGTCCTGCTCGCTGATCATGAACTCAACGCATCGACCTTCACTGCTCGCGTCGCGGCCTCGACCGGGGCCTCGCCCGCCGCATGCCTGCTGGCTGGCCTGGCGACACTGACCGGCCCGCGCCATGGCGGCGCCGGCGAAGCGGTGATGCAACTGGCGGAGGATGCGGCTCGGCATGGCGCCGAGGCGGCGATCCGGCGCTGGCTCGGCCACGACCGGCCCTTGCCGGCATTCGGCCATCCGCTCTATCCCGAGGGCGACCCGCGAGCCACCGCACTTCTGACGGCCATCCCCGTCGACGAGACACTTCAGGAGCTGGAAGATGCCGCCGTCGCCGCGACCGGGACACGCCCGAACATCGACTTTGCCCTGGCCGTGCTGACGCGCCGCTTTGGCCTGCCGCGCGATGCACCGTTCCAGCTGTTTGCGCTTGGACGCAGCGTCGGCTGGGCCGCGCATATGGTCGAACAGATCATGAGCGGTAGCATCATCAGGCCGCGTGGCCGCTATGTCGGATCACTGACCTGACTGCGCATTGCTTCGTGGTTTGATCTGCGTCAGGCCGACCTGGCATTGGTCCCGAACCGCGCACGGTAGGCGACTGGCGTCGTGGAAAACTGTCGACGAAAGTGGTGCCGCAGCGTGCCTGCCGCGCCGAAGCCGGCGGTCTCGGCAATCCTCTCGATCGGCATGGCGGTGTCTTCCAGCAGCGTGCGCGCCCGCGAAAGCCGTTCGGAAAGCAACCAGCGCGCCGGCGTGACGCCGGTTGCGGCGGCGAAGCGGCGCAGAAATGTCCGCTCGCTCATCCCGGCAAGTTCGGCCAGTGTGGCAACGGGATAGTCGGCCGAAATATTGGCGCGCATTCTGTCGATCAACGGTCCAAGCCGGCTGCGCTCGTGCGGCTCGGGAACGGAACTCTCGACATACTGCGCCTGACCGCCGTCGCGATGCGGCGGCACTACCAGACGACGCGCCACCATATTGGCGGCTTTGGTGCCGAAGTCGCGCCGGACCAGGTGCAGGCAAAGATCGATGCCCGCGGCACTGCCGGCCGATGTCAGGACATTTCCCTCATCAATGTACAAAACGTCAGGAACCACGGTGATGTCGGGGTACAACTCCCTGAGCTTCTCGCTGTAGCGCCAATGCGTGGTCGCCTTTTTGCCCGCAAGCAGCCCTGCGGCGGCAAGCACGAACACGCCCGAACAGATCGAAAGAATCCGGGCGCCGCGCTCGTGCGCCTTGCGAAGCGCCTCGATCAGCGACGGCGGCACCGGAGCCTGCGATCCGCGCCATCCAGGCACGATCACTGTGTCGGCCTCGCCGATCAGATCCACCCCGCCATCGGCAACGATGCGCACGCCGCCCAGCGCACGCATTTCACCGGCGTCGATACCGGCTACGGCAAAACGGTACCAATCCTTGCCCATTTCCGGCCTGGGCAGAGCGAAGATCTCGACCGCCACGCCGAACTCGAACGTGCACAGCCCGTCATACGCAATGGCAACGACGAGCGGATCGACAGCATGGGAGGATGCATTTGGCATGATCTTGACGATATATGGCAAAGCTGCCAGCTGCAATCGCTCTGCTTCCTGCTTTATCTCCAGCGCATCAGCAATGGAGAGAAGCGATGAGCTACGTGACAGACATCCCGGTGGCATCGCCGGAAATCGCCCGAGACCATTTCTCACACAAGCTTTCCGTCGAGACCGACTGTTCCGACGTCGCCACAGCACTGCGCAGCGGCGAGCCGGATTTTGTTCTTCTGCATGTGGTCGGTTCGCCGGAAGCCTATGAGCACCGCCACGTGCCGGGCGCCCTGCATCTGCCGCACCGCGAGATATCGGCCGAGCGGATGGCGCAGTGGCCGGCGCAGACGCTGTTCGTCGTCTATTGCGCGGGGCCCCATTGCAACGGCGCGGATCGGGCGGCCTTCAAGCTGGCCAGCCTCGGCCGGCCCGTGAAGATCATGATCAGCGGCATAACCGGTTGGCAGGACGAAGGCGCTCCCTTCGCGACCGGCAAGGAGCCCGGTGTCTTGCAGGCATGACCTTTGATTCAAGACCAGGCTGGCGCGGGAGCGTCCTCGCTATATGGTCAACCTTGCAGACAAGGGAAAGCAAGCAGATGGCGGCGATTAAGGTCCGTGCGTTCGAGCAGCAGGATGTTGGCGCGGTGCTCGTCCTCATGCGGGCGCTGGCCGCATTCGAGGGCTATGACGATAAGTTCCGCCTCACCGAAGCGGACCTCGTCGAACATGGGCTGGGGCCATCGCCACGGTTCGGCGTGTTCGTGGCGGAACGAGAAGACGTCATCGTCGGCATCGCCGTCCACTACCTCATCCCGTGGACCTACGATCTGAAGCCGGTTGTGTGGCTGAAGGAACTCTATGTCGCCGAGGCGGCTCGCGGTATGGCGGTTGGCCATGCGCTTGTTGAACACCTCCGCCAATACGCCGCCGGCATTGGCGCGTCGGCCATCAAATGGACGGTGCTGAAGTCCAACCTGTCGGCGAAGGCTTTCTACCACGCACTCGGCGGGCAGCCCGACGACATATGGGAACCGTGGCAGCTGAAAATTGACCCGTGACGGCAAGGCCCGACCGGTAGATCTGGTCAGGCCATGCCACGCCCGTCCTACGACATTGTGTCGAGCTTGCGCTGCATGGCGGCGATCTGTTCCTTCAACTCCTGAAGGTCGTCGCCGCTCTTTTCCGGCGCTTCCTTGCGGGCCGGCTCGGGCGCAGCCGCGGCAGCGCCGTTCGATCCGGCTGCCGGGAACGGCGTGAACAAGCGCATGGCGTTCTGGAACATTTCCATGTTGCGCCGCGTCTGCTCTTCCAGCGCCTTGATCGGCGTGGCGATCTTCATCACGTCGAGCGGCGACTTGCCGATCGCGCCCTTCATCTGCTCGCGGAACCGTTCCTGTTCCTTGGAGAAGGCGATCATCGACTGTTCAAGGAAGCTCGGCACGATCATCTGCATCTGGTCGCCATAGAAAGCGATCAGCTGGCGCAGGAACGGGATCGGCAGCATGTTCTGCCCGTCCTTGTTCTCCAGTTCGAAGATGATCTGCGTCAGCACCGGATGGGTGATGTCGTCGCCGGTCTTGGCGTCCTGGACCGTGAACTCCTCGCCCTTCTTGACCATTTCGGCCAGATCCTCGAGCGTCACATAGGTGCTGGTGCCTGTGTTGTAGAGACGGCGGTTGGCATATTTCTTGATAATGATCGGGTCGTCTTTCGCGGCCATCAGCATCCTCCCGGGGACACCGGCGCGCCTGAGTAAGCCGCCGGTAACGATTGCGCCTTTTTTGAGGATATGCGCAAAAGCTCCATAATTCCAAGCGCTTTGTGCAGTGCGGCATCATTTAATGCTGCATGGCGGGCTAAATATGCTGCGCAGCAAAGGCCGGGCGATCGCGCCGCCCGCCCATGCTCTGCTTGCGGCGCATGGCCGGCATGCCCATTTCCGGTTTGACTTGGGGTGTGGAACGGGCAAGAAAAGTCCCAACAAGCACCCAAGAACACGACACCTCGAAGTCTGGAGAGAAAAATGTCCGCTTCCAATTCAATCGTCGTCGCCAGCGCGGCGCGCACCGCTGTCGGCTCCTTCAACGGCGCCTTCGCCGCCACGCCGGCGCATGAGCTTGGCGCCGTCGTCATCAAGGAGCTTTTGTCGCGCGCCGGTGTCGAGCCGGGCGAAGTCGACGAGGTCATTCTCGGCCAGGTGCTGACCGCGGCACAGGGCCAGAACCCCGCCCGCCAGGCGTCGATCAATGCCGGCCTGCCCAAGGAGACCACCGCCTGGGGCCTCAACCAGGTTTGCGGCTCGGGCCTGCGCGCCATCGCGCTTGGCATGCAGCAGATCGCCACCGGCGACGCCAAGGTGATCATCGCCGGCGGCCAGGAATCGATGTCGCTGTCGCCGCACGCCGAGCACCTGCGCGCCGGCGTCAAGATGGGCGACTACAAGATGATCGACACCATGATCAAGGACGGCCTGTGGGACGCCTTCAACGGCTACCACATGGGCAACACCGCCGAGAACGTCGCCCGCCAGTTCCAGATCACCCGCGACGACCAGGACCAGTTCGCGCTGGCCTCGCAGAACAAGGCCGAAGCCGCGCAGAAGGCCGGTAAGTTCAAGGACGAGATCGTCGCCGTCACCATCAAGGGCAGGAAGGGCGACACCATTGTCGACCAGGACGAATACATCCGCCACGGCGCCACCATCGACGCCATGACCAAGTTGAAGCCGGCCTTCGACAAGGACGGCACGGTGACTGCCGCCAATGCGTCGGGCATCAATGACGGCGCTGCCGGCGCGCTGCTGATGACCGAGGCCGAAGCATCGCGGCGCGGCATCACCCCGCTGGTGCGCATCGCGTCCTGGGCGACCGCCGGCGTCGATCCGGCGATCATGGGCACCGGACCTATTCCCGCCTCGAAGCGGGCGCTGGAGAAGGCCGGCTGGTCGGTCAAGGACCTCGACCTCGTCGAGGCCAATGAAGCCTTCGCCGCGCAGGCCTGCGCCGTCAACAAGGGCATGGGCTGGGATACGTCGATCGTCAACGTCAATGGCGGCGCCATCGCCATCGGCCATCCGATCGGCGCTTCCGGCGCCCGCGTCTTCAACACGCTGGTTTTCGAAATGCGCCGCCGCGGCGCCAAGAAAGGCCTCGCCACGCTGTGCATCGGCGGCGGCATGGGCGTCGCTCTGTGCGTGGAAGCGCTCTGAGAAAGAAGTGAGTAGCGAATAGGGAGTAGCGAATAGGGAAGAATGGCTTCAGCGCGGCGGGACATCGTACCCTACTCGCTATTCGCTACTCCCTACTCGCTCTTCCGACCAAAGGGAGGAAGAAACTTTCATGACCAAAGTAGCGCTCGTCACCGGTGGATCGCGCGGCATCGGCGCCGCCATTTCGATCGGCCTGAAGAATGCCGGTTATACGGTTGCCGCCAACTATGCCGGCAATGACGAGGCAGCAGGGAAGTTCAGCGCCGAAACCGGCATCAAGACCTACAAATGGTCGGTCGCCGACTACGACGCCTGTGCGGCCGGGATCAAACAGGTCGAGGCTGATCTCGGTCCGGTCTCGGTGCTGGTCAACAATGCCGGCATCACCCGCGACGCCATGTTCCACAAGCTGACGCGCGAGCAGTGGAAAGAGGTCATCGACACCAACCTCTCGGGCGTCTTCAACATGACGCATCCGCTCTGGGGCGGCATGCGTGACCGCAAGTTCGGCCGCGTCATCACCATCTCGTCGATCAACGGCCAGAAGGGCCAGGCCGGCCAGGTCAACTATTCCGCCGCCAAGGCCGGCGACATCGGCTTTTCGAAGGCGCTGGCCCAGGAAGGGGCTCGCGCAGGCATCACCGTCAACGTCATCTGCCCCGGCTACATCGCCACCGAGATGGTCAAGGCGATCGACGAGAAGGTGCTCAACGAACGCATCATCCCGCAGATCCCGGTCGGCCGCCTCGGCGAACCGGAAGAGATCGCGCGCTGCGTCGTCTTCCTCGCCTCCGAGGACGCCGGCTTCATCACCGGATCGACCATCACCGCCAATGGCGGCCAGTATTTCGTCTGAGCAACGGGCCTTCGTGAGGAGACGGGCGGTTCGCGGACCGAGGTGCTGCCCCGTTCCGGCACGCAAAGATTAACGGCTTCCAGGCGCCCTGTGCAAAACCTGCTTCACAAGCTGTGGATTCTCGGTGGGCAAGCTGTGGGTAACACAACATGTTGGGGTGAACAGAACGGGAAAATCCCGCCATCGCTGATTCGTCGCCGATTCGTTCCGGCTTTGACCGAAACGTTAGTGGCGACGGCGGAAAACATCGGCCAAATGGTTAAGGCCGATTAGGAAAAGTCAACAATTTCACAATCTTGGCCAAGGCGCGTTGAGCGGCGACCATGCTTCATCGGCAAAGGTTAATGGCAAAGCTCGCCCTGCAGGAATCGGGCCAGTTCAATGGATTCAGCATGTGGTGAGACTCCCAGTCGCAAAATCCATATGTAGCCGTGAACAAAAGCTGAATCTGCCGGAGTCACTGATTCGTCGCCGTTTCGTTCCAGACTCGTTCCAACTGTTAATCGGGAGCAATCCGGACCTCGAAGGAGACCTCAGAACTGCCGGCCGGAACATTCCGCTTTCGCTTCGCGCCTGAAATCCCTATGTGTCGCCTGTCATACGCGCCACGCGAGGCGCGCTCCCGACAACACGATGCAGAAAGCCTCATTTCCGGGCCGATGAACATCCAGCCGAAACACACCGAGCCGCTGATCCTGTCGGGCCGCGACGTAACCGCCGTGCTGGGCCCGACCAACACCGGCAAGACCCATCTCGCCATCGAGCGCATGGTGGCGCATGAGAGCGGCATCATCGGCCTGCCGCTCCGCCTTCTGGCGCGAGAAGTCTACGCCCGCGTCTGCGAAAAGGTCGGCGCTCACAAGGTCGCGCTGATCACCGGTGAGGAAAAAATCCAACCGCCCGGCGCGAAATATTCGGTCTGTACCGTCGAGGCGATGCCGCGCGAGACCGACGCCGCTTTCGTCGCCATCGACGAGGTGCAGCTCGCCGGCGACCTCGAGCGCGGCCACATCTTCACCGACCGCATCTTGCACCTGCGTGGCCGCCAGGAAACGCTGCTGCTTGGCGCCGCCACCATGCATGGCATCCTGCAACGGCTGTTGAAGGGCGTTTCGGTGGTGACGCGGCCACGGCTGTCGCACCTCGCCTATGCCGGCTCGAAGAAGCTGACCCGTTTGCCGCGTCGCACCGCCATCGTCGCCTTCTCCGCCGACGAGGTCTATGCCATCGGCGAGCTGATCCGCCGCCAGCAAGGTGGTGCCGCCGTCGTGCTCGGCGCGCTCAGCCCACGCACCCGCAACGCCCAGGTGGCAATGTTCCAGGCGGGCGACGTCGACTATCTCGTCGCTACCGACGCCATCGGCATGGGTCTCAACCTCGATCTCGACCATGTCGCCTTTGCCCAGAACCGCAAATTCGACGGCTACCAGTACCGCAATCTGACTGCGGCCGAGCTCGGCCAGATTGCCGGCCGCGCCGGCCGGCATCTGCGCGACGGCACCTTCGGCGTCACCGGCCAGGTCGATCCGCTGGACGAGGAACTGGTCAAGCGCATCGAAGGCCACGAGTTCGATCCGGTGAAGGTGCTGCAATGGCGCACCGCCCATTTCGATTTCGCCAGCCTTGATGCACTGAAGCGCTCGATCGAGACCAACGCGCCGGTCGAAGGCCTCACGCGGGCGCTGCCGGCGGTCGATGCGCAGGCGCTCGAACATCTCTCCCGCGACGAGGACATCCGCGCGCTGGCCACCAATGCCAAGCGCGTGGCGCTGCTGTGGGAGGCCTGTGCTCTCCCCGACTACCGCAAAATCGCGCCGGCCCAGCATTCCAACCTGATCGCCTCGATCTACACGGACCTCGCCAAACACGGCCATGTCGACGAGAACTACATGGCCGAGCAGGTGCGCAGGGCCGACACCACCGAAGGCGATATCGACACGCTGTCGCACCGGATTGCCCAGATCCGCACCTGGACATTCGTGTCCAACCGACCGGGCTGGCTGGCCGATCAGGCACACTGGCAGGAAAAGACGCGCGAAATCGAAGACAGATTGTCGGATGCGCTGCATGAGCGGTTGACGAAACGGTTTGTAGACCGCAGGACTTCCGTCCTCATGCGGCGCCTTAGAGAAAATACAATGCCTGAAGCCGAAATCAGTCCTACCGGAACCGTCCTTGTCGAAGGCCATCATGTCGGCGAGTTGCAAGGGTTCCGCTTCACCGCCGACCAGAGCGCCGGCGGCGAAGACGCCAAGGCCGTGCGTACGGCAGCGCAAAAAGCGTTGGCCGCCGAGTTCGAGGCGCGCGCCGAACGCTTTGGCGCCTGCGCCAATGGCGACCTCGCGCTCGGCTCCGACGGCACGCTGCGCTGGATCGGCGCACCGATCGGCACGCTGGTTGCCGGCGAAGACGCGCTGAAGCCGCGTCTGGTGCTGCTGGCCGACGAGCAGCTGACCGGCCCCGCCCGCGACAAGGTCGCCGCGCGCGCCGAGCGCTTCGTCAATTTCCAGATCGAGTCGCTGCTGAAGCCGCTGGTCGACTTGAAGAACGCCGATCAGATCACCGGCATCGGCCGCGGCATCGCCTTCCAGCTCGTCGAGCATTTTGGCCTCATCAACCGCCGCGACATCGCCGAGGAGATGAAGTCGCTCGACCAGGAGGGACGCGCCGCCTTGCGTAGGCTCGGCGTGCGCTTCGGCGCCTACCATGTCTTCGTGCCGGCACTGATCAAGCCAGCGCCCGCTGGACTGATTACGCTTTTGTGGGCGCTGAAGAATGACGGCAAGGACAAGCCCGGCTACGGCGACGTCGTCCACGCGCTGGCCTCCGGCCGCACTTCGGTGGTCATCGACCCGGCTTTCGACAAGACCTTCTACAAGCTCGCCGGCTACCGCAATCTCGGCCGCCGCGCCGTGCGCATCGACATTCTGGAACGGCTGGCAGACCTGATCCGGCCGGCGACCAACTGGAAGCCCGGCCTCGGCCAACGCCCCGACGGCGCCTATGATGGCCAGTCCTTCATGGTGACACCGCCGATGATGTCGATCCTCGGCGCCACTGCCGACGACATGGAAGAGATCCTGAAAGGCCTCGGCTACCGCGCCGAGCCGAAGCCGCCCGCAGAGGTGAAGGCGCGGCTGGAAGCGCAGGACAACGCCGCGCGGGAAGCGGCTGCCGCCAAGCTGGCTGCGGACGCAGCTGCAAAGGCCGAGCAGGCCCAGGCGGCGGAAGCTGCGACCAATGCCGACGCCGTTGTCGACGCGCCGGCGGAGGGTGCGGAGCCGGATGCGCCTACCGCAGACGTTGCAGCCGAGGCTGCTGCGGAGCCCGTCGCCGAAGCTGCATCGGAAGCTGTCGCGGACGCCCAACCGGAAACGCCTGCCGAAGTCTCGGAAGAGACACAAGTGGCGGAAGCCGCTGCTGAAGTCACTCCCGCCGAAAGCGCTGACGCCCTTACCTCCCCCTCGATGGGGGAGGTCGCGGCGCGAAGCGACGCGGGTGGGGGTGACAGCGCTGACGAAGCAGATGGTGCAGACCGCATAAACGATGCAGGTGCAACCGCTGAAGCCGGCGCTGCCCCCACCCCGGCGCTGCGCGCCGACCCTCCCCACGAGGGGGAGGGTGGAATCGCTGAGCCTGCCCCTGAGGCAGAAGAACCAAAGCCGATATTGTTGTGGCGGCAGGGCCGTTTTGAGCAGCGCCCGCGCCATCGCCACGAAAGCCGCCGGGACAATCGTCCGCGCAACGGCCAGGCGGCGCGCACCGATGCGCCTGCCGACGCCACCGGCGGACAGCCCGCAACTGGCGAGCGGCCGGCCTATCAGGGTCGGCGCGACCAACGTGACGGGGCTGCCAAGCCGCGCTTCGACCGCTCGAAGTTCAAGCCCAAGCCGCAGGCCGAGGGCGAACAGCGCCGCGACGGCAAGCCGCAAGGCGAGCGTCCCCGCGAAGGCCGCCCCGACTGGAAAGGCGGCAGGCCGGAAGGCAAAGCCGGCCCGCAAGGCGGCAAGCCGGCCTTCCAGGCCAAGCCGCGCGAGGAACGCCCGGTGCGCTTCGATCCGAATTCGCCCTTCGCCAAGCTCGCCGCCTTGCGCGACCAGCTGAAGAAGTAGGCTCTGAGCATGATCCCGAAAAGTGGGAACCGGTTTTCGGACAAGATCATGCTCCAACAAGAGATAACTCGCTGCGATGGTTGCTGAAGGTCGTCAGCGCATCGACAAGTGGCTGTTCTTCTCACGCGCCGTAAAATCGCGCTCGCTGGCGGCCAAGCTGGTGGTTGCCGGACGCGTCCGCGTTAACAGCGACAAAGCAGCGCAGGCATCGGATCTGGTCAAACCCGGCGACGTTTTGACCATCACGCTCGAGCGCCGCATCGTCGTCTGGAAGGTGCTCGGCACGGGCGTGCGGCGCGGTCCGGCCGAGGAAGCGCGCACCCTCTACGAGGACATGTCGCCGCCACCCGCGCCGAAAGGTGAGGCTGTTGCCGATGCCATTCCCGCATTGCGCGACGCCGGCAGCGGCCGGCCGACCAAGAAAGAGCGCAGGCAAACCGACCGGCTGTTCGGCGAAGACTGAGGCGTTGGCGCCCTCCGCCATGCCGGCGATCTGGAATTCCATTCCGGACGCGCCGGTCCCGCCGGGAACAGCCGCCCTTGCAAGCGGCAGGCAAAGGCGTTACCTCACCAAAAAAGCCTAGCGAGGACGGGACGTCCCGGAGCCGACCAATGACCTATGTCGTGACCGACAACTGCATCAAATGCAAGTACATGGACTGCATCGAGGTCTGTCCGGTCGACTGTTTCTATGAAGGCGAAAACATGCTCGTCATACATCCCGACGAGTGCATCGACTGCGGCGTGTGCGAACCGGAATGCCCGGCCGATGCGATCAAGCCCGACACCGAGCCGGGCCTCGACAAATGGCTGCAGGTCAACACCGAATACGCCGAGAAATGGCCCAACATCACCGCCAAGAAGGAGCCTCCGGCAGATGCCAAGACCTTCGACGGCGAGGCCGGCAAGTTCGAGAAATACTTCTCCGCCGAGCCGGGTGAAGGCGACTGATGCTACGGCCGACTTGGCCGTCATAACGCTGCGTAACGCGCATCATGGAATAACTGCCTTGACAGGCGGCGATGTCGCTCGACCTTCGCGTTTGCAGCAAAACCTTGATTCTTCCGACTTTTTGTGCTACATCAGTTGAAACATGCCGGTGACACAACGTCGATTTATGGCGCAAGCGCCCCAAATCACTGAAAGGTGAAATCCCCAATCGGACCAGAGCGATCTGGGCCAGGCAGTCGCTATATATGCGGTTTGCCGGTCCCGGCTTTTTCCGATGGGTTCATCTGTTGTGCGGCTAACGATCGGTGTCCCCGGTCGCACGCGTTCGGACCGGCAGGCCGCCGGTACCACAACAAGGAGTTCAGGGCGTAATGGCTACGATCACCCCGCAGAAGAAGTCCACCTCGGCACGTCACGGTTTCAAGACCGGCGAGTACATCGTCTATCCGGCGCACGGCGTCGGCCAGATCGTCTCGATCGACGAGCAGGAAGTTGCGGGCCACAAGCTGGAACTGTTCGTCATCGACTTCCAGAAGGACAAGATGCGGCTGAAGGTGCCGGTCGCCAAGGCGACCTCCATCGGCATGCGCAAGCTGTCGGAAGAGGATTATGTCGAGCGCGCACTGAAGGTCGTGCAGGGCCGCGCCCGCGTCAAGCGCACCATGTGGTCGCGCCGTGCCCAGGAATATGATGCCAAGATCAATTCGGGCGATCTGATCTCGATCTCGGAAGTCGTGCGCGACCTCTACCGCGCCGACAACCAGCCGGAGCAGTCCTACTCCGAGCGTCAGCTCTATGAGGCGGCACTCGACCGCATGGCCCGCGAGATCGCCGCCGTCAACCGCATGTCGGAAACCGAAGCCGTGCGCCTGATCGAGGTCAACCTCAACAAGGGCCCTAAGCGCGGCGCCAAGGCCGACAATGAGGAAGCCGAGCAGGAAGAAGCTGCCTGATCGCTCTCGAATTTGAATTCATGAAAAACCCGGCCTTGCGCCGGGTTTTTTGTTTTTGCTGCCGGTGACGTCTGCCTAAGCTTCCTTCTCGGCCTCCTGCTTCAGTGTCGCGATAAAGCGCTTCGTCCGTTCGCGCTCCGGGTTGGAGAACACCACGGCGGACGGCCCCTTCTCGACGACCACGCCGGCATCGAGGAACACCACTTCCTGAGCGATCTTGGAGGCGAGCCTGAGATCGTGGGTCGCCATCACCATGGTCGTGCCTTCGCTGGCCAGCTTTCCCAGCACGTCGACCACTTCCTGCGCCAGTTCGGGATCCAGCGCCGAGGTCGGTTCGTCGCAAAGCAGCACCTTGGGCGACGGCGCCAGCGCGCGGGCGATCGCCACGCGCTGCTGCTGGCCGCCCGACAGCGTCGCCGGCCAGGCATCGGCCTTATGCGCCATCCCGACCTTTTCGAGCAGCGCCAGCGCCCGCTCGTGCGCCTTCGCCGTTGGCCATTTCAGCACCGTCACCAGCCCTTCCATGACGTTCTCGATGGCGGTGCGGTGGGGAAACAACTGAAAATTCTGGAACACCATGCCGGTCTGCAGCCGCAGGCGCTGGATGTCCCGGCTGGGGATCTTGATGCCGGGACGGAACTCCAGCGTCTCATCGCCGATGCGCACCGTGCCCGACGTCGGGATCTCCAGGAGGTTGATACAGCGCAGCAGCGTGCTTTTCCCCCCGCCGGACGGGCCGACCAGCGCGGTGACGCTGCCTTCGGCGATGGTGACAGTCACACCCTTCAGCACCAGATTGTCGCCGAAGCGCTTTTCGATGTCGGTAAGGCCGATCATGAGCGCGCCTCCAGAAAGCCGCCATAGCGGTTGAGCCGCTCCTCCAGCCGCGTCTGCAAGGCCGACAGCACCGAACTCATCGCCAGATAAAGGATTGCTGCTTCGACATAGAGGATCAGCGGCTCATAGGTGGTGGCGACGATGCGCTGTGCTGCCTGGAACATTTCAGGCACGGTGATGGCCGCGGCCAGCGACGTATCCTTGACCAGCGAGATGAAGGTGTTGGACAGCGGCGGCACCGCGACGCGGCCGGCTTGCGGCAGGATGGTGCGCCGCATGGCCTGGCTCCAGGTCATGCCGATCGAATAGGCCGCCTCCCACTGCCCCTTGGGCACCGAGCCGATCACGGCGCGGATGATTTCGGAACTGTAGGCGCCGATATTGAGGGTGAAGCCAATCAGCGCCGCCGGGAAGGCATCGAGCAATATGCCGACGGAGGGCAAGCCGTAGAAGATCAGGAACAGCTGCACCAGCAGCGGCGTACCGCGAAAGATCCAGACATAAAAACGGACCACGAGGACCAAGGGCTTCGGCCCGAATAGCCGCACCACAGCGACAACCAGCCCGACGAACAGGCCGAGCGCGAACGACAGCAGCGTCAGCGGCACGGTGAAGACCAGCGCCGCCCACAGCAGCGTCGGCAACGAGTCCAGCATCAGGTATAGCCAGTGCGGCACGACGGCTCCTTCCCTCACAGACTGCCGGCGATGACCGGCAGTGCAATTGTGCGGTTTGTCATATCATGCGAAAAAACGGCGAGCCGTCAAAGACAGCCCACCGCTGTTGTTTCATTGCCGCCGGCGATCGCCGGGGGACTTTCGTTATTGCGAAACGTCCTGGCCGAAATAGGTGTCGGCGATCTTCTTGTAGGTGCCGTCGGCCTTGATATCGGCCAGCGCCTTGTTGATGGCTGCCACCAGCTCCGGATCGCCCTTGCGCACGATGACGCCGGAATAGTCGGCGTTTTCTTCCTGCGCGGCGATCTTCACGTTGGCGTCCGGCTTGTGCTTCTTGAAGTCGAGGAAGGACAGGCTGTCATTGATGGTGGCGTCGGCGCGGCCGGTAAGCAGCAACTGGATCGACTGGTCGAAGCCGTCGGTGCCGACGAGTTCGGCGCCGTTGGTCTCGGCGAGCTTGCCGAAATTCGAGGTCAGCGACTGCGCCGACTTCTTGCCCTTGAGATCGGCGAAGGTCTTGATGTCGGGGTTGTCGCCGCGCACGATCAGCACCGCCTTGGAGGCGATGTAGGGGTCGGAGAAGTCGTATTTCGCCTTGCGCGCGTCGGTGATGCCGACCTCGTTGATGACGGCGTCGTAGCGGTTGGCGTCGAGACCGGCGATCAGCCCGTCCCATTTGCCTTCGAGGAACTCGACCTTCACGCCGAGCTTGTCGCCGATCGCCTTGGCGATCTCGACGTCGAAGCCGACCAGTGCACCGGACGCGTCATGATAGGTGAAGGGCGCGTAGGTGCCTTCCGTGCCGACCTTGATGGTGCCGGCCTGCTTGATCTGGTCGAGATTGGCGCCGGCGTGGCCTGATGTGACAGCCAGAACCTGCAGCGTTCCGGCGACGATGAGCGAATTGAGCCATTTCATTTTTGTGTGATCCCGTCCTTGGCCGGTGTCCGGCACTTGTGAGAGCCGGAAACTGACAGATAGAGAGACGCAAAATAAGGAACCAGATTTCAAAAAAGCGGCGATCCAGAAATCAGATTCTCAAAACAGGCCCGATCCGTGCCAATCGCCCCGCTTTTGCGGAGTCGACGCACGCTGTCGCACAGCACAAAACAACCGCCATCGGCGGCGGAACCAATCCCCGGTATGGCACGTTCATGCCGTGTTGTAGGGCGCTGCGTTTCCATTTCAAGAACCCCAGCTGCGCCAGACCGGAGCAATTCCAGGAAAAGTGTGAAACGGTTTTCCGTCGGGAATTGCTTCAAGACAAGGAGATCGAGCAGGTCGTCGTTTCCTCGAAACGATGAACCACTCTGGAGATAGCGGCCGCCAGGCCGTCCGAAAATGTCCGGGAGCAGGAGCGCGGCATGATCGAAGACACGGCAGGACGGTCCATGGTCCGCGCGGCGATGAAAGCGCCCTACCTCGAGCGCGACGAGGAACATGTTCTCGCATTGCGCTGGAAGGAAGACCAGGACCAGCAGGCGCTGCATCGGATCACCGTCGCCCATATGCGGTTGGTTATCTCGATGGCTTCGAAATTCCGCCACTACGGCCTGCCGCTCGGCGATCTGGTCCAGGAGGGCCATGTGGGGCTGCTGGAAGCGGCGGCGCGCTTCGAGCCGGAGCGCGAGGTGCGCTTCTCGACCTATGCGACATGGTGGATCCGCGCCTCGATGCAGGACTACATCCTGCGCAACTGGTCGATCGTGCGCGGCGGCACCTCTTCGGCGCAAAAGGCGCTGTTCTTCAACCTGCGGCGCTTGCGCGCCCGATTGGCCAATGGCGCCGAGCCGATCTCCAACGCCACGCTCTATCGCGAAGTCTCCGTAGCGCTCGGCGTCTCCGAGGCCGATGTGGCCATGATGGATTCCAGGCTTTCCGCGCCTGACTCCTCGCTCAACGCGCCGCTCGCCGACGATACCGGCACCACCGAGCGGATGGACTTCCTGGTCTCGGACGATCCGCTACCGGATGAGGTCGCCGGCGACACCATCGATGTCGAGCGGCGCCTGGTGTGGCTGAAGGCAGCGCTCAGAGCACTCAATGCGCGCGAACTCAGGATCATCGAGGAACGCCGGCTGAGGGACGAAGGCGCTACGCTCGAAGCGCTCGGCGAGACGCTCGGCATTTCCAAGGAGCGCGTCCGCCAGATCGAGGCTCGCGCCATGGAAAAGTTGAAGGTGGCGCTGGTCAAGCAGAACCCTGAGTTCGAGACGCAGGCAGCCTGAAATATCTTGTTGTCAGCAGTATTAATTTAATTGCCAACCAAAAAATAAGATCAGCACGCCTGATTTCCTTCTGCCTCATGCCCAGATTGTGAATTCTTTAACAGACCCCCTTAGCTGAGGGGTGTCTTTTGGGGTTTCAGACCATAGCGGATGAGGATTTTGCCATGTCGCGATTCTGCGTGTTTCTTGCAGCTTTGATCCTTGTGACCCTGACGACTTTCGAGGCTAGCGCCGATCGGAGGGTTGCTCTTGTGATCGGCAATTCCGAATACCGGGAACTTCCGGCGCTCAAGAACCCGGACAAGGATGCCGGAGACATCGCAAGCACGTTCCGGACGGCCGGCTTCGACGTTTTCGTTGCCAAGGATTTGGCCAGGCTTCAGTTCGAGGAGCGTTTCCGCACCTATCTCGCGGCGGCCGACGGTGCTGATCTCGCAGTGGTCTATTATTCGGGCCACGGCTTCCAGATCGGCGGCGAGAACTTTCTCATCCCGGTCGACGCCACGCTTAAGGACGCGGCCGACGTGGAAGTTCAGGCAATCAAGCTCGATGACATGTTGCTGCAGTTGCGATCGAAATCGAAAATCCAGGTGATTATCCTCGACGCCTGCCGCAACAATCCTTTTCCGCGCAAGAACTATTGGCTTCGCGACCAGCTGATCGTCGCCAGCGGTAGCGGATTGGCGCAGGTGAAGGGTTCTGAGAACGCGCTGATCGCCTTTGCCACCGAGCCGGGAGCCGTTGCCTATGACGGGAGCGGCAATCTCAGCCCATTTTCCTCCGCCTTCTCCCGTCGTGCGTTGGCGCCGAACCAGGAGATAAGGGCCGTCATGTCCGCCGTGCGCCGCGACGTGGTCAAGGCTACCGATGGCAAGCAGGTTCCATGGGAAAATTCCTCGCTTCTCGACGATGTCTTTCTGATGCCCCGCGCCAACCGCCCGGCGCTGCCGCCGGTGCTGGAGAAAATCGTGCCGTCCGGCATCGGGCCAGTCGCTCTGGATCTGCCGGCGCCGGTTGACGTCGACGGTGGCGCAGTCAGTGTCAGCATCGAAAGCCTGCCGGCACTCGGACGGCTGACGCTTGATGGCAAGCCCTTGGCCATGGGCGAAAGGATCGATGGTAAGGACCTGTCGCGTCTGCGCATGGACGCCCCCGAATTGGCGAGCGGGCAGGAGCAGGTGGATACGCTGGCCTACACCACGCACAACGAGTGGGGTGGCGAATCCCAGGGCGTTCTGCTGTTGCGGATCAGGAACGGCGCGGGCGCCGAGGGCAAGCAACTCGTGGCCTCACTCGCGGCCGAGCAGAAGCAGGCGGTGGTTGAGCGCGGCATTCGTATCGCCGACGCCGCCGAGGCGATCGAGAACCGCGACATCGAAATTCCCGTCGGCGTCGGCCCGGTTCCGCTCAAGCTGGATTTCCCGGCCAAGGACCCGTCGATCAGCTTGACGCTCGCAAACTATCCGGCAACGGGGACGCTGTCCCTGCCGGACCGCATCCTGTCGCCTCAATCGAGCCTGATGGCCGACGATGTCGACAAATTGCGCTACGAGGCGCAAATCGGCTCCGCGACGCCCGTCGAGATAGGCTTTCAGATCCGTGCCGACGACGCATCGAGGCAGGCGACGCTGAAGCTGTCGCCGAGCGTCGATCCCTGCGATCGAGCGGCGGGCGAACCTCTCGACCTGCAAGGCGTTATCCCCGGCCGGCTGGCGAACGAGATGGGCGATGACGCGGTTGAGCTCTGCCAGGCCTCCGTGAAGACCTATCCAGAGATTGCCCGCTTCCGTTACGAACTCGGACGGGCATTGCTGGCCGCCGGCAAGGTCGACGAGGCCAGGCAGGCAATCCAGGAGGCCGCCGACAAGGGATATGTCCGCGCGGTTTTCGCGCTCGGCTCCATCGTCTCGTCTGGAATAGGAACGGCCGCGAATCCAGAACAGGCCAACCGCTCCTATTCAGAAGCATCCGACAAGGGTGATCCCTACGCCATGACCGCGTGGGGACGCACCCTGTTCAATGGGCGCGGCGTCCAGCGCGATACCGCCAAGGGATTGGACTTGCTGCTCAAATCGGCGGCGATGGGGCATATCGATGCCATTAACGATCTCGCATCGATCTTCATGGAAGGTCGCAATGGTGTTCCAGCTGATCCGGACCGCGCGCTCGCCTTCTTCAGAGCCGGGATCGAGCGGCAACAGATGTATTCCCTGGGTGTTCTCAGCACCCCAAAGCAGGTCGCCTTGGCGATTCCGGCATGCAAGGTCCAGCCCCCGAAAATCATCACTAGAATAAAGGTAGTTCACATACCCGCGCCAAGACCGAAGACCCCGAAGCCAGGCAAGCGGACAGCCGCAGCAATCCCGGACAACCCCGTGCAGAAGCAAAACGGCAGGGCCGCATGGGCCGGCAACAACGGTAATGGTTCCGAGCGCGGTTCTGCAAATTTGGGCGGCGGTGAGGGCACAGACAGCAGCACCAGCGAAGGCACCGATGGCGACAGTGGCACCGATACCGACACTAACAGCAACTTCTGAGGGTACCAGTGACCGCAGCCGTACATCGCACGGGCAGACCCTATCGAACCGGACTGCGCTGCTACTTGTCCGTAACGATCTTGACCTTGTCGCCGGCCGAAACCGAGGCTCCCGGCGACATCGCGTTGAGCACCCGGAACAGATCGAGCTTGCGGTCGACGCCGACCATCTGCGCAGAAAGCGAGCCCATCGTCTGGCCGGCCTGAACGGTGACCACGCGGATGTGCAGCGGCTTCAGCGCCGCCTTCTCGGCAGCACTCAGGATGCGGAACGAGCCGCTGACCGAGCGCGCCACCGGATCGAGCGTCATGCTGGCCGACGGGGCCGCCGTCAAAAGCCGGTAGACCTGGCCGCCGGCACGGATCACCGCAATGTCGAACTGCCAGCCGTCGGCGCCGGCATGCGCGGTCGCCGCCTCGTTGCCGTTGATCGTCTCCTGGCGCACGCTGGTCTCGTCGAGACCGGCCACCCAGCCGCTTCTGATATAGTCTGTCAGCGCGCGGTCCTTGTCGATCGACACGCCGTCGAAGCGGACTGCCATGTCGCCAGGGCCGGTCGCCGTCACCGCCGCGGCCGTATTGTCGATGATGAAACCGTCCGGCACCGTGAACGACACGCCGAGGCCCGGATGCAGGAAGGTCTGGCCGCGCACATAGCCCTCTTCCGGCGTGTCGCCGTAGAGCAGGCCGTCAATGCCGGCCAGGAAGGAATCGCGGTCGCGCGTGCCGACGCCGGGCGCGCCGAACTGGCGGGCGTGGCGCTGCGCCAGGTCGATGCGCTGCGGCGTGTTGGGGTGCGTGGCCAGAAAGTCGAGGCTGGCATCGGTCGCGCCGCTGATCGAACGGAAATCGGTATAGGCCGACATCGACTGCAGGAAGCGGCCGGCGGCATAGGGATCGTAGCCGGCCTCGCCGATCGACTTGATGCCGATGGCGTCGGCCTCCAGCTCCTGGTTGCGCGAAAATTGCGCCAGCCTGAGCTTGCCGCGGATGAGTGCCGCCTTGGCGGTCGGGCTGTCGCCGAGCACGTCGGAGACCACCTTGGTCGCCAGGCCTTCCTCGGCCTCGAGCTGCTGGCGCTGCAGCCCGTGATTGGCGGTGACGTGGCCCATCTCATGCGCGATGACGGCGGCGAGTTCGGCCGAATCATTGGCCAGCGCCAAGAGGCCGCGGGTGACGTAGAGATAGCCGCCCGGCAGCGCGAAGGCGTTGACGTTGGGCGAATTGAGAATGGTGATGCGATAGGTCTGGGTCGGATTGGCCGACACCACGGTCAGGCTGCCGACGACCTTGGCCACCATCCGCTCGAGCTTCGGATCGGAATACTCGCCGCCATAGGTGGCGAGGATGCGCGGATGCTGGGCCTTTGCCAGTTCGGCGAGCTTGCTGTTGGCGGCGACATTGTCGACTGTGATCGGCTTGTCGGAAGGCTGGAAGCCGGATTCCTGCACTTCCGGAGGCGTGAACATCTGGCAACTGGCCAGCGCCACGGCAAGGCCGGCCAGCGCGAGGAAGCGCGCCAGCGGTCTGCGTCTCAAAGTGTCAGTGCCGGTCGACAGCACGGCGTCCCTTCAGCTCTCGGCGCATGACCTGGACCCACGGGTCCGCGCCAGCGAAAAATCGAATTTTTCGGTGGCAATCCTGCACAAATCAAAAAACCTACAGCGTTTTACACATCCGGATGGATGCGGCGCTGTAGGCGGCAAATCACAGCTCGTGCCGGACCAGTACTGAGCGGACCTAGCCACATCAACTGGACCATGGCAAGCAAGCGCCACATCACCTGTAGCCGGTTTGGTCGTAAATTATGTCCGCTTCCGGGCAATATCGCGTGATCCGCCCGAACTTGCGCCGATATAGCGCCGAAACGCTTCAGGGCCAGTGCCATCGAAAAAATCGGCCGCAGTTCCCGTTGCGGCAACCCTGCCATTGTCCAGAAAAACCATGTCCTCGCCGATGCGCCGCGCGTCTTCCGGCTGATGCGTGACGAACAGCACAGTCATCGCCCGCTCGGCATGGACGCCGGCCACCAGGTCGAGCATGTCGTCACGCAGTGAGGGTCCGAGCGACGCGAACGGCTCGTCGAGCAACAGCACCGGCCGGTCGCGCACCAGCACGCGGGCGAGCGCCACACGCTGCCTTTCGCCGCCGGAGAGTTCTCGCGGCAGGCGCTTTTCCTTGCCGGCAAGGCCGACACGGCTTAGTGCCTCGGCGATTGCGGCGCGGTCGGCCTCGGTCAGGCCGAGCGAGGGCGAGCGGCCGAGGCCGACATTCTTCTCGACCGAGAGATGTGCAAACAGATTGTTTTCCTGGAACACCATCGAGACTGGTCGCGCCGACGGCGCGGAAGCGCCGACATCGGCGCCTCCGATCAGAACGCGGCCGGATTGCGGCGTCTCGAAGCCGGCCACCAGATTGAGCAAGGTCGATTTGCCCGAGCCGCTTGCCCCCATGATGGCGGTGATCTTCGACGCCGCGAATTCGACATCGAACAGGAACGGCGCCTCGCCATAGCTGAACGAGACCTTGTCCAGCCGCACGGCCACGCCTTTTTCCATGGCGGAAGTCACGATCTTTCTCCTCGTCCCAACCAATCCGCGGCGACCACCAGAGCGAGGCAGACCGCCCCGAGCAGCAATGCGAGCCCGGCGGCATCGGCCGTGCGGTAGCTGCCCATGCGCGCCAGCAGGAGATAAGGCAATGTCTGGACCGAATCGCTGCCGAACAGCGCGATGACGCCGAGATCGCCGAGCGACAGCGCCATGGCGAAGGCAAAGCCGGTGGCCAGTGGCCGCCGTAGCGACGGCCAATCGACCAGGCGTAGCCGGTTCCAGCCAGAAATGCCGAGCTGTGCGCACAGCTTTTCGTGGCGTTCGCTCGCTGCATCATAGGCCGGACGCATCGCGCGGATGGCAAAAGGCATCGCCATTACCGCATTGACGGTGACGACCATGACCGGCGCGATGGCAAAGACATCGCTGACCGTGCGCAGCAAGAGGAACCAGCCGGCGCCGATGACGATGGGCGGCACGACGAGGACAAAACCGGCGCCGGTGTCGGTGGCATGTTCGAGCAGCGACCGGCCGCCACGGCGGCGCAGGGCCAGCGCCCGGCGCGCCATGATCAGCGACAGCGACAGCGCCACCGAAAGCAGCGCCGCCAGCAGGCCGAGACCGGCGCTGGTCAGCGTCGCCTGGCGCACAGCACTTTCGCCGGCCAGCCGGCTGAGATCGGCGCCAAGGCCGGATGCGACGGTTGCCGCCATCGGCCCAGCGACGAACAGCAAGGCGAGCACGATCAGGATGGCATTGAACGCCGTTTCAGTTGTTCCGGCCGAGAGATAGCGGCGCGGCGCCACCGGCAGGTTGGCGTCGCCGGTCACATTGGCGCCAAGCCGCGTCAGCGCCAGTACAACGGCGAAGGTCAGCGCAATCTGCAGCACCGTCAGTGTGACTGCCCTTGCCGGGTCGAAGTCGAAACGCAGCGCCTGGTAGATGGCGACCTCCAGCGTCGTCGCCGCCGGCCCGCCGCCCAGGATGAGCACGACGGTGAAGGAGGTGATGCAAAGCATGAAGACAAGTCCGGCGACGCCCGGCAGGGATGCGCGCAGCACCGGCCATTCGACCAGTCGAAAAGCTGGTCTCGCCCCCATGCCGAGCTGGCTTGCCAGCCGCCATTGATCGACAGGCACCGTCCCTAGCGCCTCCAGGAACAGCCGCGTTGCCAGCGGCAGATTGAAGAAGACATGCGCAGCGAGGATGCCCGAAAGGCCGTAGATATCGGGCCAGCTTTGACCACCAATCGCGGCGAAATAGCCGGCGCGGCCATAGAGCGCCAGTATGCCCAGCGCCGCAACAATGGCCGGCAAGGCCAGCGGCACGGTGAACAGTTGCAGGATGAAGCCACGACCGAAGAAGCGCGGATGCCGCGACAGAGCGCGGGCGACGAACAGCGCCGGCACGACGGAAAGCAGCGTCGAGAGCGCAGCCTGCCAAAGCGTGAAGCGGACGACGCGCAGGAGATAGAGATCGAAGGCGGACGCAGCGCCTGAGAGATCGTGTGCGCCTTCGCGGATGAGCCCGGCAAAGGCGCCGCCGATCAGCAGCGCGATCGCCGCCAGCGCGACGATGCCGGCGGTGATGCGGGGGTCAGAGCGCGCGCGCTGCACGCTGCACCTGCGTCGGGCGGTTGGCGGAGCTTAGCGAGCGCCGCGTTCCTTCGCGCCCCCCTCTGTCCTGCCGGACATCTCCCCCACGAGGGGGGAGATCAGCAGTTTCCGCGCTCCGCTCAAAACGTTGGAGGTTAGCGAAGGCCGAGGCGACACCCAATTTCCCCCCTTGAGGGGGGTGAGGAGTGGTCCGCGCAGCGGACGGAAAGCCAATTGCTTGGCTTTCCGAACGACGAACGCCCGAAGCGATAGCGAAGGGCTGGGTCCGGCAGGACAGAGGGGGGCGCCGTAGGGCACTCATCTTCTGATCATACAGCCAAAACCTACTTGCTCATCACCGTCAGCCACTCATCGACCCAGGCCTTGCGGTTGGCCGCAACCTCCTCCGGGCTGAACAGCAGCGTCTTGGCCGGTTTGACCAACTTATCGAACGCCGGGTTGAGCGGTTTGTCGGTCTTGCCAGCCGGGAACATCCAGTTGGTCTCGGGAATGACGCCCTGGAACTTCGGTCCGGTCATGAAGGCCAAAAACTTTGCCGCCAGCGGGTTCTTCGCGCCCGTGGTGGTGATGCCGGCGACTTCGATCTGCAGATACTCACCTTCCTCGAAGGACGCCGCCTCGTAGCGCTCGGTGTTTTCGGCAACCATGTGGTAGGCCGGCGAGGTCGTGTAGGACAGCACCATCGGCGCCTCGCCCTTGGTGAACAGGCCATAGGCCTCGCTCCAACCCGGCGTCACCGTCAGCACCTTCGGCTTCAACTTGGCCCAGGCTTCCGGCGCCTTGTCACCATAGACCGACTTGACCCAGAGCAGCAGGCCGAGACCCGGCGTCGATGTCCTCGGATCCTGGATGACGATCTTGTCGATGGCGTCACCCTCGACCAGTTCTTTGAGGCTCTTGGGCGGGCTCTTCAGCTTCTCGGTGTCGTAAACGACGGCGAAGTAGCCATAGTCATAGGGCACGAAAGTATCGTCGCTCCAACCGCCCGGCACGCTGTTTTCAGCCACCGCGCCATGCCGGACAAACAGCCCGGTGGCCTTGGCTTCGGCGGTCAGGTTGGTGTCGAGGCCAAGCACGATATCGGCTTTGGTCGACGCCCCTTCGAGCTTGACGCGGTTGAGCAGCGCGACGCCGTCAGCGACCGAGACGAAATCGACATTACAGCCGCATTCGGCTTCGAATTCCTTCTTCACAGCAGGGCCTGGACCCCAGTCGGCGGTAAAGCTCTCATAGGTATAGATGGTGAGTTTGTCCTGCGCGGACGCAGGGCTTGCCAAAAGCGAAACAGCAAGACCCAGGGCTGGGACAAGACGGGACAACAACATGCGCATCGGCGCCTCCTTCATTGGTGTTGAAAGGAATTGAGGCGCCGGTCTGTCCGAAGCGTCTAATCCCTCCGCCGGTACAAACCGGATCAGGTTCAGCGGGTTGGCGAGACTGCCTCTCAGCCGGTCCGCGAGATCGCGTCCGGCACCCCGTTAGAGCGTTTCGACACATAGGCCCGGCCAAGGTGCCACGCAAGCGGAAGTTTGCTCGAGCATGATTCCGAAAAGTGGGAACCGGTTTTCTCGGACAAACGGGAACCGTTTTGTCCGGAGATCATGCTCCAAAAAAGGAGCCATATCAGGATGACGATTCAACCAAACGTCATCCTGATCTAGCGGCGGTGGGGCTCGGCCTTCCGTTTCGCCGGCAGGGCTGGTAAGGGCCACCGGATATGAGCACATTCACCATCCTGCTTGGCGGCGATCTCGTCCGCACGCCGCGGCTCGACCGCCAGGTCGAAAGCACGCGCGTCATCGCCGCCGACGCCGGCATCGGCCATGCCCGGATGCTCGGCCTGATGCCGGAGCTTTGGGTGGGCGACTTCGATTCCGTGCCGGCGGACCTGCCCGCCGATCTCGCCGCCGTGCCGCGCCAGGTATTTCCGCCCGAAAAGGACAAAACCGATGGCGAGCTGGCGATCGCAGCGGCGTTGGAGCGTGGCGCCACCAGCCTGGTGCTGGCCGGCGCTTTCGGCGGCAAGCGCGCCGACCATGCGTATCTGCACCTGGCGCTCAGCCTGCGGCTGGCCGAGGCCGGCACAAAAGTGCTGTTGACCAGCGGCGCGCAGGAGGGTGTTCCCCTTTTGCCCGGCAAGGCCGGCTTCGACTATGCCGATGGCACGCTCTTTTCCGTGCTCGGCTTCTCCGATCTTTCGGGCCTCACCGTGACCGGCGCCAAATGGCCGCTCGACCATGTCGAGGTTGCCTTCGGCTCGTCGCTGACCATCTCCAACGAGGTCAAGTCACAGAAAACCGGGGGCCGGCTCGAAATAGCGCTCGGTCATGGCCGCGCGCTGCTGCTCGCTCATCCCTATCCCTTGCCTGAAAGCTGACATGGCCCCGCCTCTTCTCAACCTCGACGGGATAAAACTGACCTTCGGCGGTACACCACTGCTCGACGGTGCCGAACTCACGGCATCCGCCGGCGACAAGATCGCACTGGTCGGCCGCAACGGCTCCGGCAAGTCGACGCTGCTCAAGATCGCCGTCGGGCTGATCGAGCCGCAGGACGGCGAAGTCTTCCGCCAGCCTTCGGCGACGGTGCGTTATCTCCCGCAAATGCCCGACATGGACGGCTTTGCCAATGTCCGTGCCTATGTCGAGGCGGGACTCGGGCCGGCCGACGACCCGTACCGTGCCACATATCTGATGGAGCATCTCGGCCTCACCGGCACGGAGAACCCCAACGACCTCTCCGGCGGCGAGGCGCGACGTGCCGCTCTCGCCCGTGTCATGGCGCCCGAGCCCGACATATTGCTGCTTGATGAGCCGACGAACCATCTCGATCTGTCGGTCATCGAATGGCTGGAAGAGGAGCTTGTCCGCACCTCGTCGGCGCTGATCGTCATCTCGCACGACCGTCGCTTCCTTGAGCGCGTCTCGCGCGCAACCGTCTGGCTCGACCGCGGCCAGACCCGTCGCCTCGACAAGGGCTTTGGCCATTTCGAGGAATGGCGCGACCTTGTGCTGGAAGAGGAAGAGCGCGAGCAGCACAAGCTCGGCCGGCAGATCGTGCGCGAGGAGCACTGGCTGCGCTATGGCGTGACGGCGCGGCGCAAGCGCAACATGCGCCGCCTCGGCGAATTGCAGACGATGCGTCAGCGTTTTCGCGGCCATCGCGGCGCCGAAGGTTCGGCCACCATGGTGGCCAGCGACGCCGCCGAATCCGGCAAGCTGGTGATCGAGGCCAAGAACATCGAAAAGAGCTTTGACGACCTTACCGTGGTCAAAGGGTTTTCGACCCGCATCCAGCGCGGCGATCGCGTCGGCCTGGTCGGGCCGAATGGCGCCGGCAAGACGACGCTGTTGAAGATGCTGACCGGCGAGATGAAGCCCGACGCCGGTTCGGTGCGGCTCGGCACCAATCTGGAGATCGCCACGCTCGACCAGAAGCGCGAGTCGGTCGACCCGGCCGAGACGCTGGCGCAATATCTCACCGACGGGCGCGGCGAAAACCTCGTCATCAATGGCGAGCAGCGCCATGTCGTTTCCTACATGAAGGATTTCCTGTTCAAGCCGGAACAGGCACGTACCCCGGTGCGCGAACTTTCAGGCGGCGAGCGGGCGCGGCTGCTTCTGGCCCGCGTTCTGGCGCGGCCGGCGAACCTTCTGGTGCTTGATGAGCCGACCAACGATCTCGACATGGAGACGCTGGAACTGTTGCAGGAACTGGTCGCCGGTTTTGCCGGCACCGTCATCCTGGTAAGCCACGACCGCGACTTCCTCGACCGTACCGTGACCAGCATCATCGCGCCGGATGGCGATGGCCGCTGGATCGAATATGCCGGCGGCTATTCCGACATGCTGGCGCAGCGCGGCGGCACCCGGCTCGACGACCGCAAGGCGCGGGCTAAGGCCGAGAATGGTGAGACGCCGCCAGTCGGCAAGAGTGAGTCGGCGGCGCCGAAAGCACCGGCGAAGAAACTGTCGTTCAAGCAGAAATTCGCACTGGAATCATTGCCCAAGAAAATCGAGGCGGTGACGGCCTCGATCTCGCGGCTTGAAAACAACATCGCCGATCCCGCCTACTACGAGCGCGATCCGGCCTCGTTCCAAAAGACCATCGCCGCCCTCGACAAGGAGCGCGTCACCCTTGCGGCGCTCGAGGAAGAGTGGCTGGAACTGGAAATGCTGCGGGAAGAAATGGAAGGGTGAGGAACGTTCGGCCGTAGACCGATCAATCGACAACGATTTGTCGATTGAAGCGACGAACGGTGAAGGCCCGATTCGCCTTCGGGCGATCGAAAGGTCCAGTGGACCTTTCGAAGGGATTGAACGCCCGAAGGGCTGGGTGCCATAGCGTAGGGCCGACTCGTTCGCAGTTGTCGCTTGACCATTGCCCCTATGCCGAGATGCGCATACATTATGCGCATGTTGCGGAGGCCATTATGCGTAAGATTGCCTTGAATGCGATCCGTCAGCCAGCAAACCTGTCGATCGATTCGAACCTCATGAGAGAGGCCAAGGGGCTCGATGTGAATGTCTCGCGCGCCGCTGAGGCCGGTATAGCGGAGGCGGTGGCGGCTGAAAAAACGCGGCTATGGAAGCTTGAGAACCGCGCCACTATGGATGCGTGGAACGACTATATCGACAAGGCCGGCATCCCGCTGGAAGAGTACCGGCAGTTCTGATGGCCCGCTACGATGTCTTTGCTGCCCGCAGCGAAGGCAACTATTTGCTCGACGTTCAATCCGACCTGCTCGACAATTTCAAGACGCGGGTAGTCGTCCCGCTACTCCCGGTCACAGCAGTCCCGCCGCCGATGCGAAAGCTTCATCCGATCTTCGAGATCAACGGCCGCAAGCTGGTTATGGCCACACACCTGATTGCTACTGTTCCCGCAAGCGAATTGGGTGAAAGCCGGCTGAACCTGACGAAACATCACGACGACATCGTCGCCGCGCTCGACATGCTGTTTCAAGGCTTCTGAGCGATGGTAGCCGCTGTAGCGGCCCACCTCAGCCCGCCGTCTTCGCCTGCCAGGCCTTCAGCGCCTCGTCGAACACCTTCTCGCCGGGAATGCCCTTTTCCATGGTCAGCAGCGCCCGGCGTCCGGTCTTGTAGACCACCGGCACATCGATCCAGTCCTGTCCCCTGAGCAAGGTGAGATTGGCGTCCTCATCGGCCTTGGTGTCGTTGAGCGCCACCAGGAAGAAGCCGTCGGCGATCTTGGCCGGGATGCCGATCAGCGGACTGCCGGCATCCTGCTCGGAGCTCTTCATGGCGACGCGCAAGATGTTGTCGACCCCACCGCCGTCAAAGCCCTCGGGAGTCAGGAAGATCATCTCGATAATGTGGCTGGCCGGCAGCGTCTGGTCGGTGTTGCGGCGGATGGTCATGCGCAGCTGGATGTCCTTGCCGGGAATGGTCGCCTCGGCGCGGATCGCCGGTTCCGGCGGCAGGTCGCCGCCGGGCGATTCCTGCACCAGCGACCAGACGATGCTGCCAGGCTCGGCCGAGCCCTGCGCGGTCGAGGTGCGTTCCTCGTAGAAGATTGCCTTCTGGCCGACCGCAACGGTCGGCTCGGGAGCGGCGGCCGTCGGTGCTGCCGGTGGCGTCCCGGTCGCGGGCGCCGGCGGGGTGGCAGCGGCATCAGCCGGTGCTGCCCCATTGGCCGGCGGTGCGGCGCCATCGGCTGGCGGCGTTGCCGGTGGCGTGGCGGAAGCGTCAGGCGCCGGCGTGGCAGGCGCCGCCGTGGCTGCGGTGTCGCCGGGCGGCGGGGTCGCAGGCGCTGGCGCCGCAGCAGGGGGCGGAGCCGCAGCAGGGGCTGGAGCCGGTGGCGGTGGCGTGGTCAGCGCGGCGACGGATTCGCCCTCGCCAATGCCGCTTTGGCCGGCTGCCGGACCTGGGTCGGTCTCACTGCCTTCGGGCGTCAGCCGCTGCGTGAATTTCGTTCCCTCGCCGGCAGCAGCCGGTGCCGGGGCGTCAGCCGCGGGCTTGGCCGGCGCCGGCTTGACCAGCGGTTCGGTCGAAACTGTCTTGGTGTCGCCAAGACCGAACATCGAGCCAAACGCATCCTTGTTCAGCCAAATACCGTAGCCGCCGCCCGCGACCACCAGCAGCGCGATGATAGCGGCGATCAGCCCGCCATAGCTGCGCTTGCGCTCGGCCGGGCGCAGGCGCTGGAATGTGTCAGCGGCCTGCTGCTCGTTGTTGGCAAACACGTCGGCGCTATCGTCGTCGACGTCCATCTCCGCGGCTTGGGTGGTTTCTGCGCGCGCCGCAGGCGGCGGCGGTGTCGGCGCGGGCCGCTGCCAGCTCGGCTCCGTCCGGGCAACCGGCGCCGGCTGCACGGGTTTCGCCGGCTGCCATGCCGGCGCGGGTGCCGATGCAGGCGTGGTGGACGGCTTTACATGACTGGGCTGGTTCTTGTTACGGTCGATGGAGGAAAAAATGTGTTCCAATTCCGCCAGCGGATCGGAGGCGGGCATCGCTTTGGCATAGTCCCGCTCGACACTTGCGATAGCGTCTTCCAGGGATCGCTTCTGCGTGGTTATGGCTTCGGTGGCCAGCGGCGGCGAATACTCCGCAAGCTTCTTCGCCAGCATGGTACGAACGCTGTCATAGATGCGCGTACGCTTTTCGGGCGTCTCGTCGCCGTGCTTGTCGAGCGCCTTTTTCAGAATAGCAACGAAATCTGCCATGCTTCAGTCGACCTGTATTTTGTTCCCCCGGGCCGGCCCCCGCAAATCGGCCGCGATGCCCCGGAAAGGCTTCAGAAACTAGTCTTGAAACGGATCGGTCACAAGTATTGTGTCGTCCCGTTCCGGGCTGGTGGAAAGGAGCGCGACGGGTGCGCCGATGAGCTCCTCGATGTAACGGACATATTTGACGGCCTGCGCCGGAAGGTCGTTCCAGCTGCGCGCGCCGGCGGTGGTGCCTTTCCAGCCTTCGAGCGTCTCGTAGACCGCTTCGACGCGCGCCTGCGCACCCTGGCTGGCCGGCAGATAGTCGATCATCTCGCCGTCGAGCCGGTAACCCGTGCAGACCTTGATCTCATCCAGCCCATCGAGCACGTCGAGCTTGGTCAGCGCGATGCCCTTGATGCCGTTGACGGCGACGGCTTGGCGCACAAGCACGGCGTCGAACCAGCCGCAACGGCGCTTGCGCCCGGTGACGACTCCGAATTCGTGGCCGCGCGTGCCAAGGAATTCGCCGATTTCGTTCTTCTGCTCGGTCGGGAACGGGCCTTCGCCGACACGTGTCGTATAAGCCTTGGTGATGCCCAGCACATAGCCGATGGCGCCCGGGCCGACGCCTGAGCCGGCGGCGGCTTGGCCGGCGACTGTGTTGGACGAGGTGACGAACGGATAAGTGCCGTGGTCGATGTCGAGCAGCGTGCCTTGCGCACCCTCGAACAGGATGCGCTCGCCGGCGCGGCGCTTGTCGTCGAGGATTTTCCAGACGCGGTCCATATAGGGCAGGATCTCATCGGCAACCGAGGTCAGCTCGGTCATGATCGCCTCATGCGTGACTTCGCCATGGCCAAGCCCGCGACGCAGCGCATTGTGATGCGTCAGCAGCCTGTCGACCTTGAGGGGAAGCGTTTCCAAATCCGCCAGATCCATCACCCTGACCGCGCGCCGGCCCACCTTGTCCTCATAGGCAGGGCCGATGCCACGACGGGTCGTGCCAATTTTCGTCCCGGAATTGGAGGCGGCATCCTCGCGGAATCCGTCCAGCTCCCGGTGCAGCGACAGGATAAGCGCGGTGTTTTCGGCTATTTTCAGGCGGTCCGGCGTCACCTCGACGCCTTGCGCCTTGAGTTTCGCCACTTCGGCGACAAAGGCGTGCGGGTCGAAGACGACGCCATTGCCGATGATCGACAGCTTGCCTTGCCGCACCACGCCCGACGGCAGCAGCGACAGTTTGTAGACCTTGCCGTCGACGACCAGCGTATGGCCGGCATTGTGGCCGCCCTGAAAGCGCACGACCACGTCGGCGCGCTCCGACAACCAGTCGACGATCTTGCCCTTGCCTTCGTCGCCCCATTGCGAGCCGACGACCACCACATTGGCCATGTTTCATTTCCCTTGAGATGCCGCCCTGGCGGCCTGGATATGGTTCGAAACGACAGGCCTCTATAGCGTCAAGACCTCGCAAGTGCGACCTTTCTTTGCCGCCGAAAACGCCCTGAGGCACAACAATTTTCGGCTTTGACATCATTTACTTGGGCCGGCGGGGGCCTTAGGCCGGCAAACATCGCACCTCCGGCGGCCGGAATCCTGCAATGCATCGACGCGCCTATCTGTTCCTGCTGGTTACCACCTGTGGGGCGGCAATTCCGTCGCCGGCAAGCTGGCGGTCGACCATGTCTCGCCGATGACGCTGGTCTTCCTGCGCTGGGTGCTGGCGGTTGCGATCCTGCTGCCGATCGGCTGGCGCACGATCAAGGAGGACTGGCCGGTGGTGCGCAAACACTGGCTCGTCCTGGCTGCACTGGGGCCAGCGGCTTCACCCTGTTCAACACCATTTTCTACACAGCGCTCAACTATACGACGGCAATCAATGTCTCGATCGAACAGGCGGCGATGCCGGTCCTGATCATCGTTGCCAATTTCATCTTCTTCCGCCTGCGCGTGAGTTGGGCGCAGATTGCGGGCGTAGTGCTGACCATCTTCGGCGTTATCTTGACTGCCTGCCACGGCGATCCGCGCCGGCTGCTCACATTGGAACTCAATTTCGGCGACGCCATCATGCTGGTCGCCGTCATCCTCTGCAGCGGTTATTCGCTCGGGCTGCGGCTGAAGCCGGTGATGCGCTGGCAGAGCCTGATGTTGTCTCTGGCGGTCGCGGCACTCATCACCTCGCTGCCCTTCTTCCTGTGGGAGGTCGCGGCCGGCAAGGTCATCGTCCCCGATATCAGCGGCTGGGTGGTCATCGTCTATACCGCGATCGGCGCCCCGGTCATCTCGCAGATCCTCTACATCAAGGGCAACGAACTGATCGGCGCCAACCGCGCCAGCCTGTTCATCAACCTGGTGCCGATCTTCGGCACTCTGCTTTCAGTGCTGATTGTCGGCGAGACATTCCAGCTCTACCAGGCACTGGCACTCGTCCTTGTGCTGGGCGGCATTTCGCTCGCCGAATATAGCGGACGCAAAATAGCGGACTTGCAGCCGGTCTGAACGAAAAGGCGCGGACAAAGGCGCGCCCCTCAATCCCAAGGTCAGGATCACATCGCGTTGACGTCGAACTGCAGCCGTTTGGCCGAGTCGATCGACTTGTGCGCCTTGACCTGTTCCAGCACATTTTCCGGAAACGGCGCATCGAGATAGAGCAGCGCAATCGCATCGCCGCCTGGTCGGTTACGTCCCAGCTGGAAGTTGGCGATGTTGACGCCGTTCTCGCCGCACACCGTGCCGAGCAGGCCGATAATGCCGGGCGCATCGGCATTGGTTGTGTAGAGCATGTGCTGGCCGACCTCGGCGTCGAGATTGATGCCCTTGATCTGGATGAAGCGCGGCTTGCCGTCGGAGAAGCAGGTGCCCGCGATCGAGCGCGTCATGTGCTCGGTCTTGACCGTCAGCTTGATGTAGCCGTCGAACACGCCCGACTTGTCGCGCTTGACCTCGGCGACGATGATGCCGCGCTCCTTCACCATGATCGGCGCCGAGACCATGTTGACGTCGGAGACCTGCGGCCGGATCAGTCCGGCGAGCGTCGCACTGATCAGCGCGCGCGTATTCATTGTCGCGGTCGAGCCGTCGAACAGGATCTCGACCTCCTTGATCGGATCCTCGGTGACCTGGCCGACGAAGGCGCCGAGCACTTCGGCCAGCTTGACGAAAGGCTTCAGCCGCGGCGCTTCCTCGGCGGTGATCGACGGCATGTTGATGGCGTTGGAAATGGCACCCTTGATCAGGTAGTCCGACATCTGCTCTGCGACATGCAGCGCGACATTCTCCTGCGCTTCGGTGGTCGAAGCGCCGAGATGAGGCGTCGCCACGACATTCTCCATGCCGAACAATTCGTGGTTCTCCGCCGGTTCGATCTCGAACACGTCGATGCCGGCGCCTGCCACCTTGCCGCTCTTCAGCGCCGCGACCAGATCGGCCTCGACGATCAGCCCGCCGCGCGCGCAGTTGATGATGCGCACGCCGGTCTTCATCTTGGCGATCGCGGCGGCGTCGATAATGTTGCGCGTCTTGTCGGTCAGCGGCGTATGTAAGGTGATGAAGTCGGCGCGCGCGAACAGCTCGTCGAGCTCGACTTTTTCGACGCCGAGCTCCTCGGCGCGGCTGTCCGACAGGAACGGGTCGAAGGCAATGACATGCATCTTCAGGCCGACGCCGCGCGTGGCGACGATCGACCCGATGTTACCGCAGCCGATGACACCCAGCGTCTTGCCGGTGATCTCGATGCCCATGAAGCGGTTCTTTTCCCATTTGCCGGCATGGGTGGAGGCGTTGGCCTCCGGAATCTGGCGGGCGAGCGCGAAGATCATCGCCACCGCATGCTCGGCCGTGGTGATCGAATTGCCGAAGGGCGTGTTCATCACGATGATGCCCTTGCGGCTTGCCGCCGGGATGTCGACATTGTCGACACCGATGCCGGCGCGGCCGACGACCTTGAGTTTTGTCGCGGCGTTGATCAGCTTTTCCGTGACCTTGGTGGCCGAACGGATGGCAAGGCCATCATACTGGTCGATGACTTCGAGCAGCTTTTCCTTGTCCTTGCCGAGATCGGGCAAATAGTCGACCTCGATGCCGCGGTCCTTGAATATCTGCACGGCGGTAGTGGAGAGTTTGTCGGAAACGAGAACGCGGGGCGCCATGGCGGCCTCCTTCAAATGGATTGTCGGGGAAATGGCGGCCCGCAGGCCGCCATGCAATCTCAGGCCGCGGCCTTCAGCGACGCCTTCTGCGTGGCGAAGGCCCAGTCGAGCCAGGGCAGCAGCGCTTCGAGATCGGACGTCTCGACGGTCGCGCCGCACCAGATGCGCAGGCCGGACGGTGCGTCGCGGTAGGAGCCGATGTCGTAGGCGACGCCTTCCTTGTCGAGCACTGAGACGATCGCCTTCGCAAAAGCCGCCTGTCCGTCGGCGTCGAGCGCCGCAACTTGCTGGTCGGTGAAGGACAGGCACACGGACGTGTTGGACCGTGTCGCCGCATCGACTGCGAGATGGCCGAGCCATGAGGATCTGTCGACAAAACCGTCGAGCACGGCGGCATTGGCATCCGCTCTAGCGATCAGCGCATCGAGCCCGCCGATCGACTTCGCCCACTGAAGCGCGTCGAGATAGTCCTCGACGCACAGCATCGACGGCGTGTTGATGGTCTCGCCTTTGAAGATGCCTTCGATCAGCTTGCCGCCCGAGGTCAGGCGGAAGACCTTTGGCAGCGGCCAAGCCGGCTTGTAGGTTTCAAGCCGCTCGACTGCGCGCGGACTGAGGATCAGCATGCCGTGCGCGCCCTCGCCGCCCAGCACTTTCTGCCAGGAGAAGGTGACGACATCCAGCTTCTGGAAATCGAGCCTCTGCGCGAAGGCGGCCGATGTCGCGTCGCAGATCGTCAGGCCCTTGCGATCGGCCGGAATGAAATCGCCATTCGGCGCGCGCACGCCCGAGGTCGTTCCGTTCCAGGTGAAAACCACGTCGCGGTCGAAATCGATCTTGGTGAGATCAGGCAGCTCGCCATAGCCGGCTTCGATTTTGCGGACATCGGCGAGCTTCAACTGCTTCACGACATCGGTGACCCAGCCGGAGCCAAAGCTTTCCCAGGCGACCATGTCGACGCCGCGCTCGCCGAGCAGCGACCACAGCGCCATCTCGACGGCGCCTGTGTCCGACGCCGGCACGATGCCGATGCGATAATCCGCAGGGACCTGGAGAATTTCCCGCGTCAGCTCGATCGCCTGTTCGAGCTTGGTCTTGCCGATCTTGGCGCGGTGGGAACGGCCGAGCGCAGCATTCTTCAGCGCCTCGACCGACCAGCCGGGGCGTTTTGCGCAGGGACCTGAGGAAAAATTGGGATTTGCCGGACGGAGTCCGGGCTTCGTATGCGTCGTCATCGTGGTCTATCCTTCCAGATAGTGGCCCCTCGTTGGGGAGGGGTGGCCCACGGACGGCGATATGCGTTCAGCCATCAGGCGTCAAGAGGAAAGTTCTTGTCGCTGACAAGATACACGTAATCCGCGATCAGGATGTCGTGAGCCGAAACGCAAACGGCGGATCGAAGAGATCCGCCGTCAGGTTTCGTATCTGTAACCAGCCTACCAGAGGTCGTAGCGCAACCCGAGCTTGACCTGATGATTGCTGATGCCCTTGCGGATCGGATAGGAGGTCAGGCTCTCTGCCGTGACATATTCAGCATCCGGCGCGGAAAAGTACTGATAGCCGAGGTCGACGGAGACATTCTTGGTCACCTGGTAGGCCAGGCCCGCATCCAGCGTGTAGGCGAAGGCATACTGGGTCTTGTTGTCGTTCCGGACGAAATCATCCGTAGCGTCGAGATTGTCGGTGAAGTAACTCGCCGACAGCTTGTATTTGCTCCGGACCAGCCCGATGCCGGCGCCCACATAGGGCGTGATCCCGACATAAGTGCCAAGATCGACATAGCCATTGACCATTCCCGACAGGGAATAATTCTCCAGGGATGCCGACGCTACCGTTGCCGTGGCCGGCGGTATCACGCTCGCGGTGTCGTCGTAGTGGATGCCAACCTTGTTGCCCGGCAGATAGCCGAGATTGATATCGGCGCGCAGATAGTCGTTGAAATGATAACCGAAGCCGATGCTGGCAAAGGCGGGATCCTGCTTTTCGCTGAAGCTCGCCGGCGCGAAGGTGAAATCCTGATCCTGGTAACTCTTCTGCGCCAGATAAGAGACGTCGCCGCGCAGATACCAGCCAGAACCAACCTCGACCGGTTGATAGTCCGGCGCCTGATCGACATAGACCGGCGGATCGTAGTCTGCGGCCTGTGCCGGCGTCAGCGGAGCAAGCACGAGTGCGGCGAGCGCAGGCGCTGTCAGCGATTTGAAATTCATGGGTCCCCGGCTCCTGAAATTGGCGCGCGTCACTTGATTGCAAGCGCCGTTTCAGTAGGCATTGTTAACCATAGTGGTTAAGTGCGGGTTAAGGATAATGCGGCGTTACCGATTTGATTTCGATAGGCTTTCTTCAGCGCACGCGGCCGGTGAAATCCACCGCAACCGGCAAACGAAAACCGCCCGGCATGACCGGGCGGTTCGCGAATTCCTGGATTTCGAAGCGACTACTTGGTGTAGATCGGCTCCGGCTCGGGAACGTAGGGCTCCGGCGGCGGGGCGCAGTCCGACCGGCCGAACTGGTAGCGCAGGCCGCCGCGCACTTCGTGGACATTGATGCCATGGTCGTAGCCCGGGCCGACATTGCTGATGGTGTCGTAGTCGAACATCTTGCCGCCATTGATGTGACTGTAGCGGTAGCCGACATCGAGCTTGACCCGGTCGGTCAGGCAGTAGGAGGCGCCGGCCATGAGGGCATAGGCGAAGCGCCAGCCCTTGCCACCGCGGTGGAAGAAGTCGCCGTCGGCGTCGCTGTTGTGCAACGTATCCCACTTGACCCAGGCGCCGCCGATGCCGGCGCCGACATAAGGCGTCACGCCATGCCAGGTACCGATGTCGATGTAGGCGTTGGCAAGGAGCAGCAGGGCCGAGTAGGACGAACTGTCGGTCGACACGCAAGGTGTGTTGGGAGCAGGCGTGTTACAGAAGCCGCTGGTCGAGCCGCGGAACTTCGAACCGAACATCCAGTCGCCCGTCAGATCGGTGCGGAAATGCTGGTTGATCTGGTAGCCGACACCGGCGCCGGCCGAAAAGGCGCTCTTCAGACTGCTGCTGCCGAAGCTGCCGCGAATCTGGGGCGGCGTGGCGCTGTAAGTGGTGTAGTCGGCACCACCGAACCTCGACCAGTGATAGTCGATGTCGCCGCGGATGTACCAGCCGCCGAAATCGGCCGGCTGCTCATAGGCAACCGGAGGCGGCGCTTCCTTGACCACCGGCGGCTCCGCCAGATCGGCAGCGAATGCCGACCCGGCCACGCCTGCGAACAGCGCGGCAAGGAGAGCCATTTTTGCTGTATTGAACATGCTTGTCACCCCTGAGAACCGTCGGGAAAGTCCAACCCGCCCGAATATGATTGACCTCAGTTGTGGATAATGAATTGCAAAAGTTAAAAGGCGTTTAACCCTGTCGGTTAACCACGAATTATCGACATTTTAGCAAACAGTATCTGTCTGCATGACGCTGGGACCACCCAGGCCGAAACAAAAAAGCCCGCCTGGAGGGCGGGCCTTGAGGTCTTCGAGCCGGCAGTTCGCGCCTACCGCAGGAAACGTCGCGATCAGGCGGCGCTGCGCGTTTCCGAAATGATGTCGACGATGTCGTTGACCACGGCTTCGACCAGGTGCGGGTCGTCGCCCTCGGCCATGACGCGGATCAGCGGCTCGGTGCCGGAGGGCCGGATGACCAGTCGCCCGGCCTTGCCGAGACGGTTGCGCGCATCTTCGATCGCGGCCTTGACCGGGGCTTCCTCGAGCGGCTTGCCGCCGGCGATGCGGACATTCTTCAACAGCTGCGGCACCGGCTCGAACTTCTTCGACAATTCGCTGACCGGGCGGTTCTGCCGCTTGATGCAGGCCAGCACCTGCAGCGCCGAGACAAGCCCGTCGCCCGTGGTCGAGAAATCGGACAGCACGATGTGGCCCGATTGCTCGCCGCCGACATTCAGCCCATGCGCGCGCATGTGCTCGACGACATAGCGGTCGCCGACCTTGGTGCGGTGCAGCTGCAGCTTCATGTCGCCGAGGAAGCGTTCGAGGCCGAGATTGGACATCACCGTCGAGACGACGCCGCCGCCGGCGAGCCGCCCGCTCTGATGCCAGGACTCGGCAATCAGCGCCATGATCTGGTCGCCGTCGACGATCGTGCCGTTCTCGTCGACGATGACGACGCGGTCGGCATCGCCATCGAGCGCGATGCCGATGTCGGCGCGCACTTCATGCACCTTCTTCTGCAGGCCGGCCGGATGGGTCGAGCCGCATTCCTTGTTGATGTTGAAGCCGTTCGGCTCGACATTGATGGCAATGACCTCGGCGCCCAGTTCCCAAAGGGCGGCTGGCGCCACCTTGTAGGCGGCGCCATTGGCGCAATCAACGACGATCCTGAGACCCGACAGCGACATCGAGCGCGGCAGCGTGCGCTTGGCGAATTCGATGTAGCGGTCATGCACGCCGTCGACGCGCTTGGCGCGGCCAAGCCCGTCGGAATCGGCGAGCGCCAGCTCGATGTCCTTGTCGAGCATGCTCTCGATGCGCTCCTCGATCTCGTCGGAGAGCTTGTAGCCGTCAGGCCCAAACAGCTTGATGCCGTTATCGAAATACGGATTGTGCGAGGCCGAGATCATGACGCCGATATCGGCGCGCAGCGACCGCACCAGCATGGCGACCGCCGGCGTCGGAATCGGGCCGAGCAGGAACACATCCATGCCGGCGGCACAAAGGCCGGCCACCATCGCATTCTCGATCATATAGCCGGACAGCCGCGTGTCCTTGCCGAGCACGACGCGGTGGCGGTGGTTGCCGCGCTGGAACGACAGGCCGGCGGCCATGCCGACCCTCATCGCGATCTCAGCCGTCATCGGAAATTTGTTGGCGCGCCCACGAATGCCGTCGGTGCCGAAATATCGTCCTGCCATGTTAGCCAGAATCCCCGTCGGTTTTTCAGCCGGCTTCTAATGCCACAATTGGGCGGGCCTTACGATCACATTGTGTGATTGTATATTACGAATTCTTAGAAAATCATTGTAGCGGGCTGTCTAGGTCCGTTCGCTGCGTAGCACGATGACACGGTCTCGCCGCAATATACCAGTCACACTGGACCGCTCGGCGCAGTTTGATCCGGGCAAACCCTGCTGTTTGAGGCCGCAGATCGCAATGATTTCATCACCTTGTCGAGAGCACGCGCTTTCCGGGGGTATCGGTGCGGGTTAGCATCTGGCGCAGCCTAGCGTTGAGAGCTATTGATTCACCAAAGGGACACCATCGGCGGCGGCAGCAACGGGAGAAACGCCATGCTCATCCATAAACTTGCAACCTTGACGGGTCTTGCCGTCGCAACCTTGTTCATGGCGGCGCCTGCCAACGCGCTGACCATGGCCGAGTGCAGTACCAAGTATAATGCCGCCAAGGACGGCGGCACGCTGAACGGACAGACCTGGAACCAGTTCCGCAAGGCCGAATGCGGCACCGACGCCGCCGCCACCACCGAAACCGCCAAGCCGGCCAAGAAGGCCGCCGCGACCAAGGCGGACACGACCAAGGCCGCCGCTGCCGCCGACGACGGCGCCAAGGGCCTGACGGCCAAGGAATGCAGCGCCAAATACCAGGCGGCAAAGGCCGCCGGCACGCTCAACGGCGCGAAGTGGAACGACTTCCGCAAGACCGAATGCGCCGCCGGCGCCACGGCTGAGGCAGCACCCGCCAAGGCCACGACCAAGGCAGCAGCTGCAGCCGACGATGGCGCCAAGGGCCTGACATCAAAGGAATGCAGCGCCAAGTACCAGGCCGCCAAAGCTGCTGGCACGCTCAACGGCGCGAAATGGAACGACTTCCGCAAGACCGAATGCGCCGCCGGCGCATCCGCGGCCGTACAACCGGCCAAGGCAACGACCAAGGCTGCTTCCGACAGCAGCGGCAAGGGCCTGAGCATGGCCGATTGCAGCGCCAAGTATCAGGCGGCCAAGTCTGCCAACACGCTGGGCGGCAAGAAGTGGAACGACTTCCGCAAGGCCGAATGCGGCGCTGGCGCCGATGACGACGACACCGTGCCGGCCCCGAGCGAGGCGAGCTACAAGGCCGATCCGGAAGCCCCGACCGTCGTTGCTCCCAAGGGCGTGAAGTTCCCGACCGCGATCTCCAAGAAATATGCCAGCGAAACCCCCGGCAAGGCCCGCATGCATACCTGCCTCGAGCAGTACTATGCTCTCAAGGACGCCAATGCACTGAACGGCCTGAAGTGGATCCAGAAGGGCGGCGGCTTCTACAGCCTCTGTAATGCCAAGCTGAAGAGCTGATCGCGCAGCCATATTCTCCAGACAAGGCCCGCGCATCGCAGCATGCTCGGGCCTTTTTGTTGCGCTCGAAGACATCAGGCTTTGCTCGCGTCTACATATCGCGGAAGCTGTCGGCATCATCTATTCGCCCACACTGCCGCCGCCAGACTTGTCGGTGCTTTGCAAAGATTCCAGTTGAACATATACGGAACAAACAGTATACAAAAGGACATCGAACTTTTGTCAACCAGGAGGGTCTTATGTCCAGATTGAAATTGGTGGCATTGGCTGTGACGGCATGGGTTGCTTGGAGCGTCGCCCCTGCAAGCGCACTGACGATGAAGGAATGCGGCGAGGCGTATCGCACAGCCAAGGAAGGCGGCACTCTGAACGGCATGGATTGGAACGCTTTCCGCGCGGAGAAGTGCGCGACGTCAGCTGCGGAGAGTGCCAGCACGGATGCGGTCAAAACCGAGCCGCAGCCGAAGAAGGAAACCAGCGCGGCGGTCGCCCCCGCTGTAGCGCCGGCGGGCGTGACATTCCCGACCACCCTCGCCGCCGAGTTCAAGACCGAAAAGCCAGCGAAGGCGCGGATGAAGACCTGCCTGCAGGGTTACCACGGCAACAAGGACGCAGGTACGTTGAACGGCCTTCGCTGGATCCAGAAGGGCGGCGGCTATTACAGCCTCTGCAACGCCAAGCTGAAGAGCTGATTTCCCAAGCTTCGAGCTGATAAAGGACCCCGCAGACCTGTCCAGGTTCGCGGGGTTTTTCTTTGTGCAGGATCAGTAGACGGTTGGCACCCAGTGCTGGCTGGTCTTGGGCGGCCGGACATAACCGTCGTCCTTCTGACGCGGGCTGAGCTTTATCTTCGCCGGACGGATTTCCTTGTACGGAATCCGCGTCAGCAGATGGCTGATGCAATTGAGCCGCGCCTTCTTCTTGTTGTCGGCATCGACAATGTTCCAGGGCGACTGATCGGTGTCGGTGAATTTCTGCATCATGTCCTTGGCCCGCGAATACTCGACCCAGTGTTCGCGCGACTTCAGGTCCATGGGCGACAGCTTCCAGCGCTTGATCGGATTGTCGATACGCTCCTTGAACCGGCGTTCCTGTTCGTCGTCGCCAACCGAGAACCAGTATTTGACCAGGATGATACCGGACTTGATCAGCATCTCCTCGAACAGCGGGCAAGAGCGCAGGAATTCGCTGTACTCCGCGTCGGTGCAGAAGCCCATGACGCGCTCGACACCGGCACGGTTGTACCAGGAGCGGTCGAACAGCACGATCTCGCCCCTGCCGGGCAGGTGAGACACGTAGCGCTGGAAATACCACTGACTGCGTTCGCGTTCGGTCGGCGTGCCCAGTGCCACGACCCGGCAGACGCGCGGATTGAGGCTTTCGGTGATGCGCTTGATGACACCGCCCTTGCCGGCCGCGTCGCGGCCTTCGAAGATCACGACGACCTTCAGCCCTTCCTTCTGCACCCAATCCTGCAGCTTGATCAGTTCAAACTGCAGCCGGACCAGTTCGTCGACATAACGGTAGGGTTTATCGGCCTTGGCCTGCTTTGCCTTCTTCTTCTTTTTCTTGCCCCGCCCACCGGCATCGCCGTTCGGCATTTTCCAGGCTGCTTCCTTTGCCTCGCCCTCGACCGCGTCGAGATGGATATCGCCTCCGACCGACGCATTTCTGGCCTGCTTGTTCCTCTTGCCCATGATCACACCTCCCACGCAGCCGCGCCGGTTGATCCGACGGCAGCCGGCTAATCGATTCAATACCGACTGCGAGGGGAGTCAAGCCAATGGCTGCAACGTCTGCCCGAACGAAATGTCTTGCCCAAAAAAGAACGCCGCGGTTGAGCCGCGGCGTTTTTTAGAACCTGTCCTGGTCGGATCCTAGCTCGATGGCTGAGGCTCCATGCCGCCTTCGGGCTCCGGGCCCTTCTTGCGGCGACCGGACTTCGGCACGGCTGAGCCACGGCTCGTGGGGGTATCATCCCCCAGATCTCGCGCGGGCTTCTGCCCGGCGATCAGCTGCTTGATCTCCTCGCCTGAAAGCGTCTCGTATTCGAGCAGGCCCTGCGCCAGCGTGATCCATTCCTTCTTCTTTTTGGTCAGGATGGACTTGGCCGAGACATAGGCCTCGTCGATCAGACGGCGCACTTCGGCATCGATGATCTGCGCGGTCTCTTCCGAGATATTCTGCGTGCGCGCCACCGAATGGCCGAGGAAGACCTCTTCCTGGTTGTCGCCATAGGCGACATGGCCAAGCTTGTCCGAGAAGCCCCAGCGCGTGACCATGGCGCGCGCCAGCTTGGTCGCCTGCTCGATGTCGGAGGAAGCGCCCGAAGTGATGTTCTCCTTGCCGAACTTGAACTCCTCGGCGACGCGGCCACCCATCATGATGGCGAGCCGCGAGACCATGTATTTGTAACTCATCGAATAGCGGTCGCCTTCCGGCAGCTGCATGACCATGCCGAGCGCACGGCCGCGCGGGATGATGGTTGCCTTGTGCAGCGGGTCGGCGGACGGAACGTTGAGCGCCAGGATGGCGTGGCCGGCCTCGTGGTAAGCGGTGAGCTCCTTTTCGGCCTGGGTCATGGCCGACGAGCGGCGCTCGGCGCCCATCATGATCTTGTCCTTGGCATCCTCGAATTCTGCCATGGTGACGAGGCGCTTGTTGCGGCGCGCCGCCATCAGCGCGGATTCGTTGACCAGGTTCATCAGATCGGCGCCGGAGAAACCCGGCGTGCCACGCGCGACCACCTTGAGGTCGACATTGGGCGCCAGCGGCACGTTGCGCACATGCACCTTGAGGATCTTCTCGCGGCCGACGATGTCGGGGTTCGGCACCACCACCTGGCGGTCGAAACGACCCGGACGCAACAGCGCCGGATCAAGCACGTCGGGACGGTTGGTGGCGGCGATCAGGATGATGCTCTCATTGGATTCGAAGCCGTCCATCTCGACCAGCAGCTGGTTCAGCGTCTGCTCGCGCTCGTCATTGCCGCCACCGAGACCGGCGCCGCGATGGCGGCCGACGGCATCGATTTCGTCGATGAAGATGATGCAAGGCGCGTTCTTCTTGGCCTGGTCGAACATGTCGCGGACACGGCTTGCGCCGACGCCGACGAACATTTCGACGAAGTCAGAACCCGAAATGGTGAAGAAGGGCACATTAGCTTCGCCGGCAACCGAGCGGGCGAGCAGCGTCTTGCCGGTGCCGGGAGGGCCGACGAGCAGTACGCCGCGCGGGATCTTGCCACCCAGGCGCTGGAACTTCTGCGGATCGCGCAGGAACTCGACGATCTCTTCCAGATCTTCCTTCGCCTCGTCGACGCCGGCGACGTCCTGGAAGGTGACACGGCCATGCGCCTCGGTCAGAAGTTTGGCCTTCGACTTGCCGAAGCCCATGGCACGCCCGGAGCCGGACTGCATCTGGCGCATGAAGAATATCCACACGCCGAGGATCAGGATCATCGGCAGGTAGGAGATGAGATAGCTGAACAGCGAGGTGGAACCGTCCGATTCAGGACGCGCATTGATGACGACGTTCTTGTCTTGAAGCCGCGAGACCAGCTGCGGATCGCCAGGCGAATAGGTCTGAAAGCCGTTGGCGTTGTCGGTGTAGGTGCCCATGATGCGGTCGCCGGCGATAGTCACCGTCTTGACCCGGCCGGCCGCAACCTCCTGCAGGAACTGCGAGTAGGGCACGTCGGTCGAGGCTCCTCGCGTCTGCGGCGTCTGGAACAGATTGAAGAGAGCGATGAGGAGGACCGCTATGATCGCCCAGAGCGCGAGATTGCGATAATTCGGATTCATCAATTGTCCCGTTGGTACCCGGTGGGGGCACGCGTCATGAGAGGAAACTTGGGCCTAACATAGGGAGAGCGCCTCCCCTTGCCAAGCATAACAGCACGTCTGGGTTAAGCTTTCGCGCCACCATCAACCGGCACTGTGGCGGCCGGAAGGCAAGGCGGGGACGGGCGGCGCTCCGGTCAGTTCGGCGACGGCCCCGGCCAGCACCAGATCGAAGCTGGGCAGGAAGCGTGCAAAAGGCGCGACGGCGGGGCTGACAGCGATTGCCGCTGCCGTCGTTGCATCCCCTGCAAAACCAAGGCATTCGCTACCGCGCCACAGCGCCGGTTCCGCAGCCAGGGCGGCGCGCACAAGGCTTGCTGGCGCGCCAATCCCGGCACTCCGTTTGGCGGCGGCAGCCGCGCCGAGCGGCGCGATCAACAATGCACCAGAACTGTCGTCCAATGTGATCGCCTCTGCTTCGGTAACCCGCCTGCGGCCGTCCCAGAGCCCGGCAGCCAACGGTGCGGCAGGCGGCAGGTCGCGTGACTCACGGTGCAGGAAGATGCCGGTGCGCCTAGTATCGACGACCGTCCGCGACAATGTGGCGCAAAGTGGTCCGGCCCGCATTTGCGCGAACAGCGCTTCGCTACGCTCCTGGTGCGGCAACAAGGCGACGCCGCCCGTCGCCGCCAGCAGAACACGCAGCGCATAGACCGCAGCTTGCGTGTCGTCTGCGTTGGCGAAACCGGGATCGAGACGGATGAGACCCGGTGCTGGCTGGCTGGCAAATTTCTGGATCAGCGCGGCGGCGCGGCGTCCGAGTTGCTCGCGCTCGCTGGCCGCCCGTCCGGCCAGGCTGATCGCCTCGGCAAAACGCTGCTCGCCCCGGTCTTCGCCGAGCACAGCACGAATGCGCGGCCGTTCGAAATGCGCATCTGTGTTGGTCGGGTCCTCCGCCCAGCCGACATGCTCGTGCCGCAGGAAGGCCCGCAATGCCGCGCGCCGTACGCCGAGCAGCGGCCGCGCGATCCAGATCCGCCAGTCATAGAGCGTGGCCGGCGCCATGCCGGCGAGGCCTCGGCCTGCAAGCTCTCGTCCATCGCCCCGCGCCTGCCGCATCAGCACGGTCTCGGCCTGGTCGTCGGCGGTGTGGCCGGTCACGATCACACCGATGCCGTGCGCCTGCGCGGCCTCGGCCAGCAGCCGGTAGCGCGCCTCGCGCGCAGCGGCGGGCAGACCGGTCGACGGCTTGGCGCCGGACCAGCTAATTGTGCGGTGCGCGATGCCTCGCTCGGCGCAGAGCTTTGCCACGGCGCGCGCTTCCACCGCCGCTTCCGGACGCAGGCCGTGGTCGATCGTCACCGCCAGCAGCCGGGCTGTCGGGGCGCTGCGGTCGAGGTGAGCTTTGAGGAGAAGAAGGAGGGCGGTCGAGTCGCTGCCGCCGGACACGGCCGCAACAGCGCCGTTGGTAAAGTCGATCGTTGAAAAGTCCGAAAGGTCAGGCTCGGTATCGAGCATCAATGCATGTCGCCCAAATATGGTCCCCGGACACCGACATGCAAGGGGAAGACTAGCACGCCGCCAGCGCCCTTTCCTGCTTGACGCGCTCCTTGAGCGCCGCCGAAATATCGGGATAGCGCTTGCCGATCTCGCCGAAGGTGGCGCAGGCGACATCCTTCTGCTTGAGACCGACCAGCGACACGCCGAGCTTCAAGAGCATGTCGGGCGCCTTCTTGGCCTTCGGATAGTCCTTGCTGGCGGAGAGGAAAACCTCGGCCGCGTCGTGGTACTTCTGCTGGCCAAGCAGCGACTCACCCAGCCAGTAATGCGCATCCGCCGCCTTGGCATCCTTGGGGAAACGGGCGATGTGGTCGCGAAAACCCTGCTCGGCGGTGCTGTAATCGCCCGACAAGATGAACTGGTAGGAGTTGCGGTAGATCTCTTCCGGATTGTTGGTGGCAGGCAACGCCGCCACCACCGTACCGTCGGACTTGCCGGTCTTGGGACCGGTCGCCGGCGCCTCGGCGGCAGGAGCCGCAGCTTCCGCCGGCGCGGTCGCCTGCGTGTTGCCGCCGGCATCGATCACATTGCCGTTCTTGTCGACGGTGATAGTGCCGAAGGTCTTCGGCGGAGTGCCGGTGATCACCTTGCCGGGATCGCCGGTCTGCGATTCGACGATGACTTCACCGACGCTCTGGCCGCCATCCGATTGTGCACCCGAATCGGCCGGCGCCTGCGCTGCCGGGGCCTCGGCGACGCTGTTGTCGGTATCGCCATCCTGCGGCGCGGCCTCCGATTTCTTCTGCGCCGGCGGCTGCCCGCTGGAGCCGCCTTCCAGCTGCTGGAAGCGGAACTCATTGTCTTCCTGCTGCTTGCGCATCTGCTCCTGCATCTGCAGGACCTGGAAATTGAGTTCCTCGATTTTGCCGTTCATCTGCCGCAGCTGTTCTTCGAGGCTGGCGGCGGTGGTACCGTCCTGCTGCTGCGCGATCTGTTGCTGCTCCGGCTTCTCCTTCTTGCCGAAGATGCCGAGCGTCGGCAGATGGAAGGAAAAGCCGCTATCAGCGGGTTGTCCGGTGCCGCTCGCAGTAGCCGCGAAGCCTGATACGAGCAGCAGCGCAAGCGTGCCGCTCAAGACCGATCTGAAATGCATGTGCCTCTCGCCGTGTAATTCGTGAGTCTGTTCGCGCCTTCCAATCACAATGGGACCGGCCAGGCGCCCTCGGCTCTTAGCAGGAGGCGAGACTTCGGCCAAATTTTGTTTCCCAATTTTGTTTCCGGGACTGGAACTGAAAAAGGCGGCCATTGGCCGCCTTTCGCATGGAGGTGTTGCAATTATGCGACTAGTTCGTCGCAGTCTTACCTATCAGGAGCCGGCGCCGGAGAGCGTGGTGACGGCGCGACGATTCTGCGACCAGCAGGAGATGTCGTCACAGACGGCAACCGGACGTTCCTTGCCGTAGGAAATCGTCTTCAGGCGGCTTGCCGAAACGCCCTTGGCGACGAGGAAATCACGCGTGGCGGCGGCGCGGCGGGCGCCAAGCGCCAGATTGTATTCACGCGTGCCGCGCTCGTCGGCATGGCCTTCGACGACGATTGCATACTGCTTGTATTGGTTGAGCCACTGCGCCTGGCGCGAAAGCGTCGTCTGCGCGTCGGCACGGATCGAGGTCGAGTCGGTGTCGAAGAAGATGCGGTCGCCTATGTTGACGGTGAAGTCCTGCGCCGAGCCGGGCGTTGCGGCACCCGCGCCATTGAGGCCGAGATCGGCAGCGTTGTTCGGGGTTTTCTTCGAGGCGCAACCGGTGATGGCGAGCATCGCGATCAGGGCGATCATTGCCGGGTTTCTGGTAAGTGCTGCGATACGGCCCATGCCGCCTCTCCTTCGTATTTCGAGTGATTTCGTTGATCACCCAGTAACCACGTTTGGGTTAACCGGCATTCAAGAAACACGGTTAAAATTTGGTTTCGGCGCCCGTCCACGACCTTCAAATCCACGGTCACAGTTGGCGCGGACCCTAGGCGGAAATGCGGCCGAAACGCGACTAATGCATGAAAAAGGGGCCGAAACGGCCCCTTTTCAGCAGGTGTGGCAATTCAGCCGAACTTATTCGAGCAGCGGCGACCACGCCGGGTCGGAGGCAAAGTTTGCGGTCGGGATTGGCTGCTCGTTGCGGCCGGTGAGATCGACGGAAACCAGTTTCGGTCCACCGGCGGAGTCGCGGAAGAACATCAGCACGCGCCCGTTGGGCGCCCAGGTCGGGCCCTCCTGCTGGAAGCCGGACGACAGGATGCGCTCGCCAGAGCCGTCGGTCTTCATGACGCCGATCTGGAATTCACCGCCCGTCTGCTTGGTGAAGGCGACCAGATCGCCACGCGGCGACCACACCGGCGTCGAATAAACGCCGTCGCCGAAGGAAATGCGGGTCTGGCCCGAACCGTCGGCGCCCATCACATAAATCTGCGCGCGGCCGCCACGGTCGGAGGTGAACACCACCTTGCTGCCGTCGGGTGAATAGGACGGCGAAGTGTCGATGGCAGTGGAATTGGTGAGCCGCGTCGTGGAGCGGCTGCGCAGATCCATGGCGAAGATGTTGGAATTGCCGTCATCGCGCAGCAGGCTCATGATCACCTTCTGGCCGTCGGGCGAGAAGCGTGGCGCAAAGGTCATGCCGGGGAAATTGCCGACAAGTTCGCGCTGCCCGGTCTCGATCTGCAGCAAATAGACCCGCGGCTGGCCGCTTTCGTACGACATGTAAGTGATTTCCTGCCGGTTCGGCGAGAAACGCGGCGTCAGCACGATCGACTTGCCGTCCGAGAGATAGCGGACGTTGGCGCCATCCTGGTCCATGATGGCGAGCCGTTTCTTGCGCGCATTCTTGGCCCCGGATTCGTCGATGAAGACGACGCGGGTGTCGAAATAGCCTTTCTCGCCGGTCAGCCGCTCATAGATCGCGTCGGCGATGATGTGGGCGACGCGCCTGGTGTTGGCGTCGTTGGCGAAGAACTGTTCGCCGGACATCTGCTGGCCGGCAAAAGTGTCCCACAACCGGTACTGGGCGCGGATGCGGCCGTCCGCCTCCTTGCCGACGCTGCCGGTAACCAGCGCCTGCGCATTGATCACCTTCCAGTCGTCGAAGCGGGGCTGCGCATCCGGATTGGCGATCTTCTCGATGAAGGCGCTCTTGTCTATCGGTGCGAACAGGCCGGAGCGTTTCAGATCGGCGCTGACGATATCGGATATCTGGGCGCCAATCTCACCTTGAAAATCGGTGATCGCGATCGGCAGCGGTTCGACATTGCCCTTGTTGACGTTGATCTCGACGAGAGCTCGCGCCGGCAAGGTGGCAACGGCAGTCATGCCCAGCGCCATGGCTGCAATCGTCAGGAGCGGCTTGAGGATGGATTTCATGTCTTCTCGCTTCTCGTAACTGATTTTGTGGATGCCAGGCCTAGAGCCCTTGCATCTCCTTGGGGTCGAACGTGACTCGAACCTGGGCCCAGATATCCTGCTTGCCGGCGGGAACCTGCAGGCCGGCCATGTTTGCTTTCTGGACGGCACGCACCGCGCTCTCGTCGAACTGTTGGTTTCCGCTCGACTTTTCGACCGTCGGACGGCCGGCGAGCTTGCCGGAGGCATCGAGATTGAACACGATCACGGCGACGAAGTTTTCCGAGCCCTCGAGCCCTGCCGGAATGGTCCAGTAATTGCCGAGCTGATCCGACAAGGTGCCCATTTCGGCCTGCGACAATTTCTGGCCCTGGGTCTTGTCGGCGCCGAGCGACGCCTGCTGCGTCGAGCGCTTGGCGCCGCCGCCGGACGGCTTCTGCTTATCGAGCAATTCCTTGATCTTACCTTCATCGAACTGGTTGTCGTCGGACTTTGGCTTGGACGAAGCTTCCTTGACCGGCTTGTCGGCGTCCTTGCGGTCCGGCGCCTTGGCGCTTTCGGCCTGCGCCGGCTGCGGCTTCGGCCGCGCTTCAGGCGCGGGTGCGGAATTCGGGAGCTGCGCCTCCTCCGGAGGCTGTTGTTCCGATATGGCGTCGGCGACCGCGTCGGGCTTGGCCTCCGGCTTCGGCTCGATGGCGGCAGTCGTGTCCGGTTGTGGCGCTGGAGCCGGCTCCTTCGCCGGGGTCGGCTTCGGTTCGGCCTGCTTGACCGGCTCGGGCTTGACCTCTTCCTTCGGCTGCGGCACCGGCGCCACCTCCGTTGCCGGTGTCGGCTTCGGCTCTTCCTTAGGCTTCGGCGCGTCCTCGGTCTTCGGCTTTTCGGTCGGCGTCGGCGCCGGGGCAGCCGTCGCTGTTTTCTCGACCGGCTTCGGCTTGGCCACGTCCGTCACCGACGCGTCGGTGTCGACACTGTTCTCACCGATCGTCTGTGCCGCGGGCACGATATCGGGCCGCTTGGTCGGGGTCGGCGCCGGCTTTTCGCGCATCACGGCTTTCTTGTCGCCCTGCAGCGTCTGCGCGACGGCCTCCACCGGCACGATTGCGACCGAGACCGATTCAGCATCGGACGCCGGCATGGCAGGCGGCGACGACAGCGTGAACAGCCCGAAAGCCAACGCTACCGTGTGCAAGATCACCGATGTGGTGAGGCCGGTCCGCATCTTGGCGCTACTGTTCCTGTTCCTGGAGCGAGACGAGGCCGATGTTCTTGTAACCAGCGGCCGAAATGCGAGCCATCACCTTCATGGCGGTGCCATAGTCGGTCGACTTGTCGCCGCGGATGAAGATGCGTTCCTCATAGCCGGTCTTGGAGATCGCCTGCAGCTTGGCCACCAGTTCCTCGATCGGGATTTCGGTTTCCTGCAGGTAGATCTGGCCGGCGGCATTGATCGAGACGGTGATCGGCTGCGTGTCGGCATTCATCGCCTTGGCCTGCGTGTCCGGCAGGTCGATCGGCACGCCGACCGTCAACAAGGGTGCGGCGACCATGAAGATGATCAACAGCACCAGCATCACATCGACCATCGGTGTGACGTTGATTTCGGATATCAGCGCGTGATGGCGGCCGCGCCGCCTGTGGCCGCGCCCGCCGCGTCCCGAGATGCCTACGGACATACCCATCTTGCTGCTCCTCAGGCCTTCGGCGCTACTTTTTCATCGATTTGGCGCGAGAGTATGGCGGAGAACTCGTCCGAGAACCCTTCCATCCGCACCGCGATCTTGTTCGCGTCCGATGACAGCTTGTTGTAGGCGATAACAGCCGGGATGGCGGCGAGCAGGCCGATGGCCGTTGCCAGCAGCGCCTCGGCGATGCCGGGGGCAACCACCGAAAGGCTGGTGTTCTTGGAGGCGGCAATGGCCTGGAACGAGGTCATGATGCCGATGACGGTGCCGAACAGGCCGATGAAGGGTGCAGCCGAACCGGTGGTGGCGAGGAAGCCGAGCCGTCCCTCCAGCCGCTCCATCTCGCGCGTCAGCGCCAAGTCCATGGCCTTGTCGATACGGGTCTGCAGGCCGAGCGGCGATTTGGCGCCCTTCTCGAAGCTCTTCTTCCATTCGCGCATGGCGGCGACGAAGATCGCGCCCATGCCCGTGGTCTTGCGGTCGGCAAGCGTCCGGTAGAGTTCCTCCAGCGACTGTCCCGACCAGAACACCTGTTCAAACCGATTGAGCGACAGCCGCATGCGGGCATAGCTGACCAGCTTGTCGACGATGATTGCCCAGGTCCAGATCGAAGCACAGAGCAGCCCGATCATGACCAGCTTGACCACCCAGCCGGCCTGCATGAACAGCGCCCAAATCGACAAATGCGCTGCCGGGTCGGCGAGTGCGATATTTTCCATCGTTCAAGTCCTTAAGATTTTCCGGGCATCGCTGGCGGCTGGCCCATGGGCATCCTTGTGGTCCGTTCGCGCTAGGCTTGCGGATTACCCCAAAATGCACCGTTAGCGGCCTTTTCAGGGCAAATATTGGTGAAAGGAAGGCGCGCGGATTCTTCCAATCTTCACCGATCTCTTCATGAACCGTTATGGTTAAGGATGGGTTAGGAAATACGGCGCGGCGCATTGCCGCGCCCCGGCACGCCGGCAGCCTGTTCACAGCGATCGAACACGCTGCCAATCAGGCCGCTCGTTGCAGGCCGGCAGGCCCGGATATCATCTAGCCCTTGGTATGAAGGCAGCGATCCATTCTTTTGGAAAGCGCTTCGGCCGGCCGTTCTCGCCGATGATCGCCGCCTCGACCTTTGCCTCGACCAGCACCTCGTCGCCGCGCTTCAATTGCTGCGCCATGACGATCCGGGCGCCGGAAATGTCTTCGGTGCGAGTGTCGATGGTCAGGATATCGTCCATGCGGGCGGGCGAACGAAAATCGATCTCCATGCGCCGCACCACCCAGACGATGCGTTCGCCATGCTTGCCTTCGTGAAGTTCGGTGTGATGGACGCCGGCCAGCCTGAGATAGTCCGAGCGCCCGCGCTCGAAGAATTCGAGATAGCGCGCGTGGTAGACGACGCCGGAGAAATCGGTGTCGGCATAATAGACCCGCGCCATCAGCCGATGGCCGAATTCCGTCAGCGCGCCGGAAAGTCCGGCAGTGAGTGCCGCCGATTCACCATGATCGTCCATCGCGCTTTCCTTTTTGCCCCCGGCGGGGCACCTGTCCTTACAAAAATCACCAGCGCAACAAACCGGATGGCACTGTTGAAGGCGATGATCAAGACCTTGATGCCGGCTCTGCTGGTGCTGGCGGCGTCTGCGCTGCCCGGCCATGCCGCGAGCTTTTCGATGAAGCGCGGCCTCAACCTCGACCAATGGACGACCTGGGTCGGGGAAGACAAATGGAATGATCCACAAGCCATCCTGCCCTATCCGGAATGGCGCAAGTTCCTCAACGAGGATGATCTCAAAGCATTGAAGGCCGCCGGCTTCGACTTCCTGCGCATGCCGGTCGACCCCTCGCCGTTCATGTCCGACCAGACGCTGGCGCTGCGCGACGACCTTTATGCCAGCGTGCGGGACTCGGCCCGCATGATCAACCGCGCCGGCCTGAAAGTGATCGTCGACATGCACCTGATCCCGGCCGGTGGCGGCCGCGAGATCGGCATGGGCCAGGTGATGGACGATCCCGCCACCTTCGACGCCTATGTCGAGGTCATCCGCAAAATGGCGCGCGCGCTGGCCTCCGAAGACCCAACGCAGGTCGCTTTCGAGCCGATGAACGAGCCGATCGTCGACTGCGACAGCGATGGGACCAGCCTCTGGCCTGAGCGTCAGCAGAAGCTGTTCGCCGCCGCCCGCGCCTCGGCCACCCGGCTGACGCTGATCCTGACCGGCGCCTGCTATTCCAATGCCGCTTCGCTGGTCAAGATCGACCCGAAGACTATCCCCGACGACAACATCATCTGGACGTTCCACTCCTACGACCCGTTCCTGCTGACCCATCAGGGCGCGACCTGGGCCGGCGATTTCATTCCTTATGTCACCGGCCTGCCCTACCCACTGACCGCAGTGCCGCGTGCCGAACTCGATGCGAAGCTGGATGCGATCCGCGCCAAGATGAAGGCCGAGGCGCCGTGGACCAGGCGGAACGGCCTGCTCGCCTATCTCGATGAGCAGGTGGCCAGCATGGACACGGACCAGAAGCTGCTCGGCGTCATGGGTGCGCCGTTCGAAAAGGTCAACGCCTGGGCCAAGGCCAACGGCATCAAGCCGGAAAACATCACGCTGGGCGAATTCGGCATGATCCGCCAGGAATATGGCAACCCCTATGTGATGCCGCCGCAATACCGCGCCGCCTATGTCAAGGACATGATCGCGCGCGCCGAGGCGCATGGCTTCTCATGGTCGGTGTGGAGTTTTGGCGGCGCCTTCGGCATCGTCGACGCCTTCAACGGCGAAAAAGCCGAGCCTGCCGTGATGGATGCGATCCGGTCGCTTCATTAGCAGTTAGCCGAGGTCTATCTGCAGGATTTCCGGCCGCATACCGAACCGCACCGGCGCGATGCTGAAGCCGAGCCCGCCTGACACAATCAAATTGCGGTCATTCTCGACGACATGGCCATAGGCGAACCGATTGCCGAAGCGGGACGGCACCACCGGCGAATAGCCGAACAGCCGGACCTGCCCGCCATGGGTATGGCCCGACAGCGTCAGCGAAACCCGCCACGGCACTTTCGGAAAAATGTCGGGCTCGTGGGCGAGCAGGATGATAGGCGCCTGGTCGCTGACCTTGGCCAGCGTGCCGTCGAGATCGTCCAGGCCCTTGAACTTGTCGCGGCCTTTGGCTTTGTTCGGTCGCAGGGCCAGCTGGTCGGCGAGCCCGGCTATCCAGAAGCCCTGCCCATCCTTTTCCAGCCGCACGGCATCATTCTCCAGGACCGCGATACCAACGCTCTCCAGTGCCTTGCGCGCCACCGTCGGTCCGGCTCCAGCCTGCTGTGCGAACGGATCGTGCCACCAGTCGTGATTGCCGAGGATAGACAAGACACCGAGCGGCGCCTTGAGGCCGGACAGCGCAGGCGCCCATTCCGACGCGTCCACCCAGCCCGTCACCAGGCGTGTACCAGCCGGATAGTCGCCGAGCATGACGATCACATCCGGCTTGAGCGCATTCGCCTCGGCGGCGAGCGAGGCGATCCGCTCGGGTGTCATCCAGGGGTGGCAGGCATGGATGTCGGAAAGCACCGCAACCCGCAGCTTCAAACCCGCCGGCCAATGCGGCGGCGTCAGCTGATAGCGCTTCACATGCGTCAGCAGCATTGGCTCGATGCCGACGGCATAGGCACCCAGCGAAGCCAGCGAGAGAAACGAAACCCCAGCGAATTTCAGAAACCCGCGTCTGGTGATCACTTTCCTGGCTCCGATGCTTGATCGGAGCAGTCCGCGCCGACATTACGACGCTCGATAAAATCCAGGATTGCGCCTTCACGCTGGCGGAGCTTAGGAGATTCTGCGCAGACGATCCGTTCTGGAGGACAAATCTCCGTTACTCTTCCTGGAACAGGTTGATCTGCTGCTGCGCCAGATCCTTCGGCGCGTCGAGGCCGAGATGCCGCCAGGCATTGGCGGTCAGCACCCGGCCACGCGGCGTGCGCTGGATGAAACCCTGCTGGATCAGATAGGGCTCGATGATGTCCTCGATGGCGTCGCGCGGCTCCGACAGGCCGGCGGCGATGGTCTCGATGCCGACCGGCCCGCCGCCGAAATTGCGGGCGATCATCGAGAGATAGCGGCGGTCGAGCGCGTCGAGGCCCAGCGCGTCGACCTCCAGCCGCGTCAAGGCTTCGTCGGCAATCTGCTTGTCGACGTGACCGTCACCGGCAACGGACGCGAAATCGCGCACCCGGCGCAGCAGCCGGCCGGCGATGCGCGGTGTGCCGCGGGCGCGGCGCGCAATCTCCAGCGCGCCGTCGTCGCCGAGCGGCATTTGCAGGATGCGGGCGCCACGGCGCACGATCTGCTCCAGCTCTTCGACCGAATAGAAATTGAGCCTGACCGGAATGCCGAAGCGATCACGCAACGGGTTGGTCAAAAGCCCAAGCCGCGTCGTGGCGGCGACCAATGTAAAGCGGGCGAGGTCGATCTTGACCGAGCGCGCCGCCGGCCCCTCGCCGATGATCAGGTCGAGCTGGAAATCCTCCATCGCCGGATAAAGAATTTCCTCCACCGCAGGATTGAGCCGGTGGATCTCGTCGATGAACAACACGTCGCGGTCTTCGAGATTGGTCAGAAGTGCCGCAAGGTCGCCTGCCTTGGCGATCACCGGGCCCGAGGTTGAGCGGAAATTGACGCCGAGCTCGCGCGCCATGATCTGCGCCAGCGTCGTCTTGCCAAGCCCCGGCGGCCCGACGAACAGCACATGGTCGAGCGCCTCGCTGCGGCCCTTGGCGGCCTCGATGAACACTTTGAGATTGGCCCGCACTGCCGCTTGGCCGACGAAATCGGCAAGCGTCTGCGGCCGCAAGGTCTGCTCGGCATCCTCGCCGCGCTTTTCCGGGGTAATGAGGCGGGGGGAAAGGCTCATGCGAGCAATTCCATCCCGGCAATGGACTTGGCGGCCCTCTGATCGAATGTAACTGTATGAGAGCAGCCGAAATTGCGATTCTGCTCGGCTATCAGCGCATCAGCGAAGTCGACGTGGGCCGAATTCGATCGTTCGAGCGCGATCACGATGGCGTCGAAATCCTCGAATACCAGCGTCTTGATCTTGAGCAGTCTCTGAATCGCGGCCAACACTTGCTCCTTTGGCAGCCGGTAACGCGAAAGCAGTGACCAGCTGAATTCGACCAGAACAATCAAACTCACAAAGCCGGGGTTATCCTCGCTGAGGAGTTTACCAAAGGCGAGGGCTTTTGCCCGCTGCTCGGCATCATCATTCAGCACCATTCGAAGCAGAACATTCGTATCGATACCTATCGACGTCACGCGCCGTCCTCTTCTCCGCTCAACAGCTTGTCTCCAACGACATGCTGACCTACGGCCTCCCTGACAGCGGCATCGATCTCTTCCAGGGAAGCGGGACCGCCGGGTGGGTCACCTAGAAATCCGGCAAGATCGGCGAAGTCGAGATTGCGCGGCGTTCCAACCAGATAGCCGTCCACAACGGTCCAGGCGATCATATCGCCCGTCTTGAGCGAGAGCGCGTCCCGAACGTCCTTTGGAATTGTAAGCTGCCCCTTAGAGGTCAGACTGGCATATGCGCCCATTTTCTTACTTTCCGAGAAAATTCTTACTGATTATATAGTAGTCGGAATTCCATTTTCCAGCAACCGCTCACCGCGCTAGTTCCTTCAGCCCGAAACGAATGAGCTTCGAGGCATCCGCATCCTCGCCCGCCGTCTTCAGCGCCGCCGCCACGGCATTGGCTGCCGTGTCGCGCGAATAGCCGAGATTGACAAGCGCCGAGACGGCATCGGTGATGGGCGCCGGCGCGACACCTTCGCCGAGCTCCTGCTTCAAGCCGATGGTGCCGGAGGCGGTTCCCGCATAGGCCGGCGCCTTGTTCTTCAATTCGGTGACGATGCGCTCGGCCACCTTCTTGCCGACACCGGGCGCGCGGCTGACCATGGCGATGTCGCGCAGTGCGATCGCGTTGGCGAGGTCGGCCGGCGCCAGTGTCGACAGGATCGCCAACGCCACCTTGGCGCCGACGCCCTGCACATTGGTCATCAAAAGCCGGAACCATTCGCGCTCCAGCACCGACTGAAAACCGTAAAGCCGGATCATGTCCTCGCGTACATAGGTCTCGATGAACAGCACCACCGCTTCACCCGGTGAAGGCAACGCAGCCAGCGTGCGCGCCGAGCAATAGGCGACATAGCCGACGCCATGCACGTCGACGAGGCAGAAATCCTCGTCGATCTCGTCGAGTGTGCCCTTGAGCTTGCCGATCATGCTCAATAGCCTTTCATGATGCCAACGCCGCCATCCTGTAGGCGACGCTTTGCCGGTGATGCGCGTGGCAGATGGCGATGGCCAGTGCGTCGGCGGCATGCTCGGTGTCGAAAGTGGCTTTCGGCAACAGCACCTTGACCATCATGTGGATCTGCTTCTTGTCGCCATGGCCAACGCCGATCACTGCCTTCTTGACGGCATTGGGGGCATATTCGGCGACGACAAGGCCGGCGCGCGCCGGCACCAGCATGGCTATGCCGCGCGCCTGGCCGAGCTTCAGCGTCGCCACCGCATCCTTGTTGACGAAGGTTTGCTCGACGGCCGCTTCATGCGGCATGGCCGCGTGCAGGATCTCAGCCAGCCCGTCATGCAATTGGCAGAGCCGTGTCGCCAGCGCCGCCTTGTCGTCGGAGCGCACGGTGCCCGATGCGACGAAGCGCAGCGAGTTGCCTAGGCTTTCGACGATGCCCCAACCGGTGCGTCTCAGCCCCGGATCGATACCGATGATGCGAATCGCTTCCCCCATCCGCCAAGTCTACCTCCGGCGGACAGCGATGCCAGCGAAATGTGAACAAACCGGAAACGGGAGCTACAGGCTGTTTGAGAATTCGCTCTGACGAGACAGCTGGGGTGGTTTTCGAGAACCGGGGCGGAGCGTACTTGAGTACGTGTTGGGGTGGACGGCCCCCGACGGCATCGCAATGTGCCAGAATGAGGTCGTTGCAAATCTCAATCAAGGAGACCGTCCGTGGATAAGATTATTCGCATTGGGATGGATACGTCAAAGAACGTTTTCCAGCTCCATGGCGTGAATGAAGCCGAGCAGCCTGTGTTGCGCAAGAAACTGCGGCGCAATCAGGTGCTCGCCTTCTTTGCCGGGCTTCCACCGCTGAAGATTGGCATGGAGGCTTGCGGCTCGGCCCATTACTGGGCGCGGGAATTGCGCGCGCTGGGCCATGAAGTGGTGTTGCTGCCGCCGCAGTATGTGAAGCCCTATGTCAAACGCTCCAAATCGGATGCAGCCGATGCGCAGGCAATCTGCGAGGCCATGAGCCGGCCAGATATGCGTTTCGTTCCCACCAAGAGCGCCGCTCAGCAGGGATCGCAGATGCTGGCGAAGCTGCGCGCGCAGTTCATCGGCCGGCGCACGCAGCTGGCCAATTCGATCCGAGGCTTTGCGGCGGAGTTCGGCCTTGTCGCGCCCAAGGGACTTTCCCGGCTCGGCGATCTGCTGGCCGACATTCGCGCTGACGCGACAATCCCGGACACGGCCAGGGACATGTTCGAGACCCTGGCGCGCGACTATGCGCACATCGGCACCGAAGTCGCCACGCTCGATGAGAAGCTGCTTGAGCTTCACAGACAGAGCGAAATGAGCCGGCGACTGGCCGCCATACCGGCGATCGGTCCTGTCGGAGCGACGCTCCTGGCTATCAAGGTTACCGATGCACACGGCTTCAAGTCGGGACGGGACTTTGCCGCCTGGCTCGGACTGACGCCGAAGAACCATTCAACAGCAGGCAAAAACAGGCTTGGGGTGATTACCCGTGCTGGCGATGAGATGCTGCGAAGCGTGCTGGTGGTGGGCGCCACCGCTCTCATCCAACATATGCGGCGCGGCAGCAAACGGGTCTGGCCATGGCTGTCGGCGCTGATAGCGCGCAAAGCTCCCAAGCTTGCTGCGGTGGCGCTGGCCAACAAGCTGGCCCGTATCGCCTGGAAACTGATGATCAGCGGCGAGCAATATCGCCCCGTCGACGCCACCTGTCCGGCACCTGTGCAGCCGTAGAGCATTCAGAATTCGGCGCCGAGCCCACACTCGACGCTGAAGGCCGGAACTTGCAAGCAGAGGAGAAGATGGTGTGACCGGTCGAACCGGGACCAGCGAGGCATTCCGAGGTGCTCACCGGCAGCCAATGTCGTGTACGTGTTTGGAACTCGCTATCCGCGTAGCCCATCTTGGCCAGCGCTCTCAGATCCGCGCGCAAAAGGCCGGACATATGAGCGCAAGAGACCCGATCAAACTATCTCAACCATCCTTGCAAGCGGGGGGCCGTCCACATATGAGCACCGGAAGCGCAGGTATCCGCCATTTGCAGGCCGGCCTCACCTGAATATCGACGCAGATTAGGCCTTGCGGTCGGAATGGCCTAGATCGCGGTCCGGATCGATGACGTCGCGCACCAGCTGCTTGAGCTTGGCGGCGTCGGGAAAGCCGCCGTCGCGCTTGCGGTCCCAGATGAGCTGATCGTTGCAGGAAATGGTGAAGATGCCGCCAGTGCCGGGCACCAGCGTCACTTCACCCAGATCCGTGCCGAAAGTGGAGAGCAGCTCCTGCGCCATCCAGCCGGCACGCAAAAGCCACTGGCACTGCGTGCAATAGGTGATGCGGATGGTGGGGAGATCGCTCATCTTCGAGTTTAGACTCACGCCGCGCTGAGCTTGGCCATGGTCTCGTCGTCGACTTCGAAATTGGCGTAGACGCTCTGCACGTCGTCATCGTCCTCGAGCGTCGCGACCAGCTTCATCAGCGACTGCGCCCGCTCTTCGTCGACCGGGACATTGTTCTGCGGCTGCCAGATCGGCTTCACCGATTCGGCCTCGCCGAGCGATGCTTCCAGCGCCTTCGACACATCGCCCATGCTCTCGAAGGCACAGTAGATGGTGTGGCCTTCCTCGTCCGACTCGACGTCATCGGCGCCGGCTTCGATCGCCGCGTCCATGACCTTGTCTGCGCTGCCGGCGGAAGCCGGATAGTAGATCTCGCCGGCGCGGTTCCACATGAACGACACCGAGCCGGTTTCGCCGAGTGCCCCACCGGCCTTGGTGAAGGCGGCGCGCACGTTCGACGCCGAACGGTTGCGGTTGTCGGTCAGCGCTTCGACGATCAGCGCCACGCCGCCCGGCCCATAGCCTTCATAACGCACTGCTTCGTAATTCTCGGCATCGCCCATCGACGCCTTGTTGATGGCGCGCTGGATATTGTCCTTGGGCATCGACACCGCCTTGGCGTTCTGGATCGCCAGGCGCAGGCGCGGGTTCATCGATGGATCGGGCGTCCCGCTCTTGGCGGCGACGGTGATTTCGCGCGCCAACTTGGAAAACATTTTCGACCGCACCGCGTCCTGGCGGCCCTTGCGGTGCATGATGTTCTTGAACTGTGAATGGCCAGCCATGGCACCCCTGTCGTCTTCGGCTAGAGCATCGGGAAGCGAGGCGACGGCACCCAGCCTTCCCGCAAATGCTCGAATTTAAATCTCAGAACGTCTCTCGCATGCCTGCGAAGGCATACGGCGCTCTTTGTCGGAATGGCCGGCTTATAGATAAATCGGCTCAATTCGTCCAGACGCGGCGTTCGCCGCTCGACCTGTTAGCGCCACGATAGGCCCAAATCCAATTCTCGACCGGAGCTTCCGGAATGTCCGACGTATCGATCTCGCTGTCAGGCAAATCAGCCAGCTTGGCCAACTGATCGCGCTGATCCCGATCGAGGCTCTTGGGTGCCATGGCCCTCAGTGCCCGCCGCCGGATTTCCTGCGTCGTCGCGCCAGCATGTTGAGCCCTTCGACCAAGGCCGAAAAACCCATGGCGGCGTAGATGTAGCCCTTCGGCACATGGTAGCCCATGCCGTCGGCGATCAGCGTCATGCCGATCATCAGCAGGAAGCCCAGCGCCAGCATGACGATGCTCGGGTTCTTGGCGATGAAATTGGCGAGCGGCCCGGCCGCCAGCATCATCACACTCACCGCCACGATGACAGCGATGTACATGATGGCGATCTCGTCGGTCATGCCGACGGCGGTGATGATCGAATCGATGGAGAAGACGAGGTCGAGCAGCAGGATCTGGAAGATGGCGCCGGCAAGCGAGATCTGCAGCGTCTCGCCCAGCATCGTGTCCTTGTGATCCTCCGGATCGACCGTGTGGTGGATTTCCTTGGTCGCCTTCCACACCAGGAACAGGCCGCCAGCGATCAGAATCAGGTCGCGCCAGGAAAAACCATGGCCGAAAGCGGTGAACACCGGTGTCGTCAGCTGCACGATGATCGAAATGGTCGCAAGCAGCACCAGCCGCATGATCAGCGCCGCCGAGATGCCGAGACGGCGGGCGCGAGCGCGCTGCGCTTCCGGCAATTTGTTGGTCAGGATCGAGATGAAGATCAGATTGTCGATGCCGAGCACGACCTCGAGCACAATCAGCGTCAGCAACGCGACCCAGGCGGTGGGGTCAGAAACGAATTGAAAATGCGGCGCAAAGAATTCGATCAGCTGCATGGAGGTCGTCCCCTCTTTAACGATCTAGAGCAGTTTCGTCGCCAGTTAGGTACTGTACTCGACTATATCAATGTCACGACCAGAAGGATGGCGCGGTTTCTTCGAGCCGCGGCCCGCGACGAAACGGCGCGATCTTCTCGGTCAGGCCGGTGCGGTCGGAAATATCGACGCCGATGCCACACAATGTCGCCGGTCCGGTCGCCGCCTCGAACCGGCCTTTCGGCACTTTCGACAGGAACCGGTTGAGCGGCTCTTCCTTGTCCATGCCGAGCGAGGAATCATAATCGCCGCACATGCCGGCGTCGGACATGTAGCCTGTGCCGCCATTGAGAATCTGGTGGTCGGCGGTCGGCTGGTGCGTATGGGTGCCGATGACGAGGCTGGCGCGGCCGTCGACGAAATGCGCGAAGCACATTTTCTCCGAGGTCGCCTCGGCGTGGAAATCGATGACCACGGCATCGGCCTGCTCGCCCAGCGGACACGCCGCCAGCTCGCGCTCACCGGCCTGGAACGGATCGTCGAGCTCGGGATGCATAAACACTCGGCCCATAATGTTGGCGACCAGCACACGCGCGCCGTTCTTGGCGATGTAGACGCCGGAGCCGCGCCCTGGCGTGCCTTTGGGAAAATTGGACGGGCGCAAAAAGCGCTCCTCGCGCGGTGCGAAGATCAGCGCGTCGCGCTGGTCCCAGACATGGTTGCCGGTGGTGACGACATCGGCGCCGGCGGCAATGGTGTCGCGAAAAATGTCTTCGGTGATGCCGAAGCCACCGGCGGCGTTCTCACCATTGACGATGACGAAATCGAGTTTGAAATCGGAGATCAGGCCAGGCAGCTGTTCCCACACTGCCGTACGTCCCGATTTGCCCACCATGTCGCCGAGGAAGAGAAGTCTCATGCCCACTTCTATCCAGAGGCACGGACGCTAGGCAAGCGCTACCCGGGCGATTGGCGTTAACGCCGGCCGAAAGTACCACGCTGCTGCTGAGGCGGCTTGGCGTCCGGGTCCGTAACGCGAACAGGCGATGGCATGATCGGCGGCGCCGGCGGCGCGTTGCGTCCGCGCAGCCAAAAGAACCAGACGTAGAACGCGGTGAACCCGCCGGTAACGGCAAGGAGCAACAACCCGCCGCGCCAGCCCTTCATTGCGGCGGTATCGAGGGACGATGGATCGGCAGGGTCGTAGTAAAATTCCACCTGGTCGCCTTTGGACGCCGCGTAGAGACCGATGATCTTCCCCTTGCCGGACCAGGTCATCGGCGCATCGTTCGCCACGTAGGTGACGGCAACATTGATGCCTTCGGTGGTCAGGCCATTCCTCTGCATTTCGCTGTAGGGACTGACATCCGTCACAGTGGCAACCGTCTGATGCCAGGCGAGCTGGTGATGCAGGGCGGTTCCGATGATGTGCAAGCCCATCGCGAACAGCGTCACCGCGATGAGGACGAACGGCATCAGCAGGAAGCGTGCAAAGACAAACATGATGGCCGCCATCGGCTCGGATTGTACTGCGGAAATACTACCCGGCATGTCTTGGAAACACGTTAAACGGATCGCGATTTTTCAGGCGATATCGAAGCGGCGCAAGCCGCTCTCGGTGAGTATTTCCGGGATGATCACGTCATGGTTCTCGTCCGGCACTTGCGCCACTTCCTGGCAATCGAAGGCGATGCCGATCAGCCGTGGCGGCTGGCCCTTGTCGATCAGCCTGGCGATGGCGCGGTCGTAATAGCCGGCGCCGTAGCCGATGCGGTGGCCGCGCGCGTCGAAGGCGGCGAGCGGCACCAGCATCACCGAGGGATCGAGCACGTCCGCGTCCTCATGCGGACCAACCGTGCCAAAACCCATCTCGACCATCGGCGCGCCGCGCACCAGTTCGCGAAAGACGATGGTGCTCTTGTCGAGGATGGCCGGCAGGCAAAGCCTGGCTCCCTTCTCGCGCAAGGCGAACATCAGCGGCCTGACGTCGACTTCCGATCGCATCGGCCAGAAAGCTGAAACGATCTGGCCAGGCTCGATAGCGAGGTGATCGCGCGCCGTCTCGGCCATCTCAAGTGCGATCTCCACCCGCCACATCGGATCGAGCGCATCACGGCGGCCGAGGGCTTCGCGGCGCAGCTGTTTTTTCAGGTCTTTGGGAGATGTCATGTGGCCAAGGTAGAAAGGGTCACGGCAGGGCGGAGTTTTAAGAGCGACGTTTTCTACCGCATCATCCACCAAATACGTGGAGACAGGCAACAAGTGACGATCCACACAACCGGTGGAGAGAGCGATCCCGGGAACCTACAAAGTAGGTGGGCGCCGTATGAGAAAACCCACGGGTCTTCCCAGGGACAGCTCCCTAAGGATCGTTAAGGCCCCGGGGAAAATGTTCTCCTGCCGGGAAGCGCAGACCGCCAAGCCCAATATAGGCGGCTCACCACCTAAGCGCCAGAGAGTTGGGCATTCTCGGCGGCTTTATTCGCAACGCGGCTTTGCCACCAGACCAGCGCAGGCACCGCGAGCAGTTCGATCGAGAGTCCGGCGACGTGTCCGCGTGACGGCAAACCGGCCGCGAACAGCGAGACAAGCCGCGCCAGCCCGCCGGCGAAAGTGCAGGCGGCAAGCAGCCGAAACCGCTCGGTCTTTGTCTCGATGTCGGGAATGCAGCTGTACCAGGCAATGCCGATGGCCAGAAAGAACCCGGACAGGAAGCGGAAATGGCTGTCGAGATCGATCGGCCAGGATGCTGCTACGTCAAGGAAGTCCGGCCCCGACAACACGCCTTCCAGGCCGACCAGCACTGGCGTCGCCGCCAGCACGGCGACAACGATTTGCAGTGCCGTCTTGCCTGATATCGTTTTGGTCACGCCACCACCTCTTCAGCCCACCGCGCGGCCTTGCGATAGCAACGGATGTTTTCTTCAAGGGTTTCAAGCCCATTCGTCGCAGCCGGCTCGCCCTTGCACAGGCCGGGCGGCGTCCTTACGGTCGCGATGACCAACCGAGGAGCAAGAATGCGTTTTGAAGGCACGGCGGACTATGTCGCCGACAAGGACCTGATGGTGGCGGTCAACGCGGCGATCGCGCTGGAGCGGCCCTTGCTGGTCAAGGGCGAACCCGGCACCGGCAAGACTGAACTTGCCAGGCAAGTGGCGTCAGCACTTGGCCTCGACCTCATCGAATGGCACGTCAAGTCGACGACGCGAGCGCAGCAGGGGCTCTATGAATATGACGCGGTCTCGCGGCTGCGCGACAGCCAGCTTGGCGATGAGCGCTTCAATGACATCAGGAACTACATCAAGCGCGGCAAGCTGTGGGAGGCGTTCGCGGCCGGCAAGAAGGTCGTGCTGTTGATCGACGAGATCGACAAGGCCGACATCGAGTTTCCCAACGATCTGTTGCAGGAACTCGATCGGATGGAGTTCTTCGTCTACGAGACCGGCGAGACGATCCGCGCTGCCGTTCGGCCCATCGTCATCATCACCTCCAACAATGAGAAGGAATTGCCGGACGCCTTCCTGCGCCGCTGCTTCTTCCATTACATCCGCTTTCCCGATGTCGAGACGCTGCACAAAATCGTCGACGTCCACTATCCCGGCATCAAGCAAAATTTGGTGCGTGCGGCCCTGACCCAGTTCTACGAGATCCGCGACGTGCCGGGGCTGAAGAAGAAGCCCTCGACATCGGAAGCGCTCGACTGGATCCGCCTGCTGGTCGCCGACGACATAGCACCCGAGGATCTGCGCGCCGACCCCAAGAACGCGCTGCCCAAGCTGCATGGCGCGCTCTTAAAGAACGAGCAGGACGTGCACCTGTTCGAACGCCTGGCCTTCATGGCCAGGCGGCAGGGATGAGGATCGGCGGGCTGAGCTGACAGCCATGAGCCGGCTTCCGCCGCTTACTCAGCGGGAGCAAACCCTCGCTCCTGCGGCGCGACGCGCTTTGGTCCAAAGATGACGAAGCCGATGACCGACAGGGCAAGAACGCCGATTCCGCAATAGAGCATGACCCAGCTGAAACCATTGACCAGAGCTGCGTGCACGATGGCGCCGGAGGGGTCGAGGGTTGCGAGCTTCGGCGTCCCCTGCGCGAGGTTGTGGAGATTTCCGGTGGCGATCCTTTCCGCCAGCGCCTGCAACTCGTTCGGCTCCAAGGCCGCACCGAGTGTGGTCCGCAAGTAAGAAACGATACCCTGCGTCAGCAGCAGGCCGAGCACCGCGATGTTGATGGCGAGCGTGATCAGGCGTGCGCTGATATCGATGCCGGACGCCATGCCCGCGCGATCCGGCGACACCGCGCCGGTCGTGGTGTTGGTGGTCGGCGAATTGGTGAGGCCGATGCCGATGCCGGCGATCAGCGTGCCCGGCAGCATGGTCAGCCAGGTCGCCCCTTCGAGCCCGGAGCCGATCCACATGGCGATGAAACCGATCCCCAGTGTCAGCAAGCCGAGCGGGATGGCGATCCGCGCCTGATAGCGCGCGCGAATGCGCTCGGCGATCGGCGGCATCACCATGAAGGGCAGCGTGTAGACGAGCAGCAGCAGGCCGGTCGTCGTGCTGTCGTAGCCGAGCACGCCGGAATAATAGATCGGCAGATAGATGATGAATGGCCAGTAGCTGAAATTCATGCCGATCGCGCCCATGATCGCGCCGGAAAACTGGCGGATGCGGAAGACGGAGAAATCGAACATCGGATAGGGATTGACCCTCTCGGCGACAAGGAAAGCGATGAAGGCCGCCACCGCTGCCGTAATCACGCCGATACGGGCACTGGCTCCGAGATCCGCGCCTTGCGTGATCAGATAGGAGAAGCCGAAGACAGCGGCCGACAGCGTCAGCATGCCGGCCCAGTCGAGCTTCTGGGCGTTGTGATCGCGCGATTGCGTGACCCCTGCGCCGATGAAGGCGAGCGCCAGGATCGCCAGTGGCACATGGATGAGAAACACCCATTGCCAGTTCGACAGCGCCACGATCAGACCGCCGATGGCAGGCCCGAAACCAAGCCCGATGCCGGACACGACACTCCAGGCGACAAAGGCCTTGCCGCGTTCACGGCCGTCCTGGAACTGATGCGACAGCACGGCCACGCTGCAGGTCAGGCGATCATCGTCCACCGCGAAGGCGACAGCCGTCCGGGCCGGACCTTGTCGCGCAACCATTATGGCTGGTTCGCGGCGCCCTCATTCGAATGGCAGCACGGTACGCCGTTACGCCTGGCGCTTCTAAGCACAATATGCAGCTGCCCGGATCGTGTGCGAGCAGTCGAGACGCTGGACAAGGCAGGCATCGCCTGGGAGGAAGCCTTCGTCGGCGGCGGCGGTGCGGCCGTCAACATTGCGGTGTCGGCGGGCTTCGCTGTCTCGGCGCTGGCCCACCGCGTCGTTCCTCCCGGCCTGGTCGAGATTGGCCGCAAGCTTGGCCTGCCGCCGCTTGACCCATCCGAAGTAGTGCTGCATTCGCACACACTGGCGCCGCGAGCGCGCGAGGCGCTGCATGTGCTGGCGACCGCATTTCGCGAGTACAATTCGCCGGTGGTTTAGGCGAAGCTGTACTGGATCTGATTCCGCCGGAACGGATCAGGCTTTGGAGGAACCTAAATGACCGAGATCACCGTCCGCCCTTTGGCGCAGTCCGACCATGCCGACTGGCGACGGCTGTGGACCGCCTACCTCACCTTCTACGAAACCAAGCTGCCGGACGAGATCTACGACATCACCTGGAACCGGCTGTTCACGGAAGGCGAATTCGAGCCGAAGGGATTTATCGCCACCCTTGACGGCAAGGCGGTGGGCCTGACCCACTATCTCTACCACCGCTCCGGCTGGTCGGAGAAAAACAACTGCTACCTGCAGGATTTGTTCGCCGACCCCGATGTGCGCGGCAAGGGTATCGGTGCGGCCCTCATCGAAGCGGTCAAGCAGGAGGCCGGCAAGATCGGCGTCAAGAACGTCTATTGGATGACCCACGAAACCAACACCACCGCCCGCAAGCTTTACGACCATGTCGCGCGGCGGACGGGCTTCATCGAGTACGATCTGCTGTAGATAGACACCCAGTTGAAATAACAGCTATTGCGCAATATATTGCGCATACGTGGGTGAGCGATGCCGCTGATCGAGACCAATACGCGCAAGATCATCGCGAGGCTTTTGCGCGAGGGTTGGGTAGGTGTCGGCGGCGGCAAGCACGACAAGTATGAGCATCCGGACAAGCCTGAGGTGATGCTCATCGTACCTCGGCACCGTGAGCAATCTCCTGGCGTTGCCCGGTCGATCGCTCGGCTGGCAGGATGGATTTGAGGACCAAGCACATGGCGCACTATATCGGAATTCTCGATGGCGCGGACGATGTCTGGGGTGTCCGAGTCCCTGACCTTCCGGGTTGCCATGGCGGCGGCGCAAGCCCTGAAGAGGCCATCGCCGATGTGACGTCGGCCGTGCGTGAATGGGTCGAAGCGCACTTGGCGAAACACTTGCCCTTGCCGGGACCGAATACCGTTGCTGAGCTGCTCGGACAGGGTGAAATCGACAGCACAGCGGGAGAGTCCGCCGTGATGATCCCGGTATTGATTGATTCCGGCCGGCCGGTGCGGGCTAATCTGTCGCTCGACGCGGGTCTTTTGGCTGCGATCGACGAGGAAGCCGGTCGGCGCGGCCTCACGCGTTCAGCTTTCATCGCTAGTGCAGCACGAGAGAAGATCGAAGGGCATAGATAACGGCCGGCCATGTTCCTTCCCTTCTTCCTCGAACTGAAGGCCGCGCGGGTTCCCGTCTCGCTCAGGGAATATCTGTCGCTGCTGGAGGGACTGGAAGCCGGGCTGGTCGACTATGACGTCGAGGGTTTCTATTACCTCGCCCGCGCCGCTTTGGTGAAGGACGAACGCCATATCGACCGCTTCGATCAGGTGTTTGCGCATGTCTTCAAAGGTGTCGAGGCGCTCACCGGACCGGACGCCATTGACGTCGCCAACATTCCGGAAGAATGGCTGCGCCGTCTCGCTGAAAAGCACCTGACCGAGGAGGAGAAAAAGCTGGTCGAGGCTCTCGGCGGTTTCGACAAACTGATGGAGACGCTGAAGCAGCGGCTGGAGGAGCAAAAGGGCCGGCACCAGGGCGGCTCGAAATGGATCGGCACCGGCGGCACCTCGCCCTTCGGCGCCTATGGCTACAATCCCGAAGGCGTGCGCATTGGACAGCACGAAAGCCGCAACCGCCGCGCGGTAAAGGTCTGGGACAAGCGCGAGTTCAGGAATTTCGACGATGCGGTCGAGCTCGGCACCCGTAACATCAAGGTGGCGCTGAAGCGCCTGCGCCGCTGGGTGCGCGAGGGAGCGGAGGAAGAGTTCGACCTGCCCGGCACCATCCACGCCACCGCCGAGCACGGCTATCTCGATGTGCAGACGCGCCCCGAGCGGCGCAACGCCGTGAAGCTCCTGATGTTCTTCGATGTCGGCGGCTCGATGGATGACCACATCAAAAGCGTCGAGGAACTGTTTTCGGCCGCTCGCGCCGAATTCCGCCAGCTCGAATATTTCTACTTCCACAACTGCCTTTATGAGGGCGTCTGGAAGGACAATCGCCGCCGGCAAGCCGAGACCATCCCGACCTTCGACCTCCTCCACAAATACGGCCCAGACTACAAGGTGATCGTCGTCGGCGACGCCTCGATGAGCCCTTACGAGATTGCCCATCCCGGCGGTTCGGTCGAACACTGGAATCCGGAAGCCGGCAGCGTCTGGCTCGGCCGTTTGCTGCAGCAATGGCCGAATGCGGTGTGGTTGAACCCGGAAAACCCCAAGAATTGGGGCTTCACCCATTCGATCGCCATGATCCGCGACCTCTTCGGCGGCCGCATGTTCCCGCTGACGCTGGCAGGGCTCGAAGCCGCGACGAAGCAGCTTTCACGCAAGCATTGAGGCTCAGGTACATCGCTGCGCTGGCCGAACCTGTAACAAACCCCTATCTTGGGGCGAAGACAGATTGCAACCAACAACAAGCCGCCAAGGCTGAGGAGATCGAATGGACACCCACACCTACCCCGTTACCCGCACCGACGCCGAATGGCGTGCCCGGCTGACGCCGGAGCAATATGCGGTCATGCGCGGCCACGGCACCGAACGTCCCGGAAGCTGCGCCCTGCTCTACGAGAAGCGCGCTGGCACCTTTTCCTGCGTCGGCTGCGACCAGCCGCTGTTCGAATCCAAGCTGAAGTTCGAGAGCGGCACCGGCTGGCCGAGCTTCAACGACCCGGTGCCTGGTTCGGTCGAAAACACTGTCGACCGCAGCTACGGCATGGTCCGCACCGAATGCCACTGCGCCCGCTGCGGCAGCCATCTCGGCCATGTCTTCGACGACGGCCCGCCGCCAACCGGCCTGCGCTATTGCATCAACGGCGTGGCGCTGAAATTCGAGCCGGCGGCTTAAACCGCAACCCGGTCATCATCTCCTGCAAAGGGCGGCTCCGGCCGCCCTTTTTCGTTCGGCAATCGCCTCAGGCGATGGCCGTCAGGATCAGCCAAAGCGCCGAGCCCAGCATCATCAGCGAGGCCTTCGCACCGCCGGCTTTCTCGGCAGTTCGCCAGACCGCCAGCGTCAGGAAGATGTTGTAGGGCACCGGCGAAAAATGCACCAACAGGACCCATGGCAGTGGCAGCTTCAGGCCGAGCAGGATGAGCGCGGCTACTGACGAGGCGATGCTGATGGCGGTGCCGACGACGACCAGGTCGCGCCAGAAAAGCCGATCGAGCGGTGTCAGGCTTTGCCAACGGGAACGGAAGAAGCCGGCCGCGCGCCGCGGCTCGCCATTTTCGCTGCCTGCTGGCCCCTGCATCGGCTCGGCTCTCTCCATTCGATACCGCACAACGATCCGAGCGCGACGTCAACGCCGCATGATGATCGTTGAAGCATATGGCTTGTCGATCATCCTCAAACAATCGCGAAATCTTTTCGAGCCCGCCCCTTGCCGGCATCCGCAGCAAAGCTAACTGCACAACGTGCCGTTCCTTCATCCCGGTCGCCTGCAGGGGAGGTCTTTGATGAGCGACAAAAGCTACAACGTTCTGTTCTTGTGCAACGCCAATTCGGCGCGCTCGATCATGGGCGAAGCCATCCTCAATCGGATCGGCGCCGCGAAATTCAAGGCCTTCTCCGCCGGGTCCCAGCCGAAGGGCACCGTCAATCCCTACGCGCTGCAGCTGCTCGAGAGCCTCAACTACGACACCGGCTTCGCCCGCTCCAAAGGCTGGGATGAGTTTGCCGAACCTAACGCGCCTGAAATGGATTTCGTCTTCACCGTCTGCGACAGCACCGCCAATGAATCCTGCCCTGTCTGGCCGGGTCATCCGATGACGGCGCTGTGGGCGATATCGGACCCGGCCAAAGCACAAGGCACCGACGCCGAGATGCATCTGGCCTTCGCCGATGCCTATCGCATGCTCAACAACCGCATCTCGCTGTTCACCAACCTGCCGATGGACGCGCTCGATCACATGGCGCTGCAGCAGCATCTGGACGAGATCGGCCGCGACGCGCCGAAACCGAACTAGGCAGCCGGGTTCACGAACCGGCCTCGACCTGTCCCAGCACCTCGGTGACGGCGCGCTCGAAACGCGAGCATTCCGTCACCAGCCAGTCGGCCATGGCCGGCCAATTGTCCTCGGCATAGCAGTTCACCCGCCACATCGAATTGATGCCGAGGCCGTCGCAGCTCTGTTCGGGCCTGAGTTTCAACCTGTCTTCGATCGCCGGCCGGAACGGCTTCAGCCGCGACCAGGCTTCAGTGGCGCCGAATTTCTCGTTGCGGCCGAAGAAGACGCCGACATGGTTTTGCGCCGGCGCGACATACATGGAGAGGACCAGGGCGAAATCGGGCAGCCCGCGCTGCCAGAACCACGGCCCGCGCCGCGCCATGGATGCGCGCTCCTCCGGATGCCGTTCGGCGAACAGCGCCCAGAAGCTGCGCTGGCGGAATTCAGAGGCGCGGCGGGCGCCAAAGTCGAATTCGCTCATGGTTCGATGCCCGCTCCAGCATCATGCCCGGCCGAGACTGTTTCGAAATCCGCTCCGGCGATATCAGCCGGGTAGAATTTCCATACAGTCTCTTACACCATGCCGAGGGCCGCCATATACAGATCGAGGATGGCGTCTTCTTCCTGCCGCTCGGCCTGATCCTTCTTGCGCAGCCGGATGATCGACCGCATCGCCTTGGTGTCGAAGCCGGTGCCCTTGGCCTCGGCGAACACTTCCTTGATGTCGTCGGCGATGGTCTTCTTTTCTTCCTCGAGCCGCTCGATGCGCTCGATGAAGGCGCGCAACTGGCCGGCGGCAACAGTCTGGCTGGTATCTGTGATGTCGTCGGCCATGTTTTTTCTCCGCTTCTTTTTAAGCACCGCGATTCTGGCGCGGCAAAATTGGAGCGGGTTCGATGCCCGAGCGGGCGCGGCGGGTCAAGCCATTATCGATGTGGCATGAAGAGTTGCGCACGCCTTAGGCGTGTTGAGATTCAAGTCAGGCTGAGCCGAAAATGGTGGCTTCCGAGAACCGGAGCGGAGCGTACTTAAAGTACGTGAGCACCCGGAAGCGCAGGAAGCTGCCATTTGCAGGCCGGCCTCACCTGAATATCAGCACGCCTTAGCCAAAGGCGATCAACAAATCCTTGGCGTCGATCTGGTCGCCCGCTTTGACGAGCACTTCGACGATCGTGCCGTCGCGCTCGGCATGCAGCGCCGTCTCCATCTTCATGGCTTCGATCGACAGCAGCACGTCGCCGGCTTTGACCGCCTGGCCGGCAGCAACCGCAAGGGCGGAGACCACGCCAGGCATCGGCGCGCCGACATGCGCCTCGTTGCCGGGCTCAGCCTTGCGCCGCGCCTTGGCGGCGGACGCGCCATGCGCCCGGTCCGGAACCTTCACCCTTCGCGGCTGGCCGTTGAGCTCGAAGAACACCGTGACCATGCCCTTCTCGTCGACATCGCCGATCGCAAGGCAGCGTACCACCAGGGTCTTACCTTTTTCGATGTCGACAAAGATCTCGTCTTCCGACTTCATGCCGTAGAAATAGGTCGGCGTCGGCAGCACGCTGACCGGGCCATAGGTCTCCTGCGCCGCGGCGAAGTCGGAAAACACCTTTGGATACATCAGCCACGAGGCGAATTCGTACTCGCTAAGCTTGCGCTCCAGCTTCTGCTCGACCTCCTTGCGGCTGGCCTTGAGATCGGCGGGTTTCAACAGCGAGCCCGGCCGCACCGTGATCGGCTTGTCGCCCTTCAGCACCTTCTTTTGCAGGGCTTCCGGCCAACCGCCCGGCGACTGGCCTAGATCGCCGCGCAGCATCGACACCACCGAGTCCGGGAAGGCGATGTCCTTGTTGGGGTTCTCGACATCGGTGACAGTCAGGTCCTGGCTGACCATCATCAGCGCCATGTCTCCGACGACCTTGGACGACGGCGTCACCTTGACGATGTCACCGAACATCAGGTTGACGTCGTGATAGGTCTGCGCCACCTCGTGCCAGCGCGTTTCCAGCCCGAGCGAGCGCGCCTGCTCCTTGAGGTTGGTGAACTGGCCGCCCGGCATCTCGTGCAGATAGACCTCTGACGCTGGCCCTTTCAGGTCGCTTTCGAAAGCGGCGTACTGGTTGCGCACCGCCTCCCAATAGAACGAGATGTGGCGGATCCATTGCGGGTCGAGGCCGGGATCGCGCTCGGTTCCCTTCAGCGCCTCGACGATCGAGCCCAGGCACGGCTGCGATGTGTTGCCGGAGAGAGAGTCCATCGCCGCGTCGATGGCGTCGACGCCGCTTTCCACCGCCGCCAGCACCGTCGCCGCCGACAGGCCCGACGTGTCGTGGGTGTGGAAGTGGATCGGCAGGTCGGTTGCCTCGCGTAACGCCTTGAACAGCACGCGTGCTGCGGCCGGCTTCAGCAGGCCGGCCATGTCCTTGACGGCGATGATGTGAGCGCCTGCGGCCTGCAATTCCTTCGCCAGCCCGACATAATATTTGAGGTCGTATTTCGCACGCGCCGGATCGAGGATGTCGCCGGTGTAGCAGATCGCCGCTTCGACCAGCTTGCCTTCGGTGCCGACCGCGTCCATGGCGACGCGCATGTTCTCGACCCAGTTTAGGCAGTCGAAGACACGGAACAGATCGACGCCGCCGCTTGCTGCCTGTTTGACGAAATGCTGCACGACATTGTCGGGGTAGTTGGTGTAGCCGACGCCGTTGGCGCCGCGCAAAAGCATCTGCAGCAAAAGGTTGGGCGCTGCCTCGCGCACCAGCGATAGCCGCTCCCATGGATCCTCGGTGAGGAAGCGCATGGCGACGTCGAATGTCGCGCCGCCCCAGCATTCAAGCGACAGGAGCTGCGGCAAGGCCCGAGCATATGTGCCGGCGATATTGGCAATGTCATGCGTGCGCATGCGGGTGGCGAGCAGCGACTGGTGGCCGTCGCGCATCGTCGTGTCGGTGACCAGCACCTCTTTCTGCTCGCGCATCCAGGCAGCAAATTTCTGCGGGCCGAGCACGTCCAGTTTCTGCTTGCTGCCGCCCGGCACATTGCCGTTGAGATAGGGCACGACGGGCGCGGCCGCATCGGCCTTCGGCATGGGCCGGCCGCGGGTTTCCGGATGACCGTTGACCGACACGTCGGCCAGGTAGTTGAGCAGCTTGGTGGCGCGGTCCTGGCGCTTGACCTGCTGGAACAGCTCCGGCGTCGTGTCGATGAACTTGGTCGTATAGGAATTGTCGGCGAAGCTCGGGTGGTTGATGATCGCTTCGAGGAAGGTGAGGTTGGTGGCGACGCCGCGGATGCGGAACTCGCGCAGCGCCCGGTTCATGCGGGCGATCGCCTCGGCCGGTGTCGGCGCCCACGCCGTCACCTTCTCCAGCAGCGGATCGTAGAAGCGGGTGATGACGGCGCCCGAATAGGCGGTGCCGCCGTCGAGCCGGATGCCGAAGCCGGTGGCGCCGCGATAGGCGGTGATGCGGCCGTAATCCGGAATGAAATTGTGCTCGGGATCTTCGGTGGTGATGCGGCACTGCAGCGCGTGGCCGTTCAGCCTGATGTCCTTCTGCGCCGGTACGCCCGATTCCGGCGTGCCGATGGCAAAGCCGTCCAGGATGTGTATCTGCGCCTTGACGATGTCGATGCCGGTCACCTGCTCGGTGACGGTGTGCTCGACCTGGATGCGCGGATTGACTTCGATGAAGTAGAATTTGCCGGTGTCGGCGTCCTGCAGGAATTCCACCGTGCCGGCGCCGATATAGCTGGTCTCGCGCGCGATCCTCAGCGCGTAGCCGCAAAGCTCCTCGCGCTGCGACATTTCAAGGTATGGCGCCGGCGCCCGTTCGACGACCTTCTGGTTGCGGCGCTGGATCGAGCAGTCGCGCTCGAACAGATGCACCGCGTTGCCATGCGTGTCGCCAAGCACCTGGACCTCGACATGGCGGGCGCGCTCGATCAGCTTTTCGAGATAGACCTCGTCCTTGCCGAAGGCGGCTTTCGCCTCGCGCTTGCCTTCCGTGACTTCACGGGCAAGATCGGCCTCGGCGCGGATGGCGCGCATGCCGCGCCCACCACCGCCCCACGAGGCTTTCAGCATCACCGGATAGCCGATCTCCTTGGCCAGTTTCTTGACCGCCTCCATATCGTCCGGCAACGGGTCTGTGGCGGGGATCACCGGCACGCCGACCTCAATGGCGAGATTGCGCGCGGCGACCTTGTTGCCGAGCCGGCGCATCGTATCGGGCTTCGGGCCAATAAACGTGATGCCGGCCTCAGCGCAGGCATCTGCGAATTCGGGGCTCTCCGACAAAAGGCCGTAGCCCGGGTGGATGGCGTCGGCGCCGGACAGCCTGGCGACGCGGATCACTTCCTCGATCGACAGATAGCTTTCGATCGGCCCCATATCCCTAAGCAGATGCGGCCCGCGCCCGACCTGGTAGCTTTCATCGGCTTTGAACCGATGCAGCGAATATTTGTCCTCCTCGGCCCAGATCGCCACGGTTTTGAGGCCGAGCTCGTTGGCCGCGCGAAAGACGCGGATGGCAATTTCGGACCGGTTGGCGACGAGGATCTTCGTGATGGCCAAGGAAGAAGGCTCCGGACAGGGAGGGATGGGGGCTCAGCAATGATTAACGCGAAAATGCTGCAGTGCAACCAAAATCGGGAGGCGATTAAACCGATTTAAATGGATTCTAGCACTGCAAAGCGAAAGACTGCGTGCGAATGGCGTCGCGGAGTGACGCGAATTGTCATCCCGCGCACAATCCAGCTCCGGCTAAAGGTTCTTTTTAGCCAACGTCACCGCCCCTGCTCGGACCCAGGCGACGGGTCAAAGAAAAATGCCCGGCGCAAGCGCCGGGCATTTCGTAGGGATTGCGTTATCCGATCAGGACTTCGGCAGCCAGGTGATCTTGCCGTCCGGACCCTTCTTCCACTCGTACATGATGTAGCCCGGGAGCTTCGGATCGCCCTTCTCGTCATAGGCGAGGTCGCCCAGAACGGTCTTGAACGGACCCTTCTCATGCAAGGCCTTGGCCACTTCCACCGGGTCGTTCGTCTTGGCCACGGCTGCGGCTTCGGCGATGACCTGCATAGCGGCATAGGCGTAGAGCGTGTAGGCTTCCGGCTCAAAGCCCTGGGCGCGGAATTTCTCGACCAGTGCCTTGTTCTCGGGGATCAGGCGCGGATCCGGGCCGAAGGTGTTGAGGGTACCGATAACCGCGTCGCCGGCGATCGCAGCCAGCTCGTCGGTGACGATGCCGTCGCCCGACATCAGGGTTGCCTTGAGGCCCTGGTCAGCCGACTGGCGGATGATCAGGCCGGCTTCAGTGTGCAGGCCGCCCCAATAAATCAGGGTGACGCCGGCGTCCTTCATCTTGGCGATCAGCGCCGAGAAGTCCTTGTCGCCGACATTGACGCCTTCGTACATGACTTCCGTCAGGCCGGCTGCGTTCATCGCCTTCTTGGTTTCATCGGCAAGGCCCTGACCGTAGGGGGTCTTGTCGTGGATGACGGCAACCTTGGCGTCCTTGAAGTTGGCCGCAATATAGGCGCCGGCAATGCCGCCCTGCTGGTCGTCGCGTCCGCAGGTGCGGAACACGTTCCACAGGCCGCGCTCGGTGAATTTCGGGTTGGTCGCCGCCGGGGTCACTTCGACGATATTGTTGTCGACATAGACTTCCTGCGACACCGGAATCGAGACGCCCGAGTTGAAGTGGCCGACCACGAACTTGACGCCATCGCCGACGAACTTGTTGGCGACCGAGATGCCTTGCTTCGGATCGGAGACGTCGTCACCGACTTCAAGCTTGATCTGCTCGCCATTCATGCCGCCTGCTGCGTTGATGTCGGCAACAGCCGCTTCCGCACCCTTCTGCAGCTGCGCACCGAAGGCCGCATTCGGACCGGTGATCGGACCGGCGACGCCGACGAGGACATCAGCCCATGCGTTACCGCCGAACGCGACAAGCGCGGTCAGGGCAACGGCGGACAAAAGTGATTTCTTCATTGAAACGCTCCCATTTACGAGGTGGGCGTGGATGATACTTTCATGCGATGCCCACCCTTATCGCAGAAAGCGTACTTTGCCGATTTTCAGGCCCTTGTCACGCCGATTCATCCCCGAAACGGCGTTAATGATGAACGTCAGCCTTTCGGTTTCCAGCTTAAGATCGAAGCACGTTCGTAAAGCCAATTATACTGCGTCACCATCTGGTTGGTGCGCGTGTATTGATAGCCGACAAACCCCAATATCATGAGCACGATTGTGTCCACGACATAGTATTGCAGCGAAAACATCGTGCCGCCGAACAGGGCATGGTGGATGAACCTGATGCCTATGCCGAGCCCCAGCAGGTAGGCGAACAGCGCCGGCAGGCTGCGCCATGTCTGGGCGCTGGCCTTGCCGGTCATCCAAGCCGCCCAGCCGCCGAGCAGACAGGTGACGAAGAAGAACTGCCAGATGGAAGGTTCCTCATAGAGAATGCCTTGCATGGTGAAGACTCCCTAGCATGACCCCGAAAAGTTGCAGACTTTTCGGACAAAGGTCATGCGACAAACAAACAACTTGGAGCGGAATACCGTATGCATACATTTCGCTCCAAACTCAGTGATGGCCGCCTTCGAGATAGGCCGCGCGCACTTCGGGATTGGCGAGCAATTCCTTTCCTGTGCCGCTCATGGTCACGTTGCCGTTGACCATGACATAGCCGCGCGTGGCGAGCTTGAGCGCGCCGAAGGCGTTCTGCTCGACCAGGAACACGGTCAGCCCTTGCATGCGGTTCAGCTCGCGGATGGCATCGAAGATCTGCTTGACGATCAGCGGCGCCAGGCCCAGCGACGGCTCGTCGAGCAGGAGCAGCTTCGGCCGCGCCATCAGCGCGCGTCCGATCGACAGCATCTGCTGCTCGCCGCCCGACAGCGTGCCGCCGCGCTGGGCGATGCGCTCCTTGAGGCGCGGGAACAGCGTGAACACCTTCTCGGCATCCTCGTCATAGTGCTTGAGGTTGTCGAGACCGGCGCCCATCTGCAGGTTTTCCATTACCGTCATGCGCGGGAAAATACGCCTGCCTTCGGGCGACTGTGCGATGCGCATGCGTGCGATCTCGTGCGTCGGCATCTGGGTGATGTCGGTGCCGGCGAAAGTGATGGTGCCGGAACGGGCCCGCGGCGCACCGAAGATGGTCATCATCAGCGTCGACTTGCCGGCACCGTTGGCGCCGATCAGCGCGACGATCTCGCCCTGGTTGACGTGGACATCGACGCCGTTCAGCGCCTTGATGTTGCCGTAGTAGGTCTCGACGCCCTTGATGTCGAGCAGCGTTGTCTCGGCCATCATTTACGCCCTCCGCGCGGCTTGGATGTCGGGGATTTCCCGGCGGGCTTGGCCGTGGCCCGCTCGGTCGGTTTTCTCGGCGCGGCGCTGACCCTTGCGTCGAATTGAGCTGCCTTCGAGGCGCCCTTCGATACCGTGACCCGCTCGCCCTCGCTATGGCCGATCGTGTCGCTCACCGGGCCGGCGAGATAAGAAGACGACGTGCCTGGCCCGTGTGCCGAGTCCGGCCCGATGTCCAACTGTTCGATTACGTCTTCATCGCCGACCTCGGTCAGCACCGTCTCGACCTCCTCGTCGTCGACGCCGAGATAGGCGGCGATGACGCGCGGGTCGGTGCGCACCGATTGCGGGCTACCGTCGGAAATCTTGCGGCCATATTCCAGCACAACGACATGGTCGGAGATCTGCATGACCACCGACATGTCGTGCTCGATCAGCAGGATCGAAGTGCTGCTCTTGATATCCATCAGCAGCGAATTGAGCGCTGCCGATTCCTTCGGATTGAGACCGGCCGCAGGCTCGTCGAGGCACAGGAGCTCGGGCCCCGTGCACATGGCGCGCGCGATCTCGAGCCGTCGCTGCGCGCCATAGGGCAGGTCGCCGGCCGGATCGTCGGCGCGATCGACAAGATCGGCCTTCTCCAGCCAGTGCTTGGCAAGCTCAACCGATTCGGCCGAGGCCCGGCGGTAGCCACCGATCCCGAACAGGCCGAGGATCGTATAGCCCGATGCCTTCATCAGCTTGTTGTGCTGGGCAACCAGCAGGTTCTCCAGCAGCGTCATGCCGGAGAACAGCCGGATGTTCTGGAAGGTACGCGCCACCTTGGCGCGCGCCGGGATCTCATGATTGGGCAGCCGTTCGAGCAGGAAGCTCGAGCCGTCGGCACCGTTGAGCGTGATCATGCCTTCCGACGGCTTGTAGAAGCCGGTGATGCAGTTGAAGACGGTGGTCTTGCCGGCGCCGTTGGGTCCGATCAGCGCGGTGATCTCGCCGCGCTTGGCCTGGAAGGACAGGTCGCCGATAGCGACCAGGCCGCCGAACTTCATCGACAGATGCTCGACCTGGAGAATGGCGTCTTTCATCGAATTCGCACTCATCAGCCGTGCCCTTCCTTGGTGAAGGAACTGGAGACGGCTTTTCGTTCTCTGAGGAAGGCTGTCGGTTCACGACTGCCGACGAAGCCGCGCGGCTTCCACAGCATGACGATGACCATGGCCATGCCGAACAGAAGCATGCGGTAGAGCTCCGGTGTGAAGTCCTTGCCGAAGATGCTCTTCAGGAAATCGAGTTCGCGCAACGCCTCGGTGCCGCCGATCATCACCAGCGCGGCGACCGCGATACCGACCAGCGAGCCCATGCCGCCAAGCACGACGATGGCAAGGATGATGGCCGATTCCAGGAAGACGAAGGATTCAGGGCTGACGAAACCTTGCCGCGCGGCGAAGAACGCGCCGGCAAAACCGCCGAACATGGCGCCGGTGGCAAAGGCGGTGAGCTTGGTGGTGGTGGTGTTGATGCCGAGCGAGCGGCAGGCGATCTCGTCCTCGCGCAGTGCTTCCCAGGCGCGGCCGACAGGCATGCGCCTCAACCGGGTGGTGACGAAGGCGGTGAGCAGCGCCAGCGCCAGGATCAGGTAATAGAGGAAGATCTTGTAGTAGGCGCTCGACTGGGCGATATCCAGCACCTTGCCGATATAGTTCGGATCCGACGAATTGAACGTCATCAGGCCGAAGAAGGTGACCTTCGGGATGCCGGAGACGCCGGCCGAGCCGTTGGTCACGTCGCGCCAGTTGATCAGCACCAGCCGGATGATCTCACCGAAGGCCAGCGTGACGATCGCGAGATAGTCGCCACGCAGCCTGAGCACCGGAAAGCCGAGCAGCACGCCCCAGAAGGCGGCCATGGCGCCGGCTGCCGGCAGCAGGATCCAGAACGACAGGCCGTAGTGGGAGCCAAGCAGCGCATAGGCATAGGCGCCGACCGCATAGAAGGCGACGTAGCCAAGGTCGAGCAGACCGGCGAGGCCGACGACGATGTTCAGGCCCCAGGCCAGCATCACATAGATCAGGATCTGGATGCCGTAATTGTCGACCCATTTCAACGACCCCTGCAGGCCGCCCATGATCGACCACGCATAGACCGACAGCACCACGACGACAAGGATCGGGTATAGCACCAGCGCCGCAATGCCGAGCTTGGTGAAATTGGCGTGGATGAATGCGCGGAAATAAAAGATCACGCAGGCGAGCGCATAGATGACGGCCAGCGCGCGCAGGAACTGGAGATAGCCGGCCAGATCGGGTCCCACCAACGCCGGCAGAGCGCTGCTGAACGCAACCAGGATAACCGCTAGCACGACGGCGACAATGAAGGCCGGAAGCTGGAAGAAGCGCGACGCCACGCTCGCCGGCAACAGGCCGGTGGCGACATCGGCGATCTTCTGATTGGCCATGAACGGCTGGCCATAGGCAATGTAGAAGAAGCGGCCAAGCATGGTCAGCACGACCACGGTGATGAGCAGTCCCCAGCGCTGCGCCAGGATCAGCTGGTTGCTGATGTTCTGGTCGGTCTTCAGGCCGATGAACAGAATGAACAGCCCCAGCGAGATGGCGCCGGCATAGAGCGCTTCACGAAATGCACGCTGCACGGGGGAGGCGACGGTGTCGCGCTCCGAGGATACGGAAACCGCCATTGTCTCAGACCTTTTCGACTTCTGGCCGGCCCAAAATGCCGGAAGGCAGGAAGATCAGCACGATCGCCAGGATGGAGAACGCCGCGACGTCCTTGTAGTCGATCGAGAAATATGCCGACCACATGCTCTCGATGAAGCCGATCAAAAGCCCGCCAAGCACCGCGCCCGGCAGAGACCCGATGCCGCCGAGAACGGCAGCCGTGAAGGCCTTGACCCCCGGCACGAAGCCGTCGGAGAAGGCGATGACGCCGTAGTACATCAGGAACAGCGTGCCAGCGACGGCCGCCAGGGCCGCGCCCATGATGAAGGTGATCGAGATCGTACGATCGACATCGACGCCCAGCAGTGCCGCCATCTTGCGGTCCTGCTCGCAGGCCCTTTGCGCTCGGCCGAGCGAAGTCCTGTTGACCAGGTACCAGAACAGCGCCAGCAGCAGCGCCGTGACGATGACGATGATGATCTGCTTCAGCGACACGCTGATGCCGTAGATGTCGTAGACTTTGCTGACCATTGGCGGGATCGGCTTGTTGCGCGGACCCTGCGTCACCTGGATGAAGTTCGACAGCGCGATCGACATGCCGATGGCGGTGATCAGCGGCGCCAGCCGGAACGAACCGCGCAGCGGCCGGTAGGCCACCTTCTCGATCGTCCAGTTGTAGAGGCTGGTGAGCAGCATCGCCACGATCATCATGATCAGCAGCGCCAGGACGACCGGCACCGAATAGAACAAGGAGCCGAGGATGAGGAAGACGACGAGGGCGGCGAAGGCCCCGACCATGAAAATGTCGCCATGGGCGAAGTTGATCATGCCGATGATGCCGTAGACCATCGTGTAGCCGATTGCGATCAGCCCATAGATCGATCCCAGCGTCAGCCCATTGATAAGCTGCTGGACAAAATACTGCATGTGTACATGGCTCCCCTGGAATGTCGCCCATGCAGACGCATTCCTTTTCGTATTTCCCCTAGTCGTAAAGTTTCGAGCCCGGATTGCAACGTGATTTTTCAAACGTCGTGCGTGTTTTGCCGGCACGCAGTCCGATTGCCCGTTTTTTGCTCCCGACCCCTGGACTATCGCGGACCCTATCATTGGCATAACGCAATGTCTTTGACGATTCAGCCGGACAATGCACCCCATTTCGAAGAAATCACCGTCAAAATTAGGTGATGAGACGAATCGTTGCGTTGCTGACAGGCTTCGTTTTTTAGCCACATTCCTTTCCTCGGGGGCAAGATTCTTGCTACTTCGCCACAAAGCCTCGAGCGAGTGGACCGCGATGGTCGATAAAAGACTATGTGTATCCGAGCGTCCAGGCCCGGCCGCCGGGCGTGGAAGCGGCTGCCCTTCTTTGATCAATAGGCGGACCCACCGTCCTCGCTCAGTGCATGCCGCTCCGTGCCCTTCAAGGGCGGATTGAAGACACTGACCAGGATCATGTCGCCCACGGCGTCGGCCCGCAGATAGTGCTCGTCATGCTCATTGAGCACATAGATCGTACCCGGCTCGATGCGGTGCACCGCACCCGACATGTCCTCGACCTCGCCGGCGCCGGCGATGCAATAGCAGGCCTCGAAATGTTGCCGATACTGGAGGCGCGATTCGCTGCCGGCGCGCACGACGGTGTGGCAGACAGTGAAGCCCATGCCGTCCTGCTGGGTCAGTAGCCGGTGGCTGGTGCCATTGCCCCAATTCACGAAGAAGTCAGATTTTTCTACATCAGCCAATTGTCTGGTGAACATGACGATTTCCCTGCGGATACCGGCCATGGCCGGAAGATTATGGATGGATTGATGATCCGCTGCAGAGATGCCGCATGCCAGGCAGGCTTTCAAATGATTGCTTCTCACCGATCATGTTAGTAAATCTTACAGATGGACTACATCCCGCTGAATGCCATTCGCGCTTTCGAGGCTGCCTCGCGCCGCCTGAGCTTTTCCGCTGCTGCCGAGGAACTGCATGTGACCCATCCGGCGATCAGCCACCAGATAAGGCGCCTGGAGGAGTGGCTGGGCGTGTCTCTATTCCATCGCGATGCGCGCAAGGTAAGGCTGACCGACGCCGGCGTGATCCTGCAAGCGTCGGCGAGTGCTGCCCTTGCCGAACTCGGCGCCACCTGCCGGCGCATCCGGCGCAATGCCGCTGCGGCGACCATTTCCGTCGGCTGCATTCCGTCCATCGCCAGCCGCTGGCTGGTGCCCCGCCTGCCCGCCTTCACCGCCAGCCATCCCGACATCGGCATGCGCGTCGCCTATGCCAAGGCGGAGGACAGGCTTGGCGATGGCGACAATGACGTGCTGATCACGCTCGGCGCCGATCCGACGCCCGGCGTCACCAGCCTGAAGCTGTTTTCGCGCCTCAACCGGCCGGTGTGCAGCCCCTATTACCTGGCCGGCAGGGAGCATCTGCGAACCCCTGCCGGGATCGCCGGCGCCGACCTGCTGCATGACGAGAACCGTCAGGGCTGGGACGAGTGGTTTGCCGAGGCCGGACTGGCCAAGGTCGATGTCGGCAACGGGCCGGTCTTTGCCGACTTCAACATTCTGGCGACTGCGGTCATTGCCGGCCACGGCGTGGCGCTTTGTCCGGTCGATGTTTTCCGCGACGAACTGAAGCGGGGCGACCTCGTGGTCCTGTCCGACATCTCGACCAACCGCGACAAGGCATACTTCCTGACCATGTCGGCGAATGCCTCGCCCGCCGCGCTCACCTTTGCCGACTGGTTTCGCCGTGAGGTCTGGGTCGGGCCGGATGATCAGCAGCCCAGCAATCTCACTTGACCACAAAGCCGTGTGCGAACGGGTCGCGGTCGTCGATGAAGATGGTGTTCAGACCGGTCATCCGCGCCCAGCCGCCGATCGAAGGGATGATGGCCGGCTTGCCGGCGACCGTGACGTCCTTTTCCACCTTGCCCTTGAACAGCGAACCGATGATCGATTGATGAACAAAGCTGTCGCCAGCCTTGAGCTTGCCCTTGGCATGAAGCTGCGCCATGCGCGCCGAAGTGCCTGTGCCGCAGGGTGAGCGGTCGATCGCCTTGTCGCCATAGAAGACGGCGTTGCGCCCATCCGCGCCCGCCACCGTCGGCTTGCCCGTCCACAGCATGTGCGACAGCCGGTTGATCCCTGGGTTTTCCGGATGCACGAACGAATACTTCTCGTTGAGCCGCTGCCGCACCACCGGGCTCCAGGCGATGAAGTCGCCGGCGGAATAATCAGCCATGTCGCGGTAATTCGCCTGCGGCTCGACGATGGCGTAGAAATTGCCACCATAGGCGACATCGACGCTGATTTCGCCAAGCTGCGGGCAGTCGACCGTCAGCCCTTCGGCATAGAGGAAGGACGGCACATTGGTGATGCGCACCTCCTCGACATAGTCGCCCACCTGTTTGTACTCGGCGATGACCAGCCCGGCGGGCGTGTCGAGCCTGAGCACACCCGGCGTCTTTGGCTTGATCAGCCCATGCTCGATGGCCATCGTCACCGTGCCGATCGTGCCGTGGCCGCACATCGGCAGGCAACCTGAGGTTTCGATGAACAGGATGGCGATGTCGCAATCCTCGCGCGTCGGCGGATAGAGGATCGAGCCCGACATCACGTCATGGCCGCGCGGCTCGAACATCAGCCCGGTGCGGATCCAGTCATATTCCGCCAGGAAATGCGCCCGCCGCTCCATCATCGTCGAACCCTGAAGCAAAGGACCGCCACCGGCGACCAGCCGCACCGGATTGCCGCACGTATGGCCGTCGATGCAGAAGAAGGATTTTTTGGCCATGATTTCCTCGAACTCAAAACCGTTGCGGACTGAAGGGAGTAAGATCGATCGGCGAAGTCTGCCCGAGAACGAGATCGCGGATCAAGCGGCCGCTGGCCGCCGCCTGGGTCAGGCCGAGATGGCCATGGCCAAAGGCGTAGACGACATTGGGCGACGCGCGCGAGGCGCCGATAACCGGCAGCGAATCCGGCAGCGACGGGCGATAGCCCATCCACTCGCGGCCACCTGATGAGTCCAGCCCCGGAAGGAATTGTCCAGCTTTTTCCAGCATGGCCTTCGAGCGCGCAAAATTCGGCGGCCGGTCGAGTCCGCCCAACTCGACGGCGCCGCCGACACGCAAGCCTGTGTCGAGTGGCGTGATGACGAAGCCGTGGCCGGAGAAGATCAGCATCCGCCGCACATCGAAGGCGGTCTTCGGCAAGGTTGTGTTGTAGCCGCGCTCGGTCTCGAGCGGGATAATGTCGCCGAGGTTCTTGGCCAGTAGATGCGACCATGCGCCGGCCGCGACGACGAGGTTCCTTGCCTGCCTGGCCGTACCGTCGGCCAGCGTTAGCGTCGCGCCAGCATGATCGGCCGCAACGCGCTCGACGCGTGCTTTTTCGAAACGCGCACCCAACCCTTCGGCATAGGCCCACACCGCCTTGCCGAGCAGTTTCGGGTCGGCAACGGTCTTCCATACCGGTACGAAGGTGCCCTTGATGAAGCGCGGCGACAGGCCCGGCTGCAGCTGCGCCAGTTCGTCGCCTTCGACATGGCGAAAGCCGATGCCGAAACGCTCGCGCGCCGCCCAGCCGGGGAGCCCGCTCTGAAACTCGGCCTCGCATTCGTAGAGTTCCAGCGAGCCGTCCTCGTGCAGCATCGGCCGCGCGCCGGAACGGTCGAGCAGTCCCATCCACTCTGCCTCGGCGAGCTTCATCATGCCGGCCTGCGCGGCAAGGCTCGCCTCGTAATGCCTCGGCGCGCCGGCGCGCCAAAAGCGGATCAGCCAAGGCAGGAGTTTGGGCAAATAGGCTGGTGGTATGGCGAGCGGCCCGAGCGGGTCGGCAAGCCATTTCGGCAATTGCCGCATCATCCCCTTATGCGCCATCGGCAGCACGTCGGAGAAGGCAAAGGCGGCGGCATTGCCGGAACTGGTTTCCTCGCAGATGCCGGTGCGGTCGAAGATGGTGACGCTGCGCCCGGCCTCCACCAGTTGGGCGGCCGCACAGATGCCGACAATGCCGCCACCGACAATGGCGACGTCCAAAATTGGCGCAGTCACGATGGAATGCCTCCAGCTTTCAGGGCTTTCGTCATCAGCGGGTTCTTCCGGTCAGAATGCACAGTCTCCCAGCCGAGCCTATGATAGAACCCTTCGGCATCCCTGGCGGCATTGACCTCCAGCCGAACGAGACCGAGGCCACGGGCATAAGTCTCCACTTGGCTCATGAGGGCGCGACCTAGGCCGCGCCGTTGCAGCCCGGATTCGATCGCAACAAGCCTGACAATGCCGAGGTGCTGGTCGACAACATCCAGCCTGGCAGTCCCCACCGGCGCGCCATCCTGCATTAGGAGCAGCGGATGATTGTCGGCAAGACGGTCGTCGGGATGCCGTTCGTCATAACCGCCCAGGCCCCGATCCTCCCAAAGAACGCGCTTGCGTATGCTGTGATATGCCGACCAGTCTCCATCGCTTTCGACGCGCTTGAGATGAGACGGCATCTAACCTTCCTCAGAAGGACGGCAGCTTCGGCCGTACCGCCAGCGCGTCCTTGACGATCTTTTCGACGACCTTGCGGCGCTCGCCCGACAGCGGCTGGCGCGGCATGCGCACGCGGTCATTTGTGTTGATCGCGAGCACTTCGGCAAGCTTGATATTTTGTACCAGATAGGTCGAGACATCGAGATCGAGCAGCGGCCGGAACCAGCGGTAGATCGAAAGCGCCTCTTCGCGGCGGCCCTGCTTCATCAGCTGGTAGATGGCGACGGTCTCGCGCGGGAAGGCGACAACCAGACCCGCCACCCAGCCGATAGCGCCGACCGACAGCGCCTCGAAGGCGAGATTGTCGACGCCGGTGAACAGGTCGTAGCGGTCGCCGAAGCGGTTGATGATCTCGGTCGAACGGCGGATATCGTCGGACGATTCCTTGATGGCGACGAAGCGCTTGTCGGCGGCGAGCTCCTCCATCTGGTCGACGGTGACGTCGACGCGGTAGGCGAGCCGGTTGGAGTAGATCATCACCGGCAGGTCGCCGGCCGCCGCCACGGCGCGCAAGGCGGCGACTGTCTCTTCGGGGTTGGTGTGATAGATCGGGCTCGGCACCACCATCAGGCCGTTGGCACCCTCCTTGGCGGCGCGCTTGGCAATGCTTGCCGCCTCGCGGGTGCCCGCCTCGTTGATCGTCAGCAGCACCGGCTTGTTGCCGGCAACCTTCTGGGCGGTCTTCAACACCTCGATCTTCTCGTCATGCGACAGCATCGGCCCTTCGCCGAGCGAACCGCAGACGATGATGCCGTCGCAACCGGCCTCCATCTGCAGCGCAAAGCAGCGCTCCATCTCGGCATGGTCGAGGCGATCGTCCTCGGTGAATTTGGTCGTGACGGCGGGGAAAACTCCGGTCCACATGGTCATTTCTCCATCTGATATATCAGCCGTATATCTGGTAAGAAATCCGCTGTCAATGCGGAATCTGTTATGATATATCTAAAATATATCAGGAGACCGCCTTTGATATCCATCGAACCAGGCACGACATCCGAACCGGCCGCCGTCAAGGCTTACCGCGTGCTCGAGCATATGATCGTGACATTGGAACTGGCGCCGTCGAGCTTCGTCACCGAGGGCGCCCTGATCGAAAGGCTCGGCCTTGGCCGCACGCCGGTGCGCGAAGCGATCCAGCGCCTGGCATGGGAAGGGCTGCTGGACGTCAGGCCCCGCGCCGGCATCGCCATCGCCCCGCTGCACCCCGGCGACTGGCTGCGTGTGCTTGATGCAAGGCGCGGCGTCGAGGTGGTGCTGGCCCGCTCGGCCGCTCGCTTCGTCACCCGCGAAGCCGCAGACATGTTTCACGAAGCGGCGCTCGCCATGCAGAAGGCGGTCATCTCGGGCAATGTGCTGGCCTTCATCCAGGCCGACAAGGCGCTCGACGAAGCGCTGGCGCTGGCTGCCGACAACCCGTTCGCGGCGCGCCTAGCCGCACCCTTGCAGACGCACAGCCGCCGCTTCTGGTTCCGCTACAAGGCCGACACCGGCCTTGCCGAATCCGCCGAGCACCACGTCGCGCTGATCCGCTCGATCCTGGCCGGCGACGAGGAAGCCGCCGCCAAGGACGCCAAACGCCTGATGGCGCTGCTGCGCGGCCATGCCGAGGCAGCGGCGACGCGGTAGATCCTACCTCAGCTTGCGGCAGGTTCTTTCTTGGCCGCCCATTTCAACAGGGCATCGAGCGCCGGGCACAGCGACTGTCCCCAGTCGGTCAGGCAATACTCGACCTTCGGCGGCACCTGGTGATGCACGATACGGCGCACGATGCCATCGGCCTCCATCTGCCGTAGCTGTTGAATCAGCATCTTCTGCGAGATCGCCGGGATCGCCCGTTCGAGGTCGGAGAAGCGCAGCACCTTGCCGCCGAACAGGTGAAACAGGATCACCAGCTTCCAGCGCCCTTCGAGGATGCGCAGCACATTCTCGACGCCGCTCGCCGCGGATGAGGGCGTCAGCGGCGCGACCTTGCTTTCAGCCCCAACCTTACTTTCAGGCTCGGCCTTACTTTCAGGTAAGTACCTTACCTTTTCGTCGGTTCTTGTCATTTCCGCAGCATACCTCACTTTAGGGGCCGAACAAGCACCGCCGACGTCAAGCCGGCGGGCGACAACCGGAACCGGAGACGAGACCATGACCGTAAAACTTCCGCAGCCGCTGGCGGATTATTTTGCTGCCAAGAACCGGCACGACATCGACGCAATGCTCATCCCCTTCGCACCGGACGCGACGGTTCGCGACGAGGGCGAAACCCATCAGGGGCCAGCCGCCATTCGCAACTGGATGGAAGCAACCACACGTAAATACCGGGTGACAGTGGAGGTCGCCGACGCGACGGTCAACGGCCATGTGTGGCGGGTCGCCGGCATCGTCTCTGGCAATTTCCCCGGCAGTCCGGCGACGCTGCACTATAACTTCATGCTGGCCGGCGAGCGGATCACGCGGCTGGAAATCGGCGCATGACCATGCCGCCGGCGAGGCCACCGTTCACCGGCTTTTTACGGTGGGGTGACGCAAGGCACAGCGCCTGTTCCGTCATGTATCGTGGCCGGACTGGGCCACGACACTTTCCCAATTGTTGCCGGCCGCGATGATGCAGCTTGTGCCGGCGACATTGGTGACGACGATCGTCCAGGTTCCGCTCTCACCGACGAAGACTTCCATGATCGCGGTCTGACCGATCAGCCCGAACGCAAACTGCTTTTCCTGGAAATTCTCGCTCAGATGCGCGACGAGAACGCCGTGCTCAACGCAGAACTGGTACTGAGCGCTGGCGGCACTCGTGCCCATCGCCAGTGCACCGGCAAGAACCAGGGTCTTCACCCAAGCTAACAGAGATTTGCGTGCCATAGAGCACCTCCTTTGCCATCGCATCCCGGCAAGAAGAGGTGGTTGACGGCCTCATTTTGCCGGGACGACCCAGGCCGGTTCCGACGTCATCATCGCGTCGCTCCTTTCTGTGTTCCGGTCTGCCATCCAGCGGATGTTCCCGCTATGTTCCATATATGGTGTTGACCAAGGAAAATAACAAGCGGGCGCCGCGCGGACGCCTGCTTGTTCCTTTAGAGTCTTTCACGTTTTGATGGAAGCGTATCCGGCGTTTTCGAAGTAGTTCTTGCATTCGCCGGGTTCGATTGTTTCGACGAGGTGGCCGATGTGGCGCCAAGTGTCCTCGACGGTTCGCTTCTGGGCTTGGCGCATCCAGTGTTTGATCTTTGCGAAGGCCTGCTCGATTGGATTGAGGTCCGGGGAGTAGGGCGGCA
>NZ_JACDTY010000059.1 GCF_013520985.1 Mesorhizobium neociceri | reverse complement strand
CGGGCCGCGGCCACGCGTCTCGGGGTGACGCCGTCCGCCGTCAGCCAGGCAATTCGGAACCTCGAGGCCCGTGTCGGCTCACCGCTTTTTGTGCGCACGACCAGAAGCGTGAACCTGACGGAGGCAGGCGAACGGCTCCTTGCCCACGCGCGGCCGGCCGCGGATATGTTGAGCGCCGGCATCGACGCCGCTGGCGGGTTAGGCGATGACGTGCGGGGAAAGCTGCGCATCAACGCGCCGCGACCGGCCCTGCCGTTGCTGATCAATCGCCTGCTGCCCGATTTTCTGGCTGCCCACCCACAGATCCAGCTCGAACTCGTCGGCGAAGATCGTCCGATCGATATCGTCGCGGAAGGGTATGACGCGGGCATACGGCTCGGCGATTTCGTCGAAATGGACATGGTCTCCGTTCGACTGACGCCGGCCGAGCGGTTTGTTGTGGTGGGCACGCCGGGTCTCTTCAAGACGCGAGGCCGGCCGGCACACCCCGAAGACCTGCACGGCTTTCGTTGCATCCTTTATCGGACCGATGCGGGTGGTGCGGACCATTGGCGATTTGTCGTTCGGGGGCGGCCTGTCACCATTGCGGTCACCGGTCCCCTGGTGATTAACGATGTTGATCTGTGCATCAGGGCGGCGTTGCGTGGTGTTGGATTGTTCCGCCTGCCGCGCTCGCTGGTGATGCCCTATCTGGATAGCGGGGCGCTTGAGACCGCGCTCGATGCTTT
>NZ_JACDTY010000058.1 GCF_013520985.1 Mesorhizobium neociceri | reverse complement strand
CATGGCAAGACGTCGCTGACGGCGGCGATCACGAAGTATTTTGGCGAATACAAGCGCTACGACCAGATCGATGCGGCGCCGGAAGAGAAGGCCCGCGGCATCACCATTTCGACGGCTCACGTCGAATATGAGACGGCTGCCCGCCACTACGCCCACGTCGACTGCCCCGGCCACGCCGACTATGTGAAGAACATGATCACCGGTGCCGCGCAGATGGACGGCGCGATCCTGGTCGTGTCGGCTGCCGACGGCCCGATGCCGCAGACCCGCGAGCACATCCTGCTTGCCCGTCAGGTCGGCGTGCCGTCGATCGTTGTGTTTTTGAACAAGGTCGACCAGGTCGACGACGCCGAGCTGCTGGAACTGGTCGAGCTCGAGGTTCGCGAGCTTCTGTCGAAGAACGAGTTCCCCGGCGACGACATTCCGATCGTCAAGGGTTCGGCGCTGGCTGCTCTTGAAGATTCGAACAAGACCATCGGCGAAGACGCGATCCGCGAACTGATGGCTGCGGTCGACGCCTACATCCCGACGCCTGTTCGTCCGCTGGACAAGCCGTTCCTGATGCCGATCGAAGACGTGTTCTCGATCTCGGGTCGTGGCACGGTCGTGACCGGCCGCGTCGAGCGTGGCATTGTCAAGGTTGGCGAGGAACTGGAAATCATCGGCATCCGTCCGACGACCAAGACGACCTGCACGGGCGTTGAAATGTTCCGCAAGCTGCTCGATCAGGGCCAGGCTGGCGACAACATCGGCGCGCTGCTGCGCGGCGTTGACCGTGAAGGTGTCGAGCGCGGCCAGGT
>NZ_JACDTY010000057.1 GCF_013520985.1 Mesorhizobium neociceri | reverse complement strand
CCCGTTATCAGAGGAGTCCTGTGAATGGTTTGCGTGTTAGGCCACCGACGAAGAATTCAACCATGGAGGTATAATCAAACACGGGAAGGTCAGTCGCCTCTTGAACCGCAGCCGCGTATGGTCCCAGCCCGCCACACTCGAGCAAGAGCATGCCGATATCCGGCCGATCCTTCTGCAGAGTCAGGATTGCATTGACCACATCAGCCTGGACTGCCTCCACGTCTAGGTCACCATACGGCTCCAGGAAGAAGCCGGCAAATACGGGAGCGTCATCGAGTCCAAAGACAACCACCCTGTCACTGATTTCCGGTCGCACCCCAGCCGCTTTCAACATATCTTGGCTCAGTGCAGCCTTACTTGCCACGATTACGCCAAGTGCCTTGCCCTGGGGAAGCACTTGTTCAAGGAACGGAGTAAGGACAAGGCTCGACAGGAACACCGGCACATCAACCGCAGCGCGCACCGCTTCCTGGTACCGGATGAAATAGCCGCATCCGGCAGTAATCACTCGCGCACCCTCTCGTACGAGTTCTTTCGCCGCCGCAATCACAGTGGATGTTTTTTCCTCACCATCCGCCCCGAAAATGCAGGTATTGTTGAGCCCCGGTACAGTTTTATAGCGCACGGGAACGCTCCACGTGGTGGCATTGCCGGCGTCTCCAGGGATGTACGGACGGAGGCCGGGTCCCGGCATGCGATCAAGCATCAAAATGCCCACGGGTGCCCCGTGGAACGCCAATCGAGGCCTAATCCAGGACGGCCAGCGTTTTCCTGGGGCACGAGGAAAATCAGTCATCGGTCGTCATCCTT
>NZ_JACDTY010000056.1 GCF_013520985.1 Mesorhizobium neociceri | reverse complement strand
CGCCCTTCAACCGGTCGCGTTCGTCCGGGGTAAAGCCGAAGCGCCATTGGGGTAGGCCTGCCTGGCGCAGTGCGTTGACGAGGATCGCCAGATCCTGCGGGTTCCGGAAATGTGCATGAGTCATCTCCCACCCAGCCAAGGAGTCCACGTAGCTGGACCCTGCTACGAGGCGGAGCCCATCGGCGATTGCGGCTTTCGCATCCGGTAGACGGCCGCCGCGGACATACGCCGCAGCGAGCGTAAAACGAAAGTTGCCAACCGTGGACGCATCGTCGCGTGTGTGCTCGAGAATCTCGATCGCTTTCTCGACATTCCCCTGGAGAAGAAAAACCAGCCCTGCAGTTTCCCGGTTGATGGCGGAGAGGTCGGGGTCGAGCCTGAGCGCCGTCTCCACCGCGGTGGCTGCGTCGGCATGATTGCCAGCGTATAGCTGAACATATCCAAGGGCTGCTTGCGCCTCTGCATCGCCCGGACCGATTGAAACAGCCTTCTTGGCAGAGGCAATCGCATCTTCGTAGCGGCGATTCACGACCTGCATGATACCGAGAATTGCATAGGGCGATGAAAGGTCCGGGTCGAGTTCCAAAGCTCGGCTCGCCTTCTCATAGGCTCTCTTTCGTGCTGGCGCGCTCTGGATGATGTCGTTGAAGGCCTCGCGCCAGATATAGACTGTCGTGCGCGCGTCGGCCGCAAAGGCTTCTGCGAAAGTGGAGTCGAGCCCCTCTGCCTTGTCGTAGAGCGTGAGCGCCTGCCGCAGCCCGGCCTGCAGGACGCTGCGTGACGCCGTCTCGGCTTGTAGATAGTAATCGTAGGCCTCGAGATTATTCGTCGGCGGGCGTGCCATGCGTTCGCTCTCCGCTGCGGAAGCCTGGATGCCGAGCGCTTTGGCGATCTCCCCGCTCATCTCGTCCTGGACGGCAAACACGCCGGCCATGCCACGGTCGAACCGGTTGGCCCACAGATTGTCGCC
>NZ_JACDTY010000055.1 GCF_013520985.1 Mesorhizobium neociceri | reverse complement strand
GACCCGGCCGGTGTGGCGCGGTCACGACCTTGCCCGAGGCCGCGGGATCGAGCAGCAGCCGATACGCGCGAACCGGATCGGCGATGTTCTTGAGGCGCTGCTCGCCAAGGCTGGCAAAGCCGACATCCACCTTGTGGACGGCATGATCGAATGCGGTTCCGGAGATGCAGACTCCGCCTGGCTCGGCCATAGCCTCGAGGCGCGCGGCGATGTTCACGCCATCGCCGTAGATGTCATTTTCCTCAACGATGACGTCGCCAAGATTGACGCCGATGCGAAACCGGATCTGCCGGGCATCACTGGTGCCCTTGTTGCGATCGGCCATCCGGCGTTGGATCATGGCAGCACACTGGACGGCATCGACGACGCTGGCGAACTCGACGAGCGCGCCGTCGCCCATGAGTTTGACCATGCGCCCGTGGAATTCCTTGATCGCGGGGTCGACCAGTTCGCGACGGCAACCCTTGAGTCGATCGAGCGTACCGACCTCGTCCTCGCCCATGAGCGTGCTGTAGCCGACCACGTCGGCAGCAAGGATTGCGGTGAGCCGTCGCTCCATACGTGCCTGCGCCTTTCCCGGTCGAAGCGACTTCGCAGGCAAGGTAGTCTAGTCCTGTCCGTGACGCGAGCGCGCGATAGACGCGGGCCTCTCTACTGAACGACCGCGAAGTGGAACACCTTGCTTGAGTTGACGAAGGTATAGCCGTTGCCGGCATCGTCGCTGCGTTTGTAGACGGGTCCGCAGTCGGGGCGCCCGAACATATTCTCGCTCTGCTCGCACAATAGGTCGCCATCGACATGGATGGTCTCGGTGACCAGCCGCGTCGTGGAGCGGAAAGCCGCCTTGCCGTCACTCCCGATCTGAAGGAAGGCTGGTTGGAGACCGGGTTCCAGCTGGCCCTGCAGCGTATGACCCAGCACCAGCGACGCGATCTCCTCGCCCTTCAACCGGTCGCGTTCGTCCGGGGTAAAGCCGAAGCGCCATTGGGGTAGGCCTGCCTGGCGCAGTGCGTTGACGAGGATCGCCAGATCCTGCGGGTTCCGGAAATGTGCATGAGTCATCTC
>NZ_JACDTY010000054.1 GCF_013520985.1 Mesorhizobium neociceri | reverse complement strand
CTAGTGGTTTCCGTTTAACATAAGAGTCCGGCTTGGGATTCCCTTTCGCGAGTGCGCATGCGAGTTTGGCGCATGCGCACAGGAATATTCCTCACCGTTTCGCCGATTGATCGCCAACGCCTGAGCGCGCTGATCAGGGATCGCAATGCGCCGCAGAAGCATGTTTGGCGCGCCGAGATCATTCTGTTTAGCGGCGACGGTGTGGGCACCGTCGAGATCATGCGGCAAACTGGCAAATCCAAGACCTGCGTATGGCGCTGGCAGGAGCGCTTCGCCACGGAAGGCTTCGAAGGACTGTTGCGCGACAAGACGCGGCCCTCGCGCATTCCGCCTCTCGGGCCTGAAGTGGCCGTGGGTGTGGTGGCGCTGACATTGCAGGACCCGCCTGGCGAGACGACGCACTGGACCGCCGACATGATGGCAGCCGCGGCCAGCATCAGCCCGAGTGCGGTGCGTCGCATCTGGAAGGCGCACGGGCTGCAGCCCAACCGATGGCGCCAGTTCAAGCTCTCCAACGATCCGCAGTTCGTCGACAAACTGCGCGACGTCGTCGGCCTCTATGTTGATCCGCCTGCTCACGCCATCGTGCTGTCGGTCGACGAGAAGAGCCAGATCCAGGCGCTCGATCGTACCCAACCTGGCCTGCCCATGAAGAAGGGTAGGCTCGGCACCATGACCCACGACTACAAGCGCAATGGCACGACCACACTGTTTGCGGCTCTCAACGTGCTCGACGGCACCGTTATCGGCAAGAACATGCAGCGGCATCGGCATCAGGAATTCATCCGCTTTCTCAACGCCATCGACGCCGAGGTGCCGACCGGCAAGGCCGTCCACGTCGTCCTCGACAACTACGCCGCTCACAAGCACCCCAAGGTGCGTGCCTGGCTCGGCCGCCATCAGCGCTTCACCTTCCACTTCACACCGACATCATGCTCGTGGCTCAACGCCGTCGAGGGCTTCTTCGCAAAACTGTCGAAGCGCCGCCTCAAACGAGGCGTTTTCCACTCCGTCGTAGACCTCCAGGCGGCAATCAATCGCTTCCTCCAAGAGCACAACCAGCAACCCAAACCCTTCTCCTGGACCGCCGACCCCGACAAAATCATCGCAGCCGTCAAACGCGGGCACCAAGTGTTAGAATCCATCCACTAG
>NZ_JACDTY010000053.1 GCF_013520985.1 Mesorhizobium neociceri | reverse complement strand
GGCATGTCGGAGCGGCAATTCCGGCGCTACCGAGACCGTTACGAAGAGGCTGGGGACGCTGGGTTGCTCGACCGGCGTTTGGGCAAGCTTTCGACGCGCCGGGTGCCGGCGGAAGCGATCGAGGAGATGCTGGAGCTTTATCGTCATCGCTACCTTGGCTGGAATGTGAAGCATTTTCACGAGCACCTGCTGCGCGATCACGATTTCAGCTGGGGCTACACCTTCATCAAGACGCAGCTTCACGCGGCGGGTCTGGTGGAACGGGCCAAGCGGCGCGGTGCTCACCGGCGCAAGCGGGAAAGGAAGCCGTGCGAGGGGATGATGCTGCATCAGGATGGCAGCCGTCATCAATGGCTGGCGGGTGGTCCGATGCTGGATCTGATCGTGACGATGGACGATGCGACCAGCACGATCTATTCGGCCTTCCTGATCGAGGAGGAAGGCACGGTGTCGAGCTTTCAGGGGCTCCTGGAGACGTTCGTTGCCAAGGGACTGCCATCGAGCCTCTACAGCGATCGCGGCAGCCACTATTTCGTGACGCTCAAGGCCGGGGGGACTGTCGACAAGATCCGCTTGACCCAGGTCGGCCGGGCGCTCGGGCGGCTCGGCATCGAACATATTCCAGCCTATTCTCCTGAAGCGCGGGGCCGCTCGGAGCGAATGTTCTCGACCTTGCAGGACCGGCTGCCGAGGGAACTGGCATTGGCCGGCATTGCCGATATCCAGGCCGCCAACCGCTTCATCGCACAGACCTATCTGCCTGCCCACAATGCTCGCTTCGCCAGGCCGGCAGCGGTCGAAGACAGCGCCTTTGTCGCCGCCGACCCGCAACAACTGGCCCAGATACTGTGCATCGAGGAGGAGCGCGTCGTTGCCCGCGACAACACGATCGCTTTCGCGCGGCTGCGATTGCAGCTGCCGAAAAGTCCGATCCGGCATCACTTTGTCAAAGCCACCGTCAAGATCAGGCAATACCCGGATGGGACGCTTGCGATCTTCCACGGGCCGCGCCGCATTGCGCGATACATGCCTGACGGCGCCGCAATCCAAGACACCTGCCCCATCAGGCAAGTCGCGTGAACCGCTTCGACGCAAAACAGAAGCGGACAGATCATGTGCTACCAAAACCGGACAACTTGATTAGCTACTGACA
>NZ_JACDTY010000052.1 GCF_013520985.1 Mesorhizobium neociceri | reverse complement strand
GGGATCTTCCGCATATTTGGTGCAGGTGCCGGGATTCACGGGCGGTGCGAATGAGTCCATAGAGTCGGAATCGCAGTCGACGCCGGTGATTCGCCCGTGCTCCATGCCTTCCGCTCGCTGGTCTCGCCCGAGCTTTCGATTGTCCAAATTCTCCCACAGGCCGACAAGGTGGTGCTTGTAGCCCGGCCGAAGGCGACAGAATCGTGCTGTCCCTCCTGCGGCTGCCGAACCGGACGCGTCCACAGCCACTACATGCGCCGGGTGGCTGATCTGCCGTGGCAGGGACGGGTTGTCGAAATCCGACTTCACGCCAGGCGGTTCCGTTGCCCCGATCCGCAATGCCGTCAGCGGATCTTTACGGAACGATTGCCGGAAACGGTGCAGCCGAAAGCGAGACGCACCGCCCGCCTCGGCGAGAGCCAGTTGGTGATCGGCTTCGCGGTCGGCGGTGAATCCGGCTCGCGCCTGTCGCGCAAACTCGCCATGCCGGTAAGCGGCGATACGCTGCTGCGGATGATCCGCGCAGCCGGGTTCGACCCGCCGGACGCGCCGCGGGTGGTCGGCATCGACGACTGGGCCTGGCGCAAGGGGCAGCGCTACGGAACGATCATCTGCGATCTGGAGCGCAACCGCGTGCTGGATCTATTGCCGGACCGAAATGCCCACACGGTCGCGTCATGGCTGAAACGTCATCCGGGCATCGAAGTCATCGCTCGCGATCGCGCCGGCGTTTATGCTGACGGCGCCCGTCGCGGTGCGCCCGATGCAACGCAGGTCGCCGACCGCTGGCATCTTCTCCAGAACCTGGGCGAAGCGTTGCGTCTGGCCCTCGGCCGCCATCGCAAAGCGGTCAGTGCCGCCGGAAAGGCGATGATGGCCGAGATGAGTGGCGATGACGACGCCAATCCGGAACCATCAGTGGAGACTTCCCCGAAGCTTGATGGCCTGCGCCGGTCGCGCCGCAACCAGCGCAGTGAACTCTATGCAGAAGTCCTTGATTTGCGGACGACCGGCATGTCGCCGCGACAGATCGCGCCCCGGACCGGCATGAGCGTGAGAACGGTCGAGCGCTGGCTTGCAGCGGGCGGGGAGCCCGAGCACCGGCGGCCGCCCGCGCGCTCGGTTCTCATGGATCCTTTCCAGGAGTATCTCGAAGGACGCTGGCAGGAAGGCCAACGTAACGGGTTGCACC
>NZ_JACDTY010000051.1 GCF_013520985.1 Mesorhizobium neociceri | reverse complement strand
AGCCCAATGTTCCGCTTCGAGGAAAGCAAAGCCGAATTGAATTGCCTCGTGCAATCGTCGTGTATCAAGGTAGGAGAACTGCCAGTGTCTGCATTTAGTCAAGAAGAATATCGCGCACGCACGACCCGGCTGCGCCAGCAGATGGCCGAGCGTGGCATCGACGCACTGCTTGTCCTGAACGAAGGGAATATGAACTATCTCACGGGCTACGAAGGTTTTTCCGATTACGTCCCACAGCTCGCTCTTGTTTGCCAGGACGAGGAGGATCCGTGGCTCATATTGCGTGAGATGGACACTCTGTGTGCAGACGCCAGCTCGTACCTGCCGCAATCACACGTCCTCGGCTATCCGGAGAAATACATAGCTGCGAGCCAGCTCACGCCATGGCAGCCGATCGCTGAAATTGTTCGCGAGCGCAGCCCATCTGGCCGCATTGGGGTCGAACTATCGGGTAAAATACTTGGAGTGAAGGGCCATGCCGCCTTGAGCAAAAGTTTAGGCACATCGGAGTTCATCGATGCCGATGGGATGATTGCAGCGCTAAAGGCGATAAAGTCACCTGCTGAGCTCGCCTACATGGAGCAGGCAGGAAAGATCGTCGATAGAGCTATGCAGGTCGGTAGGCTTGCAATCTCTGTTGGCGCCAGAGAATGCGACGTAGCCGCTACTATAACACATGCACTGTACGCGGGCACTCCGGAATTTCCGGGAGGGACTTCCCGTAGTCCTTTGGTTACTATGCCGGTGGGTTCCCCCGGCGCCGCCCCACACCTCACCTGGGCGGACGGACAGTACAAGATGGGCTGCCAGACGAATTTCGAACTCGGCGCCGTCCGTCACCGATATTGCTGCGCCCTGTCGCGGACGGTATTTTTGGGAGAACCGAATGCGAGATCGCGACACGTGCACCAAGCGTGCCTTGACGGCTTTCTCGCTGCCTTTGGAGCTATCCGGGCTGGGGTGACGAGCAGTGATGTGGAGCGAGCTTTTCGGCGCGAATTTGGACCTCGAGGCGTACGAAAAGAGTCCAGAATTGGATACTCAATAGGCATCGATTGGGTGGACGGCGGCCCGAGCTTCCAGGAGGGCGATGAGACGGTGCTTCAGGCCAACATGACCTTCCACCTCCTCATCGGTATCTTTGAGAAGACCGATGGTTACATATTCAGTGAGACCGTTCGCGTGACCGATGATGGCGCGAAGTCGCTGAGCAATATGTCACGCGACCTGCTGGTAAATTGCTGACGTATTAG
>NZ_JACDTY010000050.1 GCF_013520985.1 Mesorhizobium neociceri | reverse complement strand
GGGTCGTGCGTGCGCGATATTCTTCTTGACTAAATGCAGACACTGGCAGTTCTCCTACCTTGATACACGACGATTGCACGAGGCAATTCAATTCGGCTTTGCTTTCCTCGAAGCGGAACATTGGGCTAACGCCGAAATGTCTCAGAACGCGCAATTACTTTTCCCGCGGCCAACAGTATGGTCGCATGACTCAATCTTGCTTGGAATCTGCAGAACAGTCCTTTTTCCGAGGACCTCGGATTAGAATGGCGTCTATGTCCACCCTCTCCCCAAACCAGCACTCCACGATACCGTCTCGGCTATGCTCGTTCCGACACAAATGAAGCCGCTTCTCTGCCACCAACGGCGCTTTTTTCGACCGGCAACCGAGCTGGGGATTCTAGTGCAGGTAGCGCGCCACTCGATTCCCTCAATCTGCAAACCCGGAGGCTTCGACGCTGCATATCTATTGCTCCCGCGTGTTTGATAATGGCCCGCTGGCACTTCTCCCGACTTGCGCTTGCCTTCGTTGAGCATCAGGCGCCGAGATGCTTTGGTCAAATACAGATTATGTTTCCGCGCCATCTAAAAGCGAGATGGGCTCACAGCTAGTGCCCGTCATGAGGCCATGTCCTTGACGGCGCCGGCTTCCGGCATCGCAACGCATTTGTGGCCGCATGGAGGTCACACAAGCGAGAGCCGCCGGTGATCTGCCACTGAACTCATCCAGCGACGATTTGATCCCTGGCTTTTGTCCGATCCCTGAGGTTTGGAGTTTTCCGGCCGCGCCCTATTCGTCTATACGGCTTAACAGGTGAAATGCTGATGAGGTCGTCGGAGACGTATGTGGGCGGCATCCGCATGTGGCGTACATTCGCCTGCAGAAAGCCATGGGGAGAGCACAGTCAGACCATGGGAGCGGCATCGGCTTAAGGACAAGGACTGCGACCGGCAACCTCCCCAGTCCGGCAGGATGCCGAGCGCGATGTAGACGGCGTTGTTGCGCACGAAGCCGTCGTCCCTGATCTTGACCCGGATGGCATTGAAGAAGACGTGCGGATAGACCGCGTCCAGCGGCCGGTTCTGCCACGCGGCCGCTTCCTCCAGGACGGCGTCGGCGACAGTCGAGATCAAGTCTGCCATGTGGCAGTCTTTCCCTGCCGCAGACTACTACAGGAATTCCGCCAGCATGATGGACATCAGGACGCAGAACATCGTGGGCATTTCACCATGCCTTCGCCCGTTCATATGCTGGACATTCCACGCACGGCACGAAGGAGATTCTTGACATCGGGATCGAGAAGACCGAGGGCGCAAGTTCTAGCTGCGTGTCATGAACAAGCTGAAGAGCCGTGGCGTCAGCCATATCCTTATCGCCGTCGTCGACGGCCTGAAGGGCTTCCCCGAAGCGATCAACGCCGTCTTTCTCCAGACCGTGGTGAAGACCTTCACCGGATCCGTCATTCCCTGGAGTTCGTGTCTTGGAAGGACCGCGAGTCCGTCGCCGGCGCTGCGCGCGATCTACAGAGCCAAGGACGCCGAAGCCGGCATGAAGGCCCTTGAGGACTTTGAAACCAGCTACTGGGGCAGCGATATCCGCCGATCACGCAAAGCACACCATGGATAAGATCAACGAGTATTTTCGTACCGGCCATGGTATTCTGCACTGGCGCGGGCGACGTCGGGGCGAAGCGCGGCGCATCGGCTGATACCGCCAGGCCGCCTTATTCGAGCCTTGCCGGATTGAGGCGCCGCGCGCCTTTTCTTTTGGCGGACGCGGGCGCCATGCTTCAATGAAGCGTTCGGAGTGCTTGTCGGCCTGCTCAGCGTCGCGCATCTCCTGGTCGCGAAGTTGCTTGACGCTGTAGGCGTAGGCGGGGCCACGTTTGTTGCCTTTTGTCTGCGGTTGGCCAGCTTGCAATTCCATGCTGCGCGTCTTGTGGGCGACAAGGCTCGGTCGCGCCCAGAAGTAGTCCTTCTGCTTCGTCAGCATATGCCAGCATAGCACCGTCAGCTTCCTTGCCACGGCAATGGCTGCCACCCGATGGCCGCGTCTGGCTCTGACCCGGACGAAGAAAGCGTGCAGGGGACCCGGCGCTTTTGCCGCTGCCCAGGCCGCCTCCACCAACATCGCGCGGCATGTGCATGCGCGATCGCCTTCACCTGCAGCGGATTGGCAATCACCACTCTTTGCATAAACAACGAGAGCACGCGGGACACCGCCATGCAAGTTCCCGGTTGCCTCGATCACCACTTCATCCGTTGCTGAAAAGCTCTTCTCGAACCCTCCAGTGCCGTTCGGGTCATACAAACGGCCGGCGCGTCGAAGCTGACCGTTTTCCCAGAAAACCGCCTCTAAGGTTCGGTGGATATCAATCCCAATCACGCGTCGCATTCGCGCCTTTCGGGCACGGGAGCCTTTCTGCGGCCTCAAGAGCACCCGTTATCAGAGGAGTCCTGTGAATGGTTTGCGTGTTAGGCCACCGACGAAGAATTCAACCATGGAGGTATAATCAAACACGGGAAGGTCAGTCGCCTCTTGAACCGCAGCCGCGTATGGTCCCAG
>NZ_JACDTY010000004.1 GCF_013520985.1 Mesorhizobium neociceri | reverse complement strand
GCGTAGCCCATCTTGGCCAGCGCTCTCAGATCCGCGCGCAAAAGGCCGGACATATGAGCGCAAGAGACCCGATCAAACTATCTCAACCATCCTTGCAAGCGGGGGGCCGTCCACATATGAGCACCGGCCTGCGCCGACCGAAGCCTTAACAGCCACAGCGACTATGAGTGCTTCGGCCGGCGAAGGCCGGAAGCGCAGAAAACGCCATCAGATGCCCGCCGGAGTAGAATTTCCAAACGGTCTCAGGACTTGGTGTGGGTGACCGTGCCTGCAGTCAGGATGCGCAGCACCCTGATGGCTTCCTCGCCGCTGGTGCGCGGCTCCGCACGCGTCTCGATGCACTGGATAAAATGCTCCAGCTCGCGCGTCAGCGGCATGCCCTGGCCGACCGCGACATAGGACGGCTCGTTGGTGGTGAAGGCCCATTGGCCGCTGTCCTGCCAGACCGCGTGGCGGTAGACGGCAAGCTTGCGCTCCCATGGCTCGACATCGTCGAACACCGCCATCGCCTTGGTGCCGACCACGGTCAGCCGCCGCTCGCGATAGGGATTGAGCCGCGAGGTGAAGAGATGGCTGCGCAGCCCATTGGGAAAGCGCATGTGCAGATGCGCGAAGTCGCTGAGGTTGTCGAGCAGTGCCGCTCCCTCGCCCCTGACCTCGATCGGCTCGGTGCCGGTGATGGCCAGGATCATCGACAGATCGTGCGGCGCCAGGTCCCACAGCGCATCGTTCTCGGTGTGGAATTTGCCGAGGCCGAGACGATGCGAATGGATGTAGCGGACTTCGCCGAGCTCGCCATTGTCGATCAGCGCCTTCAGCGTTTCGAAGGCGGGATGGAAACGCAGGACATGGCCGACCATGAAGACGCGGCCATTGTCCTTTGCCGCCTGCACCGCGCGCTCGGCGTCGGGCACCGTCAGCGCAATCGGCTTTTCCACCAGCACATCCTTGCCGGCCTCAGTGGCGCGCACGGCAAGATCGGCATGGAATTGCGGCGGCAACGCCATGACGATGGCGTCGATATCGTCACGCACGAACAGCTGGTCGGGCTCGATCGCCAGGCAGTCCTGCTCACTGGCAAAACCTTCGGCTCGCGCCCGATTGGCATCGGAAACCGCATGCAGCGCGCCGAGCGCCTTGAGGGTGCGGATGTGGTTGCTGCCCCAGTATCCGCAACCGAGGACTGCAATGCGCGGCTTCATCAGCTTCAAACTCTAATTTCTTGGCCGAGACATAGCGACGTGCCCCGTCGAACTCAACCCCGGGTGCTCACCTCAGATGTCTGCCCGGCAAAGCTTTTCGCCAGCGGCAATATGCCGGCGCGCCTGACGGATCGATGCTTGACAGGCTCGCCCTCCCAACCTTATATCCGCGCGACCTTGGCGAACGCCCCCGAAATGCCTTTCGATTTAAGGCGGATTTCGGGCCTTTCGCCGCCCTGGCGGGGTAGCTCAGTTGGTTAGAGCACGGGAATCATAATCCTGGGGTCGGGGGTTCAAGTCCCTCTCCCGCTACCATTGCATTCATCTAAGTGACTGATTTTGTTATAGATTTTTGGAAAGAAAAAGCCAGGAGTGAACCCCCCGGCAGGCTTGATCTCTGTCAACTGGTTGATAACAAACACGTTTCGCTTCGGGGGTTCAAAACCCCACCGCTACCATACTCGAAACTGCTGCGGCCTTTACGAGCCGCAGCCTGCCTGATGAGATGAAGGTCGCCCCGAACGCTTCCGTATCGTCCGGGGCTTGTCACAACTCAAGCCCGCCAGCACCGTCCGAAGGAACGCTCCTTACGCCAGTATGCTCTCAAGCTGAACGCGCGTCCTGATGCACCCCGTATCCGGCCATCGCCTTCAATTCGAGGAAGTCGCCCAAGCCGAACTCGCCGTGCTCGCGGCCGTTGCCGGACTGCTTGAAGCCACCGAAGGGCGCGGCCGCATCCCAGGGCGCCTGGTTGATGTAGACGCTGCCGACGCGCAGTTGCGCCGCGACGCGCCTGGCCCGCGCGATATCGCTCGACTGCACATGGCCGGCCAGCCCGTAGATGGAATCATTTGCGATGCGCACCGCTTCGTTCTCGTCCGCGTAACCGATGATCGACAGCACCGGGCCGAAAATCTCCTCGCGCGCGATCGTCATCTGCGGCGTAACGCCGGAGAACACGGTCGGGCGCACATAGTAGCCCTTGTCCAATCCCTCAGGCCGCCCCGGGCCACCCGCCGAAAGCGTCGCGCCTTCCTTGATGCCGGTCTCGATCAGGGTCTGGATACGCTTGTATTGCGAGGCGTTGACCACAGGTCCGAGATCGGTGCCCTCGGTATCGGGCGTGCCCACCGCCAGCGCATCGGCGGTTTCGGCGGCGACTTTCGCGGCGTGCTCCATCAGCTGGTACGGCACCAGCATCCGGGTGGGCGCGCTGCAAGACTGGCCGCAATTGAGGTAGCTCGCCTTGACGCCGAGCGCGACGTTGCGATCGAAATTCTCGTCGTCGAAGATGATGTTGGCCGATTTGCCGCCAAGCTCCTGATGCACGCGCTTGATCGTGTCGGCCGCCGCCTTGGCGACCGCGACGCCGGCGCGGGTCGAGCCGGTGATCGAGACCATGTCGACATCCGGGTGGCGCGAGATCGCCTCGCCCACTTCGACGCCATCGCCATTGATCAAGTTGAACACGCCCGCCGGCACGCCGGCCTCATCCACCATCCGGGCAAAGCGCAGCGACGACAGCGGCGAATATTCGCTGGGCTTCACCACCATGGTGCAGCCGGCGGCAAGCGCCGGCGCCACCTTCACGACCAGTTGGTTCATCGGCCAGTTCCAGGGCGTGATCAGGCCGCAGACGCCGATCGGCTCGCGCGCCAGAAGCATGTCGCCGCGTTGCTCGGTGAAGGCGAAGTGCTTCAGCACGTCGACGGCGGTGGCAAGATGCGCGCGGCCAAGCGCGATCTGCGCATTGCGCGAGAAATTCCTGACGACGCCCATCTCCAGCGACATCAACTCGGCGATCTCGTCGCTGCCTTCGTCATAGAACTCGAGGATCCGGGTGAGATAGCCAAGCCGTTCTTCGCGCGAGGTGCGGGAATAGGCCGGGAAGGCGCGTTTGGCGGCGGCGACTGCCTTGTCGACATCCGCGCCCGAGCCCATGGCGATCGTCGCCACCTTGGCCTCGGTTGCCGGGTTGATCACATCGAAGCTTTGCGTCCCGCTCGGCGCCACCCAGCGACCGTCGATGTAGAATTCCAGCTCATGTGTCATGCGTTCTCCTCCGGCAAAGACCCAGCAGGTCCCGGCTCTTGAATGGTCCGTCACGGCGGCGGATCGGTCAGTGGTAGTAGATGCCGCCGTCGACGTTGAGCGACTGCCCGGTGACGAAGGCCGACAGGTCCGAAGCGAAAAACAGCACCGGCCCGACGACGTCCTCCGGCGCGCCAAGGCGCTTCAGCGCCGCGACATCCTCCCAATGCCGGATTGCCGCATCGCTGCCGAGATTGTTCTTGCCCATCTCGGTCAGGATGATGCCGGGGCAGATGGCGTTGACGGTAACGCCGTCCATGCCGACCTCTTGCGCCAGCACCCGGGTCAGCGTGATCACCACCGATTTCGTCGCCGCGTAATGGCCCTGCGTCGGCACGCCCTGGCGGCCGGCGATCGAGGCGATGTTGATCACCCTGCCCGATCTTCTGGCGCGCATATGCGGCAGCACCGCCTGGCACATCATCAGCACGCCCTTGGCGTTGACGTCGAAATGCGCGTCCCAATTGGCCTCGTCGAGGTCCTGGAGCAGGCTGGGCTTCAGGATGCCGGCATTGTTGACCAGCACATCGATGCTGCCCGCCGCCGCAAGCAGCGCCTGCGCCGTCGCCTCGATCTCGCGCTTCTTGCTGACATCCATCGTGTAGACATAGGCCTTGCGGCCAGCCGCCTCGATCTCGGCCTTCGTCACAGCAAGCTCCGCTGCCTGCGACGGCAGGTCGGTGACGGCGACGTCGAAGCCCGCCTCCGCGAGCCCCTTGGCGAGCGCCCTGCCGATGCCGCGGCTGGCGCCGGTGACGAGAGCCGTCTTGCCCTTGGCTTCAGGAAGAATGGTCACGCTGCTTGCACCTTTGATGTCTTGACCGGCAGCGAATTCATCGCCGCGACCGTGTCGTCGAATGAAACGAGTTTGCCGTCGGAGCCGAGTCCCATCGCCACCTTGGCGGCGACCGCCGTGGCGAAGCGCGCCGACTGCTTGAGATCCCAGCCCTTGACGATGCCGACGATGATGCCGGCGGTGAAGGAATCGCCGCAGCCGGTGGTGTCGAAGACTTCGACGTCGAAGGCCGGCAGATGGAAATCCTCGCCATGCTGCGGCGAGACATGAACACCATCGGCGCCGAGCGTGAGGATGCAGTTCTTGACGCCCTTGGCCTTGAAGAAGGTAGCGACGAGGGCGGGATCCCGGTCATGCGCCATCTCGCCGGCCTCGTCGATGCTCGGCACGAAATAGTCGATGTAAGGCAGGCACGGTTCGACCAGCCGCACCGTCTCGGGCGTCGCCTGGATCAAATCGAATGTAGTGATGCGGCCGAGTTCCTTGGCGCGCTTCAAGAGCCGCACGGTCGGCTCACCATCAAAACGCTTCAACAGCCCGGTGCCGCCGACATGGACGACTGTCGCATCCAAGGCGGCGTCGAGATCGGCGTCCGCGACCTCGAACAAAGTGGCCGTGCCCGGCACATGCAATGCCGGGCGCTCGCCGTTCGGCCGCACTGGCAGGATTGTGGACGAAGTCTGGACGCGGCCGTCGCGGCGCACCAGGCTGCACTCAAGGCCGTATTTGGTGAGCTTGGCAAGGAACCAGTCGCCCATGTCGTCGGTTCCGAGCGTGGTGACGGCCCTCGTCTTCAGCCCGAGGATGGCGCAGTCCATGCCGGTGGCGCCGGCCGTGCCGGCGACCGTCATGCGAATCTCCTCGATATAGTCGGCGCGGCCGCCTTCGGGGATGCGCGACACCGGCCGTCCAAGGATGTCGAGGACGTAGAAGCCGATCGAGCTGACATCGAATTGTGGCATGGTTGGCGGACCTCTCGAAATCAATGGGCGGCGCGGCGCAAGCCGAAGCTCGCGGCCAGCACCAGGAAGACCAGCACGCCGATGCCGACCTGCTGCCAGTAGAAATTCCAGCCGACGAGAAGCAGCCCGTTCTTGACGATGGCGAGTAGGAAAACGCCGAGCAGCGTGCCGATCACCGAAGGCTTGCGTTCACGGCTGAGCGTCGTGCCGATGAAGGTGGCGCCGATCGCGTCGAGCAGGAAAGCATTGCCGGACAACGGCACGTAGGACTTGACCGTCGCCGACAGCAATATGCCGGTCACACCCGCCAGCAACGCGCAAAGCACATGCACCAGCGAGAGCTCGCGCGGCACGCGGATGCCGGAATACCAGGCGACACCGGGCTGCGCGCCCATCGCCTGGACGTAGCGGCCGAAGACGGACCGGTGCAGCAAAAAGTGGACGGCGAGGGCGCACAGGATGAGCACGATCACCGGCGTCGGAATGCCGAGCAGGGCGGTGCGGGCGATGGCGTTGAACTGATCGCCGGCATAGCCGCTGGTGAGGTAGATCGGCTGGCCGCCGCTTGTCGCGAGCTGCTGCGCGCTCTGGCCGATGAACAGCACGCCGAGCGTCGCCAGGAACGGGCTGATGTTGAGCCGGGTGATGAGGATCGCGTTGAGGATGCCGACAACCAGCGCAGCACCCAGCCCGCCGCCGACGCCGACCACGCCGCTATAGCCGGCGGCGAGCAGCATAACGAAGACCATGCTTGCCATATCGACGGACACGCCGACCGAAAGATCGATGCCGCCAGACGAGATGACGATGGTGAGCCCCAGCGCGACGATGGCCAGCATGACGACATTGTTGACCAAAACGTTGAAGAGGTTCGCCGGCGTGAGAAAAGTCGGGCTGGCCACCGCGAAGAAGATGACGATGGCGGCGAAGGCGATAAGCACGCTGTATTTGGCGAGGAAGGCGCGCAAGCTCACCTTGGGTTTGTCGTTGGTCTGGACACTCATCGCGAACCCTCCGAACCGCGGGCAAAGGATGTGATGGCCACCACCAGCAGGATCAGCGCGCCCTGCACGCCGTTGACCCAGTAGCTGGAGACGTTGAGCAGCTGGAAGCCGTTGGCGAGCAGGCCGATGAACAGCACGCTAAGCAGCGTGCCGCCCATGGTTGGCACGAAGCGGCGTGAAAAGACGGTGCCGAGCAATGCTGCCGCCAGCACCGACAGAAGCAGTTCGCCGGAGCCGGGCGTGCTGGCCGAAAGGCGCGAGACGGTGAGGACACTTGCCACCGCCGCGCAGAAGCCGCTCAGTACATAGGTGAAGGACACGTAGAGGGGCACGCTGAGACCGGCCGCGCGGGCCGCTTCCGGATGGCCGCCGACCGCGTAGAGCCTGAGCCCGAACGACGTGTAGTGGAAGATCGCGATCACGAGCGCGGAGAACAGGATCAGCGCCCAGGCGAGCGCCGAGATGCCAAGAAAGGACCCGGAGACCAGGAAGCCGAGCAGCGGGGAGGATGCGCCGACGACCGTGTTCTGGGTGAGGGTCAATTCCATGCCGGCCGCAACGTTGAGCACGGCAAGCGTTGCCAGCAGCGGCAGGATGCCGAGGCCGACCACGGCAAGGGCGTTCAGCGCACCGACCGCCATGCCGACGGCGATGGCCGCGAGCACTGACAGGAAGTCGCCATAGCCCATCGACAGCAGCGTCGCGTAGACGGCGGCGCACAGCCCCATATTGGCGGCGATCGACAGGTCGATGCCACCTTCGGTGACGTCGGAGCCGCCGCCGATGATGACGGCAGTCATGCCATAGGCGAGCACGCCCAGGATCGCCGACTGCTCGACGACGTTGATGAGGTTGAAGGTCGAGGTGAAGCCCGGCGCGAAGACGACGAAATAGGCCATGATCGCAGCGAAGGCGGCGATTGCGCCGAGCCGCACGACAAGGGTTGCAAAGCGCCGGCCAGCACTTTTGCCGGTGGCGCGGGTTTCGTCGGACGCGCCGGCTTCGGCCTGGACAATTGTCGCGCTCATGCCGCCACTCCATCAGCGTTCGAGCGGGCGCCGGACGAGGCCGCGAGTAGCGCGTCGCTGTTCATCGACGGGCCGGAGAAGGTGCCGGCAAGCCGGCCGCGATAGACGACCAGCACGCGGTCGCAGACCCCGACCAGTTCAAGCAGGTCGGACGACAGAAGAAGGATGGCAGCGCCCTCGCCTGCCAGCCGGTTCAACAGATTGTAGATCTCGACCTTGGCGCCGACGTCGACGGCCACCGTCGGCTCGTCTAGCACGTAGACGCGCGACTGGCAGCTCAGCCATTTGGCGATCGCCACTTTTTGCTGGTTGCCGCCGGAGAGTTCGCGCACCAGCGCATCGCGATGCGGCGTCTTGATCGACAGTTCCTTGATCAGGCCGTCGACCGCCTGGTTCTCGCTGCCGCGGCTGACCAGTCCGTTCTTCGAATAGCGGCGCAGGCTGGCGAGCGAAATATTCTCGCGCACCGACAGGCCGAGCGCCACGCCATGCGCGCGACGATCCTCCGGCAGCATGGCGATGCCGTCGCGCACGGCCTTGACCGGCGTCGACAGCGCAAGCTGCTTGCCCTCGACCTTGATCGAGCCGCCATCGGCCGTCTTGAGGCCGAACAGGCATTGCACGATTTCCTTGGCGCCGGAGCCGAGCAGGCCGGTCAGGCCGACGATTTCGCCGGCGCGCACATTGAAGCCGATGTTTTCGAAGCTGCCGCCGAGCCGCAGATTGGCGACTTCGAGCACAGGTGCGCCGAGCGTGACCGAGCGCTTGGGAAACATCTCGCCAACATCGCGGGCGATCATCATCGAAATGATCTCGTCGATCGATGTCTCACGCGGATCGACGGTGCCGACGTCGGTGCCGTTGCGCATTACGGTGACGCGGTCGCAGAGCTTTTCGATTTCCTGCATGTAATGGGAGATGAAGACGACGGCGATGCCGTCGTCGCGCAGCCGGCGCAGCACGTCGAACAGGCTGTCGACCTCGCGCTTGACCAGTGCCGCCGTCGGTTCGTCGAGCACCAGCACCGAAGCCTTCTGCGCCAAAGCGCGGGTGATCTGCACGACCTTCTGCTGCGCCGTGGTCAGGTCCTTGACCAGAGTGCCCGCCGGCAGTTCCATGCCGAAGAAGCGCTTCAGCAGATCGGCCGCCTTGCGCGCCATGGCCCGGCGGCTGACGAAGGGACCGAGGCCGATTTCGTGGCCGAGAAACACCGCCTCGCCGACGGTCGCGGTCGGCACCAGCAGCCTGTCCTGGTGGATGAAGTGCACGCCGAGCTTTTCCACCGATGCCGGCGTCAGCGAAGAGACGGTCTCGCCATTGATGACGATGGTGCCGCTGTCGGGCTTGATGATGCCGGCCAGCACTTTGATGATCGTCGATTTGCCGGCGCCGTTCTGGCCGACAAGGCCGAGGATCGAACCGCGCGCGATCTCGAGGTTCGCATTCTCCAGCGCACGCACCGGACCGAACCGCTTCGATATATCCGTCATCGATACAGCAATTTCACGCTTTGCCGTCTGCATGGCCGTCAATCCTGGTTGATGGTGGCGGGCAGCCGCAAACGCCTGGCTGCCCACCGTTTCGCCAGAGCCTATTTAACGCCTGCCTTTTCGGCGGCGTCGAGGAATGGCTTTCCTTTTTCGGCGGCATTTTCCTTGTTGACCAGCACGGCAGGCACAAAGGTGAAGGGCGGCACCTTCTGGCCGGCCAGGAACTTGGCCGCATTGTCGACCGAGGTCCTGCCGATTTCATAGGGCTGCTGCGCGGCGACCGCGCCAGCCGACGACTTCGGATCCATCACCATCTTGATGACTTCCGGGCTGCCGTCGATGCCATAGGTCTTGACCTCGTTGCGGCTGGCCGCCTCGACCGCCTGCGTGGCGCCGATCTGCGGCACGTCCCAGCAGGCCCACACCGCACCGATCGAGCCCTTCTCGGGCGACTTGGTCAGCATGTCGGTCACGTTGGAATAGGCGCTCTGCACGGTGTTCGGGATGACGTCGCGCAGTTCCGGCTCGACGATCTTCACATCGGGGAACGAGCTCAGCACATATTTCAGCTGGTCGTAGCGGATCTTGCACACCGGCACGCTGTAGAAGCCGTTGAAGACCAGCACATTGCCCTTGCCGCCCATGTCGGCGACCATCTGCAGCGCGATCTCGGCGCCGATATTGTAGTTGTTGGACGTGGTGTTGTTGATCGCATGCGGCGTCGCGGTGTCGACGGTGAACAGCGGGATGCCGGCGTCGCGGATCTTCTGCAGCCACGGATTCAGCACTTCGAGGTTGCCGAGCTGCTCGATGATGGCATCCGGCTTCTGCGCAATCAGCGTCTGCAGCTGCGCGATCTGCTGCTGATCCTTGCGGCCGGCGTCGAGCGCGATGACTTCGCCGCCCAGCTCCTTGACACGGTCCTGGATGCCGCGGAACGCCATCAGGTCCCAATAGTGATCGGTGCCGATGGCGGAAACGCCGACGCGCTTGCCCTTGAGCGACAGTTCCTCGGCGCTCGCGCCCGAGATGGCAGCCAGGCTGCAAGCCGCCGCCAACCCCAAAGCGAGCGCCTTGACGAGGCCTTTCATGGATCTAGTCATTTCATTCCTCCCTTGTTGATCGCTCCGGGCCTTCCCGGAGGATTCTGCCAGATGACTGCGGCTCAGGCGGCAGCCTCCTTGTCGCGCAGGCCATAGCTGGCCATGCGCTTGATGACGTTTTCGATCTCCTCTTCGGACAGGATCGGCGGCTCGCCGATCTGCAGGGCGCCGTGATACTGGCGCGCCAGCGTTTCCACCTCGACCGCCAGCCACATCGCCTGGCTGAGGCTGGAACCGACCGCGATCATGCCATGCTGTGCGAGCAGGCAGGCCTTGCGGTCGCGCAGCGCCTCCACCGCATGCGCCGAGAGCTCTGCCGTGCCGAAGGTGGCGTAGGGGGCGCAGCGAATGTCGTTGCCGCCGGCGACCGCGACCATGTAGTGGATCGCCGGTATCTTCCTGCCCATGATGGCGATGATGGTGCAGTAGGTCGGATGCGCGTGGACAACCGCGTTGACCTCGGGCCGCGCCTTCATGATGTCGAGATGGAAACGCCATTCGCTCGACGGCGGCAGGCGCCCGTCGACCTCGCCGTCCCACGCCATGAAGACGATGTCCTCGGGCACCAGCGTCTCGTAAGGCGTGCTGGTCGGCGAGATCAGCATGCCTTCGCCATGGCGCAGGCTGACATTGCCTGACGTGCCCTGGTTGATGCCCAGCGCGTTCATCTCGAGGCAGGCGTCGATGATTGCCTGGCGTGCCTCTAGGTCCGAAACGGTCATGCGATATTCCAATCCTTGCTCGGCCCGTCACCAGGCCGTGTAGCCGCCATCGATCGACAGGATCGCGCCGGTGACGTAGCTCGACGCCGGCGAGGCGAGAAACAGGATCGCCGAAGCGATCTCGTGCGGCTCGCCGAGCCGGCCCATCGGCGTCATGTCGATCCAGGTGTTGAAGAGTTCGGGCCGCTCGCGCATTTTCAGCGTCATCTCGGTGCCGACATAGCCCGGCGCCAAGGCGTTGACGCGCACGCCCGATTTCGCCCACTCGACGGCGAGCGCCTTGGTCATCATGTGCACCGCGCCCTTGCTCACCATGTAGGAGGGCGCGGTCTGCGGACGGTTGATGATCAGGCCCGACATCGAGCCGAGATTGACGATCGAGCCCTTCTTGCGGGCGACCATGGAACGGCCGAAGGCGCGCGAGGCCCAGTAGACGCCATTGACGTTGACATCCATCACCTGGCGCCATTCCTCGTCGGATGTGTCGAGCGCGGTGTTGAGGCGGGCGATGCCGGCGCTGTTGACCAGTATGTCGACCTGGCCGAGGTCGCTGACGACCTGGGCCGCCATCGCCTCGACGGCACGCGGATCGGTGACGTCGAGCGCGTGGCCATCGACGCTTGCGACACCGGCCTCCTTAAGCACCCCGGCCGCGGCATCCAGGCCTTGCGTATTCATGTCGAGCAGGACGATGCGCGCGCCGCAGGTGCCGAGCGCCTTGGCGGCCTCCAGACCGATGCCGCTGGCGCCGCCGGTGACGACGGCAACCTCACCCGTCAGGTCGAATTGCGACCGGTAGTCCATGCAAATCCTCCATCAGGGCTAGGCTTGAGCGCGAGCAAAATCTTCCCCTCGCCGCCAAGGCGGCGTCGCAAGCCGATCGATCCTGATAATGCCTTAGGGGTCAGGCTCCTCCCGACCCATGGCAAGGAAGTTACAGAAGCTTCCCGGGTCCGTCAATCTGGTTATAACCAGAAAACAGAATCTTTTTTGACTGGTAAGATTCAGGTGCGATCGACACCGTTCACCGTCGCCGACGGCTGCTCGACCGCCATATGGATGCGGGCGACGGAAGAGTTGTAGAAGGCCTCGTAATATTCGAGCGCCGCGCCGTCCGCGTCATAGGCGATCGACTCGATTTCGATCAGCGGCGTGTTGGCGGCAACGCCCATCTGCTCGGCCTCTTCCTTGGTGGGCAATGCCGCACGCAGCCAACGGTCGGCCCGCTTCACCGTCAGGCCGAACACCGCGCGGATGGTGCCGAAGATCGACTGGTTTTCCGACAGGATGTTTTCGAGACCGGGGACCCGGTGCCCCGGCAGGCTGATGCGTGTCATGGTGATCGGCGAGCCGTCGGTCATGTAGACGCGGCTGATCCTGACCACGCTGCCATTTGCAGGAATCCCGAAGACGCTCGATTCCTTCTCGTTCGGCGGACAGCGATAGATTTCGAGCGTGCGCGTCGAAACCTTGTGTCCCTTGGCGGTCAGGTCGTCGAAGACGCCGAGATTAGCGGTCATGAAGTCGACATGCTCGCGCGGTGCCGCGACGAACATGCCCTTGCGAGGCATCTTGATGATGCGGCCCTCGCTGGACAGCGACCCGATCGCCGCGCGCACGACGGGGCGCGAGACCCCGAAGAAATCGCAAAGCGCCTGTTCGGACGGTATGCGCGAATTGGCCGCCAGCAAGCCAGTGTTGATCGCTTCCTCGACCTGGTTGCGCAACTGGACCCAAAGCGGCGCCGCCTCGTCGCGGTTGAGCTGGACCTTGGAGCCGATCGAGCGGAACGCCTCGGCGGCGGCTGCATCTTCCTGGTCGTAGCGAGGACGCCCGCGCGTCCTGGTCATTTGTTCCATCGATGATCGGTCTTCAGCCTGCGGGCGAACGCCCGGATGTCACTTGCCACGACTCAGAGCGGCAACGTCCTCCCTAGCGGAGGCCGCCGGCCATATTCACGCTCTCCGGCAACTTTCGCAACCATAGCATGGCGGCAGTACCGAGCAGAGGTCCGGGGACGAGCAACAGGAAGGCCCAGCGCCAGCCGCCGATGAATTCGGCAAAGCGCGGCAGCAGCCAGATGGCGAGCACCGTCAGCGCGAAGCCGAGGCCGAGCTGCACCGACAGCGCCGTGCCGACAAAACGACGATCGCCGAGCTCGGTGACAGCGGCGGAAAATTGCGCGGAATCGCCGATCACCGAAATACCCCAGACAAGCGCGACCAGCATGAACAGCCAGAACGGCCCGGCGAAAAGAAAGCCAATCAGCAGCGCGCATCCGCCTGAAACGGCCATCATGCCGGCGGTGGTCGTGGTGCGGCCGATGCGGTCCGACAGATAGCCGCCCAGCAGGCAACCGAGGACACCGGAGGCGACCACGAAAAAGGTTGAAAGCGACGCAGCCGCCGTGGTCCCGATCGCCTGCGCATCCAACGCCGCGCGCGTATAGGCAAGCAGCCAGGCCCACATGGCGTAGAGCTCCCACATATGGCCGAGATAACCGAGGTTGGCGAGCAGCAGTGGCCGCTCGCGGAACACCTGGCCGATCCGTGCCGGCTCGAACACGGCCTTGCCGAACGGATAGGGTCCTTCCCTGGCGAACAGCAGGAACAGCATCGCGCCGGCGGCCGTAGCGACACTGGCGGCGGCGACCACCGGCCGCCAGTCGAGCGTGGTCAGCATGGCACGGAAGAGGTGCGGCAAGGCGGAGCCGACCGTCAGTGCCCCGATGACCGCGCCAAGCGCCAGTCCTCTGTCGCGCATAAACCAGGTGGCAACCAGCTTCAGCGCCGGCGGATAGACGCCGGCCAGCGCCATGCCGGTGACGATGCGCGCGGCGATTACGCCAGCTTCGCCAGGATGAAACAGCAAGGTCGCGTTGGCGAACGCGGCCACCAGTGCCGACATCGCCATGAGGCGGCTGAGCCGCACCAGGTCGGGCAGGTTGACGAGACTGGCGGCCAGGGCGCCAGCGACGAAGCCGACCTGTACCCCATTCGTCAGCCAGGCCTCGGCGCTGGCGCCGAGTGCAAGTTCCTGCTTCAGCTCCGGCAGGATGGCTGTCGCCGAGAACCAGGTGGTGAGCGAAAGAACGACAGCCAGGCAAAGCAGCGACAGCACACGCCAGCATTCGCTGTCGGCCGCCACGCCAGGCAGGCTGTCGTCCATCGCACTCATGCGCCTTGCAGCGGCACGGTGAACACCGTGGCCGTGCCAGTGAGACAAAGCTCGCCCTGGCCGTCGCGCACTGATGTCTCGATCTTGCAGATCGGTTTGTCGGGGCGCACCTCCTTGACCTCGACGCGTCCGGTGATCTCCTCGTCAACACCGACCGCCTTGACGAACTTCCAGGCGACTTCAAGGAACACGGTCCCAGGTCCCGGCAGATCCTCGGCCACCAGCGCATTGAGGATGCCTGACGTGACGCCGCCCTGGACGATCAGCTTGCCGAACACCGATTTCTCGGCCAGCGCGCGGTCATAGTGCAAGGGGTTGCGGTCTCCGGTCATGTCGGTGAAGGCTTCGATGTCGCTGATGCGCGTACGGCGCGTGCGCTCGGCAAAGGCGCCGACCTGCGGGCGGCCTTTCACCACGCCTGCCCAGCCATCTTTCGTCTCGGTGCTCATTGCGGCTTCTCCTCTGTTGCGGTTTCGACTGATTTGAAGGCTGGCAGGACGCGACCGCCGATGGCCGTCGGCGCGAGCAGCAGCGCGTCTCCTACGTGCGGCGGCCGCGCGCCAGGCAGGATGAAGCTCAGCATGGTCGGGCCCTCGGCCAGTTCGACCAGCCCGACCACATAGGGAGCGGCCGGCAGCCAGCCGGGGTGGCCCGGCTTGTGCACGTGCGAAAAGGATTTCAGCCGGCCTTTGCCGGAGACATCCCGCCAGACGAGGCGGCGGCTCCAGCAATGCGGGCAGATCGGGCGCGGGTAGAACACGGCCTTGCCGCAATCCTCGCAGTGCTGGATTTTGAGCCGTCCTTCGGCTGCGGCATCCCAGAACGGCGCCGTGAGTGTAGTGATCGTCGGACCAGCGGTGTTCAATGCGTTGAGATCGACGGACATCAGGCGGCTCCCAGCACGAGCGCGGTCGCCTCGCTCATTGTCGCGCCATTGCCGGTGACCAGCGCGAGCTCGGCCTTGCCGATCTGGCGTTCGTCCGCCTCGCCGCGCAGTTGGCGCACCGCCTCGACGACATGCGTCATGCCGCCCGCAAGGTCGGGCTGGCCGAAACCGAGTTGGCCGCCATGCGTGTTCAGCGGCTTGTCGCCGCCATGGGAAAGGTCATGGTCGCGCAGCCATGCTCCGAACTGGCCTGGTGCGCACAGACCAGCGTCCTCGATCGTCGTGGCGACCATGATCGTGTAGCAGTCGTAGAGCGAAAGCAGGTCCATCTCATTGGCCGTGGTGCCGGACTGCCCGAAGGCGCGCGCCATGGCGCTCTTCAGCGGGCCGGAGGTAAGGCTGGGCGCCTGGCTGACCGCGCGATGCGTGACCTTCTCGCCGGCGCCGAGCAGATGCACGGTTTTTTTTGGCAGCGAGCGCGCGCGTTCGGCCGAGGTGACGACGACCGCCTCACCGCCCGCGACCGGCATGACGATTTCGTAGAGGTGGAGCGGCGATGCGATCATCGGCGAGGCCAACACCATCTCCACATCTGCCGGCTTGCCGAAGAAGATGGCGTCGGGTTTGAGCTGTGCGTTGGCCCGCGCCGCCGCGGCGATCAGCGCGAAATCCCGCGCGGTTGAACCATACTCCGCCATATGCGCCTGCATCAGCAGCGCGTAGGAGATGTTGGCGCCCGAGGCGCCGAACGGCACATCGAACTCGCGGATCGGATTGCGGTTGGGCGAGCGCGGCGGCACCTCCTCGCGGTTGTTGGCGAGCACGCACAGCACCGTCTCGCACATGCCGGCCTCTATCGCCGCCGCCGCGCGCCAGACCATGCCGGCGCCCGATGCACCGCCGAGATCGACCACGTTGGCCATCGTTGGCGCGAGCCCGAGATATTCCGCGACGGTCGCCGGCACATGCTGCGGCGTCTCGCCCACCTGCGGCCCGACCAAAAGCCCGTCTATCGCGGCAGGTTCCAGCCCGGCGTCGAGCACCGCCAGGCGCGAGACCTCGGCGATCATCTCCAGCGTCGTCACGCCGCTGGTCAGGCGCTGCGGCTTCAATTCGCCGATGCCGACGATCGCTCCCTTGCCGCGCCTCATGCCGCCTTGCTCCGGTCGAGCACACGGTATTCATCAAGGCATGCTGGATTGGCGAGCGAAGCCATGTTCTTGACCGGCTTGCCTTCGAGCGTCGTGCGGGCGGCGCCCTCAACCCTCTTGCCGTTGAGCGTGTAGGGAATGGCCCGCACCGCGTGAATGCGATGCGGTACGTGGCGCGGCGATGCAGCCTCCCGGATCGCGCGGCGGATTTGCTCAGCAAGCTCGGGGCTAAGTTCGAAGCCGTCGCTCAGCTTGACGCAGAGCACGATCTCTTCGTCGCCTTCAACCGGTGCGCCAAAGGCCAGGCAGTCCTCGATGGCGGCAACGTTCTCGCAGGCGGCATAGATCTCGGCCGTGCCGATGCGCACGCCGCCGGGCTTCAGCGTGGTGTCCGACCGGCCATGGATCACAGCGGAACCATGCACCGTCATTTCCGCGACATCGCCGTGCGTCCAGACTTCCCGCCGCGCGGCGAAATAGGTAGCGTGATAGCGCTGGTCGCCGTCTTTGCCCCAGAAGGTCAGCGGCATGGACGGGAACGGTTCGGTGCAGACGAGGTCGCCCTGGCGGCCGATGACAGGCGCATTGCGATCGTCCATCACGGCCACCGCAAGTCCGAGCCCTTTGACGGTCAATTCGCCACGGCGCACGGCGTGGATCGGCGAGCCGAGCAGGAAACAGCCGATGATCTCGGTGCCCCCCGAGATCGAGGCAAAGATCATGTCCTGCTTTATATGCGCGTAGACCCAGTCGTACTGGCTGGAAGAAACCGGCGCACCGGCCGAGAGCAGGGAACGCAACGAGGACAGGTCGTGCAGACGTCCCGGCGCGTAGCCTTCGGCGGCCAGCGTCGCCAGATATTTCGGGCTGGTGCCGAAATGCGTGACACGTGCACGCTCCGCCATTGTCCACAACGGGCTGGGGTCGAGGCCATTAGCGGTCTTCAGGATCGGAGCGCCGTCATAGAGCACAACAGCCGCGCTACAGGCGAGGCCCGAGAGCAGCCAATGGTACATCATCCACGCTGTGTTGGTGTACCAGCTCATCACGTCGCCGGGGCGAACGTCGCCATGCAGCAGATGCTCCTTCACATGCTGGAGCAGCACGCCGCCCGTGCGATGGACGATCGCCTTCGGCGCACCCGTGGTGCCCGAGGTGTAGAGCACATAGGCCGGATGATCGAAGGGCAGGCGTTCGAAGGCCAGCGCGCCGTCGCTGCCGAAATCGTCGAAGGCGAGACAGGTCGCCGCGCAGTTCAGCCTTGCACCCGGTTCGCCGGTCAGCACCAGCGTGGTCACCGTCGGCATCGCTGCGACGATCTCGCCCAATCGATCCGAGATGTCGTGCTCCTTGCCCGCATAGCGGTAGCGCGGTGCTGCAAACAGCACCTTGACGCCGATCTGGCCGAGGCGGTCGACGATCGCCGCGGCGCCGAAATCCGGCGAGCAGGACGACCAGACGGCGCCGATCGACAGCGTCGCCAGAAGCGCCACGAGACCTTCGACACGGTTAGGCAGGATGCCGCCGACGCTGTCGCCCCTCGCCACGCCGGCCGCGCGCAGGCCCTGCGCGGTGCTGGCGACGAGCCGGCGCAGCTCGCCAAGGGTGAAGGTGCGGAAATGGCCGCCCTCGTCGGCCTCGATGACCGCGACCCGATCATCGTCCCCACGCAGGAGGTTTTCCGCGAGATTGAGCGATGCGTCCGGGAAGAACCGGCTGTGCGTCATCGGCGCCTGATCATCGCGCAGGAAAGAAATCGCGCCGGGATCGCCGATCACGCCGGCGAAGTCCCACACCGCCCGCCAGAACGCGCCGGAGTCGCCGATGGACCAGCGATGCAGCGTCTCGTAGTCGGTGGGGTTGAAGCCGTTGGTCAGCGCAAAGCGCGCAATATTGGACGATTCGAACGCGGCTGGCGCCGGCGTCCAAAGCACGGATGACATGGATTTCCTCCCGGAACACAGACCGGCCAGATGCCTCGACCTTGCCTGCCGATGCGTTTCAGATTATTGGTTATAACCAGAATGTCAAGCGGCGATCGCGGCGATCAAATCGCGTTGGTGGAGGACCTGAAATGGATGCCGTGTACATCGTTGCCGCCAAACGCGCGCCGATCGGGAAGCTGAATGGCGCGTTCGCCAGTCTCTCAGCGGCGGAGCTGGGTGGGCAACTCATTCAGGCGATGCTTGCGGACACCAAGCTGGCGCCCGATTCCATCAGCGAGGTAATCATGGGTCAGGTGTTGACTGGCGGGGCCGGACAGAACCCGGCGCGACAGGCGTCGCTGAAGGCCGGCCTGCCGGTCGGCGTTCCTGCCATGACCGTGAACAAGGTGTGCGGCGCCGGCCAGAAATCGATCCATCTCGCCGCTCAAGCCATTCGCTGCGGCGACGCCGACTGCGTGATCGCCGGCGGGCAGGACTCGATGACGTCGGCGCCGCATGTCATCTCCGGCGTACGCGGCGGTATCCGCATGGGCGACCGGATCGTCAAGGATTCCATGATCACCGACGGGCTGTGGGACGCCTTCCATCAGGTCCATATGGGCGTAACCGCCGAAGCGCTCGCGCAGCGTTACCAGATCACCCGCGAGGAGCAGGACAGCTTCGCGCTGCGCTCGCAGGAGAAAGCGGACGCCGCCATCCGTACCGGACGATTCGACGATGAGATCGTGCCTGTCTCCGTTAACGCCGGCGATGTTGTCGTCGACCGTGACGAACATCCCAATACCTCGACCACAATGGAAGGGCTCGGGCGGCTGAAACCTGTCTTCGATCCGGCGGGCACGATCACTGCCGGCAACGCCTCGGGTCTCAGCGATGGCGCCGCCGCGGTGCTGGTGATGTCGGAAGCGCGGATGAACGAACTCGGCTTGAAGCCCCTCGCCCGCATCGCTTCCTACGCGTCAGCGGGAGTCGAGCCGATGGATATGGGTCTGGGCCCCGTCGCGGCCTCGCGTCTCGCGCTTCGGAAGGCAGGTTGGCGTTCGTCCGACCTCGACGTGATGGAGATCAACGAAGCCTTCGCCGCTCAAGCCATTGCGGTCAACCGCGAGATGGGCTGGAATGAAGACATCATCAACATGAGCGGCGGCGCCATCGCGCTCGGCCATCCGCTGGCCGGCTCAGGCTGCCGCATCGTGGTGACGCTGCTACACGAGATGGCTCGGCGCAATGCCATGAAGGGCCTCGCCTCGCTCTGCATCGGCGGCGGCCAGGGGGTGGCGATCTGCCTGGAACGATGAAGCCAGATCCTGCAGTGATAGATAGGTTCAAAGCCGGAAAGCAGGCACCGGTAACCGCTTCAGATCTAAACTGGTCATCCGCAGACTGAATGTTTGGAAGGGGGTTCGAGTCCAAGGCGCCGAGGTGAATATGGCCATAAAATGTAACAAAATCGATCAGTTAGAGTGTTGGCTGGCTCGGATGGTGTGCCAAGAATATCGATTTCATTGACTTTTTCGTGGGCCAGAATCGGAAGTCTTCCCGTATTGTCCCGTATCGTCCCGCCACTCGAACATTGCTTCCCGCGAAGACCCGCGTCTTCGTCGACTTTGTCGTCGAGGGCTTTCGTCGTGATCGCCTGGCCTCATCGACTTTGCTCGGGCCTGGTCGATCTTTGTGGCGTGATGCGAATTCGGCTCTCAGACTCACGAAACTCAGTCCGGAAGCTGCCGCCATTTCACCATCCTCTCGCGCAGATCGACGACTTCGCCGTCTACCGTGAAGGACCCGTCTCCCTTGTGGTGTAATGTCCGCCGCTCCTTGCGGTCGGAATCGATCCAGATCCTGAGCGCCTCGAGAAGGAAAAGGCTATAGGTTTCGACCATCGTGTCGTCGGCAATTCGGCATTCGATATTGGCGAGACATTCCCCGATAAGTGGCGGCCCAACGTCCTGCGCGGATAAGGGCGACAGCCCGAATTTCTCGAATTTATCGACCTTGTCGCCCGAACAGTTGCCGATGTCGACCACAGTGCGCGCAAGGTCAACGGTTGGAATAGCGATCACGCATTCGCGGCTTTCGCACAATGCTCTGTAGCTGTGGTCCCACGGTCCGATGACGCATCCAATCAGCGGCGGCGCGTGCTGGACCATCATATGGAAGCCCATCGTCATCACGTTCGCTTTGCCGTTTTGAGCAGTCGTGACCAGAACGATGGGACCAGGTTCGAGCAGTCGGTAGGCATGGGATGCAGGCATTTCCTTCATGAGAGTTCTCCTTGGTAATTGACTGCGCCCACAAGCTCTGAACCGTACGACAACAACCGCTGACGGGTAGAGCGCGATGGCGCTCACATCGATCGCCGGCTCAGCGCGGCTTCAACTCCAGACCGCCAAATACTGTCTCGATGACCGCCTCGATGTAAGCGTCGGAGACCTCGGAGTTGACGTACGGAACGAGGAGCCGGTGATAGATCGGGCCATATAAAGCATCGAGCACGACATCCGGGTCCAATCCGGGTCTCAGTTCACCATTGGCTATGCCACGCCGCACGATCTCGCGGGCGATCTGTCGCCGCGGTTCGACCCAACGCGTCTTCACGGCCTCCAGCAGCCTCTCGTCGGTTTGCGCCCGCCCCAGCAGCGGCCGCATGATCCTGCCCTGCTGGCCGCGGTAAGCCCGTGCGAGCAGTTTCATGGACACTGCAAAACTCTCTCGCGCCGTGGCTTTTTCCTGAATCGGCGCCGCTTTCGTGACTTCGGTAAGAAACGCATCCATCACGATTGCCGAGACATTCGGCCATCGGCGATAGATGGTCGTTTTTGCCACGCCGGTCCGGTCCGCGATACCTTCAATCGTCAGCGCATCGAACCCCACCTCTTCACCCAGGTCCAATGCGGCACGGAGAATCGCCGCCGTAGCATCCGCGCCGCGGGGGCGCGGGGTGGCGACGCTCGCCGCTTCTTTTGGATTTTTCTTTTCCATCGATCCTTGCCTGTAGTCCATGTGCAGAGGCAGCGGGCAGACCTCACAAAAACCCGCGACTCGGCTTGACAAGTGTACGCTACGTATCGTAGTTTGCAAGTAGACGCTACGTATCGTATCTTTACACGTGGATTCCATCCCGCAAGTCGGGACTCCACAGATGCTGCTCACCGAAGCAGCCCTGCCGGATGACCGTCCTGAACGGAGTAGTGCTTATGGCTTCAGTTCATACAGAGACCAACGGTCCCGAGCAGCCCACTCCGGGGGCTGCGGAGAGTTCATTGACCGTGGCTGGTGAAGAACTCCGGGGCACATCGTCCCCTAAACAAGAGGCCAACCGACATTCGGTTCAGCTGCGGGTCAATACCCAACTTCATGCGGTCGACCTCGATCCCCGTACGACGCTGCTCGATGCGTTGCGCGAACACTTGCACCTTACCGGAAGCAAAAAGGGTTGCGACCAGGGTCAATGTGGCGCCTGTACCGTCCTCGTCAACGGACGGCGCATCAACAGCTGCCTCACCCTCGCCGTCATGCATGAGAGCGACGCCATCACCACCGTTGAGGGACTGGGCACGCCCGATCGCATGCATCCGATGCAGGCGGCTTTTGTCGAGCATGACGGCTTCCAGTGCGGCTATTGCACGCCGGGACAGATCTGTTCGGCGGTGGCGGTGCTTGACGAGATCGCCTCCGGCGTTCCGAGCCATGTCACAGTCGATCTCGCTCGGCCGATCGCGCTGAGCGAAACGGAAATCCGTGAGCGCATGAGCGGCAACATTTGCCGCTGCGCCGCATACCCCAACATCATCGAAGCGATCCGCACGGTTGCAGGAGGACGGCCATGAAAGCCTTCACCTACGAACGCCCAGCCAGCGCGGCCGAGGCTGCAGCAGCAGCGGTGCGTATCCCCGGCGCAAAATTCATTGCCGGCGGCACCAATCTGCTGGACCTGATGAAATTGCAGATCGAGACGCCGACGCATCTTGTCGACGTCAATAGCATCGGCTTCGACCGGATTGAGCCAACCGACCAGGGCGGTCTACGCATTGGCGCGCTTGTCCGCAACACCGACCTTGCTGCCGATCCTCGGATACGCAGGGATTACGGCGTGCTGTCCAGGGCGATTGTCTCCGGCGCCTCCGGTCAGCTTCGCAACAAGGCGACAACTGCCGGCAATTTGTTGCAACGAACACGGTGCCCCTATTTCTATGACACCGATATGGCATGCAACAAACGCACGCCGGGTTCGGGCTGCGCCGCGATCGGTGGCCTCAACGCCAATCACGCTATTCTCGGCGCCAGCGAAGCCTGCATCGCGACCCATCCTTCGGATATGGCGGTCGCCATGCGGGCGCTGGATGCCAGCGTTGAGACGGTTGCGCCCAGCGGAGCGTCGCGCAGCATCCCGATCGCCGATTTGCATTGCCTCCCCGGCAATACCCCGCATGTCGAGACCGTTCTGGAGCCGGGCGAACTGATCACGGCAGTGACGCTGCCAAAGCCACGCGGCGGCTTGCAGCTTTACCGCAAGGTGCGCGAGCGCGCTTCCTACGCCTTTGCCACTGTCTCGGTGGCGCTGATTGCCAAGATCGAGGAGGGCCGCCTCACTGTGGACCGGCTTGCCTTCGGCGGTCTCGCGCACAAGCCTTGGCGTGTCGAACAGGCCGAACATGCCGTCGCCGGCGCCGTGGCCGATTCGATCGCCGACGTCGTGCTCTCCGGCGCCAGGCCAACCGAACAGAACTCCTACAAGCTGCCACTCGTCCGACGGACGCTCGCGGCTACTCTTGAACACGCACGCGCAGGAGCATCCAGATGATAGGCGCCGGCATCAACCGCATCGACGGCCCGCTAAAAGTCACCGGACGCGCCGTGTATTCATATGAACGGCAGGACGCGGGCCAGCCGTTCTACGGTTTCATCCGCGGCGCGGCGATCGGAAAGGGCAAGATCGCCGCCATCGACACCGCCGAAGCCGAATCGGCTCCCGGCGTGCGCCTGGTGCTGACCCATCGAAACGCTCCCAAACAGGGGGCGTTCGTCAACAAGCCGACGATCTTCGACCGGCCGCATCCGCAACTGACCACCGACCGGATTGAATATTTTGGGGAGCCGGTGGCGTTTGTCGTCGCGGACACCTTTGAACAAGCCCGCGCCGCTGCGGCGCTGGTGAACCTAACCTATGGGCGTGAAGACGGCGCCTTCGATCTTGCCAATCATGCCGATCAGGCAGAGCCGCAGGCGACGCTCAGTATCGGCCTGCCGGGTGAGACGCGCTTCGGTGACCTCGAGGCAGCGATGTCGGCCGGGCCGGTGACCATAGACCAGACCTATACGACGCCATACCACTTCTCGCAGCCAATGGAGCCGCATGCCTGCCTCGCCGACTGGCGCGACGACCATCTCACCGTCTATCTCGCGACCCAGACCGTCGCGCAAAACCGCATCGCGCTCGCCGAAACGCTGGGGCTTGCGGCAGATCAGGTGACCGTCGACGCGGCCTTTGTCGGCGGCGGCTTTGGTTCCAAGCTTTATCTCCACGCCGAGGCCGTTCTCGCGGCGCTTGCCGCGCGCAAGCTGGCCAACCCGGTCAAGGTCGCCTTGACGCGCCGGCAGGTCTTCACCCTCACCGGGCACCGGCCCGAAATGATCCACCGCGTGCGCTTGGCGGCGACATTGGACGGGCAACTGACCGGGCTTGGGCACGACGTCAATCTTCAGGCGGCTGTGGCGGAACCGTGGATCGAACAGGCGGCGACGGTGGCGCGCTCGCTCTACGCAGCGCCGAACCGCCTGACCCGGCACTCGATCACCAATCTCGACCTCAAGGCGGCCGAGGCGGTGCGCGGCCCTGGCGAACTGCCGGGCCTGCTCGCCTTCGAAACCGCGATGGATGAGCTTGCCTATGCGCTTGATATCGACCCCGTGGAGTTGCGACTCAAGAACGACACCGCGATCGATCCCGAGTTGGGTGTGCCGTTGAATGGACGGCGACTGGCCGATTGCCTGCGCGAGGGTGCCAAGCGTTTCGGCTGGGATAGACGGCCGAAGACGCCGGGTAGCCGTCGCGAGGGAGATCACCTGGTCGGCTACGGCATGGCGGCCGGAATCCGCATGCATTTCCAGGGGCCGACGGGCGCCATCGTTCGCATAGAGCCGGACGGCCGCGTGATCGTGCGCTCCGACACTCCAGACATCGGCACCGGCACCTACACCATCGCGGCGCAGATCGCGGCCGAAAGCTTAGGGATCGGCGTTGACCAGGTGACCGTCCAACTGGCGCATTCGGACTTTCCGCCGAGCGCCGGCGCCGGAGGCTCGTGGGGCGCCTCCAACCTGTCGATCGCGCTCGACCGGGCGTGCCAGCAGATCAGGAACAGGATTGCCGAAGCCGCTGGCTTGGGAGCCACTCCCAACGACATCCTCGCCGACGTCGGTCGCTGGTTTCCAGAAGGCGTTGAAGCCACCGGACAAACCATTGGCCAGGCCGACGATCCGAACTTCAAGAATTATTCCCAGAACACCTATGGCGCCGCGTTTGCAGAAGTCGCCGTCGACATCGCCACCGGCGAAGTCCGGTTGCGGCGCATGACCGGCGTGTTCGCGGCCGGCCGCATCGTCAATGCCAAGACCGCCCGCTCACAATTGATGGGCGGCATGATCTGGGGCGTGAGCTCGGCACTGCACGAGGCAGCCCATGTCGACCCGCGCTACGGCAACTGGGTGAACGGCGATCTCGCCGAATATCTGATGCCGGTGCACGCCGACATTCCGGCCATCGAGACGGTGTTGCTCGACGACTATGACGAACACGCCAACCATCTCGGCATCAAGGGCGTTGGCGAACTGGGCGTCTGCGGCACGGGAGCGGCGGTCAGCAACGCAGTGTTCAACGCAACCGGCATCCGGGTCCGGGACTTTCCGATCACCCTGTCCAAGCTGCTGTCGGGACTTCCGCCGATGAGGACGGCGGCGTGATCACTCCCCGAACGCAGCAACTGGACGAGGAGCGCGCTGCTCGCCAGGCCGAGACTTCATCCAGGCGCGCAACCAGCGCGGTGAATTCCGGTTCACGTTCATGGCCTTGCCAAAGACCTTGCTAACGACTTTGGGAACCGCCGCGTCGTCACCAAAGATCCTGCGCAAGGCATCGGAAATCTCACCTACCGTTGCACGCGCACGCGCCGCTTCCACGGCGGCCGTTTCACGGTCGACGGCGGCACACTCGATTTTAGCGACCGCATGACGAATTGGCGGCAGTTGCCATAAGCCACCACGGCGGCAACCGTAAGGATTTGCTCGGATGAACACTCCAAAGAAGTCAGACTCGGTACCAGGCCGAACGCATCCCTATACCGGCCTGTGGATCACCGCAGACGGCCACGTCGCCACAACCTGCTCCCGAACGGTCGCTATGACGAAGCGCGCGGCCGTCGCGAAAGCGCTTACCGGGGCCGATACGAGGTCCGTGGTAACCATATCGATTATTGGGATGACACTGGTTTCACCGCTGACGGTGAGTTCAGAGACGGGATCCTCTACCATGCCGGGATGGTGCTCTATCGAGACCGAAAAGTTCCGGGTTAGTGTCTATGCAATTTAGATGGAAGATTTGGCGACGACACGCCATCCACTTCGAGCGTTCTGCAGCACTAAGTGATCAATGAATCGTCTCAATGAGATGTTCGTGATGGCGCTCATCGCCTTTCAGAACCGATCGGCAGTTCTCGAATCATCCCAAGCCTGGCCAACCGGCGCGCGTGGAGAGCATTCGGGCGGTGATGTCGATCACGTCGATTTCGGGATCGGGAATGAGCGTGCGTCAGTCGCCGCCCAACGTGGCAAAGCCAAGCGATCGTAACGTTTGAGCCGCCATGCCGCGCCGATCAGGCCCATCCGCAGATCAGGTCTGACTGTCATGCTTCCAAGCTTCATAGGTGCAAGTTCAAAACCGGTCGGCCAAGGGGCGCCGATGGAAAAGGAGGCGGGATTCCTCCCACCTCCTTTCTTGGCTATTTCGCGATGCAAGTGTCGGCCGTCTCCGGCGTGCAGACGTCAAGCCCGGTGTAGGTCGGGTCGGTCGGAGCCGGCTTACCGTCCTTCATGTCCTTGAGCGCGAACATGGTCTTGTAGCCCATTTCGAACGGACGCTGACCGACCTGGCCGAGGGAATATCCTTCCTTCATCTGTTCAATCTGGGTGGGCAGGGTATCGGCAACGACCAGCGCCAGTTCCTTCTTGGCGATCTTGTCCTTGTACGGCTCGACCGCTGCGCGGTTGGCGTCCGGCACAAATTGCGGGAAGCCGCCGGTCGGCACGAATGCGTCGAGGTTCGGCATCTTCGCCATGAAATCTTGAAACTGCTGCACCGACAGCGGGAAATCGTCGTTGGTGTAGAGAGGGCAGCCTGGCGCCTCCGTCCAGCCGTTCTGGCCGGTCAAGGGATCGCCCGGCGAAGCGGCCGACTTGGTCCCGGAGAGCGTGTCGCGGATGCCCTGCATGCGCTCGTTGTGGTTTGCGGCAGCCGCGCCACCGGACTGGATGCAGATGGTGCCGCCTTTCGGCTTGATCGTCTGGACGATCTTGGCGAGGTTCACGCCGATCTCGTAGTTGTGCGTCCCCACGTAGGCGGCGCGCAGATCCTTGTTCTCGGGCAGCGTGTCGGCGTCCCAGGTCAACACAGGAATACCAGCTTCCTTCGCCGCCTGCAGCGCTACGGCCATCGCGGCCGCGTTCGCCGGTGCGACGGCAATGCCATCGACCTTCTTGGCAACCAGATCCTGCACGATCTGAACCTGCTCTTCACCGCCGCCATGTTCGCCGGGGCCGATGTACATGCACTCGAACGCGCCGTTGGACTCTGCCTCCGCCTTCTTGCAGCCATCCCGGGCCTGGTCGAAATACGGGTTGTTCATGTTCTTCGGCACCAGCGCAAATACGAGTTTTTGCTGGGCGTAGGCCTGTCCAACCGTGAGCGCAGACGCGGCGACCGCGGCTGCCAAAAGATATTTCTTCATCGATGTTCCTCCGTTTGTTGTGTTCACCTCAAGATTTTCCACCGGCCCAGGCCGGCAGAACTCTAGCCGCGCTTGATGATGAAGAAGGACTTCAGCGATCTGCCTGATGTCCCCATGCCAAGCAGCACGGCGAGAATGATGAAGATGCCGACGAAGGCACCCTGCCAGTTGGAATCGATGCCTGCCATCAGCAGCGCATTGCGCACGACCTCGAGGAAGGCCGAACCGATAACCGCGCCAAACGCGGTGCCATAGCCACCCATCAGGCTGGCGCCGCCGATGACGGTGCCGGCGATGACACGCAACTCGTAGCCTGTTCCGACCGCGTTGATCGCCGAGCCGCTGTAACCCAGCAGGAGCAGCGATGCGATCGAGGCACAGAAGGACGAAAACACATAGGCCTGGAATTTGATCTTATCGACCGGCACGCCAGTCATGCGCGCGGCAGTCTCATTGCCGCCAATTGCAAACAGATGGCGGGCCCAGGCGGTGAAGATGAACACCCAGCCGAGCGCTAGCGCCATGACCACCATCACCCAGAAGTGGGACGAGAACTGCGGTATCCAGTTGGGAACCCAGCCGTCCGGCGAGTGAATGGGCCACTTCGCCTGGCCGATGGCCTTTACGATCGGCGCGTCAGGTCCAAACTGATAGAGCATCTGGTTGCCTGACAGCACGACAGCCAGCGAACGCGCTACCGACAACATGCCGAGCGTGACCACGAACGATGGCATGCCGATATAGGCGACGAAAAAGCCGTTGAACGCCCCGCAGGCAATGCCGGCCAGAAGGCCCGCGATAAAGGCCACGTACCAGGAATAATGCGCTGTCAGGAGCACGCCGGCGACGATGGCGACGAGGCCCATCACGGATCCCACTGACAGGTCGATGCCACCCGTTATCAGGACCACGGTCATGCCGAGCCCCATGATGGCGATCGGCGCGAAATTGCGGGTGATGTTGGTTGCGTTCTCGGCGGTGCCGAAACTCGGTTCCAGCATGGTCATGAACACGACAAGGACGAAGAGTGCGACCGACACCCAGAAGGCCTGACTGGTTCTCAGCTTCTGAAATGCGGACTGCTCCACGATGCCGACGATGTCGGCAATCGAGGCGTGACCTTCCTGCGAGGATTGAACTTGATTAGGCTGCACGGATCGCTCCCGTGATTAGTCCGGTGATTTCTTCCGGAGATGTCTGATCAGTAGGCTTGTCGGCCACCTTCGTGCCGCGCCGCAGAACGACGATGCGATCGCACACTGCAAAAACGTCCGGCATGCGGTGGCTGATCAGGATCACCGCAACGCCGCGCGCTTTCATGCGCCTGATCAGGTCCAGCACTTCGGCGACCTGGCGTACGGAAATCGCAGCGGTCGGTTCGTCCATCAGGACGAGTTTGGCATTGGACAAACGGGTTCGTGCGATTGCGACTGCCTGGCGCTGACCGCCCGACATTTTCTTGACGAGATCGCGCGGCCGCGTTTCTGACTTCAGTTCACCGAACAGCTCCGCCGAACGATCGATCATCGCCTGCTTGTCGAGGATCCGGAAAGGCCAGATGCCCTTTTTGAGTTCTCGACCCAGGAACACGTTCTGCGCGGCGGTCAAATTGTCGGCCAGCGCCAGATCCTGATAGACGACCTCGATCCCCTCATCGCGGGCATCAAGCGGCTTGTGGAAGTGGCAGGCCTTGCCGTCTACCCTGATCTCGCCTTCGCTCGGGGGGAAGTTTCCCGAGATCAGTTTGACCATCGTGGATTTGCCGGCGCCGTTGTCGCCCATCAGGCCGGCCACTTCACCGGGTTCGATCGAAAAGCTGACGTCCGACAGCGCCCGGATTGCCCCGAAGCTTTTGCCAACGCCCTGCACTTCAAGCAAAGACACGTGGTTCATCCTCCCTGGATCGGCGGCTCTTGGAGTCTCGCCTCGCCTCATTTGCAATGGAAATTGCGTATGAAGTTCTTATGCAACAATGCTTATTGCAGAGTTTGGTAATTTGCAACAACTATTTTCGATATCGATTAACTATATGTTTTTGATGAGATATTTTCTGCCGCATCTTGCACGAAATCGAAGTCGAGTGATTGTCGGGGATGTAGCATCCGCTCAGTTGCAACGTTTCCTGTTGCGGGCTGAGAGGCCTAGGGTAGCGGCTTCCGGTGGTTGCTTAGCGGCTGGGATGCTATCGATGGCCGTTCAACTCTTTGCCGTTGACCACGAGCATTGGGTCGATCCTACTCTCGAAGAAATCGAGCACGTTCTGCACCGCCGACACCGCCATCCGTTCACCGCATTCGATCGTAAGGCCGGCAATATGAGGCGACAGGATCACTTGATCGCAGGACAGGAGCGGGTTGTCGGCAGCGGGTGGTTCCTCGTCGAACACATCCAGGCCGGCGGCCGCCACCTTGCCGGACTCAAGCGCTGCAAGAAGTGCTGTTTCATCGACGACGCCGCCGCGCGCGGTGTTCACGAGCCAGGCTCCCGGCTTCATGAGGGAGAACTCGCGCTTGCCGATCATAGGAGCATCACCCTTGGGGGCATGTACGGAAATAGCGTCCGCCCATTGAAGGGCCGGCGCCAGATCGGAGACTGCTTTCGCAGGGCCCTCCGGCCATCCGACTTTTTCGAGATACGGATCGTAGGCGGCGATTTCCATGGAAAAGGCAGCCACCATCCTCGCGAGATGCCGGCCGATGCGTCCGTATCCGAGAATCAGCAGACGCTTGCCGGCCAGTTCCGATGCTTCCAGCCTGTTTCGCCAATTCCAGGCGCCCTCGCGAACTGACCTGTCCCCGCGCACAGCATGCTTGGCGCAGGCAAGGAGCATCATCATGGCGTGCTCGGCGACAGATATGGAATTGACGTCGCCAACGACAGCGAGCGTGATGCCGCGCTTGTTGAGGGACGGCAAATCGACAGAGTCGTAGCCGACACCGTGACGGGACACGATCCGGAGCCTGCCCGCCATCTCCACGGTTGGGGCCGAGAGGGGCTGTGTGCGGATCACCAGCCCGTCGGCCTTGCCGATCAGTGGGGCATAACTTGGCTCGGAGACTTCCTCCACGTAGTCATAGGTTATGCCGGCGGACTGCTCGAGCAAGGAGATTCCAGCCGGATGGAGTTTCCCGGCAACCAGAACATGCGGCATCAGTACCCTCCCTTGGAACCGGCGCTGACGCTTGATCCGCCCGTGAGTTCCCTGAACTTTTTGATATTCGCTTCTGCCGCACCGGCCAGCATGCGTACGTCGTTGGAGACGGTGGTCATGTTGTAGCCCCACCCGATCGCACGCGCCGCGTAGGCCGGAGTTCCACAGTGCAATGCCGCGGCTATGCCGGCTCTTTTGCAGGCCGCCACAATGCGCTGGATGGCCTCGATCATCTCCGGTTCTTCGCGGTCGAAGGCAGGCGGCAGGCGGCCCTGGGTCATGCCGAGGGTCAGGTCGGCCGGGCCAACGTAGATCCCGTCGAGCCCTGGGGTCGAGGCAATCGCGTCGAGGTTGTCCATCGCCTCGGCGGTCTCAACCATGGCGAAGGCAAGTATCTCGCCGTTGGACTCCGAAGCATAGTTGGCACCGGCCGCGAAATTCACGCGTGTCGGACCAAAGCTTCGGCTGCCCTGCGGTGGATAGCGCAGGTAGCTGACAAACTCGGCCGCTTGTTCGGCGGTATTCACCATCGGACAGATGACGCCATAAGCACCCGCATCGAGCACTTTCATGATGATGCCCGGCTCCAGCCAGGGCACCCTCACGAGTGGCACCGTGGCGGAGGCCCGCATCGCCTGCAGCATTGGCAACAGGCCGTTGTAGTCGAGCGCTCCGTGTTGGAGGTCGACGCCGATGCTGTCGTAACCTTGCGCCGCCATGATCTCGGCGGTGAAACTGTTGCCGATTGAAAGCCAGCCATTGATGGTCGGCTTCCCTTCCGCCCAAAGCTGCTTGAGCCTGTTCTTGATCATGTAACGTTCCTCAGAATACGACTTGAGCCAGCTTGGTATCGAGATAGTCCCGGATACCTTCAGCGCCGCCTTCCCGGCCCATGCCGGAATGGTTGGTCCCGCCGAACGGTGCCTCTGAAGCGGCGAGCGCAAAGCTGTTGATGCCGACCATTCCGGCCTTGAGCGTCGCGACAACTCTGCGAGCACGCCCCGCATCCCGGGTAAAGGCGTAGGCAGAAAGCCCCATCTTCGAGGCGTTTGCCCGACCCAGGACCTCCTCTTCGGACGAGAAGCGGGTGATGGCCGCGACCGGACCGAAATTCTCCTCGGCAAAAACGGTCATGTCGTCTGCGACGTCTGTAAGGACAGTCGGCTCAAAGAAATGACCGGAGTTGAAGGCTGGCGAGCGGCGACCGCCGGCGGCAATCCTGGCCCCGGCCTTTTCCGCGTCGACGACGATCTTTTCGATTTCGTCGAGCCTCCTGGAATTGATCAGGGGCCCCATCTGTACCGTTGGATCGAGACCATCGCCCAGCTTCAGGGCTTTGGCCCGCGCGACGAAACCGTCGACGAAAGCATCATGGACCTTTTCGTGGATAAAGAAGCGGTCCGGGGTGACGCAGACCTGTCCGGCATTGGCGTATTTTGTCGGCACCGACACGTTGAGGGCGGTCTCGATATCAGCGTCATCGAAGACGATGAGGGGTGCGTTACCACCAAGCTCCATCGACACTTTCTTCACCGTATCGGCTGCGTCGCGCAGCATTTGTTGCCCGACCCGTGTAGACCCGGTCAGCGACACCTTGCGCACAAGCGCCGATGCCATCAGCGGCACGTAGGTCGTGGCCGTCGACCCGACGAGAAGGCCGACCGTGCCGGTGGGCAGCCTGCCCGCGCGCAGGCAGTCGATCATCACCATCGCGACGCCTGGCGTCTGGCTAGAAGGCCGAAGGATGGCCGAACACCCGGCGGCAAGCGCTGGGGCGATCTTGCGGGCGACGAGCGCTGCCGGAAAATTCCATGCTGTAAAAGCCGCCACGACGCCGATCGGCTCGTGCAGCACTTCGAAGCGGCCTCCCGGGACGCGGCTTTCGATGATGCGGCCGTAAATGCGCCGAGCCTCTTCAGCATACCAGCGGAACTGATCCGTCGCCAGAACCCACTCGCGTCCGGATTGCGCGATGGGCTTGCCAGTCTCCAACGTAATCATCCGGGCAGCTTCGTCCTGCCGCCGGGTCATTTCGTCGGCGATGGCATGAAGCGCGTCGGCGCGTTCGAACGCGCTCTTTGCCCGCCACGCGGCAAGGCCACGTTCGGCCGCCGCCAACGCAGCTTGCGCATCTTCCAGCGTGGCCGTCGGCGCTTCGCCAAGGGAACGTTCGGTGACGGGACTGGCTACCGTCGCCGTGCTGCCGTCGGAGGCGGCGCGCCATTCCCCATCAATGAAAAGTCCGTATTTGTCATACATTGCCGCCACCGATCTCGCTGGTGCGGACCACGCGACGTTCGGCAACCGATTTCATCGCGGCTTCGGCGAGAACCAATGCAAGGCGCCCGTCCTCGAAAACGACCGACGGCTGGCGTCCGCTTTCAATGGCGTCGACGAAGTCGTCGATTTCAGCGTTGAACGCTTCCCTGTAGCGCTCGATGAAGAAGTGGAGGTAGGGCTGTGCCCGATCCGTTAAGCCCTCGGCGTAGAGACGGGCCTCATGCGCGCGGCGGTTTTCGGAAATCGCCATGCCGGCGAATCCGAAAGCCTCGACGCGCTGATCGTACCCGTAGACGGCGCGGCGTGAGTTGTTGATGATGCATTGCTTGCCGCTCGCGGTGTTTAAAACCACGGTCACCGTGTCCCAGTCATTCGTCTCGGCCATCAGGCCGGGGTCGACCAGCCGGCTGCCGGTCGCAAAGACTTCGACAGGCTCTTCACCGAGCATGAAGCGAGCCATGTCAAAATCGTGGATGGTCATGTCGCGAAATATGCCGCCGGATACGCGTATGTAGGCAGCTGGCGCCATGCCGGGATCCCGCGACGTGATGATCACCTGGTGAAGCTCGCCGAGCTCGCCACTATGGATGGCCGCCCGCACCGCCGCATGCCCAGGGTCGAAGCGACGGACGAAGCCAATCATGATGGGCAGTTTGGTGCCACGGATATTGGCTGCGCAGCGATCGACGCGCTTCAGGTCAAGGTCGATGGGCTTCTCGCACAACACCGGTTTGCCGGCCGCCACTGCCCGCTCGATATAGTCGACATGGGTGTCTGTCGCGGTGGCGATCAACACGGCATCGACATCGCTGGTGTCGAACATGGCGTCGGCCGATGCCAACGCAGAGACCCCAAGCATGGCCGCCACTTCGTCGGCCGCGGCGCGATTGACGTCATAGACCGCCGCCAGCTTCGTTCGTGGGTGCGCGGCGATGTTGGCCGCGTGCATACGCCCGATGCGCCCGCATCCGAGCACGCCAATTCTGAGCATTGAATTCCTCCGCAACAATATTTTTGCAATGATCGTTGCAAAGAGGTTGATTTGTCAATGGCTATTCCGTAAAAGTCTGGACAGAGGAAATTCGCCAGGGAGGAAGCGATGACGAAGACCATTCGTCTGACGATGACGCAGGCGCTTGTGCGCTATTTGAGCAATCAGTTCACCGTCATTGACGGCAGCAAGGTTCCGCTGTTTGCGGGTGTGTTCGCCATTTTCGGCCATGGCAACGTCACCTGCCTGTCCGAGGCTCTGGAGGCGGCCCAGGATATGCTTCCCACATGGCGCGGCCAGAACGAGCAGTCCATGGCCCTGGCTGCGATCGGCTTCGCGAAGGCAAAGCGCCGGCGCCAGATCATGATTGCCGCCACCTCGATCGGCCCTGGCGCCCTGAACATGGTGACCGCCGCGGGCGTCGCCCATTCAAATCGACTTCCGGTATTGATGATTGCGGGCGATACCTTCGTCAGCCGCCGGCCCGACCCGGTGATGCAGCAGGTCGAGCACTTCGGCGATCCCACCATCAACGTCAACGACGCGTTCAAGGCGGTGACCCGCTACTGGGACCGTATTGTCCATCCCGAGCAGATCATCTCCTCGCTGCCCCAGGCGGTCGCGGTTCTACTCGACCCGGCCGACTGCGGGCCGGCTTTCATCGCCCTCCCGCAAGACATGCAGGAAGTCGCCTGGAATTATCCCGAGTCCTTCTTTGAACCCACGGTCCATGCGATTCCGCGCCCCCGGCCGGATCGCGCGCGCCTCGACGAGGCGGTGCGTCTTCTCAAGACGGCCAAGCGTCCACTGATCATTTCGGGCGGCGGCGCGCGTTACTCCGGTGCGGAGGCCGCTCTCGCGAAATTCGCCGAAGCGCGCGGTATTCCACTTGCTGAAACCATCGCCGGCAAGGGCACCGTGACGCACGACCATCCTGCCCATGTAGGGCCTATTGGCATCGTCGGCTCGACATCGGCGAACGCGCTTGCGGGCGAAGCCGATGTGATCCTGGCCGTAGGCACGCGGCTCATGGATTTCACCACAGGATCGTGGAGCGCATTTAGCCCCGACGCCAAATTCGTCTCGATCAACGCCGCACGGTGGGATGCCACGAAGCACCGGGCTCTGGCCGTGGTCGGCGATGCGCTGGAAGCGATCAACGAGGTCGAGGCCGCGCTTGGTGACTGGAAGGCCGACAGCAGGTGGACCGAAAAAGGCAAGGTCGAGTTTGCGAAATGGAACACGGCGCTCGACGGATTCCAGAAGCCCACGAATGACCCGGTTCCAACCTACGCCCAGGTCGTCGGCGTGGTCAACTCAAAGGCTGGCGAGCGCGATCTGCTGATCACTGCGGCAGGCGGCCTTCCAGGTGAAGTCATGAAGAACTGGCGCGTGAAAGAGCCGAACACGTTCGACTGCGAGTTCGGATTTTCCTGCATGGGCTATGAGATCGCCGCCGGATGGGGCGCGGCGATGGCGGACCCGACACGCACGCCGATCGTGATGATCGGCGACGGCACCTACATGATGATGAATTCCGACGTCTATTCATCGGTTCTCGCCGGCCACAAGATGATCCTGATCGTCTGCGACAATGGCGGCTACGCAGTCATCAACCGGCTCCAGAATGCCAAGGGCGGCGCCTCCTTCAACAACATGATCAAGGATTGCCGGGTCAAGGAGCCGTTTTCGGTCGACTTCGCCAAGCACGCCGAGGCCATGGGCGCCCTTACGCGGCGCGTCGAGAGCCTTGCGGATCTCGGCCAAGCCGTGGAGTGGGCCAAGGGGACGGATCGCACCACGGTCATCACCATTGTCTCCGATGGTTACACCTGGACACCTGGCGACGCGTGGTGGGACGTCGGCGTACCGCAGGTCAGCGAGCGAGCCGAGGTGCGCGAGGCCCATTCCGCGCAAGCCGAAGGCCGCAAGCGGCAGCGCATAGGAGTCTAAGTTTTTCGGACCCCCCAGGGCGTCCTCTGCCGGAACGATGCCACACTCCCTGAGCATTGTTCCGGCAGTTTTTTTCGCGGCGCCAAAACGTAGGCGGCGGCAGCTGGAATGATGATGGAGATCAAGATGAGAGCCAAGCTTGGCATCGCGCCGATCGCCTGGTGGAACGACGACCTCGCCGAATTGAGCGATGACGTTTCGCTGGAGGAGTGTCTGCGGCAGGCTCGCGAGGCCGGCTTTACGGGCATGGAGACCGGCCGCCGTTTCCCGATGGAGGCGGCCGTGCTCGAGCCTATTCTGAGGCAGCACGGCATGAGCGTCTGCGGCGGCTGGTTCTCCGGCCTGCTGCTTGACGGCGATATCGAAGCGGAGAAAGACCGCATCGCCCAGCAGATGCAGCTCTTCAAGGCCGTCGACGCCCCCTGCATCGTCTACGGCGAGACTGCGGGCACCATACAAGGCGACCGTTCCGCGCCGCTTTCCACCAAGCGGCGGCTCTCGGAAGACGAGATCAGAATCTATGGTCGCAAAATGACTGCCTTCGCCGAATGGTGTTCGGACGAGGGCATGCCGATTTCCTACCACCACCACATGGCCGCGCCGATCGAGACCGAGGAAGAGCTCGATTTGCTGATGAAGCATTCCGGCGAGGGCCTGGCCCTACTCTACGATGCCGGCCACATGGCCTTTGCCGGCGGCGACGTGCTGCGGGTGGTCGACAAGCACCACGCCCGCATTTCGCATGTACACACCAAGGACATCCGCAAGGCGGTCGTGGACGGACTCGACCGCACCCGGGAAAGTTTTCTCGACGCCGTGGTCAAGGGAGCCTTCACCGTGCCCGGTGACGGCTCGCTCGACTTCGAGGCGATCGTCAAGCGCTTGGCGAGCCACGGCTACGAAGGCTGGTTCGTCGTTGAAGCCGAGCAGGATCCCGTCAAAAGCCCGCCGCTCGAAATGGCGAAGATAGGGCACAGGGAATTGCTGCGCGTCATGGCCGCGGCTGGCTACACAGTGGAGGACAAGGCATGAACCGAATGGATGGTAAGATCTGCGTCGTCACCGGATCGACGCAAGGGTTGGGCGCGGCTATCGCGCGCCAGCTGGCGCAAGCCGGAGCCGCAGGCCTCGTCACCCTTGGCCGTAATGAAACCAAGGGCCGCGCGGTCGCAGCCGACATTTCGCACGCCACGGGCGTGCCGGTGCATTACATCAACGCAGACCTTGGAAATGTCGAGGATTGCCGCCGCGTGATCGCGGAAGCGGAGCGCGTTTTCGGAAGGATCGACGTGCTCGTCAATGCCGGTGCGCGGACGGATCGGGGTACGATCCTCGACACATCGCCGGAATTGTTCGACGCCCTGTTCGCCGTGAATGTGCGCGGACCTTATTTCCTCATGCAGGAGGCGATCCGGCACATGATTCGCAATGGCATCGAGGGTGCTATCTGCAACATCGGCTCGATTTCGCAACAAGCCGGCCAGCCTTTCATCAACGTCTACTGCGCCACCAAGGCGGCACTGGCAACGCTGACCCGCAACACGGCGTTTTCCGTCATGAAGAACCGCATCCGCGTCAACCAGCTGGATATCGGTTGGATGGCGTCCGATCACGAGCGGGAATTGCAGGCGAGTGAGAAGGGTGATCCCGACTGGGAAGCGAAGGCGGTCGCGAACCTGCCGTTCGGGCGCCTGATTGACCCCCGCGAGGCAGCGCGGGCGGTAAACTTCCTCGTCTCGGACGATGCGGGGCTGATGACGGGTGCGGTCGTGGATTACGACCAGACTGTGCTCGGCGCCGCACCCGGCCCGATGGCTGTGCCCGAAAAAGCGATGGCGCTCTGAAGCCATTGGAACCGCAGAAGCCGCGTTTCACTCTTCGAGGCGGCAACAGTTTCGACAACGGACGATCGGCGGCGCTGCCGCCAGAAGGAGAGCAAGATGCGGACCATAAAGGGGCCAGCTGTGTTTCTGGCTCAGTTCGCGGGCGACGAAGCACCGTTCAACAGCATCGAGGGATTGGCCGGCTGGGCGTCGGCCAAGGGCTTCAAGGGCGTGCAGATACCGACCTGGGACAAGCGCGTCATCGACTTGAAGCGTGCGGCTGAGAGCCAAACCTACTGCGACGACTATGCCGGCAAGCTCGCCGAACACGGCCTGGTTGTCACCGAACTGGCGTCCCATCTGCAGGGCCAGCTCGTGGCCCTGCATCCCGCCTACGATCATCCGGCGGATTCCTTCGCCGCACCCGAGGTGCGGGGCAATCCGGTCGCACGGCAAGCGTGGGCAGTCGACCAGCTTCATCTCGCCGCCAAGGCGTCGAGGCGTTTCGGCATAGACCGCCACGTCACGTTCTCAGGCTCGCTGCTGTGGCCGTTCCTCTATCCATATCCGCAATGGACGGACGGGCTGATCGAGGACGGTTTCGATGAGCAGGCGCGGCGCTGGCGGCCTATCCTTGATGCCTTCGACGAGAGTGGCGTGGACCTGTGCTACGAAATCCATCCTGCCGAGGACCTGCATGATGGACTGACCTTCGAGATGTTCCTGGAGCGCGTCGGCAACCATCCGCGCTGCAACATCATGTACGACCCCAGCCATCTCGTGCTGCAGGCGATCGATTATCTCGCCTATATCGACCACTATCACCAGCGCATAAAAATGTTCCACGTCAAGGATGCCGAGTTCCGGCCGGACGGCAAGACCGGCGCCTATGGCGGCTTCCAGCCCTGGATCCGGCGCGCCGGCCGCTTCCGTTCGCCGGGCGACGGACAGATCGACTTCAAGGCGATCTTCTCGAAACTCTCCGGCTATGATTTCGACGGCTGGGCGGTGCTCGAGTGGGAATGCTGCCTCAAGAATTCAGAGGACGGCGCGGCGGAGGGCGCGCGCTTCATCGGCGATCACATCATCCGCGTTTCCGAACGCGCCTTCGACGACTTCGTCAAGGCCAGTGCGGACCGCACGATCAACGATGCCATTCTGGGTATCGACAGGAGGGCACGCTCGTGACTGCGGAGTTTCAGCGACCGCTTCGGCTCGGCATGGTTGGCGGCGGCGAAGGCGCCTATATCGGCAACATCCACCGCATCTCGGCCCGGTTCGATGGCGCCTTCCAGCTTGTCGCCGGCGCCTTCGACGCGGACGCAGCGCGCGGCCACCGCTTCGCGGCAACGCAAGGCATCGATCCCACCCGATCCTATGACGACTTCAAGGCCATGATCGCCGCGGAGAACGGCCGCGAGGACCGTATCGACGTGGTGGCGATCTGCACGCCAAACCACACCCATTTTCCGATCGCCAAGGCTTTTCTCGAGGCCGGCTACGAGGTGATCTGCGAAAAGCCCTTGACCAACACACTCGAAGACGCGATCGCGCTTGAGCAGCTGGTGCGCGAGACCGGACGCTTCATGGGCGTGACCTACACCTATTCGGGTTATCCGATGGTGCATGAGGCACGCGAGATGGTGGCGGCGGGCAAGCTAGGCGCGATCCGCGTCGTCCAGGTCGAATATCCTCTTGAATGGATGGCAACGGCCATTGAGACCGCCGGCAATGTCCAGGCCGCCTGGCGCACCGACCCGAAGCGATCTGGGCGTGGCGGCTCGGTCGGCGACATCGGCACGCACGCCTATCATCTAGCTGGCTTCGTGACCGGGCTGAAGCTGGAGGCACTGACAGCGGACCTCGCTTCCTTCGTCGAGGGACGCGTGCTTGACGACAACGCCCATGTGCTCCTGCGCTACGAAGGTGGCGCGCGAGGGCTGCTTTGGTCGTCCCAGGTCGCACTCGGTTGCTCGAATGGGATTAGGCTGCGTGTCTTCGGCGAAAAAGGCGGTCTAACCTGGTTCCAGGAACAGCCGAACGAACTGACGTTCTCACCGCTATTCGGCCGAACCGAGACCATCAAGCGTGGTGCCGACGATTTGAGCGAGGCAGCGAAGGCGCGAACCCGCACACCGCCCGGCCATCCAGAGGGTTATCTTGAGGCCTTCGCCAATCTCTATCGCGGCTTTGCCGAAGCCATCCGCGCCCGTCGCGAGGGGCGCGAGGCAACGGCAATAGGGTTGAACGCGCCGACCGCCTATGACGGGCTGAAGGGCGTGGCATTCGTCGATGCAGTGGTCGATAGCGCCGAAGCCGAAGGGCAGCCCTGGCTGAAACCCTACGCCGTCTGACCGGCCATCGCAGCGGCTGCCAGGCGTGATCATTGTCCTTGCGGCATTTGGAGACAAGTCTCCTCGCCAGTCGGCTCTCAGAAAATGAGGCAATAGATGTCGATCAGAATAGCAATCATCGGCGCTGGCATCATGGGCGCCGACCATGCCCGGATTGTCGCCGAAGACCTGCCGGGAGCAAACCTCCAGGTCGTATGCGACGCCTCACCGGAGCGAGCCCGAAAGGTGGCACAGGCCTTTGGCGCGACCGATGCCGCCACGGACCCCTTGGAAACCATCCGCCGCAGCGACGTTGACGCCTTGGTGATTGCCAGCCCCGACGAGACCCACGCACCGCTGTCGCTCGCCGCGATCGAGGCCGGAAAGCCGGTGCTCTGCGAAAAGCCGTTGTCGCAAAGCGCGAAGGAGTGCCTGGGCGTGATCGAAGCGGAAGTGGAGCGCGGTCGACGGTTCGTCCAGCTTGGTTTCATGCGCCGCTTCGATCCGTCCTATCGCGACATGAAAGCGGCGCTCGACGACGGCTCGCTTGGCCGAGCGATCATGATGCATAATTTCCATCGGAACGTGGAAGCGCCGGCCAACTTCACCGGCCAGATGGCGATCACCAATTCCGCCCCGCATGAATTCGACGTCTCGCGCTTCGTACTGGGCGCCGATCATACGGCTATCTCGGTTTTCCAGCCGGGGGGTGTCGACGCATCAAAGACTGGCGCGCCGGTCTTCATGGTTCTCGAAACAGACAGGGGCCAGCTCGTCAATGTCGAGATCAACAACAACGCCGCCTATGGCTATGACGTGCGCGGCGAACTCGTCTGCGAAAAGGGATCGATCTTCCTAAATGTGCCTGCCACAACGCGCCAGAACGGTGCTCTCATGGCCTTCGAGCGCTATGCGTCGGATTGGCGCCCCCGTTTTGCCGAAGCCTACCGGCTCCAGGACAAGGCTTTCCTTCACTTCGTGCGCACGGCGGAATTCCCTGCGGTCGCCGCAGACGTTTGGGATGGCTACTGCACGGCGCTGGTCGCCGAAGCCGGTGTCAAGGCCCTCAAGGAGGGTCGGCGTGTCACCATAACGAGGGCGGAAAAGCCGTCCCTGTATGACCGGTAGGGGATAGAGATGAAACTGGGCTTTGTTTCCGACAGCCTTGGCGGCATGACGTTCGATGCACTTCTCGACCATGCCGCACGCCTTGGCGTCTCTGGAGTCGAGGTGAACACGGGCGGCTGGTCGACTGCGCCCCATTTCGACCTGAAGACGATGAAGGCGAGCGCGGACGCGCGCCGCAGCTTCGCCAATGCCTTCGAAAGCCGCGGCCTCGAAATCATTTCGCTCAACGCCAACGGCAATCCGCTGCACCCAACCCAGCCCGAGCAAGCCGAATGCCTGAAGGACACAATCCGCATCGCCGGCGAGATGGGGATCAAGACCATCTGCACGATGTCCGGCCTGCCGGCAGGACGCAAGGATGACCTCATGCCGAACTGGGTGGTCTCCTCCTGGCCGCCGGAGACGCAAGAAATTTTGCGCTACCAGTGGGATGAGAAGCTTTTGCCTTTCTGGACGGAGATTGCGAAACTTGCCAGGGAATGCGGCGTCGAACGCATTGCGCTGGAGCTTCACGGAAACCAGTGCGTCTACAATGTTCCATCGCTTCTCAAGCTGCGAACGGCCATCGGTCCGGTCATCGGCGCAAATCTCGACCCGTCGCATCTGTTCTGGATGGGCGCGGATCCACTCGTTGCGGTCGAAGCGCTCGGCGAGGCCGTCTATCACGTCCACGCCAAGGACACGATGCTCAACGCGCCGGTGCAGGCCAAGACCTCGCTTCTCGAAAACGGCTCTCTGGTGGATATCGCTGCCCGCAGTTGGTCCTACATCACCCTTGGCTTCGGCCATGGCGAGGAATGGTGGCGGCAATTCTGCTACCGGCTGACAATGGCGGGCTATGACGGCTGGCTTTCAATCGAACATGAAGACGTTTTGCTCAACAGCCTCGAAGGGTTGGAAAAATCCATCGCCCTGCTCAAAGGGGTGGCGCCCGTAGCTCCGAGCGATTTCAAGCCTCAGGCGATTTGATCGCAGCATGCGGAGGCGACGATGGCAGCTTTCGATCTCAAGGCATGAGCGGGAAGGCAACGCAGCCCGCATCGGCTATTCGCCGGAGCAGAGAAAATTCTCCGCGTCATTGATGTCTCCGACGCCCCTGTATTGGGCGACCTGAGGATAGGCGCACAGCGGACGGGTACGCTCCACGCTCCCGTCGCTGACCCTGGATGCAAGAACGCGCTGCGGCGCCTCGCCCTGTTCGACCCATCGATCGTGCCAAGCTTGTTGAAAGTGTCGCATCCCGCGCCGCCTAGGCAGTGCCCCATTCCGGGGATGGTGAACAAGCGAACGGAAGCGTCAGCCTTCGGACCCGCATTGCGCAGCACCGCCTGATAATAGCCGATCAGTTCCTCCGGGTTATGTCCGTCGTTCCAGCCGATGTAGAAGATCAGCTTGCCGCCGCGGGCCAGGAAAGGCGTCAGGTCGGCATCGACATGCATCAGCGGGCCGACCTTGGCGGTGGCGGTCGCTATGTCCTTGTCCCAATCCAGCGTCGTCCAGTCCCAGTCCGGGTTCTCGAAGGCTGCATATTTGAACAGGTCCAACGCGACTGGAAACGGCTTGCCGTCCGCGGAGAAGCCAGCCTCGCTGCCTTTCGCCGGCCCGGGGGAGATGAGCTCGCCGGTGCGCGGATTGACCGGGCCGGTATAGATCTGTTCCAGCATGCTGACTTGCGATGTGGTCAGGCAGTCCGGGCCGTCGGCGCCCTTGCACAGCAACTGCTTTGGTTTGAATGCACATTTATCGGGCTCGTCGACAAAGCCCTGCTTGAGGCCAACCGGCGAGGCGCATTGCTTCATCATGGCATCGTTCACCATGGCGAATTTGGGCTTGGGGATCTGGATGTCCGGATTGCGGTTGCTGATCCAGCCGGCCCAGAGCTGCTCAGCATTGAAGTTAACGATCGGATTGGGCGGTGCACCGACAACGATGCCGTCATAGTCGTCTGGATACCGCTTGGCTTCGATCAACCCTTCGAGCCCGCCGAGCGAGCAGCCGATCCAATAGGATAGAGCGGCGCTCTTGCCGTAGAAGGACTTGATGATCTCCTTGGCAGCGACCGTCATCAGGTGATCGGCGCGGTACGCATAGTCGATCAGCTTCTCGGGGTGGCCGAGCGCGAAGCGCCCGCCCTGGCCTTCCGGGGTGGCGCTGTCATGCCCGGTGTCGGTGCTAGCAGTGGCGTAGCCCTCCGCAAGCCCGCTCAGCATGCCCGGCACCATGAGCGAGCCGGCCCAGCCGAAATTGCCGACGCCAAGGAACTTGCCGTTCCAACCGACTACCGGCAGCCAGACCTCGACCCTGATGGCTGAATCGCTGCTGGGTGTGAGGGTGGCCGCCACGCGGCAGAACGCAGGATTGGGCGCTTCCTTGGCGTAGCCGGCCACGTTCATCCCTGGCTGGCCCATGATCTGCGAAAGCGGGTCGTCGGGCATCTGGTACTGTCCCGCAGCCACTAGCTCCGCAGCCGTGACCGTCGCGTTCGGCAGCGCCAGCCTGGCAAGTTCGTCGCAGGACACGACGGGTGAGGCTGCCTGCGCGGCAAACGGAAGTGTCATGACCATCAGGCCGACACCGACGACTTGCCGGATCCTTGACCATCGCATGACGGATCGAGCGCCTCCGCTGCAGCAATACCGGATTTTCATAGCAGCCCACGCAAGCAGGCGACTACTGCCTTCCAGTTTCCACCGATCGTTTCAGCGTAGTTGGGTTTGAAGCAAATCAGAAATTCTGCTGACCCATGGCCTTTTCGATCAGCTTGTCGATCGATACGGCCAGCACGAGAAGCAATCCCGTCACGATGAGGCGAACGTAGTTCTCGACGCCCATCAGGTTGAGCCCGTTCTGGACTGTTCCGATGACCAGCGCGCCCAACAGGGCCGCGTGAATGGAGCCGCGGCCGCCGAACAGGCTGACGCCGCCAATGACGGTGGCGGCAATTGATTCCAGCAGCAGTGTGCCGCCCCCTACCCCGCCACCGGAGAAGACGCCAACGCCCAGCGCTCGCGATGCGCCCAGTACGCCAGCCAGCGCAGCGATGCCGCCGGCAATGGCGAAGGCCGCCATCTTGATGCGCGCAACCTTGACGCCGGCCCGGCGCGCGGCCTCGTCATTGTTGCCGACAGCATAAAGGTAGAGGCCGAACCGGGTCTCCTTGAGGATATAGCCGCCTATCCCGAGCAGGATCGCAAAGATCAGAACCACGACCGGTATGCCCTGATGCGCGTTGAGGATCGTCACGACGATGGCGCCAAAAATCGCGGCCGCGCCGAGCGGCAGCACAAATCGGCTGAACAGCGAAGCTTCCAGACCGGCGCGCTTTCTGCGGGCAATGCCCGACAGGACCAGAGCGGCAAACGCGACGAGCCCGATCACCAGCGCGGCCCATGACGTGATCCCCGAAATCTTGGTCTCGGCGATTTTGTCGATACCGGTTCCCATCAACCCGTAGCGGGCGGTCGGCGGTAAAAGGACGAGTTGCAAGCCATTGAGGGCCAGTCCGAGCCCCAGCGTCACCACGAAGGACGGTACGCCGACAAACGTGACCCAGCGCGCCGAAAAGCTGCCGATAGCAGCACCCGTGACGATTGCGACCGTCACCGCCAGCCAGGGCGAAACGCCGTAGTCGACGACCAGCTTCGCCATCAGGACCGATGTCACGCCGTTGATCGCCGCGACCGACAAGTCGATTTCCTTGACCAGCAGCACGAACATCAGACCGATCGCCATGATGCCCACGACCGTGCTCTGGACGAGCAGGTTCGACAGGTTCTGCGGTGTCAGGAAGACATTGCTCTGGAGCGCGAAGAACACCCACAGCGCCACGAGCCCGATTATGACGGGCAGTGCACGCATGTCGCTGTTGAGCACTTCGCCGAACGTGCGGCGTTTGACATCACCGGAAGCGGCGGCCGAGTTTGCCATTTTTGACGTATCCTTCTGATACTTTTCGCCGGACGGGGCTCAGCCCGCGAGGTTGACAGCCTCGTTGCCACCGACCATGGCGTTGACCACTTGCTCGCCTGTCACTTCACTGGATTTGAAACTCGCGACGTTCGCACCCAGGCGCATGACCTCGATGCGGTCAGTGGCGTTGACGACGAAGTTGTGGATGTCGTGGCTGACCACAACGATGCCGAGCCCATCGTTGGCCAGCGTGCGGACCAGGGCCGAGACCTGTTCGGACGCGGAGTGGCTGAGCGCGGCTGTCGGTTCATCGAAGATGACAACCTTCGGCGTCCACAGGATGGAACGTGCGATGGCGATGTTCTGGCGCTGGCCGCCGGACATTGCTCCAACAGGACGCGTCAACGACAGCTGGCCAAGTCGCATGCGTGTCAGCACCTCGCGGGCACGAACTTCGCATTCGGCGCGACGGATCCGTCGGCCGAACCATGCCGGACCGGTCAGCTCGCGCCCGAGAAACAGGTTCTGCACGGCGTCCAGATTGTTGCAGAGCGCGAGATCCTGATAGACGGTCTGGATCCCAAGGGCGGTGGCGTCGGCTGGGCTGGCGATCTTCGCCGGTTGGCCTTCGATGCTGTACTCACCGGAGTCAAAGCCGAACACGCCGGCCATGATCTTGACGAGCGTCGACTTGCCAGCGCCGTTGTCGCCGACCAGCGCGACCACCTCGCCGGCGTGGACGTCCACCGAAGCCCCTTGAAGGGCATGGACCGACCCGAACGATTTACGGATGTTGCGCATCGATATAAGCGGCGTGGACTGGTTCGCCGCATGAACATCGCCGCGGGTTGCTGCCGCTTTGACCATCAGGCTCCTCCCATCAGGTGGCCGGAGGACAGCGAGCGCCGCTGTCCTCCGGTCGATCTCGCTATTTGTTGTTTTTCTTGCAGACTTCGGTGTCTTCGATGCCCTTGCAGATTTCTGGCCAGGTCCAGACGCCTGCAGTGACGACGTCCGAGAGATTGTCCAGGGTGATGTTCTTCACCGGCAGGAAGACCGCCGGCACATCCATGAACTTGTTGTTCACCTTGCCATTGATCAGATCTTTTGGCACTCCCTTGCCATCCAGGATCGAGGCCACGACGTCCGCCGCATAGGTCGCTTCGACCTTGAGATCCTTGAGCACGGAGTTGTCCTGCCATCCCTGCGCGACGTAGCGCAACGCTTCAACAGTCGCGTCCTGGCCGCCGGTCACCAGCTTGTCACCGGGCTTGGCGCCCTGGCTGATCAGCGCGGCAACCGAGCCGCCGGTGGTACCGTCATTCATGCCGAGGAAAACATCGACATCGCCGCCATTGCGGGTCAGGCAGTCTTCGGCGAAGGATTGCGCCAGCGCCGGATCCCAGTTCTGCGTGTACTGCTCGCAGACGACCTTCACCTTGCCGGAATCGATCAACGGCTGAAGGAATTCGTTCTGACCCTTTTCGTACTGGCCAGTACCGTATTCGCCCTCATTGCCCTTCACGCGCGCAACCTTGACCGGCGACTTCTTCATGGCGTTGATCAGCTCGGCGGCGCGCTTGCCTTGCGCCTGGCCAACCGACAGCGAGTCGAAGACGACGTGCGCTTCGGCCTTGCCACCGACCGCGTCGTGATCATAAAGGACCACCGGCACCTTCGCATCGGCTGCCGCTTTCAAGCTGCCAGCGGCGAGATTTGCGTCCGTCGCGGCAAGCACGATCACGCTGGCGCCCTGGGTGATGGCATCTTCGACCAGCCGCTGCTGGCGGGCCGGATCTCCTTCGCCATTCTGCACGATCACCTGAGCGTTCGGCGCCTTCTCCTTCATCGCCGCGACGAAGAACGGCGCGTCCCGGCTTGTGAAGCGGATTGTCGTGGTATTCGGCAGCAGAAAGAACACTTTCTTGGCATCTTGAGCATGTGCCGCCGCCAAAGCGCCGGCCATCGCGGTCGCCGCCAGAAATGCAGTCAGAAGTCGCTTCATAGTTTCCTCCCATGGAACACTCGGTTCGCCCCTCCTTCACAACGGCGCCGGACATCTCCCGGGCCGGGTTGAGGATGGATTGCAACGAAAATTGCAGAATATAAATATTCCGCAACGAACGATGTGTCAACGATGCGACAATGAAATTGTTGCATCTTGCAGAACGCGCAATTTCTATTGCGATATGTGCACATGAGTGCACCTGGCGGCTCCGGGTCGCAATCGGAATGCCCAGGAAGGTGGGAGGTCCGGGATTGTCGTCTGGGGAGCCGCTACTGCCCGGTGACGGTCGGTATGCGCGGACTGACAGCGTTGTTCTGCAGTCGCGCCGCGAGTGCGACCGTCAGCGCCTGGGCGAGGCACATCGGGGCAGCAAGTGAACGGGAAAAGGTATATTCATGCTCCGGTACCGCAAAGAGAACATTGGCGCTCTTGGCCAGCGGAGACAGCGTGCTGTCGGAAATGGCAATGATCGGAACTTCGCTGCGCGCGGCCTCTTCCACGACATTGACGACTTCATTGGCATAGAAGCGAAAGGACACGGCAAACAAGACGTCCGTCTTGCGGATCATGCGCGCCATATGCGTGGCAAGTCCGCCGCCCGGATCAAGCAGCACGCAACGTTTGCCCAACATGGTCAGGATATAGCGGAGAAGTTCGACCACTGGCGTCGACCGCAGCTGCCCGATCAGGTAGATCGCGTCGGCCTTTTCGAGAAGGGTCACGGCCTTGGCCAGGTCCTCGGGCGGTATCTGCGTCAGCATGTCCTGCAGCGAGGCGATGTCGCGCACCACGAGGTCGCGCATGAATCCGACTTCACTGCGATCTGTCCGCGCTCCCAATTCGCCTTCCAGCGCCTTGATGCGAGCCTCGAAGCCGGGTGCGGCGGTCGACAGACGCTTCTGAAAGAGGGACTGGAGTTCCTTGAAGCCTTCATAGCCGAGCGCCTGCGCAAAGCGCACGAAGCTCGAAGCATGCACTCCGCTGCTGTCCCCGATCGCATTCACCGACCTGACCGCGACGTCGTTGGGATTCTGGGTGAGATAGAGCGCGATCTTCTGGTAGGACTTGCTCATTTCATCGTAGCGATCGTGGATGAGCCGTATCAGCTCTTCATAGTCACGCGGCGCTTCAGCGGTCGGTTTCATATTTCACTCTTTCGCAATATTCATTGCACAATGACGCGTCTGCGTCGATTCCGCCAGTGAAATCAGTTGCAGCATTGTTGAAGCAAAAGCGCGTGCAGCTCAGCTGGAAATTGGCAGGTCTGCCTAGCTCGACGCCTGTGGCGGCGAATAGGCCGGAGCCGTCTCATACCCTAGATACCGGGATCGGGAGGACCAACGCGCGAAGATGCTTCGGGCAAGGCCGTGTCTTGCTACCGCGCTGAGGGTCGACTGGCCTTCACCCCGACGCTGTTGCGGCTCGCCCCATCTGAGTCACTGTCGTCAATCAGCGAAAGGTAGCGCTCGAGAGCCTTCGAGAACTTGGCTTGCCAGATCTCGTGGGCAGTGCGGAGATCTCCGTCCCGCAGGCTTTCGAGTAGCTTGACGACATATTTCTCGGCGTCGCCCCTTCGGTCAGTATAGACGACCCCCAGTTGTTGGTTGAAGCGCCTGACATCTGCGGTCAGCTCGGAAAAGTAGCGGATGGTCCGCTGCAATCCCGTCGCATCAATGATTGCCTGCTGGAACTCAAGATCGTTGCGAACGGTCTCGACCTGGCTATCGAGACTGGCGAACTTGACGGCATTCTCAGCTAATTTTTCGAGCCGCTTGATGTCAGCTGGGGTCATGCGACTTGGTTCCGCGAGCAGATGGTCCAGGGCAATTTTTCCCAGGGCCATCCGGATATTGTAGACTTCGATGACGCTGTCCGCGTCCACTGCCCTGACAGATGCTCCCTTGTTCCGCTTGATCTCGACGAACCCTTCGCGAGCAAGCAGGCGCAACGCTTCGCGGACCGGATGTCGGGAGACGTTCAACATGTCGGTAAGCTGTTGCTCGACGAGCCGATCGCCGGGCTGGAAGTGCCCGGCAATGATCGCGTTCCGGATTTGCTCCGCAGCGAACTGCGTGCTTTCCATTTGCGTCATGGGAGCCAGAATGGCGTCTTTTTCATTTGCGTGTCGCATCAAGATCCTCCTAAGGCGACAGCAGGAGATCGGCTGCACGGGCATTCGGAATGTAGACTATATACGAATGCAATTATCCAATGAGAAGCCTCCCACTAAGCTATCGCTACGGAACAAGTGGAAAGCGGTCTGTCTCGCCTGACTTTCAATTAGAGCGAGATCGACAGGTTCCTCACCGGAAGAGCGCCAGCACCACGATACGCAGTGATCTCGATTTCGAAGAGATACTCTGGTCCGCCCAGCGGGCCGCAGCTGACGCAGCTTGCTGGATCGATGCCCGCGAACTTCTCGCCCATATAGGCCATGACTTCCGGGACGTCTTCCTGACGCGGAATGAAGATATGTCGCCGCACTACATCCGCAAGGCTGCTGCCGACCGCCGCAAGTGCGCCTTCGACGTTCTTCATCGCCTGCCTTGCCTGCTCGATCGCCGTCCCGGGCATCGCACGGGTCTTGTAGTCGCGCCCCGCGGTCAGCGACATGTAGATCCAGTTGTCGAGGGCGACGATCCGCGAGTAGCCTTCCTTCTCTTCGAGGATGCTGCCGGACTTGAGCTTCACGAGTTCCATGCGGTTCTACTTGCTAATCAGATCGAGATGCCGCCGTCGATCGCCACCGTCTGACCGGTGATCAGTGCGCCGGCGAAACCGAGGAAGACGATAAGCTCCGCGACATCCGCCGTGGTGCAGACTTTCTTCAGAGGCGTGCTGGTGAGGGTGCTTTGACGGCGCTCCTCCGACCATTCAATCGCCCACGAGCTTTCGACGACGCCGGGCGCCACCGCATTGACGCGCACATCGGGAGCGAGCGCACGCGCCAGGTTCTTCGTCAGGTTGATGACGGCAGCCTTGGAGCCGCTATAGGCGATGGTGCTGGCGACGGCGCCGAAGCCGGCGATGGAAGCAGTGTTCACGATCGAACCTTTGGCCGCCTTAAGGGCGGGCGCCGCGGCCTTCGAGCACCGGAACACGCTCATCAGGTTGACGTTCAGGAGACTTGCCCAAAGCTCCTCCGTTATGCTGTCCAGGTCGTTGATCGGCACAGGGATCTTCACGCCCGGTATTCCCGCGTTGTTGACGAGCAGGTCGAGACGGCCGAGCTTCACCACCGCCTCTAGCACCATTGCCTTGGCCTGCCCGGCATCGCCGACATCGCCTGGAGCACCAATGACGTCGAGCCCCTCCTTTTGCAATTCAGCGAGAGCGGCCTCGCCCCGCTGGTCCGCCGGCAGATAGTTGATTGCGACCTTGGCGCCGGCCTTGGCCATCATGCGCGCGGTCTCGCGGCCGATGCCCGATGCGCCCCCGGTGACGAGCGCTGTCTTTCCCGTGAGATTGAACGAGATCATGAGTTACCCTTCGATGCTGCGTTTGGATGGAATTCGCTAGAGCAGTTCACCGTTTCACGGAAACGGTGAGCCGCCCTAACTCTTTGTTTTGACGCAATTCCTGTGGGAAAGCCGTCCACACTTTTCCTGGAATTGCTCTAGGCGACTGAACTTTTGACGATCTCAAGGGGCGTGCGCTTCTCGCGTCGCAGAAACTTCTGCGTCTGTTCCTTGCGGGGATGGTCGATTACCTCTTCGGCCGTGCCGATTTCGCAGACTTCGCCCTGGCAGAGAAAGGCCACGCGGTCCGCCGATTCCCGGGCGAAATTGATATCGTGCGTGACAACCACCATCGTCATGCCTTCGCTCTTCAGGAGGCGCATGGTCTCAAGCACTTCGCCGACAAGTTCGGGATCGAGTGCGGAGGTGACCTCGTCGAAGAGCATGTAGCTCGGCTCCATCGCAAGCGCTCGGGCAATGGCGAGACGCTGCTGCTGGCCGCCTGAGAGCTGAGATGGCAAGCTGTCGCCCTTGTCGCCGAGCCCCACATGCTCGAGATGCTTCTGCGCAAGTGCGCGCGCCTCCGCGCGGCTGCGCTTTGCGACCACCCGGGGTGCCAGCGCGACATTTTCCAGCGCCGTGAGGTGCGGGAAGGCGTTGTACTGCTGGAACACGATGCCCAGCTTGCAGCGCAACTTGTTGATATCGGTCTTGGGATCGTGGACGCTGATACCGTCTACGAGGATCTCGCCGCCCTGGATCGGTTCGAGCCCGTTGATGCATTGCAGGAGCGTTGATTTTCCCGATCCGCTCGCGCCGATCAAGCAGACGAGTTCGCCCTTTTCGATCGTGAGGTCGATGCCCTTGAGCACGATCACCGATCCGAAGGCCTTCTGGACGTTGCTGATGCGGATCATACGCGGACCTTTCTTTCGAGGCGCCGGCTGTACCGGGAAACCGGATAGCAGATAAGGAAATAGAAAAGCCCCGCCCCCATCAGCAGCAGCCAGGTCTCATGTGTCCTGGTGATGAGGATTTGGGTGGAACGCATGTATTCGATGTAGCCGACCACGCCCGCAAGAGCGCTGTCCTTGATCAGGCTGAGGACGAGCCCAATCCACGGAGCCAGTCCCGTCCTGAACGCCAGCGGCAAGGATATGTACAAAAGCTCCTGGTAGCCGGTCATGCCGAGCGAGCGAGCGCTCTTGCGATATTGAAGCGGGACCGACAGGAGGCCCGCCCGGACCACCTCGGCAGTTACTGCAGACATCCAGGCACCAAGCGCGACGGTACCGAACCAAAAGGGTGAAGCGCCGAAGCCCAGGATCGACAGAAAGCTGTTGGCGAGTATCAGCTGGATGATCATCGGCACGCTGCGTATGATGTCGACGAAGGGGGCCGTGGCGATCCTCGCGGTCACGGACACGGTGCGCAACCAGCCAAGGACGATCCCGGCAAGAGTGCCGACAAGGGTTGCCGCGGCGGCCAGCCTGACGGTGTTGAGCAGCCCCTGAGCCAGGAAATACGCATCCGACCAGGCGAGGCCTTGGTTTGCGAAGGAAAACTGCACCCCTAGCTCCTGTATATGAGGCGGAAGGCCAGCTGGGACGAGAACTGCAGCCCTTTGGCTATGACGTAGTAGATCAGCGCCGTGACCAGAAAGAACTCGAATGTCCGGAAGGATGCCGACTGCGCGTACTGCGTGGCGCCTGAGAGCTCTTGCAGTCCGACCAGCATGCCAAGTGAGGTGTTCAGCATGCCCCAGATGCCTTGCGTGACATAGGCAAGGAAGATCACCTTGAACATCTGCGGAAAGATGACATGAATGAAGCTCTGCGGGCTGGTCATGCCGAGCGAGCGCGAAGCCGACAGCTGCTGTCGCGGGATGGCGTTGAGGCCACCCCTGAAGATCTCTGTCATGTATCCGGCGTTGTTGAAGGAAACGGAGATGAGGACGGCGGCGTAGCTGGGGATGTTGATGTGGAAGGCGCCCAGCCCGAAATAAAAGAGATAGAGCTGAAAGACGGCAGGCGTGTTGCGCGACAGCTCCACCCACCAGGTCGAGAAGCGGTAGGCCCATCCCTCGCCCTGCTGGCGTGCGACTGCCATGGGCATCGCAATCAGCGTGCCGACAATGAAGGCGAGAATGGTGATCTGGATCGTCACCCAGGCTCCGGCCAGCAGCAGGGGCAGTGAATCCCAGACGATGGACCAGTAGAACTGATAGCCGTTCATGCCAATCATCCCATGCTCGTGCCGGCAGGGTTTTCCTGCCGGCACGAGCTCTATGGTTAGAAGTTAATGCCTTCAGCTGTCAGCGGCGGCAGCGGACCATTGCCGTAGTACTTGTGGTACACCTCGGCCCAACGCCCGTTCGAGACCTGAGTGAACACGAAAACGCGCGCCCAGTTGAGGAATTGCTGGTCGTCACGATTGACGGCAATCGATCCGAAGTCGGCGAGAGGGGCAAGCCCGGCCATCACGAACTCAGGGAACTGACCACTTTGCGATAGCGCGTTGAAGACGGCGACGTTTATAACGATTGCGTCGATCTTGCCCTGCTGCAGAGCCATGAAGGTCTCCGCATCGCTCGCAAAGCCCGTATAGGTCGCACCCTTCCCCTGCCAGCCCTTGCCCAGTTCATCCTTGAAGAGTTGCTCAGGCGTGGTGCCAACGACGCCACCAAGTTTCTTGGATGCAAGGTCGGAGTATTGGGCTATGCCGGTGTCCTTGCGGGTCACGACTGCCATGACGTTGTTGGTGTATGGCTGGGTGAACGCTACGGTCAGCGCACGTGCCGGGGTCGGCGTGGTCGAGGCGATCAGGACGTCGATGCGGTTCGAAACCAGTGCCGGGATGCGATCCGGCGAAGGTGTTTCAATGATTTCCGGCTCTGCGCCGAGCGCCTTTGCCATGTCCTTGCAGTACGTCACGTCATAGCCGTCGGGCTCGTTGTTCGAGTCGCGGAAGCCGGCGGGCGGACTGTCCAGCATGATACCACAACGCAGCTTCTTGTTCTTGATGATCGTGTCGAGCGCTGACTCGGCATGCACCTGGCCTGCGAGCGTCAAGGTGGCAACCGCTGTCGCCAGCAGGGCCTTTACAATCGTTCTCATTTCATTCCCCTTTTCTTGTTACGGACAAAATCGTTGGCTGAGCATTTGTCAGGCCGCTCAGCTCGCCTTTCTCGCCAGCCCGGGTGTCACGCCGAGAGCTTCGATAGGCCCCACTTCCTTCTCGATCAGCGGCACGACCTCGTTCTTGAATCGAATGATCGAGCGATGCGCCAATTCGATCGGCATGCATCCGAAAGAGAAGTTGCAGGTGTAGTTGCTTGGATTGAGGCGTTTGATGTCCGCGACCATCTTTTCGGCAACGGTGTGCGGATCGCCTACCACCATGTTGTCGGCATATTGGTCGAGCGTGTACTCGCCTTCGTACGCCTGGTTGCTGATGTAGCTGTTGTCGTCCAACGGCGGTGAGGCATGGCGCAGATAGTGCGCCATACGCCCCACGTACCGGGCACGCTCCGCCACGGCCAATGCCTCGGTGCGGCTGTCGGTTATGGCCAGGTACTGCATGATCGCCAAGGGCTTGGTCGAAGGCTGCTCGCCGATGGACGTCCAGGCGTCGTTGAGCCCATCGACCATCTTGTAGAGCACCGGCGATCCGAGGGTGCTGGCTGCAAGGAACGGGACCGCCTTCCACTTCTTGAAGCGATCGAGAAGCTTGGGGTGGGAGGAGGTCACAAAGATCGGCGGAAGAGGCTTCTGCTGGGTGCTGATCGCAAAGTGGGTCTTGGGAAGGGAAATGTGCTTCCCCTTGTACTCGACCTCGCCATCGACGAGCGCCTTTTCGATGACGTCCCAATATTCGAGGAAAACCTCGACCCGATCGTCCAGCACGACGTTGTAGCGGTCGAACTCATAGCGCTGATAGCCGGTACCCAAGCCGATGATCAGACGACCCTCGGTTTGCGTGTCGGCGACCGCGATCTCCTGGGCGAGGCGAAGCGGATTGTAGAGCGGCAGCACGATGACGCCCGGGCCAAGCTTGATCCGCTTAGTCCAGCCGGCCGCGTAGGAGCACATCATCAGCGGCGAAGGAGAGCTCGAATAGTTGGCGAAATGGTGCTCGGCGAACCACGCGACGTCGAAGCCGAGCTCATCGGCGGTCTCCACCATCTTGCGCGTGTCGCGCATCACGCCCTGGGCGCCGTCGGGATGATCGCGAAGCGTCATCAGGTTAAAGAGACCAAGCTGCATTCATTGCTCCTAAGATCCTTCGGCGACTGCTGTCGACGTTGGCAAACAGTCCTATCCAGCCTTCTGCAGGACCATGGGGGACGTCAGCGCGTAGGCGCCGTTCTGGTAGATCAGCGGGTCGACATCGGAGGCGAATGCCACCCCGGCGACACGTCCGATGATGATGTCGTGTGTGGCGTAGGAGATTGCCTGATCCATTTCGCAGAACAGGTTCGCCTGGGCACTTGCCAGGTACGGAATGCCGTCCCTTTCGGTCCACTCGCCAATGTCGAAACGCTTCTCGGCTGGCCGCCCGCCACTGAAAGAGTTGGATATGTCGGCCTGCGAGGCTCGAAGCACGTTGATGCAGTAATGCCCCTCCTCCTTGAGCGGCACGTTGATCGACGAGTTGCGGTTGACGCAGGCAAGGATCGAAATGGGAGCAAAGCTGAGCGGCGTGACCGACGTGACGGTGATGCCGTATCGGCGCCCATCGTGGCTGCATGAGATCACGCAAACCGTGGACGCCACGCGCCGCATCGATTGCCGGAAATGCTCGGTACTCAAGTCCTGCGAGAGCATTTTCTGTTTCCTTGTTCCCGGCCATAAGATTGCAGATTATCTACAATCCGTCAATGCGTGTTTTGGGCGATTTGATCCTACAAAGTTGCTGACCTAGTGGTGGTCGTCGCCGTGTGCCCCGTCCGGCCCTGGATGCGGAAATTGCCTTGCCAGATCCGAACAGGATCCAGAAGCTGAGATGGGTGGGCCACGGCGCGTATTGCGTCAACCCGCCGCCCAGCAGCAGAGCCGCGGCCAAGCCAAAGGCCTGGGCGGCGGCTGTGATGGATGAAGCCCGCTTCGCCTGTCCCTCGGCGCTGAACTCCAGCACTGCCGCCGTCGAAGGTCCGGCGGTCAGGCCGACGCCGGCGCCCATGAAGGCACGCCCAGCGAAGAGCCAAAGCACGCTGGGCGCAACCGCGAACAAGAACACACCGGCGAGCGACGCGCCAAGTCCCAGCAGCATCGTCGTCCGGCGACCGATATGGTCGGAGATGTCCCCGTAGAGGATGAGGATAGTGACGACGACGATGGGGTATATGGCGAATATGCCCGTGGTCACTGTATGGGTCAGACGCCATTCCTCGGCGTAGAGCTGGTAGGTCATGGCCGGCGCGGCGCTGGTCCAAAGCGTATGAGCGACCACGCCTGCCGACACCCAGAAGCTCGCCTGTCGCCCAAGTGCCAGAGGTCCGGACCGCCTTGTGCGACGGTTTGATGACTTGTCTCTTTGGACGACTGACCTCGGCATCGGGTTCGCTCCTGGCTCGGGCCGAGACTTCAGAGCTTCGAGCCGCCATCGACCCGAACGGTGTCGCCACTGATCCAGCGCGCGTCGTCGGAAGCAAGGAAGGCGACGACACCGCCGATATCGTCCGGCTGGGCGAGACGCTTCAGCGACTGGATACCGAGCGCGAAAGCCTGCCCTTCATCCGTCTTGGCAAAGTTCGACATGTCGGTTGCGACAATACCCGGCGCCACCGCGTTGACGCGGATGCCGCGCTCGCCGAGCGCGGCGGCGAAGTACTTCACCAACGTGTCGATCGCGCCCTTGGTCGCAGCATAGGCCGAAAGCGTCCCAACGGCGGCGTGGGCGCCCAGCGACGAGAGGAGCACGATGCTGCCGTCCTTACCCATAATCGGCAGCAACTGCTGGACGAGGAAGAACGGCGCGCGGACGTTGACCGCGAAGAGCCTGTCGAAATCCTCGACCGTCGTCGCTTCGATGGTCGCTGACTTCGAGATTCCGGCATTGGCCACGAGAATGTCCAGCCGGTCGCCAACCACGGCGCGGACTTGGCTGGCGAGCTTGTGTGGCCCGTCGGGCGCCGAAAGATCAGCGGTAATAGTGTCTGCACGTCCGCCGGCCTTGCGGATCTCGGCGACGACGGCTTCGGCTTCTTTCGCGCCGCTGCTGTAGTGGACCAGAACCTGCGCACCCATTCTGGCGAGAGCCAGCGCGCTCGCGCGGCCCAACCCACGCGAGGCGCCGGTGACAAGGGCGGTCTTTCCTGAAAGCTTGGTCATTGTCGTGTGTCCTTGGTGACGGCTCTTTTCAAGGTTTCCTCGGCACGCGGCCGGGCATTCGCCCCGCGAGCCCGGGGCGGTAATCAGCGGCGAAGATCCGCATTGCTGCCGGCCGCGGCTTCTTCGGAAGGCGGGGCCTAGCGCTCGGAGCGCTCCTCGATCGCGTCCACCCGCTCTGGGTAGAAAGCCAGATGGTTCTTGATGGCCGCCACCGCATCGTATGGATCCTCGTAGGCCCAGACAGCGTTGATGGCGCGCTCCCCACCTGACGGGATGCTGAAGTATGCGCAGTCTCCCTTGTAGGGGCAGTAGGTCGCATGCGCGCTCCGCTCGAGCAGGGCCATATCGACATCCTTGCGCGGGATGTATTGGACCGCCGGGTAGCCCGCTTCGCGCAGGACCAGCGCGTCGCGGCTGTCAGCCAGGATTATGCCGCCGATTGAGACCACGACTCGCTTGGGGTTGGGTTCGATGGTGATGGGGTGATCGGGTCCCGGGATCTTGATCATCTTCGCGGCTGTATTTGTCTGTTCGAACATAGTTTGTCTCCTGCAATGGTCGCCCAGCACGGCACTCACGCACCGCGGCCCTGTTCCTCCAGGAACATCGAGACATGGCGGACGAAACGTTCGGGATATTGGTAGAGCGAGCCGTGGTTGGCGTCCGGGTAGAGAATGAGCTGCGCGTTCGGGATGTTCTGCTGCAGGATGAACGAGTTCACCGTGTAGATGATCACATCGGAACCGCCATTCACGACCAGCGTCGGTTGAGCAAGCGCCTTCAGATAGTCATAGGGATTCTCGCGTGGCGCGCCCCATTTCACGAGTGCTTCGATCTGCGCCGGAGCGACCTTTTCGCTGACCTCCGGATCGCGCCCCTCGTTGCGCAGCCGGAAGCGCTTAAGGAACTCGCGGCCGGCGGCCTGGCTCCGCTGCGAGGGCGAGAAGTGCACGCGAAGCCAAAGATGGTCCGGATTTTCATAGGCGGCGCCGAAAATCTCCTGCGCCTCCGGCGTCAGCGAGGCCATGCCTTCGCCGCTGCGCGGGCCGGTGCCGACCAGCACCAGGCGTCGGACCAGTTTCGGTTCGGCGATGGCCAGCGTCTGTGCGACGAGGCCTCCCAGCGAAAAGCCGAGCACATCGACCTCGGCAAGGCCGAGCGCCTTGATGAATGCTGCGGCATCAGTGGCCATCTCCTCGATGGAGGTCGGAACCTCGCCCGAAGTCGACGAGATGCCGGTGTTGTCGAACAGGATGACCTCGCGATCCCTGGCGAAGCCATCTGTCACCGCGGGGTCCCAATGATCCATCGTGCCGGTGAAATGCATGTTGAAGACGAGCGGCACGCCACCCGTTTTGCCGAAACGCCGGTAAGCGAACGGGATGCCCGCGACGTACACGAACTGCGTAGGTGCTGTTTGGTGGTTGTGCTGCGCCATTGAGTGTCCTCTGCGATGTGGCGGGCGCGGAGCCGAGCCCCGCGCCCAAGGGATCAGTTGGCGCTGTGTCCGCCGTCGACGTTGAGGATGTGACCGGTTATGAACCTGGCCTCGTCCGATGCGATGAAGACGATGCCGTCGGCGACCTCTTCCGAGAGGCCGAGTCGGCCCAGCGGCACCTGCGCGGCCAAGGCGGCCTTGTTCTCCGCCGTCTCGGTGAAACGAGTGAGCATGCCGGTATCCGTCGGGCCAGGCGCGACGGCATTCACGCGAATTCCCGACTTGGCAAGTTCGAGCGCCGCCGACTTGGTGATGCCTTCGACGGCATGCTTGGCGCCGACATAGAGCGAGGCCCCGGCCGCGCCTTCGTGTCCGTAGGTCGAGGAGATGTTGATGATGCTGCCACTCCCTTGGGCCTGCATCGCACGCACCTCGTGCTTCATGCTCAGGACCACGCCGAGAACATTCGTGTCGAAGGTCGCGGCAAAGCTTTCAGATGTCTGCTCCGTGATCAGGCCGCGATCGCCTTCGGTTGCGGCGTTGTTCACCGCGACATCGAGACGACCAAACTGCGCGACGGTCTTGTCGACCATGGCACGGACGTCGTCCTCCTTGCGGACGTCGGCTCTGATGAACTCTGCCTCCGAACCGAAGGAGCGCAGCTCCCTGACGAGCGCCTGGCCAGCCTCATCACGCCGGCCAGCGACGACCACGTTGGCGCCCTTCTTGGCGAAGGCGACAGCGGCGGCGCGCCCGATGCCGGTCAGTCCACCAGTGATTAAAACAACTTGAGTGCTCATGGTTCAGTCCTTCGTGTGGCTACCGCGCCCGGCGAAAGCCTTGTGGGGGTTCGTTACAGATCGTTTCTGCTGGCTTGAGGTAGGTTCCGCTGGTGCCCTGCAAAAAGACTTTGTAGGTTGGTCGCCATACCTAAAAGGCATGGGAAACCCATGGAACTGAGACATCTCCGTTATTTCGTCGCTGTCGCCGAGGAGGGCAACCTGACGCTTGCGGCCAAGAAAAGGCTGCACACCGCGCAGCCTTCGCTCAGCCGCCAGATCCGCGATCTCGAATACGAGGTTGGCGTTCCGTTGATGAGCCGCAACGCGCACGGCATCGAATTGACCGCTGCAGGCAAGGCCTTTCTCGACCATGCCCGGCTGGCGCTGGCGCAGGCCGATGCCGCGGTGGAAGCGGCGCGCAGGGCAGCACAGCCTGCCCGGAAAACATTCGCCATCGGCTTCCAAACCGGTCACGAGATGAACTGGCTGCCGCGGGCCATGCATGTGTTGCGCGACGAGTTGAAGAACATCCAGGTCACGATCACGAGCGACTATTCGCCTGATCTCGCCGAGGCACTTGTCCGTGGCCGGCTCGACGTGGCCTTCCTGCGCGCCGAACCGACCTTCGACCTGTGCTACGAGGTCGTGGACCACGAGTCGCTGATCGTCCTGATGCCGAGCGACCATCGCCTCACCAGCCGCGAAGCAATTCACCCGCGGGAACTGGCCGGCGAGATTTTCATCGGCGGTTCGAACAAGGCCACGGTGCTGCACACCGTGACCCAGGATTATCTGCGCCGCTCCGGGCTCGATATCAAACTGGACTATGGGGTGGACAATCTGGCGATGGCCATGTCCCTGGTTGCCTCTACCCGTGGGTTGGCGCTTATGCCCGCCTATGCGAAGAATTTGTTGCCGTGGTCCGTGGTCAGCCGACCGCTGGAAGGTGAAGCACCAACGATCGACCTGGTTATCGGCTACAGCAAGGCGAACGCATCGCCCACCCTCAAGCTATTCCTTTCACGATCGGACGAACTGATCGCAGGCGCAACGAACCAGGCGAATCTGGGAAATGCACGCTGACGGACTGGCTGTCGAGAATCTGCAACGAGTCGGGGTTCCAGTTCGAATGAACCTTCATCCAAGGCAACGAAGCTGGAGCCGCTGACCTGGTGAATGTGGGGAAAGGCGGTAGCGCTCCGGCGTTACCCTCATCAACCTCACCAATCTCAAGAGCCGAGGCATCTGATCCGTCCGGAAAGGCAGGCCATCGGTTACCGCGCCATTTTCGAAGCTACAATGGACCCTTTTACACGCCGCAATGTCCTAATTGCCGCACCAACGATCGGATGCCGTTCCCACATTGCTCTCGGTGCGTACATTGGCCCACGCGATCACATAGAAGGGAACAACGCACGTGACCAAGAACAGATTTATGCCCATGCGCGCATCCGAAGACCTCACGGGTTGAAGTCTGATGATCGTAGCCCACCTGCTCGACATGGACGGGGTTCTGGTCCGCGGCGGCCAACCAATTGCAGGCTCCATCGACTATGTCGCCGGGCTGGTCTCCAACGGCAAGCCGTTTCAGATCTTTACCAATAACTCCCGCTTCACTCCGGAAGATCATGCCGAACGTTTGAGGGCGGTTGGCTTCCTCGTTCAGCCTGAGCACATCTACACATCGGCGCTCGCCACGGCGCGATTCGTGGAGCTGCAAAAGCCCGGATCATCCGTGTATGTCATCGGTGACAATGGACTGGTCGAGGCCCTCCGGCACGCAGGCTGTCGGATCACGCAGTTTGCCCCGGATTTCGTGATCCTTGGCGACACCACTTCGTACCACTACGAGCAGATCACCGCCGGCGCCGAGCTTGTCGCAAAGGGCGCGTGGTTTCTCGCCACCAATCCGGATGCCACCGGCCCGACCGAGCGCGGGTTCCATCCGGCCTGCGGGGCGGTCGCAGCCCTGATCGAAAAGGCCACCGGCCGTCAGCCCTATTTCATCGGCAAACCGAACTCATTCATGATGCGAAGCGCGCTCGACCGCCTGGGAGTTAGTGCAGCCGACACGATCATGGTCGGAGACAGAATGGATACGGACGTTGTCGCCGGATTGGAATCGGGTCTGAAGACAGCCCTTGTTCTTACTGGGGTGAGCACGCGGGCTGACATGGAGCGATTTCCATTCAGACCGGACCACGTGATCGACCGCCTCGCCGATCTTGGCGAGATCCTCAAAAAGGAATGAACATGTGGAAACGACGCGCACTGGTGCCTACCCGGTCGGTCGCAATCTCTTTGTGGGCTTCCGCTGTCCCGGCCCCGTCGAGCACACCCGACAGGATTCGAACCTGCAACCCCCGCCTTCGGACGGCATCGGCTAACCTCTGCCTCGAAATTCGAAAGTTTTGCACTAAGCCGCGTGCCTCCGATAGCAGAATAGCGCCCCCTCAATAGTGGGTCTTGCGATGTAGCGGTCTCCCGCTACCAAAATCCGATTAACTCCCTGAAGACTATGAGAAATACCTCCGTTATGGTAGCGCCATAGAACGGAATTTCGCAATGAAATCAAGGCAGCACCCGAATCAGGAGGAGCCTTGAATCCGTAAGTTGGACTGGGCGATGTGAAAAGACAGCCGATGCTGCTAGTTGGGGAGATCGAGGCTTGGCAGGTCGTTTGTTCAGCCACGCCATCGCACGGTCTGGTGTGATCTCGAGGATGCCAAGCGCCATCGCCTTCAATTCACTTTTTTCAACCCGCCAAGCATCCGGCAAACGATAGCCGATTGGAAATGAATCGCTTGGATCAAGGATGTGCTGATGCATAACCGTTATCCGCCCTTCTCGAAATGCCCGAGACGATTCCGGCTCTGCCCCGAGACCTCTGACGCCGCGGCGCTGTCATTCCCGCTTGTACGGTATGCCGAGCCGGGTCGGCTGACCGCTCCGGAAACGAACACCCATCAGAAGCCCGATCGACGCCAGATATGGCAGTGCCAGGAGCAGTTGGTGTGGCACCGGCGCCCCTAGCACCTGTAGATGCGTGGCGAGCGATTCAAGGAAGGCGAAAGCTATGACCGCGACCAGCACCCCTTTGGGTTTCCAGTTTCCCGCGATCAGGGCCACGATCACGATCCAGCCGCGCCCAGCCGTGAAGTCGGCGAGAAAGCGATCTGAAAAGCCGAGCATAAGAAAGCCGCCGCCAAGACCGGTCAGCGCACTGCCGATCATCACCGCGGCAAATTGGCGGGCGGTTACGCTAAGGCCCTTTACATCCAGTGCCTTGGGGTTCTCGCCAAGGCAACGCAATTCGAGCCCGTAACGGCTGCGATAGAGCAGGAACCACACCAGCGGCACGGTGAGCAGTGCGACATAGGTCAGCGCGCGCTGCGAGAACAGAATGGGCCCGATCACCGAAATGTCGGAAAGCAGCGGGATGGCGACGTCCTGGAAGCCGGAAAATGTCGGCTGTGCCCGGCCCTGGATGTAGCTCTGGAACCAGTAGAGCGTCAGTCCGCCGGCGAGCAGGTTGAGCCCGAGGCCGGCGATAAAATGATCGACGCGCAAGGTTGCGGTCATGAAGGCGATGATGGCGCCCATCAAGGCTCCGGCGACGATCGCCGCAAGCACCGCAAGCCACAGCGACCCGGTGGTCGTTGCGGCGATGTAGGCGGCGAAGGAACCCGTCAGCATCGTGCCTTCCACACCCATGTTCCAAATGCCGGCGCGCTGTGTGATGAGTTCGCCCATCGCCGAAAACAACAACGGCGTCATCGTGCGGATGGTGGCGGCAAGGATGCTGACGATAATCGCTTCCTGGAACAGCTGATTCATTGGAAAGCGACCCTGACCACACGGTAGCGCGCCAGCACGCCGGCGCAGAGGAAGAAGAAAAGGGTGATGCCCTGGATGGCGGGCACGAGCGACGCAGGCACATCGCCAAGCACCCGCATGTAGACGGCACCGCTGGCCAGCCCGCCGAAGAACAGTCCGGCCACGACCGTGCCGAGCGGTCTGAGGCCGCCGATCATGCCGACGATGATGCCGGCATAGCCGAGACCGACAAGGTTGTCGGCGCGCAGCCTGTGCGCCACGCCGAACAGCTCTGTTGCACCTGCAAGGGCGGCGAGCGCGCCGCTTGCCATCATGACGATGGTGACTGTGCGGGCGATGTTGACGCCCTTGTGCCGCAACGCCTCGGGATTGTAGCCGAGGCCGCGTATCTCGTAGCCAAGCGGTGTCCGTGAAATCACCACCGCGCACAAAGCGGCAGCGAGGAACGGCAACAGCACGCCTGCGTGCAACCTGTTGCTGCCGAACAGTGCCGGCAGAAAGGCGTCCTCAGGCAGCATCGGGGACTGCTGGTAGGAGATGGTGGCGCCGTTCTCGCCCCACGGGCCACCTTGCAGCAGCCAGGACAGCAGATAGATGACGAGGTAGTTCAGCATTACCGTGGAGATGATCTCGTTGACGCCGAAGCGATTCCTCAGCTGCGCCGCGAGCCAGCCAAGCGCCATGCCTGCGGCCATGCCAAATGCGAGCACGCCCGGGAAAAACAGCAGCGGCGGCATACCGGCCAGAACCTGCCCGCCAAGATACCCGCCCATGGCGCCGGCAAAGACCTGGCCTTCTTGGCCGATGCTCCAGAGCTGCGCGCGGAAGGCAATGACGGTGGCAAGTCCGGTGAGGATGATCGGTGTCGCTTTCACCAGCGTGGTAGCCAACGCCTTTGGTGAGCCGGCGGCACCCTGCACGAGTGCTGCGAAGACCTGACCTACATCGGCACCGGTCGAAGCAAGCAGCAGGGCCGACACGGCAAGCCCCGCAACAACGGCCATGGCGAAGGATGCGGCGGTCCACAGGCCGTCGCGTTCGGTTCTCGGTTCGAAGCGGATCATTGGGTTGTCCCTTGCCGGCGGCCTGCCATCATGACCCCCACCTCGGAGATGGTCGTGTTCCTGGGATCGACGATGCCCATGATCTCGCCCTTGAACATCACCGCGATGCGGTCGGCGAGGCCGAACAGGTCGCCCAATTCCTCTGAGGCGAGGATGACGGCGAAGCCTTCTGCGCGCTTCCTGAGCAACTGCGACTGCACATATTCGATGACGCCGACATCGAGGCCGCGCGTCGGCTGATTGGCGAGCATCAGACCGGCGGCATGCCGGAATTCACGCGCGATGATGATTTTCTGCGCGTTGCCACCCGACAGCTTTCCAGCAGTGACCTTTTCGTCGCGCGTGGCGATCTGGTACTCGGCGATCATTTCGCGCGACAGCTTGGCGATGGCCTTGAAGTTTATCAGCGGGCCGCTGCGGTATTTCGCATTGCGTTGCCAGCCGAGCACCAGGTTTTCAGCGACATTGAATTCCGGCACCAAACCCTCCCGGAACCGATCATCCGGGATATGACCGACGCCGCGATCCATCAGGCAGCGGGGGGTGAGCCCGGCTATCTCCTCGTCCATCAACCGGATCGAGCCTGCCTGAGGTTTGCGCACGCCGCACAGCACCTCGAACAGCTCCTTTTGACCGTTGCCGGCAACGCCGGCTATGCCGAGGATCTCGTGGCGTGCGACTGAAAAGGATACGTCCTTGAGGACGGCTTCGCCCCAGTGTCCATGCGCGGTCAGCCCTTTGACTGCGACCACCGTCTCGCCCGGTTTCAGCTCCGGCTTGGTGATCGCGAACGACACGTCGCGTCCGACCATCAGCCGGGCGAGTTCGTCCGGAGACGTTTCAACGGTGTTGAGCGTTGCCACGACCTTGCCTTTGCGCAGCACCGTGACCCGGTTTGACTGCATGACCTCGATCAGCTTGTGGGTGATAAGGATGATCGACAGGCCCCGGGCGCACATCTTGCCCATGATGTCGAACAGGATGCGCGATTCCGCCGGCGTCAGCACTGCCGTCGGCTCGTCGAGAATGAGAATCTCGGCGTCGAGATAGAGCGCCTTCAATATCTCCACCCATTGCTGGCGACCGACCGGCAATTCCCAGACATAAGCGTCGAAATCGATGTCGAGGCCGTAACCATCGCAGATGGCTTTGAGCTTCTGCCTGGCCTCGGCGGCGTTAAGCCGCCAGCCCGAGCGTTGTGTGCCGACGATGATGTTTTCGAGCACGGTGAATTCCGGCACCAGCACGAAATGCTGATGCACCATGCCGATGCCGTGGCGGATCGCGTCTATCGGCGAGGCGATGTGAACGGGCTGATCGCGCACGAATATCTGCCCCTTGTCAGGGCGATAGAAGCCGAAGATGCACGATGAGAGTGTCGACTTCCCGGCTCCATTCTCGCCGAACAGGCAGTGGATCTCTCCGGGGCGGAGATCGAAGTCGACATCGTCGTTGGCGGCAACGCCGGCGAAGCGCTTGGTCAAGCCTTCGACGCGCAAAGCAGTGGACATGGCTGGTTCCAAAAGGCTGGAGACGGAAGCATCGGCCGCGACGGCCTCAACGGCACGTCGCGGCCGGATGATCTCGGAAGGATCAATGCGCCTTTGGATCCGACACGGCGACCGGCACCTCGAACGTCCCGGCCATGATCTTGGCTTTCAGCGCATCGACATCGGCGCGGACGGTCTCCGGCAGCTTCGCCTCGAGTTCGCCATAGGGCGCCATGGTCGAGCCCCCCTCCTTCATCGAGAACCAGTGCTTGTCCGTGTTGCCGGCATAAGGCTTGCCCTCGGCCGCGTGGGCCCACCAGGCATCGACGACATGTTCGACGTCGGGATCCCACAGCGCGACCGTGCTCGAGAGCACAGTCGACGGCGAGAATGAACGCTGGTCCTGGAAATTGCCGAAGCAAAGGATCTTGGCTTCTTCACACGGCTTGAAGTTGCCGGTCAGCTGGAAGATGAGGTCGGCGCCGGTGGCGATCTGGGCCGAGGTGTATTCGGCTGCCTTGGCTGGATCATACCAGGATTCGATGAAGGCGACGGTTCGCTCGACCTTGGGATTTGCCGCCTTGGCGCCGGCGAAGAAGGCGTTGATCTCGTCATTCACGTCATCCGCCGGGAATGTGCCGACCGCGCCGAGCTTGTTCGACTTGGTCATCTTGCCGGCTATGGTGCCGAGCAGATAGGCCGGCTCGTGCACGCGCTTGTAGATCCAGTACTGGTTGCCGCCGAAGCCGTCATTGCCTGATCCGACGACGACGAACAGGATGTTGGGGAACTCGTCCTTGAGCTTCTTCACCTGGTCCGAATAAGTGCTGTGAGCCCAGATGATGTCGTACTGGCCGCTTTCGGCGAACAGCCGCATCGCGTCTCCGGCATCGTCCCCCCATAACGGGTCGGTGTATTTCCAGGTGATATCGAGGCCATGCGGCTTCTCGGCCTTCACTCGTTCCAGGGCCTGGATCAGCGTGCCGTCCCAGCCACTTTCAATTCCAGCCGACAGGATGACCGCGATGCGAAGCTGGTCGGGTTCGGTGGCCCTGGCCAGTCCTGGACCAATGGTGATGAGAGCGACGACGAGTGCGGACAGCGCCGCCACCCTTCTGACGAAGATCATAAACATAGGATTCTGCCTTTCCCTCTGGGGTCATTTTGGGTTGCATCCCGTTCTTTTTGTTTTGTCTTCCATTCCGCCTCTCCCGGGGCGGCACTGATCTCAGCTGTTCGTGGACGGTTGCTCCGCTCTGGCCAGCAAGCGATCGATCTCCGCCGACCACGAGGCACGCCAGTCGCGCTTGGTTGAATCGTCGAGCCATGCCGCATCGAGCGAATTGAGCGCGAACTCCGCCAGCGTCCTGTTATCGAGCGCCATGGTCTCGGCAAGCAGCCGGTATTCCTTGGCAAGGTCTGTCTGCAGCATCGGCGGATCGTCGGTATCCACCACCAGCTTGAGACCGGCATCGAGCATGGTTCGAATGGGATGGTCGGCGGCGGTCAAATCCCGCCAGTGCGTCAGGATGACCGTCGAACTCGGACAGACGGTAAAGGCGATCCCTTCGTCAATGCACCGCGCGACAAGACCGGCGTCCTCGATGACCCTGTAGCCGTGGTCGATGCGCTCCACCGAGAGCAGGTCGAGCGCGTCGCGCACATTGGCGGCCGGTCCGCCTTCGCCGGCATGCGCGGTCAACCGCATGCCGGCATTCTTTGCCCGGTCATATACCAGCTTGAAAGGCGCTGGCGGGAACGGTTCTTCGTCATAGTCCAGTCCGATGCCGATCACCTTGTCGGAACGGAACGGCAGCACCAGATCGAGAAATTCGAAGGCGCGGTCGATTGTGAGCTCGCGGTTGATGGCCGGGATGAGCCGCGAGACCAGGCCGAAATCGCGCTCGGCATCGTCCATGGCCTTCAGGATGCCGGAGAACATCGTCTGGTAGCTGATGCCTGCATCTTGGTGCACTTGCGGACTGAAGAAGAATTCGACGTAGCGTCCGCCGGCATTGGCGACATGGGCGAGCGCCTCATAGGTGATCAGATGGAAATCGTCCGCGCTGACGACGGACCGGGCGACGAGATCGTATATCTGCAGGAAGTCGACGAGGTTGTCGTAACGGTAGAGTTCCTCCACCTCGCCGAATTTCGGCAATGCGATGCCGTTCTTGCGCGCCAGCTTGAGAAACGTATCGGCCTTCACCGCTCCGGCCAGATGCAGGTGCAATTCGGCCTTGGGTAGCGCCTTTGTGAACTGGTCCATATCCATCGCCGTTTCCATCCTTTACAGATCCAACACCAGCTCATCGCTCAGCGCGCGCGAACAGCATGGCGTGATGCGATCACCGGCCGCATGTTGCTTTTCGGTCAGCACCAGGTCGCGATGATCCGGCACGCCCGAGATCACGCGCGTCACGCAGGTGCCGCAAATGCCCTGCTCGCACGAGACCTGGATCTCGATGCCGTTTTCGCCAAGCACCTCGACGATGCTCCGTCCCGGCGCGACTTCGAAGCTGCGGCCATCGCTGGCGAGGGTCACGCGGAAGGATCGGTCTTTGGCCGCCTGATTTTGCTGGCCGGCATTGGTGAAATACTCACGATGCACTGCGTCCGATGGCCAGTCATTCCTGGCGGCGGCAATCACCGCGTCGAGAAAACCGGCCGGCCCGCAGGCATAGAGATGCGCGCCGGGCCGGCGGTTGGAGAGCAGCGCCACCAGATCCAGCTTCTGCTGCGCCGGCCCGTCATCGAGATGGAACCGCACCTTGTGGGCAAAGGCCGATGCCAGCATCTCGTCGCGAAAGGCCATGCGGGAGCGGCTGCGTGCGCAATAGTGGACCGCAAAGTCGCGCCCAAGCGCCGACAGACGATGCGCCATCGACAGGATCGGCGTGATGCCGATGCCGCCGGCCAGCAGCACCGAGAACGGTGCCTGTTCCTGCAGTTCGAAGGCATTGCGCGGCCGACCGGTTTCGACGGTGTCGCCAGCCTTGAACCTGTCGTGCATATGGGCCGAACCACCGCGTCCATCGGGCTCGCGAAGCACGCCGATACAATAACGGTGGCGTTCAGCCGGATCGTTGCGCAAGGAGTACTGTCGCGTCATGCCGCCAGGTAGGTGGACATCGATATGCGATCCGGCACTGAAGGACGGCAGTTCGCTTCCATCCGCTGCGGCAAGTTCGAACGCCACGATGCCGTCAGCGCATTCCTGCCGGCCAGCGACTCGAAGGCGAAGACGCGCATCAGCCTTGGGCGCCGACAATATCTTGCAGCTTTCCAACAGGCCGACGGTCACACCGGCGGGCTCCTGCTGAAACGCAGATTTGGATCGGACAATCATCCGATGTCTCCAGTTGCGCTGCGCTTCGTTCATCAACTCGCCATCGGCGCGCCGAGGCCAAACCGCTTGACCAGTCCACGGCGATATTCGAGCGACATGCGATCCGATGGCACGTGGATTTCCTCACCGAGATCGAGCGGCAGCTCTTCGGGGCGCTGCTCTTCGACCATGGGCTTGTCCTCGTCATTGATGAGCAGCGCGTCCTTGATCCAGTATTCCTCGTCGGGGTCGCCCGTCGTGTCGGTCATCAGCTGGAAGATGCGCGTCTCGCGCGCCGAGACCGGACACACTGTATCGGCGAAATAGACGACATATTCCGCGCCCTGCGGCGCGATCTTGATGATCGTCGAGAACGGATAGGTGAGCTCGTATGTGTAGACCACGTCGCGCTCGTCACCCTCGACACCATCGTCGAAACGGTTGAACCCCTCGTGATAGGGAAGCTCGAAACGCAGCCCATAGTCGGTCTGCTCGACCTCATATGGCGGGATCGGGTCGGCCGTGCTGCCACCAAAGCTCTTAGTGTGCACCCATGGGAAATGAGCCACGTCATTGAAGTTTTCGACGTGCCGGCTGGCCGCCGCGTACCAGGTGCCGTTTGGCACATAAACCTTTCTGAAGTCAGGGTTTGAGATGCCGTCCCACTCCGGCAACTGCCAGATCGGATCGCTCTTGAGACAGGCCCAGACGATGCCGTAGCGTTCGACGGAAGCATACGTTTCGAGCTTCAGCTTCGGCGGAATTCGGCCTTCCGAATTGGCTATCGAAGGGATCTTCGAGCAGGCGCCGCCATGGCCGAAATGCAAGCCGTGCATCGGGCAGACGATCTGGTCCTCTGCCATCCAGCCGGCGCTGATGCGGGTACCGCGATGCGGGCAGAGGTCACGAGCGACAGTGATGCCGGCCGACGTCTTGTAGATCACCAGGTCGACATCGAGCAGCCTGGCCCTGACAGGTTTGTCGGCAATGTCGTGGATGAAAGCGACGGGATGCCAGAATGAAGCAAGGATATGCCAGTCGCTTGCAGCGAATGTACAGCCGCGCGGCAGGTCGTCCTTGGTCCTGGAATGATCGGCTGGCAGAAACACACGCTTCCTCCTCGAAACAGTCTCGCTGGCTTGTCTGAGCGGAAGCACCACCTCGATCGGACGCTGGGAAGTATCCCGCAGCCGCGGTTTTCGCGGAATGCCTGCCGTGGTGGAAAATATATCTGCAGTTAAGATCGGGTTCGGTCAGCCTTTGAAGCGGCGTTTAGCCGTGTTACAAAGATACCAGGCGGCGAGCAGGATCGAGCCATGCACGCATTCATTGATGGCGGTCGCGGATTCATATTCGGCGAGGCGATATACCCGGCGGGTGGCATCTACGGCCCTCTCAAGGAGCGCTATGTCACCTTGCTGATCATCCACGAGGGCAAGGCCCGCGTTTTCTGTGATGACGACGAGACGGTGATGGGGCCACGCAGCTGTGGTTTCTTCCGCAATGAGCGGCATCTGTTCATCGAATATGCCGAGGGGCGCAATACCCGCGTCAGTTGGTGCGAGGGATATGCCGGCGTTTTGCCGGAAGCCGTGGCGCTGCGCCTGCGTTCGCTGTCGCCTCGCATCCCACTGTCGCAAAGGGTCGAAGCGATGCAACGTCTGGGCGTCGAACTGGGTGCCGGCTCGAGTTCCAATCTCAACATGCTGCGCAACGCGCTCGGCGAGGCCATTTTCCTGGCCTATTTCCACGAAGCGCAGATGTCTGAGCAGGAGCGCCAGACGCCCCGCTCGGTGCTGCGTGCCCGCTTCTACATCGATGAGAACTACGAAAAGGAGATCACGGTCGAAAGACTGGCAGCGCTTGTCGGGGTAACCCCGCAGCACCTCGTCTCGTCCTTTCGCAAGCATATCGGCGTAACGCCGGTGCGCTATCTATGGCAGGTGCGCGCCAACCACGGCCACTCGCTGTTGCTGCAAACCGGCCTCGCCATCTCCGAGATCGCCTATCAATGCGGCTACAAGAACCCGTTTCACTTTTCGCGCCAGATCTCCGAGCAGTTCGGCATGTCGCCCCGCGACGTGCGCGCCAACAAGGGCTATCGCCTGGCCAGCGATATCGCCGAGGGCGCCGCCGACACCGCCTACGGCATGGCCCTGCCGGAGACGAATTCGGTGCTAACCAAGTAAGGGCGGAATCGGCAAGGCCGCCGCCTTCCGAGGTCACCGAGCCCGCGTCAGCCAAGTTCGACCGCAATGCCGGATAGGTTTTCGCGCTGGGTAGATATTTCCCTCTCATGGAAGCGAGTGCTACTTTGATATGTTATCGTTTGGGAGCCGCCAGTGGACCTCCACGCATTCGTTGCTGGCCTGCCAAAGGTCGATCTCCACTGTCACATTGCTGATGCCATTCCTGCTCCGATGTTGTTCGACATCGCCGCGGCAAACGGTATCGCTCTGGCACCGTTCACACCGGAAACAATCTACCGATCGACTGATTTCGAGGACTATCTGGAACGCCTGGCCCTGGTCTGTTCGGTGCTTTCCAAGCAAGCAGATTTTCGACTGGTCCTCTTCGAGGCGCTGCGAAACATGGCAAGCCGCAATATCCGCTACTGCGAACTGTTCTTCAATCCTGACGACCACCCGGTTTCCTATCCGGCCATGCTGGACGCCTATTGCGATGCGATAGATGCCGCCGAGCGTAGTTTCGGCATTCGCGCCAGACTAATCCCCTCGATCAACCGGGCACTCGGTCCCCAACGCGGGCTGGCCATGGTCGAAAACGTCATTCGCAATCGGCATGCGCATGTCGTCGGCATCGGTCTCGACAACAACGAAATGCTCGGCCCACCGCGTCACTATGTCGAGGCATTCAACCTTGCCAGGGCACATGGGCTTCACGTCAGCGCGCATGCCGGCGAGCGCTTCGATCCGGTCGACTTGCGCGACGCGGTCGATTTCCTTGGCATCGAACGCATCGATCACGGCTACTCGGTCGTCGAAGATGCGGAACTCCTTGCTCAACTAAGAGACGCCGGCACACCTTTCACTACTTGTTGGAGTGCCTGCGTACTTGTCCGAGGGGAAGGGTCTGCCATAACCGAAATGTTGAGAGCGGGCTTGAATGTGACTATCAACACCGATGCGCCGGCATCCTTCACAACAGACATCAACAGGGAATATCTGCAGGTGGTAGAAGCGATGAATTTCGGCCCGGCAGAGATTTCCGCAGTCGCCCGGGCGGGTGTTCTGGCTTCTTATCTGCCAGAGAGCGACAAGCGAATCTTGCTAAGCGACTTGGCTGCTTATGCCGCCCAGCCTCAGGATGAGATCATGCAAGATGACGTGAATGCCACTTCAGATGATCTTCCATGAAGGTCGAGATGAAATTGTAGGAGTGGTCGTAACCTTCCTGCATGCGCAGCGCGAGCTCGATGCCGGCCTTCTTGCAGGCCTCGTCGAGCAGCCATGGGCGAAGACCGTCCTGCAGGAAGCCGTCGGCCGTGCCCTGATCAACCAGGAAGGCGTCGAAACGACAACCGTCCTCGATGAGCAAAGTGGCATCGTAGGGGCGCCAGCTCTTCTCGTCTGATCCGAGATATTTCTCTAGCGCAGGCCTCGACCAGCCCGCCGTGCTCGGCTGCGTGATCGGCGCGAAAGCAGAGCAGCTTTTGAAGCGTTCGGGGTTCTTCAGCGCTATGGTCAGCGCGCCATGGCCGCCCATCGAATGGCCGAAGATGGATTGGCGTGACATATCCACGTCAAAATTGGCGGCGACGAGCGCCGGCAATTCAGCGGTGACGTAGGTGTACATGCGGTAATTCCTGGCATAGGGCTCTTGTGTCGCGTCGAGATAAAAGCCGGCGCCGCAGCCGAACTGCCAATTGTCCTTTTCGTCCGGAATATCAGAGCCCCGCGGGCTGGTGTCAGGACAGACAATGACGATCCCCAACTCGGCGGCCACGCGCCGATACTCGCCTTTGTCCATGACATTAGCGTGCGTGCAGGTCAGTCCCGACAGGTACCACAGAACCGGCACCGGGCCGTCCTTGGCCTGAGGCGGCACGAAGACGGCAAAAGTCATATCGCAGGCACAAACCTCGGAAGCATGCGAATAGACGCCTTGGACGCCTCCATGGGATTTGGACGTGGAAACAACTTTCATCAGAACCGCCTTCTCGTCAGACATCTTGGCGCGACATAACTGCCGGCTAACGCGCTCGCAACCTTGGGCCTCGCAAAACTGCACCGGCGACGCGGTCGAGCTGCGCTGGCTCGACTACGCCGCCGGTCTTACGCCAACACTGGGGAGGCACCGAATTTTGGGAACACAGAACCTTCAGCGTGGCGTATGCCTATCATTGATCGGACGGCACAAAATTACGCCGGTAGCGCGCCCGACTTCTTCGCCGTCCAGGTGGCCATGTAGTCCATCAGGCCGGGGTTCAGGCAGTCATAGGGTTCGAGCCCGATCGATTTCAACCGGCCGCGAATGCCGTCCATGCGCTTGGGGTCGACACCGGATTCAATGATCGACGAGACGAAAGCGGTGAAGCCCGGCGGTGACCAGCCGTCTTCCTCGAAGCGCTCGGGATGGATGAAGGACAAGCCCTTGAACGGATGGTCGCGCTCGACCGGCCCGTGCATGTGGACGCCGCAGCCGGTGCAGGCATGGCGCAGGATCGTCGCCGAGGGATCGACCACCTTCAGCTTGTCGCCGTTTTCGGTGACGGTGACATCGCCGGTGCCGGCGACCGCCACGACCGAGAACACCGCGCCGTCAGGCTTCCAGCATTTGGTGCAGCCGCAGGCATGGTTGTGGGCGATCTGACCCTTGACCTTCACTTTGACCGGCTTGGTGGTGCAGGCACAGACCAGCGTGCCGCCGGCAAAGCTGGCGCTTTCCCTGGGCAAGCCATTGTCGATTTTCGGATGCAGTTTCTCAGGCATTTTATTCCTCCCTTTTTTGTCATCTCGAACAGGTCTCGATGACCACCTCATTTTCCATGAAGTGCACCTTGAGCAGACGATGCACTTCGGTCAGGCTCCTCCTTAGAAACGCGCCATGCGCCAGGTAGGCGATCTGGTCCTGCGCCCGATCGATCTCCTCCAGATTGATCGTGACGCGCTTTTCCTCGCGAAAGCTACGCCAAATATCCTCGCCAAAGTTCCGTATTCGATGGATCGTCGACTTCTCAGGGTCGACGAAGCGAATCCGAACTTCCTTCAATAGACCACCACGCTTCGGATCGACTTGCCCTCATGCATGAGATCAAAACCCTTGTTGATGTCTTCCAGCTTCAGCAAATGGGTGATCATCGGGTCGATCTGGATCTTGCCGTCCATGTACCAGTCGACGATTTTCGGCACGTCGGTGCGGCCGCGCGCGCCGCCGAAGGCGGTGCCCATCCAGGTCCGGCCGGTGACCAGCTGGAACGGCCGGGTCGAAATCTCCTGGCCAGCGCCGGCGACGCCGATGACCACAGACTTGCCCCAGCCGCGATGCGAGGCTTCCAGCGCCTGGCGCATCACCTTGGTGTTGCCGGTGCAGTCGAATGTGTAATCGGCGCCGCCGATCTGGTCGGCGCCGCGCTTGGTCATGTTGACGAGGTGCGGGACGATATCGCCGTCGATCTCCTTCGGATTGACGAAATGCGTCATGCCGAAGCGCTCGCCCCAGGCTCGTCTGTCGTTGTTCAAATCGACGCCGATGATCATGTCGGCGCCGGCTAGCTTCAGGCCCTGGATGACGTTCAAGCCAATGCCGCCGAGGCCGAAGACGACGGCGGTGGCGCCTTGCTCGACCTTGGCGGTGTTGATGACGGCGCCGATGCCGGTGGTGACGCCGCAGCCGATGTAGCAGATCTTGTCGAAGGGAGCGTCGGGATTGACTTTGGCCACGGCGATCTCAGGCAAGACCGTGAAGTTGGAGAAGGTCGAGCAGCCCATATAGTGGAAGATCTTGTCCTTGCCGATCGAGAAGCGCGACGAGCCGTCCGGCATCAGGCCTTGGCCCTGCGTGGCGCGGATGGCGGTGCACAGATTGGTTTTCCTGGACAGGCAGGACGGACACTGCCGGCATTCCGGCGTGTAGAGCGGAATGACATGGTCGCCCTTCTTGACCGAGGTGACGCCCTTGCCGACATCGACGACGACGCCGGCGCCTTCATGGCCGAGGATGGCTGGAAACAGACCCTCGGGATCGGCGCCCGACAGGGTGAACTCGTCGGTGTGGCAGATGCCGGTCGCCTTGATCTCGACCAGCACCTCGCCCTCACGCGGTCCGTCGAGGTCGACCTCCATGATCTCCAGCGGCTTTCCGGCGGCGACAGCGACAGCGGCGCGGGTTTTCATACTTTCTTCTCTCCCAAAATCTTCTTTGGCCGAAGCCGTGGCTGCTGCCCTTCGTAGTCAGACTAAGCAGCGATCTTGCCGGGACCCGCCGGGAATACCCCCGACATCACCGTAAACCCCTTGATGCGCTTGACCCTGTCGCACCAGCGCCGGATTGCCGGATAGTCCTGACGCGGAATACCGCCCTCCTCCGACAGGATGATGTAAGGAAAACAGGCGATGTCGGCGATGGTCGGGTGACTGGCTGAACAGATCCAGTTGCGGCCTTGCTGTTCGCCGAACCACAGATGTTCGTCGAGGATACGGAACAGCCGATGCGCGCCGGCACGGGCGGCGTCGATGTCGAAATCGTAGAACAGGCCGTCATGCAGGCGCGCCGCCGACGACGTCGAAGTGATGCCGTCGGCGAAGGCCAGCCATTGGCTGACCTCGCCCAGCAGGGCCGGGTTGTCCAATGGATACCAGCTCCTCGACGGATCATATCTGGCGGCGAGATAGACAAGGATCGCTTGCGCGTCGCGCAAGATCAGACCGTCATCCTCGATGACCGGCAACTGGCCGAGCGGATTGAGCTTCAAAAACCATTCCGACTTGTGCTCACGGCCGGGGTAAAAGTCGACCGGCACGGTCTTGTAGTCGATGCCGAGAAAGCTCATCAGCAGGCGCAATTTGTAGCAATTGCCAGACAGTTCGTAGTCGTAAAGCGTGATCATAATCTGCTCCTAGATGTCCAGCACCAGGCGCGCCGATTTGGCGCGCGAGACACAGGTCATGATCTTGGTTCCGGCCTTCCTCTCGGCATCGTTGAGGTAGACGTCCTGATGGTCCGGTTCGCCCTCGATCACCGTCGCCACGCAAGTGCCGCAGGCGCCTTGCTCGCAAGACGACGGAACATCTATGCCGCTTTCGCGCATGACTTGCATGATCGTCTTGCCGGCCGGCACCTGAAGCGTGACGCAGGAGCGCGCCAGCGCCACCTCGAAGCTCGAACTGTCGTCGATCTTGTTGGTGTTCTTGAAGTATTCGAAATGGACAGCGGTATCTGGCCAGCCTTGATCGGCCGCTATCTTGCGCGCAGCCTCCAGCATTGGTCCGGGACCGCAGATGTAGAGATGCATGCCATTGCGGTAATCGGCGAGAATCTGTCGAAGCTCGGCACCGGTCGCGTCAGGTGAGAGCCCGAGATGCGGCTTCAGCGCATCGCCGAGATATTTCAGCCGATCGGCGAAAGCGAGGTGCTCTTCGCCCTGTGCGAAATAGTGAAGTTCGTGCGTCAGTTCCTGGTTCTTCAATGCCTGGGCCATAGCCAGCAGCGGCGTGATGCCGATGCCGCCGGCGACGAACAGCGTCTTGATCGAATCGCGGCGCAGCGGGAAGTTGTTGCGCGGCTCGGAAATCGCCAGCACGTCGCCCTCGCGCACGGTCTCGTGCATGCATTTCGAGCCACCCTTGGAGTCCCGCTCCAGCTTGACGCCGATGATGAAGCTGTCGGTTTCACCGGGGCCGTTGGTGATCGAATACTGCCTGATCTCGCCGTTGGGCATGTGGACGTCGATATGGGCTCCAGGCTGGAACGTCGGCAGGATGCCCTTGATCGGGCGAAGCTCGAAACCGGCGATTCCATCAGCGGTCTGCCATTTCCTGGCCACGCTGACACGCAGCGCAGCCTTGCGGCCATGCGTGGTCACCTCAGGCATTTCAGCGAGCTCGGCCGACACCCTTTCGTAGACCGGTTCGATGGGGGTGGGCGCAGGCGCACTTGCCGCTTCGCGCTCGACCTCGTCGCGCAGCTTGGAAAGCCGTTCATTGTGATGACGCAGGATCGCGAGGCGCGCGGCTCCTTCGGCCTCCTGATCGAGCACCCCGCGGATCACCGAGCGGTTTGAATCCACTGGCTGCACGAAGAATACGCCGTGCGTCTCGGCACCGCCATCGCGCGAGTGCAGCGCCACGGCAAAATCCTGCGCGGCCTCGACGATGGTTTCCGCGCCCTCGCCTCCGATCGCTGCGTTGGGCTGAAAGCGATAGGCTTTCAGTCTTTCGACGACCTTGTCGGCCGGCGCGTTGACTGGAATTCCACGCAGGGCGAGTAACTTGCCTTCGGCCAGTGCGGCGACATCGGGCACTTCGCCGCGTGGCTCTTCCGAGGACCAGACCAGGCCGTAGCGCTCGATCGCCGGAAAGGTGCGATTGGTGATGGTGCGGGCTGGTGCGTCGGCCGGATGCGCCGGAATATAAGTGCAGCCGGCCGTGCGGTTCGAATAACGCCAGCCGTGATACTGGCATTTCAGCTCACGCCCATCATTGATGCCGATCGAAAGTCTGACGCCGCGATGCAGGCAACGGTTCTCCCAGATGTTGACGTAGCCGTCATCGGCCCGCCACACGGCGAATTCCCGGCCAAGCAACTGGCCATGAAAAACGTGACGGAACTGCAAATCATGGGTAGCGGCAATCGGATGCCACCGGCTTCTGGCTTCTTCCAGCATTCGTCGTCTCCAAAAATGTCTTGTCAGGCCGCGACCGGAATGACGCCGTAGGTGATGCCCTTCTGGCTGAGCCAGCGCCGGTAAGCGATGGCCGACTTGTCGGCGCGGATTGGGGTCTCGGCGCGAGGGTCTAGCGGCAGGCGCTTTGGCACCTGGTTTTCCAGGATCGGCTTGTCCTGGCCGAAGATCGTCTGCTGAAAGCGCTTGATGACCTTGTCTTCATTGTCTTCATCAAGCACGCAAAGCAGCATGTGGGCGCGTACATGCTCCTGGTCGACCGGCTGCAGGAAGACGGCAATGACATCGCGCCGGGCCTCGTCGACCGGGCTCGATTTGTAAAGCACCGAGCAATAAGGATGCGGCACGCGATAGACGTAGTCGACGTCGGCACCACCGTCGGACGCGGTCGAAGCCATCGGCTGGAAGAAGCGGCAGCGCGTGGCCAAGATCTCGTCGCGATCGACGGAGATCTCGACATCATATTCCTTGACTTCGGTGTGCGGCTCGACGCCGAGAATATCGGTGTGCACATAGGGGAAGTGGCCCATGTCGAGAAAGTTCTCGATGGCACGCGGCGCTGAAACGTTAACGCCAAACGTTGCTGCGTTTAGCTTGCGGCGGTCTGGCTCTTCATATTCCGGGATGGGAAACAGCTCGGCCGGTGGCGAGCCGAGAGAGGTCCAGACATAACCGTAGGTGCTTCTTGCCGGGAGTCTGTCGGCGGCTGGAACACGGTCAGGCCCTTGCACATCGGGACGCGAGCGCCAGACGACGGGCTCACCATCCGCATTGAGCGCGAAGCTGAGGCGCTCCTCAAGCAGAACGGTGTCCTGGACGCCGCCGGGAACCGCCTCGGCGATCGCCCCTATCGGATGCCACAGATTGAGGATCACAGGATCCAAGCATTTTGTCATCGTTTTATCCTTTGGATGCCCTCGGACGTCATCAGGCTTGTGCCGGTATCGCGCCATAGGTGACCGCCCGATCACGCAACCAACGCCGATAGGAAACAGACACGGCATCGGCACGGATTGGTGTCTCGGCGCGCGGATCGAGCGGCAGACGCTTGGGGACCTGGTTCTCCAGGATCGGCTTGTCCTGGGCAAAGATCAATTGCATGAAACTGCGCACCGTCGCCGCCTCCATGCCCTCCTTGAGGTAGCAGAGATAGGGATGCGCGACGCAGTTCTCTTCGTCGACCGGCTGCACGAACAGCGTGATGACATCCAGCCTATGCTTCTGGATCGGATTGCTCTTGTAAAGCGCCACCGTGTAGGGCCGGATCACCTTGTAGATGTAGTCGACGATGAACCCTTCCTTTGCGGTCGGAGACGCGATGGGCTGATAGAATTTGCATTCGGTCGCTACCACCTCGTCCTGAGGCGTGATTTCCACCTTGTAGGGGGCCACCTCGGTATGCGGCTCCTCGCCGAGCCAGCCGGTGTGGATGAAGGGGAAATGCCCCATGTCGAGAAAGTTCTCGACGGCGCGAAGGCCCGATACCTTGACCGCGATTGACCCACCATTGACCAGATGCCGATCCGCCTCATTGGCCTCGGGGATGTAGATGATGTCGCGCCAGGGTTTGTCCAGGCAGACCCAGATGAAGCCATAACGCTCAGCGCTTTTCAGCGTGGCGCCCGTATCGCTGCGAACGACTTCGATCTTGTTCGAACGATTGTGAACGGCGAGATCGACCCCAAGCAGGCGTGTCGCAAACGGCGCATCCTGGCTGAGCGATTCCTGGTCAGCGACGATATGCCAGTCGTTCAGAAGCTCCCGGTCGACACAACGGGTTGCCATCGGCATCCCTCCCAACTCGGCTAGCCCTTCACCACGAACCTAGCCCGACGTTTCGATATAACGAAATCACAAGATTGGATACCAATCAACATTTTTTTGTCACTCAAAATCCTTTTTTGTGTTGACAGATTATGATGATTGAATTCCGATATGGGAAAGCTGAACCTGGGATATGTCGCGCCCCGACAAGGCATATCCCTGTCACGAAGAGCCTGCTGATCATGTCGTCGAAATGGCGGAGAACCGCGTCTTGAGCAGCCGTTCCCAGACTATCGCGGACACGCTGACCCGCGCCATCATCGACCATCGGCTTGTGCCCGGCTGCAAGCTCGGTGAACGCGAACTCTCCGAAATATTCAACGTAAGCCGCATCGTGGTGCGCCAGGCCCTGATCCGGCTCGCCGATGACGGGCTTGCGCAGATCGAGCGCAACCGCGGCGCCTTCGTCGCCAAGCCGAGCATGCAGGAGGCGATGGAAATCTACGATGCGTTGACGCTTGTTGAACAAGGCGTCGCGGCGCAGCTGAGCGATCGGCTCGGTCCGGCCGGTTGGGCGGAGCTGCGCCACCATGTCGAACGCCAGCGACAAGCCGTCGCCGCGGGCAACCATGCCTTGGCCGATGTGCTTGGCCAGGAATTCCACACCGTGTTCGTGCGCCTCAGCCGCAACAAGGTCATGCAGGAAATCCACGCGCAGCTGGTGCGCCGCACGACGCTGTTGCGCTCCCTCATTACCGCCGATTTCGACTATTGCAATCTGCTGGACGACCATTCGCGGGTCGTCGATCTCCTGGAAAAGGGCCGCCTGAAACAGGCCATGGATCTGATAGACACCCACCATCGCGCGGTGGTGCGCGGCTACATCATGGATCGCGAAGTGTTTCCGGAGATGACACCCGCCGAGGCGCTGGCGCCTTACCTCGACGGCAAGACCGACGGCGCGACCGTGCCGGTGGCGCCAAGGAAACCAGCCAACCCATCAGGGAATGGCGGCAGCACCGCGCACGTGCACGTCCATCTCCCCAAAATAAACCGGGCACCGACAAGCCGGGCGTCAACAAAAAAAACCAACAGAGGGTTACCATCATGAACGATCTGACAAGACGCAATTTCCTCAAATACAGCGGCGCGCTCGGCGCTGCTCTCGGCACCGGAGGACTGACAACGATCGCGCGCGCCCAGGAGGTGCTGAAGATCGGCGCCGTCTATGTCTCGCCGGTCGCCGAGATCGGCTGGACCAAGCAGCACAGCCTCGGTGTCGACGCCATCAAGGCCGCGTTCGGCGACAAGGTCGAGCTCACCGTCATTGACAACATCTTCATGCCGCAAGATGCGGAGCGCATTTTTCGCGAGCTGGCCAGCGCCGGCAACAAACTAATCTTCGGCACCAGTTTCTCGCACGGCACCCCGATGCAGAAGGTGGCGCCACGCTTTCCGAAGGTCGCCTTCGAACATTGCTCGGGCATCGTCCATCTGGCCAATCTCGGAACCTTCGAGGCGAAATATTACGAAGGCACTTTCGTCGCCGGCGCGGCAGGTGGCTATATGTCGAAATCGGGCAAGATCGGCTTCATCGGCGGCTTCCCTATCCCCGACATCGTCGGCCCCGCCAATGCGCTGCTGCTCGGTGCGCAAAGCGTCAACCCGAACGCCACCTGCAACGCCATCTTCCTGAATTCCTGGTTCGATCCGGGCAAGGAGAAGGAGGCCGCCAAGACGCTGCTTTCGCAAGGCTGCGATGTCATCTGCTCGATGACAGACACGGCCACCGGCGTCCAGGTCGCCGGCGAAGGCGGCGCCTGGTCGATCGGCTATGCCAGCGACATGGCGAAGTTCGCTTCAGGCAAACAGTTGACGTCATTCGTGCTCGACTGGACCAGCGATTATGTCGGCGCAGCCAAGGCTGTCGCTGCCGGCACCTGGAAGCCGGAAGTGCGTTGGGACGGACTGGCAGGGGGCGTCGTGAAGATGGCGCCCTACAATGACGGCATACCGGCCGACACCAAGGCCAAGCTGAAGCAGCTCGAGGCCGACATCGGCAGCGGCAAGGTGCATCCCTATGGCGGCGAGCTGAAGGACCAGGACGGCAACGTCAAGGTCGCTGCAGGCTCGGTCCTGGCCGATGACGATGTTCGCGGCATGAACTGGTTCGTCAAGGGGATGATCGGCAAGCTGAGCTGAACGTCATCAAAGAACCAGGGAGGCGCCGAGGCCGACCTTCGGCGTCTCCCTGCCTGGTTCCCGTCCAACCTCGCTTCACGCCACGGCAGGACCCGCCATGCATCCGCGTCTAGAACTGCGCAACATCTGCAAGCGCTATCCCGGCGTCGTCGCCAATGACGATGTCTCGCTGTCTATCCAGCCCGGCGAAATCCACGCCGTGCTGGGCGAAAACGGCGCCGGCAAATCGACCCTGATGAAGATCATCTATGGCGCGGCGCAGGCCGATTCCGGCGAGATCTTCTGCGACGGCAATCCGATCGCGGCGCACAACCCGGCGACGTCGCGCGCGCTCGGCATCGAGATGGTCTACCAGCACTTCGCGCTGTTCGAATCCGTTTCGGTGGTCGAGAACATCGCGCTCTCGGCAAGCAGCGCCTTCCACCTGCCCTCGCTTGCCGACAAGATCCGCGAGCTTTCGCTTCGCTACGGCATGCCGATCGATCCGCACCGCCAGGTGCATGACCTCTCTGTCGGTGAGCGGCAGCGCGTCGAGATCGTGCGCTGCCTGCTGCAGGCGCCCAAGCTTCTGATCCTTGACGAGCCGACCTCCGTGCTGACGCCACAGGCGGTGGTCAAGCTGTTCGAGACGCTTCGACAACTCGCCGCCGAAGGCTGCAGCATCGTCTACATCAGCCACAAGCTCGACGAGGTGCAGGAGCTCTGCGACACCGCAACGGTGCTGCGTAACGGCAAGGTCACCGGCACCGCTCGGCCGAAGGAGACGACCTCGCTCGAGCTCGCCCGCATGATGGTCGGCTCGAAGCTGCCGGAAATGCATGTCAGCCCGCCGACCCCAAGCGAGAAGCCAGTGCTCGAGGTCAACAACCTTTCGGTCAAGGCAAGAGACCATTTCGGCGTGAATCTGAAGGATGTCTCGTTCAACGTTCATGGCGGGGAAATCGTCGGCCTGGCGGGAGTGTCCGGAAACGGCCAGGCGGAGCTTATCGCCTTGCTCAGTGGCGAACGCACGCATCACAACAACGACGCGATCAGGATCTGCGGCACCGCTGCCGCTCGCCTTCGTGCCGACGAGCGTCGCAAGCTCGGTCTCGCTTTCGTTCCCGAAGAACGGCTGGGGCGCGGCGCTGTACCGTCGCATACACTGTGGGAGAACGCGGTTCTGACCGCCCATCGCTTCGGCACCGTCCGCAAGGGCCTGGTCGACAGGCGCAGGGCCAGCGCTTTCGCTGCCGGCATCATCGACAGGTTCAAGGTCAAGGCCAACGGTGCAGGCTCGACGGCACAGAGCCTTTCGGGCGGCAATCTGCAGAAATTCATCGTCGGCCGCGAGATCGCGCTCGAGCCGAAGCTGCTGCTTGTTTCCCAGCCGACCTGGGGTGTCGATGTTGGCGCCAGCGCCTTCATCCGCCAGACCATCGTCGACCTCAGCCGCGCCGGCGCGGCGGTGCTCGTCGTCTCCGAAGAGCTCGACGAGTTGTTCGAGATCTGCGACCGGCTGCTGGTGATCTGTCAGGGCCGGGTGTCACCGCCGCTGGTACGCAAGACGACCGATCGCGAAGAGGTCGGGCTGCTGATGACCGGTCGAACGATGAGCACGGATCAAATGGCAAGTGGGAGTGGCGACGTTGCGCTTCAGAATTGAACAAAGGCCGGAGCCTTCGGCGACAATGCGCGTCGCCGCGCCGGTGCTGGCGTCGGTTTTGACGCTGGTCGTCGGCTCGATCCTTTTTGCCTCGCTCGGACACGATCCGCTGCCGACGCTCTACGCCTTCTTTGTCGAGCCGTTGAATTCCCTCAACGGTTTGTCGGAATGGCTGCTCAAGGCTTCGCCGCTGATCCTCATCGCCTGTGGGCTGGCTATCGGCTTCCGCGCCAATGTATGGAACATCGGCGCCGAGGGCCAGTTCACCATGGGCGCGATTGCGGCGAGCGGCGTCGGCCTCTTCTGGCCGAACCCGGACAGCGTGCTGCTGTTGCCGTTGATGTTCGTTGCCGGCATGGGCGCCGGCATGGCATGGGCGGCGATCCCTGCCTTCCTGCGCGCCCGCATGAACACCAACGAGATCCTGGTCACGCTGATGATGACCTATATCGCGACGCTGTTCCTGTCCTATCTCGTGCATGGACCGTGGCGCGATCCGGCCGGTTTCAACTACCCGCAGACGGCACTTCTGCCGACAGCCGCCTTGTTCGAATCCTTCGACCCGGCCTATCGGCTCAACCCTTCGATCTTCATCACCGTCGTCGCCGTGCTCGTGATGTGGCTGTTCACTGACCGCAGCTTCCTTGGCTACAAGATGTCGGTCAGCGGCGCGGCACCGCTTGCCGCCCGCTATGCCGGCTTTCGCGAATCTGCCGCGGTCTGGATCGGGCTGCTGGCTGGGGGCGCGGCGGCCGGCATCGCCGGCATGGCGGAAGCCGCTGGGCCGCTCGGCCAGCTCTCGCCGCAGATTTCACCCGGCTACGGTTTTGCGGCCATCATCGTTGCCTTCATCGGCCGGTTGAACGCCTTCGGCATTGTTCTCGGCGGACTGTTGATGTCGCTGCTTTTCCTCGGCGGCGAAGGCGTACAGATGACGCTCGGCCTGCCCTCGGCGCTGACGCGCATCTTCCAGGGCATCCTGCTGTTCTTCCTGCTCGCCGCCGACTTCTTCATTTTCTATCGCGTACGTCGGGTGCGGCCGGCCCGAGACACGCATGCGCTGGAGACAGCCTGATGGACCTGTTCATTGCCATCTTCACCGGCACCGTCATTGCCGCCACGCCGCTGATATTCGCTGCCCTCGGTGAACTCGTGGTGGAGAAGTCCGGCGTGCTTAACCTCGGCATCGAAGGCATGATGCTGATGGGCGCCGCATTGGCTTTTTGGGCCGTAACCGCGGGCTATCCGATGCCTGTCGCGATCCTTGCCGGCGCGCTGGCAGGTGCCGCCGCCTCGCTGCTGTTCGGCGTTCTGGCGCTGACCTTCCTCACCAATCAATATGCGGCCGGCTTGGCGCTGGCCATCTTCGGTTCCGGTGTGTCCGCCTTCCTTGGACGCGGCTTCGGCAGCGAGCCTATCGAGGCGCTGCACGGCATCAACGTCCCTGTTCTGTCTGATCTGCCGCTGATCGGTCCGCTGCTCTTCCGCTTCGATCCGATGGTCTATCTGGCTCTGGTGATGTTCGCTGCCATCAGCTGGTTTCTCTACCGCACGAAGGCCGGGCTGATCCTGCGAACGATCGGCGAGTCACCGCAGACATCGCATGCGATCGGCTATCCCGTGATCCGGATCCGCTATATGGCCGTGCTGTTCGGCGGGGCGATGGCGGGATTGGCGGGCGCCTACCTGTCGGTCGCCTACACGCCACTCTGGGTCGAGAACATGACCGCCGGCAAGGGCTGGATCGCATTGGCGCTGGTGGTGTTCGCCACCTGGCGGCCACTGCGCATCCTGCTGGGCGCATGGTTGTTCGGCGGCATGACGATCCTTCAATTGCAGGGGCAGGCGCTCGGACTGGAAGTGCCATCCGAACTGCTGTCGGCCCTGCCCTATCTCGCCACCATCATCGTACTGGTTCTGATCTCGCGAAACCGGCAAATGCTGGCGCTGCATTTCCCGGCTTCGCTGGCAAAGCCTTTCCGTCCGGCGGGTTGAGCGGCAGGGTCTCTATTCCCTGTTGTAGGGAATGCCGAGCGCCACTGGCTGATGGGTGCGCGATCGCAGACCCGCAAGCAACACAAGTGATGCCACATAGGGCAAGACGAGGAATAGCTGGTGGGGAACCGGAATCCCGACGACCTGCGCGTGGATCCCCAGAGCCTCGAGAAACGCGAAGATGAAGATCGCTCCAACGATCCGGAACGGCATCCAGATGCCGGCGCGATGATCGCGACCACAACGAGCCAGCCGCGCCCGGCAATGAGATCCGGGACGAACTTGTCCGAATAGCCGAGCATCAGGAAGGCACCGCCGAAGCCGGACATCATGCTGCCGAACATGATCGCGACGGTGCAGCGCTATGCAATTGGTGAGCTAACCCGGCGATAGAACGAGCGACGATGCCCGTGAGACCGCGACGCTTCTGCCGTGCGGTCCCACGGGCAAATCGACAACGCATTCCCGCACACGTCTCGCAGTAAATTTGCTATGCATATGCGAGGGAGAGGGGGAACAGATGAAACACGATCCTGGCTTGCCGTCCGACGCGACGCCGACGCTCCTGTTTCCGAAGACCTGATGCAAAAGCAAAGTAAGATCTCATGTCTTCTCCAGATGTGACCGGCTCATCCAGCCCCGCGGGCTGGGGCTTGGCTGCAAAGCTGTTTACAACCCTCGTCCTTCTCGGCGCGATCGCGGTCCTGGTGACCGGGACGCTCGGTTACTTCCGCGCCCGCGACGCCCTCGAAAAAGCAGTCTTCGACCAACTCACGGCCGCCCGTCAGACCAAGACGCGGCAGGTCGAAACCTACTTCCGCACGATCCAGGCGGAACTGCGCCTGCTTGCCACTTCCAAGATGGTGGTCGATGCGACACGCGAGTTCCGGACCGCGGTCGACCAGCTCGACCGGGCAGGCGCTCCGCCTGAACTGCGGCAGAAGGTCGGCGATTGGTACGCTGAGAACTTCATCCCCGGAATGACGCGCACCCTTGGCAGGGAACCGGCCCTGTCGGACTACCTGCCGGTCGATGGTGCCCCCTACCATCTGCAGTATCACTACATTGTGGAAAATCCCAACCCGGCGGAGCGGCGGAAGCTTCTCGACGACGCCGGCGACGGAAGCGAATACTCCAGGCTGCATGCCATATATCATCCATTGATGCGCGCTGCGGCTACCACGGTCGGCTTTTTCGATCTCTTGATTGCCGATCCCAAATCAGGTCGCCTGATCTATACGGTCGAGAAGGAGGTGGATTTCACCACGTCTCTTCAGTTGGGTCCCTACCGCAGCACCAACGTCGCGGCGGCCGTCGCCCGCTGCTCGCAGATCGCAGACCCGTCAGCCATCTGCCTGGAGGATTTCGCCTCTTATGCGCCATCAGGCGGCGCACCGATCGCCTTCATGGCGGCACCGGTGATTGCCCAGGGCGTCGTCATCGGCGTGCTGGTCGCGAAACTGTCGAATGATGAGATCGACAACGTCGTCACCGGTAACCGCCGCTGGCGGCAGGAAGGGTTCGGCGACACGGGTGGGGCCTATCTCGTCGGACCCGATTATCTGGCGCGCTCTGGCCCGCGGGCGTTCTACGAGAACCGCGATAACTTCTTCGCCGACCTCAAATCCGTCGGCGCCTCGGACGAGGAGATCGCTGTCATTCAGCGTTACGGGACACCAGTGCTGCATCAGCGCATCGACACCAAGGCCTCCCGTGCCGCGCTCGCCGGTGTCGAGGGCACGGGCGAGATCGTCGGATACCGTGGCGTCCCGACGCTCGCTTCATGGGGACCGCTCGCGATTTCCGGTGTCAAGTGGGCTCTCGTCGCCAAGATCGACAGCGCCGAGGCCTTCGCACCGATCGCCGAACTCCGCCGGGATCTGTTGCTCGTCGGAGGACTGGCGATGCTCGTGGTCGCCGCCACCGCCGCCTGGCTTTCGCGCGCGCTGCTCGGACCGCTCCGCGATCTGACTGCCGGGGTGAAACGCTTCTCTGCTGGCGACTATGCGACCAGCGTGCCGGTCCGCACGCGCGACGAGATTGGCGAGCTCTGCTCGGCCTTCAATGGCATGGTTGAGGATCTGCACCAGAAGAATGTCGTGATCGAGACCAAGAACCGCGAGAACGAGCAGCTGCTGCTCAACGTCCTGCCGGCACCGATCGCCAATCGGCTGCGCGCTGGCGAGGAGAGGATCGCCGACGGCTTCGCCGAGGTCACGGTCGCCTTCGCGGACCTGGTCGGGTTCACGGCACTGACATCGGAAATGCCGCCGCACGATGTCGTGATGTTTCTCAACGGACTCTTCACGCGCTTCGACGTTGCCGCCAATGATCTCGGCATCGAGAAGATCAAGACGGTGGGCGACTCCTATATGGCGGTGTGCGGCCTGCCCGTGCCGGTGGCCAACCACGCCGAGCGCATGGTCCGCATGGCCATCCGCATGGTCCACATTACCCGCGAGCACGCGATGGAACACAACGTCTCGATGAAGCTCCGGGTTGGCGTCAACAGCGGGCCAGTGGTCGCCGGAGTCATTGGGAAGAGCAAGTACATCTATGATTTATGGGGTGACACAGTGAACCTGGCGAGCCGCATGGAGTCGGGTGGAGTTCCCGACTCTGTTCAGGTGACGCGCCCCGTCTACGAACAGCTCAAGGACCAATTCATTTTCGAGCCGCGCGGCGTTATCGAAGTCAAAGGCAAGGGAAAAGTGGAAGCCTGGGTGTTGAGATTTTAGTGGCGGGGCAGCTCCGATGCCGGTTTGCCCTCTACCTGTTCGGCGTCAATGGCTTTCGCCGCAGGCGCGACTTGGGCGTCCTGAGGGGAGCGGACCCGAATGTCCGCTTCGCGCTTCAACACGGTCATAGAGTTCATTTTTGCGGTAGCCAGAAGCAGACACAGCCGACGACCGTTCTGGAGGCCACGGTCGCGCCAGTTGCCCACGTGCGGCGCCTGGCGCGCGACCTGGATATCCAGATCGGCATCGTCTGCGAGCTGGTTTCCCATCCATCGCAGCTACCGGAGGTGCTGGAGGCCGCGGTCCGCACCGCGATCGGGCGGCGCCGTGCGTCATCCCTGGCGACGTTGCGATTCAGGATTACGAGGCGCCTTTCTCGGCGCCCGCCGCTCTCGCAATCCGACAGCCGGTCGTCGTTCCTGCGGCCGATCAACTCGATGCGCTCGCCGACCTGCTCAACCGAGCACCGCCCGGAGCCCTGAGTCGTTCTGGCGGAGACGTTCCTCGATCCATTGCGCCGTGCGGTCGTAGGCGTCCGAAAACAACTCGGAATGTCGACTCCAATCCATGAAGGTGCTCGAAACCTGCGGACAGACCAAGACATCCTCGTCGCCGACGGCAATGTCCTGCGGCCCGTGTGCCAGAATACTCGCGGCAATAACCTGAAGCATGCTCGGAATCTGCGGCAGGCGGGCACGGCCGAAAGGGTTCAGCAGGGCGATCGCCAGTTCCGATCTTCCGGGGATGCGGTCATAGTCGATGTGGTATTTTTGCGGTGCACTGGACCCGAAGCTCACGATGACATTGGGGCCGGTCTTGAGTTCCCTCATCTGATCCAGCGGCAAATTGTTCATGATGGCGCCGTCCACCAGCATATCGCCGTCAGCCGTAAAGAACGGCGGCAGGACACCCGGGAGCGAGCCGGATGCGCGAACGGCTTGCCAGAGTTTTCCACGACGGTGGACAAGGGGCTGACGGCTGCTCAGATTGCTCGAAAGCGCAAAGAACGGAAACCAAAGATCTTCGATCAGAACGTCGCCGTATTCCTCCCGAAGGGCTCGATCGAAGGCTTTGTGATCTAGAAGCGCGAAACGCGGCAAGGTGGGGCGCCGAAACGCCCGACTCTTGACAAATACGTTGTGCGTGCCGCGGTCGATCTGCTCCGCGTCCAACCCTCTTGCGAAGCCGGCCATCATCGCCGCTCCGGAACTTGTCCCGCCGAGATAGTCGAAGCGGCCGCCCGCCTCGACGAAGGCCTTGTAAACGCCCAGATGGGCGCTGCCCAGGGACCCACCCCCCGCCGCCACGAAGCCACGTGCCTTGCAGGAAATAAATCGGACCAGGCGCTGGATATCAGACGCGTCCTCCAGTGCAACATGATGATGCTGGCCGACATGGGGGCGCTCATCGAGCCACGCAGAGGTGCCGGAGACCGCAGCCGAGCGATTGTCGTGAATTAAGACAAGCCGACCGGTCGATGGTGGATGGACCGATAGCGCCAATTCCTCGGACGTGTTCAAGCGAGGCGAGGAGGACGCGTTCGCCAGCAGCAGGACGGCATCGGCCTGGCGAATGCAGACTCGTGTCCATTCATTAGGTTCTTCATCGGCGACGTAGACAACGAATTCAGCTTGCGCCTCCAGTTCGTTCAACCAGTTAAGGACCGGCTGGTCGTCGATCGGACGACCTGCGAACTTCGCGTGGACGTCAAGCCGGGAAACGAACTGAGCGCGCGTGACCGCGCCGAACTCTTGCTGTAGGTGCCCGATGAAAACCGGTGAGATGCGACTTCCGCCGGCTGCAATGATGGCAAGCGTTCGGATTTTGGCAGGTTTCTGGAGACGTGACAAAATCGGAGATTGCGTGGCGAACCGACGCGCCAGAGATATTGTGACCGCCTCTCTCAGGTTCGGCAGAGCCTCAGCCGCCTTCTCGAAATGATTACGACTGATTTCAAGGACGATCGAATCGCGCGCTGCAAGGACAGTGGCCGTACGGGGCAGCCCTGCAAAGAAACCAATTTCGCCGACTAGTTCGCCCTGTGCGATCTCGGCGACCGAGCCAATCCGATCTCCTTTGTGTACCGTAAAGCGACCGGACAGCACGACGAAGAACCTGTCCGATGGATCGCCTTCGCGAACCAGGACCTCACCGCGCCTTAGGACCCGACGGTCGGATTCGGCAGCCAAAGCCTCGAGCGCCAGCAACGACGCACGATCGAACATCAATGTCGCCGACAATAATCTCGCGGCGAGAGAATCGGCGGAGGACATTTTGAGCCATCCGAGGAACGCATTCGCTCCGGTAATTGTATCCTGTATCGCTTGTGTTTGCAGCATCGCAAGGCGCGATCCGAGCCGAACCGCAACGTTGCCGGCTGGAGCCCGTCTAGGGGCGCGCAGCTCCGATGCCGGCTTGCCCTCCTCCTGTCCGCCGTCAATGGCTTTCGCCGCAGGTGCGACTGGGCGCCCTGAGGGGACCCGCATCGCGCTTAGGCCGAAATAACGTCGAGAACCACAAGGCGGACTGCTGCTGGGGCCGGAAGAGTCGTATTTCCGCACTGGTGCGATCCGGTACTTTACATACTATGTGACCTTCAATTGGGGGCTATAGCAAATGAAAGAAGAGACCGGCGTTCAGAAGTTGGTGCGCACGCTACGTGCCCGAGCACCCGATGACGCAGCTGAATTGCTCGCCAGAGAGTCTCCCGAGTTCATCCGCGACACACTAAAGCTGTTGCCGGACGGGCACGCCCGTAAGGTGGCCGAGCATTTGCCACTGCATATGCGGCCCATCGGGTCTCATGACGGTGGCAAGGATATCGCGATGCCCGAGTCGCTCATCGAGCTGATGGACCCGATTTCCGCCAGCGTTCCTGTCGGGACGACAGTTGCTGCCGCGGTTGAAGCTGTCAGACGCGCCCAGGTGCCGACCGAGCTGACTTATCTCTACGTCACGGACGAGGGAAATAAACTGGTTGGCCTGGTGGTCCTGCGCGATCTGATGCTGAGCGAACCGGTCGCCATTGTCGATCAGATCATGCTGCCCAAGCCGTTCGCTCTCAATGTCGATCTCCCTTTGAGCAACGCATGCGAGGCAGCGGTACGGCGTCACTACCCTGTCTACCCGGTGGTGGACGCGGAGAACCGGCTGCTCGGGCAGGTTCGCGGTTGGCGCTTGTTCGAGCAGCAAATCATTGAGATTTCCGCCCAGTCTGGCCAGATGGTAGGTGTCCAGAAGGAGGAGCGCTCTTTTACGCCGTTGTTTTCAGCCTTCTTGAAGCGTCATCCGTGGCTGCAGTTGAACCTCCTGACGGCCTTCCTGGCCGCATTCGTGGTCAGTTCGTTCACAGGCACGATCGAGAAGATCGTCGCCCTGGCGGCGTTCCTCCCGGTCTTGGCCGGGCAGAGCGGAAACACCGGCTGCCAGGCACTGGCCATGACGCTGCGTGGCCTTGCCCTGGGGGATGTGGACAAAAGACCGAAGCTGCACTTGGTGATGAGAGAGGGCGCGCTCGGGATCGCTAACGGCTTGCTCGTAGGCCTTCTTGCGGCTGCGGCGATGTGGTTCTACGCCTCGAGGCAGCCGGAGTCGGCGGCCCAAGCGCCCATGCTGGCACTTGTGATCCTGCTTGCCATGTCCGGAGCGTGCCTCTTGTCCGGAATCTCCGGCGTGCTGATCCCGTTGGGCCTGCGCCGGGTCGGCGCCGATCCGGCGGTCGCTTCGGCGATCTTCCTCACTACCTTGACTGATATCGTAGGCATGGGCCTGATGCTGTGGCTGGCCACCATGCTCGTGCTGTAGCAAGGCGCGTCCAGTCACGCGTCCCTGGGAATTTGGGGGCAATGAGTTGACCTCGTCGCGTTCGGAGAAATTGCGAGAGCCCGGCTCGCGCACACATCGTGAGGAACACCTCAGCATTTCGACTCCTTGCGCAACGCGACGGAAGACCTTTAGATGATCCGTGAGTGACCTTGAAGCCTCATTCGGTGACCGGATATGCGCAGAAATGCGCAAACAATATAGATCTTGTCCCACTTAGGGGTTTGAATTATTTGCCGCTAGTGCCGGATACTCCAATTGCGTTCAGCAACGCTGAGAAGATGTTTTGGCAAACAGCGTAGCCGAAATAGGAATGAACCCAAAATTTGTTGCGCAACTGCAACAGCTGCTGAAGCTCGCACGGTCTGGTGACAGTCCCGTCGCCTTTTTTCTTGTGGTCGTGCTAAATCCTTCGCACTAGTCGGGTTCGGGTGGGTTCTCGGCATGCTATCTTCGGCTCGAACGATCTTCGGCTTGGCCGCAGCGCTGCTTTTTAGCGGCGTATTGCCGGCCGGCGCACAAGGTCTTTTTACGGTCTATGACGATGCGTTTTCGGCCCGCATCGCCAGTCCGGCCGACAATGGAACACTCGCCCAATTCGTCACGGTTGCGGTCAACGCGGGACAATACGATCAGGCGATCTCCTCAATCGAGCAGTATCTGATCAAATACCCCCGCGACGCCCGCGCGCGGCTTGCGGCCAGCCGGTTGTATTATCATGTCGGGTCCTATGAATTGGCCCGGCGGCAGGTGCAGTACGGCATCGAAGTCGGTGGTCTGACCGCGAGTGAGCAGCAGGAAGCTGTTCGCTTGCTGGCCCGCATCGAGCGCGCGTTGCGTGGCGTCACCTGGGAACTCGCCCTGACTGGAGGCGTATTCAGCGCATTCACCGATTTTGAGCCAGGCGGGGCGCAGGACGACGACAGCCTCGTCTCGCCCTACGGGCGGGCCGACGGCTTTGTTCGGTGGGACCTCGGCACGCCAAGTGCTGACGCCCTCGTTCTTTCGGGATCGTTGACGGCGACAGAGCGTTTTTTCACGGAAGACCTGTCGGTTCCGGGCAGCGAGAAGACTTTTGTCCACGGCAACGCAGCGATCACCTGGGACAAGGGGCTGCCCAACAGTGGGATCGATTCGCTTCGCCTGCTGCTTTCCGCGTTTACCGTGACAGATCGTTTCGACAGCGATATCCACGAAACCGGCGTCGGCCTCAGTGGACGTTTCCTCGTTCGCCCGACGGTCGAGACGACCCTCTTCGCCGGTGGCGGCTACATCGATCTAAGCGCCTCGCAAGGCATTTTCGCCGATAGCAGGGTCTTGTATGAGGCAGGCGGCAGCTACCGCTTCCGTAATGGCCAGGCGCTCGGACTGCGCTTTGTCGGCTCGAATGACTTCGCTTCAGAATCTGGCGAAATCGGTCGCAGCTACACGGGCGAGGTCCGCTATGGCGGCCTGTTGATGACAGTACCGGATCTTTTCGCATGGTCGCACCAGATCGCCTTCTCGGCCGGCCACAGCGACACTCCCGATCTGTCTGTCGGCATCGGCACAAATATCAAGAGCGACTTCTGGCGCATTGCCTCGGAAAGCGATTTTCAGATGACGGAAGCCCAGAAGATCAGCGTTGATCTCGCCTATCGAGAAACCAACTTCGCCATCGCCAACCGAGACCAAAAATCGTTCGAAATGCTCCTGAGCTATACGTTGACGCTCAATTGAAAGGGCCGCGATGAGGTACCGTCCGATCGCGATTGTTATCGCCTGCCTTGCCTTCGCGGCGCCCTCCGCCGCTGAGACGGTTGGGTCGATGACAGCCTATCAGACCAACATCGTTCGCAATAACGGTGGGACAATGAACGTCGGTGCCGGCGTCGAACTCGGCGACCAGCTGCGCAGCGATCCCACCGGTCTTGGAATGCTGGTGTTCCGGGATGAATCGAGCGCCAAGATAGGTCCGAACACCAGCCTGACGATCGATGAATTCGTCTACAATCCGGGCTCCGGATCGGGAAAGATCGACATCGGCATGAACAGCGGCCTGGCCCGTTTTTATGGCGGCCAGGTTTCGAAACGGGGCGTCATGCAGGTTGCGACGCCGCATATGGTGCTCGGCGCGAGGGGCGGCATCATCGAAGTGCTGGTGGCAGCCGGCCAGACCGTCGGCATACTGCGCGCCGGCCGTATGACCTGCACGATCAATGGCAAACGGCTGGTCATCACAAACCCGGGCTACGCCTGCACGTCGGAAGATGGCAAGCTGCTGGCCGGCTACGGCGGAATCGACACCTTCCCGATATTGGACAGTATCGACCGGATAGCCGGCACCGGCCTGCCAGGCGCACCGGGTCCTGGATTGGACGTAAGCGCAATTTGTGCGTCGGCACTCGGCGGCTCGCTCAAAGTCTGCGACTCCACGGACGGCGCATTGCCAGGAGTGGTGATGGAATTCCCTGACAGCCCAACGCCACCTGTGGGCAGCGGGGGGCGGAGGGGCGATGGCGACGGCGATGGCTGCTCCCGCTTCTGCAATTAAGCCCGGTCGTCCGGTATGAGCCCCTGGGCTGATTGGCGCTGGGCCGATTGGCGCTGGACCGTGAGGCGCAAGATATCCGGTCTCGTGCTCATTCTTTTGCTGCTCGCTTGCCATTTGGCTTTCGACGGGCCGCTGTCGCGCCTGCGCGAAAGCACGTACGACTTCTACCAGTTTCTCGCCCCACGCCAAGCGACGAGCAATCCTGTCGTGATCGTCTCGATAGACGACCCCAGCCTCAATGCACATGGGCGATGGCCCTGGAACCGTGGCCTCTTGGCCGATCTGGTCGATGGCATCACCCAATCCGGCGCGTCGGTGGTCGGGCTTGCGCTGGTACTCCCCGAAGCCGACACCTCGCCTGAGGGCATCGCCGGAGACAAGCGCTTGGCCGCAGCGCTGGCCAAAAATCGGACGGCGCTTGCCGTCAGCCTGGGCAACGAGGCGACGGTTTCAGAAGCAGAACCCAAAGCCGGCTGGTCGATCGTCGGGCAAGTCCCGAATACACTTCCCGGCTTCACCGGCCTGACCGGTTCGCTTGCCGAATTCTCGAACGCGGCCGTGGGCCTCGGCGTGATTCGCACCTTGCCCGATCCCGACGGCGTACTGCGCCATGTGCCGCTGCTCTGGATTCGCAACACCGCTCAAGGCGTGCAGCTGTGGCCGTCCTTCTCACTCGAGCTCCTGCGCCTTTACGCCGGACAGGACGGTTACATAGCCCGCATGAATGCAGCCGGGTTCGACGCGCTCAGGATGGCCGGCGCCATTGTGCCACTCGAGCCGGAGGGGGGCATCCGCCTCTGGGAAACCGTCACCGATACGCCCCGCCTGTCTGCCAGCACCATCCTTTCGGGCCATGGCGATCCGCGGCTACGGAACGCTATCGCCATTGTCGAGCTGTCGGCTGTGGGACTGACGCAGTACCTGCCCACGCCGACGCATCCAACGCGACCAGGCGCGGACATCCACGCCGATGCGATCGCCCAGATGCTTGCCGGGCGCTACCTGGCAGAGCCAACGCACGCGCGAATGCTCGAGCGGCTCTGGTTTCTCCTCAGTGCCGTCGTTTTCATCGGGCTTTCCGGAGTGCTCGCCGGGCGTGTCGTGGTTGGCGCCCTCGCCCTGACACTGCTGGCCGTCACGCCGTTCGTGTTCGGCGCTCTCGAGTACAGCCTGCAGGGCGCACTCTATGACCCGCTGCAGCCGGCGCTTGCAACGATCATGGTTGCGGGCTTCGAAGGCTATGTCCTCTACAGGCGCAGCGAGCAGCGCCGGTCCACCCTGACGCGACAGTTCTCGCAATATCTTTCGCCCTCCGTGGTACAGCGCCTCGCAAGCTCGGACACAGAGGCAATCCTGTCCGGCGAAAAGCGCGAGATCACAATCCTGCTCAGCGACATACGCGGCTTCACGACGATGAGCGAACAGCTCGACAGCCAAGAAATCGCCAAGGTGGTCAACCATTTCCTCGGCATTGCTACCGATGAGATCCTCAAGCGCGACGGAACCATCGACAAGTTCATGGGCGATGCGGTGCTGGCCTTCTGGAACGCACCGCTTGATCAACCCGATCATCGCGAGCGTGCGCTCGACGCGGGCCTTGCCCTGATCGAGCGGGTGAAGCGCGAAGACGCCGCCTTCACCGCGGATGGCCATCGCTCCATCGAAATTGGCGTCGCCATCGAGACCGGCATCTGCTCGGTAGGCAATTTCGGCTCCGAACGGCGCTTCGATTACACCGCGATCGGCTCCCCGGTGAACCGCGCGGCACGGCTCGAATCGACGACCAAGAAGCTGGGCATCCCCCTGGTGCTTGGACCCGGCTTTGCGGCAGGAGCATCGATGCCGGTTGTCCAGGCAGGCGCCTTTGAGCTCCAGGGTTTCAAGGGCGAGGTACCGGTTTTCACCGTTCCGGAGATGCAAACTGCTCCCCAAGGTATGAGCCGCGAAGCAGAGAGCCAACGTGGTGAGCAATCTGGCGCCCCCGCCGGGGTGGTTGGTTCGCCGCCATCCGTGCAAATGGCACCGCCTGATGTTGCACCCGGGACCCGAAGCACCCGCTGACCGGATCCAGGCCAACTTTCGATCCCGAAAGCTGCCGGTCCGCTCTCGGCCAACTGCAGCATTTTCCACTTTGAGGCGAAGTAATTCCCAACTATGATCCGCCAGCTTAAGGCATGGGGGATTGCCGATGGTTTTGTCACGCAGGGGTGTCGTGATCGGTGGCCTGGCGCTGGTCGCGGCCGGTGCAACCGGCAATATTGCTCAAGCCGCGACGGCAAAATCCTTTTTCGCCGGTACCGCCAGCGACAACGATTTTGTCTATCGCAAGACCAACTTCGCCAAGATCGACAAGAGATGGCATCGCCAGATCGTCAAGTATTTCAGCAGCGAGTCGGTCGGCACGGTCGTGGTCGATACCCGTCACCACTTCCTCTACCTCATCATGGAAAACAAGACCGCTATCCGCTACGGCGTCGGCGTAGGCAAGGAGGGCTTCAAATGGTACGGCCGCGCGACGATCGACCGCCGCGCGCTGTGGCCGCAATGGGTCCCGCCCCCCGAAATGCGCAAGCGCAGGCCGGAACTACCGCCCATGATCGCAGGCGGCGCGTCCAACAATCCGCTCGGGCCGCGCGCGCTCTATCTGTACCGCGACGGCGCCGACATCGGCTACCGCCTGCATGGCACGCTGGAGCCATGGAGCATCGGCACCGACGCTTCCAGCGGCTGCATTCGCATGTTCCCGGAAGACATCATCGACCTCTACCAGCGGTGCCCGATCGGCACCGCGGTGGAGGTCCTGCCGCACATCGCCGACCAGGCGCCCGCTTCCACCACTGTCGAATGATTGGCGCATCATGAACCGCATGATTGAAAACACGCGCCGGCTGCTCGCCGCCAGCCTGCTGGTGCTGACCGCATCCTGCTCGACCAGCAACACGCTGGCCCCTTCCACGCCCGACGTCACCAACGCCGAGATTGCCGGCTTCCAGAACGTGCAGCCGGGCAGCGAGGAGGATTTTATCCTCAATGTCGGCCGCCGCACCTATTTCACGAAAGGTTCGGCCGCGCTCGATTCTGTCGCCAAGGCCACCCTCGACACCCAGATCGCCTGGTTGGCAAAGCATCCGCGCTGGCTGCTCAAGCTGCAGGGTTTCGCCGACGATCCCGGCGCAAGTGAAACGGCGCTGTCGCAGCAGCGCGCCGATGCGGTGATGGACTACCTCGCCGCCGGCGGCATAGACCGCAACCGCATGTGGGCCAAGGGCTACGGCAAGGACAGGCTCGTCCGAGATTGCCCCGACGCCGCCTGCAGGTCGCAGAACCGCCGCGTCGTGTCTAATTTGCGCGATGAGAGGGACGAGTCGTAGGGGCTGCTGTTTTGCTTGTCACCAAATCAGAGTCTCACGCGCGACGGCGGCATGGCCGCTTCGCACCTGCCTGTATCATCCGTCGCCGCCTGCGTTGGCTTCCGGCATAACTTGGAGCAACGGTTGCGGCGATACTGCGATCTCTCCCGTGAAGGGCCGATCGTGGGCGAGAATCAAGAGAACGGATGCCGCCACGCCGGTCGCAAAACTCCCAAGAGCGATCGCTGATGCCATTCGGTTATCACTATGAACGACCGCGATCGCGAGAAGAGCACAGAAGGCTTGCAGGATCAGGCAGGCCCACTTCGTTGGGTTGACTTGTGCGGAGCTGACGAGAACCCGTTGGCGACGCGCCTCGAACGCGTCTTCAAGCCACCTCGTAATCTCGCGCTGCGCGATCTCCTGGCCGGGATTGCTTGGCGTCAAGGCCAGCGTCGTCCGCAGCGCCTCGTTAAGCGCCGGCGGTATTATGGTGAGGGTCGCCGCGCTCTTGGCCATCAGCGGCCACTCCTGGCTCGTCGTTTCCTCGATATAGCTGCGCACCAGCGTCCGTAAGCGCGCCTCGGGCTCCCCGGGAAAGCTGCTCGCCAGAACCACGACCGACCGCAATGCACTGGCCTCGCGATTGACTGCCGCATTGGCGTGATCGTTGTCGCTCCAGACCTGAGCCGCGGTGAACGCCACAAATAGGCCAAAGATGATACCGAGCGGCGGCAACATGCCAGGCGAAAGCGCCTTGAATGACCGCGCCGTGGAGCCCACAGAAAGAGCGGCGATGCCCTGGTGCAAGATGAACGCGACGATATAGGTGGCCCCGAACACGACGAGAGCCATCCAAGCGATTGGAAGAGTATGCAACCAGCCACTCATAGTAGCCCCTGCCCTATCCTGAGAATTCGTCGTCAGGCGTTTGTAGGGCCGTCGTTCCACTCGTGGCAATGCCACTGTGTTCCATCGTGTCAACAAACTCTATGCACGGGTGCAATCGGCTGACAACCGGCGTGTTACGCCGCGAAGTCGAAACGGCAATGGCCCTGCCGGCCATCGCAGGCGCAGTAGGTCTCCTCGCATTCGACCTGTGTTGAATCCGCAAGGCCGAGCAGGAACGAGAAGGCGCCGGTGACGAAGCCTTCGAACATGTAGCAGACTCGCTGTTCCCTCTGCTGGCCTGCTTCCAGGGCGAAGATGGAATTCTTCAGGCTGATGCTGCCGCGGCGCTTGGCGACATCCAGCACGTCGATCGAGAACTGGCCCCAGCCGCGTTGCGACAGGCGCTGGAAATAGTGGCGGAAGGTTGCCTCTGGGTCGAGGCCTTTGACCCGCACCTGCGCCTCGCACCATTCGATGGCGGATTTCGCTGTCGATGCGCGCAGGATGGCGCGATACGCCTCGCGGCCGAGGGCTGCCTCGACCGCGAGATGGTTGTTCACCAGGAAATGCCTGGGCAAATAGACCATGGGCAGCCCGTCGGTCCGCCAGATGCCGCTGGTGTCATCGACATCGATCGGAACCGCGGGCTGCATGATGCCTGGGCCTAAGCCGCTTGCCGCTGCGAAGCGACGGAGGCCGACTGGTCCTTGTAGAGCTCGCCATCCTTCATGATGACGATGAGGTTCTTCTCATGCACCATCATGTCGAGGTCCTTCAGCGGGTCGCCATTGACCAGCAGAAGGTCGGCGATGAAGCCTTCCTTGACCATGCCGAGTTCGTCGCCGAGACCCATCACCTGGCCGCCGAGCCGCGTGCCGCACTGCAAGGCTTCGCTCGGTGAATAGCCCAGCAGATCGACGAAGTGTTTGAGATCGCGCGCGTTGGTGCCTTGTGGCGTCTGTGCGAAACCATAGTCGCCGCCGATCAGCGCCCGCACGCCGCGCTTGCGCAATTCGGTGTAGACCTTGCGGCTGTCGTCGAGGATGCGCTGCATGCCGAACTTCACCGCCATCTCATGCGTGAAGCCGAAGGGCTCGCCCTCGTAGAGCGTGCCGTAGATGATGCCGATGGCCGGGCCGACGAAGATGCGGTCCTTGGCTGATTCCAGCGCGTCGAGCGCTTCTTCGTCGGCGGATTCGCAGTGGTAAATGACGTCGACGCCGCATTTCACCGCGCGCTTCACCGAACCGGCGGCTCGGGCATGGCAGTTGATCTTCTTGCCGAAGTCGCGCGCCACCGACACCGCCGTCATCACCTCGGCCTCGCTCATGACGGTCAGGCCGCCATGCGCCGCAGGGCTCAGATCATCGCCGGAGATGTTGATCTTGATGTTATCGGCGCCTTCGCGGCAGCACAGCCGCACCGCCTTGGTGATCTCCTCGATGCCGTCGGCGATCATGCCGAAGCTCTCGTGATACATATGCTGCTGGCGCTCGTCGCCGAGGCCGCCGGTGACCGTGATCTCCGGACTGCCGGCACGCATGCGCGGGCCTGGCAGGCGGCCGGCATTGATCTCGTTGCGGATGACGATGTCGAGCCTCAGCTTCGAGGTCGCGGCGCTGTAGGCGCTGGTGAAGCCATGGTCGAGCAAGGTCTTGGCGTTGCGCATGGTGAGCAGAAGATGTTCCTCGGGCGGGATCAGGCCGAGATCGGAATCCTTGATCGCGCCGCCGAAGGAGATATGGGCATGGCCTTCGACCAGGCCCGGCATCAGCGTCATGCCGCGGCATTCGACGGTCGTCGCGCCCTCGCCCGACAATTGGCCGGGTGTACGCGCGATGGTGACAATGCGGCCATTGTCGACCAGCAGATCGGCCGGAAAGGCATCGGCGCCGGTGCCGTCCCAGATCATGGCATTTCGAAACATCACTCTTGTCATGACTTCGTCCTTTCGGAGTTGGCGGGGTTATTGGTTGACGGCTCGGGCCGCAGTGACGTCGTCGGCCACGACATTGGACAGGATGCCGACGCCTTCGAGCTCGATTTCACAGACATCGCCATGCTTCATGAACAACTGCGGCTTGCGCGCCATGCCGACACCGGCAGGCGTGCCGGTGACGAGAATGTCGCCGGGCTCAAGCGTGATGGCTTCGCTGATGATCGAGATCAGCGAGGCGACATCGAAGATCATGTCGTTGGTCGAGGCGTTTTGCACGATCTCGCCATTGAGCCGTGTCTGGATGCGCAGGCCCTTGCCGCCGGGCGGCAACTCGTCCGCCGTGACGAAGATCGGTCCGAACGAGCCGGTGCCGTCGAAGTTCTTGCCGACCGTCCATTGCGGCGACTTGGTCTGAAAGTCGCGGATGGAGGCATCGTTGAAGATGGAATAGCCGGCGACATGGCTGAGCGCTCTATCCAGCGCGATGTGCCGGCCGGCCTTACCGATGATCGCCACCATCTCGCCCTCATAGTCGAGCTGGATCGAGGCTTCGGGACGGCGGATGGCCGCGCCATGGCCGATCAGGCTGGTCGAGAAGCGGGCGAACAAGGTCGGATAGGCCGGCGGCGTAAAACCGCTTTCGATCGAATGGTCGACATAGTTGAGGCCGACGCAGATGATCTTGCCGGGCGTCGAGATCGGCGGCAGCCATTCGACCGCGTTCGCATCGATGCGCCGCCCGCAGGCCAGCCGCTCGGCTGCCAGCTGCAGCGCCTGACCGCCCTCGGCGATCAGTTCGTCGAGCCATCCCGGAAACATCGCATCGCTGGCGTCGATGCCGCGGAACTCGCCTGCCGGCAAGGCAATCGCCAGCCCAGGTCCCCGCGGCGATTTATAAGCTGCAAATCGCACTGGCCACATCCTCGTTGGTGAAGGCTGGACTTTGTTGAGAAATTATATATCTGTCAACAGAGAATATATTATTTTGCATTCTGATTTCTGGCTGAGATAATGTATCAAGGCTCCTCAATGAACGGATTCGGCCGCGGGCAAGCGAATGGCTAGGGAAGGCTCGATCAATCTCACTCAGGGCGCGTATGAGGATCTGCGTGCCGACCTGTTGTCGTGCCGGATCGCGCCCGGCAGCCGGCTCAAGGTCCAGGAACTCTGCGACAGGCTGTCGGTCAGCCTTGGCGCCATCCGCGAGGCGCTGTCGCGGCTGACCTCGGAAGGCCTTGTCGTGGCCGAACCGCAGCGCGGCTTTCGTGCCGCACCTATCTCGGCAGAGGACCTGCTCGACCTCACCAAGACGCGCATCCAGATCGAGACTTTGTGCATCCGGCGCGCCATCGAGGTCGGCGACGTCGCCTGGGAATCGCAACTGGTCGCAGCACTCCACCGGCTGTCGCGCACGCCCGAACACACGCCCGACGATCCGGTGCATTCGAGCGACGAATGGGCGACCGCGCATGCCGCCTTCCACAAGGCGCTGGTTGCCGGCTGCGACAGCCACTGGCTGCTGCGCCTGCGCGACCAGCTTTATGACCAGAGCGAGCGCTACCGCCGCCGATCGGTCTCGCTGGCGCCAAGAGCTCGCAACATCAGCAAGGAACATCAGGACCTCGCCACTGCCGTGCTCGATCGCAACGCCGAGAAGGCGGCCGAATTGCTGGCGGCGCATCTGGCTGTCACCACCGACATCCTGCTGGCAGCGGAGGTCTCCGACCTGCCGGCGGCAAAGACGACGGTGCGGGCGTAGCGTTTCATCTCGAATTCCTCCCGAGAAAAACAAAACGCCGCCCATGCAAACGAGCGGCGTTTTGCGTCACAACTACTGGCGCAGATTGGTCCAGATCCGGTCATAGGCGCGGATCGCCTTCTCGTCGCATGACGGCGCGAACGAGATCTTCAGATCCGCAGGCGGATTGAACTCCGGCGAGCCGCCAATGTCGGCCGCCAGGAACTTGTTCGATCCGGCGATGGCGCTCTGGTAGCCGGTGTATTTCTGCTGCAGCGCGATGTTTTCCGGGTCCATCAGGAAGTTGAGAAATTTTTTCGCGTTCTCGACATTGGGTGCGCTGGTCGGCACGGCGACATTGTCCATCCAGCCGACAACACCTTCCTTGGGATAGACATATTTGACGGTTGATTTCTGCTGGCGTGTCGCCAGCGCCTTGCCGGACCACTGCTCGTGCATGACCGTCTCGCCGGCAACCTGGCGCTCGACGATGCCGTCGGAATTGTAGACTTTGACAAAGGGTTTCTGCGCCTCGAGCAAGGCGTTGAGTTCCTTGAGGTCAGCCGGATTGCTGTTGCACTGATCCTTGCCGAGATAGACCAGCGCCAGCGACATCACCTCGGTCGGCGAACCGAACATGCCGACCTTGCCTTTCAGCTCCGCGGGCGGATCGAACAGCGGCTTCAAACTGTCTGTCGGCCCCTTGTAGATGGCGGTATCGACGGAATAGGAGGTGGTGCCCCACACCCATGGCACGGTGTATTTCGCATCCGGATCCCAGGGCCGGTGCTGCCACTTCGCATCGACGTTCTTGAAGTTCGGCATCGCGCCTGCGTCGACCTCCTGGAACAGCTTCTGCTTGACGAAGATCGGCACGAAGTCGTTGCTGATGATCATCACGTCATAGCCGGCAGCGCCCGAACTCAGCTTGGCAAGTGCGGTCTCGTTGGAATCATAGGTGTCGATGGTGACCTTGATACCGGTCTCGGCCTCGAACTTCTTGATCATCTCGTCCGACGTGTAGTCGGTCCAGTTGTAGATGTGCAGCTCGCCGGCATCGGCGAGCGCGCTGGTGCTGATAGCTCCCAGCATGGCTGCAGCAAGGGCTAGTGACGAAAATCCTTCTTTCCATTTGGTCATGGTCGTTCTCCTCTGGTTTTCTTATTTCTAGGCAAGCTTGTTTCGTCGTCCGATGAGCAGGGCCGCGGCGACGAAGACGATGGAAACAGCAAGCAGGATGGTGGAGATGGCGTTGACCTCCGGCGTCACGCCAAGCCGCATCATGCCGTAGATGTAGACGGGCAGCGTGGTCGAGCCCGCGCTCGATACCATCATCGAGATCAGGAAATCGTCGAGCGAGACGACGAAGGCCATGATGGCGCCGGCCGAGATCGCAGGCAGCAGCAAGGGCAGCGTGACGCGTCGGAACAGCCGCCACTCGTCGGCATAGAGGTCGCGTCCCGCCTCTTCCAGCGTGCCGCCCATGTCGCGCAGCCGCGCCTGGATCGGCAGCAGCGCGAACGGGATGCAGAAGACGGTGTGGGCGATCATCAGATTGAAGAGCCCATGATGCATGCCGAGCCCGGAAAAGAAGATCAGCGTGGTGATCGCCACGACGATCTCGGGCACCACCAGCGGCATCGCGATCAGCGCGGTGGCAGCGCCTCGCCCGAAGCGCAGCCGGCCGCGTTCCAGCGCGATCGCGCCGGCCGTGGCGATCGCCGTCGACGCGATGGTGGCGACGATGGCGATGATGACGCTGTTGTAGGCAGCGTCGCGGATCGCGCCATTGTTGGCGACTGCGACGAACCATTTGAAGCTGAAGCCGGCCCACACCGTGACAAGCCGGCTCGAGTTGAAGGCATAGATCACCAGGATCAGCAGCGGCGCGTAGAAGAACAGGAATATCAGCGCTGTGTAGGCAGACAGGCCGGGCGTATGGCGCCAGTCGAAGGGCTTTGCACCGTTCATCCCCGTTCCTCCTGTGCCCGGCGCGAGCGGATGACGAAGACGGTCAGCACGACGACCGTCACCACCGTCGAGAGTGCCGCGCCAAACGGCCAGTTGCGCGACGAGGTGAACTGCATCTGGATCAGGCTGCCGATGAGCAGCTTCTTGCCGCCGCCGAGCAGGTCGGGCGCCAGGAACGAACCCAGTGCCGGTGCGAAGACCAGCGTGGCGCCGGCCAGCGCGCCGGGCCGCGCCAGCGGCCAGACGATGCGGCGGAAGACGGCGGCGCGGCTGGCATAGAGATCGTGCGCGGCCTCGATCAGCCGGGCATCGATGCGCTCCAGCGTCGAATAGATCGGCAGCACCATGAAGGGCAGGAAAGTGTAGACGAGGCCGAGCAGGATCGAGCCGTCATTGTAGAGCAGCGGCAGCGGATCGGAGATGATGCCGGCATGGCGCAATGCGCCATTCGCCAGCCCTTCATCGCGCAGGATCAGGATCCAGCAATAGGTGCGGATCAGCGTGTTGATCCAGAACGGCAGCGTGACGGCAAATAGAAGGATGCGTCTGCGCTCCGGTGTCTGGCAGACGATGTACCAGGCAACCGGCAGGCCGAGCACGAGGCAGATCAAGGTGGTGGCCATGGCGAGATAAATCGAGCGCAGGATGATCAGCGCGTAGCTCGGCGAAAACACCAGGCTGTCGTCGAAATCGCGCTGATAGAGGAACTGCAGATAGGCATCGAAGGTCGCCGGCGCGGTGACGCCGCCATAGGGATTGGCGGTCATGAAGGAATAGCCGACCGCCAGCAACAGCGGCAGCACCATGAAGATGCCGATGACCAGCATGGCCGGCGCAATCAGGAGCCAGGTGCGGTTCGGACCCATCTCAGTTCGCCAGTTCGCGTTCGACGCCGCGCGCCCAGTCGACGATCACCCTGTCGCCTGTCGAAAGCGCGGCGCCACCGCGCGAGCGCGAATGCAGCTTCGCCCCCTCCTCCAGTACGACCTCATAGAGCGTGTCGGAGCCGAGGAAGGTGATGGCGGAGACAGCGCCCGTGGCGTGTCCCTTGGCACCGTCCGATACCGGCGACACCACGATGTGTTCCGGCCGCACGACGATGGTTTTGGCCGGATCGCGGCCAAGGGCAGCGCCGGGCAAAAGGTTGGACTCGCCGATGAAGTCGGCAACGAAGCGATCCTGCGGATTGTCGTAGATGTCCCTCGGCGTGCCGACCTGCAGCACATCGCCGCTGCGCATCACCGCGATGCGGTCGGACATGGCCAGTGCCTCTTCCTGGTCGTGCGTAACCAGCACGAAGGTGATGCCGGTCTCGCGCTGCAGCCGTTTCAATTCGCTCTGCATGCCCTTGCGCAGTTTGAGGTCGAGCGCCGACAGCGGCTCGTCGAGCAAAAGCACGCTGGGCTTGGGAGCGAGAGCCCGCGCCACCGCGACGCGCTGCTGCTGGCCACCGGACAATTGTGCCGGACGCCGCGTGGCGAAGCCTTCCAGCCGCACCATTTCCAGCGCTTCCCTGACGCGCTCGTCGATCAGCGATTTTGGTGCGTTCTGCATTTCCAGCCCGAAGGCGACATTCTCGGCCACGCTCATATGCGGGAACAGCGCGTAGCTCTGGAACACCGTGTTGACCGGCCGCTTCTGCGGCGGCAGGGCAGCGACATCATTGCCGGCGATGCGGATGGCGCCGGAGCTCGGCGCCTCGAAGCCGGCGATCAGGCGCAAAAGGGTTGTCTTGCCGCAGCCCGATGGTCCGAGCAGCGTGAAAAACTCATTGTCGTAGATTTCGAGGCTGACCTGGTTCAGCGCATGGACGGGATCGGCGTCCCTGGTCACGAAGGATTTTGACACACTGTGGATGTCGATCATGACCGGCACATTCCTGGGACTGCATGGAGATGACCCCGAGGGCCATCACGGTTGTCTGGCGCCGCACCTAAAAATTCGCTCCAAAATTATATTTGTCAACGGATAATATATTGTTTTTACATTTCGACACGCGAATGTGTGGCCGACCGGTTATGGCCGGCGTCTGAGCCTTCGCATTTCAGAGCACCTTGCCGCTTTCGGGATCGAGCAGATGCATATGCGCCATGGCGAGCGCTAGCGTCGCCGTCTCGCCGGGCTTCGGCGTCGCTGCGGGATCGATGCGAGCCGTTGCCTCGCCGCCGGCAATCAGCACATGCAGCAGCGTCTCCATGCCCATCGGCTCGACCACTTCGACACCGGCCTTGATGTCGACGACATCGGGCCGCTCGCGCCGTTCGGTGATGTGCTCCGGACGCAGGCCGAATTCCAGTTCGCGCCCGACATGGCCGGCATAGCGCGCGGTGCGGGCAGCCGGCACCGCGAGTTCGGTTCCGTCCGCCAGCACCACCGCCAGCCTGTCGCCGTGCGCCTCCAGCCGGCATTTGAAGAAGTTCATGCCGGGGCTGCCGATGAAGCCGGCGACGAAGCGGCTGGCCGGTTCATGGTAGAGATCGTTGGGCGGCCCGATCTGTTCGATGCGCCCCTTGTTCATCACCACGACGCGGTCGGCCAATGTCATCGCTTCGACCTGGTCGTGGGTGACGTAGACCGTGGTGGTGGCGACCATCTGGTGCAGCCTTTTGATCTCGGCGCGCATCTTGCCGCGCAGCTTGGCGTCGAGGTTGGAAAGCGGCTCGTCGAACAGGAACACTTTCGGCTGGCGCACCATGGCGCGGCCCATGGCAACGCGCTGGCGTTGCCCGCCGGACAGCTGGTGCGGCTTGCGCTGCAAAAGCTCGCTGAGATCGAGCATGTCGGCGACACGGGCGATGCGTTGTGTTACCTCCGCGTCCGGCACTTTGCGGATGCGCAGGCCGAAGGCCATGTTCTGCGCCACCGTCATCTGCGGATAGAGCGCGTAGCTCTGGAAGACCATCGCGATGTCGCGATCCCTGGCCTGGATGTTGTTGACCAGCCTGCCGCCGATAAGGATCTCGCCGCCGCTCGGCCGGTCCAGTCCCGCCACCATGCGCAGCGTCGTCGACTTGCCGCAGCCCGAGGGGCCGACGAGGACGACGAACTCGCCCTCGGCGATCTCGAGATCGATATCGTGCACGACCTTCAGGTTCTGAAAGCTCTTGGAAATCTTGCGCAGTTCGACATCGGCCATGGCGCTATTCCTTTGCCGTAGGCGCGAACATATCGAGCGCCAGTGCCGCCGTGCCGATCACGCCGGCATCGTTGCCATGCTCGGCCGCCACGATCACCGGCGGCCGGCCGGGCTTGAGCAGGACGAAATCCCTGACATTGCTCGCAATGCGATCGATGAAGAAGGGACCGGCCAGCGACAAGCCGCCGCCGATGATCGCCGCCTCGATGTTGAGCATGTTCGACATGATGCCGATCATCTGGCCGAGCCAGCGCGCCACCTCGTCGACGACCTGCAGTGCGATCGCATCACCTTGCTTGGCGAGATCGACGACGGTCTCGGCGTCCTTGGCGTCGGTGTCCGGTTTCAGCTGGCGATAGCGGTTCACCAGCGCGCGGGCGCTGGCGAGGTTCTCGACCATGCCCGGCACGGGATCGGCGATGTCGGTGCGGGCCGGGTCGAGCGAGATGCAGCCGAACTGCGGCGGCAGTCCGTCCGGACCGTCGATGACCTTGCGGTCGATGACCATGGACCCGCCAATGCCGGTGCCGAGCGTCAGCAGCGCGAAGCGCGAAAACGGACGCCCGGCGCCGTGGCGCATTTCGCCATGGGTGGCGCTGACCGCATCATTGCGGACAACGGCCGGCACGCCGAAGCGAATGGCGAACAGCTTTGACAGCGATCCCTTCAGCAGCGCCGGGATCGCCGGGCAGCGTCCGTTGAGCATACCGGTCTCGGGATTGGGCGTGCCGGGCACACCGATGCCGATAGCCGCGATATCGGGATACGCCTTTCTCAGCGCTTCGGTCGCCTCGGTGACCAGATGGACGAACTCCGCGAACTCGATATCGCGATGCACAGGCACAGCACCGCGCGCTAGGACCTTGCCTGAACCGTCGACGACGCCAAGTTTGACTAGGCTGCCGCCAATGTCGATTCCAACAGCGGTTACCATCACGCCTCCTTGCGGATGCGCACGTTGAGCCGCCGTCCGAGGTTGGGGTAGATCATCTTGTCGGGATCGATGCCGCGCGCGATCGCCAGCTCGCAGCCATACCATTGCAGCGGCATCGGCGCCCAGCAGCCGGCGAGCCATTGCTGCTCCGGCGCTGTCGGCCAGCTGACATCGAGATCGAAGGGCGTCGGATATCCCGAGAGGTTGAGGACGACGGTGCGCGGCCCAAGTTCGGCCAATGCCTCGCCGAGATTGGCGGCGACTTTCGCCTCGGTCTCGGTCTGCGCGATGGCGATCACCAGGCTCTTGTCGGTCGTGCCATAGACATGGCCGTGCAGAGCCTCTTCGGTGTCGAAGGCCGAGGTCGGCACGCCACTGATTTCGGCGATCTTAAGCGACGCTTCGAGCGCCGTGCCAAGATGCGTCGCCTGCCCGGCGACCAGAATGTAATCGGGAACGCCGAAGCGGGCGACCAGATCTTTCGCAGCCACAAGACCGGTTTCAGCCGTCTGCTCCAGCTGGGCGATCAGTCTCGACACATCGACCGTCTTGTTGGCGAGCTTTGCGGCGACCGCCAGCACCGAAATAACGGTCGCGGTGTAACCCATGGTCTTGGGACCGACCGTCTCCGGACCGATCGGCATGACGATGATCTCGGCGCCGGTCTCGGTAATCAGGCTGCCGGCCTCGCCGGTGATGACAAGCGTCGGGAATCCGAGTTGCACCGACAGGCGCACCGCTTCGATCGTGGTGATGCTCATGCCGGACTGCGACGCCGCCAGAACCAGCGTGCGCTGGCCCGATGCCCTGGGCGGCAGGCGCAGGAAAGCCTCCGGCTCCTTGGCGATCACCGAGGCGCCCGTGCCCTCTTCCAGCGCCTCGGCGCCGGCCAGCAGCGCATTCATCGACGAGCCGGTGCCAAGCAGCACGATCCGCTCCGGCGTCTGGCGCAGGCCGGAAAAACTGTCGAGTTCCGCGCCGATTGCCGCTGGCAGGCTGGTGAGTGTCGCGGGCTGCCGGCGAATGTAAGTGCCTATCTGCATCTCAATGTTCCATCAGTTCGAAATTGGTGCGCGTGGAAAATCACTTGCTGTAGCCCTTGCTCAGGCCGCTGATGAATTGCCGCGAGAACAGGGTGAACAGCAGCACCAGCGGCACCGCGCCGAGCGTCAGTGCGGCAAGCAGTGCCGGATAGTCGTTCATGAACTGGCCGACGAATTGCTGCACACCGAGCGTCACCGTCTGGTTCTGCCGGCTTGGCGCCAGGATCAGCGGGAACCAGAGGTCGTTCCAGACCGGCAGCATGGTCAGTGCCGCGACCGCGGCGAGGCCCGGTCTGACCAGCGGCAGCACGATCCAGAAGGTGCGCAATTCGCTCGCGCCATCCATGCGCGCCGCTTCCTTGAGGTCTGTCGGAACGGTGCGAAAATAGGTGACCATCAGCGTCACCGCGATCGGAATGCTCATGGCGGTGTAGACGAGGATGAGCGCCGCCAGCGTGTCCATCAGCCGCCAGGCCAGCATCATCTGGATCAGCGGGATGGTGCCGAGCCGGATCGGCAGCATGATGCCGAGCACGAACAGGCCGCCGAGCAACGACGCCAGCCGCACGCGGTACTCGACCAGTGCGAACGCGGCGAGCGTCGACAGCACCACGGTCAGCCCGATCGTCGTCACGGTAACGACAAGGCTGTTGCGGTAATTGACGATGAAATTGCCGCGGGTGAAGACGCGCTTGTAGCCTTCGAGGCTGAAGGTCTTGGCCGTCGGCAGGTCGAACGGCCCGCCAAAAATCGCCGGCGTTGTCTTCAGCGAATTGATGATGACGATCAGCACCGGCCCGATGGCGAGCAGAACGAAAACGATCAGCAGCGCATGCACGATGATGCGCTCGACCGTCCACGGTTCGCGGTCCTGGCGGCGGCGAGAGGCTGAGATAGTGAGATCCTGGGCGCTCATCTCAGCTCCTAGACCGAATAGGATTTCAGGCGGCGCTGGATCAGCCAGAAATAGGCCGCGGTAACCAGCAACACCGTGAGGAAGATGACCGTTGCAACCGCGCTACCCAGATCGAGATCGGCAAGCTGGCCGCTCGAGCCGAAGAAGGTGCGGTAGAAATAGGTGCCGAGAATATCGGTGCTGTAGTTCGGACCGGGCGCTGATCCGTTGAGCGCAAACACCAAGTCGAAACCGTTGAACGTCCAGATGTAGGTGAGGATGGCGATCAGCCCGAATTGCGGCGCGATCAGCGGGAACTTGATCTTCCAGAAGGTCGTCCAGCCGCCGGCGCCGTCGATGTTGGCGGCTTCGACCAGCTCGTTGGGCACGGCCAGCAAGGCGCTGTAGAGGAAGACCATCGGGATGCCGAAATACTGCCAGACCGACATTAGCGAAATGGTGGTGAGCGCCGTCGATTCCGTGCCCAGCAGCGGGAAGCCGACCAGGCCCCAGAGCGGGTTGATGATCAGCCGCCAGACAAAGCCGACAATGACCACCGACAGCGTCGCCGGGATGAACAGCAGCGTGCGGTAGATGCCTTCCGATCGCGCCAGTTTTCCCGACGTGAGCAATGCCGCCAGCAGCAGCCCCATCGGCACTTCGACAATCAGATGGATGGCGAAATACTGCATGTTGTTGAGCAGTGCATTCCAGAAACGGGCGCTGATGGTCGGGTGCGTAAACAGCCGCTCGTAATTGGCAAGGCCGACAAAGACGTCACCCGAGGCGCCGCTGGTCTGGAAGAAGCTCATGACGATCGAGGTCGCCAGCGGCAGCACGGCAAAGACCAGATAAACGGCCAGCGCCGGCAGAACGAACAGCAACAGGTTTCGATAAGCGGCAGCGGGAGATATCAAAGCAAAACCTCATCTTCATGCCGGCACGAATGCGCCGGCATGTCGTCAGGCTTGCGCATGCCCCGCCTCATGGCAAGGCATGCGCGAAGCGGTGCCGGATTACTTCTTCTGCGGTCCGTACCAGGAGGCGAGCCCGGCCTGGAGTTCGGTCGCAACCTGCTGCGGCGTGACATCGGACTTGGTGAACATCACCTGCAGCAGGCGCCAGGTCTCGTCGTCGAGCGGCGGCGTGCCGGCACTCAGGCGATCCAGCGCCAGGCGCGGCGTCAGTTCGGCGCCTTTCTTCAGGTCGGCAAAGTCTTGCGCCAGCTTGTTCTTGTAGGTCACCGGCTTCGAGCTCATGGCAAAGAAGCCAGGCGCGGCGTTGACATAGAGCTCCTGGAATTCAGGACCGGCAACCCAGTCGAGGAAGGTCTTGGCCGCGTCCTTGTGCGCGCTCTTGGCGTTGATGCCGATGCCCATGTCAGGCATTTCCTGGAGGTAGCGCTTGTCGCCAGCCTTCGGCACCGGCGGCCCGAACACGCCGACGTTGAGGCCGGTCGAGGTCGCCTGGTTGATGTCCCACGAACCGTCGGGAAGGATGGCCGCCTTGCCGAGCGTGAACAGCTGCGTCATGTCCGCATAGTTCAGGCTTTCCTGACCCGACGGCAGGAACGGCTTCCAGGCTTCGAAAGCAGCAATGGCGTCGACGAATTCCGGATCGGTCAGCTTCTTCTTGCCGTCGATCAGGCCGAGCCGACCCTCCTCGCCTTTCCAGTAGGCAGGGCCGATCGAGTACAGACCGTTATAGGCGAGCTGCCAGGATTCGGCCGAACCATAGGCGAGCGGCGTGTAGCGGCCGTCCTTCTTGATTGCCGTGAGCACGTCGATGAACTCGGCGCTGGTGGTCGGCACCTTCAGGCCCAGTTCCTTGAAGATGTCGGCATTGTAGTAGAAGCCGGCGAGCACGGCGGCGACCGGCAGGCAGTAGGTCTTGTCGTCCGCACCCGACCACGCGGCGCGCGAGGTCTTGTCGAAATTCGCCAGGCCCGGCAGGCCTTCCAGCGATTCGAAATAGCCGCGCTTGATCCATTCGCGGTTCACGTCGAACGGGCGACAGGTGATCAGGTCGCCACCGGCGCCGCCTTCGATCTGCGACTGTACCGCGGCGTTATACTCGTTGGTGTTGATCGGCGCGAACTCGACCTTGATATCAGGGTGCTTGGCCTCGAAGGCCGGCAGGATGGTGTCCTGCCACACCGCGATGTCCTCGGTGCGCCAGCTGTTCAAGGTGATGGTCACCGGGTCGGCAAATGCGGCGCCGACGCCGCTTGAAAACATCACGCCAAGCGTCGCCGCCAGCGGGATCGATACACGTATGGAACGCATTGTCCTGCTCTCCCTCAAGATGGTGCCTCGTGTGGATTCACGATTTTGCACTGTTGCCTCGGACCATACCTACTGATACATCTTGTGACAAGTGGTATTGTGTTGTCTTTTCTCATCGAGAGGTCGCTGTCCGGCTGGCAGCATCGGATTGACGGCAAAAAATCTGGGAGGACTGTATGATTGGAGTTGGAATTCTGGGTTCGGGCTTCATTGCGGAGACCTACGCGGACTCGCTGCTCGACGTGCGCAATGCCGAGCTCGTGGCCTGCTCCTCGCGCAGTTTCGAGCGCGCCACGGCCTTCGCCAAGAAATGGGGTCCCAAGGTCACCGCCCACCGGGATATCGACGCGCTGTGCGCCGATCCCAAGGTCGGTCTGGTGGTAATCGCGCTGCCCAACGAAATCCATCTCGAAGCCGTCAGGACGGCCGCCAAACACGGCAAGGCCGTCATCTGCACCAAGCCGCTGGCGCGGACCGGCAAGGAGGCGCAGGAAATCCTCGACATCGTCCAGCGCGCCGGCATCTGGCACGGCTATGCCGAATGCGCGGTGTTTTCCCCCAACATCGCCAAGGCCCACCAGATGATCCAGGCCGGCGGCATCGGCAATCTCTTGACCATGCGGGCGCGTGAGGCGCATTCCGGGCCGCACGCGCCGCATTTCTGGAACGCCGAGTTGGCCGGCGGCGGCGCCCTGCTCGACATGGGCTGCCACACCGTCGAGAGCGCCCGCCACTTCTTCGGCAAGGACAATGAGATCACCGAAGTGATGGCCTGGGGCGCAACACTCGTCCACGGTGATAAGACAACCGGGGAAGACACCGCAATCGCGCTGTTGAAGTTCGCAGGCGGCCAACTCGCCACGATCGAATCCTCATGGATCGAGAAAGGCGGCATGCAGCTGCGCCACGAACTCGTCGGCTCCGCCGGCCGCATCGTCACCGACACGTCGGTCGGCCCGGTCTGGGGCTTCATCGAGAAGCCGGTGGGCTATCTCGTCGAAAAGGCCGATGCCGAGACCGGCTGGGTCTATCCGGTGCCGGAGGAAACCCGCGCCTATGGCTTTTCGCAACAGATGCGCCATTTTGTCGATCACTTCGCGGCCGGGACAACGCCATTGGAAACCTTCGAGGATGGCGTCATCGTCAACCACATAATTGACGCCTGCTACCGTTCGATGCGAACGGGCGTATGGGAAAAGATCAAGGGGTGACCGTGATGGAGGGCTCGCCACTGCAGTCGGACGGACCCGAACCACTCTGGCGGCAGGCCGCCGATGCGATCCTGCAGGAGATCGCGTCAGGCAAGCTTGCCTCCGGCGCGCGCCTGCCGGCCGAGCGCGACCTGTTCACGCGCATGTCGATCTCAAGGGTGACCTTGCGCCGGGCCTTGCAGAGCCTCGTCGAGGAAGGCGTGCTGACGCCCTCGCACGGGCGCGGCTGGTATGTCTCGTCCAAGGTGCCGAAGGAGTTTCCCAACACGCTGGAATCCTTCAGCGAGACCGCCAAACGCCTCGGCCTGACGCCCTCTTCCAACGTGTTGCGCGCCGAACAGGCGCCGGCCTCGCTTGACGAGGCCGAGGAGCTTTCCATCGCGCCGGGTGCGACGCTGTTTCACCTCGAGCGTATCCGCCGCCTCGACCAGGTCCCGGTCGCCGTCGACACCTCGTTCTTTGCAGCAAGCCTCGTTCCCGATCTCAGCCGCATCGACTTCAGCAATGCGTCGCTGTTTGGCCTGCTGATCGATGCCGGTGTCGACCTGGCACGCGCCGAAACCACGATCGAGGCGCATGATGCCGATCCTGTTCTGGCGCGGCACCTCGACATCGACGTCGGCAAATCCACTTTGGTGATGCGCCAGCTCATCGTCGACACCGTCGGCCGGCCGCTGCTGTCCTCGACCATCCGCTACGCCGGCGACCGCTACCGCCTGCGGACATCATTTTCGCGCACGGGCAGGCCTACAGGCCGCAATCCCTGAAACAAATCGGCGGCCTCGCTACCGCCGCTCATTGGGCCGACGCGACGACACACACCACGGCAACTGTCGCCATGCTGCGGCAGAGCGCTGCCTTGTCGAAGTGCGGGTCTTCGATCAGGGGTCTGCGCATCCCCATTCACGGCGAAGCCGGTGAAGAAGACCGGCAGCGGCACTCCGCTACCAAGGGCATCGGCATTCTGCGCGACGATGCTGGCTGCGCCGTCGGCCGGGCGCGAACGGACAAGAGCAATCGCGGGAAAAGTGTGAAACGGTTTTCCTGGGAAAAGCGCGTGGCGCTTTCCCCGAGCAATTGCCCCAAAATCAAAGAGATGGGGCGGTTTCAACGTGTCTGTGGAACCATCGACAGCTCTAGGCCTTTTGTCCGGGTTGGCATGGCTGGACACGGGCGGCTAAGGCTGGAAATGTGGTTGCGTCTTCGCTGCCGGGGGGCTGGCCGGAGGACGAGGAGGATGGCGCTGAATTTCGAATATATTGCCGGCCATCCGGCGCTGCATCGTCATGTCCAGGCGCAGTCGAAAGCGCTGCTGCACATCTATGAAACGAGCCCGCGCCTGGCCGCCGTATTCGCCACGCAACAGCGCTGGCTGCTGGCCCACACCGGCCTTGCCCTGCATTTCGCTCGCGATCCGCGCGATCCTCGCACGGAACTGACACTGGCCCGCTTCATCGATGACGTGCTTCACTATTCAGTCGCCAGCCGCAACACGGCCGAGGCCTTCATCAAGGAGATGCTGCACTATCACATCATCGAATACCTGCCGCATACCGGCGACGGACGAGCCCACCCCTTTCAGGTGACGGCGGCGACGCTGAAGGAATTCGATGGCTGGGTGGTCGCACATCTGCGCACACTCGACGGTCTCGACGGCGGCAACCGCCTCACCGTGTTTCTCGAGCAGCACGGCATGATCGCCAGGCTGCAGCCGATGGTGGCGGAAGGCCTGCTTTCCTCCAACCCGGTGCGCGAACCCAAGCAGACCTTTTCGCTGTTTATCTGGCTCAACAATGGCGGCATCGTCATGGATTGGCTGATGTCCGGCATCGACCCGGACAATGCCAGCCTCGACCGGATCCCGACCAGCGTGGTTTCGATCGGCGAATTCGCCAGTTGGTTAAAACTCTCGCGCACCCATCTGGCGCGCAAATTGCGCGACGCCGAAAAGCTCGGCAGCGTCGGCTGGATGGGCCGGCGCGGACATTCGGTGATGTGGGTCTCGAACAGCTTCTACCAGGAATATATGACCGTACAGGCCGCCAAGCTTGCCGTCATCGATGCCGCTTTCGAGGCCTGTCGTCCGACCCAACGGGCTGGCTGAACCTCCGCGCTCACGATAGCGATCCACCCCGACTGAATCGGGATGGATCAACTGGTCAGGGAAGCTGGCGCAGCGCCTCAGTCGATGTCGAACGACACGCCCTGGGCCAACGGCAGCGCCTTCGAATAGTTCACCGTATTGGTGGCGCGGCGCATATAGGCCTTCCAGGCGTCCGAACCGCTCTCGCGGCCGCCGCCGGTTTCCTTTTCGCCACCGAACGCGCCGCCGATCTCGGCGCCCGACGTGCCGATGTTGACGTTGGCGATGCCGCAATCCGAACCGTCGACGCCGAGGAAGCGCTCGGATTCCTGCAGGTCGCGGGTGAAGATCGACGATGACAGGCCGGCGCCAACCGCATTGTGCTCGTCGAGCACGGCGTCGAAGTCGGAATATTTCATCACATACAGGATCGGCGCGAAGGTCTCTTCCGTCACCGGCGAGACTTGCTTCGGCATTTCGACCAGTGCCGGATGCACGTAATAGGCGTCCGGGTGGCCATTCTCGACCCGCGCGCCGCCGGTCACCTTGCCGCCATGGGCGCCGGCTTCCTTCAGTGCCTTCTGCATGGCGTCGAAGGCCGCCTTGTCGATCAGCGGACCGACCAGCGAAGAGGTTTCCAGCGGATTGCCAACCGAGACGCTTTCGTAGGCCTTCTTCAGGCGCGGCAGCAGCGCGTCATAGACGCTGTCATGCACGAACAAGCGCCTGAGCGTCGTGCAGCGCTGGCCGGCCGTGCCCATGGCGCCGAAAGCGATGGCGCGCAGCGCCATGTCGAGATCGGCGGTCGGGCAAACGATACCGGCATTGTTGCCGCCGAGCTCCAACACGGCGCGGGCAAAGCGCTTGGCCAGCCTTGGGCCGACATCCCGGCCCATGCGCGTCGAGCCGGTGGCCGAAACCAGCGGCACCTTGGGATGATCGACCAGGATCTCGCCGATGGCGCGATCGCCGATCAGCACCGGCGCCAGGCCCTGCGGCGCATCCGCGCCGAAGCGCTTGACCGCACGTGCAAAGATCGCTTCGCAGGCAAGCGCCGTCAGCGGCGTCTTTTCCGACGGCTTCCACACCACGGCATCGCCGCAGACCAGAGCAAGGGCAGCATTCCAGGACCACACCGCGACCGGGAAGTTGAAGGCCGAGATGACCCCGACGACGCCGAGCGGATGCCAGGTCTCCATCATGCGATGGCCGGGGCGCTCGGTGGCGATGGTCAGGCCGTAGAGCTGGCGGGACAGGCCGACGGCGAAATCGCAAATGTCGATCATTTCCTGCACTTCGCCAAGGCCCTCGGACGGGATCTTGCCGACCTCGATCGACACCAGCCGGCCAAGCTCGGCCTTGTGGGCGCGCAACTCCTCGCCGAGCAGCCGCACCAGTTCGCCGCGCCGGGGACCCGGCACCATCCGCCAAGCCTGGAAAGCCGTGTGCGCGGCGTCGATGGCTTTGGCCGCCTCGGCCGGTGAAATCGTCTTCAGCGCCGCGATCTGCTCGCCCGTCACCGGGCTGCGCACGATGAGGTCGCCGCCGGTAAGCGCGTCCTTGGCCACGCCAAGTTTCGCCAGAAGTTCAGCCGTTTCCTTCGCTATCGTCATTTTTATCCCTTTCAGATCCGCTCGCCATCATGTGGCGGCGGTCGAGCCTTCGCACCATGTCGCCTGCGTGCCGCAGGCACGTCAGGCGCCGTCATGGCGTGGCATTACTCGTTTCAGGGGAAAATCGCCACCCCGGCATGGTCCAAGCCCAAGCTGCACGATTGAGCCAGACTCGAATGAACCAGATGGGCAGATGGCGCTCAGTTTGCCTTTTGCACCGTGGGACGCACGGCGCCGTCTCGCATAAGCCGGTCGATATGCATGCGGATATGGGCGGCTTCCGCCGCCGTATTGGCAAGTGCAATGGCGCGGTCGAAAGCGACACGCGCCTCCTCGCCACGGTCGAGTTGCATCAACAGCCCACCCTTGAGGCCGAAGAAGTGGAAATAGCCGGAGAGCCTTTCGCCGAGCGGCTCGATCATCGCAAGGGCAGCTTCGGGGCCGCGCACCTTGGCGACCGCGACGGCGCGGTTCAGCGTCACCACCGGCGATGGCTGCATCCTTTCCAGAAGGCTGTAGAGCAGATCGATCTCGGTCCAGTCGGTATCCTCGGGCGTTGCCGCCCGCGCATGCAGAGCGGCGATTGCCGCCTGGACCTGGTAGGGCCCTGGTTTCTGGTGGCGCAGCGCCTTGTCGACGAGCGCCAGGCCCTCGTCGATCATCTTGCGGCTCCACAGCGAGCGGTCCTGGTCGTCGAGCAGCACGATCTCGCCATTCTCGTCGAACCGGGCCGGGGCGCGGGCATGCTGCAGCAGAAGCAGCGCCGTCAGGCCCATAATCTCCGGCTCGGTCTGGAACAACCTGAGCAGCAGGCGCGCCAGCCGGATCGCCTCCTCGCAGAGCGGGGCGCGGGCCGGCGCCTCGCCGCTGTTGGTCGAATAGCCCTCGTTGAAGATCAGATAGACCATGGCCGCGACGGCCGCGAGCCGCTCCGAGCGCTCGACCGCGCCCGGCGTCTCAAAGGCCACGCCGGCGTCGGCAATGCGCGCCTTGGCACGGGTGATGCGCTGCTCCATGGCGCTTTCGCCGACCAGGAAGGCGCGCGCGATCTGCTTGACGGTGATACCGGAAACAATGCGCAGCGCCACCGCGATCTGTTGTGTCGGCGGAAGATCGGGATGGCAGCAGATGAACAGCAGCCGCAGAATATCGTCGCGGTAATGCGCGCCGTCCAGCCGTTCGGCGATATCGCTCTCGGCATCTTCGAGGTCCGATATCTGGTCCTCTTCCGGCATCGGCGCCTGCTTGGCGCGTTTGCGCACCGCGTCGATGCCGCTGTTGCGGCCGACAAAGATCAGCCATGCAGCCGGATCGCGCGGCGGCCCGTTCTGCGGCCAATTCTTGAGCGCCCTCAGGCACGCATCCTGGAAAGCCTCTTCCGCCGTATCGAGATCGCGGAAGTAGCGCAGCAACGCACCCATCGCCTGCGGGCGGGCGGCTGAGATCGCGGAGCTGATCCAGGAAAGGTCGGTCATTTCAAGACTCTGGTTGGGTCGAACACGGAAACCGGTCGGATCTCATAGGATCCGCCGCTCGGATTGACCTCGGAAAGCTCGCGCGCGAAGTCGACGGCCTCGTCGAGATCGGCGCATTCGAGCGTGTAGAAGCCGAGGAACTGCTCCTTGGTCTCGGCAAACGGCCCGTCGATGACCACCGCTTCGCCCTTGACCCTGCGCAGCGTCGTCGCGGCGGTGGTCGGCAAAAGCCGCGCCACCGGGCCAAGCCGGCCGGCCTTGGCGTATTTTTCCTGCACGTTCAGGAGTTTCGCCATCACCTCGTCATCCTGTGCCTTGCTCCAGGAGGAGACGACATCTTCGGAGGCATAGCAGAGGATAGCGTAGAGCATGAGACGTCCTTTTCTGTATCAAAGGACGAAACAGTAGGGCCTATGCCGACATGGCGTCGACAAAAAAGTTAGGGCAATTTTTCAAGCTTCGCTGGCCTTCAGCCACCGCAGCACCAGCGCCTCTTCGTCGTCGAGACCGTCTATCGATCGCTTGCGCTTGTTGGCCTCGGTTATTTCGCTGAGCAGCCGTCCTTGCGACCACGCTTCGAACACCTGCGGATGGATATAGCATTTGCGGCAGACGGCACGCGTGTTGCCCAACCGCTGTGCCACCTTGTCGATGACGGTGTTCGTCACCCGCTTCACTCCGGCCTGGCTCTCGGGAAGCTCCGTCTGCGCAAACAGCGAGGCGGCATGGATGGTGCCACCCCAGGTGCGGAAGTGCTTGGAGCTGAAGTCTTCTCCGACGGCGTCGCGTATATAGCGATTGACGTCGTCGGAACGCACCGGATGCCTCGCCCCGTCCTCGTCCAAATATTGGAACAGCTTTTGCCCCGGAATATCCTGCGCGCCGCGCACGACCCGGGCGATGCGGCGGTCGACCAGCTTCAATTTCCATTCCTTGCCGGACTTGCCCTTGAAGGCAAAGCGCAGGCTCGATCCCTTGATGTCGACGTGGCGGTCGCGCAGCGTGGTCAGCCCGAAACTCTTGTTGTCGCGGGCATAGGCGGCATTGCCGACCCGGATCATCGTGTTGTCGAGCAGCCAGACGATTGCCGCCACGACGCGCTCTGCCGGCAGGCCGTGGCGACGCAGATCGGCATCGATGCTGCGGCGCAATTCCGGCAGGCTTTCGGCAAAGGCGACAAGGCTCGAATATTTGGCGCCGTCGCGCTCCGCCGCCCACAGCGGATGGTAGCGATACTGCTTGCGCCCGCGCTGGTCGCGTCCGGTCGCCTGGATATGGCCGGTGGGATCGGGCGAAATCCACACATCCGTCCAGGCCGGCGGTATCGCCAGCGCCTTGATGCGGGCGATGGCTGCCGCACTGAGGGTCTGCCCCTTCGCGCCTTTGTACGAAAATCCCTCGCCCGCCTTCAGGCGGCGGATACCGGGCTCACTGTCGCTGACATAGGTGAGCGAGGCCTGATCGGCAGACGTCTGCGCGCCGTTTTTCGGTGCCCCATTGTCTCCCTGCCCGGCAGCCGATCGGCCGGATGGCGCTCCGGATCTGTCCAGCATGCCCCCTCCACGAGATTTTGCTCAGAGATAAGCACCGGAATGGCCGCTGGTTCCGTCACGCCATCAGAATCGCGTCAGGCCCACAGGCTTCGAGGCCGTCAGGCCTTTTCGAGGGCGACCGGAATGACATCGACCGCCTGGTCGCCGACCTGTCCGCCGGTGGTTTTCAGCACTCCGACGATCGGCGCCACGTCGGAATAGTCACGGCCATAGCCAACGGTGATGTGGTCGTTGCTCGCCCGCATGCCGTTGGTCGGGTCGAATTCCTGCCAGCCGGCATCGCGCCCGCACCACACCTTGACCCATGCATGCATGGCGTCGGCGCCTTCGAGCCGCGGCTTTCCTTTCGGCGGAATGGTGCGTAGGAAGCCGCTGACATAACCGGCGGGGATGCCCAGCCCGCGCAGGCCGGCGATCATGATGTGGGAGAAATCCTGGCACACGCCCCGCTTCAAACGGAAGGCGTCGGTGGCCTTGGTATGAACGGTGGTCGCCTCACCATCATAAGTGAAGTCGCGGTGGATGCGGTTGCACAGATCGATGGCCGTGCCAACCGTCGAGCCGCTGGCGCTGCCGCGTGCATAGGCGGTGATCGCCGCATCGATGCCGACATGATCGCTGGCCGTGAGAAAGTGATGCGGGGCGTCAGGCGCCAGTGACCGCACCGCGCCGAGTTCTTCCCTCAGGCGTTGCAAGTCGGGCGACACGTCGAGCCCAGGCTCAGGCCGCGACACCGACACGCGCGCGCTCATTCTGATGTCGAGCCCGTCATGGACATCGCGAAAGGCGATCGCGGTGACATTATTGCCGAAGAAATCGGCAAAATCCGTGCGCTCCGACGGGGTCGGCACAAACGAAAGCGAGGCGGCGACGACGCGTTGCACGCCGGCAATAGTCTGCGGCAACACACGCACCTGATGTCGGCTGCCACCGGCCGCGGCGTCATAATCGTAGCTGAGATGAAGCCTGATATCGTACAGCATGCCCTACTTTTCTAGTTTTGGCGCAGGCTCTTCTCGCAAAACCGCGCTGCTTAGCCGAAATACGCTTTGGCGAGGCTGTTGTAGAGGTTGCCGATTTCAGTGGCGAGATCGTCCAGCACCTCCGCCGACATCTCCGATGGCTCCATGACGGCAATGGCCGTGTTGAGCTGCAGGATTTCCTTGGCCGCCACCGACATATGTCCCTCCGGGCCAACCGAGGGCAACAGCCCGATCTCCGCCTTCAGCCGCTCGAGCTGGAACAGGATCGAGCGCGGGTTGAGCGGGTCGAGCGCCAGGAGGTCGATCACCGTGCGTCGCCCGGCCCGCACCGGATACTGCCGGCGGTGGGTCATGACGCTGTCGCCGATCTCCAGCATCATGTCGAGCGAACCATCCGTCGCGCCGGAGCGGGTGAGACGGGCAAGCGTGCGGGCGATCTGGATGCCGCGTTCGATGCGCCGGCCGATCTCGAGGAAACGCCAGCCGGTGAAACGGTACATGTTCTCGTGCAGCAGGCCGGAAAAGCCGGCGAGCTTGCGCAGCATCACCGTCATCGCCCTCGTCGCATCGTCGCCCGGCGCCACTGTCGTTGCGAATTGGTGGATGGTCTTCGACAGGTCTTTCAGCGCCAGCCAGCCATCGGGCGAAAACCGGTCTCTGATCTGCCCGGCGCTGTAGACGGCGCTGTCCAGCGTACCGATCAATGCAGGCGGAATGGCCGCTTCGAGGTCGATGCCGAACGGTTCGAGATAGTCCCTGACATCGGCGAGCAGCGGCATGTCCGGATCGGACGTTTCGGCCAGCCGCACATGATAGGCGCGCAGGATGCGCACCGTGTCTTCCGAGCGCTCGATGTAGCGGCCGAGCCAGGTCAGGTTTTCCGCCGCACGGCTGGGCAGGCTGCCCGGCATGGTGCGGGCAAAACTGTCATGCTCCTGCGGCAGCAGCGTCTCGCGCTCGACCGGCCGGTCGCTGACCACCCAGACGTCGGCCGCCTGGCCACCGCGCTGCATGGCGATGGCCGTCGGGTCGAGCGACAGGCCGACGCGGGCGAAACCACCCGGCATCACAGTCCAGCCCTCCGACGTGCGCGCCAGATAGACGCGCAGGCTCGCCGGCCGTGGCTCCAGCCAGCCGCCGACATAGACCGGTGTCGTCGACAGCGTCACCGCTTCTTGGCCAACGAAACCGCCGCTGTCGCTCTCGATGCGCGCAATCAGCGCGGCACGTTCGTCAGCCGTAAGTGCCGAACCGAGTCTTGTCTGGTCGTCGTCTTCGAAGGCAAGCCGCGTCGATAGCGCCGGGCCGACCACCATGCGGTCGAGATTGGCGAGCACATGCCGGCGTTCGCTGTCCTGCCCGCACCACCAGGTGGCAACGCTTGGCAACAAAAGCTCTTCGCCGCGCAATTCGCGCGAAATTTTTGGCAGGAAGGCGAGCAGCGCCCGCGTTTCCATTAGGCCCGAACCCAGCGCGTTGACCGTCGAAACGGCGCCTTGGCGGATCGCCTCGACCAGCCCCGGCGTGCCGATCTGCGAGTCTGGTCTAAGTTCCAGCGGATCGGCGAAGGCGGCATCGAGCCGCCGCCACAGCATGCTGATCGGCATCAGACCGGAAACCGTGCGCACCATCAGTTTGCCACCGGAGACGGTCAGGTCCTCGCCCTCGAGCAGCATGATGCCGAGATAGCGGGCGATATAGGCATGCTCGTAATAGGTCTCGTTGAGCGGCCCCGGCGTCAGGATGGCGACGCGGCCATCGTTTTCCTTGGCCATGCCGATGAGCGCGTCGCGAAAGCGGCGGAAGAAGCCGGCGAGACGGTGGACATGCATCTCGCCATAGATGTCGGACAAGGCGCGTGTCGTGGCGACGCGGTTTTCCAGCGCGAAGCCGGCGCCCGACGGCGCCTGTGTACGGTCGCCCAGCACCCACCAGCTTCCGTCTGGCCCACGGCCGAGTTCGAAGGCGCAAAAATGCAGAAAATGGCCACTCGCCGGCACGGTGCCGACAACAGGTCGCAAATATTCCGGGCTCGCCGCAATCAATCCCGCCGGCAGGATGCCCTTCTCAATCAGCCGGTTCGGCCCGTAAATGTCAGCGACTATCTCCTCGAACAGATCGGCGCGCTGGATGAGGCCGGCGCTGATCTCAGCCCATTCCTTGTCTTCGATCAGCAGCGGAACATGCGCCAGCGGCCATTCGCGCTCATTCGCGCCGGCCTTGTCGTAGACGCGGTAATAGACGCCGGCATCACGGAGATACTGGTCGGCGCGGGCGAAGCGCTGGCCGAGCTTTTCGGGGCCAAGCTCTTCCAGCGCATCGATGAAGTTCTTCCATACCGGGCGCGGATTGCCTGCCGCATCGACCATCTCGTCGACGACGCCGTCAATCGGCTGGTAGTGCTCCAGCAGACTGTGCCTCAGCGGGTTGCCGCGTATCTTTTTCTGATTCCCCTTTGCCATCGCTGATCAGAGTCTTGATGGCCGCCTGAGGTCAAGGGTCATCGGGAAGTCTTCAGAGGCTTCTTCGTTGCGCAGCACATAGGCCGACGGGGTGTGGCCGCGCGGCTCGAAGCGGGCAAGCCGCCGCGCCTCGGCCTCGTTGCCGTTGACCGGGAAGGTATCGTAGCTGCGCCCGCCGGGATGCGCGACATGGTAGACGCAGCCGCCAACCGCCCGACCCGACCAGCGGTCGTAGATGTCGAAGACCAGCGGCGTGTTGACCGGCAGCGCCGGATGCAGGCCCGACGCCGGCTGCCAGGCCTTGAAGCGCACGCCCGCCACCGCGACCTCCCTGTTGTCGGTCACCTTCATCGGCACGACGCGGCCGTTGCAGACGATGGCATGACGCTCCGGATTGAGGCCTTCGGTCCTGACCTGCAGCCGTTCGACCGAGGAATCGACGAAGCGCACGGTGCCGCCAATGGCGCCCTGTTCGCCCATGACATGCCAAGGCTCCAGCGCCTGCCGCAGTTCCAGCTTGATGCCGGCATGCTGGACTTCGCCGCAGAACGGAAAACGGAACTCGAGCTGGGCGTCGAACCATTCCGGGCGGAACTCGAAACCGTTGAGCTTGAGGTCGTCGAGCACGTCGAGAAAATCCGCCCAGACATAATGCGGCAGCATGAAACGGTCATGCAGCGAGGTGCCCCAGCGTACGAAGCGGCCGTCGAGCGGGCTCTTCCACGCGCGGGCAATGATGGCGCGCACCAGAAGCTGCTGCGCCAGCGACATGCGCGCATTCGGCGGCATTTCGAAGCCGCGGAACTCGACCAGGCCGAGCCGGCCGGTCGGCCCATCCGGCGAGAACAATTTGTCGATGCAGATTTCCGAGCGATGCGTGTTGCCGGTGACGTCGGTGAGGAGATTGCGGAACAACCGGTCGACCAGCCACGGCAGTGGTGCATTGCCCTGGTCCGGATGCGGCACCTGCGCCATCGCGATCTCAAGTTCGTAAAGCGAGTCATGCCGCGCCTCGTCGAAGCGCGGCGCCTGGCTGGTCGGGCCGATGAACAGGCCGGAAAACAGATAGGACAGTGACGGGCGCCGCTGCCATTGCAGCACCAGGCTCTTCAATAGATCGGGCCGGCGCAGGAACGGGCTGTCATTAGGCGTCGCGCCGCCAACGACGACATGGTTGCCACCGCCGGTGCCGGTGTGGCGGCCATCGATCATGAACTTGTCGGCGCCAAGCCGTGTCTGCCGCGCTTCCTCGTAGATCGCCGTGGTCGTCGCCACGCAGTCCTGCCAGTTGGCGGCCGGATGGATGTTGACCTCGATGACACCGGGATCGGGCGCGACGCGAATGACGTTGAGGCGCGGATCGTGCGGCGGGCCATAGCCTTCGATGTGCACAGGAAGACCTATCGCCTTGGCCGCGTTTTCGGCTGCCGCGACCAGTTCGAGATAGTCTTCCAGCGCCTCGACCGGCGGCATGAACACGCAAAGGCGCCCGTCGCGCGGCTCGACCGAAAGTGCTGTGCGCACCGCGCCGCCGATCTCGGTGATCTCCTGCTCGACCCGGTCCTGCTGACCGGTCGTCGCGGTGAAAGAAATCGCCTGCTGGCGGCGCGCCATTTCGTCGGCGCCTTCCAGTTCAGCCGGAGCGGCGGAAGGCAAGATCGCCTCTCGCGCCGGCAGCCCGCCGCGTGGCAGCGACGGATCGACCGGTACGATATAGGGGAACTGCGCCGGCGGCACATAGGGCAGCGTACCCAGCGGCAGGCGATAGCCGACCGGCGAATCGCCCGGCACCAGGAACAGTCGGCCGCGCCGCGTCTTCCACTTTTCCGAGCGCCAGCGCGGATCAGAAGCCTGGCTGTTCCAGCGCTGCACCGGCAGCACGTAACCCGACGGCTTGGTCAGCCCGCGCTCAAACACTTTCGCCATGCGGCTGCGCTCTTCCGGGTCCTCCAGCTTAGAGTTGGAAGGATCGACATTGTCGGGCAGCTTGCCTTCCTTGAGCAGCCATTCGGCCGGGTCTTCATAGGCTTCGCTGACCATCGCCTTGTCGATGCCGAGCTCGCCGGCGATTGCCGTCAGCAGGCTTTCGGCCTGCTGCGGTCCAACCTTCGCATCGCTCTTTTCGCGTGCGATCAGCGACGGATCGCTCCACACCGGCTGGCCGTCGGTGCGCCAATAGAGCGAGAAGGTCCAACGCGGCAGGCTCTCGCCTGGATACCATTTGCCCTGGCCGTAATGGAGAAACCCGCCCGGCGCGAAACGTTCGCGCAGCTTTCTGATCAGTGCATCGGCCTTTTCGCGCTTGGTCGGGCCGACGGCGGCGGTGTTCCATTCGGCCGACTCGAAATCGTCGATGGAGACAAAGGTCGGCTCGCCGCCCATGGTCAGCCTGACGTCGCCGTCTGTCAGCGCGGCATCGACCTTGTTGCCGAGTGCATCCAGCGCCTGCCAGCTTTCATCCGAGAACGGCTTGGTGATGCGCGGATGTTCGGCGAGGCGGTCGACCCGCATGTCGAAGCCGAACTCGACATTGGCGAAGCTCGCCATGCCGGAGATCGGCGCGGCGTTGCGGAAATGCGGCGTTGCCGCCAGCGGCACATGGCTTTCGCCGGTGAGCAGGCCCGAGGTCGGATCGAAGCCGATCCAGCCGGCGCCCGGCAGATAGACCTCGCACCAGGCATGCAGGTCGGTGAAGTCGACGGCCGTCCCGGCCGGACCATCGAGCGCCACCAGATCGGGCTTCAACTGGATCAGGTAGCCGGAGACGAAGCGTGCGGCGATGCCGAGGTTGCGCAGAATCTGCACCAGCAGCCAGCTCGAATCCCGGCAAGAGCCCTTTTTCGCGGCCAGCGTTTCCTCCGGCGAGAACACGCCGGTTTCCATGCGCACGATATAGGCGATCTCGCGCTGCAGCCGCGCATTGAGGTCGACAACGAAATTGACGGTGTTGGTGGCGCTACGGTCGATCGTTGCGAGGAAGGCCGACAGCAGCGGCCCCGCCGGCTCCGGCGTGCGGTAGATGGTGAGATCGTCCCTGATCTCTTCGGGATACTCGAACGGGAACGTCTCGGCCGACGGCTCGACGAAGAAATCGAACGGATTGTAGACCGTCATGTCGGCGACGAGGTCGACCTCGATCTTCAATTCGGTCACCGGCTCCGGAAAGACGAAGCGGGCAAGGAAATTGCCGTAGGGGTCCTGCTGCAGATTGACGAAGTGGTTTGCCGGCCCGATCTTCAGCGAATGGCTGAGCACCTTGGTGCGGGAATGCGGCGCCGGCTGCAGCCTGATGACCTGGGGGCCGAGAACCACGGGCCGGTCATATTTGTAATGGGTCAGGTGATAGACGGCTGCCAGAATTGCCATGGGGCCCCGGAGATCGGCGTTTAACTCGTCGAACCCTGACACATCTGCTGGGCATTCTCCAAGCACAGATGTTGCGGTGCACCTAATTTAAGCAGCTAAGGAACGAGCAATCGCGCTTGGCGACCGGTCATCGCCGTGCCTGCCTTAGGCGTCGGGGATTGGCGAAGGCCTTTCGCGCCTTCGTCATCCTGGGGCGGAGCAAGGAGCGAAGCGACGCGGCGCAGACCCCAGGATCCATGCCGTTACGCTTGCCGAAGCTCGCAGCGGAGCAGAACGCTCTGCCGAACCCTGCCCTGAATATTCTTCACCGTGGCGGCGCCTTGACGTCGCGGCATGGATCCTCGGGTCAAGCCCGAGGATGACGAACCGTAGGGCTCAGAAAAACGCCTGGATGCCCGTCAGGGCCCTTCCCAAAATCAGCGCATGCACGTCATGCGTGCCTTCATAGGTGTTGACGGTCTCGAGATTCTGCGCGTGGCGCATGACGTGGTAGCCGATCTGGATGCCGTTGCCGCCATGCATGTCGCGGGCCTGGCGGGCGATGTCGAGCGCCTTGCCGCAATTGTTGCGCTTGACTATGGAGATCATCTCCGGGGCCATCTTGCCTTCGTCCATCAGCCGCCCGACGCGCAGCGAGCCCTGCAAGCCCAGCGCGATCTCGGTCTGCATGTCGGCGAGCTTCTTCTGGAACAGCTGCGTGCCGGCCAGCGGCTTGCCGAACTGCTTGCGGTCGAGGCCGTATTGCCGCGCCCGGTGCCAGCAATCCTCGGCCGCGCCCATCGCGCCCCAGGAAATGCCGTAGCGCGCCCGGTTGAGGCAGCCGAACGGACCGCCGAGGCCCTTGGCGTTGGGCAGCAGCGCGTCTTCGCCGACTTCGACGCCTTCCATCACCACCTCACCGGTGATCGACGCGCGTAGCGACAGCTTGCCGCCGATCTTCGGCGCCGACAGCCCCTTCATGCCCTTTTCCAGCACAAAGCCGCGGATCTCGTCCTTGCCGTTCTCGCCCTTCAACTTCGCCCAGACGACGAACACATCGGCGATCGGCGCGTTGGAGATCCACATTTTCGAGCCGGAGATCTTGTACCCGTCCGCCGTCTTCTCGGCCCGCGTCTTCATCCCGCCCGGATCGGAGCCGGCGTCCGGCTCGGTGAGGCCGAAGCAGCCGATCCACTCGCCGGAGGCGAGCTTCGGCAGGTACTTTTTGCGCTGCGCTTCCGAGCCATAGGCATGGATCGGATACATCACCAGCGACGATTGGACCGACATCATCGAGCGATAGCCTGAGTCGACGCGCTCGACTTCCCGCGCCACCAGCCCGTAAGTCACGTAATTGGCGCCGAGCCCGCCATATTCCTCAGGGATGGTGATGCCGAGCAGACCGGCCTCGCCCATCTCGCGAAAGATGCCGGCATCGGTCTTTTCCTCGAGATAGGCTTCTTCAATCCGCGGCGCGAGTTTATCGGCGGCGAAAGCGGCGGCACCGTCGCGCACCATGCGCTCGTCCTCGGAGAGCTGGTTCTCGATCAGGAAAGGGTCTTCCCAGACGAACGCGTTCTTATCGGCGGCCATGGCTCTCGGTCTCTCCCAGCAAAATATTGATTGCCGGGCTTATCGGCCTCCATCCCGAGAAAATCAAACGAAATTGCATAACCGATCAATGAGCTGTAGTAATGGATCATGAACGTCCAGCGCCGCCTTTTGCCAAGCACCAGCGCCCTTGCCGCCTTCGAAGCGGTGGCTCGTCTCGGCTCTTTCACCGCCGCTGCGCAGGAACTCGACCTGACCCAGGGCGCCATCAGCCGGCAAATCGGCCTTCTGGAAGAGCAGTTCGGCCGCCGGCTGTTCGAGCGCGACAGCCGCAATGTCCGGCTGTCGACGGCGGGCGAAATCTATGCCGAAGCGGTGCGCGCGGCACTTGGCCAGTTGCGCGACGCAGCACTCGGATTGATGAGCAATCGGCATAGCGGCATCCTCAACCTCGCCATACTGCCGACCTTCGGCACGCGCTGGCTGATGCCGCTGATCCCGGATTTCGTCTCGAAGAACCCCGACATCACCATCAACTTTGTCACCCGCATCGGCCGTTTCGATTTCGCCCGCGAACGGCTCGACGCCGCCATTCATCACGGCCTGCCCGACTGGCCGGACGCCGACTCCACGCTTCTGATGCGCGAAACCGTGATGCCGGTAGTTTCACCCGAATTCCTCGCCAGCCGCCATATCGCAACGGCAGCAGACATCAGCCGCCTGCCGCTGCTGCACATGGCGACGCGTCCCGGCGCCTGGAGCGAATGGTTCGAGGAACAGGGTCTGAGCGCGCCGACCGGGCCGGGCATGCAGTTCGAGCAATTCGGCACCGTCGCCCAGGCCTGCATGGCGGGGCTTGGCGTCGCGCTCCTGCCGCAGGTTCTCATATCCGGCGAATTGCAGCGCGGTCAGCTCGTTCCGGCCCCCGGCCAGCCGATGCAAAGCCGCAGCGCCTACTACCTCGTCGTGCCGCACGACAAGCGCGGCCATCCACCGGTCGCCAGTTTTCGCGACTGGCTGCTGGGCCAGGTTCCCAACCAGATTTAACTTGGCAGGTTTATCAAAAATTGATAATTTTGGATAAATCGAAAGGAAAATGTCATGCCTGCAAGTTACAGCATCGGCCCCCGTTATGAGACATTGGTGCGCGAGTTGGTCGAGAGTGGCCGCTATGCCAGCGCCAGTGAAGTGGTGCGCGATAGCCTGCGCCTACTGGAAGAACGCGAAGAGCAGCGCGAGGCAAAGCTGGCGGCGTTGCGAGAGGATATCCGCAAAGGCGTGGAAAGCGGTCCGGGCATTCCAGCCGACCAGGTGTTCGAGCGGCTGGAAGCAAAATACAGCGGCGGAAAGCCGTGACCAATGGCGGTCATATTTGCGCCAGCGGCTGCGCAGGATGTTGAAGAGATCGGCGACTACATCCACGCCGAAAATCCAGCCGCGGCTCGACGCTTCATCATTGCGCTCAGGGAGCGATGTGGCCGGATTGCAGATGCGCCACGTGGCGGTGTTCCTCGTCCAACCCTTAGGCCTGGCCTGCGCTCCATCGCATTTCAGCGCTATGTCATATTTTACACCGCCGAGGGCGATGAAGTGCGTATCGAGCGTATTTTGCATGGCGCTCGCGACATTATGGCAATTCTCGAGGGAGAGGGTCCGCTCAATGATCCTTGAACCCTTTGAAGCGAACTGCTTACGGTCTGCAGTAGAATAGCTACTTCCGCTTCAGCGCATCGGCCAACGCAGCGCCGAACGCGCCTTGCTGAGCCGGCCGTTCCGGCTGACGCTGCAGCGCCGGCGAACGCGGCGCAGGCCTGCCGCCGCCATTGTCGCGTGGCCCTTTCGATGCACCGCCCTCGCCGCCATCCTTGCGCATCGACAGTGCAATGCGTTTGCGTTTGATGTCGACATCGACGACCCGCACCTTCACGACATCGCCGGCCTTGACCACCTCATGCGCGTCCTTGATGAAACGGTCGGCCAGTTGCGAGACATGCACCAGCCCGTCCTGGTGGACGCCGATATCGACGAAGGCGCCGAAGGCGGCGACGTTGGTCACCGTACCTTCCAGCTGCATACCGGGCTTCAGATCCTTGATGTCGTCGACACCGTCGGCGAAGGTCGCGGTCTTGAAGCCGGGCCGAGGGTCGCGGCCGGGCTTTTCCAGTTCGGCAATGATGTCGCGCACCGTCGGCAGGCCAAAACGCTCATCGACGAAGATGCGTGGGTCGAGCGCCTTGAGAGCGGCGCTGTCGCCCATCAGCGAGCGCAGATCACGGCCGCAGGCGGCGACGATCTTCTTGGCCACGCCATAGGCTTCCGGATGCACCGACGAGGCGTCGAGCGGCTCACTGCCATTGGCAATGCGCAGGAAGCCGGCGGATTGTTCGAACGCGCGCGGTCCGAGTCGCGCTACTTTGAGCAGCTCCTTGCGGCTGGCGAACGGCCCGGTCGCATCGCGATGGGCGACGATGGCATCGGCCAGCGATGCGCCAAGGCCGGACACGCGTGCCAAGAGAGGCGCAGACGCCGTGTTAAGGTCGACGCCGACGGCGTTGACCGCGTCCTCCACCACCGCTTCCAGCGAGCGGCCGAGCCGGTACTGGTCGACATCGTGCTGGTACTGGCCGACGCCGATCGACTTCGGCTCGATCTTGACCAGTTCGGCGAGCGGATCCTGCAGGCGCCTGGCGATCGACACAGCACCGCGAAGCGACACGTCGAGGCCGGGAAACTCAGCAGCCGCCGTCGCCGAGGCCGAATAGACTGAAGCGCCGGCTTCGCTGACGATCACCTTGAGCGGCTTTGGCCCGCCTTCCGCCGGCATGTCGGACAGCATGTCTGCGACCAGCTTCTCGGTCTCGCGGCTGCCGGTGCCGTTGCCAATCGAGATCAACTCGACCTTGTGCAGGCGGATGAGCCTGGCCAGTTCCGCCTGTGTGCCGCGCACATCGTTCTTCGGCGGAAATGGATAAACTGTCGTCGTTGTCAGCACCTTGCCGGTGCCGTTGACCACCGCGACCTTGACGCCGGTGCGGATGCCGGGATCGAGCCCCATCGTGGCGCGCGATCCGGCAGGTGCCGCCAGCAGCAAATCCTTGAGATTGCGGGCAAAGACGTGGATTGCCTCTTCCTCCGCCCGTTCGCGCAGGTCGCGCATCAAATCGAGCGTCAAATGCAGCGACAGTTTTATGCGCCAGGTCCAGCCGGCGACGTCCATCAGCCAGCGGTCGCCCGGTAGGCTGCCGCCGATGGCATAGGCATTGGCGATCATCCGCTCGACCGGCTTTACCGGCGAGGCATCGTCGGCATCGACCTCGATGTCGAGCGACAGCACCTCTTCGTTGCGGCCGCGCAGCATGGCCAGCGCACGGTGGCTCGGCACATTGGCCCAGCGCTCGACATGGTCGAAATAGTCGGAGAACTTTGCGCCAACTTCCTGCTTGCCGTCGACCATGCGGGCACGCATGAAAGCGCGCTCCTTCATGTAGGTCCGCAATTTGCCAACCAGATCGGCATTTTCCGCAAACTGCTCCGACAGGATGTCGCGCGCGCCCTCCAGAGCGGCCTTGGCGTCCGCCACTTCCTCAGTCACATAGGCCAGTGCCAGCTCAGCCGGCACCAACGAACGGTTGGCGAGGATCGCCTCCGCCAGTGGCCCCAACCCGCGCTCCCGGGCGATCTCCGCCTTGGTGCGGCGCTTGGGCTTGTAGGGCAGATAAATGTCTTCCAGCTCGGCCTTGGTGATGGCGGCGACGATCTTGCCTTCAAGCTCCTCGGTCAGCTTGCCTTGCTCGCGGATGGAGCCAAGAATGGTATCACGGCGCGCATCGAGCTCGCGCAGATAACCCAGCCGCTCGGCAAGGTCGCGCAATTGCGTGTCGTCGAGCCCGCCGGTGACCTCCTTGCGGTAGCGCGCCACAAACGGCACCGTGGCGCCCTCGTCGAGCAGCCCGATGGCCGCCGCCGCCTGTTCCGGCCGCGCGCCGATCTCGGCCGCGATGATTGCTGCGATGCGCTTGCTGTCCGATGCCATGCTGGTCCTTGTCGCAAAAGAGCGGCGACCATAGGCGCAGACGTCCGCGCCGCCAACTGCGGTGTTTTCATAGACGCGCTAGGTCCACAGGAACGCGCCGCGGCTCGGATGTCCGGAATGGGCTACATCAGCCGACTCAGCGCCTCGAAGAAGGCAACGATCTCGCCTTCCAGCGCATGGTCCTCAGGCACCGGCTGCGATCCCATTTTTGCAATCACCACCTCGTCCCTGGGGCTGACATAGAGCCACTGGCCGTGGATGCCGATGCCGCAATAGGCGCCGTTTTCGTGACCCGTCTGGTACCATTTGTTGCGGTAACGGCCCTTCGGGAACAGCGACACCATCGTACCGCGCTGCCAGGCTTCCGCGCTGCCGCCTGCAACCGTCGTATCGCGCACCCAGGCTTCCGGCACGATGCGGTGGCCATTGGCGGTGCCGCCCTGCCGCATCATCTCGCCGATACGTGCGAGATCGCGCGGCGTCACCGAAATGCCGCCGGCGGTGCGCGCCGTGCCTTCCATGTCGACACCGATCGAGGCCTCGCTGACAGTACCCAGCGGCAGCCATAGTTTCTCGCGCATCAGGTCAGGGAAGCGCTGTCCCGAAGCGCGCTCGAGCAGAATGCCGAGCAGGTCGGAATTGGGCGAGCGGTAGCGGAAGGTCTCGCCATGCGGTTCGGCGAGCCGCTGCAAAGTCAGGATGAATTCGCGCAGGCTTTCCGTGCCGCCGCCGGGATTCCACAGCGTGGCGCGACGGTAGCGGGCAAAGGCGCTTTCCGGATCGAGATAGGCCTCCTCGAAATCGAGGCTGACGCTCATGTCGAGCACATGCCGGCAGCTCGCATCGGCATAGGCCGAGCCGGCGGCTTCCGGAAAGTACTGTGTCACCGGCGCTTGCGGATCGAACACGCCCTCGCCTTCCAGTATTCCGGCGATGATGGCGGTGACCGACTTGCTGATCGAAAAGATGATGTGACGAGCGCCGAAATCCATATGCGGCGCGAACCAGTCGCCGATAACCTTGCCGCCTTTCATCACCGTCAGCGCGTCGCTGCTCGAACGTGTGAGGAATTCTGCCACCGTTTCCGGCGCGCCGGCGATCGAAACCTTTTCGGCTAGCAGCCCGCCGAGATCCCGCGCAGGCGCCTCGACGCTTCCCGGCGTCGCCGCCACACGGGCGGTCGGCACCAGTTCGCCAAGGTTCTGGAACGACCACCGGTTGAACGGGTTTTCGCGCCAGTTGGAAAGCAGCACCTCGTCACGGCGAAAGCCGTAGCGGGTCTCGAACGCGGTCTTGCCGGTCATGAACGTTTCCTCAAAAGGATGGTTTGTTTGGGATCAGCCAAGCGCCTTGGCGATGGCGTGCACCGCCTTCAGCGTCGCCACCGAATAGGCGACATTGCTGAAATCCGGATAGGTCGAGAGCTTGACCACGACCATGCTGGTATCCCAGTCGATATGGATCACCTGCCCGAACACGCCCCGGCACATCAGCGCGCGCGAGCGCGGGTTCTCGATCCAGAACTGGTTGCGATAGCTGCCTTCCGACAGGCTCGGATTGAAGACCGGTCCATGCTTGCCGTTGCGCGTCGCATCGATCCAGTCGGCGGGCACGATGCCGCGGCCCTTGTCGAGGATCAGCTGGCCGAAGCGGGCGTAGTCGCGTAGCGTCGCGTTGAAGCCGCCATCGGCCAGCGCATAGCCGGCGCTGTCGACGGTGAAGCAGGCGCTCTCGTCGGCGCCGAGCTTTTGCCAGAGTTCCTCCGAGACCAGCTGAGCCAGCCGCTTGCCGGTCACCCGCTCCATGATGAAGGCCAGCACGTCAGTCTCGATCGAGCGGTATTCGAATTCAGCACCATGCGGCCGCACCTTGTCCTTCAGCCGCAGGATCAGTTCGAACAGGTGCGACGGCCATTGGAAATCCGGATCGCTGCCCGGCGGCACCGGCTTCCAACCGGTGGCGACATCGACCTGGCCGATATCGGAATAACGGTCCGTGTATTCCTCGGAAAAGCGCACGCCGGTGGTCATATCCAGCACATGCTGAACGCTCGCGCCGACCCAGCCGGTTTCGCCGAGTTCCGGCAGGTAGGCGGTCACCGGTTTGGCCGGATCGATCAGTCCTCGGCCGACCAGTATGCCGAACACAGTGCCGGTAATCGACTTCGCCATCGACTGCGACAAATGCAGCGTGCGCTCGTCCATGCCGTTGAAGTAGCGCTCATAGGCGACCTTGCCGCCCTTGAGCACGAGGAAGCCGTCGGTGTAGGTCTCGTCGAGCAGACCGGCGAGCGTCGTCGCACGGCCCTCACTGTCCTCCACAGCCAGCCCGTCGAGATCGGTCTCGGCGCGTTCGAGACGATGGCGATGACCATTGCCGCGCCAGACCTCGATGGTCGGCAGGAATTCGCGGATATGCTGGAAGGCCCAGCGGTTCCATGGCGGCCGGTCCCAATCGAGCTTCGGCAGCGCCATTTGCGGCGGCGAGCCCTGCATGATCGGCGGCCGCGGATCGGAATTGCGGTAAGGGTCCATAATGCCATTCCGGAAAAGAAAAGACCCGGCGGCATGGGCCGCCGGGTCCTTCGCGAAGCGATTACTTCTGCAGTTCGGTCCAGATCTTGGTGTAGATGTCCTGGATCTCCGGCGCGCACATCGTCTGGAATTCGCCCTGTGCCTTCGCAGCCTCCGGAATGACGACTTCCGGCGCGTCTTTCATGTCCGCCGGCATGTACTTGTCCGAGCCGGTGATGGCGTTGGCGTAGCGGTGGAAAGCCGAGAGGCCCGCCGCATTTTCCGGATCCATGATGAAGTTCTGGAACAGCTTGGCGTTTTCGACGTTCTTGGCTTCCTTGAGAACGACGACGTTGTCGCTCCACAGGCCGTAGCCTTCCTTCGGATAGTTGTAGTGGATGGCCGGATTGGCCAGCCGCTGGCGCAGCGCCGAACCATTCCAGTCGCTGGTCGCCTTGAAGTCGCCGGCGCCCATCTTCTCGATGGTGTTGTATTCCATGGCGATCCAGTTCGGCTTGGCCGCGACAAGCGTATCACGCACCTTCTTCAGCACCGTCTTGTCGTCGGTGCACTGTTGGCCGCCGACATATTTGATCGCCGCGAAGATAACGTCATTCATCTCCGGAACGACATTGACCTTGCCCTTCAACTCATCTGGCGTGTTGAAGATGATGCCCCAGCTGTCGGCCGGCCCCTTGTAGGCATCGGTGTTGACGACGACGCCGACGGTGCCCAGCGCCCACGGCACCGAATATTTGCGGCCGGGGTCGAAGTCGGGATTGGCCCATTCCGGCGCCACGTTCTTGAAGTTCTCCATCTTGCCCGGATCGGTCTCCTGGACGAGACCTTCCTTGATCCAGATCGGCACATAGGTCTGCGACGGCACCGCGATGTCGAAGCCGGTGCCGCCCTGGCGCACCTTGGCCAGAGCTGTGTCATTCGAATCGTAGTCGGTGATGGTCACCTTGATATTGTACTTGGCTTCGAACTTCTTGATCACGTCGGGGCTGGTGTAGTTGCCCCAGTTGTAAATGTTCAGCTCGCCGTCGGCGCGGGCCAAGCCCGACGTTGCGAGCAGCGCCAACCCCATGGCGGCCGTCGTTGTTTTCCAGTTCATGGTTTTAACTCCCATTTGTAGGTTCAGTCTCGCTTCCTGCTGACAAAGAAAAACAACGTGACGATCGCGACCGAAAGCAGCAGGAAGGCGGTCGATATCGCGTTGATCTCAGGCGTGATGCCGCGGCGGATCTGGCCGAGCATGTAGGTGGGCAGCGTGTCCTGGCCACCGGATTTGACGAACTCGGTGATGACGACGTCGTCGAGCGAGATGACGAAAGCCAGCATCAGTCCGGCAAGGATGCCGGGCCACAAAAGCGGCAGCGTGATGCGGCGGAAGGTCTTCCACGGCGTCGCGTAGAGATCGGCCGCGGCGCGTTCCAGCGTCAGGTCCATGTTTTCGAGCCGCGCCCGGATCGGCAGATAGGCGAAGGGAATGCAGAACGCAGTGTGCGCCGCGATCAAATAGCCGAGGCCGGAATAGCCGGTGAAGATCTTGATGCGCGAGAAGAAGATCAGCAGCGCCACGCCGGTGACGATCTCGGGCACCATCAGCGGCTGGTTGATCGCCGCATATTTGAAGGTCAGGCCCGGATAGGACGCCGTGCGCGTGGTGGCGAGCGCCGCCATGGTGGCAAAGATGGTCGACAGCATCGCCGCGACGGCGCCGATCTGGAACGAGCGCAGCGTCGCGTCGATGACTTGCACGTTCTGCCACGCCGACTGGAACCATCGCATCGAAAAGCCGCCCCATTCGGACGTCGAGTTCGCCGCGTTGAAGGCGTAGGCGACCAGCACGATGATCGGCAGATAGAGCACGATGAAACAGGTCGCGGCGATCGCAGTGAAGCCGGTCTGGTGCTTGATGGAAAAGTTCTTAGCCATGCCGCACCCCCGACTTGCCGGCATTGCGCACATAGGCAAGCAGCGCCACCATGACGATGATCATCACCGTGATCGACAGCGCCGAGCCGAGCGGCCAGTTGCGGCCCTGCCCGAACTGCAATTCGATCAGATTGGACAGCATCATGTTCTTGCCGCCGCCAAGCACGCTGGGCGTCACGTAAGCGCCAAGGGCGGGAATGAAGACCAGGATGGAGCCGGCGATGACGCCGGGCTTGACCAGCGGAAAGATGATCTTGCGCAGCACCTTGAAGCGTGTCGCGTAGAGATCGTAGCCCGCCTCGACCAGCCGGAAATCAAGCTTCTCCATGCTGGCATAGATCGGCAGCACCATCAGCGGCAGGTAGACATAGGCCATGCCGATCAGGATCGCGGTGTCGGTGTAGAGGATCTGCACCGGGGCCGAGACGATGCCGAGCTTGAGCAGGATGGTGTTGATGATGCCTTCGTTGCGGATGATCTGCAACACGGCGAAGGTGCGGATCAGGAGGTTGGTCCAGAACGGAATGGTGATCAGGAACAGCCAGAGATCCCTGGTCTTCTCACTGCGCGTCGCCATGAAATAGGCGGTCGGAAACCCGAGCGCCAAAGTGGCGATCGTCGTCACCACCGCAAGCTTGATCGAGCGCCAGAAAATGGTGACATGCGCCGCCGCAAGCGAAAGCGTATCGTCGAAAATGTCGCGTTCCATGAACACCGACAGCCAGGCATCGGGCGAAAACTGCCACTTCACGTCGCCATAGGGGCCAGGCGTCAGGAACGAGTAGATCAGCACGATCAGCAAGGGGCCGGTCGCGGCGAGGAAAATCACCAGCAATGCTGGCGCTGACAGCAGCCAGCGGTCGCGCACATCGCGCCGCTCCGCTGCCTTGGCGACTTCTTCCGCGGTCGCCATGATCAGTCCTTCAGCACTTGCGCGGCGTCGTTGCCGATCATGATGCCGACCTGACCGCCCTGCACGATGCCGTCACCGGCGCCGCGGCTGTTCTGGCGCCGCACGATGAACGGTTCGCCACCGGCAAGGCGCAGATGGAAGTGCGTATCGGTGCCGAGATAGACGATGTTCTCGACGGTGCCGGACAGCGAGGCGCTCGGGCTGGCCGCGCCCAACTGCGCATGCTCGGGACGCACGACGATGGTGACCTTGCCGCTGGGGCTGAAGCCTTCCGGCAGCGAGGCCGGAATTTCCGTTCCCGACGACAGTTTCACCGTCGCACGGCCACCAGTCGCGCCAACCACATCCGCCTTGAGGAAGTTGGACTCGCCGATGAAGTCGGCGACGAAGCGTTCGGCCGGCCGGTCGTAGATGTCGCGCGGCGAACCGACCTGCAGGATCTTGCCCGACGACATCACGGCGATGCGGTCCGACATGGTCAGCGCTTCTTCCTGGTCGTGGGTGACGAAGATGAAGGTGATGCCGGTCTCGTGCTGCAGCCGCTTCAATTCGATCTGCATTTCCTTGCGCAGCTTGTAGTCGAGCGCCGAGAGCGGTTCGTCGAGCAGGAGCACCTTGGGCTGTGGCGCGAGTGCACGGGCGAGCGCCACGCGCTGCTGCTGGCCACCGGAGATCTGGCTGGTGCGCCGGCCCGCCAGCGCCTCCATCTTCACCAGCTTCAGCATCTCGGCGACGCGCGCCTTGATCTCGGTCTTCGGTTTGCCCAGCATTTCGAGGCCAAAGCCGATATTGTCGGCGACGGTCATATGCGGGAACAGCGCATAGGACTGAAAGACGGTGTTGACCGGCCGCTTGAAGGGCGGCAGCGGTGCGATATCCTGGCCGTAGAGCAGGATTTCGCCGGCGGTTGGAAAGTCGAAGCCGGCAATCAGCCGCAGCAACGTGGTCTTGCCGCAACCTGATGGGCCCAGCAGGGTGAAGAACTCGTTCTCGCGGATGGATACCGAGACCGTGTCGAGGGCCGCGACCTGCCCTTCCCCTGATCCGAAAATTTTACTGACGTTTACGACTTCAATTGCATTCCGATCCGGTTTTTCCGGCACGATACGCCTCACTGTTGACCCCGCTCTTTTCGGCGGAGTTTTTCCCCTGTTCGATGTGACCACACGGCCGGTAGGTTGGCAAGTCCGGCATTGAATCACAGTTCAGTCAGTCAATTCGTCTTGCAAGCCGGAAGCTTCGCAAGCCGCATGCCATTCTCAGACCTGGTAGGTGACCTTGCCACCGCAGACCGTCGTCACCGGGCGAACCTTGTGCAGGTCCGCCGGCGCCGTCTTCTCGATATCGGCCGACAAAACCACCAGATCCGCCATGTAGCCGGGGTTCAGAACCCCTTTGCGATGCTCTGCGAATTCGGCATAGGCGCCCTCGACCGTGTAGGCGGCGAGCGCTTCCTGCAGCGAGAAACTCTGGTCGGGATCGCCTTCTGCCCATGGTTTGCGCAGCAATGCCGCCTGAATGCCCAGGATCGGGTCGATCGGCGACACCGGCCAGTCCGACGCGAACACAACATGGGCGCCGGCACTTTTCAGAGTGCGCCAGGCATAGCTCAGCGGCCAGCGAGCCGGCCCGATGCGCGACACGGTCGGCTCCAGCGGAAAATCCATCGCGCCGGGCGGATGCGGCGGCTGCATGGAGGCGATGACGCCGAGTTCGGCGAAACGGGGCACGTCAGCCGCAGTGGTGACCTCGATGTGCTCGACCCGGTGCCGGCTGTCGCGCTTGCCGTTGGCCTTCTGCGCCGCCTGATAGCCATCAAGCACTGCGCGCACCGCGCCATCGCCGATCGAGTGCACGGCGATCTGCAACCCACGCTTGTCGATTGCCACAGCAAGATCGATGAATTGCTGCGGCGTGAACAGCGGCTCGCCGACCCAGTCGGGACGATCGGCATAGGGCTCGACCATGACAGCCGTCCAGGAATCGAGCACGCCGTCATAGAACACCTTGACCATGCCCGATGACAGCCACTCGTTGTCGTAGCGCTCGGCCATGACGGAGGCCTTCTCCAGCATGTCGATCGTCATGAAATTCTTGTAGTGGAACGGAATCTTGACACGGCAGGGCAAGCCTTCCTCGGCCTCGATCTCGGAAAGCAGTTCGAGCTGGTAGAGATTGCCGTCCATGTTCTGGATCGAGGTGATGCCGTGGCGCGCGCACCAGGCAAGCCCGCGCCGCATGATGTCGCGGTCGGCGGCCCGCTCTGCGGCCGACGGCATCGGGTCGGGTTCGCCGCCGGTCGAAAGCCCCAGCCGCACCCGGCTTTCGCCGGCTAGGTCGAGCACCGGACCGAACGCCTCGCCCTCACGCAATTCGCCGGCGGCCAGGCCGTCGTCGCCCATGACGATCTCATTGCCCGGACCAAGCGTGCGTCCCTGCAGGATGCCGGCCATCTCCAGCGCCCTGGTATTGGCCCACATCGTGTGGTGATCTGGCGCCGCCATGCAAAAGGGACGGTCCGGCAGGATGGCGTCGAGATGGTGGCGCGTCACCCGCTCGTCGCCGAGCACGGTGTAGTCGACGCCTTGCCCGACCAGCATCTTCGCCTCGGGCCGTGTCGATGCGTAATCGCGGATCGCCTTTTGCAGCGCCTCGAAGCCGTGGATACCGCCAAGCTGAAGATGCGCGAGTTCGGCCCCTCCCGAGAACAGATGCATGTGGGCTTCGATGAAACCAGGAATTACCGATCCGCCCTTGGCGTCGATAACCTTGGTGGCCGGTCCCTTGAGCGCTTCAATGGCGGCGCGGCTGCCGATGGCGATGATGGCGCCATCCCTGATGGCAATGGCCTCGGCGGCGGGATTGTCATCGTCCATGGTCTGCACGCGACCATTGATAACGATCAGATCAGCACCCGCACCCGTGACAGACATCGCGACTCCGCGCTTTTGACGACTGACTGAGACCGGCAACCCTCTTGTCCGACAACCTGCCACTCCGCTGGAGCGGCGCTATCGGGCGAAAACTGATGCCAGTGCGCTGTTTTGAAATTCCCCTTGTGATCTCCGAAAACAGCGTGGATAAAAGAATGCGACTAATTATTCGCGTTTGTCAACGTGCCGAATTTCGAATGTATTGTGGATAGCGTTGAGACCGGGTGGGAACGAGGACGTCGAGCCGTGAAGCGCAGCCTCAGCCGCGAAACCAGGATGGCGCTCGAACCGCGCAAGCAGCCGCGGCAGGAGCGGTCGAGCAAGGTGGTCGACCGGATTCTCGACGCGGCGCTGACCCTGACGCGCGAGCAAGGGACCAAGACGCCGACGACGCTCGCCATCGCGCGGCGCGCCGGCTTGTCGGTCGGGTCGCTCTACCAGTACTTTCCCAACAAGGAAGCCATCCTCCTCGACCTTGCCCGGCGCTGGCTGTCATCCTTTCCCGAGGTGATCGCCAGGCGCATCGAAGTGACCCCACCCACCAACCGCGACGAGTTTCGCCAGGAAGTGCGCAAGCTCTTCATCGATACCTCCAGGATTTATCTCGAAAACGCCACCCTGATGCCGGTGATCGAGGCTATCTCGGGCAATGCCGATCTCAGGCCGATCCAGGACGAATATGACGACCAGATCATCGCGCTCTACGCCGCATGGCTGCAGCATGTGAACCCGACGCTTGACGACAAGATCGCCAGCCGCCTCGGCGTGCTGATGATGGACGTCGGGCATGCTTGCCGGCTCGTAGGGTTGAAGCGAGACCGCAAGACATACGACCTCATCGAGGACGATGTCGAAAGAATGTGGCTCGCTCTGGTGACCCCCTATCTCAACCTTGACTGATTTCGCTATTTCGAGAGGAATTTCATGAAGACTGTCTATTCGCCGCTTCACGCCGGCCACGCCGGCCAGATGGAACTGGTCACATCAGCCATCGTACCCGGTTTCGAAAAACCGTCGCGGGCCGAGTTCATCAAGGCGCGGGTCGAGAGCGAGAAGCTTGGGCCGATCATCGGACCGGTCGAACATGATCTCTCCGCCGCCAAGCGCATTCATAGGTCGGACTACATCGACTTCCTGCCGACCGTCTGGCCGGCGTGGAAGGCCGCCGGTTTCGAGGGCACGGCCATGCCCTTCACCTGGCCGACGCGCGGCCTGCGCGGCGACGTGCCGCCCAAGCGCGTCGATGCGCTGCTCGGCTATTATTCCTTCGACGCCGGAGCCACCTTCGTCGAAGGCACATGGACCGCGATCAAATCGTCGTACGACGTGGCGCTGACGGCGGCCGCTTTGGTCAAGGGCGGCGAGCGGTCTGCCTTCGCGCTCTGCCGCCCGCCCGGCCATCACGCCGGCGCTGCCTTCATGGGCGGCTATTGCTTCATCAACAACGCCGCCGTGGCGGCACAGTGGTTCCTTGACCATGGCGCCAGGCGCATCTCGATCCTCGACGTCGACTACCACCACGGCAACGGCACGCAGGAGATCTTCTATGACCGGGCCGACGTGCAGGTTCTCAACTTGCATGGCGATCCGATGGTCGAATACCCATTCTTCCTCGGCCATGCCGATGAACGCGGCGCAGGCGAAGGCGAAGGCTTCAACATCAATTATCCCATGCCCTTCGGCACGAACTGGGATGCCTGGAATGCCTCGCTGGAGGATGCCTGCGCCAAGCTCGCCGCCTACGCGCCGGATATCGTCATCGTCTCGCTCGGCGTCGACACGTTCGAGAAGGACCCGATCAGCCAGTTCAAGCTGAAAAGCCCGGACTATCCGAAGATCGGCCATCGCATCGCCAAGCTCGGCCTGCCGACGCTGTTCGTCATGGAAGGCGGCTACGCGGTCGAGGAGATCGGCATCAACGCCGTCGGCGTGCTGACCGGTTTCGAGGATCGGTAGAGCGCCGAGGGGCGGCAGCAGCCGCCCCCTTAGCCCACACTTAGACGGCTGCGCCGGCCGTTGGCGTGGCCGCCGGAACGGCCGGTTTTCGCGACCGGCCGATCCTGTAGACAATCACCGCGGCGATCACGCCTGCCGCCAGGATAGCGACCGCCAGCAGCGGCCGATACCAGAACCAGGCAATCGCAATCGTCGTCGTGCCGACCAGGATCGCCAGGACGAAGGCGATGATTCCGGTGCCCATCCGCGCCATGCTGCCGAGGAACGGTATGACGTCGAGGATCACCCCGATCGGGCTGAGGAACAGCGCAAAGCCGATGGTCAGCAAAAGCAGGCCGGCGCCGCGCAGCAGCCAGGTGATCAGCGTGTTGGCGCTGACAGCGTCGGCGAACATCTTTTCGGCCGGCACATTGCCGGTGTCGACCATCAGCAGCGCATCGCCCGCTTGCGTCTGGTAGGGCTCGAACCGGCTGCCGGCCTGACGCGCGACGATGCTGACCACGCCAAGCGGCGCCAGTTCGTAGCCGATGCGATAGTCGCCCAAAGCGGGTGTCGTGTTGTCGTTGCCGAGATAGATCTTGCCATCGACGATGCTAAGCGGTTTCGTGCCGGTATAGGCAGCTTTTATCGCCGCTGATTGGCTGGATGAAAGCGAATATTCCTTGTCGCCCTCGATGCGATCCAGCACCGGCGTATCGAGATCGAAGGCGACAAGCTTGCCCTCAGGAATCTGGAAGGTCCGGCCGTGGATCGCCATCGACGGATTCTGATGGCCGTCCGGCTTCTTGAAGTCGGATGAATCGATCTGGCTATCGTCCCAGACTTTCGAGTAACTGTAGGTCGTCACCGTCTCTTCGCCGCCGCCGAGCTTTTTCGTCGTCTCCGACTTGGACTCTTCCTTCCACTGATACATCTCGACGCTGCGCGACAGCCGCAGCCCTTGCGCAGCAATGCCGAAATCTGGATCCGACAGGCCGCTATCCGCCGTCACCGGTCCGCTGACATGGACCAGCTTACCGTCATTGGCGGCATCGACGCTGTCGGCGCCGACCGAAACCACCGCTCCCGACCCCTCGGCCAGCGAGCGCGCCGTCTGCACGGCGCGGCCCTCGTTCCAGAACAGCCCGATCACCATCAGCACGATCAGGATAAGGCCGAAGATGACCCCGCCGACCGCGCGCTTGATCCGCCCAAACCACGAGACGGATGTGACTTCCCGAAATGAATCGCTCAATTTTGCCCCCAGAACCGATATTCCACGAAATCGATCGCGAGGATGCCCATCTCTCGCGATGGCCTCAATCTATCGGAAGCGGTGATTCGCCGATACGGCTTCACGGCAACAAGCACGGCTTTTCGCGCCTCGGCGCGTGCCCGAACTTCGCGAAACGCAGCTTCTGAGTCGCAACGAGTCCAGAGATATCGAATTTGTCAAATCGCGTTTGATGTCGGATTCATCTGCAGGTAGATTAGACCCGAATCAGCCGGTCCTTGGGGGGCGCGGCGACCACCCAAAGTCTCAAGTTCCGGCATCGTCCGGCACCAGACGCGGACGGCTTCGCGTTCCCTGAATGGATTCGGTGATCTGCGCGACACCGCGCAGTGTGCGTGCTTCGTAAACGTGATGCGTCTTCAAGTTCGGCCGCTGGTGACCCAGCATCCGGGCTCATGAAAAGATTCCGGCCATGACCTACAACCAAAGCATCCAATGAGCAGCTCCGCCGCGCTTCTGCAACCCGACACATTAGGTTCGCGCCTCGCGTCCCGCGGCGATCTCACCTCCTTTTTCATGCAGCTTGCCGCCGAGATCGGCGCCGACAGCTACATGCTCGTCGCCATCGTCCACGACCAGGACCGCAACGACGCCCGCATCGTCTCCTCAAACTGGATTTTCGACGCCATCGAACTCATCGGCAAGCGGCTGATCGCCGGCCTTGCCCAGGGGCCGCTGACCGTAGCACCCGGCATCCGCCCGAAGCCGCTGGTCGCGGCCGAAGCGCCCAACGCCGGCGGGCTGCTCACCGGCGAAGAGGCGCGCCTGCTCGACGTGCTTGGCCATGCGGAAGTCTATTCGCTGCGGCTCAATGTCGGCCGCCAGCGGCTGTTCGCGCTGTTTTCGGCGGCCGAGCCCGGGAAGATCGACCAGCCGGCGCTGATGAAGGCACAGCTGAAGTGCTGCTATGCGCTGTCCACCATTCCGCAATTGGTCGCCGCCGCCGCCATGCAGGACCCGCTGTCCGACCGCGAGCGAGAATGCCTGTTCTGGGTGTCGGAAGGCAAGACCACCGATGAGGTCGCGGTGATCCTCGGGGTCTCCTCCAACACCGTCAACAGCTACATCACCCACGCCATCCAGAAATTCGCGGCCTCGAACCGCGCGATGGCCATCGCCACGGCGATCAGGAGCGGCATCATTTGAAACACGCTGATATCAAGGCGGCTGCCGAGGCCCTTTTCAACGAGCAACGCAATCCATTCGGCGCCTTCTCCATCAGTTCCGAAACGCACCACGCCGTCACCATCCCGGACGCCGTGCGCCGCTGCCGCTGGATCGCCGTCGATATCAACGCGTCGGCCTTCGGCCTCTACTTCGTCAGCCCTTCGCCGGAACGCGCGCGTCTGGTGCCGAGCTTCGATTCCGACTATCCGGCCACGGCGGTAACGACCAAATTCATCGCCGGCGCCAATGGCGAGGAGATGGTGCGCCACAGCGGCACTTCCACGGCGCCGCGCTGGTGGGCCGATGACGGCATCGCCGGCTCGGACGCTGTCTTCCAGAACCTCACCTGGGCAGAGCGCACGGCGCCGCTGGCGCCGGGCACCAACGGCATTGCCTTTCCCGTCCACGCCGATCGCGGTCATTGCGGATTGGTGGTGTTCCTCGGCTCGACGATCGCTCTGCCGGAGGACACGCTCTACGAAATCCACGCTCGCTGTTTCTCGCTGTTCGCCGCTGTCGCCCGCATTCGTCCGAACGATGCCAGCCGGATGCGCTCGATCTCAAAGCGCGAGCTGGAGTGCCTGAAGCTGACCGCCAACGGCAACACCAGCGAAGAGATCGCCAGGCTGCTAAAGCTGTCGGTTCACACCGCCAACCAGTATCTCACCCAGTCGACCCAGAAGCTCAACGCTGTCAACCGTAACCAGGCGGTGGCCAAGGCGCTGCGGCTGGGGCTGATCGAGTGATGCCCGCCGGCCCTCAGGCCGGCGTGCTCAGACGATCGGGATAGCGGCCAAAAAATCAGCGGTAAGCCAGCGGCTCGGTCCTGCGGATGCGCGCCTCTTCGATCACCGTCTCCAGCAAGGCCGTGTTGTGCTCGGGGTCTTCGCCGGGCTTTTCGAACGACACGTAGTTGACGGCGACCGAAGACCTCTCCTCGCTCAGCGTCAGCTGAAAATAGACGGTGACGCCCGGCGGCCTGAGCTCGAGATCGAGCACGATGCGCGGGCTGCCGCTCCAGTCGACATGCGCTTCGCCGCCATGGCCGAGCCTGAGCGTGCCCGGCAGGAAATAAAGCTCCACCGCCGAATCCACCAGGTCCGACAGGCAAGCGAAATGCTCGAGCCGGATGAAGGCGATGTAGTCGGCGACATCGATCAGGCGCAACTCGTCCACCACCTGCTCGATGGCCTTGGCGACGATCAGTTCGCGGGATTTCGCGTGCGGTTGGCGGTTCATGAAATTTGTCTCCGCTCAGCCTTTTTCGAGTAGACGATCCGCACCAGTTCGGCGACGGCCTGATAGAATTGCGACGGGATCACGCTATCAACCGAAACTTGCTTGTACATGGAGCGGGCGAGCGCCACGTCCTCGAAGATCGGGATGTTGTGCTCCTTGGCGATTTCGCGAATCTTGAGCGCCACCAGGTCCTGGCCCTTGGCCAGCACTAGCGGTGCTGAATCCTCGTCGCGGACATATTTGAGCGCGATGGAAAAGTGCGTCGGATTGGCGATGATCAGCGTCGCGCGCGGCACCGCCGTCATCATCCGCTTGCGCGCACGGTCGCGCGCCAGAGAGCGCAGCCGCGACTTGATGATCGGATCGCCTTCGGACTGCTTGAACTCGTCCTTGACCTCCTGCTTGGTCATGCGCAGATCCTGCTTCCAGTGGAAGCGCGACCAGACGATGTCGACAGCTGCGATCAGCCCCATGACGAAGACGATCGACACCAATATATCGACGGTGATGCTTCTGATGACGAGGCCGAAGGCGACCGGATTGGTGATCATGCCGGCCAGCAGCTGGCGGTGATCTTGCGACAGCGTGAAATAGAGCACGATGCTGGCGAAGCCAAGCTTGCCCAGCGATTTCAGGAATTCGACCCAGCCCTGGACACCGAACGTCCGGGTCCAGCCCTTGGCTATCGAGATGCGTGACAGCTGCGGCCGGATCCGCTCGCCGACGAATTGCGGCATGTTCTGCAGCACCGAGGCGCCGATGCCGGCCACCACCAGCAGCACCAGCAGGCTGACGACGGCACGGCCGATCTCCATCATCACGGTCTTGTAGAGCGCGATGACGTCGGTCTCGGTGTCCATCGGCCACGCCTCGGGCTTTTCCAGGAACATGGACAGGAACATGCCGAGATCAACGACGGCGTCCTTGGCGTAGAAAACGGTGAACACCAATATGGCGATAAAGGACGCCAGGAGCGCCGCCTCCCGCGAATGGGGCAGCTTGCCCTGTTCGATGGTGTCGCGGATCTTCTTTTCTGTCGCGTCTTCGGTTTTGGAGTCTTTGTCCGCCGCTTCAGCCATTGTTGCTCAGCGTCAGGCCGCTTCGCTCTGCTGCGACGAGGACGGAAGTTCGAAAGCCCCCTCGCGCGAAAGCCGGATTGTCGCCACCGCAATGTTCTTGCGCGCGCCCATGATGTCGGCAAGCTGGATGCCTTCCGAACCCTGTCCGAGCTCGGACTCGATCATGCGTCGCGACCGGGCGCCGATCGCCGACAGCACCGATTCCGTCAATCCGGGCGGCGCGCCGCGCAGCGCCAGCGTAATCAGTTCGGTCGATAGCCCGTCGAACAGAAGCACCCTCGCCTTCTGCGTCAGAAGCGGTAGATCGTCGAAGGCAAACAGCCTGGAGCGGACGCCGCCGAGGTCAGGCGTGCCGGCCTCTTCCAGATCCTGCATGACCTCTTCCAGCTGCGGCTTGTCCATTTCGTTGAGCACACTGGCAACGCGCGCCTGTCCGGCCGAGATGTCCTTGGTCGCGGTCTGCGCCAGCACGCTGGCGCGCAGCTGGTTCTCGATGATCCTGGTGGCTGTGTCAGGAATGGTCGCCATCGTCACCATGCGCTTGATGATCTCGCTGCGCATCGGCTTTTCCAGGGTCAGCAGAATGTTGGCCGCGGCCTGCGGCGCAAGCTTCGACAGCACCATGGCTGCCGTTTGCGGATGTTCGCCGGCAAGGAACGCTCCCAGCCGCGTCGGTTCGAGCTTTTCCAGTTCCGGCCAGATCGGCGGCGGCCCTTCCGGCGCAACCTCGAAGCGCTTGTCGCCCATAATGGCGCTCATCTCTTCGGGCGACAGCGATTCGTTGAGGATGGTGTCCATCCGGTCGGCGGAATCGAGCAGGCCAGCACCCTCGGTGAATTCGGCCTCGAATTCGGCGACGATGCGTTCGAGATCGCTTTGCGGAATGGTGCGCAGCAGACGCGCCCCTTCGATCAGCGCCTTCAGCTCTTCCTGCTTGAAGAATTTCAGCAGGCGGCTGGCCGATGGCTTGCCCATCGCCACCAGGATGGCGGCGGCCTTTTGCGGGCGCGTGAGCGTCACCTGCGTCGTCATGGCATAAGCTCCGATCGCTGCTGAGACCGCATATCGTCTATCCCTTTGAAGCAATTCCAGGAAAAGTGTGTGCGGTTTTCCGTCCGGAATTGCGTAAAAACAAATACTCTACGCGCTCTTGGTAGCGGCGATGATCTCGGTCAGCCTGATGCCGAAGCGCGACGGATCGCTTTCGAGCACGGTGATCTCGCCGCGCGCGATCTTGCGGCCATTGACCACGACGTCGACCGGCTCACCGATGCGCCGGTTCAGCGCCACCGTCGAGCCCTTCTGCAGTGCCATCAGGTCCGACACCGGCATTTCCGTGCTGCCGAGGATGATCTGCACGTCGACCGGGATGCTCATGATGACGTTCGAATTGGTGCCGGACATGGCGGCCCGCAAGGCGACGTCGGGGCGCTTTTCCTCCTCCTGGAGGACGCCGCGCAATTCCTCGATGGCGCGGTCGAGCTGTTCGTCCGGCTGGTCGATATTGGCTTCCACCTTGGTCTTGGCCATAAGTCGTCTCCAAATGCTTGAGCTTGCGCGGCGTCAGCCTGGCATGAGCCCATCGATAAAATCCTGACCGGCATCGTAAGGATGCCGGATCCGGACGGTGTAATTCTGCCCGAGTTTGCCAAACTCGCAGACAAACAGCGTCTTGTCGCGCGCGCTTAGCCTGGCGTGCGACTGCGCCGTTTCCTCGAACTCGATGACCTGGCCCGGCTCGAAGCCGGCGATGTCGCCGAGCGTCAGGCGTGCCAACGGCATGGTCGCTTCGAGCGTCACCGTCGAGCGCATCACCTCTTCCGAAAAGCGTGCCCGCCAGTCGGTCGTGCCTTCGCTGTCATGGACATCGGCGATACCGCGGGTCGCCAGCAGGATGCGCTGCGGGATCATCACCGTGACCGTACCGCTATCGGTCGGCGTCGAGATGCCGAACACGATGCGCACCGCCGCGCCATCGCGCAGCACGCGGCGCCTGGCTTCGTTGCCCGAAAGCGCCCGCGGCACCGGCAGCCGCAATTCGAGCGAGCGGCGGCCCGAGCCGTTCAGCGCCTGCGCAACCTCCTGGAACACCGTCGTCGCCACATCCGTCTCGATCTGCGACAGCTCGCGCTCGATCGGCGCCACCGGCTGATCCGGATCGCCGCCGAACAGCGCGCAGACCATGACGGCGATGGCTGGCGCATCGATCACCAGCGTCATAGCATCCGACGATGTCGGCGATGGGATGATGGTCAAGGCAAAGCTCTCGCCCGCATGCACGCGCGCATCCGGCACGCGGCTGACCTCGACCGCGCGCAGGTCGACGGTTACTTGAGCGCCGAGCTCGCCGGCCAGGCTCTTCTGCAGCAGCGGCAGCGCGCGCTCGCCCATCGAGCGTCCTGTGCCGATGACGTGACCGGCCTCACCGCTGTCACCGACCAGACGCTCGATGATCAGCGAGCGGGCTTGCGAGGGGCTGCCAGGACTTGTCATGACGGCGTGCGGTCCTGTCTGTCGTCATGCATGGCTCAGGCCGCTTTCTTCTCGGCGGAGGCTGTGTTCATCGTGCTCTGCTCGACGGCGTCGATCGTTGGCCGCTCATAGGACGAGATGGTCTTGCGGCCGAACTCGATCGCCACCTGCGGCAGGGCGCCGTTCATGTAGGCGAGCAGCGTCTGCTTGACGATGATGTAGAGGCGGTTCTTCTTCTCGCGCACCGTCTTGATCTTGGTGGCGACCGGCCCGACCACGGCGTAGGACAGGAAGATGCCGAGAAAGGTTCCGACAAGGGCGGCGCCGATCAGGCCGCCGAGGATTTCCGGCGACTGGTCGAGCGCGCCCATCGCCTTGACCACGCCGAGCACGGCGGCGACGATGCCGAGTGCCGGCAGACCGTCGCCCACCGCAACCAGCGCGTGATAGGCCTTCATCTTGTCGGTCTTGATGGTCTGGATTTCCTCGTCCATCAGCGCCTCGATCTCATGCGAGCGGGCATTGCCGATGATGATGATGCGGCAATAGTCGCAGATGAAATGCGTCAGATCGTGATTCTTGAGCACCGTCGGGAACGCCTGGAAGATCGCCGACTCCTCCGGATTGTCGATATGCGCCTCGACCTCGCTGCGAGACTTGGAGCGCAGTTCGCGCATCAGGCTGTGCAGCACGCCCAGCGTCTCCAGATAGTCGCGCTCCTTCGGCACCGCCTGCTTGAACGCCTCCAGAATGCCCTTGCCGGTGTCCTTGACCGTCTTCATCGGGTTGGCGACGAGGAAGGTGCCAAGCGCGGCGCCGCAGATGACCACCGCTTCCCAAGGCTGCATCAGCACATGCAGATGCCCGCCCATGGCCATGAAGCCGCCGAGAACACAGCCGAGCGTCACCACCAGTCCGATCAGAATGCCCACGCCAGATCCTTCCACATCACGTCAGGCCTAACCGATAGCCCCCGTGCCTTGTGTGAGGCTTGAATCGTGCGTGGCGAACCGATTCAGCCTCGCGCAAGCAAACCGGCATACTCTGACTCAGAAGCTGCGACCGGAGGCATGTCGTGTTGAGCACTTTTACCAGCTACCAGCTCATCGCCAGGGATATTCCCAAGGCGATCGACCGCATCGAGGCGGACCCGATCACCAAGCGCGACACCGACTACTATCTGGCCAACATCGGCAGCGTGAAATCGATCGACGATTTCGTCAAGAACACCCGGCTGTTCACCTATGCCATGAAGGCCTATGGCCTTGGCGACATGGCCTACGCCAAGGCCTTCATGGTCAAAGCCCTGAAGGAAGGTGTCTCCGACCCCGATAGCTTCGCCAACAAACTGACCGACAAGCGCTACGCCGAATTCGTCTCGGCCTTCAATTTCGCAGCGTTGGGCGCGGATGCCACCAGCTACAATCCCGCGCAGCAGGGTGTGACCAAGAACTATACGGCCCAGATTGGGCTCGGCGCCTTGCAGAACGGGTTCGACTACTACAAGGGCGAGACCTCCTACTTCGTGAGCAACATCTCCAACGTCAGATCGATCGACGATCTGATGGGCGACGACCGCCTGCTCACCTATGCGATGGCCGCCTTCGGCCTCGATGCCGACGCCGAAGCACCTGCGACCGTCCGGGCGATGCTGGAAGGCGGCGTCACCGACCCGAACAGTCCCGCAAACACGTCAACCAACAAAGGCTATGCAGCTTTTGTCGCCGCCTTCGACTTCGTCCAGTATGGCGACCAGGCGACAGCACGCGACGCCGTCCAGCAGGCGGTTCCCAAAGCCATCATGGCCGGAACCGGGCTGGTGCTCGTCAAGCCGACCGCGCAATACATCAAGGGCGAGGCCGACTACTACGCGGCAAACATCTCCAAGGTGAAGTCGATCGAGGATCTGCTGAAGGACAAGCGCCTGCTGACCTTCGCCATGGCTGCCTATGGGCTGGATGCATCGACCCAGACGGCGAGGCAGATCCGGACGATGGTCAACGGTGGCGTCACCGATCCGTTGAGCCCCGCCAACCTGTTGACCGACAAAAGCTACGCCAACTTCGTCAGCGCCTTCGACTTTGCCCAATATGGCGATCAGACGACCACGCGCGACGCCGTGCTGAAGACCACGCCAAAGCTTTACACGATCGAGTCCAGTCTTGGTCTCATCAAGCCGAATGCGGATGCCATCCAGGCCGAGACCAGCTACTACCTTGCCAATATCACCAAGGTGAAATCGGTCGACGACCTGATGGCCGACAGCCGGCTCTACAATTATGCGCTGTCCGCCAGCGGGCTCGATCCGGCAACCACAAACAAGGATCTCGTCCGCGATGTCCTGGAGGGCGGCGTGCGCGATCCCGCCAGCATCGCCAACAAGCTCTCGAACAAGGCCTATGCCAGGCTCGCCACGTCGCTGAATTTCGAGGCTTACGGCGAAGCGGCGACGACCCGCAACCCGTCGCAGCAGCCGGTCGTCGACAAATACATGCGCCAGACGCTGGAAGAAGACGCCGGCAAGACCAATGAGGGCGTGCGGCTGGCGCTCTATTTCGAGCGCAAGGCGTCGACCATCACCAACTGGTACGACGTGCTGGCCGATACAGCATTGGCCAGCGTGGTACGCACCGCGATCGGATTGCCCGATTCCTTCGCCACCGCCGATATCGACAAGCAGGCGCAGGCCTTCGAGGCAAAGCTCGATCTCACTGACTTCACTGACCCGGCCAAGCTCGACAAATTCCTGACCCGCTTCACCAGCCTGTGGGAAATCAATCATCCTACCTCGACCGCCCAGACCTCGGTTGGTGTGCTGTTTGCCCAACCGACCACCGTCGGCATCTCGACCGATCTGATGATGGCCATGCAGAAACTGAAATTCTGAGAGCACAATGCAGGACAGCCTTTACGTCGCCCTTTCCTCGCAGATCGCGCTTGAGCGCCGTCTCGATACCATCGCCGACAATGTCGCCAACGCCTCGACCATCGGCTTTCGCGCCACCGGCGTGAAGTTCGAGGACGTGGTCTCCGGCAGCGGTCCCAAATCCGTGTCCTTCGCCTCCTCCGGCAAGACCTATTTGTCCGGCGCGCATGGCGCGATGACGCAGACCGGCAACCCGTTCGACTTCGCCGTCCAGGGCGACGCCTGGTTCGGCATCGACACCCCGGCCGGCACCGTGATGACGCGCGACGGACGTTTTTCGATGAACGAGAACGGCGAGCTGATGTCTCTTGAAGGCCATCCCGTGCTCGATGCCGGCGGCGCGCCGATCCAGCTCGACCCACGCGACGGACCGCCCAAGGCAGGGGCCGACGGCTCGCTGCGCCAGGGCGACAAGCTTGTCGGCGCCATCGGCCTGTTCAATTTCGACCCCGGCCCGAACTTCGTCCGCTACGGCAATTCGGGTATCATTCCGGCACGCACGCCGGAGCCGGTCACTGACCGCTCGGATCTTGGCGTCGCGCAAGGCTTTGTCGAGGAATCCAACGTCAATCCGGTGCTGGAGATGACGCGGCTGATCATGGTTCAGCGTGCCTTCGAAAACACCGCTGCGCTGATGCGCCAGACCGACGCCTCGACCGACGACGCCATTAAGACGCTTGGCTCCAAGTCGTAGCCGCATGTCGGGCTCGCAATCATCGATACGCGCGCTTGAACGGCAGCCGGAAGCGGCGCCTGAAAACAGGCTGGCTGCCCTGGAACGGATCTGGCGACGCTTCGACGATACCGAAACGCTGCTGCGGCGCGGCGGCCGCGTCGCCGAGGTTTCGCCGACGCACTACACGGTGCGCGGCCTTTCCGAAATCGCCAGGCTCGGCGACCTTGTCGAGCAGCGCGGCAAAGCCGGCACACGCCGCGGCGAGATCGTCAGGATCGGTCGCGACGAGGTCGTCATCGCGCCATTCGAACGCAGCGCCGATGCCGGCATCGGTGACGCCGTGTTTCGCCGCGGTCCGCTGGTGGTAACGCCGCACGCTTCCTGGCGCGGGCGGGCAATCGACGCGCTGACCCGTGCTATCGACGGCGGCCCGCCGCTGATCAGGAACGGCGAAGCGGCAAGCGGCGACGGCACCACGCCCGGCGCCATGTCGCGGCAGCGCGTCGGCACCGCCTTCACGACCGGGGTCAAGGTCATCGACATCTTCACGCCGCTCTGCTTCGGCCAGCGCCTCGGTGTGTTCGCAGGATCCGGCGTCGGCAAGTCGACGCTGCTTGCCATGCTGGCAGGCGCCGATGCCTTCGACACCGTGGTCGTGGCGCTGATCGGCGAACGCGGCCGTGAGGTGCGCGAATTCCTCGAAGACACGATCGGCGCGCAAAGCTTGGCCAAGACCGTCGCCGTCGTCGCCACCAGCGACGAGAGCGCCATGATGCGGCGGCGCGCGCCCGACACCGCCATGCGCGTCGCCGAACATTTTCGCGACCAGGGCCACCGCGTGCTCCTGGTACTGGATTCGATCACCCGCTTTGCCCACGCGCTGCGCGAAGTGGCGACGGGCACCGGTGAGCCGCCGGTGGCGCGCGGCTATCCCGCTTCTGTCTTCACCGACCTGCCCAAGCTGCTCGAACGCGCCGGACCCGGCGCTGAAGGCCCAGGTGTCAAAGGCCAAGGGTCCATCACCGCCATTATCTCGGTGCTGGTCGACGGCGACGACCACAACGATCCGGTCGCCGATTCGGTGCGCGGCATCCTCGACGGCCATGTCGTGCTCGATCGCGCCATTGCCGAACAGGGCCGCTATCCGCCGGTCAATCCGCTGTCGTCGATTTCGCGCCTCGCCGACAAGGCATGGAGCCCCGAGCAGCGCATGCTGGTGACCAGGCTGAAGTCGATGATCTCGCGCTTCGAGGACACGCGCGACATTCGCCTGCTTGGCGCGTATCAGGGCGGCGCCGATGCCGAGCTCGACATTGCGGTGCGCCAGGTGCCGCTGATCTACGAAGCGCTGACGCAGTCGCCTAGGGATCGCGCCTCGGCCGACGCATTCTCCGACCTCGCCCGTCATCTGAAAGGCAAGCAAAGTGTCGATGCCGGAGACTGAGCGCCAATACACCGAGCGGCTTTTGCGCGAGATGCTCGCCGAGGCCAGCGCCGCCGAGGAAGCCAGGGCCGACGAAGCAAGGGCTGCCAAAGCGAAGGCTGATCGCGCCAAGGCAGCCAAAACCAAGGCCGCATTGGCCAGGGCGGCCAAGCCATCCTTGCCGAGACTGGTCCAGCCTGCGCTGCGCAGCGTGCCCGAACCAGCCTTGCTCGGCTCGCCCGAGGCTGCCTTGCCGAGCGTGACCAGCCTAGCCCTGCCCGGCATGGGTGAGCCATCCACACCCAGCGCGTTCAGGCTTGCCTTGGTCGGTGCGCCCAAGGCTGCCTTGCGCGGTGTGTCCAGGCTTGCATTGGGCAGCGCGAAACTCTATCGAGCAGCGCGTCCAAGGCGGCGTCGCGCAAAGCCGCCAGGTTGGCGGCGCGCAAAGCGGCCAAGTCTGCCTCGCGCAAAATGGCCAAGCCTGCTCCAACCGGCGAGACCAAGCCCGCATCGCTCAGGACAGTCGAACCTGCATTGCGTGATGTCAGCAAGCCTGCCTTCCCCGAGGCCGCCAGACCTGCTCCGCCCGCTTTCGCCAAGCCCACGCTGCCCAAGGCTCCGCATGCCGAACTCAACGAGGCGATCGCGGCTAGCCGTGACTCGCTGCTCGACGGGCTCTTTCCCAATGTCGACTGGCCGCAGCCGCCAAGGGCGCCGTTTCCCAAGGTGAAAAAGAAAGATGACCGGCGCAGTGATATCGTCTTCGCTGCGCTGGGCATCACGCTCGGCCTGATCTGCGCACTGTTCCCCTGGTACATTTTCTTCAACCAGGACCAGTTCGGTGTGCAGGCAATCAAGTTCGGCGGCAGCGGCACCAATGCCGGTCGTGTCAGCGGTGGCTCGCAAATGGAAAATTCCGGCCAGCCGCTGACGGCAAACGATGTTCCCGATGTCGACCTGTTCGCCACCGGCACGCTGCAGGACCCAGAGGACAAGACCCAGCCTCCCGGCGTTGACGAGCAGCCCTTTCCGGCCGATCCCAAATTCCGAATGGTTCATGTCGCCAATGGCCGCGCCATGATCGAGGACGACGCCGGCCTGTGGATCGTTCAGCGCGGCTCGAAGCTGCCTGATACCAGCACCGTCTCGTCGATCGAGCAGCGCGGTGGCAAATGGGTGATGGTCACCAGCACCGACCAGGTGATCGAACTCTCCAGATAGCGGAACACGCTGCTTACCTCCGGGTCCGCGCAAGGTCCGCGCAAGACTGGCGGCCTAGTCTGGTGCGTACCAGCCTGGAGATCCCCATGGAGCCCGTCAACCTTTTCGATCTTGCAGCCAAGCAGTCGCAATGGCTGTCCGTGCGTCAGTCCGCCATTGCCGGCAACATCGCCAACGTCAACACGCCGGGCTACACCGCCGGCGATGTCGAGCCGTTCGAGAAGGTGCTCGACCGCACCGCTGTGTCGCTGACCGCCACCCAGGCCGGGCATCTCGGTACTGCAGCCACCAATGCCGGCTTCACGGTCAAGCCCGAAGAGACGACCGGCGCCATTATGCCGTCGAAGAACACCGTGGTGGTCGAGAACGAGCTGATGAAGGCCGGCGAGGTCCGCCGCTCCTTCGAGCTCAACACGGCGATCGTCAAGGCCTTCCATTCGATGATGATGATGGCGGTTAAGACCTGACCATGGACGCGCTCACCGCAGCCCTCAAGATTGCCGCATCCGGCCTCGGCGCCCAGTCGGACCGTTTGCGCGTGGTTTCGGAAAACCTTGCCAACGCGCAGTCGACTGGCAATACGCCGGGCGCCGACCCCTATCGCCGCAAGACCATCAGCTTCGTCTCCGAGCTCGACCGTCCTTCCGGCGGCACGATGGTGGAGGTCAACTCCGTCGACCGCGATCCCAGCGACTTTCCCGTCGAATTTCAACCCGGCAACGAGGCCGCCGACGACAAGGGCTACGTCAAGATGCCCAACGTCAACGTGCTGGTCGAGATGGCCGACATGAGCGAAGCCAACCGCTCCTATGAAGCCAACCTTCAGGTCATCAAGCAGGCGCGTGATCTGATCTCCATGACCATCGACCTGATGAGGAACCAGTAATGATCAGCGGCATTGGCGGTATCGGATCGCTTCCACTCAAGCCGGAGATCGGCGGCACTGACGCCGCGACCGACCTGTTTCAGGGCACCAAGGCGCCAATGGCCGGCGGCGAGATCGGCGGCACCTTCGCCGAGGCGCTCAGCCAGGCCGCTTCAAAGACCGTCAACACCTTGCAGAATGCCGAACAGGTCTCGATCCAGGCGCTCAAGGGCGACGCCGATACCCGCCAGGTCGTCGACGCCGTCATGAGCGCCCAGCAGGCCCTGCAGACCACGATCGCCATCCGCGACAAGGTCGTCTCCGCCTATCTCGAAATCAGCCGTATGGGCATCTGAGGAGACTTGCCGTGAAAGCACTCGCCATTGCAGCGACCGGCATGAACGCCCAGCAGACAAATCTGGAAGTCATCGCCAACAACATCGCCAACATCAACACCACCGGCTACAAGCGCGCGCGCGCCGAATTCTCCGACCTGCTCTACCAGGTCGACCGCTCGCAAGGCGTGCCCAACCGCTCCAATTCCTCGCTGGTGCCGGAGGGCGTGTCGATCGGTCTCGGCGTCAAGACGACGGCGGTGCGCAACGTCCATACGCAGGGCGAGCTGACCTCGACCGGCAACAGTTTCGACATGGCGCTGACCGGCCGCGGCTGGTTCCAGATCGAGGGTGCCGATGGCGGCACGCTCTACAGCCGCGCCGGCGCCTTCAACACCAACGCCACCGGCCAGCTCGTGACCGTCGACGGCGCCAATGTCATCCCGGCCATTACGGTGCCGACAGATGCCATCGAGGTCATCGTCAACAAGACCGGCCAGGTCTTTGCCCGCATCGACGGCCAGACCGATCTCCAGTTGCTCGGCCAGCTGCAGCTCGCCAACTTCGCCAATGAAGCGGGCCTGGCGCCGCTCGGCGACAATTTGTTCCAGGAAACCCCGGCTTCCGGGCCGGCCAATGTCGGCGTGCCCGGCGATCCCGGCTTCGCGACGGTCCAGCAAGGCTATCTCGAGGCCTCCAACGTCGATCCGGTCAAGGAAATCACCGAGCTGATCTCGGCGCAGCGCGCCTATGAGATGAATTCCAAGGTCATCCAGGCCGCCGACGACATGGCCTCGGTCGTGTCCAAGAACATCAGGTAAGGTTTGATGGTCTCTCCGGCCTCCCGCTCCGCGCTTTGCCGCACCGCGCTGATCCTCGCGCTGGCCGGCGGCGTGCCGGCCTTTGCGCAGGAGAGTGCAGACCAGCAGGGCGCGCAGGTAGCCAGCAACCAGGCGGCCGGCGAAGTCGTTCTCATCCCGAACCGGGTCATCTATCCCGGCGAGCTCATTGATACAGCCGCTTTGAAGCCGGTAACATTGCTCCCCGGCAAGCACAGGCCGGATGCGGTTGCCACGCAGGCTGAGGAGCTCCAGGGCAAGGTCGCCAAGCGCACGCTGCTGCCTGGTCGCTACATTCCGGTCGCCGCCCTCCGCGATGCATGGCTGGTCGAACAGGGTGCCGCCGTGCAGGTCTATTTCATCGCCGGCGACCTTACCATTTCGGCTACGGCGGTGTCGCTGCAGCCGGGCGCCGCCGGCGATCTGATCAAGGTCCGCAACACCGACAGCGGTAAGATCTTTTCCGGCACGGTAATGGCCGACGGCACCATCCGGGTCAGCGCTTCATGAGACGCGGACCTGCCCTTCTGCTCGCAACCATTCTCGGCCTGCAGCCGGCGCTGGCCGACGGTCTTACGCCGAAGCAAAAGCGCGATCTTGCCGGCCAGAATGGCGGCGTCTTTGTCGATCCCGAATATGACCCGGCCACCACCAGCCGCATGTTCAGGGTGTCCAACGGCCCGAGCTCGCTGCCGCCCGGCCAGGTCGCCTCGCGCATCAAGGACATCGCTCAGCTGCAGGCCTCGCGCGATAACCAGCTCGTCGGCTACGGCCTTGTCATCGGCCTCGCCGGATCGGGAGATAGCCTGCGCAACTCGCCCTTCACCGAACAGTCGATCCGCGCGATGCTCGAAAATCTCGGCATCGCCACCGAAGGCGGCAGCGCACGTGCCAAGAACGTCGCAGCCGTCATCGTCACCGCCAACATGCCGCCCTATGTCCAGTCGGGCGCCCGCATCGACATCGACGTCTCCTCGATGGGCGACGCTACATCGCTTGCCGGCGGCACGCTGGTAATGACACCGCTGAAGGCGGCCGACGGCGAAATCTACGCTGTCGGGCAAGGCTCGGTCATCGTTTCCGGCTTCACCGCGCAAGGACAGGCCGAGCAGCTGACGCAAGGCGTGCCGACGGCCGGCCGCGTGCCCAACGGCGCCATTGTCGAGCGCACCGTGCGCGCCGAGTTCGAGGACCAGGCGCTGCTCACCTTGCAGCTGCGCAATCCCGATTTCTCCACCGCCGTTCGCATCGCCGACGCCATCAACGGCTACACCTCGCAACGCTTCGGCATGCGCGTGGCGGCGGAGCGCGACGCGCGCACCGTGCAGATCAGACGGCCGAAGAATGTTTCGGCGGCCCGCTTCTACGCCGAGATCGAGAACCTTGTCGTGGAATCCGACACGCCGGCGCGCGTCGTCATCGACGAGCGCACCGGCACCATCGTCATCGGCAATGAGGTCAAGATTTCGCGGGTGGCGATCAGCCACGGCACGCTCACCGTGCGCATCACCGAACAGCCGAAAATCGTCCAGCCGGAACCCTTCTCCAAGGGCGTGACGGCTGAGGAACCCTTCACCACCATCGAGGCAACCCGGCCCGATGCGCGCGTCGCCGTGCTCGACGGGCCCAACCTCGAAACGCTGGTGTCCGGCCTCAACCGTCTCGGCGTCAAGCCGGACGGCATCATTGCCATCCTGCAAGGCATCAAGTCGGCCGGCGCTTTGCAGGCCGATCTGGTTCTCCAATAGGCCATGCCGATGATCGATTTCCTATCCCGAAGACACCGCCGCAACGCAGCCTTGGCAGCCATCGCTACGCTCGTCTCAGTCATGCCGGTTCGCGCGGAAGAAGCGGTGCGGCAGGTTTTGCCCGGCGCACAGGCGCCGGCTGCACCTCAACAGCTGGTCCGCCAGAAAGCCCCGGACGAAAGCGAAATCCAGCGCTTCTGCTCCAACATCGCCGACGCCGCCCGCGACCGCCGCTACTCGCTGCAGGCTGAAGAGCTGAAGCAGCTGCAGGCCGGCATCGACCAGCGCATGAAGGCGCTGGACGAGAAGCGCGCCGAATACGAACAATGGCTGAAGCGGCGCGAAGTTTTTCTGGCCCGCGCCGAGGACGGCGTCGTCAAGATTTATGCCGGCATGAAACCGGATGCCGCGGCCGAACGCCTAGCCATGGTCACCCCTGATCTCGCCGCCGCCATCCTGATGAAACTCGATTCGCGCAAGGCCGGCGTCATTCTCAATGAGATGGACCAGAAGGCGGCGGCCACGCTCACCGGCATCATGGCCAGCGCGGCCCGAAGGGTAGATCCGTCATGAAGTTGGGGTTGCTCGTCCTGGTCGCCGCCGCCGCACTGTCCGGCTGCGCCGTCGACCCCAGGGAGATCGGCAGGGAGCCGGCGCTGTCGCCGGTCGGCACCGGCATCACAGGCAGCGTCGATGCGCCCTATTCATACCCGGAAGAGCCGCGGGCGCCGGTGAAGAAATTCTCGCTATGGGACGATCGCCAGAGCCGATTGTTCACCGACCCCCGTGCACTGCGCGATGGCGATATCCTGACAGTCAGGATCAAGCTCAACGACAAGGCCAACTTCAAGAACCAGAACGACCGCAGCCGCACCGCCGCGCGCAAGCTCGGTTATGATGTCAAGCTCGGATGGGAAGATGCCAGCACCAGCGGCAAGGGCGACGCCGGACTGAGCTCCAGCACCGAAACCAACGCGGACGGCGAAATCAAGCGCTCGGAAAACCTCGAGCTCAATGTCGCCGCCGTCGTCACCGAGGTGCTGCCTAACGGCAATCTGATGATCCGCGGCTCGCAGGAAGTGCGCGTCAATTACGAGCTCAGGGTGCTGACGATTGCCGGCATGGTGCGTCCCTCCGACATCGGCGCCGAAAACACCATTTCCTACGAACGCATCGCCGAGGCCCGCATCTCCTATGGAGGCCGCGGCCGAATTGCCGAAATCCAGCAACCTGCCTACGGCCAGCAGATTCTCGACCAAGTCCTCCCCTTCTAGGATCAGGAGAACGACGCCGTGGCAAATGTCGAACAGGTCCAGCCCAAGAAGGGTCCGTCGCTTGTCATCCAGCTCGCCATGCTTTTGGCGGTCACGGGCGCTGCCATCGGCATGGGCTGGGTCTCCGGCGGCTATCTGAAGGGCGTCGGCGGACCGGTGCCGGTGCCGGCCGCACCCGAGAACCAGTCCAACGCCGAACAGCCGAGCGCGGCCGCCGAACATGCGCCGGGCACCGGGCCGACGCTGGTGCAGCTGGCGCCGATCACCACCAATCTGGCCGCGCCGGCAGATATCTGGATAAGGCTGGAAGCTTCGGTGGTCTACGATGCGCCGCAACCGCCGGAGCTCACCGAGAGCATTCACCAGGACCTGCTGGCAATGGTCCGCACCCTGAAGATGCATCAGATCGAAGGCGCCAGCGGCTACCAGCATTTGAAAGCCGACCTTGAGGAGCGCGCCGCGATCCGCAGCGGTGGCCATGCCAAACAGGTTCTGATCAGGACATTGCTGCTCGAATGAGAAAACTGCTTCTCGCCGCCGCGATCGTCGTCGCCGCCACTTCTGTCGCCGCTGCCCAGCAGCTGGATCTCGGCGGCATCGGCAAGGCCGACGGCGCCACCGTCGGCTATATCATCCAGATGTTCGGCCTGCTCACCGTGCTGTCGGTGGCGCCGGGCTTGTTGATCATGGTGACGAGCTTCACCCGCTTCGTCATCGCCTTCTCGATCCTGCGCGCCGGCATCGGCCTGCAGTCGACGCCGGCCAATCTCATCTTGATCTCACTATCGCTGTTCATGACCTTCTACGTCATGGCGCCGACCTTCGACCAGGCGTGGAACACCGGCGTCAAGCCGCTGATGGACAATCAGATCAGCCAGACCGAGGCGTTCGAAAAAATTTCGGACCCGTTCCGAACCTTCATGCTGCACAATGTCCGCGACAAGGATTTCGACCTGTTCGCCGACCTCGCCCGCGAACGTGGCCAGGTGGTTGCCAAGGAAACCGTCGACCTGCGTATCCTGGTGCCGGCCTTCATGATCTCCGAAATCCGCCGCGGCTTCGAGATCGGTTTCCTGATCGTGCTGCCGTTCCTCGTCATCGACCTGATCGTCGCCACCATCACCATGGCCATGGGCATGATGATGCTGCCGCCGACCGTCGTTTCGCTGCCCTTCAAGATCCTGTTCTTTGTCCTCATCGACGGCTGGAACCTGCTCGTCGGCAGCCTGGTGCGATCCTTCACCTGATCACCCGCGACCCGCGCGCGGCACCTGGCCAAAATTCTATGCAAAATATTTCCGGTTAACCGTCCCGTTTAGCCCTTTGGTAGGGACTCGCCCGCATATTGCTCGCAGATGGCGGGTGATCGGGTCTCACGATCATTGGCATGATGCCGCTCCGTCATACCGGAAAAGCCGGTATGTCAAAAAACACCCTGTAAAAATCAAGGTAACGAGTAGCCATGTCCAGTATCATGACGAACGCCTCGGCGCTGACCGCGCTGCAGAGCCTGAACAACACCAACAAGCAGCTTGAAACCACCCAGTCGCGCATTTCGACCGGCTACCGCGTCGCCACCGCCAGCGACAACGCTGCCTACTGGTCGATCGCGACCTCGATGAAGTCCGACAACAAGGCCAACTCGGCCGTTCAGGACGCGCTCGGCCTCGGCGCCGGCAAGGTCGACACTGCCTACACCGCCATCAACGACATCAAGGACCAGGTCGACCTGATCAAGTCCAAGCTCGTCACCGCCCGCGGCGCCAGCCAGGAAGACCAGCAGAAGATCGCGACCGAAATCACCGCTATCCAGGCACAGATCAAGTCGTCGGTCACCAACGCCAACTTCGCCGGCTCGAACCTGCTGCAGAACGACGCTGCCGCTACGTCCGACCTGAAGATTGTCGCTTCCTACAACCGCGTCGGCGCGACCGTCACCATCGACACCATCGACGTCAAGGCTGCCGACACGCAGGTCCTCGATGTCGCCGGAACGGGCGGCATCGTCGGCGGTCTGCTGGCTGCGACCTTCTTCGATCCGGCCAGCGCCGCTGTTGCCGACACCGCCATCGACACCGCGCTCGGCACCGTTGAAACCGCGCTGAGCAAGCTGTTCACCGGCGCTGCCTCGCTCGGTGCTGCCAAGTCGCGCATCGACACCCAGAAGAGCTTCCTGTCGAACCTCTCGGACTCGATCGACAAGGGCGTCGGCGCTCTGGTCGACGCCGACATGAACAAGGAATCGACCCGTCTGCAGGCCCTCCAGGTCCAGCAGCAGCTTGGCATCCAGGCGCTGTCGATCGCCAACGGCAACTCGCAGTCGATCCTGTCGCTCTTCCGCGGCTGATCTCTCGACTTTACGACTGACAAGATCCGGTCGGGCCGCGCCAACAGCGCGGCCCGATTTCTTTTGTGGCTGTTGATTTTCTCTTTGAATAGCTTCCGATTTTGCTTTTCGCCGGCACCCGGATTGACCTGTTTTAACAAGCCATTAACCATATCTCGCTAGTCATGGTTAACCATACCATGGCGGGCAGACCAGACGGTCGATGGGCTTATGCCTACCCCCCGATGAAGTTGATCCGGCGTGTGCGGGCCACGCCCGTTTTTGAGAAGGGGTAAATATCTTGGCTAGTATCATGACGAACGCCTCGGCGCTGACCGCGCTGCAGAGCCTGAACAACACCAACAAGCAGCTCGAAACCACCCAGTCGCGCATTTCGACCGGCTATCGCGTTGCCACCGCCAGCGACAACGCCGCCTACTGGTCGATCGCCACCACGATGAAATCCGACAACAAGGCGCTTTCGGCTGTCCAGGACGCGCTCGGCCTCGGCGCCGGCAAGGTCGACACCGCCTACACCGCCATCACCGATATCAAGGACCAGGTCGACCAGATCAAGGCCAAGCTGGTGACCGCCCGCGGTGCGAGCCAGGACAACCAGCAAAAGATCGCGACCGAAATCAAGGCAATTCAGGACCAGATCAAGTCGTCGGTCACCAACGCATCCTATGCCGGGTCGAACCTGCTGCAGAATGACGCTCTCGCCACCTCCGACCTGAAGATCGTTGCCTCCTACAACCGCACTGGCACGACAGTCGCCATCGACACCATCGACGTCAAGGCTGCTGATACCCAAGTGCTGGACATTGCCGGCACGGGCGGCATTGCCGGCGGTTTGCTTGCTACGACCTTCTTCGATCCGAGCGTCACGGCGGTGGCCGACGCCGCCATCGACACCGCATTGGGAGCCGTCGAAACGGCGCTTGCCAAATTGTCCACGGGCGCGGCCTATCTCGGCGCCGCCAAGTCGCGCATCGACACCCAGAAGAGCTTCCTGTCGAACCTGTCGGACTCCATCGACAAGGGCGTCGGCGCTCTGGTCGACGCCGACATGAACAAGGAATCGACGCGGCTGCAGGCCCTTCAGGTCCAGCAGCAGCTCGGCATCCAGTCGCTGTCGATCGCCAACGGCAACTCGCAATCGATCCTGGCGCTGTTCAAGCAATAGGCCGGACCCGGCTTCCTCTTTCCTTGAATTGAAGGGCCGCGCCAACAGCGCGGCCCTTTCGCTTTGTGGCCGTGTTTTAACGCATGTCGTTGGCCCGGAACCGCTGCACACTTACGGGCGACATGCTTATCATCTTCGCACAAGCTTCGCGGTCTAGTGTTCCCACGGAATATCATGCTGGGAGCGCTTGAATCGTGCCGGAACAGATCCAGAGCATCATCTCGAATCTCAGGGCATTTGGCGTCAGGCGCCTTGCCATGCTGGCCGGCATCGCCGCGCTGGTGATGGCCGTCATCGGCGTGGGCTCGGTCTATCTCAACCGCCCCGCCTATGAGACGCTCTATGTCGGGCTCGACCGTTCCGACGTGAACCAGATCGGCCTGGTGCTCGGCGAGGCCGGCATCGGCTTCGACGTCGGCTCCGACGGCACCTCGGTGCTGGTGCCGGCCGGCACCACCGCGCAGGCGCGCATGCTGCTTGCCGAAAAGGGCCTGCCGACCAGCGCCAATGCCGGCTACGAACTGTTCGACAATGTCGGCTCGCTCGGCCTGACCTCCTTCATGCAGCAGATTACCCGCGTGCGCGCGCTGGAAGGCGAGATCGCCCGCACCATCCAGTCGATCGCGGGCATCAAGGCGGCGCGCGTCCACATCGTCATGTCCGAGCGCGCCAATTTCCGCCGTGACGAACAGCAGCCCTCGGCCTCGGTGGTCATCCGTTATTCCGGCATCGACGCCGAAAAGAGCGCCTTGTCGATCCGCCATCTCGTCGCCGCCGCCGTCCCCGGCCTGTCGGCTGACAAGGTGACCGTGCTCGATTCCAATGGCAATCTGCTGGCTGCCGGCGACGACCCCTCCAACACAAGTGCTGCCCGCACGCTCGGCGTCGAGCAGACCGTCGAGGCGCAGATCGGCGACAACATCCGCCGCGCGCTGACGCCTTATCTCGGCCCCGACAATTTCCGCGCCAGCGTCAAGGCTGACGTCAACACCGACACCCGCCAGACCGAAGAGACGATCTTCGATCCGGAGTCGCGCGTCGAGCGTTCGGTGCAGTCGGTGCGCGCCAACGAGAACAGCAACCAGAAGCAGGCCTCGACCCCGGCCAGCGTCGAGCAGAACCTGCCCGAGACCCAGGCGACCAGCACCGACGGCCCGCAGACGACATCGGCGAACGACCGCAAGGAGGAGATCACCAATTACGAGATCAACTCCAAGAAGATCGCCACCGTCTCCAACGGCTATTCCGTCACCAAAATGTCGATCGCCGTCGTCGTCAACCAGCAGCGGCTGATGACCATCCTCGGCAAGGACGCCACGCCCGAGCAGATCGCCAAGCGCGTTGCCGACATCCAGAAGATGGTGGCTTCGGCCACCGGCTTCGACGACAAGCGCGGCGATATCATCGATGTCTCGGCGGTCGAGTTCATCGACGGGCTTGACGGCGAGGCCGTCGAGCAGCCGGGCATAATGGCGTCGATCGGAACTTATGCCGGCACGATGATCAATGCCGGCGCCTTCATCGTCGTGGTGTTCCTGGTTGCCTTCTTCGGCCTGAGGCCGATGGCCGCCGCGCTGACCGCGCGGCCGACGCCCGCACTTGCCGGTCCGAGCTTCGACGATGTCCAGCGTTCGCTGCCGACACCTGAAACCGCCAGTGCCGAACCCGCGCAGGCTGCCTTGCCCGGCAGCCGTCCCGGCCCGACTCCGCTCGACGATCTTCGCCAGAAGATCAGGCCGGCGCCGCAGGAACGGCTTGCCCGTATGGTCGATCTCAATGAGGAGCGCACCGCGCAGATCCTGCGCAAATGGGCCGCCCAGGAAGCCACGGTGTAGACTATGGCCTCAGCAGCACTTTTCGATCTTCTTCCGGACTTTGGCGCACGCACCCAGCGCGCCGGTCAATCGCCGGCTACAGCCAAGGCCGAGCCGCGGCCAGACACACCGGCGCCGCAGGCAGACATCGGCGCGCTGATCGCTGAAGCGGTCATCGATGCCGAAGCGGAGCTCAAGGCGCGCCTTGCTGTTGCCCATCAGGCCGAGCTCGAAGCGGAGCGTCAGGCCAGCGCCGACGAAGCGAGGGTTTTCCTGGAAGGCTTCGGCGGCGACCTTGGCGCCGCCGTCACTGCCCGTATCGACGCCATGGAGGCGAAGGTCAGCGAGCTTGTCGGCGCCACAGTTGCCCGCATCATTGGCGGCATCGTCACCGACGATCTGCAGAAGCGTTCGCTGGAAGCCCTTGCCGGCACGATCCGCGAGGCGATCGGCGACAGCGAGGCGGTGCGCATCGCCGTGCGCGGACCGCTGTCGCTGTTCGAGACGCTGAAGGCTTCGCTCGGTCCACGCGCGGCCAATCTCGATTTCGTCGAGGCGCCCGGCTTCGACCTCACCGTCGCCATTGACGAGGCGGTGTTCGAAACCCGCATCGCCGAATGGTCGTCTGCCTTGTCCGAGGCCCTCTCATGAGCGTTGACGACGCCGCTGAGCCCAGGCACGAAATCATCATCGTGCGGCGCAATCACGACGACCACGACGACGCCCATCACGGCGGCGTCTGGAAGATCGCCTTTGCCGATTTCATGACCGCCATGATGTGCTTCTTCCTCGTCATGTGGCTGATCAATGCCGCCAACGAGCAAACCAAGGCCGCCGTCGCCAGCTATTTCAACCCGGTCAAGCTGGTCGACCGCAACGCCAGCCGCAAGGGCCTCGAAGACCTTGGCGATGGCCCGAGCAAGGTCGGGCTGACGGCCGACGACCCGAAGGACAAGACCAGCAAGGCCGGACAGGACGGCATCGGCGGCGCCGGCACGTCCAACAAGAAGCAGCCGAAGGAATCGGCGCCGAAGACCGATCTTTCCGACGAGCATCTGTTTGCCGATCCCTATGCGGTGCTGTCGGAAATCGCCACCGATACCGGCGTCATGCAGAATGTCAGCGAGAAGGGCGATGGCGGCGCGCAGGCGTCCGGCCCGGCCACCGGCGCATCCGGCGGCCAATCCTACCGCGACCCGTTCGCGCCGGATTTCTGGTCGCAACAGGTAGCGGCACCTGGCGCCGAAGCCACCGCCGAACGCAGCAAGATCGAAGGCGATCCGCTCAAGCCCGGCGACAAGGCGGCACAGACGCAAGCGGCTGAAGTGAAGGCCGTGCCACCGGCGCCGCCCGTGGTGGATGCGCCGCTGGAGCCGTTGGCGAAATCCGCATCCGACAAGCCGCAGACCAAGGCTGAAGCCAAGGCAGAGGCCAAGGCTGAAGCAGCAAAGGCCGAAGTGAAAAAGGCGGAGGAGGCAAAGGCCGAAGCCTCCGAAGCGCAACCCGCACCCAAGCCCGAAGCCGCGGAAAAGGCGCCGAGTGCCGCCGCCGTCAAGGCCGCGGCACAGGTCAAGCAGGAACTCGACGAGGCCTTCAAGCCTGGCGACAAATTGCACGACGGCGTCTCCGTCGAGGCTACCGACAAGGGCGTCGTCATCTCGATCACCGACCAGTTCGACTTCGGCATGTTCGAGATCGGTTCGGCAGTGCCGCGCCGTGAACTGGTGCTGGCGATGGAAAAGATCGGCCGCATCGTCAACGAGCAGAAAGGCACGATCAGCATCAACGGCCACACCGATGCGCGGCCGTTCCGCAGCGACACCTATGACAATTGGCGGCTGTCCACGGCGCGCGCCCATTCCGCCTATTACATGCTGGTGCGCGGCGGCGTCGACGAGCGCCGCATCACCGAGGTCGCCGGTTTCGCCGACCGCGAGCCGAAGGTTGTAGCCGACCCGATGGCAGCCGCCAACCGCCGCATCGAGATCCTGATGGCGACCGACGGATGAGGCGCTCCGCCATCATCGGCCGCGCCATCGGTCTGCTGCTGCTGAGCGCTGTCCATTCGCCGGCAGCCTTTGCCGAGGACGGCTTGCAGCCCTATCAGCTGGTGCGTTCGCTGCAGCTGGTGCAGGACCGCATCGCCGCCGGCGACCATGCCGCGCTGCCGATGCAAGGCAAGCTGCTCGAAATGACCGACACCAGGCTTCGCGCGGCGAACGCACAGGACTTCAGCGACCCGAAGAATTTTCGCGCCTTGCTGGTCTATGGCATGAGCGGCGGCAACCCCGTCACCGTCGAGGTGGCGGTGTCGCGCGCCAAGACCGACCCGCAAAGCCTGGCTATCGCCGAAGGCATTGTCGATTATCTGAACGGCCACCCGGCCGCCGCGATCGAGGCGCTGAAGCCGATCGATCCGATGACCCTGCCCGCCGATCTCGGTGCTTTCCTGGCGCTGGTCAAAGGCTCGCTGCTCGCCACCGAAGAACCGGTCACCGCGTTGGCGCTGCTCGACGATGCCCGCCTGCTCAGCCCCGGCACGCTGGTCGAGGAAGCAGCGCTGCGCCGCTCGGTCGGCATCGCCGCCGCGCAAGGCGATGGCGCGCGCTTCGCGCTTGCCTCGACCCAATATGTCGAGGACTACCTCTACTCGCCCTATGCCAGCCAGTTCGCCGACGCTTTCGTGTCCGGCGTCATCACGTTGCATATGGCGATCAGCCAGGACAAGCTCGCCGACATCACCGCAATGATGGATCCCGAGCGCGAGAAGGTGATCTATCTGCGCATTGCCCGCCGCGCCGCCATCGACGGCCTCGCCGATCTCTCCGCCTTTGCCTCGGCCAGGGCCGAACAGGGCCGCGACGGCATCCACAACCAGGACGACCCGCGCGCGCAACTCTATTCCAGTCTGTCCACGGTGACGTCGGGCACCATCGACGAGGTCCGCGCCAAGCTCGACAAGATCGATCGCAGCCAGCTTTCGCAAAGCGACCGCGACTTGCTCGATGCCGCGCAGGCCGTGGCCGGCGAAGTGATCGCGCCGCCGGCGCCGCTGCCCGTCGACAAGCCCGCGCCGGCGGCGGCCAAACAGGAGCCGGTCAAGACCGCCGCCGCGGCAAACCCCGATGAGCCCGAGCTGCCGCCCGTCGAAGGCGCAATGCCGGAGCAGCCAGCAGCTAGCGCATCAGGCGGACCGGCCGCAACCGATGGGCCGAAGGCGCCAGGCGAGCCGGCCGCGCAGATACTGAGCGCGCCCGAAACAAAGGCGCCGGAAGCGCCTGCGGTCGCCACCGCGGGTGATGCGGCCCCTGTCGTGCCGGCATCGGCACCTGCAGCCGGCGCCGAACCCGCCGATGCCACCGACGCCGCCATGGCCAAGACGCGCCGCCAGCTCGATTTGATCGACCAGATGCTTGGAGCAGCTCCGAAATGACCACCAATGTTGGCCAGGCCCTGCCGGGATTTGCGCCCGTGCACGCCGGATCGAAGCAGTCGGCGCCGAACGCCAAGGGCGACGACAAAAGCTTCGGCGACATGGTGCGCGCCGACGACAATGCGCCGACGCAAAAAGGCCAGGGAGCAATCGAGGCTGCGCCGCACGAGCCACGCTGGGCCCGACGCAGCGCGGCCGCCCCCGTCAAGGGCGAGACTGCACACGCAGAGACGGGCAAGACGGCCTCCAAACCGGTTGTCGGGAAAGCCACAAAAGACCATACCGACGGCGATCCGGACAAAGCGTCCGCCGACGCCGAGGCGGCCGGACAAGGCACAGGCACAGCACCGCTGCAGGACCATTTGCCGCTGCTGTTGGCGCTGCATGACATCAGCCGTTTCTCGGCGGCCAGGACAGGCGGGAACGGCGCCGTCACGAATGAACAGGCTGAAAAGCCGGTGCTCGACGGCGAGACCGTTTCCGCGCAGACGCCGCCAGTGTCGTTGAAGAAATTCCGCGCGCCGTCCAACACCGACAACAGCCTCGACACGAAGCCGCGACCCGAACGGGCCAACTCCGGCGCTGACGTTTCCGCACAGGATCAGGGGCAAAAGCTGGCCGCGATCGAACCTCAGCCCGGCAAGCTGCCTAACCCGGATGGCGCGACGCCAACTCTGCCGACCGACGAGCCGGCAAGCGAGAGTTCCGCGCCCGCCGCAAAGCGGTCGGCTCTGTCGACAAAGGGCGTCGATGGAGCCCAGTCCAATTCGACATCCGCATCCGGAAAACAGGCACCGTCCGCCGGGCGCGTCGACATTGTCGCCGGGCAGAGCTTCCCGGCGCCGGCGCAGAGCCCGATGAACCAGACGACGTCAGCTTTGATCGACGCACTCGCTTCGGACAACGGGCTGCGGCAAGCGGTTTCGACGCCGTCGACCACCGCCCAGACCGCCGGTTCTGTTGCCGTTCCGACACATATATTGAAGATCGAGCTGCACCCGGCCGAACTCGGCATGGTCACTGCCAGCCTCAGGCTCGCCGGAGAGCAACTTTCGATAGAATTGAAGCCCGAAACTCATGAGGCTTATCGCCGCCTCGCCACCGACAGCGACGCCATCGTGAAGTCGTTGCGCGGGCTCGGTTTCGATGTCGACAAGGTCACCATCCTGCAACCCTCGATAGCAGCCAACCCCCCGGTACGCAGCGATGCAAGCAACTCCCAGCCGATGCCGCAAGGCCGCGACCAGTCCGCTTTTCAGCCCGGGAACTCAAGCGGCAACAATGCGGGTTCGGGTGGCCAGCAGTCGGGAAGAAACCGCAATGACGATGCACAGGACTTCGGCCGCCCTGGCGTGCCTGTTCGCGAGCACGCTGGCGACGATATGTTTATCTAGCCTCATCATCGGACCGGCCAACGCCGCCACCAACCCTTGCGAGCCCGAGATCCTGCGCGCCGCCGACCGCTATGGCGTGCCGGCCGGCATCCTCTATGCCGTCGGACTTACCGAGACCGGCAAAAAGGGTAGCCTACAGCCTAATGCCTTGAATATAGAAGGAAAAGCAGTCTTTCCAAAGAGCCGAAGCGACGCTCTGGCTACCTTCGAAGCTGCCCGGCGCGAGGGCAAGACGCTCATCGATCTCGGCTGCATGCAGATCAACCATCACTATCACGCATCGCATTTTCGCAGCGTCGACGACATGCTCGACCCGCGCCAGAATGTCGACTATGCGGCGCGCTTCCTGGCCAGCCTGCATGCTCGTCACGTCAGCTGGTCGATGGCCGTCGCCCGCTACCACGCCGGCCCCGACAACGATCCCGCGCAGAAGTTCTATGTCTGCCGCGTCATCGCCAATATGGTCGCCACCGGCTTCGGCAAATGGACGCCGAACGCTCGCGCCTTCTGCAACCCATAGACGCATTCGCCTTTCGTAAATGTGTGCAAGCCGCGGGCCTGCCGATGCCCCGGCGCGTCATCGGTATTCCCAACCAACGATACAACCTTGTGATTGCCGTTATTTCGAAACCCGAAATAACTCCCAAGAAAATAGCTACAAGAAATGATGGTTGTTCAGGATTCCCGGCACCGGTTACGCCTCTTCCCACGGGGCAGATGATCTGATTCGGAGGCGGGGCCGATGATTGTAATCGTTGACGAGCGTGAGCTCGTAACTGAGGGGTATAACTCACTTTTCGATCGCGAGGGGGTCGCCTGTGCGGGCTTCGCACCTGGCGAATTCGGCGAGTGGGTGACATCGGCCGCCGACACCGATTTGAAGTCGGTCCGCGCCTTCCTCATCGGCGACTGCCGCGAAGGCGCCATTTCCCCACGCCAGATCCGCGACCGCACCGGCGCTCCGGTCATTGCGCTCAGCGAACAGCACTCGCTCGAAAACACGCTGAGGCTGTTCGAGAGCGGCGTCGACGACGTCATCCGCAAGCCGGTCCATATCAGAGAGATCCTGGCCCGCATCACCGCCATTCGCCGCCGCGCCCATGAGGACGTCAGCTACACCGAGATCGGCGCCATGCGCATCTTCATGGATGGCCGCGATCCCGAGATCGATGGCCAGCCGCTGCCACTGCCGCGCCGCGAACGCCGCATCCTCGAATATCTTGCGAGCAACCGCGGACGCCGCGTTACCAAGACCCAGGTCTTCAACGCCATCTACGGCATCTTCGACGAAGAGGTCGAGGAGAACGTGGTCGAGAGCCACATCAGCAAACTGCGCAAGAAATTGCGCGAAAAGCTCGGCCAGGACCCGATCGATTCCAAGCGCTTCCTCGGCTACCGGCTGGTGTTCTGATGGCGGTCTGCGCCAGCCTCGCGCAAGACAGAAATTATACCCTCGCGACCACAGACATGGGCATTGAGGAGACGTTTCGATGAGCCTTTACGGAATGATGCGGACCGGCGTTTCCGGGATGAACGCACAGGCCAACCGCCTGTCCGCCGTGGCCGACAACATCGCCAATTCCGACACCACCGGTTACAAGCGGTCCTCGGCCGAGTTTTCGACGCTGGTCATGCCGCAGGTCGGCGGTGCCTATAATTCCGGCGGCGTCAACACCACGATCCGCTCAGCGGTCAGCGCCCAGGGCGTGCTGCAATACACCACCTCGGTCTCCGACCTCGCGGTCAACGGCAACGGCTTCTTCGTTGTCCAGGACCCCAGCGGAACGCCTTTCCTCACCCGCGCCGGCGCTTTTGTTCCGGATGCCCAGGGCAGGCTGGTCAATGCGGCCGGCTACCAGCTGATGGCCTACAGCTACGCCAACGGCACACCTGCCGCCACCGCCAACGGTTTCGAAGGACTGGTGCCGGTCGAGATCTCCGACCAGGAAATGACGGCAACGCCCAGCACCACGGGCAACTTCAACGCCAATCTGCCGGCCGGCGCCACGCCACCCGCAGGCCCGCTGCCGTCCACCAACAGCCCGACCGCGGAATACACGTCGAAATCCTCGATGGTCACCTACGACAATCTCGGCAACAAGAAGCTGCTCGACGTCTATTTCACCAACACCGGCACCGGCACCTGGTCGGTCTCGGTGTTCGACCAATCCAAGGCCACGCCCGGCACCTCTTTCCCCTATACGGGCGGCGCGCTGGCCACAGCCAACCTGACCTTCGACAACACAACCGGCAAGCTCACCGGCGCGGTCGACTCAATAACGATCCCCGTGCCTGGCGGTGCGTCGCTCGACCTCGATTTGTCCAAGCTGACCCAGCTCGGCACCGGCTTCACCGTCTCCGAGGCGAAGGTCAACGGCAACGCCCCCAGCACGATCGAAAAGATCCAGATCGGCGAAGACGGCGTCATCTACGCCCAGTATCAGGACGGCTCGACCAAGCCGCTCTTCAAAATCCCGCTGGCCGACGTCCAGAGCCCCGACAACCTCACCGCGCTGCCCGGCAATGTCTATGCGCAATCCACCGACTCCGGCACCGTGCGCATCGGTTTCGCCAATGAAGGCAAGCTCGGCGGCATCATCTCCGGCGCGTTGGAAAATTCCAACGTCGATATCGCCGAGGAACTGACCAACATGATCGCGGCGCAGCGCAGCTACACCGCAAACTCGAAAGTATTCCAGACCGGTTCCGACCTCATGGACGTCCTTGTCAACCTGAAGAGATAAACAACGGGCGCTAGTGGGATGAACCCAAACCAGAGCGGCGCGGTGCGCGGAGTTCGAATTCAAGGCCACACCGGCAAACCGGCTGGTGTGGTTTGGAATTGGAGGTTTCCGAACGCTGACACCGCCGACAGGGCAGAAACGTCATCCCCCTCCCACTGGCCTCGTGAAAGACCCGCATGTCGCTGACTTCCGCATTGACCATCGCCCAACAGTCGCTTCAGACCACGTCGAAGCAGACCAGCGTCCTTTCCCGCAATATTGCCGACGCTAGCAACCCCGACTATGCCCGCCGCACGGCGGTCGTCATCAGCGCCGCGCCCGGCGCTCGCTCCGTAGAGATCCAGCGCGCCACCAACGCCCTGTTGTTTCGCCAGAACCTCAGCGCGCAGTCAGCATGGAGCGGCCAGAGCACGCTTTACAGCGGCATTGACCGCCTCGCCGTTGCCGTCAACGGCGTCGACAATGCCTCCTCTGCCTCGACCGCGATCGGCAATCTGCAGAACGCGCTGCAGCTTTACGCCGCCACGCCATCCAACCAGAATCTCGGTTCCAGCGTCATCGACGCGGCCCAGCAGGTGGTGCGCTCGCTGAACGACGGCACCAAGGCGATCCAGGATTTCCGCACTCAGGCCGACGGCGAGATCGCCACCGCGGTCAACGATCTCAACTCGCTGCTCAGCCAGTTCCAGGACGCCAACAAGGCGGTCATCTCCGCAACCCGTCCGGGCACGGACGCGTCCGACGCGCTCGACCAGCGCGACTCCCTGCTGAAGAAGATCGCGGACTATGTGCCGGTGTCGACCTTTACGCGCGGCGACAACGACATGGTCATCACCACCAAGGACGGCACGACGCTGTTCGAGACCATTCCGCGCTCGGTCAGTTTCGCGCCGTCGGCGGGCTACACCGCCGGTACGCCCGGCAACACCATCTATATCGACAATGTGCCGGTCAGCGCCGGCACCGGCGGCAACACCAGCGCCGACGGCAAGCTCGCCGGGCTGATCACCTTGCGTGACGGAGTCGCTGCGACCATGCAGAGCCAGCTCGACGAAGTCGCGCGCGGCCTCATCACCGCCTTTGCCGAGACCGCGCCTTCGCAGCCCGACCGGACCGGCCTGTTCACCTTGTCGGGGGCGCCCGCCATTCCGGCCGCCGGCACGCTGATCGACGGCCTTGCCGGCTCGATCAAGGTCAACGCCGCAATGGATCCGAGCGTCGGCGGCAATCCGGTACTGCTGCGCGACGGCGGCGCCAATGGTGCTGCCTATATCGCCAACACCGCCGGCAACGCCTCCTATTCGCAACTGTTGATCGGCTATGGCGACAAGCTCGACAAGCCGATGCCTTTCGACGCTTCGGCCGGCATCACCGTCACCTCCAGCGTCTCCGACTATGCCGCCAACGCCATTGGCTGGTTCGAAGGCCAGCGCCAGCAAGCCTCGAGCAACGCCGACGCCAAGGAAGCACTGGCCTCGCGCACCGCCGAGGCGCTGTCCAACGACACCGGCGTCAATGTCGACCAGGAGATGTCGTTGCTGCTCGACCTCGAACACACCTATCAAGCTTCGGCGCGCATGATGAAAACCGTCGACGACATGCTGTCGTCCCTGCTCGATGCCGTGGGATAAGCCATGAAAGCCACATCCGTTTCCTCAGCCGCCCTCTCCAACGCCGCGCGCTATCAGCAGATGCGCATGCAGACCGAACTGGTCAAAGCCACCAAGGAATCGACGACCGGCATCGTCGCCGATGTCGGCCTGGCGCTCGGCGCGCGCACCTCGCAGGCGGTCACCTTTTCGCGCGATCTCGACCGGTTGAACGGCATCATCGATTCCAATTCGCTGGTCACCGCGCGACTGTCCTCGACGCAGGCTGCGCTCGGGCAGCTTTCCGACACCGCGCAGAATTTGCTGACCGCGCTGACCGCGGCCGGCAATTCCTCGAGCACCATCACACAGCAAGCCGGCAAGGCCGCCGTGCAGCAGATGACCTCGATCCTCAACGCCAGCGTCGCCGGCGAATATCTGTTTGCCGGCACCAACACCGACGTCAAGCCGATCGACGATTTCACCGCCGCCGGCTCGCCGGCCAAGGCGGCGTTCGACGCTTCCTTCACGTCCTATTTCGGCTTCACCCAGACCGATCCGCTTGCCGCCAACATCACCGCCGCCCAGATGGACGGCTTCATCACGAGCAATGTCGTGCCGCAGTTCATGGGCGCCGGCTGGCAGGCCAACTGGTCGAACGCCACCGACCAGCAGATCGTCAGCCGCATTTCACTGGGCGAAACCACCCAGACCTCGGCCAGCGCCAATGACGACAGCATCCGCAAACTCGCCATGGCTTCCGCTCTGGTCACCGGCCTGCTCTCCAGCAACATCAGCCAGGCGGCAAAGACCGCCATCGTTGGCCGCGCCCAGGCGATGGTCGGCGAGGCCCTGGGCGGGCTCGGCCAGCTGCAGGCCGAGACCGGCCTTGCCGAGAAGCGTGTGTCCGATGCCAGCGACCGCATGAAGACGCAGGTCGACCTTTTCGAACGCCACATCCTCGATCTCGAAGGCGTGGATCCGGCCGAGGCAGCCACCCGCGTCGCGGATCTGACGCAGCATATCGAGACGTCCTTCGCACTGACCGCGCGCCTGCAGCAGATGAGCCTGCTGAACTACCTGACCTGACAATCTCAACCGCAACGGTAGAGCCAAACGATGTACCAATTCTCCTACGCCGACGTCCAGACCGACTCCGTCACCGATGCCAAGGATCGCGAGCGACAGTTGCTGACCCGTTCGATCGAGATGCTGGCGGCGGCCGCCGCCGTCGGTCATACTTCGATGGAAGCGGTCGAGGCGCTGCACTTCACCAACCGGGTCTGGACCACCTTCGTCGATGATCTCGGTTCCAGCGACAATGTCTTGCCCAAGGAACTGCGCGCCAACCTCATCTCAATCGGCCTATGGCTGCTGCGCGAGGCTGAGGACATCCGCCAGGGCCGCACCGACAATTTCGAAGGCCTGATCGAAGTGTCCCAGATCATCCGGGACGGCATCCAATGACCAACACGCTGAAGATATCGCTGAAGCCGAACGAGAAGATCTACATCAACGGCGCCGTCATCCGCGTCGACCGCAAGGTCACCGTCGAGCTGATGAACGACGTGCAGTTTCTGCTCGAGAACCATGTCATCCAGGCCGACGATGCCTCGACGCCACTCAAGCAGCTCTACTTCATCCTGCAGGTCATGCTGATGAACCCGGCCGGCGCCGTCGAGGCGCGCGCCATGTTCCGCCGCTCGCTGCCGTTGCTGCTGGCAAGCTTCGAGGACGAGCAGATCAACGGCGCGCTGAAGCAGATCGACCGCATGGTCGGCGAAGACCATATCTATGAAGCGCTGAAGGCTATCCGCGCGCTTTATCCGCTCGAACGCCGCGCGCTTGGCGGCAATGACGATGTTCAGGGCGCGAAGCGCCCGCTGGCCGTGGGAGCACACTGATGAATGTGGACATGACGATGACAATCCCGACGGGCGCCAACCAGGGCACCCAGCAGACTTCGAAGACAGCGGTCGACTACCAGTCGTTCCTGAAGCTGCTGATCGCCGAGATGAAGAACCAGGATCCGACGAAACCGATGGATTCAACACAGTATGTCGCCCAGCTCGCCACCTTCTCGCAGGTCGAGCAATCGGTGCAGACCAACACCAAGCTCGACCAGATCATGCAGTCCTCGGCGTTGTCGCAGGCGGATGCCCTGATCGGCCGTTCGATCACCTCGGCCGACGGCAAGACGACGGGCGTCGTGGCCTCCGTCAAGCTTGCCAGCAGTGGCCTGATCGCGGTACTGCAGAACGGCACCGAAGTGCCGGTCGGCGCGGGCGTTTCGATAAAGCCGGCCAGCTAGACCCGGTTCCGTAGAGGGGCACTCACATGAACGAGGCCGACGCGCTCGACATCGTCCAGTACGCGGTGTGGACGGTGCTCACCGCGTCCGCGCCGGTGGTGTTGGTCGCCATGGCGGTCGGCATCGGCATCGCGCTGATCCAGGCCCTGACCCAGATCCAGGAAATCACCCTGACCTTCGTGCCCAAGATCGTCGCCATCATGCTGGTCGTGGCGCTGACCGGCCCGTTCATCGGCAGCCAGATCTCGGCCTTCACCAACGTCATCTTCGAGCGCATCGAAAACGGGTTCTAGAAGCAATTCCAGGAAAAGTGTGTCGCGGTTTTCCCGGGAAAAGCGCATAGCGCTTTCCCTGAGGAATTGCGTAGTGAGGGGTCCCGCTTGCAGGCGGCTGTGTTACGGCTAGATTGCGAGTCATGACCCAGGCAGCATCGACCGGCAGGCCATGTGCGGAATAGCCGGCGTCTGGCGTAAACGAAACCCGATCGACGCCAACGACCTGTCGGATGTCATCCGCATGATGCAGGCGCTGGTGCATCGCGGCCCCGACGATCGTGACAGCTGGAGCAACAATCGGCTGGCCCTCGGGCATCGCCGGCTGACCATCATCGACCCCTCGCCCGCCGCCCGCGAACCGATGCTGACCGCATCCGGTCAGGGCGTCCTCGTCTACAATGGCGAGGTCTACAATTACCGGTCGCTGCGCGAGACGCTGCAGGCGCAAGGTGTCGTCTTTCGCACCGTCAGCGATGCCGAAGTGGTTCTCGAAGCCTTGCATCACTGGGGCCCCGAAAAGGCTGTGCCGCTGTTCGACGGCATGTTTTCCTTCGCCTATTTCGACGCCCGCAACAATGCGCTGTGGCTTGCCCGCGATCGCCTCGGCATCAAGCCGATGTCGGTGGCCGACATGCCGGAGCGAATCCTGTTCGCGTCCGAGGACAAGGCGATCCTCGCCTGCAACGGTTTTCCGCGCGACATCGATAGCCGCGAGATGACCTTGCGGCTGGCTTGGCAGAGCCGCGATTCCAGCTACAGCCTGTTCGACCGCATCGAGCGCTTGCCGCCCGCCGGCCTATGGAAGATCACCGATGGCGGCATCGAGAAGCGCCGCTTCTGGCATGTGCTGGACGTGCTGGAGACCGCGCGCATCACCGGCGACGGATCCTCCGATGCAGAACACATGGCGACGCTCGAGGCATTGCTCAAGGACAGTGTCGGACTTCACTGCATCGCCGATACCAACGTCGCCACAGCGTGCAGCAGCGGCGTCGATTCCGGTCTGATCACGGCGCTGGCGAAGCCGTTCAGACCGGAGATCCATGGTTATGTCGTCGACCCGCAGCTCGGCCGCAGCGAGGCCGAAGACGCCGAACGCACCGGCCGCCATGTCGGCGTGCCCTTGCGCCGGGTGCCGGTCGACAGGGACCGGTTTTTCGAACTTTGGCCAAGAGTAATCTGGCATCTGGAAAGCGATGGCTGGCATGCCAGCCATGTCGGGCTGCTGGCGCTTGCCGAACAGTGCCGGGCCGACGGCGTCAAGGTGCTGCTGACCGGTGAAGGCGCTGACGAATTGTTCGGCGGCTACCCCCTGCAGGCCTTGAGCATGAAGAAGTGGCGCTCCTGGTCGTGGCCCCGGCGTCTGTTGCATTCGAAACGCTCGCTCGACCGGAGATTCGAACAACAGCGCCGCGCCCCCTACAAGCTCTCGGTTGGCGGCCACTCACAAATGGAGCGCAGCATGGTCCTGCGTGCTTTGTCGCCGGAGCTGAATTTCCTGCAGACCGAGATATTCGACCGCCTGGAGCCGGTGACGCCGCCCGCCGATCGCGCCTTTCTCGGCAGCTGCCTCTATGACCTCTATTCGCATCTGCAGGACATCCTGCACCGGCACGACCGGCTGAGCATGGCGGCGTCCGTGGAGCTCCGGGTCCCGTTCCTGGAGAACCGCCTGATCGACTTCGCGATCCATTTGCCGAGGTGGCACAAATATCGCGACAAAACAGGAAAATGGCTTTTGCGGAAGGTCGCGCAAAAGCATATTCCGCGCCAGAACGTCCAGGCGCGCAAGATCGGCTTCGAGATGTCGTCCGAATTTTCGGCCGGTACGGAGACTTTGCTGCGCGGCGGCTTCCTGCGTGATGCCATGAAGTGGCCCACAGCCAGCGTGGAGGACTTGATCCAGCTCGCGCGGCGCGAGGAACCGTCCAGGCTGCGGCTCGTCGGCATGGAACTTTTCCTGCGCCTTCACGCCGGCGGCGAGACGACAGGCACGCTGACCGAAGCCCTGCATGCCGCCGCCCGGGACAGAAGCTGACTTTGCCCCCGGCCGATACCCCGGCGCGGTGGACCAACGAGAACATCGCCCTGGGTAGCGAACCCTTGCCGGCTGACGTATTTTCGCCTTGCTATCCTGTTGTTGGACCATGATCTTTTTTGAACAGGCGTTCGCCCTTTTGGACGTCGTGCTCTAATTCAAACAGTTGCCATGATTGTCGTCCGGACGGACGAGACCAGCGCGTGAAGGTGGGACAGGTCTGATGATCGATGACGAGCCGGACAGCGAACGCGTCTCGGCGCTGGCGCCGTTCCGGCACGGCATCTTTCGCGCGGTCTGGTCGGCCAGCCTGGTGTCGAATTTCGGTGGCCTGATCCAGGGCGTCGGCGCCGCCTGGATGATGACCACCATCGCCACCTCGCCCTACCAGGTGGCGCTGGTCCAGGCCTCGACCACTTTGCCGATCATGCTGTTTGCACTTGTAGCCGGCGCCATCGCCGACAGCTTCAACCGGCGCAAGGTGATGCTGATCGCCCAGGTTTTCATGCTGGTCGTCTCTGCACTTCTAACGCTGTTCACCTGGAACGGCTGGATGACGCCGTGGACGCTGCTGGCCTTCACCTTCCTGATCGACAGCGGCACGGCGCTCAACAACCCGTCCTGGCAGGCGTCGGTCGGCGACATGGTGCCGCGCAACAAGCTGCCCGCGGCCGTCGCGCTGAATTCCCTCGGCTTCAACCTGACGCGCAGCGTCGGTCCCGCGATCGGCGGCATCATCGTTGCCGCCGCCGGTGCGGCCGCTGCCTTTGCCGCCAACGCGCTGAGCTATATCGGCCTTATCTTCGTGCTCTTTCGCTGGAAGCCGGAGCTGCCGGTCTCGACCCTGCCGCGCGAAACGCTGGGCGCTGCGATGGGCGCCGGCCTGCGCTATGTCGCCATGTCACCCAATATCGGCAAGGTGCTGGTCAGGGGCTCGGCCTTCGGCTTCAGCGCCGGCGCGGTGCTGGCGCTTTTGCCACTGGTGGCGCGCGACGTCGTCAAGGGCGATGCCCTGACCTACGGCATCATGCTCGGCGCCTTCGGAATCGGCGCCGTCGGCGGCGCGCTGATCAGCGTGCGGTTGCGGCAATTGCTGTCCAGCGAGACGATGGTGCGCATGGCCTTCGCCGGCTTCGCCGTCTGCGCCTTCAACGCCGCAATCAGCCACAATGCCTGGCAGACCGCGGCGGGTCTGCTCATCGGCGGCGCCTGCTGGGTGATCGCGCTGTCGCATTTCAACGTCACCGTGCAGATGTCGACGCCGCGCTGGGTCGTCGGCCGAGTGCTTTCAGTCTACCAGACAGCGACCTTCGGCGGCATTGCGCTGGGCAGTTGGGTGTGGGGCGTCGTTGCCGATGCGCATGGCGCCGAAACCGCGCTGATTGCGGCCGCCATCGCGATGCTTGTCGGCGGCGCCATCGGCCTGCTCCTGCCCTTGCCGCAGCAGGCCGCGCTCAACCTCGATCCGCTCAACCGCTTCAAGGAACCGCATCTCGGCCTCGACCTCAAGCCACGCAGCGGTCCGATCGCGATCATGATCGAGTATGTCATTCGCGACGAGGACGTGCCCGAATTCCTCGCCACCATGGCCGAGCGTGGCCGCATCCGCCGCCGCGACGGTGCCCGCAACTGGACGCTGGCGCGCGACCTCGAAAATCCATCCGTCTGGATCGAGCACTACCACACGCCGACTTGGCTGGAGTACATCCGCCACAACCGGCGCGCCACGCATGCCGACGCCGTCGTCGGCGAGCGGGTGCGGGCGCTGCACAGCGGCGACGAACCGCCGCGCGTGCGCCGCCTGATCGAGCGGCCGACGACCGCCGGCACCGCGCTGGTCTCGCCGAAGGGCCCGATCGACCACTGATTTCGTCTGAGCCGGGCAGCGTCCCTCAGCCGACGCTCTGGATCATGTAGAGCTTGCGCGTGGTCTCGCGTATCCGCCACTCGCCTTTCCAGCCCCGCGGCAGGACCAGCAGATCGCCCGGACCGAGTTCGCGCACCTCACCATCGATGCGGCTCAGTTCCACGCGCCCGGAAATGATGTGGCAGATCTCCGACGAGTCCGAACGATCGGCGGTGAAGCGGCCGGGCGTGCACTCCCAGATGCCGATGTCGACGGTTCCGTCCGGCGACTGGAAGAACGAGCGCACGGCCTCGAGCTGATCCCCTTCTATGCAGGTCGGCTTGGGTGAGAATATGCCGATCTCGGCCTTGGCGAGATCGTGGAAGGTCGAAAGGTCGATCAAGTCGGACTCCGTCAATCAGAGCAATTCCAGGGAGCGGTTTCCCCCTAGGAATTGCGTGAAAACAAAATGGCGTCAGTGGCCTGTGATGCTGTCAGCGATCGCGGCCAGCTTCGATGTGTGCGCAAGGCCTGCAGCCTCACGTCGATCGGCGACGCTGTAGAGCTGGTACATCGAATGCACGCCCAACCAGCGGAAGGGCTCCGGCTCCCACGGCCTGACCTTGCGATTGACCCAGGGCAGCTGCGTCAGTTCGGTGTTTGCGCCGAGAACAAGATCGGCCAGCGTGCGCCCCGAAAGGTTGGAACTCGATACGCCGAGCCCGACATAGCCACCGGCCCAGCCGATGCGGGTCGCGGGATCGAGGCCGACCGTGGTGCACCAGTCGCGCGGCACGCCGAGCACCCCGCACCAGGCGTGGTCGATGCGGCATCCCTTGGTCTGCGGCAGCAGCGTCGTCAGGATCGTGTGCAACTGGTCGATCGTCGCCTGCTGCGTCTGGCCGTTGATGTCAGTGCGCGAGCCGTAGCGGTAAGGCACGCCACGCCCGCCCATGGTGATGCGGCCCTCACGCGTGCGCTGCGCATAGCAATAGGCATGCGCCGCATTGCCAAGCAGTTCGTGCCCTTCCCAGCCAATGTCGCGCCACAGTTCCGGCGACAGCGGCTCGGTCACGATCTGCGCGCTGTTGAGCGCCAGCCAGGTCCGCTCTTCGCCGGGGATGCCGGCGGTAAACCCTTCTGTCGCGCGGATGATCGTCTCGGCCCGGACCTTGCCACGGTCTGTCGTCACGCTGCCCTTGGCGATGCTGGTCACCATCGTCTTCTCGTAGATCGGCACGCCCAGACGCTCGACGGCTTCGGCCAGTCCGCGCACCAGCTTGGCCGGCTGCACCCGCGCCTGGCCGTGCACGACGAAACCACCCATGACATTGCGGATGTTGATGCGCGCACGCGCCTCGGTGGCGTCCAGCATCTCGACGCGGTTCGGATCGAAATCCCACGAGCGGATCGTCTCGCATTCCTCGCGCACGCGCTCCAACTGTGCCGGGTTGGTGGCCACCGTCAGATTGTCGACGCGACGAATGTCGGCGTCGATGCCTTCCTCGCTCGCCACCCGGATCACTTCGTCGACGCAACCTGCCATCGCTGCCTGCATCGCCATCACGCCTTGCCGGCTCGATGTCTTGAGATACTTTTCGCGCGACCAGCTGAAGCCGCCCGACAGCCAGCCGCCATTGCGGCCCGAAGCGCCGAAGCCGGCGAACTCGCGCTCGATGATGACGACGCGCAGCGACGGTTTCGCCTTCTTCAGATAGTAGGCGGTCCACAGGCCGGTATAGCCGGCGCCGACAATGGCGACATCGGCCTCGATGTCGCCGGGCAAGGGCGGCCGCGGCGCCGGAACCGCCCCCAGATCCGCATACCAGAACGATATGTCGCCGTTGCGCTTGGCTTGCATGGAAATGACTTTCAGATCGGATCAGGTAAGGGTGGTGTCGGCCGTGCTGTCGTCGGCCAGCAGCTTGGCATCGGTGCCGTCGAAGCAAAGTTCGACCTTGTCGCCGAGGCCAAAGCTTTCGCCGGTCAGCGCTGAACGCACGATCGCGCCGGAGCCGTCGGCGAGCTTCACCTCGTATTTCGATTCCGAGCCGAGATAGATCGCCTCGGCGATCGTCCCCGACAGCCGGTTGGCGCCATTGGCGGCATTTTGGCCGGGCCGGCATAAGCTGAGCTTTTCGGGGCGCAGCAGCATCACCGGGCTCGCTTCGCCCGCAAGCCGCCGCGGCGCCGTCACCGTCTCGCCGGCGATGCTCAGCGCAGTGCTGTTGCCGTCGCTGCGCGCTTGCCCGCGCAGCACGGTGGAATCGCCGATGAAGCGGCCGACGAACAGCGTTGCCGGCTCGTCATAGAGCTGGCGGCCGGTGCCGACCTGCTCGATGCGCCCGCGGTTGAACACCGCGATGCGGTCCGACAGCACCAGCGCCTCTTCCTGGTCGTGCGTGACATAGACGAAGGTGGTGCCAAGTTCACGGTGGATGCGCTTGATCTCGAGCTGCAGCCATTCGCGCAGCTTCTTGTCGAGCGCGCCGAGCGGCTCGTCCATGAGGAGCAGCGGTGGGTCGAAGACGATGGCGCGGGCCAGCGCCACGCGCTGCTGCTGCCCGCCCGACAATTCGCTGGGATAGCGATGCGCGAAATCGCCCATCTTGACCATGTCGAGCGCTCTTGCCACGCGCGCCTGCCGCGTCGCCTGGTCGATGCCGCGCAGCGTCAGCGGATAGGCGACGTTGCGGCCGACGCTCATATGCGGGAACAGCGCATAGTGCTGGAAGACGACGCCGATGTTGCGCTTGTGCGCCGGCACGCCGACGACGCTTTTTTCCCCGACCAGCAGCTTGCCGCTGGTCACATCGGTGAAGCCGGCAATCACGTTCAGCGTCGTCGTCTTGCCGGAGCCGCTGGGCCCGAGCAGCGTCATGAACTCGCCGGGCTCGATGCGCAGCGACACGCCATCCAGCGCCTTGAAGCCGCCATAGGCCTTGCTGATCGATTCCAGATCGATTGCCGCGCCCTTGCTCGCCTGCACCGGATTCATTGGCGTCCTTTCCGCTCGCGGCCAAGAAGAAGCATGCCGCCGCCGATCAGGATCGTGGTGGCGAACAAAAGGATTGTGCCGACGGCCGCGACCGTCGGGTCGGCGTCGCGCGTGATGGAAGCAAAAATCTGTACCGGCAATGTCTTGAGATAGGGATTGGTGATGAACAGCGACACGACGATCTCGTCGAAGGAGGTGGCGAAGGCGAAGAGCATGCCGGACGCCACGCCGGGCGCAATCAGCGGCAGCGTCACCGTGCGGAACGTGGTGAGCGCGCCGGCGCCGAGGCTCGCGGCGGCCGTCTCCAGCCGCCTGTCGAACACTTCGAGACTGGCCGAGACGGCGATCAGCACGAAGGGCAGCGCAAGGATGGTGTGGGCAAGCACGAAACCGAGCAGCGTGCCGACAAGCTGCGTGTCGAGATAGACGGCGTAGATGCCGATGGCCAGCACCACGCCCGGAACCACCATCGGCGTCAGCATCAGCATGCGCAACAGGTTCGCCGGCCGCGCCTTCATGCGGTCGAGGCCGAAGGCGGCAAGCGTGCCGAGCACCGTTGCCAGCACGGCCACGATCGAGGCGACCTTCAGCGAATTGAGGAAGCTGTTCGACCAATCCGGATTGGTGGCGAAATTCTCGTACCACTGCCAGGAGAAGCCTTGCGGCGGAAACGCCAGCGACTTGTTCTCGTTGAACGACATCGGCACCACGACCAGCGTCGGCGCCACCAGCCATATCGCCACCAGCAGGCAGACGAGGCCGAGAAGAACGCGAGTGAGCGGCTTCATCTCCATCAGCGCCGCCCCGCTTCCCGGTGCCTGGACCGCATAACCGGTGCAGCCAGCGCCAACAACACAAAGGTGGTGACCAGCAGCACCACGCCCATGGCGCCGCCCCTGCCCCATTGCAGCAGGCTCAGCACCTGCGTCTGCACCAGCGTCGACAGCATGGTCGAGCGCGGCCCGCCGAGCAAAGCCGGCGTGATGTAGAAACCGAGCGACAGGATGAAGACGATGATCGCGCCGGCATAGACGCCGGGCAGCGACAACGGCAGATACACGGTGAAGAACGCTCGGGAAGGTCGTGCGCCTAAACTTTGCGCCGCCCGCATCAGCCTGAGGTCGATGCCTTGCATCACCGAATAGAGCGGCAGGATCATGAACGGCAACAGCACCTGCGCCATGCCGATGACCACGCCCGTCTGGGTGCGGATCAGCTTGACGCCGCTGAACCCGGCCGAGCGCAGCAGCGAATTGATGACGCCGGAATCCTGCAGCAGGATGACCCAGGACAGCGTGCGCACCACGCCGCTCACCCAGAACGGGATCAGCACACAAAGCACCAGCACGAGCCGGACGCGCGGCCCGACCGCGGTCATAAGATAGGCATAGGGATAGGCCGCGATGACGCAGACCAGCGTCACCCAGGCCGAGATGGTGAAGGTTCGCTGCAGCACTGTCAGGTTCACCGGCGCGCCGAAGAACCAGGCATAGTTCTGCAGACCCCATTCAGGTTCCGACAGGCTGCGCAGCACGATGGTGAGCAGCGGATATCCGATCACCGCGATGAGCAGGATGATCGCCGGCGCCGTGAGCGCGAACGGCCGCCATGCCCGTCCCGGCCGCGCATCGGCGGCGGGTTGGGCGATGGGGTCGGACGCGCTCACGGTCTGCCTCTCACGCGCTTGTTCAGTTGCCGGCCATCAGCGCCGCCCACTTCTCCTGCGCCACTGCAAAGTTCGGGACCCAGAACTTGAAGTTCTGCTTGTAGCCCTGCTTTTGGCGCTCGGGCGTGTTGGTCAGGAAGGCGGCGACCGACGCATCGACCTTCGGCTGCGCGTCGTTGTTGATCGGTGTATAGGAGGTTTGCTGTGCCAGGATCTCCTGCGCCCCCTTGCCGAGATAGGCATTGAGCAGCGCATAGGATGCGTCCGTATCCTTGACGCCGACCGGGATGGTCATCTGGTCCATCACCACAAGCCAATCCTGCCAGGCCGGCGTATATTTGGCGCCGTTCTTCACCGCCGTCATGGCGCGGCCCGTCCACATCATCAGCATGTCGGCCTCGCCGGACTCGGCAAGCTGCTGCGATTCCGCGCCGGTCTTCCAGAAAATGGTATCGGGGCCGAGTTTGCGGACCACGTCGATGGCCTTGTCGATATCAGCCACCGTCATCGCCTTCGGGTCGCCGCCGGCAACCTTGAACGCCTGTTCGAGCAAGCCGCCGGTCGGGCTGCCGGAGCCGTCGATCCCGCGCACGCCGGGGAATTTCTCCGTGTCGAAGAAGTCGGCCCAACTCTTGGGCGGATTATCCTTGTACTTCTCGGTGTTGTACATCAGCACGACGCCGTAGTTCATCGCCGGCACCGAGCATTCGCCGACCTGGCCTTCCGGGATTTTCGAGACGTCAAGCTTCGTCATATCCAGCTTCTGGAACAGCTTGCCGCAATAGACGTAAGGCGGCAGGTCGTCGGTATCGACGACGTCCCAGGTGACGTTGCCGGATTCGACCTGCGCCTGCAGCTTGGCGATCTCGGTCGGCCCGTCATTGAGCAGCGTGACGCCGGACTTTTCGACGAACTCCTTCAGCGCGGCCGCCTGGCCATCCTGGTAGATGCCGCCATAGGAAACCAGCGTCAGCGTCTTGCCCTTGAGCGAGCCTTCCTTGACCTCGCCCGCCACCGGCTTTTCCTGCGCCATCGCGGCCGTTGCCAGAACGCCAAGCGCCAGCACGGCGCTGAGATACAAAGCTTTTGTTTTCAGCATGATTGTCATTCTCCCATTTGTGGCCCGCATTGGCATGAACCTACCTGGCTGCGAGCGGTTTCCAGGCCGTGTATTGATCGAGTTCGGCGCGCACCGACGTCGGCGGCGCGATGATCCACATCACCTCGGCCCGGCCACTGCCGATGTTTTCGGTGCGATGCGGGGTCGAGGTCGTGTATTCGACGCTGTCGCCCTCTTCGAGCACATGACGCGCCTCGCCGAGCGAGACCTCGACAATGCCGCGCAGCACGACCAGCATCTCGTGCGCGTCGCCATGCGTGTAGAGCGCGGGTCCGGTCGAACCGCCAAGGTCGAACTCGCCGATATAGACTTCCATGTCGCTCAAGGGAGGACGCGAGAGCAGCATCTTGCGGCAGCCGTCGCTGGGCGGCAGGCTCGGCCGCTCGCTGCGCCGCAGCACCCCATGCTGCCCGGCCGCACTGTCCTCGAACAGCATCGCCACGCTCACCCCCAGCGCCGAGGCCATCTGGTTCAGCGAAGCCGTGCTGGCGCCGGTCAGGCCGCGTTCGAGCTGGCTGATGAAGCTGGCGCTGGTTCCGGTCATCTCGGCGAGCTCGCGCAGCGAAAGCCGGCGGCCGAGGCGCAGGCTCTTCAGCCGCTGGCCCAGCATCTGATGGGCATGCGTCACTGTCGAGGCGACGCCGTTCTTGACCGGAGCCTGGTCGCTGCTCATCCCGTCTTTTTCTCCCACTGAACAATTTGTACAGTGACACTGTACAGCTGGCAAGCGCTGAGTGATGGGGAATTTGAGGTGCCGGCAAAGCACTGCGGCGCGCGTCGAACGGCACAGTTCGGGCAGTAACAGGTCGCACCCGCGCTGGTCATGACGAAACGTAAGGGCGACCTGAAACGTTTTCTTCAGGGGCACGTGAAACAATCTGTGACACCATGCGTGATTGCCTCAGATCGACGCGGGCTCCAAATGCAAGTAATCGAGACACCGAGGTTGAGGAATCGCAATGAGCGTCGTCTACACGATTGGATACGAAGGGACGGACATCGAACGCTTTGTCGCGACCTTAAAAGCAGTGGGCATAGAACGTCTCGCAGACGTCCGCGCGGTTGCCCTTTCACGCAAGAAAGGGTTTTCCAAGAAGTCTCTGTCGGCTCGACTAGAAGCAGAAGGCATTGAGTATTTGCATTTCATTACTCTCGGCGATCCAAAGCCGGGAAGAGACGCCGCACGTGCGGGGTTTTTCGACAAGTTCCGTGCTATATACTCAGCACACCTTGATTCTGACGATACTCAATCGTCCCTCAAGGAGCTGGTGGCCGTGGCGGGGGAAAAGCCTACGTGTCTGCTATGCTTCGAACGCGATCCGGTGACCTGTCACAGGTCCATCGTCGCGGAGGCCATGACGGAGTCGGCGGAGTTCGAGGTTTGCAATCTTTACGGAGACAACCCCGAACGCTATGTCCGTAACGCCCCAAGACTGCCGCGTTACCATCCTCGTGAAGGCGCTGCCGCAGCCTAGCAAGCTATATGGTGAAACTGTTTGCTGCGCGGGTATAACGCCCGATGGGAAATGGAAGCGTCTCTACCCTATCCGGTTTCGACACCTCTCCGGTGAAACCAGTTTCAAACGATGGGACCAAATTCGATTTCGTTATTCGACACCTCGCCGAGACAAGCGCGAGGAAAGCTGTCACGTGCATGAGGACAGTATCGAAATTCTTGGCGAGCTTCCACGCAAGGAGCGGTCCCGAGCGTTCGATCCACTGATCCTGCCCTCTGTTGCCGAAGCAGCGCGTCGCGGTCAATCTCTGGCATTGATTCGGCCAATCGAGCCGAAGTTCCAATGGAAACGAAAGTCCGAGGCTGCGATGGCAGAGGAGCGTGAGGCCTACGCCAAGGCCGCACGTCAGGGATCGTTGCTTGACAAGGAATTGGAGGCCTTAGAACCCACCCCGTACGAGTTCAAGTTCAGGTTCCGGGACGAGGAAGCTGAGCACACCTATGTGAACGGTGATTGGGAAGCACATGCCATGTTCTATAACAGTGTCCGTAGCGGTAAATCCGAGGCAGACGTGCTTAGTTGGATGGACCGGACATTCAACGTTGAATACCCATCAAGGGGTATGGCGTTTGCCGTGGGAAACCAGGCGAAGCGCCCGCAAACTTGGCAGCTTCTCGGCGTACTTCGGCTTGACGAGCTTTCGGAGACAGAGAAAGCGCAAGGGAACTTGTTCTGATACTCCCTCCAGTTTTTCGCAAGCGTGCGAATGAAACCTTCAAGGACTCAGAATGACCAAACTTCCGTTGCCACCACTTCGTCGCGTTCCGGAGGCCCTCAAGAAGGAATTGGAGGAATATCGGAAGGCTCACCCGACGCCCATGTCGCCGTGCGTGGATCAGACTGAAGCCGAGATCGAAGCCTACTACCGCACCGTCCTATTGGGCATGAACGCAGTCGTCCGAAATACACAGGGCCACGGTCTCGTTTATCACGTCGCTGAAGTCGACGGGACCAATCCAGCGCGAGGGCGTGTCTACGTGAAAGGTCACGGAGCGTTCTACATGAAGCACGGCAAGAACTGTTTTCACCCTACAGGACAGATCAGCTTGGTAGTGCCAACCGAGGAAGTGCTCCAATGGGCGAAGAAACATCCCAGAGGAGAGATGAGATATACAATCTTCCGGTAACGATCCATGGGAGCGCCATCCATAGTCCATAAGTCTCCTGCCAAGCTGCTTTATTCTTCGCCCGACAGGTCGCGCCGCGCCTTGTCGAGTTCCTCGGCGTAGCGCCGCATCAGATGGCCCTCGGTCAAAAGCCCGACAACGGCCCGGTTGTCGAAATCCTCGACCACGGCCAGTTCCTCGGCGCCGGCGCGCTGGAAGGTTTCGGCGGCGGACTGGACATTCATGGTCGGCACCAGCACAGCGTCCCTGAATTTGGCCAGCGCCAACACCGGCGTCTCGTCGTCGGACGGGTCGCTGTGCAGTTCGGCGACAATCAGCACGCCGACATAATGCTGGTCTTCATCGACGGCGATGACGCGTTGCGCCGAACCCAGCGGCACGTCCTTGCGAAACGCCGCAAGCGTCTTTGCGGCATCGTCGGTGCGGACATCCTGGCGCATCATTTTCCCGACCGTCAGATTGCGCATCCAGCCGACATCATGGGCGCTGCGGATGGTCTCGCCGCGCAAATGGAAGCGCCATGTAGAGAAGGAGTAGCCGAAGGTCTCGCGCACCAGGATCGCCGCCATCAGCGAGGCCGCCAGCACGACGCCGGTCAGCGTCAGGTCGCGGGTCGATTCCAGCGCCAGGAAGGTCATCGTCAGCGGTCCGCCGACGACGCCGACGGCCAGCGACGTCATGCCGACGACGGCAGCGACGGAAGGGTCGATGCCGGTTGCCGGCGAAATGATGGCCATCACGCCCGCGAAGGCCTTGCCGAGCAGCGCGCCGAGGAACAGCGAGGCAAAGAACAGGCCGCCACGAAAGCCGGAGCCGAGCGAGATCGCCGATGCCGCGAGCTTCAGCACGAAAACGCTGGCGACGACGGCGAGCCCATAGTTCATCGCGAACTCGCGATGCAGCGCACCATGACCTGAGGACAGGACCTGCGGCGTGATAAGCCCGAGCATTCCAACCGCCAGGCCACCGATCATCGGGCGAAGCGAACCGTCGACCGCCAGTCGCGCAAAGCCGCGCTCAACCAGGCTGACCAGATGCATGATGGCGATGGAGGCCGCACCGCCCAGCAACCCGAGCAGCAGGAAGGGCAGATACTGGCTGGCGGTCAGCTCCGGCAGGCCGGAGAGTTCCATCGGAAACGGCACCACGCCGAACATCTCGGCGGTCAGCGACGCGCAGATGGCGGCCGTCATCACCGGAGCGACATTGGCAACCGAATAGATGCCGATGATCAGCTCAAAGCCATAGAAGGCGCCGGTCAGCGGCGCGTCGAAGGCAGCGGCGATGGCGCCGGCGGCGCCACAGCCGACCAGGATGCGGACATCGTTGCGGCGCAGCCGCAGCGCACGCGCCAGCCGCGACGCCAGGCCGGAGCCGACTTGGGTATAACCGGCCTCCAGGCCGACCGAAGCGCCGAAGCCGCTGGAGATCATCGTCTGCCCGGCGATGATGAATGTATCGGTGAGCGACATGCGCCCGCCATAGAGCGCATTGGCCTCGATCGGATCGACCGGGGTGCGGAATTTCCGCTTCCGCAGCCAGATCACCGTCAGGCCGAGCAGGATGCCGCCGATCGCTGGCATCAGCGCCTGGAACGGGCTTTGCAGCGAAAACATCCCGGAGAGACGGCCGCCAGGCTGAACCCCGAACAACAGGAAATGCAGGCCTTGCACCGCCTCGCTCATGCCGGTGACCAGCACCGCCGAGATCACGCCGACGACACCGGCCAGCGCAACGATGACGATGCCGCGCGCTTCGAGCAGCGGGATCGATCGGATCAGCACCGCGCGGAGGCGACGGGCATAGACCTGAGGTTCGTTAGGCAACGGCACGGTTCGCTAATGTGCGAGGGATGAAAAGCTGCCGTGCCTGTTACGCCCGGCGGCATTGCGTGGCAATCGCAATGCCGACTGCTTGTGGCACCATTTTGGCGGTGCGGCGAGCCGCGAAAGACGGCAGCTCGCCCTCCGCTTCAATTCCCTTGCGAGCCTGTCGAACTATATGAGAGGTCGCTTACGCAAGCGACGCAACTATGGTATTTTCGCCCGTCTCTATTTCCCTCACGGAGGAGAAGATGAGTGCGCGGGGATTTTTTTCATTAGCTGCTTGCATGATTTTTTTGAGTTCGTCGGCGATGAGCAACTCAAGCGTGGATATGCCGACTAAATTGAGGATTTCGTACCCAGTGTCTCTTTTGCCGGGAGGCAATCCGGAAAACCAAAGCCGGCCGACACAAGAGTTTATTCAAACTGCACAGCAGGACGTTTGCTGTCCTGGCGGCTATCCTTGGTATCGCAATTCGACAAACACCTGCTACGGCAGCTATGAAGATTGCCACGATACCGATGGCGGAGGTTGGTCCTGCAGACAGGTCAACGCCTGCTAGGCCATCCTAGCTGTTGCCTGGTCCTCAGGTCGGCTTGGGCTCGCCGGCCTCGTAGAGCATGAGGTTGCGCGCGCCGATGCCGAGCGCTGCCCAGCTCGCCCGCCAGTCGGCGATGTGCGGCGAGCGGAAATGCGCGTCGAGTGCTGCCCTGTCGCTCCACACCTCCGTGACATGGATGAGCCCGGCGTCGAGCACATCCTGCGCATAGGAATAGTCGATGCAGCCGGGCTCCGCGCGGCTGCCCAAGATCATGCGCTGCATGGCCGGCCTTGCTGCGTCGAGCTGTTCCGCCGGCAGGCGGATGGTGCCGATGATCACCAGCATGATCTCTCTCCTCAAAGCCTGTGTCGCCAGCCCTAGCTGCTCTCCCACCCTCGCGCAAGCTTGGCCGGTTAGGCTCGAAGGGCTGCCCTCAAGTTCGGGCAGTCCATGGCTCGGGGACGATATGGCGATCAGCGAAAGCTTAGCGACGGGAACAGTGGCCAAGAACGGCCGCGATGTCTTCTTCGCCATCGGCATCGTCATCATCCTGGCGGTGCTGTTTCTGCCGATCCCGGCCTTCCTCATCGACATCGGCCTCGCCTTCTCGATCGCACTGTCGGTGCTGATCCTGATGGTGGCGCTGTGGATCCAGCGGCCGCTCGATTTCTCCTCCTTCCCGACCGTGCTGCTCATCGCCACGATGCTGCGGCTATCCCTCAACATCGCCACCACGCGCATGATCCTGTCGCATGGCAATGAGGGCACGCACGCCGCCGGCTATGTCATCGCCGGCTTCTCCAGGCTGGTGATGGCAAGCGATTTCGTCATCGGCCTGATCGTCTTCATGATCCTGATCGTGGTGAACTTCATCGTCATCACCAAGGGCGCCACCCGTATCGCCGAGGTCGGCGCCCGTTTCACTCTCGACGCCATCCCCGGCAAGCAGATGTCGATCGACGCCGACCTGTCCGCCGGCATGATCGACGACAAGACCGCGCAATTGCGCCGCAGGGAGCTGGAGGAAGAATCGTCCTTCTTCGGCTCGATGGACGGCGCCTCGAAATTCGTGCGTGGCGACGCCATCGCCGGCCTCATCATCACCGCCATCAACATCGTCGGCGGCATCGCCATCGGCTATATCAGGCACGGCATGGGCATGGGCGAAGCCGCCGACGTGTTCATCAAGCTGTCGGTTGGCGATGGCCTCGTCACCCAGATCCCGGCGCTGATCGTCTCGCTCGCCGCCGGCCTGCTGGTCTCCAAGGGCGGCACCCGCGGCTCCACCAACCAGGCGGTGTTCGGCCAGCTCGGCGCCCATCCGCGCGCTCTTTATGTGGCGGCTTCGCTGCTCGTGCTGCTCGGCCTGATGCCCGGCCTGCCGTTCTTCCCGTTCTTCACGCTCGCCGCCGGCATGGCCGGCCTCGGCTACGTCATCCCGATGCGGGCCAACCGTGAAGCCGCCGCCGCTGAAGCGATCAAGGACCTGGAGAAGGCCAACAAGGTCGAGGAGGAGAAGAACTCGGTCAAGGCTTCGCTGACCACCGCCGAGATCGAGCTGTTGATCGGCAAGCAGCTGTCGACAAGGCTCTTGGTATCGCATCAGGAGCTGGTCTTCCGCATGGCCAAGATGCGCAAGAAGTTCGCCACGCAATATGGCTTCGTCGTGCCGGAAGTTCGTGTCGCCGACGATTTCGGCATCCCGCCGAAGAGCTACCAGATCAAGGTCCACGGCACCGTTGTCGCCGAATACCAGATGCGCGTCGGCGAGATCATGGTGCTGCTCGGCACCCGCGACCTGCCCGACGTTCCCGGCGAGGAAATCCGCGAACCGGCCTTCGGCATGCGCGCTTTCTCGGTGCTCGAAACCTTCGCCGAGGATCTGAAGCGCGAGAACTACACATTTGCCGACAACATGTCGGTGCTGCTCACCCATCTCTCCGAGGTGATCCGCAACAACCTGCCGCAGCTTCTGTCCTACAAGGACATGAAAGCGCTGCTCGAACGCCAGGATCCGGAATACCGCAAGCTCGCCGACGAGATCTGCACCTCGCACATCTCCTATCCCGGTCTGCAGGCGGTGCTGAAACTGTTGCTCGCCGAGCGCGTCTCGATCCGCAACCTGCACCTGATCATCGAGGCCATCGCCGAGATCGCGCCGCATGTGCGCCGCACCGAGCAGATTGTCGAGCATGTCCGCATCCGCATGGCCCAGCAGATCTGCGGCGATCTTTCCGAAGGCGGCATGCTCAAGGTGCTGCGTCTCGGTAACCGCTGGGACCTCGCTTTCCACCAGAGCCTCAAGCGCGACGCCAAGGGCGAGGTGCGCGAATTCGACATCGACCCGCGCCAGTTGGAAGAATTCGGCCAGGACGCCACCAAGGCGATCCGCAAGCATCTCGAGGCCGGCGAGCGTTTTGTCCTCGTCACGGCGCCCGATGCCCGGCCCTATGTGCGCATGATCATCGAGCGCCTGTTCACGACGCTTCCCGTGCTCTCCCATGTCGAAATCGCCAAGGGTGTTGAGATCAAGGTGCTCGGGACAATCTCGTGAACCTTCTGTCGCAAGGCGTCGTCATCGCCGCCTTCCTCGCCTTCTGCCGCATCGGCGCCTGCTTCATGCTGATGCCGGGCCTGTCCAGCGCCCGCGTGCCGGTCCAGGTCCGGCTGTTCGTGTCGATCGCCGCCACCGGCGGCCTGCTCGCCTTTCTGTGGGACAAGATCTTTCCCTTCGTCGATCCGCGCCCGCAGGTGCTGGCGCCGATGATCATCTCGGAATTACTGGTCGGCGGGCTGATCGGCGCCATGACGAGGCTCTATATGGAGGCGTTGCGCTTCATGGGCTCGGCCATCGCCATGCTGATCGGCTATGGCGGCACTGGCGGGCCGGCCATCGAGGAGCCGGAACCGCAGGCTGCCCTTGCCGCCATCATCTCGTTCTCGGCGCTGTTGCTGCTCTTCGTCTTCGATTTCGACCACGAGATCATCCGCGCGCTGGTCGCCTCCTACACGATCGCGCCGGTCAACGTCTTCTTCAACCCGCAGGCGGCCCTCGTCGATGTCACCGACACAGTGTCGGACGCCTTCTTCCTGGTCCTCCGGCTCGGCAGCCCGTTCGTCGCCTATGCCATTCTGGTCAACCTGACGATCGGCTTCGTCAACAAGCTGACGCCGCAGATTCCGGTCTATTTCATCTCGCTGCCCTTCGTCATCGCCGGCGGCATGATCATCTTCTACTTCGCCATCGGCACCATGTTGTCGCTGTTCGTCGACGGCTTCGTCGACCTGACGCTGGCGAGGTGAGATGAGCACGCGCAAGGAACGGCTGAAGAAACTGGTCAAGGTGCAGGAGCAGCTGAAGGCGCTGCACGAGACCCGCCATGCGACCTTCCTGGCGGCGGCCGCAACCGCTGAGACCGAGGCCAAGGAACTGGTCCAGCATTTCGACGCCGACCAGTCGATGGCGGTGCTCTTCCCTGACCTCTACCATCGCCGCATCGCCAATGCTCTGGTCCGGCAAGAAGCGAGCCTCGAAAGCGCCAGGCAGGAGGTCACGCTCATCGCCACCGCGACGGCGCGCACCAACATGGTCGAGCGCGCCTACAAGGACTTGCGCCGCCAGGACGAGCGTGAACGCTCCGACCGCGACCGGCTGGATCTCATCGCCCAGAAGAGGGGCCGGGAGTAGCAGCAGGAGCGCCTTCCCGGACGAGGCAAGTCGCTTCAGATCCTGCGGAGCGCGTCGGCGGGGAGAAGGCGCGTGGCGCGCCAGGCCGGGTAGAGAGCGCCGAGAGGCCCCGCGATGAAGACGAAGATCAGGGCCTGCACGATCGACCAGCCCGACAGGTAGGGCACGATCAGGCCCGCCGCGAATTTTGTCTTCGCCGCCATTTCCATGGCAAGGGCGCCGAGAATGATCCCTATGACCCCGCCGGCCGCGCTCATGAAGACGCCTTCGATGAGAATGAGCCGAAGAATGCGCCGCGGAGACCAGCCTAGCGCAGCGAGAACTCCAATCTCGAACGTCCGTTCGTTCACGGCCATCAGAAGCGTATTGGCAACGGCCACAGAGGCCATCGCCATGACGGCCAGTGAAATTGTCTGGGCAATCGCCTGAAGCAGATCGAAGATGCGGATGCTGTTGGCAAACTGCTCGGTGTCGCCAACCTCGAATCCCGGCGCGGCTGCCATGAGACGGGTTCGTGCAACGGCGACGTCGTTCTTGTCGAGCGGGCGCTTCAACCTCACCTCGTACAAGGTAAACACGTCCTCGCGCGACAGGAGTTGCTGCAGCCCTTCGAGCGGAACGATCGCGCTGTTCTGGTTCAGCACTGACGAGAACGAAGCGATGCCGACAATCTGGTAGGGCTGGAACTGGAGCTCGACAGTATCACCGACCCGCTTGTCCAATGCGGTGGCGATCGACTCGCCAAGGATCACGGGCCACTGGTCCCCCGGTGCAGGGATTCGTCCCGCCAGAAGGTGCATGTCGTTCCACAGGAAGCTGCCGGCGGGCCAGCCGGCCATGACAATATTTGCGGCGTCGTCAGCGGTGGTGATGTTCAGGAGAACGCCCGACACAGCCTCGACGTCTGGCACCGCGGAAAGCCCGGAGCCAAGCGATCTGGGCACGGTACTGCTCACCAGGTTGAACGCGCCACGCTGGCTTACCACCAGGTCCGCACCGTTCTCATCGATTCCCGATGCGAACGAATGCTGGACGCCGGCGGTCAGGCCGGTAAGCGCCACAAACCCCGCGACCGCCAAAGCGATGCCGAGAATCGTGAGGAGGGTGCGAAGCGGACGCGCAATGAGACCGCGCAAGGGAAGGGTCAGCTCCGTCATGGGTCAACGGGTCCGCGACGCCGGCGTAGGCGTCGATATCGCCGCCACTCGGCTGTCCGAACGGATGCGGCCGTCGGAGATCTCGACCCTGCGACCGCACAGCGCGGCAACCTCCTCGTCATGGGTCACCACGATCACCGCGGTACCGAACTCGCGATGCACGTTACCGATGATGCTCATCACCGATTGGCTCGTCTGCACGTCGAGGCTTCCTGTCGGCTCGTCCGCAACGAGAAGCTTCGGACGGTTTGCAAGCGCCCGCGCAATTGCAAGCCGTTGGCGTTCGCCGCCCGAAAGCTCCGCCGGCCGGAGCGTGGCGCGCTCGGCAAGACCGAAATGTGCCAGAAGTTCGAGCGCGCGAATGCGACGCTGCCGCGCTCCGCCGAGGTTTCCCAGCAATGCCACCTCGATGTTCTCGCCCGCCGACAGGGACTGGAGCAGGAAGAAGTTCTGGAAAACGATGCCGATCCTGCTGGCCCGGACGGCTGCCCATGCAGCCCTTCCGTTGACGGCCCGTCCTTCGAACCGAACTTCGCCGCGCGTCGGCCGGTCGAGCCCACAGACCAGGTTCAGGATCGTGGACTTGCCGCTCCCGCTCCGGCCGACAATGGCGACGGTCTCGTCATCCTCGATCGCAAGCGACACATCGTCAACGGCGACAATGCGGCCGCTGTCAAAGTCACGGCCGACATTGCTCAATTCGACGAGGAGGGACATGAGCACGAACGAGCAGTCATACTCGGCCTTTCCTGAGATCGGCGACAAGTGCTGGGATCGAGCCGCCGTTGCCGGCGAGCAGCTGGGCAACGCGGTCCCGCTGCTGCACGGTCACGGAGCCGCCGTCGACAAAGACATCGCCGATGCAGAGTTGTCCGCGGCAGTGGCGGACACGCCAGTCCACGGACGTTGGGCCGTGGAGCGGCCGGCGGAATTCGCTGTGCACCAGGATGTCGCCGTTGGCCAGAGCCTTCGTCCCGAGCACGGTGAAAGTCTTGTCCTGCGTCCGCTCCAGCCTGTCCGCCAACCTGTGCGCAATGGCATAAAGGAGCGCATCGACCACCGAGGCGCGGTCGTCCGCACTCGCGCGTCGCCAATACGTCCCGAGCACGGCTTGGGCGATTCCCCTACCATCGAACGCCGCTGAGATCGAGCGGAGCTGCCCCTCGGCGGATCCGCCGTGCCCAAGCGCAATCGCCGCCTGGCGCACAGTCTCAACCAACTTGACCGCGTCACTCTGCTCATCAGCCGCTGCCGAAAGCGGTGGGGCGCAGATCGCGAGTAGCACGGAGACGAGCAACAGCCGGGCCAAAGCTGCCCAGCTTGCATGCGACCCTAGGGCTGCTGTCATGATCCTTATGTCATCCAATGCGCTGTTGGCTGTCAACATCGAGCGTCCCAGAAGCCCGCGCCGGCGCATGCCCAAAAGCGGCTGCCAGCGGTGCGAGGCGAGCTACGCGCGCTTTCTGCCTTTCCGTCAGGTCGGGATGGCGGTTGCGCGCCTGTTTGCCGAACGTCGCGGCGACCTGCAACATTCGCTCCTCACAGCCGCGGGAAAATGGCAGGCCGAGTTCGCCGTAGATACGCTTCATCTCGCCCACGGGGTCGGCGGTCAGATCCTGCAGCCGCACTTCCGCGAAGTCGGCGGCCGGAATCTGGGCCCTATCCGCCAGATAGTGCATCTCTGTGGCGAGATATTCGTGAGCGATGATCTCCTCCTGCTCATCCTCGGGCAGTGGCGGCTGCAGGGCGAATGCACGTTGTAGTTCGCGCGCCAGAAGGAGGTTGGACCGGAACACGACTTCCGGCGAACGGGAGATGTGGACAAACTTGGCGCCAGGAAACAATTCCAGGAGGTAGCGGACGCGCGCCGTGTGGCTCGGCGACTTGAGCAGAAGTCGCCGCCGGCCCGTAACGAGAGCAAGCTTCTGGACGAAAGCCAACTGATGTGAGCGCCACCGGCTAAACTCGTCCGCCGAAAGCGCGTCGAGATCGTGAAATCGATTGAAGAAGGCCTGCCGGCGGGGAAGTATCGCGCGTCCTGTGAGGACGGACATCCCACCCATATTGTTCAACGCGAAGTCATCCTCCGCCGGCAGCCTGGCGCCCACGGGCACGACTGCGTCGAGGCGCGTCAACGGCAGCAAGGGGACGAAAAGGTAGCGCAGGAGAGCCCAGCCAAGGACGAATGTCTGAGGCGCCAGGACCTGCGGCCAGCTGGGCGATCTCAGGCTGGGATCGGCTGCCAGCAGGTTCTGCAAAAACGTCGTCCCGGATCGAAAGTAGCCGAGGACGAACACAGGCGCGTTCTCCCGCTCCATCCGGGGAGGTCGCAGCCGCAGCCATACCCCAACGATCACGCGCTCCGGCAGGGAGGCGACCGTGCTGATCCCGGAAAGCAGGAGCAGGAGAACCAGGCGCGGCCAATAGGCGGGAGGGATCTGGCCTTGCGCGCGCCACAGGATCCGCAGCACGGCGTCAAGAGGTGCCACGCACATGAAGTGCGGATACGGCAAATAGAGCGCCAGCCGACGGGCAACGAGCGAGATGTTTTCGTGCAGTGCCTTCATCAGGCAGTCCGGAACATCATGGTTTCGGTGGTCAATCCTGGCCCGAACGCCATGCCGCAGCCGAGCAGGCCTGACGGCTCCTTCAGCATTTCGGCCATCACGAACATCACGGTTGCCGATGACATGTTGCCGTATCGCCGGAGCACTTCGCGCGATACGGCGAGCGCGGTCGGCTCCAGCTTTAGTGCCCGCTCGACCGCGTCGAGTACGGAGCGGCCGCCGGGATGCACCGCCCACAAGTCGATCTCCCTGGCAGGCCTGCCGCCAAGGATGGCCGGATGTTCGTTGCGCAGCGTCTCACGCACCGCGCCGGGAACCTGGCCGGACAGCACCATGTCAAAGCCGTCGTCGCGGATGTGCCAGCTCATCAACTCCTTGCGGTCCACCGCGACAATGGCGTGGAAGCTTTCGAGCAGGATTCCGAGCGGTTCGGCGGTGACCAGCGCGGCCGCGCAACCGTCGCCCCACAGGCAGAACGAGATCAGCTTCTCAAGCTCGGTGGCTTCCCTGAAATGCAGCGTGCACAATTCGATGTTGACGATCAGCACGCGGGCTTTCGGGTCGGAGCGCACGATGTGGCGTGACAGCTTCAGGGCGTTGATGGCGGCATAGCATCCCATGAAGCCGATGATGGTGCGCTCGACCGACGTCGGCAGGCCGCATCGCTGCACCAGCTCGAGGTCGATGCCAGGCGCCGAAAAGCCGGTGCAGCTCGTCACGATCAAATGCGTGATCAGCGAGCGGTCGTCGTCGGCCAGCAGCGTGTCGACGGCCTTTTGCGCCAGCTCCGGCGCGGCGGCCTCGTACATCTCCATACGGATTGCGGTGCTGGCGAACGAGCCCCTGACCGAGGTGCCGTCGCGGTCAATTGCCCCACCGCGCGGATCGTCGGCGGGCGCAAAGCAGGAATAGCGATGTTCGATCCCGGCGAGAGCGACCATTCGTTCGAAGAGCGTAAGGCGCTGGGCATCGTCTTCAAGCAGCAAAGCTCCATAGCGGAGGTAGAACTGATGCACGTCGTGTTCTGGAACTAACGTGGCAATGCGGTTCAGATATGCTTGAGGGGACAAAATTGCTCCGACAATGAGCCCAATCGGGTCTCATAAGAGGTCTAGGAATTGGGGAAGCGTCTCCTGAGGTAAACGTCGGCATAAGGTATTTTATTGCGCGGCGCCGATATTTCTCATTAGCAAACTGTGATACCAGCCTCCAATCTTGTATGAAAGGGACCGACGTTCGGCTTCGTTATCCGGATTGAGTTCACATGCGAGCTCCGCCATGAACAGCGCGCAGCCATAAAGGTAAGACCGAATTCTATTTGCCGGATTGCCGGCTGAAGCCTAGATTTCCGATCCATCGCATGACCGACATAAACATCAGGCATCTGGAGCCAGAGCTCCTCGACGGCCTCCCGGCCGATGATCCTCGCGCGATCGCATCCCGTCGTGATCTCGTTCGCATCAACGCATTGATGTTCCAGGCCAGGATCATGGCGTCGCTCTTTCGGGCGAACATGCAAACGCCGCCGCAGCGCATCCTCGAAATAGGCGCCGGTGACGGAAAGTTCATGCTGACGGTGGCGCGGCTGATGGCGCGGCGTTGGCCTAACGTCGAGATCGTCATGGTCGACAGGATCGACCTGATCGGCAAGGATGTGTGCAACACTTTCGCTGAATTGGGTTGGCGGGCGCAACCCGTAACCGCCGATATATTCGATTGGACAGTGGACAGGCCCTTCGATCTTGTTTGCGCCAACCTGATCCTCCATCACTTCGACGACACGCGCCTCCTGGAGCTGCTTGCCCGGATCATGACGATGGCCCCGGTGCTCGTCGCGACGGAGCCGCTTAGGGCCAAGGTGCCACTTGTCGCGACGCGATTGCTGCCATTGATCGGCGCCTGCGCGGTGACACTGAACGACGCGGCGCAAAGTGTCCGCGCTGGTTTTCGCGGCACGGAACTTTCACAATTGTGGCAACTGTCAGGGGGAACGCCTGTGATTGAGGGTCGCCGGGGCCTGTTCACTCAAGCTTTTGTCGGTGCCAGCATGCCCGGCACCAAATGACGCACGATGCAATTGTGATCGGTGCTGGCCCCGCAGGCAGTTCTACCGCCATTGCGCTGGCCCACCGTGGGTGGTCGGTGGCAATGGTGGAGAAGGTCGTGTTTCCGCGCCGAAAAGTCTGCGGCGAATTCATGTCTGGGACCAGCCTTGCCTTGCTTGACCGGTTGGGCGTCGGCGAGATTTGGCGCGCGGAAGCCGGCCCGGAAATACGTCGCGTCGGGTTCTTTTCGGGCGATGTCTCGGCGCAGGCGCGAATGCCGATCGCCAGGACGGGGCTCGGCCGCGCGCTCGGCCGCGATCGTCTGGACTACATGTTGTTGCAGGCCGCCCAACGTGCTGGTGTCGAAGTTCTCCAGCCTTGCAAGGCTGTCGCAATTCGCCGGCGCGATGATTTGCAATTTGTGACCGTGGAGGAGGGACAGCAGCAAAAGGTTTTGAGCGCACCTGTAGTAATTGCCGCGCATGGATCCTGGGAAACCGGGAAACTCCCAAGCCACATTGAAAGAACAAGCAAACCTTCCGACCTTTTCGGTTTCAAGGCGCATTTTACCGGCGGCGCACTGCCGCCCGACCTGATGCCGTTGCTGGTATTCCCGGGCGGCTATGGGGGAATGGTAACGGCGGACCGCGGCCGGGTTTCGATTTCCTGCTGTATCCGCAGGGATGTTCTATTCGGGCTGCGCGAGCGCTTTGGAAACATTGCGGCCGCCGATGCATTATGGCGCCACGTCCTGGCTTCGTGCCTAGGCGTAGGGACTGTTCTGGCCGGTGCCGAACTGGATGGCCCATGGCTCGCCGCGGGACCGATTCATCCCGGCATTCGAGCTGGCTATGATCAGGGCATCTTCCGCGTCGGCAACATCGCAGGTGAGTCACATCCTGTAATCGCTGAAGGCATTTCGATGGCGCTGCAATCCGGCTGGCTCCTCGCGAGAGAACTGATCGCGTTGGGTAAAGGCCACGAGGGTCACGAGGGGGCCGGACATCGCTACGAAAGGCAATGGCGTCGGCAATTCTCGACTCGGTTGCGTGCCGCAGCCTTGATTGCCCGAATAGCGCTTGCGCCTGGCGGCGCGACGGTTATGCGCGCCGTGATCAAGAATTTTCCGGCGGCTTTGACACTTGGCGCTCGATTGAGTGGAAAGACCCAGCCTGTTCCGGGCTTTTGACGTCAAGTAGCGCTGCTCATTGACCAACCGAATGAGGCGCTGGGGTGACGCAGACGGCGAGCAGATCCGCACGCGCGTCGAGATGCTTCCGCGCAGCAGACGAGCAATCCGCATTCTGCCTCCGCTCCTCCCGCGCAAGCCTGCCACAAGCTTGTTGCGGCATTGTCGCTCAGGAAACCCGGCAAAGAGGCGGACTTTCTTGGCGATTTCTCCACCCAGCGACATCGTTCTCGATGTTGCCCGAGCCGTCGACCCGACGGATATCGAGGCTGCCCGTGCCGCGCTCACCAAGCGGGCCAACGGCGTTGGCGGTGCCTTCTCTGTTGACATGGCGGCTTCGGTCGACGCCGGCTCGATCCTGTCGCAGGCCACGGCCGACAAGGCCGCGGCAGGCGCCGATCCCGCCAGCAAGTTCAAGAAGTTCGAGGCGATGGTCCTGCAAACCTTCATCCAGAACATGCTGCCCAAGGACACCGAGGGTGTCTACGGCAAGGGGCTGGCCGGCGACATGTGGAAATCGCAGCTGGCCGAACGCGTCGCCGACGTCATGGCCGAGCGCGGCGGCATCGGCATCGCCAAATCGCTGCTGGCCGACCACTACAAGGACGGCAAGCGCACCATGCCGATCGGGCCGGTGTCAACCGGGCCGCACAAGACCGAGATCGACAAGCAGACCCGGCTCTCCACCTCACTGGTCGAGGAATTGCAGCGCAAGGCCGCACGGTCGATGACCGGCGACGAGACGACCATCAAAACCGACATCAAGATCTAGACCAGGATTTTCAATGGCCGATTTTTCAAAATTCTCTTCCAACCTGCCGGCGCGCACGTCCGAGGCGCCGATCCCTTTCGCACGGCCGGGCAACCTTGCCGCCATCATCGGCCGCATTGAGGAGGCGGTCGAGGAAGAGACGGCGGGTCTGAAGAACGACACCAGCTATGACCTCAAGGCCTCGAACGCCCGCAAGAGCCGCTACCTTTATGAGCTGACCCGCGCCATGAAGGGCGCCAACGAGGTCGAATTCCTGGAGCAGCACCGCGACGGCCTGGCGCGGCTGCGCCAGAAGCTGGCGAAGAACGAAGCGGCGATCCTCGCGCACCTCAACGCAGTCAACGAGGTCGCGACGCTGTTGAAGAACGCCATCCAGCGCGCCGAAGCAGACGGCACCTATTCGGCCGGCGAATTCGGATGGGCGAGCTGATGATCTCGGCAACAAGCGGGAACAACCGGTGATCAAATTCATCGCCGCCGCGATCTGGATCTGCGCCGCCACGCTCGGCGCCGTGTTCTATTCGTTCCAGGCGGCGGGTGAGCGCGGCGTCGGCGAGACGCCGAAGCCGATGCTGGGCGGTCTCGACTACGTCAAGACCGACATCATCTCGGTGCCGTTGATCCGCAATGCCAAAATCGACGGCTATTTCCTCACCAAGCTCGTCTACACGGTCGAGCCCGCCGAAATAAAGAAGATGTCGATCCCGGCCGAAGCGTTGATGACCGATCAGGTCTATTCCTATCTCTATTCCAATCCGCAGATCGACTTCACCAAGAAGGAAACCATCGATCTCGACGCCTTCCGCAAGGCTATACGCGACACCGTCAACGCCCGCGTCGGCGCCGACCTGGTGCATGAAGTGCTGATCGATCAGGTCAACTTCCTGACCAAGGATGAGATCCGCGACAACGCCATGCGCCGCCGCAAGGACCCGGCCACGCCGACCGAATCCGCCCCTGCGGAATCGGCCCAGGCCGAGCCAGCCAAGGCGGCTGCGGAACACTAGCCTTCGTCGCGGGGCGGATATTTCTCTGCCGCATTCCTTTCGAATGAAACGAGATGACGCATCGCCATTGCGTTGACGTTTACGTCAACTCGAAGCTATATGCGCCAAGCGACCAGGATCGCGGCACGCGCGAGACAGCGACTTTCGGCAGAGGCCGGTCACTGACGCGTGGCAAAACGCAACGAGACGAGGAGAACAGCCATGGGCGTTCAGGAGATTGCCGAGAAGATGAAGTCGCGCGTTGCGAGCGCCGGGTTCGAACATTCGGTGAAGTTCGACACCGGCAGCGACGGCGTCATCGTCATCGACGGCGCAACCGTCTCGAACACCGACGCTCCGACCGACTGCACCGTCAAGCTGTCGCTGGACGATTTGGATTCGCTGATCGCCGGCGATCTCAACCCGACCATGGCGTTCATGTCCGGCAAGATAAAGGTCGAGGGCGACATGACGGTCGCCATGGCGCTCAGCCAGTTGCTCGGCTGATCCCGTCGCAAAAACAAAACGCCGCCCATCAGGCGGCGTTGTGCTTTTGTCGACCCCAGGGTTTCTACATAGACGAAAGCCGGCTCTTTACGCCGCGAAGGTCAGCGGCAGTGCCTTCAGCTTGCGACCCGCCGCCTTCAGCGTGCCATGCGCGCCGTCGAGTGCGCCCTCGACCAGCTCCAGCGCCAGCAGGCGGTGCCGCTCGTAAGGGCCAGGCATCGCCAGCGCGCCGGTCTTGTCGGCCGAGAAGCCGAAGCGGCCGTAGTAAGGCGCATCGCCGACCAGCAAGATCGCGGCATGACCGAGACGCGCGGCCTCGGCCAGCGCATGACGCATCAGCGCCGAACCGATGCCGGCGTTCTTCAGCGCCGGGTCGACGGCGAGCGGGCCAAGCAGAAGCGCTGCCGGACCGCCCTCGCCCAAGCGCACATCCCACAACCGCACGGTGCCCATAACCGCGCCGGCCGCATCGCGCACGACAAAGGCGAGGCCTTCGGAAGGCCGGCGGCCGCGCCGCAGCTTTTCCGACGATTTCTTGCGCCGCATCGGGCCCATGGCCTCGTCCAGCAAGGCTTCGCGCGATGCAATGTCTGCCGCAGTTTCGGCGACGATGACAATGGCGCGGGCACTCTCCCCCCTTGAGCGGGAGATGTCGCCGAAGGCGACAGAGGGGGTCGCCACGCGTGAAGCGCTAACGCCCTTTATCGCAAAAGAAGTCGAGGCAGCCGAAGCGACCCCCTCTGGCCTGCCGGCCATCTCCCCCTCAAGGAGGGAGAATCCCATGGCACCGTCAACGATGAAATTTGCAATATCCATTTCCGCGATCCTTCACGAGCGGAGCTTGTTCCACAGGCGAACCCAAGTGGGCGACTGACGCCTACTTGGGATGATCTGATCGGTTCTCAGAGCATTTTCAGGCGAAGTGGAAACCGGTTCGCCGTCCGAAAATGCGCCAAATAAAGAACCGTCAGATCACGTAGGATCGGAGAGGCTCGAAGCCGTTGAAGGCGACCGCCGAGTAGGTGGTCGTGTAGGCGCCGGTGCCTTCGATCAGCACCTCGTCGCCGATGGTCAACGACAGCGGCAGCGGATACGGCGTCTTCTCGTACATCACGTCGGCCGAATCGCAGGTCGGGCCGGCGAGCACGCAAGGGGCGGTCTCCGAACCGTCGTGGCGGGTGACGAGCGGGTAGCGGATCGCCTCGTCCATCGTCTCGGCCAGACCGCCGAACTTGCCGATGTCGAGGAACACCCAGCGCACATTGTCGTTGTCGGCTTTCTTCGAGATCAGCACGACTTCCGACTTGATGACGCCGGCATTTCCGACCATGCCGCGGCCCGGCTCGATGATGGTCTCCGGGATGGCATTGCCGAAATGCTTGCGCAGCGCCGAGAAGATCGCCTGGCCATAAGCCCGGGCCGCCGGCACGTCACGCAAATAGCGCGTCGGGAAACCGCCGCCCATATTGACCATCTTCAACACGATGCCTTCGTCGGCGAGCGTGGCGAACACCTTCTTGGCGTCGCCCAGCGCGCGGTCCCAGGCCGTCAGGTCGGTCTGCTGCGAGCCGACATGGAACGACACGCCATAGGCGTCGAGGCCGAGTGTCTTGGCATGGCGCAGCACGTCGACGGCCATGTCAGGCACGCAACCGAACTTGCGCGACAGCGGCCATTCAGCACCTTCGCCGTCGGTCAGGACGCGGCAGAACACGCGGGCGCCGGGAGCGACGCGGGCGATCTTGTCGACTTCCTCGACGCAATCGACCGCGAACAGCCGGATGCCGAGCTGGTAGGCGCGTGCAATGTCACGCTCCTTCTTGATGGTGTTGCCGAAAGAGATGCGGTCCGCCGGCGCACCGGCGTCCATCGCCATCTCGACTTCGGCAACGGAAGCGGTGTCGAAGGACGAGCCCATCGCAGCAAGCAGGCGCAGGATTTCCGGCGCCGGGTTTGCTTTCACCGCATAGTAGATCTTGGAATCGGGCAACGCCTTTTCGAAGGCGCGGAAATTGTCGCGCACGACATCGAGGTCGACGACGAGGCAGGGGCCGGACGGACGTCGGGTGGCGAGGAAGTCAAGGATGCGCTGGGTGGCCATCGGGGTCTCTCCATAAACGCCTTGCGGCGCGCAATAAGGCTGCGGGACGCGGGCTGTCAGCCTCGCGAACTCGCGGTGGACAAAGGCGGGACGGAAATTCATGGAACCAGCCGGTGGAGACCCCGGAACCATGAAACGCCGTCTCGCGGCGGTGAACCTTGGCCTTGCCCGGCCTCGGTTCGCTTTGTCTGCCTTGGCTTGGATGGGAGACCCGTCCGCACTGCCGGCAATGAAGGTGTGCCTCTTCAGTAACCCCGGTCTTTGGACAACCGGCAGAACACCAGAAAGGCCCGCACCGTCGTTGCTTCAAGGTGTCCTCGGGCTGGCGGTTGGCCGCTAGACCGACTGGAGGGGTTAGCTCCAGTTACCTTACCGATTTCCCTCACCATTCGAGGATCGGCGGACACCCACAGGCACGTGCGACTTTGGGCAAGCGCGATATAAGATCGAAAGATTTCACAATCAATAAAAATCGTATCCCAGGTTGTAAAATTTCTGGCATCGAACAATGCTGCGCCAACCGTATCCGGATATCGAACGATGACAGGCACGCACGGCCCGCTCAACGCCTTTCTCGATCTGCGTCGAATGCCGGTTGCCAATGCGGAACTGGGACCGCTGGCGGGGCTCAGGCTGGCCGTCAAGGACATTTACGACGTCGCCGGCTATCGCACCGGTTGCGGCAATCTGGTGAAATTCGCCGAAGCCCACGCCGCCTCCAGCACCGCACCCGCCGTGCAGAAGATTCTCGATGCCGGCGCACGCTTCATCGGCAAGACACAGACCGATGAGCTCGCTTTCTCGCTGATGGGCCAGAACGCGCATTTTCCGTTTCCGGTGAACCCGGCCGCGCCCGACCGCGTCACCGGCGGCTCGTCGTCCGGGTCGGCGGCAGCGGTGGCCGGCAAGCTTGCCGACATCGCCACCGGCTCCGACACCGGCGGCTCGATCCGCACGCCGGCGAGCTTTTGCGGGTTGATCGGACTGCGCACCACGCATGGCCGCATTTCGCTGGAAGGCACGATGAAGCTGGCACCGAGCTTCGACACGTTCGGCTGGTTCGCCGACGACATCGAGACCTATGAGACGATCGGCAAATTGCTGCTCGGCCGCGACCCGCACCAGCACCCGCTTAACCGTCCGCTTTCGATCCGCTGGCTGGATGCCTTCGTCGCCGGCCCCGCCGAGGCCGCCGAGTATGCCAGGATGAGGGCGCTGGCGGCCACCGTCGTCGGCGAACCAAAGCCGGTGGAATACGTCTTCGCTTCCTTCCCGGACGAGCTCTACTGGTGCTTTCGCCGTCTGCAGGCGGCCGAGGCCTGGAACCAGCACGGCGGCTGGATCATCTCGGGCGAGCGTGATCTCGGGCCGGGCGTCGAGGAACGCTTCGGCTTTGGCCGGACGATCGACGCAAAGACGGCGCAGGCCGAAGCGGCGCGCCGCTTGGCCTTCCGCTCCGAGCTCGCCGCTCTGCTCGGCCAGGACGGGTTTCTGGTCCTGCCCACGGTTCCAGGCCCCGCCCCTCTCGTCAACAGCACGGCTGAACAGCTCCAGGCCTACCGCGAAAGGGCCTTGCATCTTCTGTGTCTTTCGGGTCTTTCAGGCTTTCCGCAAATCACCTTGCCGCTCGGCTCGGTTGACGGCGCCCCTTTCGGCCTCTCGCTTCTCGGCCCTCCCGGCAGCGACATTGCCCTGATACGGCTCGGCCGGCGGCTTCTCGATACGGCACGAAAGGCCTGATCCATGGACACACTGACCCGCATGCGCGCCTTCATCGACGTCGTCGAGGCCGAAGGCTTTTCGGCCGCCGCGCGCAAGATCGGTCGCTCCAAGGCGCTGCTGTCGAAATATGTGCGCGAACTCGAGGACGAGCTCGGCGCGCTGCTCCTCAACCGCACCACGCGGCAGTTCTCGATGACCGAGGCCGGCCATACCTATTACAGCCGCGCTTCGGAAATCGTGCGCGAGGTCGACAGCCTGGCCGACGCCGTGCGCGAATCCTCGGGCGACGTGCGTGGCCGGATCAAGCTCTCCGCGGCGCGCACCTTCGCCGACGCGCCGATCGGCCAGTCACTGATCGACTTCGCCAAGCAGCATCCCGATATCGTGCTCGACATCCATCTCGACGACCGTTTTGTCGATCTGGTCGAAGAAGGCTTCGATCTTGCCGTGCGCATTTCGCGGCTGGAGAACTCCTCGCTGATCGCCCGGCGGCTCGGGCCATTTTCGGTCAGGCTGTGCGCATCGCCGGAGCTGATCGCCAGGCACGGCAAGCCGACGCGCCCGCAGGATCTCGCCAACATGCCCTGCATCGTCGACACCAATGGCCGTTCACTCGCCAACTGGCGCTTCAAGGGCGAGGGCGAGGAGTCGGTCAGCGTCAACGTGTCGGGGCCGATCGAGGTCAACAGTCCGATGGCCGCGCGTGCCGCCGCCGTGTCGGGCCTGGGCTTCGCCATCCTGCCCGATTTCATCGCCGCCCCCGACCTCGCATCGGGCCGGCTGGTTTCTTTGCTCGACGACCGCATTCAGTCGGGCAGCGGCATTTTCGCCGTCTACCCGCATCGCCGCTATCTGCCGGCCAAGGTCCGCGTTTTTGTCGATTTCCTGGTGCAGTGGTTCAAGAACCGCGAGGGCGCCTGACCGGCTTTTGCCGTCAACGCGCTTTCCGCTTTGAGTTTTTGTTGGGTGCGTGTCGTTGTCCCAAAGCCACTTCGCACTTTTGGGCGACACGCAGCAGCGGTCCCAATTTCGCCCGCTTTCTGGTAACCTCTCGAAATCTCTCAGAGGCCGATGGAACAGCGACCGAGAATGCACCTGAAACAGCACGCAATCATGCTGGCTTCGGCCTTGGCGGCGACTTTTGCCGCCGTCGGAGCGGCTGGCGCGCATCCTCATGTCTTCGCCGAGGCCCGCCTCGACGTGATCCTGTCCCCGGATCACCAAAGTGTGAAAGCGCTGCGCCATCTCTGGCGCTTCGACGATTTGTTTTCGAGTACGGTGATGATGGAATTCGACAAGAACTCCGACCTGAAGCTTGACGACAAGGAGCTGAAGGATGTCGCCGACACCGTCCATGCCTCGCTGGCCGAGTTCAACTATTTCCAGCTCGTCACCGTCGACGGCAAGGACGTGCCGATGACGCCGCCGCCGCACCTGATGGCCAATTTCGACAACGACCAGTTGATCATCCTGTTCGAATCCGAACCGAAGGAGCCGATCAAGCTCGCCGGCAAGATCGATTTCGGCGTCTATGATCCGACCTTCTACACGGCGATCGATTTCACCGAGGATTCCAACATCACCGTTGAAGGCCTGCCCTCGAACTGCACCAGCAAGGTCATCCGGCCCGACCCGGACGAGGCGATCAAGGAAAACCAGAAGACCCTGACGGAAGCCTTCTTCAACGACCCGACAGGCACCGACATGAGCAAGATCTTTGCCACCAAGCTCGAACTGAACTGCCCGCCAGAAGGATAGATCCGGTGATGAAACCGTCCCTGCGTTTGGCATTCGGCCTCGTGGCCGCTGCCCTGGTGATGACGCACTTTCTCGGGCAGGCCCACGCCCAGAGTTCGCTCGGCATCGGCGTCAATGACGGCATGGCTCCTACCACCGGACCGTTCGCCCACATCCTGATGTGGATCAATCTGCGCCAGCAGGAATTTTATCGCGCGCTGGCCACCGCGATGAAGGCGATGCGCGAGGACGGCAGCAAGATGTGGCTGCTGATCGGCCTGTCCTTCGCCTACGGCATTTTCCACGCCGCCGGCCCCGGCCACGGCAAGGCGGTGATCTCCTCCTACATGGTGGCCAATGAAGTGGCGCTCAAGCGCGGCATCCTGTTGTCCTTCGTCTCGGCGCTGCTGCAGGGCCTGACCGCGATCGTGGTGATGCTGCTTGCCTATTTCGTCCTGCGCGGCACCGCCATCTCGATGACCGACGCGGCCTGGTTCATGGAAATCATGAGCTATGTCTTCGTCACTCTGTTCGGCGCCTGGCTGTTGTGGCGCAAGCTTGGGCCGACGGTCCAGCGCTGGTTCGGCAAGGCGCCCGCCTACAGCCTGTCGGCGGCGCATGCCGGCCATTCCCATGGCGGCCATTCGCATGCGGGCCATTCGCATGGCGGTCACTCTCACGCCGGCCATTCGCATACCGCTCACAGCCATGCGGCGCATGCGCATGCCTTGCATGTGCATGACGAGCACGACCATTCGCACGATCATCACGATCACGGCGCCCACGATCACGCCACACACGATCATACCCATCACGACCAAGCTCATCACGATCACGCGCATCATGATCACGCGGCGGGCGAGGTCTGCGACACGTGCGGCCATTCGCATGCGCCCGATCCGGCGCTGCTGTCGGGCGACCGCTTCGACTGGCGCACGGCCTGGTCGGCGGTGGCCGCCGTCGGCATTCGCCCCTGCTCCGGCGCGCTGATCGTGCTCAGCTTCGCGCTGCTCAACGGCCTGTGGCTCGGCGGGCTGCTGTCGGTGTTGGCGATGTCGATCGGCACCGCCATCACCGTCTCGGCGCTGGCGACGATCGCGGTCACCGCCAAGAACTGGGCGGTCTATTTCGCTGGCGACGGCCGCATGGGCAATCGCATCCACACATTCGTCGAAATCGGCGGCGCCGCCTTCGTCTTCCTGTTCGGATTGCTGCTTTTGTCGGCGAGCCTGTCCGGCAGCGTTTGATCCCTCCGATCAGGCCTGACCCACGACCTTCCCGCCCAGCTCATCCTCGATATGCGCGCGGATGATCTCGTCAAAGCTCTTCTCGGCGGTGAAGCCGAGGTCCCTTGACCGCTTAGCCTCGAAGCGCGTTGGCCAACCCTTGACGATCGCCCAGATTGTTTCGTCCGGCTGTTCGCGGATCAGCTTCACGACCTCGGCGCCGGCAATGCGTTCCAGCGCCTCGATCTGCTCGCCGACCGTGACGGCGACGCCGGGCATGGTGAGATTACGGCGCGGTCCGACGGCGGCACCATCGATCCCCGCGGCATGGATCAGGAAGTTCACCGCCGAGCGCGGGCTGGCGTGGGTGTGCAGCACCGAGCGCGGCACCGGCAGGATCGCCTCCTGCCCGCTCAGCGGCTCGCGGATGATGCCGGAGAAGAAGCCCGAGGCCGCCTTGTTCGGCTTGCCCGGGCGCACGCAAATCGTCGGCAGCCTTATGCCAATGCCGTCGAAGAAACCCCGCCTGGAATAGTCGGCGAGCAGCGCCTCGCTCATCTGCTTCTGGGTGCCGTAGGAGGTCAGCGGCGTCGGGTGGAAGTCGTCAGGGATGACATCCGGGAACGGCGCGCCGAACACTGCGATCGATGAGGTGAAGACGAGGCGTGGTGCAAAGCCCGCCAGCCGGACCGCGTCGAACAGCGCCCTGGTGCCGTCGAGATTGACGCGGTAGCCAAGATCGAAATTGGCTTCCGCCTCGCCCGACACGATGCCGGCGAGATGGAACATGACGTCGGGGCGTGAGGCGACCAGGCTCTCTGCGGCGCCCGCCTCAGCAAGGTCGCCCGTATGCGTGGCGATGCTGACGCCGTCCATCGCCGGCGCCTGTGGCGGCACGATGTCGTGCAGGTCGAGTGCCGTGATCTTGCGGCCGTTGAGCGTGCCGTCCTTGGCCAGCCGGGCGATAAGCTTGCGGCCGACCATGCCGGCTGCACCAGTGATTAGAATGCGCATTTGTAAGAGCCTCTTATTTGTCCTTGTTCTGGCGGCGCCCGCGCAACCAGAACACCAGAAAGAATGCCAGCACGAAGGCGGTGCCGACGATGCCGGCAAGTACGGTCGAGATACTGCCTACAGCCAGCATCACGGTCGGCAGATAGAACGCCGCGATGCCGAACAGCAGCATGATCCAGAGTGCGGCAATCGCCGCGTTTCGCGTGTCGCGATCCATCACGCCGTCCCGACGCTGCGGGAACTCGTCAAATCAGGTGCCAATGCCATGAAATTTCCTGTCAATGATAATGGCCGTGATGCGGTGGCGCACCATGGTCGTGGTCATGATCGTGGTCGTGCTCGTCATGGCTGTCGGCGCACTGGCCGAATTCCGGCTCGACGGTGGCATGGCTGATGCCGTGTTCGGCGGCGAGCCGCTTCTTGATGGCGCTGACCGCCTGATGCGCATCAACGCCATCATTGAGGCAGGCATGCAGCGTCGCCATGTTGCTGGAGCCATCCAGCGACCAGACATGCATGTGGTGCACCTCGCGCACGCCCTTGACCGTGCCAGCGATATCCTTGGCGATGAGATCGCGGTCGAGGCTCGCCGGCACGCCTTCGAGCAGGACATGGGCGGCTTCGCGCATCAGCGACCAGGCGGTGGACAGGATCAGCACCGAGACCAGCACCGACAGGATCGGATCGATCGGCGTCCAGCCGGTCGCCAGGATGACCAGCGCCGCGACGATCGCCGCCGCCGAGCCGAGAAGGTCGCCCAGCACATGCAGGATGGCGCCGCGCATGTTGAGGCTGTCGCGGTCGCCGCCATGCAGCACGAAGAACGATGCGATGTTGACCGCGAGGCCGACGACCGCCACCACCAGCATCGGCCCGCCGAGCACCGGCGCCGGCGTCATCAGGCGGCCCCAGGCTTCGTAGATGATCCACAGCGCGATGGCGAAGATGGCGATGCCGTTGGTGTAGGCGACCAGCGTCTTGACCCGGCCGAAGCCATAGGTGAGGCGCACCGTCGCCGGCCGTCCGCCAAGATGGAAGGCATACCAAGCGAGACCGAGCGCGATCGAATCGGCGAGCATGTGGCCGGCATCAGCCAACAGCGCCAGCGATCCCGTCAAAAGGCCGCCCAGCACTTCGGCGACCATGAAGCCGGCGGTCAGGCAAGCCGCGATCAGCACGCGTTTCTTGTCGGTCGAGCCATGCACGTGACCGGCGCCGTGGCTGTGGCCAGCATGCGAACCATGATCATGGCTATGCGCCATCGCCGAAACTCCTGTTACGCGCCGAATTCGGCGCGGAAATCCTCGAGCCGCCGCTTCTGCCCGCCTTCGCCATCGAAATTGGCCGGGTCGAGCCATGCCTCATAGGCTTTGCGCAAGGACGGCCATTCCTTGTCGATGATCGAGTACCACGCGGTATCGCGGTTTTCACCCTTGACCACAAGATGTTGGCGGAAAATGCCCTCGAACTTGAAGCCGAACCGTTCCGCCGCGCGCTTTGACGGCTCGTTGCGGTTGTTGCATTTCCACTCGTAGCGGCGATAACCGAGCCCGTCGAAAATATACTTCATGAACAGGAACTGCGCCTCGGTCGCCGCAGGCTTCCGCGAAATCAGCGGCCCCCAATAGATGTTACCGATCTCGATGACGCCATAGGTGGGATCGATGCGCATCAGTGTCTGCCGCCCGGCGACCTTGCCGCTGGCCTTGTCGATGACCGTGAAGAACAGCGGATCTTCGCTGGCCTCGACCTTGTCCAGCCATGGCTGGAAATCGGCGCGGGTCTGCGGCGGATAGTCGGGCAGCCAGGCAAAGCGGCCATCGATGTCGGGCACAGATGAGGCTTCATAGAGCCCATCGCCGTGCTTTTCGGCGCTCAGCGGTTCGAGCCGGACATAGCGGCCGTCAATGGGCTTGCGTTCGGGTCGCGGACGCACTTGCCAGTCTTTGAGATTTTCGGACACGTAAAACTCCAATCCGTTTGACTTTTGTGAGCAGACGCTCACAAAAACGCGACCCAACAGTAAGAACCACACGGACGGGAAAAATGCTCCACACGATTTCGGCCTTCGACCGCCTCGGCGAGGAAAACGCCTTTGCGGTGCTCGCGAGGGCGACGGCGCTGGCGCAACAGGGCCGCGACATCGTCAACCTCGGCATCGGCCAGCCCGACTTCAAGACGCCGCAGCACATTGTCGAGGCGGCGATCAAGGCGCTGCGCGACGGCCATCATGGCTATACGCCGGCCAACGGCCTGCTGGCGACGCGCGAAGCGGTGGTGCGGCGCACGCTGACCACCACCGGCGTCGAGGTCTCGCCCGAGAATGTGATGATCCTGCCCGGCGGCAAGCCGACCATGTTCGCGGCAATCCTGATGTTCGGCGAACCAAGCGCGGAGATCCTCTATCCCGACCCCGGCTTCCCGATCTACCGCTCGATGATCGAGTTCACCGGCGCTGCACCCATTCCAGTGCCGATCCGCGAGGAGAACGGCTTTGCCTTCTCGGCTGAGGAGACGCTGGCGCTGATTACGTCGAAGACCAGGCTCCTGATCCTCAACTCGCCGGCAAACCCGACCGGCGGCGTCACACCGCGCGCCGAGATCGTGAAGCTGGTCAAGGGACTGGAGAAGCACCCGCAGGTCGCCATCCTTTCCGATGAGATTTACGACGTCATGACCTATGACGGCGAGACGCATTTCTCGCTGCTCAATTTCCCTGAAATCCGCGACCGGCTGATCGTACTCAACGGCTGGTCGAAGACCTGGGCGATGACCGGCTGGCGCATGGGCTGGTCGATCTGGCCGAACGGCGACAAGGGCGCCCACCTCTACGACAAGGTGCGCAAGCTGGCCGTCAATTGCTGGTCCTGCGTCAACGCGCCCAGCCAGTTCGCCGGCATCGCTGCCATCGACGGCCCGCAGGACGATGTCGACAAGATGATGCGCGCCTTCGACAACCGCAGGAAGATCGTGGTCGAGGGGCTGAACGCCCTGCCCGGCGTCTCCTGCATCACGCCGAAGGGTGCCTTCTATGCCTTTCCCAACGTTTCGAAGACCGGCTGGAAGGCAAAGAAACTTGCCTCGGCGCTGCTGGAGGAAGCTGGCGTGGCCCTGATCGGCGGCCCCGATTTCGGCATTCTCGGCGAAGGCTATATCAGGCTCTCCTACGCCAATTCCGAAGAGAACATCCTGCGCGCGCTGGAGCGGATCGAGGCGTTTTTGAAGAAAGAAGCACAGAAATAGGCGGCTGTTTTCGCGCTAATGCAGCCGATGAATCCGCCTGTTTTGGTCGTACCACTGTTCAAGAAGTTCATTGTGCCGGTCAGAATCGATAGCGCTGATGAGCGCTTCGGCGCGGTCGATACAAACGGCGCACCAGTCGCGCCCGTCAGCGATGTAGTATGAGATTGCAGTTTTAAGAGCTTCCGTCGCTCGGACTTTATCAGAGGACCCGGCCTCGGCGACTCCGATTTGAAACCATCGGTGGTGTTCTGATCCCCAGCGCTGGGCGCGCAAATATCGGGCATGTTGTTGGTAGCTGCTGTTCTCCGCAAAAAAGTGCAACGCTTGAACGATCGCAAGCTGAAGCATTGTGATAGCCGATTTTTCTGCATCATCAGCGGACGCTGACGGCAACCAAACATCAGCGCCATTAGGCGCCGCCAGCCGAAAGCCAGGCTGAAGAACCGGCATGTCATTGCCCGCAATGCTGAAGGCTGCAACATTGACGCAGAAATCGCGCGATCCGGACGCCGAGATCTGGAAATTGAACTCGTGCAGGATACCACCACAAACTCGGACGAAATCGCGACGACCTGCCCGCTGAAAGCCATGGTCGTGCATTGCTGAACGCCATACCCGGTCAATAGCTGGGGTAAGTAAGTCCCGCACTTTCGCCATCTATGATGTCCTGCACTACCCCCTACCCACGAACGGCATCTTCGTCGCCATCACCGTCATGAACAGCACATTGGCGTCGAGCGGCAGGCTGGCCATGTGGACGACGGCGTCGGCGACGCGCTGGACATCCATCACCGCCTCGGCGGCGATCGAGCCGTTGGCCTGCGGCACGCCGACGGTCATGGCATACGCCATGTCGGTCAGCGCATTGCCGATATCGATCTGGCCGCAGGCGATGTCATAGGGCCGGCCGTCGAGCGCCAACGTCTTGGTCAGCCCTGTTATGGCGTGCTTGGTGGCGGTATAGGGCACCGAGCCCGGCCGCGGCGCATAGGCCGAGACCGAGCCGTTGTTGATGATGCGGCCACCCATCGGCCGTTGCTTGCGCATCGCGCCGAAGGCGGCGCGGGCGCACAGGAACGATCCGGTAAGATTGACGCCGACAATGTCGTTCCAGACCTCGACCGGGATCTCGTCGATCGGCGTCGACTTGTAGCTCATGCCGGCATTGTTGAAGAGCAGGTCGACGCGCCCGAAAGCCGCCGCCACGGTCTCGAACAGGTCATCGACCTGGCCGGCCTTGCTGATGTCGCAGGCAACCGCCAGCGCCTTGGCGTCCGTCTTGCCGGCCTCGGCGATGGCGGCGTCGAGCACCTGTTTGCGGCGGCCGCAGAACACCGTGTTCCAGCCCGCCTTGAGCAGAGCCGTGGCGACGCTCTTGCCGATGCCCGTGCCGGCGCCGGTGACGATAGCGGTTTTCTCTGTGAGGGCTGTCATGATTTTGCTCCTGCGCGCCGCGCATCCCCGGCACAGATCGGGATGCATCCGAATGCACCGAGGCATCGCAAATGACGGGGATCATGGCAAGCCGAACACGCGGTGATCGGCTGAACAAAAAGGGCGGTCATTGGCGACCGCCCCTGATCTGAACCGGGCTTGGGAGGAGGATAAGCCGATCCGACTGCTAGAATCATGCGCTTCCTCGGTAAACGAGACGTTAAAGCGCCTTCCAGCCTCGGTCGTGCTGCCTTAGCCGCGCCGCAGCGCCGGCTACCAGCGCGGGTTCGGCGCGGTCCCGGCCGGAACCGCCACCTTGGCCGCCGACACCGTCGCCTCGACATGGTCGACCAGCGCATCCGGCAGGCCGAGCCGGCCGGCGAGCAGGTCGAGATAGCCGCGTTCGGCGCGCGTGTCGGGATCGATGGTCAGCCGCGACGCCGTGTAAAGCTCAAGCCTCTGCTCGTCGGTCTTGGCGCCGGCGACCAGCGTGTCGAGATCGAGCGGGCTGTCCAGCTCGGCGAGCAGGAATTTTTCGGCATCGGAACCGACGCCGGCGAGCTTGAGCTTGCCGGCGATCTTTTCGCGCTCCGCGTCGTCGACATGGCCGTCGGCCTTGGCCGCCGAGATCATCGCCCGCACCAGGGTCAGCGTGAACTCGTCCTCGCCTTGCGGCGCCTGCGAGGGATGGAAGGCGGTGTCGGCGGGCGGCGGCAGCAATTCCGGCTGGCCGGCCGCCGGCGCCTGCTCGGGCGCATTGCCGGCCTTGTAGTTCTGGTAGGCCTTGTAAGCGAGACCGCCGATCGCAGCCAGTCCGCCGAGCTTGATGGCAGTGCCCGTCACCTGGCGTCCGGTGCCGGTCCCCAGCAGCACCGCGGCCAGCGCGCCGGCGGCCAGCGGATTGTCCTTGGCCATCTGCACGGCTTGCCCGGCCTTGTCGCGAACGGTGCCGGTGGTGCCGGGGACTTGCGAGCCGAGCAGGTCGTCGAGAAGCTTCTTGGGGTCGAACATGGTGCCTCCAGAAAAGGGCCCGCGCCTGATAGGAACGAGCAGGTTTTGGACGTTGCAGACGTAGGGCCCGCACATTGACATTACAATGACGGGTACGCCCTTTGCTATCGGCGCCGGCAATCCGCGAAATCGAATTCGATGTGTCGAAACCCGCCGCGGCTTCGGTTAGTGTCGCCGCGACATTGGCGAAGGAGTTTTGCTGTGACCGATCAGCCTGACCGCGAGCCGGCTCGTGATCCGCAGGATCTCGAGCGCCTGCTGATTGACCGGCAGTGGGTGGGAGACATTGACGGCATGGTGGCGCTGTTCGAAGCCGATGCCGTCGTCGACACCGGCGAAGCCGAATTGACGCGTGGTCACGGTGCGATCCGCGCTCTGTTCGACGCCTTTGCCGCCAGCGGGCGAAAATTCCAGCGCGGCGAGCAGCGCCCGGCGGCAATCAATGGCGACCTGGCGCTGACCTCGACCCGGCTTGCCGACGGCACGATAACCTCCGAGGTTGCGCGGCGGCAGAGCGACGGCACATGGCTGTGGGTGATCGACCGCTATTCCGTCGCGTGGTGACTGAGCCAGCGATACCGATCTAGCTGCCGATATGTCCCCTGCCCTGCGCCTGCGCCAGTTCGACCTGGCGCTGGCGCTCGGCGTAGCGGGCACGATCCTCGTCCGAGCGGGCTTCGAAGCAATGTGGGCAGGACACGCCGGTGGCAAAATGAGGCGACAGCCGGTCCTCCGGCGTCAGCGGATGCCGGCAGGCGCGGCACAGTTCGGCTTCGCCCTCTGTCAGCCCATGCGAGACCGAGACCCGCTCGTCGAAGACGAAACACTCGCCCTGCCACAGGCTGTCTTCGGCCGGCACCTCTTCGAGATATCTGAGGATGCCGCCCTTGAGATGGAACACATCCTCAAAGCCGAGCGACTTCACATAGGCCGTCGCCTTTTCGCAGCGAATGCCGCCGGTGCAGAACATCGCAACCTTGCGGCCATCGAGCGCGTCGCGATGCTTTTCCACCCAGGCCGGGAATTCGCGAAAGCTCGACGTCTGTGGATCGACGGCGCGCTCGAAAGTGCCGATCGAAACCTCGTAGGCATTGCGGGTGTCGATGACGATGGTGCCGGGATCCGAGATCAGCGCGTTCCAGTCGGTCGGCGCGACATAGGTGCCTGCACCCGTCGCCGGGTCGAGGTCTTCGACGCCCATGGTGACGATCTCGCGCTTCAGCCGCACTTTCATGCGATGGAACGGCATTTCGGCGGCGTGGCTGTATTTGACCTCGAGATCGGCAAGACCTTCGATGGCCTCGAGATAAGCGATCAGGTCGGCAATATCGGTCTCGCTGCCGGCGACCGTGCCGTTGATGCCTTCCTGCGCCAGAAGTAGCGTGCCCTTGATGCCGCGGCCGCAGCAGAAGGCGGCAAGCGGCGTGCGCAATTCCCGCAGCGCGTCGAAGTCGCCCAGCGCCGCAAATTTATAGAGCGCGGCGACGCGCACAGGTTCATGGTTGGACAATGTCATCGCCAAGCCACTAAACCGTGGTCAAAGCGGATTCAAGGCAGAGCTAAAGAAGCTTGGCCCGCCTTCAGCCGTCGGCCTACACATGTGACATCGCGGCAGGCCGGGTTTCGTGGACTCGGAATCTGCCTTCTGCTAATCGGTTGAAATCATCGTTGCCGGAGAGACAAGCCAATGCCCAGCAAGACCGAAAAGCTCCTGTCGCTGCTCAACGGCCAGCCGGTCATTCCGGTGCTGAAGATCGCCAATGTCGCGGACGCCGTACCGCTAGCCCGGGCGCTCGCCGCCGGCGGCCTGCCGGCGATCGAGATCACGCTGAGAACCGCTGATGCGCTGGAAGCGATCCGCCGCGTCGCTGGCGAGGTCGAGGGCGCCATTGTCGGCTCCGGCACCATTCTCGATGCCAAGCAGTTCGACGAGGCAGCGGCGGCCGGCTCGAAATTCATCGTCAGCCCCGGCATCACGCGTGAGCTGCTGGCAGCAGCCAAGGACAGTGACGTCCCCTTGCTGCCAGGCGCCATCACGCCCGGCGAGATCATGGCCGCCCGCGAGGCTGGCTTGCGCTTCCTGAAATTCTTCCCGGCCGAACAGTCCGGCGGCATTGCCTCGCTGAAGGCCTTCGCCTCGCCGCTGGCCGACGTAAAATTCTGCCCGACCGGCGGCATCTCGGCCAAGAACGCCGCCGACTATCTCAGCCTTCCCAACGTCATCTGCGTCGGCGGCTCGTGGGTGGCGCCGGACGAGTTGGTCAAGGCCGGCAAGTGGGATGAGATCGAGACGCTCGCACGGGCCGCGAGCAAGCTCGGAAAGTAGCCTCCGCAGGCACGAAAAATCCGGCCGGCTTACGCCGACCGGGTTGCTGCTTCCAGAAATACGGTCAGCCGCAGACCGTAATCTTCTTCACGATCTTCTGGTGATGCCGCCAGGTCGTGACCCACTTGGTCCGGCAGTGCTTCTTGTGCATGTGCATGTGGTTGTTGGTCTTGATGACAACGGTCGCAGCCTGTGTCGGGGCGATTGCGGCCGAAACCGTTGCCAATGCGATGGCCGACGCCTAACCTGCAACAGACTGAGTCGTTCCGGCTTCACGAGAAGTTCAGTCTCGCGTGATCGCCCGGGCTGGCGTGGCACAAATGTCTGCGATCGCAGATCGAAAGTTGGTTCCCGCTCATGGGCTCGAACCACGATTCACGCCTTCAAAGGGCGCTGTCCTACCATTAGACGAAGCGGGAATGCAGCCCGGTGGTTAGCATTCTGGCGCGCTGGAAGCCAGCCTGCGCGTTCTGCCACACGACAAAAAGCCGCGCAGGTTTTCCCAACGCGGCTTTGATACCTGTCCGTGTCGAGCCGTTACTTCGTCTGGAAGCGGGCGACTGAAAGGAATTTCACGGCATTGCCGGTGAAGCGGTTGGCGTCGGCCATCTGGTTGTCGGACTGGAAGCCTGCGGTGTAGACCTCACTCGGCGGCGTATGCACGATGTTGTAGGCATAGCGCGGCGCTGTCGTCGGGCTGGAAACGGTGGCGATATTCTCGCCGCTGCTCAGTGCCCAGCGCGCCGCCTGCGGTTCCGCCGCGACGACCACGGCCTTCGGCCCTGGCTTCAGGTCGCGGGCTGAGGCCCTGGCTTCCTTGCGCGTCGTCTTCACGCCGGCGCCGATCACTGAGGCCGGATCGGTACCGGCGGGACGGGCGGCAATGGCGCCGCGCGGCGTTGCGGCATCGACGCCTGACGGATCGTTGAACGCCGAGCGCGGCTCGAGCGAGGCGACCTGATAGTCATCGGTAACACCGGCGGTGTCAGCGGCACTGACCTGTTCGAGAACGGCCTTGACCTCATCCGGACGCTGCGACGGCAGCACCGAGAAGGCGTCCGTTGCGGTCTGCTGGTGGGCGGCCGTATCGGCCAGCGCCAGCAGCACGCCCTTGTCCTGCTGCGCAAGCTCAGCCGGCGGCGAAGAGCGGTCGGGACGCCAGGTCGGCAACGGGACGTTGACGGCAACCTGCGCCGGAGCGGCGGCTTGATCGGTGGCGCCAGCATCGGCCATGCCGAACGGCACATTAGCAGGCGCCTGCGCCGTTGCCACCGTCTGTTCGGTGGTGGCATCGGCCACGCCGAACGGCACGGTCTCAGGCTGCTGCGCACCGACATCGGCCTTCGGCCGCGGCGCGAAATCAGGCAGCGGCACTTCCTTGGCTGGGAGTGCGGCGATGATCGTCTCCGGCGTATCCTGCTGCGGCTCGGAATCGTCCGCGCTGTCGTCGGCAAGCTGCGGAATATTGGCGCGCTTGGCGTTCTGCGGCGACACGATCGCGATGCCGGGCAGATCGCTGTTGTTGTTGCTCTTGGCAGCCAGGACCGGCTTCACGCTTCTCGGCGACGGCGCGGCGGTCGCGACATCGGCGCTGTCGTCGGCTTCGTCTTCGCCGCCACCGCCAAAGAAAGCGGACAGGAACCCACCAGATTTCTTGGAGCTGCCCCCAGCGCTGGCCATCATGATGGCCGGAGAACCGGCGCCCTTGCGCGCCTTGTACGAGGCGAGCGCCTGGTCATAGCCCGGCAACGGCTTGCCGTCGCTCGGCACATGCAGCGTCTTGCCATTGGGGAACAGGCTGACCAGTTCCTGGCGGCTGATGCCGGGCCAATGGCGCACATTGCCGACGTCCATATGGACGAAGGGCGAACCCGACGACGGATAATAGCCGACGCCGCCGCCCTGCATCTTGAGACCGATGTTGCGCAGCTTCTTCAACGGCACGCCGGGAATGTAGAAGTCCATCGCCTTGCCCAGCATGTGCTGGCTTTCCTTGGCGACACCCCGGCTGCGGCTGCGCAGCATCGAGTTGGTCGCCGGCGAGCGATAGCCGCAGACGACCTGGATATAATCGGTAGCTCCCGCCTGCCGGTAGGCTTCCCACACCAGGTCGAGCAGGCGCGGGTCCATCTTGGTCGGTTCGTTGCGACGCCAGTCGCGCAGGATGATGTTGATCTTCCTGAGGCCTTCCGGATCGTAGCGGCCATTGCGCTTGTAGACGATCTCGGCCTTTTCATGTGTGTGGAGGTGATAGAGCTTGAGCGAGCGCGTTTCAGCGCTGGCGCCGCCGACAGCAGTTGCGGCAAGGAACCCGAACGCAACAATCACCGCTGCCAGCCATCTCGGCCAGACGCCAATGTGATAGTGCCGCCCGTTTCTGTGTCGTTCGACTTTGTTCAAATCAAAAGGCCTTGCAGGCTGCCGTTTGTCCCCGGATTTGCCCAAACGGATGCGTGGTTCTCACATCCGAATATCGATCCTAATGGTTAATCATCGCTTATTGAAGCCGAAATGCGGTAACACCGTGGCGATATCCCGTCAAAAATAATACACAGGATTTCTTGGTAAACTGCTGGTTTAGATCAAGATTCAGCCTTTTCCCGCAACACGATCTGTTACCGTTAGCCTTAATGCGTGAACACGGCTGTTCGCATCGGCCATATTCCCGCCGCAACCCCTTATGCAGTGCGGAAATATTGCCTGGCAAGCTGGTCCCGACCTTGCGTTGGCAAGCTGTGGAATTCGGTTTTCCAATGCATGTCGCTCAAAAGTGGTCCCGGTTTTGAGAGAACGACATGCATAATGCAAAGACCTGAAGCGCGTCGCCTGAATCCGTTCAAACGCGATGCGCTTCAGGAGGCAAGGCGGTCGAGGCGGCCGGTTTCCGGGTCGATGCCGTATTCCTTGAGCTTGCGGTAGAGCGTCGAGCGGCCGATGCCGAGACGCCGGGCTACCTCGCTCATCTGGCCGTTATAGTGGTCGATGGCGAGCTTGATCATTTCGAGTTCGACATCGGCCAGCGCACGCACATTGCCGCGCTCGTCCAGCGCCCTCAGCGTGCCGAAACGCTGAAGCAGCCTGGCCGGAGGATCTAGCTCGGCAGCGACAGTGCCGACGTCATCTGTCTGCGCGCTATCGCCTTGCGATTCGCTACTCCAGGCCATGCCGGAGTCCGACAGGGGCGCGTCGGCGTCGAGGTTGATTGTGCCATCGACCTGCGCCCGGATCTGCGGGAATTCGTCTGGTGTCAGCACGTCGCCTTCGGCAAGCACCGAGGCTCTGAACACGGCGTTTTCCAGCTGCCTGATGTTTCCCGGCCAGTCATAGGCCTGCAGCATGGCCAGTGCGGCTTCCGAAATGCCGTGCAGGCGATGGCCCGCCGGCGCCACCTTGTCCATGAAATGCTTGACCAGATAGGGGATGTCGTCGCGCCGGTCGCGCAGCGGCGGCACGAAGATCGGATAAACGTTCAGCCGATAGAACAAATCCTCGCGGAACTTCCCATCCTTGACCTGCTGCAGAAGGTTGCGGTGCGTGGCCGAGATCAGCCTGATATCGACCCTCACCGTGGCACGGCCGCCAACGGGATCGACCTCGCCGTCCTGTACGGCACGCAAAAGCTTGACCTGTACATCGAGTGGCAGATCGCCGATCTCGTCGAGAAATAGCGTGCCCGAATGCGCCTCGACGAACTTGCCGGTGTGTTTGTCGGTGGCGCCGGTGAACGAGCCCTTCTCGTGGCCGAACAGGATCGATTCGACCAGATTGTCGGGGATGGCGCCGCAATTGACGGTGACGAAGGGTTTTGAACGACGATCCCCTGTGCCCTGGATGGCGCGCGCCACCAGTTCCTTGCCGACACCCGATTCGCCCTCGATCAGGATCGGAATGTTGGAGGCAGCCGCCTTCTGGCCAAGGCGGATCACCCGGTCCATCGCCGGGCTGTGCGTGATCATGTCCTTGAAGGTCAGGTGGCCGCCGCGCCGCCGCGACGTGCGCTTGACCTCGTCCTCGACCGCCTCGACCTTGAGCGCGTTGCCGATCGCGGTCTGCAGCCGGTCGGGAGAAGCCGGCTTGACGACGAAATCGAAAGCGCCGTGGCGCATCGCCGAAACCACGGTCTCGATGCCGCCCTGCGCAGTCTGCACGATGACGGGAACAGTGATGCCGCGCTCGCGCATCGCCTTCAGCACACCGATGCCGTCGAGGCCGGGCATGACAAGGTCGAGGATAACCGCCGACACATCGCGCGCGCTGGGTCCGTCGAGGGCCTCCAGGCCGGCCTCGCCGCCATCCGCAACGATGGCGCTGTGGCCGAATTTCGTCACCGCCGCCTCGAGCAGCCGGCGCTGCACGGGATCGTCATCGACTATGAGAATGGAACCTGTCATGACTGATTTGAGTTGCCCGCCTGGGAAATCCCCATGGATCATCTTGGCACAGGGTTCTAAATAAGGTTTCAAAAAACCCGGTGAACGAATTCCTTAGGATTTGACCGGCTTGTCCTTTCCCGTTGATTCCAGAAGGTAATTGTTGATGCGCAGGATTCTCGGTCGGCAGCTTGCAGCGGCAGCGTCCGGTCAGGGCGCGGCGGAGCTCGGCGACCTGCCGGAATGGAACCTCGCCGACCTCTATTCCGGCATGGAGGCGCCCGAACTGAAGCGCGACCTCGCCAAGGCGGCCGCCGATGCCGTCGCCTTCGAGAACCGCTGGAAAGGCACGCTGGCCGCGGAGGCCGAGCGCGGCAGCGCCGGCAAGCTCGGCGAGGCGCTGGCAGCCTACGAGGCGCTGGAAGAATTGATCGGCCGCATCGTCTCTTATGCCGGCCTCGTCTATGCCGGCAACACCGCCGATCCGCAGCGCGCCAAGCTCTATGGCGACATCCAGGAGAAGATGACCGACGCCAGCGCGCATCTGTTGTTCTTCGCGCTGGAGCTGAACCTGATCGACGACAAGGCGCTCGAAGCCGCCCTCGCCGCCGACGTCGGCTTTGCGCATTACCGGCCCTGGGTGCTCGACCTCAGGATGGACAAGCCCTACCAGCTCGAGGACCGGGTCGAGCAGCTCTTCCATGAAAAGTCGATCACCGGGCGCGGCGCCTGGAACCGCCTGTTCGACGAGACGATGACCGATCTGCGCTTCGACATAGACGGCGAGGAGCTGACGCTGGAGCCGGCGCTGAACCGCCTGCAGGACGCCGACGGGGAGGTCCGCCGCCGCGCCTCCGAGGCGCTCGCCGCAACCTTCCGCAAGAGCCTGCGCACCTTCACGCTGATCACCAACACGCTGGCCAAGGACAAGGAGATTTCCGACCGCTGGCGCGGCTTCGAGGACATCGCCGATTCACGCCATCTCGCCAACCGTGTCGAGCGCAGCGTGGTCGATGCGCTGGCGTCGGCCGTGCGCGAGGCCTATCCGCGCCTGTCGCATCGCTACTACGCGATGAAGGCGCGCTGGCTCGGCATGGAGGTGATGAACCACTGGGACCGCAACGCACCCTTGCCTGAAACGCCGCAAGCGGTGATCCGCTGGGACGACGCCAGGAACACGGTGCTGTCGGCCTATCAGCGCTTTTCCCCTGATATGGCGGAGATCGCTCGTGTCTTCTTCGATCGCAACTGGATCGACGCGCCGGTCAGGCCCGGCAAATCGCCTGGTGCCTTCGCGCATCCGACCGTACCTTCGGCGCACCCTTACGTGCTGCTCAACTATATGGGCAAGCCGCGCGATGTGATGACGCTGGCGCATGAGCTCGGCCATGGCGTGCACCAGGTGCTGGCCGGCGGCCAGGGCGCGCTGATGGCCTCGACGCCGCTGACTTTGGCCGAGACGGCATCGGTGTTCGGCGAGATGCTGACCTTCCGTTCGCTGCTCGACCAGACCACCGACAAGCGGGAGCGCAAGGCCATGCTCGCCCAGAAGGTCGAGGACATGATCAACACGGTCGTGCGCCAGATCGCCTTCTATGAGTTCGAGCGCAAGGTGCATGCCGAGCGCAAGAACGGCGAACTGACCTCCGACAAGCTCGGCCAGTTCTGGCTGGAGGTGCAGGCCGAAAGCCTGGGGCCGGCGATCAAGCTGCGTGAGGGTTATGAGGTCTTCTGGACCTACATCCCGCACTTCATCCACTCGCCCTTCTACGTCTATGCCTACGCCTTCGGCGACTGCCTGGTGAACTCGCTCTACGCGGTCTACCAGAATGCCGAGCACGGCTTCCAGGACAAGTATTTCGAGATGCTTCGGGCCGGCGGCACCAAGCATCACTCCGAGCTCCTCGCCCCCTTCGGCCTCGACGCCACCGACCCCGCCTTCTGGCAGATCGGCCTTGGCGTGATCGGCGGCCTGATCGACGAGTTGGAAGCGCTCGACAGTTGACGCCTCGCACCCCGTGGCAGGGCGGCGCAAAACGATAGATTCACCGGCGGCCTCGACTTTACGAAATCGCAGAACAGTTTAGCCGGAATGCATGTGACGGCAGCTCTGTTCTTGTTCTAAATATCTGTTCTTGAAGAACTCTCCGGCGAAATTTTCCGTTAGCTTTCCAGAATCCGTATGATAGCCTTTCCGACTGAAGCTCAGCCGGGCGCGCGGCTCAGGCCGGACAGCATTCCGGCCATGGCAGCGGTCTGGCGAATGCGACAGCGACGGTTGGCAATGGGCGGGAAAGCCGGGCGCCGGCAGTCGACGACAGACCGGCTGTTCCGTGAACCGCCGAACCACCATTGGATGATCCGATCTGCCAAGGTCATGACTTGAGGCGGCGGCGGACGGGTCCGACTGGAGAGAGACGATGACCTTCTTCTACATTGTCCTGGCGTTCCTTGTAGGTGTGTTGGTTGGCTGGTTTATCTGGGGCCGGCTGCGCGGTGAGCTTGACAGCCTGCGCGGCGACCTCGACCGCACCCGCAGCGAGCGCGACAGGCTGCGCGCCGACGCCGATCGCCTGACCGGCGAACTCGACGCCTGCGGCAAGACTCGCGCCGATCTCGAACGCCGGTTGCGCGAAACATCGACTCCGTCTGCCAAGCCTTCCACCTCGGCGCCGGCCGCACTCGTGTCGACATCCGCAACGGCCAAGTCCGCCCCGGCCGCGAAGCCGGCCGCGCCCGCCAAACCCGCCGCGGCCAAACCTGCCGCCGCCAAGCCAGCTGCGACCAAATCCGCGGCCGCAAAACCAGCAGCCAGCAAACCTGCCGCCGCCAAGGCCGCGCCCAAGGTCGCGGCTTCAAAGCCCGCCGCAGCCCCGAAGAAGGCCGCACCGGCAGATGGGAAGGCTGATAATCTGCGCCGCCTGATCGGCATCGGCCCGGTCAACGACAAACTGCTCAAGGGCCTTGGCGTCACGACCTACGCCCAGATCGCCGCCTGGTCGGCTGCCGACGTCAAGCGCATCGAGGACACGCTGAATTTCGATGGCCGCATCGCGCGCGAAAAGTGGATCGAGCAGGCCAAGCTGCTTGCCGCCGGCGACGAGAAGGAATTCGCGCGCCAGTTCCCGACCGCCGGGACCGCCAACAACACCTGATCTGATCATCGGCAATAAGGCCGACAAGGCGGCGCCTTCGGGCGCCGCTTTTGTTTTCGCAAGCGCCACCGTCTTTGCGCCTTGCGACGCCGCTCCCTCGATTGCACGCTGCCCGGCCCCCATATAGAGCGGTTGTGGCGTCATTGACCGCAGCATCCGAGCCCCATGCCCCTGCCCTCTGCCATTTTCCGCAACGACGAAAGCGGCCGTCAGCTGGTCTTCGACCGCCCGGCCGACATCATCGTCGCCTATGATGCCAAGGATTTTCTGCCGGCGCTGGCGGCTGCGCAGGCGGCATCCGAGGCCGGCAAATGGCTGGCGGGCTATTTCTCCTACGAAGCCGGTTACCTGCTGGAACCGAAACTGGTGCCGCTGCTCCCCGAGGGCCGGCGCGCGCCGCTGGTCTGTCTCGGCGTGTTCGACGCCCCGGTTGAACAGGCGGTGCCGCAGAACAACGCGCCGGCCAGCAACGGCCCGATCTTCGACGCCAGGGCCGTCTGGTCAGAGCGGGATTACGCCAAACGCTTCGCGCGGCTGCACGATCACATCCGCAAGGGCGATTGCTACCAGGGCAATCTGACCTTTCCGGTCCAGGCGCAGTGGTCCGGCGATCCGCTGGCCGCCTTCGACGCGCTGACCGGGCGCCAGCCGGTCAAATACGGCGCGCTGATTTCGCTCAGTGATCCCATTATCTTGTCGCGCTCGCCCGAACTGTTCTTCGAGATCGACGCTGCGGGCATGATCGAAACCCATCCGATGAAGGGCACCGCGCCGCGCGGCGCGACCAAGGCCGAGGACGCGCGGCTGAAGGCGTTCTTGCGCAATGACGAGAAGAACCAGGCCGAGAACCGGATGATCGTCGATCTCCTGCGCAACGACATTTCGCTGATCAGCGAGGTCGGCACGCTGGAGGTGCCGGAACTGTTCCGCATCGAGAGCTACCCGACCGTCCACCAGATGGTCAGCCGCGTCAGGGCGAAGCTGTTGCCCGATCTCGGCGTCCGCCAGATCTTCGCGGCTCTGTTCCCCTGCGGCTCGATCACCGGGGCGCCAAAAATCCGTGCCATGGAAATCCTGCACGATCTGGAAGCCACGCCGCGCGATGTCTATTGCGGCGCCATCGGGTGGATCGCGCCCGGCGGCACGATGCGCTTTTCGGTGGCGATCCGCACCATCTCGCTCTTTTCCAGCGGCGAGGCCGTCTACAATGTCGGTGGCGGCGTCGTCTTCGATTCGACCGCCGAGGAGGAGTATCAGGAGTGTCTGCTGAAGGCGCGCTTCGCGACGGGAACACCGCCGACTTCGAGCTGATCGAGACCATGCGCTGGGAGCCCAGTCCGGGCTTCCTCCGCTTCGAGCGCCATCTCGCGCGCCTTTACGGCTCGGCGGAAGAACTGGGCTTTGCCTGCGATCCGCCGCGCATCGGCGAGGTGCTGGCAAACACTGTTGGCCGGCAGCAGACGGCACTGCGCGCCCGTCTCGCCTTGCAGCGCAATGGCGAGGTGACAGCTGCGGCTCAGCCCTACGAGGCGCTCGCTGCCGACAAGGTCTGGCGGCTGCAATTGGCGCGGATCCGGCTCAATTCCGGCGATACGCTATTGCGCCACAAGACCAGCCGGCGGCAGGTCTATATCAATGCTCGTGCCGAATACCTCGCTACTCGCGCCGACGAGGTGCTTTTGGCCAATGAGCGCGGCGAGATCTGCGAAGGCACGATCACCAATGTCTTTGCCGATTTCGGCGATGGCGTGCTGATGACACCCCGGCTCGACTGCGGCCTGCTGCCTGGCGTATTGCGCGCCGAGCTGCTGGACGAAGGCCGCGCCCAGGAAGCGATCTACAGCTATAGTGATTTGAAATCCGCCAAGGCGCTGTTCGTCGGCAATTCGCTGCGCGGCTTGATCCCGGCAACATTGGCCTGATACGAAGCGGCTGCGAGAATGACCGCCGGCATTGGACACTTTCTAGCAAAGCATGAATTCTCGTCAGCCCACCCACACGCCCTATGACGGATCGTCAAAGCTCTTCACCATCGGGCTGAAGCCGCTCGAGCTCGACAAATGGATCGAAGTCGACGGGCACCTCGTCGACCATCTCGCCGAGAAGCGGCGGCTCTATGCTGAAATTCCTGACAAAGTGTTTGTCGAGGAAGACGGCACCCGCGACGCCCAGCGCGAAGTGCGCGACCTCATCGAAGCGCATCTGATGGCGACATTTCCCGAAACCTATCGGCGCACGAGCGCCGGGATCGAGGTCATCGGCGCCAAAGGCAACAGAATTGATGTCTTCAGCGACGCCCCGTTGGTCGCAGCCTCGCTGCTCGTCCAGGAAGACCTGATCCTGATGCGCCGCGACGACAGCGGCTGGCGGCTCGCCGCCGGGTCGCTGTGCTTCCCCTCATCCTGGCTGCTGGTCGAAAAATTCGGTCGGCCGCTGCAAGAGATTCACGCACCGGTGCCGGGTTTCGGTCCGGGCACCAGGCCAGCCGAACTCATCAACCGCATGTTCGACGGCCTCCAGGGCCAGGCCGTCGAGCGCTTCAATTGGTCGATCCAGGCCGACGACGCACTCTATCATCCACTCTCCAATGTCGAGCGCATCGACCGTGCCACCAACCGCCCGTCGCGCTTTCCGGACGGCGACGTCAACGCACACGCCTTCATCCGCGTCGAGCGCCAGACGCTGCGCAAGCTGCCTTCCTCGCGCGACATCTTGTTCACCATCCGCATCCATCTCGATCCGCTGAAAATGCTGGCGCGGCATCCCGACCGGGCAACGCTTGCCGCATCTTTCGCCGCGCAATTGCTGGCGCTGGACGAGGCTCAGCTCGACTACAAGGGCATGACCGCCGACCGCGACCGGTTGATTGGCGTCCTTAACCACATGGCCAATGACGGCTAGCCACCAGTTGGCGCTTTTCACTGGTTTGTGACAATGATCTGTGATGTAGCGCTTGGTTGCCGGGCAAAAAAATGCCCGGTTTTGCGCATGTTTGCCCCAATTTCCCGGGTTTTTTGAAGGAGTGCTCGATAAAATGGCGAATGAAAACTGGCCCGTTTACGGTGAAATCACCGGCCCTGTCGTGATGATCGGCTTCGGTTCGATCGGACGGGGAACGCTGCCTCTGATCGAGCGTCATTTCAAATTCGACAAGTCGCGCATGACGGTCGTCGACCCGCGTGACACCGACCGCAAGCTGCTCGACGAGCGCGGCATCGCCTTCGTCCAGGAACACGTGACCGAGAAGAACTACAAGAAGCTGTTGACCCCGCTTCTGACCAATGGTGGCGGCCAGGGCTTTTGCGTCAATCTATCCGTCGATACCGGCTCGGTCGACCTGATGCGGCTCTGCCGCAAGCTCGGCGTGCTCTACATCGACACCGTCGTCGAGCCGTGGCTCGGCTTCTATTTCGACACCAAGGCCGACAATGCAAGCCGCACCAACTACGCGCTGCGCGAAGCCATGATCAAGGAAAAGCACGACAAGCCCGGCGGCGCGACCGCGGTTTCGACCTGCGGCGCCAATCCGGGCATGGTCTCGTGGTTCGTCAAGCAGGCGCTGCTTAACCTCGCCGGCGATCTCGGCCTCGAATTTTCCGAGCCGGCACAGGACGACCGTGACGGCTGGGCCAAGCTGATGAAGAAGGCCGGCGTCAAGGGCATCCACATCGCCGAGCGCGACACCCAGCGCACCAAGAAGCCGAAGCCGATGAACGTGTTCTGGAACACCTGGTCGGTCGAGGGTTTCATCTCTGAGGGCCTGCAGCCGGCCGAACTCGGCTGGGGCACGCATGAGAAATGGATGCCGAAGAACGGCCAGAAGCACAAGCATGGCTCCAAGGCGGCGATCTATCTCGAACAGCCCGGCGCCAACACCCGCGTGCGTTCATGGTGCCCGACGCCGGGAGAGCAATACGGTTTCCTGGTGACGCATAACGAGGCGATTTCGATCGCCGACTTCTTCACCGTGCGTGGCAAGAAGGGCAAGGTCCACTACCGCCCGACCTGCCATTATGCCTATCACCCCTGCAACGACGCCGTGCTGTCACTCCACGAAATGTTCGGCGCCGCAGGCAAGGCACAGCCCGTCCATCACGTGCTTGACGAGAACGAGCTGGTCGACGGTGTCGACGAACTCGGCGTGCTGCTCTACGGCCACGACAAGAACGCCTACTGGTACGGCTCGCAGCTCTCGCTGGCGGAAGCCCACAAGCTGGCCCCCTACCAGAACGCCACCGGCATGCAGGTCACCTCGGCCGTGCTCGCCGGCATGGTCTGGGCGCTGGAAAACCCGGAGGCCGGCATCGTCGAGGCCGACGAGATGGACTACAAGCGCTGCCTGGAAGTGCAGTCCCAGTACCTCGGGCCGGTCAAGGGCTACTACACCGACTGGACGCCGCTCGATAACCGTCCGGGTCTCTTCCCCGAGGACCTCGACAAAAACGACCCGTGGCAATTCCGCAACATCCTCGTCCGATAGCGGTTCCCTACCCCTGCCTCACTGCCTTGCAATCGCCCGGAAATCGGGCGATTGAAGGGATGCGGACGAGAGCAGTGTGCGCCCATTTGGGCGCACGAGGGACCGCTCTGGAAACTTGAGGCCACGCACATCGTGTTCCCAAACGTCGTTTGGCGATTGGGCCGATGCGCCAGGAGAGGATTTGATATGACGATTGCGCGCAAAATTCTTTCGGCGGGCGCGGCGGGCGCTCTTGCCACGATGCTTGCCGCCTGCACCACCGGCGGTTCCGACGGACCACCGATCTCATCGCAGTCGCGAGGCGTCGAAGGCTCATGGCTGAACGCCGAAGGCAAGGCGGTCTCGACCTTGAACGGCGGCGTCTTCACCACCGTTTCGGCAGAGACCGGCGAGAAATTCGCTGATGGCAGCTATACCAAGACCGGCGCCACCTCGGTCGAGATCAACGGAACCTCGCTGATCCGGCAGCAGCCGATCGCTTTCAACTGCCTGCTGGTGTCCATCAACCAGCTGAATTGCACCAGCTCCGCCGGCCAGAACTTCGTCCTGACCAGGCGCGGCTGAGCCTGTCTGATATAGCCTTCTAAAAAGGCGGCGGCGTGATGCCGCCGCCTTTTTTATGCCGGCAAACCGATGCCGATTTCGCTCGCCCTGATTCTTCTTGCATCGCTACAACCGCGATGTGAACATGACCAAAAGCTGGCTGTTATCCTGCAGTCAAGCAAGAGCGTTGAACGCTTTGATCAGGTTCCATCCAGGAGACGATGATGAAGAAGCTCGCTGCCATTGCCGCCCTTTCTGCCTCGACGCTCGGCCTGTCGGCCGCACCATCCTTTGCCGACTACACGTTGAACATCCTGCATTTCAACGATTGGCACAGCCGCATCGAAGGCAACAACAAATACGAGTCGACCTGCTCGGCCGAGGAAGAAACCAAGGGTGAATGCATCGGCGGCGCCGGCCGGCTGGTCACCGCGATCGCCCAGGAGCGCAAGAAGCTCGAAGGCCAGAACGTGCTGCTGCTCAATGCAGGCGACAGCTTCCAGGGATCGCTGTTCTACATCACCTACAAGGGCACAGCGGAGGAGGAATTTCTCAATCAGATCAAGCCCGACGCGGTGACGCTTGGCAACCACGAGTTTGACGATGGCGAGAGCGCGCTGGTGCCCTACCTCGACAAGGCGCAGTTCCCGGTCGTCAGCGCCAATGTCGTGGCCAACGACAAGTCTGGCGCCTCGGGCAAGATCAAGCCGTCGATCGTGCTTGAGGTCGGCGGCCAGAAGATCGGTATCATCGGCGCCGTGACCAATGACACGCCGGAACTCGCCTCGCCCGGCCCCAACATCACCATCGCCGACGACGTCAAGTCGATCACGGCGGAAGTCGAGAAGCTGAAGGCGCAAGGCGTCAACAAGATCATCGCCGTCACCCATATCGGCTACAGGCGCGAGCGCGACGTCATCGCCAAAATCCCCGGCATCGACGTGGTCGTCGGCGGCCACAGCCATTCGCTTCTGTCCAACACCGATCCGAAGGCGGAAGGACCCTATCCGACCATGGTCGACAACCCCGACGGCTCCAAGGTGCCGGTGGTGCAGGCGGCCTCCTATTCGAAATATCTCGGTGAATTCAAGGTCGTGTTCGACGACAACGGCAACGTCAAGGAAGCCAGCGGCGACCCGATCTTCCTCGACAAGTCGATCACCCCGGACCCGGCCGTGCTTGCCCGCATCGAGGAGCTGGGCGCCCCGATCGAGGCGCTGAAGAACAAGGAAGTGGCCGAGACCACCGAGGCCATCGACGGCAGCCGCGAGAATTGCCGCACCAAGGAATGCGCGATGGGCAACCTCGTCTCCGACGCCATCCTCGACCGCGTCAAGGGACAGGGCGTCGAGATCGTCGTCTCCAATGGCGGCGGCCTGCGTGCCTCGATCGACAAGGGCACCGTAACCATGGGCGAGGTGCTGACCGTGCTGCCCTTCCAGAACACGCTGGCGACCTTCCAGATTTCCGGCAAGGATCTGGTTGCCGGGCTGGAAAACGGCGTCAGCCAGGTCGAGGACGGCGCCGGCCGCTTCCCGCAGGTCGCAGGTCTCAAATATTCCTTCGACAAGTCGGTCGCGCCCAATGCCGGCCGCGTCAAGTCGGTCGAGGTGATGGAAGGCGGCGCCTGGGCGCCGATCAACCCGGACAAGGACTATCTGGTCGCCACCAACAATTATGTCCGCCAGGGCGGCGACGGCTACAAGGTCTTCGCCGACAAGGCCAAGAACGCCTATGATTACGGTCCCGGCCTGGAACAGGTGGTCGCCGACTATCTCGCCGCACACCGGCCCTATACGCCGAAACTCGACGGCCGCATCACCGAGATCGCGGCTACCGTGGCGGCTGCCCCGGCCGCCGAGCCGGCCAAGCCAGCCGAGCCGGCGATGCCCGCATTGCCGGCAGGATCCGGCGACATCACCACCACGCCGCCGACTGTCCCGGCGGAAACCGCCCCGGCAACGCCGGCACCAGCCGAACCGGCAAAACCAGCCGAAGCTGCGCCTGCTCCGGCAAAACCGGCTGAGGCTGCACCTGCAACGCCCGCCCCGGCCGAGACCAGCCATATCATCGTTGCCGGCGATACCTATTGGGATCTGGCCAAGAAGGCCTATGGCGACGGCACCAAATGGAAGGTGATCTCCGAGGCCAACAAGGGTTTTGAGCCGCGCCGGCTTCCTGTAGGCGCGACCCTGACCATCCCGCCGGCTGCCAAGTAACGCAGGTCTGGAATTCGAAACACCCGCCCGGTCCGCCGGGCGGGTGTTGCTTTTTCGGACAAGGTGCGGCCAGACGTGGCATTGAAAACCGGCGCGGCGTCGTTAGTTTCGCGCCGTGTCCGGAGAATTGCCATGACCCTTGCCCCCAAAGCCGCGAAAGCGCCCGAGCCGCTGCCGTCAGGCCGTGCACCGGCGCAGGCGGGCAGTAGGCCGGGCAAGATCGGCGTCATGCTGGTCAATCTCGGCACGCCCGACGGCACCGATTTCAAGCCGATGTGGCGCTATCTCCGTGAATTCCTCTCCGATCCGCGCGTTATCGAGCTCAACAAGGCAATCTGGTATCCGATCCTCTACGGCCTGGTGCTGACGACGAGACCGAAGAAGTCCGGCGCCAATTACGCGAGAATCTGGAACCGGGAGAGGAACGAGTCGCCGCTGCGCACCTACACCCGCGCCCAGAGCGAAAAGCTGGCTGCGGCGCTCACCGACCTGCCCGATGTCATCGTCGACTGGGCGATGCGCTACGGCAGTCCGTCGACCGCGAGCGTTGCCGAAAAGCTGGTCGCGCAGGGCTGCGACCGCATCCTGTCGTTCCCGCTCTACCCGCAATATTCGGCGACCACGACCGCGACCGCCAACGACCAGCTGTTTCGCGCCCTGATGAAAATGCGGGCCGCACCCGCGGTCCGCAGCGTGCCGCCCTACTATGCCGAGCCGGTCTATATCGAGGCGCTCGCCCATTCGATCGAGCGGCATCTGGCAACGCTCGACTTCGAGCCGGAGGTGGTCATCACCTCCTACCATGGCATCCCCAAACCCTATTCCGACAAGGGCGACCCCTACCGCGCGCATTGCCTGGAAACGACGCGGCTGCTGCGCGAAAAGCTCGGCTGGAGCGATCAGAAGCTGATCACCACCTTTCAGTCACGCTTCGGCGCGCAGGAATGGCTGCAGCCCTACACCGACAAGACTGTCAAGAAACTGGCGAAGGACGGCGTGAAATCGATCGCCATCCTCAATCCCGGCTTTTCCGTCGACTGCATCGAGACATTGGACGAGATCGGCCGCGAGGCGGCGGAAACCTTCCACCATGCCGGCGGCGAGAAATTCGCCCACATCCCTTGCCTCAACGACAGCGCCGAGGGCATGGCGGTCATCGAGGCGATGGTGCGGCGCGAGCTGTCGGGCTGGGTCTGAGGCCGCCGCATTTCGGCGATCGATCGCTCCTGTTGTGCTATTCCACGCGCTAATAATCAGCGATCACCTGATTGTAACATTATTGAAACACACCTAAGTGTTTGGTGAAGTCGGTTGCATGGAATCAACGCCATGGCCGGCATCTGAGGGAGATACAAATGGACTTCAGTGGTTTCGGTATTGCAATTGGTGCGCTTGCCTTTCTGGTGTTGGTGCTTCTTATCAAAGGCATCCGGACAATCCCGCAAGGCTACAATTATACGGTGGAGCGCTTTGGCCGTTACACCAAAACACTAAGCCCCGGCCTCAATCTCATCGTGCCGTTCGTCGACCGTATCGGCGCCAAGATGAACATGATGGAGCAGGTGCTCGATGTGCCGAGCCAGGAAATCATCACCCGCGACAACGCCATAGTGGGTGTCGACGGCATCGCCTTCTATCAGATCCTCAATGCCGCGCAGGCCGCCTACCAGGTCGCCGGCCTGGAGAACGCCATTCTCAACCTGACAATGACCAACATCCGTACCGTCATGGGCTCGATGGACCTCGACGAACTCTTGTCCAACCGCGACGCCATCAACGAGCGCTTGCTGCGCGTCGTCGACGAAGCGGCGCATCCGTGGGGCATCAAGATCACCCGCGTCGAGATCAAGGACATCAATCCGCCGGCCAACCTCATCGAATCGATGGGCCGGCAGATGACGGCAGAACGCAACAAGCGCGCGCAGATCCTCGCCGCCGAAGGTCTCAAACAGTCACAGATCCTCGAGGCCGAAGGCCGCAAGGAAGCCGCCTTCCGCGATGCCGAAGCGCGCGAACGCTCGGCCGAGGCCGAAGCCCGCGCCACCCAGGTTGTGTCGGAAGCGATCTCCAAGGGTGACGTGCAGGCGCTCAACTACTTCGTGGCGCTGAAATACACCGAAGCGATGGGCAAGATCGGCACCGCCAACAACAGCAAGGTCGTGCTGATGCCGATGGAAGCCTCGGCGCTGATCGGCACGCTCGGCGGCATAAGCGAGATCGCCAAGGAGGTGTTCCGCAGCGAAGGCACCGCCGGCGCCGCGCGGCAGGCTGCCCGCCCTCCGGTGGTTCGTCCAAGCGAGAATTGAGGCTAGGCGAGAACTGAGATCATAGGAGCATGATCCCGAAAAGTGGGAACCGGTTTTCGGACAAGATCATGCTCCACTGGAAGTAGGAGCACACTCCCATGTTCGACCGCATTATTTCCGAACTTGGCCCGTGGAACTGGATGGTTCTTGGTTTCGTCCTCCTAGTGATGGAGGTCATAGCGCCAGGCATCTTCATGCTGTGGATCGGCATCGCCGCATTGGTGATCGGCTTGATTTCCCTGCTCATCTGGGGCGCAAGCTTCTGGACCTGGGAAGTCCAGGTGCTGGCCTTCCTGGCGCTGTCGCTGGTCTCGGCGTTCGCCGGCAAGAAGCTGGTTGGCGGACGAAATGTCCCGAGTGACCAGCCGCTGCTCAACCGGCGCGGCGCGCAGCTGGTCGGCAAGATGGCTACCCTTGCCGAACCGATCAAGGACGGCCGCGGCCGCATAAAGCTCGGCGACACGCTGTGGCGCGTCTCCGGCCCTGACCTGCCGGCCGGCACGCAGGTGCGCGTCGTGAGTTCGGCCGACACCGATCTGGAACTGACGGTCGAGGCTGTCTGAACGCTTGAAGGCGCGCAGCGCTTTCGGAATGGAAAATCAGGGCGCGTCGCGTAGGGCTTCCCGACCGTGAAGCGCCCTTAATTTTTCAGGCAGCGCCGATGCGCAACAGATCATGCAGGTGGACCAGCCCGACCGGCCGCTTTCCCTCGACAACCATCAGGCTGGTGATGGCCGAGTTGTTGATGGTCTGCAGCGCGGTCGCCACCAGCGTATCAGGTGTGGCCGTCTTCGGTTTTTTCGTCATCACCTGATCGACGCTCATCTCCATGAGATTGCTGCCGATGTGGCGCCTGATGTCGCCATCGGTGATGATGCCCACCAGCGCTCCGTCGGCCGCTGTGATGGCCACGCAGCCGAACCCCTTGTTCGACAATTCCAGGATCGCCTCGCGCATGCCGGTGCCCGAAGCCACCAGCGGCAGCCTGTCACCGACATGCATGATCTCGTGGATCTGCGTCAGATTGGCGCCGAGTTGGCCGCCAGGATGGAAGGTGCGGAAATGGTCGGGGGTGAAACCGCGCGCTTCGAGCAGCGCGATGGCCAGCGCATCGCCGACGACCAATTGCAGCAGCGTCGATGTCGTCGGCGCCAGGCCGTGCGGGCAGGCTTCCGGCACGGATGGCAGAAGCAGCACCACATCGGCCGCGCGCGCCAGCGCCGAAGTCGCGCCGGAGGTAATCGCAATCAGCGGGATCGAAAAACGCCTGGAATAGGCGACAATGCCCATCAATTCCTTGCTCTCGCCGGACCATGACATGGCAATGATGGCATCATCCTTGGCGATCATGCCGAGATCGCCATGATTGGCCTCCGCCGGATGGACGAAGAAGGCGGGCGTGCCGGTCGAGGCCAGCGTAGCCGCGATCTTGGAGCCGATATGGCCGCTTTTGCCGACGCCGGTGACGATGACCCGGCCATCGATGCGCGAGATAATGTCGACGGCGTGGGCGAAGGGTTCGGCCAGTCCGTTTTCCAGCGCGGCGGCCAACGCCGCCACTCCGGCCTGTTCCGTGGCTACCGTTCTCAGCGCCGAGGCGATCGAAGCCTCCAAAGGCTTCTTTTCTGGGGATCCCGCATGCATGGCTGATGCGCTTAGCGCTTTGCCGTTCGCCTGTCCAACAGAATTGCCGTCCGGCAAGGTCTGACAGGCACCCCCTCAACCCTCCGTTAACCATCCCCGTTTACGGTTCGGTAAGTATGGCGCGCTTGCGCCGCGCAAGCAGTGGTGACGATGTCGCGGGCCCATCCTGAAAAGAAAAAAGGTCGAACGGGCGGAGCCTTTTGCGCTCTGCTTCTGGCGACGAGCGTGCTCGCTCTGCTGCGGCCAACTGCGCTTCATGCCCAGGAAACCGAGTTGCGCGGTGAAGTCTCGGAATCGGCGATCCTGTCCGACCAGCAGCGCAGGGCCAGGCAATTGAGCAAGGCCAACACGCAGGTCAAGCCGGCGCCTGCCGACACCACCCCCACGGAAAACACGCCAACCGCCTATGTGCCGGCCAGCGATGGCGCCTTGCCTGACGGCACCGACCCGTCACAGGCCGGCGCAAACAGCATTTTCGACCCGCCGGCAGCTACCGACGACTCGTTCGCCGATCAGCCGCCAACCGTCCAGCCACGCCGGCCATCGACGGCAAAACAACGCGCCGCCGATGCGGACAAGACCAAGGACAAAACCAAGGCTGCCGACAAGAAGAAGCCTGGCCAAACCACGGACCAAACCACCACTGGAACGACTTCGACCAGCACTGCGGCAGACGACACCGACCAGGATACGGCCAACCGCCGCGCCCTCACCATCGACAGCGTCGACCGGCAGAAGCTCGACCCTGGCGCCGAGCGCACCGATGCCATCGAGGGCCAGAAGAAGAAGCCCGAGGACGACCCGTACGCGGCAACCGGCATCAAGGTCGGCTCCTTCCTGCTGCGGCCGACGCTGGAGCAGGGCGTTACCGTCACCTCGAACGCCGATTCCAGCGCTGGCGGCAAGTCGGCGGTGCTGTCCGAAACGGCGCTGCGCTTCTCCGCCACCTCCGACTGGCGCGAGAACTCGGCGGTCATTGACGGCTACGGCAACTTCCGCAACACCATTTCGGGCCAGAAGATCAATGAGGGGCGTGGCCGTATCGAAGGCACGCTCAATGTCGACCTCGACAATGAACTGCGCGCCATCGCAAAGCTCGGCTACGAGATTGCGCCGGAATCGGCGTCCTCGCCCGACGCCATTGCCGGCGTCACGTCGCAGCCGATCCGCCAGACCGTCGACGGCAGCCTCGCCGTTAAGAAAGATGTCGGCAAGCTGCGCTTTGCGCTGACCGGCGCGGTCTCCCACGACATCTACGGCGACGCCAAGCTGACGAACGGCACGATATTGTCGCAGAAGGATCGTGATTCCACCCTCTACACAGCGACCTTGCGCACCGGCTACGAGATTTCGCCCGCCATCACGCCTTTCGCCGAAGTCGAAGTCGGCCGCCGCGCCTATGATCTGCGCGTCGATTCAAGCGGCTTTGAGCGGTCATCGACGCGGCTTGGCGCGCGCGCCGGTGTCGAAGTCGACATGGGCGAGAAACTGGCCGGTGAATTCTCGGCCGGCTGGCTCCGGGAAGCGATCGACGACAACCGGCTGGAGGCGAATTCGGGTGCGTCGGTGAATGCCGACCTCAAATGGTCGCCCGAACGCGGCACCATCATTGGCCTCACCGCGCAGACCATGATCGAAGGCACGACGACCGCCAATGAAAGCGGCGACATCCTCTATTCCGGCCGCCTCACCGGCGAGCGGCAGATCCGCGCCGACCTGACCGGCAACGCCGCCCTTGGCCTCGACTGGCGCAATTACACCGGCTCCGACGGCCATGACATGACGCTGAGCGCCGAGGCCGGGCTGACCTGGTGGCTGAACCGCTATGTCGGCCTCACCAGCCGCGCCCGCACCGAAAAGCTGACCAGCAATCTGCCCGGGCGCAACTACACCGCCAACAGCATCTACCTCGGGCTGAAGCTGCAGCGTTAAACCGGAAGACCAGGTCAAGCGGCCGCGCGGATCTCAATGGGTAAGCCGGCGGGACAGCACCCCCCTCTGTCCTGCCGGACATCTCCCCCTCAAGGGGGGAGATTAGCAGTGTCGGCCGCGGCGCCTTTCTTCAACATTGAAAATTGGCGGACGCATTCGCGAAAATTCGATCTCCCCCCTTGAGGGGGAGATGTCCGGCAGGACAGAGGGGGGTGGGCGGGAACTCGATCTAAGCCCTATGTCACGAGAGCGAATACTGAGTGTCCGCTCTGCTCCTGACACGAATGGCGAACTAGAAGGCAGCGCCGCGACGCTCGGAAGGCTTCATCTCGTCGAGCAGCGTGCGGATGACGCCGGCCATGTTCTCGTTCATATCGCTGCGCCACAGCGCGAAAGCGACATTGGCCTCGACGAACCCTTCGGGCGACCCGCAGTCGAAGGTGCGGCCCTGATAGTGAAAGCCAAAGAAGGGCTGCTGCTTTTCCAGCTTCAGCATCGCGTCGGTCAGCTGGATCTCGTTGCCGGCGCCCTTTTCCTGGCTTTCGAGTATCTTGAAGATCTCAGGCTGCAGGATGTAGCGGCCGTTGATGTAGAGATTGGAGGGTGCTGTACCGGTCTTCGGCTTCTCCACCATCTCGGTGATGCGGAAGCCGTGATGCGTATCCTCACCGCGGCCGACAATGCCATATTTGTGGGTTTCGGCCGGATCGCATTCCTGCACGGCGATGATGTTGTTGCCGGTCTCCTCGTAGAGTTCAACCATGGCCTTCATACAGCTCTTTTCCGACTGCATGATCATGTCGGGCAAGAGAAGAGCGAAGGGCTCGTCGCCGACCAGTTCGCGCGCGCACCAGACGGCGTGGCCGAGGCCCATCGGCACCTGTTGGCGGGTGAACGAGGTCTGCCCCGGTGCCGGCTGCAGCCGCTGCAGGCGGGCCAGCTGCTCGTCCTTGCCGCGCTGGGCGAGCGTGTCATAGAGCTCGAACTGGATATCGAAATGGTCTTCGATGACCGCCTTGTTGCGGCCGGTGACGAAGATGAAATGTTCGATGCCGGCCTCGCGTGCCTCATCGACGACATACTGGATGACCGGTCGGTCGACGACGGTCAGCATTTCCTTGGGGATGGCCTTGGTGGCCGGGAGGAACCGCGTGCCGAGACCGGCGACCGGGAAAACTGCCTTGCGAACTCGCTTCATGCGTCAATCATCCGTTTGAGGGCGTGCCCGGCAATCCGCCTCGCGACATTTTCGCGCCGGAATTGAGGATTATCGGGCGATTGAGGGAACATCAACCGGTAAAGCATCCAGGTGTCTTTTCGTTCCAGGCGCCGCCTATGGTAAACTAATTCCTAACCCGGTTCGGCGATGAATGGTCTTTCCTGAGATAGAGAAGGGGGAAAATATGTCCGTTCGCAGTGCCGCAAAACTCTTTACCAGCGTGCTGACGGCGGCCAGCCTCTCGCTCGCCTTGCTGATGCCGGCCGGACCGGCCTTTGCCGATGCCGGCTTCCGGCAATGGGTCGCCGGTTTCCGCGCCACCGCCGTGGCGGGCGGTGTTTCCGGCGCGGTCTACGACCAGGCGTTCCGGGGTATCAACGAACCCGACCCGGTGGTGCTTGAAAAGGCCCGCACGCAGCCTGAGTTCACCGCACCGGCCTGGGACTATTTCGACAACCGCGTCCATGACCAGTCCGTTGCCGTCGGCCAGCAGATGGCCAAGAAATGGAAGCCGTGGCTGGACCGGATCGAGGCCAGGTTCGGCGTCGATCGCTACATCCTGCTCGCCATCTGGTCGATGGAATCGAACTATGGCGAAATCCTCAAGCGTGACGACATCGTGCGCAATGTCATCCGCTCGCTGGCGACCCTCGCCTATGGCGACCCGAAGAGGTCGAAATTCGCCCGCACCCAGTTGGTCGCCGCGCTGAAAATCCTGCAGACCGGCGACATCGACGAAAGCCACCTCATGGGTTCCTGGGCCGGCGCCATGGGCCAGACCCAGTTCATCCCGACCAGCTACCAGCATTATGCCGTCGACATGGACGGCAATGGCAAGCGCGACATCTGGAATTCGATCCCCGATGCGCTGGCGACATCGGCCAATCTGTTGAAGAAGAATGGCTGGCAGGGCGGCAAGACCTGGGGCTATGAAGTCACCATTCCGGCCGGCAAACTGCCGGCCGGCTCGAAGACACTGGCGCAATGGCAGGCGCTCGGCGTCACCAGGGCCAGTGGCAAGCCGTTCAAGAATGCAACCGACAAGGCGACGCTGAAGGTGCCGGACGGCCGCGGCGGGCCGGCATTCCTGATGATCAAGAACTTCTCCGTCATCAAGGCCTACAACAACGCCGACAAATATGCCCTTGCCGTCGGCCTTCTTGCCGACGAAATCGCCGGCTCTAGTGGTCTGGTCCAGGACTGGAAGCGGCCTTTCACCAAACTGTCCTTCGAGGAACGGCAGGAGTTGCAGAAGCGGCTTTCGCAGCACGGGCTTTACGACGGCAAGTTCGACGGCAAGATCGGTGACGGCACGAAAACCGCCATCATGACTTATCAGGCAACGGTCGGCTTGACCCAGGATGGGTATCCGAGCATGGAAGTGCTCAAATGGCTCAGAAAGAAATAGGGCCAGCTGCGGTGCCGCGCATTTTCGACGCGCAAGGAATGCCGTAGCATGGATTTGTGCATGAGCCCCCGAGGGGTCATGCGCCAAGGGATGGAGAGGGAGCTTGGTTTCGGCAGCGCGTATCCGTGTGATCGTTTTCCGCTTGCCGATCCTCATTCTGGCCATCGTCGTCTTGGCGACAGCGGTCGCCGGCACGTTCCACACACCGGCTTTGGCGCAGGAACAGCAGCAGAACCGCGGCTGGTCGCTGCGCGACCTGTTGTTCCCGCGCCGCAGCGAGCGCATCGAGCCGCCGCTCGACATCCAGAAGGCGAAGCCGAAGCCCAAGAGAAAACCGCGCCCGCCCAGTGAGCCGGCCGTGCCGATCGTCGAGAAGGCGCCGGATTCCCGCGTTGTCCTGGTGATCGGCGATTTCATGGCGAGCGGCCTCGCCGAAGGCCTCGATACCGCCTTTGCCGTGAACCCTGCCATCAGGATCGTCGAGCGCGCCAACGGCTCCTCGGGTTTCGTGCGTGATGATGTCTACAACTGGCCCGAACAGGTCAAATCGCTGATCGAGACCGAAAAGCCGGCCGCCGTGGTCGTCATGCTGGGCTCCAACGACCGCCAGCAGATGCGCGTCAACGACGTGCGCGAACAGCCGCGTTCCGAGAACTGGACCAAGGAGTACGAACGCCGGACCGAGGCGTTCGGCAAGGCGCTGGCGTCGACCAAAGTGCCGTATCTGTGGGTTGGCATGCCGGCCTTTAAGGCGCCGAAGATGACATCCGACATGCTGGCCTTCAACGACATTTACCACTCGGCCGCCGAGAAGAACGGCGGCGAATTCGTCGACGTCTGGGACGGGTTTGTCGACGAGAACGGCGCCTTCGTCTCGACCGGTCCCGATATTAACGGCCAGGCCGTGCGGCTGCGCTCCGACGACGGCATCAACGTCTCGAAAGCCGGCAAGCGCAAGCTCGCCTTCTACACCGAAAAGTCGCTGGCCAAGATCCTCGGCCTGGCAGCACCGGGAAGCGTGGTGACGACTGCCGCGCCGGCCGGCGCCCCGGTCGAAGCACCGTCGCTTCCGGCCGCACCCATTGTGGTCGACCGCACCGTTCCGATGCTGCTCAACGATCCGGCGCTCGACGGCGGCACCGAACTTCTCGGTGCTGCGGCAGCGCCCAAGGCCAATCCGGATCTGCCCGGCGAAAAACTCATCCTCGAAGGCAAGGCGCCCGAGGCGTCACCCGGCCGCGCCGACGATTTCTCCTGGCCACCCAAGGCACCCGCCACGGCCGCCGCGACGGATACGACGACGGCGATCAACCGTTAAGTCCTGAGACTGTTTTCAGCGGGGCAGGACGGTCGATCCCATGAGAGCTTCGTCGATCGAGCGGGCCGCCTGGCGCCCTTCGCGGATCGCCCACACCACCAGCGACTGGCCGCGGCGCACATCGCCGGCGGCATAAAGCTTGTCGACGCTGGTCTTGTAGTCGCGGTCGTTGGCTTCGACGTTCCTGGAACGGCGGCTGTCGGTGGTGATTTTCATCTCACCGTCCAGCTCCTTCGCCACGCCCACGGCGGCCGGTCCGGCAAAGCCGATGGCGATGAAAGCGAGATCGGCGCGGATGACGAATTCGGTGCCGGCGATCGGCTTGCGCTTCTCGTCGACCTCGCAGCACTTGACGCCGGTCAGCTGGCCTTCCTCGCCGATGAATTCGAGCGTCGCCACCTGGAATTCACGCTCCGCACCTTCGGCCTGCGATGACGACGTCCGCATCTTCGTCGCCCAGTAGGGCCAGACCGAGAGCTTGTCTTCCTTCTCCGGCGGCTGCGGGCGGATGTCGAGCTGGGTGACGCGCACCGCGCCCTGGCGAAAAGCCGTGCCGACGCAGTCGGACGCGGTATCGCCACCGCCGACGACGACGACATGCTGGCCGCCGGCGATGATCGGATGCGAAGGCCACGCTACCGATTGGATCGGCTCGCCGCCGACCCGGCGGTTCTGCTGCACCAGATAGGGCATGGCATCATAGACGCCGCCGAGATCGTCGCCCGGAATGTTGGCCGGACGCGGCGATTCCGAACCGCCGCAATAGAGCACCGCATCGTATTCGGCGAGCAACTCGGCGACGGGCTTGTCGACGCCGACATTGACGCCGCAATGGAAGGTCACGCCCTCGCCCTGCATCTGTTCGATGCGGCGGTCGATATAGTGCTTCTCGATCTTGAAGTCGGGAATGCCATAACGCATCAGCCCGCCCGGACGGCTTTCGCGCTCATAGACACTGACCTCGTGTCCGGCGCGGCCAAGCTGCTGCGCCGCCGCCATCCCTGCCGGGCCGGAGCCGATGACGGCGACCCGCTTGCCGGTCTTCTTCTCCGGCGGGTAAGGCCGGATATGGCCGGTCTCATAGGCCTTGTCGGCGATAGCCTGCTCGACCGTCTTGATGGCGACCGGAATGTCTTCGAGGTTCAGCGTACAGGCTTCCTCGCAGGGCGCGGGGCAGATGCGGCCGGTGAATTCCGGAAAATTGTTGGTCGAATGCAGGTTGCGGATCGCATTGTCCCAGTCACCATTGTAGACGAGATCGTTCCAGTCGGGGATCTGGTTGTGGATCGGGCAGCCGGTCGGCCCGTGGCAGAACGGAATGCCGCAATCCATGCAGCGCGCGGCCTGTTTCTCGACCTCCTTGTCCGACATCGGCAGCGTGAACTCACGGAAATGCCGGATGCGGTCGGAGGCCGGCTGGTACTTGTGCACCTGCCGGTCGATTTCGAGAAAGCCTGTTACCTTGCCCATAGTCCAGTTCCTGCTGTCCAGATGGTGCGGTTTTCGCACCCGTTAACCCCTTGAGGCAGCCATGGCAACCTTGCATCCGAGGTCAAACTGTCGCTGAAAGTTCAGCCGGGAAGCCTGCGCCTCCCGGCAAGTCTCAAAAGCCTATTCCGCCGCCACGCCCATGCGCATGCGTTCCATCTCGATCAAGGCGCGGCGATATTCGACCGGCATGATCTTGCGGAATTTCGGCCGGAAGCTCGTCCAGTCGTCGAGGATCTCGCGGCCGCGCACCGAACCCGTGAAATGGACGTGGTTCGAGATCAGCTGGTAGAGCCGCTCCTCGTCATGGCTGGTCATGTCGCCGGAGACGTCGACGCGGCCCTTATGGTCGAGGTCGCCGCCATGGTGCAGCAGCCTTTCCATCAAATCGTCTTCTTCCGGAACCGGCTCCAGCTCGACCATCGCCATGTTGCAGCGTGCGGCGAAGTCTCCGGCTTCGTCCAGCACATAGGCAACGCCGCCCGACATGCCGGCGGCGAAATTGCGGCCGGTCTGGCCGATGACGACGACGATGCCGCCGGTCATGTATTCGCAGCCATGATCGCCGACGCCTTCGACGACGGCGGCCACGCCCGAATTGCGCACCGCGAACCGTTCGCCGGCGACACCGGCGAAATAGGCCTCACCCTCGGTCGCACCATAGAGCACCGTATTGCCGACGATGATCGATTCAGCGGCTACGATCTTGGATTCTTCCGGCGGCCGGATGACGATACGTCCGCCCGACAGGCCCTTGCCGACATAGTCGTTGGCGGCGCCGACAAGATCGAACGAGATGCCGCGCGCCAGGAAGGCGCCAAAGGACTGGCCGGCGGTGCCGGTCAGCTTCACCTGGATCGTGTCCTCGCGCAGGCCCTTGTGCCTGAAGCGCTTTGCGACTTCGCCCGACAGCATGGCGCCGGTCGAACGGTCGACATTGCGGATGTCGACCTCGATCTTGACCGGCTGCTTGGCCTCGAGCGCGGGCTTGGCCAGTTCGATCAGCTTGCGGTCGAGCACGTCGTCGATCGGATGCTTCTGCCGCTCTGTCCAGTGCACCGCTTCATGCGGCGCATCCGGCTTGAAGAACATCTTGCCGAAATCGAGCCCGCGCGCCTTCCAGTGCTGGATCATCTCGCGCTTTTCCAGAAGGTCGCTGTCGCCGATGATCTGGTCGATATGGGTGTAGCCCATCTCGGCCAGCAGCCCCCTCACCTCTTCCGCGACGTAGAAGAAGAAGTTGATGACATGCTCGGGCGTACCCTTGAAGCGCTTGCGCAGCACCGGGTCCTGCGTCGCCACGCCGACCGGGCAAGTGTTGAGATGGCACTTGCGCATCATGATGCAGCCGGCCGCGATCAGCGGCGCGGTCGAGAAGCCGAACTCGTCGGCGCCGAGCAGCGCGCCGATGATGACGTCGCGCCCGGTGCGCAGGCCGCCATCGACTTGAAGCGCGACGCGTGAACGCAAGCCGTTCAGCACCAGCGTCTGGTGGGTCTCGGCAAGGCCCATTTCCCACGGACTGCCGGCATGCTTGAGCGAAGTCAGCGGCGATGCGCCGGTGCCGCCATCATAGCCGGAGATGGTGATGTGGTCGGCGCGCGCCTTGGCGACGCCTGCCGCAACCGTGCCGACGCCGACTTCCGACACCAGCTTGACCGAGACATCGGCCGCCGGGTTGACGTTCTTCAGATCGTAGATCAGCTGCGCCAGATCCTCGATCGAGTAGATGTCGTGATGCGGCGGCGGCGAGATCAGGCCGACGCCGGGCGTCGAGTGCCGGACCTTGGCGATGGTCGCGTCGACCTTGTGGCCGGGCAGCTGGCCGCCCTCGCCGGGCTTGGCGCCCTGCGCGACCTTGATCTGCATGACATCGGAATTGACGAGATATTCGGCCGTCACGCCAAACCGCCCCGACGCCACCTGCTTGATTGCCGAGCGTTCGGGGTTCTTGCCGCCGCCGGGCAGCGGCAGATAACGGTCGGCCTCCTCGCCGCCCTCGCCGGTGTTCGACTTGCCGCCGATCTGGTTCATGGCGCGCGCCAGCGTGGTGTGCGCTTCGCGCGAGATCGAACCGAACGACATCGCCCCGGTCGAGAAGCGCTTGACGATATCGGCCGCCGACATCACGTCGTCGAGCGCCACCTTCTTGCGGCCGGTCTCTTCCGCCAGCTTGATCCTGAACAGGCCGCGAATGGTCTGGGCGTGGGCCGTCTCGCTGTCGATCTGCGCCGAGTATTCCTTGAACGTCTCCCACGAGCCTTGGCGCACGGCGTGCTGCAAGGTGGCGACAGCGTCGGGCGACCACATATGGGCTTCGCCGCGCATGCGGTACATGTACTCGCCGCCGACCTCGAGGCTGTTGCGCAGCACAGGATCGTTGCCGAAGCCGTCGGTGTGGCGGCTGAGCGTCTCGGCCGCGACCTCGTCCAGGCCCACACCCTCGATCAACGTCGCGGTGCCGGTAAAATACTTCTCGACGAAATCCGACTTCAGTCCGATGGCGTCGAAGATCTGCGCGCCGCAATAGGACTGATAGGTCGAGATGCCCATCTTGGACATCACCTTGAGGATGCCCTTGCCAATCGACTTGATGTAGCGCGAGACGACTTCGTAGGCGTCGACCTCCGCCGGCAGTTCGCCGCGCTTGTGCATGTCGAGCAGCGTGTCGAAGGCGAGGTAAGGATTGATCGCCTCAGCGCCATAGCCAGCGAGGCAGCAGAAATGATGCACTTCGCGCGGCTCGCCGGATTCGACGACAAGGCCAACCGCGGTGCGCAGCCCCTTGCGGATCAGATGGTGATGCACCGCCGCCGTCGCCAGCAATGCCGGGATGGCGATGCGGTCCGGACCGACCTGGCGGTCGGACAGGATGATGATGTTGTAGCCGCCGGCAACAGCCGCCTCGGCGCGCTCGCACAGACGCTCGACCGCGCCCTGCATGCCGGCGGCGCCCTCGCTCGACCCGTAGGTGATGTCGATCGTCTTGGTGTCGAAGCGGTCTTCCGTATGGCCAATCGAGCGGATCTTTTCCAGATCGCCATTGGTCAGGATCGGCTGGCGCACTTCGAGCCGCTTGCGGCGCGAATTGCCGACCAGATCGAAAATGTTCGGCCGCGGCCCGATGAACGATACGAGGCTCATCACCAGCTCTTCGCGGATCGGGTCGATCGGCGGGTTGGTGACCTGGGCGAAGTTCTGCTTGAAATAGGTGTAGAGCAGCTTCGACTTGTCCGACATCGCCGAGATCGGCGTATCGGTGCCCATCGAGCCCACGGCTTCCTGGCCGGTGGTCGCCATCGGCGACATCAACAGCTTGGTGTCTTCCTGGCTGTAACCGAACGCCTGCTGGCGATCGAGCAGGCTGACATCCTTGCGCAGCGCGCGCGGCTCGACCGGCTTCAGATCTTCGAGGATCAGCTGCGTGTTGTTGAGCCAGGTCTTGTAGGGATGCCTGGTCGCGATCTCCGACTTGATCTCCTCGTCGGAAATGATGCGGCCCTTGGCGAGGTCGATCAGAAGCATGCGGCCGGGTTGCAGCCGCCACTTCTTGACGATCCTCTCCTCCGGCACCGGCAGCACGCCTGCTTCCGAGGCCATGATGACACGGTCATCATCGGTGACGATGTAGCGCGCCGGGCGAAGCCCGTTGCGGTCGAGCGTCGCGCCGATCTGGCGGCCGTCGGTGAAGGCGACCGCGGCCGGCCCGTCCCACGGCTCCATCAGGGCTGCGTGGTATTCGTAGAAAGCCTTGCGATCGGCATCCATCAGCTTGTTGCCGGCCCAGGCTTCCGGGATCAGCATCATCATGGCGTGGCTGAGGCTGTAGCCGCCCTGGAACAGGAATTCGAGCGCATTGTCGAAGCACGCAGTGTCGGACTGGCCGTCATAGGAGATCGGCCACAGCTTGGAGATGTTGTTGCCGAACAGCTCGGAATCGACCGAGGCCTGGCGCGCCGCCATCCAGTTGTTGTTGCCGCGCACCGTGTTGATCTCGCCATTATGCGCGACCATGCGGTAGGGATGCGCCAGCTTCCACGACGGGAAGGTGTTGGTCGAGAAGCGCTGATGGACCAGGATCAGCGCCGTCTCGAAACGCGGATCCGACAGGTCCTTGTAGTAGGCGCCGACCTGGTAGGCCAGGAACATGCCCTTGTAGACGATGGTGCGCGCCGACAGCGACACGCAATACGCGCCGATATCCCTGTTGTTGTTCTCGGCATAGATGCGGCCGGAAATGACCTTGCGCAGCAGGTACAGCCTGGCCTCATACTCCTCGTCGTCGGTAATGTCGGCCGTGCGGCCGATGAAGACCTGGCGATGGAACGGTTCGGATGCCGCGATATCGGGCGCCTTCGACAGCGACGAATTGTCGACCGGCACGTCACGGAAGCCGAGCAGAGGCAGCCCTTCGGACTGCGCCGATTCGGCGATGATGTCTTCGATATGGGCGCGCAACGCCGCGTCCTGCGGCATGAACCAGTGGCCGACGCCGTATTGGCCCGTCGGCTGCAGTTCGACGCCCTGCGCCGCCATCTCTTCGCGGAAGAAACGGTCCGGAATCTGCACCAGCACGCCGGCGCCGTCGCCCATCAGCGGATCGGCGCCGACGGCGCCGCGATGCGTCAGGTTTTCGAGCACGAAAAGCCCGTCCTTGACGATCTGGTGAGACTTCACGTTCTTCATGTTGACGATGAAGCCGACGCCGCAGGCGTCATGCTCGTTGCGCGGATCGTAGAGACCCTGCGCAGCCATGCCGTTGGCGGTTCGGCCGCCATTGGTCAGGCCAGTGGTGATGGACGGATTTTTTACGGCTGCCGCTTTCGTCTGCGCGGCCTGGCCGGTAATCGCAGATGGCGTCCGTTCCGTCATCGTCCTGTCCTCCGTTCCGGCCCCTTGCACGTCTAGCGTTTGGGGCGCTGGTCTACCTTGGGAAGCGACTGGCTTCCGCTCTCATTCTTGCGGCACGTCTTGCGAAATCCTTGGCGAACCGAGCGGTGCGCCGCTGGTTCGTATCCGGTATCGTACAGGCCTCAGCCGAGCCGTCTACCCGTCGCTCGCGGCAACGGCCGGAGTGGCCCAAATGATACGCCAATCCAGCCTAACTTGTGCGACAAAATAAGACAGCACTACTGTCCTAAATTTTTATGGCAGAAATCCCGGGCGCACACAAGACCGATTCACAAAAATCTTGGGCGTTTCGCGACAGAAAATTACGCGACGCGCAGTCGAAACGAAAACTTCGGTCCCCACACGCCTTCGTGATCCGCCGCTGGCTTTACCGCTTTTCCAGCCTTTGGCCCTTGCGCGTGAAACCCCGAAGCGGCCATGGTCGCGCTCCTTTTCGCAATCAGCCATGGACTTTTCCGAATGTTCTTTGCATCCGACAACTGGGCGGGCGTCCATCCCGATATCTCGGCCAACCTGACCCGCCATGCTGCCGGCATCGCCACCGCCTATGGCGACGGCGACCTCGACCGCGCCGTCTACAAGCGCTTCAACGAGATTTTCGAGCGCGAGGTCGCGGTGTTCTTCGTCGCCACCGGCACGGCGGCCAACGCGCTATCGATGGCGTCATTGAACCGGATCGGCGGCGTCGCCTTCTGCCATGCCGAAGCGCATATGAATGTCGATGAATTCGGCGCCGCGGGTTTTTACACCGGCGGCGCGCGCATGTCGCCCGTTCCGGGACCTCTGGGGCGCATCAATCCGCAGGCGCTCGACGGGGCCATCAAGCGCTATTCGCGGGATCTCGTCCCCGCCGGACAGCCGATGGCGGTGACAATCACCCAGGCGACCGAAGTCGGCACCGTTTACACCGTCGACGATATCAAGGCGATCGCCGAGGTGGCCCGCCGTCACAAGCTGCCGCTGCACATGGACGGCGCGCGCTTCGCCAATGCCGTTGCGGCGACGGACATCAGCCCTGCGGAAATGACCTGGAAGAGCGGGGTCGACATCATCTCCTTCGGCGGCACCAAGAATGGCTGCTGGATGGCCGACACGGTCGTGGTCCTCAACCCCGACGTGGCGCGCGATCTGCGCCTGCTTCGCCAGCGCGCCGGGCAGACCTTCTCCAAGGCGCGCTTCATCTCGGCTCAGTTCGAGGCCTATTTTGCTGACGATCTGTGGCTGAGGATGGCGCGCCACGCCAATGCGATGGCCGCACGGCTGGCCGCGACGATCGAGGATGCGCCGGCCGGCCGGCTGGCATGGCTGCCGCAGGCCAATGAAGTGTTCGCCATTCTCGACCGTACCAAGGCGGAAAAAATGCAAGGCGCCGGCGCCAAATTCTATGAATGGGGACTGCCGCAGAGCTTCGACGGCCATCTCGGCGACAATGAAGCAATCTACCGCTTCGTCGCCAGCTTCGCGACGACCGCTGAAGAGGTGGACCACCTTGGCCGCATGATCGCCTGAGCTTTTCCGATGACCAGACCTCCCCTCGGCTCGACCATGCGGCTGGTTCGCCCGGCGCCAAACGTGCTCGGCTTCTACGATGGCCGCATCGACGGCGTTCGCGCCTGGTCGGACGAGCCGAACTGGCTGGACGACGGCGCCTATGCCCTCGGCATCTGCACCTATGCCGTTGTCGACGGGCCGCAGGCGCTTGTCTACGACACGCATATTTCGCTGCCGCATGCGCGCTCTATCAGGCAGACGCTCGAAGCCATGGGCGTCAGCTCGATCCGGGTCGTGCTCAGCCACTGGCATGACGATCATATTGCCGGCAATGAGGTGTTTCAGGATTGCGAGATCATCGCCAATAAGCTCACGGCCTCGGCGCTGGCGAACAATCGGGCCGAGATCGAAGGCGGCGTTCCGCCGATCAAGCCGCTCGTGCTGCCGAACAGGACCTTCGAAGGCAGTCTTGACCTCACCGTTGGATCGATCGCCGTCGAATTGCGCCAGGTCGAAATCCACAGCCATGACGGCACGGTGCTGTTCATTCCCAAGACCGGCCTACTGCTTGCGGGCGACACGCTGGAGGATCCGATCACCTATGTCAGCGAGGCGGATCGGCTGGCCGAGCATCTGGTGGATCTCGAACGCATGGCCGGCTGGCCGATAGACCGCATCCTGCCCAACCACGGCTCGCTCGAAACGATAGAACGAGGCGGCTACGACAAAGGCCTCATCACCGCGACACAAGCCTATGTCCAGAAACTGCTCCGCTGCCGGCACGAGCCCGATCTGGCGAAGCAGGATCTGAAAACCTTCGGCGCCGATATGTTCGCCACCGGTGCGGTCGAGTACTTCGCGCTATACGACCCCGTTCACCGGCAAAACGTCGAGGCCGTTCTCGCAGCCGGTACCGATCACTAGGCAAGGAAGGGTCGAAGCAAAAGCTCCAGGCCAAGCAAGATCAGGAAAATGAGAAACCAGCGCCGGAAGGTCGCCGGGCTGATCCGCTGCCGGAGCAATTGTCCCAGCCACATGCCGAGCAACGCCGGCAGGACCGCCAGCGACGACATGGCGATATGCTCGACCTGGAATGCGCCATGCGAGGCAAGGCCGGCCGCAAGCGCGATAGTCGACACGGTGAAGGACAGGCCGAGCGCCTGGATCAGGTCGTCCCGGCTCAGGGCGAGCGCCTGGATATAGGGCACGGCAGGAACGACGAACACGCCGGTGCCGCCGGTCACGAGGCCGGTGAGGAACCCGACAATGGGCGACGCCCAGCGCTCGGCCGACACCGGAACCGTCAATTGCCGCGCCAACAGCGTATAGGCGGCGTAGATGATCAGCGCCGCGCCGAGGCCAGCGGTCGTCCATTTGACGTTGTCGCTGGCCAGCAGCCACGAGCCGGCCAGCGTGCCGGCAACGATGCCGATCATCATCAGCCACAACCGCTTGAGGATAGAGGCGAAGCTCGGTCCGGCAAACAGCTGCCAGATGTTGGTGACGAAGGATGGCACGATCAGCAGCGAGGCCGCCGCGACCGGCGGCATGATGGTGCCGAGCAGCCCCATCGCCAGCGTCGGCAGGCCCATGCCGGTAACGCCCTTGACGATGCCGGCGAGCAGGAAGGTGACGGCAATGGTGGCGGTCAGCGCCAAGGAGAAATCAGCCGAGAGATCAGACATGGCCCTTCATGGGAAGGCGGCGTGTGCCGCAAAAGAGCCAGAACTCGTGGTTCTGGGTGACAGAGACTTCGGCGCAACAAAAAAGCGGCGCCTCGCGGCGCCGCTTTCGTCTCGGGAGGAGACGCTTCTATCCTTGGGCAATTACGCCGCCGTCTTGATTACGCGGCGTTCTTGGCCTCGATCTGCTTGGCCTTCTCGGAGCTCGCGGTAATCGCGATCTTGCGCGGCTTCAACTCCTCGGGGATGTTGCGCGTGAGATCGACGAAGAGCAGGCCATTCTTCAGCGTGGCGCCAACGACTTCGACATGGTCGGCAAGCTGGAAGCGGCGCTCGAAGGAACGCGAGGCGATGCCGCGATAGAGCAGCTCGGAGCCTTCGCCATTGCCCTCTTCCTTGCGCTCACCCTTGACGGTCAGCACGTTGCGATGGGCTTCGATCGAGATCTCTTCATCCGAGAAGCCAGCAACCGCCATCGAGATGCGATAGGCGTTCTCGCCGGTGCGCTCGATATTGTAGGGCGGATAGGTCTGCGCGCCATCGGGCTGAGCCAGCGAGTCGAGCATGGTGAACAGGCGGTCGAAGCCGACGGTCGAGCGATAGAGCGGGGAAAAATCAACGTGACGCATGAGGTGTTCTCCTGTTGAGCAACATGGTTTGCGTGTGGCCGGTGCGAAACCCTGTGAAAGGCGTTTCGGGTGGGCCAGCAGCCCCGACATCGGCGGCTGCCTTCGACATTTGGGGAGCGCAAAAGCGCATTTCAAGGATTTTTGAAGAGCTGTGACTTGAGGCGTCGATGAACGGCAGATGAACCGCCGCTTCGGCGCCCGTTCAGCCGGCCGGCGCTAGAGTGCAGCCAGGATAAAGAACCAGGCGGCGCCGGATGAGGTGCCGCGACGAGGCCGAACCGGGTGTAACGTCCCTTCCTCCCGGATCGACAGAGGCCGGAAGCACGCCGCCACAGGCTGCTTCCGGCCTTACTCGTTGTTCGTCCGCCCCTTGGCGCCCCTCCCTTTGCTTTTCATCCATTGGCGTCTATCACCATGCCGACGCCCTGCCGGGTAGACACCACGAAGACGCAAGCGCCGAATGACGGACCTCTTCCATCCCACCCCAGGCAATCCGCCGCCGCAAAATGTCGCCGGCGGCTTCTTCACCACGCGCGACGGCAAGAAGATCCGCTACGGCCTTTTTGCCGCGGTCACCCGGCCGCTGAAGGGCACCGTCGTCCTGCTGCCCGGCCGCAACGAGTGCATCGAGAAATATTTCGAGACCATCCGCAACCTTACCGATCGCGGCCTCGGCGTCGCCACGCTCGACTGGCGCGGCCAAGGCGGTTCGGACCGGCTGATCCGCGACCCGCAACGCGGCTATGTCCGCTCCTTCTACGACTACACCGGCGATCTCGAGCAATTCTTCGAGGACATCGTGCTGCCCGACTGCCGCGGCCCGTACTACATCCTCGCCCACTCAGCCGGAGCCGTGATTGCGCTGCTCGCGGCGCCGTCGATGGTCAACCGGGTGCGCCGCATGGTGCTGATAGCGCCATTCCTGACGGTGCCCGATTTTCCGCTGTCTGTAAAAACGGTGCGCCGCGTCTGCTCGCTCTTGTGCTTTCTCGGCCTTGGCCGGCTCTATGCCGCCTGGGGGCCTAGGCCTAGGCAGACCCTGCCTTTTGCCGTCAACAAGGTGACATCGGACCCTGAGCGCTATCAGCGCAACACGAAAATCTACGAGGACTATCCACAACTGGCGCTCGGCGGCCCGACGATCCGCTGGCTGCGGGCCGCCATCAAGGCAGCTGAGGTCATCAGCGAGCCGGACTTCATGGCCAGGATCCAGGTGCCGCTGCTGGTGATCGCCGCCGGCGCCGATCGGGTCGTGTCGACCAAGGCGGTGGAAGCCTACACCAGGCATCTGCGCCTCGGCTCGCTGCTGATGATCGATGGCGCCCAGCACGAGATCCTGCAGGAGGCCGATGTCTATCGCGAGCAGTTGCTCGCCGCCTTCGACGCCTTCATTCCCGGCAACGACGACCCCACTGCCTGACGACGCCAGCGCCGCGGGGTGCGGCGTGTCGAGTTCATGCCTGCTGACAGCCTTGTGTCAGGAGGACCGCCCGGTAGCGCCGGCCGCACGCAAAGAGCTAAAGATTCTGACAGCCGGTTCTGCCCCGAAATGATCATCTCTGCGCGTCGAACTGAACGCCAAGGAGATGACATCATGACCGAGAAAACCTGCGCTGCCTGCGATTGCCAGCTGGACGCCAACCCGATCCGCGTCAAGGTCGGCGGCAAGACCGTCGAGGTCTGCTGCGAGGAATGCGCGATTGCGCTGAACGAAGCCGGGGCTTCTGTGGCCGGCGCCTCAGTGGTCGGCAACGGTGAGGCCTGAGCGATGCGCCCCGATCATGCAACGATGGTGCACCTGGCACAGGCACCCACAACCCAATCCACGACCTTCTGGCGGTCCTTGCGAACACAAGGCATTGCAGCCGCCAACTGGATCGGCCGTCAGCTGGAAAGGCGGCGAAGCCGCCTTGCCTTGCTCGAAATGACCGACGAGCAGCTCAAGGACATTGGCCTGTCGCGGGGCGAAGCCCACTGCGAATACATGCGCCATTTGTGGGATTGAGCCATGGCCGTTGCGGAGGCACTGACAGGTGAAGTCTCCTGACAGGTCTGGGCAGGCCGATCGCCTAAAGTGCCGGGACAGCTTTCGGCGCAAAGGGGAACGCAACGACCATGTCTCAGTTCGCGGTACTGACGCTTCTGGACACCGGCACCGTCAGGGTCCGGGACGTCGTCTGCAGCGGCGAATGCCGGCACAAGAGCGACGAGGAATGCACCGCGGCCACGCATCTGGTGTTTCCCTATCGCGGTGTCTTCGTGCGCCATGTCGGTCGCAACGATGCGGTCGCCGAAGCCAACCAGTTGCTGTTCTTCAATGAGGCCGAGCCCTACCGGATCAGCCACCCCGTCGAGGGTGGCGATTCCTGCCTCGATCTCGTCATCGAGGAGGCGCAACTACAGGAATTGACGCCGAAGGAGCAGTTGCGCTCGGGCAGCGCGTTGGCGTTTCGTCGCCAGCGCCGCCGCGTCGACCCGCGGGCTCAGGCACTGGTGGCGGTGCTGCGCCACAGCCTGAGCCGCAACATCGCCGAGACGCTGGAGGCCGAAACTCTGGCGCTGACGCTGGTGCGGCGCTCCCTCGGCGAGCGCACCTCGCACGCCGCCGGCGCCAGCGCTGGCCGGCAGAAGCTGGTCGACCGCGCCAAGCTCGTCCTGTCCTCGGATCTGTCGCGGCGCTGGACGCTGGCCGAGATCGCCGCTGAGGTCGGGGTATCGCCGGTCTATCTCACACAGGTATTCCAGCAGGTCGAGGCGATGCCGCTCTATCGCTATCATCTGCGGCTGCGCCTGGCGCGTGCGCTCGACCTGCTTGGTCGCTACGACAATCTGACCACGCTCGGCATGGACCTTGGCTTTTCCAGCCACAGCCATTTCAGTTCAGCGTTCAGGCAGGTCTATGGACGAACGCCGGCGGAATTCCAGCGCTCGATCAAGCCGCGCTGACTGCGCGGAAATTTCAGCCGCGCAGTGCCGCCATTGCCGCCGCGTGGAGTTCCGGCGTCGCCGCGGCCAGTATGTCGCCGCCCTTTTCAGCCGGGCCGCCCTCGAATGTGGTGACCACGCCGCCGGCCTTCTCGATGATCGGGATCAGCGCCACGATGTCATAGGGCTTCAATCCGGGATCGGCGACGATGTCGACGCTGCCAGACGCGATCATGGCGAAGGCATAGCAATCGGCTCCGTAGCGGGCGAGCTGGATCTGTTTCTCGAACGCATCGTAGCGCGTGCGCGCCTCGCCCTTGAACAGCGCCGGCGTGGTGGTGAACAAGGTAGCCTCGTCGAGCTTCGTCGTCTTGCGGGTCGAAAGCTTCCGCGGGCCGCCGGGGCCTTCATAGTAGGAGCCGGAAGCGTTGGCATAGAACAGCTCCCCGGTGAAAGGCTGCGCCATCATGCCGGCGACAGCATCGCCGTCGACCGTGAGCCCCACCAATGTCCCCCATACCGGCAGGCCGGAGATGAAAGCGCGCGTGCCATCGATGGGATCGATCACCCAGACATGCCTCGAGGAGATGTTTTCGCTGCCATGCTCTTCACCCAAAATGCCGTGATCGGGATACTCGGCTGAAATCAGCGCCCGGATGGCGCGTTCCGTCTCGCGGTCGGCTTCCGTGACCGGATCGAAACTGCCTTTTTCCTTGTTGGCCACCGCGCCCTGCGCGCGGAAACGCGGCAAGGTTTCAGCCGCCGCCGCTTGCGCGATCCGGCGCATGAAATCGATGCTGATGTCCACCTGATTCTCCCGCATTGCAGAGTGCCTGAGCCGGTCTGCCGACACTTTTGCGCCAAAACAAGCCAGTTTATCGATTTATCAATGAGATAATTGTTGCCAAAATGTCACGCCGGCGCCATCCCAACGCAATTTCCACATCAGAGTGAATTAAAAAAGCGTGGAGTCGGTTGACATTTGTGCATCGCACAATAACCTTGTTGTCGGACAGGTTTTCCTGTCCATGCCCTCCTTGGGCGTTTCCTCCCTAGACTTCGACCGTGTCGTGCAAGCGATGCGGTCTTTTTTTACGCCGCCGCATGCTCGGCGCGAGAACCATCACTCGTCGCCCTTTTTGGCCTCATTCGGCCGCCAGCGGCAGGTCAATGAAATGATGGTCGGGCATCGCCATCAGGTCGGCCGAAAAGCGCGCCATATCGTCGGCCAGCGCATCGAAACCGGCCGATTTCTGGAACGTCCGCTCATTCATGTAGAGCCCGCGATTGACCTCGATCTGCAGCGCGTGGAGATGGCGCGCCGGCCGGCCGTAATGCTCGGTGATGAAGCCGCCGGCATAGGGTTTGTTGTGGGCGACGGTATAGCCCATGCCGATCAGCAGGCCGATCGCCGTCTCGGTGAGCGCGGCGGTGGCCGAGATGCCGAAACGGTCGCCGACGATGAAGTCCGGCCGCAGGCCGCTGTCGCCCACCCTGATGCTCGCCGGCATCGAATGGCAGTCGATCAACACGGCATAGCCGAACCTCGCATGGGTTCTGGTCAACAGCCGCTTCAGCGTCTCGTGATAGGGTTTGTAGACGGCCTCGATGCGCTGCACGGCCTCCGCCAGCGGCAGGCGGCCGGAATAGATGTCGAGCCCCTCGCCCACCAGCTTGGGCACGGTGCCGAGCCCGCCGGCGACGCGAGCCGAGCGGATGTTGCAGAAGGACGGCACCGGCTCGGCGAACATGCGCGGGTCGAGTTCCCAGGGTTCGCGATTGACGTCGAGATAGGCGCGCGGAAAATTCGCTGCCAGCATCGGCGCGCCGAGCGCCACCGCGCCGCCAAACAGCTCGTCGACATAGCAATCCTCGGAACGGCGGATGGCGTTGCGGTCGAGCCTGGCCATGGCCAGGAAGCGATCGGGATAATAGCGACCGCTATGCGGTGAGTTGAAGACGAAGGGAACGCGCTGCTCGGCGCCCGATCGGATTTCGAAGGGTGGAACGACCGAAAAATCCTCGGCTGCCGTCGTCAATTTGAACGAACCCGGAAACAGCAATGCATCATGATGGGAAACTGCCACCTCATCGGCCGCATGTCCAGCATTTCGGCATGTCAGGAACGCCGTCAAATCAGGATTAATGCGGCCAGCGTTCACTTGATGTTTACCGTCACCTCCTCATATACAGGATGGTTAACGGGTTTGCCGGACGGCAGGCTTGGGTGGGGTGATTCGGACGGGATAAGATGGCACGCATTCTGCTGGCGGAAGACGACGACGACATGCGCCGGTTCCTGGTCAAGGCATTGGAGCGGGCCGGCTACCAAGTCAGCGATTTCGACAATGGCGCCAGCGCCTATGAGCGGCTGCGCGAGGAACCCTTCTCCCTGCTATTGACCGATATCGTCATGCCGGAGATGGACGGCATTGAGCTCGCCCGCCGCGCCACCGAGATCGACCCCGACCTCAAGGTGATGTTCATCACCGGTTTCGCGGCCGTTGCGCTCAATCCCGATTCAAAGGCGCCGAAAGACGCCAAGGTGCTGTCGAAGCCCTTCCACCTGCGCGATCTCGTCAACGAGGTCGAAAAAATGCTGCAGGCAGCCTGAAGCACTTCGGGCGCGATGCCGCCGCTTGCCTGGCGGCGCGACAAAACGAGCCCTTCTTTCCCTTTTCCGGCTATTGACGCGCTGGACCAAAAATGGTGTATGCGCGGCTTCGGATGGGCGTGTAGCTCAGCGGGAGAGCACTGCATTGACATTGCAGGGGTCACAGGTTCAATCCCTGTCACGCCCACCATCCAGACCAAAATCGGCTTGATTTGTTCCGCATGCGCTCATCGGAACTCACTGTTCATGGCTCCGCTATGGCGCAAGATCAACGTTTGGCGGCGGCGCCGCGGAACCACTTCCTCCAGAACATCCATTTGGACCTTCTGCGCTTGCGAAGCCGGACAATCGGCCTATCGAAATCATCCGGGTTGCCGGACTCGGCAAGAAACCGCCGCCGCCATTCGTCGCTTTCCTCGTTTCGCTGCGGCCTGAGACTCACCTTGCCCTCGCGAGGCACGGGAGCATCCAACCCCGCCAGCAGGCCGATGCGCTGGCTGATGCTGTCGAAATCGTCAAGCGTGTCTTCGTAGAAAAGGCGGAGCGGTTCGATCCCGGTCCTGGCAAAAAACGAATTCCAGCGACCGGTGCCGATGGCGATCTGGGCAAGGGCGAAGTCGATGCCATACGCCGAGTACTCGGCTTTCTTCACGGCATCAGTCTTGCTGGTCCAGGCGCCGTCCTGCCATGCTTTCGCCCAGGAGATTGCCTGGCCCAGTCGATCGCGTCTTTCAAGGTATATCCACCCTGGGTCGGGAAACCACTCCGTAAGCCTGATATCCCTGCTTAGCTCGTAGAAATGGGACGGAAACAGTTTGGTTGCGGCCACTCCGTTCGGCGTAGCGCTGGCGGCAATACGGGCGCAACGCTCGACAGTCGGGGTCTTCTCTTCCCGGTTGAAGTATTCTTCCGGATTTCCCAGCACGCCCGTGCTGCGCATCTTTTCGCAAAGAAGCGTGCTGCCGGATCGCTGCAAGGTCGCGATAATGAGCGTCTTGCCAGGAGGTTTCCAACCTGTGGGCGGGCTGATCAGCATGTATGACAGATACCAACGGGATCACGACCGAGTCCACCTTGCCAATTCAGGAATGCAAAAACCGTCCCGGTGCGAGTCGGGACGGCTCAGGCACGTGGATCATTGCGGCCGCGGATCGGGCCTGTCGGGCTTGTCATGAGGGGTGTTATCGCCTTCACGGCACGGCGTGCCGATGCCGCAGCATTTGCCGTTGTAGGTGACACCAGGCTTGGTCTTCTCGCATTCCCTCGGCGACGCCGTCTGGCACCCTGCCAGCACCGAAACGGCGATGGCGGCGAGAAAGACGTTTCTTGAAGTGATAAACATGGACGTTCTCCTTAATGGACCGCGTTTGCTACACAGCGCTCGGTCGCGTGCGGCAACGAAATGGTCCACGAGCAAAACTGAAATTGCCGGCAAAGCCTTCCCGGCGCAGGGCGGGGCAGGCGCGCCAATGCCTGGACAAATTTTCAGTCGTGACGACCGGGAGCGATGGCTTTAAGGCTGGGGCAGACGCGATGCGAATGACGACATCAGGATGGTCGATGATCCCCGACAGTAGGCGCGCTCGCTCCAGCGGCTGGCCATGACGTCAACTCCGGCGGCGCGAAAGTCGGCCTGGCAACGCATCTACCTTGAGCTCAAACGGGCGAGGAAATATCTCCAATCGCCAGGCGCGAGCCTTGGCGGCGTGCTGGTTGCGGCAAAGCGAACGCTCGAGCATAGGCGCGATGTCAAGCTTCGCAACAGGGCGGCGCGTGACGCATACCCTGCTTTGCCGGTTGCGGTGGCGAAGGACAGCTTCATGCTCGTCCGCATCATTGGCAACGATCTCGAGCCGCGGCACCGCAAAGGCCAGTCTTTCGACAATGCCCGCTTCATCCTGGACAATGAGCCGGCCTTTCCTGACTGCGACAAATTCTGGATCGTCAATCGGATAGCCGATCCGGATGAAGAGGCCCGCATCGCCAGGCTGCTGGAAGGCCGCGGCCAGAGCTTTCTGCGCATCCCCTTCGATCTCGAGGTCTATGGCAGGATTGCGTGGGACATCGACGGGCTGGCGGCAAAAGAGCTCCGGTTTTCCGGCAAAAACGACCAACCGGCCGAGCTCACGGCGCGCTATGAAACGCTCATCAGGCGCAGCAAGAACCGCTATCTGATGAACAACAACGGCGCCCGCAACAAAGCGCTCGAGATCGCCCGCGAGCGAGCGAAGTGGCTGATGCCGTGGGACGGAAACTGTTTTCTGACCGAGCAGGCATTCCGGCAGATACGATGGGCAATCGAGGCGAGGCCGTATCTGCCCTATGTCATCGTGCCGATGGCGCGCATCGTCGAAAATCTGGCTTTGCTCGACGAGAATTTCAAACCGCCGGCCGGGGAGGAGCCCCAGATCATCTTCCGCGCCGATACGACCGAGTTGTTCGACGAAAACTATGCCTATGGCCGCCGGCCCAAGGTTGAAATGCTGTGGCGGCTCGGCGTCCCCGGGCCGTGGGACCGCTTCCGCGACGACACTTGGGATTTCCCACGCCCGTCGCTGGCCGCCGATGCCGGGCTTTTCCACAAGGCCGGCTGGGTGGCGCGCCTGGATTCCGGGCGCTCGCATCTGGAAATCGGCAAGGCCGGTTTCCTCGCCCGCTGGACCAGCCGGGACGAAGCCATCGTCGATATGATCGACCGCTGCGATGCCCTGGCGACCGCAGCCAGGCTCGACCCGTCGCGCCTGGTTTTTTACGACGACGCTGTTCTTGCCGCGGCATCCCAAGACCATGACGTCGAGCTTCGCCATCTCGAAACGGCCGCCAGCGAGGTGCTCAATCGCCCTTCTGGCCCCGATCTCCATCAAGCAGGCGATCCTGCCCGCCTGCGCCACGTCCTGCACGACGCCACCGTGCTAGCCCTGGCGGCGACGGTGCTCGGTGAGCAGCGCTTTGCCGTTGATGCCGCGCAACGAATCCGCGCATGGTTCATCGACCCCGACACAAGAATGCACCCGCCTTGCTCGCAGCAAAGTGTCTTCGCGCTTGGTGATCTCCACTTCTTCCTCGACGCCGTCCGCCTTGTCGAACGGGCCGGGGGGCTGAATGGGCAGGACCGGGAGGACTTCCGGGCTTGGCTCGGCAGCTACGGCAAATGGCTGATCACCGCACCGGCGACAGAGTTTGGCAATCACGGTGTCGTCAGCGATCTGCAACGGGCATCGATCGCAATGTTTCTGAACGACGGCGCAACGCTGGCCAGGGTCCGCCTCCGCGCCCGCGAAAGGCTGGCGGCCGAGATCGCATCCGACGGCTCGCTTTTGAACCAAACGTCGAGCCTGCACGACACCATGCTCGCCTTGCAAGGCTGGACTTCCCTGGCACGGCTCTTGTCCTCGGTCGGCGACGATCTATGGCGGCATCAGGCTGCCGAGGGACAGGGCCTGATCCCGGCGCTGCGCCGGTTTGCAGCCAATATCGGCAGTCAAGATAATGAGACCATCGACCGGGATCTGGCTCGGCCAGTGCTGTTCGATCTCGCATGCCACGACCCGGAGACGACTACGCTTGCCGATATCGGCGCCATGACGGCCAGACAGCTTTTCCATCCCGACCAAGGCATCGCACCGTTCTGGTTCTGGCGGACTAAATTCTGATCCCGGCTTTCCAAAGCCGCAGCCGCGCTTTCAACAGCGGGCTGGATTCACGCGTCGCGATCGGCCGGATGTAGCGCCTGATCGTCCGGAACAATGCATTGGCCGGTTCTGCAGCCTGCGATCTGGCGATCATCTCAAGCGCCGGTTTCAGTTCGCCGAACCCATCATGCAGAATATGGGCCGAACAGGCCGTGGCATAGGGATGACCGGCCCGCGCCGCGGCAAAGTAGGACGCGAAATCCTTGCCCATGGCGTGGCCATGCACTGTCTTGCGCGACAGGGCCAAAAGCATTGGCAGCGGCACCTTGGGACGCGCCTCGAATTGTGCCGTCATGCGCGATTTCAAAATGGCTTCGCCGGCAGCGTAATCCTTCTCGCGAAAGTAAGAGGCCACGATCTTGAGCGCATAGACATCGTTTTCAGGGTCGAGCGCGTAGCCTTTGCCAAGAATCTCCCTTGCCCTGACTGGGCTGATTTCGTCCTCGATGGCCAGGAACGCCGACAGATAGCCGAAGGCCGCCTCGCGCGGATGATAGTCGGCGTGATTCTGGGCCAGCTCTCCGAGCATGAGTTGCGCAGCCCGCGGCGGGCTGAACAGCTTGGTGGCCTTGATGTGCGGAGAGCCACCCATCACCGAGGCCACCGACGCGAACACGCTGCTGCCGGCATAGATGCGCTGGCAGCGCGCCAGAAGCGCCATCTCGAAAAATGCCCTCAGCGTCTGATCCTCGAATTCGTTGGCGCCGAAATCGTCAGTCAGCAATGCGCCGGTTTGCGACCTCAGATAGTCGAGCGTCGCACGATCCTGGCCGACCAGCAGCGTCGCCATGCCCTGTGACGCGAGCTCGGCGATAATCGCCTTGGCCAGGGTCGAAGGGATCACCTTGCCGTTGAAATTCAGCATCGAACGGTATTTGCCGCGAACGATATCGCCGCTGCGCAGATGCAGCCCGACCATTTGCCCCGGAAAATGACAAGACTCGGCAGTACGCAGCGCATGTTGCACCGACTCGGCAAAGCCGATCGTCCTGATCGTTTCGGATGTCGCCAGCGGCTTTCCGTTGTCGCGAAAAGACTCCAGAACATTGAAATCGTTGCAGAGCCAGCCGCGAAAATAGCTTCGGCGGGCTGATGCATTCAGGCTTGCGCGAGTAAACTTGTTTTTCTTCAGAACCGCGAGATTCGTCTCTCTGATCTTTTCGCCCAGCCAGTGTTTTTCGATGAAGTCGGGATTAAAGATGTTGTCGACCGTATCGACGATGTGAAACGTCTTGTCCGAAACGGCTCTCTTCCAGGTGAAACCAAAGCGGTGGCCTGTTGCATCGGCAAGCGCCTTGGCGTTGACCATGGCCAGAAGCCGGCCGCCCAGCCCATCATCCCTGGTCGCGGCAATCAATTTTGCATGCTGAGAATTGGGATCAGGCCGCGCCGAGGCGGACATCACCTTTCTCAACATGCTGGAGAAACCACGCATATGTCTGTTCCAATCCACTGCGAAGCGCGTATCGCGGGCGCCATCCCGTTGCGAACAGCTGCGACACATCCATCAGTTTGCGCGGCGTGCCATCCGGCTTGGTCGTATCGAAGGCGATCGTAGCCTCGACGCCGGCGACGGATGCGACGGCTTGGGCGAGCTCGGCAATGGTGACATCCTCCCCCGGGCCGACATTGACGTGGCTGTCGCCGGCATAATTCTTCAACAGCCAGACCAGCGCATCGGCGGCGTCGTCGACATGCAGGAATTCGCGCCGCGGCGTGCCCGACCCCCAAACCTCGAGGTTGTTGCCGCCGCTCAGTGCCAGCGCATGCGCCTTTCGCATGAGCGCCGGCACGACATGGCTGCTCTGAAGATCGAAATTGTCGCCTGGACCGTAAAGGTTGGCCGGCATCGCCGAGATGTAGTCGACCCCATATTGGCGCTGATAGGCCTGGCACAGTTTTAGCCCGGCGATCTTGGCGATCGCATACCACTCATTGGTGGGTTCGAGCGGGCCGGTCAGCAGAGCGTCTTCCCGGATCGGCTGTGGCGCGAGCTTGGGATAGATGCAGGACGAGCCGAGAAACAAAAGCTTGCCGACCTCGCTGCGAAAGGCGCTTTCGATGACATTGCTCTGCACAACCAGATTTTCCTGCAGGAAATCGACCGGAAACCTGTCATTGGCCAGGATACCGCCAACTTTGGCGGCCGCCATCACCACCGCATCCGGCTTGTTGTCGGCCATCCAGCGCCGTACCCCTGCCTGGTCGAGCAGGTCGAGCCTGTCGCGGGACACGGTGAGCACTTCGCAGTCTTCGCTCGCCAGCCGTCGAACGATGGCCGAACCGACCATGCCGCGATGCCCGGCGACGAAGACACGCTTGCCTTTCAGTTCAAATGTCGCGTCCATCGGCGTGCCTCACGCAGAGCGGCTGTTCTGCCGCGTGCCGCCGGCCGCGCGCGCCAGATCGGCCTGCACCATTTCCGCCACCAGATCCCTGAACCCGGTGGTGTGCGACCAGCCGAGTCTTGCCTTGGCCTTTGCGGAGTCGCCGAGCAAAAGGTCGACTTCGGTCGGCCGGAAATAGCGCGGATCGATGCGCACCAGGACAGTGCCCGAGCCGCCATCGACACCGACCTCGTCTACACCCTCGCCTTGCCAGTCTATGCTGCGTCCGGTCTCGGCAAACGCCAGTTCGACGAATTCGCGCACCGAATGCGCCTCGCCGGTCGCCAGCACGAAATCGTCGGCTTCGCTGTGCTGCAGAATGCGCCACATGCCCTCAACATAGTCGCGTGCATGGCCCCAGTCACGCTTGGCATCGATGTTGCCGAGATAGAGCGTATCCTGCAGGCCGTGATGGATCGAGGCCACGGCCCGCGTGATCTTGCGGGTGACGAAGGTTTCACCGCGCGTCGGGCTTTCGTGGTTGAACAGGATGCCGTTGGCCGCAAACATGCCATAGGCCTCGCGGTAATTGACCGTGATCCAGTAGGCGTAGAGCTTGGCCGCCGCATAGGGCGAACGCGGATGGAACGGCGTCGTTTCGCTTTGCGGGATTTCCCGCGCCTTGCCGTAAAGCTCCGAGGTCGAGGCCTGGTAGAAACGCACCGACCTCTCCATGCCGAGGATGCGGATCGCCTCCAGCAGCCTGAGCGTGCCCAGCGCGTCGGCATTGCCGGTGTATTCCGGCGTCTCGAAACTCACCTGGACATGGCTCTGGGCGCCGAGATTGTAGATCTCGCTGGGCCGCGTCTCCTGCACCAGGCGGATGAGGTTGGTTGCGTCGGTCAGGTCGCCATAATGCAGGAAGAAGCGCGCACCACGCTCATGCGGATCGACATAGATGTCGTCGACGCGCTCGGTGTTGAACGAAGACGAGCGGCGTTTGACCCCATGGACAATATAGCCCTTCTGCAGAAGCAGTTCTGCAAGATAGGCCCCGTCCTGCCCGGTTACACCGGTGATGAGCGCCACTTTGTCCGTCATTGCCGCGTTCGTCCGCATCTAATCCCGGCAACGGAATACAGATTTGAAGCAAGAACGCAAATCCCCCATACGGGGGATACTTTTCAGCCGGCGATTGTGTCGTCCTCAGACACCTGCAACCGCGCAGAAATGCTTCATTCTGGCCAGCGCGAGCGTGGGATCGGCGAGCAACCCTGCCTGGTCGGCAAGGCGAAAGATGTCGGCGTAGTGCAGGATACCGCGCGCCGACTGCATGCCGCCGACCATGGCGAAATGATCCTGATGGCCGTTGAGCCAGGCCATGAAGACGATGCCGGCCTTGTAGTACTCGGTCGGCGCCTCGAAGATTTTGCGCGACAGCGGCACTGTCGGCGCCATCAGCGCATCATAGCCGGCGCGGTCACCATCAGCCAGTTTCGCCAGGGCCGCGTTGGCGACCGGGGCGATGGTGTCGAAAATGCCGAGCAAGGCATGCGAATGCCGCTTCCCGTCACCGGCGATCAGCTCGGGGTAGTTGAAGTCGTCGCCGGTGAACATGACGACGCCTTCCGGCAATCGGTTGCGCAAGGCGACTTCCTTGCCGGCATCGAGGAGCGATATCTTTATCCCCTCGACCTTATCAGCGTGGCGCTCGATGATGGCGACGACGGTGTCGAGCGCAGCCTCGAAATTCCCGCTGCCCCAATAGCCCTTCAGGGCCGGATCGAACATGTCGCCCAGCCAGTGCAGGATGACCTTGCCGGAGGCCTGACTGAGGATGCGGTCGTAGACTCTGATATAGTCGTCCGGGCCTTTGGCGACCGCCGCCAGCGCTCGGCTGGCCATCATGATCGCCTTGCCGCCCTCGCCTTCGACGAAGGCGAACTGCTCCTCATAGGCAGCGATCACGTCATCGAGCGTTCTGGCATTGCCCGGCGCCAGGTGATCGGTGCCGGCGCCGGACGCGAGGTCGGCGCCTTCGACACTGCGCGCCTCGGCGATCGCACGGCGGATCAATTCCTTGGCATTTGTCCAGTCGAAGCCCATGCCGCGCTGCGAGGTGTCCATCGCTTCGGCGATGCGGAAGCCAAGCCGCCACAGATGGTGGCGGAACGCCATTGTCTTGTCCCAGTCGACCACAGGGCGCGACCACGGATCGGTCATGGCAAAAGGATCGGCGACGACATGGGCTGCGGCATAGGCGATGCGCGGGAAAACCGCACCGATCCTGGGCTCCACCGGGTGGCCCACGAGCTTGTAGCTGACGCGGCCGCCATTCTCCGCAGGCAGGGTGATATCCATGGCAACCTCCGTTTGCGGTACTCTATAAATGGAACGTTCCAATAAATCAAGAACCTTTATGATTCCGGCGATTGAACCGGTACAAACGCCAAAAGGAGGCTAAGTCCCTTGTTGTGCACCCATATCGATCAATTTTTCAGCCCTCGTCAGAATCCCGATTGACTCTCGTTTGGCACAGTGATTAGAACGTTCCAATAGATTTGCCAATTCAGGCGGAGGAAACAAGCGTATGGCCAGCCGGGCCAAGGCAACGATCCTGGACATTGCCCGCGAGGCCGGCGTGTCCAAATCGACGGTGTCGCTCGTGCTGCAGGGCAGCGGGCTGATCCGGCCTGAGACCGCGGTCAAGGTTCGCAAGGCGATCGAGGATGTCGGCTATGTCTACAACCGCGGCGCCGCCAATCTGCGCAAAGCCCACTCCAACGTCATCGGCATGGTCATCAACGATCTCACCAACCCCTTTTTCGCCGAACTGGCGGTCGGCATGGAGCGTGTGTTCCAGTCGGCCGGCATCGTGCCCTTCATCGCCAACACGGCGGAGAATCCGGTGCGCCAGGAGGAAGTGCTGAAGTCGCTGATGGAACAGGGCGTCGCCGGGCTGATCGTCTCGCCGGCGCGCGGCACCACGCCAGGCGCCTTCCGCCGCCTCGAGACGGCCGGCGTGCCGGTGGTCTTTGCCATGCGCCGGCTGCCGGACAGCCGTATCCCTGTCATTGCCCCCGACAACCATCGCGGCGCGTACCTCGCCGCCGCCCATCTCATCGGCAAGGGCCATCGCCGGCTGGCCTTCTTCGGCGGCACCTCCGATCTGGTCGTCTATCAGGAGCGCCTGGGCGGTTTTCGCGAGGCATGCGAAACGCTTGGCATTGCCAGGCGTGACGTGCTCATCGTCGAAGGCGAGACCAGCCGCAGGGGCGGCATCGCCTGCCTGGAAACCGCCCTTGCCATGGCAGAGCCGCCGACGGCGGCCCTGTGTTTCAATGACGCAGTCGCCTTCGGCGTCATGCTGGCGCTGCGCAAGCGCGGGCTGGAGCCCGGCGCTGATTTCGCCGTCGTCGGCTTCGACGATGTGGTCGAGGCCGAGCATTACATGCCGGCGCTGACCAGCGTCTCGGTGGACACGGCAGGCCTTGGCGAGCGCGCCGCCCACGTCATGCTGAAGATGATCCAGTCGCGCACCACGCGCGCCGAGGACCATATCGGCGCCGTCAATCTGGTCGTCAGGGACAGCTGCGGTCCCGATCGCCGCGCCAGGCCAGCAGGAATGGGAGACGCGGCATGAGCGTCAGATGGGGACTGATCGGCGCCAGCACGATCGCCAGACAATTCATGATCAACGCCATCCGCGCGCAAGAGGGTGGCGAGATATCAGCGGTGATGAGCTCCAGTCCGGAGCGGGCCAAGACCTACGCCGCTGAACACAACATCCCGTTTGCCGTCTCGACGCTTGACGATTTGCTGGGCGCCGACATCGACGCCGTGTACATCTCGACCACCAACGAACTGCATCTCGAGCAGGCCCTGGCCGCGATCAAGGCGGGAAAGCATGTTCTGTGCGAAAAGCCGCTGGCGCTGACCAGCACTGACGCACGCACAATAGTCGCCGCGGCGAAGGCTGCCGGCGTCGTCCTTGGCACCAACCACCATCTGCGCAATGCCGGCGCCCACCGCGCCTTGCGCGACGCCATATCGGCCGGCCGCATCGGCAAGCCGATCGCCGCCCGCGTCTTCCACGCTGTTTACCTGCCAGAGAACCTGCAGGGCTGGCGCATTACAAAGCCCGAAGCCGGCGGCGGCGTGGTGCTCGACATCACCGTGCACGATGCCGACACACTGCGCTTCGTGCTTGGCGACGACCCGATCGAGATTTCCGCCTTCACCCAATCGGCCGGCATGGCCGGTAGCGGGTTGGAAGATGGCGCCATGTGCATCTGGCGCTTCAGGTCCGGCGTGATTGCCCAATCGCATGAAGGCTTCACCACGAAGTTCGCCGACACCGGCTTCGAGGTGCATGGTTCCGAAGGTTCGCTGATCGCCAAGAATGTGATGACGCAGAAGCCGGTCGGCTCGGTGCTGCTGCGCACCGCCAAGGGCGAGGAAGAGCTGAGCTTCGACCGCGAAGACCTCTATGTCAGGTCGCTGCGCCAGTTCCACGCCGCCATAAGCGGCAAAGGCCAGCCCTCCGCCACCGGCGAGGACGGCGTCTGGTCACTGGCCTCAGCCGAAGCCGCGCTGCAGTCGGAGAAATCCGGCAAGGCGGTCGCCATCGACCCGAAGCTTGGGAGCGTGAAGTGAGCAAGGTCGTCTCAGCACAGCAGGCAGCCGGCCTGATCAGAGATGGCATGACCGTGTCTGTCTCCTCGTCGAGCGGTCTTGGCTGCCCGGACGCGGTGCTCGCCGCCATCGGCGAGCGCTTCGACACTGAAGGTCATCCCAAGGGTATCACCACCCTGCACCCGATCGCCGCCGGCGACATGTACGGCATCAAGGGCATCGACCATCTGGCCAAGCCCGGCCTGCTGAAGCGAACTTTGTGCGGCTCCTATCCCTCGGGCCCCTCCTCGTCCGAACCGCCGCAGATATGGAAGATGATCGGCGACAATTCGGTCGCAGCCTACAATGTGCCCTCTGGCATCCTGTTCGACATGCATCGCGAAGCCGCCGCCAAGCGGCCGGGCGTGCTGACCAAGGTCGGCCTCGACACCTTCGCCGACCCGCGCCATCAAGGCTGTGCCATGAATGCGGCGGCTAGCGAGCCGATCGTCTCGGTGCAGCAGTTCGACGGCGAGGAATGGCTCTATTTCCGCTCGATCGTGCCCAACATCTCGATCATCCGGGCGACCACAGCAGACGAGCGCGGCAACCTCACCTATGAACATGAAGGCGCCTATCTCGGCGGCCTCGAACAGGCGCTCGCCGCCCGCAACAATGGCGGCATCGTCATCGCGCAGGTCAAGCGCGTCGTCGAAAACGGCACGCTTAAGCCGCATGATGTGCGCGTGCCCGGCGTGCTGGTCGACCATATCGTGATTGCGCCCGACCAGTTGCAGACGACGCTGACGCCTTACGATCCGGCGATCTCGGGCGAGATCTTCCGACCGCTGTCGAGCTTCCGCAACGCCGAGATGAACGTGCAGAAGGTGATCGCGCGCCGCGTTGCGATGGAGCTTCGCGACGGCATGGCCGTCAACATCGGCTTCGGCATCTCCGCCAATGTGCCGCGCATCCTTCTTGAGGAAGGCCAGCACGGCAAGGTCACCTGGGTGATCGAACAAGGCGCGGTCGGCGGCGTGCCGCTGCTCGACTTCAAGTTCGGCTGCGCCTCCAACGCCGAGGCTATCATGCCCTCGCCGCACCAGTTCATCTATTTCCAGGCTGGCGGCTTCGACGCCTCGTTGCTGTCCTTCCTGCAGATCGACCGCCACGGCTCGGTCAACGTGTCGAAACTGTCGGCACGGCCGCATGTCACCGCCGGCGCCGGCGGCTTTGTCGACATCACCGCGCGGGCGAAGAAGATCGTCTTCTCCGGCTTCTTCAACGCCGGCGCCAAACTGTCGCTCGCCGATGGCGGCATCCGCATCGACGCCGAAGGTAAGGTAAAGAAGGTGGTCAACGAGGTCGAGCACATCTCCTTCTCCGGCAAGCGCGCGGTCGCGCAAGGGCAGGACATCACCTACGTCACCGAGCGTTGCGTGATGAAGCTGACGCCGGACGGACTGATGGTGACCGAACTGGCGCCCGGCATCGACCTCGAGCGCGATGTGCTGGCGCAGTCCGAGACACCGCTCGGCGTTGCCAACGACCTCAAGGTGACGCCGACGGCACTCTATCACGACCGGCCGATCGGCCTGTCGCTCAATGGCGGCGCTTCGCTTGGAGGCGCGCATGGCTGAGCGCCTCGTCACCTTCGAGCAGGACGGTCCCATCGGCACCGTGACGCTGCGCCGGCCGGAAAAGTTCAACGCGCTGAACATTCCGATGCTGCGCGCTCTCGAAGCAGCGCTCGACGACGCGGAGATGGCTGAAGGCGTGCGCGTCGTGCTGATCCGTGGCGAAGGCAAAGGCTTTTGCGCCGGTGGCGACGTCGAGGCCTGGGCGCAAATGAGCGCCGCCGATTTCCAGGTGCAATGGGTGCGCTATGGCCACCGCGTCTTCGACCGGCTGGCCAGACTGCGGCAGCCGACCATCGCCGTTCTGTCCGGACATGCGCTGGGCGGCGGACTGGAACTGGCGGTCGCCTGCGACTTCCGCGTTGCCGAAACCCAGATCAAGCTCGGCTTCCCCGAGACGTCGATCGGCGTCGTCCCAGGCTGGTCCGGCACGCAGCGCGCCGTGCGCCGCCTCGGTGCGCAGGTCGTGCGCCGCATGGCGCTCGGTGGCGAGGTTTTTGCCGCCCCCGACGCGCTTGCCCTCGGCATCGTCGACCGCGTGGTCGAGACCGGCCAGGCGCTCGCCGAAGCCAAGGCATGGGGAGAAAAGATCGCCGAGCGCGGACCGCTCGCAACCGAAGCCGCCAAGCTGATGATCGCTGTCGCCGAAGGCGAGGACAGTGCCGCCGCGACCGAGGCGCTCGCCAGCGGTTTCATTGCGCTCACCGGCGACCTCAAGGCCGGCGTCGACGCCTTCAAGGCCAAGCAGAAGCCGGCCTTTTCGAGATCCTAGAGAAAGCACGATGAACGCACCGCTCAACATTTCCATGCCGACTGAGGCGTCCAAGGCGCCGAAGGCTTACAAGCTGCTGATCGACGGCAAGCACGTCGATGCACGCGACGGCCGCACGCTGGAGCGCAACAGTCCCGGCCACGGCTTCACCGTTTCGCGCTATGCGCAGGCCGGCGAGGCCGAAGTGGAAGCGGCGATGCAGGCGGCGCACAAGGCTTTCGAGACCGGCCCCTGGCCGCGCATGAAGGCGGCCGAACGCGCCGCCATCCTGCTCAAGGCGGCCGATCTGATCGAGGCCCGACTCGAAGACATCGCCCGCCTCGATGCACTGGAATCCGGCAAGCCGATCGCCCAGGCGCGCGGCGAGATCGGCGGTGCCGTCGACATCTGGCGCTATGCCGCCTCGCTCGCCCGCACGCTGCACGGCGAGAGCTACGCCAATCTCGGCGACGCCATGCTGGGTGTCGTGCTGCGCGAACCGATCGGTGTCGTATCGATCATCACGCCGTGGAATTTCCCCTTCCTCATCGTCAGCCAGAAACTGCCCTTCGCGCTGGCCGCCGGTTGTACAGCGGTGGTCAAGCCGAGCGAAATGACCTCGGCCTCGACCTTCGTGCTCGGCGACATCCTGATGCAGGCCGGCCTGCCCGCCGGCGTCGTCAACATCCTTGCCGGCCTCGGCGCCGATGTCGGGGCGCCCATGGTCAGCCATCCGCTGGTCGAGATGGTGTCGTTCACCGGCTCGACCCGCGTCGGCAAGATGACCATGGCGTCCGCCGCGCAGTCGCTGAAGAAAGTCTCGATGGAACTCGGCGGCAAGAACGGCCAGATCGTCTTCCCCGATGCCGATCTTGAGTCTGCCGCGGATGCGGCGGTGTTCGGCGGCTTCTTCAATGCCGGCGAATGCTGCAATGCCGGCAGCCGGCTCATCGTGCATGAGGCGATCGCCGACGATTTCCTCGCCACTGTTAAGGCCCTGACCGCCAAGGTGAGGGTCGGCGATCCGCTCGACGACCGCACCAAGGTCGGCGCGATGATTTCCGCCGATCATCTGAATAAAGTCGCGGGTTACGTCACGGCAGCCGCGAGCGGCGGCAGCGATGTCTATAGCGGGGGCGGCCAACTGGCCTCCAATGCCGGCCAATACCTCGATCCGACCATTATCCGCGGCGTTACCGAGGACATGGCCATTGCGCGCGAGGAAGTGTTCGGGCCGGTGCTCTCGGTGCTGACTTTTGAAACGATTGAAAAGGCGTTGCACATCGCCAACAACACGCCTTATGGTCTGTCGGCAGGGGTGTGGAGCGCCAGCATCGACACCTGTATGTCGGTGGCGCGTGGTGTGCGTTCGGGGACGGTCTGGGTGAACACATTCATGGAAGGCTACCCCGAGCTGCCATTCGGGGGCTACAAGCAGTCCGGCATCGGACGCGAACTCGGCAAACGCGCTGTCGAGGATTATACCGAGGAAAAGACAATCCAGTTTCATCGCGGCCAGCGCACCGGTTGGTGGGTCGGCTGAGTTTGGAAGAACCCGGTGGGCTTTCACCGGTCGTGTAATGCAACAAGGGAGGTAGTACATGTTGCGCAAACTGCTTATCGGAACGGCTCTGGCGACGACCTTTGCTTTCTCGGCGCATGCCGAGGACGTCAAGGAAGTTCAGATGCTGCATTGGTGGACGTCGGGCGGCGAAGCGGCTGCTCTCAACGTCCTCAAGGGCGACCTGGCCAAGGAAGGCTATGCCTGGAAAGACGTGCCGGTGGCCGGCGGTGGCGGCGACGCCGCCATGACCGCGCTGAAGGCAATGGTCGCGGCCGGCAATTACCCGACCGCATCGCAGATGCTCGGCTACACCGTGCTCGACTACGCGGCGGCCGGCGTCATGGGCGATCTGACCGAGACGGCGAAGAAGGAAGGCTGGGACAAGTCGGTTCCGGCAGCCCTGCAGAAGTTCTCCGTCTATGACGGCAAGTGGGTCGCGGCTCCGGTCAACGTCCACTCCGTCAACTGGCTGTGGATCAACAAGGCGGTGATGGACAAGATCGGCGGCGCCGAGCCGAAGACCTTCGACGACTTCGTCGCTCTGCTCGACAAGGCCAAGGCGGCCGGCGTCATCCCGCTCGCTCTCGGCGGCCAGAACTGGCAGGAAGCCACCATGTTCGACTCGGTCGTGCTTTCGACCGGCGGACCTGAGTTCTACAAGAAGGCCTTCAACGATCTCGACGACGCTTCGCTCAAATCCGACACGATGAAGAAGTCGTTCGACAACCTCGCCAAGCTCGTCACCTATGTCGACCCGAACTTCTCGGGCCGCGACTGGAACCTGGCCACCGCCATGGTCATCAAGGGCGACGCTCTTGTCCAGGTCATGGGCGACTGGGCCAAGGGTGAGTTCCACGCCGCCAACAAGACCCCGGGCACGGACTTCCTGTGCTATCGCTTCCCGGGCACCGACGGCTCCGTGATCTACAACTCCGACATGTTCGGCATGTTCAACGTTCCGGACGACCGCAAGGCCGCCCAGGTCGCGCTGGCCACCGCAACCCTGTCGAAGAGCTTCCAGTCGGCCTTCAACGTCGTCAAGGGTTCGGTTCCGGCCCGTACCGACGTTCCGGACACCGACTTCGACGCTTGCGGCAAGAAGGGCATCGCCGACCTGAAGGCCGCCAACGACGGCGGCACGCTGTTCGGCTCGCTGGCCCAGGGTTATGGCGCGCCTCCGGCGGTCGCCAATGCCTACAAGGACGTCGTGTCGAAATTCGTCCACGGTCAGATCAAGACCTCGGATGAAGCCGTGACCGAACTGGTCAAGGCAATCGACGACGCCAAGTAAGCGCTAGCCACCAAAACACCTTCCCCGCTTCGGCGGGGAAGGTTTCACCTCAGGATTGGCCGGCTAGCGCAATTCCAGGAAAAGTGTGAGCGGTTTTCCGTCCGGAATTGCGCAAAAGAAAGAGATAGAGCGGTTCGCCGTTTCCGTGAAACGGTGAAAACGCTCTTGAACACCATGCCGACCAAAGACCCGTATGCACGGGGCCGCCTTGCCGCCTGACGGCAGAGCATGGACGACCCGAAACGGGAGGAGCCTCATGAGTGTAGCGACAAGCCAGATCAAGCTGACGCCGGAGCGGTCGCGCCCCTCGGTGCGCTCGCGCCTGCAGGATGCGCTGCCGAAGATCGTGCTGGCGCCGAGCTTCGCCATCACCATCGTCTTCGTCTACGGCTTCATCCTGTGGACGATCTATCTGTCCTTTACCAACTCCAAGACCTTCCCGTCCTATGTCATCACCGGACCGCGCGCCTATCAACGGCTGTGGGGCTGGACTTTCGACTCCGACCCGCCATCGAGCTGGTACACGTCGATCGTCAATATGGGCATCTTCGGCTTTCTCTACATCGCCATCTGCCTGGCGCTCGGCCTGTTCCTGGCCATCCTGCTCGACCAGAAGATCCGCGGCGAAGGGGTGTTGCGGCCGATCTATCTCTACCCGATGGCGCTGTCCTTCATCGTCACCGGCGTCGCCTGGAAATGGTTCCTCGATCCCGGTCTCGGCCTCGAGCAGACCCTGCATCAGTGGGGCTGGACGAGCTTCCATTTCGACTGGATCAAGAACAAGGATTTCGTCATCTACACGGTGGTCATAGCCGGCGTCTGGCAGGCTTCCGGCTTTATCATGGCGATGTTCCTGGCCGGCCTGCGCGGCATTGACGGCGAGATCATGAAGGCGGCGCAGATCGACGGCGCCACCACCTTCCAGCTCTACCGCCGCATCGTCATTCCGCTGCTGCGGCCGATCTTCCTGTCGGCCTTCATCGTGCTCGCCCACCTTGCCATCAAGTCGTACGATCTGGTCGTCGCGCTGACCAGCGGCGGCCCCGGCGGATCGGCCTGGCTGCCGTCCAACTTCATGTATGAGTACACCTTCAAGCGCAACGAAATGGCCGTCGGCTCGGCAAGTGCGGTGATCATGCTGATGACCATCGTCGCCATCATCGTGCCCTATCTCTATTCGGAACTGCGGGAGAAACCGCGATGAGCGCTGTCGCCACCCCTGCCCGCCAGGCCTCCGGCGGCATGAGCACCAAGACCCTCAACCGCATCGTCATCTACGGGCTGCTGGCGCTGTTTGCGCTGTTCTATCTAATGCCGCTGTTCGTCATGCTGGTGACGTCGTTCAAGACCATGGACGAGATCCAGAACGGCAACATGCTGGCGCTGCCCAAGGCGCCGACCTTCGACCCGTGGATAAAGGCGTGGAGCGAAGTTTGCTCGGGCCTGACCTGCGTCGGCATGAAGGGCTATTTCTGGAACTCCATCAAGATGGTGGTGCCGGCGGTGCTGATCTCCACACTGCTCGGCGCGCTCAACGGCTACGTGCTGACCAAATGGCGCTTCCGCGGCCATACGCTGGTCTTCGCGATGATGCTGTTTGCCTGCTTTATCCCGTTCCAGTCGGTGCTCTTGCCGATGGCGACGATCCTCGGCAGCTTCGGCCGCTTCGGCGTTACCCTGCAGAACGCGACCGGTTTCAATTTCGGCCTCGGCAATTCGACCGTCAATCTCGTCTTCGTCCACGTGGTCTACGGCATTGGCTTCACCACGCTGTTCTTCCGTAACTATTACGAAGCGTTCCCCAACGAGCTGATCAAGGCGGCACAGGTCGACGGCGCCTCGTTCTTCCAGATCTTCCGCCGCATCATGCTGCCCAACTCGCTGCCGATCATCGTTGTCACCGTGATCTACCAGTTCACCAACATCTGGAACGACTTCCTGTTCGCCTCGGCCTATGCCGGCTCCGGCGACGTGATGCCGATGACGGTGGCGCTGAACAACGTCGTCAACACCTCGACCGGCGTCGTCGAATACAACGTCAACATGGCGGCCGCGATGATCGCGGCTCTGCCCACCCTGATCGTCTATGTCGTCGCCGGCCGCTATTTCGTGCGCGGGCTGATGGCCGGCGCGGTCAAAGGCTAAGCTATCAGGAAGGAACTACCCATGGCTTTTCTGGAAATTGATGGGCTGAAGAAGCGCTTCGGGAATGTTGAAATCCTGAAGGGTATCGATGTCGAGCTCGAAAAGGGCGGCTTCCTGGTTCTGGTCGGCCCGTCCGGCTGCGGCAAGTCCACCTTGCTCAACACCATCGCCGGCCTGGAGCAGATCACCGAGGGCGAGATCCGCGTTGACGGCCGCGCCATCAACGATCTGCATCCGTCCAAGCGCGATATCGCCATGGTGTTCCAGAGCTACGCGCTCTACCCGAACATGACGGTGGCCGGAAACATCTCCTTCGGCATGGAGATGCGCGGCGTGCCGGCCGACGAGCGCCAGAAGGCGATCGACAAGGTGGCCAAGGTCTTGCAGATTGGCCATCTCCTGCAGCGCAAGCCGAGCCAGCTTTCGGGCGGCCAGCGCCAGCGCGTCGCCATGGGCCGGGCGCTGGTGCGCGACCCAAAACTGTTCCTGTTCGACGAGCCGTTGTCCAACCTCGACGCCAAATTGCGTGTCGACATGCGCATCGAGATCAAGCGCCTGCATGCCACCACCGGCACGACAATCGTCTACGTCACCCACGACCAGATCGAAGCGATGACGCTGGCCACCAAGATCGCCGTCATGCGCGACGGCGAGGTGCAGCAGTTCGGGACCCCGGCCGAGATCTACAACAACCCGACCAATTTGTTCGTTGCCGACTTCATGGGCTCGCCAGCGATGAACCTTATCCCGGCGACCATCGCCACGTCAGGCAATGCGCTGTCCGTCGTGCTGCAGCGCGAGGCGCGCGAGCCGATCACTCTGCCGATGGCCAATGCGCCGACAGGTCTTTCGGCCTTCCAGGGCAAGCCGATCATCTTCGGCGTGCGGCCCGAAGCGCTGACCGATCCGGAAGGCGCCGAACGCAACGCTTCCAACATCGCCACCGCCGACCTCCACATCGAAGTCGTCGAGCCGGCGGGCTCCGACACGTTCGCGGTCACCAATCTCGGCGGCAAGCCCGTTGTGGCGCGGTTGCGTGCCGACGCCAACATCCAACCGGGCACCAGCACGCCGCTCGCCTTCAACCTGACCAAGGCAGTGTTCTTCGATCCGGCGACCGAGAGCCGCATTCGCTGATGTATGTCGCCCAAAAGTGGATCCGGTTTTGGGGCAACGACATGCATCAAAACAAAAAACCTAAAGCGCGTCAGGACGCGATTTAGGCTATGACAAATCCTGATATCGTCATCATCGGTTCCGGCATTGGCGGCGCCACGATCGCCTCCGGTCTGGTCGGCAGCGGCGCCTCGATCCTGATGTTGGAGCGCGGCGAACCCTTGCCGGCGACGCCGCATGCGCGCGACACGCGCTCGATCTTCGTCGATGGCCATTACCGTCCCAAGGAGATGTGGCGCGAAGCCGGCGGCGCTGCCTTCAATCCCGGCAATTACTACTATGTCGGCGGCAATTCGAAATTCTACGGCGCTGTGCTGATCCGCTACCGCAAGGAAGATTTTGCGGCCATGGAACACTTTGGCGGCGTCTCGCCGGCCTGGCCGTTTTCCTATGACGAATTCGAGCCCTGGTATTCGAAAGCCGAGCAGTTGTTTCGTGTGCGCGGCACGCTGGGCGAAGACCCGACTGAGCCATTCCACTCGATCCCCTATGCCTTCAAGCCGGTGCCCGACGAAGCGCCGATCGCGCGCGCCCGCGCCGAACTCAAAGGGCTGGGCCTACATCCGGCCTCGCTGCCACTCGGCGTCGACATCGACACCTGGCTGAAGGAGGGCAGGACCGGCTGGGACGCATTCCCCAACACCGGCCAGGGCAAGATGGACGCCCAGACGGCACCGCTGGCGGCGGCGCTAAAGGACAGCAACATCCGGCTCGAGACCGGCTGCTATGTCGAGTATCTCGAAGCGGCGCCCGACTGCAAAACCATCGCCGCCATCCACTACCGGCAGAATGGCGAGCTGAAGAAAGTAGCGCCGAAGCTGGTCATCCTGTCCGCCGGCGCGGTCAATTCCGCAGTGATCCTGCTGCGCTCGCCCTCATCTGACGGCAAAGGCCTCGCCAACCGCTCCGACCAGGTCGGCCGCAATTTCATGAACCACAATTCGAGCGCCATGCTGGCGATCGATCCGCGCCGCAGGAACGATGCCGTCTACCAGAAGACGCTGATGCTGAACGACTATTATCTGTCCGACGGCAAGGGCGGCAAGCCGCTCGGCAATGTCCAGCTGCTCGGCAAGATCGACGGCAATATGTTGAAGGCCAACGTCAAGCGCGTACCGAAATTCGCGCTCGATTACATGGCCGGCCACGCCGTCGACTGGTACCTGATGTGCGAGGACCTGCCCGATCCCGAAAGCCGCATCATGGTCGACGGCAAGGACATCGTCATGCAGTGGCGGCGCTCCAACATGCAGTCGCTCGACGGGCTGACCAAGGTGATGCGCGAACACTTCCGCGCCTGCGGTTACCCCATCGTGCTGTCGCGCCCTTTCGACAAGCGCACACCGTCGCACCAGTGTGGCACGATCAAGATGGGTGACGATCCGGCGACCGCGCCACTCGACCCCTTCTGCCGCGCCTTCGACCACCAGAACCTGTTCGTCGTCGACGGCAGCTTTCTGCCAAACTCCGCAGCGGTGAACCCGGCACTGTCGATTGCAGCACAAGCGCTGCGGGTGGCTGACCATATCCGTAAGGTGGAGCTTGCCGCATGATAGGTCGGCGCCGCCCCTCATCCGCCTGCCCGTCCTCCGCAGCAGCTGCGCTGCAGCTGCGGAGGGTGGACCGGAACCTGCTCCCCGTAAACGACAGGGCAATCGCATTTGGCGGTGCCAGTCCCCCACTCCGGCCGCTGCGCGGCCACCTCTCCCCCATGTCCATGGGGGAGAGGAAACCCAAGCCTTTCAAAGCAGCGACCTTGGCGATTGGCATTTCCTCTTCCCCCACGAATGTGGGGGAGAGGTGGCTCGGCGAAGCCGAGACGGAGTGGGGGAGCGCCATATGCGATTGACCCGTCCCGCAGCCATCGTCACCGGCGGCGCGCGCGGCATTGGGCTGGCCTGCGCCGAAGCTCTGGCCGATACGGGCTTCGACATTCTGATCGCCGATCTTGCTGATCAAACTCTCGACGAACTTGCTACCGACATCACCGCGCGCGGCGCAAAGTTCGCCTATGTCCGTTGTGATATCGCCAACCTGGACAACCATGCAGCCCTCGTCGACGCCGCAACAAACGCCTTCGGCCGCATCGACTGCCTCGTCAACAATGCCGGCGTCGGCGCCGTGGTGCGCGGCGATCTGCTGGAGCTGAAGCCGGAGAATTTCGACCGTGCACTGAACATCAACCTGCGCGGCACCGTCTTCCTCAGCCAGGCCGTCGCGAAGGCGATGCTGGCGGCGCCGGGCGACCATCCGAAATCGATCATCACCATCACTTCGGTCAGCGCCGAAATGGCGTCACCGGAACGCTCGGACTACTGCGTCTCGAAGGCCGGGCTTTCCATGTGGGTGAAGAACCTGGCGCTTCGCCTCGCCCCGGAAAACATCGGCGTGTTCGAGCTGCGGCCGGGCATCATCCGTACCGACATGACGGCGGGCGTCACCGCCAAATACAACGCGCTGATCGACGGCGGCCTGGTGCCGGCAAAACGCTGGGGCGAAGCCTCCGACATCGGTGCGGTGGTGGCGACGCTTGCCGCCGGCAAGCTCGGCTTTTCGACTGGCTCGATTATCAATGTCGACGGCGCGCTCTCGGTGCCGCGACTGTAGGTGGATAGTGTCATGACCGACTACATCATCGTGGGCGCCGGCCCGGCCGGCTGCGTTCTGGCCAACCGGCTAAGTGAGGAACCCTCAAATTCCGTTCTGTTGCTGGAAGCCGGCGGCAAGGACTGGCACCCTTACATCCACATGCCGGCGGGGTTTGCCAAGATGACCAAGGGCATCGCCTCATGGGGCTGGTCGACCGTGCCGCAAAAGCACATGCAGGACCGCGTCTTCTGGTACACGCAGGCCAAGGTCGTCGGCGGCGGCTCCTCCATCAATGCCCAGATCTACACGCGCGGCAACGCCCGCGACTACGATGCGTGGGAGAAGGAAGAGGGCCTGACCGGCTGGGGCTATCGGGACGTGCTGCCCTATTTCAAGCGGGCCGAGAACAACCAGCGCTTCGCCAACGATTTTCATGGCGACCAGGGTCCGCTCGGCGTGTCGAACCCGATTTCGCCGCTGCCGATTTGCGAGGCCTATTTTCGCGCCGGTCAGGAGATGGGCATCCCCTTCAACCCGGATTTCAACGGCGCCAGCCAGGAAGGCGTCGGCTATTATCAACTGACCCAGAAGGACGCCCGGCGTTCATCCGCTTCGGTCGCCTATCTGAAGCCGATCCGCGCCCGCAAGAACCTGACCGTCAGGACCGATGTGCTGGTGACCCGTATCGTCGTCGACAAAGGCCGCGCCATCGGCGTCGAGATCGTCGACAAACCCGGCGGCCAGAAGACCATCCTGCGCGCCGAGCGCGAGGTGATCGTCTCGTCCGGCGCCATCGGCTCGCCGAAGCTGTTGATGCAATCCGGCATCGGCCCGGCCGATCATCTGAAGTCGGTCGGTGTGACGCCGGTGCATGATCTGCCCGGCGTCGGCTCCAATCTGCAGGATCATCTCGATTTGTTCGTCATCGCCGAATGCACCGGCGACCACACCTACGACAACTACGCCAAGCTGCACCGCACGGCATGGGCCGGCCTGCAGTACCTGCTCCTGAAGAAAGGGCCGGTCGCCTCCAGCCTGTTCGAGACCGGCGGTTTCTGGTACGCCGACCCGACAGCCGCCTCGCCCGACATCCAGTTCCATCTCGGCCTCGGCTCCGGCATCGAAGCCGGCGTCGAAAAGCTGAACAATCCGGGCGTCACCTTGAACTCGGCGTTCCTGCGCCCGCGCTCGCGCGGCACGGTGCGGCTGAAGACCGGCGATCCGGCCGACCACCCGCTGATCGATCCGAACTATTGGTCCGATCCATATGACCGCGCCATGTCGATCAAGGGCCTGCGGCTGGCGCGCGAAATCATGCGGCAGAAGGCGCTTGCACCTTACGTGCTGCGCGAAGTGCTGCCCGGACCATCGCTCGCCAGCGATGACGAGCTGATCGATTATGCCTGCCGCACCGCCAAGACCGACCATCATCCGGTCGGCACCTGCCGGATGGGCCATGACGCCATGGCCGTGGTGACGCCGGACCTGCGCTTGCGCGGGATCGAAGGCTTGCGCGTCTGCGACGCTTCGGTGATGCCGCGTGTGCCCTCCTCCAACACCAATGCGCCGACCATCATGATCGGCGAAAAGGGCTCGGATATTATCCTTGGCCGCGAACCGCTGCCGCCGGCGGTGTTTTCTGGAAACCGCGCAGCGTAACAGGTTCAGGAAGGACCCCCAGATGATCAGGCACTGCGTCTTCGTACGCTTCCGCAGCGATGTCGCCGACACTGAACGAACGGCAATCCACGCCGACCTCGAAGGGCTGCGCCAAGTGGTCGAAGGCATGGACACGGTCCATTTCAGCGCCAATGTCAGCCCGGAGCCGTTCGCGCGCGGTTTCAGCCACGGCTTCACAATCGACTTTCGCGATGCCGCCGCCCGCGACGCCTATCTGGTGCATGAAGCGCATCAGCGTGCCGGCGGCCGATTGGTCGCAGCCCTCGAAGGCGGCACCGACGGGCTGATGGTGTTCGATCTCGATATTACGAAAAAGTGACCACCGTCTTTTCGAAAGCCGGCTGATCGCTGTTCTCTTTTGCGAGCCGAGGAACATATCGTTCCCCGGGGGATGCATTGGAGTACCGTCGTGACCCTCACCTCTCAGCAGAAGAAAACCGTCCTTGCCTCCTTCCTTGGCTGGACGCTCGACGCTTTCGATTTCTTCCTTCTGACCTTCCTGCTCACCGATATCGCAACTGAATTCAACACCGACGTCCCGGCGGTCTCCAAGGCGCTGTTCCTGACGCTGGCGACGCGCTTCATCGGCGCCTTCTTCTTCGGCATGCTGGCCGACAAATACGGTCGCAAGCCCATCCTGATGCTCAACATCGTAAGCTATTCGGTGATCGGCGCGCTGGCCGCCTTCTCGCCCAATCTCGGCATTTTCCTGGCGCTGCGGGCCTTGTTCGGCATCGCCATGGGCGGCGAATGGGGGCTCGGCAGTTCGCTCGCCATGGAATCCATTCCGCCCAGCGCCCGCGGCATGGTCTCGGGCATCCTGCAATGCGGCTATCCCACCGGCTATCTCTTGGCGGCCGTGGTCTATGGCCTGCTCTATCAGCAGACGATCGGCGGCTATACGATCGGCTGGCGCACAATGTTCCTGCTCTCCTTCCTGCCGGCGCTGATCGTTCTCTTCGTCCGCTCGCATGTGCCGGAATCGCCGGCCTTCGTCGAGGCGCAGAAATCCGTCAAACCGGGACTGCTTGAAACGCTGCAGAAGCACTGGGGCGTCGCCCTCTATGCGGTCGTGCTGATGATGTTCTTCAACTTCTTCAGCCATGGCACGCAGGACCTCTATCCGACCTTCCTGAAGAAGCAGCATGGCTTCGACCCGCACACGGTGAGCTGGATCACCATCGTCGCCAACATCGGCGCCATCGTCGGCGGCCTGGCGTTCGGCGCGCTGTCGGAGAAGATCGGCCGCGTCAATGCCATCACGCTGGCCTGCTTGATCGCCCTGCCGTCGATCCCGCTGTGGGCCTACAGCTCGACGCCGTTCATGCTGGCCATCGGCGCCTTCGTCATGCAGGTCGCTGTCCAGGGCGCCTGGGGCGTCATCCCGGTGCACCTCAACGAGCTGTCGCCCGGTGCGGTGCGCGCGACCTTGCCAGGCTTCATCTACCAGGCCGGCAACCTCGCGGCGTCCTACGGCGGTCCCTACCAGGCAGGCATCGCTGAAGCGCCTGGAGGCAGCTATGGCTACGCGCTGGCGCTGTTCGCCGGCGTGGTCGCCGTCTGCATCATCGTCGTCATCCGCTTCAGTCCGGAGCGCCGCGGCCAGGTAATGACGGTGCTGGGCTAACCCAGCCTGAGCGCCACAACACCGGCGACAATGCTGAGCGCGGCGGCACCGCGCCAGCCCGTCATCTTTTCGCCCAGCGCGAAGACCGAGATCATCATGGCAAACAGGATCGAGGTCTCGCGCAGCGACGCCACCGAGGCGATCGGCGCCTTGGTCATCGCCCACATGACGATCCAGTAGGCGGCACCGCTGAGCACGCCGGTGAACAGCCCGGCCTTCCAGTCGCGCGCCAGCACAGGCAGTGCCTGCGGTCCACGGAAGACGAGACAGAGCACCAGCGCGCCAAGGGCGTCGCAGATGAACAGCCAGGCGGCATAGCTTTGCGCCGTCGCCGCCAGCCGCGCGCCGCTGCCGTCGGAGAGCGTGTAGCTGGAGATGAAGATCGAAGTGCCGAGCGCAAAGCCGACCGCGCGCAGATTGATCCGTTCCAGATGCGCGCCGCCGCGAAACGACATCACCAGCGTGCCGGCCGACAGCAGCAGGATGCCGAGGACGGCGAACGGCGCCGGCATCTCCTGCACCACAACAACGCCGCCGAGCGCGGTCAGCAGCGGCGCCGTGCCGCGCGCCAGCGGATAGGTCTGGGCGAAATCACCGGCCTTGTAGGCGCCGATCAGGAAGGTTCGGTAGCCCATGTGAAAGATCACCGAAGCGATGATGTAGGGCCACACTTCGGCTTTCGGAAACTCGACAAAGGGCAGCACGAACAGCGCGGCAAACCCCATGCCCAGCGTCATCAGTGTGATCGACAGGAAGCGGTCGAGATGCACCTTGACCAGCGCGTTCCAGATCGCGTGCATGGCGGCCGCAGCAAGCACCGCGAAGAAGACGAAAAGCGTCATGGAGGGCTCAACGACCTCCCGAGCCCAATGGCGTTTCGAGATCGATGTCGACCCGGACCGGGAAATGGTCCGAAGCGATTTCGCCGATATCGGCGCTGACCGAGCGGACTCGGTCCGCGAACATGCCGCCGACGAAGCAATGGTCGAGCCGGCGCTTCGCTACCTTGCCGTCGATGGTCTTCACATGGGTGTGGAAATCGGCTGGCGGCTCGCTGGCAACGGCAGCCGCATCGACAAAACCATCGAGATAGGCGGCGCCGCGATGATAGGGCGTGCTGCCGACGATGTGGCGATATTCGGCGCTGCCCGGCTCCATGTTGAAATCGCCGAGCCAGATCGCCGCCTGCGGATTTTCCGGCTCGGCCTCGCCGCTGGTCCAGTTGCGCGAGGGCTCGTCATCGACGCCGCTCCACGGCCCGCCCTCGGACGGTGCGCGGCGATGCTCGTTGAGCAGATAGTCGATCTGTTCAAGTCGCTCCTCCGCCGCGATATGGGCGAGATGCAACGACAGGAACCGCACCGGGCCGGCCGGCGTGCGGATCATGCATTCGAGCGCCGCATTGCGGGTGTTGAGGGGCCGCAAAGTGCGACGCATCGGCAGCGTGTGCAGGCGCGACCAGACGATCGGCAATTTCGACAGCAGCGTGGTGCCGAACTGCCGGCGGCGGTTGACGATGCGACCGCTCTCCTCCTGGCTGGCGTCCATGTCGAAGGCCGGACCATAAACCCAATGATAGTCCGGCAGCAGCCTGGACAGGATCTCTGGCTGGTCGTCCTCATTGCTCCGCTGCCAGTGCCGCTCCACCTCCTGGAGCGCAATGATGTCGGCGCCATCAACGATCCGCGCCGCGCGCGAAAGGTCATAGCGACCGTCGCTGCCGAACCCGTACTGAATGTTGTAGCTGACCAGCTTCATTGCTTACCCGGCTCACTTTCGCTGATGGCAGTAACGGTTCGCTGGATAGGTTACAATGTGCCGGGCGGATGGCGGAACTGGGCCAGCGTCTATGACGTCGTCAGCGGCTGGAAACTACCCGCCGGCGATGCCGCCAGTTCCGCCCAGTCGATTTCTTCCTCCAGCCGGTGATAGGCCTCGTCGCCGATCGTGCCGTTGCTGCGCAATTCCTCGAGCGTGTCGCGCTGGCGGTTGATGGCAAAGAGGCGCAGCCGGTCATATTCGGTTGCGGCTTGGGCGTCCTCAGGGTTTTCCGCGATCAGGCGCTGCGCTTCATATTGCTCTCGCACGACGGCGGCAGCCGCCGAGGTCTTGCGGCTGAGCACGTCGAGTGCCGCCTGCATGATGGCGACACGCGCCTGCGCCACCTCGGTGTCGACGCTTCTGTCCGGGTCGAAGTTGATCCAGCGCAGCAGTGGCTTCAGCGTCATGCCTTGCAGCACCAGCGTGCCCAGAACCACCGCGAAGGCGGCAAGCACGATCGGATCGCGGCCGGGAAAATCGGCAGGCAGCGCGATGGCCACCACCAGCGTCACCAGTCCGCGCATGCCGCACCAGCCGACCAGCACGGCGCCGCCGAATGTCGGCAGATCGCGCCTTGCTTCTTGGCTGCCGAGGCGGGCAAGCCATCGGATGATAGCGACGTAACTCCCCACCCAGACAAGACGCGCCACGATGACAACGACCAGCACGGTTCCGGCAAAGAGAAAGGCTTCGCCCTGCCCGTCGCCGGCAAGCCTGCCGACGATCGAGCGTGCCTGCAGGCCCATCAGCACGAAGGCCAGTACGTTGAGCACGAACACCGCCGACTCCCAGACGGAATAGGTGCTGACGCGGCGTCTGGCCGACATGCGGCGCGGCGCCCTGCGCGCGATGGTGATGGCGTAGACAACGATGGTGATGATGGCTGAAAGGCCGAGCTTGTCGGCGATGATCCAGACGGCAAAGGTCCCGGCAAACTGCACCACCGTGCTGCTCGCCGCATCCTCGATGCGGCCGAGCGTCAGCAGCGAGACGCGGCCAAACAAATAGCCGGCGATAACGCTGCCGATCGTTGCCAGCAGAATCACCGGAATGGCGTTGCTGAGCATGATCGTGCCGAGCGCCGCCGAAACCGCCAGCCGGTAGATCAAGAGTGCGGTGGCATCGTTGAGCAGGCTCTCGCCCTGCAGGATGGCGGTAATGCGGTGCGGCACCTTGAACTGGCTGAGCACAGCACTAGCCGCCACTGCATCCGGCGGCGCGACGATGGCGCCGAGCGCGATCGCGGCCGCGATCGGCAGGCCGGCCATCTTCCAGCCGACGAAGGCAACCACCACGGTGGTGAAGACGACTGCGCCAAGCGCCAGCAACGCCAGCGACAGCCGGTAGCGTTTCAGGTCCCGTAGCGAGGTATCATAGGCAGCGTCGAGAAGCACCGGCGCGATGAACAGCGCAAGCGCAAGTTCCGGATCGATCTCGATCGTCGGCGCACCCGGTACGAAGGCAATCGCGACCCCGGCCAGAGCCAGCAGGGAGGGATAGGGAATCTCCAGCTGTCGCGACAGCGCCGTCAGCGCGACGGCAGTCAGCAGCAGGACAAGGGTGAGTTCGAAAAGCGCCATGGCCCATGGTAGCGGTGAAGCGGCATCGTGGGCAGTGGCCGGATGGCAAGATGCTGTTGATTGTCCAGTGCACTCCCGGCCCCGGCCTACAGCCGCTCATCGCGCCGGCTTGAATCGACCGCCTCAGTTTTCCTGAGGATGCTGCTTTTACTAGTGCAGCACCAGCATATCGCTTGAAGAGAACGATATGTCGGCCTTCTCGCCGACTGCCGGCGGCGGCGTCGCCGGGCTGTTGAAGGTGTCGAGCGACACCGTGTTGCCGCCGATGCCGACGCGAACGCGGATCACCGAGCCGAGGAAGTGCACTTCGGAGATTTCGCCCGACAGGCTGGAGTCACGGCCCGGCTGGCGTCCCAGCGAAATCGCTTCGGGCCGCAGTGCCAGCGACAGCATATCGCCGGACTTCGAACCGTTGAGCTTGCCCTTGAGCGAGACTTCCTGGGTGTTGACCTGCACCGTGCCAGCCGCGGCGTCGGTGACCCTGCCTTCGAGCACGTTCAGCGTGCCGACGAAATTGGCGACGAACTTGGTCGACGGCCGATTGTAGATCTCGAACGGCGTGCCGACCTGCTCGGCCTTGCCGCCATACATGACTGCGATGCGGTCGGAGATCGACAGCGCCTCTTCCTGGTCATGGGTGACGAAGATGGTGGTGATGTCGAGCTTTTTCTGGATCGAGCGGATTTCCTCGCGCAACGACACGCGCACCTTGGCGTCGAGCGCCGACAGCGGCTCGTCGAGCAAGAGCAGCTTCGGCTTCGGCGCGATGGCGCGCGCCAGCGCTATACGCTGCTGCTGGCCGCCCGAGAGCTGGTAGGGATAGCGATCCGCCATCTGCGGCAGCTTGATCATGTCGAGCATTTCGGCGACGCGGCGGTCGGCGTCCGGCTTGTTCATGCCTCCGACTTTCAGCCCGAAGGCAATGTTCTGCGCCACCGTCAGGTTCGGGAACAGCGCATAGGCCTGGAACACCATGCCGACATTGCGCTGGTTGGGCTTCAGCCTTGTGATGTCCTTGCCGGCGACGACGATCTTGCCGCCCGACGGCTCTTCGAACCCGGCGACCATGCGCAGCACCGTCGTCTTGCCGCAACCGGATGGGCCGAGGAACGAGACGAACTCGCCCGGTTCGACATCGAGGCTGAAATCCTGGACCACGGTGTTGGTGCCGTAGGACTTTCGCACGTGCTGGATGGAGAGGAATGGCTCGGCCATGGCTTTTTCTTTCGATCAGTTCGCGGCGATCAGTTCGGGCGGTTCGCCGATTTCGGCGCAAAGCGGGACAGGAGTTGGATCAACGACATGCAGCCCCAGGTAATGGCGAAGGCGATAACGGCAAGTGCTGCCGGCTCATAGGCGCGGTTGGCGCCGATGTTCTGCAAATACGGGCCGAAGGCTGGCCGGTTGAGCAGGCTGGCCATGGTGAACTCGCCGATGACAATGGCGAAGGTCAGGAACGCGCCCGACAGCACCGCGATCAGCACATTGGGCAGGATGACGCGGGTGATGATCGTGCCCCAGCCGGCGCCAAGGATCTGCGCCGCCTCGGTCAGCGTGCGCACGTCAATGGTACGCAACCCGGTATCGACGGCGCGGTACATATAAGGCAGCGCCAATGTCGCATAGCCGATCACGAGCAAGGCGCTGGCGCCGAAATCGCTGGCCAGGAACGGCAGTGGCGAGTTCGAGCCGTACATCCTGATATAGCCGAAGACGATGACGATGGCCGGAATGACCAGCGGCAACAGCGTGATGAATTCGACGATTGGCCGCAGTTGCGGCAAGCGCAGCCGGATCCAGTAGGCCGCCGGCACCACGACCAGCACGCCCAGGATGATGGTGAACACCGCGGCAACCACCGAATACAGGAACGTCGCCTGGAAGCGCGGATCGCCGAGCACGATCTGATAGGCGTCGAAAGAATGGACGCCGCGCCGCAGGCGCAGCGAAAACTCGAACGTCGCAATCAGCGGAATGAAGAAATAGGCCGCGGAAACAATAAAGACGACCCAGGCCCAGAACTTACCCGACTTCATTTGAGCCACCTCTCGGAACGGGTCCGGAACCAGATATAGAAGACGTTGGCCAGCCCGGTGATGACGATCATGCCGAAGGCGATGGCATAGCCGAGTTGCGGATTATGCAGCACGTCGCCGTTGATCTGCGAATACAGCTTGATGGGAACGATGTTGAGCGTCGGACCGGTGAACGCATAGGCCGTCGCAATGGCCCCGAAGGCATTGGCAAACAGCAAAATGACAGTGCCGAGGAAGCTCGGGAACAGCACCGGGATCACCACCATGCGCCAGTACTGCCACTGGGTGGCGCCAAGCGTGGCGGCGGCCTCGTTCCATTCCTTTTTCAGGCCATCGATCGCCGGCACGATGATCACCACCATCAGCGGGATCTGGAAGAACAGATAGACGACGATGAGACCCGAACTGGTCAGAAAATTGAAGCCCATCGCATAGATGTTCATGCCGAACACGTCGCGCAGGATGATCGTTACGATGCCTACCCGCCCAAGCGTCGCTATGAAGGCAAAGGCGAGCGGCAAGCCGGCGAAATTGGAAGCCACGCCTGAGAAGGTAAGCGTCGCGGAGCGCACCCAACTCGGCAGACCGCCGCGCACAATCGCAATCGCCAGCGCGAGCCCGGCAAACGCCCCGATAATGGCCGACCAGAAGCTGATCCAGATCGACGCCCAATAGGAATTGCTGATGGAGGGATCGCTCACCAGCTGCAATATATTGTCGAAGGTGAATTGGCCTTCACCGTTCTGGAACGCGCCCAACACCAGATAGAGCGTGGGCAGGATCAGGAACATCAGGACAAAGATAAAAAAGGGCGTCACGCCGATCCAATGCGTTGGAAAGCGGAAAGCGGTCGCCTCTTTGGGCGACGCCGGCTTGGTGGCAAAAGCCTGATTTGAAAGCGAGAGATCGGTCATGCGCCGGCTACCGTCTTCGAGGAAAGGCCGGGCGACCGCTTGGCCGCCCGGTGGATTTCAAACTTTACTTGACGTTGGCGCCTACAGTGGCGTCCCAGTTCTTGCTGATGGTTTCCTTGGCCTTGCCCTGCTCGTCGAGCGTCGGGAACACCGCGGCCGCATAGGACTCTGCTGGCGGCAGCTTAGCCAGCACGTCCGCCGGAATCTTGCCGTTCTTGGCGAGATCGTTGAAGCGGATCGGGTGGCAGTAGCCCTTCAGCCAGCCGATCTGGCCTTCGTCGGAGTAGAGATACTCTAGCCACAGCTTGGCAGCGTTCGGATGCGGCGCGTAGGCGCTGATCGCCTGCACGTAGACGCCGGCGACTACACCGGTCTTCGGCACGACGACGTCGACCGGCGGGTTGCCTTTCAGCGTGTCGCGGCCGGCAAGCGCGTTGTAGTCCCAGGTGACGAGGATCGGGGTCTGGCCCTGGGCGAGCGTTGCGGCCTTGCCGACGACCGGAACGAAGTTGCCGGCGGCGTTGAGCTTCTTGAAGAAGTCGAGACCGGCGGTGCCGGCGGCTTCACCAGCGGCGGCGCCCGTCGACAGGCCAGCGGCATAAACCGCCTGGATGGCCTGGTTCGAAGCGCGCGGGTCACCGGCAAGGGCGACTGCGTTGGCGAATTCCGGCTTCAGGAGGTCAGCCCAGTCGGCCGGAGCTTCCTTGACCAGATCCTTGTTCACTTCGAAAGCGAGCACGCCGTAATAGTCGCCGGTCCAGGCGCCGTCGGCATCCTTGGCGCTGTCCGGGATCGAGTCCCAGGTCGACACCTTGTAGGGCATCAACAGGCCGTCGGCCTTGGCGGTCGGGCCGAAGGACAGGCCAACGTCGATGACGTCGGGAGCCTGCGGGCCCTTATTGTCCTTGTTAGCCTTGATCGCCTCGACCTCGTCGCCGGAACCGGCGTCGGGGTTGAGCTCGTTGATGGTGATTTCCGGATACTTCGCCTTGAAGCCGGCGATGACGTCGCCATAACCGCACCAGTCATGCGGCAGCGCGATGGTGGTGAGCTGGCCTTCCTTCTTCGCCGCGGCAACCAGTTCATCCATGGACTGGGCCGACGAGATAGCAGAGGTCGCCATGAGGGCGACGGCCGATAGGGAAAGCACTTTCCCCGTAAACTTGAACATGTGTTCTCTCCGTTGAACTGGCGTCGCTGGACGCCTGCGATGCGGTATCGTTTTCATGTGACAGCCAGATGAAAGCTTTTTGAAACTGGCCCCCGGCGGTACGAAAAGTTAACTCTTTTTAACGGGCCGTAGCAATTAGCCTCTACTTAATTTCCCGGCTAATGGTTTATGGCCTTGCGTTTTGCCCCCTTGCCCTTTCCTTTCCCCTCGTTTCCAGATCAAGTTCCGGCACCAAACTGCGCCTCAGACGGTGCCGGCTATGGCGTTCTCGAGCAGCGTCAGCGCCGCTTTCTTGGTCAGCTTGACCGGATTGCCGCCGGCGGTCGGATCCACCACGGCCATGTCTGCGATCAGCGCCTTGCGCTTCTTGTCCATGTCGAGCCCCTTGATCAGCCCAGGCAGCGCATGCGGCACCTTCAATTCCTTGCGCAGCTTGATGATCGCCTTGGCAAAGCCGTCGAAACCGCCCTTGATGCCGCAATAGGCGGCGAGCCGGGCGATACGCTCCTCGATCGAGTCGCGATTGAAGGCCAGCACATAGGGCATGAACACGGCATTGGTCATGCCGTGATGGGTGTCGTAAAGCGCGCCGATCGGATGCGACAGCGAGTGGATGGCGCCCAGCCCCTTCTGGAAGGCTGCAGCGCCCATGGCGGCCGCACTCATCATATGGGCGCGGGCGACCAGGTCCTTGCCGTTGGCATAGGCCTTGGGCAGGTTCTCGAACACCAGCCGCGCGCCTTCAACGGCAATGCCGTCGGCCATCGGGTGATAGCCCGGCGCGCAATAGGCTTCCAGGCAGTGGGCGAGCGCATCCATGCCGGTGCCGACGGTGATGAAACCGGGCATGCCGACCGAAAGTTCCGGGTCGGCAATGACGATTGCCGGCAAAAGTTTCGGATGGAAGATCACCTTCTTGGTATGCGTCGCCTCATTGGTGATGACGCCGGCGCGGCCAACTTCCGAGCCGGTGCCGGCGGTGGTCGGCACGGCAATGATCGGCGCAATGGCGTCGGAATCGGCGCGCGTCCACCAGTCGCCGACATCCTCGAAGTCCCAGATGGGCCTTGTCTGGCCGGCCTGGAAGGCGATCAGCTTGCCGAGATCGAGCGCCGAGCCGCCGCCAAAGGCGATGACGCCATCATGCTTGCCCTTCTTGAACACGGCGATGCCGGCGGTGAGATTGGAGTCCACCGGGTTCGGCTTCACTTCGGAAAACACGCCATAGGACACCTTGGCGTCGTCGAGGATCTTTAGGGTCGAAGCGACAACCGGCAGCTTGGCGAGGCCCGGATCGGTGACGAAGAGCGGCCGCTTGATGCCGGTGGCCGCGAGCACGTCGGGCAATTCCTTGATGCGCCCAGCGCCGAAGCGGACGGTGGTCGGGTAGTTCCATTTGGAGATCAGCTTGGACATGTCTTGTCTTTCAAAAATCAGGTGGCTTCGCGCAGGTGGAAGGATTTCGGCCTGGTCAGATTGTCATAACCGAGCGCCGACAGGGCAACACCTTTGCCGGTATCCTTGACGCCGGTCCACACCAGCGCCGGATCGAGATAATCGCAGCGGTTCATGAACACCGTGCCGGTCTCGACGCGGTCGCCGATCGCCACCGCATGCTCGATGTCGCCGGTCCAGATCGAGGCCGTCAGGCCGTAGGGGCTGTCATTCATCAGCGCGATCGCCTCCTCGTCATTGCGCACCTTCATGATGCCGACGATCGGGCCAAAACTTTCCTCACGCATGACGCTCATCTGGTGGTCGACTTGGGTCAGCACTTCCGGCGCCAGGTAGGGTGAGCCGGCCTGGTCATTAGCCACCTTCATATTGATATGCGCGACCGCACCCTTGCGCAGCGCCTCGGCCTTCTGCTCGCGGATCAGGTCGGCAAAGCGCGCCAGCGCCATCGGACCCATAGTGGTCGCCTGCTCCAGCGGGTTGCCGACGACATAGTTCTTGGTCTCAGCGATGAAGCCTTCGACGAACTGATCGTAGACCTTCTCATGCACATAGACGCGCTCGATGCCGCAGCAGCACTGGCCGGAATTGTAGAAGGCGCCGTCGACAAGATTGGCCACCGCATGGTCGAGCTTCGCGTCCGGCAGCACATAGGCCGGATCCTTGCCGCCGAGTTCGAGGCCGAGCGTCATAAAGGTGCCGGCCGCAGCCTTTTCGATGGCACGGCCGCCGCCGACCGAACCGGTGAAATTGACATGGTCGATCTTACCGGAGCCGAGCAGTTTCTCTGTCTGGGCATGGTTGAGCACGACATTCTGGAAGACGCCTTTGGGCAGGCCAATCTTGTCGAAAGCCTGCTGGAAGCGTTCGCCGACCAGCAGCGTCTGCGCCGCATGTTTCAGAATCACCGTGTTGCCGGCCATCAGCGCCGGCACGATGGTGTTGACGGCCGTGAGATAAGGATAGTTCCACGGCGCGATCACCATGACCACGCCGAGCGGATCCTTCTTCACATAGCGGCGGAAGCCGTCCTTCGGATTGGAAGCCGGCACGGATTTCAGCGCAGCTTCAGCGATCTCGACCATGTAATTGGTGCGTTCCCTGACGCCGCCGAACTCGCCGCCATAGCGCACCGGGCGACCCATCTGCCAGGCGATCTCCGGCACGATCTCGTCGGTCATCGCGACCAGCGCCTCGAGCATCGCCAGCATGTACTTGCCGCGTTCGACAATCGGCGTCAGCGCCCACTTCTCCTGCGCCGCCTTGGCGCGCTCGACCGCGGCATTGATCGCCTGGTCGGTCGCGATCGGCCGCTCCGCATAGATCGAGCCATCGATGGGGGATTTGAGTTTGACCGTTTCGGTCATCGTTTAAGTCCTCGCACTTCTTTAAAATCGAAAATCATCTGGCTTTGTGCTGCCCCTCATCCGCCTGCCGGCACCTTCTCCCCGTATAGTGACGGGGAGAAGAGAAAGCTCCAACGTCGACGCCCCCTCTCCCCGTTCTTCACGGGGAGAGGGGGCGGTGAGGGGCAGCGCCGACGTTTCGCGGACCACCCTTAGTACCGCTCGAACCCCCTGTGCAGTTCCCAATCCGTAATGCGGCGGTCGTATTCAAACTGCTCCCATTTCGCAGTGTGGACATAATGCTCAAGCACATCGTCGCCGAGCGCCTGCTTCAGCATCTTCGACTTGGCCAGCGTCTCGGTGGCGTCGCGCAGCGTCTTCGGGATCTCCGGCAGGCGCGACGCCTGGTAGGCATCGCCGACGAACGGCTTTTGCAGTTCGAGTTTCTCATCGATGCCGGCAAGGCCGGCCGCGATCAGGGCGGCGAAGGCGAGATAGGGGTTCAGATCGGCGCCGCCGATGCGGCATTCCATGCGGATGCCCTTGGTGCCCTCGCCGCACAGGCGGAAGCCGGCGGTGCGATTGTCCTCGCTCCACATGATCTTGGTCGGCGCGAAGGTGCCGGCCTGGAAGCGCTTGTAGGAGTTGATGTAGGGCGCCAGGAACCAGATGAATTCCTTGGCGTATTTCAGCTGTCCCGCCGCCCATTGCTGGCCGAGCGTCGACAAAGTCCAATCGGCTTTCTTGTCGAAGAAAAGCGGCGTCTTGCCGTCGGCGCTCCACAGCGAATTGTGGATATGGCTGGAGTTGCCGGCGAGCCCGTAATTGTATTTGGACATGAAGGAAATCGCCTTGCCTTCGGACTCGGCAATCTCCTTGGCGCCGTTCTTCAGGATGACGTGGCGGTCGGCCATGTCGAGCGCCTCGGCATAGCGCACATTGATCTCTTCCTGGCCCGGACCCCATTCGCCCTTGGAGTTTTCGATCGGGATGCCGGCCGCTTCCATCTCATTGCGAAGCCGGCGCATGACGCCTTCTTCCTTGGTGGTGATGCCGATCTGGTAGTCGCCGATGTAAGGCGACGCGGTGTCGAGACCCTGCCAGTGCTTCTTGCGGGCGGAATCATAGGTCTCGTTGAACAGGTAGAATTCGAGCTCGGAAGCGAAGTAGCCGATATAGCCACGCTCGGTGAGCCGCTTGACCTGCTTCTTCAGGATGGCTCGCGGCGAATGCGGTAGGTCGTCATGGGTGTGGTGGTCAAGCACGTCACAGATCACCAGCGCCGTCTTTTCCAGCCATGGAATGCGCCGCAGTGTCGCCAGATCCGGCTTCATGACGAAGTCGCCATAGCCCTTCGACCAGCTTGCCGCTTTGTAGCCCGGCACCGGCTCCATATCGATGTCGGCGGCGAGCAGATAGTTGCAGCCATGCGTCTCGTCATGGGCGGAATCGACGAAGTACTGCGCCAAGAAGCGTTTTCCGGCGAGCCGCCCCTGCATGTCGACGATGCAGGCCAGCACCGTGTCGATCTCGCCATCGGAGACCGCTTTCTTCAACTGATCGAACGAGAAATTTCCGGCCATTCCTTTGGCTCTCCAGCGCTGGTCGATTGAGTGGGAAACGAAACCATGGCCGGCACGATGCCGGCCATGGCCATGATGGTTTACGTCAGTGGCCGGTTTCGCCGACCGCCTGCTCGGCCGCCTTGATCGCCGCCTGGCGGGCCGCGATGATGTCGCCGAGCGGTGGGCCCTGGAAGCGATTGCGCTCGAAGGCGAACCAGACGATCGCCGTCAGGATGAAGAAGCCGACGGTGATGTACAGCGCCCAGTCGTTCGGTGGCTGGATGCCGATGACGAAGATCAGGATCATCGAGATGATCGAGAGAACGCCGAACAGCATGAAGATGCCGCGGCCCATATTCCACGGCCCCATCTTGTCCCACTTCGGCGTGCCCCAGGCCAGCATGCCGAGCACGATCGGCACGATGAAGGACAGGAACAGGAAGATGACGGTGCACGACACGACGATAGTGTAGGCCGAGGTGCCGGCGACCGAAACCAGCGTCGAGCCCCAGACGAACAGCACCGACAGGATCGACGCCGTCCAGATCGCCGCCACCGGCGTGCGGTAGGTCGGGCTGACCTTGGCGAGCGCAGAAGAGCCCGGCAGGCCGCCGTCACGCGAGAAGGCGAAGATCATGCGCGAGGCCGAGGTAACGGTTGCAAGGCCGCACAGCAACTGGGCCAGGAACACCACGAGGTAGACGAACTCCTTGAGGCCGGGGCTGACGCGCTGATCGAAGGCCCAGAAGAACACGTTCCAGCCCTGCTTGGCGGCGTCGTCCATGTTGGGGATCATCAGCACGAAGGCAGCGAGGAAAAGGTAGCCGAACAGGGCCGACCAGATGACCGACATGACCATGGCACGCGGCACCGATGAGGCCGCCTTGATGGTTTCCTCGGAAGTGTGCGCCGAAGCATCGTAGCCGGTGATGGTATAGATCGGCAGCAGGAGGCCAAGCGCGAACACCCAGGCATTCGATACGGACGGCCAGACGCTGGCACCGGCTTCGCCCGAGTAGTTGTGGAAGGTGAACAGGCGGCTGAAATCCCAGGTCTCTGCCGAGAGCAGGCAAACGATCGCGATCAGGATCGAACCGAAGAAAATCAGGTAGCCCGAGAAGTCGGTCAGCTTCGCCGTCAGCTTGATACCGAGATGGTTGATCAGCGCCTGGGCGCCGGTGATGATGATGAGGAAGATCATCTGGTTGGTGAGCGTGCCCTCGATGCCGAGCGTCGGCCCGAAAGCGCCGACGAAGAACGTCCAGGTGCCGACATTGATGGCGCCGAGCACGGTGATCAGGCCCAAAAGGTTGAGCCAGGCCGTCACCCAACCGGTGCCGCGGTTGCCGAGGATCGAACCCCAGTGATAGAGGCCACCGGCCGTCGGATAGGCCGAGCTGATCTGCGACATGGCGACTGCGAAGGTCAGCGAGACGAAGCAGCCGACCAGCCAGCCAATGCCGATGCCGATGCCGCCGGCGCCCGACGTTGCCTGCGCCAGCGAATTGATGCCGCCCGACAGGATGCAAATGATGGAGAAGGAAACCGCGAAGTTCGAAAAGCGGCTGAGCCGCCGCTCCAGTTCCTGGGCGTAGCCCATGCTGTGGAGGTGCTTTACGTCCTCCGCCTTATCAACTTCGGTATAACCCGGTGCTGCCATTTGAAGTCCCCTTTGCGTTCTTAGCTGGCCGACCCTGCCCCGGACGGCTTGCGCCGGCCGGAGCATCTAGTCTTGCTGTTAACCCGCCGTCTGACCGACGGCTTTTTCCGCAGCCGCGATCTCCACCGCGCGGCGAGCAATGTCGGCGCCGATCGGCGGGCCCTTGAAGCGGCGCGATTCGATGCCGAACCAGAGGACCACGAGCAGAATGATCAATCCGATGGCATAGTTGATCAGGATGTCGAAGGGCGGCTGGATGCCGGCATACATCAGGACCAGAACGCCAAGCACCGTGATGACGGCGAATGGCTTGGACCAGATGCCGAGGCGGAATGGACCGAATTCGGTCCAGCTCTTGCCCTCCGCAAGCAGGCCGGCGGCTACCGGCATCGCGTAGGACACATAGAGGAACAATGCACAGCCGGCGGCCAGTGCGGCAAAAGCCGGCGAGTACAGTGTCGCTGCGACCGCGAGCACCGCCCCGAGCCAGATTGCCGGCACAGGCGTACGCCATGTCGGACTGACGGTCTTCCACACCGACGAACCGGGCAGGCCGCCGTCACGCGCGAAGGCAAAGATCATGCGCGAGGTCGACGTCAGTCCGGCGAGCGCGCAGATGAAGTTCGCCAGCACGATTGCGATGGCAATGATGCTCTTCAGCCAGAATGGTGCCGGCAGGTTGTTGAAGAGATTGAACCAGGCATTGGCGCCATCCTTGGCCGTTGCTGCCAGATCCGGGCTGGCCAGCACGAATGACACGGCCATGACGAAGCCAAACACCAGCGACCACAGAACCGAATGGATCATGCCGCGCGGCACCGCCACGCGGGCATTATGGGTCTCTTCGGACGTATGGGCCGAGGCATCGAAGCCGGTGATCGTGTAGAGCGGGTAGAGCAGGCCGATCAGGAAGGCGACCAGTGCCGTCCGTGCGGTAGGAACATAGCCGGCGCCGGCGTCACCGGTGTTGTTGACGAAGGTGGTGAGCCGCGAGAAATCCCAGCTCGCGCCCCAGATCAGGAACATCGCGGTCAACACGACGGCGACGACCAGAATGAGGTAGCCCGAGAAATCCGTCAGCATGGTGGTGAGCTTGATGCCGAAATGATTGATCAGCGCCTGCGCGACGGTGATGATCACAACGCCGGTCACTTGCTCCTGATACCCCCAGGCGGATACGTCGTGACCGAACACGCCGGACCAGACAAGGTCCTTGAACAGTGCATAGACACCGACATTGACCGAGGCGACGACGAAGACTAGGCCGAGCAGGTTGATCCAGGCCGTGGCCCAACCCCAGCCGCGCCCGCCAAGAATTGACGACCAGTGGTAGAGGCCGCCGGCCGTTGGATAGGCCGAGCCAATTTGGCCAAGGGACGCGGCCACGACAAGCGCAAAGACACCGCCGATGATCCAGCCGACAGTCGCCTCGAAGCCGCTGCCGGTCGCCATGGCCAGCGGGAAGGACGTGATGCCGCCCGCCAGAATGCAAATGATCGAAAAGGAAATTGCGAAGTTCGAGAAGCCGCTCATGCGGCGAGCCAATTCCTGGGCATAGCCCATGCTATGAAGCGTTTTTACGTCCTCCGACCTCTCATGGTCTGATGTATCCGGTCCTGCCATTTTCGTTCCCCTGTTGTTTCTAGCTGGCCGATTGAACTGACTTTCCCATTGCGTGTCGTCGGGAACCCTTGGCCTCCTCGGGTTCCAGATTCAAAAAGATGCCGGTGAGCAGATCCGCCCATTTCCGCTGCCCGGTCTCGCCGGATATTTCGTCGTTGCGGATTTCGATCATTGCGCAGCCAAGACCGCGCGAGCGCGCATGACGCTCGAGGGTGAAGTAAACGCGGTCGGCCGGCGAATAGGGTTCGTTGACGCCGACGGTGACGCCGGCAAGACGCTGCAGCGCCGCTATCAGCGGCGACGCCAGCCGGCGGTCGTCATCATGGATGATGCCGATATGCCAGGGCCGGTTCTTGCCCTTGTAGACCGGGGTGAAGGAGTGCACGGACACCAGCCGCGTCTCCTGCCCGCGCGCCTGCCGGTCGTCGATGATGTCTGCGATCGTGTCATGGAACGGGCGCCACGACAGCGCGATGCGCTTGGCGCGCTGCGCGTCCGACAGGCCGGCATTGCCGGGAATGATCGTCGTCTCGCTGACCGGCGGCACCAGGTCCGGCGCGTCGAGCGGACGGTTGCAGTCGATGATCAGGCGCGAGATGCGGGTTTCGATGAGCGTCGCATCGAGCGCGGCGGCCATGCGGCGGGCCACCGGCAGCGCGCCTGGGTCCCAGGCGATGTGGCGGGAGAGATCATCGGCGGTCAGGCCGAGCGTGCCGAATTCAGCCGGCAGGAAATTGGAAGCGTGGTCGCAGGTCAGCACGAAAGGGCTGGATCCGCCGGGATTCGTCACCCCTACGGTATCAGACGATGCAAGGCTGGCGGGCCGTGCTCTCTCCATACTGCCGTCCCCTGGGGAGCGCTGTATCTTATGTTACGTATTTTGCCTCATTGCGTCCCTGTGGATGATTTCATACAGTTTGTCAGGCTTTGTCAAATGCGATTTCGGGGAAGTGCTGCAGACTAGGCCAAGGGTGGGGGATAACCATGATTTCCAGCATTGCCGAACTGATTTCGGACCGTATCGGCACGATGCCGGCTGGTGAGCGGCGTGCCGCACAAACGCTGATTGCCAACTATCCGCTGATCGGGCTGAAGACGGTCGCCGAGTTCTCGGCCGCTGCCGGCGTGTCGTCGCCGACGATTCTGCGCTTTGTCTCCAGGCTGGGCTTCCAGAACTATCCCGAATTCCAGTCGGCGCTGCAGGACGAACTGGCGGCGCAATTGCAGTCGCCGGCATCGCGCACGCTCAATCCGGCGTCCCCAAGCGGTGCAATATCGCCGATGCTGGAAGCGACGCTGGAAAACATGCGCGAGACCTTCAGGCATCTCTCCGACAGGCAGCTTGCCGACATCGCCACCAGGCTCGCCGAGCGGCGCGGCAAGACCTTCCTGATCGGCGGGCGCTTCACCGACCCGCTGGCGCGCTACATGGCCGCCCACCTCGCCATCATCCAGCCCGATGTCTATCACCTCGCCGGCCAGGAGAGCATCTGGCGCGACCGGCTGATCGACATGGGCAAGCGCGACGTGCTGGTGATCTTCGACATCCGGCGCTACCAGGACAGCCTGGTGCGCTTCGCCGAGACGGCGCATCAGCGCGGCGTGCAGATCGTGCTGTTCACCGACCAGTGGCTGTCGCCGATCGCCCGCTTCGCCCGCCATGTCATCGCCGGACGCACCGCGGTGCCGTCGGCCTGGGATTCCTCGGCGGCATTGTTCGTTGTCGCCGAGACGCTGATCGGCGCCGTCACCCGGCAACTCGAGGCCGACAGCGCCAAGCGCATCCGCGACCTGGAAGGACTACGATAGGCTTTCCTTCAGCGGCATCGGATCGGTGGCCGCCGGCATAGGCGCTGGGCGCGATCAGGCGATCGAATAGCCGCCATCGGCAAGCAGGCCATGGCCGGAAACGAATGAGGCATCGTCCGAGGCGAGGAAGGCCACGACCGTCGCCATCTCCTCGGGCGACCCGGCCCGACCTGGCACGGTCGATGCGGCGAAGGCATCCTTGGCCTCGGTGCTCGGCCAGATGCGATCCTGAAACGGCGTATCGATTATGCCGGGATTGATGGCGTTGACGCGGATGCCTTGCTTGAACAGCTCGATCGACGCTGTCTTCGTCAGGCCGAGAACGGCGTGCTTGCTGGCAATGTAGAGGCCCGCATTGGCGAAGCCGATCACGCCCCCCATTGAGGCGTTGTTGATGATGGTGCCGGCACCCTGGGCCAGCATCGCCTTTGCCTCGTGCTTCATCGACCAGAAGACACCGCGAACGTTGGCGTTGAAAATGGTGTCGTAGGTTTGGTTGGTTTGGTCGACGAATGGCGAGAACGCACCCTCGGTGCCGGCATTGTTGAAGGCGATATCGATCCGCCCGTAGATAGAGACCGTTTTCGCGACCAGGTCGATCACGCTCTGCTCGACATTGACGTCGCCAACCACAGCGGTTGCCTCAAAGCCTTCGTTCCTGATGTCGGCGACGAGCGTTTCGATCTCGGAAGCACGTCGAGCGCTGGCAATCACCTTTGCCCCACGGCGCGCAAGTTCAACTGCGGTAGCCCGGCCAATACCGGAGCTCGCTCCCGTGACGAGCGCAACTTTACCGTCAAGCGTGCGGAATGGCGTCTTGGTCATGATGAACCTCCATCTGTTGAATGCCCGGCCGGGCGCCAACTGATGGCCAATCTGCCGGTGCCCATTATCTAGACGGTCCGAATAATGATGATTAGTCGATGAATTCTGACTAGAGTAGTGAATATGGAATACCAATTGGGACGCACAGCATCATGCACGGAACCGAGCTTGCCGAGTTGTCGACTTTCCTGGCTGTCGCCCGCTACAGGAGCTTCAGGCAGGCCGCGGTCGAGCGGGGCGTGGCGGCTTCGGCGATCAGCCACACGATCCGCAGCCTGGAGGAACGTGTGGGCGTGCGGCTGTTCCACCGCACCACGCGAAGCGTATCGCTGACCGAAGCGGGCGCACGATTTCATTCCGAGCTGCATCCCGCTTTTGAGCAAATCGAAAAGGCACTCGACAGCCTCAATTCCTTCAGGGGCACGCCGTTTGGCACGGTCCGGATCAACGTTCCAACCTCGATCGCGCCCTTTGTGCTGCATGACGTGATGGGGCCATTGCTCAGACAGAATCCGGGCCTTCACCTCGACATCGTGGCCACGGACAGGCTGGTCGACATTGTCGAGCAGGGCTTCGACGCTGGTATCCGCTTTGGCGAGCGGCTGATGCAAGACATGATCGCCGTTCGCATCAAGCCGACCCTGCGCTTCTCGGTCGTCGGCTCTCCCGCCTACCTCGCCGGGCGCAAGACGCCCGTCATGCCCGCCGATTTGCGCGAACACGCTTGTATTCGCTACCGCTATCCCAGCGGCATTATCTACAACTGGCAGTTCGAGAAGAATGGCGAGGCAGTCGATGTTGAAGTCAACGGCCCCATCACCCTCGACGACCAGGAACTGATGGTCGAGGCCGCGTTGCAAGGCTGTGGCCTCGCTTATGTCTGGGAGAACCACGTGATGCGCCACTTGGCAAGCGGCGCGCTAATCCGCTGCCTGGATGACTGGTGTGCTCCGGACGACGGCCTGTGTCTGTACTACCCTAGCCGGCGGTATCTTTCCGCTGGTCTGCGAGCCGTGATCAACATGCTCAAGACCGGTTCCTAGCGGGCGCGCGTCTATCCAACCTTACGCAGATTTAATGTGCATGGCTGCGGCAGAATTGCCATAAAGCCATGATATCGCCGTGGCTTCGCACATACCGGGTGCGTCGCTGCGCGTTTTTTGCTTGGGGAAACCGGTAGACGTGTTGCCAACCGGAGTGCCGATGGCCGCCTGGAAACAGATCGTTCTTGCGCTTGTGATCCTGGTCGCGGTTGTCCTCGCCTGGGCGCGCTTCTTTCCGGGTGCGCCGGAGGTTCTGGCACGCTGGGGCATCGACTGGGCCTATGCTTCGGCGCCCGCCACCACCGGCGCGGTCGACACGACGAAACAGGCAGGCGGCCGTAACGCCGCCGGGCGGCCGGCAAATGTCGTTGCCTTGCCGGCGACCACCGCGACCATCAACGATCGCTTGCAGGCGATCGGCACCGGCCGCGCCTACGCCTCGGTGACGGTCAACCCATACAGCTCCGGCCGTCTTGTTGAATTCCTCGTCCAGTCCGGCACCCGCGTCGACAAGGGGCAGATCATCGCCATCCTCGATTCCGAAACCGAGGTGATTTCGCAGGATCGCGCCAAGCTCGCTCTGCAGGATGCCCAGGCCAAACTCGAGCGGGTGAAATCGCTGCGCGCCTCCAATGCCGCCACCCCGGTCGCCGTCGCCGATGCCGAAGTGGTGCTGGCAGGCGCCAAACTGGCGCTTAGCGATGCCGAACTCGCCTTGCAGCGCCGCTCGATCGTCGCGCCGATCGCGGGCACGGTCGGCATCTTGCCGATCTCGGCCGGCAATTACGTGACCAGCCAGTCGGCGATCGCCACGCTCGACGACCGCTCCTCGATCCTGGTCGAGTTCCTGGTGCCCGAGCGCTTCGCCGCCGCGATCAAAGTCAGCGCGCAGCTGTCGGCGACGCCGATCGCCAATCCGAGCAAAGCCTATACCGGTACGGTGTCGGCCATCGACAACCATATCGACGAGAAGAGCCGCACGCTGCTGGTCAAGGCGGCAATCGCCAATCCGGCCGATTCGCTGCGCGCCGGCATGTCGTTCGGCATCATCATGCGCTTCCCCGGCGACACCTATCCGGCGGTCAGCCCGCTGGCCATCATGTGGGGCTCGGACGGCGCCTATGTCTGGCAAATCGAGGACGGCAAGGCCAGGCGCGTTCCCGTGCGCATCATCCAGCGCAACACCGAGACAGTGCTGATCGACGCTGACATCGAGGATGGCGACATGGTGGTCACCGAAGGCACTCAGAGCGTCAGCGAAGGCGGCGAGGTCCGCATCGCCGGCCAGGACCAGCGCGCCGCGACCGCCGCCGAAGGCTCATGACCGCAACCGCCAACACCGCCAGCGAAACCGGCTTCACCGCCCTCTTCATCCGCAGGCCGGTCATGGCCTTCGTGCTCAACACGCTGATTGCTGTCGCTGGCCTTGCCGCCTTCTACGGCGTCGAGATTCGCGAACTGCCCGATGTCGACCGCGCCGTGGTCACCGTGTCGACGGCCTTCGAGGGCGCCGCCGCCGAAACCGTCGACCGTGAACTGACCGACACCATCGAGGGCGCGGTCGCGCGCGTCTCCGGGGTCAAGTCGATCTCGTCGACCTCGTCCTTCGGCTCGAGCCGCGTCACCATCGAGTTCAATGACGGCGTCGATTTGAACGTCGCTGCTTCCGATGTGCGCGACGCCGTCGGCCGCGTCGCCAACCAGATGCCGGAGACCGCAGATCCGCCGCGCATCGTCAAGGCCGACGCCAATTCCGATCCGGTGATGCGGCTGGCCGTCACCTCCGATAGCATGTCGGTGCAGGATATGACGGTGATCGTCCAGGACCAGATCGAGGACGAGCTGGCTGCCGTGCCCGGCGTCGCCGACGTCCAGGTCTATGGCGACCGCGACAAGATTTTCCGCATCGATGTCGACCAGAACAAGCTCGCCAGCCTCGGCTTCACCGTCGCCGACCTCAGGGCCGCGCTCGCGTCGGTGGCTTTCGATTCGCCGGCCGGCTCGATCACCACCACCAACCAGGATCTCATCGTCCGCACGACCGCTGACGTCACGACGCCGGAAGAATTCGAAAACATCATCATCGGCGGCACGACGCGCATCCGCGACGTCGCCACCGTCACGCTTGGCCCCGACATAGGCCAGACCTCGCTGCGCTCGGACGGCAAGACCGGCATCGGCCTCGGCATCATCCGCCAGGCGGAATCGAACACGCTGGACATTTCCACCGGGGTAAAGGCTGCGGTGGCCAAATTGCAGGAAAACCTACCCAAGGGCATGTCGATCAAGATCACCAGCGACGACGCGGTCTTCGTCAACGGCGCCGTGCACGAGGTCGAAATCGCGCTCGGCCTGTCGATCTCCATGGTGCTGATCGTCATCTATGTCTTTCTACTCGACTGGCGCGCGACGCTGATCCCCGGCCTGTCGATGCCGGTCGCCATGATCGGCACCATCGCCGCCATCTACCTCGCCGGTTTCTCGATCAACATCCTGACCTTGCTGGCGCTAGTGCTGGCGACGGGCCTCGTCGTCGACGACGCCATCGTCGTTCTCGAAAACATCGTGCGACGGCGCAATGAAGGCATGGGGCCCCGTGCCGCCGCCGTGCTCGGCGCCCAGGAAGTGTTCTTCGCCGTCATCGCCACGACGCTGACGCTGGTCGCCGTCTTCGTGCCGATCTCGTTCCTGCCGGGACAGACCGGCGGGTTGTTCCGCGAATTCGGCTTCGTGCTTGCCATGTCGGTGCTGCTCTCCTGCGTCGTCGCGCTGACGTTGTGCCCGATGCTGGCCTCGCGCATGCTGACTGGCGCCGCGCTCCACCACGAAGGCGGTCACGGCATTGGCGCACGCATCGGCGGTGCGCTGAATGCAGCCTACAAACGCGCCCTGCATGCCTGCCTCGGCGCGCCGTGGATCGTGCTTCTGGTCGCCGTGCTGTTTGCCGCCACGGCCTTCACGCTGTTCGGCACCATCCGCCAGGAATTGACGCCGAGCGAGGACCGCGCCGTCGTGCTGTTGCGCATCAACGCGCCGCAAGGCGTCAGCCTCGATTACACCACCCAGCAGATGCAGAAGATCGAGCGGCTGATCCAGCCGCTGCGTGATTCCGGCGAGATCGTTAGCACCTTCGAAAACGCCGGCCAGAACGGCGCCTATAACTCAGGCTTCATGGTGATGACGCTGGCGCCGTGGGACGAGCGCGCGCGCAGCCAGCAGGAGATTATGGCTCAGATCACCCAGCTGACCCGGCAGGTGCCCAGCGTGCGCATCTTCCCGGTCCAGGCCAACAGCCTCGGTATCAGAGGCGCCGGTAACGGCCTGCAGTTCGCGCTGGTCGGCAACGACCGCAAGGCGCTCGGCGACGCGGCGGTCAAGATCATCGCCCAGATGCAAGCCGACCCGCGCTTCCAGACGCCACGGCTCTCCGTCGACCCGACGCAGCCGCAGCTGGCGGTCGCTATCGACCGCGAGCGCGCTTCCGATCTCGGCATCGATATCACCGGCCTGGCCAACACCTTGCAGGCGATGCTCGACGGCAACGATGTCGTCGATGTCTACATCGCCGACCGCAGCTATGGCGTGAAGCTGGTCTCGACCACCAACCCGATCAACGATCCGACCGATCTCGAAAACATTTTCCTCAAAACCGCCGACGGCCGCTTTGTGCCGATGTCGACCATCGCGACGCTGACCGAGCGCGCCGTGCCGCCGTCGCTGACGCGCGAACAGCAGCAGCCCTCGGTGGCGATCACCTCCAATCTGAACGGCAATTTCGCGCTCGGTGATGCGCTTGGTGTCGCCGAGCAGATCGCCACGCCGCTGCTGCCGCCGGGCAGCCGCATCCTGCCGCTGGCCGAAGCCGCCACACTGGGCGAAACCAACAGCGCCATGGTCACCATTTTCGGCTTCGCGCTGGTCATCATTCTGCTGGTGCTTGCTGCACAATTCGAAAGCTTCGTCAGCGCCGTCATCATCATGGCGACGGTGCCGCTCGGCCTCGCCTGTGCGATCTTTGCGCTGCTGCTGTCGGGCACCAGCCTCAACGCCTACAGCCAGATCGGCCTGGTGTTGTTGGTCGGCGTCATGGCCAAGAACGGCATCCTCATCGTCGAATTCGCCAACCAGTTGCGCGACCGTGGGCTCGGCGTGCGCGAGGCGATCGGGCAGGCCTCGATTATCCGGCTGCGGCCGGTGATGATGACGATGATCTGCACCATCCTTGGCGGCGTGCCGCTGGTGCTGGCCGCCGGCGCGGGTGCTGAGGCACGCATCGCCCTCGGCTGGGTCATCGTCGGCGGGCTGGGTCTCGCCACCGTCTCGACGCTGTTCCTCACTCCGGTCGCCTACCTCCTGCTCGGCCGCTTCGTCACGCCGAAGACGCATGAGGAAGCCAGGCTGAAGCGCGAGCTGGAGGAAGCGGCATACACGAATGTGGAGCCGGCGGAGTAGCTCCCTTACCCTCCCCCTTGTGGGGAGGGTCGGACCGCAGGTCCGGGGTGGGGGTGCAGCGCAGACCGAGGTGAGAAGTGGGTCAGGCCGGCCGTAAAGGCAGGCGCCAAGCACCCCCACCCCGGTTCATGAACTTCGCCAGGCGATGTTCATGAACCGACCCTCCCCACAAGGGGGAGGGTAAAGAAGGTCACGGCCTGATAAACACCTTCCCGTTCGGCTTGGCGAGTTCCGCCGGAACCTTCGCCATCGCCTCGTCCAGCGGCAGCACCGCCGTCACGTCGGTCGACCAGCGGCCGTCGGAAAAGCGCTTCTGCGCTTCCATGATCGCCGGGCCGCGCTTGTCGCGGAACTGGCGCATCCATTCGACCAGCCAGAACCCTTCAATATGCTTGTGCTGGAAGATCAGCTGGCCGGGTTCGCGGATGACAGTGGTGTCGGGGTCGAGCCGGCCATAGATGATCCAGCGCGCGCGCTTCGGCATGGCGTCGAATATGGCCGACGCCAACGGTCCGGTCACCGCGTCGAGGAAGATGCGCGGCTGCTCGGTCTTGACCACCTCGCGCAGCGCCGCCTTGAAATCCGGCGCCTTCTCGTTGAGCACATGGGCCGCCCCGATCTCCTTCAAGTGCGGGATCTGCTCGTCGCGGCGCACGGTGACGATCGGCCTATACCCTGCCTCCTTGGCGAGGCCCGCGATAAGCTTGCACAGCTGGCTGGCCCCGGCGGTCATGATGAAGGCTTTTTCGCCCGCTTCCTTGACGATGTCGAACATGGCGAGCGCGGTCAGCGGATTGACGATCAACGCCGCACCGTCCTCGTCGCGGACGGTGTCGAGCAGCGGGATGCAGCCCGCGGCTTCGGCGACCGCGTATTCGGCCCACGAGCCCCAGTTGGTGACGCCGGTGGCGAAGGCGATGCGCCTGCCGATGAGGCTTTTGGCATAGGGCTCGCCGCCGCTGGCAACGACTGTGCCGACGCCCTCGAAACCGGCCGGCTGGCCCTTGGCGCGCGGCTGGCCGTATTGCCCCTTGATGAAGGCGACATCGGACGGATTGATCGAGGCGAGGCTGACCTTGATCAGCACCTGGCTCGACCCCGGCGTCGGCACGCCGATGTTGCCCGGCTGCAGATAAGGCTCCATCGCCGCCAGCACGCTGCCGGAAGGCGTCCTGGTGTAGCCGTCGCCGGTCAGCAGCAGCGCTTTCATCTCGGAAGGGATGGCCATGGCGGGCTCCTTACGGTTTGAGGATGAGCTTGCCTGAAGAACCGCGGCCGAGCACGCGCTTCAGCACCGCGGCGGCGTCGGCCAGCGGATACGTGCCTTCGATCACTGGCCGCACCTTGCCGGAGAGATACCAGCCGACAAGCTCCTTCATATTGTCGGCATAGACGCGCGGCTCCTTGGCGGTGAACGCGCCCCAGAACACGCCGACGACCGAAAAGCCCTTGACCAGCGCCAAGTTGACCGGGAATTGCGGGATGGTGCCGGAGGCAAATCCGATGACCAGCAGCCGGCCGCTCCACGCCATCGAGCGGGCGAGCACGTCGAAGGTTTCGCCGCCGACCGGATCGAAGCCGACATCGACCCCCTTGCCGCCGGTGACCTCTTTCAACGCTTCCTTCAGATTGTCGTAGCCGAGCGCGATATCGGCGCCGGCTTCCGCGGCAATGCGGCGTTTTTCCTCCGACGAGGCGACACCGATGACGCGCGCGCCGAGCGACTTGCCGATCTGGATGGCGGCGATGCCGGTGGCGCCGGCCGCGCCCAGCACGCAGAGCGTTTCGCCTTCGCGCAACACGCCGCGCTGCTTAAGCGCATAATGCGACGTGCCGTAGCCGGCCAGCAACGCGCAGGCCTCAGTGGCGGGCATATCGGCCGGCAGCGGCATGACGAAGGGTTCGGCGGCGCCCACCCGCTCGGCATAGCTGCCATGGGTCGAGAGCGCGGCGACGCGGTCACCGATCTTGACTGATTTCACACCCGGCCCGACCGCGATGACGCGGCCGGCGACCTCCATGCCGGGCACGAAAGGCAGCGGCGGCTTCATCTGGTAAAGGCCCTGGACGAGCAGCCCGTCGGGATAGTTCACACCGATTGCCTCGGCCTCGATGACGACTGTGTTGCCCTTGGCCTCCGGCTCCGGCCAGTCGCCATAGACCAGCTGGTCGAGCGGCGCGAAATCGCGGGCGATGATGGCTTTCATGCGCTCAGACCCTTTCCTGCGTGTACTTCCTGAGCTCGGTGCGCGCCACTTGCCGGCGGTGGACTGCATCTGGTCCGTCGGCGAGCCTCAGGGTTCTGAGATGCGTCCATGAACGCGCCAGCGGCGTGTCCTGGCTGATGCCTTGCGCGCCGAACATCTGCACGGCTTCGTCGGTAACCTTGAGCGCGACGCGCGGCGCGATGACCTTGATCTGGCTGATCCAGGGGGCTGCGGCGCGGGCATCGCCCTGGTCGATCATCCACGCCGCCTTGAGGCACAGCAGCCGCGCCATTTCGATCTCCATGCGGCATTCGGCGATGATGTCGAAATTGGCGCCGAGTTTTGCCAAGCGCTGGCCGAAGGCTTCGCGGCGCACGGAGCGCTGGCACAGCAGCTCCAGCGCCATTTCGGCCTGGCCGATGGCGCGCATGCAGTGGTGGATGCGGCCGGGGCCGAGCCTGCCTTGCGCGATCTCGAACCCCCTGCCCTCGCCGAGGATCAGGTTTCCCGCCGGCACCCGCACATTGTCGAAGCGAAGATGCATGTGGCCGTGCGGCGCGTCGTCGTCGCCATAGACCTGCATCGGCCGAACCTTGCTCACGCCCTTGGTGTCCGACGGCACCAGGATCATCGAATGGCGGCGGTGCTGCGGCTCGCTTTCGCCACCGGTGCGGACCATGACGACATAGATGGCGCAGCGCGGATCGCCGGCGCCCGACGCCCACCATTTCTCGCCATTCAGCACATAGTCGTCGCCTTGCCGTTCGCAGCGCATGGCGATGTTGGTGGCGTCGGAGGAGGCGACATCCGGCTCGGTCATCAGATAGGCCGAGCGGATTTTTCCCTCGAGCAGCGGCTCCAGCCATGCCTTCTTGTGATCGTCCGAGCCGTAGCGCTCCAGCACCTCCATATTGCCGGTATCGGGCGCCGAGCAGTTGAAGGTCTCGGCGCCAAGATGCGCCTTGCCCATCTCCTCGGCCAGATAGGCATACTCGACGGTCGACAGACCGTAGCCGCGTTCGGAGCCGGTCAGCCAGAAGTTCCACAGGCCACGCTCTTTGGCCTTGTTCTTCAGCCCTTCGAGGATCTCGGTCTGCCGCGCGGTGTAGACCCAGCGGTTGCCGGCCTTGCCGACCTCGCTCAAAAATTCGTGGTCGAGCGGCATGATCTCGTCGCGCACCATGGCGGCGACGCGGGCGTGGATCGGCTTCAGCCGCTCGGTCATGCCGAGATTCATGTCGCTCATCGTGTGTTCTCCTCAGCCGCACCCAGGCCGCGCGCCGCGAAAGCGACGACCTCGCCGACAATTGCCTCGATATCCTCGTCCGTTTCAGTCGGACGCGGCGTGTACCAGAACAGCGGCGAGTTGAGGGTCAGGAACATCAACTGCTCGGCAATGCCGATCGTGCCGAAGCGCATGTCGCCCTCGTCGCGCGCGGCGGCGATCGCCTCACGAAAGATGCGGCCGTAAGCGTCGCGCGACTGCATCAGCCGGGTGAATTCCTCGCGCTGTTCGGGCGTGGTCGCGCCACGCAAATAAAGCTCGACGCCTTCCCAGACGACGCGCTGGAAGGGCTTGGTGCGGATCATCTGGCCGCAATGGATCGCAGCCATCTTGCGCCAGCGTCCAATCGCCGGACCAGGCTGCACGCGCACCGGCTCTATCGCCGCAAAATTCATGTCCATGCCGGCGCGGAACACGTCGGCGAACAGATCGGCCTTGGACGGGTAATGGTGATAGATGCGGCCCTTGGTCGAACCGAGGCTGCGCGCGACGTCGTCGATGGAGCTCGCGGCATAGCCGCGCTGCATGAAACAGATGGCGGCGGCGCGCAATATGTCGGCGCGCGGGCGATCCAGCAGTGGAATTTCGACGCCGAGCATCGGATTTCGCCTTCCGCCTGCTTTCCGCAATGATGATGCGGGAATTGAGGCCTTTACGACTGACCAAAAGTTCAACATACTACCGGGTATGTTGTCAATGCGGCAACCGCCCAAAGAGGCGAAGTTCCGCGGGGAGGATCGATGAGCTATCTCGACGAGCTGTTCTCAGTCGCTGGGAAAACCGCACTGGTGACCGGAGCCGCGACCGGCATCGGCCGCATGGTTGCGACCGCCTTGGTCCAGGCCGGCGCCACCGTGATGATCGCTTCGCGCAAGGGCGAGGATTGCATCAAGGTCGCCGCTGAACTGAACGAACTCGGCGCCTCCGGCCATGCCGAAGGTTTCGCTGGTGACGTGTCGAGCGAAGCAGGCATTGCCGCTCTGGTCGCCGAGGTCAAGGCGCGGACCGAGCGGCTGCACATACTGGTCAACAATGCCGGCATATCCTGGGGCGCCTCGCTCGAGGATTTTCCCTACCACGGCTGGGCCAAGGTGTTGGCCGTCAACGTCACCGCCGTCTTCCATCTGACGCGCGAATTGCTGCCGCTGCTGGAAGCCGCCGCCAGCGATGCCGATCCGGCCCGTGTCATCAACCTGGGCTCGGTGATGGGCACCCAGCCGCTGGCCGACGATGCCTATTCCTACACGGCGTCCAAGGGCGCCGTTCACCATCTGACCCGCACGCTGGCGATCGAGCTCGCGGCGAGGCGCATCACCGTCAATGCCTTCGCTCCCGGCCCCTTCCAGAGCCGGATGACCGCCTTTGCCACCGGCACCGAGGAAAAGGCCAGACATGTCGGCAGCCATGTGCCGATCGGCCGTATCGGCGTGGCGGATGACATTGGCGGCGCAACGCTCTATTTGTGCAGCCGTGCCGGTTCCTATGTCACCGGCGCCATCCTGCCGATCGATGGCGGGCAGTCGGTGCAGCATGGGCTGACACTGTTCAAGGAATAAGCCGCGATCGGCGACAAGTGGAGGACATCGCAGTGGAACCGATCAGTCTCGATGTGCTTTTGGCCAGCGTCGGCAAGGAAGTCGGTGTCTCACCATGGCGCGTGGTCACGCAGACCATGATCGACCAGTTCGCCGACGCCACCGACGACCATCAGTTCATCCATTGCGATCCCGAGCGCGCCCGGCTGGAGACGCCGTTCGGCGGCACCATCGCGCATGGCTTCCTGTCGCTGTCGCTGCTCTCGGCAATGACCTTCGAGACCATGCCGCCGCTGGAAAAGAGCAAGATGGGCGTCAATCACGGCTTCGATTCGCTGCGTTTCCTGGCGCCGGTGAAGACCGGCGCGCGCATCCGCACCCGTTTCGTGCTGGCCGACGTCAAGGTCCGACCGTCGGGTTGGGTGCAGACGGCGCATGACGTGACCATCGAGATCGAAGGCTCGAAAAAGCCGGCACTGACCGCGCGCTGGCTGACGCTGACGCTGATCGAGCGTGAGCCGGAGACCGCATGAGCGGCGACGCCAACGCGATCGATCAGGCAGCACTTGCGCCCTATCTCGAGGCGCACATCCCGGGTTTTGCCGGGCTTCATTCCATTGAAAAATTCAAATCCGGCCAGTCGAACCCGACCTATTTGCTGACGGCGTCCAGCGGCCGCTATGTGCTGCGCGCCAAGCCGCCGGGGCAGCTGCTGAAATCGGCGCATCAGGTCGACCGCGAATTCACCGTGATGAAGGCGCTCGCCGGCACCGCCGTGCCGGTGCCTCAGATGCTGCATCTGTCGGGCGAGGACTCGCCGATCGGCCGCATGTTCTACGTCATGGACTTCCTCGACGGCCGCATCTTCTGGGATCCGGCCGTGCCGGAAGCCAGCGGCAACGGCGAGCGCGCCGCCCTCTACGATGCCATGAACGCCACGCTGGCAGCGCTGCACGACGTCGACGTCGGAGCCGTCGGGCTCGGCGCGTTCGGCAAGTCAGGCAATTACTTCGAACGCCAGCTGGCCCGCTGGACCAGCCAGTATCGCGCCTCGGAGACCGGCACAGTCGCCGACATGGACCGGCTGATCGCCTGGCTGGAGACGCATATGCCGGCCGATGACGGCCTTATATCCCTGGTCCATGGCGACTACCGGCTGGACAACATGATCTTTGCAGCCAGTGAGCCGAAAGTGCTGGCGGTGCTCGACTGGGAACTGTCGACTCTCGGCCACCCCTTCGCCGACATTGCCTATCAATGCATGCAATGGCGCCTGCCGCACGCCTCGGGCTTTCGCGGCCTTGGCGGCGTCGACCGCGCCGCGCTCGGCCTGCCCTCGGAGGAAGCCTATGTCGCGGCGTATTGCCGGCGGCGCGGGCTTGCCGGCATCGATATCTGGAGCTTCTTCCTCGCCTTCTCCTTCTTCCGTTTGGCCGCCATCTGCCAGGGTGTCTACAAACGCGCGCTCGACGGCAACGCCTCCAATCCCGAAAAGGCCAAGACCTATGGTGAGGCGGTCAAGCTGCTGTCGCATCTTGCCGGAAAACTGATCGACCGAACCTGAACCGACAATGAGATATAATGGGAGGCATGATGGGCCGTTTCGATGGAGCGACGGTGCTGATCACCGGCGCCGCCGGCGGCCTTGGTCGCGGCGCGGCGAAAGGTTTTGCCGCCGAAGGCGCCTGCCTGGTGCTGTCCGACATCGACGACAAGGCGCTGGCCGAGCTTGCCGGTTCGCTGGAGGCCGAGACCGCTATTCTCGCCGGCAACATCGCCGACGAGAAACTGTCTGAGGGCCTGGTGAAACTGGCGGCGGAGAAATTCGGCCGGCTGGACATCGCCATCAACAATGCCGGCATCGTCCAGAATTTCGTGCGCCTGCCGCAAGTCGCCTCCGACGAGGCGCGCCGCGTGCTGGAAATCGACCTGCTCGGCGTCTTCTATGCCATGAAGCACCAGATCCCGCAGATGGAGCGGCAGTTCAAGGCTACGGCCAAGGGCGGCGCCATCGTCAATATCGCCTCGGTTGCCGGGCTGGTCGGAGCGCCGAAACTGTCGGTCTATGCGGCCGCCAAGCATGGCGTCGTCGGGTTGACAAAATCGGCGGCCGCCGAATACGCCACCAAGGGCATTCGCATCAATGCCGTCTGCCCGGCGCACACGCGTACCGCTATGGTCGACGGCTTCGTGCGCATGTCCGGCGCGCCGGAGGCCGAAGCGCTGGCTGAACTAACGCGCGGCGTGCCGATGAAGCGGGTGGCCGAAGTGGACGAGGTTGTGTCAGCCATCCTGTTTGCCGCTGACCCCTCCAATTCCTTCATGACCGGACACACGCTGGCCGTGGATGGCGGCGTCGGCGCGATTTGATAGCCCCGATTTGGTAACCATACCGGTGGGGAGCCTGCGGCGCCCTTGTTCGTTTCCGTACAGCGTATATAATTTAGCCAACACCCACCACATGAAGGCAGACTCACGTGCCGCTGAGCGTCCAGAAACGCCGCGAAAAACAAAAGGCCGAACTGCGTTCCGAGCTGCTCGACGCAGCCCACAAGCTCGTCAAGGAAGAGGGCTATGAAGGCCTGACCATCCGCAAGCTGGCCAACCGGGTCGGCTATGCCCCGATGTCGGTCTATTCCTACTTCGCCGACAAGCAGGACATCCTGTTTGCGCTGGCCGAGGATGCGTTCGAAACACTTGCCCGCAGCATCGAGGCGCACCCCTCCGACGACCCGATCGAGGCGCTGAAGGCAGTGATGACCGAGTATGCCGCCTTCGGGCTCGGCAATCCCAACGAGTACCGTACCGTCTTCATGACCGAAAAGACCAAGCTGCCGGAGGGCAGAAGCTATGAGGACATGGAAGACGGCAACCCGGCGATGAAGGCGCTGATCTCAAGGGTCGAGGCCTGCGTCGCCGCCGGCAAATTGCACGGCGATGCGCGCGCCATCGCCACCATGCTGTGGGCGGTGGGCCACGGCACCATCTCGCTGCTGATCACCTTTCCGTTCTACCCCTTTGGCGATCCGGAGGCTTTTGTGAAGCGGATGTGCGATTCCACCCTTGCCTCGCTCACCACGCAGGACGTGCCACCGCTGACCAAGACCCCGGTCAACTGCTGAGCACTGGGGCTCCCCCGCCCTCCAATTGAACATCCGGCCTGACAGCTTCGGCTATGTCAGGGCGCCGCAATTTTCGGCGTTCAATAAAATTTGTCGTACGTGTACGTTTTCTGACTTGAAAACCCGTTTCCTCGGACGTATGTGTACACTGTATCGTACATGTACGAAACCAATTTAACCGGTGGAGACTGACATGAACAAGACCCTTCTCGCCCTCGCCGCCGTGCTGGCGCTTTCCGGTTCGGCTTTCGCCGCTGGCGACAACCATTCGGCCAAGCAGGCCCCGGCTGCCACCTGCGTCGACACCAAGACCCATGCCAAGCTCGATTGCGGCGTGACCGGCTCGGTCGAAAAGTCGGACGTCAAGGCCAAGGGCCCGCGCCTGGGCATCGAGATCAACCCGTGGATCGTGCCAAGCACGTTCTGAACTGGCATGAGCTCCGAACAGCACAACGATTGAGGGCGGCAGGATAATCCCGGCCGCCCATTTTTCCCTCGGTGCAGGCCGGGATTTTTGAGTTCAGGCCCAGGCGTCGAGAAACGGATTATTTCTTCCGCGGTTTGCGTCCTGGCACGGTCTTGGCCTTGCCTGGCCTCGCCGGCGCACCCGGGATGGAGGTCGAGGTGATCGACACCGGATCGCTGGCAGGAAACGTGTCCTCGAGACCTTCCTCGAGTTCCTCTTCCGCACTCACTTCGTGGTGCCGTTCATGTTCGAGCGAGCGGACCGCCGCGGTTTTCCTGGCTGACTTTGGCGCGGATTTCGACGGCATTGGCATTCTCCCTCGACAGGCGGAAGCAGAACGGCGTTGAGCGTTAGTCGTTCCCAGAGCAATCCTGGGGAAAAGCGTTTAGCGCTTTCCCGGGGATTGCTCTACGCCGCCGCGTCGCTGGCTGCCTCCGACAGGAAAGTAAAGACATAGTCGGAGAAGGAACGCCAGCACTCGACCCGGAAGGCGTCGGCTGCCGTGCGCAGCAGCACGATCTCGCACTTGCCGAGGATGGTGCGCGATGCCGCGCCTACAGGGAAAGCTTCCAGCGACAGGTCTTGCGGGCAGCCGGCATTGATCGCGGCCGCAGCCGCCGGGCCGGCAACAGTGAAGGCGACGTTGCGGTGCGAGATGCCGACCGCCGAATGCAGCGCGGATACCTTGGCGCAGTCGGCCAAAAGATCCTTGCCAGCCTCGTCGATCACAAACCATTCGTCCGGCCCGAGCCACAGCGCCGTGCGGCCGGCCTTGACCGCCGAACTCTTCGGGCTCTTCGGCAAGGTCAGCCCGAGCGCCTTCGACAGCGCTGCGACCGAAGCCTCCGGCGCGCGCAGCGACATGCGCTCCGCCGGCGGCAGCACCTCGACCCTGACGTTCTTCGCCGACACGCTGCGGCCGGCCTGCGCCGGTCGACGCTCGGCCGACGCAGCAGACGCGCTTGTTTTCGCAGCAGCCTTAGCCGCAGCAGCCTTAGCCATTGAGGCGCCCTCCCGTCTCGTCGAAGAACACCATGCCGGCAACCTCCACTTCGATCACCCCGTTCGGCATCGGCACGTAGAGCGTCTCGCCCATCCGGTCGCGCCCACCGGCGACCAGCCCCAGCGCGATCGAGCGGCCGCAATTTTGCGACCAGTAGCTGGACGTCACGTGCCCGATCATCTTCATCGGGATCGCCTGCTTGGGATCCGCGACGATCTGCGCACCCTCTTCGAGCACCACTTTCGGATCCTTGGTCTTGAGGCCGACCAGTTGCTTTCGGCCCTTCGCGACAAGATCGGGCCGGGTCAGGCCACGGATACCGACGAAGTCGGCCTTCTTCTTGCCGACCGCCCAGTCGAGCCCGGCATCGTTCGGCGTCACGGTGCCATCCGTGTCCTGGCCGACGATGATGTAGCCCTTTTCGGCGCGCAGCACGTGCATGGCCTCGGTGCCATAGGCGGCGGCACCATGCTTCTGGCCCTCGGCCCACAGCGCTTCCCAGACCGCCTGGCCGTAATCGGCCGGCACGTTGACTTCAAAACCGCGCTCGCCGGTGAACGACATGCGGAAGAGCCTTGTCGGCACGCCGCAGATCTTGCCTTCGCGCACCGACATATGCGGCAGCGCCTGGTCGGACATGTCGATGCCTTCGACCAGCGGCGCGATGATGTCGCGCGACTTCGGGCCTTGCACGGCGATGACCGCCCACTGTTCGGTGATCGAGGTCAGCCAGACATTGAGATGCGGGAACTCGGTCTGGAGATAGTCCTCCATGTGGTTCATGACGCGCGGCGCACCGCCTGTCGTCGTCGTCACATGGAAGCGGTCCGGCGCCAAGCGGCCGACGACGCCATCATCATAGATAAACCCGTCCTCGCGCAGCATGATGCCATAGCGGCAACGGCCGGGCTCCAGCTTCTCCCACGGATTGGTGTAGAGCAGCTCCATGAACTTGGCCGCATCCGGCCCGACGACTTCGATCTTGCCCAGCGTCGAAGCATCGAACAGGCCAGCATTGGTGCGCACCGCGACGCATTCGCGGTCGACCGCCGCATGCATGTCCTCGCTGCCCCTAGGGAAATACCAGGCGCGCTTCCACTGCCCGACATCCTCGAACACAGCACCCTGCGCTTCGGCCCAGGGATGGATCGCGGTTTTGCGCGTCGGGTCGAACAGCGGCCCGCGCGAATGGCTGACGATCGCGCCGAAGGTGACCGGGGTATAGGGCGCCCGGAAGGTAGTCAGGCCGACCTCGGGGATCGGCTTGCCCAGTGTTTCGGCGGCAATCGCCAGGCCGTGCATGTTGGACGTCTTGCCCTGGTCGGTCGCCATGCCGTTGGTGGTGAAGCGCTTGACGTGCTCGATCGAGCGCATGCCCTCATGCACCGCCTGGCGGATGTCCTTGGCGGTGACGTCGTTCTGGAAATCGACGAAAGCCTTGACCGTCTTGTCTGGTCCGGCGCCGGGGGCTGCGCCCAGCATGCCGCGCGACCAGCTTTCCGAGGCATCGACCTTCGGCTTCGTCCCCTTGGCTGTTTTCGCGCCGGCGTCTTTCGCCGCCTTGGCGCCGGCCGCATAGGCTTCGTCGATCGACGCCGCCAGCCCGTCCGTGCCGTTGCAGGCGCCGACCGAGACGCAGTCCTGCGCATAAATTCCGGGCACGAAGCGCTTGGTCTCGTCGTTGAAGGCAACCTTGCCGCGCGACTGCGAGAACAGATGCACCGACGGCGTCCAGCCGGCCGACATCAGGATGGCGTCAACGGGAATGGTGCGCTCGCCGCCGCCATTCTTCGGCTGCACCGTCATCGACGTCACGCGCAATTTGCCGCCGGCGCGGATTACCGCGCGACCGAAATTGACTTCGATGCCGAGCGCCCTCGCCTCGTCGATCACCGGCCCGGTCGGATGATCGCGCAGGTCGACGATCGCCGCAATGTTGACGCCGGCCTTCTTCAGGTCGATCGCTGCCGCATAAGCAGAATCATTGGCGGTGTAGACGCCGACATTTTTGCCGACCGCCACGCCATAATGGTTGAGGAAAATGCGCGCCGCCGAGGCAAGCATGATGCCGGGTCGGTCATTGTCGGCAAACACCATGTGGCGCTCGATGGAGCCGGTCGCCAGCACCACGCGCTTGGCGCGCACCTGCCACAGCCGCTCGCGCGGCAGATCGTGGCCGGGGCTTTGCAGATGGTCGCTGACGCGCTCGACCAGACCGACGAAATTCTGCGCGTAATAGCCGAACGCCGTCGTGCGCGACAGCACGCGGACATTGTCCATGGCCTTGAGTTTCGCGATCGCGCCTTGCGCCCAGGCATAACCGTCCTGGCCATCGATCTTCGCGCCGGTCTCGAAGCGCAGGCTGCCGCCGAAATCCGCTTGCTCGTCGGCGAGGATGACACGCGCGCCGGTTTCAGCCGCAGCCAAGGCGGCCGCGATGCCGGCAGCACCACCGCCCAGCACCAGCACGTCGCAATGCGCATAACGCGACGAATAGTGGTCGGGATCAGGCTTGTCGGGCGAAACGCCAAGACCCGCCGCGGCGCGGATCTTCGGCTCGTACAGGCTCTTCCAGGCCGCCTTCGGCCACATGAAAGTCTTGTAGTAGAAGCCAGCCGAAAACAGCGGCGATGCAATGTCGTTGACCGCGCCGACGTCGAAGGCGAGCGATGGCCAGCGGTTCTGCGACTGCGCGACAAGCCCGTCATAGAGTTCCTGCACGGTGGCGCGGATGTTCGGCGCCTTGCGCGCGTCGTCACGCTTGACCTCGACCAGCGCATTGGGCTCTTCCGCCCCTGCGGACAGGAAGCCGCGCGGCCGGTGATATTTGAACGAACGGCCGACGAGATGCACGCCATTGGCCAATAGCGCCGAGGCCAGCGTGTCGCCTTCGATGCCGGTATAGGACTGGCCGTCGAACGAGAACCGCGCGGTCTTGGCCTGGCTGAGACGGCCAGCGCTCGGAATACGGAACGCGCCGCTCATTTGGAAGCTCCCGGCAACTTCGCGGGTTTCGGCTCGCCCGCCTTGTAGGTCATGACGAACTTGTCGGTGACGGTGTCGCGCACCGCGTTGAAGAAGCGCGCGCAGCCATGGATGTGGCGCCAGCGCTCATAGATGATACCCTTGGGATTCGAGCGGATGAAGAAGAACTTTTCGAAGTCGTCATCGCTCTCGCCGGCCATGTTGGCCGAGCGCGCAATATGCGCCTCGCCGGCGTTGCGGAACTCGAGTTCCGGGCGCTCTTCCTCGCAATAGGGGCAGCGGATGAGAAGCATTGTTGTTCGTTCCTACAATTCGCCGTGGCCGACATGCGCGCCGGCCGGTTGGTTGCAAAGCCTCTGGCCCATCGCCGCAAAAGGCGCGACGAGCCGAATGCGCTCTTTCACGCTTGCGGCGGGGCGAAACAGCTCGCGATACTCCATGTTGCCGATCGTGAGCTGAAAGGGATCGGTCGTCACGATGACGCTGCGTGGCTCGAATGTGTCGTCCTCGCCGAGATCGGAAGGCCTGTTCTCCATGAAGATGACCACCTTCTGGCCACCGCTCCACACGCAGGCCAGAATGCCGGCGTCGATCGAAAACGGCCAACTGGCCTCGTTGCCGGCGCGGCTGATCGGCTGCGTGCGCACCTCTTCCGGTGACGGAAAGTGGAACAGATCCTGTTCCCCCGCCAACACCAGCGGCATCGCGACAGCCAGCTCCGCCATCATCAGTGTGCCACCGCCGCCGCCGCCGCCTCGTCGATGAGGCGGCCGGTGCGGAAGCGCTCGATGGTGAAGGGCGCGTTGATCGGGTGCGGATCGTCCTTGGCAATGGTGTGGGCAAAGACATGGCCCGAACCCGGCGTCGCCTTGAAACCGCCCGTGCCCCAGCCGCAATTGACGTAGAGGCCGGGCACCGGCGTCTTGGCCAGGATCGGCGAACGGTCGGGCGTGACGTCGACAATGCCGCCCCACGAGCGCAGCATTTTCATGCGCGTGAAGATCGGGAACATCTCGCAGATGGCGTCGAGCGTATGCTGCAGGATGTGCAGTCCGCCGGTCTGCGAATAGGAGACATACTGGTCGGTGCCGGCGCCGATCACCAGCTCGCCCTTGTCGGACTGCGAGATATAGGCGTGCACCGTGTTCGACATCACCACGCAAGGCACCACCGGCTTGACCGGCTCCGACACCAGCGCCTGCAGCGGATAGCTCTCCAGCGGCATGCGCACGCCGGCCATGTTCATGATGACGGAGGAGTGGCCTGCAGCCACCACGCCGACCTTCTTGGCGCCGATGAAGCCGCGCGTCGTGTCGACGCCCATGACCGCGCCATTGGCCGCCCGTTTGACGCCGGTGACCTCGCAATTCTGGATGATGTGGACGCCGCGCGCCGAAGCGCCGCGGGCATAGCCCCAGGCAACCGCATCGTGACGCGCCGTGCCGCCGCGCCGCTGCAAGGCAGCGCCGACGACCGGATAGCGCGCCTGCCTGGAAATGTTGAGCGGCGGGCAGAATTCCTTCGCCTGTTCAGGCGTCAGCCATTCATTGTCGATGCCGTTCAGCCGGTTGGCGTGGACATGGCGCTTGAGCACTTGGATGTCGTGCACATTGTGCGCCAGCATCATGACGCCGCGCGCAGAATACATGACGTTGTAGTTGAGCTCCTGGCTGAGCCCATCCCACAGCTTCAGCGCATGGTCGTAGATGCCGGCGCTTTCGTCATAGAGATAGTTGGAACGGATGATGGTGGTGTTGCGGCCGGTGTTGCCGCCGCCGAGCCAGCCCTTTTCCAGCACCGCGACATTGGTGATGCCGTGCACGGTGGCGAGATAGTATGCTGTGGCCAGTCCGTGGCCGCCGGCGCCGACGATGATGACGTCGTATTCCTTCTTCGGCTCCGGCGAGGACCATTGTTCCTCCCAGCCCTTGTGGCCGCGCATGGCCTCACGGGCGATGGCGAATACCGAATATTTTTTCAACGTTCCAGCCTCGCAAATGGCGGCAGGGCATTCACTCGGCCCCGGCGCGCGAGGTGTATCACTAGCGAAACGGCGCTTCCACCCTTGCGCTGTTTGCGACGGCGCTTGCCGTTTTGCGCCGGGCGTCAACCGCCGTCGTTTGGAACTTCGGCTTTTGACGGTTCGGCTGGCGGACGCCTGACAATGGACGGCCCGATTGCATAGGTCGGCCGCAAATAACCTTGGCGGCAATCGGCGGCGATTTTACGAATTTCCGCATCGTCCGACTGCTCCGCCATGGCCACGAAGCGCTCGACGATCACCTCGCGCGGCCTGATAGCCATTGCCGCTGCAAAGCGTCGCAACACCGCATCCGGATGCGCGAGCAACCTTGGCAGGTCTTTCGACCTCGGCATAGAATACCGGCCGTAAGCGTTGACCAACATCCCAAAGGCCGAGTCCTGACGCCGCGCGGCGGCATTTTCCACCGCGAGCTGCAACTGCCAACGCTCCGCAAGACAGATGAACTGTACGACTTTCCAGCGAACGCCGGCCTGTTCGTCATCCAGCCCGAGCATCACGCGACCGAGGATGGCTCCATCGTCCGGCGTCGTGCATCCCAGGAGCGCCTCGATCGCGTCGAACCTAATCCGCACGATTTTGCTGTCGAGCAGATCGGCGATCTCCGCAACAACGCAATTCATCCTATAACTTATCCTGGGACTGATTTCGGCCACCAAGTAAGCAGCGGCGGCCTGCGTATGAAGGTTGTCAGACGTCAGCAGCGGTCGGAGGTTTTCGAGCGGAAAGCCTTTGTGGAATTCCGATTGAAGAGCAAACGTCAACTCACTGTCGCCCTCGAAGCCGGGGGCCAACAACTTGCTCATTATGTCTTGGGGGGTCATTGCAAAGGGTGGCGCGTCCACCCGCAAGGTTTGAAGAGCCACTTCGTAGCTTGGTGTCCGCCAGGCGTCAAGAAACCCTTGTTGAGGGCAACGCAGGTATCGGGTGGCTCGTGCCGCCTCGATTTGCGACCAAGCATCCGAACGCCGGCAAGGCTGGCGCAGCGAAGAAAAGGATGCAGAAAATGTTCGCACTCGCCAACAAGGTCGCCATCGTCACCGGCGCCAGTTCCGGCATCGGCCGCGCTGCCGCAAAACTCTTTGCCGAAGAAGGCGCCAAGGTCGTTGTCGCGGCCCGCCGCCAGGCCGAGCTTGACGCGCTGGTGGCCGAAATCGAGGACGCCGACGGCACAGCGATCGCGCTTTCCGGTGACGTCAGGGACGAGGCCTATGCAAAAACCCTTGTCGATCTGGCTGTCGAAAAATTCGGTGGGCTCGATATCGCTTTCAACAATGCCGGCTCGATCGGCGAGACGGGTCCGGTTTCCGAACTGTCGCTCGAGGGCTGGCGCGAGACGCTCGACACCAACCTGACCAGCGCCTTTCTCGGCGCCAAATACCAGGTGCCGGCGATGGTCGAGCGCGGTGGCGGCTCGCTGATCTTCACCTCCACCTTCGTCGGCCACACCGTCGGCATGCCCGGCATGACCGGCTATGGCGCCAGCAAGGCCGGGCTGATCGGCCTCACGCAGGTGCTGGCCGCTGAATATGGCGCCAAAGGCGTGCGGGTCAACGCGCTGATACCGGGCGGCACCGACACGCCGGCAAGCATCACCAACGCACCGGGTGCCGGTCCCGAGGTGCTGGCTTTCGTCGAAGGCCTGCACGCGCTGAAGCGCATGGCGCAACCGCAAGAGATCGCCCGCGCGGCGCTCTTTCTGGCGTCGGATGCGTCGAGCTTCACCACCGGATCGGCGCTGTTTGCCGATGGCGGCGTCTCGATCACCCGGACGTGAAGCATTTCGCGGTCATTGCCTGCATCGATCAGCCATAGAGCTCGAAACCGGACTTGCTTTTTCCAGGCGATTTGGCGATTCGGTTTCGAGAGAGGACTTCGAGGACGGACATGCTGCTGATCAGAACCTATGTCGCCCAGAGCGCAATCGAAGGCGTCGGCGTCTTTGCCGCCGAGCCGATCAGGAAGGGCGCCTCGATCTGGCGGCTCGATCCGGATTTCGACCGGCTGATCCCGATGGACAAATACGAGGCAGCACCCCCGCATCTCAAGGAATTGCTCGACCGCTACGCCTATCCGAGCCCGGACCGTCCCGGCTTCATGGTCTATGAAGTCGACAATGGCCGCTTCATGAACCATGCCGAGCGGCCGAACACGGATTTCTCGCAATATGGCGGCGCGACCGCCACCCGCGATATATCAGCCGGCGAGGAAATCACCTGCGACTACGGCGAATTCTTCGAGGATTTCGCCCGGCTTCATCTGGCCAGCGCCTAGTTAGCGCCCTATCTTGGGGCGACCTTGGCAAATTGGCGGTTGTCCTTCATTTCGAGTGTGGACAGCGCGGCCTGATTCTGCTATCAGCCGCCACAATTCGTGGTGTAAATCGCCGCGGAGGCATGTGGCTATGGCCACTTGCCTGTTGATATCAAACCCGAAAGACAGGATTGCCCGTGCAGGTACTCGTCCGCGACAATAACGTTGATCAGGCGCTTCGCGCTCTCAAGAAGAAGATGCAGCGCGAAGGCATTTTCCGCGAAATGAAGATGCGCGGCCATTACGAGAAGCCTTCCGAGAAGCGCGCCCGTGAAAAGGCCGAAGCCGTTCGCCGCGCCCGCAAGCTGGCCCGCAAGCGCGCCCAGCGCGAAGGCCTGTTGCCGATGACGCCGCGTCCGGTTGCTGCCGGCGCCGCCGGTGGTCCTGGTGGTGCTCCGCGCCCGCCGCGGTTCTGACGCCAATTTTTCGTCCTTTTCGAAGGATACTCTGAGGTGGCGCGATGCGGAATCGCCGCCACCTTTTTGTTTAGAGCGCCGCCTTTTTGTTAAAGGGCGTTCCCTTGAACGCGCCAACGACGCTCTAAATCTTGTTACGACAATTTGTGACCCGGCCCGGAGGGAGGGACCCGGACTGAGCGACGCGGCTGAAGTGAGGACAGGGCAGACATGAACGCAATCAGCGTAAAGCGCAGAACCACAATGCGCGATTTGGCCCTGACGGCAGCCCTGATGTCCGGCCTGGTGCTTGCCAGCTGCCAGAGCGTCCCGACCGGTGAATTCAACAACATCGACAAGGCGCAAGGCTCAACCGAGAACATCTCCTCGCTGTCGGCGGTGATCCAGCGCAATCCGCAGGACCCGGAAGGCTACAATGTGCGCGGCTCCGCCTATGGCCGTGGCGGCCAGTACCAGGCGGCGCTGAAGGATTTCGACACCGCCATCCAGCTCAACCCGAATTTCTACCAGGCCTATTCGAACCGGGCGCTGATCCAGCGCTTCCTCGGCAACCAGGCAGCCGCCCTTGCCGACTACAACCGCTCGATCCAGATCAATTCGAACTACGACGCCGCCTATATCGGCCGCGGCAACCTCTATCGCAAGGCCGGCCAGACCCAGCAGGCCTTCAACGATTTCCAGAAGGCGATCCAGCTGGACACGACGGACGCCCGCGCCTACCACAATCGCGGCCTGATCTATCAGAGCCAGGGCCAGCACAAGTTTGCCATCGAGGATTTCTCGACGGCCATCTCGCTGGCGCCTGATGCCGCCGAACCGTATAACGGCCGCGGCCTCTCCTATCTCGCCATGAACGACGAGGACAACGCTTTCTCCGACTTCAACATGGCCATCAAGCTCGATGGCAAGAATGCTGAAGCCTGGGCCAACCAGGCGCTGATCTACGAGCGCCGCGGCGACAAGGTAAAGGCGTCGAAAGCCTACCGCGAAGCCGTCCATCTCGACCCGACCTACCAGCCGGCCAAGGACGGCCTGTCGCGCACGGCGAGCGCCACCGCCGGCTGATACCTAGCCGGCGCGCCGCCATCGGCGGCCGCCTTTCAACAATGTTCCGTTCCTAATGCAGCGCGCTGCAAGGCCTGCCGCGCAGCAAAATCGCAATATTTGCGTGCCACCATGCAAGGTGAGAGGCGACAGAAGTCGACATCCGCAACATCGGGACGGCACCGCGATGGATGAGAACGAACTCCAGATCCAGCAACAGATCGCCTGGCTTGAAACGGCCTCTCCCGACGATTGGCACCGTGCCGTGCTCGACTTCAACTGGGACTGGGACATCGGCCCGCTGTTCTGGATCGCGCGCCAGCCGCAATGCGACAAGGCCACGGCGTTGACCATGTTCTGGCTGGGGCAGCCGGCCTATTACCTCATCCTGGCCGCGGAGAACGGCGGAACGGACGATCGGCGGGAGCCGGTCTGGGACATGCTGAAATTTATTGCCCAGCGCATCAACGCCAACGGCTATATCAGGTCGAAAATCGCCTACGCCGTCGATGATCTCGTCGAGCAGGATTTTGACGAACTGGTCGAGAAAGCAGATCAGCTGGCCAATTCGCCGCTGAAGCCGCATCCGGATATGCGCCGCGCCCTTCGCGGACGGCGGATCGTCAACGACGTCGACTTTTACCGGCGTTATCCCGAGGATTTCCATGGCACGGTGCTGATCGAATTGCCGGACCCAAGCCCCCTGGACAAGGCTTGGTCGGCGCTTGGGCGCCTGTGGCGCCACTGAGTTCTGGCCGACACGCAATCACCCAATCTTAACCACCGAGGGCAAAGCGTTAACCCTCGCCTTGATCGCGCCAAGTTTTCAGCGGAACGCTCCGGGCCATTCAACCGTTGTTGAAGGCAATTTTCGAAAAGGACTGACCCATGATCAAGAAAATCATCTGTGCCGCGGCACTCGCCGCCACCGCTCTTGCCACTCCCGTCAACGCCGGCACGCTCCGGCTGGGCACGCTCGATTGCACCATAGATGGCGGCGTCGGCTACATTGTCACGTCGAACAAGGGCGTCGCCTGCACATTCCGCCCCTATCATCATGGGCCGGCCGAGCAGTACACGGGGATGATCTCCAAGCTGGGCGTGGATGTCGGCCAGACCCATCAGGGTCAGTTGGCGTGGGCAGTTCTGGCCGCCACCCGCAGCCATGACGAGGGCGACCTTGCCGGCCACTATTACGGCGTCAATGCAGAGGCTAGCGTGGTGACCGGTGGCGGTGCCAACCTTCTGGTCGGCGGCCTCGACAGCGCCTTCATGCTGGAGCCGCTCAGCGTCCAGGCACAGACCGGCGTCAACGTAGCGGTAGCCGTGACCTCGCTGGAACTGATCCACTCGTTCAAGTAAGCATCGGCAAATAAGCATCTACTGATCCCTCTACGTGCGGCGCGGAACAGGATACTGTTTCGCGCCGCATGCTTTTGGGGGAACCGCCGTGCTCAAAACCGCTATCGCCGCCGCCATCATAGCCACCTTTGCGGGACAAGCCCGGGCGCAGGACCAGGGCATCGAACTCGGTGTGCTCGATTGCGCCATCGGCGGCGGCACCGGCTTCATCTTCGGCTCCAGCAAGGATCTGAGCTGCACCTTCACGCCGGCCGACAAGAGCTTTTCGCCGGAAGCCTATTTCGGCGCCGTCAACAAATACGGGCTCGATATCGGCACCACCAAGCAGACCGTCATGCAATGGCTGGTGCTGACGCCGCTGAAGAACATTTATGCGCCGGGTGCGCTGGCCGGCGACTATATCGGCGCCAGCGCCGAAGTGACGGCGGCGGTTGGTGCCGGCGCCAATCTCCTGGTCGGCGGCTCCTCGCAGGCCTTCACCTTGCAGCCGCTCAGCCTGCAGACGCAGACCGGCATCAACATCGCCATCGGCGTCAGCCAGTTCCAGCTGCGCAGCACCGAGAACTGATAGCGCTGGCGAAAAAAGCCGCTTGAACTCAACCACGGTTGAGGTTTTAGAAGCCTGCCCTGACTGAAACAGCGCCCATGGCCCCGCCGGAAACCCTCGCTGGCTTCTGGTGCCATGCGCCGACATAGAGATATGCAAGGCAGGGTAGGAATGATGACTGAAATCACCAGCAACAAAGTCGACTGGCGGGCATTGTGGGCAAGCGGCGACCTCGCGCGCTTCTGCTTCATCAGCCTTGGCATCCTGCTGCACGCCACCAACGAGACGATGGTGGCAACCGTTATGCCGGCCATGGTCGGCGACCTCGCCGGCGTGCAGTTTGTCGGCTGGTCGCTGGCGGTCTACGAACTCGGCGCCATCGTCGCCGGCGCTGCCGCCGGGCGGCTGGTCAGCTATGTCGCGCTGCGCTCCAACGTGACGGTCGCCGCTCTGCTCTATGCCGCCGGCGCGCTGGTCTGCGCCACCGCGCCGTCCATGCCGGTGTTCCTCGCCGGCCGGCTGGTCGAGGGTCTCGGCGGCGGTGCGCTGGTGTCGCTGGCCTTCGTGTCGGTCGAGCGGCTGTTCGACCGCAATATCTGGCCGCAGCTGTTCGGCATCATGTCGGCGATCTGGGGCGTCGCCGCCTTCAGCGGCCCGATGCTCGGCGCCATCATGGTCGACCTGTTGTCCTGGCGCTGGGCCTTCGGTGTCTTCGTGCTTGGCGGCATCGCCATGGCGCTTGCCAGTTTCATCGTGCTGAACACACCGGAAGCGAAGAAGCCGCAAGCTGCGGCGGGCACCTCGCCGCCCTTCCCCTATGCCGCGCTTGGCTGTCTCACCGTGGCCGTCGTGCTCATCGCCACCGCCGGCGTCGATGTCGCCCTGCTGCGTTCGTCGCTGCTGCTTGTCCTCGGCCTCGCCGGCCTGGCGCTGTTTGTGTTCGTCGACGCCATGAAGCCGCAGTCACGGCTGTTCCCATCGGGCCTGTTCTCATGGCGCTCGCCGCTCGGCAGCGGCATGACCATGGTGGCCGCCTTCTCGACGGCGACCGTCTCCTTTTCCATCTACGGGCCGCTGCTGCTGACCACGCTGCACGGCATTCCGATCCTGACCACCGGTTACATCATCGCCGCCGAATCCATCGCCTGGTCGATCCTGTCGATCGCCATCGCCAACGCGCCGCTGGAGCGTGAGCGGCAGATCCTCGTCATCGGCGCGCTGATGATTGCAGCCGGACTCGCCGGCTTTGCCTATGCCATTCCGGAGGGATCGATCCCGCTGATCCTGCTCTGCGCTTTGTCGCAGGGCGGCGGTTTCGGCGTGTGCTGGCCCTTCCTCACCCGCATCATCGTCGCCTCGGCCCGTGACGGCGAACAGACCATCGCGTCGGCCGCCGTGCCGACCCTGCAGCGTATCGGCTACGCCGTCGGCGCCGCAATGGCCGGCATCATCGCCAATGCCAGCGGCTTCTCCGCAGGGTTGAACCGCGAGGCAGCGGCGCACGTCGCCGGCTGGCTGTACCTTGCCTTCGTACCGCTCGGCATTGTCGGTTGCCTGGCGGCGTTGAAGATGGCTTTGGCGGCAGGTCGGCCGCAGATTGCGACAGGCTGAGGCCAGTACGATTTGGCCGGTCGCCTGCTGGCCTCAAAGTGCTGGAAGCACGCCGCTGATATGATTGGCGAACGCTTCCACCGCGGGGGATCGCTCGGTGTCGGCAAAGGCGATGAGAATGCCAAGGCGCGGCAGCTGAGGCAGCGGCGCGCCCAGAATATGCAGGTCGGGTGGCACCGCCTCCTGCGCCATCACGCTTATCGCCAGACCCGACCGCGCCACCGCGATCAAACCCGCAAGGCTGTTGCTGGCGTAGGCGATCTTGTAGCGCAGCCCTGCACGGGCCATCGCCTCGCAAGCCGCCTTGTGGTCGACGGCGTTCGACGCCGACAGCGCCAGCGGAACGGTGTCGCCGAACTCGTAGGGATCGAGCGCCGGCTTGCTGCCGACCCAGACCAGCCTTTCCGTGCGCACGACGCCTTCTGCATCGTGCGCATTCGAAACCAATGCCAGGTCGATCTGGCGAGCGTTTAGAAGCGTCCGCAATTCAACCGTCGGTGCCGACACGACCTTGATCTCGACATCGGGATACGTCGTCCCAAAACTCTTCAAGAGCGCGGGAAAGAATGCGCTCAGATAATCCTCGGGGCTGCCGAAAATGATCGAACCGTGCAGGCCCTTCTCGGACAGTGCAGAGATCGCCTCGTCATGGATTTTGATAATGCGCTCGGCATAGGCAAGGAAGCGCTCGCCGCTGCCGGTGAGCCGCACCCCGCTGCCGCTGCGGTGAAACAGGTTCTGGCCCAGCGCCTCCTCTAGCCGCCGTATCTGCATGGTCACGGCCGACTGCGTGCGTCCGACCTGTATGGCCACCGCGCTCAGCGTTCCCGAATGCGCCGCACGCACGAAGGTTGCCAGCAGCCTGAGATCGAGTGGAGCCTGCATATCAATTCCATTGATATCGGAATCCGATTACTATCAATTTTACTGCATCCCTGCCATCGGCTATTTTTCCCTCCTCAAAGGTTTGATGGAGCTGCGGCATGTCGAAAAACTCGGATCGCGAATTCTGGGCAGCGGCGCAGAAGCATTTGATCCGCTATGGCGGCAGCTTCGAACCCGCCATCATCGAACGCGCCGCGGGCTCCTTCGTCTACGATGCCGACGACAGGCCGATCCTCGACTTCACCTCGGGACAGATGAGCGCGCTGCTCGGCCATTCTCACCCCAGGATCGTGTCGACCGTCAGCCGCCAGGTCGAAAAGGTCGCGCATCTCTTCAGCGGCATGTTGTCGCGACCGGTGGTCGAACTGGCCGAACGGCTCGCAGCTCTTGCGCCGGGGCTGGACAGGGTGATGCTGCTTTCGACCGGCGCGGAATCGAATGAGGCCGCGATCCGCATGGCCAAGCTGGTGACAGGCAAGCACGAGGTCGTCGCCTTCTCGAAGAGCTGGCACGGCATGACGGGTGCTGCGGCGTCGGCGACCTACAGCGCCGGCCGCAAGGGCTATGGGCCCGCCACGGTCGGATCGCTCGCCATCCCCGCCCCGAACAGTTTCCGGCCACGCTTCAGGCACGCCGACGGCTCACTGGACTGGCTGACCGAACTCGACGACGCCTTCGATCTCATCGACAGCCAGTCGACGGGAAGCCTGGCCGCTTTTGTCGCCGAGCCGATCCTGTCGAGCGGCGGCATTTTGGAACTGCCGCTGGGCTATCTGGCGGCGCTCAAGCAGAAATGCCGCGAGCGCGGCATGCTGCTCATCCTGGATGAGGCGCAGACCGGCATCGGCCGCACCGGCGATATGTTCGCCTTCCAAAGAGACGGCGTAACCCCTGATATTCTCACGCTGTCCAAGACCATCGGCGCCGGCCTGCCGCTGTCTGCGGTCATGACGACAGCTGAAATCGAAGACGCCGCGCACGAGAAAGGCTTCCTGTTCTACACCACGCATGTCTCCGACCCGCTGCCGGCGGCGGTCGGCCTCGCAGTGCTCGATGTGGTGGAAGACGAAAAACTGGTCGACCGCGCCCGGCAGATGGGCGCGCGTTTGTTCGACGGACTGTCGCGGCTGAAGCACCGTTACGAATGTGTCGGCGACGTGCGCGGGCGCGGCCTGCTGCTTGGCGTCGAGATCGTCAAGGACGGCAAGCAGCCCGACCACCAGCTCGGCGCCACCATTGCCGCGGAGGCGTTCCGGCGCGGCCTGAGCATGAACATCGTCAAGCTGCCCGGCATGGGCGGAGTCTTCCGCATCGCCCCGCCGCTGACCATCTCCGAGCAGGAGCTGGGCCTCGGCCTGCGGATCATTGCGGAATCGATCGAGGCCGGACTTGCAGCCAGCGCACCCGGCATCGCCGCGGAGTGAGGACCTACGGCCGGGCGCTGCGGCCGCTCAGACCACGATGGTCTTCAGCCGCTCGGCGATGAGCGCGGCGAGCCGCGCCGCCACTTCGTCCTTGGTCATTTCCGGCCATTCCTCGACGCCCGACTTCGAGACGATGCGCACCTTGTTACGGTCGCCGCCCATGACGCCGGTGGGGCCGACGCCGCTTTCATGCGAGACATCGTTGGCGACGATGAAATCGGCGCCCTTCTTCTTCAGCTTGGCCTCGGCATTTCGGATCAGGTCCTGCGTCTCGGCGGCAAAGCCGACGACCAGCCCCGGCCGCTGCCGGTGATGGCCGACGCCGGCCAGAATGTCAGGGTTTTCGATCATCCGCAGCGCCGGCGGCCCTTCGCCCGCCACCTTCTTGATCTTCTCGCCGGCCGTGCCGGCGGTGCGCCAGTCGGCGACCGCCGCGACGAAGACCGCAGCGTCCGCCGGCAAAAGCTGCTCGACCGCGTCTTTCATCTCAGCCGCCGTTTCGACATGCACTGTGGCGACGCCGGCCGGATCGGCGATGTTGACCGGGCCAGAGACCAGGCGCACATCGGCGCCCAGCCTCGCCAGCGCCGCCGCAATCGCATGGCCCTGCTTGCCCGACGAACGGTTGGCGATGTAGCGCACCGGGTCGATCGGCTCATGCGTCGGCCCCGAGGTGACGATGATCCTGCAGCCGGCCAGCAGCTTCGGCCTGGTGTCGAGCAGCGCCTCGATCGCCGCGACGATCTCCAGCGGTTCGGCCATGCGGCCCTCGCCGGCCTCGTTGCTTTCCGCCATCTCGCCCTTGGCCGGGCCGACAAAGGCGATGCCGTCCTTGGCCAACGTCGCCCGGTTGCGACGGGTAGCGGCATGCGACCACATTTTCGGGTTCATCGCCGGCGCCAGCAAAACCTTCTTGTCGGTGGCGAGAAGCACGGTCGAGGCGAGGTCGTTGGCATGGCCGTTGGCGAGCTTGGCCATCAGGTCGGCCGTGGCCGGCGCCACGACCAAAAGGTCCGCCTCGCGCGACAGCCTGATATGGCCGACATCGTGCTCGTCATTGCGGTCGAACAATTCGGTGAAGACATGGTCGGCCGAAAGCGCGCCGACCGACAAAGTGGTGACGAACTCCTGCGCGGCAGAAGTCATCACCACGCGCACCGCCGCACCCCGCTCGCGCAACCGGCGGATCAGGTCGAGCGCCTTGTAGGCGGCAATGCCGCCACCGATGATCAACAGGATGCGCTTGCCGGAGAGGCTGCCTCGCGACACGACCTTGCTCGCCGCAGCGGCAGTCGGCACCGCCGGGCTGCGTGCAACAGCCAGTTCGCGTAGCGTTTGTTCGATCTGGTCGATGCGGCCGGAAGGGCCAAGCTGTCCCTCAACCGCGGCACGGATCATCACCCGCGCCTGCTCTTCCATCGAGCGGTCATTCTCCGCTGCCAGCTGGCGCAGCAAATCCTTGACCTCATCGTCAAGGTTGCGAATGGTGATGCTGGCCATATGATTGCACTCTGCTCGACATCGCTGGAAGCAATGATAGCAATGCAATCATTTCAGGACAAGCCGTTCTTGGCAGGTCGCTAAAGGATTTTCCACGCGATATAAACCAGCGTCAGCGCGATCACCCACAGCGCCAATCGGCCGGAGCGGGTGTAGCGGGCTTCGGCCTTGCCGATGGCGCGCGATGTCGCCTCGTCGAAGCGCAGGCCGTGTTCGGCCATCAAATCGATCTCGCGTGACAGCCGATCAGTGCGGGCGGCAAGGTCCGGCGCCTGGCGGGCGAGCGCCAGCAGCGCCTTGGCACCGTCGCGCGCGTCCATGAGCAGGCCGCTCGGGCCCAGATTGCCGGCGATCCACTGGCCGACCACCGGCTCGGCCGTCTTCCACATGTTGAAGGCCGGATCGAGCGTGCGCGCCACGCCTTCGACCACCACCATGGTCTTCTGCAGCAGGATCAGTTCCGGCCGCGTCGCCATATCGAACAGTTCGGTGACCTCGAACAGCAGCGTCAACAGCTTGGCCATCGAGATGGTCTCGGCCGGCTGGCCATGGATCGGCTCGCCAATGGCGCGGATCGCCTGCGCGAAGGCCGCGACATTGTGCCGGCGCGGCACATAGCCGGCCTCGAAATGCACTTCGGCGACACGCAGATAGTCGCGGGTGATGAAGCCATAAAGGATTTCGGCGAGGAAGCGGCGCTCCTTCTTGCCGAGCCGTCCGGCAATGCCGAGATCGACGGCGACGATATCGCCATCGGCCTCTACGAACAGATTGCCCGGATGCATGTCGGCATGAAAGAAGCCGTCGCGCAGCGTGTGGCGCAGGAACGACTGGATCAGATTGGTGGCGATCGCCTTGAGATCGTGACCCGCTGCCACAAGACCGGCGATGTCATTCATCTTGACGCCGTCGACCCATTCCATCGTCAGCACGTCGCGGCCGGTGCGCTCCCAGTCGACCGACGGCACGCGGAAGCCGGGATCGTCCTTGGTATTCTCGCCAAGCTCCGATAGCGCTGCCGCTTCGAGCCGAAGATCCATCTCGACCTTGGTCGTCTGCGCCAGCGTCTCGGTCACCTCGACCGGCCGCAGCCGGCGCGATGACGGGATGTATTTCTCCTGCAGGCGCGCAGCAAGGAAATAGCTTTCGAGATCCTGGAAGAAGCGGCGCCGCACGCCCGGCCGGATCACCTTCACCGCCACCTTGGTATCAACACCGTCATGCAAGGCTTGCGCGGGATGAACCTGGGCGATGGAAGCCGCCGCCACGGGATCGCCGAACTCGGTATAGAGCTCGCCGATCTTGCGCCCGAGCGAGCCTTCGATCGCCGCCACCGCTTCCGCCTGCGGAAAGGTGTGCATCTTGTCCTGCAGCATGGCGAGGTCGAGCGCCATGTCGTTGCCGACGACGTCGGGCCGCGTCGCCAGGAACTGGCCGAGCTTGACGTAAGAGGGCCCAAGCCGGACCACCGCCTTGGCCAGCCGGTCGCTGCGCTCATAGGCGAGCGCCCGACGACGGGTGAACAGCCGCGCCATGCGCCAGCCAAACTTCGGCAGGCCGGTGAGCTCGTCGCCCGGAAGTGCTGCGATCACGCCCTCGCGGACCAGCACCCAGCCGGCCCGTGCGAGCCGAAAGGCGGCGCCGACGCTGCTCATGCCCAAGCCTGCTTCAAATTGACCTGCTGCAAACTCAAAGCTTCCAGCCCGAATGCAGTGCGGCAATGCCGCCGGAATAGTTGCGGAACGAAACGCGCTCAAAGCCGGCGCGGGTGATCATGGCGGCAAAATTCTGCTGATTGGGAAATTTGCGGATCGATTCAACCAGATAGGAATAGGGTTCGCCGTCGCCGGTCACCATCTTGCCGATCTGCGGGATGGCGTTGAACGACCAGGCTTCGTAGACCTTGTCGAGCAGCGGCATCTCGACCTCGGAAAATTCCAGGCACAGGAACCGCCCGCCGGGCTTCAGCACGCGAAAGGCTTCCGTCAGCGCGACATCAATGCGCGGCACGTTGCGGATGCCGAAAGCGATTGTGTAGGCGTCGAACGTGTTATCCGAAAAAGGCAGTTCCTCGGCATTGGCCTCGACGAAATCGGTGTTGCCGGACAGGCCCTTTTTCTCCGCCCGGTCGCGGCCGACGGCCAGCATCGAGCCGTTGATGTCGAGCACCGTGGCATGAGCGTTTCCATGGCTGGAGTCGACAATGCGGAAGGCGATGTCGCCGGTGCCGCCGGCGACGTCGAGCACCTTCCAGCCAGGACGTTTCGGCGGATTGAGCCATGTCACCATGGCGTCCTTCCACAGCCGGTGCAGTCCGGCCGACATCAGGTCGTTCATCAGGTCGTAGCGGTTCGCCACCTTGTGGAAAACGTCGTTGACCAGAGGCTGCTTGTCGCCTGGCCCTACCTTCTTGAAACCATAGGAGGTTTCCATGCCGCCCGCGGCCGTGGTTCTCTCAACTGACATTATTTTGATCCGTCATAAAACCGGCGGGACCATAGCCGATCGATGGTGCGGGCGCTATTGTTTAAGGCGCGGTGTTCAGCCGCGCTTCCAGGTGGCGGGTTTTCAAGACCTGGACTGACCGACGGGATGTTTGAATGCCTTTGAAAGCAGAACTGCACTGCCATATTGAAGGGGCAGCGGCGCCCGAACTCGTCATTCGCCAGGCGCAGAAATATGGCAAGGACAGCTCGCCCTATATCCAGAACGGCTCGTTCGTCTGGCACGACTTCACCTCCTTCCTCGCGGCTTACGATTTTTCCGCCGATTTGTTCCGCACCGAGGAGGATTATGCTCGCCTCGCCGACCACTATCTGACCAGCCTTGCCCGCGACGGCGCCATCTATTCCGAGGTCTTCACCTCGCCCGACCATGCCGTCAGGGCCGGGCTGTCGCCCAAGGCCTATACCGATGCGCTCGGCGAAGGCATGCTGCGCGCGAAAGCCAAGACCGGCATCGAGGGCCGCATGATCGTCACCGGCGTGCGTCACGTCGGCGTCGAATCCATCGAACAGGCGGCACGCTTTGCGGCACGCTGCGGCAATCCGCTGGTCACCGGCTTCGGCGTCGCCGGCGACGAGCGCATGGGCGAGATGGAAGATTATGTCCGGGCTTTCGAGATCGCCCGCGAAGCCGGCCTCGGCATCACCATCCATGCCGGCGAGCTGACGGGATGGGAGACGGTGCAGGCCGCACTCGACCATATCCGCCCCTCGCGCATCGGCCACGGCGTGCGCGCCATCGAAAACCCCGACCTTGTCAGGCGCATCGCCGATGAAGGCGTGGTGCTTGAATGCTGCCCCGGCTCCAACATCGCGCTCAAAGTCTTCGACAGTTTCGCCGACCACCCCTTCCCCGCTTTGCAGGCAGCCGGCTGCAAGGTGACGCTCAATTCCGACGACCCGCCCTATTTCTGGACCTCGCTGAAGCGCGAATACGACATTGCCGCCGAGCATTTCGCTATGAACGAAAAGGCGCTGACCGCCGTAACCCGCACGGCGATCGAGGCCGCTTTCATCGACAGGAAGACCAAGGCAGCGCTTCTCGCACGGCTGAACGCCGTCGCACGCTGATCGCTTCACCGACGATTTCTGGCGACAAAACTGTGGCCGGCGCCGCCAGGCGGTTCCTTGGCCGGCGCATTGTCGCTAGGGTTGTTCCAAGCAGCGAAAAATTCAGGAGCAACCCATGCAGGGCGTCACCGTCGTCGACCACCCGCTTGTCCAGCACAAGCTGACCATCATGCGCAAGAAGGAGACGTCGACAGCCGGCTTCCGGCGGCTGCTGCGCGAGATCTCGCTGCTGCTCGGTTACGAGGTCACCCGCAACCTCGACCTGACGACCACCACCATCGAAACGCCGATGGAAACCATGGAAGCGCCGACGCTGGAGGGCAAGAAGCTGGTCTTCGCCTCGGTGCTGCGCGCCGGCAATGGCCTGCTCGAAGGCCTACTCGACCTGGTGCCAGCGGCGCGCGTCGCCCATATCGGCCTCTACCGCGACCACGAGACGCTCGAGGCGGTGGAATATTTCTTCAAGGCGCCGAGCGACCTCGCCGACCGACTGGTGATCGTCGTCGACCCGATGCTGGCCACCGCCAATTCAGCGATCGCGGCCATCGACAAGCTGAAGGGGCGCGGCGCCACCAACATCCGCTTCCTGTGCCTGCTGGCGGCGCCCGAGGGCATTGAGCGCTTCACCAAGGCGCATCCGGATGTCCCGGTCTTCACCGCTTCCATCGACCGCCAGCTCAACGAGAAGGGCTACATCATGCCCGGCCTCGGCGATGCCGGCGACCGCATGTACGGAACCAAATGAGGGCGGCTGGCAAAGCCAGCTGACATCCCGTCGTTTACCACCCGTTTACGCAAAGCCGTGGTTTCGGATGGCGTTAAAGCGGCAAATACCATGTTCGCATGAGAATGGGGCCTCCACGAAGGTCCATTCATGCTGCGCAAGCTTCTCATTCTGGGCGTTTTCGCCGGCACATCGGCGTCGATCCCGATCGTCTATCAGTCGAACCCGCAGACCCTCGATGGCCTGCTGAAGTCGACCGTCGCCAGCAAGCCGGCCGCGCAACCGCAGCCCGAGCTGAACCTCGCCTCGGTTCCCGACAAGCCGGCAGCACCGCTGCCCACCGGCCGCAAGGTATTGGTGGCGGCAGACGAGCGCGGCCATTTCACCTCCGCCTTCAAGCTCAACGGCCGCCAGGTCGACGGCATGATCGACACCGGCGCCACGCTGGTCGCCATCAACACCTCGACGGCGCGCCGCATCGGCATCTCGCTCAACCCGTCGGATTTCAGCCATCAGGTCAACACCGCCAACGGCGCGATCAGGGCGGCCGTGGTCACCATCGATCGCCTGCAGATCGGCAAGATCAGCGTCGACAACATCCAGGCGGTGGTGCTCGACGACCGGGCGCTGCAAACCAACCTGATCGGCATGAGCTTTTTGCAGCGGCTGGCAAAATACCAGGTCGAAAACGGCACCTTGCTGCTGGCGCAGTAGCGCCTTCCGGCTACCCGCGCGCCAGCACCCGCCGGATGACGGTCTTGTCGGCGCCCGGCTTTGAAGCCCCAACCGTATAGGCCGAGAGTATGGCGCCTGCGGCTGCCTCGGCATCCGCATCCGTGCGGGCATGGACCAACGCCAGCGCATCGCCGGCCCGCACCTCGGCGCCGATCGGCAGCAGCCTGGTGATGCCGACCGCATGATCGATCCGGTCGTCCGGCCGCGTGCGCCCGCCACCGAGCCCGACCACGGCAAGCCCGATGTCGCGTGTGGCAATGCCAGTGACAAAGCCATTCCCGGTCGCCTTGACCGCAAACTCCACTGCCGCCTTGGGCAGATATTTCTCCGGCTTCTCGACGAAATCGGCGGGACCGCCAAGGGCTGCCACCATCCGCGCGAAGGCAGCCGCCGCACGGCCTCCGCCCAGCGTCTCAGTCGCCCGCCTGAGGCCGTCCTGGTTGGACGAAACCAGCCCTGCCGATTGCAGCATCTCGGCGGCCAGCGCTAGCGTCACATCCTCCAGCCGCTTGTCACGGAACCGACCGGTGAGGAAATCGACGGCGTTGCGCACCTCCACCGCGTTGCCGGCCGCCGACGCCAGCGGCTCGTTCATGCCGGTGACCAGCGCCGAGGCCTTCAGGCCGGCGCCATTGGCAACCTCGACCAGACTGTTGGCAAGTGCGGTCGCGTCGCGCGACCTCTCCATGAAGGCGCCATTGCCGACCTTGACGTCGAGCACCAGCGACTGCAGGCCGGCCGCCAGCTTCTTCGACAGGATCGAGGCGGTGATCAGCGGCACCGATTCCACCGTCCCTGTCACGTCACGGATCGCATAGAGCCGGCGGTCGGCGGGCGCGAGGTCGGCGGTCTGGCCGATGATGGCGCAGCCGGTCTCCAGCACCGTCTTGCGAAAACGCGCCACATCCGGCTGGCTGATATAGCCGGGAATGGCATCCATCTTGTCCAGCGTGCCGCCGGTATGGCCGAGCCCGCGGCCGGAGATCACCGGCACATAGGCGCCGCAGGCGGCGACGATCGGCGCCAGCATCAGCGAGACATTGTCGCCGACGCCACCGGTCGAATGCTTGTCGGTGACCGGACCCGGCAGGTCCGACCAGTCGAGCACGTCGCCGGAATCGCGCATCGCCAGCGTCAGCGCCACCGCCTCATCGCGGCTCATGCCGTTGAAGAACACCGCCATGGCGAAGGCGCCGACCTGGCCGTCCGTGACGCTGCCCGAGGTCACGCCGGTGACGAAGGCCGCAATCTCCTGCGCCGACAGTTTCTGGCCGTCGCGCTTGCGGCGGATGATTTCCTGGGGAAGCATCAGGCGTCGCCCTTTGGCTCCGGCAACCCGTCCTGGAACACATGCGCAAGGATCGTCGCCAGCCGCGCGCCGCCGATCGGCGCCATGTCCTTGGTCTCCTGGTGCGACAGCTCCGCCCCGGTCATCCCGGCGGCAAGGTTGGTGATCACCGAACAGGCGGCAACGCGAAGCCCAAGGAAACGGGCGAGGATGACCTCCGGCACGGTCGACATGCCCACCGCATTGGCGCCCATGATGCGCGCCATGCGGATTTCCGCCGGCGTCTCGAAGCACGGGCCGGAAAACCACATATAGACGCCCTTGTGCAACGCTGTCCCGGTCGCCTTGGCGGCGCGTTCGATCGCCGAACGCAGGCCGGCATCATAGGCTTCGGTCAGGCCGACGAAGCGGCGGTCGCTCGGCTCGCCGATCAGCGGGTTGGAGCCGGAGAAATTGATGTGGTCGGTGAGCAGCATCACCGATCCTGGCAGCATGTCGGGATCGACGGAGCCGGCCGCATTGGTAAGGATCAGCTTGGTGATGCCAATGCCGGCAAGCACTTCCAGCGCCGGCCGCATTGCAGCCGCAACGCCATGCTCGTAATAGTGGGCGCGGCCGGACAGCATCAGCACAGGCGTGCCGGCAAACAGCCCCGCCACCACCTCGCCGGCATGGCCGGTCACCCCGCTGCGGGGGAAACCCGGCAGGTCGGCATAGGAAATGCGCACGGCATTTTCGACCTGGTCGACAAGCCCGCCCAGGCCCGACCCCAGCACCATGGCGGCGGTGGGCGCCAACCCGTCCAGCCGTTCAACGAGATGGTCCAGAGCTTCTTTCATGTCAGCCAATCTTCATTTCAAAATGTCGCCGCGGAACCCGTAGGGCAGCATGTCGCCCATGGTCACGGTCTCGACCACGCCGCCGTTGTCGCAGAGATAGAGCTTCGTGTCCGGCCGGCAGAATTCCGCCAGCCTTTGCCGGCAGCCGCCGCAAGGCGAGCACTTCGCCATACGCGAGGCAATGACGGCGATTTCCACGATCTTGCCGCCGCCGCCCATGATGTAGTGGCCGAGCGCGGTGGTCTCGGCGCACCAGCCTTCCGGATAGGATGCGACCTCGATGTTGGCGCCGGTGAAGACGCGTCCGTCCTCGGTCCGCAACGCCGCCCCCACTGGAAACTTCGAATAGGGCGCGTAGGCCTTGGCCATGGCCTCCTGCGCGGCTTCGAACAGATCATGCGACATTCAGACGTTCTCTCCGACGATCATGGTCAAAACCCGGCGCTTTGCGTTTTCCTGGCGCCTTTCAAGCACCGAGCCGCGTGTTCGGCTCAGCGATCTCAGACTAGCGTTATCGGATCACCGTTCCTTGACATAGGGCACGCCACCGGCGCGTGGCGGGATCGCCTTGCCGATGAAGCCGGCAAGCAGAATGACAGTCAGCACATAGGGCAGCGCCTGCATGAACTGCACCGGCACCTTGCCGATGAGCGGCAGAGGCGAGCCCTGCAGGCGGATCGCCGCCGCGTCGAGGAAGCCGAACAGAAGACAGGCGAACATGGCGTTGACCGGCCGCCATTTGGCAAAGATCAGCGCCGCCAGCGCGATGTAGCCCTTGCCGGCGGTCATGTCCTTCACGAAGCCGCCATTCTGCACCATCGACAGATAGGCGCCGGCAATGCCGGTCAGCACGCCGGTGCAGATCAGCGCCCGGTAGCGCAGCCAGGCGACCGAAATGCCGGCGGTGTCGACGGCGGCCGGGTTCTCGCCGACGGCGCGCAGCCTGAGGCCGAAGCGGGTGCGAAACAGCACCCACCAGGTGAACGGAACCATGGCGAAAGCGAGATAGACCAGGATCGAGTGGCCGGACAGAAGCTCGGAATAGATCGGCCCTATAATCGGCACGTCGTGGATGGCGGCAGCACCTGGCAGAGTGATGGCCTCGAAGCGCTCGCCCGGCTGCAGCGCCGGCGTGCGCCCACCTTGCTGGAACCAGGCCTGGCCCAGAATGATGGTTGAGCCGGCGGCAACGAAGTTGATTGCCACGCCGGAGACGATCTGGTTGCCGCGATGGGTGATCGAAGCGAAGCCGTGCACCAGGGCAAAGGCGACCGACATCACGATCGCCATACCGAGACCGAGGAAGGCCGAATGGAAGACCGAAGCGGCCGCCGCACCGGCGAAGGCGCCGACCAGCATCTTGCCTTCCAACCCGATGTCGAAAACGCCTGCGCGTTCGGAATAGAGGCCGGCGAGGCAGGCAAGCAGTAGCGGCACCGACAAGCGTATGGTTGAGTCGAGGATCTGCACGATGGCGATGAACACATCCATCTCAGGCACCCTTCCCTTTGACCGCTTCGATGCCGACCGACCTTGGACTGAACGAGGCGAACAGCGCCTGGACGTAGGGCCGGAACATGTGCTCCAGCGCACCGGCAAACAGGATGACCAGGCCCTGGATGATGACGATCATGTCGCGGGAAATCGCCGGCATCTCGAAGGCAAGTTCCGCGCCGCCCTGGTAGAGCATGCCGAACAGGATCGCCGCCAGCACGATGCCGACCGGATGCAGGCGGCCCATCAACGCCACGGCGATGCCGACGAAGCCGGCGCCGGAAACGAAGTCGATCGCCACATTGTGCTGGTCGCCCATCACCGGGTTCAGCGTCATCATGCCGGCCAGTGCGCCGGAGATCATCATGGCGATGATGATGATGCGGGTCTCCGAAATGCCGGCATAGCGCGCCGCCTTCGGGCTGTGGCCGTAGGTGCGCATCTCGTAGCCGAGCTTGGTGCGCCAGATCAGCAGCCAGACCAGGAAGGCCATGACCAACGCCAGCAGGAAGCAGATGTTGAAGGGCGCGGAGCGGATCTTGGCGCCGAACAGTTCGATGATCCAGTTGAGCTTCGGCAGTTCCGCCCCGGCGAGGAAGTTACGCGTCTGCGGCGCCTGCGAGGCCGCTGGCTTCAACGGCCCGACCAGGAGATAGACCATGATCGACGCGGCGATGAAATTGAACATGATGGTGGTGATGACGATGTGCGAACCGCGCTTGGCCTGCAGATAGGCCGGGATCAGCGCCCACAGTGCGCCGACCGCAGCCCCGGCGGCGATAGCCAGCGGGAAGGTCAGCCACCATGGCAGTACGCTGTCGAAGGCAAGGCAGACCACGCCCACGCCGAGGCCGGCAATGTAGGCCTGGCCCTCAGCGCCGATGTTGAACAGACCGCAATGCGCGGCCACAGCCACCGACAGGCCGGTGAAGATGAAGGTGGTGGCATAAAACAGCGTGAAGGCAATGCCGGTTCCCTTGCCGAAGGCGCCTTCGACCAGGATGACGGCGGCGCGGAACGGGTTCTCGCCGACCAGCATGACGACGAAACCGGCAACGATGAAGGCGACCGACAGGTTGATCAGCGGGATCAGCCCATAGTCGGCCCAGGCCGGTAGTTTGGCGTAAGGCGTGCTCATTCTGCCGCCTCCTGGCGCTCGACGCCCGCCATCAGCAGGCCAAGCTCGCCTTCGGTCGCCTCGGGGCCGCGCTCACCGACGATGCGGCCGGCAAACATCACCAGGATACGGTCGGACAGCGAACGGATTTCGTCGAGCTCGACCGACACCACCAGCACCGCCTTGCCCTGGTCGCGCATGGCGATCAGCCGCTTGTGGATGAATTCGATGGCGCCGACATCGACGCCGCGCGTCGGCTGGCCGACGATGAGAACACCCGGGTCTTGTTCCATTTCCCGCGCCAGCACGATCTTCTGCTGGTTGCCGCCGGAGAAATTCGCCGTCTTCAGGCGCGGATTGCCGGGACGGATGTCGTATTTCTCGATCTTGTCCTTGGCGTCGGCCATGATCGCGTCGATGTTGAGGAACGGCCCTTTGAGATAGCGCGGGTCGTCATGATAGCCGAGGATCGAATTCTCGTTCTCCTCGAAGGCCAGAACCAGCCCGACATGATGGCGGTCCTCCGGTACGTGTGCGAGGCCGCGGTCGCGCAGTTCACCCGGATCTGCCTTGCCGGTAAGGTCGATCGGCTTGCCGTCGAGCATAACCGAGCCGGAGACGGCGTGCCTGATGCCGGATATCGCCTCCAGCAGTTCGGATTGTCCGTTGCCGGCCACGCCGGCAATGCCGACGATCTCGCCGGCTTTGATATCGAAGGAGATGTCGTCGACCATGGTGACGCCGCGAGAATCCTTCACCGTCAGGTTCTTGACCGCGAGCTTGACGGCGCCGGCTTCCGCCTCGCCCTTTTCGACCCGCAACAGCACGCGCCGCCCGACCATCAGCTCGGCGAGTTCGCCCACCGTCGTCTTGCTGGTCTCGCGCGTCGCCACCATCGTGCCCTGGCGCATGACCGAGACATTGTCGGTGATGGCCATGATCTCGCGCAGCTTGTGGGTGATCAGCACCACCGTTTTCCCCTGGTCCTTCAACTGCCTGAGGATGCGGAACAGGTGATCGGCCTCGGCCGGCGTCAACACGCCCGTCGGCTCGTCGAGGATCAGGATTTCGGCGCCGCGATAGAGGGCTTTCAGGATTTCGACGCGCTGCTGCAGGCCGACCGGCAATTCCTCGATGATGGCGTCGGGATCGACCTCCAGCCCGTATTCGCGCTCGAGCCGCTCCAGTTCGGAGCGCGCCTTGGCGATGCTCTTTTTCAGCAGCGCATCGCTTTCGGCGCCGAGGATGATATTTTCCAGCACGGTGAAATTGTCGACCAGCATGAAATGCTGGTGCACCATGCCGATGCCGAGCGCGATGGCGTCGTTGGAGGTCTTGATCGACGCCGGCTTGCCGCCGACGCGGATTTCGCCGCTGTCGGCCTGGTAGAAGCCGTAGAGGATCGACATCAGCGTCGACTTGCCGGCGCCGTTCTCGCCGACAATGCCGTGGATGGTGCCGCGCGCGATCTCCAGGTTGATGTCGCGATTGGCGCGAACGGCGCCAAAACTCTTGTTGATGCCGATCAGTTCGATTGCGGCTTGCGCCATGCAGCCTGTCCCACTCTTATTTTTTTATCGCTTGGTCAAAATGCCTAGCATGATGCCCCACCCGTGCCAATTGGCGGCGCAACCATCACTCTCGACAAATCCCGGTGCGATTGTCAATTTCGAACGTGGCCCGGGACCTTCACATTCACTAATATACAAGGCTCAATATTCGCATCATTCTGCGACTGCGTGCGCCAGGACCGAAGGATTTTTTTAGATGATCATGCCTGCCGACCGGCTGACGACGCTGGAAATCCGCGCCGCCGAGCAGGAAAAGACCATCGAGGAACTGTCCGGCCAGATCGCCGAGCAGTGGACGGTGATCGAGCGCATGCAGCGCAAGCTCGATGCCCTGACCGAGCGCTTCATGGCGCTGGAGGAACAGTCGGCGCCTGATGTGCCGATAACCAAACCGCCGCACTGGTAGCAAGGAGAAGCCGATGGCCAGTGAAAGCGATCGCGTGGCGCGTGCCGGCGACTATGTGCTTGGCCTGATGAACGACCGCGACCGGGAGCGCGCCGAGCGCGACCTGGCGATCGATCCTGCCTTCCGTGACACGGTGATGCGGCTGGCCGAGCGCATGCATGTCTTCGATCGCACGGGGCGGCCGTCGGGCGGCAGCGACCGCTGGCAGCTGATCTCGCAGCGAATCGCCGAAATGCCGCAAATGCGCGTGGTCAGCCATGACGAAGCCAAACCGACTCCGGTAATCAGCAGGCTGGAGCGCCGTCCCTATGGCGTCGGCGTGCATTCGCTCGGCGGCCGGCGCGGCTTCGCCATCGCCATCGCGCTGATCGTGGTGTTTGCGCTGGGCTATCTCGTGGGCACTTTATAGCGCGCGAGACATCAGTGCCATCGGTTCGCCATCCTGCGCGAAGGTCTGCACCTCTACCCAGCCGAGCGCTTCGTAGAAGCGACGCGCTTGCCAGGTGTAGAGATAGAGCCTGCGTACACCAGCCGATGCCGCATGAGCTTCGACCGCTCTGACCAGCGCTGTGCCGATGCCGCGCCCTTGATGGTCTTGGTCAACGATCAGCCCGGCAAGCCATGGCGTCAAATCGTGTGCCGGATCGATCTCGTCGCGGACCAGCAGGCAACTCCCGATCGGCAGGCCCTGCTCTCGCGCAACGAATGCCGCCTCGAACCCATTGCCACCGAGCAATTCGCGAAGTCCGGCCGCGTCTTCTGCCAATGTTCGTTCTGTACCAGCGAAGAACGCGGCGAGCCGCTGCCTTGCGATCGGCTCGACGTCGCGCTCCGCCATGGCTTCGATTGTCGTCGACATCACGGCTACCCTCAAAAACAAAACCGCCGGGCTTTCACCCGGCGGCTCCAAAACTAGCGCTTGCCGATCAATACGGGCAGGCGTTGTCGGCGGTGTAATCGTGCACCTGGATCGTTCCGGCGATGATGTCGGCCTTGGCTTTTTCGACCGCTGCCTTCATCTCGTCGGTGACCAGCGCCTTGTTGTTGTCGTCCATGGCGTAGTCGACGCCGCCTTCCTTGAGGCCGAGATTTTGCAGGCCGCCTTTGAAGGTGCCGTTCTTGCCGTCCATGAAGGCGGTATAGACGGCAACGTCGACGCGCTTCAGCATCGAGGTCAGCACCTTGCCGGGCTGCAGGCCATTCTGGTTGGAATCGACGCCGATGCCGAGCTTGCCGGCGTCAGCCGCAGCCTGCAGCACGCCGACGCCGGTGCCGCCGGCCGCGGCATAGACCACGTCGGAGCCCTGGTCGATCTGCGTCTTGGCGATCTCGCCGCCCTTGGCCGGATCGTTCCACGCCGCGGGCGTATCACCGGTCATGTTCTGGATGACGTCGGTAGCGCCGGCAGACTTGGCGCCGCCGACATAGCCGCATTCGAACTTGCGGATCAGCGGAATGTCCATGCCGCCGATGAAGGAGACCTTCTTGGACTTCGAGGCCATCGCCGCCATGATGCCGACCAGATAGGAGCCTTCGTTTTCCTTGAAGACAAGCGAGCGGACATTGGGCAGGTCGACGGCGTCGTCGATGATGGCGAAGTTGAGGTCGGGATATTCCTTCGCGACCACCTTCAGCGCATCCTCCCAGGCGAAGCCGGCCATGACGATGGGGTTGCGGCCGTCTTCGGCGAAGCGGCGCAGCGCCTGCTCGCGCTGCGAGGCGTTGGACACTTCGAACTCGACATAGGCGGTGCCGGTCTCGGTCTTGAACTTTTCGGCGCCATGATAGGCAGCCTCGTTGAAGGATTTGTCGAACTTGCCGCCGAGATCGTAGAGGATGGCCGGCTGGACATCCGCGGCGAAAGCCGGAAGAACCATTGCGGTTGCGGCCAGGAGGCCGAGAACGATACGTTTCATGTGATCCACACCCTGTCGGTTATTTTTTTCCGTTACGCGCCGCCCGCCTGCCCGGTTCTCCGGCAGGCATGCGACATCAGCCAGGAGCGTACTCCCCTCCCGCTCCAGGCAATCTGGCACGGCCCGAAACAAAATTCACGCGGAATTTTGACCTTTTGGAAAAGCATGCCCAAGGCAGTGACAACCGTGGATGGTTGCCGCGTTGTCGTCGCCGGCCCGCCGGGACAACCCGTCAGCCCGGGGCGAATTCCCCGCCTCGCCGCCGGCGCCGGTAGCCGATCGCGTAGAGGAGCAAGGCTGCGACCGAAAACACCGCAAAGCCGGGCTGGGCAAGCACCCAGGCGATGCCGCCATCCCATATCATCGGGCTCGCCTTGGCGCGCACGAAGGTCTCAAAGGCCGCGCGGGTGTCGGGCGAAACCGCCAGCCAGCTCGAATTGAGCGGCGTCATGACCAGCGCGGAAGCCGCCACCGAGCGTGTCGCGTCGAGCACCGCCATGATGACGGCGACCGAAAGTGCGACCATGGCCGCGAGGCGAAACAGAAAACGCAACATCGAGATCTTCCTCCGGTCCTCAAGCTCCTCCCGAGGACCTTCCGGTCAAGACGAGGAATAGAATGCGTAGGACCGGTGTGCAATCGGCATACGCGAATTTGAAGCCCCCGTCCGCCTATATCGCCGCCTTTCGGCGGCGCCGATGGACGAGCCAGACGGCAAGGATGCCGCCGGCGATGGCGCCGACCACCAGCCCGGTAAGGCCGATGAACACAGCAAAGTAGCCGCAGCCGCCCTCGAAACAGCTGATGTCGGTGACTTCGGCGATGCCAGCGCCGAGCGCGAATCCGGCGACGGCGCCAACGACCGCCCCGAGGATGATGCCGAGCAGCGCGGCGACGATCGAAGCAAAGACCGACGGCGCTTGCGCTTGCTGTGCGGTATAGACGTCTGCGGATCCGGCTTCGCGACGCAGCAGGTAGATACAAAACAGGCCGATGCCGATTTCGGCGGCAGCGATGGCCAGACTTCTGGCGGAGAACACGAATTCCGGCACAGCCAGCACATAGGCCTGCCTTGCCAGCAGAAAGACGATAATGGCGATCTGCCAGAAGGTGAAATGGCGCGGGAAGTACGCCGAACGGCCGAAGGCGAGGCCGAGCAGATAGAGCCCCCACAGGATGGTGATGATGTCGAAGGCCAGCGCGCCAAGGACGAAATAGAAAACCGTCTCCGGCAGGCCGGAATTGCCCACCAGCCACCAGGCCGAGACCAGCCCATAGACCGACAACGCCATGACGAAGAGGAGCCAGACCACCGGGATGAAGGACAGGTCCGAACGCCCGGGCGGCGGCAACCCGCCTGGGATACCTCCGGCCGGCGTCCCGCTGGCCGGCTGTTGATTGCTCGATGTCATGTCTGGACGTTGCCCCCGCAAAGCCTCTGCCTCACTCGACAGCTGGCCCGGGGCGATGTCAAGCGCGGCCGGCCCTGCTGCCTTGCCTGTGCACACCATTCGGAGCCGAGGCGCCCTTGAAGCGAAGGCGTTGGCGGCCCGACGAAACGATGCATGGCCGGCAAAGCGAATAGACTGCCGTTATGGCTTGGCATTCGGCGCCGGATCGACTAGATGAGCCCCGCGCCTGTTTGATTGACGGGCGCCGGGAAGGGCATCCGCTGGTTGGCGGCGCCTATCGCGCGGGTCTCCCCCGCACTTCCCAAAGGGATGCATCTCCCCAACCCGCGCGGCAAAACCGGCCGGCGCGAAATGCAAGGACGGAGAGGTGGCCGAGTGGTTGAAGGCGCACGCCTGGAAAGTGTGTTTACGGGAGACCGTAACGCGGGTTCGAATCCCGCTCTCTCCGCCATCTGCGAACATATCTGCGAACTTCTGGGTCAGAGCTACCACCCGATCCGTTGGCAGAAGCCTCCACGGCTTTGCGCAGGTCCTCGATATGTCCTTCGATGTGAACCTCGGTTTGTCCTACCTCAACTCGCTGAACTATCGATTCGAGATAGATCTTGCGCCTGTGAACATTTGGGCCGTCCAGAATGTCCAAGAGCTGGTCTCGAAACAGCTGCATAGCAGCTGCGCTGACATCGCCAGCATCATCCATCGCTTCAACTGCATCATCGAGTTTCGAGCGGGTGAACTCCAGCTCATCTGCCGCAAGCCTGAGGTTCTTCTGAAAGAGCGGGTCCTTTTCCAAAGTGGGTGCAAGACGGAGGCTGGCCCACAATCCCTCCATGGCCACCTCTGCCGCCGACACACGGGAACGTAGTGCGGGCATTTCTCGAGATACTGATGCTGCTCGACTGCGCTCTCGGCGCTGCAGGCCACCGAGGAGTCCTTCCAGGTGGTCTTTGCTCAGCACGCGCGAGCGGACTGCGTTGAGAACGGCATCGTCCAGTTCCTTCTCCGGAATCGCCGGCCCACTGCACACCAATTTCCCCATATTGGCGGAACTGCAATAGTAGTAGCGGTACGTCTTCCCTGTTCGCAACGTCATGGCCTTGCCGCACTCCTCGCAATGCGCGATGCCGGACAACAGAAGACGACTGCTCACCTGCTTTGCCGCATGCATTTTGGGGTTGCGTTTGCCCAGCATGAGCTGAACTTCTTCGAACATGGTTCGCGAAATGATAGCCGGAATTTTCAGGAGAACAGGGTCCTGTTCCTCCCGATGCTCACTGATCGCCGGGTCTACGCCCCAGTAGTGATCACCGAAGTAGGAAGAGCAGGTTAGTATGCGATGGATTGCCTGGCTACTCCAACGGGCACCTGTTCTCGTCCATATTCTTCGGCTATTCAGCCACATCGCTATGGCCTTAACGCCAAGCCGCGGGCCTTGACCATCGCCATGCAGAGCCAATGAACAAATGCGCTCTACGATGGGGCGCCTGTCTTCGTCGATGGCCACCACCTTCCGGTCCCGCTGGCCTGGTGCAGGGACCAGCGTATACCCATCCGGCGTCATGCCGCCGGGCCACAAGCCGTTTTCGACCATTTGACGGCGTGCATTGATAGAATCTTCCGCCGACCTGATGGAGTGGTACTCATCGAACATTGTCGAAACGCGTTTGGCGACGAAACCGCCTGCGTTCCGCGCAAACGACTGCGAGACCGACAGAACCTCTATGCCGTGGGAACGAAGGAGCTGCTCAACTAGGGCGTAGTCGATTGACGATCTCGCGAACCGCGATGTCGTCCAGATGAGAACTACGTCAAACGGGCGCTCCAGAGCCTGGGCATCGGATACCATCATGCGGAACTGGGGCCGATTGGTCGTCTTTGCTGACTTGCCAGCTTCTTCGTACACGGTAACGACAATCCACCCGCGCTCCTTGCAGTATCTCCGCAGTTGTTTCTCCTGTTCTGGGATCGAGAGATTCGACTCGACACTTCTGCTGCTGGATACCCGAAGATAAAGAGCAACACGAATGGCCTTTTGTACGCCAAGCGCTTGAACGTTAGCCGTTCCTAATGCGAGAGCGCGTCTCTCTTGTGTTGACCTCAGGCGCGTCGACTTCGGTGCGCTCAGGTTCTCAATTGTCAGCTTTGGCGAGGGTGCCGATCGCTCCCTCCTTCGATTTGTCATATCGAGACTCCTTCCTCATTCTCTCCGTATGTCGCTGAAAGCAGTATCTCCAAGGCATCCAATTCGCGGATTGTGACTGTCAAATCTGATGGCATCAGCAGGCTGACCTGTCGTGCGTTCCGTGACGCCGTTTTCCTTTTTCGCTCGTAGAGAACCAGGTGCTCTCGACGGGTATCTGGTTTCGCCTGGGATCTTCGCTTGGAGTCATGTCCTCTTGGTCCTCGATTGGCAGATCGGCGTGAACGGTCGCCGCCGACTTTTCGGGACTGCAGCAGCGCTTTCTTGATAGGCGCCATTGTTAACGCTCCCTACGAACCCGTCTTCGTGATATTTCCGCGGGCGGCTTCGCTCCACGAGACGCCGATGCACGTTCGACCGTTGTGTCGGATCGAGCAGTCGCTTGTTCGGGCACGATCGGACGAATTCTGGACCGTTTTGACGATGCTAGGCGAGGCACAAGCATTACAATGCCGCACGGCACTCGGGCCGCGAAGGTGCGCTTTCTCTGACCGAGGGCCGTATCTCGGTGTCGTGTCGGTGGATTGGCTTTCGATCGCCGGCCGACGTCAAGGCCACTCCGGCGTGTGCCGCCTGGAGGGGGCAATCCTGCGCGCACCGCCAGCGGTCGTCCTGTGGACATGGTCATTTACTCTTCTTGCCCCTATGCGGCCGCCTGAAAACGTTGTCGGTCAGCGGTCTGCACGGTTCATCTCCCGCCCACGTTCGAGATTTTGAGGAGTGGGCCGGGCCGCGGCGAAGGGTCCGGTCCCGGCAAATCCGTTGAACGCTGAAAAAGTGTTGCCTCGAGACTATGGGAGGCACCGAAATGCGGATTCCAGTGATGCTTTCGGCAATATTGTCGATATCCAGCGGGGCCTTGATGCGGGCAACTCCCGAGTAAATCGGGTTCCCAAGCATCCGACCAATTGCGGATACAGACCAAGCCTTGCCGCTTCGCGTGGTATGCCCGGCATCGTTCAAATGGCGGGCTATTCCTCTCGGTCCCTCGTTGTACTCGAGCGCAAGATGGAAGGCATGTCGCACCACCTTGGCCTCTGCCTCGTGGATCGCCCAGGTACGACGGCCATTGGCTTCGCGAGTACTGATATACCCGAAAGGCGCAGAAAAGGAGCAATGGCCAGCAGGCGCAGCGGCCAGACTGCTAGCTCGGACATCCTCCGCGATACGACAGATGTACTCGTCAATAGACAAAGACATGCGATCGGCCATTGTGGCCATCGGAAAGGAAACTGCCCCCGTCGTGCAGACTTCGATCCCGGCAAGCTTCAGGCGCCGCGTGATACTTTCTAGTGCCGCCCCGTCTCTCGACAGGCGAGACAATGACTCCACCAAGAGAATGTCGAACCGCTTGGGATGTGAATCAGCAATCTTTAACAGGGAAGCGAGCCCTGGCCTGTTCGGTGCGATTCCGGATGTTGCCGGTTCGCGCGTCTCTCCAACTATTTCCCATCCGTGATCGCGAGCGTACCGGCGTAGCCTTTCCAGTTGGGCATCCACTTTCGCCCCCCACTCGTTTTGGCTTTCATTCGCGGTACGTGCACAGACCCAAGCGCGCATTTCATGGCTCCAATCTAAGGTTGTATCTCTCTTGCATGTTGATAATTCCAGATGACACCATTCTAAGCATTTCAGGCCCGCTTTTGCAACGAGGTGAGGCAAGCATGACTCATCTAACCCATTGTCAACATTATCGAATCCTTGTTATCCGCTGCCAGATGAATCCTTGACGAACCCCCAAATCTGAATGCAACCAGAAGGATTCGTTCCGCCAAGAAAGGGACCATTCAGGGAGCGTTGCAGGGACCAAAACCTTGCCAACAAGGATTCGTCGGCCTCTGCCCCTCGGTTCCGGACAAAGCCGTCGCGCTTGGGCATGGACGAGCAATCCAATCCTTATGCGAGCGGAGCATCGCCAACCTCCTACCGAAGCCGAAAATCGATCAATGAACGACCGGCCACCTCGGCAAATTGTCGGCTGATCTGACGTCGAGCGGCCCGCGCACGCCGCCACAGGCGCCCAATATTCCTCGTGATGTTGGCCGACCCCAGCCACAGGTTGTACGCCGCCAATGGCGGACTGCATCGCCATGGTTGGTGTGGCTTCGATCACCCCCCGGAACTCCCCGACCGGTGTCAGTGATCATCATCGGGACGCTCAGGGCTTCTCGCTGTCGACAGCATCCAAAGGGATATCGGACGTACCGCAATCGTCCCCGACCCTCTCGCAGGCGTCGGAAACTATCCGCTTTTTCACCTCCCTCAGGACGGCGATGAGGTCCAACCCTTCCAGCGTGTCGTGCGCCATCAGCGCCTTCGCAAGGAGAAGGATCGCGTCGGTATTGCGGCGGATGAGGTCACGGGCGCGGTCATAGGCCTCGTCGAGCCGGGCGCTGACACGCTCGGCCAGCAACGGATTGTAGGCGAGCAGCGAGGACCTATCCTCGACGGGACGGTAGAGAAGCGGACATGTCCCGGCAAAACCCAGCGCGGTTTCCATCGCCATTGCCAGTTCGGTCGCTTGCGCAAGATCGCTGTCCGGCGACCCGCCAGCACCGGCGGTGACAGAGCCGAGCAATTCATCCTCGGCAGCGCGTCCGGCGAGGCCTATGACGAGCAGTCCCTTGAAGAAACCCGCTGTCTCCGCTTCCATGGTCGGCGTTTCGCCTGCTGTGTAGCCGCCGGCCAGGCCGTCGATGCTGATCGAGATGACACGGCCCAGTTCCAGGACTAACCTGGCGACGGCGTGGCCGGCTTCGTGGATCGCCATGCGCCAGCGAAGCGGTTGCGGTCGATCCGGCCGGGCGGAGGTCAGGATATCGTAGATGTCGGAGAAGGCGAGTTGCCTGCTTCCACGCCGCGCCTTGTGGCGGGCCTCGCGAACCAGCCGCGCGATGTCGGCGCCGGTCATGCCTTTCGTCTTCAACGCGAGCCGGTGGAGCACGTCGCGGGTCGCCTCGTTGGCATCGTTTTGGTCGATCATGGCAGCCTCCTCATGCATCATTTCGGAAGTTGTCGACGGGACGGCTCAAGGCGGTACCAGCGCGACAACGTCCTGGCCCATTGACGATCCTTGGACATCAACCAGAGATCGGAAGTCACGATCGGCCGAGCCTCACCCGTCAGCCTCGGGGTGCCCCCGTCGACAGCCCGGCGAGGCACAGTGCCGGCCTGTGTATCATGACCCAGCGGTCCAGGATCGGGGCTCCTTCTCCGAGAAGGTCAGGCGGTGCACCCGACCGGATCTTCTCCATGTCGGTCACGAGGGCGCAAAGACGCGCTAGCTCGCGATCGAAGGCGGCATCCTGGTCAGCATTGTATGGGTTGAACGTCACCATGGCGGATTGTCCTTTGTGTCTTCGGCAGGATGTCGACGAGATGCCGGGTCGCGCCATTTCTCGGCGGTGGAGCCAGCATCTCTCACCTCAGCAGTCTCGGCGATCCCGGCATCGGCCGAATGGGCTGGCCGTGGTGGAGCGCTCGCCACGACGGAGTCGAGATCGTTTTTCAGATGATGGCGAAGGATTCCGATCAGCGCCGTGGTATCGGGCCGTGGAATGGGGATGTGTGTCTCGAGCCTTCCAGAACGCAGCAACGCACGATCAATCGCATCCGGATTGTTGGTCGCCCCGATGACGATCACGCCGTCAGATTTTGCCGCCCCGTCCAGAAGCTCCAGAGCGCGGTTAACGACGGAGTCCCAGTAGCTGGTCCACTCACCGCTGGCGCCACGTTTGCCGATACCGTCGATCTCGTCGATGAGCAGGATTGCTGGCTTTGCCGCTTCCGCCTCGGCGAACGCGGCGGACATTCTTTTCAGGACATCACCGAGATAACCGGGTTCCAGCCACACCGAGACGGCCGAGGCAATCAGCGGAATCTGAAGGCTGTTGCAGAGCGCCTTGGCAAATTGGGTCTTTCCGGTGCCGGGCGGGCCGCTGAGCAGAATCTTAGTACTCATGTCCTCCCAGGCGAGCGTGCCCGCCCGCCAGAGCGCGAGGTCGTCCTTGAGTGCAAGCGCCCATTCCTTGGCCTCGCCATAGCCGGTCAGCGTCTCCACGCGGGGTATGAAGCGATTCTTTTCACTTCCCGTCACTGCGGCCGGTTCGATCCTCTCGCTGCCCGATCCGGGAGTGCCGCGCACGGTTTTGGAGGCCGTCGTGCCGGAACTCCTGCGGGCGAAATCCTTGCCCGAGACGTCCCTCTTGTCTGCCTCGGTCGAAGCGAGCCGCATACGGGCAAGGTCATCCAGAAGGTCAAGGGCGCGTCGCACGGACGTTCCTGGCCGGATCGCGAGCGCCAGATCGGAGAGCACCAGCACGGAGGCGCGGGCGTCGGCGATGCCTGTTTCCGGCATCTCACCAAGAACCGCGCGCAAAGTTTCGCGGATGATGCCCATGTCAATCGGACCGCAGGTCAAATTGATCCGGGCGGCGTGTCGGAGGAGCTCCGGAAGTCGATCATCGCTCTCGGTAACGCCAAGGATCGGATAGACACTCCGGGCGGCGCCCGCGACGCATCGCTCGGCCTGCTGTTCATCACCTGCCTCGAAATCTTGCCCCCGGAAAGTGACCACCCGCCAACGGGGATCATCGGAGACTTGGGCGAAGCGGAGTCCATAACCATCCCGCACGAGGTTATAGCCTTTGCAAGCCGCCACGATGCCAGGAAGAATCAGGCCCCGCCCGAGCAGGTCGAGGAATGCTTCCTCGAATCCTGCGACCCGCCCGGTGACAGTCATGATGGGACTGGGGACGCGAAGCGCCTCCAGGACTTCGCCGAACGGTGTCGCGCTCATCGTGATCGACTGGGCGACGAGCAGCATGGTGGCGACGTCTACCGCGCGCAGAGGCTCCGCCGACCGGCGCACGGCGCGGAGTAGGTTTGCCGTATCCGGAAGACGGTGCGCAAAGGATCGCGCCGTACCGCTGCCCTTCCGGAGTCCTTTGGCGCCGCGACCGGCTGAACTCTGCAAAGCCTCCATCGCAATGCCGTATTCGTCGTCTTCCGCCGCTCTGCCAGATCTCGAGCCGGCACTGCTGGCATGCTGAACCAGGCGCAAAATCTCGGCCTCCGATTTGCCGGCGACTGCTGACCCTGGCGTGAAGGTCCGCACCTTCCGCCCCTCCGATGTCCGAAGCTTCTCAACAAGGATTCCACGTTCCACGGCATGGTCGATGGCGTCAGACTCCGCGCGGTGGCGGAGACGCCAAAGGAGATGATTTGCAAGACGGGTATCCATCACCCAGGCCTCCGTTTCGAGCGCGTCAAAGGTTTCAGGTCGAGCAGCCCTGATGCGTCGCACCACTCGGCGACCATGATGCAGGCCGGATCACCTTCCTCGACCCGTCGGGTCAGCAGTTCGATGATGACGGGCGGAATAGGTACCCGCTGGGCGAGGCTGATCCGCGCATAATGGATGACGAGTCCCACCGTCACCGCGGGATCTTCCATGGGCTTGATCCTGCAGTCGCAGGCCATGATGCGGCCGGCGCGCCTGAGCTCCGCACAGCATTCGCTGTGCCCAAGCAGCATCAGAAGAGGAAGCGAGGCGGTCGCCTTCCTTGGTCTAACGGTCGGCGTCACGTTGCGAGTTGCCGACGCGGGCGCCCTCCGAGGTTTCGACCGTGGGGCTGCTCCGATGCCGTTGCCCACGTCTGCAGGACTCGCCTGCTTCTGTTTCCGGGTGCTGGGCGCTTCGACGGTGAGCCGAATTGGCTCCTTCCAGGGGACTGGCTTTCTCATGGGGACATATTCCTCCGTTCCGCGGAACGCTGCGGCCGATGATTTCGACAGTGGAGAATGGGGATCGCCGCGTGGCGTCAGTGCAGGCCCGGCCTTCGGGCGTATCCAAACCGAGGCTGTTGCGTTACGGACGCCTGCAACGGAACGACAGAGGCCTGCTCGTGCCCAGTTGAAGCATCGTCGCCCGCAGGATTCGCCACGTCGGGGAAATTGTGAGGTCCGACGTGGTCGACTGCCAGCGTCCGGCACCGGCGCGCGAGCTCATCCTGGACCCGACCGGAGAACGCTGCCCGGATCAGCCTGATGGAGTCGGCAGCGCCCTCGGATTCGAGAAGGTCGTCGATCTCCGAAAGCCGGAAGACGCCCCGCTCGGGATCGGACACCTGATCGGCTCCGTCGACGATCGCGGTCTCGATCTTCACCAGAAGCGGCCCCTGGTGTTCAGCCACCCATTCCGGCGCTATCGCCGCCACCGCCAGCATCCTGAACCGCAGCCGGTCCACTTCCTGAGGACGGTAGGAGCCGAGGCTTCGCTTGATGTCCAGGATTAGCCCGCTGTGCTTTGTTCTGTTCACCACAAACAGGTCAGGCTTGTAGGTCTCGGTCGAATGCACCCGCGACGGAAAGCGTACACCCTTGATCTCGTCGGCGGGTGTGCGCTTCAGCATCTCCTGCGCGGCGGGCACGATCGGCATTGCCGTTGTTGGCAGGAGTTTGAGGTCGGGGTTCTTCTGGACGGCCTGCCCGATGGCCAGTTCCAGCAGCCGGCCTTCCTGCATCACCGCCGAACGGAAGAAGCCGAAGAGCGACGCATACTCGCCGAAGGTGATGTCGCCCCGGACCTCTCCGGCGAGCGCCGCTTTCATCGCTTCATCGACCAGCCTGTCGATGTCGTTGTCGAAGGATCCAGGCGGCAGCGATCCTGTCGATTGTCCCAAATGTCGTCGATAACCCGACAGCCGCACCGTCGAACTCCGCCGGTCCCCTTCCGGACGGCGGAAATGCCATCTATCATTTCTCATAGCCCAAGACCTCTTACCAGGTTGCGGGTCAGGCCTTCGTCTGGTGCTTCCAACACCAGCGGGGGCCGCTTGCTGCTGCTCCGCTAGCGAAGCACGCGCAACCGATCGGGATCCGGATCGGATCTCAAGCCCAGAGTCGGGATATGGTTAATTCTCGTCCGTCTCGTCGCTAACGCGAACTTCCGGGAACGTCCAACTCCCCGATTTCGAGAAGCGCATCTCCGGAGTGTAACCAGACTACAAGAAGCTCGGCTGCTGCCGCAACCTGATCGGGTTTCCGTAATGCGCACTCCCAAACCGTCGCCACGCGCCAGCCTGCCTCAAGGAGCGCGGCGTACACGACACCGTCCCGCGTGACATTTGCCTCGAACTTGGACTGCCAGAATTCGGGACGCGTGGCCGGGGTCGTCGTGTAGCGGCACCCCGCGTGGCGGTGCCAGAAGCATCCGTGTACGAAGACTGCAGCTCTGAATATAGGAAAGACGAGATCCGGCCGCCCCGGTATCCCTTTCGAGTGCAGACGGTACCGGAACCCGCGCGCGTGCAGCGCATGACGAAGCGCCAGCTCGGGCTTCGTGTCTTTGCCCCTGATCCCAGCCATCATCCGCGAGCGGGTCTGCTTGTCGACGATATCTGTCACGAGCCTCCTGGCGTTCGCTTCCGCAATTGGTATACACCGTTCGAACAGAATTCGTCAGGAGCCTGATTTGCCTGCCACTTTTGGCGTCGTCGATCTCTTTGCCGGTCCGGGCGGCCTAGGCGAGGGCTTTGCCTCCTTTGTCGAGGATGGGCACGCGCCGTTTCGCACCGGCATCTCGGTCGAGAAGGAGGCATCGGCGCATCGCACCCTGACCTTGCGTGCATTCCTGCGGGAGTATCGGGCGCGTCACGATGTGTTGCCGAAGCAATTCGTGGAGTTCCACGCGGGGCTCATCCCCGAACCGGATTGGGCCGCTGTGGACCCGGAGGCCTGGCGTATGGCTAGCGAGGAGGCGCGCTGCCTGGAACTCGGCACCGGTGCCGCTGCCGAGGCGATTGAGGGTGCGATCACGAAGCAGCTGAGCGAATCCGACGACACCATACTGATCGGCGGGCCGCCCTGTCAGGCCTACTCGCTCGTCGGCCGGGCGAGGGCGAAAGGGAAGCGCGGGTACGTTCCGGAAAGAGATGAACGGCACTACCTCTTCCGCGAATACATCCGCGTCCTCGACCGGGTTCGACCCGCTGCCTTCGTGATGGAGAACGTCAAGGGGATGCTGTCCTCGACAGTCGAAACCCGCCTGGTCTTCGAAATGCTCATGGAGGACCTGTCCTCGCTCGGCATCGGGCACGGCCATCTCTACGAGCTACGCGCCATCCGCCTCAAGGATGGCAAAGCCAGCCTTGAGGCGGCACGGCAACCTTCGGACTTCATCGTGCGCGCTGAGGAGTTCGGCGTCCCGCAGCGGCGGCATCGAGTGATTGTCATCGGCATCCGGTCGGATCTCGCGGCAAGGGCGTCAGGAGCAAGCGTCGACCTGCCGGGGGCGGTGCGCACAGTGGACGAGGCTATTGGCAGCCTTCCTGCACTGCGCAGTGGTCTTAGTCGCGTGATCGACAGCAGCGCGGCGTGGCAAGATACGGTCGTCGATGCAGCGCACCTTCTGGCTGGTATTCACTCCGGCAAGAACGATGGCGAAATGCGTGATGCGTTCACTGATCTCGCAGGGCGTTCACGAAAGGCGCTCCCATCCGAACGCTCGTCATCCACGTTGCCGTGCAGCTATGGGAAATCGAATGATGATCTCTTCAGCTGGCTCGAGCGCCCCGAGCTTCGCGCAGTCTCTCAGCATGAGACCCGCGGACACATGGCCTCAGACCTCGGGCGCTACATGTTTGCGGCAGTGTTCGGAAAGGTGCATGGCTACAGTCCCAAGGCTGCTGATTTTCCGCTCGCGCTCAGCCCGAACCACCGAAACTGGCACACAGGCGTGTTCGCCGACCGCTTCCGCGCGCAGCTCGGGCTTGAGCCCTCGACGACAGTGACCAGCCACATTTCGAAGGACGGTCACTACTTCATTCACCCCGATCCTACCCAATGCCGAAGCCTTACCGTTCGCGAGGCAGCGAGGCTGCAGACCTTCCCCGATGACTACCTTTTCCTAGGCAACCGCACTGAACAGTATGTTCAGGTGGGCAACGCGGTGCCGCCGTTCCTGGCGAGACAGATTGCGCATCTAATTTGGAGGTCACTGAAGGTCTCGGGCCGCTAGCGGTTATTGCTGATCGGCCAGGTACTTGTGAATTCTGTCAATGTCTATTGCCAGCCGGGAGGTGCCTTTCGCCCGGGTCAAAAGGTAATGTAGAGCATTCAGTTCAGGTCTTGTTAGTTTTGCATAGCCAAGCTTTATGTTGTCCAGTGCGGAACTGGACTTGGGCGATAGCCATCCTCGACTCTCGGCCTCTGCGCGTAGCCTGCCGGCTGAGGCGCAGAGCGGGCTCTGCGAAATTGACTGACTGGCGGCCTCGCGCGCCCCAACCCGACTGGCGAGTCGCATGCCTTCAGACCCTCGAGACTTGGGTTCAGCTGCCTCGGAAAAAATCTCTCCGACATCCCATTCGGTCTCCACGTGGGCGAAGCTGACGCGGCTTGTCGGGACGAACTGCCCGACAACCCTTTTGCCCTGCGCCTGATGGAAAAACTCCTCGGCAGTCACCTCGGCATCTAACTTGAGGCACAGCAGCTCATCTGGATGGCAGGCGTTCTTTCCAAGATCGGCACCTGAAACACATGGATTCGATTCTTCTCTCCGATTGCACGCTAGATGTTCGGAGCTAGCATTCTCCGTGAGCAGCTCGGCGCCAAACATTTGCCTCGCAGCTAATGCCGAAGGGCTCTCGGCTTGGGCACTGCCCGATGCATTCAACGGGGAGGACCCTCTTTGTCGATCCAAGTTGCCCGGCCCTTTGGCGGTATCTGTCAACGTTCGTAGCTGCCGAAGAGCAAATTGATTCATCTCGGACGAAGCAACTTTCAAATCTCGACTAGTGATTTGTTCGCGAAGCAGCGGCAAACCCCTCATCATGGATGACATTGCCCTTTTCATAACCTCCTTGACTGTCCCTATGAACAAGCAAACGCCCCGCGCCTTCATCATAAGAGCGGCCCACTCAGCCGTTTGGTTCGAAGAGCAGGGCGAAAGGTCGGAAGAATACATCGCCCGCTACAATTCGTTGACTTATGGTGAGATTTACGCGCAAAAGGCCCATAGCTGGCTGATGCCTATACATTGCGCACCTCTTGGACATGCCCCTGTGGCAGAGGGTAATCGGCTGCTCTAATGTTGTTCCAAGTCTCGGCGCGCTTTGCTACTTCCGAGAACTGCTGGCCAGGTGCGATCCGGTTGAACTCGGAGTTCACGACGACGGCCCAGTCCCACAGCAGATGCCGCAGCCCAGCAGAGATACCTTGCTTCAGCCAGATCTGCTCCAGATCGAGTCTTTCCCCTAGGCGATTCGACACGACTGCGACGACATATGTAGCAATGTTGACCCAACCCTGTCGGAATACTTCTTTCGCCTCCTTCGTCTTGATCATGCCCTCGATCTCCTTGAACAGGATGACCTTTGCGATCACCGCGCGATACCACCGCGCATCGAGCGGGCTAGGGACAATTCCTGGATCTTCGTCGAGCGCGGTCATGAACGCCGCAAAGTTCTTTTCACCGGCCATTGCCACCTGGTTCGGTTTGCCGCGCCATGCTTCGTGATACTTGGCGATGTCGTTCTTGGTCAGTTTGCGTTTCGGTGACACCATCTCCTTCAGTTTGCGACGTCGTGCGGGAGTGGTTCCTTCGCGCAACAACATCACGTTGTAGGCTCCGGCGGCGCGTTCGTAGAACCACCGCCCGGCACCGTCAGGACACCAGGTCTCGTTTGCCAGTTTCTCGAGCTGGACGTGGAACGGGCGGTTCGCAGACAGATCAGACATCTTCACGGCATTCTGACTGTTTGCGAAACGTGACACATTGCTGATCAGTCGTTCTCGTGCGTCGTCTTGCGAGCCTTTGAGAATGATGATCTTGGCGGGCACCATCACGTGGCTCAGGTCTATGGTCCGATCATCCCGCGACGCGAAATAGATGGTTGAGGTGGTCTGACCGCCGTTGACAATTTGCAGGCCCTTGAGGAAAGAAAGGCCGACGCTACCGTCGTCGGACCGTTCGAATGCAGCCTCATCGCAGACGAGAACGAGCCCGTTGTTGAACGCGAGGAAGTGTTCAGGTTCCTTCTTGAGCGTCTCCGCGATCCCCTTGTTGACTGTTTTCTTTGAGCCGAGGAACGTCCGAACGTTGGCTTCGAGGAGGCGAGACCCGAACCGCAGATAGAGGTCTCGAATGAGCTGCCCAGGGATTGCGGTCAAGACGTACTCGTAATCTGCATCCGGGTCGGGCACGTGGACGCATGGCAGTGGGCGTCCGATGGTCTGAACAAGGCTGAGCGCAAGTTCGTCTCGCGGCTTGCCATCGGTGTGGCGGAACAACCGCTCCATATCCATTGCTTCGACAGCCACCATCTTCTGGTGTACTTCCTTGTTCGAAAACCGCTTGGTCTTGGTGCGGCCGTCAGTGATCACGAAGACCCGGAGTCGGTCGAGATCGTTCCAGCGCGAACGGATTGTTGCTACGAGGTCGCGAACCGGATGGGTGGGATCAATTCGCGTTTCAAGGTTCCCACCCGCCGCACGGAAGAGGAAGCGTACGCCTTCGCTTGCGGTTGCAGCGGCATCCGAGTCTCTCAAATCATTCAGCTCGTCGGTGCCGAAATAATGAGTGACAAACAGGTCGAGGGCGGTTTCATCGGAACTGAGGGCATAACCGGTGATGCGAAGCTTTGCATTGCCAACCTGACCATTCCAGTGGCAGACGGTCGGGGCCTCGCATATGCCCGTTTCCGCCACATGTTCCATGACCATCTCTGCGAAGACCAGCTCTTCCGACGGAAAAGGCCCTTCGCCACCTTCGACCCGCTCGGCAATGATAGTCTGCATGTCGGAGCGGAAATTGCGGTGGAAATCTTCAAGGCTCATGTCAATACAGTCCAAATGCTTTCAATAGCTCCGGAAGCCCCATCGAAGGGGTCTCAAGAGCGTCGAGGTCGAGAACGTAGGTCGCTGAACGCACAGCGGCCGGCAGCGTGGCCCGAGTGAGACGCGGCATGGCGCCTTCCGAAGGAAATGCTCTGGCCTCCTTGACCGCGAGGATGCGCCCGTAAAGCGGCGCATGCTCGTCGAGGTATCCCATCACCATCAGAAGAGCCTCAAAAGCGCGGTGAGTCCCTGCCTCCGCAAATCTCTGGCGCATAGCGTTCACCAGCTCGACGAGTGACGTGCCGTCTATGCTTTCCTCGAGGCGAAAGGCACAAAGGAACATCGGTGACCGATAGCTATCAAGCTGCTCGATGCTGTTGATTCGTGCGAGGAAGGCCCCCGTTCGTACCGTGCTCTTCACTTCGATGGCGCCTCCACGCACATGAAAGTCCTGCGCCGCCCGCAATGGTCCCTGCCAGCAGTCAAGAGCGCCAGGCCCGAGTGGGGAGTCCATGAGCAATCGGAGCGTCCACAACTCTCCTAACAGACCGACTTGGGCATCGGGTGACAACGGGCGGTGCGTCCGCGCCATGAAGGCCTGCCACTCCCTGACTCTTTCAAGGAAGGCATCCATCACGTCGCGGTGTGCCGCCTGTGTGGCCTCGAGCATGCGCAGCACATCGACAACCATCACGGCAAAGATCTCCGGCGATCCCTCGGCTCGACGGATCAGGGCGATGGCCGTTCGCCCGGCGAAGACCTTCTGGCCCTCTATGCACGCAACATCAAACCCCTTGCCATCAGGCAGGCGCGCCGGGTTGACGGGCCAAGCTCCGGGAAAGGAAACGATCAATGCCTCCCGACCTGCCGGAAAATGACAACCAGCCTCGACAGAGACCTCGCCCATTCCACACAGATGGACGAACCGCCAGTCCTCGCCTGCCTCTTGGTGAACAAGGGCTCGCCACGCCCGGACCAGCCCTTCCTCAGTCCACCCAGTCATTGAGGCCTCCCCACAGGACGCTGTTGCCGACGTAACTCGCGTTCGAGACCCTGCGGTCAGAAGTGCTTCCCGGAAAGCTGATCGCCCATGCGACAACCGGGTCGGCATCTGCAAGCGCGTCACTAGCTCCCGCCGGGTCAAGCAGGTAGAGCATCAGCAGACCGCGATCGCGGCGGTGCGGGCTCCCAGCGCCCTTGACTCCCTCTCCTAGGATGCGGCGGATCTGCGGGCCCCGAGGTTCGGACGGAGGTTCCTTGCCTTCGTTGCGGTCCGTATCGTTGCGCCAAGTCCTGCGACTGAGCTCGAGGGCGGTGGTCCATTCGGTCTCGGTAAGATCGATGGCTTGGTCACGAGGAGAGATCAGCGTCTTGATCGAATAGCGGTCGGAGTGCTCCGTCGTGCGATTGCGCTGGAGCATGTTGATGGAACAACCGCCTATGGTCCGGTGCTTGTCATCGGGGCCGCTGTCCTTGCCGATCAAAGCCACGGTCCAATGCACGAGTTCGAGGCCTTTGTTCATCTCCTCGATGAAATCGGCAATTAGCGGACTCATGATACGGAAGCTGGCCGGGTGGGTCCGATAACCGCGAAGGAATGAGACGACGCTCAGGGCTGGCACCTCTCTCCACAGATGTCCGTTCCACCGCTGGCCGTTAGGCACGAACTGCTGCTGATTCAGATCCAGAGAGAGGCCTAGCGCCTCGACGAATCTATCGGTCGCTCGGAAGTTGGCCGTGATGTCATCTTTGCGATTCGGAAACACGATGGTCTGCAGCAGATCGCCGGAATAGGTCAGCTGCATCGCGCGCGCGTTGCGCATCTTGGCCCGCGACGTGATGGTCAGCACGGAATGGGACTTCACGCGGAGGCCGAACTGCTTCGGAGTCGCGCCAGCTGCGACCATGTTGTCGAACTCCTGACGCAGCTCTTCCGCGGCATCGGCGATATGGCCGAACCACTCCACCATCTCTTCCGAGGTGTACAGCCGACAGACATCAAGGTAGCCGTCGCGATACCCGAACCAGCGTCCCATCTGCATCAGCGTATCGTACATCCGAGCAGTCCGCAGGAAATAGCTCGTGCAGAGTCCTTCAAGCGTCAGGCCACGCGCCAGCTTATCTCCACCGATTGCAATCACCTTGAGACCTGTGCCTTCGTTTTCGACGTAGTCGAGCGCATCCTTGGCCGTGCCATTTATCTCGCGCACGCGAATGTCTGTCAGGATGTCAGGCAGGACGGCTCGCAGAGCGCTCCATTCGAAGTCCTCCAGCTTCTCGTCCTCCACCAAGGCACTTCGGATTCGACGCATTCCCGGGAGAAATACCGTCTCATATTCCGCCCGCATGTTAGCCTCTAGGTCGGCCAGATCCATTCCCCGCATGTAGCGCCCTTTCAGATCGCGCACGTAATCCGCGACTTGGCTGACCACCGCGCTTTGCACCGATGTGAACCGGGTGACGTGGACAAGCATCGACGAATGCTTGCTGCCCTGTCCGCGGAGCTTCCGAACGGCGCAGGCATAAACAAAGGACCGGATCGCCTCTGCGAGCGTGTCGGGAATGCGCTCGCCCCCCTGCCAACGGGGCCGGTACCCGCTTTTGTGGCCTTGCGGGATCCAAGGTTTGAAATCGGCCTCGACCAATGGTCGGATCAACGGCAGGCCATCGGGGGTACTTGAGGCCGAGCCGAAGACCCTGCCTGGCCCGACATAGTTTGAGGGTGCCGCGAGGTTCGTGATGAAAGCTGCGGGGAACAGGTCAGGGCCATGCTCCTGAGTTTCGCCCCTGTCGTGGATGAAAATGTTCGCGAAAGGCGTCGCGGTATATCCGACATAAGCCGTTCGCGAGAAGTGGTGCAGGATCGAGCGGATCAGCCTATTGATAGTCTTCGGCTCGTGCTCGAGGTCCGGATTGCCGACCTCGTCCACGACATCCTCGCCGGTGTCGACCGACCCATGGTCGGATTCGTCGTCGATGACGAGCAGCGGCAGATTGGTGACCAGTTTGCGACCGGTTTCCGGATCGACGTGGTTCGCGACGCGATTGCGGATCCAGTGAAGCAGGCGTTCGAGGACCGTCTTGTTTTTCTTCACAACGAACAGCCATGGGCGCTGCTCGGGGCTGATGTTCATCTTGGCCGCAACAGCGGTATTGAAGTCGCCCTTGTCGCTGCGATTGGTTGCGGCATTCGGACGGACGGACGTGTCACTGTCGATTAAGCCGACCCCGACTGCCGGAAGTTCATCTGCATCCGAAATGGTGGCGAAACCAAGAAAGCCTTCATCGAGACGGATCTGTGTCTGTGCCCTGAGATTGTTATGAAGACCGGCAAGGACGATGATGATTTTGTAACCTGAATCCGCCGCCTTGCAGATCAGTCCGGTGTAGTTTCCGGTCTTGCCTGACTGGACATGACCGACCACAAGGCCGCGTCGATCCCAAGCGCCCTCCCGGTTCGGATCTTCCAGCTGTGATAGAATCTCGTCGGTTGCGACATCGAGTGCATCGAGCGCCGACCACGGAACTCGAGCCTCCATGTACTCAGAATAGCGACGCCAGTAGGTCCAGCCTTTCTTGCGCTCAGAATCGAGCCAAGGAACGTGGTCCTCTCCGCTCGAAAGGGTCGCATTGTCTCCCACGGTGCGGCTAGAACGTCGGATCAATTCGTCCACAAGCGCTTCCCGATCCACAAGGGCGAAGTCCTCCTCCATCAGGATCGCAAGCTTGTTCAGTTCCTTTTCGATCATCTCCGGCGTGACCGCGCTCTGCGCTCGTTCTGCGGCAAGGCGGAGCATGTTCTGCGCCATCGAGAGTATCGAATTGAATGCCTTCTGGCTGAAGAGCGTCATGTGGATTCTTTCGGGTCAAGAGCGGCAACAAGGTTGAGATACCGATCGAAGGGTGGGGTGCGGCCGAGTCGTTCACGCGCTTCGTCGGGACTGAGGCCGCGATGCCTTACGAGCGCCTCGAACATCGAAGACAGCGTGTCGCGTATTTCGGCTTCCGGGGCGCCCACAAATCCGGTCCGGGGTATTTCCTTGTCCTCGGCGGTGTCCAACCAGATCCGCTGGACAGGAACCGTCTCCTCGATGAGCCGTAGGAGGGCGAGAATGTCCGCTTTCAGCGGCGCCGCACGGTCGAGAATCGATGCGACAAGATCGTGGTCCCGGGCGATGCGATACGAGGTGCCTTGGGACGACCGCCGGACTTGCCATGCATCGGCCAGCGCGTTTAATCTACTGCCAGAAGCCTCTGTGACATGGCCACGATGGGCGAAGACCCGCCTGGCGGTTGCCCGCGTCTCCGACGCAAGCCGATGAAGTTGGGGACGCAAGCGAACGGGCGGGCTGGCTGCGGACTTCAGGACGTTGATCTTCCATTCCGCATCGGCGCTATTCGGAATGTCCAGCCGGATGCGTGCGAGCCGGTGCGCTTCGTCACGGGGCCACGACTTGCCGCCGTCGCCGAGGCCCAGCCAGCTGCCAGCCAGCAGAAGCCGTCGATTGCGATACACATAGAATCCCTCTTGCTGGATCCATCCGCTTGGCCCGGCGGCCGCTTTCTGTTCGGCAGGTTTGAGCATGTCACGGTGCGGCAGCACGTGGCATTGAATGGTCACACCGGTGGTGTGGAGGATGCGGTAGTCTGGACTCTCCAGGGCCTTTCCGGGATGTCCCACTAGGAACGGGTCCCATGGCTTCACGGCCCGGCCGTTGAGAAGGAGCCGGATTTCGGGGTGCGGGCCATCGATCAGCCGATGAAAGGTCATTGCAATGTGCGCTTCCACACGGTCGGCCAACTCGATCATGTCATTGGCCGTGAAGCCGTCTGTGACGATACGGTCGAGGGTTTCCCAGAGAACGACGGTTCCGTGCTCCATTCGATTAAGAGGTTCGAGCAGGTGCTCTGACCCAGGCGCCGGGCCTTCGAACAGCGGCCAGTCGGCGCCAGGCTCCTGCCCAATGAGATCCAGATCCCAGCGCAGGCAGACGATCGAACCTCCCTTGCAGCGACTGGCGACGGTCAGCCGCCGGGCCTGCGAAAAGCTCGCCGTCTTCATGCCAAGACCGAAACGGCCAAGATCGCTGATGGCGCGATCCGCCCTTGGATCACGCGCACCAAGCCGCATTCCTTCCTCGAGGGCGGCATCGTCCATGCCATCGCCGTCGTCGACGATCCTCACCCAACTCTCCGCGCCCTTCCACTCGAGGCGGATGCCAACTTCATGCGCTCTTGCCGCAATGGAATTGTCTACGAGGTCTGCCAAAGCAGTAGTCGGGGCATATCCCAGCCCTCGAAGAGACTCGAGCATGGAGCCGGCATGGGGCGGAGCATTGCGCACACCCATCCGTCACATCCCCAAAAGCGACTTCAGGCCGCGTATACGCCCAGGATTCGTCAGATATCGAAACGCTTTTGCCTCAATCTGTCGGATGCGCTCGCGTGTGACCCCGTAAACTTGCCCAATCTCTTCCAGTGTCATTTCATCTTCGCGTCCGATTCCGAAGCGCATGCTTACTACGTCTGCTTGGCGATCCGGCAGTTCTGCCAGCGCTTCGGAGACGATCCTGGCAATTTCCATCTGACAAAGAGCAACCTCCTGATCAGGCGTCGAAATTGCCCCATCCCAATCCTCAAAGACATGCGTGCCGGAGTGGTGACGAGGAATACACAGGAGCTGCTCGACTTCGCCCGTGTCCCATCCAAGTTCGGCGACTAACTCTGGCACTGTCGGGAATCGGCCATGCGTACCTTCGAGTTTCTCAACCGTTCGGTCGAGCTCAGTGAGTTTCTGGTGTCTATGCACTGGGATCCGAACAATCGCCCCTTCATCAGCACGCCATCGCGCCAGGGCCTGCCTCATCCAGAACGTGGAGTAGACAATGAACCGATGCCCACGTTCGGGATCGAAACGACGGGACGCTCGCTGCAGCCCCAAGAATGCCACCTGAAAAACATCTTCTGGATCTTCCCCCTCTTCAACGCTGCGGGCAGCAAAGCGACGTGCGTACGGGAGATGTTCGAGGATCAGGCGTTCGATGGCCATCTCGAAGGCGGAGATCAGGCCATCCAGGTTGTGAGATGCTTCAATATACGGTTCGTACTGGGCAAGTACTCTCATAATGGCGTTGTGGAACGTAGGCGAGAGGTCAAGCGTTTCGAGCGCCTCCAACGCTTCCCGGCGACGCCTCCCATCCATCACGCGACCGCCCGAGTTCCAACTGCGCAGGATTTGGCCTGCATTGGAAAAAGCTGCGGTTTCGGCGTTTTCGGGTCGCGAGGGGAGCAAAGGTCTCATGGTCACCATATCGGGCTTCCAAGAGCCATCCAAGACCTTGTCGATCGCTCCTAGGACGGCTTTTACGGCAGGCTCGCAGGAGAGGATCCATAGTTGAAGTTGCTGTTTCGCTCGGAGCAACGGGGCGAGCAGCCGCGCCTCGTCAGACTTGTCCATGTCGAAGCGCCTTGTTCCTGGCAAGCGCGTGGCTCGCGAGAAAGCCGCTTCAATTGCCTCCGCTAGGCCGTCTGTTGAAACGTCGGATCTGATGTCCCAAAGGATATCGCCACTCGCGATTGCCTCGTCGAACAATTCGAGGCCAGCCCTCTCGAGGAGTTGGATAAGGTTGAAGCGCAAATCATCGGTTTCTCCGTTGCCTTCGCACAACGAGATCAAGGTGTCCAAGTCTTCGGAACTGAAGTATCGCTTTTCGAGGATCTCGGCTGCCCAAGTCAGGCAATACTCTGGATCGATGGACAGTCGAGTGCCTGACGATACCACTGCACGCCTTGTCGATTGCCTCCCCCGATTTCCAACCTTGAGAAAGTCATGTTCTCCGCCATGATCGGGAGTGATCGCAGCTTCCGAACCGATGCCGTCTCCAGCAATCTGGGCCGAAGAAAGTTCAATCTCCCAATCGACATCCGTTGCGGTTGAATCTGTCGGTGAGCTGGTCACCAGCGCAACGAAGGTGCCCGAAGCTGAATCACCGGCTGATCGATCGAAATAGTGCTCTGCATCCTCTTCCGGTTCGAAGTTTAGCCGATCATCTAGCGCAATCTGATCTTCGTCTGGCTCGAACGGTGCAGGCTCGACGGCGGGCGATGGCAACGCATGTTCATCTGTAAACCCAACATCTCCCCGCGGTACCTCGGCAAGCACCACGCGAGAAGTATCGACGTGAGGACCACCAACGAGCGAGAAGAGAAGTTGTGCTGCGATTAGATGGCCCTCGGCAGAGGCAACATCTGCTGGTGACTGACGATCATGATTCCTCGCTCCAGGATCAGCACCCGAACGAATGAACAGATCGCATAGGGCGAGGTTGCCCATCCGTGCCGCGATATGCAGCGGCGTGTCGCCTTTGGGATCCACTGCATGCACGCGCGGCGAACTGGCGAATCCGGCGAGTTGTTCTGTCCGGTTATCCGCAATCAAACGGATTTCGGCCAAGTCGAGCGGATCAAGCTCCATCAAGTCGCTTCGGTTCACGTGTCCCTCCCAAAACAAGGCGGAACTCAATGAACTCGAGGCGCTTCTCGACTCCCCAACGAAGCGGCTGCTGCCCCCATCCCACCCATGTCCCCTCTCCAGCCAAACCCACTCGAAAACTAGGTGGGTCCAATTTCTGGATTCGTCAGGAACTTATCGGCGCAAGCTGGTGTCGGCAAGATCTGAGCTGTGAGTTGACCCAACTAATCTGCCAAGGACCGCTCCATCAGCTGGACGGGTGCGTGCAGGAAAAAAGCCTTTCGAGTAGAGGGGATCCAGAACGAAGTCTTCCAGCCTGTTCGCCACTTGCGTGCGAAGTAACTGATCCGAGATTCGACTTATTCCAATACGGTGTTTGGATCGCACGAAACCTCGGAATTGGCATGGTCCCGGTGACGGTCAAGGGTGCTCGCGAGCAATTCTAGGAGGGTACACGGTCCCGAACCTCAGGCACCTCCTGCATCACTGCGCGGATCACCTCGGCGCCTCTGCCTCAGCAGAACCAGTGTTCACTTTCGCTACCGCTGCCCCTTGTCTTCCCGTGATGCTCCTAGCGGGGAACGTGAAAGATGCGCTGCCGTGCGAGCGATATTGCCTGATTTTGCAGCCGTTGGACGACTCCTTCGCCATCAACGGCGCACTCTGTGGAGGCTGCTGCTCCTGCGCGGTTCGGCCCGCTCGTGTTGGATCTCTCGGATTCGAATGACCTAGCACCAGGATCAACCCATCGTCGTTGTTCAGGCGCTAGTCTCCGGCGGGTCCGAAAACTGATCATCCCACGGTCCCCGCGCTCAATTGTTCAGTGTTCCTGTTATGCCACTTTCTGCAGTTCCGTTATCTTCTGGAATTCCGCGAGAATGTCAGGGTGACGGTGGGCCATGTGCCGCACCACCCTCGCGTTTTCGAGCAAGCGGGCCACATAACCGGTCGCTAGGACGACATCCAGGTGATCGCTCCCATAATCCTGCTCAATCGCCTTGAATTCACGGTCGAGCGTGGAGGACTCGCCCTCCATCAATGCGATCTGTTGCTGGCTTAGACCCTTCACGGATTTGACGCCTCGGACGAGCTGGCTGTCAGGTGTCGCAGCCACCAAGGACTTCGCATAACTGATCGAGTACCTGTTCATCGCGATCATCAATTCGGCCGCCTCGATCTGTCTGATCGATTTCAGTTTCTTCAACTCTCCGAACGTGTTGATCGGCACATGCCTGTCTTTAAGCAATTCAACGACTTCCGGGCAGATGCCTTCTAGCAAACTGCGTTTGTGGCGGATGCTGGTTATGTTGACGTTCAATGCCCGCGCGAGCCGCTCTTCCGAAACGCCCTTCTCGATCGCCTTCAGGATCATCTTGTGTTCCTGAATGATGGCGATCCGACTGATGCGTTTGTTGTATGTGAACGCCTCGTCTTCGGTGGCCACTAAGCACACGACTTCGGCCTCGCCACGCGCTCGCAAGATGTCGATGCGGATATGGCCATCAAGCAGGTGGAAGCGGTTTCTATCGGTGCCATCCCTGACCACGACGGGAGGTTCGATGATGCCTACCTCGGCGATGGAAGCTGCTATCTGGGCATACTTCACCGACTTTATTACAGAAGGCGTGAGTTGTCGGAGCGGCAATATCTCATTGATCGGAATGCGGAGGCTGGCTGTCTCAAACGCTATTTTGACGAGAGCTGTTTTGCCCACCTTACTCATGGATTGGATGCCTCTAGGCGATCCAGACGCTGGGCCAGATTCTTGGGCAAGGTCGTCAGCCCTTCCTTGGACAGCAGATCCCGGAATTCATCGTCGTGCAGCAGCCTGCGCATGGCTTCAGCGATAAAGATGAGACGATTCCTGGCAGCCTGCGCGCGCCTGATCAGCATCCGCTTCCGATCAGTGTCTTGCTGGTAAGCCCGGACAAGGGCCTCCGTCGACAATTGCTTTGGTTTCAAATGTGGATTGCTCCTCAGCCGCTTGCCCTGAACGCGTCTCTGTTCGACTAGCCGTTTCGCGGTGAGGAGTTTTCGCCCGCGAAGCAAGTTCTTTTCATAGGCGTTCTGGAGTGCAGCCTGGACATCCTGGTCGTCCGCCTCCGCTATATCGAGCGCCACGCTGAAAGGAATGTGACCGGATTCCACCGCACGCAGAAGGCGTTGCTCCCCATTCTCAAGAAGCCTGACCACCGCATGAACGTATTCCGCCGTGAGTCCTGTCTTCCTGGCGATGTCGGAAGTACTATGCCCACTCTGTTTCATGCGTCCGATGTCGTTGAGAAGATCGATCGCGTGGTGTTTTCGGCGTGCGCAGTTCTCGACCAGGCTTGCCACGAGACAGTCTTCTGGATCGGCCGCGACGACAAGAGCGGGAACCTCCTGTTGGCCAAGCGCCTTGTAAGCCTCGAGCCTGCCCTGGCCGCAAACCAGATCATAGTAAGGTCCGCCCGCCTCGGCGCGGCGGGCAACGGTTATCGGCCGTTTCAGACCGATCTCGGAAATGTTGTCGACGATATCCCTGAAGCTCCGCTTGTTACGTATTCTGGGATTGACGACTGCAATCCTGTCGACGGGGATCATTTCAACTCGCTGCGCCGGCATCGCCGTCATCATGCTGCCTCCTCTACAGGGGTTCGTTCCGACATTGCGTAAAAGGTTTCGAGCGTCTCGAAGCGGTATGCATCGAGGGATAGCCCGTTGTGCTCGCAAAGACGCAACACGGCCGTATGCATGTCCAAACGGGGAAGCAGGTAGTAGTCTCGCGGCTTCGCGTTTTTTGAATCCATGCGTATGGCGACCGTCAAATCTGGGTTCAGCGCCGTATCCAACCGAAGCTTCCAGCGAAGCAAACCTGCCCCGGTATGGAAGCATCTGACGATCACAATGCATGCGGTGAACTCGTGATTCACCGTCAGCATGTCCGTTGACGAATCCTGTTCGACAGTTCCCCCTGCTGCCCTGATTCTCTCGATCACTTCCGCCATCACGTGAGGGTGCATCCTTCGCAGGGCGCGGTTTATCTCCAGATATCGATAGTCGTGATCCGGAACGAACCCGACGAGAGCATAGGCGCGCAGCAGACTGCCAAAGCGTGACATGTACGAGCTGCTCGAGGGACAGTCCTCTGCCTCGTCGATGATGATGCCGGAGAGGTGACCGTTCTTCGCCAGTATTGCGCCCAGGAGGTTCAGCATGCTCTCGTCCGACAGACGATCCGACCTTGCTCCGATGATCGCTTGTGCCCGGCTGAAGGAATCCTTGTCGACGATCGCTTCGAACGCCTCGTCGGCTCGTACCCAGGCGTCCTCAGGATTTCGGACATGCGACTGCTTGAGTTTGAAGGACGTACGTGCCCACACGTTGTTCCCGATGTATTTTTCATTGATCAGGAGCTGATGCACCGTCCCCTTCGTCCAAGGCCGTCCGAGGTCTGACAGGATTCCACGAGCGTTCAAAATCTCGGCGATTTCTCGCTCGGCGCGGTTCTCGGATATGAACTTCCGATAGACCTCTCGTACGGTGTCGACCTCTTGTTTTGGCCCGGGAACCAAGATGACTCGATCGGTCGCGATGCTTTTTTGTTCGCCTCGTTCGAGTTCCGCTTTCGGATTTTGGTCCTGATCGACAAGAACCCTACGCAACCCGTATCCAGCGGCGCCGCCTTGCCTAAATCCAAGGCGGATCAGATGAGCCTGGCCTGCGAAAACTTTCACGGAGAGTTCGCGGCTGTATTCGCCGGCCATCGCCCGCTTGACCGTTTTCACGATGGAAGAGCCGATGCTGCCGTCGTTCTCGAACTGCTCGGCGCAGTAGTGAACACGAATCCCAGCGTGCTTGCATCTAAGCTCGATCGCGGCCGCTTCATCGGGGTCCTGAAAGCGTCCCCATCGGCTGACATCGTAGACAAGAATTGCTGCATAGTCCGCGCGGCCGCTTTCGATGTCGCCCAGAAGGGACTGCAAGGCATCCCTTCCGACAAGACGTAAGCCGCTTTTGCCCTCGTCCGCGTAGGTCCGGACGATTTCGAAGCCGCGTGCGTCGGCATACCGTTGTATCGCCGACGCCTGGTTGTCGGTCGAGTACTTCTGGTGCTCGGTCGACATGCGAACGTATTGGGCGGCTCGAATCCTGGAACGCGCGTGCCGGGCTTCGTTTCCGCCCGTCTGGTTCCAATTGATTACCATCTCGGGCCACGTGCGGAGCAAGCAGGAAGCTGCGAACGATTCTAGCTCAAGGAGCCGGAAATATGTTTCCGAAAAGCGGCAATAAATTTCCAGAATCCATTCACGCAACCGAAGTGATGTATGCAGCGGCTATCGCAAAAGCATTGGCATCCGAGGTCGGCACGAGCCGACTAGCGACGAAAACCGTGATGTCTTGGACGGGTGCCAGTGACCGTAGCGCGAGGCATTGGTTGAATGGAGATCATGGCCCAGGTGGTTTGCACCTCATTCTGTTGGCCAGGAATTCGACGGCGGTAATGAAGACAATCATGCAACTCGCCGATCAGGAAGGATTCGAATTGACAATTGAACTCTCGGCCGCGCGCGCAGCTCTCATTCGAGCCACCGCGATCGTGGAAGCCTTATCTTCCAAGGGCAGACAGATTGATGCATGACATTCACCAAAGCCTGACAGTGATGACTAGTGGCAGGAACGAAATGTCATAGACGAGACGAGGAGTAAGCGAAGGCCAGAAACCATCGATCATCGGCAGGGCAAACATTCCGCTCAAGGATTCAGAGGACTATGGCCGGAATGCTGCCGCAATGGCGTTGCCGTGCCCGCGCACTTGGAGGTCAGACGCTTCCCACGTTCCCAGCCATTCGCGGTAGCTGCATGCCACGAACCTCACAGCTGCTCCTGCCACCAACTTGGCAAAGAGGTCTATTTCTGTGCGGTGCCGTCTTGTCGCGGCATCATCGATCACTCGGCCGGCCAGGCGCTCCGGTTCGGCAAACAGGTAGAGCAATATGGCGGGCTTTCCCCTTCGCGTTGCTTCCGTTACGAGCCCGAAAGCGTGTTTCACAAGCTGCGCAGCATCAAGGTGTACGAATGAGACTTCGCCGCTTCGCAGCAGGTCTCTCATCCGTTCGTAGGGATTCATACCATTGCCCCAGACGGGGCGATCATACGCGGCGGACAGAGAGACGGTCTTCGTATCGCGAAATGGCTCAAAACGCTTCGACTCCACGCCGATAATGCAGGCACCAGTCTCGACGAAGGCATCGAGCCAAGGATGCCGTCCGCCCGACCACGGAAAACGCGCGCAGTATTCCACTTCCACCAATTCTGGTGGCCAGCCCGCCTCAAGCTGTGGAAACGGCGGCAGCAATCCGGGCCGTTCGACAAACCAGCCAAAAGCGTTGATGGCGAGCGCAGCCGAACTTTGAGGACTGTCCAATTTCCCACTGCCTGCTTCGTTTCCTCCGGCCTTGTTCAGCCGATCCAGAACGTGATCAGCCGGAACACCAGGAAGGAAGCGAGGGTGTGGAGACACGGGCATGGCGAACTTTCCGATCTCTGGTTAATTCGGATGAGAGTTGGTACAAGTTTCATTCGTACTTGGTTCGCTGCCGCATTGGACACCCCGCGCGATGTCGGTGCGCAGTGAAGGATCCGTGGCGACCGACTCAATTTCTTGGCAGCTTGTGGACATCTCAAGTCTGATCGGCCCGCCCCTGTCGCAGTTCGTGCAGAAAAGCGACCTCTCAATCGTGCTGATTGGTGTCCTTCCCATATCGATATTAACACCTACGGCTCACAGGCGGCGACAATCGCGGACCCCGGCTACGATTCCAAGCGCACCAATCTGGGCAGAAAGCTGCCTGTCGGTCTCCGGAGCGCGATTGGCCGAGGCGGACATTGTCCACCAATGGTAGTCAGACTTAGATCGACTGTTTCTCATCACAGCCAAGTCATGCAGCTTGCAGAAGTGTGCGTTTTCACAGTCTGCCCCGCGCACCGGCTGTGCTGGCGTCGACTTGAAGAAGCTGACTCAGCTAGAAATCCGCATGCGCATCGCTAAAAGCATTGGTAACCAGATTGATGACTAATCACCACGTCAGACCGGGACGCAAGCATGGCAGAACATCTTAAGCCGCGTGCAGCCGACGACCTGTTGCGTCTGATCATCGGCTCGCACCACCACCACATCATCGGAGACACGATCTACCTCGAACGACTTTCCGTGCTGGCGAGAATTGGCCCGGCGAAGCACCCGGCAACGCAATACGCAGCGGCGACTTTAAACGAGCATACCTTCGTATTGAACAGCGAATCCTTTTCGGAAGGCGAAGGCGACGAGGGGTCATCGGACGCGGACCGTGGAGCGGGCACGACCGAAGTCGGCCCCGACGAAGACGGCTACCTTCACTTAATAACGACTGCGGGCGTCCATCCCTTTGATGACGATTTTTTTCCATCGATCCCGCACGGACACCTTCGCAAGGGCGAGTGGGGGAAACTCGATGCGTATCTGGGCTGGGTCTACGAAGACCCGAGTAACAGGTCGCGGCAGTCACGCCGGATAAAGCGGAACAGCATTGTCGCGCTTTGGAACGACAACACGTTCCGCGATTTTGCGTCTGACGCCATCGACTACCATCTCAATAGATTTCCCAAGTTCCAATGGCGCGTAGCGAGCCCGAGGAAACTACCACGCAAGAGAATCTAAGCCGTCGGCTGCATGGCGGACGCTGCCATGGGTCGTAACGATGAACGAATGGCGACTTTCGCTGGCCTGAAGGTGATCAGTAGAGGCGCAAAGCAATCTGCAATCTGTTCCGCTCGTGTACGGTCACCGCGAAATAATTGGCATGCTCTCAACAACGACGATCTAAGATAGTCAAATGCACCTGCCCAATTCAGACCGCCCCCTCTCCAATCCTGACGATGACAAATATGGGTTCGTGGAGCTTTCCAGTCGTCTGGCGGGTCCAATTGTCCACGCGACAACCGGCGAAGGGTTGGTCGTCGGAATTGAAGGGCAGTGGGGAGTTGGTAAGACAACCCTTCTCGAGTTTCTCGATCATACTCTTCGTCATGCGAAGATCGAAGGTTTGCGCACGATCACGCTTGCCCCTTGGCTACAAGGAGATCGAGTCGGACTGTCAACCGAGTTGTTGGCCAAACTCGGCGAGGCACTTGATGCCGAGAACAAGGAAACCCAGAAGAAGGCAAAGCAGAAGGAATTTAAGGAGACGATCGGGAGGTACGCTATTCTTGCTGGGCGGGGGAGTGCCGCAGTGCTCGATGTTGCTGGCGATCTCCTTCCCGGCGGCAGCATGGCCAAAAGGGCAACGAAGCTCGCGACTGACGCGCTTGAAAGCGTGATTGGCGGGGGGACCCTTCTAGAGTTGAAGGCCGCGATCCGGAAACGCATTGCCGATAGCGGACTGCGGTTTGTCGTTGTCATTGATGACCTCGACCGATTGGAGCCCACGCAGGCAGCGGAGGTTGTGAGGGTTGTCAGGTCTGTGGCCGACTTTCCTCGCGTCGTGTACGTCCTCAGCTACGATAGGGATGTCCTCGCCCATGCCCTTGAGCAAAGTCTCGGCGTTAAGGACGGCGCGCGGTACCTACAAAAAGTCGTTCAGCTCTCCCTACCAATGCCTGCCTTCGAGCCATTCGATCTTCGCCTTCAGCTCCGCGAGGAGTTGCTCTCCCTTTATGGCGAGTTCGAAGGAGCTTCCTCCAATAAGGTGGTTCAGGAAGACCTTGAACGCGCGATCGACAGCGCGGGAGCGTTTCTCAACACCCCGCGGGAGGTCACACTCGTCACCAACGCAGTACGCTTCGCTTGGCACGCCTCGCGGCTCGATACTTACTACCCAGATGTCTGTCGAGTCCAAATCTACAAGATCGTACGTCGCGATCTGTATGATTGGCTCGAGGGGTATCTTGGTGTTCGTTCGATACTTGTGACGAATGCGGGTCGGATCAGCGCAGTGGAGCGTGCGCGGTTCGGCACGAAGCTATACGAGGTTCTTCCAGACGACGACACTTCCTCAAACTCAATCTACACGCTTAGTGGTATCGTGCCCGGATTATCGAGGGACGAGAACGCTGAGAAACGAGTCTTCGGGGGTTCGACTGCACGCGAAGTGAACGCGATGATAGATCGCAAGCGGCTCGGGAGTCCTATCCACTCACGCGCGTACTTTGCCTTCGCTATCCCCAAAACCGTCATGAGCGACAGGGACTGGAACGCATTTCTCCATGCAGCTGGCTCCGACCGCAACGAGTTAGAGCGATTGATTCTATACTATGCGGAGACGCAACGGCCTGTAGGGGGCAGTTGGCTCCGTCATGTTCTTGATCGAATGGACGACAGCGCAATTGAGCGCATGAGCTTTGCCCAACTTAAAGGGGTTCTCTTAGCGTTCGCAAACGTAATGGACGACATTCTGCGTCTTGGGCGTCCGTGGATACCGTTCCTCGGTTCAGACGAACAGCGAGCAGCTTCGATTGCGTGGGCGATCCTTCGGCGCCTAAGAAGTGGCGACCCCGAAGGTGTGGGTGTCGTGCTCTCGGAAGCACTCGAAAATGGGCGAGCAATCAATTGGCTCGTGGGGGAGTTTATTCGCACCGAGCTCTTCGCGCGGGGTGAGGCAGGGGACGGTGGACACATTTCCAATGACCCAGTGCTGGCAAATGACGAAATCAATCGTGCGCGATCCACACTGGGGATTCGCATCGAGGAAGTCGTTTCCGATGGGAATGTTCTCGACCTTCCGAAGCCATCACGTTTCCTATGGGGGTGGCGTGACTTGAAAGGAGAGGAGGCTGTACGCGCATGGGTAGCTACTGTCATCCAGGAAGATCTGGCTTTCGTGCGGCTGCTATCAGAGCTCCGTGGGACGGTATTCAGCGACCGTGAATACCGTGTTCTAAAAGAAGATAACGTCTCAGCATTTATGAATTTCGAAGAAGCTGCGGAACGCATCAGAGCATTGGTGAGTGTGGAGGATACGGCGATCTCTCTGCAGGCTCGCGAGGTGCAGGACGCAATTGATCTCGCACGCTCGTTCTAGTCGGTGAACCGACCGACTGATCATTCTGGGTATAGATTCCGTACGCTGACGAAGCAGCTACCGGTCTCTGCCGCTCGGCGAGCTTTTTGCTCGATCACGCTGCTCACGGGAATCTGCCGCCGGAACGCCTCGCCGAGATCGAAGCCGTCCATGCACACGATGCGCTTTCCCCGCCCGAGCCCATCTTCCGAGAATCCCGAATAGCTGATGAACAGCCCGCGCGCCCAAGCCGCCTTCTGTTCGATCTTGCCGTGAAAGGTATGAAGGTCACCGACACTGACGGGCGCATTAAGCCATTTAGCTTCGAGCAGATAGACCTCGTTGGCGAGTTCGAAACTGCCATCGATCTGCTCGCCGCGGTTGCGGAATGGATCGCGGGCCCGCATGCCGAAGAGGTCGAATATGGACTTTAGCAATGCCTCGAAAAGGAAACCCCGCTCACCCGGCCCTTGCCGCCTGGTTCCCGGTCCTGCAGGCAAACGTGGAGATTGACGCGCTCGCTCTTGGGCGGCTGCATCGCGCGATTGAGCTAGGAAAGGCACACATCACGACTTACTACAATCTTGCGTATGGCCGTGCCACCGACAACGTACCTGGGTCGGAGTTCCGTGATCTGGTGCTCGCCATCGCGCGTAAGCCCGGCGGCTGCCTAGTCGGACTTCAGATAGTCTCGATGCGCCTATATGCAGACGGCAGCGCTAAGCGCCAGCCGCTGCTTGAGGTTCGCGAGGCCGGACGCCTTACATCGGCCCGTTCGGATTGGTCCTCATTCGAACCGGTTGTTACGTGCACGGTCTTCTTCTTGCTCGCTCCGTCGTTCAGCGTCGACTTTCGCTTGAAACCTCTTTCTTGCCTCGGCTAGCGGTTCGGCAAGAGCGGGGGCGATCGGGGTGTCCGCTTCTGGCGAAACCACAACCAACTGCGTGGTCGTTTTCCGACATCTTCTTTCAGGTAGCTGCAAGGGTGATGTCTGTGGGCCGATAGCCAAACTGCAAAGCGACGTCCTGTATTGGGATCAGCGCCAGACGCCGAAACGATCTTTGAGTCAGATTTCTAACCGAGGACAAACCAGCACACTGCCGCGGTAACTCCCGCTCCTAGCGCGAACGACCAATACGCGTGAGAATTCCAATGTACCATCTGCGGGCCCCTCGCGAAGGAAGAGAGCGCGGGTTGGGCAGCCAGGTCCCTGAGGATGGCTGCCGTGGACGGCTCCGTCGTGAGTCTCCCCGCGACCGCCTTGATCGCCCGCCGAGCGTCTTCACTGTCTGGGATCACGACATTGATCTGTCGCAATCCGATGGAGCGTTGATTGTTTCTGTGCCTTCGCGCACGGGCGGCTTCAGCAGTCCGCTCATCCCATGTGTAAGCGCGTATTTTTCTCAGGCCGAGGGCACGAAGCTCTCTATCATCGCGACGCACGTGCACCGTGCTCGCGGGTTTCATATCTTTCGTGGACTTCTGAGGTGCAGCCATGTCCGTCCCCGTTACTAGTAACGTTCTAGTTGCAAACTAGCAGGATCTGGTACTCACGCAACGCACGGCAGATCGCTCGATACTTGCCTTGGCTGGCCGCCCAACTGGAAAAGTCGGGTCACCTTGACGACGCCATTCCGCACATCACGGTCGAGTGGCATGACGACCGGCGAATTAGGAATAGAGTGTCCCGGCGCAACGTGCCGTTGATGGGTGGCGCGCTGGAGGCCGCAAAGGAAGCCGTCAAAGCTGCCGGCAGCGCGACGATGCTCTTCCCAACCTACGGACGTCCTAAAGGTGCGTCCTCAGCTTCTGCCTCTTTAGGCAAGCAAATGGTGGTGACGAGGCGCGACTTGAGGTGGCCAGAAGGGCGATTGAGAAGGCGCTAGCGAAAGTTGGTTAGCTTGCTACCGGTCTTGGTCGCCATCAAACCTCAATCGGTTCCTCTGAGTCACTCTAAAAACTTGGCGCCACGTGGCGTTGGGCAAGGCAAAGCTGAATGGTGCCGGCGTCCGCTTGACTAACCTCACCTCATAGGTGACATCATCCGAAGGGATCCATGCAACATAATAAGATATTGAGGGGGCAACTTGGCGACATTTGAGGAACGGTTCCTAAACAAACTCAAGGAACTCGGAGGCGCTGAAGAGGCGGTCACCAACAATGCAATGCGCGCGCAACTTGGCTGGAAGCCTGAACGTTATGAGCAAACGAAAAAATCGCTGCTCGAGAAGAAGTTGATTACTCTTGCTCAGGGTGCCGGAGGAAAGGTTCGTCTTGCAAACGGAGCCGCAGTCGCCCCCAAAGCGTTAAAGGTATTCATCTCCTATGCACATGTGGACGAGACCATCATGTTGCAACTGTTGGCGCACTTAAAGCCGATAACCAAGCTTGGCTTGGTTGACCATTGGTATGATGGCAAAATAAAGCCCGGAGAAAAATGGGCAGCTGCGATCAAACAGAAGCTAAATGAGGCAGATATCGTCTTACTCTTGATCAGTGTTGACTTCATCAATTCCGAATATTGCAATGAGGTGGAACTGAAGGATGCGCTAAGCCGACATGCTCAGGGCTTAACGGAGGTGATCCCGATCATAGCTCGAAACTGTCTCTGGCATGATGAAGCGTTTGGGGAGCTTCAAGCTCTACCCAAGAACGGCCAAGCGATAACGAGTTGGGCGGACCGGGATGACGCCTTGACTGAGGTTGCCAAAGCAGTGCGAGCAAGAGCACAGGACTTGATAGGCAAGAAGGTCAATTAAGGCCGAATGTGCAACCTCTACAACCTCACCACGTCGCAAGAGGCCATCCGCCAGTGGACCAGCACCTTGCGGGACATTTTGGGCAACCTTGAGCCGTCCATTGACATCTATCCCAACCGGCCTCCCGGTCCTGTAGTTCGCAATGCGTCGGACGGGCAACGCGAGCTTGCCAATCTGCTGTGGGGGATGCCGACGCCTGTAGAGCATGTGAAGGGCAACGCCGATTACGGCACCACCAACGTGCGCAAGACCCACCTTGCCTATTGGCAGCAATACCTTGGCGTAGAGCATCGCTGTGTGGTTCCAGTGACGAGCTTTGCCGAGCCGAGCCAAGAGAAGAATGACAAGGATCCCGAGACGGGTGTTCAGCGGAACTACTGGTTTGCCTTGAACGAAGACCGTCCACTGTTCTTCTTTGCGGGCGTTTGGACGCCTTGGCATGGGGTGCGCAAGGTGAAGGACGGTCCCGGCGATCACGAGGTCTATGGGTTCTTGACGACCGAGCCTAACGCCCTCATCAAGCCGATCCACGAGAAGGCCATGCCGGTGATCCTGAGGACGCAAGAGGAGACCGAGACGTGGCTGACAGCGCCGTGGTCGGAGGCAAAGCGGCTACAGCGCACGGCGCCGGACGACGCCCTTGTGATTGTCGAGAAGCCCGCCACGCAGATCAAGGTTCCGCAGCAGGCACCGGCTCAGGGCTCACTGTTCTAGGCCGGGTGGGAACAGGCACACTTCGCCAGCAGTTTTGTTGAAACTAGTGACGGAAACGGTAAACGCGTGCCAGCTTGTTCGGCACCATCATCAGTTCATCCGCAGTTGTGAAGCCAGCATTGCGGCCCATGTCAATCCAAGTCGTGGCCGTCTCAGAATAGTCGGACGCACGACAGTGGCTCTCGAAGGCCGCGAACTCCTCGTCCGAGATCGCTCCCCAATCCGGCCGTAGCTGATGAAATCGCTCCATCCATCCGTCGCGGTCCTCACCCTCAAGGCGCGTCGGCTCCCAGATCAAGAAAAGACCACCCGGTGACAGCAGGCTGTTGATTTTGCGCATAAAGGCCACCTTATCCTGTGCAAGGAGGTGGTGCAGTGACTGGCCAATCCAGACAACGTCGAGCGGGCCCTTCCAGCGATCGATGGCCGCTACGAAATCCTCGCAGCGCAGTTCGACCGGACAGGTGAGAGCGGCAAGGGCTTTCTTCGCAACGTCGAGCGACGGTTGAGATATGTCAATGCCAACGTAGCGTGAGACGTTACTGCCGGCCAATGCGGCTGCCGACCTGGGAGCGGTGCCGCAGGCGAGATCGGCAAAGACGAAGCCATCGGCAGCCTCATCGAGCAGAACTCGGCGCAGCATGTCATGGACCTCCCTGTGGGCCATGTAGTTCGCCGCTACAACCTTCTGGTATGTGGCAAGACCTTTGGCGAATAGTTCCTGGTCGGACTTCATAGACCCTCCTTATGACGAACATTTCGCATGCCGGAAGTGCTGCGCTCAGTAACTTCGGACGCCAGTCCGATTGCCGCTGGCCAGAGGGTCAGGGCCACTTGTCTATTAGTTACAGCTCAAAGACTGTCCCCCTCTTGTCTGGAGCAGTCAATCTCTATCGCCTGGACGTGACCCGAGAAGGCGTCGCCTTGGCAGGGTCGAAAGCAGCCGCCATCATCCCTCGTCCCGCCAGACCACCCGCCGCACGATCCTGATTTCTGCAAGCCGCGTAACCCGAATGCCCTGCCGTTCTCGGGCTGACGGGTTTTGCGTCTCGGCAAGTATGTACTCGTTCTTGCCACACCGTCTGCAGCTCATTTTGCCTCCCACCAGCTCGGCCTCAATGTCCCCAAAGATCTCCCTCAGGTCACCCGGTAGGTACCAACGCTTGACGTTGCACAGCCCACAGCGGACCAGCACAAGCTGCCCTATCTCATGGGCATTGCTGAGCTTCCATTCGCCGCCGCGCTTTCGTCTTCCACCAGTGTCAGGCATGACCCAAAGTAGGAACTCATTCCTCTCCCGGTCAATCCGCTCTTGACATTTATGTTCTCTTTTTGTTCACTGTTGGCCATGCAGCGTTTGGAGTGATCGCCATGGACCACATTGTGACACTGGGCAGCCGGCAAGAGGCTGCCCTTCAAGCCGTCGCCGACAAGTTCGTTGCCGTACACAAGGGGGACGTGATGAAGGCGCTCAAGGAAATGATCGTTCTCAACGGGCGGCTTCAGGACCAGCTTGACGCGCTCACCACGCCGCGCCGCGCGACACGCTAGCAGGGACCGCAATGGCCACGATGCACCTAGACGCTGAATCGAAAGCTGAATTGCACTCCGAAGCAGAGAAGCTCATCGCCCGCTACGAAAGCCCCCTTGAGACCGTGAAGGCGCTTATGGCCTACAACTGCGAGCTTGAGACCCAAATCCTTGCGCTCGCTCACAGGTATCCGGGGCTCGTGGCGATCAGCTTCGACCCTACGCCGCCTGTGTTGGGGTGAAAGTGGCGGGCGCTCGATGCATGACCTTATCTCTTTCATTCAGAGTAACTCTGCGCTGGTGGTGGCCAATCCAGCAGCCTTTGCCACCTTTGCTGTGCTGTGCGGAGGCGACGGATTTGCCGTTGGACGCTATTTCTTGACGGAGCGCATTGCCAATTTGGAAAGCCGAATTGCGCGACGCGACGAGGAAATCACAGACCTGAAGGCCAAGCAGAAAGCCCCAGAACTGGAGGTCCCATTGGTGCCTCTATTCGAGATGGCCGAGGTTCTTCCCCCTGCACCGCTCAACTTCAACCGGCTTCTAGTCCAGCGGAAAGAAGACCTACATGTCGGATAACTTGATGCCTCAGCAAAAGACGCCCAAGCTAATAGTCGTCACCGCCTTCGACCGCGATGAGACCGGCGACCTTCAGCCTGTCTTTGGGCCTGCCGAGCAGCAGACGGAAGATCGGGCGATAAGGACCGCGAAAGGCTTGGCGGGGAAACATGCCGGTGTCATTGCATGGTCGCGTGATGCGAACCCCTCGCTTGGTGAATACGGCGAACCGACGACACTCTTTGTAGGCGGCGACGTGCCTGACATGGAATAGTGGCTCAAGCCTTCTCAGCCGCACCGACCAACTTCCCTTCCTCCATAGCAGCGAGCCTGAAGCACCTCCTGACCTCCTGAGGTGTTGCTTGGTCAGCCAGGGCGGCCATGCAGGCGCGCACCGCTTGGTTCCATTTGGGGCCACGTTTGGTCCACTGAAGGAGATGCTCGGAGGCTGCCTCGACGGTGTTGACCATGTGGGTCATACCCGTCTGTTCGCCGCTAACAGGGACGGGAGGGGAGAACCAATGGGTTGGCGGAAGGCGCGCCGATGATGGATGAAGATTGCTCGGGCCATGATGCGCGCCGGTCGGACGCGCCACCTTTCGGCAGCGGGCCAAGGTCATGGAGTGCTGGGATCAACCAGCATAGCGGCGGAGGGGTTGATTGCCTAAATGTCCAGCAATCGTTCAAGAAAATTGGAGTATTTCTTGGTCAAGCTGTCGAGCTCCTTCGCAGCTTCCAAGGCTGAAATTTTCCCATCGACATGACGCTTCCGAATCTCGGCAGCGGATTCCCTCAACTCTTCGAGTCGGCGCGAGTGTCTGGAGGCGGGCGGCAAATTTCCAATATTCTGCATCGAAGCAGCCATCTTTGTGCCCTTTATATCAGTTCGTTGATGCGACTGAGAACAGGCTCACACGTAACTACTAGCACACTTGATCGGTTCCCGTAAAATGCATACGGGCGAGGACTATCAATCGAGATAAACCCTCGGATCTTTTCATCCGCCTCCCCTCGCCGAGTCACCACCGGAATCATAAAGATCGAACGATAGTTCACCGTAGTTTGCGTGGGGCTTACCATGCTTTTGCCCCCGAATTTTTTCAAATCATGCACCACTCGGGGTTCGGTGCCACGCTTGCATGCGTGAAATCCCATCAAGTGCGTAGCGTCGAACTCCCTATTTGTCGGACGCTCGTTTCCTGGATTTCTATGCCTCACCTTCATCCGAGTGGTGCTATTGCCCGCAAAAAGTACGAGGGAGACTGAGATATCTCCCTTCTTTGAGCGCGTAACCAAACGAGCATAGTTCTCCAAAATCCCCAAGCAAGCTCTGATGGCGTCATCTCTATCCGCTTGGCCAACTGCACGTCCCCCCTTCATGCCGGTCAGCAAATCGCCAAGTCTAACCATCAGTTCGGTTTGAGCCTGGCCCGTGCCGGATGATTTCTCTTGGGAAAGGCGGTCGAGGACAGTGACAACCGAATTCGCCAAAAAGATAGCGGCTGCCGTTACAGCTGCTGTAGCAGCACCAACAGACCCATAAAAAAATGCGACTGCGGGTGCAGATGATGCCAGGCCAGTCTTCGCTAGCCAGTGGGTCATCCCTATTACTCGGAAGCCGCGCGGAATCCGGTTGTAATAGAAGCCCCAAGCATAGCGCTTAAATCGGTAGCCGCGTCCATAGCCGTCCGAAAGCCAAAGCTCTATCGGCTGGCTGTCTTGCGATGTTGCCAATGCTTTGGGCAAAGTAAAATTGATTCCCGTCCCTGACGGACTTTTATTTCTACAAACAAAACAGCGCTAGCAAAAAGATTGGGTTCCACAGGAATCGCTATTTCGGCACTTCAGTTTGTCTGTGTCCTATGTTGCCTCGTCCAGCCGCAAGGGCCGCGCTCCGCTGCAGCCGGGTTCAGCGATCACCCGCCGCGCAGCACGCGTCAGATGTCTGACCAATAAGGCGGTGACGAGCGATGCCAGTGCCGCAAGCGTGTACCGATCGTGTGCAGCTGCATGGCTGCCCCGATCTGCCCATGGACGACCCCCATATTTTCGATTGGAAAAATGTGCGCAATTGGTTCACGGCGGTACGTGGAGTCGACCGGACCAGGTCTCGAGACGCACCCTTTGGCCTAGAGTTGAAATGTGATTTTGTGGTCGGCACCAGACAGGTTACGCTGCGTCATCAACGAATGAGGAGAAGACGATGAAAACTTTCCTCGCTGTCGCTGTCGCTGTCGCTGCCGCGCTGGGCCTATCCTTATCTGCCGCTTCCGCGGATTGCCCCGGACATTCGAAGGTACAGGCATCGGCATCGGTCGACACGCAGACGAAGACAGCGAGCGTCGACAAGGCCGACACCTCGACATCGGCAGAGATCAAGAGGGAAGTTCCGCCGAAGACCGAATGACGGCACGGTCCACGTGTGACCCCTCGAAAACACGACCGATAGCTGCGATGCTCCTCTTGGGCGACGGGCTTTTCCGCTATAATGAACCCGGCGAAGAAAGTTTGGATGTTACACCGATCTGCATTCTTAAGGACCGGACAGTTTCAACGTTCAGGATTCCAGGAACACGTTACAGGATTCAAAAAATTGAAACTTTGTGTGAAATAGAAGGACGATCTTCCGGCCTTGTAGTCCTCACTCCGGTACAGGTCGAGCAGAGTCTCGCACAGGTTCACCAGCCCATCGGCCTCAGTATCCGTGCTGATGCGCAGACTGCTACCGCCCGTGGCGTGACGGAACAGTTCCTTGTGTTCGTCGCGGACTTTCCCGGTCAGGCTACGCACGATTGAGCTATCATGGTCGAAATCGAAAATCGTCAGTTCGGATTCGAAGGGGAGCTGCGCGCGCTGGCGCTTAGCGGCTCCAGGATCGAGCGTATCGGTGTTTTTTAGTTTGAGCGGTCGAGGCTGTTCAGCGTGATCCGAAGCCCGAAGTCATATTCGTAGCTCGAGTCGATGAGGTTATGAGCGACGTGGCCGAATGATAGCGCGAAGCATCGGTTACTGACCGGCAGGAACACAAGCGCACCCTTTGTTACGTGCATCAGGTTCTTGTCGACGCCGAAGTATGACTTCCACCAGGGTGGGCGCGGGTCGCTATCAAGCACGAACAGCGTTGCGCCCTCCGGCAAGCCCTGCGCGCCGATATCGTCATCGAGCGCATGATCCTCGCGCAGCGCATTCGTCGCGTCGAAACCTTCCTTGAGAAGGTAAATTGAGAGAGACCTGCTCTTTGCCATGCGGCCCCCCCGGCGCGCGATCAAGGATCCGTTTCTTCTAGCTGAGGTAACAGAAAGGACACGGGAGGGCATGTCAATGACGAACGACCGGAGCAGAAGTATGGGCAGGGCTTTCACCAAACGCATCTTCTGCAATTGCGTCTCATGTCACGGAATCCTTGTGTTCTGCAACGTGATCCGACGACTTCCTAGTCACCGCTGCTGGCGGCGATGCTGGTCGTCGCCGCTCAGGATGTTCTAGCTTCAGGAGGTTTAGAGCCTTGGGCAGCGGCGACGACCTATATCGTTATGATGGCTTTGCTCTTCTTATACCGACCCTACCTGCCTTATTAAGGATTCTATAGACCGCGCCATTACTGAGGGCTAGTTGCTTGGCTATCCGCTTGTGCCCAAAGCCCGTTGTGTGGAGCCGGATAATCTCTTCTGACTGACGCTGAGCAGGCGTGCGCCGCTGGAGATCAGACCGTAACAGATTGATATCCCACCATAATTCGATGTTCTTAGTTCTATCCCGCTTCACCCGCCAGTTTTTCAATAAAACTGATAAAAATCAATTCGATAGAAAACTGTTACGCGGAGGCCCACCTTAAGTCCCGCCAATAGGCTGTTCCGCTTTGAAGTGCGGGGCCAAGCTGCTGAGGGACCCAACTTTTCCCTGTTGCGGACTCAGGCACGGCTGGCATACTTCACCTTGCCCCACTGACTGCATTGAGGACACAAAGGGCGGAGATAGGCCAACTTGTCGCCCGGAATATTTCCGGAACTGGTGATCGTCAGGCTGCCGCCCTCGAAACCCTCCAAGCTGTAGGATTCCCAAGTGCCGCTGAGGGGCTGAGCGTCTTCTCGTAGTTTCAAATACCCGGTGCGACCGCATTCGCAAACCAGCTTTTCCCGCAATACAGTTGAGAGCACTTAGGACGCCTTCCGACGATACAGCGAACAGGCCCGATGCTACCATGGACGTTTGCTATTCGGGTTTCCCGCACTGCCCAAGCTACCGGCATATTAGCGATAGCTCAACTAAGACTGAAGTCCCCTAAGCCCTCTCTCGAAGGTCGGCTTCCACTCGCGATTGCTCCTGCGGTCTGTATCATTTTAATACAATCCTCAATTGCTAGACTCGCGCGGTGAACCGGCAGCTAGTTGATCTCCGTCGGTGCCAAAGGAGGGAAGCGCCCGCGCCGATTTGGGGAGGTAACGATGTCTGTGCAAAAGGAAGACTATCGAACGAACAGAGCCGACTACGCGATTGCTACGAAGCTGGGCCAAGCGACCACTGATGACGGCGATCGAGCTGAGCTACTGGCAATAAAAAAGAAGTCCCTTTGGCTGAAAGATCAGCGATCCGCCAGATTGTGCGCACACCCGGCGGAAAGCTCGCCAGGACCGAAAGGCCGACCGCGCGGTTAAATTAGCTGAATATATCGCCCCTGCAGGATTGCGGAACGCATGGGAGGGAAGGGTGCGCGTCACAAGTCTGTTTTTCCTATAAGCCGGCCCCACGATGCCAATTGTAGCCTTCGCTCAAGGCGAAGTATCGGTCGAATGAGGGTTGTTTCAATTAGCATGCGCTGAAATAGTTCCGAATAAATAATTCTGCGGCAAATCCCGAAGCGGTCGAAGGGGTTCGATAGAAAACTGTTACGCGGAGACCCACCTTAAGGCCCGCCAATAGGTTGTTCCAACGTTGGCACTGATAACAGTTTCGACCCTCGGCCTAGTGCAATCTTTTTCGGTCTGTCGAGTGCACGTCTCACCTACGGTTCGCAGCCGCCCCTAACAAGGAGGTGCTTCCCGCCGGCCATTGCGTTCTGCCCATCGAGCGAATATGCTTGTTGTACGATCGTTCAACAAGCATATTTGCGAAGCCCCGATGCCGTGTAATCCCAGCTATGAAATCCTGTTCGAGCCGATGCGGATCGGGCCGGTCACTGCGCCGAACCGCTTCTACCAGGTGCCGCACGCCAGCGGCATGACCAACGCGCTGCCGCGCGTTCGCGCCGCCTTTCGCGAAGCCAAGGCCGAGGGCGGCTGGGGCGTGATCTGCACCGGCGCCTGTTCGATCGATCCGAGCTCGGACGATTCACCACTGCCTTTCGCCACCCTTTGGGATGACAACGACATCCGCGCCCATGCGCTGATGACGGAGGCTGTGCACCGGCATGGCTCGCTTGCCGGCGTAGAGCTCTGGCATGGCGGCGCATCCGTCATGAACAGGACCAGTCGCTTGCCGCCACTGTCGCCGTCGGGAATTCCCTGGATGGCCACGCATGTCGGCTTCATGGGCAATTTGCGGCCGAAGACCATGGACAAGGCCGACATACGCGAAGTGCTGCGATGCCAGGCGGAGGCGGCACGCAAGGCGCGTACGGCCGGCTTCGACGTGGTCTACGTCTATGCCGGCATGGGCTATCTCGGCTACGAGTTCCTGCTGCCGGAATACAATCATCGCACCGACTGTTATGGCGGATCGATCGAGAACCGGGTGCGCTTCGTGCGCGAGATGATCGAGGTCACCAAGGATGCCGTCGGCCAGGATTGCGGCGTCGCGCTGCGCGTCAGCCTCGAGGAACTGCGCGACCGGCCCGGCCGCAACCAGCCCTCCGAAGCGCACGAGCTGGTCGAACTGCTCGCCGACCTGCCGGACCTCTTCGACGTCAAGATGGATTCCAGCCCGACCGACTGTTCGGCATCGCGCTTCAGCGGCGAAGGCAGCCACGAGCCGGTGATCGATTTCGTCAAATCACTGACCAAAAAGCCGGTGGTCGGCGTCGGCCGCTTCACCTCGCCCGACACGATGGTGTTGCAGATCAAGCGCGGCGTGCTCGACTTCATCGGCGGCGCACGGCCGTCGATCGCCGACCCCTTTCTGCCGGCCAAGATTCGCGAGGGCCGCGAGGCCGAAATCCGCGAATGCATCGGCTGCAACATCTGCATTTCGAGCTGGCATGACGGCGTGCCGGTGCGCTGCACCCAGAACCCGACCGCCGGTGAGGAATGGCGTCGCGGCTGGCACCCCGAACGCACCGACCGTGCCGACAGCCCGGAGCGCATCCTGATTGTCGGCGGCGGGCCGGCCGGGCTGGAATGCGCGCTGACGCTCGGCCGCCGCGGCCATGAGGTGACGCTCGCCGACAGCAGCCGCAGCTTCGGCGGACGTCTGGCCTTCGAAAGGACGCTGCCCGGTCTGTCGGCCTGGAACCGCGTCGTCGACTACCGCCTCGGGCGCCTCAACGAGATGGGCAACGTCTCGCTCTATCCCGAGAGTGTCTTGGGCGCTGACGAGATCATCGAGCTGGCGCCGGACCGCGTGGTGCTGGCGACCGGCGCGCGCTGGACCGACATGCTCTATTCCTCGATGGAGATTCCGGTCGGCCGGCTCGACCATCCCGGTGTGTTCACGCCCGACGACATCGCTGCTGGCCGCCTCCCGCAAGGGCCGACGCTGGTCTTCGATTTCGACAATTATTACATGGGCGGCGTGCTGACCGAGCATCTGGCCGCACAAGGCATTCCGGTCAGCTATGTCACACCCGCCGGTCAGGCTTCCGCCTGGACGATCATGACCAACGAATTGCCGCTGGTGCACCGGGCGCTGGCCCGGCGCAAGGTGCCGGTGACGACGCTGCATCTCTTGAAATCCTTCGACGGCGAGACGGCAACGCTGGCGCATCTGTTCACCGGCGAAGAGGTCCGCGTGGCCTGCCGCTCGGTGCTGATCGTCGGGCTGAGGCTGCCGCGCGGCGAGCTGTTCGAGGCGCTGACGCTACGGGCGGACGCGCTGGCGGCTGCCGGCATCCGCAATGTCGATCGCATCGGCGACACGCTGGCCCCAGGCGCCCTCGCGCATGCGGTGCATAGCGGCCACAAGCTTGCTCAGGAGATCGGCACAAAAATCCGCTGGCAGCCTTACCGCCGCGATACGCCCATCGTCGATGCAGTGGCGGATTTCGATATGCGCACGGCTGCCGAATAGGAGAAAATTATGGAGCGCATCCCGGCACGTCGCAGACCCGGCCGCCCGCAGCGCGAGATCGGTGGTATCGAACAGCGGCCGTGGAAGCAGCTGACGCGGCCCTATGCGCCGATCGAGATCCTGTCGGCCGACCAGGTGCAGACAATCCACGAAATGGGCCTGACCATCATCGAGGAGATCGGCATGCGCGTGCTGCAGCCGCAGGCACGCCAGCTCTATCGCACTGCGGGCTGCGATGTCGACGAAGGCGAGATGCGGGTGCGCTTCGACCGTGCCATGGTCATGGAGCGCGTCGCCATGGCGCCGTCCTCGTTCGAACTGCGGGCTCGCAATCCGGCGAAGAACGTCAAGGTCGGCGGGAAACACTGCATTCTGTCGTCGGTCGGCGGACCGGCCTATGTCATGGACAACGATCGCGGCCGCAGGCCGGGCACCTATGCCGAGATGTGCGACTATCTCAAACTCATCCAGTCGTTCAACGTGCTGCATCAGGAAGGCGGCGGGCCGTTCGAACCGCTCGACCTGCACCAGAACACACGCCATCTCGACCTCTATTATGCCGAGATCACTTTGCTCGACAAGAACTGGCAGCCGCAGGCGCTTGGCCGCGGACGCGCCATCGACGCGCTGGAAATGGTGGCGATATCGCTCGGCACGACGCGCGAAAACCTGGCGCAGGAGATGCCGGTGTTCACCGGCATCATCAACACCAACTCGCCACTGCAGCTCGATGAGCCGATGGCCGAAGGGTTGATCGCGCTGGCCGAACATGGCCAGGTTAATGTCATCACGCCGTTCACACTGGCCGGCGCGATGAGCCCGGTGACGCTGGCCGGCGCGCTGTCGCAGCAGCATGCCGAGGCGATGGCCGGCATCGTGTTGACGCAGATCGTGCGTCCCGGCGTACCGGTGATGTATGGCGGCTTCACCTCCAATGTCGACATGAAGACCGGCGCGCCGGCTTTCGGTACGCCCGAATACACACAAGCCGCGCAGATCACCGGTCAGCTGTGCCGGCTGATCGGCGTGCCGTTTCGCTCCAGCAATGTCACCGCCGCCAATTCGGTCGACGCGCAGGCGGCCTATGAGAGCGCCATGTCGTTGTGGGGCTGCCTGATGGGCGGCGCAAACCTGGTGTTGCATGCGGCCGGCTGGCTCGGCGGCGGGCTGACGGCATCATTCGAGAAACTGGTCATTGATGCCGAGATGCTGCAGATGATGTGCGCCTATTTCGACCCGCCGGTTGTCGACATCGATACGTTGGCGCTGGAAGCGGTGCGCGAGGTCGGCCCGGCTGGGCATTTCTTCGGCGCCGAGCACACCATGCAGCGCTATGAGCGGGCGTTCTATTCGCCGCTGGTGTCCAACTGGGACAATTACGATACCTGGATAGAGCGCGGCGAGGTGACGGCGCGCGAACGCGCCAACGTCGTCTGGAAGCGCATGGTCGCCGAGTATGAGCAGCCGCCGATCGATCCCGGCATCGACGAAGCCCTGCGCGACTATATGGAGCGGCGGAAACGCGAGGGTGGGTCGCCGCTGAATTGAGTGCGCGAGTTCGACACCGATTTGAGGGTGGCGCCTGGGCACCCCCCTCTGTCCTGCCGGACATCTCCCCCTCAAGGGGGGAGATTAGCAGCTCCATCGAAGGCGCTTCTCCTTCAATGTTGATGGTTGGCGAAGGCCGACGCGACATCCGATCTCCCCCCTTGAGGGGGAGATGTCCGGCAGGACAGAGGGGGGTGATGCGCCGGTCTGAAATGTTATGAGTCGCGCAGCGGCCCGACCTGCGCTTCGAGCATCTCGAAGCCGGCGGCTTCGGCGGCCTGCGGCGTCAGCACGCTTTCATCGAGGCACCATTCGAGCCAGAGACCGTCGACGAGGGCTATGAAATTGCGCGCCAGCGTCGGGGCGTCGACTTGCCTGCCGCGCGGCACCGCGACTGCGGCGATGTCCTCGGCGAGTTCCACCCGGTAGGCATCGTAGAGTTCGCGATGGGCCGCCTTGAGCCGCGGGTTGACGGCGATCTCGCCCCACAGTGACAGCCAGATCAGCAGGTTCTCGCGGCTGAAATAATCGGGCGAAAAATTGGAATGCACCAGGGCAGCGAGCGCTGCCTGTGGCGACCAATCGGACGTCTCGGCGCGCCGCCGCTTGGCTTCGGCGATCTGGTTGTTGACGCTGGCGTAAAGCGAGGATTTGTAGACCTCGACCAGCAAGCCATCGAGGCCTTCGAAGTGATGGTTGATGAGGCCGCGCGAGACGCCGGCCTCCTTGCAGATGCGATCGATGGTGAAGGCGCCGATGCCGCCGACCGACAGGCATCGCGTCGCCGCCTCGATCAGCATGGAGCGGCGCACGTCAGCCTGTTCGCGGCTGAAGCGCGGCGGCGATTTCTTGGCGCCGCGCTTGCGTTTTTCAGGTGCTGGTCCTGTTTCCGTCATGGCTCCAGCTAATCGATCGTGGCTTTTCTGTCCACGGAGTGATTCATACCTTCTTCTTGAACAAGACCGGATTGGGGTGGCCGTCGGGATAGATGACCGGCTCGAAACCGGCCTTGTGGATGACGACCAGCGGCTGGTGGCAAATGAAGACGAAGCCGCCGGACTGTTCCATCAGGTCCTCCATGCGGTTGGACAATGCGATGCGCTTGGCCTCCTCGCTTTCCGCCACCAGCTGCTGGTAGCTGGTCTCGAACTCCGCGCTGTCGAAGCCGGACCAGTTGTAGACGCCGATCTGGTCGGGACGGAACCAGACCAGGTTTTCGGAAGGGTCGACGCCACCGGCGAAGTCCATCAGCGCCAGATCGATGTTCTTGTAGCCGTCGCCTTGCGTCTTGTCGCCGACGCCCCAGAACGCGGCCTCGTCATAGGGCTGGATCTCGACCTTGATGCCGGCCTGTTCGAGGCTGGCCTGGATGATCTGCGCGGTCGCTGCACGGATGGAATCGTTCATCACCGTCAGTGTCAACGACAGATCGCTGACGCCGGCCTCGGCCAGCAGCGCGGCGGATTTCGCGTAGTCCGGTGCGGCGATCAGATTGCCGGCCCGCGCGAATTTGGTCCCGGGCTGGACGACGCCGGTGGAGCGCTTGGTGAGATCGTCATAGACGCCGGTCAAGATCTGCCCGACATCGACGCCGTACTGCACGGCCTGGCGGACCTTCAAATCCTTGAGCCGCGGGCTCAGCATGTTGATGGTGAGCCAGACGTAGCGGGTCGACTGCGCTTCGATCACCTCGGTGTTGGCGGGCGGGCTGGCCTTCACCGCCTTCGTCGCCGAAATGGCGATCTTGGTGTAGTCGAAGGCGTCGGCCTCATAGGCCAGTTGTGCTGCCTGATCGTCGGCGACGATGTAGATCTCGACCTTGCCGAAATCCGGCTTCGGTCCCGGCCAGTCAGGATTGGCGGTGAGCGTCACCTTCTGCTTCTGCTGCCAGTCCGAGAAGAGATAGGGGCCGCAGGTCGCCGGCGGCTCTGTGGTGAACTTGCCGCCTGCCTTTTCGGTGCCGGCGCGACTGATGATGTGGCCACCATAGTAGGGCAGGCTGGTGACGAAGATCGGCTGGTACGGGTCCTTGAGATGGATGATGCCGGATCTGTCATCGACAATCTCGACGCGGTCGAGCTTTTCGAACTGGTAGGCCCAGGGCGATGACAGCTTCGGATCAGCAATACGCTCATACGAGAATTTCACGTCTTCGGCGGTGACAGGGCCAAAACCGTTCGACCATTTCAGCCCGTCGATCAGCGTGAACGCAATGGTTTTCGGATCCTTCAGCTCAAGCTTCTCCGCACCCCAGAGCGACCATGGCGAACCTTCCCTGAGATCGCCAAGCCGGTTCAGCGAAACGTAAATGCCGCGCATCATCACATCCTCGATGCCGCCGATCATGAAGGCGGGATCGAGCGTCTGAAGATCGCCCTCCATTCGGATGCGCAACGTGTCGCCGACGGCCGACCAGGCGAAACCCGGCTTCATCGTCAGGCCAACGCCCAGCGCGCCGGCCGCCTTCAGGAATGCACGTCTGTCCATGTTCCATTGCGTCATGTCAGTTTCCCCTTTTGGTTTGCGGAAGCGCGTGAGAAGGCCTCCCGTTCTTGCCCGCCTGTCACCAGCGGGAAATGGCAGCGCACCATCCGGTCAGCGCCCATCGGTCGATAGGTCGGTGCCTCGGTCTTGCAACGATCGCGGGCGATCGGGCAGCGCGTGTGGAACTCGCAGCCCGAGGGCCGGCGGAACACACTTGGTATCTCGCCAGTGACGGCCGGGTTTTGGCTGCGTCGGCGTGGGTCGGGTATCGGCTCGGACTGGATCAGCGTGGCGGTATAAGGATGCATTGGCTCCGAGAACACGTCCTGCGTCGGTCCGGTCTCGACTAGCCGGCCGAGATACATGATGGCCAGCCGATCGCTGACATGGCGGATCATTGCCAGATTGTGGGTGACGATCATGGCGGCGAAACCGAGTTCGCGCTTCAACTCGCCGATCAGGTTGAGCACATCGCCCTGCACCGACACATCGAGGCCGGCGGTCGGCTCGTCTGCAAGCAGCAGATGCGGCTTCATCGCCAGCGCCCGGGCAACGCCGACGCGGCGCGCCTGCCCGCCGGACAGCTCGTGCGGGAAGCGGTCGACGAAGGAGGCCGGCAGCCCGACCAGAGCCAGCAGCGCTTTTGCCGCGGCGCGGCGGTCCGGCATCGGCAGCCCCTGGATGACCTGCGGCTCGGTCAGCAGCGTGCCGATGCGCAGGCGCGGGCTGAGCGACGCCACCGGATCCTGGAACATCATCGCCGAACGCCTTCGCATGGCGCGGAAATCGGCCGTCGTCTGCACGTCCCTGCCCTCGAAGACGATGCGGCCGGCCGCCGCGCGCACAAGGCCAAGAATGGTGCGGGCAAGCGTGGTCTTGCCGGAACCGGACTCGCCGACCAGTCCAAGCGTCTCGCCCGGCATCAGCGACAGCGTCACACCGTCGATGACGTTGAAGCTCGGCAACGGGAACGGGTTGATCAGGCGGCTGAGCAAGCCGCTGCGGGCGAAGGTCACCGACAGATCGTCGATGGCGAGCAGCGGGCTCATGGCGTCACCGCGTGGCAGCGCGCGATATGCGAGGCGGACAGTTTCACCCGTGGCGGTACGACGCTGCCGCATGGCGCGAAGGCGCGGTCGCAGCGCGGCGCGTAGACGCATCCGGATGGCGGCTGGGTCAGATTGGGCAATGAGCCTGGAATGGTCGGCAGCCTGTCCAGCCGCTCTTGGAAGCGGGCTGGATCGCAGGCGAGCAATGCCTGTGTGTAGGGATGCCTGGCGTCGTGGAAGATCGCGTCGACCTCGCCGTCCTCGACCACCTCGCCGGCATACATGACATAGACCCGGTCGCAGAGCTCGGCGATGACGCCGAGATGGTGCGAGACGACGATGACGATGCCGTTGTATTCGCGCCGCAGTTCGCGCAGCAGATGGATGATCTGCGCCTCCATGGTGACATCGAGCGCCGTCGTCGGCTCGTCGGCGATGAGCAGGCCGGGATCGGTCAACAATGCCGCCGCGATGGCCACGCGCTGGCGCATGCCGCCGGAGAGTTCGTGTGGGTAGCAGTCCATCCGCCGTTCCGCATCCGCGATGCCGACGCGACCGAGCATGGCGGCGATCCGCGCGCGCTTCTGCGCACGGCCGAGATCCTTGCGGTGGTGCTGGAAGTCGACGAGTTGGTCGCCGATGGTCAGCACCGGGTTGAAGGCGGTCATTGGATCCTGGCTGACCAGCGCGATCTCGTCGCCACGCAGCAGGCGCTGGCGGTGCGCGTCGAGCTTGGCCAGGTCAACGCCGTTGTAGCTGATCGACCCGTCGATGCGGGCGTTGGCGGGCAGCAGGTTGGCCAGGGCGGTGACCAGCGTGGACTTGCCGCAGCCGCTTTCGCCAACGATGCCGATCACTTCGCCCGGATGCGCCTCGATGTCGACATGGCGCAACGCGTACACGCTGCCATGCGGCGTCTCGTAGCGGACGCTGAGATCCCTGGCAGCAAGCGAGCCGCTCATGCCGGCCTCCGCAACTGCAGGCGCGGGTCGAGATAGTCGCGCAGGCCTTCGCCAAGGAAGGTGAAGCCGAGTGTCGCGAGCACCAGCGGCAGCCCCCCGAAGATGACCATGAAGGGCGCCGAGCGGATACTGGTGTAGCCGTCATAGAGGATCGAACCCCAGGACGGCGTCGGCGGCCGCACACCGAGGCCGAGGAAGCTGAGACCGGCCTCGACCATGATGACAACCGGAATGTCCATCGACAAAAGAATGATCAGCGGGCCGACGACATTGGGCAGAAGGTGGATGAAGATGATGCGCGCCGGGCTGGCATCGAGAAGGCGCTCGGCGAGGATGTAGTCACTGTTCTTCAGCGCCAGCGTCTGTGCCCGGATCAGTCGCGCATAGCTCGGGAACGAGGTCGCGGCGATGACGATGATCAGCGTGCCGGTGCCGGCGCCGAGCACGGTGATGATGGCGAGCGCAAACATGATCATCGGCAGCGAATTCAGGCTGTCGAAAGTCAGCACCAGAATGGCGTCGAGCCAGCGCGGCCCGTAGCCGGCGACCAGCCCGAGCAGCAGGCCGATGGCGCCGGCGATGGCCACCGACACCATGGCAATGGTCAGCGCGGTGCGCGCGCCATAGATGACGCGCGACAGGAGATCGCGGCCGAGATGATCGGTGCCGAACCAGTGTTCGGCCGATGGCGGCTGCAGCTTGTGCAGCACGTCGATCTTGAGCGGCGAATACGGCGCCAGCCACGGCGCGAAGACGGCGGTGACGAGGAACCCGGCAACCAGGATCAGCGCGACGCAGGTGAACGGATCGGCAAGCAGTGCGCGCAGCAGCGGAAACCGTTGTCGGTCCGGCGTGGATAAAGAGGCCTCAGCCACGGAATACATCACGCACCCTTGGATCGAGCCGCGCAATGAGCAGATCGGCGGCTATGGTGATGGAGACGTAGATGGCGGTCATGATCAGCACGGTGCCCATGACCACCGGATAGTTGCGGGTGTTGACGGCGTCGGTGATCAGCTTGCCGATGCCGGGCCGGGCAAACACCGCCTCGACGAAGACGGCGCTGGACAGGATGCTGCCGAGGCCGACGGCGACCAGCGAGATGGTCGGGATGATGGCGATGCGCAGCGCGTATTTGGAGACGATCTTCCACTCAGGCAGACCAAAGGAGCGCGCGGTGCGGATGTGCGGCTCGCCCATCACCTCCATCATCGAGGCGCGCACCATGCGGGCGATGTAGCCGATCCAGCCGAGCGCGATTGCCGCCGCCGGCATGACCAGCGCCTTGGCCTGGCTGACGAAGTCACCCGCCTCGCCTGCGCCGATGGCCGGCAGCCAGCGCAGCGTGACGGCGAAGAGCAGCAATGAATAAATCGCGACGACAAAGGACGGCACGGCGATGACGCCGACCGAGATCACGCCGATGACGGCATCGGCTGCCGTGCCGCGCCGCATCACCGACAGGCAGCCGAGCGGCACGCCGATGAGGAGCGCGACGGTGAGCGCAGTCAGGCCGAGGATCAGCGTGTTCGGCAACGCCTCCATGACCAGGGTCGAGACCGGCCGGTTCGACCAGACGTCATAGCCGAGATTGCCGGTCAGCGCGTTGCGGAAGAATTCGACGATCTGCCACCAGACCGGCTGGTCTAGCCCCATGCGCTCGATCAGCAGCCGCTTCAGTTCCGGTGTGGCGCGCGGCCCGAGCGCGACACTTGCCGGATCGCCCGGAACGAGGAAGACAGCCGCGTACATGGCGATCATGACGAGCACGAGGATCAGGAGACCGAGACCGATGCGCTTCACTGCATATGCAAGCATGGTCTCCTCCCTCCTCCTGTCAGGCGAAATCGCGCCTGATGCGCCGTGTTGCCGAGGCGCTGTGGACGAGCTTGCCCCGTTCTCGCGCCTCGAGCCGCCAACTCAGGTTGAAATGCGTTTCGTCCGCTGTCAGTTCGGTCACCGCCATCGCCTCGGTGTCGGCGTCGGCGCTGGCAATGGCCCAGCGATATTCAGTGACGAGTTTTGCCGAAAGCGGGTCGTCATTGCCGATGCTCATCGTGTCGCTGTTGGAGGAAGACACGGTGATGGCGCGATCGTCGTAGCGCCTGCGGCCATGGTCGGAGGTCAGCGCAATGGTCTGCTCGCCGGAGCCGACATCGTCGGTGACAATGCGGCGGTCGAAGCCCTCGTCCAGCGTCGTGGTGGGAACCGGCGGTGCGGTTTCGGCTGGCTCGAAACGGACGTCGCGGTCGAGCGATGACGGCGGGCGCACAGGAAGCATCACCGTGCTGTCGCCGGTCGCAACCGAGAGCGTCGACAGCTTCGGCTGTGGCCACAGGATCGGCCAATGCTGGTTGGCCAGCGCCAACCGGATACGATGGCCCTTGGAGATGGTGCGGGCGAAATCATTGAGCTTCAGCTTGACGCGAAAAGGCGCTCCGACCAAGCACGGCGTCGGATGCTCATGGCTGTCGCGATGGCTGAGATTGAGCACGCCATAGCTCATCAGCGCCGAGGTACCGTCGGGGTAGACATCGCAAAGACGGGCGGAGAGGTTGACATGTGGCTGGTCGACGATGACCAGCAGATCCAGTTCCGGTGCACCGAGCAATGTCAGGTCATCGTCCAGCGGCTGCGTGTCGAAGCACAGCGCCATGCCGTCCTCACGGCGCTGGTCGATGGGCATATCAGGACAGGAGCCGCCATAGCCGCCCCAGCGACCGCAATCGCGCCCGGCAGTCGCCGGCGAACGTACGGAAAGCGTCGCTCCATGCGCAGGCTCGCTGCGCAGCCCGGCAGCGTTGAGGTGCAAGGTGCGGCGCTCGATGCGCGGCGACGGCCATTGGTCCTCAGCGACCCAGCAGCCGGCATGATCGGGAAGATAAAAAGGCTGCGGCCGTTCTTCGCCGGTGATCCAGACACGGTAGGGCGGCTCGTCCATGATGCCGGTGTCTTCGCCGCAGAGCCAGTGACGCCACCAGCGCAGCGCCTCTTGCAGATAACCGATCAGCGGCCCCGGCGCGCCGCGGCAGGGATAGGCATGCGACCACGGCCCGACAATGCCGAGCTTCGGTCCTGGCAGATGTTCGAGCAGGCGCGGCACGAAGTTGGAATAGCTGTCCTCCCAGCCGCAGACAGCCATGACGGCGCATTCGATCGCGGAATGGTCCTCGCAGACCGAGCCTTGCCGCCAGTATTCGTCGCGGCGCTGATGCGCGAGCCACACTTCCGACAGCGAGCTTGTTGCCGCAAGGCGGTCCATCCACATGGCGCGCCAGGCGTCGCCGACGATCTGCGGATCGGGCGCCATCGCCTTCTTCACCAGCATGAAGTTCGACCACATCTCCTGCTCGGTGAGCAGCGCGCCGCCCATATAGTGGATGTCGTCGGCGTAGCGGTCGTCGGTGGCGCAGTTGGTGATGATCGCCTTCAAGGCCGGCGGCCGGCACGCCGCGACCTGCAGCGCGTTGAAGCCGCCCCAGGAAATGCCGGTCATGCCGACATTGCCGTTGCACCAGGGCAGTGCTGCGAGATGGGCAATGATCTCGCAGGCGTCTTGCTGCTCGCGCGGTAGGTATTCGTCGGCCAGATCGCCGTCGGAATCGCCAGAGCCCCTGATATCGATGCGGGCGCAAGCGATGCCATGGCCGGCAAGCCAGGGGTGGATGTCGATGTCGCGCGCCACGGTGCCGTCACGGCGGCGATAGGGGACCATTTCGACGACGACAGGCACCTTGGCGTCAGTGCGCGGGCGCCACAGGGTGGCGGCTATGCGCGTGCCGTCAGCCAGCGTGATCCAGAGCGGATCGACGGTTTCGACGGCAAAGGGGAACTCGGTTCGTACCACGGCAGGTACTCGTTAAATCGCCTTGTTGAACGTTCGTACAACAAGGCGATTTAAGGCGCAATCCCGCTTTGCGCTTTTTAATCCTGACAGCGAACAAACCCGTCTATCTGCGGAAAGGGAGGATCTTCATAAAACGCGACGCGCGCCATGTGTTCAGACCTCACAATCCTCCTCGGCATCGACCGCGCCCGTTTGCACGAGCCTCTGACTAGCGCTGATCAAGTGTCTGAGATGCGCCTCATATTGGTCGTTCAGGTCAGCCTCGCCGTTTCCTGAAAACAGACCTCCGAATCCCGAGTTTTAGTGTTCACTCGATTACATCGGGTGCACGGCGGGCTTTTTTTTCTGCGGTTCAGATTGACCAGCAATATCTTGGGCGCGTCCAATAAAACTGCGCCAGCCACCATGGGCAGAGATATCAGATGCGCCTGCGAGGCCGGCGGTCTCGACCAGAAATCCTTTTGCCGACGTACGATCGTCGAGTTCGATCGTGCCTATGCCAAGCGGAGCCGGGACGGCGGCGACGAAGCGTCCGAAGGCATCCGGATCAAGCCGCCAGACCTCAACATCTATCTGCATGCCGTCGCCGGCGACGCGCACGAGGCCAGGCTTGGGTACCGATTGGCCGGCAAGTGCGTAAAGTCGGTAGGAAGGCGTTGTCTTTGCACTCCTCGAGAATCGGGCGCCAAGCTCAAGCAGCTGGCCATTGAGCGGCATGCCCGAAAGATGCGCGCCGACAACCACCAGATCGATCATCGCGTCCGGCGCGCATTCTCCAAGCCGCGACTGGCCCGGCTGCGGCCAGCCGGTCGCGCCAAGCGGCAGGCCGCTTGCGGCATGGATGTCGCGCGCAAGTGCCGCCGTCAGCCAATCCTTGCCCGCCGTGCCGAGCAAGGTCACGCTCATCGGCAGCCCGTCGAGGCGCTTGCCGGTCGGCACGGCGATGCCACACATGTCCAGCAGATTGACGAAATTGGTGTAGGTGCCGAGCCGGCTGTTGGTGGTGATCGGATCGGCGAGCACGGCATCGAGCGCATAATGCGTCGGCGCCGTCGGCACGCAAAACAGGTCGACCGAGGCGATGACCGGGGCGAGCTTCGCCTTGTAGGCCTGCAGTGCATAGAGGCCCTTGAAAGCGTCGGCCGCCGACAAGCTGCGCGCGCCGCCGATGATCTGGCGCGTTACCGGGTGCAGGGCCGCTTCGTTGGCGTCCATGAAATCGCGGATCGCCGCATAGCGTTCGGCCACCCAGGCACCTTCGTAGAGAAGGTTGGCGGTGGCGTAGAAATCGCCGAAGGGGATTTCGACCAGCCGGCAGCCGAGCCTTTCCAGCAGGCCAAGCGCCGCCTCGAAGCCGGCCTGCATCGGGGCATCGCCGAAGAATTTGAGTTCCGCCTTCGCCGGCACGCCGACTCTCAGCACCGGCGGGCGCGCGACCAAGGCCGGCACCTTCACAGTCCGCGAATAGGCGTCGGCTGGGTCCTTGGCCGCCGCCACGCCGTACACTGCGTAGGCGTCGTCGACGGTGAGCGCGAACACCGAGACGCAGTCGAGCGTGCGACAGGCCGGCACGACCCCGGCGGCGGAGAGCGCGCCGACGGTCGGCTTCAGCCCGACGATGTTGTTGAGGCCGGCGGGGATGCGGCCGGACCCCGCCGTGTCGGTACCGAGCGCGAACGAGACGATGCCGCGCGCCGTCGCGACAGCAGACCCCGACGAGGACCCGCCCGGCACCAGGCTGGCATCGACGGCGTTCCTCGGGATCGGGTAGGGCGTGCGCACCCCGACAAGGCCGGTGGCGAACTGGTCGAGATTGGTCTTGCCGACCACCAGCGCGCCAGCGGCCTTCAGCCGGGCAACCACGGTAGCGTCCTTGTCAGGCATATAGGCATATTCGGCGCAGGCGGCGGTCGTCGGCATTCCGGCAACATCGATGTTGTCCTTCACCGCGAACGGCACGCCCCACAGCGGCTTGTTGATCGGATCGAACGGCCCGAGCGCTTGCGCCTGCGCCAGCATGTGCGCCTTGTCGGCGAGGTGGATGAAGATGCCGGGATCGTCAGCCGCCGCGATACGGGAATGCACGGCGTCGATCATGGCAGCGACAGTGACACCGCTGGCATAGGCCGCGTGCAAACTGCCGATGTCGAAGCGGATCTCGTTCATGTGGCTTCTCCCAGAATGATCACCGGCAGGTCCCACTGGATCAGCACGACGCAGCCATCCTTCGTCCACACCGAATGCTCGGTCCCGACCGGATTCAGGATGACGCTGCCCGAGGGATAGTCGCCATTCTCGTCGCTCTGCGTGCCCTCAAGCACAACGATGGTTTCCAGCCCGACATGGCGGTGGCGCGGCACGCTGGCACCTGGCCGGTAGTTGAGGATAGCGACCGACGGCTCGACCGGCCCGCCCTTGAGCAGCCAGTGCACGGTGATGCCGTCCCGGAAATGTTCGAACGCCAGACCGCGCCAGCCACCGTCGAGCAGGCCGGCAAAGGCAAGATTAGGCATCGGCAATTCCCTTGAGCACCTGGTCGGTGGTCGCCGTCCAGCCGACAATGGCGCCCTGCGCGCGGATCATGGCGATGGCCGCCGCCTTGAATTCGGGGAAATAGCTTTCCGTCGCATCCTCGGCGAGCAGGCATTCATAGCCGCGGTCATTGGCCTCGCGCATCGTCGTCTGCACGCAGACCTCGGTGGTGACGCCTGCAAAGACGAGGTGCTGAGTGCCGAGCCGCTTGAGGTCGTCACCGAAGCTGGTCGCATAGAACGCGCCCTTGCCGGGCTTTTCGATGACGATCTCGCCGGGCAGGGGGGCAAGCTCGTCGAGGATCGCCGTGCCCGGCTCGCCGGCGATCAGCACGCGACCCATCGGACCGGAATCGCCGATGCGGATCCACGGATTGCCGCGATTGCGCTTGGCCGGCGGCAAGTCGGAGAGGTCGGGCTTGTGGCACTCCATGGTGTGGATCACCGGCAAGCCGGCAGCGCGAAAGCCTTCGATCAGTCGCTTCACCGTCGGCACGATCGCGGTCACCCGGCTGACATCGTTGCCGAGGCTGGCGCCGAAGCCGCCCGGCTCGGCGAAGTCGCGCTGCATGTCGATGACGACCAGCGCCATCGTCTGCTTCTTGAAAGAGAAGGCGAATGGCTGCGCGTCGATTTCAGCCATCAGTGATGTCCCGCCATATGCTCGCCGATGGTCTGCACGCTCGCCTGCGCGATCGGCGTCTCGTAGACCAGCGCGCCATCCGACATGACGAAGATGCGGTCCGACAATTCCAAGAGTTCGTCGAGGTCTTCCGACATCAGCAGCACGGCCGCACCCGCATTGCGCGCCTTCATGATGCGGGCGCGGATTTCGGCAACCGCCGAGAAATCGAGGCCGAAGCAAGGGTTGGAGACGATCAGCAGATCGACCTCGCCGGTCAGCTCGCGCGCCAGCACCACGCGCTGCACATTGCCGCCCGACAGCGAGGCGATGGGCGACGACAGCGAGGCGGTCTTGACCTTGAACTGCTCGACCAGCCTGGCACTGAAGGCGCGGATGGCGCTGGTGCTGATCCAGCTCACCGGCCGGCCATTGCCGTCCATGTCGAAGGTACGGAAGGAGATGTTCTCGGCCACCGTCATTTTCGGCGCACAGGCATTCTTCAGCGGCTCCTCGGGAATGAGCCGCACATTGAGCGCGCGCGCCTTTGCCCGCGTCGCCGCATAGGCGGCCCCGCGCACCACCACCTCGCCGGCGTCGCGCGGACGCTGGCCCGCAAGCACTTCCAGAAACTCCTTCTGGCCGTTGCCGGAAATGCCGGCGATGCCGACGATCTCACCCGAACGCACGCCGAGATCCTCGATGCGGATCGACTTCAAGCCGGTTCGGTCCGGCGCCTTCAGCGATTTGACCTTGAGCACGATCTCGGCGTCTGGCCTTGGCGCGGCCCGGCTGTCGAGTGCGGCGATCGGCTGGTCGCCGATCATCATCGCCGCCATCGCCTTGTGGTCGAGATCGGCGACGCGGCCGGTTCCCGTGAGCTTGCCCTTGCGCAGCACGCTGACATCGTCGGCGAATGCCGTGACCTCGTGGAATTTGTGCGAGATCATCAGCACGGTGAGGTCGCCCGCCCTGGTCATGTCGCGCACCAGGCCCAGCACCTCCTGCGCCTCGCCGGGCGTCAGCACCGAGGTCGGCTCGTCCAGCACCAGGAAGGAGCGGCCGAGATAGAGCTGCTTGATGATTTCAAGCTTCTGCTTCTCGCCGGCCGCGAGCTCCGCCACCTTGACGTCGAGCGGCAGCTTGAACGGCATGCGCTCCATGAACTCGGCAAGGTCGCCACGCTCCTTGCGCCAGTCGATGATATCAGGAACCTTTTCGCGCGAGATGACGAGGTTCTCCGCCCCCGTCAGCGACGGCACGAGTGTAAAATGCTGGTAGACCATGCCAAGCCCAAGCGCCGAGGCGTCGCGCGGACTGGCGATTGACACCTCCCGGCCGTCGACCAGCATGTCGCCGGAGGTCGGATGATAAAAACCCATCATGCATTTGACCAGCGTCGACTTGCCGGCGCCGTTCTCGCCGAGCAGCGCGTGGAACGAACCCGCCGGCACCTTCACCGACACGGCGTCCAGCGCCGTGAAGCCGCCGAAGCGCATGGTCATGCCGATGGTTTCGACGCCGACCGCTTTCCTGCCACTCATCGCGGCCTCCTCACGGCAGCTGCGCGACGAGCGCCGTCGAATTCGACACCGTGCCGAAGACGCCGCCCTGCATCTTGATCATCTTGATCGCCGCCAGATGGTTGCCGTGGTCGGTCGCCCCGCAGCAATCTTCCAGCATCATGCACTCATAGCCGCGGTCATTGGCCTCCCGCATGGTGGTGTGCACGCAGACATCGGTGGTGATGCCGGTCAGCACGATGTTCTCGATGCCGCGCTGGTTGAGGATCAGCTCCAGGTCGGTGGCGCAGAACGAGCCTTTGCCGGGCTTGTCGATGATCGGCTCGCCCTCGATCGGATAGAGGTCGGGGATGATGTCCCAGCCCGGCTCGCCGCGCACCAGGATGCGCCCGCACGGACCGGGATCGCCGATCCCGGCATTGATGCGCCGTGAGCGCCAGCGCTTGTTGGCTGGCAGATCGGCAAGATCGGGCCGGTGCCCCTCGCGTGTGTGGATGATGGTGTAGCCCTTGGCCCGCATCGCTGAGAGCACCGATTTGATCGGCTCGATCGGTGCCCGCACCAGCGACAAATCGTAGCCCATATGGTCGACATAGCCGCCCGGTCCGCAGAAATCGGTCTGCATGTCGATAATGATCAGCGCCGTGTTGTCGGGCCTGAGATCGCCATTGTAAGGCCACGGATAGGGCTCGGCGTCGATCGTGCGCTGGGTGATTTCGGCTCTGGCGTTCACGGGCAAAACTCCAGTCATTTGGTGATCGACAATTCGCCCGGCGCACCCGCAAGCGAGCGTGTCGGCGACGAAGTGGCAATCATGATGATGAGGGTAAGGATGTAGGGCGCGGCGTAGAACAGATAGTAGCCTTGCGTGACGCCGACCGATTGCAGCGCGGGGCCCAGCGCACCGGCGCCACCGAACAGAAGTGCCGCGGCAAAGCAGCCGAGCGGGTTCCAGCGCGCGAAGATGACCAGCGCCACCGCCATCAGACCCTGGCCCGACGAAATACGTTCGGTCCAGCTGCCGGGATAATAGAGCGACAGATATGCGCCGCCGATCCCCGCCAGCGCGCCGCCGACGCCGGTGGCAAGCAGCCGCACCGTGTCGGGGTTAAGGCCCATGGCGCGCGCAGCATCGGAACTGTCGCCGACGACGCGCACAATCAGCCCGGCGCGCGTATTGCGGAATGCCCACCACAGAATGACTGACAGCACCGCGCCGATCAGGAACAGCACGTTGACGTCGAGCGCCGCCTGCACCTGCGGAATATCGGACCAGCCGCCAAAGGGAATGGCCGGCAGATTGGGCGCCTTTGGCTTGATGAAGGGCTTGCCAAAGAAGAAGGCGAGGCCCGAACCGAACAGCATCAGTGCGATGCCTATGGCGATGTCGTTAACCCGGGGGAATTTGCAGATCCAGCCATGGAACAGCCCAAAGCAGAGGCCGGCGAAGGCTGCGGCGAGCAGGCCAAGCCACGGCGAACCGGTCATCACCGCCACCGCATAGGCGGTCATGGCGCCGAAGACGAGCGTGCCTTCAAGCCCCAGATTGATGCGGCCGGACCGCTCGGTGATCGCCTCGCCCAGCGAGACGAAGATGAAGGGCGTCGACACACGGATGGCGCCGCCCAGTATGGCCAGCGGCACGCCCCAGAGGCCGATCTCGGTCGCATCCATCAGGCAGTCCCCCGCACGAGATCGGGCCGCTTCCAAAGATCGGGATTGAAGGCCTTGAAGCGGCCGTAGAAGGTTTCGCTGAGCAGGATGATGATGAAGATCATGCCTTGCAGCACCAGCACGGTGGCGTCGGGCAGGTCCATGCGGCGCTGGATCAGTCCACCCGAGGCATCGATGCCGCCAAGCAGGATGGCGACCGGAATGATGGCCAGTGGATTATGGCGGGCAAGGAAGGCGACGAGGATGCCGGTGTAGCCATAGCCGGCCGCGAGCGAGGCGTTGGCGCTGCCCTGCACCGCCGCGACTTCCAGCATGCCGGCAAGCCCGGCAAAGCCGCCGGCTAGTGCGGTAAAGCCGACGATCAAGGGGCCGACAGCCAGTCCCTGCACTTGCGCTGCCCGCACATTGCCGCCGGCGATGCGCGCGGCAAACCCCCAGCGGGTCTTTTCAATGAGCACCCAGGATATGATGCAGGCGAGGATGCCGACGACCAGCCCCCAATGCACATCCATGCCCGGAATGTTGCCGATGCGGTAGATGTCCGCCAGCGGCTGGGTCGACGGCTTGTTGAGCGAGGCCGGATCACGCAGCGGCCCTTCCACCAGCTGGTTCATCAGCGCGATGGCGATATAGGCCAGCAGCAGGCTGGAGATGGTTTCATTGACAGCCCGGTAGTGGCGCAGCGCGCCGACGGCACCGATCCAGATGCCGCCGGCGGCCATGCCCGCCACGCCCATGGCAAGAATGACGATTGAGGAAGGCGCGCCGCTGAGCGCCACGCCGATGGCAGCGGCTCCGACTCCGCCAAGCACGATGGCGCCCTCGCCGCCGATGACGACGAGGCCGAGCCGCGCCGGCAGCGCCACGCAGAGCGCCGCCAGAAGCAGCGGTGCGGCCCGCGACAGCGAATTCTGCACCGAGAACCAGGAGCCGAAGCCGCCCCGCCACATGGTCTCGTAGAGCAGGATCGGCGACTTGCCGACGAGCGCAATGAACAGGCTGAACAGGGCCATGCCGACGATCAGCGCCGCGAGCGGGATGACAAAGGCCTCCGCCCGCCGCGCAATCCATTCCAGCGTCGGCGGATATCCCCTGGCGCCGAACAGTGCCGGCATGTCGGATCCTGCCACCGTGTCCACCATCGTGCCGTTCCCCTCGGATCAGGCGGTCGAGCCGACGACCCCGTCGACCAGATAGTCCATGCTTTCCAGCTCGATCGCAGTCTCGGGGAATGCCTGTCCCTCGGTGGCGACGACCACCCCCTTGTTGCTCTTGAGCGGCCCCTTGATGACGGCGAAGCCGCCCTTCATCATCTCGGCCAGCGTGGCATCGAATTGCTTGCGCGCCGGCTCGCCGACGGCGGGGCCGAGCGGGCTCATCTTGACGAAGCCGTCGGCCAGGCCGCCGCGGGTGAAGTTGGGCAGCGGCGTGCCGGCGACGAGGTCGTCGACGAACATCTTGTAGACCTTGGCCCAGTTCCATTCGGCGCCGGTGAGATATTTTTCAGGCGCAAGCGGGCTCTGGTTGGCGTGATAGCCACAGACGAACGCTCCACGCCCGGCGGCTGTCTCGACCACAACTTTCGGACTGTCGACATGGCAAGTGATGACGTCGGCGCCCTGGTCGACCAGCGCGTTGGTGGCTTCCGCCTCCTTGACCGCCAGTGACCATTCGCCGGTGAAGATCACCTGGCACGTGATGGTCGGATCGACCGAGCGTGCGCCAAGCAGGAAGGAGTTGATGTTGAGCAGCACCTGCGGGATCGGCTTGGCGGCGACGAAGCCGAGCTTCTTGCTCTTCGAGGTGTGGCCGGCGACGACACCGTTGAGATACTGGCCCATGCCGATATAGCCGAAATAGGAGCCGGCATTCATCGGATGCTTGTCCTTGTTCCACATGCCGCCGCAATGGCGGAACTGCACGTCGGGGAACTTCTTGCACATGGCCAGCATGTGGGGATCGAAATAACCGAACGAGGTCGGGAAGATCAGCGAGGCACCGTCGAGATTGATCATCGATTCCATCGTCTTCTGGACATCGACCGTCTCGGGCACATTCTCCTCCTCGACAACGGTGATGCCCTCGATGCCCTTCAGCGTCGCCGCACCCTCGGCATGCGCCTGGTTGTAGCCGTAGTCGTCCTTCGGCCCGACATAGATGAAGCCGACTGTGGCGGCCGCGGCAAACGCCCTCCTGATGGGAAAGGCTGCCGAAGCAAGGCCAAGTGCTGCTCCGGCGGCAGAGGTCTTGAGCAGTTGGCGGCGGCTAAGCATGAATCTGTCGGTCATCTCTTATGCTCCCCTACAGGACCCTTTTTCCAGGTCGGTTAACGCCTTCTCAGGAAAGTGCATGCAATCAATGTGCCAGTTCAAAAATCTTAATTTATGCAATAGAATCAGTTGTAGTGCCGAGCCTGTCTGCACAAGCGAAGGGCAATTGCATACACTTTCTGCCTTGAAAATAGCCAGTTTGACATGTAGATTAAAATAAAGGCATAGAGTGAGGCGACCCCGAGTCGGGACTGGCCCGCGAGCCAACCCTGCAAAAAGACTGGACGGAGGAGACGTGTCGGGAAAGCGCGGCTTGATCAGGTCAGGTACGACGGTCGATCAGATGGTGCGGGCGATCGGCGACCGCATCGTCACCGGCTTCCTGCGTCCCGGCGAAAAGCTCGACGAGGCATCGCTGGCCGCCCGCTTCGACGTCTCACGCACGCCGGTGCGCGAGGCGCTCGGCCATCTCAGCGCCATGGGTCTCGTCGAAAGGCGTCCCAACCGGGGCGCCATCGTCGCGGTTGTGACGCAGGAACATCTCGCCTCGATGTTCGAAAGCATGGCCGAACTGGAGGCGATCTGCGCCCGCTTTTCCGCCGAGCGCATGACCAGCATCGAGCGCCGCGCGCTCGAGATCGAGCATCAGGGCTCGGCGCGGCTGGTGCAGCTGGGCGCCGAGGAGGATTATGAATACTTCAACACCGAGTTCCATAGCCGGCTCTACCGGGGCGCCCACAACACGCATATTTACGAAATGACGGTGATGACGCGCGGCCGTCTGGCACCCTTCCGCCGGGCGCAATTCATGCTGCCGGGGCGGCTCGCCAAATCCTGGCAGGAGCACGATGCCATTGTCACCGCAATCATGCGTGGCGACGGCAATGCCGCTGGCAAGGCTGCCAAGGATCACGTCTCGATCGTCAGCGAAGCGAGCGCTGTGTTTGCCGTTGGCGAACAGACGAAGGACGCAAGTACGACAAAGCCGCGTGTCGCCACCTGAAAAAGCAAAGTTCCAAACGACCGGAGGCCAAAGTCTGCTTTGTCAGCCGGAGACCTTCGCACCGAGCGGAACGTCCGCTATGCTCTTCGCACCCCAGAATCTGCCTGTCCGTTATTGGCCATTGGTCCTGAGTAGCCGCCTTGCAACCACCATGTTGCGCCCACGGCAATTCGGTCGTGCGCCCTCCCCCGATGTCCAACTAAGAGATGGACAGGATCTCGAGTTCGCGCTGACCCAGATGGACAATATCTCCAACGGTTTTGCCAATCAGCGCGATGGCAACCGGTGAACCATGCGATATGGAAGCTCGAGACGGGTTGGCCTCATCCTCACCGACAATGCGGAAGGTCTGAGTGCGGCCATCATCGCGCTCGAAGGTAACGGTGTGACCGAAGGTGATCACTTCATTGGACGTCGGCACAGACATAAGCTGAGCCGTACGAACGCGTTCGGTATAATAGCGCATATCTCGAACCGGAACCGCCGACTGCCGCCGCCTTTCGTTGACATCCTCCAGCACGTTAGCGGCCTCGAGAGCCTGCTGGGCGCGAGCCAATTCATCCTGCAGCATCTTAAGCCCCGCCTCAGTGACGAGGTTGATCCGATCGGAGATAGGCCGAGCCGGCAATATGGTTTCCGCCGCTGCCTCGGCGCTTTCCTCCTTGGCAAATGCTACGCTCAATTGGTCAAAACTCCCTGTCGAACACCGTCATTAATCAGATAGCGTAGGGCTGCCAGTAAAGCTGCAACAATCTGGGCGCCAGGCTTCGGCAGGAACGTCCTGGGCAAGGCAGGCTGCTCCCTTGCATTCAATTGAGCAGCGGGCCGGCATCACCCGCCAGTAGGATTGCCACCTCTGTCTGGCTCCGCCTCGCGCCGTTGCCTGGGCGCTGATCTGCAACTGCGCAGGCGATCTAAAAAAGTTGAGATGCTGTGTCGGATCTGTGGGCGGTCAACCGTCTTAAAGCAGGCGCCACTCGCTGGACTGTATCTCAACAACCAAAGGAATGATCGATGAGCAAGAAGATTTTTGTGAGCCTGCCGGTGGCCGACGTGAAGGCATCCACGGCGTTCTATGAATCTCTCGGGTTCAAGAACAATCCCACGTTTGCCAGTGAGACGGCTGCCGGGATGGTGTGGAGTGAAGAAATCAACTTCATGCTGCTGAGCCGTGAAAAATGGCAGACTATGACCACGCGCCCCATCCCGCCATCAACGTCCAGCGAGGTAATGCTGGCGCTGTCGCTGGATAGCCGCGAGGCGGTCGATGCGATGGCCGCCGCAGCTGCTGCGAACGGTGGCATCGCCGACATCAATCCAGTCGAAGATCATGGGTTCATGTATACCCGCGACCTCGCCGATCCCGATGGTCATGCCGTGGGCGCGATGTGGATGGACGTTTCCGCAATGCCTTCTGGCGACATGGCCGACTGACATAGTTACTCTATCAGCCTCAAAGCAGTGGGCCCGCTTGTCGTGGAATGAACAACGATAGCGGACGTTGAACGTCCAATGTCCGATGTCGCGAGTTGACCCGTTCCGGTCGTCGCTCACGGGAAAGAACCTCCTCGCCCCATCAAAGACGAGCGCAGATTCCTTTTGACCTCATCCTTTCAAAACGGATGCACAACCTAACGACGCAGTCTATGTTGCCCCCGTCGGGCCTATGTCATTGAAGGGAGGGGCATGGCATGCAGGCAATGCCGATAGCGCATCAAGCCGCGCAACCCGAGGTCGGGCCTATATCCTCCTTGACCGGCTATCCGGCCGCGGTCCTGTGCTGGCTGCTTTCGGCTGGTGTCTACATCGCGGCAAAATGGGTGGCGCCCGAGATGCCGCCCTGGGGCCTCTGCTTCTGGCGGCTGACGCTTGCTTGCGCCATCCTGCTGCCGATTGTGCACCGTCATCACGACGCGATGATCGGCCTTTTGCGCACGCGCGCCGCGGAGGTCATCGCCGTGGGAGCGATCGGCCTCACGCTGTGCCAGGGTATGATCTACCATGGCCTCAACGACACCGACGCCACCACGGCCGGTATCATCATGGCGCTGTCGCCTGTCATGACGATGGTGCTCGCCCGTTTCGTGCTTGGCGAGCCGCTCGGGCTGTGGAAGTCGCTTGGCGCGCTGGTTGCGCTCGCCGGGATGATTTTCATCGTTGCCCACGGGAACCTGACGGCGCTGCTGCAACTCAAGTTCAACGCCGGTGAGCTGTGGATCGTCGGCAGCGCCTTCTGCTGGGGCCTGTACACCGTGCTTTTGCGCCGTGCCAAATTCGGCATCGAACTCCTGCCGATGGTCGTGCTGCTGCTCGGCGCCGGGGCGCTGGTCGCCTTGCCTTTCCATGTGTGGGAATTGTTCAACGATGAACGCTCCGCCATGAACGTCCACAGCATTCTCGCGCTCGCCTATCTGGCGGGTCCCGGTGGCGCCCTAATGTACTATCTCTACAACAAAAGCGTGGAAACGCTCGGCGCGAGCCGGGCGAGCATGCTGCTTTACCTTCAGACTGTGTTCGTCGCTGTGCTCGCCTATCTTCTGCTCGGCGAGGAGTTGCACGATTACGATCTGGTCGGTGCGGCCTTCATCGTCGCCGGCATCGTACTTGCCACCGTGATCAAACCAAGGCCAGCATAACCACCAAACCGACAACGCAACTTCGACAAGCGGTTGCTTGACCCGCGACCATGCTCCCGCCGCGTGCGATGTTGCGATGTTCGTCCGCAGTCGTCTCGCAGGCGCTGGACCCGCTGATCGCAAAGGCTATCGTGAGTTTTGCCTGGTCGCAGCATTTTCGCCCCACTATGTCAAACTTTATTGCTGGCAACGGTCCCTCTGCAGATAATCCCATTGCTTGGCGAGGTGGGGGAGCCGGCGGCCTGCGCGCTTCTTCCGTATAGGGAGAAGGCGCGGGTCCTCGGTTGAGTTTGGTCGAGACCCTAAAGACGTTTGTAACTTGAAGAACTGATTTCGGCGGTCCCATAAATTCGTGATTGTCCACATTGCGCGGGAGGCAGTGCGAAATGGATGATGTAACATTCAACGCCTGGGTTTGCCCCTGTGTTGAAGTGATCGAGGCCTGCGGCGAATGGTTCGTCCGCGTGGTCGAGGATGACCAGGAACTGACCCGATCATTCAATATGGAATCGTTCGCACTGGCCTATGCGGAAGGTCAGCGAATACGGTTGGGGCTCGCGGACTTCAAGCGATTGTAGACCACCAATAGCCTTGTATGAGGCAATGGAACGACTGGACGCCTCGCCCTGGCAGGCCTGTAGGCGCAACCCAGTTGGAGGGACGAAAACTAAAAAGGCCCCGGCGCTGGGTCGATGCGCTGGGGCCTTTGGCATGTACGAGCTACTTGGCATGTCCGTTTATGAGCCTGGCCTAATATGGTCAACAAACGGTGAATGATCGCTGACCCTTGCCAGCTGATCGACAGGTTGCTCCTGATCGCGCAGGGAACCTTTTATCGGCGAGCCGATTTGTCTGCATGTCCCGAGCCGTCGAACCACCCATATTGTCAAAGGATAGCCCAGACCGGGAGGCAAACTGCGAAGTCGCCTTGGAAGCCGCATTCGCAGCGCTGGTGACTGCGTCGGAAGCGCAAGGGTGGACGCCGCGGGAAACGGCTTCATCCCTGCTGAAAATCGCTACGGAGCATGCCCAGCAGTTCACGCTTGTGCCGGCTGAGCCGCCAGGATGGCAATCGCGAAGAGGTATATTGATTACGTGTGCCGCGCTCGTGTTTTTACTGTGTGCCGCCATCGTTTGGTGGGTGCTGAGGTGAGCCCGTCGATCGGCGACAAGGTCCGGGTCAAAGAGTTACTCCGAAGTCGAAGCAGTGGCCGACCAGGTGTTACTGAGACAACAGTAAAGCCGTCGGTCACTGCGGCTTATTGAGGGGTTGCCGCCCGCAAGAGCTCGAGCCCCTTAGGCAGCCATCGCGGAGTGCATGGTCTAATCGGCGAGCTTGACGTCTGCGTCCGCCATCTCGTCCTTGAAGTTCACCTTCGTTCCCTTCTGCACCATAGAGGCGAGGTCTTCGGCATCCCAGTTGGTCAGCCGGATACAGCCGTGTGAGAAAGTCGCGCCGATCTTGCCGGGTTCGGGCGTGCCGTGAATGCCGTAGCTTTCGATTGAAAGGTCGATCCAGACCGATCCGACTGGATTGTTTGGCCCCGCGGCAATGGTGAAGGGCCGCTTGGTCTTTACTCCCTTGAAGGCGAAGTGCGGATCGTAGTGATAGGTAGGATTTTGCGCTACGCGCTTGATCTCTGCCATGCCGCTTGGCGCCGGCTTCTCGTCGCTCCCGATCGATGCGGGGTAGACTGCGAGCCATCTGCCGGAAGGATCGAGCACGCGCACCTGTCGGGCGCCCTTGTCGACCTCGACGCTGGCAACGCCCGCAGGAGGATCGCCCCGGCCAACATCTGGCACCATCAAGGTCACGCCGGCCCTCCCGAAACCGGCGCGGGGATTGAGTCTTCTCAGCAATTGTTCGCTAACATGGAAGCGCTCCGCCAGCTTCTCTACCGCGTTGCGATAGCCCAGCCGCGGCAGACGGGCCATCCTCTCCATGCGGGCCGGAATCCGCTTGGTAAAGGGTCCGCGCACATCCTTACGCGTCACCTCATAAGCTACCAGAACCGGGCTGGCGGAGGTTGCCATCAGCTTGTCCCAGGTCTCCCGCGTGAGCGTGCCATCGGACTGGAATCCGTTCGCCGTCTGAAAGGCGCTGACTGCCTTGGCGAAGTTCTTTGAGAGGCGGCCGTCGATCAGGCCCGGCGAGAATCGGGCACGATCCAGAAGAATCTGGGCTTTCAATATAGTTGGATTGTCACCTTTCGGTTGGCCGACGCCGAATTGGGCCTGATTGACGGCGGTTTGGTCCAGCTTGGCCGCCTCCGCCCCGCCGCAAGCAAGGGCGAGCGCCGCGGCGAAAAGAAGGAGCCTAAACATCGAGTCAACTCCGGAGCTGCACAGAACCTCCCTTATGACGCGGAACGGCCTTTCTGGTTCCGTTCGCCGAAAGCTGATTCATCAGCAGATCTTATGGAAAGGCCCGCCACGTCGACGTGGCGGGCGTTTCGGTGCGATGGGCTTTCAAGGTCAGGTCAGGATAAGCACGATCTTCAGCGTATCCGGATCGACGATGACGATGCGACCGTCAGCCAAAACGAAATACTCGTAGGTTTCGTAGGCTGGCACGATCTTGACGATACGCGCCGGCAGACGATGCAGCCGAATCTTGTGCCGGGGAATCTCGATGCCGACCGAAATGTCGAAATCGACATTGGACACCGGCTCGATCCTGGTCTCCTTGATGACCTGGGTGATCTGGGTTTTCTGTTCGACCGTCACGTTGGTGATGGAAGCAGTCGAGCCCTGGTCAGTCTGTGTCGAGGTCTTGCCCTGAGCCTGCTCGTCGGTCTGGACGTTGGCTTTGCCCTGAGCCTGCTGGTCGGTTGTCGCACCAGCCTTGCCCTGGGCCTGCTCATCGGTCTTAAGCTTTGGCTTGCCTTGAGCCTGCTGGTCCGTCTGGACCTTGGCTTTGCCCTGGGCCTGCTGATCGGTGGTCACACCTGCCTTGCCCTGGGCCTGCTGATCGGTGGTCACACCTGCCTTGCCTTGGGCCTGCTCGCCGGTCTTGAGCTTGGGCTTGCCTTGAGCCTGCTGGTCCGTCTGGACCTTGGCCTTGCCCTGGGCCCGCTCGCCCATCTTCATCTTCGAGCCCTTTTGACAGTCGGCCGCGCCGGCCGCGCACTTGGCGTCGGCGCCCGACTGGGTTTCGGCTGGCTGTGTCTGAGCTAGTGCGGCTCCGCAGCCAACGCCGAGCGCCAGCATGCTGGTGATCAGAATATGTTTCATGGAAAGTCTCCTCGAAAGTGTCGGTCCCTTCGCTGGGTAAACCTCAACCGAAAAGCTTTGTTCCAACGCGAATTGGCAAAACCGACAGGCAGAAATTTGAAGGAACAAGCCACATCCGATGGCGTTTACGACCATGAGACCCGGCTGCGAATGGCATCAAACGCGCAGCGCAAGGGCTCGCTCACAGAGGAAAGGAGACGATCATGAGAATGCATCTTACAACCGCCGCGGCAGGACTTTTGCTACTCGCCGGTGTTGGCGCTGCAGCCGCTCAGGATGTGATCATCCAGCCTGAGCAGGAAACGGTAATCAAGGAGTATGTGCACAAGCAGCCGCTCGCTTCCGTCAAGCTTCCCGGCGTGGAACTCAATGTCGGCACGGCTCTGCCCGATACCGTTGAACTTCACGAAGTTCCCAACGTCAAATACCGCTACGTCGTGGTCGACAACCAGACCGTGGTGGTTGATCCTGGCACCCGCAAGATCGTGAAGATTATTCAGTGATCCAAGTTCATCCAAGCCCGCCGCTTTCCGGAGTGGCGGGCTTGCCGGTGCCAAGTCGGCCGATTGAGGTAACCTTTTCGCGGAACGGCTTGCCAAGCAACGGGACATCGGACGGTCGATCGGCAATCGCGTCCGCATCAGCGTAGCCGGTTGTGATTACGGCTGGCCAATCCGAGCGGAGATTGCGCGCAAAGCGGATGACATCCACCAGAGGCGCGGTGCATCCAGGCATGGCTGGTGGCTACCGCCATCTACGTCTGCCTTCCCGCATCGAGTTGCACCCCAAGTCGCTCCTTCCGTCTCCACCGCACCACGGCGCGATAACTGGTACGATCGACAGGGACGTGAAGCACGAAACGGTCGGGAATTGCGATGTCGGCCTTCACCCGTAACTCCGCACCGTGAGCGTGCTGGTTACAAACCAGGCAATTGATAGTGGCGTCGCCGGAGTCGATTGTCGCTTCCTTCAGAACAAGGTCACGGATATGCGACCGTCGCTCTATTGGTGGGTCAGTCGGCATTGCCTTGTTCCTCTGAGTTGACGAACCGAAACCCTTCATTCCGGCACGCGGGATGGAAGCGCACTACCGGCCCAGCGGTTGCCTCGAAAGAGTGACGAGCTCGGCTTCGTCGAACACGCCGGCCATATAGTTCGCGATAATCCGGGATGCGAGAGCGTCGCGTGCTTCTGGCGATTGACCTTCGAGCTTGAGCTGCTGGAATACACGCCCCAACAGGTCGAGTTCGGATGGCCGCAGAATGCCAGCCTCCGTGGCCTTGCTTCGAATGCCCACTTGTTATCCTCCACCGCGGTCAACGAACATACGACCGCGGCCAGGAAACTCAACTCACCTGTTGAGGGCGCCCAGCGGCGCTAACCTCAAAATCCCATTTCGGACGTGCGATACCTTCATCCCGCTGCCTGTGCCGACTTGCGCCGCGCGTCGCTCACCGTCAGCCAGACGGCGGAGACCAGGAAGTAGAAGGCGCCGAACGCGGCGTAGGGCGCGACGTTGGTGATTTCGATCGTCGCCGCACCGCCGGCCATCTTCACGAAGAAAATGCCGGCCAGTGCCGACTGGGCGCCGCTCAGCACCATTGCCCACTGCGCGCCGGACTTCCAGCGCCGGATCGCGGTGGCGAGCTGGAAAAGGCCCGACAGGACAGCCCAGACACCAAAGACCGCGAGCACCGCATTCATGCTTTTGCCGAGAGCAATGGCGACCGCGACCGTGGTGATAACGCTGATGATAAAGTTGAGCAGCTGCGTCTTGTTGCGGTTCAGGCCGCCGCTGCGCTGGGCGTCGACGAAGTTGGCCAGCGCATCCCAAGCTGGATAGGCGACCAGCATGATGGCTGCCAGGGACGGCATTGCCTTGGCGACCGTGAAAGCCAGGAGCACCCAGGCGGCCGCGACGGCAAAGCGCATGAAATAGTAGCTCTTCAGCCAGGAAGATTGGACAAGGTTGGTTTCATTCGTCTGGGCAAGCATTGGGATTTTCCTTTCGTGCTTGGTTTGGTATACCTACTAGAAGGTAGGCGAGATGAACGCATTGCGGGAAGTCGGTGGAGGGCTTGCCCTTCAGTCGTGCAAATTCCCTGTTAGTGAACCTTCGCCGATAGACGCAGCACTGTCGGCGTCAGGATGGCGTCAAAGACGGCAGGGTTGCCATAGGCACGCGCCGACAGCATCGCGCCATGGACAGTCGCCATGAAGGTCTCAGCCTCCAGCCCGGCAGAGTTGGCGAATTTGAGAATCCCCTGTTCAGCGCCCCGCTGCATGACCTTGGTCAACCAGGACGACAGAAATCGAAAGTAAGCCCGCACCTCGACCGCAACCTCAGGCGGGAGTGCCGGGAGTTCGCTGGCAAGCAGCGCACAAACGCAAAACGGAACGCTCGCGTCTTCAATGCATTTCGCCCAGTGCCCAGCATAGGCTCGAAGCAGCGCAAGCGAGTCAGGGAATTTACCTTCCAGATCTGCCATGCCGACCTCAGTACGCTCGCGATGGCGCGCCACAAGGCTGCGAACAAGGTCGACCTTGCTGGGGAAATGATGGTGGATGCTCGCCTTGCGTATCCCCACCTCGCCGGCGATATCGGCGTAGCTGAATCCGTTGTAGCCGCCCGCCACGATGAAGGTTCGCGCCGATGCCAAAATCTGATCCGAGGTCGCCACAAGATTGCTCATGGCGGTTACCTACCTACTAGTAGGACAGTTGTCAATCTCGGATTTCTGATCGGGGCGATCTACGCCAAGGCCAGAGATTGATTTGGCAATCCTCCCACAATGAAAAGCCCGCTGGCCAAGCCAGCGGGCGCGATAGTCACTGCGACCCATCCCGCAACGGGACAGGTCGCGCCAAATCACCTCTGCCGCCCGCTAAAACCAGCGGCGGTCACGTTCCTGGGTTTGCCCGAGCAGCAGTCCGATCAACAGCCCGGCAATGCCGCCAAGCACGAAAGCGCTGCTGATGGTGCCGGGATTCTGCTGGACGGTTTCGGATACCGTGTGCGCCTGCGATCTCAGCTGCTGCGCTGCCCGCGCCGCCCGCTCGGTGGCGCTGCCATACCAGCCGCCGGCTTCGTCAGCGGCGTCTTCGGCGCGGTCAGCAAGCGTCCTGTTGATCTTGCTGATCTCCCGCTTGAGCGATGCAACCTGCTTTTCCAGGGCCTCCTGGGCCTCTCGGGTGGAAATCTTCGGGGTGTCGTTCGAGGTGTCGGCCATGGCTGTTCCTTTCGTTTGAGATACGGGGAACGGCCAGTGGACAAGGATGGTTCCGAGCTATGCCCGGCGCAGGCCGATAGTGAACGCCTTTTTGGGAACGGTCTCCAGCTCCAGCGGTTGTGCTTGACAGGAGGCACGCATTTGCCGAATCCATTGAGCCATGCCGAAACGCTGCGAGCGGTCTCCGCCCTGCTCCACCGCGCCCGCCTCGTCATTCGTGACGGCGGGCATGCCGTGGCGATGTTCGAAATAGACACGCTGCTGCAGGTCGCCCAGACCGAGGTTGCGCGCAATCTCGAACGCATTGAGCGCTGAGCGCGGACAGCGGCCCATCGATCACTTGCGGGCCGCGAAGGCCTTCATTCCCCTTTTGATCGACTTGCGCGCTTCCGCAGCGTCCTGCCAGCCCTTGAACCTGATCGCCTTGCCCGTTCCCAGCACAGACGACCGAAAGAACTGTTCGATTTCGCGCCTTAGATGTTCGGGCACGTGATCCGCGGCGACCGGCTCGTGTTCGGCATCCTCGTTGCGTGGGGAGAAGATGTAGCGGTCATTGCGCAGGGCCGCGCCACCCTTGTCCTTCTGCTTGACCCGCAAGGCGCCCAGCAGATCGCATTTGATGACGATGCCGGGTGCCGTGGCCGCCTGGTGGATGACCAGCCCGTCGAGGGGATCGCCGTCCTCGCCGAGCGTCGAAGGGATAAAGCCCCAGTCGTAGGGATAGGTCATCGCGGCCGGCAACGGGCGAACATAAGCGAAGGCCTGGATGGCCGGGTCATAGGCCATTTTGGCGGCAGCGCCGCGGGGGGTCTCGATCACCACTCTGACCAGGCCCTTGGTCGTGGTCGGCAGTTTTAGATAGTCGGGCATCGGCGTGCCTCTGTCGCGGGTTCGCTTGGGATGGAACTTCAAGACACCAAGAATGTTCCCGAGAGCAGGCCGCCGGCTAAGGAGATTTCGGCCAGGGAGATTCGAGATGACAAGAGCTGCTCTGCATCTGCTCAAGGGCGTCGGCTATCTGATTTCGACCGCCAGTGTTGTTCTGCTGGCCATCGTGAGCTGGTCGAGCGCCTCGCAAAGTCCGCTGTTGGTCGCCTGCCTGCTCGGCGGAGCCGCGGCATCGATCGTCGGCATGTTCTGCCGATGGCTCACCTATGAGATCGAAAAGCGCCAGGAGAACAAATAGGCGCTCGCCAGCCGTATGGACCAAGCCGCCGCAAGAGCCGTGGAAATTACCCGCTGGTTTAATCGATATCTTGGCGGAACCTGTCCCGGATGCCGGAGTTGAAATGACACTCCACTCCAAAAAAGGAAAGCAACGATGGCGACGACGAAGGCATCCTCCAAAGACCTGAGCAACCTCTTCCACGACAGTCTCAAGGACATCTATTTCGCCGAGAAGAAGATCCTGGCGACGCTTCCCAAAATGGCCAAGGCAGCGCAGAGCCGCGACCTGAAGGCAGCGTTCGAAAAGCACCGCGGGCAGACCGAAGAGCATGTCGCCCGGCTGGAGAAAGTGTTCGCAGTCATCGGCAAGAAGCCGGTCGGCAAGACCTGCGCGGCCATCATGGGCATCACCGAGGAAGGTGCGGAGATCATGGACGAATACAAGGGCGCGGCGGCTCTCGACGCCGGCCTGCTGGCGGCAGCACAGGCCGTCGAGCACTATGAGATTTCGCGCTACGGCACCTTGCGCACCTGGGCCGCGGAACTCGGCCACAACGAGGCGGTGAACCTGCTCGAGTTGACGCTGAGCGAGGAAAAGGAAACCGATGCGGCCCTGACCCAACTGGCGGAGTCGGCGGTTAACATCGCGGCGGAAGCGGCATAGCGCGAGCCGGTTGCTACATCCTTCGGAGCCCGATGCCTGAGGGGCATCGGGCTCCGAAACTTTCCAGGAGGCTCGGCGCTCGGCGCCTCATTACCAGCGCTGATGCACGTAAGGCTTGATATCCCGGTCGTAGATCGCCTTCACCTTGGTCATCAGTTCGGAAGACAGCGGCGCAAGCTCCGCCGCTTCCGCATTGGAAACCGCCTGCGCCGGGTTGCGGGCGCCGGGGATGACCACCGTCACCGCGTCGAACATCAGGATCCAGCGCAGCGCGAATTTCGCCATCGTCGTGTCGCCTGACACCAGCGGCCGCACCTTCTCGACCGCCGCCAGGCCGACCTCATAGGGCACGCCCGAAAACGTCTCACCGACGTCGAAGGCCTCGCCGTTGCGGTTGAACAGGCGGTGGTCGGTGCTCTCGAATTTGGTGTCCGCCTTGAACTTGCCCGACAACAGGCCGCTGGCCAGCGGCACGCGGGCGATGATGGCGACGTCGTTCTTCTTCGCCTGGTCGAAGAACAGTTCGGCCGGACGCTGGCGGAAGGCGTTGAAGATGATCTGCACGCTGACGATTCCGGGATATTGCATCGCCTTCAGCGCCTCTTCGACGCGCTCGACGCTGACGCCGTAATTGCGGATCTTGCCCTGCTCGGTGAGCTTGTCGAGACGCTCGAACACCTCCGGGTGGTAATAAAGATCGGTCGGCGGGCAATGCAGCTGCACCAGGTCGAGCGTGTCGGTCTCGAGGTATTTCAGGCTGCGGTCGATCCAGCTGTTGAGGTTCTCAACGCTGTAGCCTTCGACGCTCTGCTTCGGCAGCCGCCGTCCGGCCTTGGTGGCGATGAACGGACGGGCGCCGCCGCGTTCCTTCATCACCCGTGCGATCAGTTTTTCCGAGCGGCCGTCGCCATAGACGTCGGCCGTGTCGAGGAAGGTGACGCCGGCGTCGAGCGCGGCATGCAAGGCGGCGACCGCATCGTCGTCATTGACCTCGCCCCAGGCGGCGCCGATCGCCCAGGCGCCAAAGCCGATCTCGCTGACAGTACGGCCGGTCCGGCCAAATTTCCGTGAATGCATCTCGCTGTTCCTGACTTGCGGCTTTGATGAACGATTCTGATTTCGGGAAGCCTCATATCGCATGGCAACGCGATTGACATCCCTCTTCGTAAGATTTACCAGATTACAGGGTTGTATGACAACCCGGTAAGACTGCAACGATTTGGAGTCGGGAGGATCTCAAGTTGAAAACCGTTCTGAAACTGGCCGCGTCAGCGGCCTTGTGCCTTGGCGCGTTTGCTCGTCCGGCGCTCGCCGAAGACAACATCGTCAAGATCGGCGTCGTCGCCGCCGAGTCCGGCTCGTTCGTCTCCGCCGGCCACACGCTGCCGGCAGGCGTCGGCCTCGCCGTCAAGCAGATCAATGACGCCGGCGGCTTCAAGGTCGGCGGCAAGACCTACAAGCTCGAAATGGTCAAGCGCGACGATCGCACCGATATCGCCACCGCAATCGCCGCCACTCAGGAGCTGGTGCGCGACGTCAAGGTGCAGGCGATCTTCGGCTCGGAGACGCATGACTTCACGCTGGCCATGGCCAAGATCACCCAGCCGGCCAAGATCATCCATTTCGCCGGAAATTCGACGCTGGCGAAAATACTGACGCCGGACTCGGTCAAGCCGGGCGGCGAGGACCACTATCTCTTCCAGTCCGAACCGCAGGAGTTCCAGCGCTCCGGATCGACCGCGCGCGGCGTGCTGACCCTGCTCGAGCCGCTGCTCGGCTTCAAGCCGAAGAAGTCGGTGATGATCGTCGGCAATGACGCCACCGGCCAGTTCCTGTCGTCCTACTATTTCAAGGCGCTGAAGGCCGAGGGTCAGGATGTCCCCGACATCATCTTCTATCCGCCTGACACCACTGATTTCTCGCCTTTCCTGACGCGCGCCAAGAGCCTCAATCCGGATATCATCCACTTCTGGTACAATGGCGATTCAACGCTGACGGCGCTGCCGCAGGCGCTCGAACTCGGGGCCGCCAAGAGCTACTTCCTGTTCGGCGTCGACCCCGGCATCTGGAAGGAAAAGCAGCTTTCGGCCGACGTGCCGGTGGCGATGAGCTGTGTCCCGGTGTGCTGGGGCGAGTCGTCCAACCCCAAGGCGAAAACCTATTTCGACGCCTACTTCGCCGCCGGCGCGCCGCATGGCGTGACCTCGTCGGTGTCGCTGCTCTACCACGACTATGTCCACTTCCTCGTCGAAGCCTGGCAAAAGGCGGACAGCTTCGATCCGGACAAGACGGTCGAGGCGCTGCTCAGCCTCCACCACCAGGGCGTGGTCTCGGACGATTTGACCTTCAATCCGACGCATCAGGTCACCCACGCGACGGAAGTCTGCGCCGCGGCGCCCGGTGGCGACATCTCCTGCTCGATGCAGCAGCCGCCGGCAGAAGCGCCGAAGAGCTGAGGCATCATCCCCAGGCTGGCGGCGCCACCCGCCGCCAGCTTCTCTTTCTGAAATGCAGCAGGTCTCGATCGCCGTGGATATTTTCATCCAGCAAATCCTCAACGGCCTTTCCATCGCCAGCGTCATCACGCTCATCGCCATCGGCGTGACCCTGATCTTCGGCCTCACCGGCATCATCAACTTCGCCCATGGCGAATTCCTGATGATCGGCGGCATCGTCACCTGGCTCGCCGTCAGCGCAGGTCTCGGCTTCGCCTTGGCGGTGGTGCTGGCGATCCTGGCGGTCGGGCTGATGGGCTATGTTCTCGAGCGCGGCCTGTTCCGCTTCACACTGGAGCGGCCGACCAACGGCTTCATCGTCTCGCTCGGCCTCATCGTCGTTCTGCAGCACGTCGTCGTGCTGTTCTGGAACCCCAATCAGAAGAGCATTCCGCGCCCGCTGACCACGGTCTGGGAGGTCGGCGGCGTGCGCATCGCCTCCGTGCGCGTCATGGTCATCCTGATCACCATCGCCGTGGTGGCGCTGAGCTTTCGCATGATCACCGCCAGCCGCTATGGCCGCGCCTTGCGGGCAAGCGTCGAGGACCGCGACACCGCCGCTTTGATGGGCATACCGGTGCGCCGCTACATCACCGGCGTCTTCGTGCTCGGCAGCGCTTTGGCCGGCCTCGGCGGCGCGCTTTTGATCGCGCTGTTTCCGATCACACCGTTCACCGGCGGCACCATGGTAATGAAGGGCTTTGCCGTCGCGCTCATCGGCGGGCTCGGTAACATCTACGGCGCCGTCGCCGCCGGCCTCATCCTCGGCATCGTCGAAGGCTTCAGCGCCGGCTACGGCTTCTCGCAATGGACCGACGCCTACTCCTTCGTGCTGATGATCCTGGTGCTGATCGTGCGCCCGCACGGCCTGTTCGGTGGCACCAGCGGACCGAGGATGGCGTCATGAGCATCGCCCCGAAGGCGTTGCGCTCGCTGCTTCCGGTGCTGGTCATCCTGGCGCTGATCGCGCTGGTGCCGCTCGCCTCGCCCTCGAACCGCTTCCTGTCACTGGCGATCTCGGCCGGCATCAACGTCATCGCGCTCTACGGCCTCTCGGTGCTGTTCGGCCAGACCGGCATATTGTCGATGGGCCATGCCGCCCTGGTCGGCGTCGGCGCCTATGCCTCGGCGATCCTCGCGCGGGATTTCGGCGTCGGCTTCTGGCTGGCGCTGCCGGTGGCGGCGATTGCGAGCGCCGTCTTCGCGATGATCGTCGGCATTCCCTCGCTTCGCGTCGGCGGCCACCACTTCGTCATCATGACTTTCGCCTTCGGCCAGCTGGTCGCCATCGTGCTGACAAATGGCGGCGACTATACGGGGGCGGCGACCGGCCTCGACCTGACCGACCACGTCACTTTGTTCGACGCCGACATGACCGACCTCACCCGCTACTACCTGATGGTCGTGGCCTTCGTCACGGCAGCAGCGGTGGCGAGTTGGGCGATCATCCACTCCTCCTATGGACGCACCCTGCGCGCCATCCGCGAGAATGAAAAACTGGCGGCCTCGCTCGGCATCAATGTCGGCCGGCACAAGATCGGCGCTTTCGTCGTCAGCGGCGTCTTTGCCGGCATTTCCGGCGTGCTGCTGGCGTATTTCCTCGGCCACATCTCGCCCTCGCAATTCTCGTCCTTCCCCAGCATTTACCTCGCGCTGATGGTGATGATCGGCGGCGCCCGCCTGATCGAGGGGCCGCTCGCCGGCGGCATCCTCGTCGCCTTCCTGCCGGAAGTGCTCAACCTCGATCCGGTGCAGTCGCGCATCGTCTACGGCGTCTGCCTGATCGCGGTCATCATGCTTTTGCCCGACGGCCTGATCGGCGGCATCGTGCGTGCCCTTCGCGGCCTCTTTGCAGGCAAGCCGAAGCCGGAGACGGAGCGCGAGACTGCCCCTTCGGAGGCGCGCCAGTGAGACCGATCCTGGCGATTAGCGGTCTCAGCAAACAGTTCGGCGGCGTCACCGCCCTTGCCGGCGTCGACCTCACCGTCGAGGAAGGTGAAATCCTCGGCGTCGTCGGCCCCAACGGTTCGGGCAAAACCACTCTGTTCAACGTCGTCACCGGCGTCCACAAACCGAGCGGCGGCACGGTGCTGTTTCGTGGCCGCGACATCACCGGCCTCGCGCCGCACGCCATATCGCGAACCGGCATCGGTTACACCTTCCAGCAGGCCATGGCCTTTGCCGGGCTTGGTGTGCTGGAGAATGTCCAAATCGCCGGCGAGCACGCGCGCGCCACCGGCGGCGCGAGCCCATGGCCGACACCGCAAGCACTGCTCGATTTTGTCGGCTTGAGCGCCCTTGCCGGCGAAAAAGCCGGCGTGCTGCCCTTCGGCAGCCTGCGTCTGCTCGGCCTTGCGCTGGCGCTCGCCACGCGCCCGTCGCTGCTGTTGCTCGACGAGCCTGCCGCCGGCCTCAACGACCGCGAGACCTCGGCCCTTGTCGGGCTCGTGCGCCAGCTTCCCGGCCACGGCATCACCGTCTGCGTCATCGACCACGACATGAAGCTGATGCAGATGCTGTGCCGGCGCCTTGCCGTGCTCGATTTCGGCTCCAAGATCGCCGACGGGCCGACCGAAGCGGTACTGGCCGATCCCAAGGTGCTCGACGTCTATCTCGGAGGCGAGCTGTGAGCCTGCTTGCCGTCTCCGATGTCATCACCGGCTACGGTCCGACCATCGTCAACCGCGGCGTCTCGCTGACGCTGGAAAAAGGCGAGATCGTCACCATCCTTGGCCCCAACGGCGCCGGCAAGTCGACACTGCTTAAGGCCATCGCCGGGCTGATCAAGCCGCGCGCGGGCAACATCGCTTTCGATGGCGCCGACGTCACCGGCCTCGCCGCCGATGTCATGGCGAGACGCGGCGTCGTGCTGGTGCCGGAAGGTCGCAAGATCTTCGTCGACATGACGGTCGAGGAGAACCTTCGCCTCGGCGCCTATGCCCGCCGCGACGAGGCCGCCGTCGAGGCCGATTTCGAGACCATGCTCTCCTTCTTCCCGATCCTCGCCGCCAAGCGGCGCGACAGGGGCGGCTCGCTGAGCGGCGGCCAGCAACAGATGCTGGCCATTGCGCGCGGGCTGATGACGCGGCCGCGTGTGCTGCTGCTGGACGAGCCGTCGCTTGGCCTGTCGCCGCTGCTGGTCAAGGAGATCAAGGCGATCATCCTCGGCATCGGCGAACGCTTCGGCGCCTCGGTGTTGCTGGTCGAGCAGAATGCCGGCCTGGCGCTTGCCGTGGCGTCGCGCGGCTATCTCATGCAGAACGGCAGGATCGTTGTTTCAGGACCGATCGCTGAACTACGCGACATGTCACTGATGCGCGAACTCTATCTCGGCGGGGTTGCCGGATGAGCAAGCAATCAGTCGTGACTTGCCCCTTATTCGTGAACGGCCTTGTCGCGCAAATCCTCGAAGCGGGCATAGCTCTTGGTCAGATGGCTGCGCATGGCGCGCCGCGCGGCGTTGACGTCCCTCGCTTCGATGGCCCCGAGGATGGCGCGATGTTCGCGCTGCATGCGGTCGAGATATTTTTCCCGCTCGGCCTCCGTCATCCGGTCGAGCCGCGTCCACTGGCGCGGAATCATGGCGCTGCCGAACGTGTCGAACAGCCGGGTGAAATTCGCATTCTGTGTCGCGGCAAGAATGGCGCGGTGGAAACCAAAGTCCTCTTCCGAGCCGGAGCCGCCGGCGCGCACCGCCGCCTCCAGCGCGTCGAGCCGCGCGCTCATCTGCGCAAGCGCCGCCTCGCTGCGCCGCTCGGCGGCAAGGCCTGTCGCTTCCACCTCGATGCCCATGCGCAGTTCCAGCACACGCAGCACTTCGTCGATCGATTCGAGATCGTCGGGCAGGACGGAAAACGTCTTCGGCAGCGGGTCCTTGGCGACGAAGGCGCCGAGGCCCTGGCGCGTGGTGATCAGTCCCCTGGCACGCAGGGCGGCAAGCGCCTCGCGCACCACCGTGCGGCTGACGCCGGTCGCGGCGACAATCTCCTGCTCGGTCGGCAGCCGCTGGCCCGGCGCAAGGTCGCCGGATTCGATCTGCGCAATCAGCGTGTTGACCAGCCCGGTCCTGAGATTGGGCGCCTGCGGTATGGCATCGAAAGTCATGGGCTCCGCCATCGGCGCGACTCCGGTTCGATTCTTGTTCGAAGGATTGCATCGACAGGTGCCCGCCGCAAGGTGACGAAAGTTCAGAGCAATTCCAGGGAAAAGTGTGGGCGGTTTTCCCGTCCGGAATTGCGTAACAACAACGAGATGAAGTGGCTCGCCGTTTCCGTGAAACGGTGAACCGCTTCAGCCTGCAGGCGCGGGCTATAGGAGGATTCTCATGAAGGAACGCATCGGCTTCATCGGCCTGGGCAGCATGGGCGCCGGCATGGCCGACAATTTGCTGCGCAAGGGCTGGCCGCTGACGGTGCATGTGCACCGCAGCCGCACCGCAGCCGACCGCTTGATCGCGGCCGGCGCCACTGAAGCCGCAACCCCGCGCGAGCTCGCCGCTGCCAGCGACATCGTCATCCTGTGCGTCACCGGCTCGCGCGAAGTCGAGATGCTGGTCAAGGACGCGGATGGGCTGGCTGCAGCCAAGACGCCACTGCTGATCATCGACTGCTCGACCTCCAATCCATCCTCGACCACCGCACTTGCCGCCGACCTCGCCCAGCAAGGCATAGCGCTGATCGACGCGCCGCTGGCGCGCACGCCCAAGGAAGCCGCCGAAGGCAAGCTCGACGTCATGGTCGGCGGCCCGACCGAGGTGGTCGCCCGCGCGCGGCCCGTGCTCGAAGCCTTCGCCGCGCGCGTCGTCCACACCGGTCCGACCGGCAGCGGCCACACCATGAAGCTGCTCAACAATTTCGTCTCGATGGGCTATTCCGCCATCTATTCCGAAGCGCTGACGCTGGGCGCCAAGGCCGGCCTGACGCCGCAGGTCTTCAACAGCGTCATCTCAGGCAGCCGCATGGATTGCGGCTTCTACCAGGCCTTCTTCGATTTCGTCCTCAACCGCAACGAAAACGCCCAGCGCTTCGCCATCGCCAATGCTCTGAAGGACATGACCTACCTCGCCTCCTTCGCCCAGGCCGCAGGCATCGCCAACCCGATCGGCGCGGCGGTGCGGAATGGATTTGCCACCGCTGTCACCACCGGCCACGGCGAGAAGTTCGTGCCGGCGCTGTCGGATATTGTGGCGGGGCTGAATGGGGTGTCGCTGGTGGAGCAGGTGGAGTAAAATCTCGTACGGCGCTCCCCCTCTCCGTCCGCTTCGCGGCCACCTCTCCCCCACTTTGTGGGGGCGAGGAACCCAAGCTTGTGAAGGTCGCGATCTTTGCGATTAGCGTTTCCTCGCCCCCATGAAATGGGGGAGAGGTGGCTCGGCGAAGCCGAGACGGAGAGGGGGCCGGCGCTGACATATGCGATAAGCTGTGTAAGCCGCCTTGGGCAGCTGCGCCTCCAAGCACCCGCTGGTGGCCACCCGCCCATCCATGTCAAACCGCAAGATCGGTCGAGCGCGACATGTCAGGCGGCGCCTATCTGGTGTCGCCACGCAGGACGAGACGTTTGATGACGCCACTTGAAAACTACCATGCCCGGATGCAACGGGTGCTGGATCACATCGACCAGCATCTGGACGACGATCTGGGCCTGGACGCTTTGAGCGGCGTTGCGGCGTTCTCGAAATTCCATTTCCACCGGCAGTTCACGTCCACCTTCGGCGTGTCCGTGCATCGCTATGTCCAACTCGCCCGCCTGAAGCGCGCTTCCTACAGGTTGGCTGAGAGCGACGCCGAAAGCGTCACCGACATAGCGATGGATGCCGGCTACGACGCACCGGATGCCTTCGCCCGCGCCTTTCGACAACGGTTCGGACAATCCCCTTCGTCGTTCCGGAAGTCTCCCGACTGGGGGTCGTGGCTCATGGCCTTCGGGCCGCTCGAAAAAGCAAGGACCACGCTCATGCAGATAATCTTCGAACCCGACGATGTGATGATCCGCGAGGTGCCGCCCACGCCGGTTGCGATCCTGGAGCATCGCGGCGATAGGGCGACGCTTCCTGACACCATCCAGCGCTTCATCGCCTGGCGCAAGGCCGCCGGCCTGTCGCCCGAGACAAGCCCGACCTTCAACATCTTCCGCTCCGAAAGGGAGCCCGCGAATCCGGCCGATTACAGCATGGACATCTGTGCCGGAACCGACCTGCCGGTAGAGGATGGGCCGATCGAGGGCGCGCAGATGAAGGCCGGCGTCATCCCCGGCGGACGCTGCGCGGTGCTGCGCTACCCCGGCAACACCAACAATCTCGAGCCGGCAGCACTTTACCTCTACCGCGAATGGCTTCCGGCCAGCGGCGAGGAAGCGCGCGACTTTCCGATCTAGAGTCTTTCACGTTTTGATGGAAGCGTATCCGGCGTTTGCGAAGTAGTTCTTGCATTCGCCGGGTTCGATTGTTTCGACGAGGTGGCCGATGTGGCGCCAAGTGTCCTCGACGGTTCGCTTCTGGGCTTGTCGCATCCAGTGTTTGATCTTGGCGAAGGCCTGCTC
>NZ_JACDTY010000049.1 GCF_013520985.1 Mesorhizobium neociceri | reverse complement strand
GTAAGCGATGCGCCAAGGCACCTTGCAATAGGCCGATGAACATGGAGCTTTCGCACCATGACATTGGAACATGCAAGGGGCGATTTGGTCGCCGAGTTAAGCGGCATCGCGCCGGCCGAAGATCGTGCAGCGATGCCCGGCCGCGCGCGGCAACGGAGGCTGTGGAGTTGCGCCGAGAAGCGCGCGTTGGTCGACCTTGCGAGTGCGGCGGGGTCGTCGGTGACCGAGGTCGCGCAAGCGTTCGGCGTAGCTCCTTCGCAGCTCTATGCGTGGCGCAAGCAGATGGCCGGCGGCGAGCTCGATGTCGACCAGGCGGTGGCGACCTTCGCGCGGATCGAGGTGAACGATCTGTCCGAGGTCGAACGCCCCGTTTCCGATTGCCCAGCCCCGGCCGGCAGGATCGTCGTGGTCTTTCCGAACGGCGCGCGATTGCGGATCGACGGCATCGTTGATCCGACAGCACTGGGTATCGTCCTGGCGGAGTTGACCAGGTGATCACGGTGGTGCCAACCGACCAGATTTTCCTGTGCTGCGGCGCTACCGATATGCGCCGCGGGATCAATAGCCTGGCGCGGATGGTGCAACAGGTGCTCGCGCTCAATCCGCACACCGGCGCGATCTTCTGCTTCCGTGGACGCAAGGGTCATATCATCAAGATTTTGGCGCATGACGACCAGGGGTTCTGCTTATTCACAAAGCGGCTTTCCGACGGCTGTTTTGCCTGGCCCACCACGAAGGATCAGGTTGCCGTTTCGCTCACCAAGGCGGAGCTTTCGCTGCTTCTGGAAGGGATCGACTGGCGCCGGCCGAGCAAGACTTATCGGCCGCGTCTGGCTGGCTAATTTTGCTCGTTTCTCATTGATTTTGTGTCGATTTTGCTTCCTTGAAGGAGCTATTTCGGGTATGTAATTTGGGTGTCGGAACAAGCTCCCTCAATCGCTGATTTCCTCGCCCGGATCGCCTTTCTGGAGGCGGCCGTTTCTGCCCGTGACACCACAATCGCCGAACGCGATGAGCAGCTGCGCAGAGAGCGCGCCGAGGCCGCACTTCGCATCCAGCGTCTGCAGCTGCAGATCGATCGTTTCAACCGCAAGGCCTTCGGCCGCTCGTCCGAGAAGCTCGGCCAGATGCTGCTCGAACTCGAAGATCTCGAGACCGATGTCGCCGCCGGCGTGCCGGATGCCGAGCTGCCCATCGTCACTGACACCGACAAGGTCCGGATCTTGCCGGTACGCAAGCTCAATCCCAACCTGCCGCGCAAGCAGATCGTTCGCGAGCCGTCTTGCGCATGCTGCCCGGGCTGCGGCGGCGACCTGCGCGCCATGGGCGAAGATAGCGAGGAGATGCTCGATCTGGTCGCCCAGGCCTGGCAGGTGATCGAGACCGTTCGACCCAAGTACAGCTGCCGGACCTGCGATAAAATCATTCAGGCGCCGGCACCAGCTAAGGCCATTGCACGCGGCAAGCTCAGCTATGCCGCGCTCGCCCATATCATGATGGCCAAGTGGGGTTATCATTTGCCGTTCTACCGTCAAGTCCAGATGATGGCAGCCAAGGGCGTCGATATCGAGCGATCGACGCTTGCGCGCAGCGCCGGCTATGCCGCCGCCTTGCTCGATCCGATCTACAATCGCCTCCGTGAGATCGGCCGTACCCGCACCAAGATTCACACCGACGACACACGACTTCCGATCCTGGCGCCCAGCACCGGCACGACGTACAAGGGCGCGCTCTGGGTTTACGTCGCCGACGACCGCAACTCGGGTTCGCAGGAGCCGCCGATCGCCTGGTATCGCGCCACCATGGGCCGCGCCGGCGAGAGCGTGATGACCGAGCTCGGCGGATTTGCCGGCACGCTCCAGGCCGATGGGTTCACTGGCTACAATCAGATCTACAGGGGCGGCGTCATTCGAGAAGCTGCCTGCCTGGCCCATCTGCGTCGCAAGATATTCGACGTTCACGACAGCCAGCCGACCGAGCTCAGCACGACGGCGATGGCCGGTATCCAGGCGATCTACCGGATCGAGGAAGAGATACGGGGGCTGCCGCCCGCCGAGCGATTGGCCGCACGACGAAGGCGGACCCGACCGCTGGTCCGGGCGCTGCGACGACAGCTCATGCGCCAGGCCAACGGTTTGTCGCGCCATGCCGATATCGCAAAGGCCTTCGCCTATGGCACCAAGCGATGGCGCGCGTTCAATCGCTTCCTCTACGATGGCCAGCTCGAGCCCGACAACCTGATCGCGGAGCGCGCCATTCGTGGATTTACCGTCGGCAGGCGCAATTGGCTTTTCTCGGGCAGCTTCGCCGCGGCCGAGCGGTCAGCGGTCGTGCTCAGCATCATAGAGACCTGCAAGCTCTGCGGCGTCGATGCCGAAGCCTACATGGCCGATGTCACCGAGCGCATCCAGAACGACTGGCCAGCCTCGCGCTGGGACGAGCTGATGCCGTGGAATTGGGTGCGCCGCCAAGAGATGCCGCTCCCCTTGGCGGCATGAGCGCGCTCGATGACATGGCGCTGTCGGACGAGGCGCTCGAGGCCTGGATGGCCGCCAAGACCAACCCCCGCCCGCTGGTGCGGACCGTCTCGGCGCTGGATGGCTTCGTAACGGCGGCGGTCACCGGGCCGCGGTTCGCGGACCCGCAAGACTGGATGTGCCCGGTCATGGGGTTGCCGCGCGACGTCCTGGCCAAAGGCTCTGCAACCGATCAGGCCGTGTTTGCCAGCCTCGCCAGGATCCACAACCGGATCAACGAGACGCTGTTCGACAGACCGCAGGATTATGCGCCCCGCTTCGCCACCAAGCCCAGCGGCGGCATCGACCCGCGGCCGTGGTGCCAGGGGTTCTACGCGGCCATCAATCTCAACATCAAACGCTGGAAACGGCTACTCGACCTCAAGAACCCTAACCACGGCCTCCTGCTGCCGATCCTGATCTACTGCGTCGACAAAAAAGGGCGGCCCGTCCTCGGCAAACCCAGGCCGGGCCCCGAGACCGCGCACTTCATCGAGCACGAGGCGTACAAAGACATCGCCCTGGTCATCCCCGCCCTGCGCGAACTCCACTATGTCACCCGTTATAATAACCCGCAGTGATCGCCCCGGCGTGCCGACTAACGGCTGACCGCCATACACGCATCAGGCGACTTCGGGAAAGGTGCCTTGGTGCACCGCTTACG
>NZ_JACDTY010000048.1 GCF_013520985.1 Mesorhizobium neociceri | reverse complement strand
ACGATCTTCGGCCGGCGCGATGCCGCTTAACTCGGCGACCAAATCGCCCCTTGCATGTTCCAATGTCATGGTGCGAAAGCTCCATGTTCATCGGCCTATTGCAAGGTGCCTTGGCGCATCGCTTACGCAGTACCTTTGGATGCAAGCGCATGATTTAGCACCGCTTTGGACGGGTAAAACGCAGAAACTCTCCGGTCGCGCTGGAAAGCAACATCAAGCGGGTGGACCCGCGCGAGGCACGATCGATGTAATCTGTCTTCGAGCGTTCGCCGCGACCTTTTTGCTGCCTCCTGATCCTACGGCCACTGCAAGCCAATAATGCGTCGCCCGCCAGTGATAACCACGATCTATCAGACAACGAAACTGAGTCTATCCACCCGGCAGGCACGGAGGCCTAAGCGGCTCGAAACTTTTCGAGGTTAAAATAAACTCTGGTGGCCGAGCTCCTCGGACCGCGTGGAGCGCCCTGGCCAAGTCGCGAATCTCATGGCCCACCTCGTCGATAGAGGCCTAACTACGCGGGATTCTACTGGCGTTAACGTCCATGTCATCCGCCATTCTGTCGCAGGTCTCCGGACTGGCGCATATTTTTATGACAGGAGAAATGGCAGAGCCACGACGGATCCACGGCCAGTGACAAACAAATTGACATGCGCGCCGCAAGCCATGAGTTCTGCGATAACCGCATTGTCGTTGATGTTGGGGAAGCCGAAGCGGACCTCGCCGTCTGGCACAACATCGAGCAAATAGACGCGCTCGTCTCATGGACCCATTTGCGCAGGACGTTCTCATTGAGATCCAGATCACGTGCAGCCTCGGCAACCGCTACGCCCCTATCCTTCAAACACCTAATCCCGGTGTCCACGAATCCGGCAGCAGTCCAGAGCGCCAAAGGCGTGTCGAGCATAACTTCCGAGCGCCGCTATCAGAGAATGGTCATCCCGCTAGCCGGACTCCACCTCGCGGGCCGACTACCTCCAAAGGAGCTAAGAGTTCGTTCCCATGATATCGCCCAGGTGACAGGCACTTTCAAACTGAGGCGTGGCGCCATGGCGGCCACCGAGCGTCAGCTTCAAGATCTTTTCTTCCCGCGATCTCGCAGGATTTCCCGCACCGCGTTAAAGCCTGGCAATCCGGTGACACCCCCGCCAGGGTGGCAGGAGGAGCCACATTGATATAGACCTTGAATGGGCGTCCTATAGTCCGCGTAGTGCGGGTACGGTCTGCGCGAGAACAATTGATCGGGAGTCATCTGCCCATGCAGGATGTTGCCCCCCGGTATATTAAGGATGTTTTCGATATCGGTTGGAAGCAGGACCTGATAATCTATGATCTCATTCGTAAATCCTGGAACAAATTCATCCAGCACTTTCCACACAGTTTGGACGAACTCGGATCGATGTGACGACCAGTCTCCCTCGCGCAGTTTATATGGAACATGACCACCGTACAGGTTCACGACATGCTTACCCTCGGGCGCCATACTCTTGTCGAGGTAGGTAGGCGTCGCTACGGTCATCCACGGGGCCTGGGCGAATTTTCCGTACTTCGCATCATCGTATGCTTTTTCTAGGTAATCTATGGTGGGCCCAATATGCACGAATGCTGATACTGGCCTGCCACTGTCCGACCCAAGGCATTTGAGCTGAGGCGGCCGATTGCAAGCGACGTTGATTTTCCAGTTTGTACCCATAGTGTTGAATTTTTCCAGCGATTGAACAAGGTCATCTGGAAGATGTTTTCGGTCAACGACCTTGCCAAAGAGAATTTTCGAATGCATGCTGCTGGCTACAATTCCTGCGCGATACTCCCGACCGTCTTTGGTTGCTACGCCTTTGAGCTTACCACCGTCGACGATAACGTGTTCGACTTCAGCGTTAGTGTGAATCTCCACACCTAAGCGCTGGGCGGATGCGGCCAAGGCTTTCGATACGGTTCCCATGCCTCCGATAACGTGCCCGCGTGGTATTTCGTGGGAATGATCAGTCAGCATATTGTAGAGGCACGCAAGCGCGGATCCTCGCGAATACGGACCTACGAAATTCCCAATGCCCGCCTGATAGGCGAACAGCGCACGAACGGCGTCGTTCTCAAACCACTGGCTCAGATATTCCTCGGCGCTTTGAGTCATAAGTTCGGCAAAATCAAATAGCTTGGTTCTCAGCCCAAAATTTCGCCAAGAGAATGCGAGCGTTCTGGTGACATCGCGGAACGTTGAAGCAGTTGGATCTGGCGGAACCTCCGTACCGAGATGGCGCAAGTAGACCGCTAGTCCATTATGAAAGTCGACGAACTTAGGATACGCTTCAGCGTCTCGCGTAGAAAACTGTGCTATGTTCTTCGCAGTTGCTGCGACATTGTCATTTGTTATCAAGCAACGACCGTCTTCTGTCGGACTGAAGAGGTCGCCATAGGGGACGGTTTTCAAACCAAATTTCCGAAGGTCCAGATCATGGATAATCTGCGGGTAAAGGTGCTGCAACCCGTACGAAAAGACTGAGAATGTGAAGCCGGGAAACACCTCGTCTGAAAACGCCGCACCGCCGACCGCATGCCGCCGTTCCAGAACAGCCGTTCGCATTCCTGCTCGTGCCAAATAAGCCGCACACACCAAGCCATTGTGTCCGCCGCCTAATACGACTACTTCATAGTGGTTTGTCATAAGTCACCTCTTGCCTTGCCGCATAAGACTGGCGCACTCCAGTAGGGAGCATCCCAATGCCCCCAGAAGGAAAATTACGGACGCTCTAGATGTGGCCGTCAAATGCTGGTCTGGTTATTGGCAGAACAATATTTCGGTTTTTGTGTTCGGTGAAAACGTTATCTTCGCCGCTAACCGCCGTCTTTATCCTGTCGTAGAGGTGCATTGTTCGGCTGTTCTCGCTTCTGCTTGGCCACTCGCGTTACATCTTCGACCGCTACGTCATGCACCAGAACCTGCTGGCCCTGCTGCGCTGTCGTATGCAGGCTTTCGATGCCATTAGATGAGTGCCGACGGAACGCCCCTCCCAGTCGCCTTCTGGCGATCATTTCGCTATTAGAACGACGTTCCACTTTAGAACAGCCACCAAAAGTGATGTCAAGCTGATTATTGTCCGATCCATACGCTCACCTACAGACGCGCCGCCTCCGGCCCGTAACCCGCCGCACAGGTGGTCATGAGAGCGACCCGGTTCCTCGTTCCCTTCACGGTCTGTAGACAGCCAAGCACCTCATCGGCGCTCAGGACGACCGGCTGTCAAACGGCTTGCCATTGGGCTGTCGATGCACGATATCAGAGCCCCCTTTAGAAACTCCAGTTCCAGAGCCTGCTTACCGACCAACCGTTCGAGCGCTGCGATCCGGGCTTCGTATTCCTGGATCAGGCCGGCGGCTTGCGCATCATCGTCGAACGCGCCTTGCTCATATTTGCGGACCCAGATGCGGATCAGGTTGCGCGAGACATCGTGATGCTTAGCCAAGCCGTGCAGCGTCTCGCCGGCGATGAACTCCGTAAGCGGTGCACCAAGGCACCTTTCCCGAAGTCGCCTGATGCGTGTATGGCGGTCAGCCGTTAGTCGGCACGCCGGGGCGATCACTGCGGGTTATTATAACGGGTGACATAGTGGAGTTCGCGC
>NZ_JACDTY010000047.1 GCF_013520985.1 Mesorhizobium neociceri | reverse complement strand
CAGCGGAAATCACTGTACGTATTTAACCAAGCAGCGCCGGTGCCGTGCGGCTTTATTAGGCCCTAGTTTAACCGGCGGCGCTCTTTCCAAAATCCCGCCGCAAGTAGCCGACGCGGCCTAGGCCGTTGCCATCATGACTCAACCGCGTCGGCTATCTCCCTATTTCCAGCCTTAGGTGTGTCAAGATATAATCGCCTCTTCTAGCCCTCAAGGTGCGGCAGCGGGCTTTTTCTACAGTCCCGGAACCTTGCGCTATGCGGGTGGTTGTGGATCCGGCGGCTGTGCCTCCCGGGCTTGGGCCGCTGACCAAGGTGCGGACTTTGGTCGGCCCGTGCTCTGCAACAGGGGCGCGGGCCATTCGTTATAGACTGAACGTATACTCGAAGATGTGACAGCTCTTCTCGTCGGTAACCCGAATCCATATCCGCTCGCTTGTCCGCAGGGTTACGCCACGTTCGATGGCTTCCTGAGCCGCGCGCAACGGCGTTCTGGCATTACATGCCGGACTGGCTGACAAGGGGCCGCTGGCCCTACCTCACAGGAAGGAATAGGGCCACGACGATCAAGGACGGCACCGACCAGAATGGCCGCATAAAACGTAAATAGGACCAAGAGCGCATCTAAACACGGCGCTTGCGCAATTACTAATTTAGTGAAACCTTAAATGCTTCTGGGGAGTAGAGGCGAGAGACCGGTCGGTCCAAGTTATGGGGCGGCATTGAACATAAATGTTTTTTCCGCGATTCCTGATCGGGATGTTCGCCACGTCGACCGTGGTGGCGATCTGGATTTATCTAGCAACAGGTTCGTTCTGGAAGTCGCTTGCATGAAGGCGGCCGATGATGCCCGACAAGCCTGCCAGTTAACGCCGAGGAGGCCCGGCGACCTTCTTTTGACACTGAACAAACCAGGGGCGCCGAGCCTTTTCCCAATGGCGCTTTGAGGGAAGCGTCGCCGAATAGTGAGCGTACCGCTCTCGCTAGTGGTGAGAAATACAGCCTTTTGGACGATGGTCCGGAAGGGAGAAAATGGCCGGCGCCGCAATGGGAGGTTGCCTGATCAGCGCCGGCCGGGCGGTTACCAGGTCCGCCGCAAACTCAACCGATAACTGATTCTTGACGTAGCGTTATGCAAACGAGAAACAATGTTTTAGCAGGATAAGGGTGATACGAGGGGAGGCGCTTCGGCCAATTGACAAACAGCCGCCTGGGCGATTTGCCTGTTGCCCCAGTGGGCTGCTGAACTTGCAGCATAAAGGACATGCAAAATCCCGCTTCGGCGGGTTTTCTTATTTGCTGAAGTTCTGTTGGCCGGCCGCCAAGCTCCGGGCTGCCTCCTCGATCGCCTCGCGGTCATTGCCCAACCTATCAATTAGGTCTTGGGCTTGGTCGCCCGTAATGCCCGTACGCATCGCCAGCGCCTCTACCGTCATGACGTCGGAACTGGCGGTCTCAGCGTGCCGCGGCTTTGTCGGCTTGGCCGATAGCACCGTCGCTCCGACGGCGCTCGGGTCTGTGGCAGGCAAGCCTGTCTGCAGTTGGTCCTCGCGGTCAACTTCGACTTCGGCTTGATGCCACTGACGTTCGTCAACGCCATGTATGCCACCCTCATGCTCCCAAATCTCGTATGCCCGCTGCTGAATTCTTTGGTGCCGATCGTCGCCCATGGTGGATCCTCCCTGATGAATTGCTCAACGCGGAGGAGGGCGGAATGATCCATACGGAATGGTGATTTGCGATGGAAGGGCGTGACGGCGGATTAGGGTTACGAGACCCGACATCGCTGTTGAGGGACAAACAAATGCTCCTGTTCGACTGCAACCGCTGCAAGCCGCTGATCAAATCACGCTTCTCGAGGTTCACCCCGTGCACCTGCCGAAGCGCCCTTTCTGGCACACAGAGCGATTTCGAGGGTGAGCCGTGGCAGGACCAAGCCTTTCCAGTAGCTTTCAGAGGCCGAGATCGCGCGTTTCCTCGACGACGGCTTCCACTCCGGCTCGCATGCTCTTCGCCGGATTCTCGAACCACAACCAAAAGCATTAGCGTCGCTGGCGGAACCTTTGTGGCACTCTGCCCTTCTCCATTGAACTGTGGAGGCACCAATGGCAAATAGGAAAATTGGCGATCGCGCTGCTTGGCGTTCTGGCATACCAAAACCGCAACAAAATCGGCGAAATGATCCGTGGAGCAGGAGATCGAAATCCAAACGACCTGCAAGGCGGGATCCTCGATGAGCTTTCAAAGGGCGTCGGGGACCGCGCTTGGCGACATCCTTGAACGATTTAGAGGTGCGGGGGCAGGAGTAAAGGTCGACTCGTGGGTGGGCACGGGGCGGCAATAGACGAAGATACGCTGACGTCACTCTCGATGCAGACCGGCCTGTCGCGCGAGGAACTCATCAGCAGGATCACGCGGGATTTGGCCGAGGCGGTCAACAAGATGGCGCCGAGTGGTGAACTGCCATCTGAACCCACTCAAGGCTCCAACGAGACGACCTGCTCGACGACGTGTCTCCGCGTAGGGCGCAAGCCAATCCAGGCGGTCAAAACGATGTCTAGGGCGGCGGCCATAAAGGAGGCCTGCTGAATCGTACGGGCTCGCAAGTTGGGCAAAGCGGGTCGGCTATCAGGGCGCCAAGGCATTTGCAGAATTGGATTTGTTGGCCACCTTACTCGATTTCTGTTGGCGCATTCGGTACATTAATTCGTTTTGGATGGGACGCTGGTTGGTCCGCCCGTACTCGGAGATGCGGCGACAGGCATCGTCTCGGTTTATATCGTATCACGAGCCAGAGACTGCGGTGCCGGAAAGGCCTTTGTTGCCCGGATGTTAGGGAACGTGCTGCTCGATACGGTCGTCGGAAGCATCCCTATTCTCGGCTCAATCTCCACGTGTATTTTAAGGCAAACAACCGCGTGAGAGTGCTTCGCCGCCACCTCCAACGGTGACGTGAAGTGGCAACTCCCGGCGATGCATTGCCGGAGACCCTCGGAACTTTATTGGCCAATGGCACGTTTTTCCGCCGAACCAGTTCGGGTTCAAGGAAAGGGGACAATATGGAAAATCCAGGTGTCGGTTGGATAGCTGCGATCGTCATCGGCGGTATCGCCGGCTGGCTCGCGGACATCATTTGGGGATCGTCGGCGCCTTCGTCGCCAACGTCCTTCTCGGACTTCTGGGCGTGTCCTTGACCGGGTGGCTGGGCTATCTTGTAGCCGGCTTCATCGGTGCATGTATTTTGATTGCCGTGGCGCGAATGATTAGACGCTGAGGCAACAATCACATTCCTCATGGTTGAGGCGCGTGATCTAGGGATCACGCGTCTTTCAGGACTGGCTCTGACCCGCCCCGGTCGAACAGCGTGCCGCCAGCTTCCTCCGCGGTACGAGACGCCGCACGGGTTAGCTGGCCGCCGCTATCGTGACTGGCATCGCGCAGGAGCTCCTATCCCCGCGACCGGGCGCTGATTTTACGATTCAATGCTTCCTGGGTAGTCGAATGGCCTACGCCCCGCCGCCTTATTCGGCGGCGGGGCCTTGATCATCAGAGCGGGCTGGTGTTGCGAATTCTGTCGCGCTCGGCCTCGATGTCGACGTAGGGGTCGGCATCCGCATCGAAACGGGTCCAGCCACCGGCTTCATAGGCGCGGCGACGCTCTTCCAGATCGACCGAGTTGGATTGCCCGAGGATGCGCTCTGCTTCGTCGACAAGCTCGTCGTTAACCTTGGTGGTCACTAGCGTGCCGCCGCGGCGAACGCCTTCGGCATAGACATGGGCATCCCTTTCCGGCACGCCGGAATCGGTGAGCGCGCCGACGATCCCGCCGGCCGCGCCGCCGACGACAGCGCCGCCGACTGCACCGACCGCTGTGGCGGCTAACCAGCCTGCGGCCACAACGGGACCGACGCCCGGAATGGCCATGAGGCCAAGTCCTGTCAGCAACCCCCCGGCGCCGCCGATCACAGCGCCGAGACCGGCCCCGCCGGCTGCATCCTCGGCAGCGTCAGAGCGGTTGCTATCGTCGTACCAACCAGTTGAATTGTTGGCGACGATGCTGATGTCGCCACGCGGAACACCGATGGCTTCCAGTTCGCCTACGGCATCGGAGGCGTCATCATAATTGTCGAAAAGTCCGGTTACGGTCTTCATTGTTTCGATCTCCTTGATCTGGTTTCCGCCGGTCAGTTGGCGCCGGCCACGACGTTGCCCTGATAATCGAGCGCCACCATTGTGTTCTTGCCGTCCTTGGTTGCCTGGCCGCGCCAGATCCCCTTGTCGTCCTTCGTCAATGCAGACACATCGGTGAAGCCGGCGTCCTGGATGCGGGTCTTTGCCTGCTCCTCGGTGAAGCTGTTGGCGCCGGGAACCGGGGCAGCGGGGTTTGTGGTGCCGGTCGTGGTTACGGCCGGCGTCGTAGAGCTCGTGGTGGGCGCTGCGTCGCCCGTGACGGCGATCTTCTCGATCATGTCCTTGTGCATCTTGAGCGTCGGCAGCGTCTCGGTGGCGAATGTCTTCAACTGCGCATTGTCGCCGTCCTTCGCATAGCTCTCGAACAGTGTGACTGCTTCCGAATGCGCATCGCGTTGCATCTGGACATAAGGCTTATCGACGTCGTCCTTGGCAGTCTTCAAGGTGTCGAGATCAGCCTTGTGCTTGGCGTCCAGTTCCTTGGGTATCGTCAGCTTCTGTTCACCGGCGATGGTTTCGAGTTTGGCGTTGGCCGCGCCATGATCGTCGATCATCTTATGGGCAAAATCCTTCACGGCTTGATCGTGGGCCGTGCCCTCGGCGATCTTGCTGGAATCGACCTCGAACATGCCGCCAGCCGTGGCCTTATCGACGAAGTCTTGCGCGCTGTCGGCGGCGAAAGCGGGCAGGGCGAAAATCATGGCTGTGGCCGTGGCCAGTGAAGCCAGAATTAGGGGAGTTTTCATGGTACTTGTCCTCGTTAGGCACGGATGTGCTGTCGAGCTAACCAGCGCCAATCGGCTTTGTTCCGCTGCATGAGCGATTATCCAACCAGTGTTCTTGGTGCTCACAGAGACACCAGCCACTCCAGAAAGCTCTGCCCGCTGGGTACGCCAGGGTTTTCGGCGCTTGGCGGGTGAAGTCACCGACAGCCGAGGCGTGCCCGCCCCGGATGAGGGGAATTAAAATTTGCGGACGTGTTTTCCCTGGGCAAAAAATCCGAAAGGAAATCCATGGGTGCCAAATCATCACGCGATATCGCGGGCCCCAAGCCTAGCAAAGGACGAGGCTAGAGGTAAAAGCAGGAGGCCGCCGCCAAAACACCTGACAAAACGAACGACTGGGATCGAGACAAGGTGCACGGTGACGGCGACACCATATTTTGGATCCGCGGCCGATCCGCAGCCATAAATAAAGCGACGCGCGCTAAACCCCTTGCGGCCGCGCGCACGAGGAGGTGCCGTTCGCGGAAAAGGGGATATTGTTCCCCGCCAGTTTTCAAACTGGCGACTTCAACCTACGCGGCCAATCCGACTTGTTGCGCCGGACAGCTCGCAATTCGTCAACGACAGTCGCCGACATCGCCACTGAGCGAGCGCGCCCGCACTTTGGTTCTTTGTGCCGAACACCCTTTTTCGCCTGCTCGGCGCTCTGCACCCCGGCCGCCGCATTCGGGGCAGGGGACATGGTAGCGACGCTGGTCGGACGCCTCATATTCCCGCTCTATGCGCGACAGGCCGCGAACGGTCGGCGTCGAGGCTAGGAACACCTTCCTGCGATGCGAAAAGGTCAGTTCTCAGTGAAAATCAATAATTCCGGGTTTGCTCGATCACTTCGCAGAGCTGCAACGAAAGGCGGAAGTGCGGACAGGGCAGAGTTTCCGGGTCATATCAATCCAGGAAGCTGGTCTGGATGGATTCTGGATACATCGGGTCCTCGAACGCGAAGGCATCGAGAGTTATGTCGTGGACCCGGCATCCATTGCCACATCGCGTCGCCGCCGGCGGGCCAAGACCGACAGGATTGACGGGGAAGCACTGGTTCGAGCGTTGTTGGCCTACAACCGCGGCGAGCCTCGGGTTTGCGCGATGTTGCGAGTGCCAACGCCGGAGGAGGAAGACCGTCGCCGGTTGGTGCGGGAGCGGAAGGCGCTGACGAACGAGCGGATCAGGCACGTCAACAGGATAAAGGGCCTTTTGTTCAGCCAAGGTGTGTCCGGATACGAACCGTTGAAAGGCGATCGACGCAAATGCCTCGACGCGCTCATTACCGGAGATGGGCGTCCACTACCGCCAGCGCTCATGGCGCAGATCAGCCGCGAGCTTGATCGCATCGAGTTGCTGATCCAGCAGATCAAGGATGTTGAAGAGGCACGCGACGCCTTGCTCGTCGCGGCAGATGAGCCAACACCGGCCCTGCTGCTCAGCCTCAAGGGAATAGGTCCGGAGTTCGCGGCCGTCCTGTGGTCTGAGGGATTGTCGCGCAAGTTTGACAATCGACGACAGGTTGCCGCCTACGCTGGTTTGGTGCCAACGCCCTGGCAAAGTGGGCAGATTAATTGCGAGCAGGGAGTCTCGAAGTCCGGCAATCCTAGGCTCCGGTCGACGCTTGTCCAGGTTGCGTGGCTCTGGGTGCGCCATCAACCCAATTCGGCACTCAGCCAGTGGTTCAGGGCGCGAGTCATCCAGAATGGTGGCCGGTACAAGAAGACGGCGATCATCGCCCTCGCTCGCAAACTGCTTGTTGCGCTGTGGAAATACGTGAACGCCGGAGTCGTTATAGAAGGAGCTCTCCTGACGACACCATCAGCATAGACGCAATCGATCATAACAATCTCCAGGACTGATCAGGCCTGGCAGATCCTCGGTAGACGAACCGACGAAACTCATGGCCTCAAACAGCCGCTGCTGAAGAATGGTTTCGCCTCCTGGGTCCGAATCCGCCGCAAGCGGGATCATGGAACAGGTGCATGCGCCCTGACCGAATATAAGGTGGACTGGGTTCGTCGCGAACCGCGTCACGCAAACGGACTCATCGAATGGATCTACGGATTGCCGCGGAGGTGCATGACAATGTCGACGTGATGCCGTTTGTGGTTGACCATCCCCATATAAGTTTCGGGCAGGCAGCAGTGAGTCTAGCTACGGTTAGGTCTCGTTGCGTCTTTCAGCCGCCTTGTCAGCATAAGCTCTCGGAAGGAATGCCGCCCTTATCGCGATCGAGCTTGCTGCCCCAAGAACAATTGGCCAGACACCAATTTGCTTCATCGCACGAACTGATCTGCGGACAGGTTCGCCGCGGTTGGCAGGACTAGCTTTGTGGAACTTGCCTGCTGATGAGGCCTAGAAGATGGTGGGTAGCCGATCGAGTGCCATCAGCGAGCATGATCCTGCCCAAGATCGATTCATCGCCGGCCCGTGTTCCAGCGGGAATGCCTCGCTGACGTTGCAACGGTTAGGACATTGTGCGCGTTCCTGGACGACATGGGCGAAGGAATGTGCAAATGGCTCGTCTTGTCGATAAGTTTCTCAAGAAGACTCCGGTGCCTCGCAAAGGCATGCCTAGTCCCAAATTGAGTGAGGAGGAGTTCAAGGCGCGTTACAAACAGCAATTTGTCGATCCGGCATTCCAGCCACTAGCCACTTCGATCGAGCAAATCGCTTCAATCGCTTGGGAAGCTTATGCGGAATCCCGCAAGAGCCCGATCACCAGAAAAGCCGGCCTCGCGTTCAGCGACCCCGACTATGATCTATCGGCCGACTGGATTGCGGCGCACGAAGAGGTAGTTCAGGCGCAGCGTCGATACCAGGACTCGTCAGTCCCGCCGCGTCTGCTAATCATTAACGGCTCATCGCGCAGCGAGCACACTTGTCCCGGCGAAATGTCGAAGAGTTTCCGCCTGGCCGACATCGCCCGTGACACTGTTAGGACTGAAACCAAGCTTGCCGTCGAACTTCTCGATCTATCGCGAATTGCTTCTGAATACGGCAGGAACATTCATCCCTGCAAGGCGTGCTTTTCGACGGCCGCCCCGCTCTGCCACTGGCCCTGTTCATGCTATCCCAACCATTCACTTGGTCAGGTTCAGGATTGGATGAATGAAATTTATCCCATGTGGGTCGCTGCCCATGGGATTATGATTATCACTCCGGTCAACTGGTATCAGGTTTCTTCACCCGTCAAACTCATGATGGACAGGCTTGTCTGCGCCGATGGTGGAAATCCCGACCCGTCGCTTACCCAAGGCAAAGATGCGACAAAAGCAAAAGAGGTAGAACTGGCCGGGTGGGACTACCCACGTCACTTGGCAGGTCGACTGTTTTCGGTGATTGTGCACGGTGACGTCGAAGGTGCGGAGAACGTCCGGCGCTCCCTTGCCGACTGGCTCCGCTTCATGAAGTTGTCGCCGGCAGGGCCTAGCGCAGAACTCGACCGATATATTGGTTACTGGAAGCCGTATGCGACAAGTCATGAAGAACTTGACGCCAACGAAGCAATTCAGGAAGAGGTTCGCAACGTTGCCCGTTCGCTCGCCGAAGCCGTCTTGGAACGTCGGGCTGGCCGCTACCGGCAGATCGGCATCGGCTTGGAAGACCCACGGCAAAAATAGATGACGATCAGCGCATAACCATAGAAGCCTTTGGTTGACGCCCATCAGCAATCGCCGAGCGCAAAGGCCCGCGCTTCCGGAGACGCGGGCGGATCAGGCGGGGCTTTATCGGTTCGAAAGATAGAGCGCTTCCTCATCGTCGCGCTGTCTGCCGCCAAGCTCTGCCGCCGCGCTCGCGATGAAGGCACCGACGACCAGCGACAATGCGCCAATGAGTGCGAACGTAGCGCTGGCTTTCCTCGCTATGTCGGCGGCCTCCTGGGCCTTGACTTTTGCGTCCTTTACCTTGGCGATCATCCCATCTACACGCGCCTTCGCATCAGCTGGACGTGTTTGCGTAAGTGCTCAGGGTGAACCAGATGGCGGAGCGGAGTGAGATAGCGTTGTAATTTCAGGCCGAAGTCGAGGGCGATGGGGCCATAGTGCGCTTTGGGGAATAGTGTCCCGTCTCCCGCCAGGAAAATGCCGGCGTGGTAGGTGTCGCAAAAGTGCGCAGCACTCTCCGCCACGATCTGCAGGACGGATTGGATATCGGTCGGCGATGCGGCGATCACCCTGAGGATCGCACTCGTCGCATTCTGCTGTTCAAGGAGATTGGTAATCTCCGCGGTGCGTACCTGATTTTCTTCGCGCGTCGCTGTCAACTCGGATCGGAGCGAGCTGATCGTCATCTCAGGGTCGGAGCCGGGCCTCCCACTGAGGTGCTCCTGTTTTTCTCTGCTCATTGTCGGCTTTGGCCAACCCAGCGT
>NZ_JACDTY010000046.1 GCF_013520985.1 Mesorhizobium neociceri | reverse complement strand
CCGGCGGGCCGTTGGGATCGGTCGCGGATGCCGTGATGCCGACGGCGGTGCCGTTGGCGGCACCCTCTGCAACCGTGTTGGCGGCCGCATCGGTGTCGGTCGGCGTTGACGGATCAACGTCCGTCACCACAATGGTGAAACTCTGGGTAGTTATCCCGCCGTGGCCATCGTTCGCCTGGACTGTAATCGTATGGCTGGTCGCCGTCTCGTAGTTGAGCAGCGAGGCGTTGGCCACCGTAACCACGCCGGTGATGGTGTTGATCCCAAACCGGCCGCCGGCATTGTCGGTCAGGCTGTAGGTGACCGTGTCACCGTCAGCATCGGTTGCAATCGCAGTGATCCCGACCGTGGTCCCATTGGCAGCGCCTTCCGAAACACTGCCGCCGATGGCACCGTCGCTGTCAGTCGGCGTCGAGGGCGCGTGATTTGTTGTTCCTTGCTCGTTGAGAACTACAATCTGCTCAATACCGGTGATTTTAAGATCGAGTGTCTTGAAGGTGTAGACAGAGCTATCAGCCTGGCCAGTTTGCGCGCTGATGTGCGCGGGAAGCCAAACGTTTTTGACGTAAGCGATCTCTGCCGCAATGGCTGTGTCGCTGAACTGAGCTGCGCTCAGCCAGATCTGCAGGGTGTCGACGTCGGGTGTGGACCCAGTCTTACCGAGCTGCACCGCGCCGTTTCCGCCATCGTAGGAATCATAACCCGAGAAAGTGGTCCCGCCCAGCAGCGTTTGAGTAGGCACGATCCCATTGGTGGTCTGGTCTGTTCCGGAATAAAGCGTCCCGCCTGTCACCGTCTGGGTGGAACTCGTGAATGTGCTGCCAAGGCGGTACTGGTTTTCATAGGCCTTATAGATCAGAGTGTCCGTCCCTGACCCGCCGAGAACAGTATCGAAACCGCTACCGCCATTGAGGACGTCATCACCCGATCCGCCGTTCAAGCGATCGTCTCCAGCGCCCCCTGACAGTATGTCCACACCGCTTCCGCCGACCAGATTGTCGTTGCTGCCTGTGCCAATGGTCGTTGCCATGTCCTGTCCCCTATCTCGCTAGTTGTTCTTGTCGGTTAAGAACTGCCGACGACGACCTGCCACTTGCGGTGGGGTCGCCCAAAAAAAGTGCCAATCTGTGCAAGCAAGTTTGCCTTCGCCAACAAACGGCGAAATTCCGGGCGAGAGCGCCAGGACCAATGAGTTCGCGTTCACACCAATGACATTTCTACCGACGCCAAACGCCCACGTTAGCGAGTCTGCCGAATACCTGATGTCGGCTGAAACTTCGCAACCGGCGCCCCCGCGTCTCTTCGCATCGGTCGAGGCAGGAAACCCATCATCGATAGGGCATCCGGCCAAATCGTTGCACGGATCGAGAAGAATAACGGCCAGCGGCATGGAAATGAGGATAGTCTTATTTTCGACAAAGCCGCGGGCCCCGTCTCCCATCGGCGGTGTAGCTGGAAACGATGTCGCAGTTTCGTTGGCGTCTGTGCTTTGACAAGAAGCCATTTAAGCCCAACCCCCTTTTTACTCTTACGCCAGCACAAAAACAGATGCCCCATCATCTATTTGAGTACAGCAGTCGACGGCTATCTTGTTCTCCATTTAAACGTTTTTAACGACCAACATGCTAGTTTTGACCGACGTCTATTGTCAGCGCACAGTCCACAGGAGTCCCAGGTGTCGTCGCAATCCCGCGATCAGCCATGTAATCAACATGGCTGTCCACAGACGGGTCTTGTCTCAACGATGGTAGCTGCGGCGAGTTTTCCCGGCCGCGCTGCGTTCCCTTTTAACCCCTATGGCGTCACCCATTCCCTGATTGTCAGCCAGGATTATCTTAGGCGATGCTCATATTAGCACATTCTTAACGCTAATGAAGAGTAAGCGTCAACATCCAAAAGGAGGAACAGTTAACGGCCAAAAACACAGTATCAGAAGAGGACGCTGCGGCGCGAAGCGGCTAGACGATAGCCGAAGTTTGTGGCTTCCGCCTCCATCGTCCGCCACTGGGCGCGTGAAAACAATGGCCACCCTTGCTGGAGTAACACCAGTCGGAACGCTCCGAGCTTTGTCACTCAGGATCGCACAAAAGGATTCTCGGCGCCGCTCCGTCGAGGTCGTCATACTGTCCGGTCCGCGAGGTCCACAGAAGCCGCAAGTCCGACGAGCCCCATCAAGACTGCGACCGGATGGTGCGACTAGCCTGGCGTTGCATCCAAAGAGTAGGCAAGGTGATTGGAACACGAGTATCCAAGCCTAATGAGTGGCCGAGCGGCACGGACACGGTAGCCTTATTGGGAAATTGGCAATCGAGTTCGAGTTCATAGCGGCTACGCGGAGCCATGCGGAACGATGCGGGAAGATTTCTGATTTTAGCCCACGAAAAGCCAATGAAATCAATATGTATATGATGTCCTCCGGGCCCACCAGAATACCCATCTAAGTTACTGATTTTATTTATTTAGTTTTTCTTTGCCCACACCATGGACTCGAACCCCCGTAAAAGTCAGGTCGGATTGTGTTCGAGAACGATTTCGGGGCTCGTCGCGAAGTTAATTCTCAAGCCATTCCGGATCGCTGGATCGGACGTGTGATTTGCGGGTTTGACCCAGAGCTGACCAGCGCCAAACCGCAAGAGGCGCGGCGGCTTTGCGCCGCATGCCGGTCATTCCAACGGTCCCGACCGTTCACCAAAAGCAGACGTCGATGGCGCCAAGACCAAATTCGCTTCGGACTAGCGATGTGCCTAACCTCGGTCTTCTGCCGGTCCCCCGTTCTCCTAATGTCGTCATCGCTATTTTTTCCAAATTGGCAGCAGATGTTACGCCTCAAACCGCACATAAGGCTCTGCCGGGGGAAGCAGACATTTTAGATTCGATTCTGCGGTCCAAATCTCCGCCGATCGACATTCTACCCGGGAACTGGTCGCCGAGGTGGGACATTGACAACTACGCTCTGGCGCTCGAACGTGCCGCCACCGTCTGGTACCAGCGCTGGACGGCGCGGGAATCGTCGGGGATAGGCATTTTCAATGCTGCCGTTGCGAAATCGATGGTTACAACGGCGGTGATGTCGGCAGCCGAGAAGGCGGCTCCGGCCACAAACGGCACTTCCTCAAGGCGGGCTTCGAGGTCTGCATAGAAATTGGCGACACGGCGCTTGCTGCGTTCGACCAACCCGGGAATCTGATCATAGTCGTGCGGACCTGATAGTGCGCGGCCCTTGAGGCCGGCTGCCGCGTTGCGAACCCCTTCCATGGTCGGGGCGAAACCATCGAGTTCGACCCGACGCTCCCACATGGTGACGAGAGCCTTTCCGGTCGCGTCGCTTCCCCAGCAGCGGATGCTCAGGATAGGTTTCCTCAAGAAAGCGCCAGATTGCCGGGACTTCCGTGACCGTTGTGCCGTCGTCAAGAACGAGCGTCGGCACCTGTCGGCGCGGATTGATCGCCTTGAACCAGTGCCCTGCAAAAAGACTTTGTAGGTTGGTCGCCATACCTAAAAGGCATGGGAAACCCATGGAACTGAGACATCTTCGTTATTTCGTCGCCGTCGCCGAGGAGGGCAGCCTGACGCTCGCGGCCGAGAAAAGACTGCACACGGCGCAGCCGTCCCTCAGCCGCCAGATGCGGGATCTGGAATACGAGGTCGGTGCTCAGCTTATGGTCCGCAGCGCGCGGGGCATCGAGCTCACGACCGCAGGTCGCGTGTTCCTGGATCATGCCCGGTTGGCTCTGGCCCAGGTCGAGACAGCCCGGCAAGCGGCTCGTCGCGCTGCAGAACCAAGCAAGCCATCGTTTGCTCTTGGCTTCCTGACCGGACAGGAAATGGATTGGCTGCCCGGGGCGATGAGAATCCTCCACGATGAACTGCCCAACATGCAGGTCACTGTCGCTAGCCAGTATTCGCCAGACCTCGCGGGGGCGCTCATGACGGGCAGGCTTGACGTGGCCTTCATGCGCCCGGAGGCTGGGACACCCGGTCTCGCCTACAGGCTGGTCACCAGGGAGCCACTCGTCGTCGTACTGCCGAGTGATCATCGTCTCGCGTCGCGCCAGGCCATCCATCCGCGCGACGTCGTGGGCGAAACCTTCATCACGGTGTCGAACACGGCGCCGGCCTTGCGGGCCGTTATCGACGACTATCTGAAGCGATCCAATCTCGGTATCAGCCCGGGCCATGAGGTCGATAATCTCGCCATGGCGATGTCTCTGATCGCCTCAACGCGGGGCATGGCATTACTGCCTGCCTACGCAAAGAACTTCATGCCGTGGTCGGTGGTCAGCCGTCCGCTGGAGGGTCAAGCGCCAACGATCGATCTGGTTGTCGGCTACAGCAAGGCCAACGCATCGCCGACCCTGAAGCTGTTCCTTTCACGATTGGACGAACTGATCGCAGGCGTATCGGAAAAGCCAGGCTAACCAGGCGGAAAGAGCGAGGGAGATGCTCGCTGCTTCAGGGCCTCGTTCAGAAGTTGAGTGGCCTTTTCGGTCTGCCCTAGCGGTTCTTTTGCGATTTGGGAGCTTGGCTTGAACGCTCATCGAGCGATGCGAGCACATCTCGCTCGGCGTTCTCCAGAATCTCGTTCGAAAGCTCCGGCGCGGCCTGCGCGACGGACCGTGCCAGGACCAGCGCGCCCACCAGTTCGCAATGCAAGCTGATTGCCTGTTCGCGCAACGTCCTATGCTGGCCCGCAACAGCTGGAGATCCGTTCTGGACGATCAGCCCAGCCAGAATCGTTATCTGATCGTCCAGACCGCTGGCGTAATGCGACTGTGCGTCGGCGCCCAGGCGGGGAGCATCGCCGGCAAAGCCGGCGACCGGGCAGCCCTGATCGATGTCGTCTCGGTGGGCCCGCGATAGATACCAGACTATGTAGCGCCGAAGAGCGGTGGTCGATTCATCGACAGGTGCCGTTGCGTTCTTGACGAGCTCGGCATTCTTCTCGGCCATCGCCGAAGCAAGCACCTCGGCAACCAGAGCCGCCTTCGATTCAAAGTGGTTGTAGAAGCCGCCTTGCGTGAAGCCGGCATGCTTCATCAGTTCGCTCAGCCCGACGGCTTCTACGCCGCGTTCTCTGAATAACTGCGTCGCCGCGGCAACAATCGCGAGGCGGTTTTCCGCCGCCTGTTCTCTCGACACGCCCAAAGCTTGCTCCTTATTCGTTGTGACTCACCCACCGATTTAATGCATCACGATTGCGTTTACAATCGATAATGACGGTCGTAATTCCGACTCGACATGGGCCGTGCGCGGAACGTGAAGGCCTCGCTAATTGGCTTTAATTCAATTAGTTAGCCAATGTTTTGTGCTAATTCTCAACCCTGAGCGGCAGAGACTCAGGCTCTTTTCCCAAAGGAAGATTGACAAAGACAATTGTGATCGACATTGTGTTTTGTGTCGCGGAGACCAAAGCCGCGCTAGCACGCAGCGCCTTCACCTTGGAGATCGACATGACCAAGTCCCCATTGCTTCTGACCCGTCGCAGCATATTTCAAGTCGGTGCCGGCATCGTCGCCTCAGCCGCGGTATCGCCATTGGTTGGCCCCGATGCGGCCCAGGCTGAGGAAGCCCAACCCACCACCCAGACGCCACTCAACGGCGACGGCTTCTATCGCTTCAGGATCGGTGACTTCCAGGCGACCGTGATCTCGGATGGCTATGGACAGCTTCCGATCCGGCCGATCCTCGCTATGAACGTTTCTGAAGCCGAACTCGCTCCGGTCTTGGAGGCAAATTTCATGCAGCCGGTGATCCAAGGCACGAGCAACATGCTGGTGGTCGACACGGGACGGGAGCGTATCCTTGTCGATACTGGCTTCGGTGAGAAACTTGGCCCGTCCTTCGGTAACTTTCCTGGGCTCGAGGCGAACCTGCATCGGGCCGGAATCACTCCAGAGAGCATTGATCTCGTCGTGATCTCGCACGGTCACCTGGATCACATCGGCGGCCTGGTAACGAAAGCGAGCGCGCCGGCATTTTCCAAGGCCCAATTCGTCTTTGTCGATACGGAGTGGAACTACTGGACCGGCAGCCGCTATGAAAGCGAGGTGAACAGCTCGCCGATGCCTGACCCGTTCAAGAAGGGCACGATTGAGGCCGCTCGAGATAACTTGCCAGCGGTCGCCAACCGCACGCGGTTCGTGAAGCAGGGGGGCGAAATCACAAGCGGTGTGCACTATATCGCGGCGCCGGGACATTCGCCGTCGCATGCCACAATCCTGTTCACCTCGGGCGACGAACAGTTCATCTATATGGGTGACATCGCCCACAATCCGGTGACGAGCCTGCAGCATCCCGACTGGACGCCGATGTTCGACTACGATCCCGCGCAAGCGATCAAGACGCGCAAGGCCATTCTGGACCGCGTCGCGACCGATCGGATCATGGTGATGGGCTATCATTTTCCGTTCCCGGCTATTGGACATGTCGTCCGCCGCGACAAGGCATACCACTGGGAACCCGCCATGTGGTCCTGGTAGCGAACTGATCTCTTTGGAGGAACGCGATGTCTATCAAACAGGAGCGCTGCAGAATTGCCGTGCTGGACGACTACCAGCACGTTGCACTTTCGCTCGCGGACTGGTCGGTGCTGGATGCGCGGGCGACGGTGACCGTTTTTGACGATCATCTTGCAGATACCGACGCCGTCATCGAGCGCCTGCAGCCATTCGACGTCGTCTGCGTGATGCGGGAGCGCACGCCGATGACGCGTGCCATCATCGAGCGCTTGCCCAAACTCCGTCTGATTGCTTCGACGGCCCCTCGCAATGCCTCGATCGATATCCAGGCTGCGGAGGAGCGGGGTGTCGAGGTCGTTCATACGGGCTACACGTCGGCGCCGACGATCGAGCTGACCTGGGCACTTATCCTGGGCAGTGCCCGCAACCTCGTCGCCGAGAATGCGTCGCTGCGCGGCAGCGGATGGCAGCAGTCGGTCGGGGATGACATGGCGGGGCGGACCCTCGGCGTCCTGGGTCTCGGCAACGTCGGCGCTGCCGTGGCAAAGATCGGCAATGCCTTCGGCATGAAGGTGATCGCCTGGAGCCAGAATCTCACGACCGAGCGCGCGGCTGAAGTGGGCGCCACGCTCGTCCCGAGGCAGAAGCTGTTCCAGGAGGCGGATATCCTGTCCGTCCATCTGGTGCTCAGCGAAAGGACGCGCGGCCTGGTGGGTGCAGCGGAACTCGCACTGATGAAGCCGACGGCACGGCTGGTAAACACATCGCGCGGACCGATCGTCGCTGAGGCTGATCTCGTCAAGGCGCTCAGAGACAAGACGATAGCCGGCGCGGCGGTCGATGTGTTCGATCAGGAACCGTTGCCGCCCGACCATCCGTTCCGCGCGCTGCCGAACCTTTTGGCAACGCCGCATATCGGCTACGTCTCGCGCGGGCTGTACCAGCGCTTTTACCGGGACACGGTCGAGAACATCGCTCGCTGGATCGACGGCCACGCAGCCGCTCGGCATCCACCGAACTGAGCAGCCCTTCGATCTTCGCAGCCGGCCGGCGGGTCGGCGCCATATGGTCCGCAAGGCGATGGAATAAGCGCCGATCGAATCAACTTATGGAGAATGGTTATGCGCGCGATCGAGGCCAAGACTTTCTCGGGCTATGACGGTCTGCGGCAGACCGAATTGCCCAAGCCGCAACCGGCGAAGGACAGGGTGCTGGTTCGCGTCATGGCCGCCAGCGTCACACCGCTCGATCACACGATCCTGTCGGGCGGACATCCTCGAGCCAAGGCGCCGCTGGTGCTCGGCAACGAGGGCGCCGGTGTCGTCGAGGATTCCGGCGACTCCGGTCTTACGGTGGGAAGCCGCGTGATGTTCACCGGGCCTTACAGTGTTCGTGAGAACGGCACGTGGCAGGAATGGCTGCTGGCGAAGCCCGAAGATCTGGCGCTCGTGCCGGACTCGATCGACGATGTCGTCGCGGCCAGTCTTCCAGTGGCCTATCTGACGGCACAGGTCACGCTGACGCTGGCCGGTTTCAAGCCAGGCAAGACAGTGATGGCGCCGGAGTTCGTCTTGGCAGGGTGATCGACATGGCAGCCGTATCTCTTCACGCCTGCGCGCACTGATCCGTGCGCGCAGGGTATTGTACGCGCGGCGGAGACGAACTCCGGCGGCAGGCCGATCAGGCATCTTGGGGTTGTGGCCGCGTAAGTTGATGCCGCTACACGAGGCCAGCTTGGTCCTCGACAGCCAACTGCCAGTCGATGACTTCAGATGGTGACCTGTTCAACTATTGCTCTCAGGTCCTAACACCATCCATTCCATCTTGGGTTCAAGCCACGAGGCAAGCTTGACGAATCGTGGCAAGGCCCTCGCTCTGACGATGTTGCGGGCGAGTTCGGCAACGCCCGGCCCGAGCGTTAAAAACTCCTCGCGGCGCGTGACGAAGGTCAACTGACGCGAAAATTCCAGTCCCGGCAGTGGCATCACCTCGACGCCGTCGACAAACGCATCGCCCTGACAGCCGCGGGCCATTCATGTGCTGCGCGACGAGCTGAAAAGTACTGGCCGACATCCCCCTGCAAACCACACGACGGCGCTTGCGCAGTTACAGACCCTCGACGACAAAGCCTCGATAGGACGCGCGCTTGAAGCGGTGCTGCGCGACGGCCTGATAGTCCGGGCTGCGGTACCAGGCCAAAGCCGCATCGATTGCTGGAAATTTGGCGATCGCCACGGCCTCGGGTGCTGGCCCCTCCAACACCTCCAGTCTGCCATTCGCGGCAAGGAACTGCATTGGGAATTTTTCGAGCATCGTTCCTACAGAGTTGGCGTAGATATCCAACTCCTTCTGATCATGTGTTTGCTCGCGGATATAGATGACATAGGTAGCCATTGCATTTCTCCGACAAGACCACGCGCGGCTGACAAGGCGGTTGTTCATGCCCGTCCGCGCTCCTTTGGCCGGCAAGAGCTCAGTGCTGAATGACGACCTTGCCGACAATATTGCGCGCGGCGAAGTGCGTGATGGCGGCCTTGGCGTCGTCGAATGCATGGACGCTATCGATGACCGGCCGGATGCCATGCTGTTCCATCACCCGGCACATGTCCTCGAGGTCCCGGCGGCTTCCAATTGTCACCGCGCGAAAGCTGACCCGGCTCATGAACATGGTCATGAAGTCGACGCTGCCTTCATACCCCGCCAGGATGCCGACGATGGCAATTTCCCCGCCAACCGCGGAGGCCTTCATCGACTGGGGCAAGGTGGCAGGCCCGCCCACCTCGACAACACGATCGACGCCGCGGCCGTTGGTGAGGTCGCGGACCGCGTCACCCCAGTCGGGCGTCGCGTTGTAGTCGATGACGGCATGCGCGCCGAGCCGGCGAAGCGTCTGTGCCTTGTCATGGCTGGAGGTTGTCGAAATCACCATGGCGCCAAGTGCGGTGGCCAGCTGCACGGCAAACAGCGACACGCCGCCGGTGCCCTGGGTGAGCACGACTTCGCCGGCGCGAACACCGGCAATTGCCGACCATGCCGTCACCGCGGCGCAGGAAAGCGTGGCGCCTTCCTCGAAGCTCATATGCGATGGCAATGGAACAAGGATCTCCGCGCTGACCACCTTGTATTGCGTCAGCCAGCCATCGTGATGGACGACCCACTGCTCGTGTGACGTGTTCAACGTTCCGCCAAACCAGGTGGGAAAGAAGGAGTTGACGACCTTGTCGCCGACCCTGAAGCGCGTGACGCCTTCACCGATCGCTTCGATTTCGCCGGCGCCATCCGACAACGGCACACGGCCGATTGGAACGGACGGCTGATACTGGCCGGCAAAAATGGGCAGATCGCGGAAGTTGAGCGACGACGCCCTGACGCGGACCAGGACTTCACCGCGACCAGGCTTCGGAATTTCGCTCTCTTTGATGATCAGGCTGTCGGGC
>NZ_JACDTY010000045.1 GCF_013520985.1 Mesorhizobium neociceri | reverse complement strand
CGAGACCAGCGAGCGGAAGGCATGGAGCACGGGCGAATCACCGGCGTCGACTGCGATTCCGACTCTATGGACTCATTCGCACCGCCCGTGAATCCCGGCACCTGCACCAAATATGCGGAAGATCCCCTGATTGACGCTGCGCTCTCACTTTGATTGCCGCGCCGCACGATGGCAGGAGCAGGCAACGAAGATGAACTCCTGAACTCCTGCGGGTCGAGCGACATCAGCTTGGGCAGTTCAGGGTGTAATCGCGCGAGCGCAAGGTTACGCTGGTCTCGTCGGTGCTGATAGTTGTCCGCGAGGCCGTCCAACCAGATGATAGCTACTTGAGCAAGTACCGCGATCCGACGGGCATTTGAAACGGTGTCGGATCGCGAAAGCGGCGTAACACATTTTCAGATATGCGTGCCACATTGTTGACATAGCCGGCGTGCGGGAGACAACTGCCCCAAGCCACCGAGCCAACAGAAAAAACCGCGCCGCCTGCAGGCGTCTCAAAGAACGTCATATCGGCACGAACGGGCTCCCTTGGCGCATCATTCCACAGTCTGGTGAAATAGTTACCGCCCAATAGACGCTCGTACGAGCTCCCATGCTGCTCTGAGGAGGCTACCACGAGTGCATGCCTCGGTGTGCCTAGCTCTTCATCGACCACATCGATCTCAATCCCGGCGGCCCCGCCGTGAATACCGAAATCGCCGATTATTTCATCCTTTACACCCTCGAAAATGAAGCGAGCTCGGGGCTCGTCACCAGCGGCAGAGCGACGATAATAACTGCTACGATCGAATGCGTCAGTCAAATAGCCTACGCCTGACAAAGATTGTTCGGGTCTGCCTAGCTTCGACCACGAACCGCAGGGGCGGCCATTAAAACTACTGTAGGCTTCGCCGGCACCAAAGCGACCCCTTCCCGGACACCGCCGCCTGAGCTCAATCAGGCCTTTTCGTTGAGGATGGAAGTCAATCGCCCAGTAAAATCCGTTCCCCCCGAGGTACATAAGTCGCCCGCCTCTAGCGAGAAAGCCGTCGAGAGCCCGCAACATCGACAAGGACCAGTATTCGGGATGACTTCCGGTTACGAGTACCCGACACCCATCCAAAGCCGCTAAGCCTTCACGGTCCAGGTCTTCATCCGTCAGTGTCTGGTGATCTGGAGCAGCGTGAGCGAGCCAGCCAAGTAGGCAAAGATCAATTTGGAAGTTCCAAAGCCAGCCGCCGGGCTGTAGATTTAAGACTGGTCGGCGCAGGGACCCGATGCTCCGTTCGCTTCCATCGTCATGCGAATCGTAGAGCGATTTGCCAAGGCCAGGATGTTCAAAAACCAAAAGGTCGAGCGGTGTGTAAGAAGATACTAGACACCCAAAGCTATACTCAAGCGTTTGCTGCTGCACGGTCCAGTTCGCATAGGCCGCGTACGTTGCAGTTGGCGCCAGGAAGGCAACATCGCTGACAGCGTCAGCAGCTTTCCGCACAAAGAACGGAACAAAAAACTCTGCATCCGCGCCGCGCAGGCGCGCAGCGTAGCATCCACTAGGCCAATCGGTTGGCACGGTAAGCCTCAGGTCCTCCTGCCAGCCGGGGTTCTCAATGTCGTCGTGGTGAAAATGAGCCGCGCCATACTGCTCAGGTGCGCGGCGCCAATCCATGGTTGGGCTTTCCCAGCTCGATCCCTGAACGGCGCGGATAGGCCAATTGATGCATACGCCGTCATGACCAAAGCCTGAATGATCTAATACAATTTCCGACGCTGGCTCGCTTAGTAGATCCCAATCAGCTAGGCAGGGCCAGCTCAAAGGTTCCGACGGCTTACGTAAAGCCAAATCGCTGAGTTGTTCGAGCGACAGCGCCGCGGCCAAGATACGGGGACGCTCGATCTTGCCGTTGAAGTGATGGTAAGGAATTCCGCTGTTGTCGTCCCGTTCGGCCGCGATGAGAAGGCGACCATCTCCGCGTCCCGGTGCCTCCACTTGGTTCACGGTCACCGAGTCCGTGCCAACATGGTCATGCGTCCCGGAGGCGAGACGATGCGCAACAACCAGCAATTGACGGCGTTGGGCATCATAGCTCATCGCAACGAAGCTCCAGAGCCAAGGAGACAAGGGACTGAGCAGCCGGTAGATCCGTGGACCAACTGGGTCCCCGACGACTGCCGCCAGGCAACCGTCCGCCTCCAGCCGCAATGCTATCCCCCCATGTCCGCTAGGGGTCAGGGTACTGAGCAGGCATTGCGGTTGACCGGCAATAAGTGTTGGCATGATATTGGCACAAACGGTTACGGACCCAAGATCCGCCAAGCGCTGCGATCCGTTGACCTCGATGTAGGAGCCGGAACGAATGGCCTGCTCGCGCCCGGGATAGCACCTCGCCTCCGGCGCCGCGATGACGGACGGGCGAAATGGTGGCATCTCCGGCCCAGCATCGCAGCCGAGCAGCCGGACAAAGTCGCATTGAAAGCTGTCGGGTCTCAAACAGCTCACGGCGAAGCCGATGCTTTCGCCAGGTTTAACGCTGTCGCGGTCGGCATAAGCGAGAATCGCTGGGCGATCAGACGTCATCGCCACCCTCCTGGATTGCGAGCGGACCGATGAGGTGCTGCCAACGTTGCTTGAAAACCCAGCGCTCAACATCCTCGCGCGATCTAAAACGAACAGGCGCCATTTCAACCACCTGCCGGGGTACCTCCAGAGACCAGCGTGCAGCGTGCCACTCGTTAGAGGGGTCAGTCATAATCGCGATCCATTTGCCAGCCAGAGGCTGTGAGCGCATGACATCCAGAATAAAACGAAGCTCTGGGCTATGCCGGCCGAACGGCGCGTCCAAAAATTCGCGCATCAAGTCAGACCGAGAGGAAAACCTGGACAAGGCAGACCGTGCGGCGGCGGTACCGGCATTCTCAGGCGAATATTCCGATCGAGACTTCACGAGCTCAGCCCTCGACCCGTCGATCGTGATAGCGGGCCTCCCGGCTGAAAGGCTTCAAAGCTGTACATCTGAAGTTCCGCATCTTGCCCTTTTTTGCCACTTTAAAGCCTTGCTAGTGAGCTTCAGTCGCTAGGCGAGTTACGTCAAATTCAGATTGTAGATTCATGACATCTTGTTTTGAGATGAACTCAGTTCGGCGCAGGCTCTAATTCCGGCCGGGTTAATTTACTCGCGCTCAGCTTGGAGATTGGATGGCTTATAGGGGGTGCTTATTGTTTGGTGGCAATGCACGGGCCTCTGACAGCCATGAGCGAGCCATAGGCAAGTGGTCCTCCACGCAACTGATCGCGGACAATCAGCGGCAGCAGTGCCAGTATAGCGATGCTTGCCTGGCCAAAGAGGGTTCTGCTCGCGGTCACAGCCTTGATTGCCGAAGACATCGCCATGAAGCGCAGCCCATCGAAGTTCGCCGTGCTCATCGGCTCGCGCAGGAGAGGTGAGGTGCGAACCTTCCACTTGCAGCGCCATATGGTGACCAGAGGGACCAGGTAGCTGAGTGTGGTCAGGGCGAAAGCTGTCAGAAGCCCAAATGAAGCTACGACGATGCCGCCGAGCGCCAGGCCTACGGTCCGGACAGTATTGAAGCCGACCGAGAGCAAGGTGACCGCGGCGGGAACGTCGCGTCGGTCTACAATGTCGCTGACCGAGGCTTGCCAGGCGGGATCGTTGAGCGCGGCACCACTTGCGACCAAGAAGCTGAAGCCGAGGATCATCCACGGATCGACAAAGCTCAGAGCCGCAAAAGCGGTAAGCATCGCAGATGCTACCGCCATAAGACACCGACCGGCGAACATGACCCTGCGACGGCTGAAATTGTCGGCAATCGCCCCGATGAAGGCGGAAAAGATGAACGCAGGCAACGTCGCCGAAGCCAGGACCACAGCGACCATCAAATCGGAAGTCGACACTGTTGCCTCAGGCAACTGATGGCAACAGTCTGCATCAACCAGCCGAGCCTAGAGACCTGCGAGGCGAGCCAGATCGAACGAAAGTAGTGGTTCCTGAGCGGCGCAAACGTCGCTGGCGAACTTGCACCCTCATCTGCGCCCTCCACTTGCTCCGTCCTATTTCGCTTTGTCTACCCAGTCCGTTGGCTTGCATGAGCTGATGACAAAGCATCAGTTCTCGGGCTCGCATAGATGGCTCTATTGAGCCCGGCTGCGGCGTCTGCAATCCACTCAATCAGACTCTTACTGAAGCTGCGCGGGACGAGAAGGTCGCACTCGAGTGCGCTCCTGCGCAGCAGCAGGACCGGCACGCGATGGAGGCCGGTTTGGAGCGCCCGTCCCTCGGCTAGTGTCTCCCAATCCACCGCGACGCATCGCTCCAGCACATATTGAAGGCCCCTCCCGGAAAGCCGCAGCCGCACCCTTCCCTCGCCCAGCGGGAGCGCGCAGCCGAGTTTCGGATCGACATCGATAATAGGCGGCGGACCGTCCCAAAGCAGCCAGAACCGGCGTGGCGCAACGCGGATCACGAGCCAGCTGTCATGACGAGCGGTGTCGCCGACTTCGGTCGGCAGCGGCCCGCCCAGTATCCGGGGCAGTTCCGCCTCGAATTGCGCCATCGCCCCGTCCCAGGCCTCGAACTGGATGATCGCGCAGTCATCCGCCGCCATTTCGAACCCTGTCATGGTCGAACCATCAGCCATGGAGCCGCTCTCCCTTCGGGTCGAGGAATATGGGTGAGACTACCCGGGCCCGCACCGTCTGGCCCGTGATCGGATAAGCGGCGACGATCTCGGCACCCTCCACCGCTGATTCCCGGGCAAGTAGTCCGAGCCCCACCCAGACGTCGAGCGTGGGGCTGTATGTCGCCGAGGTGATGCGGCCGAGACCATGGCCCTGCATCGGCTCACCAGGCCTGAACAAGATTGCGCCGGCGTGCAACTGCCTCCCAGGTTCGACGCCGCGCAGCCCGACCAACCGCGGGCGGGTCGGGTCGCTGAAGGCCGCGCGGCGGCCGAGAACCTCCCCCACATAGCCGCTGCGCTTGCCCACCATGCGGCCGAGGCCTAGGTCGTCGAGCGTTGTCCTGCCGTCGATCTCCGGCCCCGCAACGTGGCCCTTCTCGATGCGCAGGGTGCCCAAGGCCTCGACGCCGTAAGGCTTCAGGCCGAAAGGCGCGCCGGCCTCCATCAGCCGGCACCACACCTCCGTGCCCAAGCTCGCGCCGACATAAATCTCGTAAGCCCACTCGCCGGAAAAGCTTAGGCGGATGATGCGCAGGCGCCTGTCGCGATATTTCTCTTCAAGCAGCCCCATATGTGGTAGCGCCTCATTTGAGATGTCTAAATCGGGAAACGCGGCGGCGAGGATATCGCGGCTGTTCGGACCCGCGACCGACATCGCTGCCCATTCGTCGGTGACCGAAGTCACCGAAACGCGAAGGTCGGGCCAAGCAGTATCGAGCAGGAATTCGAGCCGGGACATTACGTCCGCGGCCTTCGCGGTCGATGTCGTCATGAAGAAGTGCCGCTCACCGAGTCGGCTCGTGGTGCCATCGTCGAAGACGACGCCATCGTCGCGCAACATGATGCCATAGCGTGCGCGGCCGACCGGCAGCTTAGCAAAGGCGTTAACATAGACTCGGTCGAGGAATTCAGCCGCGTCCGACCCCTGTACGTCGATCTTGCCGAGCGTGGAGATGTCCATCAGGCCGGCCGCCTCGCGTACCAGCCGCATCTCCGCGACATAGGCCTCGTTTACGTCGCGGCCGGAAGCACGATAGAACCAAGGCCGCATCCAGAGCCCGCCCTCCAGCATCTCCGCGCCGTTGGCGACATGCCAGTCATGCATCGGCGTGCGCCGGATCGGCTTGTAATGATGGCCAATGCTGCGCCCAGCCAGCGCGCCGATAGCCACCGGCGTATAGGGCGGCCGGAACGTTGTGGTGCCAACTTCCGGAACCGCCATGCTGCGCAGGCCGGCCATAGCCGAAAGAGCATGGAAATTACTTGTCTTGCCCTGATCGGTGCCCATGCCTAGCGTGGTGTAGCGCTTCAGGTGCTCGACTGACTCGTAACCTTCGCGGTGCGCGAGAGCTATGTCTTGCGTCGTCACATCCATCTGTAGGTCGGCGAAGGCCTTGCCTGCGGCAAATTTCGCCCCTTTTTCGTCTCCCGCTCGGGTTCGGTTCGCAAACCACCTCTCCTCCGATCGATCGGGGCGATGATGCTCGGGGCACACGGTATGGCTCCCGTCATGTGCCCTCACAAAGTGGGGGAGAGGTGCCGAGCGAAGTGAGGCGGAGAGGGAGTTATCATGAGATCCTGCATCGATCTCAGTCAGTTCGAGCCCGACCGGCTGCTGGACTGATTTCGCTATGCCGCAGAACGCAGATGCCTCGGCCCCTGCACGATGCCCCTCCTCGATCGAGCCCCCTCTAGTGAAGCCTCCCGTCACAGCACCGGCCACGAACAGCCCCGCTCCGAGCTTTCCAGGAACGAAAGTACGCATGTCTTCGCGATAGACAGGCTTCACCCCGAGATGGGAGGTCAGATGCACGGTCGCCGACCAGCCGCCGGAGACTGCAACCAGGTCGCATTTGACCGTGGCCGGACCACCGGGTTCGGAAAGCGTAACAGCGCGTACGGAACGACTCCCCAAAGCATTGGCAATCCGCGATTTCGTGCGGACGGCGATGCCCCGGCGGCGCGCCTGTTCCAGAAGTTCATGTATCGGTTCGGCGCGGCCGTCAGCAATCGTCACCTCCGCCCCGGCTGCCGCTAGATCGAAGGCTGCTCTGTAGGCGCTGTCGTTGTCGGTCGCAACCACCACCCGCGTCCCCGCCAGTACTGCAAAGCGGTTCAGATAGACCCGCGCCGCGGAGGCCAGCATGATGCCGGGCCGATCGTTATTGGCGAACGTAAGCGGCCGCTCAAGCGCCCCAGACGCATAAACGATCGATTTCGCTCGCAGAAGTAGTAGTGTCTGGCGCGCTTGCCCTTGTTTCGGATCGGCGGTTCCGGAGCCGTGCCGCTCCACGAGCCCGAGCACATTGCCGTCATAAGCGCCAAACGCCGTGGTGCGCGTCATCAAGGAGACATTCGGCATTTCGGCGAGCCGAGCGAACATTCCGGAAAGCCAGGCCACGGACTCAGCGTCCGCCGGATCCGACAGAAGCGAGCCGCCAGGCGCAAAATCTTGTTCAATCAGGACCACTCTGGCGCCGGCCCCGCCCGCCGCGAGCGCGGCGGAAAGCCCCGCCGGGCCGCTGCCGACTACCGCGACGTCGGCGAAGAGATGGCGGACGTCGTAGCGATCCGGATCGGGCTCCTCTCCCGCACGGCCGAGCCCCGCCGCCTTGCGGATGAAGTGTTCATAAAACATCCAGGCCCGCCGTGTCGGACCCATGAAGGTCTTGTAATAGAACCCTGCCGACAGGAAGGGCGCAAACAGTCCGTTTATGCCCTGGGCGTCGAAGTTGAGCGACGGCCAGCGGTTCTGACTTTCGGCAACCAGCCCTTCAGCCAGTTCCACCGTCGTAGCCGCTCGGTTGGGTTCGCGGCGACCGCCCGTTCCCAACGTCACGAGCGCATTCGGCTCCTCAGGCCCGGCTGAGTAGATGCCGCGCGGCCGGTGATACTTGAAGCTGCGGCCGACGAGGCGGACACCGTTCGCCAGCAGCGCCGAGGCGAGCGTGTCGCCGCGAAAACCGGTTATCGCCCTGCCGTCGAAGGTGAATTCGATTTGCTGCGAGCGGTCGATCCGCCCACCTATAGCAAGCCGCCTCATGCGCGCGTCTCCCGAGCGAAGAGGATCGAAGCGATGGCATGGCTCCGCGTGTCGCGCTCGACGACCAGCCATTGCCGGCAGCCGATCACGTGCTGCCAATATTCGCGATGCAGCCCGGCCGGGTTCTCGCGCACGAAGACGTAACGGTACCAGGCTTCGAAATCCGGATCGTCATAGGCTGGCCGATTCGCTGAGGCATCTCCGCCGTAGCGGAACTCGTCGTGGTCGCGCGGCCCGCAGCAGGGACATTCGATGCGCAGCATGATCTTTCCGTCTCTCGATTATTGTAGCCAGGCGAATGGGCCGGCGCCTGCCTCGTCGATCGTGCGACCGGTGCGGAAGCGATCGAGCCGATAGGCGGCGGTGAGCGGATGGGCTTCGCCCTTGGCGAGCGTATGCGCAAAGCACCAGCCCGAAGCGGGTGTGGCCTTGAAGCCGCCGTAACACCAGCCGCCGTTGAGGTAGAGACCGTCGACGGGCGTCGGGCAGATAATCGGGCTCGCGTCGGGCGTCATGTCCATCACGCCGCCCCAGTGCCGCAAGATACGCAGCCGCGAGATGCAGGGCATCATCGCGATCGAAGCCTCGGCAACCTCGCGAACGACGCCAAGATTGCCGCGCTGCGCATAGGAATTATAGCCGTCTAGGCCCCCGCCAAAGACCAGTCCGCCCTTGTCCGACTGGCTGACATAAAAGTGGTCGGCACCATAGGCGACAACGTGGTGGACCAGTGGCTTGATCGGTTCGGTCACGAAAGCTTGCAAGATATGGCTTTCGATCGGCAGTTCGAGGCCGGCCTTCCGGGCGAGCACCGAGGTGTGCCCCGCCACCGCAAGCCCCACTTTTGCGGCGGCGATTCGGCCCCTCGTTGTCTCGACGCCGACGATGCGGTCCCCGTGACGGACGAAGTCCGTCACCTCGCAGCCTTGGATGATGTCGATGCCATGGGCGTCGGCTGCGCGGGCGTAGCCCCAGGCCACGGCGTCATGGCGCGCGGTGCCCGCTCGGCCCTGAAGTATCGCGCCGTGAACCGGGAACAGCGCCTTCTCCGAAAAATTAAGATATGGCACCATCCGGCGCACCTCCTCGCGATCAAGCAATTCGGCGTCGATCCCGTTTAGCCGCATGACGTTGGCGCGATAGCCGAAAGTGTCGAATTCGCCGGGCGAATTGGCGGTCAGCAAAAAGCCGCGTTGCGAGAACATCACGTTGAAATTGAGCGACCGCGACAGGCCCTCCCACAGCTTCATCGAAAATTCGTAGAACTGGGTATTGCCGTCAAGCCGATAGTTCGACCGGACGATTGTGGTGTTTCGGCCGACGTTGCCGCCGCCGATATAGCCCTTCTCCAGCACGGCCACATTGCGGACGCCGTGGTTCTCGGCCAGATAGAAAGCGGTCGCCAGGCCGTGCCCGCCGCCACCCACTATAACTACATCATAGGCCGACTTGGGATCGGGCGCCCGCCAGACACGCCGCCAGTGCCTTTGGCCCGTAAGCCCATTTCGAAGGATGGAAAAAGCCGAATAGCCGCGCATGCCGATCCTACTATTTGACGAAGGCGTCGGGGTAAGTTGCAGAAGGTTTCCCCGCGCCCCGCTTGGTGATGCGGACAGATTCGGACATCGCGATGCCCCAGTCCTTTAGCCAGACACGGATGGCTGTGAACCCAGTCTTTATGATTTCACTAACATAGATCATTTCGGTCTCAGCCCCGCCGGCCCGAATAGCAGCTTGGTCGTCATAGAAAAATGCGCCATTGCCAAGGGCGAGAAGGACATCTTTGATCTGCATGCACTTCACCTTGCGTCACGGGCGGACAGTTCGAACCAATTACATGTCACTATGCGCCACTTGGCGTGGGACTCACCAACATAAAGTCACGAACAGTACCATCGCGTTTTCAGATGACAGAGGACGGCGCCGCGTGAGAGACTGAGAAGTCGCCGAAAGCGACGCAGTTGTTGCGCGAATACCATCAAATGACGCTCGGCATGGCAACGTATTGAGTAAGATGAAAGCGTTTACACTCGCGGTTGGAAAACACTCCCACGCTCCCTGTCGGCGAGGCTCAATTTGCCAGTGATGTTGCGAAGGACGATTGGCGGCCTCTTTGCGTCACGATGCCAATCGCCGCTGATGAAATGTGCGCCTCGCTCCCTCGACAAGTTCAGTGAACAGGTTTGCTCCATTCGACGAATTCCAAACGAGCTACCGGACGACAAGTCGACAGTCTTCATCATACTGGGATTTCCCAAGATAGGACCGTCTAAGAAGAGCTCGTCGTCCGAAGCTCTAACCATTCGCTCAGGTTTAAACTGCCGCGCTCTCGGCCTCTGCGGCCATTGATCGAAACTCATCGGCGCTGTACTCACCGAGTTGCTCTAACAACCTTGGCCACGCAGAAAGGCCTTCCATCAAAGACGCCAACCGGAAGAATTCGTTAGGCGCATGAATATCCTCATCCGGCAGGGCAAATCCGAACATGAGCGTTTGAAGTCCCAACAACTCCTGGAATATCACAGTGATGGGAATGGAGGCGCCCAGCCGGACAAGCGCCGGCTCTTGACCGGTGGCCTCAGACAAGACTTTTTTTGCCGCAAGCACAAGTGGATGCTCGGTAGGGAGGTTGAAAGCTTTGCTCCCAGTTCCCGGGTCGTCGATCGAGAGCTCGACGTCCCGGGGGCAAACGGTGCACAGATGAGCCTTCAGCGCGTCTGAGGCCTCGTCAGGGTCCTGACCGGGGACGATCCTCAACGATAGCTTAGCGTGGGCAGTACTTGGGATCACTGTTTTGCTGCCGAACCCGGTGTAGCCTCCCCACATTCCGTTTACGTCCAAGGCCGGTCGAAGCGTTAGCTGCTCACGTATCGAAAAGCCATGTTCCCCGTGAGCGCGCGCCCCAATGTTCTCGACGAACGCGGCCTCGTCGAAGGGAAATCTGGCTGTATCAGCTCGGGCATTCACAGAGACGGAAGGGAGAGCCGCCAGCAATCCCGGGATTGCAATCGCGCCATCCTCGTCATGTAACGAAGCGATAATCTTCGCCATCTCATGTGCGGCGTTCCGGACCGCGCCGCCGTAACGACCAGAATGAAGGTCCTTGTCGGCGGTTCGGATTGATATCTCAAACTCAACAATTCCGCGCGAGCCGACGTTTATCGTTGGGATTTTGGGATGCGCTCGCGCGCCATCAGCGGATATCATTCCGTCAGCCTGGAGCAAATCGCCGTACCGCTGCACAATCGGCCGCAGACTAGGACTGTTGGTTTCTTCCTCCCCCTCCAAAAAGACTTTCACATTCACGGGGCAGGCACCCCGGAGTTTCAGAAATGCGGCGATTGTTTCGAGCGCGATTGCAGTCGAGCCTTTAACGTCAGATGCCCCACGAGCGTAGAGCCGTCCGTCGCGGATGGTTGGTTCAAAAGGTGGAGTTACCCAAGCTTCTGCCGGGTCGGGGGGTTGAACATCGTAGTGTCCATAGATGAGCAAAGTAGGTTTCCCGGGGGCCCCGTTCCAAGCTCCGTAAACCGCTGGGTGACCACCGCCATCGAGAAGTTGGACATCGCTCAAGCCCATGCGCTCGAGCCAGCTTACTAGAAACGCTTGTGCGTCCAGCATTCCTCCTATGAATGCTGGGTCTGTGCTCACGCTTGGCAGCCTCAAGAAGGCGCAAAGTCTATCCACGATTTCGCTCTGGCGACTGAGTAGGTTTTGAACGATTGTATCTACATGCATGGTCTTCTCCTGACGCTCTCCGGAAAGGACGCCCCGCCCGCTAAGGCGAGCACTCATTCTTTTTGTTGGTCGATTCGAACGTCACGTGATTCTGTTGCGGTCGCCTTCCTAGGCGACGGGTGCTTACTCCGCCAACGAATGCACGCCAAGCTTTTCGGCAAGTTGGGAAGATCACATCAAATACTACATCACCTTTATCCATGATGGCTATCAACTCGGCTATCTCTTCATGCCTTGGCTCATTGGGGATCGAAGAACGTGCCGTTCGACTCCAAACAACACTGCGCCCGATCGTGCTTTCGCACTGCCTCTCTTCTTCCCCGGATGAAGGCACCTCGCTTGCGTTTCGCGGCAGCGGCGGGACGACGGCACTTGAGGCGATGAGACCCTCATGCCCCCTGCGGAGCCAAGCATCACCAGACTGTAAGAGCCGCAGGTGCGTCTAAATGTCTAAATCGACGAGCACGGGCGGCAAGCGATCTTCGCAAATCGAACCCGTCGGTACTTGATCCGGCCATCGGGCGCATCAACGCAGTGCGACAAGGCCGCAGCCTTTCTGCGGCCTCAAGAGCACCCCGTTATCAGAGGAGTCCTGTGAATGGTTTGCGTGTTAGGCCACCGACGAAGAATTCAACCATGGAGGTATAATCAAACACGGGAAGGTCAGTCGCCTCTTGAACCGCAGCCGCGTATGGTCCCAG
>NZ_JACDTY010000044.1 GCF_013520985.1 Mesorhizobium neociceri | reverse complement strand
TGCGCGAACTCCACTATGTCACCCGTTATAATAACCCGCAGTGATCGCCCCGGCGTGCCGACTAACGGCTGACCGCCATACACGCATCAGGCGACTTCGGGAAAGGTGCCTTGGTGCACCGCTTACGGTACTGCTATCGATGCGTCCGCAGCTGCAAGCCTACGGTTTGCGCAAACCTCTCGCAAACCTCGGAATACCCTTGACCGATCCACTTCTGCGGCTGATAGAATGTTATTATTTTTGGAACGATCCTTAGGAGGTGCATGGTGCGAGTGGTGAATTCCCTTGTGGAGCGTTGCTTTGCCGTAATTGAGCTATTAGCGAATGAGGCGGCAGCGATGCGTCTCGGTGAAATTGCCGAGAAGCTCGACCTTCAAAAGAGCGCAGCCCATCGAATGCTCAACATTTTGAGTGAAACCGGTTGGGTGGAGCAGGAGCCTGTCACTGGTTTTTATAAACTCACACTCAAGCTTGCCATTTTTGGTCAACGGTTTCTAAGCGCGACCCACCTGACTGATGTTTGCCAGCCTGCATTGGAGCAATTGGCTGCAGAAAGCTCAGAACTCGTTCGCATGGCGGTCGTGCAAGGTGAGACCCTCACCTGGATTTCACAGGTTCAAGGCGCCCGAAATGGCTTGAAATATCAACCCGAATTGGTAGCAAAGGTTCAATTGGCAAATACTGCAAATGGTAAGGCCTATCTATCGACGCTGGACCAGACGGATGCAGTTCGCATCGCCATTCATGACAGCGCCAAGCGACCGGACCGATCTGCCGTGCGGGTAGAAGAGTTTGTTGAGGAATTGAAGAAAGCCCGAAATAGAGGCTGGGCGATTTCCAAAGAAGAAGCAGAGCCCGGCGTGGTTGCGATTGCTGCGCCAATTATTTTGGCGGGTGTCAAAACGGTTGGCACGGTTAGCGTTGCGGGCCCGAGTTCGCGCCTTACAGCGGAACGGCAGGAAAAGATAGCATCGGCGGTCGTATCAACCGCTGCCAAACTAGGAGAGTTATGGCCACTCAGACAAAACGCCGATAAATGATTTTGCTCGCAGGACGCGATTAGCTAGTTTCCGTCCACAAACGTGCGTATTTCAGTGCGTTTACGATGAGTTGCGCGCGATCGAAAGCGCCTTTGACGAGCATGGTCGGGTCGAATAGCGCTGTTTGTCGCCAAAATGGTGTCATCGGCGCGATAAAGGGCACTCGGTGGCGGCCGGCATAGGTCGGCAGCGCAACCGCGATACCGGGGAGGCAGTTCAGGTCGGCTTGAGGCGGATGAAGATGACGAGGTTGTAGGCCACGACCGAGGACCAGACATAGGTCATGAAAGTGATCGAGGCCGCGCCAAGTGCAACGCGCCAAACCGTAAGCACGCTTGAGGCATGAAATGCCGGCCTCGATGCCGGCGCGGAAGTTGCGCAGCTTGCGATAGACCCACTTGCTTCTGACCATGTCCTCGATCCTCAGGCCAGCTTTCTGGTGGAAGGCCAAAAACGCCCCACCTTCGCCGTGGCCAGGTTGGCGCGAGTGGCGAAGCCACCGTCGGCGGCCGCCTGCGTGGTGCCTGACCATAGAGGGCGATGTGGCGCAACAGCATCGACAGCAATCGGTCGCTGTCAGCTGGGTTGCCTGCTTCGATCATCAAATCGAGGATCATGCCGCTCCTGCCGGTGGGGAGGTTGAGCTTGTGGCCGTATTCGGTATCGCGGCTGCCTTTGACGATGATATCGGCATGCTCTTCGAACAGACTGACCAACTTCTCGCCGGCGGGCCAGGCTCGCCGGCCCCGCCGCTCGCTCTGTCTGATGATCCGTTTGACCAGCGGCCGATAATGGCGAACCTGGATCTGCCACAGGGCTATAGGCCAAGGTCGCACGGGTGATTGCGATCAGCTCGCGGTAGAGTTGGCCCCGGTTGGGTCGACCGCGTGAACTGGATTTTGCGAGCCCGCTTCTTGGCTGCGCGCCAGCCATGCTTGGTGGCCAATACATCAGCTCGCTTCAGAAGGCGCGCCATGACCCGCACCGCATCCCAAAGCAGGCTGCTGTCACTCGGCTGTGCATGAGTGCCGAGGTCACAGTGCTGTCCAGCAGCACCACCGCGCCGAACTTCTTCCTTGCCGGCTTGTCGCCTTCGACATCCGTCAGCCGGCCGATGCCATGGCGCTGCCGGCAGCGGTGCAAGGACGAACGCGTCAGGTTCGGGATCGTCGGCTGCAAGGCATAGAGGCAATCGTCCAGCGGCAGCAGCGTGTACCGGCGGAAGGCGACGATGACGGCCTCTTCCTCGACAGACAGAACCGTCGATCTCGGCTCTCTCGGACCGGTCGGCAGATCGGTCACCGAGGTCCGCTCCCGCCATTTGGCGACGGTCTTCTGATTGATACCGTAGCGTTTCGCCAGCGCCCTCAGGCTGACTATGCTGTATCGCTCGACGGACCGTCTCTGTCGTCGTGGCGCTCCCATGTAGAACCTGGCCCATAGTACATCCCTTGAAGACGATAAGGATGCACCATCAAAGCATGGGATCAAACATCTAGTAGGATTTGTTAGGTGCTGCTTCGTGATGAGCTATGGCGGAAACTGTGATGACGGTTTGAGGAGAGCGGCGTGTCGAGGCGGCTGATGAAACCTGCCAGAACCTCCCAAGGAGAGCGATACGCCATGAATGAGACTACAAATGCGTCTTCGTCAGCCCAACGAGTTTGATGATCCACTGACGGATGTGCTTCGCACCGGGGCGCGCACGCGGAGGCGATCTGCGAGGCGGCCGTCGATGCGCTTCGTTCCGGTGAAGAGCGAGGAACAGCAAAGTGTGCTGATGTTGCAGCGAGTTCGTGAGCTTTTGGTCCGACAGCGGACCATGCTGGTGAACGCGCTCGCGGCCACCTGGCCGAGTTCGGGATTGTGACGCGCCCGGGCATTGCCGGCGTCGGGATGCTGATCGGGCTCGCCGAAGACGAGAATAACGAGCTTATCCCGCCGCTTGCCCGAGATGCGCTTGTTCCTTTGGTCGAGCAGCTACGGGCGGCGCATGAGAAGGTCCGTGAGCTCGATCATCAGATTCACGCATGGCACCGCTCGAATGAACTGAGCCGGCGACTGGAAACGATCCCCGGCATCGGTCCAATCACCGCCAGCGCGATCGTTGCAACCGTGACAGACGCCTCCCTGTTCAAATCCGGCCGGCAACTCCCGGCTTGGCTTGGCCTCGTGCCGCGACAGAACTCGTCCGGAGGAAAGGATAGGCTCGGCCGGATCAGCAAACAGGGCGATCCCTATATCCGTCGACTGCTTGTCGTTGGCGCACATGCCGTCCTCAGATTCAGCCACAAGGCCAAAACAGCGCCTACCCGCTGGGCTGCCGAGCTTCTGACGAAGAAGCCCTATGATGTCGTCGCCGTTGCTCTTGCGAACAAGATGGCGCGGATCGTCTGGGCGCTGATGACTACGGGCAAGCGCTTCGCAACTTCGCCGGCAGCGTGACGTAGTCGCAAGGGATACGCAGAGATTGTTGAGGTGCTGATGGTGTGATGGTGAACGGTCGAACCAGGATCGGACAAACCCGCTCAGTGGTGCCGCGCAAAAAGCGCGTTGACCTGTCTGGGATCCGATCCGCGGACTTTCATTAGGGCCAGCGGCCATGAACAGGCCGCACTCTAAGGCCGAATACATGCCTGCACCCGACCGACCTGCCATCAATGTCAGAAAACCCTTGCCACGCGGAGGCCGTCCATACATGCCACTGAACAGCCATCCAGTCGCGATTAGAGCCGCGACCATTTCTGTTACGCCGTCTAGCGCGGGTTGAGCAACCGGCGGAGGCGCGGAGCCTTCGATCAGCACAGCATCGGAGCCAGTTGCGGTGATGACCTCGGCATAGGCTGCCGGGGTCTGGTAGTCGAGCGACGAATGATCGGCGATGGCGTCCATGCCGCCATATTGGCCTCCCAGTTGTCCTGCTTGCCCGACGGGCCGCAATACTGGCGCGCCTACCGAGTGCTTACCCTTCTTTGGAAAGCCGTGTCATCGACGATCCACGCTCGGATCGGTCCACGTTGCTCGGTCCGTGGAAGAACCCAGTCGCGAACCCGCACTAGCAAGGCCGCGTCCGACCACGGCGCCTGGCTCACGACGCGCAATCAAAGCCAGGAGCGAGGCAATTCGCGTGGCGGCCCGCGACGTTCGGAAAGTGCCGCTCTGGCTGGGTCACGCCAGGCTGCAAAGCAAGGAAATCTATTCGTGCTGATCCGACCAAAAAGCTCGAGGCTCTCCCAACCGCTTGGGCGCGCCCCTCAGAATTTAGCGGATTTGTCCAACATTCTGTTTTCGCGAATTGACATCAGACGCCAAAAAGAAATAAAGAATGGAACACTATTCCAGATGAGAGAGCGTTCTAAAAGACGCCCATCGTTCTCTTGCCTGGGGCCGATCCTGCGGTCGTGGTCGAGTTATGAAAGGTTTGAGGCACCTTTTGTCTCGCGCTGCTGCGGCTCAACCCAGCAAAACTTGGAGGAAAGACATGAAAGTCGGCTGCTTCGCCCTCGTTGCCCCCTTCTCGCCGCTTGAGCATCAGCTCGAGCATATTTCCGCCCTCGGATTCAAATATGCCGACGTGACCGATAATCATCCTGGTGGATTGCTTGGGCGTGAATTCGGCTTCAGTGCAACCGCCAGTCTCGATGACAATCCACGCGACCTCAACGATATGTTCGCCCGTCATGGCCTGACGGTCACAAGCGTGTGCGCCCACGCCAATCTGCTGGACGCTTCGGCACCGTCTCGGTACGGCAACGCAGAGGTTTCAAAAGCGGTGCGCCTTGCGGCGGGCATGAAAGTCCGCGATGTGATCACCACAGAAGGTGAGCCGAAGACAGATTGGGGGCGAGGTCTGACGCGGGACGAGCAAGTTTTCGTCATCGCCGAGAAGCTCTACGAGCCGGTTCGTCTTGCTGAGGCTATGGGCGTGAAGCTGCTGCTAGAGCCGCACGGTCCTGTAACCGGTACGATTGAAGGTTTGGGCGCGGTGCTCGACCGTCTAGGGCACCCGGATACTGTTGGCGTTAATCTCGATACAGGTAACTCTTGGCTCGCAGGCACCGACCCAGTCGAAATGGCAAAAGTATTCCGGAGCCGTATCTGGCACGTGCACTGGAAGGATATGCCCCGCGACTGGTCCGATAAGCGCGGCACAATCTTCGGTTGCGGTATGGCAATCATTCCGTTGGGAGCAGGAGTTGTCGACATCAAAGGCGTCTACGACGTGGTCAAGAACAGCCCGGCCGAACACTCGACACTCGAGATAGCCGGCGACGACAATGTCCTCCGAAGCCACGAATTTCTCAAGGAGTTGGGTGTCAGTTAAAGATAGTAGAGTTCCATATCAGTTGGGGTTCCACTGAAGCTGCTGGAAAGTGCTGGGTAGAACATGAAACAAAACCTAGGTTGTCGGGTGATCCGTCGCGCGGTACCGAGGGCGACTAGACGACGGATGACCCACGTCTCGCTAATCAGTCGAACAGCCTTAGGCCACCGATGCTTCGATCCTCCATTTTAGCAAGTCAACCTCACCGAGCCCGAGCGACTATGTCAAGAAATTACCATTGGGACTATCATCCCGGCCACAAGCTCAGCCTGAGCTTCTGTGATGAGCCACTCGCCACCTATAGCTTTGCCAACGTTGATGGTGCAAAACCGTTCATCCATCCTTTGAGCACTGTCGACGGCGTGCCGCTCACAGTCTCCCAGCCGTCTGATCATGTCTGGCACCGCGGGGTGTGGTTCTCCTGGAAATACATCAACGGCGTCAATTATTGGGAGGAGGAGCCCGTCAGGACAGAGGATGAAATCCGCCTCCTCAGTGAGGGGCGCACGCGGGTGGCTAGGGACGAAGTTGCCAGATTAAGTCCAGACCAGGCGGAGGTGATGACCTCGATCGACTATATTTCTCCGGCCGGCTCTAGTGTCATCCGCGAGCGCCGCCTTGTTCGCATCTGTGTGCCTAAGGACAATCACTACACGATCGACTGGGATCTGGATTTCACGGTCGGCACTGAAGCCGTCATTCTCAGCGCCACGCCCATAACGAACGAGACTCCGTGGGGCGGCTATTCAGGCTTGGGGTGGCGGGCGGCTCGTTCGCTCCGCCAGTTCCGGACGCTCAATAGCGAAGGCGCGACTGGCGAAACCACCAGCGGAGCCAAGGCGCGCTGGATCGACCTCAGTGGCGTAGCGGACGGTGACATTGATGTCGTAGCCGGCCTCGCCATCCTCGATCATCCCTCCAATCCCAGGCACCCTTCGCCGGTTTACGTCTTCTCTGACGCCGAGAAATTTGGCTACGTCAATCCCAGCTTTGTGCGAGACGAAAAGCTGGAACTGGCGCCCAACGCTAGGCTCAACCTCAAGTATCGCATCGTCGTGCACGACGGCTGGCCCGACCCGGTGAGCATCGAGCGCGAGTTTCTCGCCTTTGCTGCGCTTCGCTGAAGCTGTCGACGCCCGTTCGAAAGGTATTTAGTATGAAACAGGTTGAAGCCCTTCGTGCTGCCATTGTCGGTGTTGGCCGGGCCGAAGGAATGGGTATCGGCTACCGCCACGCTCGCACATATGGCAGCACGCCAGGTTTCGAATTGGTCGCGGCGGCCGATATCGATGCCGGCCATCTAAAGAACTTCAGAGAGAAGTTTGATGTCATTGGCTACTCAAGCATCGAGCAAATGCTCCACAATACCAAGCCCGATGTGGTCAGCATTTGCACATACGTCGGATTCCACTTCCGCATGATCAAAGCGTGTGTGGCTGCTGGCGTCAGAGGCATCGTGTGTGAGAAGCCGTTCGTCTCCTCACCAGGTGAACTCAAGGAGTTGCGAGCGCTAATCGCCGCGTCGGGCACTAAAATCATTGTCCCTCACTATCGGCGCTATTTCAAAGCGTTCGCCCGTGCCAGGGACATCTTCGCCTCAGGCGAGATCGGGGACCGCGTGACTGTAGCCGCCGCGATTGGCGACAGGTGGGATTTGAGCGAATGGGGCTCGCACTGGTTCGACATGTTTCGCTTCTTTCACGATGACAATATGCCAGAATGGGTGCTGGCCCAGGCACGCGTGACAAATCACAGAGCCTATGGCCACGCGATGGAGGATCACGCGGTTGCTTATATGGAGTTCCCCGGTGGCGGCCGAGCGGTTCTCGAGACCGGCATCAATTATCTCAATGACGGCGTAACAATGGCGCTTACCGGCAGCCGCGGCGCGATCTTAGTCATCGCCGAAGACAAGCTCAGAGTGTACTCCTCCTCCGGAGCGCGGGAGGAGAACTATGAGGCTGCGGACAGCCTCGCCTGGTCGGCAATGTTCGCAGATCTGCGGGACTGGATCAACACGGGAAAGCCCGCGCCGCTCGGCTTCAATCACGTGGCGGGCACGGCCGAACTCAACCTGGGCGCCTACCTTTCTATGATCGAGGGCGACCGAGTCGACTTTCCTCTCAAGAACCTTATTGACGAATGGCCAGTGGAAGAATTAGCCCGACGTCATGCCTCTAAGTGCTCGGGCTAGCCCGAGCACTTAGAGGCATGACGTTGCGTCTGAGAGGCTGGCTCTCTTTTCCAGCCGTTGGACAAGATCACAGCTGCGTTCGACGCGGAGGCATCAGCTCGGAAGGTGACGTCATGCTTTGGCCGCGGCCGAGCAACGCGTGCAACTAATTTAGCCGACAGGCTGGCCGCCGAGATCCCCCATCCGCGCGATCCGAGCGGGTGACCTTAACGTGAAGCGATTGCCCTGTGCAAGCTCACCATCTCCACTTGACGCTTATTTGAAACGGTGATCTAATTGGAACGTGCTTCCATTTGAGCGCTATTGCTCCGACGATAAGTTCGTGCGCTGGGGTGCCGCCGAACAGCAGCATAGGAATATAAAGTGCTGTCGGAGGACGTTCTTTGGGTCATGCGCAGTAGCTCGTACCATGGTTGAGCAACCCCCATCAAAGCGGCAGAGAGCCTGAAATTGCTCAACTGAGAATTACGTCATAACTACAAAAGAAACCTCAGGGGAAACGCAATGAAAAACGATAGTTTCAGTCATGTCGCAGAATTCGACGGAGAAGTCGGGTATAGCCGTCGGGGCTTCCTCCAACGGACCATGGCTCTAGGTCTCGCCACTGCCGCGGCAAATAGTATGTTCGGCACCGGCGCAAGGGCGGCCGCGCCAAACAAAGGTGGCACCCTAACAATGGGGCTCAGCGGAAGCACAACTGAATCCCTAGACCCTGCACTGGCTTCCAGCGGGGGCGCCCTCGTTTACCTCCACACTTTAGGTGAGACTTTGGTCCAAGTGTCGCCGAAGGGCGAAGCGGTGCCCGCTCTTGCCGAAAGCTGGGAAAGTACGCCCGATGCCGCCACTTGGACATTCAAAGTTCGCAAGGGCGTCGAGTTTCACAATGGTAAGGCGATGACGCCAGACGACATTGTTAAGACAATTCAGCGCCATTCCGACAAGAATTCCAAGTCGGGCGCCTTCGGCATCCTTCAGCAAATCGCCGATGTGAAGACGGATGGTAGCAACGTTGTTATTTCGCTGAAATCTCCCAATGCAGATTTGCCCTATTTGATGTCCGATTGGCATTTGGTAATCCAGCCTGGCGGAGGGATAGAAAAGCCGGATTCGGGGATATTCAGCGGCGCATATAAGCTGAATAGCTTCGAGCCAGGCGCACGCGTTCAGATGGAAAAATTTAAAAACTATTGGGATGCAAGCGTCGGCCATTTCGACGCGGTCAATATCTTGGTGATAAACGATTCGACTGCAAGGAACTCGGCCCTGCAATCTGGCCAAGTTGACATGGTCAACCTGGTCGAGCCCCGCGTAGCTAACCTTCTCAAGCAGACACCTAAGATCATTGTTGAGTCATCAGTTGGCCGCGCATACAACTGCTTCAACATGTTCTGTGACACTGCCCCCTTCGACAACAATGACCTCCGCATGGCGCTGAAGCTCGCGATCGACCGCGAGCAGATGCTGAACAAAATTCAGGCCGGTTACGGGTCGATTGGCAACGACTCCCCCATCAACGCGTCTTACCCTCTGTTTGACGACTCCATTCCACAACGATCCTACGACCCGGACAAAGCCAAGTTCCACTATAAAAAGTCCGGCCATGACGGCTCGATCCTGCTTAGGACCTCGGATGTCGCCTTCGCTGGGGCTGTCGACGCAGCGCAGCTCTTTCAGCAGACCGCCGCGAAGGCCGGGATCAAGATCGAGCTCAAGCGCGAACCGAGCGACGGCTACTATGAGCAAATCTGGAACAAGGAGCCTTTCTCGGCCGGAGAGTGGAGCGGTCGGCCCACGCAGGACCAGATATTTTCCACGGTCTATCTCTCCTCGGCGAACTGGAACGATACCCATTTCAAGGATCCACAGTTCGACGCGTTGATCTCGAAGGCGCGGGGCGAACTCGACAATGCCAAGCGCAAGGAGATCTATAGTGAGGCCAACCAAATCTTGCGAGACCAGGGGGGACTGATCACCCCGACGTTCAAGAGCTTCATTACGGCTCACCGCAGCGACCGTGTCGCTGGATGGCAGGAAAACCCAAATATGGACATGATGAACGGTAGGGCCGCCGTCCTGTGCTGGCAGGCCTAACAGGTGAATCTGGTCTTAAGACTGGTGGCCCAGCGCGTTGCGCTGGGCCTTCTCCTCCTGCTGGCCGTTTCGGTCCTGATTTTCGCCGGCACCCAGATCCTGCCCGGCGACGTCGCGCAAGCCATTCTCGGACAATCGGCGACACCGGAGTCACTCGCCAATCTGCGCGAGCAGCTCGGTGTCAACGATCCAGCGTTTGTCAGGTATTTCCACTGGCTCGGCGGCGCTGTCACCGGCGATCTCGGCACAGCGATGTCGAGCGGGCAGGACATTGCGACATCGATCAAGGGACGGCTGTGGAATACACTGTTCCTCGCCTTCTGGGCGGCGATCGTCGCCGTGCCGCTGGCGATCATCCTCGGCCTGATCGCGGTGCGCTATCGCAATGGCTGGGTCGACAAGCTGATCTCCGGACTGGCGCTTGCCTCGACTTCCTTCCCGGAGTTCTTCATTGGCTATCTGCTGGTCTATTTTTTCGCCGTGAAATGGCAGATCTTCCCTGCCATCTCGACCGTGTATGACGGCATGCCCTTCGGCGAACGCATGCAGGCCATCGCCTTGCCGGCAGCCGCGCTGACGCTGGCGGTGTTGGCCCATATGATGCGCATGACGCGCGCGGCGATCCTTAACGTCATGCAGTCGGCCTACGTCGAGACCGCGGAACTCAAGGGCCTTTCAGCCTTCGCGGTCATCCGCAAGCATGCCTTTCCGAACGCGATCGCGCCGATCATCAATGTCGTCATGCTCAACCTCGCCTACCTCATCGTCGGCGTTGTCGTCGTCGAGGTGATCTTCGTCTATCCCGGCATGGGGCAATACCTGGTCGACCACGTCACCAAGCGCGACGTGCCCGTCGTGCAGGCGGTCGGGCTGATCTTCGCCGCCGTCTATGTCGGCCTCAACATCATCGCGGACATTGCGGCGATCGTCGCCAATCCGCGGCTGCGGCATCCAAAGTGAGGGGGCGGATATGCTCGATATCAAACGCATCCCCATCCCCGCGCTGATCGGCATAATCCTGACCGCGCTCTTCGTGCTGGCGGCGGTCTTCGCACCTTGGATCGCACCGCACGGCAATGGCGAAATCGTCGGCGATGTCTGGGAACCGATGTCGGCGGCCCATTTGCTTGGGACCGACAATCTCGGCCGCGATCTCTTGTCGCGCATGATCTACGGCGCCCGCATCACCCTGTTTATCGCCGTGCTGGCCACCGTGCTGTCGTTCTCGCTCGGCGCCATCCTCGGCTTCTCGGCGGCGGTGTTCGGTGGCTGGTTCGACACGCTGCTGTCGCGCCTCGTCGATCTCCTGATGTCGATCCCGACGCTGATCATGGGCCTGGTCGTGCTGTCCGTGCTACCGACCAACCTGGTGACGCTGATCCTGGTGATGGGCATCCTCGATTCGACCCGCGTCTATCGCCTGTCGCGGGCGGTCGCCGTCGATATCAACGTCATGGACTATGTCGAGGCGGCAAAGCTGCGCGGCGAAGGCAGCGGCTGGATCATCTTCCGCGAAATCCTGCCCAACGCATTGTCGCCACTGGTTTCGGAACTCGGCCTGCGCTTCATCTATGCGGTGCTGTTCCTGTCGACGCTGTCGTTCCTCGGGCTCGGCGTGCAGCCGCCGGATGCCGACTGGGGCGGGATGGTCAAGGAAAACAAGGACGGTATCGTTTTCGGCATAGCCGCCGCGCTCATTCCGGCCGCTGCGATCGCCGCGCTGGCGATCTCGGTCAACCTAGTTGCCGACTGGATCCTCAACCGCACGACGAGCCTCAAGGGAGGGCGGGGCTGATGGTCGAGGTAGTGAAGAAGGGCGGCGACACGCTGCTCGACATCAGGAACCTGCGGATCGAGGCCACGGTCTATCCGCCGGGCGAGTCGCCGAAGAACATCGTGCTTGTGCACGACGTTTCGCTGACGCTGGAGAAGGGCAAGGTGCTCGGCCTGATCGGCGAGTCCGGTGCCGGCAAGTCGACCATCGGCCTGTCGTCGATGGGCTATGGCCGTGGTGGTGTGCGTATCACCGGCGGCGAGGTTATCCTCAACGGCCGCGACATCCTCAAGGGTGGCAAGGAAGGTTTTCGCAAGCTGCGCGGCCGCGAGGTCTGCTATGTCGCGCAGTCGGCGGCGGCGGCCTTCAACCCGGCGCACCGGCTGATGGACCAGGTGGTCGAAGCGACGCTGCTGCACGGCACGGCGACGCGGGCCGAGGCCGAGAAGCGCGCCGTCGCGCTGTTCAAGAAGCTCAGCCTGCCCAACCCCGAAACCATTGGCGAGCGCTTTCCGCACCAGGTCTCGGGCGGTCAGCTGCAGCGCGTGATGACGGCGATGGCGCTCTGCTCCGAACCGGACCTGATCGTCTTCGACGAGCCGACGACGGCGCTCGACGTGACAACCCAGATCGACGTGCTGGCGGCGATCAAGGACGCCATCCGCGATACGCATGTGGCGGCGCTCTACATCACCCACGACCTTGCCGTCGTCGCCCAGGTCTCGGACGAGATCATGGTGCTGCGCCACGGCCGGCTGGTCGAATGGGGCGGCACTCGCCAGATCATCAAGGAGCCGCGCCAAGAATACACCAAAGCGCTAGTCTCCATGCACGATATCGAACATGCCGAGCAGAAGCCGGGCGCCACACCGTTACTATCGGTGAGAAACGTCACGGCCGCTTATGGCGGCGGCTGCATTAAGGTGCTGAAGAACGTCTCGGTCGATATCTATCCGGGCCAGACGTTGGCTGTGGTCGGCGAGTCCGGTTCCGGCAAGTCGACGCTGGCGCGCGCCATCACCGGTCTGTTGCCGCCCGAACAGGGCACCGTCACCTTCGACGGACGCCCGCTTGCCAACCGGCTCGCGGACCGGCCGAAGGAGGATCTGCGGCAGTTGCAGATGATCTACCAGATGGCCGACGTGGCGATGAACCCGCGCCAGACCGTCGGCACCATCATCGGCCGGCCATTGGAACTCTATTTCGGCATCAAGGGGCGCGAACGCGACAAGCGCGTCGCCGAACTGCTCGACGCGATCGAGATGGGCAAGGGCTTTTCCGACCGCTACCCGGCCGAGCTTTCCGGCGGCCAAAAGCAACGCGTCTGCATTGCCCGTTCGCTTGCCGCCAAGCCGAAGCTGATCATTTGCGACGAGGTCACCTCGGCGCTCGACCCGCTGGTGGCCAACGGCATCCTTAAGTTGCTCTTGAACCTGCAGCAGCACGAGAAGGTCGCCTACCTCTTCATTACCCACGACTTTGCGACCGTGAGATCAATCGCCGATTCGATCGGGGTGATGTATCGCGGGGAAGTGGTGCGCTACGGTGCGAAAAGCAAAGTGCTGATGCCGCCCTTCGACGCCTACACCGGCTTGTTGTTGTCGTCAGTACCAGAGATGCGACCGGGTTGGCTGGATGAGATACGCAGCTCGGTAACTGCCGGCTTCGCGAAAATGGCGGAGATGTCGGATGAGGGGATAAGTCTCGCATCGGGACATTAGAGATGGCACGAAAAAGTTTAGAAAGAGAACCGGAGATACTGGATACTCCGGTTTCGCATTTCTCATCGACAAAACTTTCCAAGGTGAGCTGGTAGGTACAATATCACATCCAGGCAATTTTGAGCACCAGATCGCTGCGGTGCGGAAATGGGGGCGATCAAACTTGGATGCGAGATGAGGCAGCGAATAACTCCGAGCGGTGGGACAGTGAGTTCCGCGGCGCCTCCATTTCACCGTCGTGGTCATTGGGCATGGCGCTCACGTGCCAAGAGAGAAGGTGCGTTGCATCGGGAGCACCGCGACGGGCGCCATCAGCGTAAACGCCGGCGCGATCGCAAGCGATGACTTCGATACTCGGATGACGTTTCAGCCATGACGCGACCGTGTTTGGCATTTCGGTCCGGCAACAGATCGAGGGACGCAGTTGCGCTACAGATCGCAGATGATCGTTCCGTAACGCTGCCCCTTGCGCCAGGCCCAGTGGTCGATGACGACCACCCGCGGCGCGTCCGGCGGCGCGAACCCGCTGCGCGGATCATCCGCAGCAGCGTGTCGCCGCTTACCGGCTGGCAAGTTTGCGCGACAGGCGCGAGCCGGTTTCACCGCCGACCGCAAGCCGATCACCAACTGGCTCTCGCTGAGGCGGGCGGTGCGTCTCGCTTTCGGCTGCACCGTTTCCCGCAATCGTTCCGTAAAGATCCGCTGACGGATTTGCGGATCGGCGCAACGGGAACCGCCTGGCGTGAAGCCGGATTTCGACTAGCGGTCCCTGCCACGGCAGATCAGCCATCCGGCGCATGTAATCATGTTGTGGCTGTGGACGCGACCGGTTCGGCAGCCGCAGGAGGGACGGCACGATTCTGTCGCCTTCGGCCGGGCTAAAAGCACCACCTTGTCGGCCTGTGGGAGAATTTGGACAATCGAAAGCTCGAGCGAGACCAGCGAGCGGAAGGCATGGAGCACGGGCGAATCACACCGGCGTCGACTGCGATTCCGACTCTATGGACTCATTCGCACCGCCCGTGAATCCCGGCCCCTGCACCAAATATGCGGAAGATCCTAGAATTGTCGCTATCGATCTCGTGCTGCCTGTGTGATCGCGGCAAGGTTCGATTGATACCGTTCCGGAAGATCCTGGCATCAGCGCCATCGATCACGGTTATTGATCGAGAAGGGTCCTTGCCCGCTCCAAGTCAGCCAACGTATCGACGCCGAAAGGTTCGGTTTGAATAACCGCTGCATCGATTCGCATGCCAGCTTCGATGGCGCGGAGCTGTTCCAAGCTCTCCAGCTGTTCAAGAATGCCGCGTGGTAGGTGGACATACCGCGCAAGAGCCTCCCGCCGATAGGTATACATGCCAATATGGTGGTAGTGTTTGCCGGTGCCCGCGGGAATTGCTGCACGGCTAAAGTACACGGCACGCCCGATTGTCTCACCCGGATGGACGGCCAGAGCTATCTTTACGACTTGGGGGGCGTGAAGTTCCAGAGGGTCATCAATCTCTGTGGCGAGGGTCGCGATCGCACAATCTGCCTCTCGCGCCAAAGGTGTCAATGTAGTCCGCACCGTCGCAGGGTCAATGGTCGGCAAATCACCCTGGAAAACAACGATCACGTCATATTTCCCTTCCGTATCAACCAAACTCGCTGCTGCAAAAGCCCGATCCGAACCCGTTGGAAGAGCCGCCTCGGTTAAGATAGCCTCGCCACCCAGATCTCGAACAACGTCAACAATCTGCTGGTCCCCGCAGGCGACGACAACTGGTCCCACATCAGCTTCGATTGCCCTGTGCCAGACATGGGCGATCATTGGTTTCCCATTAATATCCGCGAGGGCTTTTCCTGGGAGCCTTGTCGAGCTGTAGCGTAAGCGGTGCACCAAGGCACCTTTCCCGAAGTCGCCTGATGCGTGTATGGCGGTCAGCCGTTAGTCGGCACGCCGGGGCGATCACTGCGGGTTATTATAACGGGTGACATAGTGGAGTTCGCGCA
>NZ_JACDTY010000043.1 GCF_013520985.1 Mesorhizobium neociceri | reverse complement strand
CTTTCACCACTCAAAACCGCCGCTACTACCCGCTCGCGAAGATCATTGGAAAGAGGTCGGGTCATCAGATGCTGGCCTCCACTCCAGCCAGCATCTTGAATCACAAAACCGACAAATCGGGAATCCCTTCGATTCCATCAAGTCGTGAACCGCTCTATTGCCAACGGCACTTTTCGTTCTTCCCGAACGGGCCGCTGCGCGAAGTGGTGCTTGAGTTGTTTTTGCCGCTGAAATAGCGCGGTGGGGCGGCGGCCACGGCAATGGTGCGTCTCTGGTTGAGCCGCCAACCGAGTGAAATCGGATAGGGCGCTCCCCCACTCCGTCTCGGCTTCGCCGAGCCACCTCTCCCCCACAAAGTAGGGGAGAGGAAACCCAAGCTTTTGAAGGGCTGCGACCTCGGAGGTTGGCATTTCCTCATCCCCCACAAAGTGGGGGAGAGGTGGCTCGGCGAAGCCGAGACGGAGTGGGGGCTGGCGCTCACATATGCAACTGGCTGGAGCTAAACCGCTATCCCCCAGCCTGCCCGCGAATCGCCTTCCGCAATCTCGAATGCCGCACCGGAGACGCCACCTCCCTCGCTGGTGATTCTGCCTCCGCCGCCTCGCCCTCGTGCAACCCAACACGCAGCGCAGCGCCCGCCAGATGGTCGCGCATCGCGGCTTGCGCGCCTTCGACATCGCCGTTGCGGATGGCGGCAAAGATGCGTTCGTGCTCGCCGAGCGTAATGCGGGCCATGTCGTCGGATTTCTGCTGGTTGCCGGCGGCGAGAATGCTTTCGCGCACGCGCTCGGACACGAAGACCAGGAACTGGCCCATGTAGCTGTTGCGCGTCGCCTCGGCGACGGTGCGGTGGAATTCGAGGTCGCTGCGCAGCCAGGCGACGCTGCCATAGGGCGCGGCGCGCATGCCGGACAGCGCATCGCCCATGGCTTTGAGATCGGCGTCGCCGCGCCGCTTCGCGGCAAGGGCTGCCGCCTGCACTTCGAGGATGCCGCGCAGTTCGAACAGGTTGCGGAACGAATCGGCGCGCTGCAGCGTCTCATGGTCGATGGTCAGCACCGTTGGGTTGTTGGTCTCCGCCACAAAGGCGCCGCGCCCTTGCTGCGACCAGATGCGGCCTTCCGAGCGCAGCCGCGCGATCGCCTCGCGCACGACATTGCGGCTGACCCCGAACGTCGTCGCCAGCGCTTGTTCGGTGGGCAGCTGGTCACCCGTCTTCAGCCGGCCTTGCGCGATCTCGCGCGAGATGGAACTTGCCACCAGAGTGGAGAGGTGTGGGCCGCGATTGACCTTGTCGAGTTTCAGCGTCATCGCTCACCTATAGTCGACGGCGGATGCGGACGCCAGAATGCGGCCGTTGCTGAGAATATGGCGCGGGTCGAACGCGTCCTTGATGCCGGCGGCCAGATCGAGCGTCACCGGATCGATGCGTTCGAGGAATGCCTTCTGCTTGACCCGGCCGATGCCGTGCTCGGCGCTGATCGAGCCGCCATAGCGGTCGACGACGGTGAAGATCTCGGCTTCCGCCTCTTCGAACAGATGCTCGATCGCCTCAGCACCCATGCCTTCCGGCGGCACCACATTGAGGTGGATGTTGCCGTCGCCGACATGGCCATAGGTGACGGCGAGCGCGTCGGGCCGCGCCTTATCCAGCGCCACCAGCGCATCGCTGACGAAATCGGCAAGCCTGGAGATCGGCACCGAGACGTCGGTGCGCAGATAGCGCCCGCCCCTGCCCTGCCGCTCGACCATGATCTCGCGGTAGAGCCACAGCCGTTCGGCCTGAGCCCGTGTCGCGGCGATGATGCCGTCCTCGACGATATCCTCGACGCTGCCGAGGAAACCGAGCAGCATGCTGGAGAGGTCGATCAGACCGCCGGAGGAAACCTCGATCAACACATAGGCGGGATAGGGTTTATCAAGCGGATCGGCAAAATTCTGACCTTCGCGCATGGTGATCTCGATGCCGACGCGCAGGATAAGTTCGAAAGCGGTGAGCAGGTCGCTGCAATCGCGCCGGGCGCGGGCATAGAGCGCCATCGCGTCCTCGACCGAGCGCAGGCCAACCAGTGCGGTTTCAATCCGCGTCGGCTTGGGGAACAGTTTCAGCGCGGCGGCGGTGACGATGCCGAGCGTGCCTTCCGAGCCGATGAAGATCTGCTTCAGATCATAGCCGCGATTGTCCTTGCGCAGCACTTTCAGCCCGTTCCAGATGCGGCCGTCGGCCAGCACCACTTCGAGCCCGAGCACCAAATCGCGCGTCATGCCATAGCGCAGCACGTTGAAGCCGCCGGCGTTGGTGGCGACATTGCCGCCGATGCGGCAGCTGCCTTGCGCGCCAAAGGTGATCGGCAACAGGCAGTCGCTCTCTTCGGCGGCGCGCTTGGCGTCCTCGAGAATGCAGCCTGCCTCGACCACCATGGCGAAGTCGATCGGGCTGATCGAGCGGATCCTGTTCATGCGCTCCAGCGAGATGACAACCTCGCCGCCATCGGCCGCCACTGCTGCCCCAACGAGCCCGGTCAGGCCACCTTGCGGCACGACCGGAATGCGTTCGGCATGGCAGAACCGCATCAGCGCTGACATCTCCTCGACGGAGGACGGCCGCGCCACCGCCAGCGGCCGGCCAAAATGGTCGCCCGACCAGTCGCGGCTGTAGCGCGCCAGATCCGCTTCCTCGGTCAGCAGCCCGCCACTCGGCAGCACGCCGGCCAGGGCTGCGATCAGCGATGCGGAGGTTGGCGGCACGGCATTCATGGATTGGCTCTGGACCCCTCGGGAAAACGACTGGACAAATACTGGCGTTGTCGTGTTATCATACAACCCTGATTTAGAACATCAAGCGAAGCCATATCCCTGCCTACCGTTTGATGTGGACGGTCAGACCAGCAAATCCCTGAATTCGGAGGACTCCCCCAATGAGCGACGCCCCGGGCTTTCGCTATATGCACACCATGATCAGGGTGCTCGACCTCGACAAGTCGATCGCCTTCTACACCGAAGTGCTCGGCATGACCTTGCTGCGCCGCGACGACTATCCCGGCGGCAAGTTCACCAACGCCTTTGTCGGCTACGGCCCCGAGGACAAGGAAGCCGTCGTCGAGTTGACGCTGAACTGGGGCCGCGAGGAACCCTATGAGATCGGCACCGGCTTCGGCCACCTGGCGCTCGGCGTCAACGACATCTACGCCGTCTGCGCGGAACTGGAAAAGCGCGGCGCCAAGATCCCGCGCAAGCCCGGCCCGATGCAGCACGGCACCACCCACATCGCCTTCGTCGAAGATCCCGACGGCTACAAGATCGAGCTGATCGGCCTCGACACGATGTGATCTGATCAGGCCGGACCGCATCGGCCTCGCGCCGATGCGGTCCCGTCCTGTCCGCGCTTGCTTGGGAGGCGGGATCACTTGATGACCGCGATCTTGCTGCGGTCGATGGTGATGGCGACGGCGGCAATCAGCACCGCGCCGAACACCATGTTTTCCAAGAAAATGTTGACGCCGACAAAGGTCATGCCGATGCGCACGATCGAGATGATCAATGCGCCGACCGCCGTGCGGGCAACGCCACCCAACCCGCCGGTAATCGCGGTGCCGCCGACGATGACGGCGGCAATGGCCGGCAGCAGCAGCTGGTTGGCCAGCACCGGCGAACCGCTCGACAGCCGCGCCGCCAGCACAACCCCGGCGACAGCGGCCAGCATGCCGGACGCGGCAAAGGCGATGATCTTGGTGCGGTCGACATTGATGCCCGCCGCCCAGGCCGCCGGTTCTCCCGCGCCGACCGCGATCGCCTGGCGGCCGAAGCGCGTGTAGCGCAGCGCCAGAAAGGCGGCGATGCCTATGACCGCCGAAATCAGCACCACCACCGGAATGCCGGCGACCGTGGCGTTGATCCAGGCGGTGTTTTCGCGGCCACCTTCCTCGATGGTGATGGCGCGGCCGTTCGACACCCACAACGCCAGGCCGGTGACGACGCCGCCGGTGGCGAGCGTCGCCACGAAGGACGGCACGCGCAGCTTGACGTGGACGACGCCGCTCAGGATCCCGAAGGCGAGGCCCGACAGGATCGCCACCGGAAAGGCGGCGAGCCCGAGCGATGGCAGCAATTGCGCCAGGATGACGCTGGCCAGCGACGCCACCGCCTGGATCGACAGGTCGATGCCGCCGAGCAGGATGGCGAAGGTGACGCCGGTCGCCAGGATGAACAGCACGGCGGTGTTGGCAAACAGCAGCGCCACGGTCTCGCCGGTGAGGAAGCCCGGTGCCGCGATCTCGATGATCAGCAACAGCGCGACCAGCAGGATCAGCGGAATGGCGCCTTGCGTCCACTTGCCTTCGAACACCCGCTTGATGGAGAAACCGTTACTCATCGCAGAGCTCCCAAGACCGTTGGAAAATCGCTGAGGCCCGTGAGCACCGCAGCGCAATCGTATAGGGCGCTCCCCCACTCCGTCTCGGCTTCGCCGAGCACCTTGCCGGGGCGAGCCACAGGTCACGCCCGTCCTTGAAAGGCTCTGATTGGCGTGACTGATCAGCCAAGGCTTGATTGCCACGTGGTTCCCCCAATCCGTCGCTGCTTCGCAGCGCCACCTTTCCCCCCTCCGGAGGGAAAGGAAGGGAGCCTTGCTGGACGAGCGTTGAAGGCGAAAAGCTTGGCGCCTTTCCTCTCCCCCGTCGATCGGGGGAGAGGTGGCTCGGCGAAGCCGAGACGGAGTGGGGGTCGACAAGCGCAGCATAAGACGATGCATGCGCCAAGCTGCCGTGCACGTTAACATCGGAAGCGCAGAAAGCGCCTTCAGATGGCCGCCAGAGTAGAGTTTCCAAACGGTCCGTCATACCATCGCTCTTAGCAGATCGACCTGGTTCGGCTTGTTGCCCGGACTCGCATCGAAGCGCGCGGTGATCTCGCCGTCGCGCATCACCAGCACCCGATGCGACAGGCCGATCGTCTCTTCCAGCGTGTCGGAAATCAAAAGGATCGCCACGCCTTGCGCGGAGAGATCGCGGATCAGCTCGTAGACCTCCTCCTTGGCGCCGACGTCGAGGCCGCGCGTTGGATGGTCGAGCACAAGGATGCGCGAGCCCGCCGTCATCCAGCGCGCCAGCACCACCTTCTGCTGGTTGCCACCGCTGAGCTTGCGGCAGGCGGCATCGGGACCCGGCGCCTTGATGCGCAGCCGCTTGATCCAGTCGGCGGCGAGCCGGCGCTCCTTGCCATAATCGATGGCGCCATGGCGCATGACGCTGGAGAGATCGGCAAGCGAAATGTTCTCGGCAATCGACAGGAACATCACGAGACCTTCGAGCCGACGCTCGCGCGGCACATAGCCGATGCCCTTGCGCACCGCCGGTTCCGGCGAGCCGAAGCGCACGGCATCGCCGGCGATCTTCATTTCGCCCGCATCATGCTGCACGAAGCCACCAATGGTGCGTGTCACCTCCTCGCGGCCGGAGCCGACGACGCCGGCAATGCCGACGATCTCGCCGGCCCGGATCGAGAGATCGACGCCGTGATAGAAGCCATTCGCGCCAAGGCCCCTGGCCTCGACCATGACCGTCTCACGCGCTGGCTGCTGCCGGGCCTCGCGATAATATTCAGCCTGCAAGCCGCGCCCGACCATGATCTCGTGCAGCTCCGGCGCGGTGACTTGCGCCGCCCGGTGCTCGGCAACGACCGCGCCATCCTTCATCGTGTAGACGCGGTCGGAAATATTGAGCACCTCGTCGAGGCGGTGCGAGACGAACACAAAACTGGCGCGGGATTTGAGCGAGCGCACGCGCGCGAACAGCACCTCGATGTCAGAGGCGTTGAGCACCGAGGTCGGCTCGTCCAGCAGGATGAGCAGCTGCCGGTCGACCACTTCCTCCAAGGTCAGCGCCTTGGCGAGCTCCACCATCTGGCGCGCGGCGAAGGTGAGTTCGGAGGTGCGCGCGGTGACGTCGATGTCGATGCCGATCTTGGCCAGTTGCCGCCGCGCCGCCGCGTTCATGGCGCGCCAGTTGACGAGGCCGAAGCGGGTGAAGCGGTCTTCCGCGCCGAGATAGATGTTTTCAGCAACGGTCAGATTGAGCACCAGCGACTGTTCCTGGAACACCATGCCGATGCCGTGGCGTGCCGCATCGCGGGCGTTGCGCATGCGCAGCTGCTCGCCGTCCAAGGTGAGGCTGCCGCCATCCGGCCGGTAGCCGCCGGCCAGCACCCGCATCAGCGTCGACTTGCCGGCACCGTTCTCGCCGATCAGCCCGACCACTTCGTTCGGCCGCACCTCGATGGAGACGTCGCGCAAGGCATGGACGCCGGGAAAATTCTTGATGATATTGGACGCCTGCAGCATGGCGCTCACTTCACGATCCTGAGGCGGACGCGGTCGAGCGACAGCGCCACGGCAGCGATGATCATCAGGCCCTGCACCGTCTGCTGGATGTAGGGCGAGATGCCGAGCAGGATCATGCCATTGGCAAGCACGGTGACGATCAGCACGCCGATCAGCGTGTTGACGACACCGCCCTCACCGCCGGTCAGCGCCGTGCCGCCGACAACCACCGCGGTGACCGCGGCAAACAGCCTGCCGTCGCCGATGACCGCATGCGACTGGCCGAGTTGGGCTGCGGCAAGAACGCCGGCAATGCCGAAGAAGAAACCGGCCAGCGCAAAGGCGGTAATGCGCACGCGCACCACATTGACGCCGGAGAGTTTTGCGACATCCTCGTCACCGCCGATCGCCAATATGTGGCGGCCGAGCTTGGTGTGATACTGGATGATGGCGGCAAGCAGGAAAGCGCCGAACGCGACCCACACCGCCACCGGCAGGCCGAGGAAACGGTGCAGGGCCAGGTCGCGGATCGAGGCATCGTTGAGCTTGATGGCCGAGCCGCCGAGCATATAGACCGACAGACCGAGGCCGATGAACCACATGCCGAGCGTGCCCATGAAGGACGGGATGCGCAGCATGGTCTGGACGAGACCGCTGACAAAGCCCATCGCGGTCCCGGCAACGATTGCGGCGAGCACCGCCCACCAGCCATAGTCGTTGCCATTGCCGTCATTGACGGCGAGCAGCACGAGCACCATCGCCGATACCGAAAGTGTGCCTTCGACCGAAAGGTCGATGCTGCCCATCAGGATGATGAAGGTCAGCCCCATCGCCAGCGTCAGCGGCACGGCGGCCGAATTGGCAAGCCGCACCAGATTGCGGACTTCGATGAAATTGGGATTGGCAATGGCGATCAGGACGCACAGCACAATCAGCACCGCCAGCGGCGCCAGGCTGCGCCAGCGCCTGCCGCCAAACAATGCGGCGATGCGGCCGGGGATCAAACTCATGGAAGTCGTCCGCTCGATGTCCGAAACGGACTTCAGGGGTTCTGTATGGATTGTCAAGAAACCGCTTCCCGTCTGCTGGTGACAGCCGTCGCGACAAGGGGATCGCGACGGCTGCGGGAGGAAGCGGGCCGCCAGGGAGTTGCAGCCCGCTCCGATGGATCAGGTACGGATCGCTCCGGTCACCCGGCCCCACAGATCGTTCCAGTCGATCTCGGGCTTCGCATCGACATTGGTCTTGTAATATTCCTCGACATTGTCGTGCGAGATCAGCACCGCCTTGCCGTAGAATTCGCGGTGTTCCGGCGGCTCCTTGGTCGGGTCGAACTTGCCGATCTTGGCGTTGTAGCCGATGGCAAGACCCATGCCGCCCTGCCAGAACGGATCCGAGGTGACGGTGCAGGCGAACTCGCCGGTGCGCACCGCGTCGACCGCCGTCTTGATGCCGTCGACGCCGACGATCGGCACTTTGCCGGCGAGGTTCTCCGCACGCAGCGCTTCCAAGGCGCCCGAGCCCATATCGTCATTGGCAGCCCAGATGCCCTTGATGTCGTCGCCGAAGCGGGTGAGCAGATTGCCCATCAGGTCGAAGGCTTCCGTCGATTTCCAGTTGGCGACCTGGAAGTCGAGCAGCTTGATGTCGGGATTGGCGGCAAGGGCTGCGTCGAGTCCCTTCTTGCGTTCGATCGCCGCCGTGGTCGAGATCAGGCCGCCGAGTGCGACGATGCCGCCCTTGCCGCCAATGGTCTTGAACAGGATCTCGGCGATGGTCTTGCCACTTGAGATGCCGTCGAACTCGATATGCGACACATAGTTCGGGTTGAAGTCCTTCGGGTGCAGATCCGGCGGCTTGTTCCACTGCGTCACGACATAGGCGCCGGCCTTGGCGCAGGCCTCGACGATCGGGCGTGCATCCGGCGTGTCGTTCGGATCGGAGTTCAGCACCATATTACCGCCGGTCTTGGCCAGCATCGCCTTGATGTCGGCGATGCCCTTCTCGCTGTTGCCTTCCGAAACCAGCGTGACGTGTTCGAGCCCGGCCCATTTGGCGTAAGCCTCGGCGCCGGTCTTCCACACCGCGTGATACGGGTTGGACAAAGAGCGGATCGATGTCACCAGTGTCGGCTTGTCCTGCGCGCGCAGCACGCTCGGCATGGCGAGCGCCGCCACGCCGGCGGTGGCGCCCAGCATCAGCGTGCGCCGGTTGACCGTAAAATTCTTCGTGTCCTTCATGTCGCGAAATCCTCCCGATTGAATTCTGTTCCGCCCGGCGGATAGCGCGGGGAGCGCGGCCGGGGCCTCCTGGTGACGAGTTATCAAGTTCCTCTACTTGTACGACAACCCTTCAACACGATAACCATACCCTTTCTCTTGACGCGGCACAAGCGACTTGAGATCGTCGCGCGCAAGAGAAGGGGGCGTTGATTTTGCCCCGGCAAAGGGAGCGGGAATGCCGGATTACATCATAGTTGGCGGCGGTTCGGCCGGCTGCATTCTGGCTGCGCGGCTGAGCGAGGACCCGGAGGTATCGGTCGTCCTGCTCGAGGCCGGCCCGCCCGACACCGATCGCTACATCCATTTGCCGGTCGGCTTCTTCAAGATGACGTCGGGGCCGCTGATCTGGGGCTATGACACGGCGCCCGGCAAGGCGATCGACGGCCGCACCATGGTCTATCCGCAGGCCCGTGTGCTCGGCGGCGGCTCCTCGATCAATGCCCAGGTCTTCACCCGCGGTTGCCCGCAGGACTACGACGGCTGGGTGGCTGACGCCGGCTGCGCCGGGTGGAGCTATGCCGACGTGCTGCCCTATTTCGTCCGCTCCGAGGGCAACGATACTTTCGCCGACCCACAGCACGGCATTGACGGCCCGCTTGGCGTGTCCAGCGGCGCGCCGCATCCGCTGACCCGGATCTTCGTCAAGGCGGCGCAGCAGGCCGGCCTTCCCTTCCGTGCCGACTTCAACGCCGGCGAACAGGCCGGCGCCGGCTTCTACCAGACCACGACGCGCCGGGGGAAACGCTCGAGCACGGCGGTTGCCTATCTCAAGCCCGCGCTTGGCCGCAGCAATTTGATGCTGCGCACCGACGCTATGGTCAGCCGCGTCGTGGTCGAAAACGGCCGCGCCATCGGCGTCGACATCATCGCCAATGGCCGCACGGAATTGCTCCGCGCCGAACGCGAGGTGATCGTCACCGCCGGCGCCATCGGCTCGCCGAAACTTCTGATGCTTTCCGGCATCGGCCCGGCCGCGCATCTGAACCAGCACGGCATCAAGGTGGTCCATGATGCGGAAGGCGTCGGCCAGAATTTGCACGATCACATGGATGTCGACGTCGTCGCCGAGCTCAATGGCCCGCATGGCATCGACCGCTACAAGAAGAAGCGCTGGCAGGCGGTGGCCGGTCTCGAATACGCGCTGTTCGGCAAGGGGCCGGTGGCCTCCAACATCGTCGAGGCCGGCGGCTTCTGGTGGGGCGACCGCGCGGAAAAGACGCCCGACATCCAGTTCCATTTCCTGCCCGGCGCCGGCGTCGAGGAAGGCATCGGCTCGGTGCCCAGCGGCAATGGCTGCACGCTGAACTCCTACCATGTGCGGCCTCGTTCGCGCGGCAGCGTCACGCTCAAATCGGCGGACCTGCGCGATGCGCCTGTTATCGACCCCAATCCTTTTGCTGAACGCTACGATCTCGAACGCGCCATCGACGGCATCGAGATCAGCCGTGAGATCCTGTCGCAGCAAGCCTTCGCCAAATACATCAGCCGCGAGCATCTGCCGGGCGCGGCCATGCAGAGCCGCGCCGCACTCGAAGTCTTCGCCCGCGAGCACGGCCGCAGCGCCTATCACCCGGTCGGCACCTGCCGCATGGGTGGCGATGCCGAGAGTGTGGTCGACCCCGAGCTTCGCGTGCGCGGACTGCAGGGACTCCGCGTCTGCGACAGTTCGGTCATGCCGAGCATCGTGTCGTCCAACACCAATGCGGCGGTGGTGATGATTGCGGAGAAGGCGGCAGATTTGATTTCGGGGCGGAAGGCGCCGGCGGCGTGATCAAGGGGCAATCGCATTGGTGGCGCCAGCCCCCCACTCCGTCCGCTTCGCGGCCACCTCTCCCCCATGTTCATGGGGGAGAGGAAACCCAAGCCTTTCAAGGCTGCGACCTCAGCGATTGGCATTTCCTCTCCCCCACGAATGTGAGAGTAGAGGTGGCTCGGCGAAGCCGAGACGGAGTGGGGGAGCACCATATGCGATTACCCTGCTACCGACGCAACAAGCTCACTCCTCCGGAAACATCTCGCGCGGCGGAAAACCGTCGCGGCTGTAGTCGACGACGATGAACTTGCCGCCCTGGTAACGCTCGACCACCGGATTGTCCGTCACCTTGCCGCGCACGCGCTCGGCCTGGCTGTCGGAACTGTCGAGCGGCGCCCAGCCGAGTTTCTCCCTGGCATCGTTTCGCCAGAAGCCGCGGCTGTTGTTGGACTGGCCCCAGATGACGGAGCAATCGACTTTTTCGGCCGCAGCGCAGCGCTCGATCAGCCGGACAAAATCGTCATGCGATATCCAGGTCGACAGGATGCGTTCGTCCGGAACTTCCGGGAGTACCGAGCCGATGCGGATCAGCACGCTTTCGACCGCATGCTTGTCGAAGTAGAGCCGCGCCAGCATCTCGCCATAGGCCTTCGACAGCCCGTAATAGCCGTCGGGCCTGAGCACGCAGTCCTGATCGAGAATCTCCGTCCGCTCGTAAAGGCCGACGGCATGAACCGAAGACGGGAATACCACCCGCGCCTTCTCCTTGCGCGCCGCCTCGTAGATGTGGAAGGCGCCGCGGAAATTGGGGCCGAGCACCGTCTCGAAGGATTGCTCGGTGGAGATGCCGCCAAAATGCAGGATCAGGCCGCATCCATTCGACAGATTGTCCACCGCCTGCTGGTCCTCGATATCGGCAATCGTGAAGCTCGCTCCGTCCGGCAGCGGGATCGGCAAAGGCACGATATCGGTGAGCCGCAAGGTCCAGCCCAGCGCCGCGAGCCTGGTTGACAGCAGCCGACCGATCGTGCCGGAGGCCCCGGTCAGCAGCACTGGTTTTTCGGGGGCCATCACGCCCTGCCCTTTCGCGGATAGCGCGGATATGTTGGCGCGGATATGGCAAGGCGAATGAAGATTGAGCGCGGCCGGCGAGCCGCAAATCTTATCATATCACCAGACAAATAATGGGTTGCCAAGAAACGCGGTTCGTTTATTGCTTGGGGACGATGAAACGTTCCTTTGGCCTTCCCCCGCAGATCAGCCGCACGGCGCAGGTTGCCGACTGGTTTGCGCGCGAAATACGGGCCGGTCATTTGACCAGCGGCGAGAAATTGCCGACCGAGCAGGAGCTGATCGCGCAATTCGGCGTCAGCCGCACGGTGATCCGCGAAGCCATGGCGTCGCTGCGCTCCGAAGGACTGGTGACGAGCCGCCAAGGCTCCGGCGTGTTCGTTGCCGATCATGAGGCCAACACCACATTCCGCATCATTTCCGACGAGCTTCACTCGCTGACCGAAGTCCAGAACGTGCTGCAGCTTCGGCTCGCGGTGGAACTGGAAGCCGCAGGCCTTGCCGCGGAAAAGCGCGGCGACGACGATCTTGCCCGCATGCGCGACTGTCTCGATGCCATCGACGCTTCGATCGCCGCCGGCGAAAGCGCCATCGAACCGGACTTCGCCTTCCACCGGGCGATCGCGTCTGCCACCGGCAATCCTTATTTCGAACGCTTTATGCATTTTCTCGGACCCGTCCTCATTCCGCGCCAGCTGATGCGCCCGCGCGACGAAACGCCCGAGCAGCGGCGGCATTATCTGGAGCAGGTCCAGATGGAGCACCGCCGCATCTACCAGGCGATCGAGCGGCAGAATGTCGAAGCCGCCCGCTTCACTTTGCGCGAGCATCTTGAAGCCGGGCGCGAGCGCTACCGCCGCATGGTCGACGGTTAGCCCCCGGCCACACCTCGCCTTCGATCCACCCGACCGTCCCATCAGACCTTACGCCAGCTCCGCGACCGGCATCTTGCAGGACTGCATGAGCGCCGTGAGCTGGCGCTCCTCATCCGCCGTCAGGTCGAGAAGCGGCGACCGCACCGGCCCGCAGTCGATGCCGGCAATGCGCGCGCCCGCCTTGACGATCGACACGGCATAGCCGGCGCGTCGGTTGCGGATGGCGAGATAAGGCAGGAAGAACGAGCGGATGAGATCGCCGACTTCGGCCGTGCGTCCGGCGCGCAAGGCGTTGAAGAAACGCAGCGCAATCTCCGGCGCGAAATTGTAGATCGCCGACGAATAGGTTGTCATGCCGATGGCGGCCGCGGCACTCGCATGGACCTCGGCCGTTGGCATGCCGCCGATGAAGACCAGCCGGTCGCCCATTCGGTAGCGCGTTGCGGTGAGGAGTTCGATATCGCCGACTCCATCCTTGAAGCCGATCAGGTTCGGGCAATCCTGCGCAACACGCTCGAGCGTCTCCGGCGTCAGAATGGCGTTGTCCCTGTTATAGGCAATCACGCCGATGCCGACGGAGCGGCAGATGGCGGTGAGATGACGGCGCAGGCCTTCCTGCTCGGACTTGACGAGATAGGGCGGCAGCACCAGCAGACCGTCGGCGCCATTGGCTTCGGCGGCCTTGGCGAACTCCACCGCCATATGCGTGCCGTAGCCGACGCCGGCGAGCAGCGGCATGGTGTCGGGAACCTCATCCGACGCCGCCCGCACCACACGCTTGTATTCTTCCAGTGTCAGCGAGAAGAACTCGCCGGTGCCGCCGGCGGCGAAAAGCCCGCTCGCGCCGGCCGTGCCCTGGCTGGCGACATGGGCACGATAGCCGTCCTCGTTGAAAGCGCCGTCATCGTCGAAGAACGTCAGCGGAAAGGACAACAGGCCGCGGCCAAGGGATCTGGTCAGCTCAGTGGGTGAAAACGTCAAGACGAATACTCCGTGCGAGGCGCCGGCAAGTGGGAGCTCTTGCCGGCAAGGATTTCGGCAGCCGCTGCCGGCGGCTGGTTCATACGAGGCCCGGCCGGATCTCGGCTGCGGCGGCTTCGATCGCCCTGGTGCCAAGGCCCGATTTGACGATGCGGATCAGTTCTTCCTCGCTGGTGTCGGCCGTGGAGGCGTCAAGCGCGACCTCGCCCGCATGCAGGAAGTTGATGCGGTCGCAGACCTCGAAAATCTGGTTGTAGTTGTGGACGATCAGGATCACCGAGACCTGGCGCTGCTGGCGCAAATTCTGGATAAGGCCCAGCACATGCGCACTCTCACGCACGCCAAGGGCCGCCAGCGGTTCATCGAGCACCAGGATCTTCGGCGACGAATAGATCGAGCGGGCCACCGCGATGCACTGGCGCTGTCCGCCCGACAAGAGGTCGACCGTGCTGTTGACGCTGGGGATCGTGATGCCAAGCGTGTCGAGATAGAGCTGCGCCTGTTCGCGCATCTTTCTGTTGTCGAGCAGGTTCAGCCCGAGGAAACGCTTATGGTACTCGCGGCCGAGAAACATGTTGTGGAAGACGCTGAGGTCGCCGACCAGCGCCAAGTCCTGGTAGACGGTTTCGATGCCTTGGGCACGCGCATCGCGCGGCGAGGCGAAGCGCACCTCCTTGCCTTGCGAGACAATGGTGCCGGTGTCGGGCTGGTGAAAGCCGGACAGGATCTTGATCAGCGTCGACTTGCCGGCGCCATTGTCGCCGACCAGCGCCAGAACCTCGCCCTGGCGCAGCTTGATCGAGACATCGACGAGCGCGGTGACGGCGCCAAAACTCTTGGAGATGTTCGTCATCTCCAGCACGGTCGGCGCATCCTTGCTAAGCGGTGGAATAGCTTGCGTGTTCATACGCGCCTCCGTGTGCGCAGGCGGTCGACCTGGATTGAGAGGATCATCGCCGCGATGATGGCAGCGCCGAGATAGATGTCGGACACGGTGGCCTGGGCGCCGATCATCACCAGACCGTTGTTGAGCGACGCCACCACGAAGGCGCCGATCAGCGCGCCAATGACGGTGCCCGAACCGCCGAGCAGCGAGGTGCCGCCAATGACCGCTGCGGCGATCGCCTGCAAGGTGAGGAACGGGCTGCCGGCCTGCGGGTCGGCCGAGGTGAACTGCGCCGTGTTGATGATGCCGGCAAAGGCGGCGAAGCCGCCGGCGATCATGAAATTGTAGATCTTCATCCGGTCGGTGCGCACGCCGATCTCACGCGCGCCGATAATGTTGGAGCCGGTGGCAATCGTGTGCAGACCGAAGGTGGTGCGGGAGAGCACCAGCGCCAGCACCAGCACGAGAACCACCGCCCACAGGAAGGGCGTAAAGGCTGTGATGCCGTGCAACGAGAACAGGCCATCCGAAGGCTGGTAGAGGCTCTGGCCGAAGATGGCGTTGAACGGTTGCTCGACCGGCGCCACGATCGGCTGGCTGTTGTAGATCGAGACGACGATGCCTTGCAGGAAGAACAGCATGCCGACCGTGGTGATCAGCGACGGCACCTTGAAGCGCACGGTGATGATGCCGTTGATGGCGCCGACCAGCACGCCGATCAGCACGCCGATCAGCGCGCCGACGGCCAGCGGCACACCATAGGTGACCGACAGCAGCGCCATGACATAGGGCGCGATCGAGAAGATGGCGCTCAGCGACAGGTCGATCTCGCCGGTGATCATCAGCATCACCTCGGCGGCGGCGATCAGCCCGAGCCGGCCGGTGTCGCGCAGCACCACGCTCATGAATTGCGGCGACAGGAAGCCGCCATCGCTGCCGACCTGGAAATAGATCACCAGCACGATTGCGACGACGGCGATGCTCGCCTCGCGGTAGCGCGACAAAAGGATGAGCAGCCTTTCCGTCATTGTGTGCGGAACCTTGACGCCGACGGCGCCTTTCCCGGCTGTTATGGCTTTGCTTGGCGGCACTTAAACTCTTCCTGATTTCTGGGCGGATGGCCGCCTGAACGGCAGCAACTGGCACCCTCGCCGCATCATCCCGGGATGACGCGGCGAGGGCTGGAGTTGACGGCGAAACGTGTCAGGTCGGCTCGACGTCCGAGCGGCCTTCGAAACGCGACTTGCCGACATAGGCGTCGACATTGTCCTTGGTCACATAGGCTTGGCTGGTGTCGCTGTTGGCCGGACCGACGAGACCGCCCGACAGCTTGTAGAGATACATCTGCTGCACCGGCAGGAAGCCCTGCAGATAGGCCTGCTGGTCGGTGGTGAAGTTGACGTCACCGGCCTTGATGAAGTCCAGCGTTTGCGGGAACAGGTCGAAGCCGGCCACCGCGCCGCCGGCTTTCACCAGCCCGTATTTGTTGGACACGAAACCGCAGGCATAGGTGTCGGAACCGCCGGTGCCGAACAAGCCGTTGACGGTCTTGTGGCTGAGATAATAGCTCTCGACGCGCGAGATTTCCGTTGCCGGATCCGGGCCGGTGTTGACGACATCGTAGGTGACGCCGCTGCCGCTGTCCTTGATCGCCTGGATGTAGCCGTCGAGACGCGGCTGCGTGTTGAGCGAGCCGGGCACGCCGATCGACAGCATGACATGGCCGCCCTTGGGGATCAGCTTCAGCCACTTCAGCGCAGAGTTGTAGCCCGACTGGTAGAGCGGCTGGCCGACATAGGACAGCCGCTTGTTGGGGCTGCCGACCGGCACGTCGGCGTTGAAGGCAACCACAGGAATGCCGGCCTGCGCCGCCATGTCGGTGGCGGCGTCGAACGCCGTCGGGTCGACCAGGCATACGGCAATGCCGTCCGACTTCTGCGCGATCGCCGTCTGCATGGCGCTGACCATTTCGGAGACGACGTTCTTCTGCGAACCCGTCCACTGGTAGCTGCAACCGAAGGCGGCGCAGGCATCCTGGATGCCATAGACGGTCGGCGTGAAGAACTGGTCGAGCGTCACATGGCAAACGAAGTGGAACTTGTAGGGCTTCTTCGGCAGGCCGGGCGATGAATCGGCTGCCCGGGCGGCGCTGATGCCGCCGGCAAGACCGCCCAATCCGCTGGCCAGGCCAGCGGCACCCAGGCCGAGTTTTCCTGCCAGCGCAAAAGCGCTGCGCCGGCTGATGCCGGCCATCTGATTTTTCGTGTCGTCGTCCATGCATTCCTCCCTTGTCGTTTTGTAGGCGTCGCTACATTTGTCGTCTGGTTACATTGTTATATGACAACTTTTGTGTCAATGGTCTTTCGCCGCCGAATTCACGACGGCCTTGGCGGTCTGAATGGGCGCGGGAAGGCGGCCGGCAAATGACGATCAGGGATTACAGGAAGAGAACATGGCTGAAATCGAATTCAGGGCTGTCAGCAAGAACGGCCTGAAGGTAACGACAATCGGGCTCGGCGGCACAGGGCTCGGCAACATGTACCGCGCTGTCGACACCGACGCCGCGGTCAACACGGTGCAGGCAGCCTACGACAATGGCATCCGCTATTTCGACACCGCACCGGTCTACGGCTTTGGTGTCAGTGAGACGCGCCTGGGGCTGGCCATCAAGTCGCTGCCACGCGCGGACATCGTCATCTCGTCCAAGATCGGCTACGACCTCGTGCCTATCCCGCCCGAAGAACTGAAGCCGGCGCTGTGGGACCAGCCCGGCTCCTTCCGCGCCGAGTTCGACTATTCGCGCGATGCCGTCATGCGCTCGCTCGAAGGCACGCTGAAGCGCCTCGACACCGACTATGTCGACATGGTCTCGATCCACGACCCGGACGAGGCCATCCATTTCGGTCCCGGCGAGGATCCCTATGCAAGGAGCCGTTTCCGGGAAGCCATGGACGGCGCCTATCCGGCGCTCGACGAATTGCGCGCGCAAGGCGTCATCAAGGCGGTCGGCGTCGGCATCAACCAATGGCAGATGCTGTCCGATTTCGTCGTCGCCGGCGCCTTCGATTATTTCCTGCTCGCCGGCCGCTACACGCTGCTGGAACAGGAGCCGCTGGCAACCTTGCTGCCGCTGTGCGAACAGCGCGGCACCAGGATCATCATCGGCGGTCCCTACAATTCCGGCATCCTCGCCACAGGTGCCGTCAAGGGCGCAACCTTCAACACACGGGAAGCGCCCGAGCCAGTGCTGGAGCGCGTGCGCCGCATCGAGGCGATCTGCGCTAGTCACAAGGTTTCGCTGCCGGCGGCGGCCCTGCAGTTCCCGCTCGGCCATCCGCTGGTGTCGAGCGTCATCCCGGGCGCGCGGTCGGCTGAGGAGCTGAAGCAGAATCTGGGCTATCTCAGGGAAGATATTCCGCCGGCTCTGTGGGCCGATCTCAAGCAGGCAGGGTTGATCGAAGCAACCGCGCCGACGCCTTGAACGCGGCGGCCGTCGCATAGGGTTTCTTGCGAAGAGGGACCCCCACCCTAACCCTCCCCACAAGGGGGAGGGGACGCTGCCGCGTGCCATCCCTTTTTGCGTCGAACGTGGGCGATTTGCGGCGATCAGCGC
>NZ_JACDTY010000042.1 GCF_013520985.1 Mesorhizobium neociceri | reverse complement strand
TGCCCGGCGACAACATCACGGTCGATGTCGAGCTGATCGTGCCGATCGCCATGGAAGAGAAGCTGCGCTTCGCCATCCGTGAAGGCGGCCGCACCGTCGGTGCCGGCATCGTCGTCACCATCAAAGAATAATCGAACCCGGCATCCGCCGGATCGACAGGACAAGGGCGGCCTAAGGGCCGCCCTTTTTCTTTGACTCACGGCCGGATGTGCCTGTTTTGGTGCCTCAATCTCTGTTGCAAGTCTCTGGGCCTATACTAGTATAGATTGCAATTAGGGGGCTTGGCCGGATGGTTCCACGGCACCGTTTTCAGGGTTGGGCGTGCCGGGCACTGGGGCTGATCTGCCTGGTGTCGCTGCTTGCCATGGGCAGTGCCGCCTTCGCCGGCCAGACCAAAAATTCCGAGCCGGATCCGAATGTGCCGATGCGGTTCCTGGTCGTGCGCAGCAACGCGCCGGGCTGCGAGCCGACCTGTCCGGAATGGATATCGGCGGAGGGTGCGATATCGGCCAAATCGCCGGCACTGCTCAAGGCTGTCCTGAAAACGCTCGGCCGCCGCAAATTGCCGATCGTCGTCAACTCGCCCGGCGGTGATGTCGATGCGGCCATCGTCATGGGCCGCATGATACGCAAGAACAAGCTCGACATCGCGGTCGGACGGACCTGGTTTGTCGGCTGCGAACCGGGGGAGAAAAACTGCAAGGAGAACGACGCCAGAGGCTCGCACTATATCGGCAACCCCTATGTGCTCGGCAGCTATTGCGCGTCCGCTTGCCCGATGATGCTGGCCGGCGGCACCAGGCGCCTGGTCGGGCCGCTGGCCTTTCTCGGCGTCCATCAGATCACGACCACGGTCGTGCAAATGAACGTGCAATATGAAGTCCGCTATCGCATCGTAAAAGGCAAGAAGCGGGTCGTCAGCAAGAAGGTCGTCAGCCGCAGGAATGCCGGCAGCTACAAGACCTACGAGATGAGCAAGAAGGTGGAGCGCAAGCTCGCCACTTATTTCCAGGAGATGGGTGTCGACCTCAGCATACTCGAAACGATGAAGAGCACGCCGGCCAGCGACATCCAGCAGATCGACCTCAGCGACATGCTGACGATGAAGCTGGTCACCAGTGCGGACGCTGCGGATTTGCTGACCAGCGCAAGCCTGTGCACGCTGGACCTTCCGGCTCCGAATTGTCGCGAAATACCGGCCAAAAAGCCAGCCGGCGGCCTGCCGGCCGTTGCCAAGGCAGCGCCGCTGCCGGTGACGCCGGAGAGTGCGCCGCACGATGAGGGCATGCGCTTTGTGGTGGTTCGCGGCAGCAACCCGCTCTGCAACCCCGACTGCCCGGAATGGATTGCGGCGCAAGGCGCGATTACGCCGCAGACGCCCCAGAAGCTCAGCCAATTGCTCGCCACACTTGGCAACCGGCGGCTGCCCGTGGTGATCAGTTCGCGCGGCGGTGACCTCTCCGGCGCCCTGGCGGCCGGCAGGATCATCCATGAAAAGAAGCTCGACGTTGCCGTTGCCCGCACCGATTTCGTCGGCTGCGACCCGGCAGAGTGGAATTGCCTGGCCAAGGACGGCGCCTATGCCGGACTGAGTGTCGATGGGGAAGGCGACTGCGATTCGGCCTGCGCGCTCATGCTGGCCGGTGGCGCCAGACGGCTTGTCGGCTCCCAGGCGCGGTTCAGCCTTTATCTGATGGGGCAGAAGCAAACGGTCAAAGCCTATCTCGACGAGATGGCCATAAGCCCGGCTCTGTTCACTGCGCTGCAGGGCAGTTCGGTCGAGCGTCAGCTCGAACCTGACATGATGCTGAAGGTCGGTCTGACGACCGGGCGCCAGTCGGTGGATGCGCTGACGGGGTCCAGCATCTGCAAGTCGGCGCCGAAACCTGAGAATTGCCGCGTGGTAGCATCGTCCAACGCTCAGGTCGAAGCGCCCGCCAAATTGTAGGCACTCGGTTTCGGGAACTCGCCATCGAGGCAGGTTGAGTGAGGCACGATTTTTCCGCTATCGTCACTGCCGGCGCCGGGGCTGGCGGAGGATCGAGCATGAGCCAGGATATCCCGACGCTTTACGAATGGGCCGGCGGCATCGAGGCGCTAACCCAGCTGACGGAAACCTTTTACGACGAGGTGTCTCGCGACCCGGTGGTCGGACCGGTGTTCAACCACATGTCGCCTGACCATCCGGCGCATGTCGCGGCCTTTATCGGCGAGGTCTTTGGCGGGCCCAAGACCTATAGCGAAAAACATGGCGGCCATCGCGAGATGGTCATGCACCACCTCGGCAAGCATTTGAGCGAGGAACAGCGCCGCCGCTGGATCAGCCTGCTTGCCGATGCCGCCGACGCTGTCGGGCTGCCGGACGATCCTGAATTCCGTTCCGCCTTCATGGGCTATGTCGAGTGGGGGTCGCGGCTGGCCAAGATGAATTCCACCCTTGGCGAGACCTGCGACCCCGAAACCGAACCGATGCCGGTCTGGGGCTGGGGCGTGCCGGGCGGGCCGTACAAGCCGCCGGCTGGGGGTTAAGCGCCGGCAAGCGGCGTCAGGCGGAAAATCGCGATCAACAGGGAAGGCCTGGCGACTACCTGGCCGGATTTCCGGCGAAGGACGTGAAAGCGCGTCAGACCACTCTTTACAGCGCGCCCGGAAGCTTTTAGGAAGCGCCTGCGCCGAAACGCGCGTACGGGCATAGCTCAGTTGGTAGAGCGGCGGTCTCCAAAACCGCAGGTCGTAGGTTCGAGCCCTGCTGCCCGTGCCATTTTCTCAAATGGCGATTTGACGAACGAACTCGGTCCCGCGCCACGCATTGAAAAATGGCAGGTGGCTTGCCATATTAGGGAAACTGAGGCATAAGACCCCCATAGCCGGGACGGGACGACTGGATGGTTCCGAGGCGGCGTTTGGTCATAAAGCGGACACTTGCCACTTGCGTGGATCAAGAATCGGTTTTATGTAGACACAACAGACACGCGACGCGTGGAGCTGGGAAGCCGGCTTTACGCGTCCGATTTGCATGGGCGAAATGGCGCTGATTCGGCGCTGACTTGAAACCCAGGCGGCACGTCCCGGCCAGCGGGATCATCCAGGAGACCCGGCCAACGGGTCTTGAAGACAGAGCGGCATATGGCTTCGAAAACCACAAATCCTTTCGTCTTTCTCCAGCAGGTCCGCGCGGAGACCGCCAAGGTGACTTGGCCGTCGCGCCGGGAGACGATGATCTCGACGGTGATGGTGCTCGTGTTTGCGGTCATCGCGATGATCTTTTTCTTCACCGCCGACGTGGCCATGGGCTACGCGATCGAGCGGTTACTGAGCCTCGGACATTAAGTTCGGCGAATACGGAGAAATCTTGAAATGACCGCGCGGTGGTACATCGTCCACGCCTATTCGAACTTTGAAAAAAAGGTCGCCGAGGACATTGAGAACAAGGCCAAACAGAAGGGCCTGTCCGCCGATATCGAACAGATTGTGGTGCCGACCGAGAAGGTCGTCGAGATCCGCCGCGGCCGCAAGGTCGATGCCGAGCGCAAGTTCTTTCCGGGCTATGTGCTGCTCAAGGCCAATTTGACCGATGCGGTGTTCTCGCTGGTCAAGAACACGCCGAAGGTCACCGGTTTCCTCGGTGACTCCAAGCCGGTGCCGATCACCGAGGCGGAAGCGCAGCGCATCCTGAACCAGGTCCAGGAAGGCGTCGAGCGGCCCAAGCCCTCGGTCACCTTCGAGATCGGCGAGGCGATCCGCGTTTCGGACGGTCCGTTCGCATCGTTCAACGGTTTCGTCCAGGAAGTGGACGAGGAGCGGGCGCGGCTCAAGGTGGAAGTTTCGATCTTCGGGCGCGCCGTGCCCGTCGATCTGGAATTCGGACAGGTCGAAAAGGGCTGATCCGAAAACCCCGTGCCGGTTTACCGGCAAGGGGAGGCGGCGCGAAAACGCGCGGCCATGAACGGGTGGGAGGCGAATGTGGCTTTAGCCGGCCGCGTGAACCGCACCACCAGACTGCAACCGCCGGTGTTCCCCGATAGTGGGGCCGGCATGAGACAAAGGCAGGAAAGAGATGGCTAAGAAAATTGCAGGCCAGCTCAAGCTCCAGGTCAAAGCGGGATCGGCTACGCCGTCTCCGCCGATCGGCCCGGCACTTGGTCAGCGTGGCATCAACATCATGGAGTTCTGCAAGGCGTTCAACGCGCAGACCCAGGAAATGGAAAAGGGATCGCCGATCCCGGTCGTCATCACCTACTACCAGGACAAGTCGTTCACCTTCGTCATGAAGACGCCGCCGGTAAGCTACTTTCTGAAGAAGGCAGCGAACTTGACTTCGGGTTCCAAGGAGCCGGGCAAGATCAAGGCCGGCACGATCGGTCGCGACAAGGTGCGCGCCATCGCCGAGCAGAAGATGAAGGATCTGAACGCAAACGACGTCGAAGCGGCCATGCGCATGGTCGAGGGCTCCGCCCGCTCGATGGGTCTGGAAGTGGTGGGCTGAGATCATGGCAAAGATTGCAAAGCGTGTATCGAAGACCCGTGACGGCATCGACCCCAACAAGGCTTATGCCCTGGGCGAAGCGCTGAAGTTGCTCAAGGACCGTTCGACGGTGAAATTCGACGAGACCATCGAAGTTGCGATGAACCTCGGCGTCGACCCGCGTCATGCCGACCAGATGGTCCGCGGCGTGGTCAATTTGCCGAATGGCACCGGCCGCTCGGTCCGTGTCGCCGTGTTCGCACGTGGCGACAAGGCCGATGAGGCTCGCGCCGCCGGCGCCGACATCGTCGGTGCCGAGGATCTGGTCGACATCGTCCAGAAGGGCACGATCGACTTCGATCGCTGCATCGCTACGCCGGACATGATGCCGCTGGTCGGCCGTCTGGGCAAGGTGCTTGGCCCGCGCGGCATGATGCCGAACCCGAAGGTCGGCACCGTGACCACGGACGTCGCTGCCGCCGTCAAGGCATCGAAGGGCGGCGCTGTCGAGTTCCGCGTCGAGAAGGCCGGCATCGTCCATGCCGGCGTCGGCAAGGTCTCGTTCGACGTCAAGGCGCTGGAAGAAAACGTCCGCGCCTTCGCCGACGCCGTGACCAAGGCGAAGCCGGCTGGCGCCAAGGGCAACTACGTCAAGAAGGTGTCGGTCACCTCGACGATGGGCCCGGGCCTCAAGCTCGACGTCTCGACGCTCGCCGCGTCCTGATACGAACAATTCGGATCGGGCGCTAAAGCGCTGATCCGCAAGTGAATTCCGGGCCTCCGACTTGTCGGCGGCCCGGTACCGGAAGTCGAGAGGCTTCCGGACATCCTGTCCGAGATTGCAGGCGGCCCAGAAGCCTTAATTGAATTGGGCCTGCATGAGACGGGTGAAAACCGGACAACGGAGCGACAAGCTCCAATGAAAGGTTCGAACCGTGTTTGCCTTTTGTCTGCGCATCGCCGGCTTGCCGTCGATGTGGCGAAAGGGGGCAGGATCCTCGAGCGTCGTTCGGGAGATCCGTTACTGGATGGCCCGGCCGGCAAAAAGGCAACCCGACGCCTGTCCTATTAGTGGGGCAGGGGTCAACTGGAGATAGGCAGTGGACAGAGCGGAAAAACGCGAACTCGTCACGGGCCTGAATGGTGCTTTTGCAGGCGCTGGTTCAGTCGTCGTGGCCCACTACGCCGGTATCACCGTCGCGCAAATGAACGACCTTCGGTCGAAAATGCGCGCTGCCGGTGGCACCGTCAAAGTCGCGAAGAACCGTCTCGCCAAAATCGCTCTTCAGGGCACGGACTCCGCATCGATCATCGACCTGTTCAAGGGACAGACGCTGATCGCTTATTCGGAGGATCCGATTGCGGCGCCGAAGGTCGCGTCCGATTTCGCCAAGGGAAATGACAAGCTTGTCATTCTCGGCGGCGCAATGGGCACCACCTCGCTCAACGCCGACGGTGTGAAGGCACTCGCCACACTTCCGTCGCTCGATGAGCTGCGCGCCAGGCTGGTTGGCATGATCGCCACGCCGGCAACCCGGATCGCCCAGATCGTCAATGCGCCAGCGGCTTCGGTCGCGCGCGTCATCGGCGCTTACGCCCGGAAGGACGAGGCGGCATGAGGCCGTTCCTCGCTATCACAAACACACGTTCGAACCTTATGAAGGAACATAACAATGGCTGATCTGGCAAAGATCGTAGACGACCTTTCGAAGCTGACCGTCCTCGAGGCGGCCGAGCTGTCGAAGCTTCTGGAAGAAAAGTGGGGCGTTTCGGCTGCTGCTCCGGTTGCGGTTGCCGCTGCCGGCGGCGCTGCCGCTGCTGCTGCTCCGGCCGAGGAAAAGACGGAATTCGACGTCGTCCTCACCGAGGCAGGCGCTCAGAAGATCAACGTCATCAAGGAAGTCCGCGCCATCACCGGCCTGGGCCTCAAGGAAGCCAAGGATCTGGTCGAAGCAGCTCCGAAGCCGGTCAAGGAAGCCGTTTCCAAGGCTGACGCTGAGAAGTTCAAGGCCCAGCTGGAAGCAGCCGGCGCCAAGGTCGACCTGAAGTAAGCGTTAAGCGGCGGGCGGCCTCGCGCCGTCCGCCACTCCCTTCATGGAAGGGAGGATGCGTAGCGCGAGATGTACGAGAACCTCTTTCCTGAGGGCCGAAACCGGCCTTCAGGAAACGGGTTTTCTCCCGTTTTAGCCGTCGCCGCCAGGCGGCGGTAAAACAGATCAGGGGCCGCCACCGAGGTGGCCGCGCATGCAAGGTGAGCCGCGGCGAGGCTCGCCCCGAGTTTATAGCTAAGGAGCGACGATGGCCCAGACCCAGACTTTCAATGGCCGCAGACGCGTACGCAAGTTCTTCGGAAAGATCCCGGAAGTTGCGGAGATGCCGAACCTGATCGAGGTTCAAAAGGCATCCTATGACCAGTTCCTGATGGTGGACGAGCCCAAGGGCGGCCGTCCGGACGAAGGGCTGCAGGCTGTTTTCAAGTCGGTCTTCCCGATCTCCGATTTCTCCGGCTCCTCGATGCTGGAGTTCGTGAAGTACGAGTTCGAAGGACCGAAATTCGACGTTGACGAATGCCGTCAGCGCGACCTGACCTATGCCGCGCCGCTCAAGGTGACGCTGCGCCTCATCGTGTTCGATATTGACGAGGATACCGGCGCCAAGTCGATCAAGGACATCAAGGAGCAGGACGTCTACATGGGCGACATGCCGCTCATGACCTTGAACGGCACCTTCATCGTCAACGGCACCGAGCGCGTCATCGTCTCGCAGATGCACCGTTCGCCGGGCGTCTTCTTCGACCATGACAAGGGCAAGTCGCACTCGTCGGGCAAGCTTCTATTTGCCGCGCGCGTCATTCCCTATCGCGGTTCGTGGCTCGACATCGAGTTCGATTCCAAGGACGTCGTGCACGCCCGCATCGACCGCCGCCGCAAGATTCCGGCGACGTCGCTGCTGATGGCGCTTGGCATGGACGGCGAAGAGATTCTGTCGACCTTCTACAACAAGATCACCTACAAGCGCGCCGGCGACCACTGGCGCATTCCGTTCAACGTCGAGCGTTTCCGCGGCCTCAAGGCTGTCGGCGACCTGGTCGATGCCGATACCGGCGAGGTCGTCGTCGAGCAGGGCAAGAAGATCACCGCCCGCCAGGCAAGAGCGCTTGGCGAAAAGGGTCTCAAGGCGATCAAGGCGACCGACGAGGATCTGCTCGGCAACTACCTGGCCGAGGACATCGTCAACTACGGCACCGGCGAGATTTTCCTCGAAGCCGGCGACGAGATCGACGAAAAGACGCTGAAAGTGCTGCTCGGCACGGGCGAAAATGAGATCAAGGTTCTCGACATCGACCACGTCAATGTCGGCGCCTACATCCGCAATACGCTCAACGTCGACAAGAACGAGAGCCGCCAGGACGCGCTGTTCGACATCTATCGTGTCATGCGCCCGGGCGAGCCGCCGACGCTGGAAACCGCCGAAGCCATGTTCAACTCGCTGTTCTTCGACAGCGAGCGCTATGACCTGTCGGCTGTCGGCCGCGTCAAGATGAACATGCGCCTTGAGCTCAAGGCCGAGGATACCGTGCGCGTGCTGCGCAAGGACGACATCCTGGCCGTGGTCAAGACGCTGGTCGAATTGCGCGACGGCAAGGGCGAGATCGACGACATCGACAATCTCGGCAACCGCCGCGTGCGTTCCGTCGGCGAGCTCATGGAGAACCAGTACCGCGTCGGCCTGCTGCGCATGGAGCGCGCGATCAAGGAACGTATGTCCTCGATCGAGATCGACACGGTGATGCCGCAGGACCTGATCAACGCCAAGCCGGCGGCTGCCGCCGTGCGCGAGTTCTTCGGTTCCTCGCAGCTGTCGCAGTTCATGGACCAGACCAACCCGCTGTCGGAGATCACCCACAAGCGCCGCCTGTCGGCACTTGGACCGGGCGGTCTGACCCGCGAGCGCGCCGGCTTCGAGGTGCGCGACGTGCACCCGACGCATTACGGCCGCATCTGCCCGATCGAGACGCCGGAAGGCCCGAATATCGGTCTGATCAACTCGCTGGCGACTTTCGCGCGCGTCAACAAGTACGGCTTTATCGAAAGCCCGTACCGCAAGATCGTCAACGGCAAGCTGACCAATGAGGTCGTCTATCTCTCGGCGATGGAAGAGTCCAAGCACCACGTTGCGCAGGCCAATGCCGAGCTCGACAAGAATGGTGGTTTCGTCGACGAATTCGTCATTTGCCGCAGCGCCGGCGAAGTGATGATGGCGCCGCGCGAAAACGTCGATCTGATGGACGTGTCGCCCAAGCAGATGGTGTCTGTGGCCGCGGCGCTCATCCCGTTCCTTGAGAACGACGACGCCAACCGTGCGCTGATGGGCTCCAACATGCAGCGTCAGGCCGTGCCTCTGGTGCGCGCCGAAGCGCCGTTTGTCGGCACCGGCATGGAGCCGATCGTTGCCCGTGACTCAGGCGCCGCCATCGGCGCCCGTCGCGGCGGCATCGTCGACCAGGTGGACGCGACGCGTATCGTCATCCGCGCAACGGAAGATCTCGATCCCGGCAAGTCGGGCGTCGACATCTACCGGCTGATGAAGTTCCAGCGTTCGAACCAGAACACCTGCATCAACCAGCGTCCGCTGGTGCGCATGGGCGACCGCGTCAACAAGGGCGACATCATCGCCGACGGTCCGTCGACCGAGCTCGGCGATCTGGCGCTCGGCCGCAACGTGCTGGTCGCGTTCATGCCGTGGAACGGCTACAACTACGAGGACTCGATCCTGCTCTCCGAGCGTATCGTGGCCGACGACGTCTTCACCTCGATCCACATCGAGGAGTTCGAGGTCATGGCCCGCGACACCAAGCTTGGACCGGAGGAAATCACGCGCGACATTCCGAACGTTTCGGAAGAAGCGCTGAAGAACCTCGACGAAGCCGGCATCGTCTATATCGGCGCGGAAGTGCAGCCGGGCGACATCCTGGTCGGCAAGATCACGCCGAAGGGCGAAAGCCCGATGACGCCGGAAGAAAAGCTCCTGCGCGCCATCTTCGGTGAAAAGGCGTCCGACGTTCGCGACACCTCGATGCGCATGCCTCCGGGCACCTTCGGCACCGTCGTCGAAGTGCGCGTCTTCAACCGCCACGGCGTCGAGAAGGACGAGCGCGCCATGGCGATCGAACGCGAGGAGATCGAACGCCTCGCCAAGGACCGCGACGACGAGCAGGCGATCCTCGACCGCAACGTCTATTCGCGCCTTTCCGACGTTCTCGTCGGCAAGGAAGCGATTGCCGGACCGAAGGGCTTCAAGAAGGGCTCGAAGCTGTCGAAGGACACGCTGGACGAGTATCCGCGTTCGCAGTGGTGGCAGTTCGCGGTGGAGAACGAAAAGCTCCAGAGCGAACTGGAAGCCCTGCGTGGCCAGTACGACGACTCCAAGAAGGCGCTCGAGCAGCGCTTCATGGACAAGGTCGAGAAGGTTCAGCGCGGCGACGAAATGCCTCCGGGCGTCATGAAGATGGTCAAGGTCTTCGTGGCCGTGAAGCGCAAGATGCAGCCGGGCGACAAGATGGCCGGCCGTCACGGCAACAAGGGTGTCGTGTCGCGCATCGTTCCGGTCGAGGACATGCCTTTCCTCGAGGACGGCACGCATGCCGATATCGTGCTCAACCCGCTGGGTGTGCCGAGCCGCATGAATGTCGGCCAGATCCTGGAAACGCATCTGGGCTGGGCATGTGCGGGCATGGGCAAGAAGATCGGCGAGCTGATCGACGCGTACAAGACGGCTGGAGACATCAAGCCGCTGCGCAAGACGCTCGAGAGCTTCATCCCGGCCAACGACCGCAACGAGCCGGTCCGCGAGTATGACGACGAGAGCATCGTTCGCCTCAGCGAGCAGATGCGCCGCGGCGTCTCCATCGCGACCCCGGTGTTCGACGGTGCGCATGAGGTCGACATCAACATCATGCTGGAGCAGGCGGGCCTGCACACCAGCGGTCAGTCGCAGCTCTATGACGGACGCACCGGCGAGCCGTTCGATCGCAAGGTGACGATGGGCTATATCTATATGCTCAAGCTTCACCACCTGGTGGACGACAAGATCCACGCGCGTTCGATCGGTCCGTACTCGCTCGTTACCCAGCAGCCGCTGGGCGGTAAGGCGCAGTTCGGCGGCCAGCGCTTCGGCGAAATGGAGGTCTGGGCGCTGGAAGCCTACGGCGCCGCCTACACGCTGCAGGAAATGCTGACGGTGAAGTCGGACGACGTCGCCGGCCGCACCAAGGTCTACGAGGCGATCGTGCGCGGCGACGACACGTTCGAAGCCGGCATTCCGGAGAGCTTCAACGTGCTCGTCAAGGAAATGCGGTCTCTCGGCCTCAATGTCGAACTGGAGAACACCAAGCTCGACGACAACCCTGTCCGGCTGCCCGACGCGGCCGAGTAAAAACAAGACATCCGGTCGCGGGAGCCCGCGACCGGATGCACCAAATTCTACGGCCGGTGGGCCGACCACTCAGCGGGCATTTGGTCCGCGTTAGATGCAAGGGGTTTTCGAGGACCCCGAAAAGGAGAACGGCATGAACCAAGAGGTCATGAATCTCTTCAATCCGCAGGCGCCGGCGCAGGTGTTCGATTCCATCCGGATATCGCTCGCCAGCCCTGAGAAGATTCTGTCCTGGTCGTTCGGCGAGATCAAGAAGCCGGAGACCATCAACTACCGCACCTTCAAGCCGGAGCGTGACGGTTTGTTCTGCGCGCGCATTTTTGGCCCGATCAAGGACTACGAATGCCTGTGCGGCAAGTACAAGCGCATGAAGTACAAGGGCGTCATCTGCGAAAAGTGCGGCGTCGAAGTCACGCTGTCGCGCGTTCGCCGCGAGCGCATGGGCCATATCGAGCTGGCAGCACCTGTCGCTCACATCTGGTTCCTGAAGTCGCTGCCCTCGCGCATCGGCACGCTGCTCGACATGACCCTGAAGGACATCGAGCGCGTCCTTTACTTCGAGAACTACATCGTCACCGAGCCTGGCCTCACCGCGCTGAAGGAGCACCAGCTGCTCAGCGAGGAAGAGTACATGATCGCCGTCGACGAGTATGGCGAGGATTCGTTCACCGCCATGATCGGCGCCGAGGCCATTCATGACCTCCTGGCCGGCATGGACCTGGAGAAGATCGCCGGCGACCTGCGTTCGGAACTGGCTTCGACCACGTCCGAGCTGAAGCAGAAGAAGTATCTGAAGCGGCTCAAGGTCGTCGAGAACTTCATGGAATCCGGCAATCGTCCGGAATGGATGATCATGAAGGTGGTTCCGGTGATCCCGCCGGACCTGCGCCCGCTCGTCCCGCTGGACGGCGGCCGTTTCGCGACGTCCGACCTGAACGATCTCTATCGCCGCGTCATCAACCGCAACAACCGCCTGAAGCGGCTGATCGAGCTGCGCGCGCCCGGCATCATCGTGCGCAATGAAAAGCGCATGCTGCAGGAAGCTGTCGACGCACTGTTCGACAACGGCCGCCGCGGCCGCGTCATCACCGGCGCCAACAAGCGCCCGCTGAAGTCGCTGTCCGACATGTTGAAGGGCAAGCAGGGCCGGTTCCGCCAGAACCTGCTCGGCAAGCGCGTCGACTATTCGGGCCGTTCGGTCATCGTCACCGGTCCGGAGCTCAAGCTGCACCAGTGCGGCCTGCCGAAGAAGATGGCGCTCGAACTGTTCAAGCCCTTCATCTACGCCCGCCTCGACGCCAAGGGGTTCTCCTCGACCGTCAAGCAGGCCAAGAAGCTGGTCGAGAAGGAGCGTCCGGAAGTCTGGGATATCCTCGACGAGGTCATCCGCGAACATCCGGTGCTGTTGAACCGTGCGCCGACGCTGCACCGCCTGGGCATCCAGGCGTTCGAGCCGATCCTGATCGAAGGCAAGGCGATCCAGCTGCATCCGCTGGTCTGCACGGCCTTCAACGCCGACTTCGACGGCGATCAGATGGCCGTTCACGTGCCGCTGTCGCTCGAGGCTCAGCTTGAAGCCCGCGTGCTGATGATGTCGACCAACAACATCCTGCATCCGGCTTCCGGCGCACCGATCATCGTGCCGTCGCAGGACATGGTTCTGGGTCTCTACTATCTCTCGATCGTCAATCAGAACGAGCCGGGCGAAGGCATGGTGTTTGCCGACATGGGCGAACTCCAGCATGCGCTCGAGACCAAGGCCGTCACCCTGCACGCCAAGATCAAGGGCCGCTTCCGCACGGTCGACGCCGAAGGCAAGGTCGTGTCGAAAATCTACGACACCACGCCTGGCCGCATGATCATCGGCGAGCTGCTGCCGAAGAACGTCAACGTGCCTTACGAGACCGCCAACCAGGAGATGACCAAGAAGAACATCTCCAAGATGATCGACACCGTCTACCGCCATTGCGGTCAGAAGGAGACGGTTATTTTCTGCGACCGCATCATGGCGCTTGGCTTCGGCCATGCCTGCCGCGCCGGCATTTCGTTCGGTAAGGACGACATGCTGATCCCGGACGCCAAGATCAAGCTGGTCTCCGACACCGAGGCTTTGGCCAAGGAATACGAGCAGCAGTACAATGACGGTCTGATCACGCAGGGCGAGAAGTACAACAAGGTCGTCGACGCCTGGGCCAAGTGCTCGGAAAAGGTTGCCGACGAAATGATGGCCCGCATCAAGGCCGTGGAGTTCGAGGACAATGGCCGTCAGAAGCCGATGAACTCGATCTACATGATGTCGCATTCGGGTGCGCGCGGTTCGCCCACCCAGATGCGCCAGCTCGCCGGCATGCGCGGCCTGATGGCCAAGCCGTCGGGTGAAATCATCGAGACGCCGATCATCTCGAACTTCAAGGAAGGCCTGACCGTGCTCGAGTACTTCAACTCGACCCACGGCGCCCGCAAGGGTCTGGCCGACACCGCCTTGAAGACGGCGAACTCGGGTTACCTCACCCGCCGTCTGGTCGACGTGGCGCAGGACTGCATCGTCAACTCCGTGGATTGCGGCACCGATAAGGGCCTCACCATGCAGCCGATCGTCGATGCCGGTCAGGTCGTCGCTTCGGTCGGCCAGCGCGTGCTGGGCCGCACCGCGCTCGACGACATCAACCATCCGGTGACCGGCGACCTGCTGGTCAAGGCCGGAACGCTGATGGACGAGCGTGACGTGGAGCAGATCGAAAAGGCCGGCGTGCAGTCGGTCCGTATCCGTTCGGCACTGACCTGCGAAGTCAGGGTCGGCGTCTGCGCAGTCTGCTACGGACGCGATCTTGCCCGCGGCACTCCGGTCAACCAGGGCGAAGCCGTCGGCGTCATCGCGGCGCAGTCGATCGGCGAGCCGGGCACCCAGCTCACCATGCGTACCTTCCACATGGGCGGTACGGCGCAGGTGGTGGACAGCTCGTTCCTTGAAGCCTCTTATGAGGGCAAGGTCGAGATCCGCAACCGCAACGTGGTGCGCAACTCGGACGGCCAGCAGATGGTCATGGGCCGCAACATGGCGGTGCTGATCCTCGACGAAGCCGGCAAGGAGCGTGCCTCGCATCGCCTCACCTATGGTTCGCGCATCTTCGTGGACGATGGCGACAAGGTGAAGCGCGGCCAGCGTATCGCCGAATGGGATCCCTATACCCGCCCGGTCCTCACCGAAATCGAGGGCAGGGTGGCGTACGAGGATCTGGTCGACGGCATTTCCGTCCAGGAAACGGCCGACGAATCGACCGGCATCACCAAGCGTGAGGTCATCGACTGGCGTTCGACGCCACGTGGCAACGACCTCAAGCCGGCGATCGCCATCCAGGACGCCAAGGGCAAGGTCGGCAAGCTGTCGAAGGGCGGCGACGCCCGCTTCCTGCTCTCGGTCGAGGCCATTCTCTCGGTCGAGCCGGGTTCGCAGGTTCGTCCCGGCGACGTTTTGGCGCGTATCCCGATGGAAAGCGCCAAGACCAAGGACATCACCGGCGGTCTGCCGCGTGTTGCCGAGCTGTTCGAGGCACGTCGTCCGAAGGATCACGCCATCATCGCCGAGATCGATGGCACGATCCGTTTCGGCCGCGACTACAAGAACAAGCGCCGCATCATCATCGAGCCGCATGACTCGACGCTTGAGCCGGTCGAATACCTGATCCCGAAGGGCAAGCCGTTCCATCTCCAGGACGGCGACGTCATCGAGAAGGGCGACTACATCCTCGACGGCAATCCGGCGCCGCACGACATCCTGGCGATCAAGGGCGTGGAAGCACTTGCTTCCTACCTCGTGAACGAAATCCAGGAAGTCTACCGTCTGCAGGGCGTGTCGATCAACGACAAGCACATCGAGGTGATCGTTCGCCAGATGCTGCAGAAGGTCGAGATCACGGTGCAGGGCGACTCGACCTACATTCCGGGCGACCACGTCGACGTGATCGAACTGGAAGAGGTCAACGAGCGCCTGGTCGAGGACGGCAAGAAGCCGGCCGAAGGCCAGCCGGTGCTGCTTGGCATCACCAAGGCCTCGCTGCAGACGCCGTCCTTCATCTCGGCCGCCTCCTTCCAGGAGACGACCAGGGTGCTGACGGAAGCCGCGGTTGCCGGCAAGACCGACATGCTGCAGGGCCTGAAGGAAAACGTCATCGTCGGCCGGCTGATCCCGGCCGGTACCGGCGGCACGATGAGCCAGATCCGGCGCATCGCCACCTCGCGCGACGAGTTGATCATCGACGAGCGCCGCAAGGCCTCCGGTGTCGAAATCGCCGATCCGATGCTGACCGACATGGTCAACGCCGCGCAGTAAGCGCGGTCGGACGAGAAGAAGGAAAGGGGCCCAAGTGGCCCCTTTTCGCGTTTTGGCTCTAAGAACGAGGAAGCATCATGAGCAACAAGACCTGGACGGCTGTCGACGACTACATCGTCTCCTCCCTTTTCGAAGCGGATCCCGTGCTTGATGCTGTGATCGCAACCAATCGCAAACAGGGCCTGCCGGCCATCGACGTCTCGGCCGCGCAGGGCAAGCTGCTTTCGCTTCTGGTGCGCATCCGCGGTGCGAAGCGGGTGCTGGAGATTGGCACGCTCGGCGGCTACTCGACGGTATGGATGGCGCGAGGGCTACCGGCCGACGGCAAGGTCGTGACGCTCGAACTCGATCCGCACCACGCCAAGGTCGCACGCTCGAACTTCGAGCGGGCAGGGGTATCGGATAAGGTGGACCTGCGGATCGGACCGGCGCTGCAATCGCTCGCAGCACTTGGCAGCGAAAATGCCGGGCCGTTCGATCTCATCTTCATCGACGCCGACAAGCCGAACAACCCGAACTATCTCAGCTGGGCGATGCGGCTGTCGCAGCCGGGAACCGTTATCATCTGCGACAATGTCATCCGGGACGGCGCTGTGCTTGATGAGGACGGGCGTGACCCGAATGTCGAAGGCGCACGCGCCGCGTTCTCCTTCATCGGCGGCGAGAAGCGCCTGGACGGCACCGCCATCCAGACCGTCGGCGCCAAGGGCTATGACGGATTTGCCATTGCGATCGTGGAGTGAAAAGGCAAGCCTGATCTCAAGGGAGTGTTGAACTGATGAACGAGGCAGCGCTTTGGGATCTGATCAACGCGAGCCAGGAGCGCATGACTATTGCGCAGAGAAGGCTCTGGGATGTGATTGGCATCGACCCGGAGCAATGGATGCATCGCTCTCCCCCGGGAGACAATCGGCAGATCTGGGTCGTCGCGCTAATCGGCAGAAGCGTCATTTCCTACAATGAATTCGAACACGGCTTTGATCGCTCGCGCTTCGACCGGTACGGCGAAATTGCAGAGCTTGGCTGGGGGCAGGCTGACCTTGAAGTTGCCGTTCAAGATATACTGAATGAACTGGAACACGGGCATCCGACCGCCCCTCGCGTTTCCTCGCCTCGGCCCGGAGAATATCCGGGCCGCAAGCCAAGATGACTGGAACCGGGGTAGACGCCCCGACAGGATAGCCTGCAGTTCAGTCGAAGAACGCTTCGACCACGTTGCGCTTGCCGAGCATAAAGGCGTCGGCGACGTGCTGCAGGGGCGCCAGGTCGACGTCGGAGATGCCGGCGCGCACGATCTCGGCGAAGCGACGGTAGAGCTGGGGATATTCGGCCTCCGGCTCGTCGTGGACCATTTTGCCGTCTATGGCGAGCTTGGTGCCGCCGCCGGACAGCACCATCTTGCCCTTGTCGGTATCGGCCAGGATGTCCCAGCTCTGCGGGCCGGTCTGCAGCCAGTCCAGTTCCATCGTCACCGGCAAACCATCCGAGGTGCGGAAGTTGACGTGAGCCGCGACCGGCGAGGCGCGGTTTTCGGGAAAATCGAGGACGGCCGAGGTGATGAACATCGCCGGCAGGATGTGGGTGACGATCGAGAGCGCGTTGATGCCGGGATCGAAGACACCAAAGCCGCCCGGCGCCCAGATCCAGTCCTGGTTAGGATGCCAGCGGCGGACATCTTCCTTCCAGACGATTGCCGCTGAGCTGATTTTGGCTGAGCCAAGAAAAGTCCGCGCGGCCTCCACTGCCGGCGCGTAGCGCGAATGCCAGCTGGCGAACAGCGTCACACCATTGGCCTCAGCTAGCCTCTTCAGATCCTCGACCTCGCTGACTGTGGCGCCCGGCGGCTTTTCCAGGAAGACATGCTTTTTCGCGAGCAGCGCGGTGCGCGCCGCGTCGTAGCGGAACTGCGGCGGCATGCAGAGCGACACGGCCTCGAGTTCGGGCACCGCGTCGAGCATCGCCTCGATGGTCGGGAAGTTCGGGATATCGTCGACCTTGCCATGCCGGCTGGCGGCGGCGATCAGGCGGTAATCCTTATCCTTGGCCACTGCCGGCAGATGCTGGTCGCGCACGATCTTGCCCACGCCGACGATGCCGAGCTTGATAGGATTCACAGACATGGGAACTCCAAGGATTGGTCAGGCGTCCGGTTCTTAGCAGAACGCCGATCACGGGCAAGCGGTTGGCAAGGCGCCTCAGCCCCAGCTCTCCTGGAATTTGAGCGTCCACTCTCCGCCCGCCAGAAACGCCTTGATCGCCGGCTCAAAAGGCGAGGGGTCGAGGCCGTTCGCCTTCAGCCACTCGTCGGAATAATAGGTGTTGGCGTAGCGCTCGCCGGAATCGCAGATCAGCGTTACCAACGATCCGGTCTCACCGGCCGCGATCATGCGCGCGGCATGAAAGCACATGGCGATGAAATTGGTGCCGGTCGAGCCGCCGACGCGCCGGCCGAGATGACGCGACAGGACCCGCATCGCGGCAAGCGACACCGCGTCGGGGACACGCAGCATGTGGTCGATGACGCCCGGCACGAAGGACGGTTCGACGCGCGGCCGGCCGATGCCTTCGATGCGCGACGGCTGATCACAGCGGCAATTGGCGTCGTGGGTGGCGAAGCCATCGAAGAAGGCTGAGCGTTCGACGTCGGCGACCGAGAGCCGCGTTGCATGCTGTTTGTAGCGGAGGTAGCGGCCAATCGTTGCGGTGGTGCCGCCGGTGCCGGCGCTCATCACGATCCAGGCGGGAATCGGATGCCGTTCGTCACGCATCTGCCCGAAAATGGATTCGGCGATGTTGTTGTTGCCGCGCCAGTCGGTGGCGCGCTCGGCATGGGTGAACTGATCCATGAAATGGCCGCCAAGCCTCGTCGCCAACTCGGCCGACTCGGCATAGATGCGCCGGCCATCGTCGATGAAATGGCAGTTGCCGCCATAATGCTCGATGGCGGCGATTTTTTCCGGCGAGGTCGAGCGCGGCATCACCGCGTAAAACGGCACGCCGATCATGCGGGCGAAATAGGCTTCCGACACCGCGGTCGAGCCCGAGGAGGCCTCGACCACCGGCGACCCTTCGCGGACAAGGCCGTTGCACAGCGCATAGAGGAAAAGCGATCGCGCCAGCCGGTGCTTCAGGCTGCCGGTCGGATGTGTCGATTCGTCCTTGAGGTAGAAGTCGATGCCGCCAAACGCCGGCAGGTCGAGCTTCCACAGATGGGTATCGGCCGAACGGTGCTGGTCGGCTTCGATGGCGGCAACCGCCCGGTCGGCCCAGGCGCGCGATGCTGGTTTTGCAGCTGCTGAGATGGCCATGGCGCCCGATTCCCTTGTCTGCCGTCCTTTTGTCTAGAGCGGAACCTCGAACGTCACGATCGATACTTCGCCTTCGAGTGCACCCTGGAAGGCCGAAAGGTGCGGCTCATCGTCGGGCTCGCCCTCCATGTCGCCGATCTGGTCGAGCTCGGCCTCGGCATAGCCTTCTGCGGCGAGCGATTCGAGAGCGCGGCGCACGGCCGAATCGTCGTCTGGCGCGACCAGCATCACATGGACGCCTTCCGGCTTGCCGCCCTTCCTTTTCCAGACTCGGCCGGTGATGATGGTGACCGGGCGTTCCTCGTTGTCGTTCACGGGCTGATTCCTCTTGAGACTTCGGCGGGAGAGGGGTTTTGGGCTGTCCATGGCGCCTTTTGCCACGAAGCGCCGGTGCAGGACAGTCGCAAGCCGGTCACTTCCTTCCTCTCCCTTGCAAACTTAAGAAAGAAAATTACATGCGTTTTTCGCATTGCTGCCAAGCCTTGGTCAGCGCGCAATATTTGGTGCGCCGGGGTTGACGGTTCACGGTCTTGCGAGTAGAAGCCGCCCAGTCAGAACCGATGTGAGGCTCTCCCTTCCGAAGCGACACGCTTTGGAGTTTGCCTCAAACAGGGTTCGTTTTACGAGCGAAAAGACATTTCCGGCGCGCATGAAGCGGTTTCCGCTTCCTCTGCATTTTGTTCGGGCAGGACCGCGAGGCGCGGTTTATGGCCCGAATTTGCGTATGGAATTGACGCTTTGAGCGGCCCTGACCGGGCGAGACACGGAATTGAGAGACAAGAGGGTTTAATGCCTACCGTCAACCAGCTGATCCGCAAGCCGCGCATTGCGCCGGTGAAGCGCAACAAGGTCCCGGCCATGCAGCAGAACCCGCAGAAGCGGGGCGTCTGCACGCGCGTCTATACAACGACGCCGAAGAAGCCGAACTCGGCACTGCGCAAGGTGGCCAAGATCCGCCTGACCAACGGCTTTGAAGTGATCGGCTACATCCCCGGCGAAGGTCACAACCTTCAGGAACACTCCGTGGTCATGATCCGCGGCGGCCGCGTCAAGGATCTTCCGGGCGTGCGCTACCACATCATCCGCGGCGTGCTCGACACGCAGGGCGTGAAGAACCGCAAGCAGCGCCGTTCGAAGTACGGCGCCAAGCGTCCGAAGTAAGATTTTCCGGCCTTCGCGCTTTTTCCGCGCAAGGCTACGAGATTGAGAGACAAAAGCCATGTCGCGTCGTCACAGTGCAGAAAAGCGTGAGATCAACCCGGATCCGAAGTTCGGCGATCTGATCGTTACCAAGTTCATGAACGCCGTCATGTATGACGGCAAGAAGTCGGTTGCCGAGACCATCGTCTACGGTGCGCTCGACCAGGTTCAGTCGAAGACCAAGCAGGAGCCGGTCACCGTCTTCCATCAGGCGCTCGACAATGTCGCGCCGCATGTGGAAGTCCGGTCGCGTCGCGTCGGCGGCGCCACCTACCAGGTTCCGGTCGATGTGCGCCCCGAGCGCCGTCAGGCCCTGGCCATCCGCTGGCTGATCGCCGCGGCCCGCAACCGCAACGAGACGACGATGGTCGACCGCCTCTCGGGCGAGCTGATGGACGCGGCCAACAACCGCGGCACGGCCGTGAAGAAGCGTGAAGACACCCACAAGATGGCTGAAGCCAACCGCGCTTTCGCACACTACCGCTGGTAAAGCGCGAACGAGACTGAGAAGGCATCCAAGATGGCCCGCGAATATAAAATCGAAGACTACCGCAATTTCGGTATCATGGCGCATATTGACGCCGGCAAGACGACGACCACCGAGCGCGTCCTCTATTACACGGGCAAGTCGCACAAGATCGGCGAAGTCCACGACGGCGCTGCCACCATGGATTGGATGGAGCAGGAGCAGGAACGCGGCATCACCATCACGTCCGCCGCGACCACGACCTTCTGGAAGGGTCGCAGCGGCAAGATGTACCGCTTCAACATCATCGACACCCCCGGACACGTCGACTTCACCATCGAAGTCGAGCGTTCGCTGCGCGTGCTCGACGGCGCCATTGCGCTGCTCGATGCCAATGCCGGTGTTGAGCCGCAGACCGAGACTGTCTGGCGCCAGGCCGACAAGTATAAAGTTCCGCGCATGATCTTCTGCAACAAGATGGACAAGATCGGCGCCGATTTCTACCGCTCGGTCGAGATGATCGGTTCGCGCCTTGGCGCGCATGCCGTCGTCATGCAGCTGCCGATCGGCGCCGAGACCGAATTCAAGGGTGTCGTCGACCTCGTCGAGATGAACGCGCTGGTCTGGCGCGATGAGACGCTGGGCGCTGCCTGGGACGTTGTCGAGATCCCGGCTGATCTCCAGGCTCGTGCCGAAGAATACCGCGAGAAGATGATCGAAGCCGCCGTCGAAATGGACGAGACGGCACTCGAAAATTACCTCGAAGGCAAGATGCCGTCGAATGACGAGATCCGCGCGCTGATCCGCAAGGGCACCATCGCGGTCAAGTTCTACCCGATGTTCTGTGGATCGGCCTTCAAGAACAAGGGCGTGCAGCCGCTGCTCGACGCCGTCGTCGAATACCTGCCGTCGCCGGCCGATGTTCCCGCCATCAAGGGCGTCGACGCCAAGACGGATGCCGATATCGAGCGTCATGCCGACGACAACGAGCCGCTGTCGATGCTCGCCTTCAAGATCATGAACGACCCGTTCGTCGGTTCGCTGACCTTTGCCCGCATCTATTCGGGCAAGCTGACCAAGGGCATCTCCGTCGACAACACCGTCAAGGGCAAGAAAGAGCGCATCGGCCGCATGCTGCAGATGCATGCGAATTCGCGCGCCGACGTCGAAGAGGCGTTTGCCGGCGACATCGTTGCTCTGGCTGGCCTCAAGGACACGACCACCGGCGATACGCTCAGCGATCCGCTGCACCCGGTCATTCTCGAGCGCATGGAATTCCCCGATCCGGTCATCCAGATCGCGATCGAGCCGAAGACCAAGAACGACCAGGAAAAGATGGGCCTCGCCCTTCACCGCCTGGCCGCCGAGGATCCGTCCTTCCGCGTCAAGACCGACGAGGAAAGCGGCCAGACGATCATTTCCGGCATGGGCGAACTTCACCTCGACATCATCGTCGACCGCATGCGTCGCGAGTTCAAGGTCGAAGCCAATGTCGGCGCGCCGCAGGTGGCTTATCGCGAGACGATCACCCGCAAGCACGAGCAGGATTACACGCACAAGAAACAGACCGGCGGTACCGGTCAGTTCGCTCGCGTCAAGATCCTGTTCGAACCGAACCCGGAAAGCTCGGAGTTCGAGTTCGAGACCAAGATCGTCGGCGGTGCGGTTCCGAAGGAATACATCCCCGGTGTCGAAAAGGGCATCAACAGCGTGATGTCGTCGGGTCCGTTCGCGGGCTTCCCGATGATCGGCGTCAAGGCGACGCTCATCGACGGCGCTTACCACGATGTGGACTCCAGCGTCCTGGCGTTCGAAATCGCCGGCCGCGCCTGCTTCCGTGAAGCTGCACCCAAGCTTGGCGTGCAGCTGCTCGAGCCGATCATGAAGGTCGAAGTCGTGACGCCGGAAGACTATGTCGGCAGCGTCATCGGCGACCTGAACGGCCGTCGCGGCCAGATCCAGGGCCAAGAAGCGCGTGGCGTAGCGGTCGTCATCAACGCGATGGTGCCGCTGGCCAACATGTTCAAGTACGTCGACAACCTGCGCTCGATGAGCCAGGGCCGTGCGGCCTACACGATGCAGTTCGATCACTACGAGCCTGTGCCGACCGCAGTCGCCCAGGAAGTCCAGAAGAAATACGCGTAACCTGAACGGGTTGCATCGGTAACTTAATTCAAGGCCCGTATGGGCGAGCAGATTGGAGACATCACATGGCAAAAGGTAAATTCGAGCGCACTAAGCCTCATGTGAACATCGGCACGATTGGTCACGTCGACCATGGCAAGACGTCGCTGACGGCGGCGATCACGAAGTATTTTGGCGAATACAAGCGCTACGACCAGATCGATGCGGCGCCGGAAGAGAAGGCCCGCGGCATCACCATTTCGACGGCTCACGTCGAAT
>NZ_JACDTY010000041.1 GCF_013520985.1 Mesorhizobium neociceri | reverse complement strand
GTGCTCACCGGCAGCCAATGTCGTGTACGTGTTTGGAACTCGCTATCCGCGTAGCCCATCTTGGCCAGCGCTCTCAGATCCGCGCGCAAAAGGCCGGACATATGAGCGCAAGAGACCCGATCAAACTTGCAAGCGGGGGGCCGTCCACATATGAGCACCGGAAGCGCGGAAAACCGCTTCAGATGTCCGTCGAAGTAGAATTATCAAGCAGGCTGTTAGCCCCGGGCGAAAGCCGTGTTCAGCAGCGTGATCTGGTCGGAAACCGGATTGACGCGGCGGACAGCGGACGGCGTCTCGGTGAACGCGCCGCCATAGATCTCTTCGTCCATGCGGCGCACCAGGGCCTGCAGGCGCAGCGAACGGGTGACGAGGTCGAGGAAATCCTTCGGCAGTTCGTTCCAGCCGACCGCCTCGTCATGCGCCGATGCGGTGTCGAGGCGCACCTTGGATTTTTCCGAAGCGACCTGGTCGCGGGTCATCTCGCCGGAGTTTGCCGCTCGCTGCAAAAGCAACCAGGAGGCAACCTGCATCAGCCTGGTGGTCAGCCGCATCGATTCGGCTGCATAGAGCGTCGCCGCCAGCCTGGACAGCTTTTTCGCCTCGGCCCGGCCCTTGCCGTCGAGATATTCGGCCGCCTGCTCGACCAGGCCCATGCCCTCCTGGTAAAGCGGTTTGAAGGATTGGGAGAAAACCCGGCGTTCCGCCAGTTTGATGGTTTTCGCGATGCCCTTCGAAGGCTCGTTCATCGTACGCCCCTGCACTGCCCCGTCGGCTGATTCGGCTCTTCGCCGTCACGCCGGCACCCTAGATGACTGAGGCTTGAAAATGCGCTTCGCCGCGGTTGAAGGCAAGCACATGTTTAACAAACGGTTAACGCCGGCGGATGGGCGCTAAGCACGCCAAAATGCGGACAAAAAAAGAGCCGCGGATAAGGCGGCTCTCAGGAGTTTAACAGGGAGGCGTCAAACGAAGTGGCTCCAACCACTCGGTAAGAATCCAGATAACTGGATGGACATAGTAAACACCTGTAAAGCTTAATGAACCCTTAACGGAGCGGATATTTCTTGATCGACCGCCGCCCTTCTGTGCCGTATCAGCACAACGGCCCGCGGAACCCGATCGTCAGCTTGCTCAAGCCTTCTTCCAGACCGCCGGCAGGGAAATGAAGGCGAACAGCAGCATTCCCGCATAAAAACCTATCGAGGCAGAGCCCAGCACCGGCTCGATCTCCGGATGGCCGGCAAGTTCAAAATAAAGCCCGATCATCAGCACGATGCCGCTGATTGCCGTCAGCCAGAAATGGACGACAGCAATCGTCTTTTGCCCGACGGCAGGGAACAAATGGTAGAAGAAGGCGAACACCGCCGACATCAGCCAACCCGCCACCATGGTGTGCGCGTGGGTCGGCATCTGCCCATGGTCATTGGTGATCGCCATGTGCAGGCCCAAGGCCATGCCGCACAGCGCGTAGATGACGGCCAGGGTGAAGAAATTTCGTGCTACGCCTTGCATTGGATACCCTCGTTGGTTGCCGCAGACTTGGTCCGATCGCGCGCGGCCAAAATGGAACGTCGGTCGCGAGCGGCTTAGTTCCCGTACGTTTCAGGATCATGCCGCAGAGCCTGTCCGGTTTGAATGACCGCCGCCTGGCATTCGGGCGTGTCGTCACAGGCTTGCGACCAAAAGAGTGATCAAACTGCGGTAACAGGCTGGAGCGTCGACGCGACATCGTTCCGAAACATGCGTTGCGCTAAACGCCCGCTTCTCTGAAACGGCCGGCGCAAATCGCTCGGCCGCAGATCATCGGAACACCTTGGAGCAAACCATGGACTGGTACTCGATCGTCAAGTTTCTGCACGTCACCTCGGCAATCCTCTGGGTCGGGGGAGGCTTCGTGCTGTTCCTGCTTGGCGTGCTTGCCGAGCGCGCCGGCAACATCGAGGACAAGCTGCAGGCGATTCGCGCCAGCGGGCAACTGGGCGGCCGTTTCTTCGCGCCGATGTCCATGCTGACGCTGCTCTTCGGGCTCGTCATGTGCATTTTCTGGGTTGGTTTTTCCGACCTTTGGATCCTGATCGGCCTTGCCGGCTACGCCACGACCTTCTCGATCGGCATGCTCATCTTCAAGCCGATCGGGGAACGGATGGGCGCCATGCTCGCCAAGGACGGCGCGACGCCGGCCGCTCTTGCCGAGGGTCAGCGCATGATGAGCACCGCTCGCTTCGACTATTCGGTCATGCTGGTAATCGTCGCCGACATGGTGCTCAAGCCAACCATGCATGATGTCGGTATCCTTGCCGGCATGGCACTGGTCATTGCCGCAGGCGCAACGCTCGCCTTTGGCGGTAGCCGCCGGCTGGTCCCGAGCGCCGCGTGATGCAGCCGCCGGCAAGGGCGGCTATCAGCCGTCCTCGCCTCTACATGAGGCCGGCGATGCCGTCCCACAGCAGCTTGACCGCCACGACGGCCACGGTCGCGTAAGTGAACGGATAAAAGATCTCCGGCCGCATGCGCCGCACCAGCCAGGCGCCGGCAATGGTGGCCAGCGGCGCCAGCGGCATCAGCACGGCGGACGCCGTCAGATTGGCGGTGTCGAACTGGCCGAGCGCGAAATAGGGGATCAGCTTCAGCGCGTTGGTGGCCGCAAAGAAGATCGCCGATGTCCCCGACAGCACCTTCGGATCGAGCCTGATCGGCAGCGCATAGACCTGGAAGGGCGGACCGCCGACATGAGCAACGAAGCTGGTGAAGCCGGCGACGGTGCCCCAGAAGGCGGCGGCGATGCGGTTGGGCGCCGCCGCATGGTCCGAACCGTGGCGAAACTGCAGGTAGAGCCAGCGCAGCACGAAGATCAGCGCGACGGCGCCGACGATCAGTCGCACCATCTCTTCGGTCACAAGGGCCGCCGTCAGCCAGCCCAGGCCAATGCCGATCACCGCGCCCGGCATCATGTCGACCAGCATCTTGCGGTCATACACGCCCCACCACGTCCACACCGAAACGATGTCCATCAGGCACAGGATCGGCAACAGGATGGCGGCAGCCTGCACCGGCGGCATGGCCAACGCCATAAGTGGCACGCCGACAAAACCGACGGCGCCGCCGAAGCCGCCTTTCGACAAGCCGACGAGGATCACCGCCGGAATGGCGGCAGCATAGAACCACGGATCGGCGAGCAGACCTGACATGAGGAGAATGAGGCTGGAGGGAAGATGGTGACCTGCAATAACCCAGAAACCCGTGCGCCGCGACAGCGAAATTCCGGCAGGGCGATGTCGGTCATCAACTGTCTGTAACTTGATCGTTCGGGGTTTGCGGCAAGATTGCCGGCGATGCATAAGGCGCCATCCCCGATGCACCAGGTTTTGACCCCAGGTTTTTGACAATGAGCGAACTCCACATCCGCCGCGCCGAAGCAGCCGACTTGCCTGCCATCGTCGCCATGCTCGCCGACGATCCGCTCGGCAGCAGCCGCGAGGATGCCTCCGAGCCGCTCGCCAAGGCCTATCGCGACGCCTTTGCCGCCATCGATGCCGACCCCAACCAGTTTCTAGCCGTGATGACGGATGGCGGCAGGGTGATCGGCACGCTGCAGATCACTTACCTTGCCGGCCTGTCGCTGCAGGGCGCCTTGCGCGGCCAGATCGAGGCTGTCCGCGTCGCTGCCGACCGGCGCGGCGAAAGGCTGGGGCAACGCCTGCTGGAATGGGCGGTCGAACAGTGCCGCGAACGCGGCTGCAAAATTGTCCAGCTGACCACCAACAAGAGCCGCCACGACGCGCACCGCTTCTATGACCGGCTCGGCTTCAAGGCCAGCCACATCGGTTACAAGCTGGAGCTTTAGCTAAAACGACGCTTACCCAAGTGGGGGCGGGCGGCGCCGGATCGGCTGCGCCTTGATGATGGCGGTGCTGGTCTCCGCCTTGTCGGCGATGCGGTCGAGAAGCTTGTCGAGCTCGCCCATCGAACGCACATAAAGCCGCGCCACGAAACAATCGTCACCGGTGACCTTGTCGCACTCGCCGAATTCCGGGATCTCCTCGATCAGCTTCTGCACGATATGCAGTTTGCCGGGCAGCGGCCGCACCCGCACGATCGCCTGCAGCGGATAGCCCAGCGCCTCCGGGTCGACCTCGACGGTGAAGGCGCGGATGACGCCGCGTTCCTCCAGCCGCCGGAGCCGCTCCGAAACGCTCGGCGACGATAACCCGACCTGTTGCGCCAGATCCTTCAACGAGGTTCGGGAATCCCGGATCAGGATGTCGAGAAGCTTTCTGTCCAACTCGTCCAGCATTTTCATTCCCTGACAAAAGGCGGAGTTCGCCTTATTAAATTAGGTTATCACCGTATATCACCTTTCATAAGGCATATAAACCCTCAGGACCGCATGAGATTATCATACCTCAACGGATATCAGAGGTATTGTCATGGACAGCACGGTGCGCGGCACGATCGAGATGACGGCGGCGATGACGATCATCGGCACGATCGGCTGGTTCGTCGTCATGTCGGGCCAGCCCGTCATGGACGTGGTGTTCTGGCGCTGCGCCTTCGGCGCGGTGGCACTGCTGGTCACCTGCGCAGCACTCGGGCTGCTGCGCGGCAGGCTGACGCTTCGCATCGTTGCCATCGCCGCTCTCGGCGGCGCGGCCATCGTCATCAACTGGCTGTTGCTGTTCAGCGCCTTTTCCCGCGCCTCGATCTCGATCGCCACGGCGGTCTACAACACCCAGCCCTTCATGCTGGTCGGCTTCGGCGCGCTGTTCTTCGGCGAGCGGCTGACCCTGACCAAGCTGACCTGGCTCGGCATCGCCTTCGCCGGCATGCTGCTGATCGTGCAGACAGGGCCCGATGCGGGTCCCGGCTCCGGCATCACCGGCACCGATTATGTCACCGGCATCGGCATGGCGCTTGGCGCGGCCTTCTTCTGGGCCGTCGCGGCAATCGTCGCCAAGAAGCTGAAGGGCACCCCGCCGCATTTGATCGCGCTGATCCAGGTCTGCGTCGGCGTCGTCATGCTGGCGCCCTTCGCCAACCTCTCCCATTTGCCAGCCGACACCTGGAGCTGGGCCATGCTGATCACCCTTGGCGTCGTCCACACCAGCCTGGTCTACATATTGATGTATGGCGCCATCCAGAAACTGCCGACGCATCTGCAGGGGTCGCTGTCCTTCATCTATCCTGTCGTGGCAATCCTGGTCGATGTCATTGCCTTCGGCCACCGGCTGCATCCGGCCCAGCTCGTCGGCGCCGCCGCCATCCTGATCGCCGCCGCCGGCATGAATCTCGGCTGGGCATTGTGGAAGTCGAAAACGCCGGCGCAGAACGCTCACATCAGCAGATAATGCGCCACGGATTTGCACCACAGGCAGAACTCGTGCGATGAAAGCCTGGGTGCATGCGATGAGGTGGTAACGTGGACGTCGGTATCTTTCAGAAACGGCTGCTGCCTCGCGAACGCATCTTGTGGAGCGGTTTTCCCGCGCAAGGCATATTGTTCGCCAGCAGCGATATGTTTCTTATCCCGTTCAGCCTGCTGTGGTGCGGGTTTGCAATTTTCTGGACCTACACGGCGGCAAGCCAAGGCGCGCCGGTTTTCTTCTATGCGTGGGGAGGGATGTTCGTCTGCATCGGGCTCTTCTTCGTCTTTGGCAGGTTTGCCGTCGACGCATGGGTGAGACGACGTATCGCTTACGCAGTCACCGATAAGCGTATTCTCATCATGCGAACCGCCCCTTCCTCCAACTTCATATCGATCGATCTTGAGCGTCTTCCCGATATCCAAATGACGGGCGGGGAAGCAAAGCGTGGCAATTTGCGTTTCGGACCCGCAGCATCTTTCTTCGGAAATTCAAGGACGGGCAGCTGGTCTCCAGCTTTTGACCCCGTCCCACAATTTCTTGGCATCGAAGGGCCCTCGAAGGTGTTTGACCTCATCATGAAAGCCAGCAACGCTCTTCGTTCCGAACAGCGATTGTCGCCTGACAGCTAGCGCCTGTTCAATCCCGGCGCTTTGCTCTATGCCGCAATCCAACCATCTTCGCCCGGCATAGGCGAAATCCGGGATCGAAAGCCAATGAACGACGCAACACCTCCCAACCGCTGCCGCATCGTGCTGATCGCGCCCAAGGACGCACAGGCGCAGCGCATTGCCGCGGCCTTCGAGGGTGGCGACATCGCTTCGCTGATCCTGCCTGAAAACGGTATGGACGAGGCTGCCTTCCAGGCCTTTGCCGAACAGATCGTGCCGGCGGCGCAGGCGGCCGGCATCGCCGTCATCATTGCCGGCGACACCCGCATTGCCGGCCGCGTCCAGGCCGACGGTATTCATGTCGAGGTTTCCAAGGACGCACTCGCCGAGACCATCGAACACTTCCAGGGCAAGATGATGGTCGGCGCCGGCGGCGCCAAGACCCGCGACGACGCGCTGGAACTCGGCGAAACCAGGCCCGATTACATCTTCTTCGGCCGCTTCGGCTACGACAACAAGCCGGAACCGCATCCGCGCAACCTGTCGCTCGGCCGCTGGTGGGCCGACATGATCCAGATCCCTTGCATCGTCATGGCCGGATCGGACCTGGCTTCGGTCGAGGCGGTGGCGGACACCGGCGCCGAATTCGTGGCGCTGTCCAGCGCCGTCTTCGCCGATGGCACCGATCCCGAGGCGGCCATTGCTGCCGCCAATGCACTGCTCGATCAAACCGCGCCGCGCTTCGAGGACTGACGTGCGCCGACCCGGACTTCCTATCGCGGTTCTCGTTGCGGCCTTGATGAGCGGGGCGGCGAGCGCGGCGGAAACCGTGCCGCTGCCGCAGCCGAGGCCCGACACCAGCGCACCCGCCATCAGCGCGCCGGATGCGGGCACCCCCGATGCGGGTGCCGCAAAGGCCGGTGCCCCGAAAACCGGCACCACGGATTCCGGCGTTCATGTCGACAAGCCGATTGAGACTCCGCTGCCGCAGCCCGCGACGACCGCACCGCTGCCCTCGGCCGACGCCATCAATCCCGAGCGCTTCGGCGCCAAGCCGGCGGACCCGGCCTATGGCGCCTTCCAGCGCGGCCTCTACAAGACCGCCTACAATCTGGCGCTGGTGCGGGCCAAGAATGGCGACCCGGCAGCGCAAACGCTGGTCGCCGAGATCCTGTCGCGCGGGCTGGGCGTACCGCTCAACCCTGCCGAGGCCGCCAAATGGTACGCGCAGGCCGCCGAACAGGGGATACCTGAATCGCAGTTCCAGTATGCGCTGATGCTGCTCGATGGCCGCTACGTCAAGAAGGACGAGAAGGGAGCCTACGCGCTGATGCAGGCCGCCGCCGAGGCCGGCAACCGCCTGGCGCAGTTCAACTTCGCGCAGCTGCTGGTGCAGCAGGATCCGGGCGATGCCGGCATCGCCAGGGCCGTGCCCTACTACGAACGCGCCGCCGCGACCGGGCTTGCCGACGCCCAATATGCGATGGCGCAGGTCTATGCCAATGGCGTCGGCGGCAAGCCGCGCGACGACGCCCAGGCGCGCCGCCTGCTGGCGCAGGCTGCCAGGCAGAACTACGACACCGCGCAGATCGATCTTGCCGCCTGGATGATCGAGGGCCGCGGCGGCGTCCGCGACCTGAAATCCGGCTTCAACTGGATGAAGCAGGCGGCCGAAGGCGGCAACGTCGCCGCCCAGAACCGGCTGGCAAAGCTTTATATGGGCGGCATCGGCACCGATCCAGACCTGATCCTGGCCGGGGCCTGGTATGTGGTCGCCCGTCGCGCCGGCCTTATCGATCCGCAGATGGACGATTTCCTGCAAGGGCTGACCGACGATCAGACCAAGCAGGCCCTGCAGAAGGCCAACCGCCTGCCCTGACGAGCGACGTCACTTTGTATGATCGAGCACGACCTTGCCGAATGGCGAGCCGCGTTCGAGATGGCGAAAGGCTTCTTTTGCCTCTGCCCAGGGAAAGACCCGGTCGATCACCGGCCGCAGCCGGTTGACGGCGAGCGCCCGGTTCATGGCTTCGAAGGATTCGCGCGAGCCGACCGGTATGCCGCGGGCTTTCACCTGGCGGCGGAAGATGTCTAGCGGGTTGATCGCCCCTTCACTGCCGCCGAGATAACCGATGACATTGATCTGGGCGCCGCGCGCCGACGCCTTGAGCGACTGCGCGAAACTTTGCGGACCACCGACTTCGATGATGTGATCGGCGCCGCGGCCATCGGTCAGCGCCAGCACGGCCGATGACCAATCCGTAGTGTCGCGGTAGTTGACGCCGTCGTGCGCGCCGAGCTCTTTGGCCCGAGCAAGTTTCTCATCGCTGCCCGACGTAACGATGATGCGTGCGCCGGCGGCCCTTGCGAATTGGACGGCAAACAGCGACACGCCGCCCGTGCCGAGGCTGAGCACGGTTTCGCCTGGCTTGAGGTTGCCTTCCGTGAACAACGCATGCCAGGCGGTGACAGCGGCGCAAGGCAATGTCGCCGCCTCGACATCGCTGAGATGCGCCGGGACGATGACCGCCGCCTGTTCGTCCAGCCGGGCGAATTCGCTGAGCAAGCCGTCGATCGGACCGCCGCGCTGGTATGACGGTTCGGCCATGGCGAAGCTGCCGCCGACCCAACGTTGCCAGAACGTGCCGCAGACCTGGTCGCCGACCTTGAAGCGGCTGACCTCGGGGCCGACAGCAACGACTTCGCCGACGCCGTCGGAAAGCGGTACCAGCGGCAACGGGAATGTCGTGTGATAGCTGCCGCGCGCGATCTCGACATCGCGGTAATTGAGCGCCGTGGCCTTGACCCTGATGATCATCTCCTGACGGCCGGGTTCCGGCATTGGCCGTTCGACCATCTTGAGATTGTCGATGCCGCCCGGGCTCTGCAGTTCGATTGCCTTCATTTTCATCGTCCTTTCGCTTGAAAGGAAAATCACTTGCCAGGCGGTGGATTTCAAATTCATAATGTTCAGAATGATTATGCCTACAGGACATGGACACGGTGATACTTGAGGAACTGCGCACCCTTGCCTTGTTTGCCGAAGAGGGCTCGATCCAGAAGGTCGCCCGGCGCCTGCCGCTGACGCAGCCCGCCGTCACAAGGCAGATCCAGCGGCTGGAGGACATGCTCGCCGTCACGTTGCTCGACCGCCGGCAAAAGCCGCCTCGCCTGACCCCGGCCGGGTTGGAAGTGCTGGCGCGCGGCCGCGACATCCTCGCTTCCGTGGAAGCGCTGAAATCCTTTACTGGGAAGGCCGAGCCGGAAGGCCTGCTTCGCCTTGGTCTCGCCCATGGCCTCTCCGACCGGGACGTGGCGGAGGCTATCGCCAATGCTGCGGCGATGTTCCCGAAAGTGTCGTTGCGGCTCAAGACCGGCTGGAGCGCCGAACTTGTCGATCAGTTCGATCGTGGGCAGATCGACCTCGCCATCGTGCTGCGCGCGGGCGGCAGCGAGCACGGCGGCGCCTGCATCGGCATCGAACGTCTCGGCATCGTGACGCACGAGCAGGCGGGGCAGATATCCGACCTCAAAAATGCAGCCTGGATTTTGAGCCCGGCGCCATGTGATGCGCGCCAGCTTTTGCTTGTCGCTCTTGGCGATGACGGCCGCAGACTATCCATTGCCGCCGAAATCCAGGACCCGGCCATGCAGCTGGAATGGGTGCGCCGCGGCCTTGGTGTCGGCTTGATGCCAATGCGCCTTTTCGGCAGACAGCTGCCGCAGGGCGTGACACTTGTCGAAACGGAGAAACTCGACCTGTCCATGCAGGTCGTCGTCCTGCGCTCGCCGCATATCCACCGGCTGACGAAGGTCGCCGAGGCCATCGCCGGCGCGATCGGGTCAGTTGTCAATCAGCACGGCTGATCGAGCCTGCGTCGGCGCCGCATCCGCTGCCTGACTGCGCGTATCGATGCCTTCCGACCGGCGCCAACCTGCCCGCTCCCTTGCCTCTTCGGGTGATTTGTGGTCTTGGGAGCCCGAAATCGCTTGTCCAGCGACCATCTCATTCCCGGATCAACATCATCATGGCCAAGATCAATGGCAACGAAATCCGTCCCGGCTATGTCATCGAGCACGATGGCGGCCTCTGGGTGGCGGTCAAGACCAACACCGTCAAGCCCGGCAAGGGCGGCGCCTACAACCAGGTCGAACTGAAGAACCTGATCAACGGCACCAAGCTCAACGAGCGCTTCCGTTCGGCCGAGACCGTCGAGCAGATCAGGCTCGACCTGAAGGATTTTTCCTTCCTCTACGCACAGGACGACGCGCTGGTGTTCATGGACACGCAGAGCTACGAGCAGCTCGAACTGGCGAAGGATTTTGTCGGCGACCGCGCCGCCTTCCTGCAGGACGGCATGATGGTGACGGTCCAGCTTTATGAGGACAGGCCGATCGGCATTTCGCTGCCCGACCAGGTGACGCTGACCATCACCGAGGCCGACCCGGTGGTGAAGGGCCAGACCGCCGCTTCTTCCTACAAGCCGGCGGTACTGGAAAACGGCATTCGCGTCCTGGTGCCGCCATTCATCGGCGCCGGCGAACGCATTGTCGTCGACACCAACGAACTCACCTACATGCGCCGCGCAGACTGATGCATGTCGCCCAAAAGTGGCCCCGGTTTTGGGTCACCGACATGCATCAAGACTAAGGTACGCAGCAGCAGGAAGAAGATACTATGGCACGCTCCGCACTTCTCAACGTCATGGTCCAGGCCGCCATGAAGGCCGGCCGCTCACTGTCGCGTGACTTCGGCGAGGTGCAGAACCTGCAGGTGTCGATGAAGGGGCCGGGCGACTATGTCAGCCAGGCCGACCGCAAGGCCGAGGACATTCTGTTTGCCGAACTGTCGAAGGCGCGGCCGGGCTATGCCTTCCTGATGGAAGAGCGCGGCGTGGTCGAAGGCGATGACGATCAGCATCGCTGGATCGTCGACCCGCTCGACGGCACCACCAATTTCCTGCACGGCATCCCGATCTTTTCCATCTCGATCGCGCTCGAGCGTCAGGGCCAGCTCGTCGCCGCCGTGATTTACAATCCGGCAATGGACGAACTCTACACCGCCGAGCGTGGTGGCGGCGCTTTCATGAACGATCGCCGGCTTCGCGTTGCCGGCCGCAGCAAGCTCACCGACTGCGTTATCGGCTGCGGCGTGCCGCATCTCGGCCGCGGCCAGCACGGCAATTTCCTGGTCGAGCTGCGCAATGTGATGGCCGAGGTCTCGGGCGTGCGCCGCCTGGGTTCGGCCGCGCTCGATCTCGCTTATGTCGCCGCCGGCCGCATGGACGGCTTCTGGGAAACCGGCCTGTCGGCATGGGATATCGCCGCTGGCCTGCTCCTGGTCCGTGAAGCCGGCGGCTTCGTCTCCGACATGGATGGCGGCCAGGACATGCTGGAGGCAGGCTCGGTCGTTGCCGGCAATGAAGTCATTCAGCGCGCGCTGCTCAAGGCTGTGAAGAAGCCGCTTTCTGCACGCTGATCACTGTGCATGCTGGGACAGCGCGCTGAAGCGCCGCAGTCGTAAAACCGCAACCAAAGCTTGAAATGCTGCGTGGCAACCGCCCAGATAAGGGCTGATGCAGGATTTTCGATGACGCCGCTTTCCCCGCCTGAATCGCCAATTGAAATCCCCTTTGTCGGGCGCTGGCACTATTCGCGCGCGGAGATGATCGCCGACGGCATTGTGCACGCGGTCGGCATCGTGCTGGCGATAGCGGCGGGCTCGGCCTTGCTGGCACTGGCCGCTTTCCATGCAGGTCCCGGCGAATACGTCGCCGCCGTCTTCTTTGTGGTGTCGCTGCTGACCGTGTTGTCGGTTTCGCTCACCTACAATCTGTGGCCGGTGACATCGCCGGCGAAATGGATCTTGCGGCGCTTCGACCATGCCGCGATCTATCTCCTGATTGCGGCGACCTACACGCCCTTTCTGGCCCAGCTCGAAAACTCGCCGCTGGCGCTGCCGATGATTGTCCTTGTCTGGACCGCTGCCGTGACCGGCATCGCCATAAAAGTGTTTCTGCCCGGCCGCTTCGACCGCCTGGCCATAGTCTTCTATCTCGCCATCGGCTGGAGCGGCATCGTTCTGGTCAAGCCGCTGGTCGCGACATTGCCGACGACGTCGATCGCGCTGATCGTTGCCGGCGGCATCGTCTATTCCTGCGGCGTCATTTTCTTCGCCTGGAAGGGGCTGCGCTTCCACAATGCCGTCTGGCACGGCTTTGTCATCACCGGCGCCGGGCTGCATCTTGCCGCAATGGTCGACTGCCTGGTCATCAACCGCCTCTGAACGGCGGAGCGCCACCCGATCTGTCGGGCAATATTGCCAAGCGCCATTCAATTTGGTCACAATTCCGTTTAGAGTCGCGAATTACGTGATCGGCGGCACTGGAGCAGTTCCAGGGAAAGTGTGAGCGGTTTCCCGTTCGGAATTGCGTCGAGGCAAATAAAGAGCATCGGAAACGGGGCACGGATGGCTTTTCTCAGATCCTTCGGCGTGGGCAGACGCTCTGATGTCCTGATGTATGATCCGCACAAACTGTCGAGCCCCCAGGTTTTCCTCCTGACCATGGTCATCTTCCTGGTCATCGTCGCCTTCATCGCCGCCATCCTCACCCGCCAGATCTCGACCGCCTTCGGCAGCAATCCTGGTCTTAACGGCCTGATCGTCGGCGTGCTGGTGGTCGGCATCCTGCTTGCCTTCACCCAGGTCGGACGGCTGTTTCGCGAAGTGCGCTGGGTCAATTCGTTCCGCGCCGGTTCCGAAACCACCGAACCGGTGCTGCTGGCGCCGATGAAGGCGATGATCGGCCGTTCCTCGACCGTGGCCTTCTCGACCTCCTCGATGCGCACCATGCTGGATTCGATCGCCACCCGCCTCGACGAAAGCCGCGACACCTCGCGCTACCTCGTCGGCCTGCTGGTGTTCCTCGGCCTGCTCGGCACCTTCTGGGGCCTGCTGAACACCATCGGCTCGATCCGCGAGACCATCGAATCGCTCGATCCCGGCACCGGCGACGCCGCCGCCGTGCTCGATTCGCTGAAACAGGGGCTGTCGGCGCCGCTGGCCGGCATGGGCACCGCCTTCTCGTCCTCGCTCTTCGGCCTTTCCGGTTCGCTGGTGCTCGGCTTCCTCGACCTGCAGGCCGGCCGCGCCCAGACCCGTTTCTACACCGAGCTTGAAAACTGGCTGTCTTCGGTCACCGATCTCTCCTCCGACATCGTCGTTGCCGATCCGGCCAAGAGCGAACCCTCCGACGAGATCCGCCTTTTGTCGGAACGGCTGCGCAGCATGCAGGAAAACGGCGGCGGCTCCAATCCGCGCGTCGCCACCGCCATGGCCAATCTCGCCGACGGCATTTCCGGCCTGGTCAAGAACATGCGCTCCGAGCAGCAGATCATGCGCGACTGGGTCGAAGCCCAGTCGGACGAGCAGAAGGCGATGCGCAACACGCTGGAAAAAATCGCCGACGCGCTGAAGAAGCCTGGGGTCCACTAGCATGGCGCTCGCCAGGGGCCGACGCACCGACCGCCGCATCGACTATTGGCCGGGCTTCGTCGACGCGCTGTCGACGCTGCTTCTGGCGATCATGTTCCTGCTCACCGTTTTCGTGCTGGCGCAATTCCTGCTCGGCCGCGAACTCTCCGGCAAGGATACGGCGCTCACACGCCTCAACTCGCAGATCAACGAACTGACGCAACTGCTGGCGCTGGAGCGCTCGACGACGCAGGACAAGGATGATTCGCTCGCCAATCTGCAGGCATCGCTGTCGGCGTCAGAGGCGGAAAAGAGCCGGCTGGAGCAATTGCTGGCGCAAGGTGCCGGCGCCGGCGACGCCGCCAACCAGCGTGCCGTAGAGCTGGGCGGCGAACTCGACAGCCAGCGCCAGATCAGCCAGCAGGCGCTGAGCCAGGTCGAAATCCTCAATCAGCAGATCGCCGCACTGCGCAAACAGATCGGCGCGCTTGAAGATGCGCTCAACGTGTCGGAAACGCGCGACCGCGATTCCAACACCAAGATCGCCGATCTCGGCCGTCGGCTGAATGTCGCGCTGGCGCAGCGCGTGCAGGAGCTGAATCGCTACCGCTCCGACTTCTTCGGCCGCCTGCGCGAAATCCTCGCCGACCGCGAGAACATCCGCATCGTCGGCGACCGCTTCGTCTTCCAGTCGGAGGTGCTGTTCCCGACCGGCTCCGAAGTGATCAATGATGCCGGCAAGGTCGAGATGAAGAAGCTCGCCGACGCCATCATCGAACTGCAAAAGGAAATTCCCCCGGAGATCAACTGGGTGCTGCGCGTCGATGGCCACACCGACAACAAGCCGCTGTCGGGCACCGGCCGCTATCGCGACAATTGGGAACTGTCGACGGCGCGTTCGACTTCGGTGGTCAAGTTCCTGATCGAGAACGGCGTGCCCGCCAACCGGTTGGTCGCCGCCGGCTTCGGCGAATTCCAGCCGCTCGACCCCGCCGACACCGAAGACGCCCGTAACAAGAACCGTCGCATTGAACTGAAGCTCACCGAACGGTGATTTTTAGTCACGCGAATTTGTTCGTCGGCTCAACTCTAGGGCGCAAGGCGGCCCCGGCAAGGCCTGAAAACATTATCTTTTTTTAATTACACTTCGCGTTTCCGGGCTCCTAATTTGCGGCGCAGGGCCGAGACCCGCCGGCGATGCCTCCCATCGCGACGCGACGGAACCCGACGGCCCGCCCCGGAAGGCGGAGCGACAGCGCTTGCCCTTCCACAGCAGGAGGAGACGCACATCATGCGTTCTTTGAAGACTCTCAGGACTGCAACCCTCACGACACTACTAATCGCCGTTCCGCTCGCCGGCGCCTATGCCGCCGGACATCACAAGGGCGCCCTCGACGCCAGCGACCCGACCGACATGACCGGTCCGCGCGTGACCGGCTTGATCGAGCAGATACAAGGCGTCGACCAGGGCATCACCGATGCCAGGCAGGCCAACACGATCACGTCGGCCGAAGCGCAGCGGCTGCATCTGCGCGCGGCGCATATCAGCCAGGCCGCCAAACGGGTCGCCGGTTCGGATCATGGCAGGATCCCGGCCACGCAGTATCACGACCTGCTGCGCCGCCTCGACAACGTCAACCAGAAGCTGATGGTCGATACCGGCAGCGGCTTCCTGATGGGCGATGGCGCCGACGGCGGCCACTATCCGAACGGCTGAGGTCCGCTCTGATATCCCAAGAGTGAGGAAGGGACTGTCTGACGCCCTTGGCTCCAAGGGCGTCTTTTTTGTCACCAGCCCAGCCAGAGCGCGACGAGCGCAACCACCGCCGGCACGGTCTGGATATACAGGATTTTCCTGCTGGCGGTCGCCGCGCCATAGAGCCCGGCGATGGCGACGCAAAGCAGGAAGAACACCTTGATCTGGAATCCCGCCGCGCCGAGATAGAGGCCCCAGATCAGCCCGGCGGCAAGGAAGCCGTTGTAAAGGCCCTGATTGGCGGCCAGCACCTTCGATGCGCTGGCGAAGTCGGGCTTGAGGTTGAACGCCTTGTGGCCACGCGGCGTGTCCCATGCCACCATCTCCAGATAGACGATGTAGAGGTGGATCAGGGCTACCAGCCCGACCAGTATGTTGGCGATCATGTCTTTCTCCCCCAGGCCGCTTCACGCCGTCGGGCCATATTGAGCATGCTCGCCGCGGCGTGCAAGCTCGCGCCGCCTTGCGCCCATCAACCGACACTTGTGCAGGGTTGCCAAGCCTGGCGCATTGGTATCTTTTCCCGCCGTCCAAAACGCGGAACCTGCCATGTCCTTTCAGAAACTCGACGACCTCTGCCACAAGCTCGAAGCGCTGGAACATGCGCTCGCCATCCTCGGCGCCGACGAGGCGACCCACATGGCCGTCGGTGGCGGCGAGAAGCGCGCCGAAGCGATGTCTTCCCTGGCCGGCATGCTGCATATCAGGGCAACCGCGCCGGAAATCGCCGACTGGCTTGCTGCCGCCGAACAAGAAGCGCTGAATGAGGAGCAGCAGGCGGCGGTTCGCGAATTACGCCGGCAATACACCAACCTGACCTGCCTGCCGGTCGAATTCGTCGAACGCCAGACGGTGGCGCGCATGCGCTCCGAGCAACTCTGGCGCGCCCTGCGCGCCAAGAACGACTGGGCCGGCTTCCTGCCGGCGCTCGAAGGTGTCATCGCGCTGGTGCGCGAGGAGGCGGCCCTGCGCGCCGACGCGCTCGGCCTCGATCCCTACGACGCGCTGATGGAGCAATACGATCCCGGCAACCGCGCCGCCGACATCACGCCGGTCTTCGCCGAGTTGAAGACGTTCCTGAAGGGCTTTGTGCCGCAAGCGCTGGCCGTGCAGGAAGAACGGCTGGCCAAGCGCCCGCTGAAGCCGCTTTCGGGCAACTATTCGATCGACAAACAGCGCGAGCTCGGTCTCGCCATGATGGCGGCAGTCGGGTTCGACCTTACCCATGGCTCGCTGTCGGTGTCGCACCATCCTTTCTGCGGCGGCGTGCCGAGCGACGTGCGCATCACCACCCGCTACAAGACCTCCGATTTCCTGTCGGCGCTGATGGGCGTGCTGCACGAGACCGGCCATGCGCTCTACGAGCAGAACCTGCCGAAGGCTTGGGCGCACTGGCCGCTCGGCAAGGCGCGCGGCATGGCGGTGCATGAAAGCCAGAGCCTGTTCGTCGAGAAGCAGATCGGCCGCAACCCCGAATTCTGGCGCTGGGCGCTGCCCGTGGTCGAACAGCATCTCGGCGAGGCCTGGTCGCTCGACGACATCCTGCCGCATGTGCACCGGGTCGAGCGCGGCCTGATCCGCGTCGACGCCGACGAGGTCACCTATCCGCTGCATGTCATCCTGCGCTACGAGCTGGAGCAGGAGCTTGTCTCGGGGCGGCTGCAGGCCGCCGACCTGCCCGAGGCGTGGGACGCCAAGATGCAGGAGTACCTTGGCCTTTCGACCATCGACAATCCGGCCGACGGGCCGATGCAGGACGTGCATTGGCCAGGTGCTGCCTTCGGCTATTTCCCGTCCTATACGCTGGGCGCCATGATGGCGGCGCAGCAGTGGGCGGCGCTGACCAGCGAGCATCCTTCCGCCAACGACGATCTGGCAAAAGGAAACTTCGAGGCCATCAACGGCTGGCGCCGCGACAAGATCTGGTCGCAGGGCTCACACTGGTCGACGCCCGACCTGCTCGAACGCGCCACCGGCGAGAAACTGAACGCCGCGCATTTCACCCGTCACCTGAAGCAGCGCTACGGGGCCGACTAGTTCCGGCCGCCGCAGGCTCCAAAAACTTCGGCCGATGGGCTTTACTTCTGCTGGAAAGCCTCTGAAAAAGAGTTGTTTTTCGAATTGCGTCAAAACAAAGGGGCGGAGCGGTTCAGCGTTTTCCGTGAAACGATGAACCGGTCTAGAGTTGGCGAAGCTGGATGTCGGCCTGTATTGGTTTTCGTGTGATCAAGTCTTGCTGGCGGCTCATCGGCTTCGCCCTCTTTCTGATCAGCTTGAGTTCTCCGGCCCTGTCCGACGAGGTGGTTCTTATCGGACCAGCGCCGTCCTGGACCAGGCTGATCGATGTTCCCTCAGCTGACGCCACCCGATCCGACCAGATCAGGAACGGCATCTCGTGGCTGCTCTCGGACGACCAGATCGTCCACCGCACCGGCGGTTACGACCAATACTCGCGCACGGTCTACAAGATCGTCGACCGGCCAGGCCTCGAGCAGGGCGCCGGAATCAACCTGCAGTTCGATCCGTCGCGGCACAAAGTCACCTTGAACCATCTGCGCATCATCCGCGATGGCGCCGTGATCGACCGGCTGGCAAGCACGAAATTCGATATTTTCAGGCAGGAAAAGGACGCCGAGAAAGGCCTGTACGACGGCTGGCTGACGGCCCATGTCAACGTCGAAGACGTGCGTGTCGGCGACATTGTCGACTATGCGACGACCTATGAAATCACGCCGCTTGTCGGCAAGGATCTTTTCTTCTTCAGCTTTGCGACCGAGTGGGAAGAGCCGGTGGCGCTGATCCGCGCAAACATCACCTGGCCCGCCACTCAGCCGCTTCAGATCAAGGCACGAGGAACGGAACTCAAGCCGGCAATCTCTTCGTCGGGATCGGACACCGTCTATTTGTGGGAGATCCGCAATCCGAAGCCGGTGAAGGTCGAGGACAACCTGCCGGCGCAGTATCCGGCCTGGGGCTCCCTCGACGTGGCCTCGACCGCAAACTGGCAAAGCGTCGTCGACGCCATTGCGCCCCACTACAGGCCGGTGACCGATTTTCCCGCCGACTTCGCAGCCAAGCTCGACGACATAGCCGTCAAGCATCCCGTAGCCGAAGACAGGATGATCCAGGCGACGCGGCTGGTGCAGGACCAGATCCGTTATGTCAGCCTGTCGATCGGTGCAGGATCCTATGTTCCGCGCGATCCAGCGACCGTCCTGCAAAGCGGGTTTGGCGACTGCAAGGACAAGGCATTGCTGCTTGCCTCGTCGCTTGTGCGACTTGGCATTTCTGCCGAGGTCGCCCTGGCCGATCTCGACCATGGGCGGGCGTTGGACCAGCACCTGCCGGCCCTGCGCGATTTCGACCATGCCATCGTCAAGGCGAAGATCGGAACCCAGACATACTGGCTGGATGCCACCAACGATCTTCAGGGCGGCAAGGCATACAATCTTGCGCAGGCCGATTATGGGTTCGCGCTGCCGCTTTCCAGCACCGGCGGATTGGAGAAGATGCCAACCCCGGAGCTGACCAGCCCATCGATCCAGGTCGCGGAAGAATTCGAGTTTCCCGAGAAGCCGGGCGATCCGTTGTCGCTGACGGTCTTTTCCATGTACGAAGGCGCCGACGCCGACTCGATGCGCAACAGGCTGGCTGGCCAGTCGCTGACCGAACTGTCGGACAACTACCTGAAATATTACAGCAAGCAGTATCCGGGCATTCAAAGCATCGCAAAGCTGGAAATCCTGGATCAACGCGACGGCAACATCGTCAGCGTGAAAGAGAGCTATTCGCTGCCGGCGCAGGCGCTGGCGGCCAACGATCTTGCCAAGAATTTCCCCATCCAGGCGGCGGATCTCGGCAACTATCTCCCGACCCCGACCATCGTCGGCCGCCGCGGCCCCATATCCCTCGGCTCTCCGTATTACCGTCGACACAGCGTGACGGTGCGCAACCTCAAGGCGAGGTTTTCCGGCGAGGAAATAAAAAACATCGTGACACCCTATGTGTCGCTCAAGACGTCGTGGAGCAACACGGCAACCGAATTCCGGGCGGAATGGAATTTGCAGACGCTGGCGAGGGAAGTTCCTGCCACGGCGATTGCGGATTATCTGAAATCCGTCGAGGACATCTCTAAGGACGTTCAGTGGGAATATGACTTCACCTACGTCGATCCGCCGACCGCCGAAGTGAAGGTCAGCGATCCGGACACGGAACAGCGACAGATCATCGCCAGCATGTTCCTCTTGACCTTGTTCGTCGGTGTCCCGGTATTCATCGCTGTCCGGCGCGGTCGGCGCCAGCCTGCCCGCAGCTGAACTCTATCTGCCTAGCAACGATTACTCGGCGGCACCCCTGAAGGCGCTGGCGCCGGTTTCGAACTGCAGTTTGGCCAGCCGCGCATAGATGCCGCCCTTGGCGACCAGGCTCTGATGCGTGCCTTCCTCGACGATGCGGCCGCCATCCATGACCAGGATACGATCGGCCTTCAGCACGGTCGCCAGCCGGTGAGCGATGACGATGGTGGTGCGGCCCTGCATCAGCCGTTCCAGCGCCTTCTGCACCAGCGTTTCGCTTTCGGCGTCGAGCGCAGAAGTCGCCTCATCGAGCAACAGGATCGGCGCATCGCGCAGGATGGCGCGGGCGATCGCCACGCGCTGGCGCTGGCCGCCAGACAAAGTCACGCCGCGCTCGCCGACCTGGCTGTCATAGCCCTTGTCGAGCCGCAGGATGAACTCGTCGGCCAGCGCATCCCTGGCGGCCGCCTCGATCTCGGCATTCGAGGCGCCCGGGCGGCCGAAGCCGATATTGTCGCGTGCGCTGGCCGCAAAGATGGTGACGTCCTGCGGCACGATGGCGATGCGTGCCCTGACATCGGCCGGATCGGCCTCGCGCACGTCAACGCCGTCAATGGCGATACGGCCGGTCTCGGGATCGTAAAAGCGCAGGATCAGCGAAAAGACGGTGCTTTTCCCGGCGCCCGAAGGGCCAACGATCGCCACCGTCTCGCCGGGCTTCACCTGGAAACTCAAGCCGTGGACGGCGGCGCGGTCGGGCCGCGCCGGATAGGAGAAGGAGACGTCGTCGAAGCTGATCGCGCCTTTCGCCTTGGCAGGCAGCGGCAGCGGGTTGGCCGGCGACTGGATCGCCGGCGTCTCGTCCAGGATCTCGGTCAGCCTTTCGGCCGCGCCTGCCGCCTGGGCAAGCTCGCCCCAGACTTCCGACAACGCGCCGAGTGCGCCGGCGGCAAACACCGAATAGAGCAGGAACTGGCCGAGCGTACCGGGCGACATCGTGCCGGCGAGCACATCGCGCGAGCCGAACCACAACACCGCCACGACCGAGGAAAAGATCATGAAGATGGCAAAGAAGGTGAGCAGCGAGCGGGAGAAGATCGACGAGCGCGCCGCCTGGAAGGCGGCTTCCACCGCGGCCGAGAACCGCCCGGTGACGAGTGTCTCGTTGGTGAAGGCTTGCAGCGTGCGCACCGCCCCGATCTGCTCGCTGGCATAGGCAGTGGCTTGCGCCAGCGTGTCCTGCGCCTGCCGCGACCGGCGCCGGACCGAGCGGCCGAAGGCGACCAGCGGCAGCACGATCAGCGGAATGGCCGCTATCACCAGGCCGGACAGTTTCGGGCTGGTGACGACCATCATCGCCACTGCGCCGAGACCGAGGATGACATTGCGCAGCGCCACCGAGGCGGTGGCGCCGACGGCGGATTTGACCTGCGTCGTGTCGGCGGCAAGCCGCGAGACGATCTCGCCTGACTGGGCGGTGTCGAAAAAGGAAGGCGACAGCGTCGTGACATGCGAAAACACATCGCTGCGGATGTCGGCAACGACCCGCTCGCCGAGCGTGATGACGAAATAGTAGCGGCCAGCCGATGCCGCCGCCAAAAGCGCGGCCATCGCCACCAAAGCGGCGAAGTACTCGGCGATGAAGGTGGTGCTGGACGCGCTGAAACCGTGGTCGATCATGCGCCGCACGGCGAGCGGCAGCGTCAGCGTCGTCGCCGCCGCGATGGCCAGCGAAATGACGGCGCCGATGACCAGTTTGCGGTAGCGGGCGATGTAGGGATAGAGGCGCCTGAGCGGCCCGAGCGAGCGTCTGCGCTCGTCTTGCTCGCCGCTGATATCCGCCATGACCGTTTCCTCTGGCCGCTTCCAGGTAAGCGCTTTCAATATGCGCCTGCCACGGCCTTGTGATTCAATTCCGGCTGATGTATAGGCTCGCCGACCGTTTTAGAAGCCGTGGCTTTTCAATAGCTGCGGCTTCGAGTTTTAAAAAGGGGCGCATCGACGCAGGCCACGGGCCCGTCGGCAGCGCCACAGCCAGGAAGCACGACAATGAAGGCCGACATCCATCCCGATTACCACACGATCAAGGTCGTCATGACCGATGGCACTGAATACTCGACCCGTTCGACCTGGGGCAAGGAAGGCGATACGATGAACCTCGATATCGACCCGACCACGCACCCGGCCTGGACCGGCGGCCAGCAGACCCTGCTCGACCGCGGTGGCCGCCTGTCGAAGTTCAAGAAGCGTTTCGAAGGTTTCGGCCTCTAAGCCTATCGGCTTTCGCAGATCAGAAACCCGCCCTTGTGGCGGGTTTTTTGTTGCCGCCAAAGAAGGTCGCTTCAAGCTGGCGCGCCTCTACCTCCCCCTTGTGGGGAGGGTGAGAGCCTACCCTTCCAACAACTCCCTCAACGCCATGCGCTTGTAGGCGGCGACCAGCCTGTCGCCCTCCTGCCGGTCGACCGAGATCGCCAGCCGCACGGCAGCCTCGCCCATCTGCCATACCAGAAACGCCGTCGTCTCCAGCGCCACCGGATCGGCGCCGGGTTGCAGGCGCTTGAGCACGGCGGTCAGGAATTCGGCATTGGCTCGGCTATCGGCGAGTTCGAGCTGGCGCAGCGCCTTGTCGGCCTGCGTGCCCGACCAGATGTCGCGCATCACCGGCTCAGCCAGGAACAGCTGGTAGTAGATATCGACCAACTCTGAAAACGCCTGCCGTAGGCCCTCGGCGTCGACGACATCCCTGAGTGCACCCGAAATGCAGGCCTGGCTTTCGGCGGTGTAGCGCTCGGCCAGCGCCCACACGATCGCCCGCTTGTCGGGAAAGAACTGGTAGAGCGAGCCGATCGACACCCCTGCCTTCTCCGCCACCTCGCCCATGCGCATGGCGTCGCTGCCTTGTTGGGCAATCAGCGCCGAGGCGGCGGCCAGCATGCGCTCGACCCGCTCGCGGCTGCGTTGCTGGCTGGGCGCCCGCCGCGGTGATCCGACCTGCCCATCCTGCTCAACGGTCCTGCCTTCCATGGTCCCTCCAAGAATTTTCAGCGAACGCGCTTGACTTGAAGAATACGAGGGTTTATCACGTTTTGCAAATGTGAGTATTACTCATGTTTGAAAAAGAGAGGAAAACGAAAATGACTGACACGAGTTCAAAACCAATCCTGATCCTCGGCGGCACCGGCAAGACTGGCCGCCGCCTGGCCGAGCGCCTGACCGCAAAGGACGTTCCCGTGCGCATCGGCTCGCGCTCGGGCAGCCCACGCTTTGACTGGGAGGTTCCCGCGACCTGGGGCCTGGCCATGCAGGGCGTCGGCGCCATCTACATCAGCTACTATCCCGACATCGCCGTGCCGGGTGCCGCCGAGACTGTCGGCGCCTTCGCCAGGCTTGCCGTGGCCAATGGCGTCACCCGCCTGGTGCTGCTCTCCGGGCGCGGCGAGACGGAGGCCCAGCGCGCCGAAGAAATGGTCAAAGCCTCGGGCGCCGACTGGACGATCCTGCGCTGTGCCTGGTTTTCGCAGAACTTCAGCGAAGGCTTTCTCGTCGAGTCCTTGCTCGGGGGTGAAGTAGCCTTGCCAGTCGGCAATGTCGGTGAGCCCTTTATCGATGCCGACGACATTGCCGACGCGGCCTTCGTTGCGCTGACCGAGCCGGGCCATGTCGGCCAGCTCTATGAACTGACCGGGCCGCGGCTCCTGAGCTTCGCCGACGCGGTCGCCGAGATCGCCAAGGCGGCCGGCCGCGACATCCGCTATATCAAGGTCTCACATGACGAATTCGCCGCCGCGATGGCCGCACATGAACTGCCGCCCGAAATCACCTGGCTGCTCAACGAGCTATTCACTGAAGTGCTTGACGGCCGCAACGAGGCGCTGACCGACGGCGTCCAGCGCGTGCTTGGCCGTGCGCCGAAAGACTTTTCCGCCTACGCAAATGAAACCGCCGCAACCGGCATCTGGAGTAACTGAGATGATGAAGCTTCTTCCCACCCTCACCATCATTGCCGCAATCGGCTCGGGCGTCGTCGGCGGCGTGTTCTTCGCCTTTTCCAACTTCGTCATGGCGGCGCTTGCCCGGCTGCCCGTCCCTCAAGGCATCGCGGCGATGAATTCGATCAACGTCACAGTGATCACCCCGACCTTCATGACGGCGTTGTTCGGCACCGGCCTGCTCTGCCTGGTGCTTATCGCCGCCGCCATCATGGGCTGGAGCCAGTCGGGCTCCTACTGGCTGCTTGCCGGCGCGGTGATCTACCTGATCGGCAACCCGATCGTGACCATGGTCTTCAATGTGCCGCTCAACGATGCGCTTGCCGCCGTCGACCCGGCCAGCGCCAATGGCGCAGCCGTGTGGGCGAACCATCTGAACCAATGGGTGATGTGGAACCACGTCCGCACCATCACCGCCATCGTGTCGATGGCCTGCTTCATCTTCGCATTGCTCTGAAAGTCGTTAAGCAACGTAAGCTGTGTCGAGATTCAGGTCAGGCCGAGCCGAGAGTTATGGGCTCCGAGAACCGGAGCGGAGCGTACTTTTGGGTACGTGTTGGGGTGGACGGCCCCCGACGGCATCGCAATGTGCCAGAATGAGGTCGTTGCAAATCTCAAACAAGGGAGACCGTCCGTGGATAAACTTATTCGCATTGGGATGGATACGTCAAAGAGCGTTTTCCAGCTCCATGGCGTGAATGAAGCCGAGCAGCCTGTGTTGCGCAAGAAACTGCGGCGCAATCAGGTGCTCGCCTTCTTTGCCGGGCTTCCACCGCTGAAGATTG
>NZ_JACDTY010000040.1 GCF_013520985.1 Mesorhizobium neociceri | reverse complement strand
CCGCACCGGCCCAGTAATCAGGCCACTGAATTCAACGACGAACGGCCCGCTGCAAAGCGGGCCGTTTTGTTTTGGGGGGCTTATTGGCGAGCGCTGCGATCCTTCACCGCCCCCCTCTGTCCTGCCGGACATCTCCCCCTCAAGGGGGGAGATCGGCTGTTTCGCGAACAGCGCTCAATCGGAAGCGCAAGAATCCCTTGAAGGTTGGCGAAGCGTAGGTGACGTCCAATCTCCCCCCTTGAGGGGGAGATGTCCGGCAGGACAGAGGGGGGTGCTGTCCCGCCGACGTGTCGCAACTTCCTCGTCGCCCTTAAATATGGATCGGCTTGAAGAACGTGGCCAGCGCCGCTTCCTTGACCGCTTCCGACATTGTCGGGTGCGCGTGGCAGGTGCGGGCGAGATCTTCCGACGAGCCGCCGAACTCCATCAGCACCGCTGCCTCATGGATCATCTCGCCGGCTCCGAAGCCGACGATGTGGACGCCGAGCACGCGGTCGCTGGCCTTGTCCGCGAGGACCTTCACGAAGCCATCGGTGTGCAGCATGGCGCGCGCGCGGCCGTTGGCGGTGAACGGGAATTTTCCCACCTTGTAGTCGATGCCGGCCTTCTTCAGCTCCTCCTCGGTCTTGCCGATCGAAGCGATTTCCGGGCTGGTGTAGACGACGCTTGGGATGACGTCGTAGTTCACATGGCCGGCCTGGCCGGCAATGGTCTCGGCCACCGCCACGCCCTCGTCCTCCGCCTTGTGCGCCAGCATCGGCCCGGCGATGACATCGCCGATGGCATAGATGCCGGCGACGTTGGTCCTGAGATGGCCGTCGGTCTTGACCCGGCCGCGCTCGTCGACCTCGACGCCGGCTTCCTTCAGCCCGAGGCTGTCCGAATAGGCGCGGCGTCCCGTCGAGATCAGCACCGCGTCGGCCTCGATGGTTTCGGCCGCTCCGCCCTTGACCGGCTCGAAGGTAACGGTGGCGCCCTTCTTGGCCTTGGTGACCCCGGTCACCTTGGCGCCAAGCTTGAACTCGAAACCCTGCTTGGAAAGCAGCCGCTGGAACTGTTTTGAAACCTCGCCGTCCATGCCGCCCAGAATGGTATCGAGGAACTCAACCACGGTGACCTTGGCGCCGAGCCGCGCCCATACCGAGCCGAGCTCCAGCCCGATGACGCCGCCGCCGACCACCACCAGATGGCCCGGCACTTTCTCCAGCGACAGCGCGCCAGTCGACGACACGATCACCTTCTCGTCGATGTCGACCTTGACGCCGGGAATGCCGGCGACGTCGGAGCCGGTGGCAATGACGATGTTCCTGGTCTCGATCTCCTCGACCTTGCCGTCCTCGCCGGTCACCGAGACCTTACCGGCGGCGATCACCTTGCCGGTGCCACGGAAACTATCGATCTTGTTCTTCTTGAACAGGAAGGCGACGCCGTTGACGTTGGCCGAAACGGTCGCATCCTTGTGCGCCATCATCTTCTTCAGATTGAGTTTTGGCGCCGGTATCTCGACGCCCAGCGTATCGAAGGAATGGCCGGCCTCGGCGAACATCTCGGAGGCAAAGAGCAGCGCTTTCGACGGGATGCAGCCGATGTTGAGGCAGGTGCCGCCGAAGGTGGCGTTCTTCTCGACCACCGCGACCTTCAGCCCGAGCTGCGCCGCCTTGATGGCGCAGACATAGCCGCCCGGTCCCGATCCGATGATAACGACGTCATAAGCCATGATGGGGTCCTTTTTTATCTGGCCTTCAGCGGCCGCCGCTTACATTCAGGATCGCGCCCGTCGTATAGGACGCTTCATCCGACAAAAGATAGAGAACGGCATGCGCGACTTCATCCGCCGTGCCCGCCCTTTTCATCGGCAGCATTTCCTTGATCTGCGCCACCCGGTCCGGCAGCCCGCCGGACGCATGGATTTCGGTTTCGATGATGCCCGGGCGCACCGCATTGACGCGCACGCCTTCTTCAACCACTTCGCGGGCAAGTCCGACGGTGAAGCTATCGATCGCACCCTTGGAAGCGGCGTAGTCGACATAGAAGCCCGGCGCGCCCAGCACTGCTGCGACCGACGAGATGTTGACGATGGCGCCACCCGTGCCGCCGCGAAGCGTCGACATGCGTCGCACGGCCTCGCGTGCGCAGAGGATGGAGCCGATGACATTGATGCGCATCATGCGCTCCAGCCGCGCTGCGCTCATCTCGTCGACGCGCGCCTTGACGTCGACGATGCCGGCATTGTTGACGAGGCCATCGAGCCTGCCGAAGCGGCGGTCGACGGCTTCGAACATTCCGAGCACATCCGCCTCGACGCCGACATCGCCTTTGACGGTGAATGCCTCGACGCCTGCAGCCTCGATTTCCGCAACCAGTGCGTCGGCCGCATTCCGGTTGGAGACGTAGTTGACCGCGATGCGGTAGCCCGCTTTCGCCGCGAGACGACAAACGGCGGCGCCGATACCGCGGCTGCCGCCGGTGACCAGAAGCACCTTTTGCACCACGCTCATTCCTGACAGCCTTTCAAAATAAACACATCCCAGGGCAGTTTCGAAAATCCATTGGGGCCGAAGGCCGACGACATCTGCAGCGACGGGCCAAGATCGGGGAAGATCAGACTCTGCGGCGCGTCTGTACCTTCCGCCGCCAACAGCGCGATGTTGCCCTTGTCATCGGCGCTGTAGACGACGCCTTGCCAGACCGTGCAGGCGGCAAGCTCGTCACCGGTGACGTCGCCGGTCGGGCATTTGTACATCAGCGATCCATGCGGCCGCGAAACACCGGATGTCCACATGACGATGCCGTCGAGCACGACGCCCTTGTCGAGCACCATCTTGAAGGAGTTGGTGACGGTGACCGCATCCGTCGTCGGCCGGAAATCTATGCCGGCATCGCTCTCGGCATCGCCATAGACGGCGAGCGCAAGCGGGCAGGCGGCGCTCGCCCCATAATCCACGGAGAGAAAAGCCAGCGACCCGGCCATAAATCCTATCATGGGCGAGGTGACGTTTACCATCAGTTGCCCTGATTGCTCTCGCGGCCGTCGGCGTTTTCGAGCACTTCGAAGTCGGTCATCAAGAGCAGCGGCTCGCCAGCCCCGTCCAATCCCCAAAAGGAACGATAAGCCCCGTCACCCCAGCCAGTATCGCACATAGCGATATTAAGCGGATTCCCATCGATCGGACTATCCACGACAAACCTGTCTCTAAAACACGCAACGTCAGCAAGATAGTCGTCGAGTTCCTCAGGATCGGACATCATCGTCAGGACCGACTTGTCCATGAACGACGCAACCGCGTCATCGACGATAAATTCAAACTCATAAGCCGATGGGCGATCGCGAGCGAAGGTGGCCAATTCCCACCGCACTGGTAAGCCGGGGCCGAAACACAAAACCGCCGCTGCAACGCGGCCCCGCGCCTCAAGCAACACGACCGGATAGCGCCCAGGTCTTACCTTGCGGCTAAACGCAGGACGTCCCAGCCCAGTGATCAGCGGGTCGCAGGCGACGATTTCGCCCGTCGGCAACTCGAGCTCACCGATCGTGGTAACAATAATCTTCCGTTCAGCCATCTCGGCACAGCTGAGAGTGAAGACGCCAAGATTGCTGTTTTCCGGCGGCGGACCCGATTCGATTGATTTCTTCGGCGAAGCGGCAGCGGCCGGGGCAGTTGGCCGAGAAATCCGAAGTACGCGACCCAGCGCGGACCCGAACCGTTCCAGCCAATAGCTCACGGCGAGACCAGCCCGATCACAAATCGAGCACCAGCCGTTCCGGATCCTCCAGGCTGTCCTTGACGCGGACCAGGAAGGTCACCGCCTCCTTGCCGTCGACGATGCGGTGATCGTAGCTGAGCGCCAGGTACATCATTGGCCGGATCACGATCTGGCCGCCGACCACGACGGGCCGGTCCTGGATCTTGTGCATGCCGAGGATGCCCGACTGCGGCGCATTGAGGATCGGCGTCGACATCAGCGAGCCGTAAACGCCGCCGTTGGAGATCGTGAACGTGCCGCCCTGCATGTCGGCGACCGACAGTTTGCCATCACGCGCGGCAATGCCCAACCGGCCGATGTCCTTCTCGATCTCGGCAATCGACATCTGGTCGGCATCACGCACTACCGGCACGACCAGACCCTTCTCGGTGCCGACGGCAACGCCGATATGGGCATAGTTCTTGAAGATGATGTCGGTGCCATCGATCTCGGCATTGACCGAGGGGATTTCCTTCAAGGCGTGGGTGACCGCCTTGGTGAAGAAGCCCATGAAGCCGAGCTTCACGCCGTGCTTCTTCTCGAAGATATCCTTGTACTTGGTCCTGAGCGCCATCACCGCGGACATGTCGACCTCGTTGAAGGTGGTCAGCATGGCGGCGGTCGACTGCGCTTCCTTCAGCCGGCGCGCAATGGTCTGGCGCAGCTTGGTCATGCGCACGCGCTCCTCGCGCGACGCATCGTCACCGGAGGACGGCGCCCGCACCGCAACCGGCGCCGGTGCGGCCTTCGGCATTTCGGCCGGCTGCGACGGCGCGCCCTTGGAAATGGCGTCGAGCACATCGCCCTTCAGCACCTGGCCACGCTTGCCCGAGCCGGACACCTGATCGACCGACAGATTGTGCTCGGCGATCAGCTTTGCGGCTGCCGGCGCCGGCGGCATGGTGCGGGGCTCGACCGCTCCGGCGTCGCCGGCGATCTTGGCCGTCTCGGCAGCGGCCTGCTTGGTGGTGTGTGCGGCGTCCGGGCTCGAAGCCTGCGCCACCGCCTTGGTCTCCTGCTTGCTCGCCGTAGCAGCGGCCGCACCGCCGGCCGAAATCGACCCGAGCAGCGCCCCGACGCCGACGGTCTCGCCTTCCTTGGCGACGATTTCACCGAGCGTGCCGGCGGCGGCCGCAGGCACCTCCACCGTCACCTTGTCGGTTTCGAGCTCGACCAGCGGCTCGTCGACGGCAATGGCATCGCCGACCTTCTTGAACCACTTGCCGATGGTCGCCTCGGTGACGGATTCGCCGAGAGTGGGAACGCGGATTTCGGTAGCCATTGTGCCTGTCCGTTTCTTCTCTGTCTGTTCTATGGGCCGAGTTCTGTTATTCGCCCAATTCTGCTTTATTCACCGAGCGCGTCTTCGAGCAGGGCAGCGAGCTGCGCCAGATGCTTCGACATCAAGCCGGTCGCCGGCGATGCCGCCGCCGGACGTCCGGTGTAGCGCACCCGCTGATGCTTGGCATCGATATGCGCCAGCACCCATTCCAGATACGGATCGATGAACGACCAGGCGCCCATATTCTTGGGCTCTTCCTGGCACCACACCATCTCGGCGTTACGGAAACGCGACAGTTCGGTGATCAGCGCCTTGGCCGGGAACGGGTAGAGCTGTTCGACACGCAGCAGATAGATGTCGTTGATGCCGCGCTTCTCGCGCTCCTCGTAGAGGTCGTAATAGACCTTGCCCGAGCACAGCACGACGCGGCGGATCTTGGAATCCTTGACCAGCTTGATCGCCTGGTTCTGCAACAGCTGGGCATCGTCCCAAAGCAGCCGGTGGAACGAGCTTTCGCCCGAAATCTCCGGCAGCGTCGACACGGCCCGCTTGTGGCGCAGCAGCGACTTCGGCGTCATCAGGATCAGAGGCTTGCGGAAGTCTCGCTTCAGCTGCCGGCGCAAGATGTGGAAGTAGTTGGCAGGCGTGGTGCAGTTGGCGACTTGCATGTTGTCTTCGGCGCAGAGCTGCAGGAAGCGCTCGAGCCGGGCGGACGAATGTTCCGGCCCCTGGCCCTCATAGCCATGCGGCAACAGACAGACGAGGCCCGACATGCGCAGCCACTTGCGTTCGCCGCTGGAGATGAACTGGTCGAACACCACCTGGGCGCCGTTGGCGAAGTCACCGAACTGCGCTTCCCACAAGGTCAGCGCCTTCGGCTCGGCCAGGCTGTAGCCATATTCGAAGCCCAGCACCGCCTCTTCCGACAGCATCGAGTTGATGACTTCGTAGCCGGCCTGCGCCGCCGACAGATTGTTGAGCGGGATGTAGCGGGTCTCGTCGCGCTGGTCGTAAAGCACCGAATGGCGTTGCGAGAAGGTGCCGCGTTCGGAATCCTGGCCGGACAGCCGGATCGGATTGCCGTCGAGCAGGATGGCGCCGAAGGCCAGGGCCTCGGCCGTCGACCAGTCGATGCCTTCGCCGGAGTCGATCGCCTGGCGGCGGTTTTCGAGGAAGCGGATGATGGTCTTGTGCGCCTCGAACCCCTTCGGCACCTCGGTCAGCTTCTTGCCGATGTCCTTCAGCACCTTGACCGGCACGGCGGTCTTGCCGCGGCGCTGTTCGTCCTGGTTGTCGGCCGTGCGCAGGCCAGACCAGGCGCCGTCCAGCCAGTCGGCCTTGTTGGGTTTGTAGTGCTGGCCGACTTCCCATTCCGATTCCAGATGCGCGCGCCAGTCGGCCTTCATCTTGTCGAGTTCGGCCTGGGTGATGTGGCCCTCGGCGATCAGCCGGTCGGCATAGATCTGCACCGTCGTCTTATGATTGCGGATGTTGGCGTACATGATCGGCTGGGTGAAAGCCGGCTCGTCGCCCTCATTGTGGCCGAAGCGGCGATAGCAGAACATGTCCACGACCACCGGCTTGTGGAACTTCATACGGAATTCGATCGCCACCTTGGTGGCATGGACGACGGCTTCCGGGTCGTCGCCATTGACGTGGAAGATCGGCGCCTCGATCATCTTGGCGACGTCGGACGGGTAGGGCGACGAGCGCGAGAAGCGCGGATTGGTGGTGAAGCCGATCTGGTTGTTGATGATGAAATGCAGCGTGCCGGCGACGCGGTGGCCGCGCAAGCCCGACAGGCCGAGGATTTCGGCAATCACGCCCTGGCCGGCGAAGGCAGCGTCGCCATGCAGCAGCAGCGGCAGCACCTTGGCGCGCTCTTCCAGCGGCACGATCTCCTCGCGGCTGCGGCCGAACAGATAATCCTGCTTGGCGCGCGCCTTGCCCATCACCACCGGGTCGACGATTTCCAGATGCGAGGGATTGGCGGTCAAGGACAGATGCACCTTGTTGCCGTCGAACTCACGGTCCGACGAAGCGCCGAGATGGTACTTGACGTCGCCTGACCCTTCGACCTCGTCGGGAGCGGCCGAGCCACCCTTGAACTCGTGGAAGATGGCGCGGTGCGGCTTGGCCATCACCTGGGACAGAACGTTCAGCCGGCCGCGATGCGCCATGCCGAGCACGATCTCCTTCATGCCGAGCTGGCCGCCGCGCTTGATGATCTGCTCCAGCGCCGGGATCAGCCCTTCGCTGCCATCGAGGCCGAAGCGCTTGGTGCCCTTGTACTTGACGTCGATGAACTGCTCGAAGCCTTCGGCCTCGACCAGTTTCTGCAGGATCGCCTTCTTGCCGGTGGCGGTGAAGGAGATCTCCTTGTCGGTGCCTTCGATGCGGGCCTGGATCCAGGCCTTCTCCTCGGGATCGGAGATGTGCATGAACTCGACGCCGAGTGTCGAGCAATAGGTGCGGGTGAGAATCTCCAGCATCTGCCGGATCGTGCCGAATTCGAGCCCGAGCACATTGTCGAGGAAGATCGGTCGGTCGTAGTCGGCTGATGTGAAGCCGTAATTCTCCGGCGACAGCTCGTTATAATCCTCGAGCGGCTTGGCGATGCCTAGCGGGTCGAGATTGGCGTGCAGATGGCCGCGCATGCGGTAGGCGCGGATCATCATGATGGCGCGCACCGAATCGCGCGTCGCCTGATGCACGTCGGCATCCGACAGCACGACGCCGTTGGTGACCGCCTTGTCCTTGACCTTCTTTTCGACCGTCCTCTCGACCAGGCCCCAATTGCCGTCGAGCGCCGACACCAGCTCGCCATTGGCCTGCAGCGGCCAGGAGGGCCTTGCCCAGGAGGCGCCCTTGGCGTTCTTGCGCACATCGCCGGCATCGTCCTTCAGCGCCGCGAAGAAGTCCTGCCATTCGGGGTTTACCGACTCCGGATCATCCTCATAGGACGCGTACAGCGCGTCGATGTAATCGGCATTGCCCCCATACAGGAAAGAGGTGAGCGAAAACTGGTCGTTGGCCTGATCTTGTCTTGCCATTTTTGTCTGCGGAGCCTGGCTCCGTCTCCTTTTCAAAAGCGAATAGTGAGTAGCGAGTAGGGATTTTTCCCAAGTCGCGCCGTTACTCTCTTTTCGCTATTCGCTATTCACTACTCGCTACTCACTTAGCCTTGATCGCCTCGACGAGGGTCGTGCCCAGCCGTGCCGGCGATGGCGAAACCTTGATGCCGGCCGATTCCATTGCCGCGATCTTGTCTTCCGCGCCGCCCTTGCCGCCGGAGATGACAGCGCCTGCATGGCCCATCGTGCGGCCGGCCGGCGCGGTGCGCCCGGCGATGAAACCCGCCATCGGTTTCTTGCGGCCGCGCTTGGCCTCGTCCTTGAGGAACTGTGCGGCGTCTTCCTCGGCCGAACCGCCGATCTCGCCGATCATGATGATCGACTTGGTCTCGTCGTCGGCGAGGAACATCTCGAGCACGTCGATGAACTCGGTGCCTTTGACGGGGTCGCCGCCGATGCCGACGGCGGTGGTCTGGCCGAGGCCGACATTGGTGGTCTGGAACACAGCCTCATAGGTAAGCGTTCCCGAGCGCGAAACAACGCCGACCGAGCCCTTGCGGAAGATGTTTCCGGGCATGATGCCGATCTTGCATTCGTCGGGGGTGAGCACGCCCGGGCAGTTCGGCCCAATCAGCCGCGAGGTCGAGCGGTCGAGCCGCGCTTTGACCTTGACCATGTCCATCACCGGAATGCCTTCGGTGATGCAGACGATCAGCGGGATCTCGGCCTCGATCGCTTCCAGGATCGCTTCGGCGGCACCCGCCGGCGGCACATAGACGACCGAGGCATTGGCGCCGGTTTTTTCCTTGCCCTCGGCGACCGAAGCAAAGATCGGCAGGCTTTCGCCCTTGGCGCCGGTCCAGGTCTCGCCACCCTTCTTGGGATGGATGCCGCCCACCATCTTGGTGCCGTGATAGGCCAGCGCCTGTTCGGTGTGGAACGTGCCGGTCTTGCCGGTCAGGCCCTGCACCAGCACCTTGGTGTTCTTGTCGATGAGAATGGACATCGGAGCCCTTTTCTAAAAACCGTTGATCGAGGAAGGCGAGACGCGCCGGTAGACGCCGCTCACCATGTCTTGCCAGCTGCTGCCGGCAGGTTTGAAATGCAGTCGCATCCGGTAGGCATCGGCAGTGTCGAAACTATACGTCACGCGCGCTGCACCGCGCGGCGATGACCGCTCCAGAGTGAGCTCAACGCCGTTCCACGTTCCTGTGGCCGGCGAGGCCGGAACAAAGCCCATCGAATCGAACTGATGCATGGTGACGAGGCTGTTTGGCTGATCAAAGCCGAACACGCTGTGCGAGCCGAACGAGATCGTGCCGTCACGGCGCTGGCGATAGCGCTGCACCACGAACAGCCCGCCGAATTGTGCCTCAGCCAGCACTTCCGACGTCGCCGTGCCGCCATCGGCCCATTGCGTCTCCGCCACCTCCTCCTCGCCGTGCCAGGCGCCGACCAGCGCCTGCAGGCGCTGGTGGTCGGCCGAGAGCGAGGAGAAGGCGGCTGCGTTCATGGTCAGAGCCGCTTCAAATCGGTGACGGTGAGGTCGCTCTTGGCATTACCGGTGTTGAGCGTCGTCGCCGGCTCGAACATCAGCACCACAGGCTCCGCGGTCAGCGAACGCGGCCGGTGCTCGACGCCCTTCGGCACGACGATGAAGTCGCCCTCTCCAAGCTCGACCGGGCCGTCGCGGAAATCGATGGCGATGCGCCCGCGCAGCACCAGGAAAGCCTCGTCCTCATGCTCATGCGCGTGCCAGTCGAAGGTTTCGCCGAACTTGGCGACCTTCGCCTGGCTGTCATTGACGTCGCCGGCGATGTGCGGATCAAAGACCTTGCTGATCTTTTGATCCGCCGCCTCGACGAGGTTTATCTTGCGCGGAGGCACGGGATCATTCCTCCTTGAAACTTGCGATGCGGATCATTCTGGCGTGCCCTGATGATGCTGAGAATTAGTCCCAAAACGAAAAACCCCAGTCAGCTTACCATCTGGCGGTTGGTCGCTTATAGTTCCGACAAAGCGGCACTTCCCATCGTTTTGGACAGAAATCTCACATTCTTTGCTTACGAAGAGCCGCACCACGGTTTGGTCCGGCACATCATCAACAATCTGTTCTTTTGGAACTTCGATCAAACCCTGCAATCGGACATAATTATCAAAGTCGGATATCCGAGTCGTAGTTCCAAAAACCTCGCAAACATCAATAGCAGGGCTATTTCCATCCGTTCTCGCAGACTTCAAAGTCACAAATGGCTTGGAGAGGTTTCCGGATCGGTCGCGATTATAAGTTTTTACGCCAAAATCGTTCGACCAGATCGAAAACCCATTCTCTAGAGCCAACTGCTCGCTTCTCATCAAATCGCCGTCAGACGCGATGCAAATTTTCTCATAGAGTACGACTGCATCCGAAATCTCTTCTGCCTGCGACGGAACGGCCAGACAGCCGAACCCGATTGCATACAGAAGGCGGCTGGGTTGCATCCGCTCAGCCCTTCACCACCGCCACGATCTTCTTGGCTGCATCGTCGAGATCATCGGCCGACACCACGTTCAGGCCGCTGTCGTTGATGATCTTCTTGCCGAGCTCGGCATTGGTGCCTTCGAGACGCACCACCAGCGGCACTTGCAGGCCGACTTCCTTGACCGCGGCAATCACGCCCTCGGCAATGATGTCGCACTTCATGATGCCGCCGAAGATGTTGATCAAAATGCCTTTAACCGCCGGGTCCTTGGTGATGATCTTGAACGCCGCCGTTACCTTCTCCTTCGACGCGCCGCCGCCGACATCGAGGAAGTTGGCGGGCTCGGCGCCATAGAGCTTGATGATGTCCATCGTCGCCATGGCAAGGCCGGCGCCGTTGACCATGCAGCCGATATTGCCGTCGAGCGCGACATAGGCGAGGTCGTATTTCGACGCCTCGATCTCCTTTTCGTCCTCTTCGGTGGTGTCGCGCAGTTCCATCAGCTCGGGGTGGCGAAACAGCGCGTTGTTGTCGAACGACACCTTGGCGTCGAGCACGCGCAGCCGGCCGTTCTTCATGACGATCAGCGGGTTGACCTCGAGCAGGCTCATGTCCTTTTCGACAAAGGACTTGTAGAGGATCGGGAACAGCGTGCCGCCATCCTTGGCGGCGTCGCCGTCAAGTTTCAGCGCGGTATTGAGCGCCTTTACATCGGCTGGCGTCACGCCCTTTTCCGGATCGATGGCGACGGTGATGATCTTCTCCGGCGTGTCGTGGGCGACGCCCTCGATGTCCATGCCGCCCTCGGTCGAAACGACGAAGGCGATGCGGCCGACGGCGCGGTCGACCAGGATCGACAGATAAAGCTCGCGCTCGATGTCGGCGCCGTCCTCGATGTAGAGCCGGTTGACCTGCTTGCCGGCCGGGCCGGTCTGCTTGGTCACCAGCGTGTGGCCGAGCATCTCATTGGCGTTGGCGACGACATCGGCCACCGACTTCGCCAGCCGCACGCCACCCTTGGCGTCCGGGCCAAGCTCCTTGAACGTGCCCTTGCCGCGGCCGCCGGCATGGATCTGGCTCTTCACCACATAGAGCGGGCCGGGAAGCGCTTGTGCCGCGGCTTCCGCCTCGCTCGCCTTGAACACCGGCACGCCTTCGGCCACCGGCGCGCCAAAGCTCTTCAGCAGCGCCTTGCCTTGATATTCATGGATGTTCATCTGGATGGTCTCCGGGGATCACTTCGAGGCGAGATGCGGGGCGATCTTGACGCAGGCCTCGGTCAGGCCCTGCACCGTCGCCACCGAAGCGTCGAACATCTTCTGCTCGGCCTTGTTGAGGTCGATCTCGATGATGCGCTCGACGCCGCCGGCGCCGATGACCACAGGAACGCCGACATAGGTCCCCTTGACGCCATACTGGCCCGAGAGATGCGCCGCGCATGGCAGCACGCGCTTCTTGTCCTTGAGGTAGGATTCAGCCATCGAGATCGCGGAAGCTGCCGGCGCGTAGAAGGCCGAGCCGGTTTTCAACAGGCCGACGATCTCGGCGCCGCCGTCGCGGGTGCGCTGGACGATCTGGTCGAGCTTTTCCTTCGAGGTCCAGCCCATTTTGATGAGGTCCGGCAGCGGAATGCCCGACACCGTCGAATAGCGGATCATCGGCACCATGGAATCGCCGTGGCCGCCGAGCACGAAGGCGGTGACGTCCTCGACCGAGACCTTGAACTCCTCGGCGAGGAAATAGCGGAAGCGCGCGCTGTCGAGCACGCCGGCCATGCCGACGACATGCGTCTTGGGCAGGCCGGAAAACTTCTGCAGCGCCCACACCATGGCATCGAGCGGGTTGGTGATGCAGATGACGAAAGCCTTCGGCGCGTACTTCTTCAAGCCGGCGCCGACCTGTTCCATGACCTTGAGGTTGATGCCCAGCAGATCATCGCGGCTCATGCCCGGCTTGCGCGGCACGCCGGCGGTGACGATGCAGACGTCGGCGCCCTCGATACCGGCATAATCGTTGACGCCGGTCAGCCTGGAATCGAAGCCGTCGACCGGCGAAGACTGCGCGATATCGAGCCCCTTGCCTTGCGGAATGCCCTCGGCAATATCGAACAGCACCACGTCGCCGAGGTCCTTGAGGCCGATCATGTGAGCCAGCGTGCCGCCGATCATGCCGGAGCCGATGAGCGCTATCTTGTTGCGTGCCATGTGAGGAAATTTTCCCTTTGTCTGTGACGACGCCCAAATCTCTGGCGATCTGGTTGACGGCGTCGAGGAAGAGGCCGGAATGCTGCGGTATCCGCGAGATTTCGCCGCATCCAGTAGCCTTGGTGGGAAATATATTCAATCGATTATTTTCGAGTGAATAATTTCAATCGGTTAGAAACATTGGGATTTACGTAAACGTCAAAGTTTGTAAGCCGACTTGAGAGGTTTTACACAATGAACGTGGAAATCAGAAGACTATATGCCGGCGATGACGCCCTTGTGAAGCGCATCGCCGAAGACGTGTTCGACGAGCCGGTGCGGACCGATAGGCTGTCCGCCTACCTCGCCTCGTCCGGTCATATGATGATTGTCGCGCTGGCCGACGGCATTGTCGTCGGCCAGTGTGCCGCCGTCATCCACCGCCATCCCGACAAGGTGACCGAGCTCTACATCGACGAGGTCGGCGTCTCGCCGGCCTACCAGCGCCAGGGCATCGCACGAAAAATGCTCGACGCCATGTTTGCGATTGGCAGGGAGAATGGCTGCGGCGAAGCCTGGGTCGGCACCGAGCCGGACAACGTTCCAGCCCGCGCGCTTTATGAATCGCGCAGGGAGGTGCATGGGCCGGCGGAGGCGTTTGTGATGTATGTGTATGAGCTGTAAAGCCGGCAGGACAGAGGGGGGCGCGAAGGATCGCTATAGAACGACCTCTTGGACCTTCAGGCCTGCGCTTCCGTCATCGCCTTTTCCTTCTGCCTTTCCGCCCAATCTTCCAGCCAGTCGCGGCTTTGCATCTCGATGAGCCGCGAGGCCGTGCGCTCAAATTCGAACACCTCGTTGCCGCGCTTGGCCGTGTAGAGCTCAGGCGGCGGGGCCTCGGCGCTCACCACCAGCCGCGTGTGATGATCGTAGAGCGTGTCGATCAACAGGATAAAGCGCTTGGCTTCGTTGCGCCTGCCTTCGCCGAGCACCGGGATGTGATCGATGAAGATGGTCGAGAAGCGGCCGGCAATGGCCAGGAAATCGCGCGCGCCGAGCGGCTTTTCGCAGAGATCGGCAAAGGAAAACCGCGCCGCATCGCCCGCGGCTGCCGGCACCACCACCTGCCGGCCCTTCACCGCCACGGTCGTCGAGGCGACCGGCACCTCCCGTGTCATCGCCTGCCAGGCCTCGTCCAGCATGCGGTCGGCTTCGGCATCCGCCGGTGTGACATAGACCGGCGTGCGGGCGAGTTTTTCCAGCCTGTAGTCCTTGTCGGCATCGAGCGTCAGCACTATCGCGTGGCGTTCGAGAATCCTGATGAAGGGCAGGAAGAGCTGGCGGTTCAGCCCGTCGCGATAGAGATTTTCGGGCGCGACATTGGAGGTGGCGACCAGAACCACGCCATTGGCAAACAGCGCCGAAAACAACCTGGACAGGATCATCGCATCGGCAATGTCGGTGACCGAAAACTCGTCGAAGCACAGCACCCAGGCCTGTTCGGCAAGCTGAAGCGCCACTGGCGGGATCGGATCGTCCTCCTTGACGTCGCCGTTCTTGCGCGCGGCCCGATGCTTCTGGATGCGGTCCTGCACATCGGCCATGAAGTCATTGAAATGCACGCGGCGCTTGCGGCGGGCCGGCAAGAGCTCGAAGAACATGTCCATCAGCATGGTCTTGCCGCGGCCGACGCCGCCATGAATGTAGAGGCCTTTGACGACCTCGCGCGTCTCGCGCTTGCGGGCAAACAGCCAGCCGAGCGCGCTCGACTTGTGTGCCAGCCGCTTGACCGAAATCTCCTCGGTCAGTCGGTCGAGTGCGGCGGCGATGCGCTCCTGCGCCGGATCGCGGTCGATGGCGCCGGTATCGACCAGATGGTCGTAGCGCTGCCTGACGGTCGCATGGGTCTGGAGGCCGTCACGCAGATGCATCGGTCACGTCGCTGTGGAAGCGATTCCAGGAAAGCGGTTTTCCGTCCGGAATGGCACAAAACAAGATAGCTGGAGTGGTTCGGCAGTCTATCGAACGCTGAACCGCTCCAAATGGTGACCTATCTTGTAAGCGAGATCGGCAGGCCAGTGGAAGTCTGCCCGTCGAATTTCGAACCGCCCGATGAATAGAGCCGCGCCAGCGTGCCGCCATTTTCGTCATAGAGCGTCAGCTGCTTGCCGGCGACGTTCCACGACTTGATGCCGTCGATCGGTGCCGGGCAATGCAACGGTCCGGCGCGATAGCCGGCGCCGAATTTGGTCTGCGGCGTTGCCACCTTGCAGCTTTGGCCCGAAACGCTGGCGTTCCAGACGCCGGCAACGCTGGCCGCGGTGAGGTCCGCAGCACCTGCCGGCGCCGATCCGTCCGGCGGCAGCGAGGCGACCTGGGCGCCCGCAGGCGCGGTCGGGAACTGCGACGGATCGGTGGTGCCCGGCGCTGCCGGCGGCGGCAGCTGGCTTCCGCTCACCGTGCCGGCGGGCGCGGGCTGCAGCGGCGCCGGCTGCTGGTCATCCATCGATGAAAAACGCGAGGTCGAACAGCCGCTTGCAAACAGCGCTGCCAGCGATACGGCCACCAGGCCGCTTCTCGAAAATGTCATGTCAACCTCCGTCGGATCCGGCTGGGGGGAAGCCGTCCGCACAATCTCACCCTCACCAAGATGGAGAAGGTGGCGAAATTTCAACCCGATATGGTTAAAATAGGGTTTGCAGCAAGAATTGTTGCAAATTTATCGCAATCATCCGGCCAGCGGGGTACCTCATCGTCATCCGCAACTTGAGACAAAGGTGCCCTAACGCGGCTCGAACCGGTAGAGCGGCTGCGAAACCGGCATTGGCGGCCGCAGCAGGTCGGCGCATCGGCGGTCCAGCCTAAGCGCCAGCTCATGAGAGCGCCGCACTGCCGTCTTCCAATCGCCGGCCGTTTTCAGCAAGGCCAACGCATCCGCAGGACGGTCGGCTGCGATCATGAGATCGGCCGCAGCGATTCGATCTTCCGGCGCGATGGCTTCGCCGGCCTTCAGCTTGCCGGCCAATCCGACCCACTGTTCCCAGGGGAAGGTTGCTGTGAGCAGATCCGGGCGACGTGGCGGTTCGGCCCCATTGTCTAGCATGAAGGAGGCCAACATCACCCGGGCTAACGCCCTGTCCATGAACGACTCCGCCGTTTCGCCCTGCATTTCAGAGATTAGAGCGTCGCGCAAATTATGCTCCCGGTCGCGGCGGCCAAGAACGTAGTCGATCCCGTCGAGCATGGTTGCCGTGACCGTATCGGGATTGTTGATCGGGTCGAGATGTTTTGCGGCAATCTGCGCGTTGATCGCCCCTGCCACCGCTGTGCCGAGGCTCAGGTTGCCGGTCTGGTTCACGAGGGGCAGCAAGATCGCAGTTTGAGGAACATAGGCAATCAGCTGCCCGATCGACCGGATGGCTGAGCCCAAATCGTTTTGACCGTCGAGCGCCTGCACCTCCGCTGGCTGTTTGGCCATATCGAAGGAAGGGCGAAGATTGGCCAGGTTCAGGGCTTTGCGGATAAACCCTGTGCGGCCACCCTTGTCGGGACGTACCGCAGGTGGAAGCCTGTCGAGGTAAACGACGTAATCGGAGAGGTCGTCTTTGACTGCCCGCATCTCCAGTGCCATGGGCCAGATGCCCGCATCTTCCGCCCTTTTGGCAAGGCGCGACTTGGCATCATCATCAAGGTCCGCCAGTACCTGGGCAAGCCCCACGGAAATCCTCGACGCGTCGAACTGGTCGGCGTCAGCCGCACGCCAGCGCGCCAGTTCGCCCAGCAGCCAGTCGCCGCCGTCCTCGGTGACGAGCGCGCGCAAGGCGGATTGGCCAAGCTGAGGCAGAATCGACTTCGCGTTGGGCAGCGGCTGCATGCCGGCAATCATCGCCGCCCGGTCCGGCGTTTTTGCGTAGGCAAGTCTGAGTTCGGCGACGCGCAGCGGCGGATGACTGCGTTTTTCCAACCCTGCAATAAGCGCTGTGCCCTCGGCGTAGGGGAGGCCGCCATAGCGTATCTTCAGATAGGCCGCGTCGTCGCCAAAACGGTCGCGCCAGAAATTCGGGAATGTTGCCGGTTCGGCGAGCAGGAAATCGCCCGCATCCAGGATCGTTGGCGTGTGGGTGCAGGCGCTGGGCTGTGTTTGCGCGGCGGCGGCCGGCGCGATCCCGATGATCGCCGCTATGATTGCAAGAACTTGCCAACGCATGGGCGGCCCTCCGTTCTGCTGCATGATCGTACACCGGAAATCATCGCCCGCACCAGCGCCCGGCATTTTGGCCGAGACAGGCATCGGCCCGGCAAATGCTTGCGCCAAAGAGCCACGTCCCTATCTAGCAAGGACAGAAACCTGCCGGAGCCGAAACCTTGGCCGCGAGAAAGAGAGCCGCCAACCGCTATTACAGCGGCCCGCCCAGCGACCATTTCGACGGTACTCTGTTCTTCAACCCCGACGGCCAGATGCCCGGCCGCTTCACCGATCTGCTGAAATGGCAGCTGAGCGGCGAGCGCTCGAAATGGCCGACAGCCAATCCAAGCCCGTTTGAACCGACAGAGCCGGCGGCGCGCATCGACGGCGGCAGGCTGCGGCTGACCATGGTCGGCCATTCCACGCTGCTGATCCAGACCGCCGGCCTCAACATCCTCACCGACCCGGTGTGGTCGCCGCGCGTGTCGCCGCTCTCCTTTGCCGGACCCAGGCGCGTCAATGCGCCGGGCATCGCGTTTTCCCAGCTGCCGCCGATCGACCTGGTGCTGGTCAGCCACAATCATTACGACCATCTCGACCTTGCCACGCTCAAGCGGCTGAAGGCGAAGCACGATCCGCAGGTGCTGACGCCGCTGGGCAACGACGCCATCATCGACGCTGCCGTGCCGGGCATGCGAATGACGGCGCATGATTGGGGCGAGCGCATCGACATCGGCGACGATGTCGCCGTCCATGTCGAGCCGGTGCATCACTGGTCGGCGCGCGGCGCGCGCGACCGCCGCATGGCGCTGTGGGCCGGCTTCGTCGTCGAAACTCCGGCCGGAAAGACCTATTTCGCCGGCGACACCGGTTTCCATGGCGGCGCCAACTACCGGCTGATGGCCGAAAAGCATGGCGCCTTCCGCCTCGCCATCCTGCCGATCGGCGCCTACGAGCCGCGCTGGTTCATGGCGCCGCAGCACCAGAACCCGGACGAAGCTGTGCAAGGCATGAAATTGTGCAACGCGGCTCACGCCGCAGGCTGCCACTGGGGCACGTTCCGGCTCACCGACGAACCGATCGACGAGCCGGCGCAAAAACTGGCCGAAGCGCTGCAGGCGCAGCGCATGCCACAAGAGCGGTTTCGCGCCTTGCGGCCGGGCGAAATCTGGGACGTACCTTGAGCGCAGCCAGCGGAACCCAAGCGCGCCAGCCGCGTTTTCATTGAGTTTCAATCTATGGCCCGCGAGGCATACCATGCTCAGATGGATCATCATTCTCCTGATCATAGCCGCCGCCGCCAGCCTTCTCGGCATGCCGGCGCTGGCCGGGGCCGCAGCCACGGGCGCTCGCATCCTTATCGGCATCGTGCTGATTATCTTCCTGTTGATCTTGTTTGGTGTCTTCGCGGTGACGTAAGTCTGGCGTCATCGCCGTAACTCAACACGCCTGCAGACTGGTAATTCCCGCCCGTTTCCGCCATATAGCGCCAAACGGACACGGAATTTTCGGAGCAATGGCAAGCACGGCCCCTTTCGCCAAGATGAACGGCATCGGCAACGAGATCATCGTTGCCGATATGCGCGGCCGTGCGGATCGGGTGACGGCGGCCGCGGCCCTTGCGCTCAACGCCGATGCCGCGACCCGTTTCGACCAGATCATGGCGATCCATGATGCGCGCACGCCAGGTACGGCCTACTATGTCGACATCCTGAATTCGGACGGCTCAGGCGCGCAGGCCTGCGGCAACGGCATGCGCTGCGTCGTGCAGGCGCTTGCCGCCGAGACTGGGCAAAAGACTTTCACCTTCGAGACCCGCGCCGGCATCCTCAACGCCGTTGAACACGCCGACGGCACCATCTCGGTCGACATGGGCACGCCGCGCTTCGGCTGGCAGGACATTCCGCTGGCGGAAGAATTCCGCGACACCCGCATGATCGAGTTGCAGATCGGCCCGATCGACGCGCCGGTGCTGCATTCGCCTTCGGCTCTCTCGATGGGCAACCCGCACGCCATCTTCTGGGTCGACCGCGACGTTTGGTCCTACGAGCTCGAGCGCTTCGGCCCGCTGCTCGAAAACCATCCGATCTTCCCCGAGCGCGCCAACATCACCATCGCCCAGGTGACGTCGCCCGAGACGATGATCATCCGCACCTGGGAGCGCGGCGCCGGCTTGACCAAGGCCTGCGGCTCGGCTGCTTGCGCATCGGTGGTCGCCGCTGCCCGCACTCGGCGCACCGGGCGCAGCGTCAGCCTGCTTGCACCCGGCGGCGGCACGCTGCATGTCGAATGGCGCGACGATGACCATGTCATTCTCACCGGTGCCGCCGAATGGGAATTCTCCGGCAGCTTCGATCCCTCGACCGGCGCCTGGGTTCGCGATACCGAAAGCGCGGCCTGATGTCTTTCCTTGCCGACTCTAAGGGCATCGATGTCGTCACCTTCGGCTGCCGTCTCAACACTTATGAATCCGAGGTGATGCGGCGCGAGGCCGAAAGCGCCGGCCTCGGCGCGCTCAAAGGCGGCGCCATCATCTTCAACACCTGCGCTGTCACCTCGGAAGCTGTGCGCCAGGCCAAGCAGTCGATCCGCAAAGCCCGCCGCGAAAATCCGCAGGCGCGCATCATCGTCACCGGCTGCGCGGCGCAGACCGAACCGCAGAATTTCGCCGCCATGGACGAGGTCGACCTCGTGCTCGGCAATGAGGAGAAGCTGAAGGCCAACTCCTATCGCGCTCTGCCGGATTTCGGCGTCAACGACACCGAAAAGGCGCGCGTCAACGACATTTTCTCGGTGCGCGAGACCGCCGGCCATATGGTCGACGCCATCGAAGGCCGGGCGCGTGCCTTCGTCCAGGTGCAGAATGGCTGCGACCATCGCTGCACCTTCTGCATTATCCCCTATGGCCGTGGCAATTCGCGCTCGGTGCCGATGGGCGCCGTGGTCGAGCAGGTCAAAAGGCTCGCCGGCAACGGCTATGCCGAAATCGTGCTGACTGGCGTCGACATGACCAGCTTCGGCGCCGACCTGCCGGGCGCGCCAAAGCTGGGTAAGCTGGTGAAAACCATCCTCAGGCAGGTGCCCGACGTGAAGCGGTTGCGGTTGTCCTCCATCGATTCGATCGAGGCCGATGACGATCTGCTCGACGCCATCGCCACCGAACCCAGGCTGATGCCGCATCTGCACCTGTCGCTGCAGTCTGGCGACGACATGATCTTGAAGCGCATGAAGCGCAGGCATCTGCGCGATCAGTCGATCCGCTTCTGCGAGGAAGTGCGCAAATTGCGCCCTGGCATCGTCTTCGGCGCCGACATCATCGCCGGCTTCCCGACCGAGACCGAGGACATGTTCGAGAATTCGATAAAAATCGTCGAGGAGTGCGGGCTGACGCATCTGCATGTCTTCCCGTTCTCGCCGCGCGAAGGCACGCCCGCCGCTCGCATGCCGCAGGTCCGCCGCGAAGTGGTCAAACAGCGCGCCGCAAGGCTGCGCGCCGCCGGCGAAGCTGCGTATCGCCGTCATCTCGCATCGCTTCCTGGTACGCGCCAGTCGATCCTGATCGAACGCGACGGCCTCGGCCGCACCGAAGGATTTACGCTGGCCGCCATCGCCGCCGGTGCGCCGGGCGAGATCGTCGAGGCCACTATTACCGGCCATGACGGCGCGCGGCTGACCGCGGCGCCGCTCACCGCCCGCGCCGCCTGAGACGATTGAAGCATGGCCGGTTTTTTCAAGAAGATATTTTCGTTCGGCAAGAAGGAAGTCGTCGAGGAGCGCATCGACGAGACCACACCGCTGCCGCCCATCAAATGGGAAGCGCTTGAAGCGCTGAAGCCGGCCGCCGAGCAGGCGCCCCACCCTCCCCTCGATGGGGAGGGTCGACGCGAAGCGGCGGGGCGGGGTGATGGCGCCGACGCTGATCACCCCCACCCCCAAGCTTCGCTTAGGACCTCCCCCATCGAGGGGGAGGTAAAGGCCGCACCGGAACTGGCCCCCGTCGAAGAACCGAAACCCGAGCCTGCGCCAACCATTCCCGCGCCAGAGCCGGTCGTCCCCTCCGAGCCGGAACCGCTGCCGGAGCCCGCGCCGGAAGAAGAGCCTGCGCCTGAAACGCCTGCCGAACCGCCGGCGCCTGAGGAAGTTCCGCCCGCCGCTCCGGAGCCAGAGCCAGAACCACAGCCGCAAGAGGTGCCGCCGGCGCCGCTCGAGCCAGAGATTGAACCGGCGCGCCCGGAAAAACTGCCGGAACCCGCGCCTGCCGAAGTGCCGGCACCGGCCGAGGTCCCAGCCGAGACGCCGGCTCCCGTCGAGGTGCCGCCACCGGCGACGCCTTCCACGCAGCCATCGGCCGAAGCCAGCGCTGCCCCTCATCCGCCTGCCGGCACCTTCTCCCCGTATAGGGACGGGGAGAAGGCAGAAGCGCCGACGCCTCACCCTCCCCTCGATGGGGAGGGTCGACGCGCAGCGGCGGGGTGGGGTGACAGCGCCGACGCTGGCGCCAGTCACCCCCACCCCCAAGCTGCGCTTGGGACCTCCCCCATCGAGGGGGAGGTAAAGCGCACGCCGGTCGAAGCCAAGCTCATCATCGGCGAGGTAGCGCCCGCGCCAGCGCCATCCCCGCAACCTTCGCCAGAGCCCAAACCCGCTCCCGGCAAGGTCACCGTCACCAAAAAGGTTGAGCAGAAGGCTGAGCCGGTCAAAGCGCCGGAACCGGCGCCGCGGCGTTCCTGGTTCCAGCGCATGCGCGACGGGCTCGCCCGCTCCTCGAAAGAACTCACCGGCAACATTGCCGGCGTCTTCACCAAGCGAAAGCTCGACGAAGAGACCCTGCAGGATCTGGAGGATGTGCTGATCCGTGCCGATCTCGGCCTGGAGACCGCGCTGCGCGTCACCGATGCGCTCGCTGCCAGCCGCTACGGCAAGGATGTCTCCGACGAGGATGTCCGCAGCATCATGGCGGCCGAGGTGGAAAAGGTGCTGACCCATGTCGCAATGCCGCTGGAGCTCGACCTCTCGCACAAGCCGCATGTCATCCTGGTGGTCGGCGTCAACGGCACCGGCAAGACCACGACGATCGGCAAGCTGGCGGCAAAACTGACCGATGGCGGCCTGTCGGTGATGCTGGCCGCCGGCGACACGTTTCGCGCTGCGGCCATCGAGCAGCTGAAAATCTGGGGTGAGCGGACGAAATCGCCGGTCATCGCCTCCAAGATCGGCGCCGATGCCGCCGGCCTCGCCTATGACGCCTTCGAGCGGGCCAAGGAAGCCGGCTCCGACGTGCTGATCATCGACACCGCCGGCCGGCTGCAAAACAAGACCGAACTGATGGCCGAACTCGAAAAGATCGTGCGCGTTCTTGGCAAGCTCGACCCAGAGGCGCCGCACACCGTGCTGCAGACGGTCGACGCCACCACCGGCCAGAATGCGCTCAACCAGGTCGAGATCTTCCGCAATGTCGCCGGCGTCAACGGCCTGGTGATGACCAAGCTGGACGGCACGGCGCGCGGCGGTATTCTGGTGGCAATCGCGGCAAAGCACAAACTGCCGGTCTATTTCATCGGCGTCGGCGAACAGGTCGACGATCTCGAACCTTTCTCGGCAAGCGAATTCGCCAGGGCGATCGCTGGAGTGGCCTAAACTATGAACCCACCCATCCTCGAACGCGACCCGTCCGACCCGCAGAAGAAGAAAGAAAGCGTCAATCCGCTGCTCAAGCTGGTGCTGGAGCTCGGGCCGCTGATGGTGTTCTTCTTCGCCAATGCACGCAGCGCATGGCTGGTGCAGAAATTGCCCGTCCTGGCCGAGTTCGGCGGGCCGCTCTTCGTCGCCACAGCCCTGTTCATGGCCGCGACTGCGGTCGCGCTGGCCGCCTCGTGGTTGCTGATGCGCACTTTGCCGATCATGCCGCTGGTCTCGGGCGTCGTCGTCTTCATCTTCGGCGCGTTGACGCTCTATCTGCAGGACGATGTGTTCATCAAGATGAAGCCGACCATCGTCAACACGCTGTTCGGCGGCGTGCTGCTCGGCGGCCTGTATTTCGGCCGCTCTCTGCTCGGTTATGTCTTCGATTCGGCCTTTCGCCTCGACGCCGAAGGCTGGCGCAAGCTGACCTTCCGCTGGGGCTTGTTCTTCCTGTTCCTGGCTCTTGCCAACGAAGTGGTGTGGCGGAATTTTTCGACCGACTTCTGGGTTACCTTCAAGGTCTGGGGCATCATGCCGATCACGCTTTTGTTCACCTTCAGCCAGATGCCGCTGATCCTGCGTCATTCGCTGGATGACAAGACCGAGAATGCGGAGAAAGCTGGCAAATAGAGCAATTCCAGGAAAAGTGTGAAACGGTTTTCCCGGGAAAAGCGCGGAGCGCTTTCCCTGGGAATTGCGTCAGAATAAACGGAGACGGGCCATGGAATTCGTCACCACGCGCGACGAACTGAGGGTGATCTACAAGACGCCGCGCCCGACCGACGCTTCGATGCGCAAGGAACTCAGGGCGCTCGACGGCCACTGCCGCTCCTTCATCGGCAAAAGCCCCTTCGTGCTGATCGGTTCGGCCGACAACGCCGGCAATGCCGACGTGACGCCGAAAGGGGACAAACCCGGCTTCGCCCTTGTTCTCGACGACAGGACCATCGCCATTCCCGACCGACCCGGCAATAACCGGCTGGACACGCTGGAAAACATCCTGCTCAACCCCTCGGTCGGGCTGCTGTTCCTCATCCCCGGCATGAACGAGACGCTGCGCATCAATGGCGACGCCCGCATCACCATCGATGCGGGTTTGCGCGAGCGGCTCGCCGTCGACGGCAAGCAACCGCAAAGCGTCGTCGTGGTGAGCGTCAAGGCCGCCTACATGCACTGCGCCAAGGCCTTCATGCGCTCAGAATTGTGGAAACCGGACAGCTGGTACGACCGCGCGACATTGCCGACGCTCGGCCAGATCCTGTCCGATCAGATGGCGCATGCCGAAACGGTCAGCGACTTCGACCGCTCGCTGGACGAGGCTTACAGCAAGACCCTGTGGTAGATTTCGCGCACGATTCGCTCATTCCGGTTCCCCTTGCCCGTGATCGACATCCTCGCCATCTCCGGCAGCCTGCGCGCCGCCTCGACCAATTCGGCGCTGCTGGCGGCGCTGGCGGCGAACGCGCCTTCGGATTGCCGCGTAGCCGTTTATGACGGGCTTGGCCTGCTGCCGATCTTCAATCCCGACGACGAAGGCGACCGCACGCCACGCGAGGCCGCGCGGCTGATCGAGGCCGTCACCGGCGCCGACGGCGTCATCGTCTCCTGCCCCGAATATGCGCATGGCGTGCCCGGCGGCATGAAGAACGCGCTCGACTGGCTGGTCTCGCGCGACGCCGCCGTCGGCAAGCCGGCCATGCTGGTGCACGCCTCTGCGCGCTCGCTCTACGCCCGCGCCGCGCTGGCTGAGATCATGCGGACGATGTCGTTCGCGATGTATGAGGAGACCGCGCTGGAGATTGCCCTGCTCGGCAAGAAACCGCTGGAGATGGAGAATATTCTGGCGGAGCCAACGAATGTGCTGGCGATGCGCAATGCGGTTTCAGCTTTCGCGGAGTTTATCGCGGCGCGTTGAGTAGTAGTCACGTTGCCACGCTTGCGATCCTTCACGCCCCCCTCTGCCCTGCCGGGCATCTCCCCTCAAGGGGGGAGATTGGCAGCTTCGGCGCGCGCTCTTCTACGGCGTAAATTGGCGAAAGCCGGCGTGAACCCGATCTCCCCCCTTGAGGGGGAGATGTCCGGCAGGACAGAGGGGGGTGTTGTCCCGCTAGAGCGGTTCACGACTTGATGGAATCGAAGGGGATTCCCGATTTGTCGGTTTTGTGATTCAAGATGCTGGCTGGAGTGGAGGCCAGCATCTGATGACCCGACCTCTTTCCAATGATCTTCGCG
>NZ_JACDTY010000003.1 GCF_013520985.1 Mesorhizobium neociceri | reverse complement strand
TGCCGCCCTACTCCCCGGACCTCAATCCAATCGAGCAGGCCTTCGCAAAGATCAAACACTGGATGCGCCAAGCCCAGAAGCGAACCGTCGAGGACACTTGGCGCCACATCGGCCACCTCGTCGAAACCATCGAGGCAGCCGAATGCAAGAACTACTTCGCAAACGCCGGGTACGCTTCCATCAAAACGTGAAAGACTCTAACCGACTGAGCTACACCCTGCGCGGCATTGATCGCCGCAAGGCGATCGATCTGAACCAACGCATTCAAGGAGACATTTTTGACATCAACGTCGACATTTCTCCGAACCAAGGCCGTGACCTTTGGGAGAAATGGCGCGAGTGACGGGGCTCGAACCCGCGACCTCCGGCGTGACAGGCCGGCACTCTAACCAACTGAGCTACACCCGCGCATTAGACGAGCACGTGTCAGCCGTGTTCGTCGTTGGGGCGGTGGATAAGGGGTTCGCCACCGGGTGTCAAGCGCACCTCGACAGCATAACAGCAAACAGCAGAAGGTTTTTTGACAGGCAGCACTTTGCCCGGGAAAACCGCTACGCGGCTAAGCTCGCGCCTGTTCATTTGGCCTTGCGAAGCTGGGTCTGACCGCTTAAAGGTCCGGCCCGGAGCGGGCGATTAGCTCAGTTGGTAGAGCGCTTCGTTTACACCGAAGATGTCGGCGGTTCGAGCCCGTCATCGCCCACCATGACCCCGGATGCCCGGGCGCGGCCACAACGAGCCGCCCCCGCTTTTCTTCCCGGCCTCGGCCTATCGCCTATAATAACAACTCTTGTGCGCGCCGGGAGCGGGATCCCCGCCAAAGGCGTTGTTGCCGCAGCGCACGCCGTTCCTGAACACGCCTTGCGCGTACTGGCCGCGGGCTCCGTACCTGACCAGCTTGCGGCCACGGAAATCGCAGAACTCACGCTCCCTGGCGCAGGCCACCCATCCGCCACGGCCCTGGCCGTAGTCGTCGTCGCCATAATTGTCGTCGTCATTGTCGCCATAATCGTCACCGCCGCGGCGCGTCACGATATAGCAGGCCTTGTCGCGGCCGGGCGCGGGATCGCCAAAGACGCGGTTTGAACACGGCACGGCGCGACGGTCGAAAAAGCGTGAGGTGGTCTGGCCGCGCGCGCCATAGACCACTTCGGCGGGATAGGGCAGGCGGCAGGTGCCGCCCTCGTCAGCGCATCGCTGCATGCGCTGGGCAGACGCGGTGGCCGGGAAAAGAACAGAAGCGGCCGAGGCCAGGCCGACCAGGCAAATGAATGTGAACGCCATCCGGATCAGGGCGCTGGAGGTTTTTGACACGATTTGTCTCCCTTATTGATTCACGCCGCATCTTACCGCAGCCTAGCCAAATGCACGATGAACGAAAGCCATTGCCGACAGGAGCAATGGCTCCATGAGCTGAATTCCCGCTTTGTGGCCAGTGAGCTGCCGTCATCACTCCGGATTTGATAAGGGTCTTGGCCAGCAATCGATTGGCTCTCCGGAGAGGCGGGACAATGATCGACCATCCCAGGCGCCTGCTGCTGCAGCTGGCGATCGTATTGGCAATCTGTGGCACTGGGCGCCTTGCCTACGCGACAGATGCCGGCGACGGCGTCGACCAGCCGGCCGCCAAAGCGGCCTTGCTCAAGGCCTATCCCGGACTTTTCACCATCTCGGGCAATGTCCTGACCTGGGCCGACGGCACCACCATGGTGTGGGACGACGGCAAGGCGCGCGACGCCGAGGCGCTGCTGGAGAGCCCCGACATCGAAGACATGTTTCGCTATGTCTACCCGACGGCAGCGGAGGGTGCGCTGGTTCCGGCCGAGGATTTCGATCCCGGCCGTATCCGCAACGAAGCCTTCTTCGAGAAGCTCTACGGCAAAAGTGCCGCGGACGTGGGCAAGCACATCGCCAACGTGAAATGGCTGCCGAAACTCGGCAAGAAGACCGTTCAGGTCACCAAGGTGTTTGGCATCAACGACCGGCTGGGCAAGATCTCCGATGTGCTTGAAGCGATGCCCGCTGAGCTCAGCCGTTACGGGCTCAAGCCCGGCGGCGGCTTTGTCTGGCGGCCCATCGCCGGCACAAACCGGTTGAGCGTCCACTCGTTCGGTGCAGCCTTCGATATCAATGTTGGTTTCTCCGACTACTGGTACAACAACAGAAACAAAACCAACCCGAAGACACACATTCCGTTCAAGAACCGGATTCCGCTGAAAATCGTGGAATTGTTTGAGAAAAACGGCTTCATCTGGGGTGGGCGCTGGTATCACTACGACACCATGCATTTCGAGTACCGGCCCGAATTGCTGCTGTACAAGAAATCCGGCTGATCACGGCGGCAGCAGCCGGAAATCCTTGCCCTCGGGCAGCAATTGCCCGCCGTCGACGACAATGGTCGTGCCGGTGATGTAGCTGGCATCGTCGGAGGCGAGGAACAGGAAGGCGTTGGCGACATCGCGCGGGCTGCCGAGGCGGCCGAGCGGGATGGAATCCTCCATATTCTTGATGTAGGCGGCGCCGCGATGCAGCTCGATCGCTTCGGTCAGGATGTTGCCGGGCTCGACGCCGTTGACGGTGATGCCGTAGCCGGAGAATTCCAGCGCCGCCGAGCGGATGAAGCCGTTGATGCCGGCCTTGCTTGCGCTGTAGTGGCCGTGGCCGGGGCTGGAGACGCGCGGCCCGGTAATCGACGAGGTGTAGAGCATGCGCCCGTAACCTTGCGCCTTCATCGGCGGCAGGGCCGCCAGCGTGGCGTTGAAAGTGCCGCGCAGATTGACTGCCATCACCCGGTCCCAGTCGTCCGGGCTGGTGTTTTCGATCAGCTGCCAGGGATAGATGCCGGCATTCTGCACGACGATGTCGAGGCGACCTTGGCGGTTCAGCGCCAGTGCCACCGCGGCCTCGGCGTCGGCCATTTGCGAGATGTCGGTGCGGATGAAGGCCGCGCCCAATTCGTCCGCGGTCGCCTGGCCCGCTTCGGCCTCGCTGTCAGCCAGGATCAGCCTTGCGCCCTCCTCGGCAAAGCGCTGCGCAATGCCTTTGCCGATGCCGCGCGCGCTGCCAATGATCAGCGCGACCTTGTCTTGCAGCCGTCCGGTCATGCGAGCCGTCCTTTTATGCCAGTCTCTGGCGAATGGTTTGCTTGAAGGCGTCGAGCAGCACGGCGGCGAGCACCAGCAGGCCGTGGATCACCTGGGTGAAGTTGGCCGGCAGGCCCATCAGATTGATCGCCGTGTTGATGGAGGAGAGCAGCAGCACACCGGCATAGACTCCGGGCAAGGTGCCGACACCGCCTTTCAGGCTGACGCCGCCAATAACGACGGCGGCAAAGGCGTTGAACAACAGCCCGACGCCGAGATTGGCGGTGGCGCCGGAGGTGCGGATGGCGAGCAGCCAGCCGGCGAGGCCGGCAATGGCGCCTGCAAGCACGAAGGCGATAACCAGATTGCGGTTGACGCGGATGCCGGCGCGGAAGGTCGCCGTCTCGTTGCCGCCGATCATGATCAGATGGCGGCCGAACGGCGTCTTGGCCATGATCAGCGAGAACAGGACGAAACAGGCGACGGCGATCCAGGCGGTCAACGGCAGGCCGGCGAGGCGCTGGATGGCGAACCAGCGGATGGCCGGGGCCAGATCCTGCGCGGAGCGGCCACCGGAAATGACCAGAACCAGGCCGCGCACCCAGATGTAGGACGCCAGTGTGATGATGAAGGCGCTCATCTTCACCTTGACCACGAGGTAGCCGTTGAAGGCGCCGATGATGCCGCCGACGGCCATCGCGATCAGCAGCGAAACCGGAACCATCAGCCATTGCGGATTGAGCTGTATGCCCATGCCGATGCCCGACGAGCAAAACAGGATGCCGACCGTCATGGCGCTGAGTGCCGCCACTGATTCCACCGACAGGTCCATATGGCCGGCAATGATGACCAGCGACAGGCCAATCGACATCACGCCGAGCACGCTCGATGCCTCGATGATGTTGGCGAAGATGCCGAGCTGGAAATAGTTCGGGACGAAGATGGAAAAGACGATCAACACAAAGACCAGCATGAACCAGACGAGGTTGTCGAGAACGAACTCCAGGGCTTTGCGGGTGCGCGGGTTCATGGGCTGATCCGGTTGGCGCCCCCGCGAAATCAACCTGATTTCATCGGGTTTAGGCGCGGATTCAAATTCGCCACGGCGTCCGGGGACGCGGCGTTGTGAAATGTCAGGCTCCGGGCCTCGGTGGCCCGGAGCGCTTGGCAAGTGACTATTCGACCGACTTGATCGTGTCCGTCGGCGGCTTCTGGTTGCCCCAGAAGGCCGGATTGTCGACGTTTTCCTTGGTGATGGCGGCACCCGGGATTTTGATGTTGGGGCCCCAGGTTTCCTTGGTCACCGTCGACTTCAAGCCGAGCACGTCATACTCGCCGGGCTTGATTTCCTGCTTGCCGGCGATCTTGTCCATGAACATGGCGACGGCGGCGGCCTGCGCATATAGCGGCTGCTCGACTTCGACGTTGAGCCAGCCCTTGCGGATCAGGTCGAGGCCGACCGGAGCGCCGTTCGAGCTCATCAGCATGACGTCGCCCGGCTTCTTGCCGGCGGCCTCGAGCGAGGCAACGGCAGCGACCGACAGGTGCGCGGCATGGCTGAAGATCAGGTCAATGTCGGGGTTGGCCAGCATCTGGTCGGCAACGATGGTGCCGGCATTGCTGGCTTCCCACTGCATGGCGGGCAGCGAGATGATCTTGACGTCCGGAAACGCCTTCATCTTCTCCTCAAAACCCTTCTGGATGTCGAGCGTGTAGGGATCGCCGGGATCGCCCAGCACCTGCAGGATCTTGCCCTTCACCGAACCGTTCTTGGCGGTCAGAAGCTTTTGCGCTTGGTCGGCGGCGACGTAGCCGATCTCGACCGTGCCCGCCACCGAGGTGAAGTCGGACGGGGTCGAGGTGATCTGGCGGTCGAACTCGACCACCGGAATGCCGGCCGCGCGTGCGGCTTCGATGGATGGCTTCAGCGCGTTGAAATCGACGGCGGCGAGAATGATCGCCGCAGGCTTCAGCGCAATGACATCGTTCATCTGCGATTGCTGCGCATCGGTCTTGTTGTCGGCGTTGAGTGTCTTCACCTCATAGCCGACCTGCTTGAGGAACAGCTCCAGCGCGCTCACCGAGCCGGTCTGGAATTCATCGAGCAGGGTCGGAACCATATAGTAGACGGTGCCCTTGGTCTGGGACATTGCCGGCGTGAGCGAGGCAAGAGCCAGTGCCAGGATACCGAAGACAAGAACAAGTATTCGCTTCATGTCGTTCGCTCCTCTTTTATACCGGACCCCTCTTTTGTCCCTCAACCTGCCGGTCCGGCACCGGCAAGCGTCTCACCGGTGATCATGTTGATCACCGCATCGGGACTTGTTTTGTTGCGTGCGACATCGCCGGCCACGACGCCTTGCCGGATCACCACGATCCGGTCGGCGACCTGGAAGGCCTGCTGCATGATGTGGGTGATGATGACGACGCCGATGCCCTGGTTGGCCACCTGGCGGATCATCTCGAGGCCGCGCCTGGTCTGTTCGACGCCGAGTGCGGCGAACGGCTCGTCAAGCAGCACCAGCTTGCCGCCCCAATGCACGAAGCGGTTGAGCTCGATCGCCTGGCGCTGACCGCCCGAGAGGTGCTCGACATTGGTGCGCAGCGACGGGATGCGCGTGCCCGCACTGGCCAGCGCCTTGCCGACGACGGCCTCCATGGCGCGCTCGTCGAGGATCGGGATACCGAGAACCTTGCGGGTGATTTCTCGGCCCATGAAGAAGTTGGCGACGACGTCGACATTGGTGCAGAGTGACAGGTCCTGGTAGACGGTTTCGATGCCGGCCGCCTTGGCCTCGGCCGGCGACTTCGCCAGAAATTCCTTGCCCTCGAACAGCATGCGGCCGGAACTTGGCTCCAGGCCGCCGGCGATGATCTTGACCAGCGTCGACTTGCCGGCGCCGTTGTCGCCGAGCAGCGCCACGACCTCGCCCTTGCCGATCGAGAAGCTGATGCCTCTCAGCGCCTGGATGGCACCGTAATTCTTGGTGACGTTTTCGAGTACCAGCAGCGGTTCGGTCATGCCGCCACTCCCTTGCTGTGCATGAGGTCGGACCGGCGCTCGCGCTCGGCAATGAACATCTGGCCGAAGCGCGGCGAAAGCACGCCGGAAACGGCAAGGGCCGCAGCACCACGCAGCACCGAGTGCTGTCCGCCGGTGGCCACCATCACGCGCGGGGTCTTGCGGTCGCGCCGCGCCGAGATCGAATTGGGAAGCTGTGCCGCCGCGCCGACCAGTTTTTCCAGCAGGTCGGTGGGGGCGAGCCCGCCGAGGATGACGGTCTCGGGGTCGAACAAATTCTCGATGGTGGCGATGGCGTTGCGGAAGATCGGCGCGACTTCGGCTACCCAGGCGGCTTCGCCGATGTTGCGGCGGCGCAGCGCCTCCAGCGAGAGGTAGCGTTCGAGGCAGCCATGATTGCCGCAGGGACAGAGTTCGCCGCCGGGAATGGCGGGGATGTGTCCGATTTCGCCGGCATTGCCCCAGGCGCCGCGCATCACCGCCCCGTCATGGACGATGACGCCGCCGAGACCGACGCCGAAATAGAGGTAGTAATATTCGGAAAAGCCGGCGCCGAGGCCGTAGAGGCGCTCGCCCATGGCGGCCGCCGCCATGTCGGTCTCGAAGAAGGCCGGCAGCCCGGTCGAAGCCGTCAGCCGATCCGGCAATGACACATCCTTCCAGCCGGCCATGGTCGTCGGGCCGACGAAGCTCATCGATTCCACGCCGAAGGGCCCGGGCAGCGCCATGCCGATGCCAAGCACGCGGCCGCCGGGCCGCAGCGAGGTCAATTCCGGCACCATGGCGCCGATCAGCTCGAAGGCATGGTCGGGCGTGGCATGCGGCGCCTCGCGATGTGTGCTTTCGATGACATCGCCGCTGAGATTGATCAGCGCCGCGTCGATCCCCATCGGCGTGAGGTGGACGCCGACGGCATAGCCGCCCTCAGGATTGATCCTGAGCGTCGCCGGCGGCAGCCCGCGCCCGCGCGGCTCTTCGCGCAGCGACAGCAGATAGCCGTGCTCTTCGAGCTCGCGAACGATGGTCGAAACGGTCTGGACGGTGAGGCCGACGCGGCTGGCAATGTCGCCGCGGGCAATGGGGCCGTGAAGACGGATAGACTCCAGCACGATGCGCCGGTTGTAAGGCCGCCCGAATTCCTGATTGGTCCCCCGCAGTGCCATGTCCCGCGCCCCTTAGGAGAGGTGAGACTTGCACAGGCAATTTATTCAGTCAAATGGAATTCAAAAATAATTTGTGACAGTCCCCGACCCCGGTGCAGGACCTGTCCCATGCGCCGCACTGGCCGATTGCCGCCGGGTTGAAAGCACTTCAATGGTGCATGATGTCAGGCGCGCGCGGGGCTCGCCCGGCCAAGGGCTCAGCAGGGAAAAACGATGATCGAACTGCCTTTTGCGCGCGATGAGTATCAGCAGCGGCTCAAGAAAATCCGCGCCGAGATGGCGAAACGTGGGATCGAACTGCTTGTCGTCAACGATGTCGCCAACCAGCATTACATCACCGGCTATGACGGCTGGTCGTTCTACACGCCGCAAGTGGTGCTGGTTCCGATCAAAGAAGAGGCCGAGCCGGTCTGGATCGGCCGAGCCATGGATGCGGCCGGCGGTCTGCTGACGGCGTGGATGAAACCTGAGAATGTGGTTGGTTTCCCCGAAGGCCACGTCCAGCGCGCCGATCGCCATCCGATGGACTGGATCGCGGCCTGGATTGTCGCCAAAGGTTGGGGCGCCAGGCATATCGGCATCGAGCTCGAAGCCTATTATTTCTCGCCAAGAGCGCATGCCCGGCTCGTTGCCGGTCTGCCCAATGCGAAATGGCACGACGCCGATCTGCTGGTGAACTGGATCCGCGCCGTCAAATCCGCGCCGGAAATCGCTTATCTGCGCAAGGCGTCGACCTTGGCCGAGGCGGCCGTCTCACGGGCCTTCGAAGTCATCGCGCCAGGCGTGCGCGAATGCGACGCCATCGCTGCCATCCAGGCGGCGCAGATTGCCGGCAGCCCGGACTTTGCCGGCGACATCACAGCGCTGCCGCCGACCATCCTCGGCGGCGAGAATGCGTCCGCCCCGCACATCATGTGGAGCGACCGGCGGTTCGGCAAGGACGAGACGATCGCGCTTGAACTCGCCGGCGTCTGCCGCCGCTATGCCGCCGGGCTCGCCAGGACGATGCAGCTCGGCAGGACGCCGACGCGTGTCGCGGACACGGCAAAGGCGGTGATCGAAGGCATGGATGCGGTGCTCGACGCGGTCCGGCCAGGCACCACTGCCGAAGCGGTCGAAGCCGCCTGGCGCAAGGTCATCCAGCGCTACGGGCTGAAGAAGGAATCGCGCATCGGCTATTCCATCGGCGTCGCCTATCCGCCGGATTGGGGCGAGCACACGATCAGCCTGCGGCCCGGCGACAAGACGGTGCTTCAGCCCGGCAATGTCGTGCACTCCATTCTCGGCATGTGGATGGATGGTTGGGGCATCGAAATCAGCGAAACCATTCTGGTGACCGAGACCGGCAACGAGACGCTGACGAAATTCCCGCGAGACATTCATGTCAAATCCTGACCGGCCGGCCACGACGGACGCCACCGCGCTTCCGCCCGACGGGGATCCGCTCAGTATCGGATCGCCCGGCGCTCGATCAGAACAACGAGGCAAAACAGGACGATCGACAGGCCCGATGACAGCACGATCGCCGCGTAGAGGCGGTCCGACTGGTAGTTGAAGCTCGCCTGGATGATCAATGCGCCAAGCCCTTTGTCGGAGCCGATCCATTCGCCGACAATGGCGCCGATCACGGCTGTGGCCGAGGCGATGCGCAACGATGAAAACAGCATCGGCAAAGCGCGCGGCAGGCGCAGGCTCCAGAACACTTCCCAGCGTGTCGCCGACAGCACCCGGAACAGCTCGTGCTCGTTGCTGCTGGCCGAATCCAGGCCGCGGATCATGTTGACCAGCGTCGGGAAGAAGCAGATCACCGCCGCAATGACGATCTTCGGTGTCATGCCCAGCCCGAAGATCAGCATGATGATCGGCGACAGCGCCAGGATGGGGATGGTGTTGAAGAACAGCACGATCGGGAAATAGGCCGCCTGCAGCACGCGATTGTGCACGAACAGCACAGCCAGGAGCACGCCGGCGAGATTGCCGATGGCGAAGCCGGCCAGCGCCTCGATCAGAGTCGGCCAGAGGTTGCCGAGCAGCAGGGACAAGCTTTTCTGGAAGACACCCAGGATCGCTGTCGGCGTCGGAACAATATACGCCGGCACGCCAAGCCAGGGCAGCAGGAACTGCCAGGTGAGAAGGATGGAAGCGGCGCCGAGAACGGGCAATGCGATCGCCAGCGTGGGTGGCAACGGCTCCTGTCTCATGAGGCCAGTTCCAGCGCTTTGCGCAGGTCCGCCATGGCCGCGACGATTGTCCCGTCTTCGCGCGAGCAGCGGTTGCCGTCCTGCTTGAACGGCCGCATGTCCAGGTCCTTGACTAGGCGTCCGGGATTGGCGGCAAGCACGATGACGCGTTCGCCGAGATAGGCGGCTTCGGCGATCGAATGGGTGACGAACAGGATGGTCGTGCCGGTGCGCCGCCACAGCGCCAGCAACTCGTCATTGAGGCGGTCGCGGGTGATTTCGTCGAGCGCGCCGAACGGCTCGTCCATCAACAGCAGCTTCGGCTGTCCGAGCAATGCACGGGCGATCGCCACGCGCTGCCGTTGGCCGCCGGAAAGCTGGTGCGGCAGGCGCTCGCCGAACCCGCCTAGCCCCATCAGTTCCAGCAACTCCTCTGAGCGATCTTCGATCTGGCGCGTCAGGCTGCCTTGCCCGACACCAAGCGGCAAACGCACATTATCGCGCACTGTGCGCCAGGGCAGCAGCGTCGAATCCTGAAAGACGAAGCCGACATCCCGGCGTGAGCGCACCGCATGCGGCGTGTCGCCAAGCACGCTGATCGTGCCGCCGAGCGGATCGAGCAGGTCGGCAACGACCCTGAGCAAGGTCGACTTGCCGCAGCCCGATGGCCCAAGGATCGACAGGAAGGAGCCGGCCGCGACGGTCAGGTCGAGGCCGGAGAGCACTTTGACGGCCGAATGCCGGCCGCCATAGCCGACATCCAGCCTCTGAGCCTCGATCGCGTTCGGCGTTAGATCAGCATGAAGTTTGATCGTCATGCTGATCTAACTCTTTGCTGGAGCATGATCTTTTCCAAAAACCGGTTCCCACTTTTTGGGATCATGCTCTAGGCAGCGGGCGCGTCGAGCTTGGGCCGATCGGCGGCCGAGAGTTCGAGGATTTTGGTGGTGTAAACGTCAGCCGCGGCCGGGCGTCCATTCGGGTATTGTCCGACCTTGTCCAGCAGCGCCAGCTGCTCCTCGATCGAGGAGGGGTCGAACGTTCCCCATCCGTCCTTGGCAGTCGTGCCGTCGAAGGACAGCTTCAGCACCAGATTGACGGTCTTTTCCTCCCAGCCGAGATCCATTTCCGGATAGGCCGCGACCATCTTCTTCACCGCTTCCTGCGGGTTGGCGTGCACCCAGCCCCAGCCCTTGCCGACGGCGCCGATGAACTTGGCCAGGGTCTCCGGATCCTTCTCGATGGCTGCATCGGTGGCGAAGTAGACATCGGCGTAAGAGCTCAGCCCGAGGTCGCGCACCAGAAGGTCGATGCGGTCGTCACCGACGACGCTCAAGGCCTGCGTGTTGGTGATCCAGCCGCCGATGGCGTCGACGTCGCCGCGCACCAGCGGGCCCTTGTCGAAGCCGACATTGACGACGGTGACGTCAGCCGGGTCGATGCCGTTCTTGGCCAGGATTTCGTCGATGACAAAGCGCGCTGTCGGCTGGATGCCGATCTTCTTGCCCTTGAGGTCGGCGACGCCGCGGATCGGCTTGGCCGGCTTGGAGGTGAAGGCATAGGGACCGGTGCGGAAACCGCAGGCGATGATCTTGACCGGCACGCCGCTGGCGCGCGCTGCAAACAGCTGCGGCGTTTCGGAGAATTGGCCGAGCTGGGCAGAACCCGAGACGACCGGCGGCACGGTGGCGGAATTCGGTCCGCCTGGGCTGAATTCCACGTCGAGGCCGGCGTCCTTGAAGTAGCCGTTGGCGACGGCGGCGATGTCGCCGATCTGTCCGTTCGACACCAGCCAGTCGTATTGGATGACGACCTTGCCGGCTGCTTTGGCGCCCGGCGTCAGCACCAGCTGCATGCCAGCGGACGCGGCTGCCACGGCGGCGATGCCGGATGTCACGAAGCTGCGGCGGTTCATGTTGTATCGGTTGTTCCCACTCATTTTTCGCTCCTGTTGCAAGCGTTGCTCTGTTCATTGCGCACCGCTCCCACGGCGCGCTGTCGTCTACGGCTGTTCGTCGTGGTAGTCGCCGGGGCCGCCGTCGAGCCAGGCGTATAATTCCCAGAGCGTGTCGTCCGGGTCGGTGAAGTAGGCGCAGCGCGCGTTCCAGACATAGTCTTGCGGCGGGCCATAGAAGGGCACGCCTTTGGCGCTGAGCTCGCTGTGCAGGCGGTCGATATCGCTAGGCGTATCGAGCTTGACCGCCACGCAGACCTTGTGCGCCTGGCGCGGCGATTTGAGCTTCGACACGCCGGTATGCTGGCTGATGTGGTCGATCTCCCACGCCGCCAGCGTCACGCCTTCGCCATGGAAATCGGCGAAGCCTTCGGCACGGCGGCGCAGCCGGAAGCCGAGTTTCTCGACATAAAAATCCACCGTACGCCCGATGTCCTCGACCAGCAGGCAGATATCCGAAATCGCGTAGGCGCCCCCGAGCGGCATGGCTAAATCCCCTTGCCAGTCGGCACGCGCCGCGCCGCCGGCAGCTTGACGCCGACGCGCTCGGCGGCGCCGATGATGTGGGCGCGCATCGCTGCTTCAGCGGCTATCGCGTCGCCGGCAACCAGCGCCTCGTAGATGCGCACATGCTCGCCGACATTGACCTCGACCAGATCGTGCAAGGGGTTGGTCTGCCGCGCGTAATAGATCGAGCGGCGGATCTGCTCGCAAACGAAGGAAATGAAGGTGTGGATGTAGCTATTGCCGGTGGCGCGCGCGATCTCGCGATGGAACAGAAGATCGGCGTCGATGCTGCCTTCCTCCCAGCGCTCCTCGCCGCTCATCCGGTCGAGCGCCGCCTTGATGGCGTCGAGATGCTCCTGGCCGCGCCGCTCGGCGGCAAGCGCGGCGGATTCGGCCTCCAGGATGCAGCGCAGCTCGAACAGCCGTTCCATGTTCTGGCCTTCCCTGAGCGCTTCGCCATCGATGCGGATCGAGGCCCGCTGCTCCGGCGCCAGCACGAAGGCGCCTATGCCTTGCCGCGCCTCGATCATGCCGTCGGCGCGGAGCTGCGCGATCGCCTCGCGCACGACGTTGCGGCTGACGCCGAATTTTTCCGAAAGCTCCTGTTCCGTCGGCAGCCGCGTACCCGGACTGAGATCGCCCGATTCGATCTCGCGGCCGAGGAACGTCGCGACGCGGTGCGGAAGCGTCTCGACGGTGCCGATTGCGGCCAATCTTTGCTTCATGGAACGGTCTCCGTTGCCGGCAGAAGGCAGCCGGGGTTCATCAGCCCTTGCGGGTCGAGTGCACTTTTCAGCGTACCGATAAGCCGGCGATGGACCGGCGCCAGCCCGGCCATGAAGGTGCGGTGGCGGGTGCGGCCGATGCCATGTTCGGCGCTGATCGAGCCGCCGAGCGCATGGACGATCCGGTAGAGCCCGGCGGTGATGTCGGCGCCCCGGGCGCGAGCCTCGCGCTCGTCGAGCGCTTCCGGCGGCAGCACGTTGAAATGGATGTTGCCGTCGCCGGCATGGCCGTACACCAGCGGCAGCCATCCTTGATGCTCCAGCGCAACAAAGCGGCGCGCCTGATCGATGAGGGCAGGGATATCCGAGATCCGCACCGAAAGATCGGTGCGCACATGATAGCCGCGCTTGGCCTGGCCCTCGACCAGCCCTTCGCGGATTGCCCAGAAGGATTTTGCCTGGGCGCCGCTTTCGGCAAGCACGGCGTCGATGACCTGACCGCTCTCCATAGCCTCACCAAGGAAATCGACCAGCAACGTGCGCAGGTCGATGGCCGCACTGGCCGACAGTTCGATTAGCACATGCACCGGAGCCTCGACCGGCGACACAATGTTGGCGTCGATCAGGCGCGCCAGCGCCATGCATTCCGAACCGATGATCTCGAAGGCCGACATCAGATCGGCCGAGGCGCGGCGGGCCTGTCGGAACAGCGCGACCGCGGCTTCGAACGAGGCAAGGCCGAGATAGGCGGTCTCGGTCCGGACGGGCTTTGGAAACAGTTTCAGCTCGACGCCGGTGATGATGCCGAGCGTGCCTTCCGAACCGATGAAAAGCTGCTTCAGATCGTAGCCGGTGTTGTTCTTGCGCAGACCGGAAAAGCCGTCCCACAATTCGCCGTCCGGCAACACCACTTCGAGGCCGAGGATGAGGTCGCGCGCCATGCCGTAGCGCAGCACATTGATGCCGCCGGCATTGCTGGCCGCGTTGCCGCCGATCTGGCAACTGCCCTGGGCGCCGAGGGCCAGCGGGAACAGGCAGTCCTGCGCGTCGGCGGCGTCCTTGACGGTCTGCAGGATGCAGCCGGCATCGGCCTGCAGCACGAAATTGTCGGCGTCGACGCGGCGGATGGCGTTCAGCCGCTCGAGGCTGATGACCACGGAGTTTTGCGTCTCGATGTCGATCGCTCCCGCCACCAGGCCGGTATTGCCGCCTTGCGGAATGATGCCGAGCCCGAGCGAGGCGCACAGCCGCACCACCGCCTGGACTTCGGCCACCGAAGCCGGCCGCAGCACGGCAAGTGCTGCGCCATGATGATCGCCCGACCAGTCGCCGAGATATTTCGCCATGCCCACGGCATCGGCGGTCATGCCGTTATGCCCGACAGCGTCTTGCAGGGCGCCGAGAGCGTCTGGCGAAAGAGCATGCATGGTCATCAGCGGCCGTGAAATGATGTTGGGCTGTAGGGTGATACATATCATCCTACAACTGACATCGTGTCAACGCGGCTGCGTTTGCCAACAGTAGACAATTCACAACGGCTTGTGTGCTTGAGAGGCCGTCCGCGGCTTGGCCGCCTTCACGCGGAGCGAATACTTAGCCTGACACGGCCAGCGGGAACCGCTAGGCTGGATCGCCGAAATCAGTCGAGATGGGTGCGAAAGCGGGTAGGGCACCAACTCGTGGCCTTGACCCTACAGATACTGCTCGACTTTCTTGCCGACGGTCAGGAAGCGCAGCGGGTCGATGGCTTCGCCATTGTGGCGGACTTCGTAGTGTAGATGCGGGCCGGTCGAACGGCCGCTGCTGCCGGTCTTGCCGACGACGTCGCCGGCCGCCAGCTTCTGCCCGACTTCGACGTCGATTTCGCTCAAATGCCCATAGCGGGTGGCAAAGCCATTGCCATGGTCGACCTCGACCATGCGGCCATAGCCGCCGTTCCAGCCGGCCTTGGTGACGACACCGGCTGCCGTGACCTTTGCCGCCATGCCGATCGGCGCGCGGAAATCCATACCAGAATGCAGGGCTGCGGTGCCAAGGATCGGGTCGGTGCGCACGCCGAACGGACTGGTGACGGAGTGGCCGGGGGCCGGGTTGGCGAGCGGCAGCCGCCGCGCCTCTTTCTTCAGCTGGTCGAGCGTATCCAGCGCCTCGTCAAGTTCCTTGACCTTGCTGTCGAACATCATCGAGGAGTCGAGCGGGATCAGCGGCCCGCCGACATCGCTTTCGTTTTTGCCGAAATCGCTGTCGACAGGCAGGCCGGCCGCCTCGAGCGCCTGCGTGATGGCATCGGCGTTCTTGTAGGCATTGTCGGCAAGCGTGGCGATACGGGTGAGCTGCTGGCTTTCGATGGCCTTCAGCGAATCGTTGATCGAGACGAACAGTTTGTCGGCACGATCCGCCGCCGTTTCGCTGGGCAGCGGATCGGAGCGGGTCGACCACAGCGAGAACGGCCTGGTGTCGGCCGAACCGAGGCTGGCGACCGAATAGGCCAGGGGCTCGCTGCCGGTCAGTTCGGCATGCTCGTCGGGCTTTGCCGCCACATCCGCGGCGGCCGGCGTTCCGACTTCGTTTTCCGCCCGTTCGAGAATCGGACCGAGGCGGCCATGACGCTGGCTGAGCTGGCTCTGCCGCTCGAGCAGTTCGCTGACCTTGGTTTCCATCAGTTTCTGGTCGAGAAGCTGGCGGCTGGTGATGCGGTCGACCTGGGCGCGCAATGCCGAGATGCGATCCTCATAGGCCTGCTGCATGCGCGCCTGCCTGGCCGTGGTGGCGCCGATCAGATCGTCACGCAGAACCAGATAGGAGGTTGCCAGAAGATAGCCGATAGCGATTGCCGCAAGTGCCGAACCAAGAAAGGCGACGAGCCACGGTCGGATGGTGAAATGCCGTATCTCATTGCCGCGCGCAATGATGACCGTATGAGGCTCCCTGCGCCTGCCGAAGACCGTTGACTGACCGGTTGGGTTCACGGGACCAAGCTTTCGTTACGACACCAACGAAGCCTGATTACACATTATTAGGGTTAACAAAGGTTTGCCGCGGGCGCCGTCTGGCAAGGATTGCGCGCGAAACGAGCGGCAGGTTGTAGCAGGTAGCGAGATCGGTGGCGCGTCAGAGCGCGCGCACCGCCTCCAGCACCGCTTCGGCGTGCCCCTTCACGCGGACCTTGCGCCAGATGCCGGCGATCCGGCCGTCCTTGCCGATCAGGAACGTCGCCCGTTCGACGCCCATGTAGTTGCGGCCATACATCGTCTTTTCGACCCACAGATTGTAGGCCTCGATCACTTTGCGCTCTTCGTCGGCAACCAGGTCGACGGTGAGATCGTATTTGGTTTTGAACTTGTCGTGCTTCTTCACGCTGTCCGGCGACAGGCCGATCACGACGGCGCCGGCCTTCTCAAATTCCGGCTTCATCTGCGAGAAGCTGATCGCCTCATTGGTGCAACTTGTGGTGTCGTCCTGCGGATAGAAGTAAAGTACGACGGGTTTTCCCCGCAACGCGGCAAGGCTGAGCGAGCCGCCGCCGTCGCGCGGAAGGTCGAATTGCGGAGCAGCGTCGCCAATGTCGAGATCAGCCATATCGATGCCCTTGTTTGAGGTTACGCGCCAGGCTGCATCGTTATAGTGTCGAGCGGGGATTCGTCCACGATCGAATTCGTACAACGGAAAATTGCGTGGATCAGGAAGAACCGCAGCACGAGAAGATCCGATTCAGGCGTGACGAGATCACCGACCTGGGGACTTTCCCGTCTGCTTGCAGCGTGCCGCCGCTCGGCAAGGCACGCATCGGCCGTGGCTTTCGCATTCTTGCCCGCCTGTTTGCCGGCGTTGCAGCCCTGGTGCTGCTGGCGGCCGTTGCCGTCTATGTCATCGGCGCCACCGGCATCGGCAGCGAGCGGCTGCGGGCGGAAGCCGAAACGGCGATCGAGAAACTCGCCGGTTTCGACGTCAATGTCGCCGTCGGCCCGGCCCGCCTGACACTCGACGGCTCGAGCTTCATTGCGCTGCAGGTCAACGACGTCAGCGTCAAGACCGCCGACGGCAAGCCGATGGCCGATGCCGGGCGTGTGCGTTTCGGCATCCGTCTGATACCGCTGTTTTCGGGCGAGGTGCGGCTGACCAGCGCCAGGATTTCCGACGCCCATATCGTCACCGCGGCAATGCCGTCGGGCGGCGACTGGACAGCCGAGCTGCGCAATCAAGACGGCCTCATCGATCCGGAAAAGCTGGCCGCCGCCGTCTTCGGCCACGTCAACCACGCGCTCGATGCCGTGCGCGAGGATTCGATGCGCCGCATTGATCTCAAGAATGTCGCGTTCGAACTACCCGAGGCCGGCTCGGTCAAGCTGGTCAACATTGCCAATGCCACCGTGCTTCAGTCTGGCCCGGGCAGCATGGAGTTTTCGTCAGAGGCGGATGTCGATGGCCGCGCGCTTACGGTCACGGCCACCGCTACCCGCGATACGACCTCCCTGCGGGTCACTGCGTTGAACGCGGCCATCGACATGGCGGCCATTGCAGAGACAACGCCAGCGGCCGGTGGAAAAACCGGCGCGATCGCTTTGAAGCTGACGGGAACCGAAGGCTCGGGCGACAGCGATTCCCGACTGACGGCCTCACTGTCGCTAACCGGCTCGGTGCTCGACCTCGGCACACGCGGGCTGTTGCCGGTCGACGTCGACGCCGACGCCACCCTTGTCTCCGGCTCCAACAAGATCGATGTCGGCCGGCTGGTTTTGGAGACCGGCCGTTCGACATTCAATTTCGCCGGCTCGATCGGGCCAAAGCCGCCGACCGGTGCGGCGGGCGAGGAGCCTTCCTATCGCTACGACCTGACCAGCGACGGCTCGACGCTGGCGCCTTCGGACTCGCCCGAGCCGGCGCTGAATTTCTTCGCCCGCATCGCCGGCGTCTATCAGATCAAAAGCCGCAAGCTCATCGCCGAGCAGATCGGCGTCAGGTCGGGGTCGGGCAGCGAGGTTCTGGGCACAGCCGCACTAGCGTTCATCGACAACGGACCGCCGGGCATTTCGCTGTCGCTCAACGTCCACGACATGCCGGTCTCGCATGTCAAGCAATTGTGGCCCTGGTTTTCAGCCAAAAATGCCCGGCTGTGGGTGCTGCAGAACCTGTTTGGCGGCCGCGTCGTCGACGCCAACCTGCAGTTCCAGGTCGTGCCGGGCCGCCTCGGCAACGGCGTGCCGCTTTCGGCTGACGAGGTGTTCGGCCGGTTCCAGGTCGAGGGCTCGCGCTTCGACACTGCCGGCCGCATCCCGCCGATCCGCGATGCCATTGGCGTGGTTTCCTTCCACGGCAACGATGTCGACATCGCGCTGGCCTCGGGCAGCGTCTATATGCCGAGCGGCCGCACCGTGGCGGCAAGCAATGGCACGCTCGCGGTGAAGGCGGCGAACCACCCGCCGGTGATCGGCGCGCTCGAAATCGACGTCGCCGGCGAGGCGCCGGCCATCGCCGAGCTCGCCTCCTATGAACCGATCAACGCCATGCGCCATGTCGGCATTGCGCCGGACGACCTGTCCGGCACGGTGACCGGCCACGTCAAGGCCGACATTCCGCTGCAGTCCGGTGTCGACACTTCGAAGCTCGATTGGCTGGTGTCGCTCGACTACAAGGACCTGTCGCTCGCCAAGCCGTTCGAAGATCAGACGGTGACCGATGCCGACGGTTCGATCGAGGTCGGACCCGACAAGGCGGTGATCTCGGCCGACGCGAAGCTGAACGGCATTCCGGCCGAGCTCGACCTAGTCGAGCCGCTCAGGGATGACGGACCGCCGCGCAGCCGCAAGGTGGCCCTTGTGCTCGACGACAAGACGCGCGCCATCGCCATGCCTGGCTTGTCGCCGCTGATTTCCGGCACCATCAAGGTGGCGATCGACAAGAGCGGTGAAGGCGGCAGCCAGAACGTCGCGGTCGACCTGACCAGCGCCAGGCTGGACATTCCGTGGGCCGGCTGGAGCAAAGGGCCGGGCATTCCCGCCAATGCCACTTTCACCATGGCGAAGTCGGGCGATACGACAACGCTGTCCGACTTCGATCTTGACGGAAAGAGCTTTTCTGTCGAAGGCGATGTCGTCCTGGTCAAGGGCGCGCTGTCGTCGGCGCGCTTCAGCAAGGTCGCCTTGAACCGGGGCGACGACGTCGCAGTGACGGTGAAGCGGTCGGGAAAAGGCTTTGCCGTCGACGTCAGCGGCTATGCGCTCGACGCCCGCTCGCTGATCAAGCAGTTCACCTCCGACGTCGACACCGCCACCAAGACCACCGGCTCGGATGCGGTGTCGGTCAGCGCCGATGTCAATTCGCTCACCGGGTTCCACGACGAGGTCCTGTCCAATTTGAAGCTCGACTACAGCGCCGCCGGTTCCAAGGTAAACGGGCTCAAGGTCAGCGCCACGGCAAGTTCGGGCGCCGCCATCACCATCAGCAATACGACGGGCAACGGCGCGCGCGCACTCAACATGACGTCGGCCGACGCCGGCGCCATATTGCGCTTCCTCAACATCTACGAACACATGGAAGGCGGATCGATCACGCTGTCGCTCAGCGGCGCGGCCGACGGGCCGATGCGGGGCCAGGTCGATTCGAGCAACTTCTTCATTGTCGACGAACCGAAGCTCGCCTCGATCGTCTCGACCACGCCGGCCGGCGACAGCCGCAGCCTGAATGAAGCGGTCAAAGGCAAGATCGACACCTCGCGGGTGAAATTCGAACGCGGCTTTACCGAGATCGACAAGGGGTCCGGCTACCTGAAGCTGGCCAATGGCGTGCTGCGCGGCCCGCGCATCGGCACCACTTTCCAGGGCACGCTCTACGACCAGAACAACAATATGGACATGACCGGAACGTTCATGCCGGCCTATGGCCTCAACCGCATCTTCGGCGAGTTGCCGCTGGTCGGCGCGTTGCTCGGCAATGGCCGGGATCGCGGCCTGATCGGCGTCACCTACCGGCTCAAGGGCAACGCCAACAAGCCGGTGCTGGACATCAACCCGCTATCGGTGATCGCGCCGGGCATTTTCCGGTCGATCTTCGAGTATCGGTAAGAGCCGGAACAACTCTTAATCTACCAGTTCCCCGACCTGCACCGGGCGGCAGTCTCGAGTTCCGATGCAACTGTCTGGGAGAACCCCTTCGAACAGGCCGCCTCCAGATCGTGCCGGATCAGGCCGATGTCCTGCCATTCCTGATCCGAAAGCTTGCCAAGAGATCGCTTGATGTCTCTGCGGATGCGCATTTCGCTCGCGATGGCAATGCATCGATCGGCGAATTGCACAAGGATCGCGCTTCCAAAATAGTAGCTAGCTCGGTTGGCTGACGTCATTGTCATTGAGAAACCTCCTGCGATTTGCATTGCGGTCGTTTCGACTTGTGCAGGCAGGTTCGCAGTTGGTGGCCGAGTTCGACTAGTGCTGGGACTGACCGATTCCGGTTCAGTTTCTGAACTGGCGCCGCCATCTGTTGACCTGTACTTTCATCGCGGAAGGATTTGGCCCGTGCCACAGAGACCCTATGGACTACTCTGCCCGATCTCTCGGGCCTGCGAGGTCTTGGAGCCACGGTGGACGATCCAGATACTGACGGAGCTTTGGGCCGGATCGACGCGGTTCAACGACATTCGCCGGGGTGTCGGCTACATCTCGTCTGGCCTGTTGTCGAAGCGCTTGAAGGAGTTGGAAGCCGCAGGATTGATCGAGCGCCTCGAAGACAGGGCGGCCGGAACTGTGGATTACGTCCGCACCGAAAAGGCGATCCTGCTGGAACCGGCACTGAACGCGCTTGCTGAATGGGCTCAGTGCAACATCGATGCCGACCTTGCGCTGCGCGACACAAATGTATCCACGCTGATGTGGAATGTTCGGCGCCGGAAGATCAACATGCTGGAGTTGCCCAACCGGCGCACTGTCATTCGCTTTCATTTCAACGACGATCCTCCGCCGGACTACCCTACATATTGGCTCGTCGCCCAACCGGGCAGCCCCGAGCCTGAACTCTGCACGACAGATCCGGGCGTTGATGTCGACTTGTTTGTCGAAACCTGCGTCGTATCTCTCGGCGGCATTCTTACGGGTCGCGCCAGCATTGATCGCGAGATTCAGCAGGGTGCTTTGTTTCTGAGCGGAAATGCAGGGCTGGCGCGCACAATGCACCGCTGGCTTCGCGGTTCCAGTTACGCAGCAATCGCAGGGATTGCGACGCTGTACCAAGGAAGTGTCCTGCCGAACCGATCGCAATGATGGAGATCGTGAAGGCGCGAAACTGCTCCCGCCACTGACCCAGCGCAACATCGCCGAAGGGCCGCTCTTGGCGCCACGTGCTCGTTCCTATCGGCCATTGTCCGCGGCCAGCTAGTTGATTTCAAAAATGAAATCGGGTTTTGAAAAATCATGGTCGAGCAGAAGGATAGAGCCCCCGATTCCATCGGGATGGATCAGGCTCTGATCAGACCGGCCGCACAAGCACGTGCTTTTTCTTGCCCACTGAAAGCTTTGCAACGTTTTCCGGACTCAAATCCTGAGGCGTTACCATCCGGCGGTCGTCCGCCACCGGCTGGTCGTTGAGGCGCACGGCGCCGCCCTGGATGTGACGCCGCGCTTCGCCGTTGGACCCGGCAAGGCCTGCAGTGACCAGCAGCGACAGGATGCCGATGCCGGCCTCCAGCGCGGCGCCTTCCACCTCGACGGTCGGCAGGGTTTCAGCGGTCACGCCTTCCTCGAACGTCTTGCGCGCGGTTTCTTCGGCCTGTTGGGCGGCCTCGCGGCCGTGCACGATGGCCGTGGTTTCCGTCGCCAGAACCTTCTTGGCCTCGTTGATCTCCGAGCCGCCAAGAGCTGCCAGCTTTGCTATCTCCGACAACGGCAGGCGGGTGAAGATCTTCAGGAAGCGCTCGACGTCGGCGTCTTCGGTGTTGCGCCAGTACTGCCAGAAATCGTACGGCGAGAAGAGGTCGCCATTCAACCACACCGCGCCCTTGGCCGACTTGCCCATCTTGGCGCCGGACGATGTCGTCAGAAGCGGCGTCGTCAGCGCGTAGAGCTGCGACGTGCCCATGCGGTGGCCGAGGTCGACGCCGTTGATGATGTTGCCCCACTGGTCCGAACCGCCCATCTGCAGCCGGCAGTCATGGCGGCGGCTGAGCTCGACGAAATCATAGCCCTGCAGGATCATGTAGTTGAATTCTAGGAACGACAGCGACTGCTCGCGATCGAGCCTGAGCTTCACGCTGTCGAAGGTCAGCATCCGGTTGACCGAAAAATGTCGGCCGACATCGCGCAGGAACTCGACATAGTTGAGCTTCATCAGCCAGTCGGCATTGTTGACCATGATGGCGTCGTTGGCACCGTCGCCGAAGCGCAGGATGCGGCCAAAAATGCGCTTGATGCCTTCGATGTTGGTGGTGATCGCCTCGGGCGTCAAAAGGCTGCGCTGGTCATCGCGGAAGGACGGGTCGCCGATCATCGAGGTGCCGCCGCCCATCAGCGCGATCGGCCGGTGGCCGGTCTCCTGCATCCAGTAGAGCATGGTCGCCGATATCAGGTTGCCGATATGCAGGCTGGTCGCGGTGGCATCGTAGCCGACATAGGCGGTTACCGTTTCCTTCGCGAAAAGTTGATCCAGACCGGTCTCATCCGAGATCTGGTGGATGAAGCCGCGCTCGCTCATGACGCGCAGGAAATCGGATTTGAAGCCGGCCATTTTTTCTTCCTGAAAGCGCCGGGCCTGAACCGCCCGGCGTGATATGAACGCGGGCGTTTAGCATCCAAGCGCGTTTAGCAAAAGTGGTTTCCGGTTATGTATCCGCACTGGCGGCACATGTTGCACTGCCCGCGCGAGCTTGCTTCATCGTGCCGGCTGGCGTAATGAGGCGCCGCGCCAACGGGTTCTTGCAGCCTTCGATCCGCTGGAACGGCACCGCACGGCATCCACCAAATGCCATATCCTGTGACAGAGCCCGACGCGACATATGCCGGACGCATTGATATCCATCGTCATTCCCTGCCGCAACGAGGCGGCGAACCTGCCGCTTCTGATCGACGAGATCGAGGCCGCGATGACCGGGCGCGACTTCGAAATCATCATCGTCAATGACGGTTCGACCGACGATACGGCTTCCGTGCTTGCCGCCGAGGCGGCCAAACGCCCGTTTCCGCTTCGTCAGCTGCGCCACGAAAAATCCGCCGGCCAGTCGCTTTCGGTGCGCTCCGGCGCCTGGGCGGCGCGTGGCACGATCGTCGCCACCATCGACGGTGACGGTCAAAACGACCCGCAATACATCCCCGTGCTGGTCGACGCGCTGCGCCAGGCCGGATCTGGTTTCGGCGCCGCGCAAGGCCAGCGGCTGAAGCGTCGCGACAGCAAGATCAAGCAATTGGCGTCGCGCTTCGCCAACTGGCTGCGTGGCGCGATCCTGCATGACGACACCCGCGACACCGGCTGCGGCCTGAAGGCGATCCACACCGATATCCTGCGCAAACTGCCGTTCTTCGACGGCACGCATCGTTTTGTTCCGGCGCTGGTCATCCAGGAAGGCTACCGCGTCGTCCACTGCGACGTCGTCGACCGCTCGCGCCGCCACGGCAAGTCGAATTACGGCATCTTCGACCGCGGCCTGCAAGGCGCGCTCGATCTCGCCGGCGTCTGGTGGCTTCGGCGCCGGCGCCGCAGAATGCCTAAGGTAGAGGAAATCACGCATGGCTAACGTGTTTCAGGAACTGGCGACCTGGCTGCATCAGGTTTTCATCAAGCAGTTCGACGCCTGGATCTTGCTCGGCTTCGTCGCCCAGTTCTTCTTCACCATGCGCTTTGTCGTGCAGTGGCTTGCCTCGGAAAAGGCTAAGCGCAGCGTCGTGCCGGTCGCCTTCTGGTTCTTTTCCCTGTTCGGCGGCGGCCTGCTGCTGATCTATGCGATCGTGCGTCAGGATCCGGTGTTCATCGCCGGCCAGGCCATGGGCATGCTGATCTATATCAGGAACCTCTGGCTCATCGCCAATGAGCGCAAGGCGGCGGCGATGACCAAGGTCGACTAGGAAGTCTCGAAGGCAGGATCCGGTGGTCGCAATGAACAGGAATTATGTCCTGCTTTTCCTGTTCAGCCTGCTGCTGACGGCCAGCGGGCTGGCTTCACTGCCGCCGATCGACCGCGATGAATCGCGTTTCGTCCAGGCCACCAAGCAGATGGTCGAAACTGGCGACTATGTCGACATCCGCTTCCAGGACATGTCACGCTACCAGAAGCCGGTCGGCATCTACTGGCTGCAATCGGCGGCCGTGGCGCTGAGCGGCGAGGGGGCCGGGGCGCCGATCTGGGTCTATCGCCTGGTCTCGGCGCTGGGCATCGCCATTACCGTCGTGGCGATCGCGTGGACAGGCGCCAGTCTTTTCGGCGCCAATGCCGGCCTCGCGGCCGGACTGATCATGGCAGCGATCTTCGCCACCGCCTTCGAAGGCCGCGACGCCAAGACCGACGCCATGCTTCTGGCCTGCTGCGTTGCCGCGCAAGGCGCCCTGGCGCGGATCTACACGGCGTCGCGCCGCAACGAACCGGTGGCCGGCCATCTCTGGTGGATATTCTGGGTGGCGCAAGGCATTGCGATCCTGATCAAGGGACCGATCGCGCCTCTGTTGTCGGTGCTGACGGTTGCCGCGCTGTTCGCTTTCGAGCGTGATGGGCGCTGGTTGAAAAACCTGAAAGTCGGCCGCGGCCTTCTGATCGTGCTCTTGATCGCGCTGCCCTGGCTTGCGCTGATCACCTGGAAGAGCCACGGCGCCTTCCTGCAGCAGGCGGTCGGCAAGGACATGCTGGGCAAGGTCGCCTCAGGGGAGGAATCGCACGGCATTCCGCCCGGTTTCTATGTGCTGACTTATTCGCTGTTCATGTGGCCGTTCGGGCTGATCGCCGTCGGCGCCGGGCTGCAGGCGCTCAACCGCTTGCGCGACGATCCGCGCCTGCGCTTTTGCCTTGCCTGGTACATCCCGTTCTGGCTGGTGTTCGAGTTGATCCCGACCAAGCTGCCGCATTATGTGCTGCCGGCCTATCCTGGCATGGCGCTGCTGGTCGGCTGGCTTCTGACCCTTCAACGGGACGACGCCAATGCGCCGCTCAAGCGCTGGCAGTCATGGCTTTGGTGGTCGACCGCCTTCGGTCTTGGCTTGGTCAGCATCGGCCTGGCCGTCGTCTCGGTTGGCGCGCCGATTTATCTCGCCAAGGCATTCTCGTGGTGGAGCATTCCGGCCGCACTTGCCGCACTCGTCACCGGCTATCTCGCCTTCCCCCGCCGTTTGCAGGTGCCGCTCCCCCGCATCGGCGCGATCGCGGCCGGCGCCGGCATCACCCTTGGCTTGCTGTTCGGAATGATCGCCCCGTCGCTGAAGCCGATCTGGCTGAGCCCGGCGATCAAGGCCGCGGTCGACGCGAACCGTCCCTGCGACACGACCGTGCTTGCCTCGGCGCCGTATCACGAACCGAGCCTTGTCTTTCTGGTCGGGACCAAGACAATCCTGACCGATGTCGACGGCGTCGCCGTACACCTGCTCGGCGATCCGGCCTGCGCGCTCGGGCTGGCGCCTGTCGCCGACGAGAAGAAGCTGAACGACATGCTGGCCGCGCAAGGCAAGACGGCCAACCGCCTGGCCGAGATCGACGGCCTCAATTATTCCTCGGGCGACAGACTATCGCTTGGCCTCTACCGGGTGGCCAAGTGAAAACCCCCGTGACGCCGTCTGTGGTGTTTCGTCGGTCGCGCGACAATTTCCTCGATACGGTGCGCATCGTGCGGCGGCGCTTTGCCGCGCGCAAAGCCTACTATCCCAGCATCGCCTGGCCGGTCTGGCTGCTGGCCGGGATCCTGCTTGCCGCTGCCGCCTTCGTTCACCTCGACCGGGCGGCAGGCGTCCTCTGGGGGGAATGGCCGCCTCGGCTTGCTAGGTTTACTGAGTTTTTCACCGTTTTTGGCCTCGGCGGCTGGTATCTGATCCCGGCAGCCGCCTTGCTCGTAGCCGCCAATCTGACGGATTGGCGAAGCCTTTCCAGGCGATCGCGGATGCTGGTTTACAACTGGACCTGCTTTGCCTTCCTGGTGCTTGGCGGAGTTGGCCTGTCGGGCCTTGCGGTCAATGTGCTGAAATACGGCATCGGCCGGGCGCGGCCGCTCTATTTCGACAATTTCGGCGTGCTGTCGCTGCATCCGTTCGCCATAAATGCCCGCTTTGCCGCTTTTCCATCCGGCCACGCCACCACCATGGGCGCCGTGTTCGGCATCGCTCTGCTGCTGTTTCCAAAGCGCTGGTACGTCGCCCTGGCGATCACCGCCTGCATCGCCTCCACCCGGGTGTTCGTCGGCGCTCATTACCCAAGCGACACGGTTGCCGGTTTCGGCCTCGGCTGCGCCGTCGCGATCCTGTGCGGGCTTATCCTTGCGCGGCTCGGCTTCATGTTCCGCCGGACATCGGCGAAGCTGCCCGTCCGCAAGACGACCTTTCGGTTGGCAGGATATGGCGGGACAGGAAACAAAAGACTGGCGTCCAGAACGGGCGAAGATCGCGTCGCCGCGAACCGGCCTTAGGGTCAAAACTCAATCCGTCAGGGTCGCCAATGGCTGGGATGGATGGGAAGATGCCGTTCGGCTCAATAGCCAGAGTGCGCACGTTGCGCCAGAAAACTGTCATCCGCAGCCATTTCTCGAATGACCGCAGTTGGCCGAGAGCGGACGGCAGCTTTAAGGTACAAATAGTCGGAAACGGACGTTGAGGCACCCTGCTTGCATAGTTGTGAACTGACCCGTTGCGGACTTCAACATGTGAGCGTTGAATGACTGCTTCGCCACATTGGCGGACACATCGCGAGGTTGAGATTATGAACCTTACTTGCGGGACATATTTATGGGAGAAGCGAGCCGTGAAGCCGGCAGTCGTCGCTATACATCATTGTACTGATTGAAACAACTTTTCCTGAACCAAGTCGAGGAAACGCTCGGGTTCTGGCAGTTGAATTTCGAACTCTTCTTCAAGCACTTTTACGAGTTGCTCCGGGTTGGCTAGCTCTCGGCTTTCCTTGGTTCCGTCCCCATGATGCCTCGTTAGTCGTCTATCCAGCAGAGCAATACGGCCTGCGCTTAGCGCACGGGCCGCAATCAGCTTTGTGCGGAACAAAGACGTTGGATTCGTCGAAAGAAAGTAGTTTGAGATCGAATAGTCTACCGCAAACTGTTCCGAGAGATCGAAGCGGTATAATGTCCACCATGTCCCGGTATTCACCTGCAAGTGGTAGAAGCCGCCTGTTACGAGAATACGAAATGTCTCATGCGGAGTATGCTGCTCGATATCTGGCCGCAGTAGCAATGGTCCCGTCTGGGTCAGTCCACCGAAGCCGACGTCTGCAAGCCATGTTTGGCCGTCAAGTTCCACCCTGAGCAGCATGTGCGAACGAGCGGTTACTGCCCCTTCCGGCTGGTTCCACAACACGCGCGCTCCGAGACCCGACACCGCGAACCCAAGCGCTCTAAGTACCTCAATAAAGAGCAGATTGTGCTCGAAGCAATAGCCACCGCGCCGACCGCCAACCATCTTTCGCTGCAGATTTGGAAGATCAAGTTCGACAGGTCGAAGCAGGAATGGATCGAGATTCTCGAAAGGGATCGTTTGCGGATGGAGCCGGTGAATTGACTTGAGCACGTCGAGCGTAGGTGCCGCCGGGCCATCATAACCGATACGGTCGAAGTAAGCGGCAAGGTCGAGGTCTGACATCGGCACGGGCACACCGTCATCAACGTTTCCTGACGTAAGCGCAAGAGGGCGTCCCTCGCAACCCCCGTTAGCCGGTTCTTGGCCACCTTCGACCCAAGCGTCCTTGCCGGCAGGGTCTGCTTTCGGGCAGCGGCAAAGCTGTATCTACGGCTGACATGCGGCGCAACCGCTATCTCGAGCGTGGTCGCCGCCAGTGTCTGCTTTCAGGCGGTGGCAAAGCTCACCTCAACGGCCGACATAAGGCGCAGAGCTGCCGTTCGCGTCATGTAAAACATACGCTGCTTCGGTCGAACTCGGTCGTTCAGAGTGATTGGGTTGACCCAAGAACCTCGGCCTCAGTTATTCGCGTTCAATTCCGCCATAGGCTCTGACCAGTCCGGCCATATCCGGCGCGCTGGCGCCGGGCGTTTCGCTTTCCAGCCCTTCGGCGACGCCGACGCGGTCGGCGACAGGGCGGTTCTGGCTGACCTTCCACTTGCCGCTGATCTCGGCGATCTCGATTTCCAGCCCGACAATGCCCTTGATCTGTGACTGGATGAAAGTCGGTGGCGCATCGGTCACCGCCCACGGCGCCGCGCGGCTGCCTTCCTGCGACAGCGTCAGATCGGAAATCTGCTGCGCGATCCAGGCGGGATCCTCAATCACCTTGACCGTGCCACGCACCTGGACGATGGCGTAGTTCCAGGTCGGCACGACCTTGCCGGTCTCGCGCTTGGTCTCATACCAGGACGGCGTCACATAGGCGTCGGCGCCCTGGAACACCACCAGCACCGGCGATGCCGGGTTGTCCGCCAGCAGGCGCCATTGCGGATTGGCGCGCGCCAGATGGGCGCGCAGCCTGCCGTTCGGCGCCACGTCGGCATCGAGCAGGAACGGAATGGCGTTGGCGACAGGTCCGTCCTGCCCGTTTGAAATCAGCAACCCCAACGGATGGGCGCGGATCAGCCCGTGCAGGACGTCTTGGCGCGTCTCTATGAAATGAGGAGGTTGGTACATGATCGGTCACGCCTTCTTCGGCTAGCTGAACTGGTAGTGTGCACCGTTCGGCCAAGCCGCGCCACATGTCAGGCGGGCTTCACCGTTTGGATCAGCCGAAACGGCATTGTCGCGCCCGTCATTGGACACGACTGTGCATGGCATCAGATCAGGAGACCTTAGCGCAGCCGCTTCGGCCGCGGATCGGACAATTCGCCTGCCAGCCGGCGGTCGAGATAGTCGGCGCATTCCTCGAGCAGCAGCTCGGAATCGTTGGAGAAGAAATGATTGGCGCCGGGCAAGGTCTTCTGCGTGATGGTGATGCCCTTTTGCGTGTGCAGCTTGTCGACCAGGCCTTGCACATCCTTGGGTGGTGCCACCTTGTCGGCGTCGCCGTGGATGATCAGGCCCGATGACGGGCAGGGCGCCAGGAACGAAAAATCATAGGTGTTGGGCTGCGGCGCGATCGAGATGAAGCCTTCGATCTCCGGACGGCGCATCAACAGCTGCATGCCGATCCACGAGCCGAAGGAATAGCCGGCGACCCAGCAGCTCTTGGAATCCGGATGCAGCGACTGCACCCAGTCCAGCGCCGCGGCCGCATCCGACAACTCGCCGGTGCCGTGGTCGAATTCGCCCTGGCTGCGGCCGATGCCGCGGAAATTGAAGCGAAGCGTGGTGAAATCGCGCTTCTGGAACATATAGAAGAGGTCATAGACGATCTTGTTGTTCATCGTGCCGCCGAACTGCGGATGCGGGTGCAACACGATGGCAATCGGCGCGCTCTTTTCCTTGGAAGGCTGGTAGCGACCCTCCAGGCGGCCGGCCGGACCGGTGAAAATGACCTCAGGCATAAAATACTCCACATGGCATACGAATGCGCGGCGCCCGGAACAACTCTTTCCTCTGGCCTTGACGCAGGGCGAGCGTCTTCTTAGAAGCTAGTTTAGAATTGTTCAAAACTGGATAGCCAGCCGTGACGGCTCGGCCATCCGCGCCGCAAGCCGCGTAAATAGGACGTCTTGCCTTGCAATTTCAAGGAAATAACGCGCTATCCCTGCGGATTGGGTTTTGACGGGATCGATTGAGTGAAAATGGCCGCAGCACGCGCCTATCTCGACTATAACGCCAGCGCGCCGCTCCTTGCCGAGGCGCGTGAGGCGATGCTTGCCGCGCTCGATCTCGTCGCCAATCCGTCCTCGGTGCATGCCGAAGGCCGCACCGCGCGCAGACTGATCGATGCTGCCCGGCGTGACGTGGCTTCGCTGGTCAACGCCAGGGTCGAACATGTCGTGTTCACCTCCGGCGCGACCGAGGCCGCCTCGACGCTTTTGACGCCGGATTGGCAGATGGGCCGTGGCACGGTGCGCATGAGCCGGCTCTATGTCTGCGAAGCCGATCATCCTTGCCTGCTCAATGGCGGCCGTTTTCCGGCCGCGCTGGTGACGCGGATTGGCGTCGATGCCAGAGGCATTGCCGATCTCGCTCAACTGACGGCCGCTATGGCCGCGCATGACAAGGCCGAAGGCCTGCCGCTGGTGGCGATCCATGCCGCCAACAACGAAACCGGCGTTATCCAGCCGGTCGAGGCCATCGCTGCCATCGTCAAGGCGGCGGGCGGCATTCTGGTGGTCGACGCCGTGCAGGCTGCAGGCCGTGTTTCCATCGATATGTCAGCGCCTTACGCCGACTATTTGATTCTGTCTTCGCACAAGATCGGCGGCCCCAGGGGCGTCGGCGCCATCATTGCGGCGGCCGATCTGATGATGCCGAAGCCGCTGATCAATGGCGGCGGCCAGGAAAAAGGCCATCGCGGCGGCACCGAAAACCTGGCGGCCATCGCCGGCTTCGGCGCCGCGGCACGGCAGGCTCTGGCGGGGCTGAACGACGTCGATGCGCTCGCGCGTCGCCGCAGTGAAGTCGAAACCATCATCAAAACACTGGTGCCGGACGCAGAAATCTACGGAACCGGCGCGCCAAGGCTTGCCAACACGACATTCTTCGCTATTCCCGGCGTCAAGGCCGAGACGGCGCAGATCGCTTTCGATCTGGCAGGCGTGGCGTTATCGGCGGGATCGGCCTGTTCGTCGGGCAAGGTCGGGCCGAGCCATGTGCTGAAAGCCATGGGTTATGGCGACAGCCTCGGCGCTTTGCGCGTGTCCATCGGCCACGCAACAAGTGCGGGGGATATTGACCTGTTCCGTGCTGCGCTGGCGGGTATTGCCCAGCGCCGGGCTGGCAGGGAACAAGCCGCCTGAGGCGGCGAAAAGAAATTCAGGCCTTGCGGCCTGGTAGAGCCGTGCGTTTGCAAGTGGCCGGGTGAATTCCCGGTCGAGACGCACTATATGGAACTTACGCCGCTTCCGGCGCCCCAAGGGGCAGCCGTTGGCGATGCCATAGTTTGAAAACTGTCGGGCCTTGACCCCGGCGTGGATGGAGAACGCTTATGCCTGCTGTGCAGGACACGATCGATCGGGTCCGAAAGATCGACGTCGACCAGTACAAATACGGATTCCAGACAGAGATCGCGATGGACAAGGCCCCCAAGGGCCTGAGCGAAGACATCATTCGCTTCATCTCGGCCAAGAAGGATGAACCGTCCTGGATGCTGGAATGGCGTCTGGAAGCTTATCGGCGCTGGCTGACGCTGGAAGAGCCGACCTGGGCGCGCGTCCACTATCCGAAGATCGACTTCCAGGACCTCTATTACTATGCGGCGCCCAAGAGCACGCCCGGCCCGACCTCGCTGAGCGACGTCGATCCCGAACTGCTGAAGGTCTATGAGAAGCTCGGCATTCCGCTGCGGGAACAGGAAATCCTCGCCGGCGTGCAGAAGACCGACGCGTCCGATCTCGAGGAGCCCAGCGACAACGTCTACAAATCGGGACGTGTCGCCGTCGACGCGGTGTTCGATTCCGTCTCCGTCGTCACCACCTTCAAGAAGGAGCTGGCGCAGGCCGGCGTCATCTTCTGCTCGATCTCGGAAGCCATCCGCGAGCACCCCGAACTGGTCCAGAAATATCTCGGCTCGGTCGTGCCGACCTCCGACAATTTCTACGCCACGCTGAATTCGGCCGTGTTCACTGATGGTTCCTTCGTTTTCGTGCCCAAGGGCGTGCGCTGCCCGATGGAGCTGTCGACCTATTTCCGCATGAACGAGAAGAACACCGGCCAGTTCGAGCGCACGCTGATCATCGCCGAGGAGGGGGCTTACGTCTCCTATCTCGAAGGCTGCACGGCGCCGCAGCGCGACGAGAACCAGCTGCATGCCGCGGTGGTTGAGCTGGTGGCGCTCGACGATGCCGAGATCAAGTATTCGACGGTGCAGAACTGGTACCCCGGCGACGCCGAGGGCAAGGGCGGCATCTACAATTTCGTCACCAAGCGCGGCGACTGCCGCGGCGACCGTTCGAAGATCTCGTGGACGCAGGTCGAGACCGGCTCGGCTATCACCTGGAAATATCCGAGCTGCATCCTGCGCGGCGACGATTCCTCGGGCGAGTTCTATTCGATCGCCGTGTCGAACGGTTATCAGCAGGTCGATAGCGGCACCAAGATGATCCATCTCGGCAAGAACACGTCGAGCCGCATCATCTCCAAGGGCATTGCCGCCGGCTTCTCGCAGAACACCTATCGCGGCCAGGTCTCGGCGCACCGCAAGGCGACCAATGCCCGCAACTTCACCAATTGCGATAGTCTGCTGATCGGCGACCAGTGCGGCGCGCACACCGTGCCCTACATGGAAGCCAAGAACTCGACGGCGCAGTTCGAGCACGAAGCCACGACCTCGAAGATTTCCGAGGACCAGAAGTTCTACGTCATGCAGCGCGGCATCCCTGAAGAGGAAGCGATCGCACTGATCGTCAACGGCTTCGTCAAGGATGTCATCCAGCAGCTGCCGATGGAGTTCGCGGTCGAAGCACAGAAGCTGATCGGCATCAGCCTTGAGGGAAGCGTGGGGTGACAAAGGCGCGCAAACGCAACTCTGGAGGAGAGCACGTCTATCTGAAGGATCGGATGGACAGTTGGTCTGCCGGTTTAGAGCTTGCGTTTTTGTTATGCGCGTTGGGGCTTGCGCTGCTCGCGGCGGCCTATTCGCCGGATGGCTTTTGGCAGGGGCTTTGGGAAGCCCTGATCCAGTTTTGGAATAACCGGGCTTAGGCGCTCGGATAGGCAGTGCGATGGATACAGGAAGGATAGCGACCCCTCGGACGTTCAGGATCGTGCGCAAAGCACGGAATGAAACTGGACGTTTGAAAGGAAGTTTGAAGTGATGGATACGGTTCCGATCGTTTTTTACGCTTTGGTGTGCGGCGCGCTCTGCGCGGTCGCGCCCTCTATCCAGTCGACGCCGCGCCGGATGGCGGCGGGCGCGGTGACCGGGCTGGTCTCGGCAATTGTGCTGCCTTTTCTGCGCGGCATGTTTGGTACGTAAGCAGATGGTGGATGTCGGTCCGTTGACGGGATCGACATCCGGTTTCTGCTGGAAGCAATGACTAGGTGAAAGAACAAGAAATGCTCGAAATCAGAAATCTGCATGCCCGCATCGTCGATGACGGCACCGAGATCATCCGCGGCCTGAACCTGACGGTGAAAGCCGGCGAGGTCGCCGCCATCATGGGCCCGAACGGCTCGGGCAAGTCGACGCTGTCCTACATCCTCGCCGGCCGCGAGGACTATGAGGTGACCGAAGGCGACATCCTCTACAACGGCCAGTCGATCCTCGAAATGGACCCGGCCGAGCGCGCCACATCAGGCATCTTCCTCGCCTTCCAGTATCCGATGGAGATACCGGGCGTCGCGACCATGGAATTCCTCAAGGTGGCGATGAACGAGCAGCGCAAGGCGCGCGGCGAGGAACCGCTGAAGATCCCGGAATTCCTGAAGCGGGTGAAGGACGCGGCGGCCTCGCTCAACATGGACATGGCGATGCTGAAGCGGCCGCTCAATGTCGGCTTCTCCGGCGGTGAGAAGAAGCGCGCCGAGATCCTTCAGATGAAGCTTTTGGAGCCAAAACTCTGCGTGCTCGACGAGACCGATTCCGGCCTCGACATCGACGCGCTGAAGATCGTCTCGGACGGCGTCAATGCGCTGCGCTCGCAAGAGCGCGCCATCGTCGTCATCACCCACTATCAGCGGCTGCTGGAGCACATCGTGCCCGACTCGGTGCACGTGCTCTACAAGGGCCAGGTGATCAAGTCCGGCGACAAGTCGCTGGCGCTCGATCTGGAAGCCAATGGCTATGCCGGCGTGATCGGCGAAGCCGCGTGAGATGCCAGGTCATTTTGTACCAAAAGACAGGGCAAAGCTGATGAACATGCACTCGACACCCCAGCGCACCCAGGCCGAGACGGCGCTGATCGACGCCTTTGGCGAGCGGCTGTCGCTGCTGCCGGGCGACGGCGCGGTGACGCTGAAGCGCGACGACGCCATCGAAGCGATCAAGCACGGCCTGCCGACCCGGCGCATCGAATCCTGGCACTATACGGATTTGCGCCGGTTGCTGACCTCGGTGCCGGCATTCGATCCCACGGCCGCCGCCAAAGCGTTGCCGCCCATCGTCGAAGGCTCCGCAATCCTGGCCGTTCTGAACGGCGTTTCGAGCGCGAAATTTTCCGCGATCGAGGGCGTGTCCGTCCAGCGCCTGTCGGAAAAGCTGACCGATGGCTCGATCGCACCGGGCATGGACCCCTATGGCAACGATGACGCCATCGGCGCGCTGAACACCGCCTTTGTCGCCGACGGTTATTTCGTCGACATCGCCGATGGCACAGCGCTGGAAAAGCCGATCGAACTGCAGAATTTGCAAGCCGGCGGCCAGGTGCATGTGCGCTTCCCCGTGCGTGTCGGCGCGGGCGCCAAGGCTGCTGTCGTCGAGCGTCAGGCCGGCGAGGGCGCGGCACTGGGCAGCTCGGTCAGCCAGTTGGTGCTGGGCGAGGGTGCGGAGGTGACCTGGTTGATCGTGCAGGAGCAGCCGGAGACGGCTACCCATCTTGCCCAGTTCAAGGCGCATCTCGGCAAGAATTCGAAGCTGACGCTGTTCTTCATGAATGCCGGCGGCAAGCTTGTGCGCCAGGAGATCGTGGTCAGGACCACAGGCGAAGGCGCCGACTTCAAATTGCGCGGCATCAACCTGCTCGCCGGCGACACCCACACTGACGTGACCATGGTGCTCGACCATGCCGTGCCGCACACGACCTCGACCGAAGTGATCCGCAACGTGGTGACCGGCAAGGCGCGCGGCGTGTTCCAGGGCCGCATAAACGTCCATCAATACGCGCAAAAAACCAACGCCAAGATGGCCTGTAACACGCTGCTCCTGTCCGATGATGGCGAGTTCTCGACCAAGCCGGAGCTGGAAATCTTTGCCGACGACGTCATCTGCGGCCACGGCGCAACCGTCACCGAGATCGACCACAACCATCTATTCTATCTGATGGCACGCGGCATCGACGAAAAGAGCGCGCGGGGTCTTCTGGTGAAGGCGTTCGTGGCGGAAGTGATCGAGGAACTGGACGACGAGACCATCGTCGAGGCTTTGGAAACAAGGCTGGACGACTGGTTTGTGGCACACGGGTAAGTGCCTCTTTCCCTTCTCCCCTTGTGGGAGAAGGTGGATCGGCGCGTAGCGCCGAGACGGTTGATGGGTGTTGGAAGATCGCGGCCTTGGCCGGCTAGGACTTTGTAATGGACCAGAAAGTCGAAAACACCCCCTATGACGTCGAGGCGATCCGCCGCGACTTCCCGATCCTGTCGCGCGAAGTCTACGGCAAACCTCTCGTCTATCTCGACAATGGCGCTTCGGCACAGAAGCCGCAGGTGGTGCTGGATACCATCCAGCACGCCTATTCCAAGGAATACGCCAACGTCCATCGCGGCCTGCATTTCCTCTCCAATGCCGCGACCGATGCCTACGAGAAGGCGCGAGAAACGGTGCGCCGCTTCCTCAATGCACCGAGCACCGACAACATCGTCTTCACCTCGAACACGACTGCGGCGATCAACACCGTCGCCTATGGCTATGGCATGCCAAATATCGGCGCCGGCGACGAGATCGTGCTGTCGATCATGGAGCACCACTCCAACATCGTGCCTTGGCATTTCATCCGCGAGCGGCAAGGCGCCAAGCTGGTCTGGGTGCCGGTCGACGATCTCGGCGTCTTCCACATCGAGGAATTCGAAAAGCGCCTGACCGACCGCACCAAGCTGGTCGCCATCACGCAGATGTCGAACGCGCTGGGCACGGTGACGCCGATCAAGGAGATTGTCCGTATCGCCCATGCACGCGGCATCCCGGTGCTGGTCGACGGCAGCCAGAGCGCCGTGCATATGCCGATCGACGTCCAGGATCTCGACTGTGATTTCTTCGTCTTCACCGGCCACAAGGTTTATGGACCCTCGGGCATCGGCGTGCTCTACGGCAAGAAGGACATTTTGCAGGGCATGCGCCCCTTCATGGGCGGCGGCGAGATGATCGAGGAGGTGACGGAAGACATCGTCACCTACAACGAGCCGCCGCACCGCTTCGAGGCCGGCACGCCGCCGATCGTCCAGGCGATCGGTCTCGGTGCGGCGCTTGAGTACATGGAAAAGATCGGCCGCGAGCGCATCGCCGCCCACGAGGCCGATCTCAAGACCTATGCGCATGAGCGTCTCAGAGCGATCAACTCGCTGCGCATCTTTGGCGATGCACCTGGCAAAGGCGCCATCATCTCGTTCGAATTGCAGGGTATTCACGCCCATGACGTGTCGATGGTGATAGACAGGCAAGGCGTGGCGGTCCGCGCCGGCACCCATTGTGCCCAGCCGCTGTTGAAACGCTTTGGCGTAACCTCCACATGCAGGGCATCGTTCGGCATGTATAATACCAGGGCCGAAGTCGACGCTTTGGCCGAAGCGCTTGAGAAAGCGCGCAAGTTCTTTGGATGACGACCATGAATGATGCGAGCCACACAACCGAGACCGCGCCGGAAGCAGCGATCAATCCGCTGGTATCCGCCTCGGCCATTCCCACCGACGAACTGGCGCGGCTGACCGACGACATCGTCTCGGCGCTGAAGACGGTCTACGACCCGGAAATCCCGGCCGACATTTATGAACTCGGCCTGATCTACAAGATCGACATCGAGGACGACCGCTCGGTCAAGATCGACATGACGCTGACCGCACCGGGCTGCCCGGTGGCCGGCGAAATGCCGGGCTGGGTGGAAAACGCCGTCGGCGCCGTCGAAGGCGTCTCCGGCGTCGAGGTCAACATGACCTTCGACCCGCCCTGGTCGCCCGACCGCATGTCGGAAGAGGCGCAGGTGGCGGTTGGCTGGTACTAGCCAGGCAAGATCTGGCGCACTTGCGCCAGTGGTAAAACTTCACCATTTTAGGTGAGGAATCATTCGGCAGGCCTTGAACCTGCATGGAATGGAAGAGGAAAAAGTATGGGACGCTTCGCCGTCATCACGATGACCGAAAAGGCCGCCGACCGGGTGCGCGAGATTGTCGCCACGCGTGACAGCGCGCATGGCATTCGCCTCGGCATCAAGAAGGGCGGCTGCGCCGGCATGGAATACACGGTCGACCTGGTGACCGAGCCCAACACCAAGGACGACCATATCGAGCGCGACGGCGCCCATGTCTATGTTGCGCCTGAGGCAGCGTTGTTCCTGTTCGGGACCGAGATGGATTTCGAGCAGACGACGCTGCGCACCGGCTTCACCTTCCACAACCCGAACCAGAGCTCGGCCTGCGGCTGCGGTGAGTCCGTCGAATTGAAGCCCGCCGATCTAAAGGCGCTGGCAGAGGCGCGCGCGTCGGCCTAGACGCCTCTTCCTTCTCCCCGTTCACGGGGAGAAGGTGGCCCGAAGGGCCGGATGAGGGGCGGCGCTAACTTCTGCGAGGCTGGCGCCGCCCCTCATCTGCCTGCCGGCATCTTCTCCCCGTAAACGGGGAGAAGGACGCTACTTCACCCACATCCCCGTCCGCTTGTGCCAGTCGGCGATCGATTCCTCGGGATAGACGTCGAAGACCTTATCCTTTCTGCCGATATCCGGCTCGACCCAACTCGCCTTGTATTTCAGCATCAGATGCACCTTTTCCGGCGGCTTCGGCAGCTCGCTGTCGATCGCCGAGGCGAAGGGATGCACCAGATCCGGCCAGGTCGGGTCGTAGAGCCAGAGCGCCGAGCCGCATTTCTTGCAGAAATTGCGCTCGCCCGACGAGATCTCGCATCGCGGGTGTTCGTCGTCCTCGATCTCGGCCTGGTAGACGCCGAGGCTGCGCTTTCCCTTGATCTTCAGCGTCTTGTAGTCGGCGCCGAGATTGATGGCGAAGCCCCCGCCACCCTGCTGCTTGCGGCATATCGAGCAGTAGCACAGCATGAACGGCACCGGCGTGTGGCTCTTCACCTCGAAATGGACGGCATCGCAGCGGCAGGATCCTTTGAGCAGAAGCGGCATGAAAGCACTCCGACGAATTTCGTTCTCAACCTGTCAGCATGGTTTTGGTTGCGGCGATGACAAGGCCGAATCCCAGTGACATGATCGCGGCATGGACAATGAACGCATAGAAGAACTTTTCGAAAGCCTGGGCCCGGTCAGTATCCGAAAACTGTTCGGCGGCAAGGGCATCTATTGCGACGGCGTCATCGTCGCCATCGTGCTGCGCGGCGAGTTGAAACTGAAGGCCGATGGAGAAAGCGCGCCCGATTTCGAAGCCGCCGGCTGCCAGCAATGGACCTATACCGGTTCGCGACACGGCAAGCTGGTCGCCATGCCCTACTGGAGCATTCCCGACAGCGCTTTCGACGATTCCGACGAGATGGCGGTCTGGGCGCTCCGGGCGTATGAGGCAGGGCTGCGGGCGGGGAAGTAACGGGTACTTTCGAGCGTTGCGGCTGTACCGAGCTTGTCGCGAACGCCGAGGGACAGCACCCCCCTCTGTCCTGCCGGACATCTCCCCCTCAAGGGGGGAGATTGGCAGCTTCGTCGGTAGGCCTTACTTTCAGCGTTGGCGATTGGCGAAAGGCAGAGTGACATCCAATCTCCCCCTTGAGGGGGAGATGTCCGGCAGGACAGAGGGGGGTGTGAAGGATCGCGGCGTTCACTTCTAGCCATGCGTCTTTCCCTGCCTACAGCGCCTTGGCAATCTTCGCCGCCAGCCGCGCATTGTTCTCGACCAGCGCGATGTTGGTCTTCAAGCTCCGGCCGCCGGTCAGTTCGAGGATTTTTCCCAGCAGGAACGGCGTCACCGCCTTGCCGGTCACGTTCTGCACTTCCGCTGCCTTCTGTGCGGCCTCGATATAGCCGGCCATCTCGTCGGCCGGGATTTCGTCATCCTGCGGCACCGGGTTGGCGATCAGCATGCCGCCGCCCAGGCCCAGCGCAGCCCTTGTCTTGAAGAAATGCGCGATCTCTTCCGGTCTGTGCAGTGTCAGCGGGGCGCGAAACCGCGACTGCCGCGACCAGAAGGCCGGCATTGTTTCGCAGCCATGGCCGATCACCGGCACGCCGCGCGTCTCGAGCACCTCCAGCGTCTTTTCAATGTCGAGGATAGCCTTGGCTCCAGCCGAGACGACGATGACCGGCGTGCGCGCCAGCTCGTCGAGATCGGCTGAGATGTCGAAGCTTTTCTCCGCGCCCTTGTGCACGCCGCCAATGCCGCCGGTGGCAAACACCTTTATCCCGACCATGTCAGCCGCGATCATGGTGGCGGCGACCGTCGTGCCGCCGGTGCGGCCTTGCGCCACCGCAAAGCCGAGATCGGCGCGCGACAGCTTCATGGCGTCGCCGGTCATCGCCAGCGACTCGCGCTCGCCGTCGGAGAGGCCGATCTTGATACGGCCGGCGACCACGGCGATCGTCGCCGGCACCGCGCCATTGTCCAAAATGATCTTCTCGACATTGGCCGCCATGGCGCCATTGTCCGGGTAAGGCATGCCATGGGTGATGATGGTGCTTTCCAGCGCCACCACGGGTCGGCCGGCTGCAAGTGCTTCGGCCACCGGCTTGTGGACGTCGATGAAGGGGCGGGCGCTTTGCGGGGTCATGATGGTCTCCGATCCGGCGCGCCGCGCGTCCCCTTGGACGGCGCGCTCCGGCAATGGCAATTGGCCGCCCTCATGCCATTTCCTGCGCGTCCGGCACAAGGGCCAGCGCCTCGGTGAAGGTCGCGGTCGTAAAAGCGGGGACCGCGTCCGCGCTTTCGATGGCAAGCGTCGCCGCTGCCACGCCTTCGCGCAGGGCCTGGCGCAGGGTCAAGCCGCGCAGCAGGGCAGCGATGGTAGCGCCCGCCAGCGCGTCGCCGGCCCCGGTGACGTCGGCGACCTTTCTCGGCGCCGGCGGCAGGATCGAGAAGGCGCCGGCTTCGTCGAACCCCAGCACCGGGCCTTCGCCCGCCGTCACCACGCCACTCCTGAGGCCGCTGCAGCGCAAGCCGTCGACGGTCTCGCGCTCGGTGGCATTCGCGCCGACGCCGGCCAGCACCATGGCCTCGCGCCGGTTCATGAAGACCTGCGCGAGTTCCTTCAGCACCGGGATCAGCCGCACCACCTTGGCCGGCGAAATGGCGATGCAGTAGACCGGCTTGCCGGCGGCGAGCGCCACCAGCCGCTCCAGCGCGGAGGACGGCAGGTTGGCATCGCACAGCACCGCATCGGCTTCGGCGACGACCTCGCGCACCTTGGAACGGCGGATCTGCTTGGGGAACGCCAGGTCGTAGAGCGCCATGTCGGCAAAGCCGGTGATCAACTCGCCGTCGCTGTCGATCAGCGCCGTGTAGCTCGGCGTCGTGCGGTCGAGGAACACCGCCGACAGATCGGCAATGCCGGCTTCAGCGATGGCGCGCGCAATCGTCTCGGCCGAGGCATCGCCGCCGCGCACCGATAGCAGCGAGGCCGAGACGCCACGCCGCACGAGGCTGCGCAACGCGTTGAAGACGCCGCCGCCGACATCCTCACGCATCGTGCCGGGATTCGAGGCAGCCGGCACGTAAGCGCCGGACACCTGGCCTCGCCGGTCGATATGGGCGCCGCCCACCGCCAGGATTTTTGCAGATTTCACCATGCCGGCGATATGACCTTTGTTATTCCTGCCGCACAAGCGCCAGAGCAATTCCAGGAAGTGTGGAACGGCTTTCCCTTGGGAATTGCGTCAAAGCAAGAAGCTAGGGCAAGTCGCCGTTTCCATGAAACGGTGAACTGCCCTAGGCTGTGCGGCGGAGCTTTGCAGGCAAGCCAGCGATTCGGGTTGATCGAAACAGCCGGACCGGCTGGCCCAATGTCGGATGCATCCGGAAACAGAGCCCTGAGACAAAAAAGAACAAATCCGGATAAAGATTGTTTTTCAGATATTTGATCCCCCTTGCCAAACGAGAACAAAAAAGGTACAAACTAGGGCAGGGATTACGGATTGTCCGGCCTTCATTGACGACCAAGGGGTGATGTATCATGGCTCAGAATTCTTTGCGGCTTGTAGAGGACAAAGCGGTGGACAAATCAAAGGCTCTGGACGCGGCGCTGTCGCAAATCGAGCGCGCCTTCGGCAAGGGCTCGATCATGCGGCTTGGCGCCAACGAGCAGGTCGTCGAGATCGAAACCGTGCCAACCGGATCGCTTGGCCTCGACATCGCACTTGGTGTTGGCGGCCTGCCGCGCGGCCGCATCGTCGAGATCTACGGGCCGGAAAGCTCGGGCAAGACGACGCTGGCGCTGCACACGGTTGCCGAGGCCCAGAAGAAGGGCGGCATCTGCGCCTTCGTCGATGCAGAGCACGCGCTCGACCCGGTCTATGCCCGCAAGCTCGGCGTTGACCTCGAAAACCTGCTGATCTCGCAGCCCGACACCGGCGAGCAGGCGCTTGAGATCTGCGACACGCTGGTGCGTTCCGGCGCCATCGACGTGCTGGTGGTCGATTCGGTCGCGGCGCTGACGCCACGCGCCGAAATCGAAGGCGAGATGGGCGATTCTCTGCCCGGTCTGCAGGCGCGTTTGATGAGCCAGGCGCTGCGCAAGCTGACCGCCTCGATCTCGCGCTCCAACACCATGGTCATCTTCATCAATCAGATCCGCATGAAGATCGGCGTCATGTTCGGCTCGCCCGAAACCACGACCGGCGGCAACGCGCTGAAATTCTACGCTTCGGTGCGCCTCGACATCCGCCGCATCGGCTCGGTCAAGGACCGCGACGAGGTCGTCGGCAATCAGACCCGCGTCAAGGTGGTCAAGAACAAGCTGGCGCCGCCCTTCAAGGTGGTCGAGTTCGACATCATGTATGGCGAAGGCGTGTCCAAGACCGGCGAACTGGTCGACCTCGGCGTCAAGGCCGGCGTGGTCGAGAAGTCAGGCGCATGGTTCTCCTACAATTCGCAGCGCCTCGGCCAGGGCCGCGAGAACGCCAAGCTGTTCCTGCGCGACAATCCCGACACGGCGCGCGAGATCGAACTGGCGCTGCGGCAGAATGCCGGGCTGATCGCCGAGAAATTCCTCGAAAATGGTGGCCCCGAGCGCGGCGAAGACGACGGCTTCGAGGAAGAATCCGGCGCCATGTAGGTCAATGGTCAGAGTTCGGCCATAAATCAGGCATATCATCTGATGCTTAAGTAACAGAGTTCTTTAGTATCGCGTTCCAAACCGCCGGCCTTCGCGTCGGCGGTTTTCGTTTTTGGAAGTCCGGCGAACGCACGGATTGGCCCAATTCCGTGTTTCTGGACAGGGTGCGGTGCGCCCGCTAAAAGGCCAAGTCCATCTTCCAATGGGCAACGTCCATTTGCCGCCGGCCGCGCCGGCGGTTTTCGCGAAAAGGCAGCAGTCATGAGTGGCGTGAACGAGATCCGGTCGACATTTCTCGACTATTTCCGCAAGGAGGGCCACGAGGTCGTCGCCTCGAGCCCGCTGGTGCCGCGCAACGACCCGACGCTGATGTTCACCAATGCCGGCATGGTGCAGTTCAAGAATGTCTTCACCGGCCTTGAGAAGCGACCCTATTCGCGCGCCACGACCGCGCAGAAGAGTGTGCGCGCCGGCGGCAAGCACAACGATCTCGACAATGTCGGCTACACCGCGCGCCATCTGACCTTCTTCGAGATGCTCGGCAACTTCTCCTTCGGCGACTATTTCAAGGAGCGCGCCATCGAGCTTGCCTGGAACCTGATCACCAAGGAGTTCGGGCTGAACAAGGACAAGCTGTTGGTCACGGTCTATCACACCGATGACGAGGCGGCCGGCTTCTGGAAGAAGATCGCCGGTTTCTCCGACGACCGCATCATCCGCATCCCGACCTCGGATAATTTCTGGGCGATGGGCGACACCGGACCGTGCGGCCCGTGCTCGGAAATCTTCATCGACCGCGGCGAGCACATCTGGGGCGGCCCTCCCGGCAGCCCGGAAGAGGACGGCGATCGCTTCCTCGAATTCTGGAACCTGGTGTTCATGCAGTATGAGCAGGTCACCAAGGAAGAGCGCATCGATCTGCCGCGCCCGTCGATCGACACCGGCATGGGCCTGGAGCGCATGGCCTCCATCCTGCAAGGGGTGGAAACCGTCTTTGAAACTGATCTGTTCCGCCACCTGATCGACGCGGCGTCGTCCGCTATCGGGCAGGGGCCAGACAAGGAGACGGTCGCGTCCTTCCGCGTCATTGCCGACCATCTGCGCTCGTCCTCCTTCCTGGTGGCCGACGGCGTGCTGCCTTCCAATGAGGGCCGCGGCTATGTGCTGCGCCGCATCATGCGCCGCGCCATGCGCCATGCGCAGCTGCTCGGCGCCAAAGAGCCGCTGATGTGGAAACTGGTGCCGGCGCTGGTGCGCGAGATGGGCCAGGCCTATCCCGAGCTGCTGCGCGGCGAACAGCTGATCACCGAGACGCTGAAGCTCGAGGAGACACGCTTCCGCAAGACGCTGGTGCGCGGCCTTGGCCTGCTTTCGGAGGCGACGGAAACGCTGCATGCCGGCGACATGCTGGACGGCGAGACGGCCTTCAAGCTCTACGACACTTACGGCTTCCCGCTCGATTTGACGCAGGACGCGCTGCGCCAGCGCAACATTTCGGTCGATCTAGCCGGCTTCACCCATGCGATGGAGCAGCAGAAGGCCGAGGCGCGCAAGCATTGGACCGGCTCCGGCGACGCGGCCACCGAGACGATCTGGTTTTCGGTGCGCGAACAGAACGGCGCCACCGAGTTCCTCGGCTACGAGACTGAAGCTGCGGAAGGCCTCATCCAGGCGCTGGTCAAGGACGGCAAGACCGTCGACAGCGCGGGCAAGGGCGATACGGTGGCGGTGGTCGTCAACCAGACGCCGTTCTACGGCGAATCCGGCGGCCAGATGGGCGACACCGGCATCATCTCGGGCGAAGGTTTTTCGATCGAGATCACCGATACCCAGAAGAAGGCCGACGGCCTGTTCGTGCATCTGGGCAAGGTGGCGAGCGGCACGGTCAAGACCGGTGCGGCCGTCGAACTGAAGGTCGACCATGCACGGCGCACCCGGCTGCGCGCCAACCATTCGGCGACGCATCTGATCCATGAGGCGCTGCGCGAGGTGCTGGGCACGCACGTCGCGCAGAAAGGCTCGCTGGTGGCGCCGGAGCGGCTGCGCTTCGACATCTCGCACAACAAGCCGATCTCGGCGGAAGACCTCGAAGAGGTCGAGCGCATGGCCAATGAAATCGTCGTCCAGAACAGCCCGGTGACGACGCGCCTGATGTCGGTCGACGACGCCATTGCCGAGGGCGCCATGGCGCTGTTCGGCGAGAAATACGGCGACGAAGTGCGCGTCGTGTCGATGGGCACCGGCGTGCAAGGCGCCAAGGCCAACCGGCCCTACTCGGTCGAGCTCTGCGGCGGCACCCATGTCCGGGCGACCGGCGATATCGGTCTGGTCCGCGTCGTCTCCGACAGCGCGGTCGCCGCCGGCGTGCGCCGCATCGAGGCGCTGACCGGCGAGGCTGCGCGCAAATATCTCGACGAGCAGGACAGGCGCCTGAAGGCAACTGCGGCCGTGCTGAAGATCTCGCCGGCCGACGTGCCGGCGCGTGTCGAGACGCTGCTCGAGGAGCGCAAGAAGCTCGAAAAGGAGCTAAGCGAAGCGCGCAAGAAGCTGGCGCTGGGCGGCGGCGCCGCTGCCGGCGCGCCGGCTGAGAACGAGACCGTCGCCGGTGTCGGCTTCCTCGGCAAGGCCGTCTCCGGCGTCTCGCCGAAGGATTTGAAGCCGCTGGCCGATGCCGGCAAAACCTCGCTCGGCTCTGGCGTCGTTGTCTTCGTCGGCGCCGGCGAGGACAACAAGGCAAGTGTCGTGGTCGCCGTCACCGACGATCTCGTCAGCCGCTTCAGCGCCGTCGATCTGGTGCGCGTCGCCTCGGCCGCCTTGGGCGGGCAGGGCGGCGGCGGGCGGCCCGACATGGCGCAAGCCGGTGGCCCGGACGCCTCGAAGGCCAATGATGCCATCGCCGCTGTCAGGGCGGCGCTGGAGGCAGCCTGAAAGCCACCCTATGCCCGATAGCCCCCGCAAGAAGGTGCTTGTCCTCGGCGGCTACGGACTGATCGGAGAAGCCGTCGTCGGCCGCCTGCTTGGCGACGGGCATCAAGTGACCGGCCTTGGCCGCGATGTCAGAGATGCCGAACGGCGCTGGCCGGCGGTGCGTTGGGTCGCGGTCGACATGGCGCGGCTGCTAACCGCCGAAGACTGGCTGTCCATAGTCGTGGGCATGGACGCGGTGATCAATGCGGCCGGTGCCTTGCAGGACGGTCCGCGCGATCGCCTCGACGACGTCCACCGCGGCGCGGTCGTGGCGCTGGTCGCGGCCTGCGAACAGGCCGGTATCAGCCGCTTTGTGCAGATCTCCGCCATTGGTGCTGATCCCGCCTCGCCGGATGCTTTCTTCAGCACCAAGGCACAAGGCGATAAGGCCGTCGCAAGCTCGTCGCTGGAGTGGACCGTCCTGCGCCCGGGCCTGGTGATCGCGCCCGCCGCCTATGGCGGCACGGCACTTCTGCGCGCCCTTGCGGCCTTTCCCGGTTTTATCCCTGCAGTGATGGCGCGCCAGCCGATCCAGACCGTGGCGGTTACTGATGTTGCCGAAGCAGTGTCACGCGCGGTCGCCGGATCGCTGCCGCCGCGTCTTTCCGTCGATCTCGTCGAAGCCAGGCCCCGCTCGCTTGCCGAAGTGCTGGTTGCCTTTCGGGCATGGCTTGGCCTGCCACCGGCCCGCATCGTGCCGATGCCGGCCTTTCTCGGCCGGATCGCGGCTGTTGTTGCCGATGGTCTTGGCCTGCTTGGCTGGCGTTCGCCTTTGCGCAGCGCAGCCCTTGCCGCGCTGGCGCGCGGCGTGACCGGCAACGCCACGTCCTGGAGCGAGATTTCCGATCACAAGCTGCAGCCGCTGGAGGCAACGCTGGCCGCCATGCCGGCGCATGTCCAGGAACGATGGTTCGCGCGCCTTTGGCTGACGAAGCCCATCATCTTCGGCTGCCTCTCTCTGTTTTGGCTGGTCTCCGGCATTGTCGGCTTTATCAGGCAGGATGCAGCGGCCGACATTCTGGTCTCGCATGGCCTGTCGCCCACCTTGGCACTCGGGATGGTTCTTGCCGGAAGTGTTGCCGACATCCTTGTCGGCGCCGCCATTCTCGTGCGGTCCCTTGCGCGCGCCGCGCTGATGGGGATGGTTGCCATCACCTTGGCCTATCTTGGCGCAGCGACCGCGCTCGCACCCGATCTGTGGCTCGATCCCCTGGGAGCAATGGTCAAGGCGGTGCCCGCGCTTTGCCTTGCCCTGGTGGCCCTGGCGATTCTGGACGAACGATGAACCTCTGGGTCGACCTCCTGCGCTGGGCGCATATCATCGGCGCCACGGTTCTGTTCGGCACCGGCGCCGGCATCGCCTTCTTCATGCTGATGGCGCAGCGCACTGGCCGTGCTGAACTCGTAGCTCATGTCGCCGGCACCGTCGTCATCGCCGACACCATCTTCACGGCGACCGCCGTCATCGTCCAGCCGATCACCGGCGTATTGCTGGCGCAGGCCGTGGGCTGGCCGCTGTCGGAAGGCTGGATTGTGCTGTCCCTGCTGCTTTATGTCGTGACCGGCCTGTTCTGGCTGCCGGTGGTCTGGATTCAGATCCGCATCCGCAACCTGGCGCGGCAGGCGGCCAGCGAAAACGCGCCGCTGCCGCCTGAGGAAAAGTGCCTGTTTCGCATCTGGTTTCTTTGCGGCTTTCCGGCCTTTGCCGCCGTGCTCGCCATTCTCTGGCTGATGGTCACAAGGCCCGAGATAGGGTTTTAGCCCATTGCCATCTGCGGGCTGCTCAATCGGCCTTTTCGGTCACGGCAAAGGCGTTCCGGGAGGCAATGCGGTCCCACCAAGCCTGGATGTCGGCGAACGCTGCAATCAGCTTTTGGCCCTCGGGGACCTTGAGGAAATAGCCGATGATGGATGCTGCATGCAGGTCGGCCAGCGTCAGCTGATCGCCGAACAGCCACGGCCCGGGCGCATTGAGGGAGGTGAGTACCCTGAGCACCGTTTCGGCCTGGCGCAGCCCGTTCGCGATCAGCACCTCGTCGGGCGCTTCTTTCTCCAGCCGCTCGACGGCGACATCCCAGACCATCGATCTGTAGGCATAGGCGTCGAGCATGCCGATAATCTGGTTCATCCGCGCGCGGCCGCGCGGGTCCTTCGGCTGCAGCGCCGGGCCGTCGAATGCTTCGTCGACATAGCGGGCGATCGCACTGGTTTCGAACAGGCGAAAGCCATCATGCTCGAAAGCCGGAATGCGGCCGAACGGGTGATGCTCCAGATACCAGGCCGGGATGCCCTCGGCCGCGAAGATGTCGAGAGGCACCAACTCATAGCCGACGCCTTTTTCCGCCAGCGCGAGGCGGGCGATGCGGACATAGACGCTGTAATCAGCGCCGTAGAGGATCGGCTTGGTCATCGATCAGCCTCGCGCCTGCTCATATTGCTCGCCCAAAAAGCGAAGGCTCCTTTCGGAGCCTTCGTCTCGGCCTAGGCCATCGCCTTCTGCAGATTCTCGTCGATCTTGTCGAGGAAGCCGGTGGTCGACAGCCAGGGCTGGTCGGGGCCGATCAACAGCGACAGGTCCTTGGTCATGAAGCCGCTTTCGACCGTCTGGATGCAAACCTTTTCCAGTGTGTCGGCAAACCGCTTCAATTCGGCATTGTCGTCGAGCTTGGCGCGGTGCGCCAAGCCACGCGTCCAGGCGAAGATCGAGGCGATCGAATTGGTCGAGGTTTCCTCGCCCTTCTGGTGCTGGCGATAGTGGCGGGTGACCGTGCCGTGCGCGGCTTCGGCTTCCACCGTTTTGCCGTCCGGCGTCATCAGCACCGAGGTCATCAGGCCGAGCGAGCCAAAACCTTGCGCCACCGTGTCGGACTGCACGTCACCATCATAGTTCTTGCAGGCCCAGACATAGCCGCCCGACCATTTCAGGGCGGAGGCCACCATGTCGTCGATCAGGCGGTGCTCGTACCACAGCTTCTTCGACTTGAACTCGGCCTCGAATTCGGCCTCGTAGACTTCCTGGAAGATGTCCTTGAAGCGGCCGTCATAGGCCTTGAGGATGGTGTTCTTGGTCGAGAGGTAGACCGGATAGTTGCGCAGCAGGCCGTAATTCAGCGAGGCGCGGGCGAATTCGCGGATCGAATCGTCAAGATTGTACATCGCCATGGCGACGCCGGCGCCGGGCGCGTCGTACACGTCGTGCTCGATCACCTTGCCGTCCTCGCCGACGAACTTGATGGTCAGCTTGCCCTTGCCGGGAAAGCGGAAGTCGGTGGCGCGGTATTGATCGCCGAAGGCATGGCGGCCGACGATGATCGGCTTGGTCCAGCCAGGCACCAGGCGCGGCACGTTCTTCATGATGATCGGCTCGCGGAAGATGGTGCCGCCGAGGATGTTGCGGATGGTGCCGTTCGGCGACTTCCACATCTTCTTCAGCTTGAATTCCTCGACGCGCTGCTCGTCGGGGGTGATGGTCGCACATTTCACGCCGACGCCCCACTTCTTGATGGCGTTCGCCGAATCGATGGTCACCTGGTCGTTGGTGGCGTCGCGATGTTCGACGCCGAGGTCGTAATATTCAAGCTTCAGGTCGAGATAAGGGTGGATCAGCTTGTCCTTGATGAACTGCCAGATGATGCGGGTCATCTCGTCGCCGTCGAGTTCGACGACCGGGTTCGCCACCTTGATCTTCGCCATGGAAAGAATGCCTCGCTTTTGGGGAACAAAACGGCCTTGCCCGCATGGCTTTCGGCCGGGGATGCGGAGCGTATATCAAAGCCTATTTGGCCACGCAAACGCCGATCAGCGCTGAATGGGTGGTCTGTGCGGCGACCCGGTGTTTTTGCAAACGCTTCATTTTGGCGGGCGGATGTGGCAGGGAACGCTGAAAATGCCGCAAACAGCAGTTCATTGAGATCATGTCCGCCGCGCAACTTCCTGAAAACGTCTCCGCCGCCGGCCCGGCGATCATCCTGGTCGAGCCGCAGCTTGGCGAGAATATCGGCATGGTCGCGCGCGCCATGGCCAATTTCGGCCTGTCCGAACTCAGGCTCGTCAATCCGCGCGACGGCTGGCCAAGCGAGAAGGCGCGTGCTGCCGCCAGCCGCGCCGACCATGTCATCGACGCCGTCACGGTGTTTGGCGATCTGGCGTCGGCTGTCGCCGACCTCAATTTCGTCTTCGCCACCACGGCGCGAGAGCGCGACGGTTTCAAAGCCGTGCGCGGGCCGGTCGAGGCGGGCAGGGCGCTCAGGGCGCGCCAGGCAAGTGGCCAGCGTACCGGCATCCTGTTCGGGCGTGAACGCTTCGGCCTCTACAATGACGAGGTCGGGCTGGCCGACGAGATCGTCACCTTCCCGGTCGATCCCGGCTTCTCCTCCCTCAACATCGCCCAGGCCGTGCTTTTGATGTCCTATGAATGGATGAAGTCGGGACTGGAGGACGAGACGGCGACCAATTTCTCCAGTCCGGAAATGAAGCCGGCGAGCAAGGAAGAGTTGCACGGCCTGTTTGCCTATCTCGAAGGCGCGCTCGAAGCGCGCGGCTATTTCCGCCCGGCACCGAAGAAACCCAAGATGGTCGACAATCTGCGCGCCGTCTTGACCCGCGCCGGTTTCGCCGAGCCGGAACTGAAAGTGCTGCGCGGCATCATCTCGTCGCTCGACCGGTTTTCACCGGCAATGCCGCGCGGCGACGGATCGCCGGGCGACGATCCGAGACGGCTTCCGGCCGCCGCGAAAAGCCGGAAGACAGACCAAGAAGGTTAAGATCAGTAAGCTTCGAACGTCCGGCGTAACCGAATATTATCCGGTGCTGATCCATTGTTGTGAAAACGGTGGGTCGCTCATGTTCACCTCCAATATCGGCCGCATGCGCTTCTTCTTCTATTCCCTCGGGGTAGCTTTCCTTGAGGCCATGGCTGCTCTGGTGTGCATTGTCGGGACGATAGGCTTGGAGGGCTTCATCAACTCCGCGCCCGGTCCGTCGCGGCAAGGAATGGCCGGCGCGGTCCTTATTGTTTCCCTGCTGGCTGTGGTCATGCGCGGCAACATCGCCTGGCGTCGCAGCCGCGACGCCAACGGCAAGGCCTGGATCCTGTGGTCCTACATCGTGTTCTGCGCCATCTACGCCTTTCTGCAGGCAGGCACGCTGCTGGTCATCGATTTCAACAATCCGGAAAACACGTCCAGCGGTCTCAACCTGCTTGCGCTGTCGATCTTTGGCCTCTGGTGCACGATCCTGGTAGCAAAGCCAGTGGCCGGCGTTAATATCGACGAGCTGACATCGGTTTTCGATTTCGAGGGCGCCGTTCCGGCACAATCGGGCAGCGGCCGCATGTCCAGCAGTGCCGCACTCTCGACTGCCCGCGCCACGCCGGTCACGCGTTCGGTGCCGTCCGTGCAGCTGCAGGGTCGTCCTCGGCCCGCCGGCTTCGGCAAGCGCGGGCTGTAGAGCAATAGCGAGAAAGCGATCTTCGCGGGCTCTGCGCAAAACTTGCCTGAATTCGCCACTTCAAGACCATGATCGTTGCGGATAGAACGGCATCGGCCACATCACCGGCCAGCCCTTCTGATCTCCAGCCCTTTCATGGTCCGACATCAATGAGCCACCGTCCGATCCTGATGTTCGATTCCGGCGTTGGCGGATTGACGGTACTGCGCGAAGCGCGCGTGCTGATGCCCGACCGGCGCTTTGTTTACGTCGCCGACGATGCGGCTTTTCCCTACGGCGCCTGGGAAGAGCCGGCGCTGCAGACCCATATACTCGATCTCTTCGCACGGCTGCTGGACCGGTTTTCGCCAGCGATTTCGGTCATCGCCTGCAACACCGCCTCGACGCTGGTGATCGACGCGCTGCGCGACAGATTTCCAGGCCATCCGTTTGTCGGCACGGTGCCGGCGATCAAGCCGGCGGCCGAGCGCACCCGGTCCGGGCTAGTCTCGGTGCTGGCGACCCCGGGCACCGTGAAGCGCCAGTACACGCGCGACCTGATCAGCAAATGGGCGCAGAAATGCCATGTCCGCCTGGTCGGCAGCAACAATCTGGCCGGATTGGCCGAAGTCTATATGCGCGAGGGCTTTGTCGACGAGGAGGCCGTGCGTGCCGAGATCGCGCCTTGCTTCGTCCAGCATGACGATTTGCGCACCGATATCGTCGTGCTCGCCTGCACGCACTACCCGTTCCTGGCCAACCGCATGCGCAAGACAGCACCCTGGCCGGTGGATTGGCTCGACCCAGCCGAGGCGATTGCCCGCCGCGCCTTGTCGCTGCTTCCGGCAGTCGACGGGCCATTGCCGCAAGGCGAGCCCGACATCGCCGTCTTTACCTCGGGAAAGGCGGATTTCGCCATCAGCCGGCTGATGCAGGGTTTTGGCTTGAGCGCGCGCTAGAGCAATTCCAGGAAAAGCGCGTAGCGCTTTCCCTTGAGGAATTGCGTCAAAAAAGAAATAGAGCAGTTCGCCGTTCTGTGAAACGGTGAACTGCTCTAGGCAGGTTCGAAGACGACGCTGCGTTGGTCCGGATCGGCCGAAACCAGCCTTAACGCCAGACGATCGCCTTGTCTGGACCCGGAGGCCTTCACATTGGCAACGACAGGCATGTCCGAGAGCTGAACGCGCATACGCTGGTCGGCGACGTCGGTGACGACGGCCTTGAACATCTCACCCTCACGTCCCTTCAGCATGACTGCCTCGGCAAGGTCGATGGCCGCGTGGTTGATCTGCGAGGCGCGAGCATCCGCGCGCCCCATAACCCTCGGCAATCTGGCGAACGCATCGGCAACGGCCTGGGGCACCGGCTGCCCGTTGGCGATTGCCAGCGTGCAGCGCACGACGTAGCGGTCCGCCAGCCGCCTCAGCGGCGCGGTGGCGTGCGCATAGGTCGCAGCCATCGCCTCGTGCCACGGGACAACGCCTTCCGCATAGGGTTGGTAGGACGCACCGGAACCGGCACGGCGGATTTCCAGCATCAGCGCTGCCTGTTGCTTTTTGCCCGGATCGAGGGTTCGCTGATAGTCGCGCAAGCTGGTCGAGGCCGGCCACGACAAGGCCGAGAGCCTGTGCCGCGTTGCGCAGCCTTTGCACCTTGGAAGCATCCGGCGGCGCCATCACCCGGAACAGCCCGGTCCGGTGTGCCAGCATGGCGTCGGCAATCGCCATGTTGGCGGCCAGCGAAAGCGCGGCGTTGTCTTTCTCGGATTGCAGCAGCGGCCTGAACGCAAGCTGGAATGTGCCATCGGCAAGCTGTTCCACCTCCTGCTCGGGCGGGTCGACGCGGGAAGCGCCACGACGTTCTTCGGCTGCCGCCATGCGCCGCGCAATTTCGGCGAAGCCTGTGGGAACGTCGGAGGCTCGCACCCTGTCATAGGCGAGCTTGGCACGGCTCTGAATAATTGCCCGCTCCGCGCCGTCCAGCTTTACCGCTCCGTCCTGAGCGACCCGGACCGTGAAGATAACAGCCGGGCGCGGTCCGCTGGGCAGCAAGCTCGCCGCACCCTCGGCAAGCACCGGGGGATAGAGCCCGGCCTTGCCGTCCGGCAAATACAGGGTCTCGCCGCGCGCCCAGGCTTCAAGGTCCACCGCGTCGCCGTCCTCGACGAACCAGGCCACGTCGGCAATGGCATAGTGCAACAGGAGGTCGCTGCCGCTCGCCTCGATCGAAAACGCCTGGTCAAGATCGGTGGAAGTCGCCGGATCGAGTGTCACGAAGGGCATCGCCGTCCGGTCGGTATGCTGGTTGGGCGCGCGCTTGGCCGCCGTCTGTGCGAGGGCCACCACGTTGGGCGGAAATCCGTTCGGCACATGAAACTCGGTGCGGATTTTTGAGAGGCCGTTGGCGAGTGCTTTCGAGGGGTCGTTCAACGATTTCATCGCGCCGTCCTACACTGGCGTTCCGGACACGGGAAGGCCGATTTGCTGGCAGGGCAGACACGAGCGCGGACCGGAAGTTGAACTACCACAGGAACCGTCGCCGAAGCGCTACGTTTCTTCTTCTGGCAGCAAAGGAGGAACCGATATGCCTGCAAAATCACAAGCCCAGCAAAAGGCCGCCGGCGCCGCGCTTTCGGCCAAACGCGGCGAAACCAAGAAAAGCGAACTCATAGGCGCTGCACGCGAAATGTATGAATCGATGAGCGAAAATCAGCTTGAGGAGTTCGCCGAGACCAGGCGCAAGGGGCTGCCGGAGAAGAAATCGGCAGACTGAAGCCCGGATATTGTGCCGTCAAAAACAAAGAGCCCGCGGCCGAGACCGCGGGCTCTTCACTTTAGGCCGAAGCCGAATCTACCACCGCCACCAGCAGCGCTTCACCCTGTAGTGGATGACCCTCTTGTGGCCGTGCCGCCAGACAACCTTCTTCTTCACCACGATGCGGCAGACCTGATGGTGTCTGTGACCGTGCCAATGCCTGGCCATCGCAGGCTCGGGGACGGCAATCGACATCGATCCTGCCAGGACGGCTGCACTTACCAACGAAAGGAAGAACTTCTTCATGCGACTTCAGGCTCCTCTAGGTCCAGTCCCTTCCTAATGCCGTCGGCAACGACCCCGCCACGTCCGGCACCGCAACGTCAGAAATGCTATATGGTTGCCGCAGCCGCCGCCAGCGGCGAGCTTGACAGCGGTTAAATCTCCGTTTAACGAGCCCACCAACACCGGGCCGCAATGCCCGGTGGTTTCTTTTGCATGGCAAGACATCAGGGAAAACAGGTTTTTCGTTTCCTTGGTCTTGTTTGAAATGACGTGTCCCGTGGGTTTTCCATCGCATTGTGTGGAAAACCCTGTCAGGTCTCGAAAACGGAGGCCAGAGGAGGGCGCGTTTCCTTCACCCGGACCATGAGGTTCCGGGTGGTTTGTTTTGAAAGGGAATGCGATGAGCAAGCGCGAATCCGCGAAGTACAAGATCGACCGCCGTCTCGGCGAAAACATCTGGGGCCGCCCGAAGTCCCCGGTCAACAAGCGTGAATACGGCCCCGGCCAGCACGGCCAGCGCCGCAAGGGCAAGCTTTCCGATTTCGGCCTGCAGCTGCGCGCCAAGCAGAAGCTGAAGGGTCACTATGGTGACGTCTCCGAAAAGCAGTTCCGCAAGGTCTATGAAGAGGCTGACCGCCGCAAGGGCGACACCTCGGAGAACCTGATCGGTCTGCTCGAGTCGCGTCTGGATGCGGTCGTCTACCGCTCCAAGTTCGTGCCGACCATTTTTGCCGCCCGCCAGTTCGTCAACCACGGCCACGTCAACGTCAATGGCAAGCGCGTCAACATCGGCTCGTACCGTTGCAAGCCGGGCGACGTCGTCGAAGTGCGTGAAAAGTCGAAGCAGCTGGTGATCGTGCTCGAGTCGGTCGGCCTCGCCGAACGCGACGTGCCGGACTACATCGAAGCCGATCACAACAAGATGGTCGCGACCTTCTCGCGTATCCCCGGGCTCGCGGACGTTCCGTTCGCCGTGCAGATGGAACCGAACCTGGTCGTCGAATTCTATTCGCGCTGATCGGCCTCATTGCCGCAGACATCGAAGGCCGCCTTTCGGGGCGGCCTTTTTCTTTGTGCATCGCGCTTGCGAAGCATCGACCAAAAACCGATTTCGATTTTCGAGCCAATGCGCTAATCCGGGCGCAACAGGGATTTGGGCCGACGCGCCATGAACATGTTGCCAAACGCCGATCTGCTAGAACCGGTTGCCGATGCCGAAGGCGGCTTCCACCCGCTGTTCGCCGAGGTGCCGTCCTCGGTCGAATTCAACAAACTGCGCAAGCGGCTGTTGCGGCTGACCCGCCAGGCGATCGAGGATTTCGCCATGGTCAGACCCGGCGACCGCTGGCTGGTGGCGCTCTCCGGCGGCAAGGATTCCTACGGCCTGCTCGCCGTGCTGCTCGACCTCAAATGGCGCGGGCTTTTGCCGGTCGAGCTCCTGGCCTGCAATCTCGACCAGGGCCAGCCGAATTTCCCGAAGCACATTTTGCCAAACTATCTCGACGCGCACGGCATCGCCCATCGCATCGAGTATCAGGACACTTATTCGGTGGTCACCGACAAGCTGCCTCAGGGCAGCACCTACTGTTCGCTGTGCTCGCGGCTGCGGCGTGGCCATCTCTACCGCATCGCGCGCGAAGAGGGCTGTTCGGCGCTGGTGCTCGGCCATCATCGCGAGGACATCCTCGAGACCTTCTTCATGAACCTGTTCCATGGTGGGCGCCTTGCCGCCATGCCGCCAAAGCTGCTCAATGATGACGGCGACGTCATGGTGCTGAGGCCGCTGAGCTATTGCGCTGAGGCCGATCTGGAAAAATTCGCCGGCGCGATGAAATTCCCGATCATTCCCTGCGATCTTTGCGGCAGCCAGGAAGGCCTGCAGCGCAACGCCACGAAGGCGATGCTCGACGATATGGAAAAGCGCATGCCCGGCCGCAAGGACACGATGCTGCGGGCACTGTCCAACACCAGGCCCTCGCATCTGCTCGACCGCAAACTGTTCGACTTTGCCGCCCTCAACGGCAGTCTCACCGCAGGACAAGACATTTCCGATGATTTTTGACGACCGTGCGATCGACTGGCTGGCCGAGCTTCTCGCCGATGCAGCCAAAGCCGAGATCATGCCGCGCTTTCGCCGGCTGGGCGAGGGCGATGTCCGCCAGAAGACCTCGGCCGCCGATCTGGTGACCGAGGCCGACGTCAACGCCGAGCGGCTGATTACGGCCAAGCTGCGCGAGCGCTACCCCAAGGCGATGATCGTCGGCGAGGAAGCCTGTTCCGACAATCCGGCGCTGCTCCAGGGGCTCGGCGATGCCGATCTCGCTTTCGTCGTCGACCCGGTCGACGGCACCTTCAACTTCGCCTCCGGCGTGCCGCTGTTCGGCGTCATGCTAAGCGTCGTGATCAAGGGCGAGACCGTGGCCGGCATCATCCATGATCCCGTCGGCAAGGACTGGCTGATCGGCGCCAAGGGCGCCGGCAGCCATATCCGCCATGCACATGGCGCGCTGGAGAAGGTGCATGTCGCTGACGCCGTGCCGGTCTCGCAGATGACCGGTTCGGTCTCCTGGCAATATCTGGCCGAGCCGCAACGCTCGCTTCTGGCCCGCAACCAGACCAAGACGCTGACGCAGTTCGGTTATCGCTGCGCCGCGCATGAATACCGGCTGCTGGCCAGCGGCCATGCTCACTTCGTCGTCTACAACAAGCTGATGCCGTGGGACCATCTGGTAGGCGTGCTGATCCATGCCGAGGCCGGAGGCTACACCGCGCGTATCGACGGCAGCGCCTATCTGCCCTCGCATGTCGATGGCGGTATCCTCGTCGCGCCCGACCGCGAAAGCTGGCAGGAGCTGCGTCGCGAACTATGGGCTGACTAGGATCAATTCCTGCTCTGTCGTTTAAGCCGCCAGGCTTCCGGCCTACAGACCAAAATTAATGCAGGCCAAAATCAATGCAGATCGGTGACGTGACCTGAAACGGGCGGGTTGTGCGGCTGGAACATTTTGCCCCGCTCAGCGATGAGGATCATCAGCAGCGCCGCGACCGAGACGCTGCAAAAGCCGGCGGCCAGGGGCGTCACCGTGCCGTTGAAGGCCTGGCCGATCAGCGTACCGAGAATGCCGCCGAGAAACGTCTGCATGAATCCCAGGATCGATGACGCCGTCCCAGCCAACTGACCGAGCGGTTCCATGGCCAGTGCGTTGAAATTGGCGCCGAGCGCGCCGAATGGCAGCATCGCGCTGGCGAAGAAGGCGATGAACAGCCACAGCGGCATCGTCATTTCCAGTGACACAGTAAGCCAGGCAAGGCTGATCACCAGGAACAACAGCAGCGCACTCTGTGAGAGGCGGCGCATGCCAATGCGGCCGACCAGGCGCGAGTTGAGGTAGTTCGAAAAAGCAAGAACGCCCGCGACACCCGCGAAGATGACCGGAAACATCTCGCCGACATGAAAAATGTCGACATAGATTTGCTGCGCCGAGGCAATGAAGCCGAACATGGCGGCGAAGATGAAGGTGCTGGCAAAGGCATAGCAGAGCGCGATGCGGTTGGTGAGCACGATGCGGAAACCGCCGACGACGGATGAGACCGTCAGCGGCCGGCGGTATTCCGGATGCAGCGTCTCCGGCAGGCGCAGCAGCGACCAGGCCGACACGATCAGCGCCCCGACTGCCATGGTGACGAAGATCCAGTGCCAGCTTGCGAACAGCATGATGAACTGGCCAATTCCTGGAGCAATCACCGGGATGGCCATGAACACCATGAAGATCAGTGACATCACCTCGGCCATGCGCCGGCCGTCGAATGTGTCGCGTACGATCGACACCGCGATGACGCGAGTGGCGGCCGCACCGATACCTTGCACCAGCCGGCAAAGGAGAAGGATGGCGAATGACGGGGCGATGGCGGCAGCCGCCGCCGCCACAACATAGATCGCAAGACCGACGACCAGAGGTGCGCGGCGCCCGAACCGGTCCGAGATCGGTCCGAAGAAAAGCTGTCCGCCGCCGAAGCCCAGGATGTAGGCGGTGATGACATATTGGCGGTGGTTTTCATTTTCGACGCCGAGCGTGGCGCCTATCTGCTGCAGCGCCGGCAGCATGATGTCGATGGCCAGCGAGTTCAGCGCCATCAGCGCCGCGCACAGCGCGATGAATTCCCAACGCGGAATAGGCAATTTGCTTGCCTGTTGCGGCGCTTGTGACTGCTGGTCCACGGCGGGTCCGATCTTCAAAACGAATATGCGCCGGCATGCCGGCGCATCGGTTCGTCCTCACCCCAATAGGGGAGGTAGCATTTTGTCGGGGCGGGGCTGCCCCGTATCAAACCAGAATCAGGCTGTCGCTTTGACGCTGACGCCCTTTTCGACGAGGAACGTCTGCAACTCGCCCGCCTGAAACATTTCGCGGATGATGTCGCAGCCACCGACGAATTCGCCTTTGACGTAGAGTTGCGGGATCGTCGGCCAGTTCGAATATTCCTTGATGCCCTGGCGCAGTTCGGCCGAGGTCAGCACGTCGACGCCCTTATAGTCGGCGCCGATGTAATCGAGGATCTGCACCACCTGGCCGGAAAACCCGCACTGCGGAAAACCGGGCGTGCCCTTCATGAAAAGGACGACGTCGTTACCCTTAACTTCGCTGTCGATGTAGTCGTTGATGCCGCTCATGGAATATCCTTTCACGCCTGTGGGAGTCAGGCTCGAAGCATAGCCATCAAATAAACCCATAGATGGGCCGAAACAAGATGTTTGCGCCGCTGCCGCGGAAATGGCGCAAAGGATCGCCTGTGTTGGGCCAAGCAGCCGAGCCGATAGCAGCCTCTGGAAGACGATGAAAAGACGATACGGCGCCGTCCTCCTGATCGCCATCCTGGTGGCGGCGATGGCCGTTGTCTTGTGGCCAAGAAGACCCGCGCCGCCACCTTTGGTGATCGGCGGCGAACTGCCGGCCCCTTGCCGGAATGTCGCCTTCGAGGCCGTGATCTATGTCGTCTGCACAGTCGACCTGCGAACCTATAACCTCGCTGTCTTTCACGCCGGTGTCGACGGCAAGCCCTTCGGCTCGCTGGAGGCCTTCGACAAGGCGGTTGCCGGCGAGGGCAGGCTGGTGCTGCTCGCCATGAATGGCGGCATGTATCACGAGGATCTGTCGCCGGTTGGCCTGCTGGTCGAGGATGGCAGCGAAAAGTCCCCGCTCAACCTTGCCGATGCCGAAGGCAATTTCTTCCTGAAGCCGAACGGCGTCTTCCTCGTAGGCAAGGACGGCAAGGCTACGGTCATGGAGAGCAGCACCTATGCCGCTGCCAAGCCTGACGTTGCTTTCGCCACGCAGTCCGGCCCGATGCTGGTGATCGACGGCCAGACTCACCCGCGATTCGAACCGAACGGCACTTCCCGCTACATCAGGAACGGCGTCGGCGTGCGCGACGAAAACACAGTTGTGCTGGCGATCTCGCGGTCTGAGGTCAGTTTCGGCAGCTTTGCGCGGCTGTTTCGCGACGCGCTCGGCTGCCGCAACGCGCTGTTCCTCGACGGCGCGGTCTCGGCGCTGTCGGATGGCGACAAGATGATCGTCGGCGGAAAATTCCCGGCCGGACCGATCATTGCCGTTTTGGCAAGGCAGCCGCTGACGCAGTAGGCCAGTCTGGCTTCAGTCCGGCACGCTGGTTTGCAACGCCAGCGCATGCAGCACGCCGCCCATATTGCCCTTCAGCGCGTCATAAACCATCTGGTGCTGCTGGACGCGGCTCTTTCCCCGGAAGCTCTCGGCCACCACTTCGGCCGCATAGTGATCGCCGTCGCCGGCGAGGTCGCGGATCGTCACCTTGGCGTCCGGAATGCCGTCCTTGATCAGTTTTTCGATGTCGTGGGCATCCATTGCCATGGCAAAATCCTGTTCTGGGCGGGCTAGGCAGCTTTTACGAAGTGACTCGGGCGCAAGCCTAAAGCCTTTCTGGCTCGGGTTGAAGCCGTTCTGTCGGTGGCGGAGTCTAAGGGCCATCCTGCCGCGGATGGACCACACCATCCTCAGTGATGTCATCGCGGGTCGAGAACCCCCGGCCAAGGCTGAAGACCAGCACATAGAGCGGAATGTTGATCACCAGAATGACGATGGAGAGATAGCTGGTCATCCGCCAAAGCGGCGAGAAGAACGCCTGGCCGTAGCCATCGCAGGCCAGCGATGAGCCGTACTCCCACAGTGCTCCCAGGATCGCAGCAGCAATAAAAAGCTTGATGCATGTGACGACATGCCTTGCTCGCGCCGGGTCCGGCAAAAGCCGGATCCAAAGCACCAGGCAGATGATCGGAACCGCATAGATGATGTTTTGCAGCACCAGCATCGGCAGCGTGCCGTTGGCCGCCTCAAGGAACTGCTCGCGCCTCTCCAGCAGCGGACAGACCTCGCTCGAGGTCGTCGACAGCAGGAAGAAGACGAACGGGCCGAGGAACCAGAAGAAGAACAGCGACGGCCAGAAGACGACTGCGATCAGCGTCCGGGCAGCCAGTCTGCTCAACTGGCCTTGTCCATAAAGCCAGGGAACCAGCCTTCGTGGGCGGCGGTCAATTCACTGACCGGGATGGCCTTGGCATCGCCGAGCTTCAGCTCACTTCCGCCGGTCGAGCCGATCCATGGCGCAAAAATGCCGAGCTTGCTCTGCTCCTCGCGGATGGCGTCCCATTCCTTGCTTTGCGGATCGACTGACAGCGTCAGCAGGTAGCGGCCCTGGTCCTCGCCGAACCAGACCGGGATCGGGTCGGTGCCGGCGAGGCCCGGAATGGTGGCGCCGATGCTGGACGCCATCGCCATTTCGGCCAACGCCACGGCAAGACCGCCGTCGGAAAGGTCGTGCGCCGCTGTCACGACGCCCGACGCGATCAGCGCGCGCACATGGTCGCCGACGCGCTTTTCATGCGCGAGGTCGACCGGCGGCGGCGGGCCGTCGGTGCGGCCATGGATATCCCTGAAATAGGCGGACTGGCCGAGATGGCTGCCCCACGTTGCCGGCGCGCCGACCAGCAGGATCATCTGCCCCTCGGCGGCGAAGCCGATCCGGGCCATCTTCGACCAGTCGGCGATCAGCCCGACACCGCCGATGGTCGGCGTCGGCAGGATGCCCTGGCCGTTGGTCTCGTTGTAGAGCGAGACATTGCCCGACACGATGGGGAAGCCGAGCGCACGGCAGGCATCGCCAATGCCTTTCACCGCGCCGACAAGCTGGCCCATGATCTCGGGCCTCTCCGGATTGCCGAAATTGAGGTTGTCGGTCGCCGCAAGCGGCAGCGCGCCGGTGGCGGTGAGATTGCGCCAGCATTCGGCCACGGCCTGCTTGCCGCCCTCATAGGGGTCGGCTTCGCAATAGCGCGGGGTGACGTCGGAGGAGAAGGCGAGCGCCTTGGTCGCATGGCCTTCGACGCGCACCACGCCGGCGTCACCGCCCGGCAGCTGCAGCGAATTGCCCTGGATCAGCGTGTCGTACTGTTCCCACACCCAGCGGCGCGAGGACAAATCCGGACCGCCGAGCAGCTTCAGCAGCGCATCGGCGACATCGGCCTTCGGTGCATCGCCAGCCGCCAGTGCCGCCGGCTTCTTCGGCTCGACCCAGGGACGGTCGTATTCCGGCGCCTTGTCGCCAAGGTCCTTGATCGGCAGATTGGCGACCTCGTCGCCCTGATGGATGACGCGGAAACGCAGATCGTCGGTGGTCTTGCCGACAATGGCGAAGTCGAGGCCCCATTTGTGGAAGATCGCCTCGGCTTCTTTTTCCTTTTCGGGGCGCAGCACCATCAGCATGCGCTCCTGGCTTTCCGACAGCATCATCTCATAGGCGCTCATGCGCTCTTCGCGCACCGGCACCTGGTCGAGCTGAAGCTCGATACCGAGGTCGCCCTTGGCGCCCATCTCGACCGCCGAACAGGTGAGGCCGGCCGCACCCATATCCTGGATGGCGATGACCGCGCCCGAGGCCATCAGTTCGAGGCAGGCTTCGAGCAGGCATTTTTCGGTGAAGGGATCGCCGACCTGCACGGTCGGGCGCTTCTCGTCGATCTTGTCGTCGAACTCGGCCGAAGCCATTGTGGCGCCACCGACGCCGTCGCGGCCGGTCTTGGCGCCGAGATAGACGACGGGCAGGCCGACGCCCTTGGCTTCCGACAGGAAGATCGCATCGGTCTTGGCAAGGCCGGCGGCAAAGGCGTTGACCAGGATGTTGCCGTTGTAGCGCGCGTCGAAATTGACCTCGCCGCCGACCGTTGGCACGCCGAAGGCATTGCCATAGCCGCCGACGCCGGAAACCACGCCGGAGACCAGATGCCTGGTCTTGGGATGGTCGGGCGCGCCGAAGCGCAGCGCATTCATCGCCGCGATCGGCCGCGCGCCCATGGTGAACACGTCGCGCAAGATGCCGCCGACGCCGGTCGCCGCACCTTGGTAGGGCTCGATGTAGGAGGGGTGGTTGTGGCTCTCCATCTTGAAGACGACGCAGTCGCCGTCGCCGATATCGACTACGCCGGCATTCTCGCCCGGACCCTGGATGACCTGCGGCCCGGTGGTGGGCAGCGTGCGCAGCCATTTCTTCGAAGACTTATACGAGCAGTGCTCGTTCCACATCGCCGAGAAGATGCCGAGTTCGGTGAAGCTCGGCTCGCGCCCGACCAGATCGAGGATGCGCTGGTATTCGTCGGGCTTCAGCCCGTGCGCGGCAATGAGTTCCGGAGTGATCGGCACGGAATTGGAAATGGTCATGGGCAGCGATTGGTATCCGTGGGAGAGGGGGATTTCTGAGTCCCCTCTTATCGCAAGCTTTGGCGCGATACACCCCCATCCGCTGACGAAAAACGCCGGAAAGCCACAAGGTGACGATAGCAGCGGTGAGCCCGGGGGGAACGCTAAGGCATGCCGGCCGTTAGGTCTCCAACCAATCAGGAGATTCGCCATGGCCACCAAGCAAGGCAAGAAAGACAATCGCCTCTCGGACAAGGAGGCTATGCATATTGCCGAGACCACCGACGTTTCGCCCAAGCAGGCCAAGGACCTGGCCGAGAAGCACGGCAAGGACAAGGGCGCGAAGGAAGCCAGGAATTTCAAGGCAGAGGGCTGACCGAGATCGGGGGGCGCGACCACCAGGTTAAGCGTCAACGGGTCAGGAAGACCTGTCGTAGCCGGCGCGGCCTTCTTCCAGCAGCCGCCGGATCACCGCGACGCCACCGGCGATCTCCTCGCGTCGCCTGGGCTGCGAGACGCCGAACCGCACGCCATGGAAAACCTGCTCGGAGCGCCCGGCCTTGAATTCGTCCTCGTCGTCGAGGAGCACGCCATTTTCGAGGCAGGCGTTCCTGAACGTGCCGGACAGCCAGGGGTCGGGCAAGGTCAGCCAGACGAAGGGCACGTTCTCGTGTGACCTGAAGGCGAAGCCGGTCAAAGTCTCGCGCACGATGGCGATGCGGGCGGCGATTTCGGCAATGCAGCGCCGACGGATATCGCCAGCCTGCCCTGACAGAACCAGCCGGGCATTCACCTCCGCCAGCAGGAACGGCATGCCGCCGGTCATCATCTTGTGGGCGACGCGGATGCGATGGCGATAGGCGGGCGGGCAGGAGAGCCAGCCGCCGCGAACGCCGGCGGCGACCGATTTCGACAGGCCGCCGGCGACAATGGTGCGCTCGGGCGCATATTCGGCCAGCAGCGGCGCCGGATCCTCGGTCAGGCCGCCATACAGATCGTCCTCGATGAGAATGACATTGTACTCGCGCGCGACGCGTGCGATCGCCTCGCGGCGTGAAACCGACAGGATCGCCAGCGTCGGGTTTTGCACCGTCGGCATCAGGAAGATCATTTTCGGGTGCTTTTGCGCGCAGACGCGCTCAAAATCCTCGGGATCGAGACCTTCCTCGTCCGATGCCACCAACGCCGTGCGCCGCCCGATCAGCCCGGCACTGCGGGCGATTTGGGAATAGGTGAGGTGCTCGAAGGCGACATAGTCGCCGGGCGTGGTGAGCGCCGCGATCGCCGCCATTACAGCGGCATGGGTGCCGAGCGTGGGAACGATGGTCTCGGCCGCCGGGCGGAACGAATTGCGCGACAGCCAGCGGGCGCCGGCTTCGAACCATCGCTCCGGAAAGTCCCTGGTGTAGCTGGAAATCTCATGCGGATGATCTTGCACCGTGCGCGACAGCATGTTGGCGACAATGGCGCCCTGGCCGATGTCGGGTGCGGCCGTGCTATCGAAGCGCAGTTTGCCGGACGGTGCGTCGACATAGCGGGTGCCTTGCACTGCGGGCTCGGCGAATTCGGGTGAAGCCGCTTCCGATTGCTGGGCCAGCACATAGGTTCCGCGTCCGACCTCGCCGCTCACCAGCCCGCGCTCGCGCAGCAGCTGATAGGCCCGGCCGATCGTGCCGACCGTGGTGCCGATGTCATAGGCGAGATCGCGCTGCGGCGGCAGTTTTGCCCCGGCATCGATGATGCCCTTGTCGATGTCCGACTCGATGCTGTCGGCAAGGCGCTGGTAAAGCGGGCCGGAGCCGGTGGTGAGGTCAGGAAGCCAATTTGTCATGGTGACAATTTTGTATATTGCACCGAAATAGGAGTCAATACATATCAGCGTCGTATCGAAACGGGTACAATTTGCAACCTCGGCAGAAAGACAATGAGCACAATCGAGACAATCCGCTATACGGGCATTGAACTGGTCGGGCCGCGCCCGTCTGGACGGCGAGGCTTTGTCAGCCGCATCGTGCATGTGGTCAGGTCACTGGCGCAGCAGATCGACGCGCTCATCGAGCGCCGCCGCGGCCGCATGGCCCTGCTGGAAATGACCGACGACCAGCTCAGGGATATCGGTGTGTCGCGTGGCGACGCCCACCGCGAAGGGATCAGGCGGTTCTGGGACTGAACCGTAGTTCGGTCAGCGGCGCACGCCCCTGAGGCGTGCGACACCCCTGTCGACAAGCACGGCAACAATGCACAGCACCAGGAAAACCCCGGTGACGGCCAGCGCTGCAAGCGCGACGCTGGCCGCGCCGTTTTTCGCAACGTCGAGGAACGGGTAGGGCACTTCGCCCGCAATCGGCGCGCGCGCCAGTGCATAGGCGAGATAGGCGATCGGATAGGCCATCCACCAGGAAATGTCGCTCCAGCGTGTCCTGCCGTCGGCGCCCGCCACCAGCCACCACAGCACGAACAGCGCCGGGGTCACATAGTGCAGCAGCACGTCGCAGAGCAGGAACAGGCCCTGCGGCTGCCAGAGCTGCGCCAGAACCGTCGCATAGACGATAAAGACCAGCGCGATGGACACCGCGACGCCAGCCCGCATCCGCGGTCCGGCAAAGGCCGGCAGCCAGGCATAGCCCGAAGGCGACAGCAGCGAGGCGTGGACCAGCACCGCGCCGATGTTGGTCAGGATGGTGAAAAAGCTGAACAGAAAGACGATGGAGCCGAGAAAACTGCGGCCGGCTTCCATCGAAGCCGGGATGGTGATGCAGGCTTGCAGGACAAGCCCGGCCAGACCGACGATCAATCCCGCAATCTGCAGGAAGCGACCCATGGTGTCAGGCGGCCGCGTTGCAGGAAGGGTTGCCCGTCTGCCAACGCGCAATATCGGAGCCGATGCGCGCACCGAGCGGATCGTCCATCAGCGGACCGAACACGTCGATGCGGCTGGAATTGCCTTGCGCCTGCACGACCAGCAACGGCTTGCCGCCATAATGCTTGGCCGGCACCAGCAGGAAGCGCGGTGTGCCGCTGAACGAATTCAGTTCATTGGCCATCTGATACGACTTGAAGGCGGGATCCTTGCTGGCGATCCAGCATTTATGCGCCGATATCGCCACTTGTTCCATGGCGAGCAGCGAAGCGCTCTTGCCCGCAGGCACCGGCGCACTCTTCGGGCTCGACTGGCAGGACGCCAGCGCCAACCCGGCGGCAGTCAGGAGAGCCATCCGGGCAATCGTCAGTCTCATGGTCAGCCGCCCCCGCGCTTTGAAAGGAATTTCGAAAAGGATATTAGGCGGCGATGCCGAGCGCACCTTCGAACAGGGCCCTGCCGTCGCTGCCGCCATGCGCTGCCTCGATCAGGTTCTCCGGATGCGGCATCAGGCCGAGCACATTGCCCTTTTCGCTGATGATGCCGGCAATGTCGTTGATCGAGCCGTTGGGATTGGTGCCTTCGGCATAGCGAAACACCACTTGGCCTTCGCCTTCGAGACGGGCAAGCGTGTCGGCATCGGCAAAGTAATTGCCGTCATGATGCGCCACCGGCGTGCGAATGATCTGACCCGGCTGATAGCGGCGGGTGAACATGGTGTTGGCGTTGGCGATTTCGAGCTTCACCTGCCGGCAGACGAATTTCAGCGAGGAATTGCGCATCAGCGCGCCGGGCAAAAGGCCGGCCTCGACTAGGATCTGGAACCCGTTGCACACGCCGATGACCATGACGCCCTTGGCCGCCTTTTCAGCGACCGCCCGCATCACCGGCATGCGCGCGGCAATCGCGCCGCAGCGCAGATAGTCGCCGAAGGAGAAGCCGCCGGGGATGGCGATGAGGTCGACATCGGGGATTTCGGTGTCGGTCTGCCAGACGGTCGCCGGCGCCTGTCCGGAAATCTTGGTCAGCGCCGCGATCATGTCGCGGTCACGGTTGAGGCCCGGGAGAAGAACGACGGCGGATTTCATGGCAATTCCTGTTCGCTGATCTCAAGCAGATACCGGGGCGGAACATGATTGGTCAACCAGACGCCGTTGTCGGAGAGAAAGAATATCTCGCCATCCCCAGCCATGGCTGCCGAGTCGACCTGAAGGATAACATCTTTTCCCTTGCGCCGCCGCGCCACGATGCGGGCGGTTTCGACATCCTTCGACAGATGCACATGCTGGCGCGACTGGCTGGTCAGGCCCTCGCGCAAGATGGTGGGCAGAAACTCCACCTTGGTGCCGTGGTAGAGGATGGCGGGCGGGATGGAATGCGGCAGGCCGAGATCGACATCGACGCTGTGGCCCTGCACGGCGCGGATGCGATTGCCCTCGACGGCAAAGCGCCTTTTCGGATTTTCATCGACGATGCGGACAACCTCAGCTAGGGGGGTGCCGAATTTCGATTGAAGGACAGCGCACAGCTTGTTGAAATCAGCCCAACCGTTTCGTCGAGCGAAAGCCCGGCCTCTTTCGGCGCGTGCCGAAGGACCAGGCTCATGAATTTCGAGATCTGTGTGTCGTTCGGCATGGTGAAGGCAGTTTCAGTCCATTTGCCGAACCGGCGTCATTTCGGCTCAAAGGGCCTTTGTGCTTCGGCGAGTTCGCGCAATTCGAGGCGCTGCTCAATCCGCTCAAGACGTTGATCGATACGACCTGTTATCGCGTAGATGTTGCTGACGTCCGTCTGCGTGCTCAACGCCTGCAGCCTGATCGCAACAATCTCCTGCTTGACTTCGCCTAGACCATTCTCAAGCCGATCCATTCGTGAATGGATTTTCTTGAGAAGTTCGTACATCAACTCATTCGTGACTTCCGGCATCCGAGCCCCCGGGTACAACCTCAGGTAAGCGTCACACTATAATTCTCTATCACCGTATTCGCCAGCAGCTTGTCGCACATGGCTTTGAGGTCGGCTTCAGCCTTGGCCTTGTCGGTCTCTGAAAGCTCGAGGTCGAAGACCTTGCCTTGCCGCACCTGGCCGACACCGCCGAACCCCAGTCCCGACAGGGCGTGCTCTATGGCTTTTCCCTGCGGGTCGAGCACGCCGTTCTTGAGAGTGACGGTGATGCGGGCCTTGATCATGCTGGACAGGTTCCTGTTCGAGTTTGGTCTTAGCAATTCCAGGAAAAGTGTGAAGCGGTTTTCCGTCCGGAATTGCGTCAAAACAAAGAGCTAGAACGGTTCAGCGTTCCTCGAAACGATGGACAGTTCTAGTGCGGCTTGCCTTTGAGGCCGTCGGTCGAGGCGACGAGCACCGGGCCGGTCGGGCGCGGCGGTTCGTTCTCGTTCATGATGCCGAGGCGGCGGGCCACTTCCTGATAGGCTTCGACAAGGCCGCCCATATCGCGGCGGAAACGGTCCTTGTCGAGCTTGTCTTGCGTCGCCACGTCCCACAGCCGGCAGGAATCCGGCGAGATCTCGTCGGCAACGACGATGCGCATCATGTCGCCCTCGAACAGGCGGCCGCATTCGATCTTGAAATCGACGAGCTGGATGCCGACACCCATGAACAGGCCGGAGAGGAAGTCGTTGACGCGGATGGCGAGCGCCATGACGTCGTCGATTTCCTGCGGGCTCGCCCAGCCGAAAGCGGTGATGTGCTCTTCCGACACCATCGGGTCGTCGAGCGCATCGGCCTTGTAATAGAATTCGATGATCGAGCGCGGCAGAACGGTGCCTTCCTCGATGCCGAGGCGCTTGGACAGCGAACCGGCGGCGACATTGCGCACCACCACTTCGAGCGGAATGATCTCGACTTCCTTGATCAGTTGCTCGCGCATGTTGAGCCGGCGGATGAAGTGGGTCGGAATGCCCATGCGGTTCAGATGATTGAAGATGTATTCGGAAATGCGGTTGTTGAGCACACCTTTGCCGTCGATGACCTCGTGCTTCTTCTTGTTGAACGCGGTCGCATCATCCTTGAAGAACTGGATCAGCGTGCCCGGTTCTGGTCCCTCATAGAGGATCTTGGCCTTGCCTTCATAAATGCGGCGGCGATTTTTCATCTGATTTTTCTCTGGATTTGCGGGCAGGCGGCAAGCGACCAGTTCCTGTCCGTCCGCCTAAATTAGTGCGGCGACGGGTGGGTTCAATGCCGGGTCTATCCCAATCACACCGTTTGCTCAATCGGCAAATCCTTTCCATCTACCGCTTTCAGGAATGAAATGCCGCAGCGCAGCAAGTGATGTAGCATATTGACCGACCCGCGCCCTTTTGGTTTGTGCTGCGGCAACACACATATCCATCGCCAACGCGAATCGATTTCACCGGAGGGAAGCCATGAGCAGCATGAAAGACCGCGAAGAGGGTTTTGAGCGCAAATTCGCCTTCGACGAAGAACTTCGCTTCAAGGCTGCGGCGCGCCGCAACAAGGCGCTCGGCCTGTGGGCCGCTGAAAAGCTGGGCAAGTCCGGCTCTGACGCCGACGCCTATGCCAAGGAAGTGGTTGTCTCCGACATAGAGGAAGCTGGCGACCACGACGTATTCCGCAAGATCCGTAAGGATTTCGACGCCGCCGGCGTCGACCAGTCGGATCATCAGATCCGCCGCACCATGGACGAGCTGATGGCGCAGGCGATCGAGCAGATCAAGAACACCTGATCTGAAGCAGGTCCGCGAAAGTGTCCTGCGGTTTTGCGACTGGACCTGGGACAAACAAGGAATGACTGGACCAATCGACCGCCCGGCCCAACCGGGCGGTTTTTCTTTGCCTTTTCAGCCTTTTCCGGCTGAAACTGTGCGTGGGCCTGTTAGAAAAGGTCCTAGCCAACAAGGAAAAGCGCCGATGTCCCTGAAATCACGCCTGGCGGCGGATGAAACGCTGTTCACCGCCTGGTCCGGGGTTCCGGACGCCTTGACGGTCGAAATCATCGCCAAGCAGGGTTTTGACGCCGTCACCCTCGATATGCAGCATGGCGGTCATCACGAAGACTCTGTCTTGCGCGGCCTGGTGCCGGTGCTCGCCGCCAACAAGCCGGCGCTGGTGCGCATTCCGGTCGGCCGCTTCGATATGGCCAGCCGCGCCCTCGATTTTGGCGCCGAGGCGGTGATTGCGCCGATGGTGAACTCGGTGGCCGATGCAAAACTGTTTGCCGCCGCGATGAAATATCCGCCGCTCGGCGAGCGCTCCTGGGGCCCGACCTATGCCTTTCCGCGCCACGGCAAGGGCGACCAGGCCGAGTGGCTGCGCGACACCAATGCGCGCACCATGGCCTTCGCCATGGTCGAAACGCGCGCCGCGCTCGATGCGCTGGACGGCATTCTCGACACGCCTGGCATTGACGGCATCTTTCTCGGACCGTCGGATTTCTCGATCGCCTGGTCGAACGGCGCTACCGTCAATTCGACACTGGAAAGCATGATGGAAACCGTCGCGTCCATCGCCGAGCAGACGCGCAAGGCAGGCAAGCATGCCGCCATCTACGTTATCGAGCCGGCCATCGCCGGCCGCGTCGTGGCGATGGGCTACCGGCTGCTGGCGATGGGCTCGGACCACGCGCTGATTTCGCTCGGCGCAAAAACCCTCATCAAGAGCATGAACGATTCGATCAAGGGCTGAGGCGTGGTGCCTTGCCCTGGTCAGGCCTTGAGGTCGGTCAGGAATTTGGCGAAGGTCATCGATCCCTCGGGCCACGGGCCGAAGCCGGCATCCTCGTTGAGGTGACCGGTTTCACCGGCATCGATGAACAAAGAGCCCCAGGCGCCGGCTATGTCTTCGGCAACCTCGAAGGCGCAGAACGGATCATTGCGGCTGGCGATCACGATGGATGGAAAGGGCAGCGGCTCGCGCGAATAGGGGCCGAAGGTCATCAGGTGCCTCGGCCTTATGTCCGGGTTGGCGACATCGGGTGGCGCGACAAAGAAGGCGCCGACGACCGGCTTCCTGAATTGCGGAATGGCCTGCACCGCGGCTGCCACGCCGAGCGAATGGGCAACGATCACCACCGGCCGCTCCGCTTCGTTGACGGCGTTCGCCACGCTGGCTGTCCAGTCCTCGCGAACCGGCTTCGACCATTCGGCCTGCTCGACCCGGCGTGCCGTCGACAGTTTCGACTGCCAGCGTGTCTGCCAGTGTTCCGGGCCTGAATTGGTGTAGCCCGGTACGATCAAGATATCTGCGTCTTTGACTTTCATGGCGCTGAGATAGCGAGCAGCTCTGTCTCGTGCAACCATGCTGATGGACGCGGCGCATCACAATTGTGAACAACCTGTTCGATTCTTTCCGTCTTGTGTGAACGATCGGGATAGACGATCTGTGGACAGGAAGAGCGACCGTGAAAACCAGGGCTTGTTGGTTGAAACGGCGCTACAGTTGTTGCGGCGCCGGGCCTCTGGCTTGGAAACCTCGCGGAACGCCGCCCGAGCGGAGATTTTGATGAGCGAACTGCCTTTTGCCGCGACTACCCCCGTCAGTGTGTCACGCGTTGGCCTGAAGGCGAGCGATGCCGAGGGCCTCGCGGCCTATTACCGTGCCGTTGTCGGCCTGCAGGAATTGAGCCGCGCCGACGGCGCGATCACGCTGGGCGCCGCCGAGCGACCGCTGCTGGTCATCGAGCCTGACGCAACGGCCAAGCCCGACGATCCGCGCAGCGCCGGCCTGTTCCACACGGCTTTCCTTTTGCCCAGCCGCGCCGATCTCGGCCGCTGGATCAACCATGCTGCCGCCAACAAGATCCGCATAGAGGGTGCCTCTGACCATCTGGTCAGCGAAGCGCTCTATCTGACCGATCCCGAAGGCAACGGCATTGAAATCTATAGAGACCGTTTGCCGGAGGAGTGGAAGTGGAACGGCGACAAGATCGCCATGGCGACCGAGCGGCTGAACCTGGCCGCTGTGGCCGCCAGCGTGCCGGCCGGTGACGCCGGCTGGCAGGGCGCGCCGGAAAACAGCATTGTCGGCCACGTCCATCTGCGTGTCGGCCGGCCGGAAGACGCCGAAGCCTGGTGGCACCAGGAGTTCGGTTTCGACACCGTGGCCAAGTATGGCGGGCAGGCGGTGTTCCTGTCGTCCGGCGGCTACCACCACCATATCGGTGGCAATTCGTGGCACAGCGCCGGCGCCGGCCGCCGCGATCCGTCCCGCTCGGGTCTGGCCTGGGTCGAGATGCGCTCGGACAATGTGACCAAGGAAACGAACCGCGAGGATCCGTGGGGCACGGTTATCAGGACGGTGCCTGGCAAGGCCTAGATCTGAGGGCAGCGCCAAGCTGGAACACCCCTCATCCGTCTCGGCGCTACGCGCCGATCCACCTTCTCCCACAAGGGGAGAAGGCGGAGCTCGCCGCTTGCGCCTCTGCAAATCTCAATCGTTGATGATTGGCGGCAAGGTCGCCGCAGTCTTCCCTTCTCCCCTTGTGGGAGAAGGTGGCCTCGCGAAGCGAGGTCGGATGAGGGGTGCTCCAGCTTGGCGCTGGCGTCAGGCTTCCCCAAAAACCCGCTTGAAGATCGTGTCGACATGCTTGGTGTGATAGCCAAGGTCGAACTTTTCGCGGATCTCGGCTTCGGGCAGCGCTGCGGTGACCTCCTTGTCGGCCAACAGTTCCTCAAGGAAATCAGCGCCGTGTTCCCACACCTTCATGGCGTTGCGCTGCACCAGGCGGTAGGCGTCCTCGCGGCTGACACCGGCCTGCGTCAGCGCCAGAAGCACGCGCTGCGAATGCACAAGGCCGCGGAACTTGTTCATGTTCTTCAGCATGTTGTCGGGGTAGACCAGCAATTTGTCGACGACGCCGGTCAGCCGCGACAGCGCGAAATCCAGCGTCACCGTGGCGTCGGGCCCGATCATGCGCTCGACCGAGGAGTGCGAGATATCGCGCTCGTGCCAGAGCGCCACATTCTCCATCGCCGGCAAGGCCATGGACCGAACCATGCGGGCAAGGCCGGTGAGGTTTTCGGTCAGCACCGGGTTGCGCTTGTGCGGCATGGCCGACGAGCCCTTCTGGCCCGGCGAGAAATACTCTTCCGCTTCCAGCACCTCGGTGCGCTGCAGATGGCGGATCTCGGTCGCCAGCCGCTCGACCGACGAGGCGATGACGCCGAGCGTGGCGAAGAACATGGCGTGGCGGTCGCGCGGGATGACCTGCGTCGAAACCGGTTCCGGCTTCAGCCCGAGCTTTTTCGCCACATGCTCTTCGACATAGGGGTCGATGTTGGCGAAGGTGCCGATGGCGCCCGATATGGCGCAGGTGGCGATGTCCTCACGCGCATGCACCAGCCGCTCGCGGCAGCGCGAGAACTCGGCATAGGCCTGCGCCAGCTTGACGCCGAAGGTGGTCGGCTCGGCATGGATGCCGTGGCTGCGGCCGATGGTGACGGTGTCCTTGTGCTCGAAGGCACGGCGCTTCAGAGCGGCGAGCAGACCGTCGAGGTCGGCGAGCAGAATGTCGCTGGCGCGGCTGAGCTGCACGGCCAGGCAGGTATCGAGCACGTCAGACGATGTCATGCCCTGGTGGATGAAACGCGCATCCGGCCCGACAAATTCGGCGAGATGGGTGAGGAAGGCAATGACGTCATGCTTGGTGACGGCTTCGATCTCGTCGATCTTGCCGACGTCGAATTTGGCCGCATTGCCCTTTTCCCAGATGGTTTTTGCCGCTTCCTTGGGGATGACACCCAGTTCAGCCAGCGCATCGCAGGCATGGGCTTCGATTTCGAACCAGATGCGGAAGCGGGTTTCCGGCGACCAGATGGCGACCATTTCCGGCCGGGAATAGCGAGGGATCATCCGTCAGTCCTGATATGTCGGTGGTTAAGTGCGCCTCCTATCAGAGGCGGACCAAATGCTCAACGCTGCTGGCGCGCAAACCACACGCTGGCGGCGGCAAGTGCGATGAATCCGAGCGGAAAATAGAGCCGCACCCCCAGCACCACGAACTGGTAGAGCGCCGTCAGCGAGGTGAACACCAGTTCGAACGCCCAACGGACGGTGAAGGCCTCCGCGTGCCATTCGGCGTAGTAGGAGCGGTATTGCAGCGCAAACAGCCCGCCGGTGAAGGCAAGTGTCGCAGCAAGCAGACAGACGAAGGCGGCGGCAAGCGCCACTTCCCAGTGCCGGTCGAGCGAGGCCAGCCGCGCCGCGAACAGGCCGACGGGGAAGGCAATTGCCGCGCCCATGGCAAAGAGCAGGACGACGAAACGAATCTTTTCAGGCGTCTCCCAATTGTCGAGCCAAAGGCCGGTGAGCGCGCTTGCGCCCATGGCCATTGCCCACAGCAAGGCGCCGACAAGGGCCGCGCCCGTCGATGGCACGGCGCGGCGGACGCGATTGCCGACGCGCTTGCGCCAGCTGGATTGATCGAGCGATGTCACAGGCGGCCGGTCACGGCGATCCAGCGGAAATCCGGCCCCTCGAAGCCGTATTGGCGCACCGCGATCAGCACCGCATAGGCGCTGATACTGTCCATCGAGAACGTCTGCACCACGCCGATCCGGTAGCCGTTGGGGCAGCCACGGCTTTTCGGGATCGATTTGTCTTCATGCAGCAGATGCGTCTGGCCGCCATCGCTTGCTTCGATGCGCAACAGGCGAAAACCATTGATCTCGCCCTGGCTCTCACAGCCTGCCGTATCGTTCATGCCGATCTCGTCGAGCCGGAATTCCAGTGGCGGGTCGACCGGCGAGAAGATTGGTCGCGGGTTGACCACCATGCGGAACGGGTCGGCCGACAGTTCGGTCACCGGGTTGAAGCCGGCGGTGATGCCGCGATTGGCGGTAAGCTCAGCCTGGGCAATGATCGCTTCGCCCTTCTGCTTGGCCTGGAGACGGGCCGCGTCGAGCGAGGCGGTCTCGTCCTCCAGCCGCACCCGGATCGGCGTGCCCTTCAGGAACGTGTCGTCGGCGGTATCGATGTAGTAGCGGTTGGCATAGGGAAAGCCAGACCCATCCGCGACGCCGTACTCCTCGAAGGCGAAGACGCCACCATCTCTGGTGAAGCCGAGGATCTCCAGCTCAGCGACATCGCCTGCCCAGGCGGCCATGGCAGATGTCAGCTGGGCCAGCAGGCAAACGCCAATCAGGACAAGATTTCGCATCGGATCTCCGCTCAGGCTGCCATGGTTCGATCGTTCCCTATCATGAGACAGTCAAAACATCGTGCTATCCAAAAGGCGATGCATCCAATTGCACCTCTGCTTGTTATCGTCGATCGCTTTCAAAAAGGAGAACACCCCATGACCGAGGCCAGCAAGATTCGCGAACATATGGAAGTGGTCGGCGCAGACGGCGTTCACATCGGCACTGTCGACAAAGTCGATGGCGACCGGATCAAGCTGACCAAGGCCGACAGCGGCATGGGTGTGCACAAAGGCCATCACCACTACATTCCCTTGAGCCTGCTTGCCGAGGTCGATGGCCAGAAAGTCTGGCTGTCGGCGAATTCCGATGTCGCGGTCAGCTTCGAGGAAGAAAAATCCGACCCGACCTGATCGAGTTCCGCGCTCAGCGAGACGACCATACCGGAAACAGATCGCCTTCGGCCGGCGTCGCGGCATGGACGCCGCGGCTGATGGCGCGCGCCATGGTGGCGCCGGCCGCGGCAAAGAAGTCGACCGCCGCGTCGGCGGTGAGCTCGATGCCGCTCTTGCCAGTCGCCAGTGCGAACACCAGGTCACCGTCGGCCGGCGTATGCACCGGCCAGATGGCGCGCACGAAGCCGTCATGCGCCGATATGGCCAGCCGCTTGGCAGCCGCCTTGGTCAGCACGGCGTCGGTGGCGATGACAGCGATGGTGGTGTTGCCGCCGGGCTCCTCGTTTCCGCCGACACGCTTGTCGCGATATTTCAAGAGGATCCGCCTGGCGTCGTCCGGCATCGGCGAGGGATAGCCGAGGCCGCCGAACTCATCGCCGATTTCGAACGGTGCAGCCCAGAAATAGCGCGTTCGGGCGATGGTCACCGAACCCGTCGGGTTGGCGGCGGCGAGCGCGCCGATAGTGACGCCGCTGTCGAGCACGGTCGAGGCCGAGCCGAGGCCGCCCTTCAGCCCGGAACTCAACGCGCCAGCGCCGGCGCCGATCGTGCCGAGCGGAAAGTCGATCGCAGCGGTTTGCGCCGCTTCATAGCCGAGGTCGCGATAGGGGGGATAACGACCCCAATCCTTGTCGCCGCCATTGCGCAGGTCAAACAGGATCGCCGCCGGCACGATCGGCACGCGAAAGCCGCCGACATCGACACCGATGCCTTTTTCGCGCAGCGCCGCCTGCACACCCGAGGCGGCGTCGAGGCCGAAGGCCGAGCCGCCTGAGAGCACCACGGCATGGACCGCTTCGATGGAATTGTGCGGTTCGAGAAGGTCTGTTTCGCGCGTGCCCGGAGCACCGCCGAGGATCTGCACGCCACCCACCGCCGGCTCGTCGCACAACACCGTGGTAACGCCAGATTTCAACCTGGCATCGGCTGCGTTGCCAACGCGAAGGCCGGCGACATCGGTGATCAAATTGCGCGGCCCGGTGCGGAACATCAGTTGGTCTCCGCCGGCACGAACCGTGTCCCGTCGAAACGAAAGGCGCGATAGAGGCTCTGGCTCAGATCGCCTTTGTCGTCGAACCTCAGCGGGCCGATAGCTGTGGAGAAGTCATGCCCGGTCAGCGCGTCGGCGAGCCCCTTGCCCGAAGTGTCGGCCCCCGCAGAGGCGGCTTTGGCGATTTCCACCGCTGCGTAGGCCGGCAGCGTATAGCCATCCGGCGCAACGTTTTTGGCTGCAAATGCCGCCAGCACCTTGGGATAGGCAACATCGGCCCATTCCGGCGGCGCAATCATCAGCGTGCCCACGGCGTAAGGCACGTCGCCGGGTGGCGCACGCATGTTCTCGCCGCCGGCAAAGGTAATGCCGGCCTCGAGCTGGCCGGCGTCGCGGCCCATAATGGCGATGTCGTCGCCGTCGCCACCGGCAAAAACATGCGTCGCGCCCGCCTTCTTCAACCGGCCGATCAGCCCGATCTGGTTGTCGAGCTGCGGCCGGAACGTGTCTGTGAACACCGGCTTCAGCGCCGCCTGTCCGGCTGCGGCCCGCAACGTCTCGGCGATCTCGCGACCATAGATGGTGCCGTCATCGACGATGGCGAACAATTCGCTCTGCCACAGCCGGGTGAGAATGGCGGCCACCGCATTGCGCTCGTCGTCGCCGCGCGGCCCCAGCCGATAGACCGGCCAGCCGGTCTTGGCGCGGCGGTCGGTCAGGCTTTCGGTGCGCACGCCGACAGTAATGACCGGTATGTTGGCGTCCTTCAGGATCGGCAGCGCCGCCTGGATCGCCTCGGTGCAGAGGAAGCCGACAACGACATTGACCTTCGCCGCCGCGAATTCCCTGGCGGCGGCAGCCCCGCCATCGGCGGTGCAGGCATCGTCGACCGTCTTGATCTCCAGGCCATTGGCTTCCGCTGCAAGGCCAGCGCCCGTCTCGATCTGCTTGCCGAGGATCGCCGATGGGCCGGACAAGGGTGCTGCGACGCCGACGAGCAGCGTCTGAGCGCCGGCGCCTGCCGGCAGCAGCCAGAGCAGTGCCGCTATTACAGCTGCTAGGGGTCGCATTCTGACGAGAATTCCTCCGTGCCGGTCGCATGCTTCCAGCGTCTCTTGCGCCAAGACCTAAAGGCTGCCCGCCCCAGGCGCAACACGCGAATTTGCGGATTGGCGTCGAGCACTTCGCTTGTGGCCTATTGTGTGCCGCCATATATAACGCTTGGGTTCCTGCTTATGGAAAATCATCAGTGTTGAAGTTGAACGACATAGGGCCGCAGGCCTATCGCGACGCCATGGCGCATTTCGCCGGTCACGTCCATGTGGTGACCACCGACGGCCCCGCCGGCAAACGCGGCACGACGGTGATCGCCGCCTGTTCGGTGTCGGACACGCCGCCGACGGTTCTCGTGTGTCTCAACCGCGAGAATGCTAAGAACGAGTTGTTCGTGCGAAACGGCCGGTTTGCGCTGAACACGTTGGCTTCGCACCAGCAGCCGCTATCGGTGGCGTTTTCAGGCCTGACCGGCTTGTCATCCGATGAGCGTTTCGCGCTCGGCGAGTGGGATGTCATATCGACAGGCGCCCCGACCTTGAAGGGCGCTCTCGCCGTGTTCGACTGCGAATTGATCGACACCAAGGATCTGGCCACCCATCGTGTGCTTTTTGGCAAGGTGACAGGCCTGCGCATGGGCGATAATTTGCGGCCGCTGATCTACCACGCCCGCGACTACCACGTGCTGGAAAGCGGAGCAGAGGCGTCAACGGAGAAAGAATGACCGAGCTGAAACCGCGCCCCGCGCCGCGGACGATCGACGAAACGCTCGATCTCCTGACCGGCGCGGACTATGTCGCGGACCGGTCTCTGGCAACCGTTCTGTTCCTGTCCCTGCGCATGCAGCGGCCGCTCTTCCTCGAAGGTGAGGCCGGCGTCGGCAAGACCGAGATCGCAAAAGTGCTGGCGCAGGCGCTCAGCCGCCGGTTGATCCGCCTGCAATGCTATGAAGGCCTCGACGTCTCATCCGCCGTCTACGAGTGGAACTATGCCGCGCAGATGATCGAAATCCGCATGGAGGAGGCGGCAGGCTCGGTCGACCGCTCCGACATGGAGCGCAATGTCTTCTCCGAAAAATACCTGATCCGCCGCCCGGTGCTCGATGCCCTCACCGGCAAGGCGGGTGCGGCCCCGGTGTTCCTGATCGACGAGCTCGACCGCACCGACGAGGCTTTTGAGGCGTTCCTGCTCGAAATCCTCTCCGATTTCCAGGTAACGGTGCCCGAACTCGGCACCATCAAGGCGGAAGAGCCGCCGATCGTCATCATCACCACCAACCGCACCCGCGAGATCCACGACGCGCTGAAGCGGCGCTGCCTCTATCATTGGGTCGACTATCCCAACGCCGAGCGCGAGCTGGAGATCGTGCGCCGCAAGGTGCCGCAAGCCAACAGCCGGCTTTCAGCCGAAGTGGTGTCGTTCATCCAGAAGCTGCGCCAGGTCGAACTGTTCAAGGCGCCGGGCGTCGCCGAGACCATCGACTGGGCCGGCGCACTGACCGAACTCGACAAGGTGGCGCTGGACCCAGAGACAGTATCGGACACGATCGGCGTGCTGTTGAAATACCAGGATGACATTGCCCGCATCGGCGCGGGTGAGGGCCGGCGCATCCTCGATGAGGTCAAGGCCGAACTGGCGGCGGCGGAGTAGATCCGTGAAGACGCCGGGTGCCTACCCCAAAGAGGCCGACCCCAAACAGGCCGAACGGATAGAGGCGACGGAAGACGGCCGCATCGCCGACAACATCGTCTATTTCGCCCGCACCTTACGCAAGGCTGGCATGCGGGTCGGGCCGGCCTCGGTCAAGGACGCGATCGAAGCGGTGCTGGCCGCCGGCATCGGCTCGCGCGACGATTTTTACTGGACGCTGCATGCCGTGCTGGTGTCCAGGCATGAGGATCATCCCGTTTTCGACGAAGCCTTCCGGCTGTTCTGGAAATCGCGTGAGCTGATCGAGAAACTGCTGGCGATGTTCTCGCCGGTGGCGCCCGACACCAGGGAAAAGCAGAAGCCACGCGCGGCCGAGAATCGCGTCAGCCAGGCGATGTTTGAAGGCCATCAAAACAGCGCGCCACGCCAGGAAATCCCTGAGATCGAGGTCGACGCCCGGTTCACCTTCTCCGGCAATGAGGTGCTGCGGGCTAAGGATTTTGCCCAGATGAACGCCGCCGAGATGGCCGACGCCAAGAAGGCGATCGCCGAGCTTCGGCTGCCCTTCGACATGGTAAGGACGCGGCGCTTCCGGGCTGATCCGCATGGCCGCCGCATCGATCCACGCGCTATGATGCGCTCGGCGGCGCGCACCGGCGGCGAGTTGATCCTGCCGAAATTCCGCTCGGCCCGAGAGGTGCATCCGCCGCTGGTCGTGCTCGCCGATATCTCAGGCTCGATGAGCCAGTACACGCGCATCTTCCTGCATTTCCTGCATGCGCTGACCGAGAAGCGGCGGCGCGTGCACACCTTCGTCTTCGGCACGCGTCTGACCAATCTGACGCGGCAGATGCGCCACCGAGACCCCGATGCTGCCCTTGCCGATTGTTCGGCAGCGGTGAAGGACTGGTCGGGTGGCACCCGCATCGGCGACACGCTGGCCGAGTTCAACAAGCAGTGGTCCCGCCGTGTGCTGGGGCAGGGCGCCGTGGTGCTCTTGATCACCGACGGTCTGGAGCGCGACGATGTCACCGGTCTGTCGGAAGAAATGGAGCGCCTGGACAAATCCTGTCGGCGGCTGATCTGGCTGAACCCTTTGCTGCGCTTCGAAGGTTTCGAGGCGCGCGCCCGTGGCGTCAAGGCGATGCTGCCGCATGTCGACGAGTTCCGCTCGGTGCACAATCTCGATGCGCTGGCTGACCTCTGCGCCTCGCTGGACAAGAAGTCTGTCAGCTCCGTCGATCCCCGCCGGTGGCTGGACGCTGGCGCCAGGCGCGCGGCATGACCATATATTTTCAAATCCGGAAAAACAGACCCTAGGACAAGCGATCATGGACAACAGCATCTATCTCGATGAGGCCCGCGATCCGCTGATCATCGCGGAAGGCTGGATGAAGGACGGCAAGGATGTCGCCATCGCCACTGTGGTCGAGACCTGGGGGTCGGCGCCGAGGCCGGTCGGCAGTCATCTGGTCATCGACGCCGAAGGCAATTTCCACGGCTCGGTCTCGGGTGGCTGCGTCGAGGGCGCCGTGGTGAGCGAGGCGATCGACGTCATCGACTCGGGAAAAGCAAAAATGCTCGAATTCGGCGTTGCCGACGAAACCGCCTGGCAGGTCGGCCTGTCCTGCGGCGGCCGCATCAAGGTCTATGTGGAGCGGCTCGGTTAGGCATGGATCCCTACGCGCTCAAAACCCTCAACGCCGAACGCCGCGCCCGCCGCGCGGCGATCCTGGTCACCGATCTCGGCGATGGCCGCGATCGCATCGTCCGCGAAGGCGACCAAGTTGCCGGGGAGCTCGGGCAAGCGATCGCCAAGGCGTTTCGGTCAGGCAGCTCCGGCTCGGTCGAGGCGGAGGGCCGGACCTTCTTTCTCAACGCGCATCTGCCGCAGCCGCGCCTGATGGTGATCGGCGCCGTCCATATCAGCCAGGCGCTGGCGCCGATGGCCAAGATCGCCGGCTATCCCGTCGAGATCGTCGATCCGCGCACCGCTTTCGCCACGCCGGATCGTTTTCCGGATGTCGCGCTGCATGCCGAATGGCCTGAGGATGTGCTGAAGCGCCAGCCGCTCGACAGCTACACGGCACTCGCCGCCGTCACCCATGACCCGAAGATCGACGATTTCGCGTTGAAGGCGGCGCTGGACGCCAATTGCTTCTATGTAGGCGCGCTCGGCAGCCGTAAGACCCATGCGAAGCGCGTCGAGCGCCTGCTGGCGCTGGGCGCCAGTGCCGACCAGATCGCCCGCATCCACGCGCCGATCGGCCTCGATATCGGCGCGGCGAGCCCGGCCGAGATCGCGGTCGCCATCCTGGCGCAGACCATCCACGCCTTTCGCTCGCGCGGGCTGGAAGCGAAAGGCGCCGCGGCGTGAAATTCGGGCCAGTTCCGATCGATCAGGCTGAAGGCGCGGTGCTGGCGCATGCCACCACGGCCGGAGACCGGCGTTTCCGCAAAGCGCATCGGCTGAGCGCCGAAGACGTCTCGGCGCTGAAGGCGGCCGGCATCGCCGAAATCGTTGCGGCGGTGCTTGCCGCCGATGATCTCAGTGAGGATGCAGCGGCTGAAAAGATCGCCGCCGGTATGCGCCACCGCAACATCGAGGCGAAGCCGGCTGCGACTGGCCGCGTCAACCTCCATGCCGGCGCCGCCGGTGTCTTCACCGTCGATGCCACGATGATCGACGCCATCAACGCCGTCGACCCGACCATCACCATCGCCACGCTGGCGCAACACGCCCCGGTCGAGCAGGGCCAGATGGTCGCGACGGTCAAGATCATCCCGTTCGCCGTTGCCTCGGCCCTGGTCGATGAGGTGGTGAAAATCTGCGCCGGCGGCGAGATCTTCGCCGTCAATGCCTACCGGCCGGTGCGCATCGGCGTCATCCAGACGGTGTTGCCCGGCGTCAAGGCCAGCGTGCTCGACAAGACGCTGCGCGTCACCGAGGCCCGGTTGGCACGCTCCGGCGCCCGGCTGACCACCGAGCGGCGCACGCCGCATGAAATTGCGCCCGTCGCCGAGGCGGCCGCCGCGCTGGCGCGCGACAACGATATGGTGGTGATCTTCGGCGCCTCGGCGATGAGCGACTTCAGCGACGTTGTTCCGGCGGCTATTGAGAGGGCTGGCGGCACGGTCGTCCGCGCGGGCATGCCTGTCGATCCCGGCAATCTGCTGGTGTTGGGCACGCTCGACGGCAAGCGCGTCATTGGCGCGCCCGGTTGCGCCCGCAGCCCCAAGGAGAACGGCTTCGACTGGGTGCTCGATCGGCTGATCGCCGGCCTAGATGTGACAGCCAAGGATATTGCCGGCATGGGTGTCGGCGGGCTCCTGATGGAGATCCCGACCCGGCCGCAGCCGCGCGAGCCGCTGCCTGCGAGAGCCGGATTGAAGGTCGAGATTGTGCTTCTGGCCGCCGGCCGCTCCAGCCGCATGGGCGGGCCGAACAAGTTATTGGCGCTGTTCGACGGCAAGCCGCTGGTGCGCCGCGCCGCCGAACGGGCGCTCGGCTCGAAGGCATCCAGCACCGTTGTCGTCACCGGCCATCAGCGTGAGCGGGTGCATCAGGCCTTGTCGGGCCTTGACGTGACCTTCGCCGACAATCCGGATTTCGCCGACGGCCTGTCCTCGTCGCTCAAAACCGGCATTGCCCGGGTTGGGGCCGACGCGGCCGGCGCGATGATCGTTCTCGGCGACATGCCGGGCATCTCCGCCGCCGATCTCGACAGGCTGATCGAGGTCTTCCGCAAGGCCGGTGGCCGCTCGGTGGTGCGCGCCGCGCATGACGGCCGCCGCGGCAATCCGGTGCTTTTGCCGCGCGCTCTGTTTCCAGCCATTGCCCATCTCGAAGGCGACACCGGCGCCCGCCATCTGGTCGAGGCCGAAGGGCTCGACGTCATCGACGTCGAGATCGGCGACGGCGCGTCGATCGACGTCGACACCCGCGAAGCGCTCGAAGGCGCCGGCGGCGTGCTGCAGGATTGACAAACCGAAGCCGAAAAACGCATGGCTGAGACATGGTTATCTCTTCACTTGCCTCTGCGCTTCTACCCCCCTCTGGCCTGCCGGCCATCTCCCCCTCAGGCCAGAGGGGGGTAGCCGCGCTCCATACCCTTCTGATTTCACTATTTTTTCTGTTTTCCGCAGCCCGCGCTAGCGCGCTCGAGCTAAAACCCTACAAGGACGATCTCTTCGCCTATCCGGCGACACTCTCGTCCACGGACAAGGGCGCTTACACCGTCATCGACTACCGCGAGATGCGCGACATCAATGCTCGCGACGAAGTGCCGGAAAAGCGCGTGCATGCGCAGTATACCGACACCGGTGTGCGCAAGGTGCAGCAGGACCTCTTGCTGAAAACCGATGCCGGCGATGTCAGGCATGTGGCCGTCGGCAAGACCGAGGGCGCCGGCATCATCGTGCTTTACCTGCACGGGCAGGGCGGTAGCCGCAAGCAGGGCGTCGACGACTTCACCTTCGGCGGCAATTTCAACCGCATCAAGAACCTGATGGCCGGCAATGGCGGCCTCTACCTCTCACCCGATTTCACCGATTTCGGCGACAAGGGTGCGGCCCAGGTCGCGGCGTTGATCGGCCACTATGCCGAGGCCTCGCCCGACGCCAAGATATTCGTCGCCTGTGGCTCGATGGGCGGTGCGCTGTGCTGGAAGCTGGCCGGCCGCAACGACACGGGGCGGCGCATAAACGGGCTGCTGCTGCTCGGCTCGCTATGGGATGACAGTTTCCTGTCGAGCCCGGCCTACAGGCGCCATGTGCCGGTGTTCTTCGGCCAGGGCAGCAAGGATCCGGTCTTTCCCGTGGAGAAGCAGGAAGCCTTCTTCCGCTCGATTATCGCCAACTCGAAAGCCTATTCCTATCCGACCCGCTTCGTCCGGTTCGAGACCGGCACCCACGGCACCCCGATCCGCATGGTCGACTGGCGCGAAACGCTGAACTGGATGCTGTCGAAAGCGCCCTGAGCCGATGCAATCGCTCAAGGCGCTGTGTTGTAGTCGACCACTGTCTGCGGGTTTTCCTCGCCGTCATAAGAGGCGTCAACATCATACTGGACCAGCGAGAAATTGCCGTTGCGGAACAGATACGTGCCGGCATCCGAGGCGTCGCCGATGCCGCGCCATTTGTTGAACGTGCTGATCGTCCTCGTCTCCTCGTCATAATCGGAGTTGGTCGCCCAGCCCGAGGTGTGGAAACCGATGACGGTCACGCCAAGCAATTTGGCGTCGCTGTCATTGTTCTCGTAACGGATATCCAGTTCCGGCTCGGTGAACTGCAACTGCAGGACGCCAGACACCTCGTCGGTCATGTAGTAGATGGAGGCTTCATTGTAGGCCGCCGCCGAGCAGGAGAAATGAAACAGCCGCGTTTCCTTCTCGGCATCGCCGGGCTGGGCGTCCTTGTCCTTGTATTTGATCGAAAAAACCGTCGGCTCGTCAGCCAGGAATTGCTTGTCGCACTGGTTGCCATAGGTGGCCAGGAAGGCCTTCTTAGCCTGTTCGAGCGCGGTGTCCTTCTTCGGCGGCGGCGGGCCGTCGCCGCAACTCGGCGGCAGCGCCTCCTCGAACTCGGCCTTTGACGGCTTCAGCGCACCTTTGTCGATGAAGATCGGCTGGAACGGTGGGGCCTGGACCTGGGCGCTGACCTGGCGCAGCGTGTAGCAGCCGGCAAACACCGCCTCTTTGCCGTCCTTGCCGGTGGCGCGGATGGCGACCGGGACACTGTAATAGATGCTGCCGGCCGCACCTTCGTCGGAAATGGCGCCGGTTTCGACATCGACCTTGTCGGTGCCGTCATAGCCCTTGACGAAAGTATCGAAATCCTTTGCCGGCTTGGTATCGCCGTAATAGCCCCAGGCCCGGGCGAATTCGTGCCGGTTGATGGCGCTGTAGAGTGAGCGGATAACGGCCGCGGCGTCCGACCTGTCATCGACATAAGGCGCCTGGTCAGCGGCCACCGGTTCATCGTCGGCGAACACAGCTTGGCCGGATACGGCAAGGGAGAAAAAGGCGGCCGCCACCAGAAAGATGTGTCTCATCGGGGAATCTCCACCACCACAAGATTCTATCATAGAGATTGCGGCGACGTGGTGACGCTTGTAAAATCGCCGCGGAAGGCGCTACGTCCCGCCGTCGGCGCTTCAGCCGCAATGGAGATTTGAACGTGACACTATCGATGTATGAAGCCTCGGTGCCGGTGTTTTCGGCCAGGCTGAAGGCGCTGTCCGGCGTGCTGACGGCGGCCGAACAGAATGCAACTGAACGCAAAATCGACCCGCAGGTGTTTTTGACCGCAAGGCTGGCGCCGGACATGTACGCGCTGGTGCGGCAGGTGCAGGTCGCCACCGACCACGCCAAGGGCGCGCCGTCTCGGCTGGCCCGCCGCGAAGTGCCGAAATACGACGACAATGAAGCGACCTTCGCCGAGCTTCAGGCGCGCATCACCAAGACGCTCGATCTGCTGGCTTCATTCTCGGCTGCCGAATTTGATGGCTCGGATGACAGGGTCGTCGACCTGAAGTTTGGCCCGCGCGAGGTCTCGATGCCCGGCCTGCAGTATTTGCTGCATGTCGCCATGCCCAACTTCTATTTCCACGTGACAACGGCTTACGACATCCTGCGCCACAATGGCGTGCCGCTGACCAAGGGTGCCTATCTCGGGAATCGTTGAAGAATTCGGCGTTCCGAGGTTTCCCGGTCGTAGCCGGGAAACCTCGGCTGGCGCTGGTTCAGCGCACGGACATTTCGCGCGCGATGCGTGGGAAATCGGCCGGCTTGATGCCGATGTCGGCGCGGTCGGCATTGCTCATCGAATGCAGCAATGCCAGTGCCGAGCGGTAACGCTGATGCTCCTGCGGACGCGGACGAGCAAACATTTCAGTGAAGAACCCCATGATTCGGCCCCTAGTTGATCCTCCACGACGCTGAATATAGGGAAATTGTGAAGATTGTGCAGTGCAGCATTTGCATGGCAGCCATGCCGGGCTAATTTTTTCGGCACAATTGGCTCATGCGCTGAAACTTTTGGCTGGTGCCTACCGTACGCATAGACGCTGGCACATGGCCGGCTTTTCCTCGCCACTCCTGGCGAATTTTCCGGACTGCATGAAAGTGCAGTCCGGCTTTTTGTTGAGTTTCCCGCACCATCAACCGGTCCGCGCAAGCCTGGCGAACGCCTAAACTGGTTAAGATCAGTGGCATTCATTTTTAACGAGCCGGTTCTATGGTGCGACCGGCTCTATTCGCATGCGCAAAAAACGAGGGGGAGGCTGACATCGGCGCCAAGCGGGATTTCGCTTCCTTGCTTGACGATCTGTTCGTCGCCTCCGACAAGGACGGCGAGGAGACAGGCGCGCGGCCGTCGATCCCGTTCGACTATCTCTCGGTGGCCGACGAACTTCACTCCGGCCGCATCAAGGTCTCCGGCGAAACCTTCACTGCCGAATATCGCGAGGCGGGGTCCGATCTCGCAGCCGAATTCGCCGCATTGCTCGACCAGGCCAAGTTGGCGTTGGCCGGCGAGGAGGCGACGCCCGAGGAAAAGCTTCCGCCGATCGACCCTGAAGCGATCGCCGTCGAACTCGGCCTCGATCATCCCGTCAAGAACGCCGATCTCGGCCGCATGCGCCGCAGCTTTGCCTTCGCCAACCATCCCGACCGCGTCGCGCCGCATCTGCGCCAGCGCGCCATGATCCGCATGCAGGTCGCCAACATGCTGATCGACGAAGCCAAGCGCCGCGCACTGGCCGGCGCCCGGCGCTGACTTTTTCAACTTCACGCAAAAGTCGGGCCTGCTGAGGCTTGGAGAGCGCCTCCGCTTTGCCTATAGATGCGGCTTCCTTCCCGCGTAGCCGCGCAAATCTCCCGCCGGAGAAAATTCCATGCACAAACGCCGTCTCGGTCGGACCGATCTTCTTGTTACCCAGATCTGCCTGGGATCGATGACCTGGGGCCAGCAGAACACCGAGGCCGATGGCCACGCGCAGATGGATCTGGCTTTTGAGCGTGGCGTCAATTTCATCGACACCGCCGAGCTTTACCCGATCCCGCCCAAGGCTGAAACGCAAGGGCGAACGGAAAAGATCATCGGCAGCTGGATGAAGGCCAATGGCAATCGCGACAAGGTCATCCTCGCCTCGAAAGTAGTCGGCCGCACCGCCAACAGCTGGTTTCGTGGCGACCGGCCGTCGAAACTGGTGCGCGCCGACATCTTTGACGCCATCGACAAATCGCTGGCCAAGCTCGGCACCGACTATCTCGATCTCTACCAGATCCACTGGCCGGAGCGCGACATTCCCTGGGGCGCCAATCCGACCCGCGTCGGCGCCACCCCGCGCCGTGCCGATGCCGTCGGCGCGCCGGCGGGCGAAACACCGATCGCCGAGACGCTGGCCGTCTTCGACGAACTGGTGAAGGCGGGAAAGATCCGCCATCTCGGCCTGTCGAACGAGAATTCCTGGGGCGTCATGCGGTTCATCGCTGAGGCGGACAAAGCCGTCGGTCCGCGCGTCGTCTCGCTGCAGAACGCCTACAATCTCGTCAACCGCACCTTTGAGGTGAACCTGGCCGAAGTCTGCGACCGCGAGGAGATCGGCTTTCTTGCCTATTCGCCGCTGGCGCAAGGCTATCTCACCGGCAAATACGACCACGGCGCGCGGCCGCAGGGTTCGCGCTCGCAGCTGTTCAACCGCGGCCAGCGCTATGAGACGCCGAACGCGGCGGAAGCGCAGCTCGAGTACAATGAGCTGGCGCGTTCCTTCGGCCTCGAGCCGGCGCTGTTTGCCAACGCCTATGTCGCCAGCCGGCCCTTTGTCACCTCCAGCATCATCGGCGCGACGACGATTGCCCAGCTTGAGATGGCGCTGTCTTCGGTCGACGTCACCTGGACCGAGGAAATGCAGAAGGGGGTGGATGCGATCCACCAGCGCGTCGGCAATCCGTGCCCATAGGCAAGTCGTTCGGACGGAATTGCCGAGCAAAGACAAGGGGAAGGGGACAGCAATGGATTTTCCGATCGAGACCGTCAGGGGAAGATTTCCGGCGCTGGACCTGACCGACAAAGGCCGCCGGCGCATCTATCTCGACAATCCGGCCGGCACGCAGGTGCCGCAAGCGGTTGCCGATGCGGTGGCGCGCTGCCTCTTGACCACCAACGCGAATCTCGGCGGCTATTTCGAAACGACGCTGGCCGCGCAAAAGGTCGTTGACGACGCGCATGCAGCGATGGCCGATTTCCTGGGCGCGGCGAGCGCTGACGAAATCATCATCGGCGCCAATATGACGACGCTGACCTATCATATGTCGCGCACGCTCGGCCGTGGCTTCAAGCCCGGCGACGAGATCATCGTCACCCGTATGGATCATGAGGGCAACGTCTCGCCCTGGTTGCAACTGGCCGAAGACCTTGGGCTCGTCGTGCGCTTCCTGCCTTTCGACGAGAAGAGCTGGCAGGTCGAGGAGGCGGCGCTCAGCGCTATGCTCACCGACAAGACGCGGCTTGTCGCCATGAACTATGCCTCGAACCTCACCGGCTCGATCAACCGGGTCAAGGCGCTGACGGCGATCGCCAAACAGGCCGGCGCGCTGGTCTATGTCGATGCCGTGCAGTTCGCGCCGCACGGGCTGGTCGATGTGCAGGGGCTCGGCTGCGATTTCCTGGTCTGCTCTGCCTACAAATTCTTCGGGCCGCATATGGGCATATTGTGGGGACGGCGCGATGTCATCGACGCGTTGCAACCCTACAAATGCCGCTGCTCATCCAACGGGCTGCCGGAGCGTTTCGAGCTCGGCACACCGCAGATCGAACTGATGGCCGGCCTCACGGCAGCAGTCGATTATTTCGCCGAACTGGGTGCCGCAGCCGGCGAGGGCGGGTCGCGGAGACGCAAGATTGCCAAGGCATTCGAAGTCGCGATCGCCTACGAAAACCCGCTGGCGCTAAGGCTGATCGATGGTCTCTCGGACATTGAGGGCCTGACCATCCGCGGCATAACCGATCCGAAGCGCGTTAGTGAGCGCGTGCCGACGGTTTCGTTTACGGTCGACGGCATCGTGCCGGAGACGATCGTGCGGCAGATGAATGCCGAAAACACCTTCCTGTGGTCGGGCCACAACTACGCCTGGGAGATCGTCCACCAACTCGGCATTCCGGCCGAGCAGGGCGTCGTTCGCATCGGCATTGCGCATTACAATACGGTAGCCGAGATCGACGAAACGCTGGAGAGCGTGCACCGGGTCATCGCCATGCTGAGGCAACAGCGCTAGTCAGTTACCGCTGTTTACCGCCGAAGCCTGTGAGAAAAGCGGTGAGATTGTCGCCGAGCGCATCGCAGAGATAGCCGCCTTCCTGGACGATCACTGTCGGCAGGCCGAGCTTTGCGATCGCCTCGCCAATGCGTGAGAAACCAGGCGTGGTCACCGACAGCCCGCCGAACGGATCGCCCTCGAACGCGTCCAGCCCCAGCGCCACGACCAGCGCGTCCGGCGAGAAGGCGCAGATACGCTGGAACGCCACGGCGAGTGCTTCCAGAAACACCGCGTCGGCGGATTTGCGCGGCAGTGGCAGGTTGAAATTGTAGCCGAGCCCCGGCCCTTCGCCGCGCTCGTCGGCATGGCCCCAGAAGAACGGATAGAATCGCACCGGATCGGCATGCAGCGACACGGTGAGCACGTCGGGCCGGGCATAGAAGATGCCTTGCGTGCCGTTGCCGTGATGCAGGTCGACATCGAGGATCGCTACCCGCGCTGCCTGCTTGCGCAACACTTGCGCCGCGACCGCCGAATTGTTGATGAAGCAGAAGCCGCCGGCGACATCGGCAAAGGCGTGGTGGCCGGGCGGCCGGCAGAGCGCATAGGCGGCAGGCGCGCCTGATATCACCGTCTCGGCGGCCTCGACCGCGCTCCAGGCGCTCCACAGCGCGCTCTGCCAGGTCTCGGCCGAGATCGGGCAGGCGGTGTCGGCCATGTGGTAGCCGGCTTGGCCGACCGCAGAGGCGGGATAGGACCCTGTGCGGGCAATAGGGTGGATATTGGGGATCACTTCCGCCGAAGCGCCTTCAATGCGCTGCCAGCGCGCAAAAATATGCTCAAGAAAGGCGAGATATTCAGGCGTGTGCACGGCCGCCACCGGGCCGAGCCCGTGATCCCTGGGCCGTTCGATCGTTAATCCGGCAGATTTTGCGCCGGCTAACAATCGCTCGGCGCGCTCCGGCTGTTCGGGGTTGGGTTGCGGCGCACCGCTGGACAAAAAAGCCTTCGGATCATGGCGTTTCTGCTCCTCGGCAAAGAAGGCTTTCATTCCGTCTCCCCATCCTGCGCTGCATCGGCAAAGGCGAAAAACGCCTCGCCGACGATCTTCTGCGTCTGCTCGTAATGCGCCCAGCCAATGCCGAGCTTCTCATAGAAGGCCTTGGCGCCATCATTGTCGGTGTCGACCGACAGCCTGAGATAGGCGCCACCATCCCTTCGGCAGCCGCGCGCGACCCGGCGCAGCAGCTTTTCACCGATTTTGCGGCCACGAAAGCGATCCTCGACATAGAGATCCTGGATATAGACGCCGGGCCGCCCCATCCAGGTCGAGAAGATCGGGAAAGAGATGCACAGCCCCGCAAATTCGCCGCCAATCTCGGCGATCAGGGTGGAAAAGGCGGGCTTGTCGCCAAAACCGTAGCTGCGGAGATCGTCGGCGGTGGACGTGATTTGCTGATGCTCGCCGATATGGGTGCCGAGCTTGAGCAGCGCGGCGTAGATGGTGTCGACGTCGTCGATGGTGCCGGGGCGGATAACGGTATCGCTGGTCTGGATTTTGTCCTGCATGGATCAGGCCGCGGATCCGGCTGAACCGTTCAGGAGATCGTCAAGTTCATCGATATTGTCTTCCGAAAAGACGTGAATGCCGTTCGCTTCCAGCAGCGCGGTGGTCGTGCCGCGACCGGCCACGCGTTTGCCGGAAAAACTGCCGTCATAGACGAAGCTTGAGCCGCAGGACGGGCTGCCATCGGTCAAAACCGCATAGCGACATCTCGTTTCCCGGGCGAGTTCGAGCGCAAGCGCCCCGGCTTCGAGATAGAGTGCGGTCACATCGTTTCCGGTCTGCTCGACCACCTGGCCTTGGCCGTGCAGCACAGCATCGCCTGCTCCGCGAATCTCTGCCGGAGGACGCGGCGTGGAGAAACCTGCGGCGACTTCCGGGCAGATTTGAACGAGCCGGCCTTCCGCCTGCCACCGCGTCAATACCGGATGGTTGTTGAGCCTGTAGGAGCCGTTATAGCGGACGTGGCTGCCAAGCAGGCAGGCTGAGACCAGAATCTTTTCCATATCAGCCTCCTTTTACCACGCGATCCCGTGCAAGCCCTAGAAGGCCACCCGGTCGCCACCCTTCAGCGCCAGCATTTCCCTTGCCTCCGCCGGCGTGGCGACGTCCAGCGACAGCCCGTCGAGAATGCCACGGATTCGGCGCACCTGGTCGGCGTTGGACTTCGCCAGCTGGCGGCCGTCGTAGAGACTGTCCTCCAACCCGACGCGGACATTGCCGCCCATCGCCGCCGCAATCGAGATCAGCGGCATCTGGTTGCGGCCGGCGGCGAGCACCGAGAACTGGTAGCTATCGCCGAATAGCTTGTCGGCGATGCGCTTCATATGGACGAGATTGTCGGGATCGGCGCCAATGCCGCCCAGAATGCCAAGCACGAATTGAATGAACAGCGGCCCCGACACCAGCCCGCGATCGCAAAAATGCGCCAGCGAATAGAGATGGCCAACATCGTAGCATTCGAACTCGAAGCGCGTGCCGCAGCCCTTGCCGAGTTTTTCGAGAACGCCTTCCATGTCGGCAAAAGTGTTCTTGAAGATTGTGTCGCGGGTGGCTTCGAGCAGTTTTGGCTCCCACTCGTGCTGCCATGCCCTTGGCTTGTCGAGCATCGGGAACAGCGCGAAATTCATCGAGCCCATGTTGAGCGAGCACATTTCCGGTTCGGCCCGCAGCGGTGCCGCCAGCCGCTGGTCGAGCGTCATCAGCGACGAGCCGCCGGTGGTGATATTGATCACCGCATCGGTTGCCTGCTTGATGCGCGGCAGGAACTGCATGAACACCTCAGGGTCGGCTGTCGGCCGGCCGTCCTTGGGGTCGCGGGCGTGCAGATGCAGGATCGAGGCGCCTGCTTCAGCCGCTGCGATGGCGTCGGTTGCAATCTGGTCCGGCGTCAGCGGCAGGTAGGGCGACATGGACGGCGTGTGCACCGAGCCGGTGATGGCGCAAGTGATGATGACTTTTCTCGGCGCCATCTTTTGTCCCCTCAGCCTTCGACCGGCAGGTCGAGCTCGGCGGCCAGAACTTCCAGTGAATCGCCAATGATGGAAATGATCTCGCCGACCTGTTCAGCCGTGACGATCATCGGCGGCGCGACCATGAAATTGTCGCCGTCGACGCCGCCTTTGACCCTGCGCCCGTAGATGATCAGCCCGCGTTCATAAGCGAGGTCGAGCAGGCGCTGGGTGGCCTTCTTGCCCTGTTCGATTGGCCGCAGCGTCTCGGGGTCGGCGACCATCTCGGCGCCGGTGAGCAGGCCCTTGCCGCGCACGTCGGCGATGAACGGAAAACGCTTTGCCAGCCCTTTCAGCCCGTCCATCAGCACATCGCCCATGGCGGCTGCCTTGGTAATCAGGTCGAGGCGATCCATCTCGCCAAGTACGGCAAGGCCGGCAGCGCAGGCGAGCGGATTGCCAGCATAGGTGTGGCCGTGCTGGAAGCCGCCCGACGCCAGCAGCGGCTCGACCAGCCGCATCGGTGCGGCCAGCGCGCCGAGCGGCGCATAGCCGGAGCCCAACCCCTTCGATAGCGCGACAATATCTGGCTTGCAGTTCCAGTGGTCGCCGCCAAGGAACTTTCCAGTGCGCCCAGCGCCACTCATCACTTCGTCATGGATGAGCAGGATGCCATAGCGGTCGCAGATCTCGCGGATGCGCGGGTAGTAGCTGTCCGGCGCCACCAGGGCCGAAGTCGCCGCACCGCCGATCGGTTCCATAATGAAGGCGAGCACGCTATCCGGGCTTTCGGCCTGGATTTTCTCCTCCAGCATGTCGGCGTAGCGCAGGCCGCGCTGTTCCATCGACAGGTTGTCGCGGTCGCGCCAGGCGGTCGGCGCCGGCACGGTCGGCATCACGCGCATCATCGGCGTGAAGGTCTCGGCCAGCGCGTCGTCGCCGGTGATCGAAAGCGAACCCAACGTGCCGCCATGATAGGAGGGAAAGCGCGTGATCACCTTCCAGCGCTTGGGCTGGCCGGTGGCGACCGCCCATTGCCGCGCCAGCTTGATGCAGGATTCGGTTGCCTCCGAACCGCCGGAGACGAAGAAGATGCGGTCCATGCCTTCAGGCAGTTTGCCCGCGAGTTTCCGCGCCAGCTCTTCCGCCGGCTCGTTCTCGAAATGCAGCCGGTAGGCGAAGGTGGCGCGGTCCATCTGCCGCTTCATGGCGTCGAGCACGTTGCGGTTGGAATGGCCGATATTGGCGACCATCGGCCCGCTCGATCCGTCGATGAAGCGGCGACCGTCCTGCGTCCAGATATGGATGCCCTCGGCGCGGTCGATCAGCGGCCGGCGCAGGCTGGAGAGGTAGAACAGATGCGAGGGCGCACGCGTTTCTGAACCGGCGGATGAGGGCTTCTGCATGTCAGGTCTTTCCGAGATAGCGATCGATTACATTTTTGGTCACGCGCTCGACCATCGGATCCTGCCTTAGCAGGCCGGCGACCCATTCGCAGCTTCCGGCGTGAAAGACCTCGCCCTTGCCGCGTCGGAAATTGACGATCATGCCATTGCCGCGTTTGACTTTGTCGAGATTGGCGTCGGTCGCTTCGCCAAACAGCGTCTCGGCGGTAAAGCGTCCATCCTCGTCGGTCAGGAACTGATCCTCGATCGGGATGTCGGCGCTTTCCTCGACCTGGCTTGCCATGCCGACAGCCAGCACCTGCAGACCGTCAGGCGCGCCGCTGTCCGGTGTCGGGTAGGGCAGGCCGCCGCGGATTTCGAAATCGAGCCCGTCGACCTCATAGCCGTAGACATGGCTGTCGGCGCCGAGCAGGTCGCCATAGTAGATGCCGGTGCCCGCAAAGGCCCAGTGCTCAGGCCGGTACACAGGGAAGCCGCGCACGCCGCGCGGCGCGCAGCCGCCCCAGCCGGCATAGACGCCCCTGGTTGCGTTTAGGCCGAAGGTCATTGCACCGGGACGGCCGATCTCCGGCGCTTCCCACGAGTTGGTGGCGCGGGTGACATCGCCGCTATAGGCGGGGTCTTCGGCACGCGCCCGGTATTTGTAGCAGACCTGCCGGCGGCCTTCGTCCTCCAGCCGGGTCTGCCACATGAAATTACCGGCAAAACGCGCAGCATGGCCGCCGCGCTCGACATAGGCGTCGACCGCATCGCGCATTTCCCAGGTCCAGTATTCGTCATGGCCGACGAAGACGACGCAGTCATAGCCGTCGAGGATTTCGGGCGAGAAGTGCAAATCGTGCTGGCTGGCCAGATCGACGCCACAGCCGGCGCGCTCGGCAAAGTGGAAGAAGTGGCTGTCATAGCTCGCCCAACCGGCGGACGTGTATTTCTTCGAATGACCCGTAGCGTACGCCCATTCCATATGGGGGTAGCGCGGCACGGTTTTGGGCGGCACCGCGACCTCCAGGGGCACACGCGGGGCGTCCTTGGGCAGCACGACGAAGCCGCGGCACCAAGGCCGCTGCGTCGACACCATGGGCGCATACTGGTCGCGCCCCGGGCCGGTGATGCCCTGATAGGCGTTGGAGCCGCCCCATGTGTTGTAGGACAGCCAGGTGCCAGTCGCCGCCACCTGCAGCACCCGGCGGGGTTTTCTGCCTGATATGGGCGCGACGATGATGAGGTGGTGGCAAAGGATAGGTTTGCCATCGCGGCCGTCCGCCGTGAGCGTCAGCCGATAGGCGCCGGACGGCCAGTCGTCGCCGACCCGGAATTCGAACGACGCCTCCCAGCCGCAGCCTTCGACCGAGCACTGGTCGGGCGTGTCCTGCCATCGTGCCGACAGGCCCGTTTGCTCGAAGACTTTTGTCTCGCTGCCGCCGTCGCGGACAATGACCATGCTGAAGCGTGGCGCCGTCGAGCTGACATGCAGCGTCACGGTTTCGCCGGCGCGGTAGGAAAAACGGCCCGAATAACACCAGATCTCACCGCGCTCGCCATCCATGCCCGGCCATTCGTAGTAATGGCCGCGCACCGCCTCGCGGCGCTGCTCGGGCGTCAATCCGAAATCGGGAAATTCGGTCGGCAGCTGGGTCATGGACACCGGAAAGGATCGAAGGCCGCCATTTCGGCCATCTGCCGGCCAAGCGTCAAATGGAAACGATCGGGCCAGCAATTGCTTAGCCGCTCTTGGCCGCACCCGGCAAACCGACTATCTCAGGCGAGGCGGCATTTTCCGCCTCGGGAGCCGGTATGCTGAGAGTGCAGAAGGTCAAGGTCGACGACATCTACGTGCCGACGGCGCGCAAGAAAACGCTGCATCCCGAAACGGTCCGGCATCTGGCCGAAGACATACTGGAAAACGGCATGAAGACGCCGATCCAGGTCCGCCATGACGGCAAGCGCCACATTCTGGTCGAAGGCCTGCATCGCCTGGAAGCCGCCAAATGGCTCGGCGAGACCGAAATCGACGCCTATCTGGTGCAAGCCAAGCGCCATTGAGGCGCAGTCTCCGACCCATCAACAACAGCCGGCCGATCATCGCTCCGCGGATTTTTTCGCGGGCATGTCGGCATGCGGCGTGCTCGCCCGTCCTTGGGCAGAAGCTGAGGAGACTGACATGTCCAGATCGACCCTTTTCGCCATTTTTGCCTCGGTTGCAGCGTTGTTCGCGGCACCCGGCCTGACCAATGCAGAGGAGACAAAGCCTGTCATGACGAGCGAGACCAACGCACTGCCGAAGCCCGAAAAATCCGGCCTGCTGCCGATCGACGGACTGAACTACTACTATGCCGTCTATGGCAAGGGCGAACCGCTGCTTCTTCTGCATGGCGGCCTCGGCACGTCCGACATGTTCGCGCCGCTGCTGCCGAAGCTGGCGGAGAACCGCACCATCATTGCCGTCGACCTGCAAGGCCATGGCCGCACCGCGCTGGGTGAGCGGCCGTTCACGCTGGAGGCAATGGGCGACGACATGGCCGCGATCGTCAAGGCGCTCGGCTACGACAAGGTCGACGTCATGGGCTATTCGCTGGGCGGCGGCGTTGCCTTCCGCATGGCGGTCCAGCATCCGGAAGCAGTTCGCCGGCTGGTGCTAGTTTCGACCGGCTTCGCCGCCAATGGCTTCTATGACGAGATGCGTCCGCAGCAGGCGCAAGTAAGTGCAGCGGCGGCCGATTTCATGAAGGACACGCCGATGTACAAATCCTACGTCGCCGTGGCGCCGCGTCCGGATGACTTCCCGAAACTGCTCGACGCGCTCGGCAACTTCATGCGCAAGGATTACGACTATTCGGCTGATGTCGCCAAGCTGAAGATGCCGGTCATGTTGGCTTACGGCGACAGCGATATGTACAAACCCGAGCACGAAATCAAGTTCTACCAGATGCTCGGCGGCGGGCTGAAAGATGCAGGCTGGATGCGCGAGAACCTGTCGCAGAACCGACTGGCCATCATTCCCAACCGCACCCACTACGACGTCTTCTTCGCGCCGGAACTGACGGCCGCGGCACTTCCCTTCCTCAATGGCGAAACCAAGGTGAAGACCTGGGACGAGATCGTCAGCGAAGCGAAATAGTTTGGTCTGAAATGCAGGCCGGCCGTCTCGAAAGAGGCGGCCGGTTTTTTGTGCCTGCGAGATTACGAAGCCTTGGCGCGGCGCGGCTCACGCAAATGCTTGATGCCGCTCATCTCGACGAAATTCGTCGCCGACTCCCAGAGATAATCGCCATAGAGAAACGGCTCGAACGGGGCGGCGCCGGCGAGCGGCAGCGGCGCGATCTCGGCATCGACGCGCGGTTCGTAAAAGAACGGGATCGAAAAGCGCGCCGTCTTCGGCGCGATCACCCGGTGCCGCGTTGCCCGCACACGGCCGCCGGTCCAGCGCTCGAGCAACTGGCCGAAATTGACCGCCAGCGTGCCGTCGGCGGGCGGCACGTCGATCCAGTCGCCGGCAAGGTTTTTTGCTTGCAGTCCCTCGACACCGTCCTGCGCCAGCAGCGTGACGAAGCCGGAATCGGCATGTTCGCGACCGATGATGGTGCGCGTCTCGCCCTTATGGACGATCGAAAACTCCGGCCCGCTCAGGTCGACGCCGCTGTTGGCGTCGCGCAAGGGATAGCGGATCAGCCGCAGCGTCGAGATGCCCCCGTCGAAATCGGCATCGAAGATGGTTTCCGGCAGGCCGAGCCCGCGCGCGATCGATCGCATCAGCGCGTTGCCGAGCGCCTCCATCGCCAGGTAGTAGTGTGCCGCAGCCGCGCGCCAGCCGGGCAACATCGCTTCGGAGGGCAAGGGCGTTGGCTCGCGCAACGGGTCATCAGTATCGTCGGCGCCGGCGGTTTGCGCATGCGCAATGTCCGGCCCCATGTCGATGCCTTCCTTGTAGGAGACGGCGGTCGGCTGCAGCGGGAACCAGCCGCGATAGACGTTCTTTTTCGTGCGGTCGAAATTCCAGCGGAGCAGCTTTGCCTTCTCGGCGTCGGACAAGGCGAAGATGTTGAGCAACTGCGCTCGTTTGTCCCGCGTCAGCCATTCATCACCCGGAAAATCCCGGATCGCCATGAAGCCGATGCCGGAGGCAGCAGCCAGGATCCGCGCGTCGGTGCGCTCGCGGCCGGGCGAGGGCGGCCCGAACAGATCCGCGACGGCAATGGTTTCGATATCCTGCGTCATGGTTTCCTCCCGGCCGACCCAGCCACAAGACAGGCGCGGCTGCCGGTTGGCTGTCAATCCTTCGCCGCTGCCTTGGGTTGGGCCAGCGGCAGGCCATCGGTCGTATCAGCGCAATCGATAGCGCCATCAGGGCTTTTCAATTGACCGAAAGCTGCCTGTCGTTACCTTCCAAGGACCTTCAGCGCGACGGGGTTCAGATGATGGCGAAATATCAGGGTGGGTGCCTGTGCGGGGCAGTGCGCTACGGCACCGAGGCGGAGCCGCTCAACCAGCGCGTCTGCCACTGCCGGCGCTGCCAGAAGGTGATCGGCGCGGCCTTCAACGCGCGTCTGCTGTTTCGCATCGACGATGTCACGGTCGAGGGGCAGGTGGCGACAGTCAACACCTCTCCGGACCTTCAGCGCGGCTTTTGCGCCGCTTGCGGCACGACGCTGTTTTCCCGGCGCGACTCCGCCGGGATTGTCGGCATCACCACCGGCTCGCTCGACGATCCCTCGCTGTTCAAGCCGGAAATGCATATGTGGACCGCCTCGAAGCAGCCGTGGCTGCGGCTCGATGACGGCCTGCCGCAACATGAAGGTGCACCGCCTCCGAACTGACGCCGACCTTACCGGAAATTAATCCCGAAAACACGACATAGCCGACAAAGCGTCATTGGCGGGCCATGATTGCCTGCCTATCTATCGGCTGCGGGCCCGGTATTCGAGGAGACGACCGATGAGCGACAGAATCAACACCCTGGACGAGCTTTTGAGCGATCCGATGGTCCTGCTCGTGATGGAGCGCGACCGCGTGCGCCCCGAACAGGTTCGCCTGCTCCTCGAACGAGCCCGTCGCCCTGCTGTCGACGCCGTGCCCCCCGCGCATGTGGTGGCCAAAACCTGCATGCAGCAATGGCTCGGCAGGTGAGGTTTTCCCTTCTCCCCTTGTGGGAGAAGGTGGCCGAGCGAAGCTCGGTCGGATGAGGGGTGTTCCAGAAAACGCCAACGCCTCATTCCTTCCAACACCCCTCAACCGTCTCGGCGCTGCGCGCCGATCCAACTTCTCCCACAAGGGGAGAAGGGAAACGGTCAAAATTATCCCTAACAACTTGATTCAAACTTTATTGGTAATTTATCGTTAGTAATCGAAGCCGGTTTGTCCGGCGGCGTCTGTTTGCCTTCGGTCTGTTGTGTTTTGCGTACAGGTCCAGATGCGGATTTCAGGCGTCGTCACTTTTGTGTTGGCATCGCTGTGCCTTGCCGGCTGCTCGTCCACGGCGGGCATCGACGACTTGCAGCCGTCGAATGAAACCACCAGTTCGGTCATGCGGCCAAGAGCGCCGGTTGCTGCGGCTCCGGTGGAGACCGCCGACCTTGAGCCGATGCGGTCCGATATGGTGGCCGACAACGCTGTGGCCGACAATGCGCCGCCCTTCTCCATGGTCGAGGAAGAAGAGGCCATTGTCGCGGACACGCCTCAGGGGAGCGCCGAGCCGCAGGTCGAGCCTGTGGCGTTGATGTCGCCGCCGAAGCGGCTGACGCGCGCGGCGCCCGCAATGCTGGCCTCTCCGGTTACACGCTACGGCTTTCGCGACGCCAAACCGATCAATTTCGGCAAGGCTTCGCCACGCTATCTCGCCGTGCATGGCGTCGACGTCTCGCGTTGGCAGGGCAACGTCAACTGGAGCAAGCTACGCGCCCAGGGCGCCAACTTCGCCTACATCAAGGCGACCGATGGCGGCGACCATCTCGATCCGATGTTCATGAAGAACTGGCGCAATGCCGACGCCGCCGGGCTGAAGCGCGGCGCCTATCATTTCTTCTACTGGTGCCGCACCGCCGGCGAGCAGGCCGACTGGTTCATCCGCAATGTGCCGAAGATGGATGGCGCGCTGCCGCCGGTGATCGATGTCGAATGGAACGGCGAATCCTCCTGCAAGCGGCGGCCGTCGCGCGCCACGGTGCTGGAGAAGATGCAGGTGTTCATGGACAAGCTCGAGCGCCATTACGGCCAGCGGCCCATCATCTACACCAGTCCCGATTTCTACCGCGACAATCTCAAGGGTGCATTTCTCGACTACCCGTTCTGGCTGCGCGCTGTGGCGCGGCATCCCTCAAAGGTCTATCCCGGCCGCAAATGGCTGTTCTGGCAGTATTCCGGCTCGGGCCTGTCGCATGGCGTAACCGGCCGCATCGACCTCAACGTCTTCCACGGCGATGAGCGCGCCTGGCGGGCATGGGCGGGCGGTCAGACAACCGTCGCCGACGCTAACTAAACGTCTGGCCGGTGACGGTGCGTAGGCGCCTGCACTGGCTGCCGCCGCGAAGCCTTGGCTTGAATTTTCAGCGTCTCGCTAACGATCCGCTCACTCTGTCCTTTAGCGGTATCGCAACAGCCTTCCGGTAACGTGCCCGTGATCGGGTTTTCGGAGGGGTCCATGCGCAATCCAATTGTGGCCATCGCTGTTGTCGCCGCCGTCGGCTACGGCTTTTTCAGCACGCTTGGGCATATGCCGGGCGGCAGTGGCGCCTCGCTGGCGGAGTCGAAGCAAAACGTCGTTTCCTATTCCACCGAGGACAAGGCGATGCAGGCCGCCAAGAACAGCGGCCGCTCGACCCTCAAGCGCTTCCACGAGTTGATGGACGCCGGCACGCCCGGCACCTATACGGTGAAATTCCCGCTGACCCAGAACGGCGCCACCGAGCATATCTGGCTGCAGCTGGTCGGTTATAGCGACGGCTCCTATATCGGCCTGCTCGCCGACGTGCCGGTCAACGGCAACAAGTACAAGATGGGTGACAGGATGACGGTGGCCGAAGCCGACGTCGAGGACTGGATGATCAAGAACGGCAAGGTGATCTACGGCGGCTACACCACACGTCAGGCACTTGCGGATATGCCGAAGGAGCAGGTCGCCAGGTATGGGCTGATCTTCAAGGATTGAGGATCTTCTTCCTTCTCCCCTTGTGGGAGAAGGTGGCCGAGCGAAGCTCGGTCGGATGAGGGGTGTTCCAGCTTGGCAAGGACGGCGATCCGTCACGCACCCCTCATCCGTCTCGGCGCTGCGCGCCGATCCACCTTCTCCCACAGGGGGAGAAGGGAGAGTCTAGCGCACCTCGCGTTCGCGTATCTCTGCCGTTTGCGCGAGCACCCAGTCGCGGAACACCTTGATCTTGGGCGTGTTGCGGCGGCTCTCCAGATGCACCAGCCAATAGCCGTCGCCATCGGATCCAACGACGTCAAAGGGCTGTATCAGCTGGCCCTTCTGCAGCAGGGCGCTGTAGAGGTTCTGGGTGAGGATTGCCGCGCCCTGATCGGTCAGTGCCGCCATCACATCGTAAGCCTGCGCGCCCAGCGCCGGACCGGCGATGACGCGATCGGGATCGAAGGGCACGCCGGCTGCCTCGAACCAGGTTTTCCACCAGGGATCGTCAGGGCCGCATAGCGCCACCTTGTAGAGATCCTCGGGATGGCGGACGCCGCCGACACTCTCGGCCAGTTCTGGGCTGAGCATTGGCGTATAATCCGCCTTGAACAGATAATGGGCTGTCAGACCTGGCCATTTTCCATTGCCGGTTCGAATGCCGATATCCATGTCCTCGCGGGTGAAATCGATCAGGCGGGACGATGTATCCACCTTAACGGCAAGGTCAGGATGCATCAGCTGAAATGTTCCAAGCCGCACCGCCAGCCAGTTCGACGCAAATGTTCCCATCGTCGTGACGGAAAGCACCCCGCTCGCTCCACCCTTGGTGGCGAGCCATGCATCCGCCAAGGCCGAGAACGCGCCGGTTGCGAGCGGCGCCAACTGTTGTCCGGCCTCCGTCAAGGCGATCTGCCTTGTTTTTCTTATGAAAAGCGGCGCTCCGGCGCGTTCTTCCAGCACCTTGATCTGATAGCTGGCGGCTGACTGGGTCATGCCGAGTTCTTCGGCCGCCTTGGTAAAACTGCCCAGTCGCGCCGCAGCTTCAAAGACCCTGATAGCCCCTAACGGCGGTAGCTCCCAACTCATGACGCATCAATCCTCCTGATGCATACTACGTGACGTTCGATTGGAAACCAAGACTGGAAAACGGCATGGTTTGTTCATCAGATCAAACCCTGGAGGATACGGCAATGACCACCATCGCTCTCTACAACACGCTTCGCCGCCCGGTGCTCGACCTCTTCACCGCTCCGTTCAGGCCCCGCAAGCGCGGCCTGCTCGATCGCCGTTCGGTGTCGGATCATTTCCTTAGGGATATCGGTATGCTTGATGGACGCGTGCCTCCCGGCACCATTCGCTAAGCAAGCTGTTTTGACCTGAAAAGATGCGAGGGAGGGAAAGATGACTGTGCTGTCCGAGGACCTGGCCAAGAACCGTCAAACGATCAACGCCTATGAAGATTATGCCGAACGCTACGACGCGCTGGTGCGGCACGTTCCGAACCAGAGAGAGCAGAAATGGCTCAAGCGCCTGGTGAAGATCGCCGGCAAAGGCGGCCGGATTCTGGAAGTCGGGTCGGGACCCGGATACGATGCGGATTTTGTCGAGGGGCTCGGCGTCAAGGTCCGGCGCACCGACGCAACAAAGCGCTTTCTTGAGCTGCAGGCCGCACGCGGCAAGCACGGTGAGTTTCTCGATCTGATCACCGACGATCTCGGCGGCCCCTATGACGCGGTGCTCGCTTTGTGTGTCCTGATCCATGTGCCGCGCGAGCAGACCGACCAGGTGCTTGCCAAGATAGCCGGATCGCTGCGGCCAGGCGGCGCCTTCCTCGTCTCGATGCGCATTGGCTATGGCGAGAAGAGCGGCGAATATCATACTGTCTACTGGCGCAGGGACGACTTCGCGGCCCGCCTCGAAAGCGCCGGGCTTGTCCTTGTCGGGGACGAGTTCAACGTTGGCCGCGATCGTGAGGAGTGGACCACCTTCCTGGCCGTGAGGCCCTCATGACCCGGCGCGGATTGCCAGGCAATCGCTGTCAGAAATAAGGCCTCAGATTCTCGCGAATACGGTCCAGCACCGCCTTTCCCGAGGTGTCGGCGGTGAAGGTCTTGCCGGTGATGGTTTCATAGGCCTGGGTATAGACCCGCGACGTCTGCTCGATCAGCTCGGCCGGGATTTTCGGAATGCGATCCGTGTAGGGATCGCAGCGCGCCGTCACCCAGGCGCGAATAAAATCCTTGTCGAAACTCTGCGGCCGCTCGCCAGCCTCGAAACGCTGCTTGTAGCTTTCCGCGAGCCAGTAGCGGCTGGAGTCGGGCGTATGGATTTCATCGGCAAGGATGATCTTCCCGTCGCGGTCCGTGCCGAATTCGTATTTCGTGTCGACCAGGATCAAGCCGCGTTTGGCGGCCAGCGCCTTGCCGCGCGCAAACAGCGCCAGCGCATAGCGTGAGACAGTGTCCCATTGCTCTTCCGACAACAGGCCGCGCGTCAGGATGTCGTCGCGCGTCAAGGGCTCGTCATGACCGCCATCGAGCGCCTTGCTGGTCGGTGTGATGATGGCCTGCGGCAGCTTCTCATTGTCGCGCAAGCCGTCCGGCAGGCGAATGCCGTACATATCGCGTTCGCCATTCTTGTATTTCGTCAGCACCGAAGTGCTGGTGGTGCCGGCGAGGTAGTCGCGAACGACGATTTCCACCGGCAGTATGTCGAGCCTGGTGCCGACAACGACATTGGGGTCGGGATAATCGAGCACATGGTTCGGGCAGATGTCTGCGGTTTCCTCGAACCAGTAGCGCGCCGTCTGGGTCAGCAGCTCGCCCTTGAGCGGGATTGCGGTCAGGATCACATCGAAGGCGCTCAGCCGGTCGGTGGCGATGATGATGCGGCGGCCATCCGGCAGATCGTAATTTTCGCGGACCTTGCCTTTGTAGTGGTTCGGGAGTTCCGGAATGAAGGCATCTGAAAGAACGCGCAGTGCTGTCATCCTGGTCTCGTGGCTCCTGACGGTTTGGGCCACTCTTAACAAAGTTGGCGGGGCTTCGATACCCGAGGAAGGGTGGTTCGGCTTTGCGAATAAACAAGACATTGCCGTCGCCGTGCTATCTATTTGAAGCTTCCGGCACTCCTGGGGGATTGGGGACGCGGTGGAACTGCAATTTCTGATCGTCGGGTTTTTCTGCGTGGTCGCGGCCGCGCTGTCGCTCATCACGTTCGTCAAATGGCGCGAGGTGCAGGCGATGAGCCACTGGCTGCCGACGCCGGGCAAGATCATCTCGTCGCGCGTCGAGGCGCGCAAGGTGAAGGTCTCGGGCGTCGGCGCCGACAGCGAGAAGGTCACCGAAATCCGGAATTTTCCCGCCATCACCTTCGAATACAGGGTGGCCGGCAAGAAATATCGCGGCTCGCGTTACAGCGTGAAGGAAAATCTCGGCAATTTCGAAGTCGATGAAACCCTGGCGCAGTTTCCGACAGGCGCCGAGGTGACGGTGTTTTATAACCCGGCCGACCCCAGCAAGGCGGTGATCGAGCGCACCTTGCCGGACGGCGCCTTCAAATTCATGGTCAAGCTGTCTGCGGGGCTGGTGATCGGTTCCGCGGTGTTGGTGTTTTCCACCGGTGGTGTTCTGGAGGCGATCAGGCCGTTCCTGCACAAGCCGGAAAAACTCGGCATCGCGATGATTCTGTTTTTCATGGGCCTGTTCATCCTGCTCATGGGAATAGCCCATAAGGTGCTTGCAAGGCGGGCGACAAAATGGCCGGTTGCCGCCGGCCGCATCGATGCTTCGGGACTTGAGACGATCGGGATCGATGCCGGCTACCAACGCTGGCGCCGCGCCTTTCGGTCTCGCATCGTCTACAGCTATGAGGTTGCCGGTCGGCGCTACATTTCCAGCCGCGTCACCTTCGGCGCCGCTGTCGCCGCTTCGCTGGCCGCCCTGGTTCGGGGCCAGTCGCAACGCTACGCCGAAGGCAGCAAGGTCGACGTCCACTACGACCCCGCCAACCCGGCCTCATCGGTGCTCGAATGCCGGGTGCGCGGGCTCTGGCTGCTGTGGGCCTGTTCGGCTGGCTTTATTGGTGCTGCGGCCTGGCTGGTCGGGCTCGTGCCTTCACTTTGACAGGATGCAGCGATGAATAGCGCCATGAGATCGATTGTCTGGACGGGCGCGTTGTTTGCATCCGCTGCGATATCTGCAGCTGCACATGCGGACGAGCCGGCGCCGTCGCGTCCGCCGATCGACAAATGCATCTGGGAAAAGCTGGCCGACAAGACTATCGGGCTGGCCGCCTGGGCGCAGCGCTGCGATTTCGGCTTCCGCCATATCCATTTCGAATTCGGCGGCAACGCTCTCGCCATCAAATACAGCGATGGCGGCGCGCCCGATCCTCTGGTCGAGGTCTTCGACATCAAATCAGGCGAAACCGCCGAGGCCGCAGTGCTTCGCCTGTTGCTGGATAAGACCGACAAGGCCGTCAGCGCCCGCTGCGTGCTGGCGCCCTACACCGAGGGCACCGTGCCCGCCGGCGTCAAACGCTACACATTCAGCCCCGACGCCGCCTACGCCAAAGAGCTGAAGGCGCTGGCCAATGACGACGTTCCCGAGCCACCCTGCGGCGACTGGGGCGAAATGCCCGACGGCATCCAGTATTTCGAAGTACCGGCGGGTGAGGGGTTGAAGGTGCTGTTCGTGCGGGTGGGTCAGGACGAGCCGTTGTTTGACGAGCAAACGCTGCGCGTGCAGTAGGCGCTACGCCGATCCTAAATGTTGGAATAGCTCAATCTGAACCGGGTTAGCCTCATCCGGCTTGGAGTTATTGTCGATGATCTTCAGGATTTCCTCCCGAGATCTAGCCAAACGGAAGAGTCGATAGTTTGCAACTTTTTGATTCCGCTCGACAAAAGTCCTTAGGATGCTGCTCGCCTTCTCAATCAAGCCAATAGCTATTGTCGTCTCTGACAACGGAATGGAAGCTCGACGCATGAGTTCACCGATGACGAATAGCAAATGAAAATGGCCTTCGATCAGCCATGATTCCTCAAAGGAATTTCGAGTAACCGATGCCTGCCAGGCTAGGATTTCTTTTCTGCGGCGCTCGATCACGGAATAACATTCGTGCGCCGCGATAATTATCTCGGGCGTTACTGCGTGAGGATTGAATGCCTCCTCATATAGGTCGCCAAATATATCGTTCGAGTTAGTTTTGCTCTTTGTCGGCTCGCCGCAAAGGTACGCCAGGACGAGTTGGCCTGCTCTCGCCGCATCGATCATCCTCATTCCTGGACGAGGTGCGTTCTCTCCGCGCTTCCTAACATAGAAATAGTTGTGGGGCCGGAGACACTCGACAAGTTGGCGCTGTATGTTGTCGTTTGCTCTCAAGTCGCGATTTAAGATGCGGCTCTGCGTGTTGCTTGCGAGGGCAACCCGCTCGATAAATGTACTATCGTTCGTTTCGATGATTTTCACATGAACATAGCCGTTGTCTAGGTCGGCCATGGTTCCGGTCGAAACCGCATGAATGACAGTCGCGGTTTGGCAGCCATTCACGATCTGAGGGTTTACCATCGTTATAGGGTGTCGGCCATTCGCTACTGAAACTATCTGTTCGCACACGATTGTAAGACCGGAGTTCAAGAACCAAAAATCGCTTGCCTGCCCGGACAGTAACGTTTCGCGGATTTCCCTGTTGACCTCATTGTCCAAGCCAAGGAAATATCGAACGTTTTGCCAGATTAATCGCTCATCGAATGTTTGATTTTCTGCGCTGAGAAACTGAGTCAGTTCCTTCAACGAGACCTTCAGCATGACAGCCCGCTTGTTGGCCTCTTTTACGCTGAACGCGGCATCATCTGACGGAACAATCTTCTTTCTGAACCGAGGCTTAGTGGCCTTTACGACACCATGAGATAGCTCGAACAATCCATATTCGAACAGCGCAATTTCGTGACGGCTCAGAGCGTCAACTAGTCGGTTGTGAGCATCTTTTTGAAGGGTGGCCTGGTTTGAAAAGAGATGAACCGAAATCCGATAGCTCTCTTCCGCAAAAATATCCCATATTTCCCTAACTTTTGCAGCTAGAGGGCCGTTGCATGTTTTAAGCATATCCTCGCGATTAAGAACGAGGTCTTCAACAAAAGAGATTATTTTATCAATTTCGTCGCCGGGGAAATTCTTCCGAGAATTCTTATACGAGACAACCGTCTTGCATGACCCGATATTTATTACGCGATTATCGTGATCAATATAGACAATATCGATGCCGCGGTCATCAAAGCCGTCGACGATATACTCGTCGACTTCTGGTTGAGGTAGTCCAAAGACAGTTTCTAAAGCAAGTCTGGTAAATGCATCGCTGCGCGAGACGCTGACGCTCTCACGTTCCCGTATGCCGCTTTCAACGACGCCGAAATCTAGGATTGTCGGCGTCGTTGCATTTACGACTTTTGGGCTCAATCAAATCCCCTCAGCTGCACCCGCTCGTGGCGCCGCAGGTGTCGCACTTCTCGCAGGTCCCATTCCGCACCATCGTAAAGTTCTGGCACTCGGAGCAGGAATTGCCGGTGTAGCCTTGGAGCAGCGACTTGGCGCGGCGGTCGGCGGCGAGTTTCTTCGCCTCGGCAGCTTCATTGGCCGCGGCATCGGTGAACAGCGCCGCGGTGGCGTCGGTGGAAGCCGCTTCCACAACCTCCTCGAAGGCGATGTCCTCGGCCAATTCCTTGGCCCGCTCCTCATAGTCGCGCTTGTAGGCGACCGCCTCGTCGCTGGCCGGCTTCAGCGCCAGCACATTCGAGCCGGAGAAAGCGGTGGGCGCCGAGCGGGCAGGGGTGCCGGCGCCGGCAAAGCCCTTCGGCTCGCTGCCGGTCACCCGCGACACCAGCTTCACCGGCGAGGCGCCGCGCGTCAGGCCCTTGGAGACCGCGTCGGTCTTGCCTTCGCTGATGCCGCGACCCAATGCTGTGTTGGAAAAGTCCGACTGATCGACATGGGCGAGGTCGTTGCGGCCGAGATAGGAGATGGCGAGTTCGCGGAACACGTAGTCGAGGATCGACGTCGCGCTCTTGATGGCGTCGTTGCCCTGGACCATGCCGGCGGGCTCGAACTTGGTGAAGGTGAAGGCGTGCACATATTCGTCGAGCGGCACGCCGTATTGCAGGCCGAGCGAGATGGCGATGGCGAAGTTGTTGAGCAGGCCGCGCAGCGTGGCGCCTTCCTTGTTCATGTCGATGAATATCTCGCCGAGACGGCCATCATCATATTCGCCGGTGCGCAGGAAGATGGTGTTGCCACCGATCTTGGCCTTCTGGGTGTAGCCCTTGCGGCGTCCCGGCAGCTTCTCCTGCTCGCGCGAGACGCGCTCGATGATGCGCTCGACGATCCGCTCGGTGATCTGCGCCGCGCGCGCTGCTGCCGGCGCCTGGATCAACTGCTCGACCATGTCATCCTCGTCCTCCTCGCCATCGGCGAGCAGCGAGGAGTTCAGCGGCTGTGACAGCTTGGAGCCGTCGCGGTAGAGCGCGTTGGCCTTCAGCGCCAGCTTCCACGACAGCATGTAGGCGCCCTTGGCGTCTTCCACCGTCGCATCGTTGGGCATGTTGATGGTCTTGGAGATGGCGCCGGAGATGAAGGGCTGTGCCGCCGCCATCATCTGGATGTGGCTGTTGATCGAAAGCGAGCGCTTGCCGATCTTGCCGCACGGGCTGGCGCAATCGAACACCGCCAGGTGCTCGGGCTTGATGAAGGGCGCACCTTCCAGCGTCATCGCACCGCAAACATGGATGTTGGCGGCTTCGATGTCCTTCTTGGAGAAGCCCAGCGCCGGCAGCATCTCGAACGAGAAATCGTTGAGCTGTTCGTCGGTGAAGCCGAACGTCTCCTTCACCCAGTCGGCGCCGAGCGTCCACTGGTTGAAGACGAACTTGATGTCGAAGGCCGACTTCAGCGCCGCATTGAGCGCCGCGATCTTCTCATCGGTGAAGCCCTTGGCCTTGAGCGAGCCGGGATTGACCGCCGGCGCCTGGTTCATGTTGCCGTGACCGACCGCATAGGCCTCGATCTCGGCGATCTGGCTTTCAGAGTAACCCAGCGTGCGCAGCGCTTCCGGCACGGCGCGGTTGATGATCTTGAAGTAGCCGCCGCCGGCAAGCTTCTTGAACTTCACCAGGGCGAAGTCGGGCTCGATGCCGGTGGTGTCGCAATCCATGACCAGGCCGATCGTGCCGGTCGGCGCGATGACGGTTGCTTGCGCATTGCGGTAGCCATGCTCTTCGCCGAGCTCGATGGCGCGGTCCCAGGCGGCCTTGGCGTGCGAGGCCAGATCCTGCTGCTTCAGGTCGGAAGCGACCAACGGCACCGGATTGACGGCGAGCTTCTCGTAGCCGCCCTTTTCACCGTAGGCAGCGCGGCGATGGTTGCGCATGACGCGCAGCATGTTCTGCGCATTGCGGTCGTAATCGGCGAAGGCGCCGAGTTCGGACGCCATCTCGGCCGAAGTGGCATAGGCGACGCCAGTCATGATGGCGGTGAGCGCGGCGCAGATGGCGCGGCCCTCGTCGGAGTCATAGGGAATGCCAGACGTCATCAGCAGGCCGCCAATGTTGGCATAGCCGAGGCCGAGCGTGCGGTATTCATAGGACTGCTTGGCGATCTCCTTCGACGGGAACTGCGCCATCATCACCGAGATTTCGAGAACCACGGTCCACAGCCGCACCGTGTGCTCATAGGCAGCGATGTCGATCGTGCCGTCGGCATTGCGGTAGGGCAAAAGGTTGATCGAGGCGAGATTACAGGCCGTGTCGTCGAGGAACATGTATTCCGAGCACGGGTTGGAGGCCCGGATCGCACCGGCCGAAGCGCAGGTGTGCCAGTCGTTCATCGTCGTGTTGAAATGCAGGCCCGGGTCAGCCGACGCCCAGGCGGCGTAGCCGATCTTTTCCCACAGGTCGCGTGCCTTCAGCGTCTTCAGCACCTTGCCGTCCTTGCGGGCGGTCAGGTGCCAGTCGGCATCGTCCTCGACGGCGCGCAGGAAATTGTCCTTAAGCGACACCGAATTGTTGGAGTTCTGGCCGGAGACGGTGAGGTAGGCGTCGGAATCCCAGTCGGTGTCGTATGTCTTGAACGACATCGAGATGTAGCCCTGCTTGGCGAACTGGATGACGCGGTAGATGTAGTTCTCCGGCACCGCCGACTTCTTGGCCGCCTTGATCTCGCGCTTCAGCGCGGTGTTGATCGACGGGTCGAAGCAGTCGTCATCATGGCCTTCGCAGTTGATGCCGGCCTTCATGATCGCTTCGAGATGCTTCTTGACGATCTTGGAGCCGGTCACCAGCGAGGCGACCTTCTGCTCCTCATTGACCTTCCAGTCGATGAATTCCTCGATATCGGGATGGTCGGCGTCGACAATGACCATCTTGGCTGCACGACGCGTCGTGCCGCCCGACTTGATGGCGCCCGCCGCGCGATCGCCGATCTTGAGGAAGCTCATCAGGCCGGACGATCGGCCACCGCCGGACAGCTTTTCGCCTTCGCCGCGCAGCAGCGAGAAGTTCGAGCCGGTGCCCGAGCCGTATTTGAACAGCCGCGCTTCACGCACCCACAGGTCCATGATGCCGCCTTCGTTGACGAGATCGTCCTGCACGCCCTGGATGAAGCAGGCATGCGGCTGCGGATGCTCGTAGGACGACTTCGACTTGGTCAGCTTGCCGGTGAACGGGTCGACATAGAAGTGGCCCTGGCTCGGACCATCGATGCCATAGGCCCAGTGCAAGCCGGTGTTGAACCATTGCGGCGAATTCGGCGCGACGCGCTGGGTGGCCAGCATATAGGCGAGCTCGTCACGGAAGGCGAGCGCGTCGTCTTCCGACTTGAAGTAGCCGCCCTTGTAGCCCCAGTAGGTCCAGGTGCCGGCCAGCCGGTCGAAGACCTGGCGGGCGTCGATCTCGGAACCGTAGCGTTCGGCTTCCGGCAGTTTTGCCAGCTCGGCCTCGTCGGCGACGGAGCGCCACAGGAAGGAGGGGACGTCGTTCTCCTCGACCTTCTTCAGGCGCGCCGGGACGCCGGCCTTGCGAAAGTACTTCTGCGCCAGAATGTCGGCGGCAACCTGCGAGAATTGCGCCGGCACATCGATGTTATCGAGACGGAACACCACCGAGCCATCCGGATTCTTGATCTCCGAAAGCGCCTTGCGGAATTCGATCTCCGCGTAAGCCGATTGCCCTTGCTTGGTGAAACGACGCTCGATGCGCATTGGTCCGGTCCCTTTTGTCTATATATAGCGCTTTTCCCCAGGGATTTCTGCCCCACAAGCTGAAAAACGCGGTCCGCCGTTTGCCGGCATTGCGAGCAACGCCGGCACTCTCCTTTTCGCAGGCGCCGGCATGCAGACAGCAATACGCCTTACCAAGCGTTTGCCCGGGCTGCAGACCGACCCTTGCGGGTCCCTCAACTGAAACTTTGATCGATTCCCTCGTTCGAGGGAGGTTCACACTATCTAGCGTCGAGACTGCCTGCAAACACTAAATATAGTGTTAACAGATGATTTTTTCCAGTCCGACAATTCTCCCTTTCGTCACCCCAAGCCCCACGATCCCAACGCTTCCGCCAGCCTCGTAAACAGGCGGAAATCTGGGCAAAAACGCACAAAATCCGGGAAAAAAGACCGGGCTCTGAACTCTCCGGTCGCGCCCTCAACAAGAGCACATGGCACATAAAAGGCGACTCGGTTTGCGTCGTCAAGGATTCGTTTGCGTAGCTTTTGTGACCCCAACATCTTGTGTGTCACATATGTGGATAACGGGGACAGAAAACGGTCTGCGCCGAATTCGCTTGGACCCGATTCCGAAGCCGGCTTTCGCGCGGCTTGCGGGCCCGGCAGGCCAATTCCGCGCTCGTGCGCCAACCCGATGAGGCATCGCAGTATCGCCGGCGTGCCTGCGTAACCCGATTCCGGATCTTTTTGAAAAAAACTTGACGCAGCGGCAGACGGATGCACTTGGGTTGGCGTCGCGGCGAGGGGTGAATGCTGGCGGATAGACGCTGACCCCGGGGGATGGAGACTTTGCAGCATGGCCAAGCTCGTCTTTGGAATGAACCAGTCCCTGGACGGCTACGTCGACCACCTGGAAATCCCGTCCGCCGTCGCAATCTTTCATCACTGGATAGAGCACGTGCGCAGCCTGACGGGCAGTGTGTACGGCCGCCGCATGTATGAGGTCATGCGATATTGGGACGATGACCTTCCTGAGTGGAGCGAAGAGCAACGTGAGTTCGCCGAGGCGTGGCGCAACCAACCAAAGTGGGTCGTGTCACGCTCGTTGAAGTCAGTCGGACCGAACGCCACGCTTGTCAGAGATGACATCGAGGGGACGATCCGCGGGCTGAAGGCTCAGCTGGTTGGAGAGATTGCGATTTCCGGACCAGACTTGGCCCGAAGCCTGACCGACTTCGGTCTTATCGATGAGTATCGGCTCTACCTCCACCCCGTCGTGCTTGGCCGCGGCAAGCCATTCTTCGCCGGCCCGCGGCCACCGCTTCGCCTTTTGGCCAGCGATCGAATTGGCGAGGATACAGTCAGGTTGACGTACGTTCCTGCTTAATCACGCAACCCCGTCGGACTGTTCGCGCCGGCGCGATCAGTCGGGGCAGGTGAACGGGCTGTCGGCCGTCCTTTTGCGGCCTTTTCATTTTAGCTGGCGTGCATTATGTCTTTGGCGTCGCGCGGGGGCGCGTCTTGTCAATTCTAAGAGCATCCGTTACGCCCCGCCCATGACAGTTACCGTCCGTTTTGCCCCCTCACCAACCGGCCGCATTCATATCGGCAATGCGCGCACCGCCTTGTTCAACTGGCTGTTTGCCATGAACAACAAGGGTCGCTTCATCCAGCGCTTCGACGACACCGACATTGCCCGCTCGAAGCAGGAATTCTCCGACGCCATCCTCTACGACCTGCACTGGCTGGGGATTTTTCCCGACGCCACCGAATACCAGTCGCGGCGCTTCGAGGCTTACGACGAGGTGGTTGAACGGCTGCAGGCGGCAGGCGTGCTCTATCCCTGCTACGAAACCCCTGAAGAGCTCGATTTGCGCCGCAAGGTGCGCCGCACGCGCGGCCTACCGCCGGTCTATGGCCGCGAGGCGCTGACGCTTTCGCAGCAACAGGTCGCCGAGTACCGATCCGACGGCCGCCGGCCGCACTGGCGCTTTCTGCTGCCCAACTTCAGCAGCGATCCGCTGCAGCCGGAGCGCACCGAAGTGCACTGGAACGACCTGGTGCGCGGCGAGGAGACTGTCGATCTCGCCTCGCTGTCCGATCCCGTGCTGCGGCGCGAGGACGGCACCTATCTCTACACGCTGCCGTCGGTGGTGGACGACATCGAGATGGGCGTCAGCCACGTCATTCGCGGCGACGACCACGTCACCAACACCGGCGTGCAGATCGCGCTGTTCAAGGCGCTGGGCGCTGAGCCGCCGGTCTTCGGCCACCACAATCTTTTGACCACGGCCTCGGGCGAAGGGCTGTCGAAGCGTAGCGGCGCGCTGTCCATAGCGAGCCTGCGCGAGGATGGCATCGAACCGATGGCGGTCGCTTCGCTCGCCGTGCTTGTCGGCACCTCGGAAAATGTCGCGGCCATGCATGACATGCCGGCACTGGCCGAGCGCTTCGATCCTGCCGCCACATCGAAATCGGCGGCCAAATTCGACCCGGACGAGCTGTTCGTGCTCAACCGCGCGCTCATGCACCATATGCCGTTTGCCGAGGCGCAGGACCGGCTGATCGTGCTCGGCATCTCCGGCGACAAGGCCGAGCCGTTCTGGCTGGCGGTGCGCGGCAATATCGACCGGCTGAGCGACGCGGTTGCCTGGTGGCGTATCCTTGCCGACGGCCCGCAGCCGGCGCCGGAATTTTCCGACGAAGACCGCGACTTCCTGCAGCAGGCCTTCGACCTGTTGCCGGAAGAGCCATGGACCGGCACCGTCTGGAAGGACTGGACGGCCAGGATCAGGGAAGCCAGCGGCCGCAAGGGCAAGGCGCTGTTCATGCCGCTGAGGCTGGCGCTTACCGGACTTGCTTCCGGGCCGGAGCTTGCAGATCTATTGCCGCTGCTGGGTCGGGAAGGAACGCTGGCCCGACGACCCTGACCTTGCGCTGGTCGGGCGGGATCAGCGACACCGGCGATACCACCGGCTTGACGGCAAGGCGCTTGATGGCGGCGCTGTCGAGCCCGCCTTGCATGTTGGCCAGCGTCTCCGGATCGGCGCCCGGATCGGGCTTGGCGACCGGCACGGGGACGAACGGTGTCGTGTCGGTATCGGGCTGCGATTGTTCGGGCGGTGGCGGGTTGCCGCCGATGATCTCGAAATTTCCGGCCTGCGCGTTGCAGCCGCAGGCCAGCGGCCGCGACATGTTGGGTTGTTTGTAGAGATAGGCGGTCGGCAACTCGCTGTAGGGCCTGCCGGTCACTGATGAGGTCATGTTGGCCGAATCGTCGTCCATGCCGCGCGAATAGAACACCTGCATCTCGGTGCCGGGGCAGCTCGATTCACAGTTCTTCTGGTCACGCTCGAAATCGCCGAGCGAGGCCGAATTCGACATCGGGAAGAAATAGCCGTCGCAGGTGCGCACACAACTCGTGTGGAACTCGCCGCCGACCGTCGGGAAATCCGGCACGCCAGGCTGGTTGAGCACGCGGCGCACATTGCGCTCCTCGCCGGGATCGTCGGGCTGATCGAGCGTGTCGATCTGCCGGTTGCCGCCGAAAAGCTGGTCGAACAGATTGCCGTCGTCGGGGTCGCGGCTGGCTTCCTGAACAGGCTCACGGGTTGGCGCGGGCTCGTCCCGGCAGCCATTGGCATCGAGCGCCGCCAGGATGCGGCCACGGTCGCGCCGCGAGCCGCCGCCGGCAAGCTGGGCACGTTTGGCTTGCAGAGCATCGAGATTGGCGTTCATGCGATCGATGCTGCTGTTCAGCGCGGCACATTGGCTGACGTTGCGCGAAAACAGCGAAAACCCGCAATTCGCATCGCTCGCACGACCGCGCACCTTTGATAGCTGTTCGAGCTGGCGGGCGATGGCCTTGTCATATTTCCGCACCATGCCGGACTGGCCGCCGCCATTGGATGAAGAAGCAAGCTCGGCTTCCAGCTGCCGGCAGAAGCGCGAAGCGGCTTGCGGTTCGGTGGTAGCGACGGCCGAAAGCACAAGCGCGCCGAGCAGCGCAGCCAAATGCGTCAGCCTCCACCTTCCGCCCGCCATTGCTAGAGACCCCGCTTGCCTGCCTGTCGCGATGCTACCGGATTCGCGGTTAACCGTTCCCTCAATCTACAACCAAAGATGGTCTTAGCCCATAGACGCGGTGCAAGAGGTGTTCGGATAAGGTGGCGGCTGGGCGATCTCAACGCTGCATGAAAAAGGCGCAATCGCTCGGGAATTATCTCTCGATCCAGCAATGCTCGGGGACCTGGCATGACCACGATTAGCCGTCGAGCCGCACTGCAGCTCGGTCTGTTATGCCTGGCGGCGCCCGCGGCCTTGGCGCAGGAAAGGCCAGCCGAGCCGGACTGGCGCAGCAAACTGGTCGAAGCCGCGCGTGAGCAGATCGGCGTCACCACCCTCTACGACCCCACCTATGTCCGCCTCGGCTATCCCGGCGGCGATGTCGCTCCGGACCGGGGCGTGTGCACGGATGTCATCGTGCGCGCCTATCGCCGCGCCTTCAATCTCGATCTGCAGAAGCTGGTGCATGAGGATATGGCGGCCAATTTCGCCGCCTATCCCAAGACCTGGGGTCTGAAAGCGACCGACCGCAACATCGACCACCGACGGGTCGGCAACCTTGCCGCCTTTTTCGGGCGCAAGGGTGTTTCCTTGGCCGTAAGCGAGAACCTCGCCGACTTTCAGCCGGGCGATCTCGTCACCCAGATGCTGCCCGGCAACCTGCCGCACATCGTCATCATCTCATCCGAACGCTCGGCGGACGTGCCGGAAAGGCCGCTGGTCATCCACAATATCGGGGCCGGCGCCCGGCAAGAGGACACGCTGTTCGCCTTCAGGCAGACCGGCCATTACCGCTTCGCGCCTGCCTGAGAAACTCAGCCGAAATCAACCACCGCCTGCGCCTTGTGCGCCGCCTCGACCACCGCCAGAGCCGTCATGTTGACGACGCCGCGCGACGTCACCGAGGGCGTCAAGATATGCGCCGGCTTGTCAGTGCCGAGCAGGATCGGGCCGACATGCAGCGCGTCCATCATCGTCCTCAGCGCGCTGAGTGTGATGTTGGCGGAGTCGAGGTTCGGGAACACCAGCAGATTGGCTTCGCCATTCAACCGCGAATGTGGATAGACGCGCTGGCGCAGATGCTCCGACAAGGCCGTGTCGGCATGCATCTCGCCGTCGCATTGCAGGTCGGGCGCAACGCGCGCCAGGATCGCCGCCGCCTGCCGCATCTTCAGGGCGCTGGGGGAATCGCGCGAGCCGAAATCCGAATGCGACAGAAGGGCAGCCTTGGGCTCGATGCCGAAGCGCTGGATTTCCTCCGCCGCGAGAATGGTCATTTCGGCGATTTCCTCCGCCGTCGGATCGACCGAGACATGGGTGTCGGTGAGGAAGATGATGCCGCGCTGCGAGATCAGCATCGACAGCGTCGACAGATCGCGGTCCTTGACGCCCGGGCGAGCGCCGATGACCAGGGTCACATTGCGCAGATGCCGCTCGAAACGGCCTTCGAGGCCGCAGACCATGGCGTCGGCGTCGCCGCGCTTCAGCGCCAGTGCCGCAATCACCGTATTGTCGGTGCGCACCATGGTGCGCGCGGCCTCCGTCGTCACACCGCGGCGGCCGGCGAGCTCGATCAACAGGTCGACATAGTGGCGGTAGCGCGGATCGTCCTCAGGGTTGATCAGGCCGAAATCGACGCCCGGCTTGATGCGCAGGCCGTAGCGCTTCAACCTGACCTCGATGACATGCGGGCGGCCGATCAGGATCGGTTCGGCGATGCCTTCCTCGAGCACCACCTGGGCTGCGCGCAGCACGCGTTCGTCCTCGCCGTCGGCATAGATGACGCGCTTGGCGGTCGACGCCTTGGCAGAGGAAAACACCGGCTTCATCACCAGGCCGGAGCGGAAGACGAAGCGGTTGAGCTGGTCGATATAGGCAGCGAAGTCGGTGATCGGCCGGGTCGCGACGCCGGTGTCGCAAGCGGCCTTGGCCACCGCCGGCGCAATGCGCAGGATCAGGCGCGGGTCGAAGGGCGAGGGGATCAGGAAATCGGGCCCGAATATCGGCGTCTCGCCGGAATAGGCGCGCGCGGCGACGTCCGAAGGCTCTTCGCGAGCAAGGGCCGCAATCGCCCTGACCGCAGCCATCTTCATCTCCTCGTTGATAGCGCTGGCACCGCAGTCCAGTGCGCCGCGAAAGATGTAAGGGAAGCACAGTACGTTGTTGACCTGATTGGGAAAATCGGAACGGCCGGTGCAGATCATCGCGTCCGGCCGTGCCGCCCGTGCGGCTTCCGGCATGATCTCCGGATTGGGGTTGGCCAGCGCCAGGATCAGCGGCTTCGGCGCCATATGCTGCAGCAGTTCCGGCTTCAGCACGCCGGCGGCCGAGAGGCCGAGGAAGACGTCAGCGCCCGGGATTACATCAGCCAGCGTGCGCGCCTCGGTATCCTTCACATAGGGGTCTTTCCAGCGATCCATCTCGTCGGTGCGGCCCTTGTAGGCGACGCCGAAGCGGTCGGTGACCCAGATGTTTTCGACCTTGGCGCCGAGCGAGACCAGCAGATTGAGGCAGGCGAGGGCGGCGGCACCTGCGCCCGAGGTGACGATCTTGATGTCCGCAATGGTCTTGCCGGCGAATTCCAGCCCGTTGAGCACGGCGGCGGCGACGATGATGGCGGTGCCGTGCTGGTCGTCGTGAAAGACGGGAATACCCATGCGGGCCTTCAGCTGCGCCTCGACCTCGAAGCATTCGGGCGCCTTGATGTCCTCGAGATTGATGCCGCCGAAGGTCGGCTCCAGCGCCGAGATCGTCTCGACCATGCGCTCGATCCCAGGCGCGTCGATCTCGATGTCGAAGACGTCGATGCCGGCGAATTTCTTGAACAGCACCGCCTTGCCTTCCATCACAGGCTTGGAGGCGAGCGGGCCGATATTGCCGAGACCGAGCACGGCCGAGCCGTTGGAGACGACGCCGACCAGATTGGCGCGCGCCGTATAGTCCGCGGCGGTCGCCGGATTGTCGCGGATTTCAAGGCAAGGGGCGGCGACACCCGGCGAATAGGCCAGCGCCAGGTCGCGCTGGTTGCCGAGCGGCTTGGTTGCCTGGATCTCGAGCTTTCCCGGTCGTGGGTGCTTGTGGAAGTAGAGGGCGGCTTCGTCGAGGTCCGAACGCGCCGTTTTCTTGTTCTCGCCTTCCATGCGGCCGCTCCCTCGAAACTGCTATTTCAGAGTCCTTTTAGCATGCGGCCAAGGTTTGTCGCGACGCTAAATGACGCGTCGTCAGCTTTCTGCTGCGGCGCGTCAAAAGTCGTCTTGCATCAGATACTTATGCCGATTTCATCGCGAACGACTCCTGCTGCTTCGCAGGCGCGTCGATCAAAAGGCGCTGACATAGAGGCCGCCATCGACGGGGATGTTCTGGCCTGTGAGATAGCCGGCATGGACCGAGCACAGGAAGGCGCAGATCTGGCCGAACTCTTCCGGCGTGCCGAGCCGCTTGGCCGGAACGTCGGCGCTGGTGCTGGCCTTTCGCGCGGCAGCGGCAGCCGGATCCTCGACGGTGCCGGCCTCTTTCGGGTCACGCAGCCGGTCAGTGTCGTGCTTGCCCGGCAGCAAATTGTTGATCGTCACGTTGCGGTCGACCACCGTCCTCGCCACGCCGGCAAGGAACGAGGTCAGACCGGCGCGCGCGCCGGACGACAGATCAAGGCCGGGGATCGGAACATAGACCGACAGCGAGGTGATGTTGACGATGCGGCCGAAGCCACGCGCGGCCATTCCGTCGATGACTGCCTGGACCAGTTCGACCGGCGTCACCATGTTCTGGGTGACGCCTTCTAGGATCTTCTCGCGGTCGAGGGCGCGGAAATCGCGACGCGGCGGACCGCCATTGTTGTTGACCAGGATGTCGGGATCGGGGCAGGCGGCAAGCAGCGCCTTCTGCACCTCCGGCTTCGACACGTCGCCGACGATCTCCGTCACCTTGACCCCGAATCTTTCGCGCAGCTCGGCCGCGGTCCTGGCCAGTTGTTCGGCGTTGCGCCCGTTGACGACAAGGTCGCAGCCCGCCTCGGCCAGCGCCATGGCGCAGCCACGCCCAAGGCCCTTGCTCGAAGCGCACACAATGGCTTTTTTGCCGCGAATGCCGAGATCCATGGTGAAATCCTCCAGTTGACGGCGGGCAAGCTAGCCCTTTGGCTGGCACAATCGCAACCGTCATACGGTTGTTGCATGAATCGGGGCATAGCCTGCGCGAAAGCAACGGTGACGATCTGATGTCCGACACAGAAACCCGCACTTTCCGCAGCATGTTCATATCCGATCTGCATCTCGGATCGAAGGCGGCCAAGGCCGAGTTCCTGATCGATTTCCTGCGGTATCACGACGCCGATATCATTTATCTCGTCGGCGATATCGTCGATGGCTGGCGTCTGCGGCGCAGCTGGCATTGGCCGCAGAGCCACAATGACGTCGTCCAGAAACTGCTGCGCAAGGCGCGCAAGGGCACCTCGATCACCTACATCGCCGGCAATCACGACGAGTTCGCGCGCCAGTTCCAGGGCGTGCATTTCGGCGGCATCGTCGTTGCCGACCGCGCCATCCATGAGACCGCCGACGGCAGGCGTCTGCTGGTCATCCATGGCGACCAGTTCGACACCGTCGTCCACAATCAGCGCTGGCTGGCCTATCTCGGCGACTACGCCTATGACGCGGCCATGATGGTCAACCGCGTGGTGACGAAGCTCCGCCATCTGCTGGGCCTCCCTTACTGGTCGTTCTCGTCCTGGGCCAAGGTCAAGGTCAAGAAGGCGGTCAACTTCATCGGCTCGTTCCAGACCGTGCTGACCGAGGAGGCGCGCCGCTCGCATGTCGACGGTGTCATCTGCGGCCATATCCACCACGCCGCGATCGAGACTTACGAGGATGTGCAATACATCAACACCGGCGACTGGGTGGAGAGCTGCACGGCGGTGGTCGAGCATTTCGACGGCCGGATGGAGATCATCCACTGGGCGAAAATCCTGCCCGAAGCGCCGGACGAACCCTTCATCCCGATGCTGATCGAGGACAGGGTCGTCGAAGCGGCGTGATCCCCTGTTAATCGATTAGTCCAGGCAGTTTCGACTCGCTTTGCCCCATGTTAAGGGATCGATCAGCGTTGCAGCCCCTTGTGCAGCGTAATTGGATCGATTCATGTCGCTGCCGCCGCTCTCGCCTGAACAACTCGTCAAGCCGCGCTATTTTGAGCTGCGCATGAGCCTGATCTTCGCGACACTCTTCGTGTCGCTGGGAACGCATCTGCCCTATTTCCCGCTCTGGCTGCAGGCCCAGGGCTTTCATGCCGAGCAGATCGCCATCATCCTGGCTGCGCCAATGTTTTTGCGCGTGGTGACGACGCCGCTGCTCACCGCGCTTGCCGACCGCGCCAAGGACAGGGCCGATGTCTATATCGCGCTGGTGGCCGCGACCATGGTGCTTTCCGCCGGCTATTTCCTTAAGCCCACCTACGCCATGGTGCTAGCCGTATCGCTGGCGTTGACGGTGGTGTGGACACCGCATTCGCCGATCGCCGATTCGCTGGCGCTTTCGGGCGTGCGCCGCTTCGGATCCAATTACACCGCGATGCGTAAATGGGGCTCGATCTCCTATCTCTGCGCCAATGCCGCGGGCGGCTTCATCCTGTACTGGACAAGTGTGCAGGCCGTGCCGGTGATCATCTTCGTGTCGCTTGCGGCCGCACTCGTCGCCGGGCTGCTGGCGCCCCGGCTCGGCCGCCCGCGCCGGGCCTCACCGCTGTCGGCCACCGACATCCAGCATTCGGCGCCCGGCCTGCTCAATCCGTACTTCCTCTATTTCACCCTCGGGGTCGGCATCATCACCGCCAGCCATGCCTTTCTCTACGGCTTTGTGTCGATCTACTGGAAGTCGATCGGCATCAGCGGCTCCGTCATCGGCCTGCTATGGGCCTGGGGCGTGGTAGCTGAAGTCTGCATGTTTTTGTTTTTCAACCGCATTTTCGCCTCCGTTTCGGTCGTCAAGGTGATGCTGATCGCCGGCATCGGCTCCATCGTGCGCTGGATCGCCTTTCCGCTGATCTGGCCGCTCGGGCTTGGCGTTATCGGCTTCTTCGGCGTCCAGACCTTGCATTCGGTGTCGGTGGCGATGGTGCTGATCGGCCTGCAGAAGATGATCGGCGAGACTGTGTCGGAGGAACGCACGGGCGCCGCGCAAGGCATTGCCTATTTCTTCAACGGCTTCTTCATGGCGGCGGTGACGCTGGCATCCGGCCCGCTTTACGAGCGCTACGGCGTCGACGGCTTCCTGGCGATGATCCCGATCGCGATCATAGGCCTGGCGCTGATCGGACTTGCCGCGCGCTCAGCCCCACAGCATCCTGTCAGGCGGTGAGACCAGCGATCCCTCGTAGACGAGGCCGGGCTGGCGGTCATGCGCCAGAAGCAGCGGACCGTCGAGGTCGACGAACTCGGCGCCTTGCGCGAGCAGCACCGCCGGCGCCATCGCCAGCGACGTGCCGACCATGCAGCCGACCATCACGTCAAAACCCAGTTCGCGGGCGCGGTCACGAAGGGTCAGCGCAGCCGTCAGGCCGCCGGATTTATCGAGCTTGATGTTGACGGCGTCATAGAGGCCGACGAGCGCTTCGAGGTCCTTCGCCTCGTGCACGCTTTCATCGGCGCAGATCGGTATCGGATGCGCGATGTGGCGCAGGATCGCATCACGGCCGGCGGCAAGCGGCTGTTCGATCAACGCGATGCCGTGCTCGGCCGCAAAAGCGAGGTTCTCGACGATGTTGGCATCGGTCCAGCCTTCATTGGCGTCGAGGATGATGCGGCTGTCGGGCGCCGCTTCGGTCACGGCGCGGATGCGGGCTAAATCGTTGTCGCCGCCGATCTTGACCTTGAGCAGTGGCCGCCTGGCATTGGCGCGGGCTTGCGCCGCCATCGCCTCCGGCTCGCCCAGCGACAGCGTGTAGGCCGTCTCCAGCGCCGACAAGGGCACGGCGTGGATGGCATCCGCCACCGCTTTGCCGCTTATCTTCGCCTCCAGATCCCACAGCGCGCAGTCGATGGCGTTGCGGGCGGCTCCCGCCGGCATGCATCCAGCAATTCGGTACGGCCGATGCCGCCGGCGATCCTGTCGCGCATCGCCTCGATTGCCTCGCGCACGCCGTTCATGGTTTCGCCATAGCGCTTGTATGGAACGCATTCGCCGCGCCCGCGATGATCGCCGTCGCGGATCGTGCAGACGATCACTTCGGCCTCGGTCTTCGAGCCGCGTGATATGGTGAAGGTGCCGGCAATGGGAAAACGCTCGGCCTCGACCGAAATGACACGCGCCATATTTTTCTGCTCCGGCTGTGCGACAACGCATTGTCGGCAAATCGACAGGTCGAACCCGTCAGGCTAAACAGGACGCCATGTTGACCATTGGTAAACGCGACGCAAGCGGCGGCCCGGCCGCAAAGGAGCCGAACGGCCACCCGCGCATTGCTGTCGGCGAGGAGAACGGCGTTCTCGGCTGCGCTTTTTCGGGAACCTGGACGACACGCACCGTGGCGCTTGTCGACGCCGAGATGCGCAAGATCGAGAAACGCAACAACGTCAAGACTTTGGCGCTCGATCTTTCCCACATCGAGAAGATGGATACCGCCGGCGCATGGCTGATCGATCGTCTGGTCTGCGCCTTCGAAAAGAAGGGGGTTGCGGTCGAGATGCAGGGGCAAAGCGAGATCGCCTCGATCCTGCTTGGCGCTGTCGGTGACGCCGTCCGGCGCGAACCCGAATCGGGTCGCGCGGGACCACCCAACATCGTCCTTCGCGCGCTGGAGGCCATTGGCCGGCGCGTCTACGAGATGCGCGACGACTTCCTGTCTTCGATGAACATCCTCGGCGCCACCATCGGCGGCGCGCAGATGAAGCTCGGCCGCGGCCATGCCATCAACCCGGCTGCGATCTTCAACCAGATCGATCGCATGGGTGTCGGCGCCATCCCCGTGGTGGTGCTGATGTCGGCCATCGTCGGCGCCATCGTCGCGCAGCAGGGCGCCTACCAGCTCAACTATTTCGGCGCCAACATCTTCGTCGTCGACCTGGTCGGCGTGCTGATCCTGCGCGAGCTTGGCGTGCTGATGACGGCGATCATGATCGCCGGCCGCTCCGGCAGCGCCATCACCGCCGAAATCGGCTCGATGAAGATGCGCGAGGAGGTCGACGCGCTGAAGGTCATCGGCCTCAACCCGATCGGCGTGCTGGTGTTTCCGCGCCTGGTGGCGCTGGTGATAGCGCTGCCCTGTCTCACCATTATTGCCAATTTTGCCGCTCTCGGCGGCGGCATCGTCGCTGCCTGGCTTTACTCCGGAATTTCGCCCTCCGCTTTCATCGACAGGCTTCGCGGCGCGATCGATATCAGCACCATCTTCGCCGGCCTGATCAAGGCACCGTTCATGGCCATGATCATCGGCACCATTGCTTCCGTTGAAGGCATGAAAGTCGGCGGCAGCGCCGAATCGCTGGGCCTGCACGTCACCGCCTCGGTGGTGAAGTCGATCTTCGTCGTCATCATCCTCGACGGCCTGTTCGCAATCTTCTACGCCTCGATCGAGTTCTGACATGATGGGTAAGAGCTCAAGCGGGATCAAGGCGGAGCAGGGAACGGACGAAAGCGATATCGTGCTCTCCGTGCGCGACGTTACTGTCTCGCTGGACGACAAGCTGATCCTCGACAAACTGGCGCTCGACATCAAGCGCGGCGAAATCCTCGGTTTCGTCGGCGCCTCGGGCGCCGGCAAATCGGTGCTGCTACGCACTATTCTCGGCCTGCTTCACAAGCAGTCCGGCACGATCAAGCTGTTCGGCGTCGATGTCGACAAGGCGAGCGATATCGAACGGTTGCGCGTCGACATGCGCCTTGGCGTGCTTTTCCAGCATGGCGCGCTGTTTTCGGCGCTCACCGTGCAGGAAAACGTGCAGGTACCGATGCGTGAATATCTCGATTTGCCGAGGAAGCTGATGGATGAGCTGGCCTTGCTCAAGATCGAGCTGGTCGGCCTGCCGCCGGACGCGGCGCAAAAATTTCCCTCGGAGCTGTCGGGCGGCATGATCAAGCGCGCTGCGCTGGCGCGGGCGCTGGCGCTCGACCCCGACATTGTCTTCCTCGATGAGCCGACATCCGGCCTTGATCCGATCAGCGCGTCCGAGTTCGACGAATTGGTGGTCAAGCTGCGCGATACGATGGACCTGACAGTCTACATGGTGACGCACGATCTCGACACGCTGTTTACCGCCTGTGATCGGGTGGCGGTGCTCGGCAACAAGAAAATCCTGGTCGAAGGCACGATCGACGACATGCTGAAGAGCGAGGAGCCGTGGGTAAAATCCTATTTCCGCGGAAAACGCGCCCGGCAACTTGATCTCGCCGCGCGCGCATAGCCATAAGTGGGGCAATGGAAACCAGAGCCAACTACGTAATTGTCGGCATTTTCACCTTGGCTGCGATCCTGGCGGCCTTCGCGTTCGTCTATTGGACCGCCCAGATCGGCGATCGCGGCGAGACGGCGCAGCTGCGCGTGCGCATTCAGGGTTCGGCCTCAGGCCTCGGCCCCGGCAGTCTGGTGCTGTTCAACGGCGTCAAGGTCGGTGTGGTCAAGCGCGTCTACTTCGACCGCAATGATCCGAATGCCGCCATTGCCACCACCGAGATCGACAAGACGACGCCGCTTACCAAATCGACGCAGGCCGATATCGGCATCGCCAGCCTTGCCGGCCAGGTCAACATCGAATTGAAGGGCGCCAATCCCAAGGAACCGAACCTGCTTGAAGAGGCGGAAAAGGAAGGCAGGACTGCCGAGATCGTCGCCAACCCCTCTGCCGTCAACAATCTGCTGCAGACCGCGCAGAACATCTTCACCCGCGCCGACAAGGTGCTTTCGGATCTCGAAGGCTTTACCAAGGATGTGCGCGGGCCGCTGACCCAGACGGTCAAGAACGCCCAGACATTCTCCGATGCGCTGGCCAAGAATGCCGACGGCATCGACAAGTTCCTGTCCAGTGTCAGTGCGCTGGCGGACGAGTTGAAGGGTGTTTCCGGCAAGCTTGACGGCACGCTGAAGGCCGCCGAAGGCCTGCTCAATGCCGTCGACAAGGACCAGATCAAGAGCATCGTCGCCAATGTGAACACCGTCACCGCCAATCTGAAGGAGACCAGCGGCCAGCTCGACGGCGTGATCAAGAACGTCGATACGGCTGTCGGGTCGGTCAATGATTTCGCCACGCGAACGCAAGGCACGCTGGCCAAGGTCGACGGCGTCCTCGACGGCATCGATCCAGCCGAGGTTCGCACCGCGCTCGCCAACATAAGAAAGGCGAGCGAAAACGCCGACAAGGCCGCCGCCGATATCGCCGTGGTGACCGACAAGTTCGCCGACCGGGCCGACGATATCGACGAGACGATCAAGGACGCCAAACAGCTGGCGCAGCGCCTCAACGATGCCTCGGTGCGCGTCGATGGCATTCTGAAAAGGGTCGACACGCTGCTTGGATCGGGCCAGGCGGATGGCGTCATGGCCGATGCCAGGGATACGCTGAAATCGTTCAAGCAGGTCGCCGACACGCTGAACGCGCGGCTTGGCACCATCACCGACAATCTGGCGCGCTTCTCGGGCCAGGGTCTGTCGAATGTCGAAGCGCTGGTCCAAGACAGCCGACGTTCGATCAGCCGCATCGAAGAGGCGGTGACCGATCTCAGCCGCAACCCGCAGCGCATCTTGTCGGGCGGCGACGGCGAGGTCCGGCAGTTCGACGGCAGGGCACGGCGTTGACTTCGGCCGCCGCCCGCCGCAAGAAGTTGAACCGCGAATGCGGGTTGGTCTTACGATCCGGGGACAACGGGGATCGCGCGTGACGTTCAGCTTGGGTGGGTATAAATCTGCTGTCGTTTTGCTTGGCTTGACGCTGGCCGGTTGCGCGGCATTGGGAGGCAAACCGGCGCCACTCGATACGTTCGAGCTGTCCGCTCCGTCGATCGACGCGCATGGCCACAGCCGCCGCCAGATCCTGATCGCCCAGCCTTCCGCGCTCAAGGCGCTGGACAGCCAGAACATCGTCATCAAGCCGTCCGACCGCTCGATCCAGTATCTCAAGGGCGCGCAATGGGCCGACCGGCTGCCGCTGATCGTGCAGGCCAGGCTCGCCGAAACCTTCCAGCGCTCAGGCAGCTTTGCCGGCGTCGGCAAGCCGGGCGAGGGGCTGGCGATCGACTATCAGGTGATCGTCGAGGTCCGCTCCTTCGAAGTCCGCGTCAACGGCGGCGAGCACGCCGAGGTCAATCTCTTCGTACGCATCCTGAACGACCGCAACGGCGAGGTGCGGGCGTCGAAGAGCTTCACCGCATCCGCTCCCGTCTCGGGCAGCGGCAATCCGGCCTATGTCAGCGCGCTCGACAGCGCCTTCGGTGAGGCGGCGAAGGATATCGTGCGCTGGACGGACTCGGTGATCTGATAGCCGAGCGGACGACGCATCGACTTAAGATCTTCGGTTCGCGCCGCCCCTCATTGCCCTGCCGGGCATTTCTCCCCGTATAGTGACGGGGAGAAAGAGGCCTGCGCAGATTGCTTCGCCAATCACCGGCGTCGCAGGAAGAGTGCCGGCGTTGCGGCCAGCTGTCCAGCCGATAGATGGGTAACACTTTGAACCGGATACATAGGTAACACTTCTCCCCCTATGCGTCCGTCGCAGCGCCAAGCGGTTTGATTGGCGCGGCGCTGCGGCGGACAAGCTTCATACGCCTTGTGTCGATGATGCCGAGTGGATGGGCATGGAAGGAGAGCGCCCATTGTCCATCCTCGGTCTCTGAGGCAGCGACCGGTTCGCCCGCCAATGCTTGCGAGACATAGATGAAGCCGCCATTCCACCGGATCTCGCCATTGTGGCGTACGCGGCGGACCGCAGCCTCGGCCGGATAATCGGGCTCTGGTGGCGTTCTTGGCATGGCGCGCTGCGAGGGGCGGTAATGCTGGGCGGGCGTATCCATGCCGAGTGCCTCATGCGGCCGCTCCTCATTATAGCTGTGCCGGAAGGCCTCGAAGGCCTGGCCTTGGGCCACTCTGTTGGCCTGCGGCGCCTCGGCCATTGGCAACATGGTCAGATGAAAGCGCTCGTGGCGTCCATTCTGCTGCGGCTTGCCAGGTGCGATCCGCTCCAGCGTGATGCCGAGCTTGATGAAGCGCACGACAAGCGGCGTCAGCCCGGTGACGCCGGCCGATGCGAAGGGTGGGCCGTTGTCGCTTCTGAACCGATCCGGCAGGCCGCGCTCCTCAAACAGCCGTTCGAACACCGGCCACGCCTCGGCATCCGCCGTCGATCCCGTCGCTTCGAGCGCCAGGAGGTAGCGGCTTGATGCATCCATCACCGTCAAGGGCTCGCAACGCCATCCGTCAGCAGTTCTGAACCAGCCCTTGTGATCGCCGGTCCACACCGCGTTCGGCTCCAGCGGCTTTGGCCAGGGTCCATTGCCGCAGGCCCGCAGCCGTGGTCGCCTGCGGGCGTTGACAAGCCCATGCCGCGCAAGGATCGCACCGACCGTCGAGGCCGACGGCCACATGAACTCGGGAGCCGTGCGCCTGAGCCGTGCCACGATCTTCTTGGGACCCCACAGCGGATGCGTCTCCTTGGCCGCGACGATCCGCTCAACCAGATCCTGAGCTGTCGCACGGCCATGATTGAGCGGTGCTCGCGGCAGATCGTGCAAACCTTCCGGACCCAATGCCCGATAGCGTCCTAGCCATTTATAGCCGTTCTTGCGTGAGATCCCGTAGGCCGCACAAAGCGCCGTCATCGTCTCATCCCCAGCAAGGCACTCCACAACAAACCGAAGCCGCTCGTCCATGATGCCAGTCTCTCGCCAAACCATCGCCGGTCCTCCGGCGAGGGAGAAAACTGTCACCTATGCTATCGGTCCATTCCGTTACCTATCTATCCGGGTCGGACACAGCCACCTTCTCCCCGTCACTATAGGGGAGAAGGTGCCGGCAGGCGGATGAGGGGGCAGCGTCGACAGATTGTGATCTTTTCCTGCAGTGACACGAACCTGGCCTGAACAAAAAAGGCGGGCCAAGCCCGCCTTTTTTGTTCCGTAGCCGCCGCCGTCAGTGCAAACGGCCGCTCGCATGGGCCAGCATGGTGTAGACCTTGCCGGTGTCCGACGTCAGGTAGGTCTGCGCCATGATGTTGTCGCGGTCGTTGCGCGAGACGTCCTTGAGCAGTTTCTCGAAATCGTCGCAATAGCGGTCGACGGCAGCGCGGAACTCCGCCTCTCCCTGATATTTGCGACGGATTTCGTCAAAGGTCTGCTGGCCCTTCAGCGTGTAGAGGCGGCGCGTGAACACGTCACGTTCGCCGCGCCGGTAGCGGTTCCACAGCTCGATCGAGGCGTCATGGTCGATCGCCCGCGCAATGTCGACGGAGAGCGAGTTGAGCGACTCCATGACATGCAAAGGCGAACGCTGGGCGGGTGTGGCGCGCGCTGCTTCCGCGGGCGCCGCCGGCCTGGCGACTTCCTCCTCGCGCGACGCCCCGGTCAGGAGGTCGCGCACCCAGCCACCTTGCGGCGTGCGGGCATTGGCGTCGCGCTGGCGCGGTGCTTCGGCGGGCCGTTCGATATCGAGCGTGCCACGCAGGCCGCCGAGCGGCGCCTGCGGTGCCGGGCGCTCCGGCTGGGGCGCCGTCGGCGGGCGGCGTACAGGCTCGGCCGGGCGCTGGACCGGCGCCTGAGGAGCCGGGCGCAAATTACGGGGCTCGGAAGTGTCGCCACCACCGCGGCCCGATTTCGCAACGATATCCGAAAGTTCCTTGAGCGCGTTGATCTGCTCGGAAACGGCACGGCGGATCGCCGAAGTCGATTCCTTGGCCTCTTCCGGCATCTCGATGACGCCCTTCTTGAGCTCGGCGCGTGTGAGGTCGAGCTCGCTCTTGATCGAGCTTGCGGTGCGCCGCATCTCCTCGGTCGCATCGGCGAACCGGTTGGTTGCCGAATCGACCACTTCCGCAATGGCGATGCGGATCTTGTCGGCGGATGCCAGCGTCCTGCCTTCGGCATTCTGCATCGTCTGGCCGACAAGGCTCTCGAACGAACGCATCACCTTCTCGAGGTCTTCCGACTTCTTGACCAGGCCGACGGCGAGATCTTCCAGCGACGACTGCCTCTCCAGCGTGTGTTCGAGATTGCTCTGCGCCGAACTCAGCAGGTCGGAAGCCGACGACAGCAGACGGCTGTGTTCGTCGAACTTGGTGGCGATCGAGGCGACCTCGCGCAGCGTCGAAGACGACAGTTCGGTAAGCCGCGTCGTGTTCGAATCGACCAGGCGGGCCGAGCTGGCGAAGGTCTGCGCCGCCTTTTCGGTGGTCGCCGCGAAGCTTTGCGTGCTGCCGCTGAGACGTTCGTCGACCTGGCCGAGATTGACCGCCGCCTGCTCGATCAGCTCACCGAGCTGCGAGCTGGAGACGCTCATGCGGCCGATGAGATCGGCGACACTGTCGGCGAGCGACGAGCGCGCGCCTTCGACGGCCGACAGCGTTTCGGCCGTGCGGCTGGCGAGCGCGTTGACGAGGGCGGCGTTTTCGCTGCGCAGCTTCTCGGTGGCGCGTTCGGTGACCTCTTCCATGCTCTTTTGCAGTTCCGAGCCGCCCTGGGCGAAGCGCTCGACCAGCGGCCGCGCGGTTTCGTCGAGGATTTTCGACATCTCGGCCGAACGCGCCGCCAGCATCGTGTTGAGCTCGCGGGTGTTGGTGCCGATGGTCTTGGCTGCGTCGTTGGTGCTCTGGCCGATGTGCTGGCCAACCGCGGTGAAGGTCTCCGCAATCGTGTTGGCGCGCGAGATCAGTTGAGCCTCGGCACTCGACACTTGCTCGTTGAGCTTCTGACCCATCGTCTCGGTGGTATAGGCGAGGCGGTTTTCGACACTCGCGACCTGTTCCTCTACGCGGGTGGTTGCGGCAGCAACGCTCGCGGCCAGCCGCTCGTCGGCGCCGGCCAGAGCCTGCTCCATCTCGCGGGCGTGGACGGCGAGTTCCTGGCCGGTCTGGCGCGCACGTTCGGCAACCCGCTGCTCGGTGCTGGCGAAGGCGCCGACAATGTTGTCGGCATGCTCGCCGATCGTCGAGGTGGAGTCGGCGATGCGCGACACCAGGCGGTGATCGGCTTCGTCGAAGATGCGGCTGATCTCGGTGGCGCGGGCCGACAGCGCATCGGAACCCTCGGCAATGCGCGAGATCAGCTGCTGGTCGGCGGCGTCGAAGATGTGGCCGAGGTCCGAGGCGCGGGCGGCAAGCGCTTCGGCGGATTCGCCGATGCGCATGCTCAGCCGCTGGTCGGCACCCTCGAAGTTGCGCAGGATGTCGCCGGCGCGATCGGCGAGCGACTGCGCTGTCTCGACCGCACGGGCAACCAGCTTCTGGTCGGCGGCGTCGAACGTACCGGCGATTTCGCCGGCGCGGGCAGCCAGCCGTCCGGCCGTCTCTTCGGCGCGGGCGAGCAGCGAGCTCGACGTCTCGTCGTGCCGGGCAAGCAGAGCGCTCGTCGTATCCTCGGCCCGGGCAAGCAAGGCGCTCGTTGTGTCCTCGGCACGTGCGTGCAGGCGACGATCCGCGTCCTCGAAGGTGCGGGCAATGTCTTCGGCCCGGGCCAGCAGCGCAGCCGACGTCTGCTCGGCGCGCTCGGCGATCTTGCGGTCGGCATCGCTGAAGGCGGCACCCGCCTGTTCGTGCAGGGCGCTGGTGACTTCCATCACCTTCTCGCGCAGCGCGCCGGCAACGAAGACGGCGCTCTTTTCCAGCACGTTGCGGACATTGTCGACCCCCACCGACAGCGCGCGCTCCATCGTTCCGGCGCGCTCCTCGATGATGCCGGTCTGCTTGCTGAAGGCCTGCTCGATCTTCTCGACATCGGCTGCGATAGCCGCCGAGATATCGGTGCTTCTGGCGGCGATCTGGTCGATATGGCCCGACAGCGAGCGGTCGACGTCGTTGCGTGCGTCGGCGAGCTTTGCCAGGTCGCCTTCCAGCGCCTGGGTCAGCATGTTGCGGCCTTCGGCCAGCTTGCCGACATGGCCGGCGATGATGTCGTCGACCTCGCCGCGGCTTGCCGACAGCTTCTGCAAGTCGGCTTCCAGGGCGCGCTTGAGGATGTCGCGGCCTTCGGCCAGCTTCTCGACCTGGCCGGCGACCAGTCCGTCGATGCTGGAGCGGCTCTCCGCCAGCTTGGCGAGGTCATCCTCGAGAGCCTTCGACAGCGTCGCGCGATCCTGGACGAGCTTGTCGCTGTGACCCTGGAGCAGGCTGTTGACATTTTCCAAGTCGGCTTCCAGCACCCGTGCGAACTCTCCACGGTTTTCGGTCAGCTTCTGTGACTGGTCGACAATGGCGCTCCTGATCGTGTTGAGATCGGCTTCGAGCGCCCGCTTGAGGATGTCGCGGCCCTCGGCGAGCTTCTCGACCTGTCCGGCGACCAGCCCATCGATGCTGGAGCGGCTCTCCGCCAGCTTGGCGATGTCGTCTTCCAGTGCCTTTGAGAGCGCCGAACGGTCCTGGACGAGCCTATTTTGATGATCGGCCATGATGCCGTTCACATTGTGCAGATCATCCTGAAGCGCCTGGGATAGCGTCGAACGATCCTGGACAAGCCGGCTCGTGTGGTCGGCGATCAGGGTGTTCACATTCTGCAGATCGGCTTCCAGTGCCTTCGAAAGCTGGCTGCGCTCTTCCGCCACTCGGTCGGAATGACCCACGATGGCACCCTTGATGGTATTGATGTCGGCTTCGAGCGCGCGCTTGAGGATATCGCGGCCCTCGGCCAGCTTCTCGACCTGGCCGGCGACAAGTCCATCGATGCTCGACCGGCTTTCCGCCAGCTTGGCAAGGTCGGCCTCGAGCGTTTGGGACAACAGGCCACGATCGTCGGCGAGCCGGTTCGAATGGTCGGAGAGCAGGCCCCTGATGCCGGACAGGTCGTTCTCCAGCGCCTTGCTGAGTTCGGTTCGGTCCTCGGCCAGTTTCGCCGAGTGGTTTTCGATCACGCCCTTGATGCCGATAATGTCGTTTTCGAGCGCCTTGGTCAGGATGGCGCGGCCTTCGGCGATCTTTTCGACCTGGCCGGCGACCAGACCGTCAATGCTGACGCGGCTGTCGGCCAGCTTGCCGAGATCGGCCTCCAGCGCGCGCGACAGAATGTTGCGGCCTTCAGCCAGCTTGCCGACATGTCCGGCGACCATTTCATCAATAATCGTGCGGGCTTGCACGAGTTTTCCGGAGTCTTCATGCAAAGCCAGGTTGAGCCGGTTGCGGCCCTCTTCGAGGCGCTCGAGATGGCTGCCGACCGACGCGTCGATGGCGGCGCGCGACTCATTGACCTTGCGCAGATCCTCTTCCAAAGCGCGCGAAATCAGGTTGCGGCCTTCCGCCAGCTTCTGCACCTGGTTGGTCACGGCGGCATCGATGCCGGCGCGGCCCTCGGCGAATTTCGCCAGATCCGCCTGCATGGCAGCCGCCATGCGTTCGCGGCTTTCGGACAACTTGCGGCTGTGGTTTTCGACGGCTTCCTCGATGCCGACGCGGGCATCGGCAAGGCGCTGGATGTCGGTGTCGAAGGAGCGCGACACGACATGGCGGGCCGCTTCCATGCGACCGGCGAAGTCGCTGGCACGGGCTTCGAGCATGGACGAGGTCGACGAAACGATGTCGGCCATGTCGGCGCCGATCTGGGTCTTGCCCTGGTCGATCATCGCCGACAAATGATCCTTGCTTTCGGCGAAGGTGTGGGCGATCTCGCGGGCGCGCTCGACCAGCGTCTCGTTGATCTGGCGGGCACGCGCCTCGAGCGCTGCGTTGAGTTTTTGCGTGCCGGTGTCGAGCGCTTCGGCGCGGGTCTGGAATTCGCTGATCAGCGCCTGGCCGCGTTCGGCCAAGGTGCGCTCGATGCCGCTGAGGCTGGATTCAAATTCCGAGCTCAGGGTTCGGGCGGCACCCCCGAGCAGCGACACCATGCCGGTGGTGCGGTCGTCGAGCAGGTCGGTCAGCGAGCGGGTCAGGCCGTCCGTAGTGTCCGTCAGCTTGGCGATGCGGGTGTCGAGCAGCGAAGCGAAGGCTTCGCCCGAGGTCGACAGCCGGTCGGTGATCGTATCGAGCCGGCCTTCCACCTGATCAAAGATCGACATCGAGCTTTCGTTGATGCGGTCGATGAGCGTGTCGCCGGAATTGGTGATCGTCATCGACAGCTTGGTCGACGCGTTGAGGATGGAGTCGCGAATGATGTCCGAGGCAGCGCCGATTTCGTCCTTCAGCGTCTCGTGCGCGCCGGTGATCGAGGCGCGCACGCGCTCGGCATGGGTGACGACGGCTTCGCGTTCGCTGCCCAGCCCGTCGACCAGCGAGCGGATGCGGGATTCATTCTCCGAATAGGAGCGTTCGATCTGGTTGACCTCGCTGTGGACCAGCGTTTCGAGCTCGACGGCGCGCGCCAGCGTGCGCTCGATGCCTTCGCCCATCGCCGCCACTTCGCGGCGAACGGCCTGGCCGATCATCATGACGCGATCCTGGGCGAGGTTTTCCGGCTCCGCCAGGCGGAAAGCCACTTCGGTCATCGACTGGGCGGCGATGCGCATTTCCTGCGCGCGGCGGATCATCGCCGCGAAGGCCCAAAACAGGACAACCGGTATGATTGCCGCGATTGCGAGGCCAATCAGTTCGGGGCGGGCCAGGAGTTGATCGAATGTACGGATTTTCCAGATGCTGGGGCCAAACAGCAGATTGGCAAGGCCGCCGGCGCCGGCAATCCAGGCCAGCGACACGAACGCCACGACCCAATAGATCGTGCTCGACGCACGCCGATTGAGGCTGTGCAGAAGCGTCTTGTAATCTTTCTGACGGTCGTCGTTTGCCGGCTTGAAACCGGCCGGCTGCGAGCTGTTGCGCGATTCAACCGGGCGCAGCTCTGCAGGCTTGGCAGCCGGCGTCGCGCTTTGATTTTGTTGGACGGGTGCGCTTTGAGTGGGGGCGGGTTTCTGGGTGCGGCCTTCGCGCGCCAGTTCGTCCGCGGCCTGCGATATCTGCGCTTCCAGGTCTTCCATCGACGCCGCAATATCGAGATCGCCGCTGCCGTCTCCGCTAAGGTCGAGGTCTAGTGCCTTTTCGAGTTCCCTGGCTACGTCGCTGTCGAGAGTTCTGGTCGTCGTTGGTTTCTTCGCCATGCCTTCGCTACCCTGTACTAGCTGCCGAGGGACTTTATGATTTTGGCCTGAATGATTTTGGCCTGATTCTGGCTTGTCTTATCCCACGCAGGAGGCTGAAAATGGACCCTCGTATCGTAATGACACACACGGGTAAAGAAAACATGCATTCCGCCAGATACGTAAAACTTTAAATATAAGGTTAACGTGAACGTGATTTCGCCGCCTCTATGGCAACAACTTTCCGGCCCATTCATTAACGCGTTGGCGACGGAAATCGCCTATTTTTTTTACGGCGATCGGGACAAGGAGTTTCAAATTGGTACGCGGTGAAAGCGGCATTGCCTTCTCAATGCCGGGCGGCGATGCGTCGGGTCCGGCCCGTTCGCGGCCGGTGGATCTGGCCCATCTGGCCCGTCAGACAATGGGCGATCGCGCCCTCGAACAAGAGGTGCTGGCGCTGTTCGTGCAGCAGGCGCTTTCCGTCCGCGACAAGATCCTGGATGCCGATGTCCGCGAAAGGCTGCTTCTGGCACATGGGCTGAAAGGTTCGGCGCGCGGGGTCGGCGCCTTTGCCATCGCCGATTGCGCCACGGCGATCGAACAGCAGCCGGAAGACGCACGCACTCTCAAGCGCCTCGGCGCCCTGATCGAGGAAGTGCGCGATTTCATCGCCGCCATCAGCCGGTAATGGCAGCCGCTTGGCCGGCGGCCACCGGGATGAATCGGCAGGGCCAGGGCGCGCTTTAGCCAGCTTTCCGAAAAAACGTCACAAAGCGGCGCTTTCGCGCCGCAGTTGACTTGTCCAGCGGAGTGATTATCTCGGCTGAGACTCCCTTCAGGTGACAAATGACCAAGCTGACCTTCATCGCCCATGACGGCACTTCTTTCGATGTCGAGGCCGAAAACGGCTCGACCGTCATGGAGAATGCGATCCGCAATGCGGTGCCGGGCATCGAGGCCGAATGCGGCGGCGCCTGCGCTTGCGCGACCTGCCATGTCTATGTCGACGAAGCCTGGACGGCCGAGGTCGGCGAGCCGGAGGCGATGGAAGAGGATATGCTGGACTTCGCCTATGACGTCCAGCCGAACTCGCGCCTGTCCTGCCAGATCAAAGTCCGCGACGCCCTTGACGGCCTCGTCGTGCGCGTGCCCGCCCGCCAGGGCTGAACTCCCGTTCCAGCTGATTTTTGCCGCTGCCGCTTGGCAGCGGGCCAATGCTCATGCAGTCTCGCGCCAGTTTGGCCCAGTTTTGGCAATGAGGCTCGCCTGGCATGACCGATGTAATCAAGACGGACGCACTCATTGTCGGGGCAGGGCCGGTTGGCCTGTTCGCCGTGTTCGAGCTTGGCCTCTTCGATATGAAGTGCCATTTGATCGACATCCTCGACCGGCCCGGCGGCCAATGCGCCGAGCTTTATCCGGAAAAGCCGATCTACGACATTCCGGGCTGGCCCTCGATCTCGGCGCAAGGCCTGGTCGACAAGCTGCTTGAGCAGATTCACCCGTTCAAGCCTGATTTCAGTTTCAACCGCATGGTCTCCAGCCTGGAGAAGCTCGACGACGGCTCATTTCGGGTCACCACCGACGAGAATGAGGTGTTCGAGACCAAGGTGGTGGTTATCGCCGCCGGCGGCGGCTCGTTCCAGCCCAAGCGGCCGCCCATTCCCGGCATCGAGGCCTATGAGGGCAAAAGCGTCTTCTATTCTGTGCGTCGCATGGAAGAGTTCCGCGGCCACGATCTCGTCATCGTCGGCGGCGGCGATTCCGCGCTCGACTGGACGCTGAACCTGCAGCCGGTGGCGAAAAGCGTCACACTGGTCCATCGCCGGCCGGAATTCAGGGCGGCGCCCGACAGCGTCAACAAGATGTACGCCATGCAGGAGATGAAGCAGCTGGAGTTCCGGGTCGGCCAGGTGAGCGGCCTGACCGGCGCCGACGGCCAGCTGGCGTCCGCGACCATCAAGGGCGGACCTGACGGCGACATCGAGGTGCCGTGCACCCGCATGCTGCCGTTCTTCGGCCTGACCATGAAGCTCGGGCCGATCGCCGAATGGGGGCTCAATCTTCACGAGAACCTGATTCCGGTCGATACCGAGAAATTCCAAACCTCGGTATCAGGTATCTTCGCCGTCGGCGACATCAACTGGTACCCCGGCAAGCTGAAGCTTATCCTGTCGGGTTTTCACGAGGTGGCGCTGATGGCGCAGGCGGCCAAGCGCATCATCAGCCCCGGCGAGCGCATCGTCTTCCAGTACACCACCTCCTCAACCAGCCTGCAGAAGAAGCTCGGCGTGGTGGCGTAGGTAGACCTGCCGAGCCGAGGTTCACTCCACAAGGACTGCCGCCTCGGTCTCGTCGCGGCCACGCAACGACTTCTCCGGCATCAGCGCCAGCGTGATCAGCGACAGGACGAGCGTGATGGCTGCTGCAAGGAAGATCATCATGAACGGTGTCGCCGAGACGATCTGTCCGGCAGCCGGCGCGCCTTCGCCGGCAAGCGGCAGGCCATAGCCGAGCGCCACGGCGCCAAGCATGGCGACGCCGAGCGCGCTGCCCAGCGAACGCAGGAAGGTCAGCACGCCGGTGGCGACGCCGAGATGCGCGCGGTCGACAGCGTTCTGCACCGACACGGTGGCGACCGGGAAGGTGGTGCCGCTTCCCAGCCCAATGCAGATGGTCAAGAGCTCGACCACCAGCAGCGAGGCGCGGCCGGCGACCAGGCTGAGCACGCCGAGACAGATAATGGCGAAGACAACGCCGACCATGGCGATGCGCTTGTAGTGGAAGAAGCGCGGTATGGTGCGGCCGCTGAACGTTGCGCCGGCGACAGTGCCGAGCAGCAGGCCGAGCATGGCGAGGCCCGACTGGCTGACCGAGAGGCCGATGATCGACTGCAGATAGACCGGCAGGTACACGGACAGGCCGATATTGGCGGCCTGCAGCAGGAACATCGACGCCGTGCCGGCAAGCACGATCGGATTGCTCAGCACTTCAAGCGAGATCAGCGGTTCGGCCGCACGCATCAGCCGCAGCGCGAACGCGCCCCAGAAGGCCGCCGAACAGGCGAGCAGGCCGAGGATCTCGCGCGAGGCCCAGGGATAGGCGCTGCCGCCCCAGTTGAGCGCCAGTAGAAGTAATGCCGTCGCCACCACCAGAAGCAGTGCTCCCAGGGCGTCGATGCGATGCCGCTTTGCGGCGACCGGCAGTTTGCGCAGCGGCTTGTTGATGATGGCCATGGCCACCACACCAAGCGGGATGTTGATCCAGAAGATCAGCGACCAGTGCAGATGTTCGGCAAATCCGCCGCCGAGCAACGGTCCGGCGATGCTGGCGACGGCCCATGTGCCCGAAATCCACGCGGCATAACGCGCCCGCTCGCGCGGCGGCACCAGGTCGCCGATAACGATCTGCGCCAAGGCGAACAGGCCACCGCCGCCCGCACCCTGGATCGCTCGCCCGACGACCAGCACGAACATGTTGGGGGCCATGGCGCTGACCAGCGATCCGGCGAGGAAGATCAGGATCGCTGCATAGACCGTCGGCCGGCGGCCATAGACGTCGGAGATCTTGCCGTAGAGCGGCGCCATGGCGGTCGCCGTCAGGAGATAGCCGGTCACGATCCACGGCAGATAGTCGGCATGGCCGAGCGAACGGCCGATGGTCGGCATGGCCGGCGCGACGATGGTCTGGTCGAGCGCCGCCAGGAGCATCGACAGCAGGATGCCAGCGATGATGACGTTCTTCTCGCTTTCCGTCAGAGGCGCGGTGGGCGCCGCCAAAACCGGCTTGTCGACAGCCTGGTCCATATCAGTTCATCCACAGTGTCTGCGAGCGATTGCGCGGCGCCAAATGGCCGCTCCGCTATACGCCGCCTCAATTGGTCTTGATCTCGTGTTTCGAAGCTCGCGTCTTGCGAGCCTGACATATGTCGTCCCGTATAGGCCGATTTCGACCCTTGCCCGAAAACTTTCTGGCGCTGGCCTCATGTTTCGGCAGGATTGGCTTGGTATCAGTCCTGTGTTTCAGCCCGGTGGAAGCTGGCCGTTCTCGACGCGCTGTATGCGGTAGCGCAGCAGCCGCAGAATGCGGCTTTCGAAGTTGACGCCCTCGACACGGTCGAAGCGCAGCTGGTCCTGGTCATGCCTGGCGAGTTCGGCCGCGGTGATCTCAGCCGCCTTGGCCTTGGCCTCAGCGCAGGTCTTTTGCGGGTAGCTGGCGTTCAGCGCGTCCTCAAGCTGACGGCCGTGATTCTTCGCGATCTCGACATGGCGCTCCTCGTGGCGCTTGATGTCCGCCGACAGCGTATCCCAAAACAGCCTGACATCGGCGTCGGCCTTGCGCGGCCTGCGCCACTGCGGAAGGATGACCTTGACCTTGACGGTGACGGCGGCCTTGGCGATGCGGCAGGAATCAGCGGTTTGCGCGTAGCTGATGCGGGTGGTGAATGCCATCTGGGTGGCGCCCGGATGCCGCATCCCGGTGCTTTTCACCTCGGGTCCTTGTGTCGACAATTGTGTCTCGATGGCATCGAGCGTGCTGCCGCCGATGCCAAAATAGCTGTAGGTCTTCACCAGATTTGCCGCGCCTGCCGGTAAAACGGTCAAAGCCAGCATCAGGGCGCAGAGCAGGGGTCGCTTCATCATGTTGCCTCTTCACTCACCTTGCTTTACGGCCGTTGCCGGCGCAACGGAATTGATCTTCCACCGATCACGCATCGTTGATGGATTGCAAGTGCTCGATGAGCCACATGGTTGAAGGACAATGACGACAAGGCGATGGCAACTGGCGCATGGGCGTCATCTCGACCTTGGCGAGAAGGCCATAGTGGTCGGCATTCTCAACGTCACGCCGGACAGTTTTTCCGATGGCGGTCAGTTCGTTGCGCCGGACCAGGCGGTGACCCAGGCGCGCCGCATGGTGGAAGAGGGGGCTGTCGTCATCGACATCGGCGGAGAATCGACGCGCCCCGGTGCGTCTCCCGTCACCGCTGAAGAAGAGCAGGCCCGCATTCTGCCGGTGATCGCCGCGCTCGCGGCGTCTGGTGAAGCCATGATTTCGGTCGACACCTATCGCGAGGAAACCGCGCGGCTCGCCGTCGCCGCCGGCGCGCATATCGTCAACGATGTCTGGGGCTTGCAGCGTGAACCCGGCATTGCCCGCGTCGCCGCCGAGAGCGGCGCCGGGCTGGTCATCATGCATACCGGGCGCGGACGGCAAAAGCTGCCCGATGTCATCGACGACCAGTTTTTCTTCCTCAAGGCATCGCTGGAAATCGCGAAGCGCAGCGGCGTGCAGGATAGCCATGTCGTGCTCGATGCCGGCTTCGGCTTCGCCAAGGAGACGGCGGAGGAAAACCTCGACCTGATGGCGCGGTTTTCCGAACTGAAGGCGCTGGGCTTTCCCCTGATGGCCGGCACATCGCGAAAACGCTTCATCGGCACCGTAACCGGCCGCGACGCCGCTGAGCGCGGCGCAGGGACGGCAGCCACCAGCGTTATCCTCAGGCTCAAGGGCGCCGATCTGTTTCGCGTCCACGATGTCGCAATCAACGTGGACGCGCTGGCCGTTGCCGATGCTATGCTGGCGCGTGAAAAGCCAGGACGCTAAGAAATGTATGTCATCCGTATGAAGAACTGCGCCTTCTTTGCCCGGCACGGCGTGCTGGACGAGGAGGAGGCGCTTGGCCAGCGTTTCTATGTCGATGCCGAGTTGACGGTCGAGCCCAGCCGTCCGCTGGAGGATGATTCCATTGAGGACACCGTCAATTACGGCATCGCCTTCACGGTGATTGAAAAGATCGTCACTGGACATCGCCGTTTCCTGATCGAGGCGCTGGCGCTCGAAGTGGCGAAGGCGCTGACGGCGCGGTTTCCGCAGATCAGGAAGGCCGAGATCACCGTGCGCAAGCCGAACGCGCCGGTGCCCGGCGTGCTCGATTATGTCGAGGTGACCGTTGTCTGGCCCGAATAATACGGTCTATCTCAGCCTTGGCGGCAATCTCGGCGATCCGGCGGCCTCGATGGCCACGGCGCTGCGCTTGCTCGATGCCGACGAGAGCACGCGCGTCATCGCCGTCTCCTCGCTCTACCGCACGCCACCCTGGGGCAAGCTCGACCAGCCGGATTTCCTCAACGCCGCCGCCGAAATCTCGACGGTGCTGGCGCCAAGGGCGCTGCTCGACCTCTGCCTCGAGGCCGAGCGCAAGCTGAAGCGGGTGCGCGAGGAGCGCTGGGGGCCGCGCCTGATCGACATCGACATATTGGTGTTCGGCGACCGCATCATCCACGAGACCGGGCTGGAGGTACCTCATCCCAGGATGCTGGAGCGCGCCTTCGTGCTGGCGCCACTGGCCGAGATTGCGCCGGAACTGGCGGTGGGCGGCCGCAGCGTCACCGAGCGGCTCGGCGCCGTCGATACGTCAGGCATAAAGCGGCTGTCTTCCGGCCGCGACTGGTGGCTGGGCTAGCCGGAAAACCCTCCGCCATCGAGAAATACCTGTTCGTCGGCAGTCGTTTCGCGGCCAAGCATTTTGTTCCGATGCGGGAACCGCCCGAAACGCTCGACGATGTCGCGATGCTCGACCGCGTATTTCACATAGTCCGGCGCCCTGGCAGTGGTGAGCTCGACCGATCTGTCCTGGTCGGCGGGCAGCTCGGAGTGCTCATAGGGCAGGTACAGGAAGACGCGCAGGTCTTCTTCCAGTGCAAGGTCATGGCCGGCTGCAATCGCCCTGGCGGCAAAATGCCTTGCCAATGGATCGGTGGCGTACATGTGGCCGCTGCCGCGAAAGCAGTTGCGCGGAAACTGGTCGAGCAGGATCATCAGCGCCAGCGAACCCTCGGCATGCTCCGACCAGGCGTCGCACTCGCGCCGTGCGGCAGCAAAGTGCAGGTCGAGAAACCGGCTGCGAAAATCCGCGTCAAAGGCATCGTTCTTCTCGAACCACGCATCTTCGCCGGCCTCGCGCCAGAATCGGGTGACGGCAAGCGCGCGCTCATCCAATGCGGTCATCGGCATTCCCCTGATCGGCAGGCTCGGATTTGTTCAACACACCGGCGGTTTCTTCATTCAGCGCCTGGCCGGGTCGACGTGGCGGGGCGAGCGGCGTCGGAATCGGCGTGCCGATATTGCCCCTTAGGAAGCGCCGGCCAGCCCGTATGCCTTCCGCCAGCTGCGTCTCGAAGCGGTCGTTGTCGCGGCGCCGAACATCCTCGATGACGTCGGCGACGTCTTCCGGTTCGACGCCAAGCGCTTCAAGCGCCGAGCCGCCGAAGACGAGAGCCGATTCGAAGGTTTCGCGCAGCTGGAAATCCACTCCGACGCGGATGAGCGACAGCGCGGTGCCGCGATCGTAGGCGCGCGCCAGGACGGTCAGCAGCGGGAACTCCGCCTTGATCAGTTCGGCGATGCGAACGGCAGCGTCCGCCTTGTCGACGCAGATCAGCACCGCGCGTGCTCTCCCGGCACCGGCGGCGCGCAAAATGTCGAGCCGCGTGCCGTCGCCATAGTAGACCTTGAAGCCGAAATCGGCGGCCGCCTGGATCATTTCGACGTCATTGTCGATGATCGACACGTCGATGCCGCGCAACAAAAGCGGCTGGCTGGCGATCTGGCCGAAGCGGCCGAAGCCGATGACCAGAACACTGCCGGTCAGGCCTTCAGCGACGTCGACACCTTCAAGCGACTGCTCGTCGCGCGGCGTCAGATATTTGAGCACGATGATGGCCAGCGGCGTCAGCACCATGGAGATGATGATGATCGCGGTCAGCGTGGCGTTGGCCCGGCTGTCGATGATGCCGACGGCCGCCGCCGCGGAATAAAGCACGAAAGCGAATTCGCCGCCCTGTGCCATGAACACAGCGCGCTCCAGCGCTTCGCGGTGGCCGCTCTTCAGCATGCGGGCGACGAGATAGATGCCGAGCGCCTTCATCACCATGTAGGCGACGACATAGATGGCGATCAGCCGCCAGTTGTCGACCACCACATGCAGGTCGAGCGACATGCCGACAGCGAGGAAGAACAGGCCAAGCAGGATGCCGCGAAACGGCTCGATGTCGGCTTCCAGCTGATGGCGGAAGGTCGATTCGGACAGGAGCACGCCGGCGAGGAAGGCGCCCATCGCCATCGACAGGCCGGAGAGCTGCATGACCAGCGCCGACCCCAGCACAACCAGAAGTGCCGCCGCCGTCATCACCTCGCGCGCCTTGGCGTCGGCCAGGATGCGGAAGAACGGATTGAGCAGATAGCGACCCGCCACCACCAGCCCGACGATGGCGCCAAGGCCGATGCCGACCTCGGTCAGTCGTTGCTGCAGGGTCATCTCGGCACCGCCCGGCGCCAGGAATGCGACCAGCGCCAGCAGCGGCACGATTGCCAGATCCTCGAGCAGCAGGATGGACACGATACGCTGGCCCTTGGGCGAGGCCATCTCGCCGCGCTCTTCCAGCAGCTGCATGACAATCGCCGTCGAGGTCAGCACGAAGCCGGCGCCGGCAACGAAGGACTGCGCGATCGGAAAGCCGCCGGCGAGACCAACACCGGTGAGCAGCAGTGCACAGACGCCAACCTGCAGCGCGCCAAGGCCAAAAATCTCGCGGCGCAGGCCCCACAGCCGCGACGGCTGCATCTCCAGCCCGATGATGAACAGGAACATGACGACGCCGAGTTCGGCGACATGCAGGATGGCTTCCGATTCGGAAAAAATGCCAATACCGAACGGGCCGATGACCACGCCGGCGGCGAGATAGCCGAGGATCGAGCCCAGGCCCATGCGTTTGAAGATCGGAACGGCGACGACGCCTGCGGCAAGCAGCGCCACCACCTGAATGAGATCGCTGCCCGATGCTTCCGCTGCCATGCCTCTTGTCCCTCTGTCTCGCAGCACTCCTTGCATGCACTGGGAGCGGGAGGCAAGGGCGAGAAGCCTGCCAAGACGGGTAGGGTGCCGTCGCAGCGATTCCCTCGATGGAACAACGGTCCGCGCTTGCCCGCCGGACGTTCGGCATCTATACCAGCTGTATGCCTGACTATTCGTCCCGCCCGTCGTCGCCACCACACATCCCGATGGATGCGCTCAGCGAAGTTCTGCAGGACTTTCGCTTGAGTGGTGTCAACTATGGCCGCTGCGAGCTCCGACATCCATGGAGCATAGATTTTCCGCAACAACCGCTGCTTCGGTTTCACTTTGTCGGCCAGGGTCCATGTTGGATTCATACCGAAGCCCAAGGCTGGCAGGAGTTGCGCGACGGCGATCTGGTGCTGCTGCCGCAAGGCACCGCCCATCGGCTGGCGAGTGCGCCGGATGTTGCCGGCGACTCGCTCGAGGGTTGCCAGGTGATCAAGTTGGGAGGCAACGTCTGCGAAGTGGTGCGGGAAGGAACGGGCGCGACAAGCACCCTTTTCTGCGGCTCCATGGCCCTGGGCTCCTGTGCGCTCAACCCATTGATCACGTTGATGCCGCCTATCATCAAGGGTTGCGACGTGGCCGGCAATGACCCGGTCGTCGGCCCTTTGCTGGCGGCCATGACGGCGGAGGCCGCGCAACCGCAGATGGGCAGCGCCACGATTCTGTCGCGTATGGCGGACTTGCTGACGGCCCGGCTTATCCGCTGCTGGGTCAATTGCAATGGAGCGTCGACCACCGGTTGGCTCGCAGCCATCCGCGACCCCCATATTGGCCGCGCCCTGGCAGCCATGCACAGGGACCCCGGCCACAACTGGACGCTGGGAAGCCTCGCCGGCGTGGCAGGCCAATCGCGCTCGATTTTCGCCGAGCGCTTCAGCGCTGTCTTGGGGGAGGGTGCTGCGCGCTATCTCGCCCGCCTGCGCATGCAGCTTGCCCGCGAATTGCTGGGACAAAACGGCTTGTCGGTTGCCGAGGTGGCTACCCGTTTGGGCTATGATTCCGAGGCATCCTTCGCTCGCGCGTTCAAGCGCATCACCAATGTCTCGCCCGGCGTTGTGCGCCGCACAATTCCCGGACGAATAGATATGAATTTCGGATTTTAAGATACATATCATCCGACAGGACTCGGCTATGAAGATCTCCAAACTTTGGAGATCCTTCCGTGACTGACACAACATTACAGCTTGAAGACGCCGCGATTGGCCTTGACGCCGATGCTTCAGCCGCGTGGAGCGCAGCCACCTGGTTCGCGGTCATTTCATTGGCGGCCACCAGCTTTGCGCTGGTGTCAGCCGAATTTTTGCCGGCAGGTCTGTTGACACCAATGGCGCGCGATCTCGGCATCAGCGAGGGAACGGCCGGACAGGTCGTCACCGCCACCGCTTCGGTCGGCGCCGTGACGGCCATGCTGAGCAATGTTCTCATCGGCCGATTGAACCGCAAGACGGTGCTGGTTGGCCTCATGGCCCTGGCGGTCACCTCCAATATTCTTGCAGCGCTGGCGCCCAACTTCTGGCTGCTGTTGCTAGGCCGGGCCGGGCTGGGGATCGCTCTCAGCGCTTTCTGGGCGCTTTCGGTTGCCGTCGTAGCAAGGCTGGTCGGCGCCAATGCGACAGGTCGAGGCATGGCTATCGTCACCCTCGGCGTCTCGCTCGCCACCATTGCCGCGCCGTCGATGGGTGCACTGATCAGCGATTGGCTCGGATGGCGCAGCGCCATGGCCATGACAGCGGGGCTGGCCGTGGTTGCCATGCTGCTGCAGTTTCTCAGCCTGCCGACCTTGCCTGCAACCGCTAGCAATAGCCTTGCAGACGTATTTCGGCTGACACGGCGGCGCGGCATTCAACTCGGCATGCTGGCCATTGTCTTGCTGATGACCGGGCATTTCGCTGGCTCTGTCTATGTGCGTCCCTTCCTCGAACACGTGACGCTGCTTGCAACCGGGCCGATTGCCCTGGCTCTGCTCGGATTTGGCATCGCCGCTGTGGTCGGCAATATTGCCGGCGGCCGCTTGGCCGACGCCAATATCCGCATAGCTCTCGTGGTGACCGCCGTCTTGATGGCGTTTGCGGCGCTGGCATTGGTGCTTTGGGGCGTGCACATCGGCGCTGCCTTCGCGTTCGTAACGCTTTGGGGCTTGGCCTTCGGCATGGGGCCGGTTGTGCTGCCGACCAATCTGTCGCGTGCGGCACCCGACGCGCTGGAAGCGGCGGGCAGCCTGATGGTCGTCTCTTTCCAGGTCGCCATCACCATCGGCGCGGTTGTCGGCGGTTATGTCGTGGACAACTACGGCGCCACGGCGCCCTTGACTCTGACCGCCGTCCTTGCCGCATCGACAGCTTTGCTGGGGCTGCTGCAGCCTCGCGGCTGAACGTTGCTCCCGCTCACGCCGGCGGCCTGGCCGCCGCGATGTTGCAGCCGCGTTACACAAGTTTATGCGGTGCGCGCGTTGCGTTTTGCCGCAATCGGCGGCTAAGGGACGCTCGGCTTCGGCCGTTGGAAGGCAGCGACGATCAAGTTCTGCCTTTGTGAGGAGATGACTGACATGAGGAAGTTTTTGCTCGTTGGCGTGGGTGTCGCCATGCTTGCCGCATCTGCCTGTTCCAAGGCGCCAGAATGCACGCAGGAGATTGCGGCCAAGAAGGCGCAGGAAATGACCGCCGCGCTGCAGGAGGCGATCACCAAGGATCCGTCCAAGGCGGCTGACCTGACGGCCAAGGTGCAGGCGGTGACGACCAAATACCAGGGCGCTACGACGCTGGACGAAGCCTGCAAGGCCTATGACGAGCTGACGGCAGCCATCAAGGGCTGATTTTCGTTCGGGGAATTGAAGAAGGCGGTGGCTCGGGCAGCCGCCGCCTTTTTTCTTTGCGTTGCCGACAGTCAGTTCTTCGCGATGGAGCCGACTTCGACGGCATCGACGCGCTTGAGACTCATGCCGATGACCGGCACCAGCTGCTGATCGACGCGCACGGCGATGGTCACCGTCATCGAATTATCGTCGGGAATGCGGGCCTGCATGACGCCGCGCAACTGGTTGCGGTTGATGGTGAAGACCACTTTGCGGGGATCGACGACATTGCCGCCGATGATGTCGAGGCCCGAACCCGCGGCGCCGCCCATGAAGTTGCCCTTGTAGTCGCGTCCCTTGCGCTCGACGGTCGCCGACATTTTCTGGGTGAACACACCGACCCGGCAGTCGCCGTCGAGCGACATGCCCGTCTTGTTGTCAGGCGTCGAGCCGTCGAAGCTGCAGGTGAATTTCGTGCCCTTGTACTTGCCGGCGACGATCTCGCCCGGGCCGACCCATTTGCCTTCTACGGTGCTGAAAAACTGCTTGTCGGGTTCGGCTGCAGAGGCTTTCCCGGCCAGGCCCAGAGGTGCTGCAAGCGCGACCATGGGCAGGACGCACGACAAGATTACGCTTTTCATAGACGACACCCGGCAACAAGGAGGCTGTTGTTGGACGACCATGAAGAAGATTGGTTAATGCTTGGTGACCGCGAGAGGACGTTCACTTGGCCGAGGCGGGTGTTTCACTCTCTTTTTTGGTCGCAAACGAGGTCAGCGCCGACAGGAAATCGCCCATGCCTGGCCGCCTGGCGGCAATGAAGGGCAGGGGCCGCGCCGTCTCCATCGCAGCGATGCCGATGCGCGCCGTCATCATGCCGTTGACAACGCCCTCGCCGAGTTTCGCTGAAAGCCGCGCGGCAAGGCCATGGCCGACGATCTGCTGGACAAAACTGTCGCCGACGGCGATCGAGCCGGTCACCGCCAGATGGGCAAGAACGCTGCGCGCCAGCCGGAAAAAGCCCAGCGTGCCGGGCCGACCGCCATAGAGCTCGGACAGGCGGCGGATCAAACGTCCGGCCTCGAACACGACATAGGCAACATCTACGAGAGCGCGGGGGCTGACGGCGGTCACCAGCGATACACGCTTGGCCGCTTCAAGAATCATCACCTTTGCCCTGGCGTCGAGCGGCCCGAGAATCTCGGTTTCGGCCAGCCGCACCAGATTGCCGCCGTCGATGATTTCGCCGCGCAATTGGCTGAGCGAGCGCCTGCCGGCCGCGGTTTCGGGCTTGGCCGCGACAAAGGCCGAGAGCTCGTCGACGACGGTCCTTGCAGCCTTCGGATCGTCGCGCGCCACGGCATCGAGAGCCCGCTTCTGCAGCTTTTCGACCTCGGCAAGCCGGGCGATGGCCAGGAATTCGCGCACCAGTATGATCACCAGCGCCAGCACGGCGATTGCAGCCATTCCGGCCGCCAGCCAGCCCAGCCATTGCGCCCGCTCGAACAGGTCGCGAATGAGCCGGTCGGTCCACACGCCGACGGCCAGCGAAACCAGGACGCCGACCGCGCCGAAAAACAGGCTGGCAAACAGCGAGCGCTTGCGCGGCGCGGTCGCAGGTGGCGGCTCGGCGGCGATGATGTCGGGTTCTTCGAAGACATCGATCTCGGCCGGGACAACGACGGCGCGCGGCTTGCGCGCAGGCGGCGGCTCGGCATGGCTGCGGGCCTGCTTCGGTTCGGCCTCCGGTTCGATGCGGAAAGCTGCCGGTCTGCGGGGCGCGGTCATGCCAGATGGTCTCCGATCAGGAACAGCAAGGCGCGGTCGAGCCTGATATGCGGCAGCGACAGCGTGACGCCCTCGGCGGTGCGTTCGAGCTTTGGTGGGCGAAAGCGCACGAAACGGATCGCCGGATCGTCGCTGCTTTGCCGGTGGTCGGCTTCGGACACGTCGAACACTGCTTCAATTTTCTCTGGCAAGTCCCCGGGAAATATAGCGGTTTCGGTTTTGCCGTCGAAGGTTTCGCCATTGATCTTCTCGCCCTTCAGCGGCGTACCGATGATCACCGGCAGCGTTTCACGGCCCTGTTTGACCGTGCCTTCGCGTGTCGCGCGCACCGCCGCCATGGCGACCACGTCGACATCGGCACCGGTAAAATTCGCCCGCGCCACGGCCCGGTCGGCAAGCCGCCGCACGATCGCCTGCAGCCGGTCATGGCTTTCGTGATGCAGGTGGTCGGCCTTGGTCGCGGCGACCAGAATGCGGTCGATGCGGCGCGAAAACAGATCGGTGAGGAAATTGCCCCGGCCGGGACGGAAACAGGACAGGATCTCGGTTACCGCGCGTTCGAGATCGGCCATCGCGCCGGGGCCGGCATTCAGCGCCTGCATGGCGTCGATCAGCACGATCTGACGGTCGAGGCGGGTGATGTGTTCGCGGAAGAACGGCTTCACCACATGTGTCTTGTAGGCCTCGTAGCGGCGCTCCATCATTGCTTGCAGCGAGCCGGAGCGTGGCCGTCGCTCGCCCTTGAGCAGCAGGGGCGCGAAAGTCAGCGCTGGCGATCCCTCGAGGTCGCCAGGCATCAGGAAACGGCCGGGGGGCAAGGTCGACAGCGCCCGCTCGTCGAGCTTGCAGGCCTTGAGATAGGCGGCAAAGCTCTCGGCCAGCCGGCGCGCCGTCATCTCGTCGGCGTCGGCATTGGGGTCGATCGTCGCCGACAGCGCCCGCCAGTCCCGCGACAGGTCGGCCCGCACCGGCAGCATCGCCATCTCGAAGGCTTCGTGCGAGAAATCGGCGAAGGATTTGCCGAGCAGCGGCAGGTCGAGCAGCCATTCGCCGGGGTAGTCGACGATGTCGACCGACAATCGCCCGCTGGAAAACATGCGGTTCCAGCCGGACGCCGATTCATATTCGATGGTGAGCCTGAGTTCCGAGATGGCGCGCGTCGAGTCCGGCCAGATGCGGTCGTTGACCAAGGCTGCGATGTGATCCTCGTACTGAAAACGCGGCACCGCGTCATCCGGCTGTTCCTCGAGGAAGGCGCGCGCGATACGTCCAGATTTCTGCGCCTCGAACAGCGGCAGCCGCCCGCCATGGATCAGATTGTGGACAAGAGCCGAGATGAACACCGTCTTGCCGGCACGGGAAAGGCCGGTGACGCCGAGCCGCAGCGATGGCGAAAACAGCCCGCTTGCCCGCCCCGACAGCGTATCCAGGGCAATTCTCGCTTCGTCGGTGAATGTCGTCAGCGATGATGCCAAAATCTGTCTCTCAGGCGTGCTCTTACGCCCCGATATAGGCTTTGAGGCTCAAGTTTGAAATGGCGCCTGGGTTCTGGCCGGTTCTGCTCAGAGATCTGCGGGCGTCAGGAAGGCTTCGAGATAGCCGCCACCTTGCGCGGCTTCCGCAAGGTTGCCGCTGAAGCGCACGACCGCGAGGCCTGAGGTCGGGAAACCATGGTTCATGATGGCCCGCGCCGCCTCGTCGCCGTCGCCCGAAACTGCCATGGCAAGGTCTTCCGTCATCGGATTGTGGCCGATGACCAGCAGCGAGCCCGGTCCGCCATTGCCACGGATGATAGCGAGATAACCGGCGGCATCCTCGCTGTAGAGCGTGTCGAAAAACAGCACCCGGCCGGTATCGGTGTGGCCGGCGATGCCCTCCAGCGTCTGGCGCGCCCGCTTGGCGTTGGAACACAGTGTGATATCGGGAATGTAGTTGCGGGCACGCATCGCCGTCCCCATCATTTCGGCATCGGCAATGCCGGATGCGTCGAGCGGGCGGTCGAAGTCGCGCACGCCGGGCAGGGCCCATCCAGCCTTTGCATGCCGCAACAGATACAGTCTGCTCACCGGACCCCCATGGTGTGCTGCCCATCAAATGACGCAATTGGATTAGCCACGAGAAAGGTGGATTAGCCACGAGAAAGGGCTGGCGCACAATGGGCGACGACACTCAAGCGCAACGAATCATGTGCGAATTCGCCCGCGCCCTTGCTGTGGAAGGCTTTGCCCTTACGGCATTAACAATTGCGTGAAACGCGCGCCGATTACGCTTGTGCAGCCTTCTCTGCGCGAATATATAGGCGCGAAATTTGGGGTTGTTGGGTGAGTCGAATGAACGATATCGTTACCGCCAATTACGTACCCTCCGAAGACGAGCCGTTCATGAACGAACGGCAGAAATCCTACTTTCGCCTGAAGCTCGTCACCTGGAAGAACGACATACTGCGCGAAGCGCGCGAAACTCTCGAAATCCTGCAGCAGGAAAACGCCAACCATCCCGATCTCGCCGATCGCGCTTCCTCGGAAACCGACCGCGCCATCGAACTTCGCGCCCGCGACCGCCAGCGCAAGCTCATCTCAAAGATCGATTCGGCGCTGCAGCGCATCGATGAAGGCACTTACGGCTATTGCGAGGAAACCGGCGAGCCGATCGCGCTGAAGCGCCTCGACGCGCGCCCGATCGCGACCCTGTCGATCGAAGCGCAGGAGCGCCACGAGCGCCGCGAGAAAGTCTATCGCGACGATTGAGCCGCGACTGCAGGACAGAAATTGAAAATGGCCGGGATTTCCGGCCATTTTTTGTTTTTGGGTTCGTGGCAAACGGTCGTCCCTGAATGTCACACCGGAACGTCAAATTCGATTCAGTATTGGATGCCGATTCAGCAAACAGGCGCGAAATCATCTCGCCAGTGCAAAAATCAACGAGGCAGGACAGTTCGTCGTTTCAGTGAAACGGTGAAACGTTCCAGGCCATCGGCCATTTCGATTCCCACTATCGCTTCTGGCTGGCGAGCTCGCCGAGCAGCTTGGTCATCTCGTCGTCGAGAGACTGCGGTGCCTTCGCCGCCGGCTTGCTGGCGTGCGAATCATCGAGCGAGACCTCGAGCTCCCGCATCAGCGTGTCGTCGATGGACTCGCGCTTCGGTGGCGGTGGGGTCTGCCGGGCGGTATTGGCGGCCGCGCCATAGGCCGGCAGCGGTGTCACATTGCTCGCCTGGTAGATTGGGGCTGGTTTTGGCGCTGGTGCTGCCTGGCGTGGCGGAATGGCGGCCGGAGCAGCCCTTACCGGTTGCGGCGGTGGCGCCTGCCTTGCAGGTGCGGCGGGCGCGGGCTGCGCCGCGCGCGGACGCGGCGCCTGTTGCTGTTGGCCACCACCGCCGCCATCGCCGGTCAAGGCCGGACGGCGTGGCGCCGCCAGCCGGATGTCGCGCTCGACCACAACGTCGGTCGGGCCGCCGATCAAAATCAGGTGTTCGATATCGTCGCGACGTATGAGCACCAGCCGGCGGTGGCTGTCGACCGCGGTGGCGTCCATGACCGCCAGCCGCGTCTTGCGATTGCGGCCGCCGGCAACGAAGGTACCGAAGGTCAGGTTGCGGACCAGCCTGATGATGACGAGCACGATGACCAGCAGGACAAGGGCGGCAAACGTCCACAGCAGCGCTGCGGCATATCCAGGACCCGCCACGCTATCCAGCCACTGCATCGGTGCCCCCAAATCGGTTTTTGAAGTGGAGGCGACACTAGACCGTTGCGACCGGCCACCGCAAGTTGCCTTCACGCTTCGTGAACAGCTTGAAACACCGGCACGTCATTTTTATCGGACATTTGCTGCCAAGGCCTTTTCCGGATTAGGAGAATGTGATTCAACCGCCCTGGGGCGGTGTCGGATATCAGGAATTCACGAGCAGGGGGCATATGGCCAGGGAAACGCGCGGCGATTTCTATCCGGTACCGATCGTCGACCAGAACACGCGGCCGGGCGCGGTTACCCGGCTCATCGTCTTCATCATCGTTTTGACCGGGGCCGCGGTCGTTTTCGGCCTTTTCCGCGAGCGGCTTGGCGATCCCTTCCTGCTCGGCATGCTGGGCGTGCTTGCCATGATCGGCGTCGGCTTCCTGTTTGCCACGGCCATCGGCTTCGTGCAGATCGCGCCGCGTTCGACCGGGGATGAACTGTCGAAGGCCTTCGTCGATTCGATGTCGCAGGGCCTGATCGTCACCGACACCAAGGGCCGCGTCGTTTACGCCAACCGCGCCTATGCCGAGATGACCGGTGCTGCGTCGGCAGCCGATCTGAAGACGGTCGAAGGCCTGCTTTCCGATGTTCCCGAAGCTTCGGTGACCATTTACCGGCTGGCCTCGGGTCTGCGCGACGGCCAGGCCGGCGACGGCGAATTCCGGCTGGCGCAGTCGATCCGGCCCGGCGCCGAACCAGGCGCACGCTGGTACCGGGCGCGGGCCCGCACCTTCAGCGTTCCCGGCCAGCGTCTGCCCATGCTCGCCTGGCAACTTGCCGACATTTCGCAGGAACGGGCCGAGCAGGAGCGTTTCTTCCTCGACCTGCAGAAGGCCATCGATCATCTCGACCACGCGCCGGCCGGTTTCTTCTCGGCCGACCAGGAGGGCCGCGTCACCTACATCAACGCCACACTCGCCGAATGGCTGGGCATTGATCTGGCGAGCTTCACGCCTGGCGCGGTCACGCTGCAGGAAATCGTCGCCGGCGACGGCATGGCGCTGGTGCGCTCGGTCAAGGCCGATCCCGGCACCACCCGCAACGCGGTCATCGATCTCGATCTGACGACGACGACCGGCGAGGCGCTGCCGGTGCGCTTCATGCACCGTGTCTCGGCCAGCCGCGAGGGGACCAACGGCCCGACCCGCACCATCGTGCTCAACCGCACCCAGGGCGAGGACGCATCCGCCGACCTTCGGGCGTCGGAAGTGCGCTTCACCCGCTTCTTCAACTCGACGCCGATGGCGATTGCCGGCGTCGACGCCAGCGGCCGCATCCTGCGCACCAACGCGCCGTTCCTGTCGCTGTTTTCCTCCGTCGTCGACCGCGATGCCGTCGACCGCCGCGTGCGGCTGGATACGGTCATCCACGAGCGCGACCGTCCGGCCTTTGCCGCCGCCTTCGAGAAGGCGCGGCTCAGGCAGGCCGACATCGAGCCGATCGACACGCTGCTGCCCGGCAACGAGGAACGCCACATCCGCTTCTACGTCAACGCGGTCGCCGACGGCACCGGCGGCGAAGGGGCAGAAGAATCGGCCATCGTCTATGCCGTCGACACCACGGAGCAGAAAGCGCTCGAGGGCCAGATGGCGCAAAGCCAGAAGATGCAGGCGGTCGGCCAGCTCGCCGGCGGTATCGCCCACGACTTCAACAATGTGCTGACCGCCATCATCATGGCGTCGGACCTTTTGCTGACCAATCACCGGCCGTCGGACCCGTCCTTCCCCGACATCATGAACATCAAGCAGAATGCCAACCGGGCGGCCTCGCTGGTGCGGCAGTTGCTCGCCTTCTCGCGCAAGCAGACGCTGCGGCCGGAAGTGCTGAACCTCACCGACGTGCTTGCCGACCTCAGGATGCTGCTTGCCCGCCTCGTCGGTAATGACATCAAGCTGAAGGTCGACCACGGCCGCGATCTATGGCCGGTCAAAGTCGACATCGGCCAGTTCGAGCAGGTGGTGGTCAATCTCGCGGTCAATGCGCGCGACGCCATGCCGGCCGGCGGCGACCTCACCGTGCGCACCCGAAACGTCACCGCCGAAGAGTGCAAGAGCTTTTCCTACCGCGAACTCACCCCGGCCGACTATGTCGTGGTCGAGGTCGAGGACACCGGCTCCGGCATCGCGCCGGACGTCCTGAAGAAGATTTTTGAACCCTTCTTCACCACCAAGGAAGTCGGCAAGGGCACCGGCCTTGGCCTGTCGATGGTCTACGGCATCATCAAGCAGACCGGCGGCTTCATCTACTGCGATTCCGAAGTCGGCAAGGGCTCGACGTTCCGCATCTTCCTGCCGCGCCATATCGCGGAAGTGAAGAAGCCGGGTGAGGCCGGGGAAGCGCCGGCGGCCCCGGTGAAAGTTGCCGATACTGCCAAGGACTTGTCGGGCTCCGCAACGGTGCTGCTGGTTGAAGACGAAGACGCGGTGCGCATGGGCGGCTCGCGGGCGCTGACCTCGCGCGGCTACACCGTGCACGAGGCGTCCTCGGGCGTCGAGGCGCTGGAAGTCTTCGAAGCGCTCGGTGGCAAGGTCGACATCGTCGTGTCCGACGTGGTTATGCCGGAAATGGACGGCCCGACGCTGCTTGGCGAATTGCGCAAGCGCCAGCCCGACATCAAGTTTGTCTTCGTGTCCGGCTATGCCGAAGATGCCTTCGCCCGGAACCTGCCGCCCGACGCGCAATTCGGCTTCCTGCCGAAGCCGTTCTCGCTCAAACAACTGGCCACTGTCGTCAAGGACGTGCTTGAATCCTGATGCATGTCGCTCAAAAGTGGCCCCGGTTTTGAGAAAACGACATGCATAAAACAAAAACTTAAAGCGCGTCGCTGGCGACGCGCTTTAGAGCCCCCTAATTCACCGCTTGCGCAATGACGTGACGCTGCCATGATTGCAGGCGAAACGGGCGGCGGGTTTTGGGGAGCATGTCGTGACGCCGCACAACGAGGCAGCCAAGGGTGACTATGCCGCAACCGTGCTGTTGCCGGGCGATCCGCAGCGCGCCGAGTGGATGGCAAAGACGTTTCTTGAAGCGCCGCGCTGCGTCAACCGCCGCAGGGGCGCGCTGGGCTTCACTGGCCTCTATCGCGGCCGGCCCATAAGCATCCAGGCCACCGGCATCGGTGTGCCGTCCTTCCTGATCTATGTGCATGAGCTCCTGGATTTCCACGGCGTCAAAACGCTGATCCGTACCGGCACCTGTGGCGGCCTGACGACCGACGTGCCACTGCGCTCGGTCGTGATCTCGCAGTCGGTGCGCGCCGAAAGCGAGCGAAGCGGCCAGGTCTTCGGCCTCTACGATGCCGCCGCCGGGCCCGATCCCGGCCTGTTTGCCCACGCGTTGGCCTGCGCCGCTCAACTCGGCATCGGCCATCAGGCGGGGCTGACCATCTGCAGCGATGTATTCTATCACCCGGAAGGGCGCGCTCGATTCGCTGAAGCACAGGCGCTTGGCGCGCTTGCCGTCGACATGGAAACCAGCGCGCTTTACCGCATCGCGGCACATTTCGGCGCCCGCGCCCTGTCGCTGCTGACCGTCGTCGACAACATCGTGACCGATGAACAGACTGCCTATTCCGAGCGCCAGGCGCTGTTCACCGACATGGTGCGGCTCGGACTCGACGTTGCGGCCGAGGGATAAGCCCTCAAGCCGCTTCGCGCTTTGGCGTCAGCTCATCCATATCCGGCCGGTGGCCGCGCAGATAGAGCGCGCAGGTCGTGCGCAACATCGAGGCAAAGTTGGGGATCGCGCCGTTGATCTCGATCGCCTCGTCATAGAGCTTTGAGATGAACTTAGGCGTCGTCAGGCCCTGACTGTCGGCAATCTCGTCAAGCAGCGCCCAGAATGTCGCTTCAAGCTGGATGCTGGTCGAGTGTCCGTCGATGCGGATCGATCGGTTGATCTGTCGGTAACCTTCCGGATCCTGCCCGGCAAAAACCCTGCACATTCCTACCTCCCGATATTGTTGGTTTTGGGCGCAGTGAGTCGCGCCTTCAGGCGTATATTTATCCAACCATTTTCGGCCCGAAAGCAACAAACGGCAATCGGACTTTGGTCGCTAAGCGCAGGCATAGCAGGGATTGCAAATTTAGCCGTGGTAACCGGCTGCCACCACCTTTTATCAGCGCCGCCCATAATCGCCTCCAACATGCAGCGACGGAGACTGATTTGGCGAAAGCGATCCATTCCATGATCCGGGTCCTCGAGGAGGCCCGATCCGTCGATTTCTACAGAAACGCTTTCGGGCTCGATATCGCCGACAGGCTGGATTTCGAGACATTCACGCTGATTTACCTCGCCAACGCCGAAACCGGGTTCGAACTCGAGCTCACCGTGAACAAGGGCCGCGCCGAGCCTTATGGGCTTGGCGACGGTTACGGCCACCTGGCGGTCTCGGTCGCCGATCTCGATAGCGAGCACGACCGGATCGGCGCGCTCGGCCTCAACCCCAAGAAAATCGTCGAGTTCAATCGCGATGGGTCGCTGATCGCCCGTTTTTTCTTCATCGAGGACCCCGACGGCTACAAGATCGAGGTTCTGCAGCGTGGAGGGCGCTTCCAGTAGGGGATTATTCCGCCGCGTTCAGCCGCGCGACGCCAGCAACGGCGCTCTTCAAGGGCGCAAATAGCAAGCAGGGAGGAACAAAATGGTCACGATCTATGACGCGAAGCCTGGGCTCTCACGTCGTGAACTTCTCAAGCGCGGTGGCATCGGCGCGCTGCTCGTCATCTCCGGCAGTGCGGTCATCAGCCCCGAAAATGCCTGGGGTCTCGAGACATCGGCGCTCAAGCCCGAAACCATGGCGACGCTGATCCAGATGGCGCGCGACATCTATCCGCACGATCAGGTCCCGGACAAATACTACGCCATTGCCGTGAAAGGCCATGACGAGCAGGCCGGCAAGGACGCCGCCTACAAGACGATGATCGAAGACGGCATTGCCGACCTCGACAAGAAGTCGGGTGAGGGCGGCTATCGCGGCCTCGGCTGGGAGGAGCAGCGCGTCGCCGTGCTGCAGCAGATCGAGGCGACGCCGTTCTTCCAGTCCATCCGCGGCGGCCTCGTCGTCAGCCTCTACAACCAGCAGGAGGTGTGGCCGATCTTCGGCTACGAGGGCGAATCCTACTCCAAGGGCGGCTACATCGCGCGCGGTTTCGACGACATCGAGTGGCTCTGAGCCTCCGTCGTTCTGAAACCCGCAAACAGGAATTCATGGGAGGAAACCATGGCAGCTTCATTTGATCTCAACAACGACGGCGTGGTCGTCATCATCGGCTCCGGCGCCGGCGGTGGCACGCTCGGCAACGAACTCGCCCAGAAAGGCGTCGATGTCGTCATCCTCGAGGCCGGCGCCCGCCACGAATACGAGGATTTCATCAACGACGAGTGGGCCTCCTTCAGCCAACTCGCCTGGACGGACAAGCGCACGACTTCCGGCGACTGGCGGGTGTCGAAGGATTTCCCGAATTTGCCGGCCTGGATAGTCAAATCGGTCGGCGGCTCGACCACCCACTGGGCAGGCGCCTCGCTGCGCTTCCAGGAGCACGAGTTCAAGACGCTCTCGACCTACGGCAAGCTGGAAGGCGCCAACCTTCTGGACTGGCCGGTCACGCTGGCCGAGATGGAGCCGTACTACGCCAAGGCCGAAGCCAAGATGGGTGTCACCGGCACCAATGGCTGGCCGCGGCTGCCCGGCAACAACAATTTCAAGGTGCTGAAGGCCGGCGCCGACAAGCTCGGCTACAAGGAATGCCATACAGGCAACATGGCCATCAATTCGGTCGAGCGTGACGACCGCATGTCCTGCCAGCAGACCGGTTTCTGCTTCCAGGGCTGCAAATGGGGCGCCAAATGGTCGACGCTCTATACCGAGATCCCCAAGGGCGAGGCGACCGGCCATCTCGAAGTCAGGCCGAATGCCATGGCGATCAAGATCAACCATGACGCCTCCGGCAAGGTGACCGGCGTCGTCTATGCCGACAAGGACGGCAAGCTGCAGGAGCAGAAGGCCCGCATCGTCACCGTCGCCGGCAACTCGATCGAAAGCCCGCGCCTGTTGCTCAATTCGGAGTCGTCCAAATTCCCGCACGGCCTCGCCAATTCGTCGGGGCAGGTGGGCAAGAACTACATGCGCCACACCACCGGCTCGGTCTATGCCATCTTCGACAAGCCGGTGCACATGTATCGCGGCACCACCATGGCCGGCATCATCCGCGACGAGGCGCGGCACGATCCCTCACGCGGCTTTGTCGGCGGCTACGAGTTCGAGACGCTGTCGCTGGGGTTGCCTTTCATGGCCGCCTTCCTCAATCCGGGCGGCTGGGGCCGTTCTTTCACCACGGCGCTCGACCACTATGACCACATGGCCGGCCTGTGGATTGTCGGCGAAGACATGCCGCGCGCGGAAAACCGCATCACGCTGCACAAGGACGAGAAGGATGCGCATGGCATGCCGATTGCCGACGTGCATTTTGACGACCACCCCAACGACACGGCGATGCGCAACCATGCCTACAAGCAGGCCACAGCTCTTTACGACGCGGTCGGTGCAACGCGCTCCTTCCCGACGCCGCCCTATCCCTCGACCCACAATCTCGGCACCAACCGGATGAGCGAGAAGGCGGAAGACGGCGTCGTCAACAAACACGGCCAGGCGCACGACACCAAAAACCTGTTCGTGTCGGACGGCAGCCAGTTCACCACCGGGGCGGCGGAGAACCCGACGCTGACGATCGTGTCGCTGGCGATCCGCCAGGCCGAATACATCGCGTCGCAAATGTCGGCCAAGACGATCTGAGCCGACCCTAGACCGTCCTCCCGGACAAGGCGGAACGCGCGCAGGCCGCGTTCCGCCTTCTTCCGTTCAGATCACGCGCCGACCGGTTGTCCGTCCTTGCGGCGGATGGCAACGACGGACGGCCGCGGCAACTGGCCATCCCTAAAGTCGGGCCACAGCGTCTGTACTTTGTCGAGCGTCTCGGCATCTTCCGCAGGGTGCTGCACCGACAGGAACAGCGTCGTTCCATCCGGCGTGAAGCACGGGCCGGTCGCTTCCGCACCATGCGGGCAGGTGAACAGCAGTTTGGGCAGGCCGCGCGCCGCACCTTCGGTGTCGACGCCGTAGACGCCGTCCGGCAGGTCGAAATCATTGGCGCCGTCGGTCGCTACCCACAGCCGCCCGGCCGGATCGAACGTGATGTTGTCGGGGCAGACGAACCAGCCATTGTCCGACGTATCCGGATGGAACGTGGCGCCGACCTTGGCGTCCTTGGGATTGCCGCAGAGCACGAACAGGTCCCAGGCGTATTTGTCGGCGGTGTGGTCGGCGTCGGCACCGCGGCCGCCGGGCGGGATCAGCTCGACGATGTGGCCCCAGAGGTTCTCCGGCCGGGTGTTGGCCGGATTGACCTTCGACTGGTCGCGCTTCTTGTTCTTGGTCATCACCGCATAGACGCGGCCGGTCACCGGATTGGTCTCGATGTCCTCGGGACGATCCATCGGCGTGGCGCCGAGCGCATCGGCGGCAAACCGCGTCTTCAACAGCACTTCGGCCTGGTCGGCAAAACCGTTCTCGGCGGTGAGCTTGCCCTGGCCATGCACCAGCGGCAGCCAAGTCATCGAGCCGTCGGCATCGAAGCGGGCGACCGACAGGACGCCGTCGTCGAGCAGATCGGCGCCGGAGGTCGGGTTGGCCTTGTCGTAGGCCTTGGCCGAGACGAAGCGGTACATGTATTCGAAATAATCGTCGTCACCCATATAGACGACCACGCGGCCATCCTTGTTGAGGACGACGGTCGAGGCCTCATGCGACATACGGCCGAGTGCCGTGCGCTTCACCGGCTTGGACTGCGGATCATAAGGGTCGATCTCGACCACCCAGTCGAAGCGGTTGGCCTCGTTCGGTTCCTTGTCGAGGTTGAAGCGGTCATGGAAACGGCCGCGGCCATAGATGTCGGAGCCGTCGAATCCGTAGCGGTCGAGCATGTCGGCGATCGGCGCCTTCTTCGGGTCGCCGCCGAAAATGTCGGACACGCCTTCCTCGCAGGTCAGCACCGTGCCCCAGGGGGTGAAGCCGCCGCTGCAGTTGTAGCTGGTGCCGAGCACTTTCGTGCCGGTGGCGTCGGCCGAAGTTTTCATCAAGGGATGGCCGGCGACCGGACCGGAAACGATCATTTCGGTGTTGGCGGTGATGCGGCGGTTGAGCGGGCTGTCGGCCACGGTCTCCCACTTGCCGTCCTTCAGCTGCACCTCGACGATCGAGTGGCCCATCGCGGCCATGCCGAGATCGACCTGTTCCTTGGTCATGGTCTTGCCGGCATCATCCTCGGTCGTGCCGGGAAACATCACATTGGGCGAGATGTACTCATTGTTGACGCAGAGCAGGCCATGGTCGGAATTCACCGTGCCCTTGGGCAGCGGCATGAAGGCGATGTAGTCGCAATTGTAGCCGAAGCGCTTTTCCTGCTCGTCGGCAGAAACCTTGTTGCCGTCGAATTCGGCGAGGCCGGCGGCGAGCGGATCGCCCCAGCGCGCGACGATGGTCGTCTCATAGCCTTCGGCGGCGGCATGGGTCTTGTCGTAGACGCGCTTCAGTTCGGGAAAGCCGAGCGTCGACTGTGCTGCCGCGGCATGCGTTTCGCCGGCAAACAGGGAGCCGACAAAGCTGCCGCCGGCAAGCAGCGCGCCGGAGGCAAGGCTGCCTTTCAAAAGAGACCGGCGCGAGACTCGCTCGGCAATGATTTCGCGAATGACAGGGGAGGATGAAGACGGTGCATTGGCCATTGTGTCTGCCTCTCAGGGGGGATGTTACGGCGCACCGCTGCCGTAGTCTGCTTCGGCAACATCCGCATGACAGGAGAGGAACCGCAAGCGAACGACTGGATCGGGCTCGCTCAGCCCTTGGTGCAGGTCGAGGCAGTGAAGGCGCCGTCGGGCTGCTTCAGGATGATGTCAAACGACGGGGTGGTCTCGCCGTCCAGCGTGGCTTGCGTCATCGAGACGGAGTTGCCGCCGGTGGTGTAGCCGCCCAGCGGGCCCAGCCAGGTGATCTCGCCATCGGCGTTCATCTGGTAGTTGTAGCCTTGCGGCGCGGTGCCGAACGTCACCGGGCCGCTATAGACATTGCCCTTGATGGTGATGTCGCCGAGGTTGAGGAAGGCGCCGAGCAGATAGACTTCGCAGTGATAGGTGCCGTCCGGCAGCTTGCCATCGCTGAAGCCGGCGCGCGCGGCGCCGCTCGTTGCCATCAGCAGCAGGATGCCGGAAATGCATGAGATGCGGGATGTCATCGGATTACTCGTTTGCGGAATGAGCTTGCCCCATTTTTGCGCCGTGCCGCAATATTGTTCGCCCGCAAACCGCTGCCGGAGATCAAAATCTAGGCACCTGCCATACTTGGGCGAAAATTAGGCAAAAGCCTTGTGCGCTGCGCAAATTTCCCTCAATCAGTTTTTAACCGGCTGCCTTTGTTTTCTTTAGGCTAATATAATAACCAGCTGATAACGTTCGCCTATTCCATCTTTTCGAGCTGCGCCTTTGCGTTTGGCACGGCTGTTGCATTGTATTGTTGCGGTGCAATCAACCAGCTTGGGAGTCTTCGGTATGAGGGGTAATTTCTCCACAATAACAAAAATGTTTTCGGCCGGTGTGGTCGCTGCCGGCCTGTCGATGTCGTCCCCGGCCAAGGCCGCCGAAGACACGATCAAGGTCGGCATTCTGCATTCGCTGTCGGGGACCATGGCGATTTCGGAAACGACGCTGAAAGACGCCATGCTGATGCTCATCGAGGAGCAGAACGCCAAGGGTGGCCTGCTCGGCAAGAAACTGGAAGCGGTCGTCGTCGATCCGGCGTCCAACTGGCCGCTCTTCGCCGAAAAGGCGCGCGAGCTGATCTCCAAGGACAAGGTCGCGGCCGTGTTCGGCTGCTGGACCTCGGTGTCGCGCAAATCCGTTCTGCCGGTGTTCTCCGAGCTCGACAACATCCTGTTCTATCCCGTCCAATATGAGGGCGAGGAAAGCGAGCGCAACGTGTTCTACACTGGCGCTGCACCAAACCAGCAGGCGATCCCCGCCGTCGACTACCTCATGAGCGAGGACGGTGGCTCGGTGAAGCGCTGGGTGCTGGAAGGCACCGACTATGTCTATCCGCGCACCACCAACAAGATCCTCGAGGCCTATCTGAAGGCCAAGGGCGTCGCCGCCGAAGACATCATGGTCAACTACACGCCGTTCGGCTTCTCCGACTGGCAGACCGAGGTGTCGGCGATCAAGAAGTTCGGTTCGGCCGGCAAGAAGACCGCTGTCGTCTCGACCGTCAACGGTGACGCCAACGTTCCCTTCTACAAGGAACTCGGCAACCAGGGCATCAAGGCCGAGGACATCCCGGTCATGGCCTTCTCGGTCGGCGAGGAAGAACTGGCCGGTCTCGACACCGCGCCGCTGGTCGGCCACCTCGCTGCCTGGAACTATTTCGAGAGCGTCGACACGCCCGAAAACAAGAAGTTCATCGCCGACTGGCACAAGTTCATCAAGAACGACAAGCGCACCACCAACGACCCGATGGAAGCCCACTATATCGGCTTCAACATGTGGGTGAAGGCGGTCGAGAAGGCCGGCACCACCGATCCGGACAAGGTGATCGACGCCATGGTCGGCGTGTCCGTGCCGAACCTCACCGGCGGCTATTCGACGATGATGCCGAACCATCACATCACCAAGCCGGTGCTGATCGGCGAGATCCAGGCCGACGGCCAGTTCGAGACTGTGTCGCAGACGCCCGGCCTCGTGATGGGCGACGAATGGTCCGACTATCTGCCCGACTCCAAGGACCTGATCTCGGATTGGCGCGCGCCTCTGTCCTGCGGCAACTTCAACGTCGCCACCGGCAAGTGCGGCGGCAAAGGCACCAACTGATCCTCCCCGGCCTGGACCATCAGGTCCATGGCCATCTGGCCGGTTCCAAGGCCAGAGACCGCAAGGCGTCCGGGCGCTTCAGCCCGCCCGGACGCCGAATTCCACCTCCCGGAAAAGTATCTGAACGGATGATCCTGTTGCGCGCTCTCGGCCTCATGTTGGTGTTCCTGATGGCAAGTCTGTTGCCGTCGAACGCAGCCGAAGCCGATTTGCGCGCCATCATCGCCAAGTTCGCCACCGGCACTGGCTTTTCCGCCATCGAGGCCGTGGTGCGCGAGCTTGCCGCTACCGGCGATCCGCTGGTTGAACGGCCGCTTGCCGCTCTTGCCGAAGGCAATCTCTACATCCGCAAAGCCGATTCCATGGTTTTCGTCGGCAATGAGGCCGGCGACAGCGTCTCGCTGCTCGATCCGCTGAGCGGCGAAAAGACCGGCGATGCCGCCAAGACCGATATCACCAAGATCAAGGTCAACAACACGCTGCGCCGTGTCATCCGCGACGCGCTGGGCACGCTGACGCTCCGCGCCAAGGATCCGTCTGTCCGCATCGCCGCGGCCGATACCATGTTCAAGACGCCCGATGCCGCCAACATCGAGCCGCTCGACGCGGCAATCGCCGCCGAGACCGATGCCAAGGTCAAGGCACTCTTTGAACAGGCGCGCGCGGCATCGGTGCTGGTCTCCGACAAGCCGGAAGCGGACAAGCTCGCGGCAGTCGCGCTGATCGGCGCGCGCGGCGATCGCGACGCGCTCTCGCTGCTGACCGCGGTCGAGGCCAATGCGCAAGGCGCGGTCAAGGACGCGGCGACCGCGGCAATCGCCAGCATCAATTCGAGCCTGGCGCTGTGGGATGCCGGCCAGAACATCTGGTACGGCATTTCGCTAGGCTCGGTGCTGCTGCTCGCGGCCATCGGCCTTGCCATCACCTTCGGCGTCATGGGCGTCATCAACATGGCGCATGGCGAGATGGTGATGCTCGGCGCCTACACCACCTTTGTCGTCCAGCAGGTGATCCGAACCTCATTCCCCGGCCTGTTCGACTGGTCGCTGGTCATCGCGCTGCCGCTGGCATTTCTGGTCGCCGCTTCCGTCGGTCTGATCATTGAGCGTGGCGTCATCCGCTTCCTCTATGGCCGGCCGCTGGAAACGCTGCTCGCGACCTGGGGCGTCTCGCTGGTCCTGCAGCAGGCGGTGCGCTCGATCTTCGGGCCGACCAACCAGGAGGTCGGCAATCCGTCATGGATGTCGGGCTCGTTCGATGTCGGCCAGTTGGCCGTCACCTGGAACCGGCTGTGGATCCTGGTCTTCGCGCTCACCGTCTTCGGCGTGCTGCTCTATGTCATGAAGCGCACGCCCTGGGGCCTGCAGATGCGCGCCGTTACCGCCAACCGGCGCATGGCCGCCTCTATGGGTATCCGGACGCCTTGGGTCGACGCGCTGACCTTTGCGCTCGGTTCCGGCATTGCCGGCATCGCCGGCGTCGCGCTCAGCCAGATCGACAATGTCTCGCCCAATCTCGGCCGCGGCTACATCATCGACAGTTTCATGGTCGTTGTCTTCGGCGGTGTCGGCAATCTCTGGGGCACGCTGGTCGGCGCCTTTTCGCTGGGCATCGTCAACAAGGTTCTGGAGCCCTATGCCGGCGCGGTGCTCGGCAAGATCGTCGTGCTGGTGCTGATCATCCTGTTCATCCAGAAGCGCCCGCGCGGCCTGTTCGCGCTCAAGGGCAGGGCGGTGGAAGCATGATCACTGGACACTTCTTCGCCGCTGGTGCCGACCGCCGCATCGCCATCACCATTTTCATCCTGTTGGCTGCCGCCATCATCGTGCCGCTGCTCAACCTCGCCGTTTCGCCGACCAGCGCCTTCTACATCCCGTCCTACATCGTCGCGCTCACCGGCAAATATCTCTGCTACGCGCTGCTTGCCTTGGCGCTCGATCTGGTCTGGGGCTATTGCGGCATCCTCTCGCTCGGCCACGGCGCCTTCTTCGCGCTCGGCGGCTATGCGATGGGCATGTATCTGATGCGTCAGATCGGCTCGCGCGGCGTCTATGGCAATCCGATCCTGCCCGACTTCATGGTGTTCCTGAACTACAAGGAATTGCCGTGGTTCTGGACCGGTTTCGACCATTTCTGGTTCGCCGCCATCATGGTGCTGGCCGTGCCCGGCCTGCTCGCCTTCGTCTTCGGCTGGTTCGCCTTCCGCAGCCGCGTCACCGGCGTCTATCTCTCGATCATCACCCAGGCGATGACCTATGCGCTGCTGCTTGCCTTCTTCCGCAACGATATGGGTTTCGGCGGCAACAACGGCCTGACCGATTTCAAGGATATTCTGGGCTTCAACGTCCAGGCCGACGCCACCCGCTCGGCCCTGTTTGCGGCCAGCGCGGTGATGCTGGCGCTCGCCGTCTTCGTCACCTGGGCGATCGTCGGCTCCAAATACGGCAAGCTGCTGATGGCGGTGCGCGATGCCGAGAGCCGCACCCGCTTCCTCGGCTGGCGGGCGGAGAATGTGAAGCTGTTCGCCTTCACCGTCTCGGCCGTGATGGCCGGCATTGCCGGCGCGCTCTATGTGCCGCAGGTCGGCATCATCAATCCCGGCGAATTCGAGCCGTCCAATTCGATCGAGGTGGTGATCTGGGCCGCCGTCGGCGGCCGCGGCACCATTGTCGGCCCGATCGTCGGCGCGCTGCTCGTCAATGCCGGCAAATCCTGGTTCACCGGGCTGCTGCCGGAATTCTGGCTGTTTGCGCTGGGCGGGCTGTTTGTCGCCGTCACGCTGTTCCTGCCCAAGGGCATCGTCGGCATGTGGGATTCTTGGCGCGGCAATGCCAAGGCGATGCGGGCAGCCGCGATCGCCGAGGAAGCCGGCGCCGACCCTGATGTCCCGCCGCCCCCGAAGATCGTTCGCTCCGCGGCGACAACGCCCGGTGCCTGGTCCGCGTCCGGCCCCGAACCGCAGCCGGCGGAGTAGAGCGATGTCGAAGTCCAACACCATCCTCTATCTCGACGGCGTCTCGGTCTCCTTCGACGGGTTTCGCGCCATCAACAATCTCTCGCTTGTGCTCGACAAGGGTGAGATGCGCGCCATCATCGGGCCCAACGGTGCCGGCAAGACGACAATGATGGACATCGTCACCGGCAAGACGCGGCCCGACGAGGGCGAGGTGTTCTTCGACGGTCAGGTCGACCTGACCCGGCACGACGAGGCCGAGATCGCCATGATGGGCATCGGCCGTAAATTCCAGAAGCCGACCGTCTTCGAAAGCCACAGCGTCGAAGACAATCTGATGCTGGCGCTGAAGGGGCCGCGCTCGATCTTCCCGGCGCTGTTCCATCGCCGCTCGGCCGCCGAGGCGCGGCAGATCGACGACATCCTTGGCGTCATCCGGCTCGGCGACAAGCGTCACGATCTGGCAGCCAATCTCAGCCACGGCCAGAAACAATGGCTGGAGATCGGCATGCTTTTGGCGCAGGACCCGAAACTGCTTTTGGTCGACGAGCCGGTCGCCGGCATGACCGATGCCGAAACCGAGGAGACCGCGCGGCTGCTCAAGGATATCGCGCGCGACCATTCGGTCATCGTTGTCGAACACGACATGCATTTCGTGCGCGAGCTCGGCGTCAAGGTCACCTGCTTGCATGAGGGCTCGGTGCTGTCGGAAGGCTCGCTCGACTTTGTCTCGGCCGACGAACGTGTCGTCGAAGTTTATCTCGGGAGATGAGCATGGTGTGGCGGGTGCAATTCCATCGCTTCGATCTGTCTTTTCTTCGCTTCTGGAGAAGGCGCTGACATGCTCGAAGTTTCCAACGCCACGCTCCACTACGGCGCCGCCCAGGCGCTGCGCGGCGTGTCGCTGACCGCTGGTGCCGGCAAGATCACCTGCGTGCTCGGCCGCAACGGCGTCGGCAAGACCAGTTTGATGAGATCGATCGTCGGCCACCACCGGCTGACGAGCGGAAGTGTTGCCTTCGAGGGGAAGGCGCTCGACCGGAGCGCGGCGTATGATCGCGCCCGGTCGGGCATCGCATTCGTACCACAGGGCAGGGAGATCTTCCCGCTGCTGACGGTGCGCGAGAATCTGGAGTCCGGCTTCGCGCCCTTGAAGCGCGCAGACCGCAACGTGCCTGCGCATGTCTTCGAGCTGTTCCCGGTGCTGAAGCAGATGCTGGGCCGCCGCGGCGGCGATCTCTCCGGCGGCCAGCAGCAGCAGCTTGCCATCGGCCGCGCGCTGGTGATGCGGCCGAAACTGCTGGTGCTGGACGAACCGACCGAAGGCATCCAGCCCTCGATCATCAAGGACATCGGCCGCGCCATCCGCTATTTGCGCGATCAGGCCGGCATCGCGGTACTTTTGGTCGAGCAATATCTCGATTTCTGCCGCGAACTCGCCGACGAGGTCAACATCATGGACCGCGGCCAGATCGTCCACACCGGCCCGGCGGAAGATCTGGATAGGGCGGATGTCAGGAAGTTTCTGACGGTATAGGCGGACTGCGATTCCGAACGTTTGACGTCGGCGGGACAGTGCCCCCCTCTGTCCTGCCGGACATCTCCCCCACAAGGAGGGAGATTAGCAGCGTCTATGCCTTGCTCACCCTGCAACGTCTGAGATTGGCGAAAGCGGCGGTTACGGCCGATCTCCCCCCAAGTGGGGGAGATGTCCGGCAGGACAGAGGGGGGCGTGAAGGATTGCTACGGAACGGCTTCATCCTGTGCAAACACAGCCTCATCATCCGTGTGAAGCAGCCAGATCGCCTTGGTCTTTCTCAAACAAGGCGACGCGCACCTCTGGCACCCTCAATGCCGCATGCTAGTCTTTCCCAGGCCTCGTTGAGTCGGCCGCTTCCGTATCAGTCTGTAGCAGATCGAGGGAATGCGCTGGCTCAGCCTGCAAGTTCCACGCAAGCAAGCCCCCCTAGCTTTCCCTCGCAGTTCTGATTGTCGGTCAATGCGTCCAGATAATCTTGCCAGGAGAATAGGGCTATGGAACGGTTCGTCGAGGACCACCAGAAACGACGGCTGACAGAGCGCGTCGACATCATCACAGCCATCAACATTCTGCGCTCGCAAGGCTACCAGCAGGATGAGCTGATTGGCGAAATCACCAAGGTTTTCTACGTCGATCTCGACACCTATAATGAGATCGTCCTAGCAGCCTGAACCGAATAGCCGCCTTTACCCGGCGCGCCGGAAGGCGAGCACCCGATTGCGGCCACCGCGCTTGGCGCCGTAGAGCGCCTTGTCGGCGGCGCTGAGCACCTTGTCGAACTTGGTGCCGCCCTCGCTGCCGAAGGCGAAGCCGGCGCTCACGGTGCAGGCCAGCAGGCGGGTCTCGGTGTCGATCCGGCGCGAGGCAAAACTGGCTCGGATGCGCTCGGCTATGAATTCCACCTTCTCAGGCAAGATGCGATCGAGGACCAGCGCGAACTCCTCTCCGCCCATGCGTGCGGCGACATCGCCCGGCTGGAGATTGGCGGTCAAATCCTTGGCGAACAGTTTCAGCACCTCGTCGCCGGTGGCATGGCCGAACTCGTCGTTGATGGCCTTGAAGCCATCGAGATCGAACACGATCACGGCGGTGAAAACCCCGACTGGTGTTTTGCCATGCAGGTCGAACAGAGCGCGTCGGTTGAGCAGGCCGGTCAGCGGATCGGTCAGCGCTTCGCGGCGGTGATGCTGCGCCAGCCGCCCCTGGTTGAGCGCCAGCGACAGCGCGCCGATGCCGGTCATGCAGGCGATGACGATGATGAGGCTGAGATCCTCGGCCCAGTTGCTCGGGGCATGGCCGAGCACCAGCCTGCCATCCCAGACGAGCACCCCGGAGCATAGCACGAAGGATATGGCAGTGGCCGTGTAAAGCCCGGCAATGCCGATGATGGGGGCCGGGAATTCGGTTCGCCCCTTCCAGTATTCATAGGCCGTCGCAAACAGGAGCAGCGCGGCAAAGGCATTTTCCAGCATGAAGCCCAGCCCGTCATAGCCAAGCGCCATTGGCGGCAAGGCGATCGCCAGCGAGGCGCCGGCGCCTATGGCGATACGCGGCAGCGGCGAGGCGCCGGTTGTGAATTGGTGGGCCGCGCCCAGCATGGTCGCGAAGCCGAGCAGCAGGAACGTGAAGGTGGCGAGGCCAAGCAGGCGTCCGGGCGTGTCGATATAGGCCTGGTAGGCAAAGACGTCGCAGACGATCAGAAGCACGCTGGCCGCCCATGTCAGCAGGAATTTTTCCGAGCGCGCGGTGAGCCAGATGCCGAACAGAGTCATGCCGAGGCAAGCGGCGGAAAAGCCGACAGCCAGCAGAAGGGAATTGTAGTCGAGCGACATGCCCTCGTCCTTGCCCGCGGCAGCCTGTCTCTACGACGGGGCCGAGCCCGGATTTATGCAGGAAGGAGGTATCGATAAGGTTACGATGCGCGCAAGATGCCGTGATTTCGCTACGTTTAGAGGACCACCGATAGCAGCAGGATGAGGCCGACGCCCATCATCAGCAGGCCTGGCCAGTTCTGCGACAGGCCGAGAAAGCCAAGCCCGCGCCGTCGCGGCTCCAGCGTCGGACCTGACTTTACGAAATTTCCCCCCGGGTGAATCGGCACAACTGGAGAGGGTGCCGGATCGCTGAGCCGCCCGCGCCTGAGGACTGCGCCCGCCATATACACAACGCCGGCGACGGTGAGCAACGCACCGAAGAGGATAACAAACATTTCTCGCCTCCTTCACGTGCTGCATCTGATGCAGCACCTTGCGGGATGGTTGGCGACTCGCGGCGACCTCAGCGCCTGCAAAGATAAAACGATCAAGATGCCCGGCAGGTTCCGCAACAAAATCAAAGCGCCGTGTGGAAGTTCGCGGCCCCAGCTAGCTCACCCGCTTCATCAGCGCCATGGCGCCGAACGGCGCGCGCACCTTGCCCTCGGTGATGAAGTAGGCGAACACGTCGCGCGGCTTGACTGGCGCGTCGAAGGCCGGATCGGCGCGCCGCAAATCGGCCGGCTGCTTGCCTTCCGCCCAGGTCTTCACCCGCTCCGCCCATTCGTCCAGGCCTTTCGGCGTATAGCAGTCCGGGTTGTCGTCGCTGCCGGTCTGCAGCCGCGCATAGATGAAATCGCCGGTGATGTCGGCAATGTCAGGATACTTGGCATGGTCGGCATAAACGATTGCAGCCTTGTATTTGCGCGCCATGGCGGCGAATTCCGGTACGATGAAACTGTCGTTGCGCACTTCGAGCGCATGGCGCAGCGCCACCCCGTCCTGCTTTTCGGGCAACAGTTTCAGAAAGCCCTCGAAATCGTCGGCATCGAACTTTTTCGTCGGTGCGAATTGCCACAGGATTGGGCCGAGCTTCTCGCCGAGCGCGGCGACGCCGGAGCTGAGGAAGCGCGTCATGGACTCGCCGGCTTCGCCGAGCACGCGGCGGTTGGTGACGAAGCGGTTGCCCTTCAGCGAATAGACGAAACCGTCCGGCGCCTCGCTGGCCCATTTGACGAAGGTCGGCTCCTTGAAGCTGGAATAGTAGGTGCCGTTGACCTCGATGCTTGGCACTTGCCGGGTCGCATAGTGCAGCTGCTTGGCCTTCGACAGCTTGTCCGGATAGAAGGACGTATCCCAAGGCTCGAAAGTCCAGCCGCCCATGCCTGAGCGGATTGTTCCTGAAGTGCTCATAGTCGTCCTCCCGAGTTCAGAAGTCTGGCCGAGTTCAGAAGTCTGGCCGAGTTCAGAAAAATCAGGCCGCCTCGCCGACAGGTTTTGCCATATCGACGACCGTCCATCCCGGCCGGTAGGGATTGGGCCGGCGGCCTGTTTCGTGAAAGCCATAGGCGGTATAGATCGCGATGTTCCGCTCCATCAGCGAATTGGTGTAGAGCCGCACCTCCGGCACGCCCCATGACCGCGCCTGCTCTTCGGCGAAGTCGAGCAGCGCGCTGCCTAGTTTCTTGCCCTGAAAAGCCGGGGAGACAGCGACGCTGAAGATCATCGCATGGTCGGGATGCCGCTCGATGACGATCAGTCCGGCAGGTTCCGGTCCGCTCTCCAAGAGCCAGACCTCGTCGCGTTCGATGCGCGGGGCATAGTCCTCGGTGACCGGGATCGGCGGAGCGCCGAGCACAGCGGTGTAGGGTGCATAAGCGGCAGCCGTCAACGCGACGACGGCGGGGAGATCATCGGGGTGGGCGCTAACTATCTTCATAGCAGGTACAAACTATTTCGTTCGATGATGTTTCCGTAGTTGAGAAATATGGTAGCTAGAGGGGACACGTCACGGCCCCATTCGTCGGTTGTGAGAGAAAACTTCATGCGAGAGATTTCGCCAAAATTAACTCCAGAATTACAAGCACATTGCAATGGCCTGTCCGTTGACAAGGCTCCCGCATTTCAGGTTACTACATTCCGACGGCTTGTAGAGCAAGTTGCAAAACTGGCCTATATAAACCATGATGATCTGCTATTTTTTAGAGGTCAGGATACAGACTATCTAAATAGATCTGGTGGAACGACGCTTTATCCTGGAATTTATCGTGGAGACTCTATTCCTGAAAGAGAGCTCCGCCATCGATTTGACATGCTTGAGCAAGGTTGCCGGCTGCTCGTCGAAAAATGGCAGGTTGCGAAGATTGACGGCTATTCAGATATACGCAGAAAGAAATACATTCAATGGAGTATTCTGCAACACTACGAAGTTGCGGAAACCCCATTGATCGACCTAACACACTCTCTTCGCGTAGCCTGTTCATTTGCTCAGCTAAAGAAATCAACAGACGTTGCATATGTCTACGTACTTGGTCTGCCTCATGTGACAAATCGGATTTCGGTCAATTCGGAGCACGACCTGGTTAATGTCCGCCTTCTTAGCATTTGCCCACCAGCGGCTTTGCGCCCACATTTCCAAGAAGGGTACCTCGCGGGAACGACTGACGTGACTACGGATTTTGATTCTAAGACAGAATTAGATTTTCGAAATCGTCTGGTTGCTAAATTCTCAATTCCAAGCTCGTCGCAGTTTTGGGGAAGCGGGTTCAACATAATACCCGCTACTGCTTTGTTTCCTAGGGGTGACAAAATTCTCGAACTTTGCAACGAAGTTAAAAGTGCACTCAAAGACGAACTACAGCCGGGAGATATTGGGTCTTTTATCGGAGTGTGGGCTGAACTAGAGGACTTTTTGCTAACTACCGGCCGTCGCCTGACCGAACGAAATATCTCCGTTCGGGAGGCCATTGCTAGAATGCTTGAGCGTGAACTGATAACACCAGAATTCGCCAATGAATTGCAAGCCCTCAGAATGTTCAGAAACAACCTTGTACATCAGCCAACAAAAGTACGATCGCTTTCAGTTGGAGCTTGGCTCGACCGCGTACGCGATGCACTAAAACAAATAACTGCTGGACCTAGTCAAACGTCGCCACGCTAGCTCCATCATAGGCAACAATCACTCCGCCGCTTCGCGCTTTCCCCCCGGCCGCCGCTCGAGCAATTCCTTGAGGAAATGGCCGGTGTAGCTGCGCTTTTCGCGCACGATGGCTTCCGGCGTGCCCTGGGCGACCAGTTCGCCGCCGCCGTCGCCGCCTTCGGGGCCGAGATCGAGCACCCAGTCGGCGGTCTTGATGACTTCGAGATTGTGCTCGATGACCACCACCGTGTTGCCCTGGTCGACCAGTTCGTGCAGCACTTCCAGAAGCTTGGCGACGTCGTGGAAATGCAGGCCCGTGGTCGGCTCGTCGAGGATGTAGAGCGTCTTGCCGGTCGCCTTGCGTGAAAGTTCCTTGGCCAGCTTGATGCGCTGCGCCTCGCCGCCTGACAGTGTCGTCGCCTGCTGGCCGATATGGATGTAGCCGAGGCCGACCTGCTTCAGCGTCTCCAGCTTGTCGCGCACGCCGGGTACGGCGGCGAAGAAATCGACGCCTTCCTCGACCGTCATGTCGAGCACGTCGGCGATCGACTTGCCCTTGAACACAACATCGAGCGTCTCGCGGTTGTAGCGCTTGCCGTGGCAGACGTCGCAGGTGACGTAGACGTCGGGCAGGAAGTGCATCTCGATCTTGATGACGCCGTCGCCCTGGCAGGCCTCGCAGCGGCCGCCCTTGACGTTGAACGAGAAGCGGCCTGGCTGATAGCCGCGCGCCTTGGCTTCCGGCAGTCCGGCAAACCAGTCACGGATGGGTGTGAAAGCGCCGGTATAGGTGGCCGGATTGGAGCGTGGTGTGCGTCCGATCGGCGATTGGTCGATGTCGATGACCTTGTCGAGGAATTCGAGGCCCTCGATGCGGTCATGATCGGCCGGATGTTCGCGCGAGCCCATGATCCGGCGCGACGCCGCCTTGAACAAAGTCTCGATCAGGAAGGTCGACTTGCCGCCACCCGACACGCCGGTGACAGCGGTAAAAGTGCCGAGCGGAATTTCGGCGGTGACGTTCTTCAGATTGTTGCCACGAGCGCCGACGACCTTGATCCGGCGGTTCTTCTTCGCCTCGCGCCTGACACCAGGTGTCGCCACTTCGAGCGCGCCCGACAGATATTTGCCGGTGATCGAGTTGGGATTGGCCATCACCTGCTGCGGCGTGCCCTGGGCGATGATCTCGCCGCCATGGATGCCAGCGGCCGGACCCATGTCGACGACATAGTCGGCATGCAGAATGGCGTCCTCGTCATGCTCAACGACGATCACCGTGTTGCCGATGTCGCGCAGATGCTTCAGCGTGTCGAGCAGGCGGGCATTGTCGCGCTGGTGCAGGCCGATCGACGGCTCGTCCAGCACATAGAGCACGCCGGTGAGGCCGGAGCCGATCTGCGAGGCCAGCCGGATGCGCTGGCTCTCGCCGCCCGACAGCGTGCCGGAATTGCGCGACAGCGTCAGATAGTCGAGACCGACATCGTTGAGGAAGCGCAGCCGGTCGCGGATCTCCTTGAGCACCCTGACCGCAATCTCGTTCTGCTTGTCGTTGAGTTGCGCCGGCAGGTCGGTGAACCATTTGTCGGCGTTGCGGATCGACTGCTCGGTGACCTCGCCGATATGTTTTCCCGCGATCTTCACCGCCAGCGCTTCCGGCTTCAGCCGGTAGCCCTTGCAGACCGGGCAGGGCGTTGCCGACATGAAGCGCTCGATCTCCTCGCGCATCCAGGCGGATTCGGTTTCCTTCCAGCGCCGCTCGAGATTGGGGATGACACCTTCGAACGTCTTGGTCGTCTTGTAGGAGCGCAAGCCGTCATCATACTGGAAGGTGACTTCACGCTCGCCGGTGCCGCGCAGGACGGCTTCCCTGGCCTCTTCGGTCAGATCCTTGAACTTGTCGCCGAGCTTGAAGCCGTAAGCCTTGCCCAGCGCTTCCAGCGTCTGCGCGTAATAGGGCGAGGTCGATTTCGCCCACGGGCTGACGGCGCCGTCGCGCAGCGAGACGTTTTCATCCGGTACGATCAGGCTGGCGTCAATGGCGCGCTGGTTGCCGAGACCGTCGCAGGTCGGGCAGGCGCCGAACGGGTTGTTGAACGAGAACAGCCTGGGTTCGATCTCCGGAATGGTGAATCCGGACACCGGGCAGGCGAACTTTTCCGAGAACAGGATGCGCTCATGCGTCTCGTTCTTCGACTTGTTGACCGAGTCTTCGCCGGTCTGGCTGGCGTCGAGCGGCTTGTCGGCGAACTCTGCCACCGCCAGCCCTTCGGCGAGTTTCAGCGCCGTTTCGATGGAATCGGCAAGCCGCGTCGCCAGGTCGCCGCGCACGACGATGCGATCGACGACGACGTCGATGTCGTGCTTGTACTTCTTGTCCAGCGCTGGCACGTCGGCGATCTCGTAGAAGACGCCGTCGACCTTGACGCGCTGAAAGCCCTTTTTCTGCAGCTCCAGCAGTTCCTTGCGGTACTCGCCTTTGCGGCCGCGCACGATCGGCGCCAGCAGGAACAGGCGCGTGCCTTCCTCGACCGCCAGCACCCGGTCGACCATCTGGCTGACCGTCTGGCTCTCGATCGGCAGGCCGGTGGCCGGCGAATAGGGAATGCCGACGCGCGCGAACAGCAAGCGCATATAGTCATAGATCTCGGTGACGGTGCCGACCGTCGAGCGCGGGTTCTTCGACGTCGTCTTCTGCTCGATCGAGATGGCCGGCGACAGGCCGTCGATCTGGTCGACATCAGGCTTCTGCATCATTTCGAGGAATTGCCGCGCATAGGCCGACAGGCTCTCGACATAACGACGCTGGCCCTCGGCATAGATGGTGTCGAAGGCAAGCGACGATTTGCCGGAGCCCGACAGGCCGGTCATGACGATCAGGCTGTCACGCGGCAGGTCGAGATCGACGTTCTTCAGATTGTGTTCGCGTGCACCGCGAATGGAAAGGTATTTATGGTCGGCCATTGCCGGTCGCCGCCTCAGATCTGGTATCAGTGGGATCGGCGGGGTTTTCCCGGCCATCCCCTATGTAGGTATTTTTGCCGCCACGTCGAGAGACGCCACACTTCTCGACCAAAGTCGTTTAACCGTCTTTCGCGCGAAGGGGCAAGCGGAAAGAACAAAGGCCGAACACGCTCCTGACAAAGCTGTGCAGAAACTGACAAGGGTGTTTCAGAAACTGACCCTGACGTAAGCTCCCGGCGATCACATTTTTCGGTAATCGGCCATTCAAGGTTGACGTCGCGGAATCAGGGGCGCAGTCTTGTCAAGTCAACGGAGCCGGCCGTCTTTCGATGGCCTCGCGAGGTGGCCTGCGAGACGCCGCAGGTTTTGCGATTTGTGCTTCGGACGACAACAATCGCAACGGACACAGGAGCGGAGCATGACGCCACCGGATAGTCCTTTGAGGCTCCACATCTCGTTGGAGCCGCGGCGGGCATAAGTGCCAGGGTAGTTTCAAGGCATTAAAGTGTATGTGTCCAAACGAACGCATCGCTTCAATCTAATAAACCACCCGACAAACCGTGACCTGCCGAATCCCACAAAATTAGAGACGGATAGTCGGATCGTCGGCTGAATGCCGCGAAGCATCCGAGAAAAAAGTCGGTATAACACTACCGGCAAGTTGGATTTCAAATCCAAAAAAAGCCCCGACCGTTTGCGGAAGCAACGGCGGGGCTGTTTGTTTGTGCCTAATGGCAGCGTCCTTCTCCCCGTTCACGGGGAGAAGATGGCGGCGGCCAGATGAGGGGCGGCGCTGACTTATGAAATGGAGCCTGATCCGACCCTACCGGCGCGGCGGCTTGATCCCACCCGTACCGACATCGACAGTGATGCTGCCGGAAATCCTGACATCGGTATCGCCGATCTTGAATGTGCCGTTCTCGCCGGCAGGCAGCGCATCGTCCGGCTCCGGCTGCGGCACGGGCTTGGCGATGCGATAGTCGCTGGTTACGCCGGGCAGGGCGCCCGTCTGCGGTTGCGATGTGCTGTTCCCGGCAAAAGCCGCGCCGGAGGTCGCGGCGGTGATCGCAATGGCTGTCATCAGTCTGTTCAGGCGGTAGCGCATGGCAAGACTATAGTGCTGCGCCGGATGCGGGGCCAGACCGGCGGCGTCGAAATTGACGCGACGCCGGCCAGCCTTCAATGCGGCGATCAGGCAGCCGCCTGCTTGCGGGTATCGAAGACATGATCGACGAGGCCCCAGTCCTTGGCTTCCCGTGCGGTCATGAAGAAATCGCGGTCAAGCGTGCGTTCGACCTCTTCATAGGTGCGGCCGCAATGCTGCGCGTAGAGTTCGGTCATGTGCCGCTTGGTGCGCAAAATGCCTTCGGCATGGCGCTGGATGTCGGAGGCCTGGCCCTGGAATCCACCGAGGGGCTGATGCAGCACGATGCTGGCATTGGGCAGCGCGATACGCCGTCCCGGCGTTCCCGCCATCAGCAGGAACGAGGCCATCGAGGCGGCAAAGCCCATGCACACCGTCGACACCGGGCAGCTGACATATTGCATCGTGTCGTAGATGGCGAAGCCGCTGCTCACCACGCCGCCCGGCGAGTTGATGTAGAGCGAGATCTCCTTGTCGGGATTGTCCGATTCCAGCGACAGAAGCTGGGCGCAGACCAGCGCCGACATGCCGTCATTGATCTCGCCATTGACGACGATGATGCGCTCGCGCAGCAGCCGCGAGAAAATGTCGAAGGCGCGTTCGCCGCGGCTCGATTGCTCGATCACCATCGGCACCAGATTGGCAAAGCCGCTCATCTCATTGTCTCCGTTCGTTTTTCTCTAGCTCAGGCTGCGCGCAACAGCAGGCGCGGGGCGTTCGCGGCGACAGGCGGTTTGGGCTTGTGTGCGCGAAGCGAAAGCCGGCAGGCGGCGCCCGCCATCGCAACCGCAGGGGTTGCCGCCTGGACAAACCCGTCATGGACGATGCGCAGATGCGTGCCGCCCGAAACGGTGCGGGCGAGCGTGAAGGTGACGATGCTGTCCAGTCCATTGGAATCGTCGGTTGCCGACCGTTCGCGCCAGGAATAACGCAGCAGGCGCCCGGGTTCGGCATCAAGCACTTCGCACTCGATCGGCTTCTCAGGTCCAGCAAAGGCAAAGCGGCTGCCGATTTCCGGCTTGATGTCGTTCGGCATCATCCAGGCCGCCAAAAGCTCCGGCACGGTCAGCGCCCGCCACACCTTTTCCGGTGCGTCCGGCAGGTCGCATTCGAATTCGAGTGCGTCTTCCTCATTTTTCGCATGCTCTGTCATTGGTCCATGTCCTTCAAAATGACCTTCAGCCTTTCGATGCGCTCGGGCCAGAATGCGCGGTAGCGTTCGATCCAGCCGAGCAGTGGCTCGAGCCCTTGCGGATCGGCGCGATAATAGGCGTTGCGGCCGGCCCGCCTTTCGCTGACCAGGCCGGCGCCGCGCAGCACGGCAAGGTGCTGGGAGACAGCCGGCTGCGACACGCTCATACCTGTGCGCAACTCCGACACGCTCATCTCGCCGCCGGCGAGCCGCTCGTAGACGGCGCGCCGCGTTGGGTCGGCCAGGGCGCGGAAAATCTCTGCTTCGATCATGGCAAAAGCATAAGTCGATACTTATTGATTTGGCAAGCGGTGTTTTACGGCGCCGCCGGAAGCCAGCGCCTCACCGGCTCGGCAGACCCCTCGAACGTCGCCTCGAAGATCGGTGAAGCCAGCACGGCATGGATGTGAAGCGTCTTGGTGCCGACGTTTCTAAACCCGTGTTTTCTCTCTGCGGGAATGAGGAGCGACTGTCCGGCAGTCAGCGTCACGCGGTCTTCGTCGATCCACATCTCGGCGGTTCCGGCAATGACGGTCAGCACTTCCTCTGCCGGATGGCGATGTGTCGGAGCCCCGACGCCTGGTTGAACCCATTGTTCGAACAGGCAAAGCTGGCTCGCTCCGTTGCCGGCGGAAACTTGCATGCGGGTTTCCACGCCCGCTCGCCACTGCTCTCGCGGCTGGTCCAGATGCGTAATGACTTCCATTCGCCACCGCCTTTCGATCCCGGCATAGTCGCAATTTCAGGCGCACACCCTACCTCTTGCTGACATTCTTGACAGCCGGGGCCGACGAGAATAGAACAAAAAAAGAACAAAAACCTTGTGGGAAAAGCCAGCCGCGGCAAGCGAGGATCGCCTGCAGCCTGTAAGGTGAGCGACTTAAAATTTGTTTCGAACGAGCGCGGAGAAGTGTCATGGCGGGTAGCGTCAACAAGGTCATTCTGGTCGGTAACCTCGGCGCGGACCCTGAAATTCGCCGCCTGAATTCGGGTGACCCGGTCGTCAATATCCGCATCGCCACGTCTGAAAGCTGGCGCGACAAGAACTCCGGCGAGCGCAAGGAAAAGACCGAGTGGCACAATGTGGTCATCTTCAATGACCAGATCGCCAAGGTCGCCGAACAATACCTCAAGAAGGGCATGAAGGTTTACGTCGAAGGCCAGCTGCAGACGCGCAAATGGCAGGACCAGACCGGAGCCGACAAGTACACGACGGAAGTTGTGCTGCAGAAATTCCGCGGTGAGCTGCAGATGCTCGATTCTCGCGGCGAAGGCGGCGGCCAGGTCGGCAACTATGCTGGTGGCGGCGGTGCGAGCCGTGGCTCGGATTTCGGTCAGTCGAGCCCCAATGAAAGCTTCAACCGCGGCGGTGGCAACAGCGGTGGCGGCGCCAGGGGCGGCGGTGGTGGCGGCGGCTCGTCACGCGAACTGGACGACGAAATCCCGTTCTGAGCCAGAGATGGCCAAGGATATCTGAGGAGAGGGCGCGATGTCGCTCGGACCGCTTTTATCGGCGCCCCTCCCATTCCATGGCACGCCTTCGCGGCCCTTGCCGCGCTGGTTTTAGGTGGCACCCAACTGGCGCTGCCGAAAGGCACGACGCGTCACCGCGTGATGGGCTATGCCTGGGCGGCGCTGATGCTGGTCATCGCCCTCTCCAGTTTCTGGATCCAGCAGATCCGCCTCGTCGGTCCGTTCAGCCCGATCCATATCTTGTCGATCCTGGTGCTGGTCACCACCGTGCCGCTTGCGGTCTGGCACGCGCAACTGCATCGCGTCGCCAAACATCGCATGGTCATGATTTCGCAATATGTTTTCGCGCTGATCGGCGCCGGCGTGTTCACTCTGCTGCCGGGCCGGATCATGCATGCGGTCGTATTCGGCCAATGACGCATTTCTGAAAAGGAGACTGCCGTGAAAGCACGGATCAAATGGGTTGAAGAGCGCACCTTCGTCGGCGAGTCCGGCAGCGGCCACAAGCTGGTGCTGGGAACGGCCTTAGGTCCGGACGACAAGACGCCTGGCCCGAGCCCGATGGAACTGGTGCTGATCGGCACCGGCGGTTGCTCGGCGTATGATGTCGTCCACATCCTGGAAAAAGGCCGCGAGGCGATCGAGGACTGCGTGGTCGAGCTCGACGCCGACAGGGCGGAAACCGATCCAAAAGTCTTCACCCGCATTCACATGCATTTCGTCGTCACGGGCCGCGCGCTGTCGCACGACAAGGTCCAGCGCGCGATCAACCTTTCGATCGAAAAATACTGCTCGGCCAGTGCCATGATGGCCAGGACGGCCGTCATTACCCACGATTTCGAAGTCGTCGACACAGAGGCGAAGTAGGCAGTAGGCAGTAGGCAGTAGGCAGTAGGCAGTAGGCAGTAGGCAGTAGGCAGTAGGCAGTAGGGCCTGCCACTCAACCCGCCATCAGCGCCTTGATGCCATCGGCGACGAACTGCACCGCTAGCGCTGCCAGGATGACGCCGAGCAGGCGGGTCAGGATCGAGCGGCCGGTCTGGCCGAGGATGCGGTCGATGCGTTCGGAGAGCACGAACACCAGATAGGTAATGGCGAGGCAGACGAAGATGATGCCGACCAGCGCTGCCTGTGCGGCAAAGCCCTGAAACGAGCCGGACAGAAGCACGGTCGCCGAAATCGCGCCGGGGCCGGCGATCAGCGGGATCGCCAGCGGGAAGGCCGCGATGTTGTGGATCATGTCCTTGGTGATGGCGACGTCGCCGATCTTCTCCTTGCGGTCCTGGCGGCGCTCGAACACCATTTCGAAGGCGATGAAGAACAAAAGGAATCCGCCGGCGACGCGGAAGGCCGGCAGCGTAATGCCGAACACCGACAGGATAGAAGCGCCGGCAACCGCAAACAGCGCCATCACCAGGAAGCCGATGATCGAGGCGCGCACCGAAACCTGCTGACGCTCCTCGCGGTTCATGCCGCGTGTCACAGCAAGGAAGAGCGGCGCCAGGCCTGGCGGGTCAATGGTCACCAGAATGGTGACGAAGGCGTTGAACAGGCTGTCGAAACTCGGCATCTCTCACCCCTCCCGCCGGGCCGGACCCCTGCGCCACCATAGTGGTAGAGCAAAGCCCGGCCGGTGGGAACCGTCTGAGATGGCGATACCGGAGGTGCCGGCAGTGTTAGCCGGCGGCGCTGCAATAAGCTTCCAGACGATAGCCGTCCGGGTCGATGACGAAGGCGGCGTAATAATTCTCGCCATAGTCGGCACGCAGCCCTGGCGCGCCATTGTCGCTGCCGCCCGCACGCATGGCGCCGGCATGAAAGGCGTCGACGCTGGCCCTTGTCGGCGCGGCAAAACAGAAATGCAGGCCGGACTTTTCGTCCGGTGGCACCGGCCGCGCCGCGCCGTTCACCCACAGGGCGGCCACCTGCGCGCCATAGCCCAGTGTATCAGGCGACTGGCTGAGGCACGAATAGCCAAGCGGCTTCAACGCGGCATCGTAGAAGGGCTTCGAAATATTGGTGTCGCGGACACCGATCGAGACATGGTCAAGCATGTTTTTCACCTTTTTTACAATATGTTGCGCTGTCAGCCTTGGGTGACACGGCGCGCCAGGAACTCGACTTCGAGGCGCCATGTCGCTCCATTGTCGTGCGAACGCTCGCCCAGCCAGCGGAAGCTGTCGTTGGTGATGCGTGAAAAGCTCCAGCGCACCGACGAGCCGGTGCCATCGGCGCCAACCTGCACGATCGTGTCGCCTTCGGCGCGACCAAGCTGGCGGCTGTAATATTGGTTCCGCGGGTCGCTCCAGAAGATGTGCCAGGCAACCGAATTGGGATCATAGACGCGCAATGTCGTGCCGTAGAACGTCCATGCGCCAAGCGACGGTGTGGGGCCGGCATCGCGTGCGGGCAAGATCCACACATCCTGGATCGCCTTGCCTTCCAGGACCCAGCCGAAATGCACCTCGCCGCGTCCGGTCAAAACCGTGCCGTCCTCGAGGTGGCGCGTGGCATCGAAGGTCCAGGCGCCGACGAAGCGGCCGTAGAGATCGAGCTTTTCAGCCAGGTCAGGGTTGGGGCCGTCGCTGTGGAGGGCTTCCGTGAATGAGGATTGATCGGTCATGCTGCTGCCTTCGTGGTGTCAGGAGGCTGCAAGCGATAGGCCGGGGCGGGGTGTTGCGCTTGGGAAAAATTGCTATCTTTCAAGCCATGGCGACGAGTGAGCAAAAACTGGCTTCGGGGCCGGACTGGTATGTGTCCGACGTGCTGTGCACGGCCGGCGCCGGCGACCGTCCGTTCGAGGAAGAGCACCGCAGTGTCTGCATTGCCGCAGTCACCAGCGGCAGCTTCCGCTACCGCACCAGCCAGGGCGCCGCCATGCTGGCGCCAGGCGCGGTCCTGCTCGGCAATGTCGGCGCCTGCTATGAATGCGGGCACGAGCACGGCGCCGGCGACCGCTGCCTGTCCTTCCACTTCGCTCCGGCCCATCTCGACCGCATCGCCAGCGACGTGCTTGGCGCGAAGAAGCTGACGTTCGGGGTGCCGCATCTGCCGCCCATGCCGGCGCTGGCATCGCTGCTGGCCGAGGCCGAAGCGGCACGCGAGATGACCGACATCGATGCTTTCGAGGAACTTGGCCTGCGCATAGCCGGCGCAGCACTTGCTGTCGCCAGCGAGGCCACGCCTGCAGCTCGTCCGCCGAGCCGCCGCGACCAGAAACGGGTCGCCGAGGCGGTGCGGCAGATCGAGCTCAACGCCGACCGACCCGTTTCACTCGCCGAGCTTGCCGGCTCGACGGCGACCAGCCCCTATCACTTCCTGCGCACCTTCCGGCAGGTCGCGGGCACGACGCCTTATCAGTTCCTGCTCAGAACCCGGCTGCACCGCGCGGCGGTGCGGCTGCGCATGTCGGATGAACCCATCTCGGCAATTGCCTTCGAGGCCGGCTTCAACGACCTGTCCACATTCAATCGCCGTTTCCGACGTGTCATGGGCGAGACGCCGGGTGACTATCGCGCACGCCGGTCAGGCAGCGCTTTGCCGTCACCATCGGCGATTGTGGCCTTCTGATCAGTCCGAGGTCGGCCCGCACCAGCCCGGCAGGTAGTCGGCGTCCTTGCTCTTGGCCAGGACCAGCGCTTGCCCCATCGCCTTGTCGAAGTTTTTCACCACTGCGTCCCGGTCGATGCGCCGGCGCATGAAATCCGCCCATAAAAACTCGCTGAACGGCGTCGTTTCCTTGGCGAAGCCGGCTTGCCGGCGAAGCTCTCCCGCCAGGCTGCGATAGGGGTCATCGACAAGGTCGGCCATGCTTTTGGGAATGGCGTCATAATCCCGGCGGTGCCCATTCTCGTCGAACGGATGCATCCAGCCGCGCTTGTCGAGCACGACCATGAAGGCGTCTTTGTCGAGGGTCGACAAATCGGCCATCACCGTCACCAGTACGTCCGCGACGCCTTCCTCAAGCAGCGCGCGGGCGAGATGGTGGTGATCGGTGACGTAGTTGCGTTTCTTCGGACCGAGCACCACCGGCACCAGATGGCGGCCCAGAAACGCCCCGGTTTTCTTCGGGCTCTGCAGCCGGATCATGCGGCGTTTAACGTCCACTTCCCGCAATCCGACGGTGATCTGCGTCGGCCGCAGCTCGGCTACCGGAACCGGGCTCAGCAAGGGTTCTCGCTCGGTGGTCATTTTGCCTCGTCCTGTCTTGGCTTATCCGGCGACAGCGCCTTGATGGCGGCGTCGACGCTGTGAAAGATTCTGCGCGGGCCGACGAGGTCGGCAATGCCGAAACGCGCCAGTGCCGCCTGGGCGCGCAGCGATTCCAGCCGCGCAATGGCAAAGATCGCGCCCGCCTTGCGGCAGTGGGCGATGGCTTCGATCAGGGCCTGCGCGGCGGTATAGTCGATCTCGGCGATGTTGCTGGCTTCCAGCACGACAAGCTTGATGTTTTCGGCCCTGGCATCGATCAGGTCGCAGACGCCGCGCTTGAAGCTGTCGGCATTGACGAAGGACAGTGGCGCCTGGAAAGCCACAACCAGCACGCCGGAGAGCTGCTCGCCCGCCGACGGCGTGCCCGGCGGCCACCACACCGAGGTGCCGGGCACCTGTTCGAGCTCGATCGCCTGCGTGCGTGTCGCGCTCCAAAGTCCGTGCAGCAGCGACAGGCCGATGCCGACCGCGACGCCCGTCTCGATCGGCAGTACGACGATGGCCGTCATGGTGACCAGGATCAGCAGGAATTCGACCGGCGCTTGCCGGTAGACGCTGGCGAACACCTTCCAGCGTAAAATATGCTGGGCAACGAACAGCAGAACGCCGGCAAGGGCGGCCTGCGGGACATCGGCGAGCAGACCGCCGCCGAAAGCGCCCAGCGCCAGCACAATCGCCGCGGCAATCAGGCCGGACACTTTCGAACGCCCGCCCGACTGGGCGACGATTGCGGTGCGTGGCGGGCTGGCATTGACCGCGAAGGCGCCGAACAGGCCGGAAAGGATGCTGCCCGCGCCGACGCCAACGAAATCGCGGTTCACGTCTGGCGTCTCTCCGACAAAGGAGCGGCTGGTGGCCGCCGTCTGCACCATGACGACTATGGCGATCAGCAGGGCCAGCGGCAACAGCGCCTGCGCATCGCCGAGGCTTGCCGTCGGCAGACCGGCTTGCGGCAGGCCGTTGGGCAAGGCTCCCAGAACCTCGACGCCACGCGCCTTCAGGCCGAAGACCGCAACCGCCAGCGTCGCCAGCACCATGCCGATCAAGGCGCCGGGGATGCGGGCGCTGATGCGCTCGGCGACGAACACGGTCGCGAACACGCCGAGGCCGAGCGTCAGGCTCCACGGGTTGGTCAAATGCAGATTGGCGGCGATCTCACCGACGCGGCGCAGCGTTTCGCCGCCTTCGGCCGGCAGACCGAGCAATCCGGGCAGTTGCGATACGATGATATGGACGGCGATGCCGGTCAGAAAACCGGTGGTGACCGGCACTGACAACAGGTCGGCGATCCAGCCGAGCCGGAAGATGCCGCTCAAACCCACCAGCAGGCCGACCATCAGCGCCAGCATCGCCGCCAGCGCCAGATAATGCGCCGAGCCGGCGACGGCGATGAGCGCCAGGCCGCCGGCAAACAACGGCGTGATGGTCGAATCCGCGCCGGAAGACAGATGGCGATTGGCGCCGAACAGGGCAAAGGCCAGCGATCCCGCGACAAAGGCAAAGAAGCCGATCTCGGGCGCAAAGCCGCCAAGGCGGGCCGTCGCCATCTGTTCAGGAATGGCGATCGCGGCCAGCGTCAGCCCGGCGGCCAGATCGCCGTTGAGATCCCCGGGCCGCCAACCGCTCAGCGCTCGCAAAGGCAGCCACCAGTTCATCGTGCTTATGGCTCTTGGCTAGGAAAACGACCCATCGCAGGCTTTTGCCCTGATGGCGGCTAAATGCGCTATGGCCAAATCGTCGCAATCAGCGGTATCCATTTGAAATTACCACCGAAATTGTCGTTGGAAAAGTGCCGCGAATATTGGAGTTTCAGGCGGGCTTCCTATATAAGCGGTCAGTGATTCCCGATTAGATTGTGATCAGATTTGACCGACCAAAAAACACCGCGCGGCGCCGACGGCGGCCCCACCGGCATCGAGCCGATCTCCATCATCGAGGAGATGCAGAGCTCCTACCTCTCCTACGCCATGAGCGTGATCGTCAGCCGTGCGCTGCCCGATGTGCGCGACGGCCTGAAGCCGGTGCATCGCCGCATTCTCTATGCCGCGCATGAGAGCGGCTACCACTGGAACCGCAAATATGTGAAGTCGGCTCGGCCGGTCGCCGACGTGATGGGTAAATACCATCCGCATGGCGACGCCTCGATCTATGACGCCTTGGTGCGCATGGCGCAGGATTGGTCCTTGCGCGTGCCGCTGATCGATGGGCAGGGCAATTTCGGTTCGATCGACGGCGATCCGCCGGCGGCGATGCGCTACACCGAGTCCAGGCTGACCAAGGTCGCGCATGAGCTGCTCGAGGATATCGACAAGGAAACCGTCGATTTCCAGGAGACCTATGATGCCTCCGACACCGAGCCGAAGGTTCTGCCGGCTCGCTTCCCCAACCTTCTGGTCAACGGTTCCGGCGGCATTGCCGTTGGCATGGCAACCAACATTCCACCGCACAATCTGGCCGAAGTCTGCAATGGCGCCATCGCCATCATCGACAATCCGGCGATAGACCTGCCGGCGCTGATGGAGATCATTCCGGGTCCCGATTTCCCGACCGGCGGCATCGTGCTTGGCCGTTCCGGCATCTACAGCGCCTATGCGACCGGCCGCGGCTCCATCGTCATGCGCGGCAAGGTCAATGTCGAGCAGCGCGGCAACGACCGTGAATCGATCATCATCACCGAGGTTCCCTACCAGGTGAACAAGGCCTCGATGATCGAGAAAATGGCCGAACTGGTGCGCGACAAGCGCATCGAAGGCATTTCCGACATCCGCGACGAAAGCGACCGCCAGGGTTACCGCGTCGTCATCGAACTGAAGCGCGACGCCGTCGCTGACGTCATCTTGAACCAGCTCTACCGCTTCACGCCGCTGCAAACCTCCTTCGGCGCCAACATGGTGGCGTTGAACGGCGGCAAGCCGGAAGTGATGAATCTGACCGACATGCTGAAGGCCTTTGTCGGCTTCCGCGAAGAGGTGATCAGCCGGCGCACGAAATTCCTGCTGCGCAAGGCGCGCGACCGCGCCCACGTCCTGGTCGGTCTCGCCATTGCCGTCGCCAACATCGACGAGGTGATCAAGCTGATCCGCACCGCGCCGGACCCGCAGACGGCGCGCGAGCAATTGATGGAGCGGCGCTGGCCCTCCGGCGATGTCGAGTCGCTGATCCTTTTGATCGACGATCCGCGTCACCGCATCAACGAGGACGGCACCTACAATCTGTCCGAGGAACAGGCGCGCGCCATCCTCGAACTGCGCCTGCAGCGCCTGACCGCGCTCGGCCGCGACGAGATCGCCGACGAGTTGAACACGATCGGCGCCGAAATTGTTGATTATCTTGACATTTTGTCGTCCCGCGCGCGCATCCAGCAGATCGTCAAGGACGAGCTCGCCGCCGTGCGCGACGAGTTCGGCACGCCACGACGCACCGAGCTCACCGACGGCGGCGCCGACATGGAAGACGAGGACCTGATCCAGCGCGAGGACATGGTCGTCACCGTCAGCCATTCCGGCTACATCAAGCGCGTGCCGCTGTCGCTCTACCGGGCACAGCGTCGCGGCGGCAAGGGCCGCTCCGGCATGTCGACCAAGGAGGAGGATTTCGTCACCCGGCTGTTCGTCGCCAACACGCACACGCCGGTGCTGTTCTTCTCCTCGCGCGGCATCGTCTATAAGGAGAAGGTCTGGCGCTTGCCGATCGGCAATCCGCAGTCGCGCGGCAAGGCGCTGATCAACATGCTGCCGCTGGAGCAGGGCGAGCGCATCACCACCATCATGCCATTGCCTGAGGACGAAAGCAGCTGGGGCGAGCTCGACGTGATGTTCGCCACCACGCGCGGCACCGTGCGCCGCAACAAGCTGTCCGACTTCGTCCAGGTCAACCGCAACGGCAAGATCGCCATGAAGCTGGAGGAGGAAGGCGACGAGATCCTCGGCGTCGAGACCTGCACCGACAATGACGACGTCCTTCTGACGGCGAATTCGGGTCAGTGCATCCGCTTCTCGGTCGGCGACGTGCGCGTCTTCCAGAGCCGCAATTCCGTCGGCGTGCGCGGCATAAGCATGGCCGAGACCGACCGCATCATCTCCATGTCGGTGATCGAGCATGTCGATGCTTCACCGGCGGAGCGCGCCGCTTACCTTAAGCGGGCTGCTGCAGAGCGGCGGCTAGAGACGGCCGGAGAGGAAGAAGAGATCGCACTGACGAATGAGGAGATCGGCGAGGAGGCGGAGCTTTCCGACGATCGCTACGAGTTCCTCAAGGCGCATGAGCAGTATGTGCTGACGGTGACCGAGTATGGCTACGGCAAACGCTCGTCATCCTATGATTTCCGCCTGACCGGACGCGGCGGCAAGGGCATCCGCGCCACCGACGTGTCGAAAACGGCAGAGATCGGCCAGCTGGTGGCGACCTTCCCGGTCGGCAATGACGACCAGATCATGCTGGTTTCGGACGGCGGCACCGTCATCCGGGTGCCGGTCAACGGCATCCGTTTCGCCAGCCGCGCCACCAAGGGCGTGACCATCTTCAACACCGCCGAAGGCGAAAAGGTGGTTTCTGTCGAGCGAATCTCGGAGCCGCAGTCGGACGAGGATGCCGAAGAGAACGGCGAGGGCGCCGCTGAGGCCGGTCCGGACGCCGGAGATGCTGCACCGGGCAATGCCGAATAGGGCCGAACAGGCTCAGACACAGCAACGCCGGCCCTATGGGCCGGCGCAATCAGACTTAGCCGGTAAAATCGTTAGTGACGGTGGGGCCAGCGAGCGCCGAAGCCTTCGAAGCGCTTTGTCCTGACACGGACGCGCTCTGCCTCCTGATGCAGCCCGAATGCGGTGGCAATCAGCATGGCGACGGTCATTGCGGTGGCGAGCATGTAGATCAGCATTTGCGTGTTCTCCTGCGCCTTACAACGGTTAGATGGGGTTTTGGTTTCATCTTCTGAAGTGCAAACTAGTGAACGGTGCGTGAAGTCTTCGTGAGCAAGGCATTCATCTGTCGTTCATGTCTGCGAAAAGGTTCACGTAGATGTTTCCAATCGCATTTGCCTTCCGTCCAATGCCCCGCTAGAAGCCTGCCATGACCGAACGCACCGCTCTTTATGCCGGCTCCTTCGACCCGCTGACCAACGGCCACCTCGATGTCCTGAAGGCATCATTGGCTGTCGCTGACACCGTTTATGCGGCGATCGGCACCCATCCCGGCAAGACGCCGCTGTTTTCCTTCGAGGAACGGGTGAAGCTGATCGAGGTCGCGACCAAGGCCGAATTCGGCCGCGACGGTGGCCGCATCAAGGTCGTCGCCTTTGACGGGCTGGTCATCGACGCCGCCAGGAAGCACGGCGCCTCGATCATGATCCGCGGCCTGCGTGACGGCACCGATCTCGACTACGAAATGCAGATGGCAGGCATGAACGAGACCATGGCGCCGGAGCTGCAGACGGTTTTTCTGCCCGCCAGCCCGTCAGTCAGAACCATTACTGCCACACTTGTGCGCCAGATAGCCTCGATGGGCGGCGACATCCGTCCCTTCGTGCCGGCCGCCGTTGCGGGCGCGCTCACCGCCAAATTTGCTAAATAATCCCTCGGAGATCCCTATGCAGCTGAAGAAGCTCGCCTCATTCCTCGTCGTGCTTGCCGGTCTCGTCACCGCATCCGTCTCGGCCTTCGCCGCCGATGCGGAGAACACCATGATCATCAGCTTGAAGGACGGCGACGTCACCATCGCCCTGCGGCCCGACCTCGCGCCCAAGCACGTCGCCCAGATCAAGAAGCTGGTGCGCGAAGGCGCTTACGACAACGTCGCCTTCCACCGCGTCATCGACGGCTTCATGGCGCAGACCGGCGACGTCAAGTTCGGCAACATGAAGAAGGGGTTCAGCCCCGAGGCCGTCGGCACCGGCGGTTCCGAGCTGCCTGATCTGCCGGCCGAGTTTTCGCAGAGCGAGCACTACAAGCGCGGCACGCTCGGCATGGCCCGCTCGCAGGATCCGAACTCCGCCAATTCGCAGTTCTTCATCATGTTCGCGCCGGCGCCGAACCTCGATGGCCAGTACACCATCGTCGGCAATGTCGTCAGCGGCATGGAGCTGGTGGACAAGATCAAGAAGGGCGACGAGGCCGACAATGGCACGGTCAGCGACCCCGACCGCATGATCAAGGTGCGCATCGCCGCCGACAAGTAAACCTATCAAATCAATCTGTTTTTCTGAGATAAAGGATATCCGACATGGCTGAGATCAAGGACCGCGAGAACGCGCTCATCATGGAAACGACCAAGGGCAAGGTCGTCATCGAACTTTTCCCTGAACTGGCCCCCGGCCACGTCGCCCGCATCAAGGAACTGGCGCGTGAAGGCGCCTATGACGGCGTCGTCTTCCACCGCGTCATCGAAGGTTTCATGGCGCAGACCGGCGACGTCAAGTTCGGCAATTCCTCGAAGCCGACCTTTGCCCCCTCCCGAGCGGGCATGGGCGGTTCGGAAAAGCCGGACCTGAAGGCGGAGTTCTCCAACGCCAACCATGGCCGCGGCACTTGCTCGATGGCGCGTTCGCAGAACCCGAACTCGGCCAACTCGCAGTTCTTCATCTGCTTCGACGATGCCGCCTTCCTCAACCGCCAGTACACGGTCTGGGGCCAGGTCATTGAAGGCATGGACAACGTCGACAAGATCAAGCGCGGCGAGCCGGTGGTCGATCCCGACAAGATCGTGTCGCTGAAGGTCGCGGCCGACGTCAAGTAAGGGCAAACGACGATGATGGGCGTGGTCTGGTCGCTGCTCGGCATCCTGTCCGGCGCCTTCATCGCCATTCAGGCACCGATCAATTCGCAGCTGGCGCGCGGCCTGGGGCTCCCAGTCGCGGCGGCGGCGTTTTCGTTCCTGTCGGGCGCGATCGTGCTCGGCATCATCTCCGTCGCGGTGGTGAGATTGAACGACATCTCGCTCGACTGGAAGGCGCCGGCACCCTGGCTGTTCGTCGTCGGCGGCATGCTCGGCGGCTTCTATGTCACGCTGTCGACTATCTTAACGCCGCGCATTGGTGCTGCCGCCCTGATGGCGTTCCTGGTTGCCGGCCAGTTGCTGGCCGGCATGCTGATCGACCGCGTCGGCTTCCTCGGCGTGGCGGTGCGCGAGATTTCGCTCGGCCGCATCGCCGGCGCGGTGCTGCTCTTGGCCGGAGCGCTGCTCGTCCGGCTCTACTGATGCGCGTCGACCTCTTCGACTTCGACCTGCCGGAGGAGCGCATCGCGCTGCGCCCGGCGGAGCCGCGTGACAGCGCAAAAATGCTGGTGGTCAGGCCGGGCGAAGACCTTTCGGACCGCTCGGTGCGCGACTTGCCGTCCTTGCTCAGGGCTGGCGATGTGCTGGTCTTCAACGACACCAAGGTCATTCCGGCGCAGCTGAGAGGCATCAGGCGGCGCGGCGAAGTGCAGGCGCAGGTCGAGGCGACACTGCACATGCGCATGGCGCCGGATCGCTGGTTGGCCTTCATGCGGCCGGGCAAGCGCATCGCTGCCGGCGACCGCATCCATTTCGGCCATGACGGCAATTCCTGCTTCCTCGGTCAGCTCGACGCGACGGTGATCGAGAAGGGCGAGGCCGGCGAAGCGCTGCTTGGCTTCGACCTGTCCGGCCCGTTTCTCGACGAGGCGCTGCGCGCCGTCGGCCACATCCCGCTGCCGCCCTACATCGCCTCCAAGCGTGACGACGATGCGCGCGACCTGACCGACTACCAGACTATCTACGCCCGGGAGGAGGGCGCGGTTGCAGCGCCCACCGCCGGCCTGCATTTTACGCCGGAGCTGTTTGCCGCGCTCGACGCCAAGGGCATCGAACGCCGCTTCGTCACGCTGCATGTCGGCGCCGGCACCTTCCTGCCAGTCAAGGCGGACGATACCGCCGATCACAAGATGCATGCCGAGACCGGCTCGGTCAGCGAAGCAACCGCCGAGGCGCTCAATGCTGCCAAGGCGAGGGGCGGGCGCATCATCGCCGTCGGCACCACCTCGCTGCGCCTGCTGGAGAGCGCGGCGCGTGAGGACGGTACTCTGGCCGCATGGTCCGGCCCGACCGACATCTTCATCACACCGGGCTATCGCTTCCGCACCGCCGACCTACTGATGACCAATTTCCATCTGCCGCGTTCGACGCTGTTCATGCTGGTTTCGGCCTTCAGCGGTCTCGACACGATGCGCGCAGCCTATGCGCATGCCATCGACAACAGCTACAGATTCTACTCCTACGGAGACGCAAGCCTGCTTTATCGAGCGGAGATGAGCGATGGACGATGACCTGCAAGCCCTTGATCGCGAAAGCCTGATTGCCGAGGTGAAGAAACTGCGAGCCGGCATTCGTGCCCACCGAGATACGACCGGCCATGATCTCTGCTGGCATCACCCTGCTCTCTGGGATCTGTTGCCGGAAAAGACCGATCCATCGATTGCCGTGCCGCCATGGCCAAAATTCATGCGCGGCTGCATCCAGTACCGCCAATCGCTCGACAGGCAGGCGCCAGGCGCCCCTGTCCATGACAAGGAATTCAATGGCTAAGCCGTTCACTTTCAAGGTCCTGGCCACCGACGGCAAGGCGCGACGCGGTGTCATCGACATGCCGCGCGGCGAAATCCGCACGCCGGCTTTCATGCCGGTCGGCACCGGCGGCACGGTCAAGGCCATGTATATGGACCAGGTGCGCGGTGTCGGCGCCGACATCATCCTGGGCAACACCTATCATCTGATGCTGCGACCCGGCGCCGAGCGCGTGGCGCGGCTTGGCGGCCTGCACGAGTTCGCCCGTTGGCCGCAGCCGATCCTGACCGACAGTGGCGGCTTTCAGGTGATGTCGCTGTCGAAACTCAGGAAACTGACCGAAAGGGGCGTCACCTTCCGCTCGCATATTGACGGCGCGCCGTACGAAATGACGCCGGAGCGCTCGATCGATATCCAGGGACTGCTCGATTCCGACATTCAAATGCAGCTCGACGAATGCACCGCGCTGCCGGCCGAGTTGAAGGAGATCGAGCGCGCGATGGAATTGTCGCTGCGCTGGGCCGAGCGTTGCAAGACGGCCTTCGGCGACCAGCCGGGCAAGGCGATGTTCGGCATTGTGCAAGGCGGCGACAACGCGGCTCTCAGGGTGCGCTCGGCGCAGGCGCTGAGCGCTATGGAGCTGAAGGGCTATGCGGTCGGCGGCCTCGCCGTCGGCGAACCGCAGGCGGTGATGCTGGATATGCTCGACATCACCTGTCCGGAACTGCCTGACAACAAGCCGCGCTATCTCATGGGCGTCGGCACGCCGGACGACATCGTGAAATCGGTGGCGCGCGGCATCGACATGTTCGATTGCGTGATGCCGACGCGCGCCGGCCGCCATGGCCTTGCCTACACCAGGCGCGGCAAGGTCAATCTCAGGAATGCTCGCCATGCCGACGATCCTCGGCCGCTGGACGAGGAGAGCGACTGCCCGGCCGCGCGGGATTATTCACGCGCCTATCTGCACCATCTCGTGCGTTCGCAGGAGGCGCTAGGCGCCATGCTGCTGACCTGGAACAACCTGTCCTACTATCAGAAGTTGATGCAGGACATTCGCGCCGCGATTGAAGCACAGGCCTTCGAAACTCGCACAGCGGAGATCAGTGAAGGCTGGGCGAGAGGCGATATTCCGGTGATTTAACCGGGCCTCAGGTGCTCAGCAAATTCGACGCCCGCAAGCTGCATCCCGTGATCTGAAAACTGCCATCAGGCTGCTGCTGCAGCGTGTAGACGGCCTCGTAGTTCTTGCCGTCGGGACCGACGATCAGCACCTGCTGGATAATCGAACCCGGGCGTATCTGCTCGACCTTGCCGAAGGAATAGCTTTGCGGCTGGCGCACCGGCGGATAGCCGTTGGTGACCATGTTCATGAAGGCGTCGACGGTCGGGAAAATCTGCTTCACGTTTGGAGCGGCGAAACTGTAAGCCTTGGCGCCGTCATTGGCGATAAGCGCCTTCAACTGACCATCGATGACGGCCTGGCCGGCTTTGACTTCGGCGTCGCCGGCACGGGCCGCCGAGACGAACAGGGTTGACGCGAACAGCAATGAAACGACTGCGAATGCGATACGGCGCATGGCCTGTCTCCATTGTCCCCCAACAAAAGCTGTCCAAGGATGCATCATACCATACGCTTGGCGTGGCCTCACGGTTTCAGCAGCCGCAAAGATTCGCCACGCAAGGGCCACAAGATCATGCTTAAACATCCTTTAAGGCGGGGCGCGCATCGTAAGGGGACGGTGGGGACCTGTTCGCGCAACCAGGGGACGAACCATGTCTAAGCGGCCGATCGACCGGCGCCGTTTGCTGAAGGGCGCGGCAAGCCTTGCAGTTCTGGCTCCTTTGCCCGCTTGGGCAAGCACCGCGCCGACCGTCACCGAAATCGCCTTCGACCCGGCCATTCCAGCGCTCGGCAATCCGGATGGCGACGTCACCATTGCTGAGTTCGTCGACTACCAGTGCCCGATCTGCAAACTCGTCTTCGTCGAACTGAAGAAGCTGATGGCCGAGGACAGTGGCATCCGGCTGGTGATGAAGGACTGGCCGATCTTCGGCGATGTCTCGCGAGATGCCGCCCGCGTGGCGCTGCTGAGCGGCGAGCACTATACCGCCGCGGTCGATGCGCTGATGACCAACCAGCGCGGCCTTTCGGAACGCCGCACCAATGACATCCTTTCGTCTGTTGGCGTCGATGTGGCGATGGTCCGTGCCTATCTCGCCATCCGTGAACCCGACATTGACGCTGCACTTTTGCGCACCGACAGCCAGGCGACCGCCTTCAAGCTGCGCGGCACCCCCGCATTGGTTATCGGCGGCAGCCTGTACCGGCGCGGCATGCCGGTGTCCGAGCTCAGGCAGGCTGTTGCCAAGGCACGTTCGGCCTGATGCTTGAAAGCCGGGCGGCAGTCTGCCACAAGGGCCGCTTGTTTGCTGAAGCTTGATCGGGACCGGCAATGAAGACGTTTTTCATGCAGATAAAGTGCGACCTGGGCAAATCTTATGAGGTCGCCAGCGCGCTCGCCGATGCCGAGATCGCCTCGGAAATCTACTCGACCGCCGGCAATTACGACCTGCTTGCCAAATTCTACGTCGACGACGAGGAAGATGTCGGCCACTTCGTCAACGAGAAAGTGCAGATTATTCCCGGAATCAAGGACACCTTCACGGTCGTCACTTTCCGCGCTTTCTAAAGCCACATCAGGCACTTGCCCGGCGACAAGGCAAAGCCTGATTGCACCCCTGGTTCGACTGCCCGAATTTTGGGCAGTCGCAACATACTGACTGCCAAGGTCTCTCAAATTACCGATTGCGCTTGATTTTCTCCCGCGACGCCAGTGAAATGGCGTCACAGGGGAGTATGCGATTGGCAGCGTTCGATGAAATGCTTCCGGAAGTTTCCGGACTGAGAAAACCGTATACGGCTTACGACCGCTGGCTGAAGGAGCAGGACCCGGCCAGGCTTACCGAGAAAATGCAGGACGCCGAGCGCGTCTTCCGCAAGACCGGCATCACCTTTGCCGTCTATGGCGAGCAGGAAGCCTCCGAGCGGCTGATCCCCTTCGACATCGTTCCGCGCATCATCTCCGGCAATGAATGGCGACGCCTGACGCAAGGCATCGAGCAGCGCGTGCAGGCGCTGAACGCTTTCCTCGACGACATCTATCACCGCCAGGAGATCCTGCGCGCCGGACGTGTGCCCAGAGAGCTGATCGCCAGGAACGAAGCCTTCCTGCCGGAAATGATCGGCGTGCGGCCACCGGCCGGCGTCTATACCCACATTATCGGCGTCGATATTGTCCGCATCTCGGAGAACGAGTTCTACGTGCTGGAGGACAATGCGCGCACGCCGTCGGGCGTCTCCTACATGCTGGAGAACCGCGAGACGATGATGCAGCTCTTCCCCGAGCTGTTCCAACAGATCAAGGTGCGGCCGGTCGAAAACTATCCGCAGCTTTTGCGCCAGTCGCTGGCCGCAGTCCGGCCGCAAAGCACCAAGGGCGCGCCGACCATCGCCGTGCTGACGCCGGGCAGCTTCAACTCCGCCTATTTCGAACATGCCTTCCTTGCCGACCAGATGGGCGTGCAGCTGGTAGAAGGTCAGGATTTGCGCGTCGTCGACGGCCATGTCGCCATGCGCACGACCGAAGGCTACAAGCAGATCGACGTGCTTTACCGGCGGGTCGACGATTCCTTCCTCGACCCGCTGACCTTCCGGCCGGACTCGGCCCTTGGCGTGCCCGGCATCATGGACGTCTACCGCGCCGGCAACATCACCATCGCCAACGCGCCGGGAACCGGCATCGCCGACGACAAGGCGATCTATTCCTACATGCCCGAGATCGTCGAATTCTACACCGGCCGCAAGGCGATCCTCGGCAACATCCCGACCTGGCGCTGCTCGGAAGCCGACAGCCTGAAATATGTGCTCGAGCACATCCACGAACTGGTCATCAAGGAAGTGCACGGCTCCGGCGGCTACGGCATGCTGGTCGGCCCGGCAGCGACCAAGAAGGAATGCCAGGACTTCGCCAAGAAGCTGCAGGCGAAGCCCTCCAACTACATCGCCCAACCGACACTGGCGCTGTCGACCTGCCCGATCCTGACTGAAAAGGGCCTGTCGCCGCGCCACGTCGATCTTCGGCCCTATGTGCTGGTCTCCGACCGTATCCAGATCGTGCCTGGCGGCTTGACCCGGGTAGCGCTCAAGGAAGGGTCGCTGGTGGTGAACTCCTCGCAAGGCGGCGGGACGAAGGATACCTGGGTATTGGATGATTGAAGGAGCGAATAGCGAATAGCGAGTAGGGAAAGAGGGGGATACGACGGCGATCAATTCCTACAGGGATCTGATTGTTTGGAAGGCGGCCCTAGGGTTGGCAGTAAATTGCTACTCGGCCACGAAAGGCTTTCCGAACAGCGAAGCATACGGGATGACCTCTCAGATACGACGGTCGGCGGCTTCCATCGCAGCAAATGTCGCGGAAGGTCACGGACGAGAAAGCACAGGAGCCTTCATTCAGTTTCTTCGCGTGGCACAGGGCTCCCTAAAAGAATTGGAGACACATCTGATCCTGTGTGGAGAGGTAGGATTGATGGTCGAAGCGGAGGTCGCCAACTTGCTTGGCCAAACCGAGGACATTGGGAAAATGCTGCGTTCGATGATCAGGAGCCTGCAACAAAAATCATGAAAAGTTCCTTCCCCTATTCGCTATTCGCTATTCGCTATTCGCTCATCGGGGCACACTGATATGCTTCTCGGCCGCACCGCCAACGGGCTCTACTGGATGAACCGCTACATCGAGCGGGCGGAAAACATGGCTCGCCTGGTCGATGCCGGCCTGCGCATGGCGCTGACCCGCACCCAGAGCGCCTCGGAAGAATGGAATTCGGTGCTGCTCAGCGCCGGCTCCGACGTCGCGTTCAAGCAGAAGTATTCGGATTACACCGCCGCCAATGTCGCCGACTTCCTGCTGCGCGACACCTCGAACCCGTCGAGCACGATGTCGGCGATCGAGACCGCGCGCAACAATGCCCGCATGGTGCGCACTGCGCTGACACGCGAAACCTGGGAAAGCATCAACGAAGCCTGGATGGCGCTGAAGCGCATGCTGGCAAAGCCCATCGACGAGCGCGATCTGCCCAGCGTGCTCGACGCCATCAAGCGCGAGACGGCGCTGATCCGCGGTTCGTTCTACGGCACCATGCTGCGCAACGAGATCTTCGATTTCTCGCAGCTCGGCACTTATGTCGAGCGCGCCGACAACACAGCGCGCATCCTCGATGTGAAATATTATGTGCTGTTGCCGTCGATCTCCTGGGTCGGCTCGAGCCTCGACAATTACCAGTGGGAATCGATCCTGCGCTCGGTGTCGGCGCACCGCTCCTATCGCTGGGTCTACGAGGCAGACTACAAGCCGACCAACATTGCCGACTATCTGATCCTCAATGTCCGCATGCCGCGTTCGCTGACCTTCTGCTATCGTTTTCTCGCCGAGCACCTGAAATTCCTCGGCGACGATTATGGCGAACGCCATGCCTGCCATGCCACCGTCGACAGGACCCAGGCGATGCTGCGGGCAGGGTCGATCAAGGACATTTTCGACGCCGGCCTGCATGAATTCCTGGCTCGGTTCATTCAAGACAACACCAAGCTTGGCGAAGAGATCGCTCAAGATTACCGGTTCAATTGAGCATGATCCCGAACCGGAGGACCGCGTTAGCGAAAAGTGGGACCCGGTTTTCGGACAAGGTCATGCTCAAAGCGGAAGACAAGTTATGCGGCTGAAAATCACCCACCGGACCGAGTACCGCTACGATGCGCCGGTGCACTATCTGCTTCAGCGGCTGCGGCTGCTGCCGGTCAGTGGCCCGACGCAGACCGTGCTGTCCTGGGCGCTGAAGATCGAAGGTGCGCGCGAGGAAGTGCGGTTCACCGACCATTTCGGCAATGATAACAGGCTGTTGAGCGTTGAAGGCGAGCGCGACTTCATCACCGTCGAGGCCTCCGGCGAGGTTGTCACGCGTGACACAGCAGGTGTTTCCGGCCCGCATCACGGCTTTGCGCCGCTCTGGCTGTTTAGCCAGGAGACCGCTTTGACCGTCCCCGGCGAGGGCATTCGCGAGCTTGCCGCGGCGGTCGGCAAAGGCACCGATATCGAAAGGCTGCACCGGCTGATGGCGCTGATCGTCGAGCGCGTCGCCTATACGCCGGGCACCACAAGCGTGACGACGCCGGCGGAAGAGGCTTTGGCGCTGAAGACCGGCGTTTGCCAGGATCACAGCCATATCTTTGTCGCCGCCGCCCGCGCCATGGGCTTCCCGGCCCGCTATGTCAGCGGCTATCTGATGATGGATGCCGCCATCGAGCAGGCGGCAAGCCATGCCTGGGCCGAAGCCCATGTGCAAGGTCTCGGCTGGGTCGCCTTCGACGCCGCCAATGGCATTTCTCCTGATGAACGCTATGTCAGGGTGGCCACCGGCCGCGATTACCGCGATGCCTCGCCGGTGTCGGGAATTCGACTGGGACAGGCGGAGGAACAGCTTGCGGTCACGGTCACGGTAGAGCAGTAGTTCTCCGCAAGATTGCTGCCTGAAGAGATTCCATGACTTATTGCGTCGGCCTCAAGATCGATCGTGGGCTCGTGTTCATGTCGGACACGCGCACCAACGCCGGCATGGATTCTATCTCGACCTTCAAGAAGATGCATGTCTGGGAAGAGCCCGGCGAGCGCGTCATCGTTTTGATGTCGGCCGGCAATCTGGCAACGACGCAGGCCGTCGTCAGCCTGCTCGACGAGCGCACCAAGGCGGTTGCCGATCGCCACGCGACGCTGCTGGAAACACCCTCCATGTACCAGACGGTGCGGCTGGTCGGCGACACCGTCAAGGAAGTCATCGCCAGTTCGTCGCCGGCCGGCGAGAAGGCGGATTCCTATTTCAACGCCTCCTTCATCCTTGGTGGCCAGATCAAGGGCAGCCCGCCACGGCTGTTCATGATCTATCCCGAAGGCAATTTCATCGAATCCACCGACGACACGCCGTTCTTCCAGATCGGCGAGACCAAATACGGCAAGCCGATCATCATCCGCGCCTATGAAAGGACGATGAGCCTGGCCGAAACGGTCAAGCTCTTGCTGGTCTCCTTCGATTCGACGCTGAAGTCGAACCTGTCAGTCGGCCTGCCGCTCGACCTGCTGTTCCTGGAAAAAGACACGTTCAAGGTTGGGCTAAGGAAGCGGATCGGCCAGGACGACCAGTACTATCGCACCATTTCGGACGGTTGGTCGAATGCGTTGAAGACGGCTTTTGCCAGCCTGCCTGATTTCCCGGGATAGCGACCCCAGCATTTCTTCTTCCTGCCGGGCACATCGGCCGCATCTTTCAGAAATCCGTCTAAGGCGCAGTGATGGGAATGAGAATTGTTTTTGAGCCTCTGCGTTTGAACCAGGTCAGTTTTTTCGATTCAGGGCTTTTCGTGTGCACGATATCGACTTCGGCCAGATAGTTTCCGCTCTTCGAAGGCGCCGTCACCATGAGGTTTACGGTCTCGGAATCCCCAGGTCCAATTGGTTTGCTGAAAGGGGTGAGGGGACCATCCTCGGAGATTATTTGTCCTTCCTGATCGACAAAGTGATAGCTGGCAAATACGAGCTGGTACCCGTCCGTTGAAGACCACATTTTCGTGCTTTTGTTCGTGACCGAAACAGGAATTAGAATTCCGCCTGCTGAGGCACCTGTCGTTACAGGGAGCGTGCCTTCGTATTTCAATTCGGCCAGATATTCCGGGTACGCTTTGGGGGGTCCCACCCTTAGGTTGTATTCGTAATTTCCTCTTCCATTATAGTAGGATCCGGAAACAAAGACCGAAGCAAAAAAAATCCTTAGAATTTGTTGAGCTAGACCATGTGTTATTCCGACGGTGAAGATGTTTCTATTTCTCAGGAATAAGACGCTGCACATGGTTCCAAAAATAAAGGTAACAATCATCAGTCGTATGTTTGGTATATGAAGAGAAGAAAATATGGCTGATGAAAAAAAGATTGCTGTCGCTGGATTTCTGAAGATCTTAAGTGTTCTCTGGAGAAAGAAGCACTGCAAAAGAAATTGCTGAGCTATTCCAGAAATTAGACCAAGGACGAGATCCGACAGTAGCTCCCTGCGGGTTTCTTGTTGCTTGACGAAATAATTTTCGATGGAAAAATTCTGGCGATATATGAGTATAAGTGCTGACGCGGCGACCAAAATAATGAAAATGACGACGAGGCATTCTCGTCCGGAAACCCATATGTTGTCAGTTCGGATGCCCATCTCCCGCAACGAAATACGGCGTATGTAAAAACTGAGAACGATGGAGCACAAAAGAAGCGCGATCAAAAAGCCACGGGGAATGTTTTTTACCAGCCACAGCTTGTAAAAAAATGCCGACAGACCGGCGGGCAGGGGGATTTCCAGAAGGTAGACCCCCCAAAACCAAAACGATACTATCCACCAGTAGCTGACGAGTATTCCAAAAAAGACCAGAAGCTCCAACCAGGAGACACGTCTAGGATATGTCTCATAAACGCTTCTCAGCCATGTCAAATTAAATGCCCCGCCTGCGACCACGAAATCGTGATTATTACTGGAGTCTATTAGGATTCCCTAACAGGCGCAAACCAGATTCGCGGCTGTCTTTGGCGGTCAACATTGGGCTAGGAGGCGTTTCCGGTTGCTCAATTGGTTGGCCAGGGATTTGTTCCCGGAGGGATCAAAGGCAAGCGCGGTCCGCGCACGAATTGCCGTTTCTGGATGCGCTGTTATTGGTATCCATTCAGATGGGCAGTGCCGTGACCTGTATGGGGAGATATAATGAAGAACAGCGATTTCCGCCAATGGTCGCGGCGCGCCGCGGACTGGGGCGTCGATTACCGTTCCTCGCTGCGCGAAAGGCCGGTGCGGCCATTGGTCGAACCCGGCGACATCTTTCGCAGCATCGAGCCCTCGCCGCCGGAAGCGGCTGAGCCGATGGACAAGATTTTCGCCGATTTCGAAGCCAAGATCGTGCCGGGCATGACGCACTGGCAACATCCGCGTTTCTTCGCCTATTTCCCGGCCAATGCCGCACCGGTTTCGGTGGTGGCCGAATATCTGGTCTCGGCGATGGCCGCGCAATGCATGCTGTGGCAGACCTCGCCGGCGGCGACCGAACTGGAAACGCGCATCGTCGACTGGATGCGCCAGGCGCTCGGCCTGCCCGAAGGCTTTTCCGGCGTGATCCAGGATTCGGCCTCGTCGGCGACGCTGGCCGCCGTGCTGACCATGCGCGAGCGCGCGCTCGATTGGCAGGGCAACAAACAGGGCCTGGCCGGGCAGAAGCGGCCGCGCATCTATTCCTCCGATCAGGTTCACACCTCGATCGACCGCGCGATCTGGGTGTCGGGCATCGGCGAGGACAATCTGGTTCGCATTCCGGTCACGGGTCGCTTCCGCGCCATGGACACGGCAGCACTCGAGGCGGCAATCGTCGCCGATCAGGCGGCCGGTATGCTGCCCGCCGGCATCATCGCCAGCGTCGGCGGCACCAGCACCGGCGGCACCGACAATGTCGCTGAAGTCGCCGCGGTGGCGAAACGGCACGGGCTCTATCTGCATGTCGATGCCGCCTGGGCCGGATCGGCGATGATCTGCCCGGAATTTCGTCATTTCTGGGCTGGCGCCGAGCAGGCCGATTCCATCGTCTTCAACCCGCATAAGTGGCTGGGTGCGCAGTTCGACTGCTCAATGCAGTTTATCCGCCAGCCGGAGGACCTGGTTCGCACCTTGGCGATCAAACCCGAATTCCTGAAAACGCATGGCCGCGACGGCATCATCAACTATTCTGAATGGTCGGTGCCGCTCGGCCGCCGCTTCCGGGCGCTGAAACTGTGGTTCCTGCTGCGCGCGCACGGTCTGGAGGCGCTGCGCACCATGATCCGCAATCATGTCGCCTGGAGCGAAGGGCTTGCTGCCCGGATAGCGAGCGAGGCGGATTTCGAGATCGTCACCGAGCCGATGCTGTCGCTGTTTTCATTCCGCCACAAGACAGCAGGCGATGCCGACGACCACAATCTGCGCCTGGTCAATGCCATCAACGATGACGGCCGCCTCTATCTGACACAGACACGGGTGGACGGACGGGTCGCCATCCGCTTCCAGGTTGGACAGTTCGAGACGACGGCAGAAGACGTCGATACCGCCTTCACTGTCATTTGCGACTGTGCAAGATCCCTGAGGAACTGACACGGGTGTCCGGGCGGTTCCCGCCGTGGAGGTAGCCAGCAAGGAATTGCGAGCAAGGACATGGCCGGGCAGGGCGAAGCAGCGAGCCGGAACCTGACCGGCGTCTGGAGCGGGCGTTATTTCTACCCGCGCGAGCTTGAGCCGGTCTCCTTCGTCGCGACGTTGATCGAGACGGCAACCAGCCTGACGGGGGCAACCCACGAACCGGCCGGGCCGGCGACCGCCGCTGTGAGATACGCAACCTTGCAAGGGCAGCGCGACGGCAACTCCGTCTCCTTCATCAAGACATACGACATTGCAGGATCGAGCGTGGACCCGATCCACTACAGCGGCATTCTGAACGGCGATGCCACCGAGATCGAAGGCACCTGGCGAATCCCTGGAAACTGGTCTGGCAAATTCCTGATGATCCGCTCGCCGGGCAAAGTGGCTGCCGTCGCTCGCAAGGTGGCAGAACGGGTCTGACGACGTATATGGCCGGTTCGCCTTTGCAATCATAGGAATTTCATTAGCCGGCGTCTCCCTTTTCATCGCTTTCGTTTTCAGTTACAAACAAGAAAAACGAAAACGGGAGGTTCTCAGTGTATCTGTCGCCGCGCCATGCCGAAATCATCCAGATGGCGAAAGACCATGGCCGTGTGCTGGTCGACGATCTGGCCACGCAATTCAATGTGACGCCGCAGACCATCCGCAAGGATCTCAACGATCTCTGCGACCAGCGGCTGCTGACGCGCATCCATGGCGGCGCCTTGTTCCCGTCCGGCATCGAGAACATGGAGTACGAAGCGCGCCGCAAGATCGCCGCCGACGAGAAGGAGGCGATCGGCCGCGCGGCGGCCAGGCTGATTCCTGACAACGCCTCGCTGTTCATCAATATCGGCACCACGACCGAGTCGGTCAGCAAGGCGCTGCTCGATCACACCGGGCTCATGGTCATCACCAATAACATCAATGTTGCCAATAGGATGCGCATTTATCCTTCGATCGAGGTGGTGATCGCCGGCGGCGTTGTGCGCGGCTCCGACGGTGGCGTGGTCGGCGAGGCGGCGGTCGATTTCATCAGGCAGTTCAAGGTCGACTATGCCGTGATCGGCGCCTCTGCCATCGACCATGACGGCGCGCTGCTCGATTTCGACTTTCGTGAAGTGAAAGTGGCGCAAGCCATCATTGCCAATGCCAGGCATGTCATCCTGGTTTCCGACCAGACGAAGTTCGAACGCACAGCACCGGTTCGCATCGGCCATCTGTCGCAGGTCAACACCTTCATCACCGACCGTTGCGACATCCCCTCGGTGCGAAGGATCTGCGAGGAGGCCGAGGTTCAACTGATCGAGACGTCGCTGACCTAGAGGCTGTATCACAGCCCCGTGATATTTCGTTTGACATTCGTTCTCATTTCGAAATAATCCCAATACGGTTTCGTAAAAACCTAAAAATGCTGCAATGCGAAATCGCGGGAGGGCTTTGTGGACGCAATCCATGACATCTTCGTCATCGGTGGCGGTATCAATGGCTGCGGTATTGCCCGCGACGCCGTTGGGCGAGGCTTTTCGGTGTTTCTGGCCGAGATGAACGATCTCGCCAGCGGAACCTCCTCAGGCTCGACCAAGCTGATCCATGGCGGCCTGCGCTATCTCGAATTCTACGAGTTCCGGCTGGTGCGCGAGGCGCTGATGGAGCGCGAGGTTCTGTGGAAGAACGCGCCGCACATCATCTGGCCGATGCGCTTCGTGCTGCCCTATGCCAAGGGCCTGCGCCCGGCCTGGCTGATCCGGCTTGGCCTTTTCCTCTACGATCATATTGGCGGCCGCAAATTGCTGCCGGCGACCCGCACGCTCGATATGTCGAAGGACCCTGCCGGCAAGCCGTTGAAGCCGCTGTTCCACAAGGCGTTCGAATATTCGGACGGCTGGGTCAACGATGCCCGCCTGGTGGCGTTGAACGCACGTGACGCCGCCGACCGCGGCGCCACCATCCGCACCCGCACGAAAGTCGTTGCGGCGCGGCGCGAAGGCGATATCTGGGCAATCCGGCTGGAGGATCTGGCGAGCGGGAAGGCCGAGGAGGTCAAGGCCCGGCTGCTGGTTAATGCCGCCGGTCCGTGGGTCGATCATGTCCTGTCGGCCACTGTGGGCCAGAACGATGTGCACAATGTCCGTCTGGTTCAGGGCAGCCACATCGTCATCAAGAAGAAGTTCGACGATCCGCGCGCGTACTTCTTCCAGAACAAGGATGGCCGCATCATCTTCGCCATTCCCTATGAGGAAGAATTCACGCTGATCGGCACCACCGACCGCGACTATCCCGGCGATCCGCATGACGTGAAGATCAGCGACACCGAGATCGACTATCTCTGCGCCGCGGCGAGCGAATATTTTGCCCAACCCGTGACGCGCCCCGACATTGTCTGGACCTATTCGGCCGTGCGCCCGCTCTATGACGATGGCGCTTCGAAGGCGCAGGAAGCGACCCGCGACTATGTGCTGAAAGCCGATGGCGGCGAGGGCAAGGCGCCGATCGTCAACGCTTTCGGCGGCAAGATTACCACTTATCGCCGGCTGTCGGAATCGATGCTGGAAAAGATCGAAGGCTTTCTCGGCAAGCGCGGCAAGCCATGGACGGCGAACGCGTCCTTGCCGGGCGGCGATTTCCCGGCCGCCGGTTTCGACGCCCAGGTGGCGAAGCTGAAGAGCGCCTATCCCTTCCTCGACCAGCGCCTGGCGCGTCGGCTGACCAGGCTTTACGGCACGCGCGCGCAACTGCTGCTCGGTCTCGCCAAGTCGAATGCCGATCTCGGCCGCAATTTCGGCGCCGATCTTTATGAGGCCGAGGTGCGCTACCTCGCGGAAAACGAATGGGCGCTGACCGCCGAAGATGTATTGTGGCGCCGCACCAAGCGCGGGCTGCATCTCAGCCGCGAGCAGGTCTCGGCCCTCGACGAATTCATGCGCGGCATCAGCCAGCGCCATGTTGTTGCAGCGGAATAGGGAAGGCGATTGATGCACAAAGCCTGGGAGGAGGCATCATGCTGGAACTGAGAAACGTGACGAAGACGGTCGGTGCGGCGGAGCACATCCGCGACGTGTCGCTGACGCTTCAGCACGGCTCGCTCAACGTCCTGCTCGGGCCGACGCTGTCGGGCAAGACCAGCCTGATGCGGCTGATGGCCGGGCTCGACGTGCCGACCTCCGGTTCGGTCTGGTTCGATGGCCAGAATGTCACCGGCATGCCGGTGCAGCAGCGCAAGATCGCCATGGTCTACCAGCAGTTCATCAATTACCCCGCGATGACCGTCTACGAGAACATCGCCTCGCCGCTGCGGGTGGCCGGCACCGATCAGGCCAAGATCGACAAGGAAGTCCGCAACGCGGCAGCGCTTCTGAAATTGACGCCCTATCTCGACCGCACGCCGCTCAGCCTGTCCGGCGGCCAGCAGCAGCGCACGGCTCTCGCCCGCGCCATCGTCAAGAATGCCAGTCTGGTGCTGCTCGACGAGCCGCTCGCCAATCTCGACTACAAGCTGCGCGAGGAGTTGCGCGCCGAGCTGCCGAAAATCTTCGCCGCCGCCGGCACCATTTTCGTCTACGCCACGACCGAGCCGCATGAAGCGCTGCTGCTGGGCGGCAACACGGCGACGCTTTCTGAAGGACGCATCACCCAGTTCGGCCCGACCATCGACGTCTTCCGCAAGCCGATCGACCTGGTGACGGCAAAGACCTTTGCCGATCCGCCGCTCAACACGATCGTGCTGGCCAAGAAGGGTCCGGATTTCCTGCTCGAGGGCGGCGTCAAACTGCCGGTGCCGGCCGAACTCGCCGGCATTGCCGACGCCAATTATACGATCGGCTTCCAGCCGCATCATCTGTCGCTGGAGCGACCCGACGCCGCCGCCGTGCCGGTGCGCGCCAAGGTGACGATCACCGAGATCACCGGCTCGGAAAGTTTTATTCATCTCGATTTCGCCGATGCGCGCTGGGTGATGCTGACCCACGGCATCCGCGATTTTGAGCCCGACGCCGAGGTCGAGGTGTTCATCGATCCGCGCCACATCATGGTCTTCGACGGAAGCGGCAGCGCCGTCGTCGCGCCGAAGCTCGCGGCTTGAGGGGGGAAGAGATGGCGCGCATCGACGTCAATCATGTCAGGCACTCCTACCTGCCCAACCCGCAGAAGGATGCCGATTTCGCGCTGAGGGAAGTGCACCACACTTTCGAGGATGGCGGCGCCTATGCGCTGCTCGGTCCGTCGGGCTGTGGCAAGACCACGCTGCTCAACATCATTTCTGGCCTGCTGCATCCTTCGCACGGAGAGCTGCTGTTCAACGGCAAGGACGTCACCAACCTGTCGACGCAGGAGCGCAACATCGCGCAGGTGTTCCAGTTCCCGGTGATCTACGACACCATGACCGTCTACGACAATCTGGCCTTCCCGCTGCGCAACCGCGGCGTTCCGGAAGCCGATGTCGACCGCAAGGTCCGCGAGACACTGGAGATGATCGACCTGGCGTCATGGGCGAAGAAGAAGGCGAGGGGCCTGACGGCCGACCAGAAGCAGAAGATTTCGCTCGGCCGCGGCCTGGTGCGCTCGGATGTCAACGCCATCCTGTTCGACGAGCCGCTGACCGTCATCGACCCGCATATGAAGTGGGTGCTGCGCTCGCAATTGAAGCAACTGCACCGCCGCTTCGGCTATACCATGGTCTATGTCACCCACGACCAGACCGAGGCGCTGACCTTCGCCGACCAGGTCGTCGTCATGTACGACGGCGGCATCGTCCAGATCGGCACGCCGGCCGAACTGTTCGAGCGTCCGCGCCACACTTTTGTCGGCTATTTCATTGGCTCGCCCGGCATGAATGTCATGCCGGTGGCGATCGAGGGCAAGACCGCGACGATCGGCAGCCAGCGCATCGAACTGCCCGGCGCGCCAAGGACCGCCGCTGGGAACTCCGGCGCCATCGAACTCGGCATCCGCCCCGAATATGTCAGGCTCGGCCGCGACGGCATGGCGGTGAAAGTCAGCAAGGTCGAGGATCTCGGCCGCCACAAGGTGGTGCGCGCCAGCCTGGAAGGCCGCGAGATCGCGGCTGTCATCGGCGAGGATGAGAGCGTGCCGGCCGAACCGAAGGTGCTCTTCGATCCGGCCGGCATCAACATCTATGCCGATTCCTGGCGTGTCGAGATGGGGGCATAGATGGAAAAGACCTGGAACAACAAGGCCTGGTTCATGGTGCTGCCGGTGCTCCTGCTGGTGGCGTTCTCGGCGGTGATCCCGCTGATGACGGTGGTCAACTATTCGGTTCAGGACACGTTCGGAAACAACGTTTTCTTCTGGAACGGCTCGGACTGGTTCACCGAAATCCTGGAGTCGGAACGTTTCTGGCTCTCGATGGTCCGCAACCTGATCTTCTCATTCATCATCCTCGCCATTGAAGTACCACTCGGCATCTTCATCGCACTCAACATGCCCAAGAAGGGCTGGGGCGTGCCGGTCTGCCTGGTGCTGATGGCGCTGCCGCTGCTGATCCCGTGGAATGTCGTCGGTACGATTTGGCAGGTGTTCGGCCGCATCGACATCGGCTTGCTCGGCTATACGCTGTCGGCGCTCGGCTTCGACTACAATTACGTCAACGACCCGACCGACGCCTGGGTGACGGTCATCCTGATGGACGTATGGCACTGGACGAGCCTCGTCGTTCTGCTCTGCTACGCCGGCCTCGTCTCCATACCGGATGCTTATTATCAAGCCGCCAAGATCGATGGCGCCTCGCGCTGGGCGATCTTCCGCTACATCCAACTGCCGAAGATGAACCGCGTGCTTTTGATCGCCGTGCTGCTGCGCTTCATGGACTCGTTCATGATCTACACCGAGCCCTTCGTCGTCACCGGCGGCGGCCCCGGCAATTCGACGACATTCCTGTCGATAGATCTGGTCAAGATCGCCATCGGCCAGTTCGACCTCGGGCCGGCGGCCGCCATGTCGATCATCTACTTCCTAATTATCCTGTTGCTGTCGTGGGTGTTCTACACCGTCATGACCAATGTCGACGCGGAGCGCTGAGATGAGCGGCGCCAACGAAAGAACGACGAGGCAGGACCGGGTGAACGAGGCGGTTTCGGACGAGCTCGCTAGCACCCTATCGCAGGACCAGATTGCGCGGCTGATGCGCCGGCGCGGAGAAGAATCCAAATTCTGGTGGCTGGTGCCGACGATCTACATCATCTTTCTGATGCTGCCGATCTACTGGCTGGTCAATATGAGCTTCAAGACCAATCAGGAAATCCTGGGCGCCTTTTCGCTGTGGCCGAAGAACCCGACCATCGCCAACTACATGGTGATCTTCACGGACCCGTCCTGGTACAAGGGCTACATCAATTCGATCATCTATGTCGTGATGAATATGGTGATCTCGGTTTCGGTGGCGCTGCCTGCGGCCTATGCATTCTCGCGCTACCGCTTCCTCGGCGACAAGCATCTGTTCTTCTGGCTGCTGACCAACCGCATGGCGCCGCCGGCGGTGTTCGCGCTGCCGTTCTTCCAGCTCTATTCCGCCTTCGGCCTGATCGACACGCACATCGCGGTTGCGCTGGCGCACTGTCTGTTCAACGTGCCGCTGGCAGTGTGGATCCTCGAAGGTTTCATGTCCGGCGTGCCGAAGGAGATCGACGAGACGGCCTATATCGACGGCTATTCATTCCCGCGCTTCTTCCTGAAGATATTCATGCCCCTGATCGCCAGCGGCGTCGGCGTGGCGTGTTTCTTCTGCTTCATGTTCTCATGGGTCGAGCTGCTGATTGCCCGCACCTTGACCACGACCGCCGCCAAGCCGATCGCGGCGATCATGACGCGCACGGTCTCGGCATCCGGGCTCGACTGGGGCGTGCTTGCCGCCGCCGGCGTGCTCACCATCCTGCCAGGCGCGCTCGTGATCTGGTTCGTCCGCAACTATATCGCCAAGGGCTTTGCCCTGGGGAGGGTATGACCATGAACCTCACCTGGATGGCATGGACGCTGCCGACGGCACTGTTTTTCATCACGATCCTTATTCTGCTGTGCGGCATGGCGTTCTGGGAGTTTGTCTCGCCCGGCGGCAATCCGCGTGTCGGCGTGCTGCGCTTCGAGACGACGCGCGGCGACCGCCTCTTTGTTTCGCTGCTCGGCAGCGCCTTTATCCATCTCGCTTGGCTGGGTCTTGTCGGACCCAACCTGTGGTGGGCTCTCGCTCTCTCCGTAGTCTACGCCATTGGCGTGTTCCGCTACGTATAGAGGGGGAAACTGTTGGAGCGGCCGCGTGCCGGCGACCGCTCCAGATCGCACTTGAAACCTGAAAGTGGAGGAAACGAAATGCGAAGGCAATTTTTAACATCAACAACTGCGCTTGTCCTGCTCTGGGGAGCAGGCCAGGCCTATGCCGGAATGGACGAAGCCAAAACCTTCCTCGATACCGAAATCAAGGATCTGTCGACGCTTGATCGCGGCGCCCAGGAAGCCGAGATGCAATGGTTCATCGATGCCGCGAAGCCTTTCGCCGGCATGGACATCAAGGTGGTCTCCGAGACCATCGATACGCATAGCTATGAGTCCAAGGTTTTGGCGCCAGCCTTCACCGCGATCACCGGCATCAAGATCACTCATGACCTGATTGGCGAAGGCGACGTCGTCGAAAAGCTGCAGACCCAGATGCAGTCGGGCGAGAACATCTATGACGCCTACGTCAACGACTCCGACCTGATCGGTACCCACTGGCGCTACCAGCAGGCGCGCAGCCTGACCGACTGGATGGCCAACGAGGGCAAGGACGTCACCAACCCGAACCTCGACCTCGCCGACTTCATCGGCACCAAGTTCACGACCGCGCCTGACGGCAAGCTCTACCAGCTGCCCGACCAGCAGTTCGCGAACCTCTACTGGTTCCGCTACGACTGGTTCAACGACGAGAAGAACAAGGCCGATTTCAAGGCCAAGTACGGCTACGACCTCGGCGTCCCGGTCAACTGGTCGGCCTATGAGGATATCGCCGAGTTCTTCACCGGCCGCGAGATCGACGGCAAGAAGGTCTATGGCCACATGGACTACGGCAAGAAGGATCCGTCGCTCGGCTGGCGGTTCACCGATGCCTGGCTGTCCATGGCCGGCAATGGCGACAAGGGCCTGCCGAACGGTCTTCCGGTCGACGAATGGGGCATCAAGGTCAACGAGAAGTCGCAGCCGGTCGGTTCGTGCGTCGCGCGCGGCGGCGACACCAACGGCCCGGCTGCCGTGTATTCGATCCAGAAGTACCTGGATTGGCTGAAGGCCTACGCGCCGCCGGAAGCCCAGGGCATGACGTTCGGCGAATCCGGCCCCGTTCCGTCGCAGGGCATGGTCGCGCAGCAGATGTTCACCTACACCGCCTTCACCGCCTCCTTCGTCAAGGAAGGGCTGCCGGTCGTGAACGCGGACGGCACCCCGAAATGGCGCTTTGCTCCGTCGCCGCATGGCGTGTACTGGAAGGATGGCATGAAGCTTGGCTACCAGGACGTCGGTTCCTGGACCCTGCTCAAGTCGACACCTGACGATCGCGCCAAGGCCGCCTGGCTCTACGCGCAGTTCGTTGTGTCGAAGACGGTTGACGTGAAGAAGAGCCATGTCGGCTTGACGCTCATCCGCGAGTCGACGATCCAGGACAAGAGCTTCACGGAACGTGCCCCGAAGCTCGGCGGCCTGATCGAGTTCTACCGCTCGCCGGCCCGCGTCCAGTGGTCGCCGACCGGCACCAACGTGCCTGACTATCCGAAGCTGGCACAGCTTTGGTGGCAGGCGATCGGCGATGCCTCGTCCGGCGCCAAGACGGCGCAGGAGGCGATGGACTCGCTATGCTCCGAGCAGGAGAAGGTCATGGAACGCTTGGAAAAGGCAGGCATCCAGGGCGATATCGGCCCGAAGATGGCCGAAGAGCATGACCTCGCCTACTGGAACGCCGACGCGGTCAAGAAGGGCAATCTCGCGCCTCAGCTGAAGATCGAGAACGAGAAGGAAAAGCCGATCACCATCAACTACGACGAACTGGTGAAGAGCTGGCAGAAGTAATCTTGGCGTACGCGCCAGGATCATAGTGAACGGGGAGGCGGCATCTTGCCGTCTCCCCTGTTTGTATAAGCGAGCTACCGGGAGGACTAATGACCGGATACATCCTTGCGATCGACCAGGGCACCACATCGACCAGGGCGATCCTGTTCGACGGCGAGATGAAGGTTGCCGGCAGCAAGCAGCAGGAATTCACCCAACACTATCCAGCCTCCGGCTGGGTCGAGCACGACCCGGAGGAGATCTGGTCGAGCGTCGTCGCCACCGTCAAAAGCGCGCTGAAGGCTGCCGGCCGCGAGGCATCGGATGTCGCGGCTATCGGCATCACCAACCAGCGCGAAACCGTCGTCATCTGGGACAAGGCAACCGGCAAGCCGATCCACAACGCCATCGTCTGGCAGGACCGCCGCACCGCGCCGCTCTGCCAGAAGCTGAAGAAGCAGGGGCTGGAGAAAAAATTCAGCAAGAAGACCGGCCTGCTGCTCGATCCCTATTTCTCCGGCACCAAGATCGCCTGGATGCTGGACAAGATGAAGGGCGCCAGAAAACGCGCCGAAAAGGGCGAACTGCTCGCCGGCACCATCGACAGTTTTTTGATCTGGCGGCTGACAGGCGGCAAGATGCACGCCACCGACGCCACCAACGCCTCGCGCACGCTGGTCTACAACATCGAGAAGAATGTCTGGGACGACGATCTGCTCTCCATCCTGCGCATCCCGGCCGGGATGCTGCCCGAGGTCAAGGATTGCGCCGACGACTACGGCGTGACGGAGAAAAGTCTGTTCGGCGCCGAGATACGAATCCTTGGCGTGGCCGGCGACCAGCACGCGGCGACCATCGGCCAGGCATGTTTCGAGCCGGGCATGATGAAATCCACTTACGGCACCGGCTGTTTCGCGCTGCTCAACACCGGCGCCGATCTGGTGCGCTCGAAGAACCGGCTGTTGACCACCATTGCCTACCGGCTGAACGGCAAGACCACCTATGCGCTGGAAGGTTCGATCTTCATCGCCGGTGCCGCCGTGCAATGGCTGCGCGACGGCATCAAGGTGATCGGCAAGGCCGAGCACAGCGGCGTGCTGGCGGCAACCGCCGACCCGACGCAGAACGTCTATCTGGTGCCCGCATTCGTGGGCCTCGGCGCGCCGCATTGGGACGCCGAAGCGCGTGGCGCGATCTTCGGGCTGACGCGCAATTCGGGTCCGGCGGAGTTTGCCCGCGCGGCGCTGGAATCCGTTGCCTACCAGACGCGCGATCTGCTCGACGCCATGCGCAAGGACTGGAAGGGCGCTTCGGCCAAGACCGTGCTTCGCGTCGATGGCGGCATGGTGGCCTCCGACTGGACCATGCAGCGGCTGGCCGACATCCTCGATGCGCCGGTCGATCGCCCGACCATTCTGGAGACGACGGCGCTGGGTGCTGCATGGCTCGCCGGCTCGAAGGCCGGCGTGTGGCCGAAGGCGAAGGATTTTGCCAGGAGCTGGGCACTCGAGCGGCGCTTCAAGCCGGACATGGATGCCTCGACACGCTCCGCCAAGCTGACAGGCTGGCGCGATGCTGTGCGCAGGACGTTGAGCGTGCAATAAGTGGGCGGTGGGAAGAATGCGCTGGGGCGAGGGGAATGGATCCAGATTGGTATTCTGCTTGGCGTGAAGAAGCTTTCGAGCAGCTGAACGCCAAGAACGACCACTTGAATAGGGAATTCCGCCTCGGCACTTGGCCCCGCTACGATTACGACCTGAAGGCTGGAAAGCTTCTGTTCTCTGAGGAGGGAGTCATCAAGGTCGTTTCCGAAATCCAGATTGCGGGCTCAACGAGCGCCAAGGCCGACAACTGGCTCTGGGCCTGGGCAAATTCAAACTTGCCTGGCGAACTCCTTGGCGACGCAAAGCTGGTCCGATCCTTCGGAGAGGAGAACGCCATTCAAGAACTGGCCCAGGCCTATGTGATCGATACGGAGAATGACCTGGAAGCGCTCGGCTGGGAACTGACCGGGGCGATGGTTCGAATTTGCAAGGCCCTTGGCGCCTACCGTTCTCCGCGTGGCGAAGGCGGAGGTCTGTATCTGGTCATCAAGACCATCGGCTGGGCCAGCTAGTCCGCAGTCGCTTCACAGGATGAAAATGAAAGGAGAGGGCCCATGCCGTTACCAGCATGAGCCCTTTCAGCCTCCCGTATCCGATCAGACTACGCGATCAGTAGGGCGAATAACATTGCTGCCGCGGCCCGTTATAGGGCTGGAACGTGTTGTCCGATGCGCGGTAGGACCGGTAGCGGTCATAGCACCACTGCACATGCGAATCGCCCCGGTAGACGCGGTTGTTCTCGCTGTTGACGATCGCGCCGGTGATCAGGGCGCCGGTGGCGAAGGCAGCCAGCGGGAACCAGTAGTCGCCATGACGGCGATAGCCCCTGCGGTATTCGCGATAGCCGCGATGGCCGTTCCAGTACATGCCATCATTGCGGCTGACGCGGAAGTCGCGATTACGGTTGAAGTTCCGGTGCCTCATCCACGGCTGATAGTCGACCGCCTGCACATTGGACGGAGCCGACGGTGCTTGCGGCACGAACATCTGCGCGGCATCGGCCGGCACGATCGCCGCAGCCGCGAATGAAACTGACAGTGTAGTCGCCAGCAGACCCGTTGCGATCTTGTTCATGACCTTCTCCTTGAAAGGGTGGTTGACGTCCCTTGTGGAGGGAAAACGGATCGGCAGTTCTAAGGTTCCGCCAAAAAGGATAAGTTGCTGATTTGTAATGTTTCTTCAGTCGGCTCGAAAGAGAAGCCCATCTCACGCACCCGCAGATTAGAAGCGGCGACCTCATTGCGGGAGCGGCTTACCGGGCGTCCCGCCGAGGCAATTTGCGGGGCGTCATGCGATGCCAGAAACCTCGGTGAAAGGGCCCTCTTTTTCCGGTTGACCGGTCGCGGTACTCTCCCTATGTTCCGCGCAATTTCGAGGGCGGCCTTTAGAGCCCGCGGGAGCGCGTAGCTCAGCCGGTAGAGCAACTGACTTTTAATCAGTAGGTCATGGGTTCGAATCCCATCGCGCTCACCAACAATCACAAAGAAATCAATATGTTATCTGTAGACTCCTACTGATGTATTGCGCGTTGGTGCCTCTGAGGTTCCCTCTGGGGTTCCGTTGCGCGCAAGAAGCCGCCCCGTAGGGCGGTTTAGCCTAACCCAACCGTTGGCGGCGGGAGTCGTCACGGCCATAGGTGGGGGAACGCGGCCCTCATCCACGCCATAAGAGCTAGGATCTCTTCGACAGGACGGTCCCGGTATTGGTCTTTGATCTGGCGGACAATTTCAGCATTTTTGCTCATTTGATGCTCCCGTGTTCAGTTCACGGCGCACAGGCTAGACCGAAAGCGGTATGGGTTTCGCCTCTCTGACGAACTCTTTTTTCACACCCGTTTCTATTGCTTTCAATAGCTTGGCGTACGGCAACGATATGGAAGACCCATATTTCCACGAGGCACGGCTTCGTGGCATCGTGACAACTTGGGAATCGGGGCGAGTTATGAAGTGTCCACACTGCGCGATTCATTTTTTCGAAGTCTGGAATCAGTCGAAAGTCGCGGTGAGCGGGAGGCCCGCGGATCGCGGTATCCAGACGACCGTCTGCCCAAAATGCGACAAAGTTACCGCTGTGTACACTATACCTACGGGCGGCGCTGATAAGGCCTTCTTGGTGGAACCAATGGGCGCCAACAGGGGTCCAGTTCCTAAGGAAGTTCCGAACACGGTCGCTATTGACTACATTGAAGCCTGCCGGGTCCTGTCTATAAGCCCCAAGGCTTCGGCGGCGCTTGCCAGGCGGTGCCTCCAAGCTGTGCTCCGTGCCCACGGCTACGCGGCAAAGGATCTTGCGAAAGAGATCGATATGCTCCTTGCCGAGACCGACACGACGAAGGCAATTCCTATCACCCTTCGCACGGCGGTCGATGGAATACGCAATTTCGGAAATTTCTCGGCGCATCCAATCACAGACGTCACAACTCTTCAGATCATAGACGTTGAGCCGGAAGAGGCCGAGTGGTGTCTCGAGGTCTTGGAGGAATGCTTCGAACATTTTTATGTCCGACCTGCACATGCTGCTGCGCGCAAGGCTGCATTGGACGCGAAGCTTGCAGCGGCCGGCAAACCGTCCTCCAAGAGCTAACCGAGGGTCGAAATGCCAAGTCTGAAAGAGTTCTTGGAAGCGCTGGCAGTGGCTTGGCCGGTAGCCCTGACCGCCCTGATCGGTTGCGTGGCTCTTCTGGCAGGTAATGCCTACGGCGTTCGATACGCGAGCGGTATCCCCGAATGGGTGCTGACCGTCATTTTTGCGGTTGCCGTCTTTGCGGCAGGCATTTGCATTGTCTTCACACTTCAGTCGATCGGACGCGGGTTTCGTCGCCTGGGAAAATGGAATCGGACGAGAAAATACCGCAAGGCGCAAATTGTTTGGCTGCACAATCTTAACGATCGCGAGCACGCCATCATGTCGTTTTTGTTTAGTTCAAATCAGCAAGCCCTAGCCTATCCCTTTGGTGAGGGGCGGTTTGTAGGTCTCATTGCAAAGGGGCTGGTTTTATCAGGTACCGGTGCTCATACCGCGCCCGCTTGGCCGCACGTGATCCCTGACCATATATGGGCCGAGATGGCCAAGTACCCGGACGAATTTGGTTGGGGCACCAGCACAAGGCAATCCGCTCGCCCGTTGGTAAGATTATGCGGCGGATCATCCTCTAGAGGAGTTATGCGATGCGGGACTGGGAAGACGATTATATTGATGCGTGGAACACACGCGGGGCAGGGGCTGTCAATAAGCTAATCAAAGACAGGTTTCCCAACGCAGAAGATCAAGTTCGAGAGGCCCTACGATTGGACGACACCGGCCGCTGGGATGTGTTGCCTCACGAGTCGACTAGGGGCCCCCAGAAAAAAATCGATCGAGCCATAATCAGGCAGTACCTCGGCTAGTGGCTCCGGTTTACAAGGCTGTCGGCCGATGTATCTACTGCGACGCTACCAGGTATTCCGTCCTACGCGCCAAACTAGGCGATGAACACATCGTTCCTGAAGCGATAAACGGCAACCTCGTTCTCCCTGAAGCTTCATGCGGCGCTTGCGAAGGCAAGATAAGCCGGTTTGAACAGTACTGCATGAAGCAGACTATGGGCCCATTGCGATACGCACTAGGTCTCAAAACAAAGCGCCCGAAAGAACGCCCAGAGACCCTGCCGCTAGAGCTTAAGATTGGAGGTGCATGGGTGACGCGGGAGGTGCCGGTAGAATTGGCCCCCTTTACGCTTCTGCTTCCGGTCTTTGATCCGCCAGAAATCCTCTATGAGCGTGAGCCAAGCCGGACAGATATCAATACCCCTTCATTCAAGTTTGTGAACATGTCAGCCGGCGACCCAGCCAGGATTTTCGAAATGTTCGGGGCAAACGGAAGGGCGAACGTATAAAGGCGCACTAATAGGTGAACGCTTCGCGCTACTGCTTGCCAAGATCGCTCATGGATATGCAACTGCCGAGCGCGACGACATGGATCAATTCAATCCAGTTTTGCCGGACACCATCTTGCGAGATTCGACCGCACCGCCATTGCCCTATCTGATTGGCGGCGCTCCCAAATTGATCCCCGCATCTACCGAGATGCACGAACTTGGCCTTGCGCGTGGTGTAACCAAATTCGGTGTTACTTGGATCGTCCCGATCAGGCTATTCGGAGCATTCGGCGCGCCAAGCTATCAAGTCGTAGTGAGCGTCGAGCACCCCCCATTCTCGATGACCAAACGCACCATTGGCTCAAACTCTTGACCCAATCGCCCAAAAAAATCACACATTAGAACGAAATGGGAACAAAAAGCTTGTGGGAAAGCCAGCGGCGGCAAAGCGCGGGAGTCACTTCCATTGTAGATTGTATGGGTGCTGGGTCGGGTCTGCGGCGTCCCTCACCCCTGAGAAAGCGCCGCAAACCCATCTTCCCGGCTGGCACGGGCAGGCGGGAGGTAGTTTGCGCTACCTCCCGTTTCCAGTTTTAGCCACACTAACGTTTTAGCCACACTAACATTGGGGGGAAGTTGCGTTTTTCGCAACACAGGCATTTTTAAATCACAACATATTTTCAGCGAGCGGGGCCTCTCAGGGGCTGGCCATTCTACGCGATGGGGAAGACGAATGAACCTCTTGTTATCAGCCGGCACCTGGTCGAGCATGGGCCTCATCGTCGACATATGCGGAGCGTTGCTGCTGGCGAAACCCGTTCAGGCTGGCACCATGATCGCTATGCAATTGCTTAAGTTCAATTCAGCAGGGAAGAAGATCAACCAGCACAGCATGGCGAGACATGCGACAAAATCGCATGCGAGGTTAGCGCGCCTGTCGGGGCGGAATGATCCGCTCTCGCGGCTAATACGAGCGCTCCAAGCCGCTTACGCCAGAGGAACATCGCTTTCGCATCAGTATTATCGCAGGAGCGCCGGCCTTCCTCCGCAGAAAATCGTGGGGTCGGACGGACTACTGGACGTGGAACTCATCAATCGCTCATTCCTCGAAATTGATCAAACCTACAACCCTAACTTCGAAACCCACGAACTCCGTGATCTAACCAACACGGCCTTGGGCATGTTGGCTACGGGGTTTGCGTTGCAGCTGATAGGCTCGTTGCCGTTCTGATTGTTAATCAGTAGGTCATGGGTTCGAATCCCATCGCGCTCATCAACAACATCCAACCTCTTTAGCTTGTGCGCGACGAGTGCTGTTAAGCGTCTCGGCTAATTAACGGTGGTGCGATGGATGTGATTCAGGGACTTGAGTTCAAGGGGTGGAGGATGGAGCGCCAGCCATCGCCTCAATGCGATACCTCCTCAGCGGTAAGGGTCGCCAGAAATTAGAAATGGCCGGTGCGGGGGGTTGCTTGGGCAAGCGAGGCGCACCGGCCATTGCGGGTTTGGATTTCGGGGGTCCCCCGCACTGCCTAAGCTATAGGCATATTAGGAATGACTCAATTACGACTGAAGTCCCTGGGACTTGGCCCGCTCTATAAGCGTTGGCGCAACGCGTTTTCCTCGAAAATGGCTGAGAGGTCTACCTCATCATGAAACTGGGCATGAGGGTCGAAAGCCAGCCAGGACGCCTGAGATCGAAGCTCTCTGAGGCGTGCGTTCTTTGCGATTCGGGCTTGGTATTGTTCCTCCTCAAACGGAGAAACGGTGTTGTCACGAGGGTTCATGCGCACTCCCCGATTGGCGCCATACCCTAAGTTAACGATTGAGCTTTGAATTGGTTTCAGCGCACGCTACCGTTGGCCGCGGTTCGCCCCGTATGAGGCCTGTGCGTCTCCTGGCAACTTGCTGTGGCCCTGCAGACAGCGCTTTGCACCCGCTGCCGGAACAGGTCCCATCTCGGCCTGCTGCTGCGCCTCACGGCCAACAGCAGACCTCGGGCAATGGCGCCCCTCCGGTCCGCGTCTATTTGCACATGCTTGCATTTCTCTTGAAGCGGGAGCATCCTTGGAAACGCGCGGAGGAGGCCACCAGGTTAACGGTGGAAAAGGGGTACGTCATGGAAACTGTTTGCTCCGTCCCCGGCGGGATTTGTCTCTTGTCGGTTTTCGTCAGCGTCGCGATGGCGTTTGTCGTCATGGCGCCGTTCGCAGCTACCCGCCTGCTCGTCTTGAGGATGCGCGAGCGCTCGGTCGGATATCTTCAACCCGCCTGAATTTGTCGGCCGCGTCCTTCTCGTCTGGCGCGAGCCGCTTGAGCCTTGCCTTCAGTTCCCGGATCCCGGCATCGGCCCTGGCTGGCGAGTGGTAGCCTTGCAGGATGAACCTGGGGCCAACGTCGGCACAGAGCGCAGCCTAACCTTGTCGCCACACCCGTCGCTGGCTAAACTCGAACCTTCCCAGGGGAGGGTTCAACCATGACACTTCAGCTTTCGGCGGATGCTGTAGCTCCTAAGGCGGCGACACCTCAAAAATACCTGTTCGGCCCGGTCGCCGATTTCCTGATGCTGGGCGGCAGCGCGTTTCTCATTTTGCCGGTGCTGTTTCTGGTGCCGCTCGAGTATGAGGGGCCGGTGGCCGCAACGATGGTATTCGTGGCCTATCTCGTGAACTATCCCCACTTCGCCCACTCCTACCAACTTTTCTATCGCAATTTCGGGCGCAAGGTATCCGGCGACGGCTACGACCGGAGTCTGCAGCTCCGCTACATCTTCGCGGGCATTGTCGTGCCCCTGGTCATGGTCGGGTTCTTTGCCTATGGCGCGGCGGCGGCGAACACGCGCCTGCTCGGCTATGCAACCAACGCCATGTTCTTTTTCGTCGGCTGGCACTACGTCAAGCAGGGCTACGGCATGCTGATGGTGGATGCGGTTCTCAAGCGCAAATTCTTCGACGACCGCGACAAGAAGGTGCTGCTGGTCAACTCGTATGCGGTGTGGATCCTGGCATGGCTTCAGACCAACACGGCGGTCACCCAGGGCAAATACTACGGGCTGGACTATTACACATTCGCCGCCCCTTCCTGGATTACCGACACTGCCCTGCTGGCGGCCCTTGCGTCGACGGTGGCCACGCTTTTGATGTTGGTCAATCGCTGGCGAAAGAACGGCGGCGGTCTGCCCTATAACGGCTTGGTGGCCTATGTCGCGTCGCTCTATCTCTGGATCCTGATTGCGAGGATAAACCCGCTCTGGCTGCTGATCGTGCCCGCGCTTCACTCGCTGCAGTATCTCGCCGTGGTTTGGCGCTACCAGACCAATGTCGAGCGCGACAGCTCCGATGCCGAAAGCGATCCGCAGCCGAAGGTCCTGTCCTTTCTCGGCCCCCTCTACAGGTTTCGGCTCCTCGGCTTTATCGTCGGCGGCACCGCCCTTGGCTATCTCGGCTTCTGGCTGATCCCGTCCGCGCTGACGGCTTTGATCCCGTACGACCGGCAAGTCCTCGGTTCGTCGCTCTTCTTCTTCATCGTGCTGATATTCATCAACGTGCATCACTATTTTCTGGACAATGTGATGTGGCGCCGCGGCAACCCGGAAGTGTCGAAGTATCTGTTCCGCTAGCCGATAGAGTTCAGGAGCCGCTGAAAACCAGCGAGACATTGCCGCCGGCGTGGCGCTCGATGCGGCCCGCGAGGTCGAGTTCCAGCAGCACCATCGATACCTGCGCGGCGTTGAGCCCGGTGTGGCGGATGATCTCGTCCACGCCCACCGGTGTTGGCCCCAGTACTTCGAGCACGCCGCTGCGCTCGTCCTCGCCGGGTGGCGGCGCTGCAGAAAAGTCGGGCGCCTTTTCCGGCCCCGTTGCCCGTGGCGCCCGTATACCGGCCAGGGGCGCGATCGCGCCCGAAACATCGGCCGCCTCGGTAACCAGGGTGGCGCCGTCCTTGAGTAGGCCGTTGGAGCCGGCGCAACGCGGATCGAGCGGCGAACCCGGCACGGCAAAGACCAGCCGGCCCATTTCACCGGCCAGGCGCGCGCTGATCAGCGAACCCGAGCGTTGCGCCGCTTCGATCACCACCAGTCCGAAGGCCGCACCCGCGACAAGCCGGTTGCGGCGCGGAAAATCCTGCGCCCGCGGCTGCCAGCCGAACGGCATTTCCGAAATGACGGCGCCGCCGCGTTCGGCGATGTCATTGGTGAGACCGGCATTTTCAGGCGGGTAGGGAACATCGAGCCCGCCGGCCAGCACCCCAATCGTGCCTGTCGCAAGGCTGCCCTGATGTGCGGCCGTATCGATGCCGCGCGCCAGGCCGGAGACGACGGCATAGCCGTCGCGGCCAAGGTCAGTCGCCAGCATGCGCGCCATTTTGATCCCGGCGAGCGATGCGTTGCGGGCGCCGACAATGGCGACCGCCGGCAGCCGAAACACCACAGCTTCGCCCTTCATCGCGATCAGCGGCGGCGGGTTGTCCATGTTTTTCAGCATCGGCGGGTAGTCGGCCTCGCCGATGCCGACGAAGCGGGCGCCGTTCGCCCCGGCCGCTTCCAGTTCCGCTTCCGCCTCCTCGACCGAAGGAATGCGCACGATCCTTTTGGCGCCCCCCGAAATCATCAGCTCGGGCAGCATCTCCAAAGCTGCCTCGGCCGAGCCGAAGCGGTTGATCAATTCGCGAAACGAGGCCGGGCCGACATTTTGCGTGCGGATCAGGCGCAGCCAGCTCAGCCGCTGCCGGTCGCTGAGGCGCGGCCCGGCGGCAGGCTTGCTCACCCCTTGGCTCCGATCTTGCCTTCAGTGCCGGCGAGAAGGCGCGAAATATTGGCGCGGTGTTTGAAGATGACGATCAGGCTCATCACCAGGAACAGCGCGGCAGTCTCAGGTGTGCTCCAGAAATAAAGCGCTATCGGCACGATGACCGCCGCCGTAAGCGCTGCCAGCGAGGAGTAGCGAAACAGAAAAGCCATCGCCAGCCAGACGACGATAAAGATCAGCGCCACATGCCAGCCGAGCGCGATCAGCACGCCGAGATAGGTCGCCACGCCCTTGCCGCCCTTGAAACCAAGCCAGACCGGAAACAGATGGCCAAGGAAGGCGCCAAGGCCTGCCCAGAGTCCAAAGCCGGCCCAAAGTCCGAAGTCGTGCCCAAAATGGCGCGCGATCATCACCGCCGCCGTACCCTTCAGCGCGTCGAGCACAAGCGTCGCGGCAGCCAGGCCCTTGTTGCCGGTGCGAAGAACATTGGTGGCGCCGATATTCCCGGAGCCGATCTTACGCACGTCGCCAAGGCCGGCTGCGCGGGTAATCAGCAGGCCGAAGGGAATCGAGCCCAGGAGATAGCCGAACAGCAATGCCAGGATGACGTTGTAACTCATTGTTTCCCCCCGCATTTCTCTCGCAGCTGATAGGCGTGCAATATGCCGCGATCGCTCTAGGCTGAAAACACTGTGCGGCCCGCCACCAGTGTTTGCAAGACCTTGCCTTGCAGCCGTGCGCCTTCGAAACAGGTGTTTTTCGAGCGCGAACGAATGCCGCTTTCGCTGACGATCCAGGGTTCGTCGAGGTCGACGACCGCAAGGTCGGCCGGCGCGCCCGGCTTCAACGAGCCGCCCGGCAAGCCGAACAGTTTCGCCGGCGCGGTGGACAGCGTCTCGATCAGCCTCAGCAATGGCAAATCGCCATTGTGATAGAGCCGCAGTGCTGCGCCCAGCAGAGTCTCCAGCCCGATAGCGCCGGCAGCCGCATCGGCGAAGGGCAGGCGCTTGGTGTCGACATCCTGCGGGTCGTGCGAGGAGACGATGATGTCGATCGTGCCGTCCTTGACCGCCTCGATCATCGCCAGCCGATCCTCTTCGGCGCGCAAAGGGGGCGTCAGCCGGAAGAAGGTACGGTATTCCCCGACATCGTTCTCGTTGAGCGACAGATTGTGGATCGCAACGCCTGCGGTGACATTGGCCTGGTCGGCTTTCGCCCGCGTCACCGCTTGCGCGGCCATTTCTGTCGAGATCTTGGCCGCATGGTAGGCGCCGCGCGTCAGCCGCGCCAGCGCCAGGTCGCGCTCCAGCGGGATGGACTCGGCCTCGCGCGGAATGCCGGCAAGGCCGAGCCAGCTGGCATAGAGGCCTTCATTCATGACGCCGGCCGAGGCGAGGTCGCCATCCTGCGTCTCATGCGCGATGACGCCACCGAAATCGCGGGCGTAGGTCAGTGCCCGGCGCATCACCAGCGCGCTGGATATTGTGTGGCGGCCGTCGGTGAAGGCAACAGCGCCGGCTTCGCGCAGCAGGCCGAACTCGGTCATCTCGCGGCCGGCAAGACCCTTGGTTATCGCCGCCGCCGGGAAGATGTTGACGATTGCCGTGTCCCGCGCGGTGCGCAGCACGAATTCGACCAGCGCGACATTGTCGATCACCGGATCGGTGTCGGGCATCATGACGATAGAGGTGACGCCGCCGGCCGCCGCCGCAACGCTTGCCGATGCGATCGTCTCGCGATGTTCGCCGCCGGGCTCGCCGATGAAGACCCTCGCGTCGATGAGGCCGGGAATGACCGCCTTGCCGGCGCAGTCGACGACGGTGGCGCCCGCCGGCACGCCCTGGTTCAGGGCAGCCTTGCCGGCAGCAACGATTTTCCTGCCCTCGACAATGACGGTGCCGACTTCATCGATGCCGCGTGATGGGTCGACGATGCGGGCGCGCTCAAAGACCGTCGTGCTCATGCGCTCCGGCCCTCGTTGCGGCGCGGATCGAGCAGCGCTTCCATCACCGCCATGCGCACGGCCACGCCCATCTCGACCTGTTCCTGGATGACGCTTTGCGGGCCATCGGCGATTTCAGAGGCGATTTCGACGCCGCGGTTCATCGGCCCGGGATGCATGACCAGCGCGCCTTCCTTGGCCGCCTTCAGCTTTTCCGCATCGAGGCCGAAATAGCGGAAATATTCGCGCACCGAAGGCACGAAGGCGCCTTCCATGCGCTCGCGCTGCAGGCGCAGCATCATCACCACATCGGCGCCCTTCAGCCCTTCGGCCATCGAGCGCGAGACGATGACGCCCATTTTCTCGATGCCGGACGGCAAAAGCGTCGACGGCGCAACGACCCGCACCTGCGCGCCAAGCGCGTTCAGAAGCATGATGTTCGAGCGGGCGACGCGCGAATGCAGGATGTCGCCGCAGATCGCCACGATCAGCTTCGACAGCGGTCCCTTGGCACGGCGGATGGTCAGCGCGTCAAGCAGCGCCTGCGTCGGGTGCTCATGCGCGCCGTCGCCGGCGTTCACCACCGAGCAGCCGACCTTCTGCGCCAGAAGGGCAGCCGCGCCTGCCGACTGGTGGCGGATGATCAATATGTCGGGACGCATGGCGTTCAGCGTCATCGCCGTATCGATCAGCGTTTCGCCCTTCTTCACCGAAGAACTCGCCACCGACATGTTCATGACGTCGGCGCCAAGCCGTTTACCGGCGAGTTCGAACGATGATTGCGTACGGGTCGAGGCTTCGTAAAAGAGGTTGATTTGAGTGCGGCCACGCAGCGTCGAGGTCTTTTTCTCGGACTGCCGCGAAATGGCTACGGCGCGATCGGCCCGGTCGAGCAAAAGCTCGATATCGGCGGGGGAAAGATCGCGGATGCCCAGAAGATGGCGATGAGGATAAAGCGGCAGGGACGAAGCGTCGGTCATCTCAAGGCGCTGCTATAGGGGGGAGAATTCCTTGCCGCAAGCGCCAGCTTGGGATTGCGGCCTTTCTCCCCGGTATTTTCGTCGCGCGCGCCGGCCGGCTTGGGCTATATCTAGCCGATGGCTTCGGATTCGAAGCCTTTGTAGCGATAAGGCCATTCTACCTTCAGAAGGACAGTGCGTGACCGACGACGTGACCAACCAGCCGCCGCCGCTGACGGGCGGCAACGCCTGGCGGGGCGATCCGTTGCTGATCCAGCTCGCCGAGCGTTTTTCCGATCCGGTGCGCAAGGATCTCGACGGGCTTGGCCGATTCGTCCTGACGCAGGAGGCACAGGAATTGGCGCGCCTGGCCAATGTCGAGACGCCGAAGCTCAGGACACATGACCGCCAGGGCCGGCGCATCGACCAGGTCGAATTCCACCCGGCCTATCACGCGCTGATGCGCCGCTCGATCGCCGGCGGGCTGCATTCCTCGATCTGGGAGAATGGCGACAACGAGATCGGCCGCCGCCATCAGGTGCGCGCTGCGCGTTTCTATCTGACTGCCGAACTCGAGACGGGGCATCTGTGCCCTATCACCATGACCAGCGCATCGCTGGCCGCCCTGATGGCCAGTCCAAAACTGTTTCGCGAATGGGCGCCGCGCGTGACGACGCGCAAATACGACCAGAGCCAGAAGCCGCCGGTCGAAAAGACCGGGCTGACGCTCGGCATGGGCATGACCGAAAAGCAGGGCGGCACCGACGTGCGCGCCAACACCACACGGGCCGAGCGTGCCGGCAGCGGCTTTTATCGCCTGACCGGCCACAAATGGTTCATGTCGGCGCCGATGTCGGACGCTTTTCTGGTGCTCGGACAGGCGCCGGAAGGGCTTTCCTGCTTTCTCGTTCCGCGCATCCTCGGCGACGGTTCCGGCAACGGCTTCCGCTTCCAGCGGCTGAAGGACAAGCTCGGCAATCGCTCCAACGCCTCCTCGGAGGTCGAGTTCGTCAATGCCATCGGCGAGATGGTCGGTGAGCCCGGCGCCGGCGTGAAGACGATCATGGACATGGTTACGCTGACCCGGCTCGACTGCGCCGTCGCCTCGTCGGCGATCATGCGCGCCGGGCTGGCCGAGGCCGTCCATCATACCCGCCACCGCCAGGTGTTCGGCTCAACGCTGATCGAGCAGCCATTGATGCAGCGCGTGCTGGCCGACATGGCGCTCGATGTCGCCGCCGCCACAGCACTCTCGTTCCGCCTTGCGCGCTCCTTCGACGAGGCGGCCAGTGATCGCGGCGAGGCGGCCTTTGCCCGCGCCATGACCCCGGTGGTGAAGTACTGGGTGTGCAAGATCGCGCCGCCGCTGCTCTATGAGGCGATGGAATGCCTCGGCGGCAATGGCTATGTCGAGGAGGCGCCGCTCGCCCGCTACTATCGCGAAGCCCCGGTCAACGCGATCTGGGAAGGGTCGGGCAATGTCATGGCGCTCGACGTGCTGCGCGTGCTTGGCCGCGCGCCCGGCCTGTTCGAGGAGGTGCTGGCCGGCATCGACCGCGATCTCGGCGCCGGCGGACGCGGCACCATCGGCGTGCTGAAGGCCGCCATGCAGGTCGCAGGCACCGATGAGGGATCAGCCCGTCTGCTCACCGAACAGCTGGCGCTGTCGGCGGCGGCGGCGGAATTGCGACGGCTGGGGGCAGGGCGGATCGCCGATGCCTTTGTCGAGACGCGGCTCGCCGGCCAGTGGCGCAACACCTACGGCATGCTCGATTCGCGCCATGACGCGCGCATGATCATCGACACGCTCTATCCGCCGGTGAACTGAGGCCGGCTGCTCAGCCTATCACCACGAATTTACCGCAGCCTGTGGATGGACGTTAACCTTAACAAATGGTTTCCATTGCAGCGGCAGGCCGCAAGGCCCACTGTCTTTGTCACCAAAGCAGGAATGCCATGCGGCCCATTTTGACCTCTTTTCTGGCCTTGCACTGGGCGGTGGTTTTCGCCCTGCTAGCGTTCATCTGCATGGATGGAAACCGCGGCGTTGCAGGCGCTCTGGGGGTACTTGGCGTCGTCATGGAAAACACCCGTCTGGTCGATCTCGACAATGCTGCCGTCGTGGCACCGCTGGCCATTGCGTTGCTGGTCGTCGCGGTGTTGTTTTGCTGGGTCTTCGTCGAGAGTTTGGTTAACGCCGCAGCGAGCCCGGACGGAGCCGACAGTGTGGCGCGGACCGCCTTTATTTCCGCATCCGCCGTCCTGTCGCTCATCCTGATCGGCGGCGCCGCGCAGGGCATCAACGGCCTGTTTATGGTTGTCGCCGTGCAACTGGCGGCACTTCTGGCCTCCTACGTCGCCATGCTTGCCGAGCGGAGATCGGTTTTCGCCGGCGCGGTTTCGCGGGAGGCCGAGAGCCGCGCCACGGCGCATGCGATGGCACAAGGCGCCGCGCACGGATCCTTGCTGTCGCGTATTTCCGGCCGACCCGACATTGGTCCAAGAGATGGCGGTCCCAGAGATGGTGGCCCCAGAGATGGTGGCCACAGAGGCGGCTCCAGCCGCAGGGACGGTCACTGATGCGTACGCTGTTCGCATTGTGGGCCGCCCCACTCGCTCTTTTCTGGGGCTGGTTCTTCCTGTCGCTCAACGACATCAATTTCGGCTACGTCATGCTCAGCCGGCAACTGCACGATGTCGTGTTCCAGCTCTACGGCCAGATGCTGGGCATCGATCCGGCGATCATTCCGGGTATGGTGGCAAGGGCTTGCGTCTTTGACGGCTTCCTGCTGATGGCGCTGTGGGCTTTCCGCCGCCGACGCAACATCATGGCCTGGATCAGGCGAAAGGTGGGGAATCCGGTTCCGGCCGATCGGATGAGCCAAGCGACTGGAGCCGGTCCAGAACTCCCTGCAGAATAAAGGCCGCCGCCGCCGAATCGATCTTGCCGGCGCGCTTTCGGCGCGAGAAATCCATCTCGATCAGTGTCCGCTCGGCTGCGACCGTCGACAGCCGCTCGTCCCACAGCACAAAGGGCAGGTCGGTCATCCCAGCCATGTTGCGCACGAAGGCGCGGGATTTCTGAGCGCGCGGACCTTCCGACCCGTCCATATTGATGGGCAGGCCGAGCACAAACGCGCCGATATTGTCCTTCTGCAATTGGGCAAGCAGCGCTGCCGCATCCAGCGAAAATTTCTTGCGCAGGATCACCGGGCGCGGATGGGCGAAGGACAGGCCGCGGTCGGAAACAGCGACGCCGATCGTCTTGTCACCGAGGTCGAGCCCGGCCAGCGTCCTGCCGCCTTCCAAGCGTGCCGGCAGATCCTCGATTGCTATGATGCCCAAGGGCTTTCCCCAAACCAGTTTTACCGTGACCCAGTCTTACCGTCACAACGAGCGTGACACGTTCTTTTGAACCGCGAGCATACTATGTCACTTTAATTTCGCAGCCGGCGTTCTATCTTCCGGCGCAACCAAAATCGAGGAACACGATTGATGAAATTGACCTGGTACGGACATTCGGCCTTTCGCATCGAGACATCAGGCGCGACCATCCTGATCGACCCCTATCTGATCGGCAATCCGTCATGGACTGGCGGCTGGGAAGGCCCCGCGGAAGGCGTCACCCATGTCTTGCTGACCCACGGCCATAGTGATCACATTAGCGGCGCGGTCGAGGTGCTGAAGAAGAGCGGTGCCCAGCTGGTCGCCAATTTCGAGATCTGCATGTACCTGGTCGGCAAGGGCGTCGACGGCAACAAGATCAATCCCGGCAATCTCGGCGGCACCGTCGATTGCGGCACTTTCACCGCCACCTTCGTCCAGGCGCTGCATTCCTCGTCGTTCGGCCTCGATGGTGGCCAGAACGTCTATCTCGGCAATCCCGGCGGACTAGTCCTGCATTTCCCGGAGGACAAGACGCTCTACCATATGGGCGACACCGACATCTTCTCTGACATGGCGCTGATCAACGAATTGCATGAGCCGAAGATCGGCATCGTGCCGGTCGGCGACCGCTTCACCATGGGCGGGGCGGTGGCGGCCCTCGCCTGCCGGCGCTTCTTCCATTTCGACACGGTCGTGCCCTGTCACTTCGGCACCTTCCCGATCATCGATCCGACGGCGGAAAAGTTCGTCGCCGGCCTCGAAGGATCTGACGTCGACGTGGCCTTGCCAGCAATCGGCCAAACGATCACACTATAGAGCGATCGTTTGGACGATCCCTTGTCGCAAAAGGGAATGAAACCATGGCCTTGAGAAGGACTCTTTGCGTTTCGATGCTGGTTGCGGCGTCACCCGCATCGGCCGCGGAGGACTTCATCAAGGGCGTCTATTTCCAAACCCAGGAGCTTTGTGCGCAAGCCAAAAAGGACACGTTGCAGACCCTGATCGACGCCGGCAATGTCATCTTGTCGGCGGACGGCCTGCAAAGCGTCGAGTACAATTGCGAGTTCGTCCAGGTCACCAAGGCGACGCGCTCGCCGAGCTGGGCGGTCACCGCCATCTGCCAGGAGCCGGGCTTTCTCTTTCCCGACGTGCTGTCGATCACGCAGATGAACGCGACGCAAATCGACATCGTCTCGGTGCGCCCGACCGCCGACGAAGGCGAGCAGGCCGGCAATGGCGGCAGCTATTACCTCTGCGACGGCGTGTCCCTGCCTTAGAGCAATATAAGAGGCTGAAATTGCTGCCGACGGCATGATGCACCGCACACATCTGCGTGCTAGCGTGGCCCCATGGGGATGCTGAAACGGGTGAGATCGCTTCTGCGGGAAGAGCAGCCGGTGTTCCGGAAGCTCGAACTGCATGTCGCGCATGGCTGCAACCTGGCCTGCGAAAGCTGTTCGCACTATTCCAACCATGCCCATTCCGGCACGGTGTCGCTTGAGGATGCCGACCGCTGGATGGGATTGTGGAGCCGGCACGTCTCGGTCACCCGGTTTTCCTTGCTTGGCGGCGAGCCCACCATCCATCCGCAATTGCCGCAATTTGTCGGTCTGGTGCGGCGACATTGGCCGCATACCCAGATCGAGATCGTCTCGAACGGCTTCTTCCTGCACCGCCACCCGACACTGCCGGTCGTCCTTGCGGCGGACCCGGACGCGCGCCTTGTGATCTCCGTGCATCACGATTCCGAGGAGTACCGGGACAGGTTGAAACCGGTCTTCGCGCTTCTGGAACAATGGCGCCAAGAACACGGTTTCGTCGCCAAGGTGCGTCCGGCGCACAAGAACTGGACCCGGCGTTACGAAGGTTTTGGCGACACCATGCTGCCATTCGAGGATGGCGACCCGCGTGCCAGCTGGGAGGCCTGTCCGGCCCGCCACTGCAAGCAGCTCCTCGATGGGCGCATCTGGAAATGCGCTGCATTGGCTTATTTGCCGATGCAGAAGGCAAAATACCGCCTTGCCGACAAATGGGATCGCTATCTCGCCTATCAGCCGCTCGACCCGGATTGCTCGCGCGCCGAACTTGACGCTTTCGCCGTCCTCGAGGACGAAGCTGCGTGCGGCATGTGCCCGGCCAAGGAGCGCCTATTCGAATTGCCGCTTCCGCTGCGCATGCCGAAGGCCCGGGCGGCCACCGCAGCGCAGCCCTGAGCACGATCCATGCCGGTTGCGGCATCACCCGAGTCGGCTGCCGAGGACCGCATCAAGGGCGTTTATCGTCGGCCCAAGTCCGGCAACACCGGCAGCTATTACCCGTACGACGGCGTCAATTTGCCTTGATTGTCGATGATCGTCTCAGAATGCAGACAAGGCACGGAGAGCGGCATGAACAAGGCGTCAAAGTTGAGTGCTGTGTTGGCATCAATCTTTTTGAGCCTGTTTTCACTGCCCGACACAGCCACAGCGTGCGCGACTTTTCACGAGCTGGATCTGAATTACATGAGCAATGCGCAGGTGATAGTCCGCGCCAAGATGACGTCCTACGAACCGCTATTCGACCCGGAAATACAGGAGCGGCAGCGCAAGTTTTTCGAAACACTGAGTAGGAATGGCAATCAACAACTGGCGGAGGAGCTATCGGGTCCCTCTGCGAATAGCATTCGTATCAAGTTCAAGGTTGTAGAGACGATTTCCGGTTTTCCCCGATTGGACGATTGGGATGCCAATTGGGTCCATTCGACGTTTGCTATGCCGGAACAATGGTCCGGTCGGGAAGATGTGATCGTTGGTTTGCGCACCGGCAATGATCCTTGGAGATACTCCAGACAACCGCAAACTGGTGATCGATGCGATCTCGGCGCAAAGCCGTAAGCGCGCAAGCTACGTCTTTCAGTAGGATACAGCCTGGCTGAGGCGTCAAATGTTGCCCGATATGTTGCGCGCGCCGCTCTGCGCCGCTATAGCGCGGGCTGGTTTTTCGAAGGTTTCAAAATGTCCGTTGATCTGCAGACAGTGAAGCGCGTTGCGCGTCTCGCCCGCATTGCGGTGAGCGAGGAGGATGCCGAGCGCATGACCGGCGAGCTGAACGCCATTCTGGGCTTTGTCGAGCAACTGAACGAGGTCGATGTCTCCGGCGTCGAGCCGATGACCTCGGTGACGCCGATGGAGATGAAGAAGCGCGAAGACATCGTTACCGACGGCAACAAGGCCGCCGACATCGTCGCCAACGCGCCGGCCACCGACGAGAATTTCTTCCTCGTGCCGAAGGTCGTGGAGTAGCCGGCCGATGGCAATCGAGATCGCCATCGAAACGCCGCTGCAGGACGACGTGCGCACCCTGGTCGAGGAGCTCAACGCGACGCTGCTCGAACTGACGCCGCCGGAGCACTGTTATCACCTGACCGTCGAGCAGATGGCGGGCGAAGACACCACGGTCTTCATCGCCCGCGACGAGGGCCTTGCCATCGGCTGCGGCGCGCTGAAGCGCCATGATGCCAGCGTCGGCGAGGTCAAGCGCATGTACACGCGGCCCTCGTATCGCGGGCGCAAGATCGGCGCGAAAATCGTCGAGCACGTCGAGACGCTGGCGCGTCAAGAAGGATTGAAGCGGCTGGTGCTGGAAACCGGCGATCGCCATCCCGCGGCATGGGCCGTCTATGAGCGCGCGGGCTTCTCACGTTGCGGCCCGGTGCTGGATTATCCCGATTCCGAGTGGTCGGTGTTTTACGAAAAGAGCCTTTGATGAGCGAACTGACCCATCTGACGATTTCGCAGGCCCGCGCCAAGCTGCGCGGCAAGGAGATCACCGCCGCCGAGATCACCGAGGCCTATCTCTCGGCCATCGAGCGCGCCAATCCGTCGCTGAACGCCTATATCGTCGTCACCGGCGACAGAGCGCGCGACATGGCCAAGGCCTCGGATGCCAAGCTGGCGAAAGGCGAGGGCGGTGCGCTGGAAGGCATCCCGCTCGGTATCAAGGACCTGTTCGGCACCGAAGGCGTCCACACCCAGGCCTGCAGTCATGTGCTCGACGGCTTCAAGCCGCGCTACGAATCGACCGTCACCGCCAATCTGTGGGCCGACGGCGCCGTCATGCTTGGCAAGCTCAACATGGACGAGTTCGCCATGGGCTCGTCCAACGAGACCTCCTACTACGGCCCGGTCGTCAACCCGTGGCGGCGCTCGCGCCTCGACACGGTGGTGATGCCGACCACGCATCAGGGCGATGGCGGTTTTGTTTCGGCCGGCGGCACCAAGACCGCGCGCACGCTGGATAATGCCCAGTTGGTGCCCGGCGGCTCGTCGGGCGGCTCGGCTTCGGCCGTCTCGGCCTTCCTGTGCGCCGGTGCCACGGCCACCGACACCGGCGGCTCGATCCGCCAGCCTGCCGCCTTCACCGGCACCGTCGGCATCAAGCCGACCTATGGCCGCTGCTCGCGCTGGGGCATCGTCGCCTTCGCCTCGTCGCTCGACCAGGCCGGTCCGATCGCCCGCGACGTGCGCGACGCCGCGATCCTGCTGAAGTCGATGGCGTCGGTCGATGCCAAGGACACCACCTCGGTCGACCGGGCGGTGCCGGATTACGAGGCGGCGATCGGCAAGCCGATCAAGGGCATGAAGGTCGGCATTCCCAGGGAATACCGCGTCGACGGCATGCCGGAAGAGATCGAGGCATTGTGGCAGAAGGGCATTGCCTGGCTGAAGGATGCCGGCGCCGAGATCGTCGATATTTCGCTGCCGCACACCAAATATGCTTTGCCGGCTTATTATATCGTCGCACCCGCCGAGGCGTCGTCCAACCTCGCGCGCTATGATGGCGTCCGCTACGGCCTGCGCGTGCCGGGCAAGGACATTGTCGACATGTATGAGAAGACCCGCGCCGCCGGTTTCGGCCGCGAGGTCAAGCGCCGCATCATGATCGGCACCTATGTGCTGTCGGCCGGCTACTACGACGCCTACTATCTGCAGGCACAGAAGGTGCGCACTCTGATCAAACGCGACTTCGAGACCGTCTTTGCCGCCGGCGTCGACGTCATCCTGACGCCTGCGACGCCGTCCGCCGCTTTCGGCATCGCCGACGAGGACATGGCCGCCGATCCGGTCAAGATGTATCTCAACGACATTTTCACCGTAACCGTGAACATGGCCGGGCTTCCCGGGATCAGCGTGCCCGCCGGCCTCGACGCCAAGGGCCTGCCGCTCGGGCTGCAGCTGATCGGCCGCCCCTTCGACGAGGAAACGCTGTTCCAGACCGCCAGTGTCATCGAACAGGCGGCGGGCACCTTCCAGCCGGAGAAATGGTGGTAGCATGCTGCCCCCGTCTCGCATTTCCATCGTCGAGACGGAAGACGAACTGCTGATCACGAACCCACCACGCACCTCGGATTTCAGGACAGGCTTTGTGCTGATCGGGGCAGCGATCGTTGCCTACACCGGCTACATGGGATTGACCGACACGTCGCCCGCGACGGTCACCAGCGGCACTCTCGGCCTGCTGTCGTTCGTGGCGGTTATTGCCCTCTTCACCTATTTCCTCGGCAAGGATTTCATCTGGCTGGTGTTCGGCAAGGAAACCCTGCGGCTGACCGAAGCCGCAGCCGTGCGCAACGTCAGGGGTTCTTTGCAAAATCGTTCGTCATTGCCTTTGAAAGGGCATCTTAGGGTCGAAATCCTCGACCATACCTATCCGACGGACGAAGTGGGACTGTCAGAAGTCATGAGCTTGACCAACGCGAATGGCGTCCTTGCTTTCGGCCGGGAGTTGAGCCGTTCCGAGGCGGAAGCTGTGGCAAGTGCGGTCGAGCATTTCATCGGCCGTGAAAATGCGAGCTGGCGATATGGCAGTTTCCCAGCTGATCGGCCGGCCCTTCGACGAGGAAACCTGTTCCAGACCGCCCATGTCACCTAACAGGCGGCCGGTACCTTCCAGCCGGAAAAGTGGTGGTAGACGAAAGTAACTTGAATTCTACCTTGAATAGCGGTTGACTGCCCGTGGGTGGGTTAAGGGCGGTTTCAATATGTCTAACTTTGGCATCGCGGCCTTTTTCTTGGCTAGTTTGCCTATTGGTGGAATGCTCGGTTCGTGGAGTCGCAAGTTTGTGACGACCACCCATAGCAGCAACGTTGTGGTGGATACGAAATTGGATATCCAAGACATACCGCCGAAATTGCATGAAGTTTTCTTAAGAGTAGGTGTGCCGGGTATCGCTGCAGCTTTTGTTGTTCCGCTTTTCTTGTCGGTCGGCCAAAATGAGATAATCTCTCAAATACTTGCTTCTGATGATATTCTTCCAATATTGGACGACATGCTTGTGGTTTTTGGATTCTGTATATTAGCTGGTGCAACGGCGTCAAATTTTATCGATAGTATGGCTGCCCGGGCACTGGAAGTTTCTGACCAAAATCGCAAATCGATTTCAAGTATAAAGCAAGAAAACAACGTACAAAGCGATTTGATTGCAGAGATAATAGAAAACAAAGGCCAGAGAGTGGAGTCTTCCACCGAGAGCCTAAATTACGATCCTAAGATTTTAAACGCAAAAGAAAACTCCGTGATGAGCGCGCTGCGCAATGATGAGTACGTCAGGAGATCGATAACGGGGATATCAAAAGAGACGGCGATAAGCATCCCGGAGCTTCGATCAATTTTGGCCGGACTCGCAAGAAAGGGTTTGGTAAAAGATTATATATCGAATAGGACAGGGTCTATTCTTTATCAAGCAATTTTGTGAGAGTATTTTTTGTTCTTCTATCTTTCCAAGATATTCTGGTTTTTCGTCCAGCCGCTCAATCTGGCGATCTTCCTGCTGCTGGCTGGCTTGCTCGCGGCGCTGTTCGGTCGCCGGCGGTTGGCCGCCACTGGCAGCGTGCTCGCCTTCCTGATACTCGCGCTTTCGGCCTGGACGTCGCTCGGTGCCATGATGCTCAATCCGCTTGAAGAGCGCTTTCCGAGGCCACCGCTGCCGCAAAAGGTCGACGGCATTGTCGTGCTCGGCGGCGGGTTCGAGGGCGCCATCAATCTGGTGCGCGGTGGTTATGAGCTGAATTCCGGCGGAGACCGTATGGTCGAGACCGCAATTCTTGCACGGCGCTTTCCCGACGCGAAGGTGGTTATCTCGGGTGGCACCGGCGAACTGTTCATCGAGGGTGAGGGCGACGCGGCCACCGCGCCACGCCTGCTCGACGCGCTCGGCGTGAGCGCCGATCGTCTGATGCTCGAGAACAAATCCCGCAACACCTATGAGAATGCCGTCTTCACCAGGGAATTGGTGACGCCGAAGCCGGGTGAGACCTGGCTGCTGGTGACCTCCGCCTTCCACATGCCGCGCGCCAAGGCGCTGTTCGACAAGGCCGGCTTTCCGACGGTTCCCTGGCCTGTCGATTATCGCACCTCGGGTACGGAGGGTATTGGCCTGTTCCGCGACAACGCACCCGATTCGCTGCAGACCACGACCATGGCGATCCGCGAATGGATCGGGCTTGCCGCCTATTGGCTGTCAGGCCGGATCGACCAGCTTTTCCCCGGACCGGGCGGCTGACCGATCACTGCTTGCCGCGCCGCCGAGAAGAACTGGCGCCGCACCAGCACCGCCAGAAGCAGCAGCGTCGACAAAACGAACACGATCGGGTCGACGAACCAGCCGAGATAGCCGATCGAGAAGAACACGGCGCGCAGGCCTGAGTTGAAATGCTTGCCGGCCAGCATGTTCATGCGCGCCGCGCGCCACACCGCCGTTTCGCTGACCGGATTGCGCGATGCTTCGCCATGTGGGATCGGCACCGCGCCGATCAGGATCGTGCAATAGTTGAAGAGACGGTAGGCCCAGCCGAACTTGAAGAAGGCGAAGGCCAGGATCAGCACCAGGCCAAAGACCTTGATCTGAAAGGCCGACCGCGACGAGGTCGCGTTTAGCGGCAAGTCGTTCAACACAGCAAGCACCTGGTCCGAGGCGCCGAGCAGTGCAAAGCAGCCGCCGAGCGCAATCAGCGAACTGGAGGCGAAAAAGGCAGTGCCTTGCTGCAGGCCGCTCATGATGGCGGTATCGACGATGCGGATCTCGCGCTCGGCCATGGTGCGCATCCAGGCCTCGCGCTGTACGTTCATCGCCATCGTCAGCGACACCCGGCTGACCAGTCGGCCGTCGGACGCCAGCGTATGCAGCACCCATGCGAGGAGGAAGAAGGCCAGCGCCGCGAGATCGGCCGTCGAAAGATGGAAGGAATCGCCCATGCCCCCTTTTATCACAGGCAACGCGGTCAGTTCGACGGTTGGCTCAGGCCGGCAAAGGCGCGGCGGTTTCCATCTGCAACGCCTCGACGACGCTGTCAGTCCTGGTGATCCATCCGAAGGCGTGTTCGAAATTCCACAGCGTCGACTGGCGGTTGAAGTCGGGGCCCGAATGGTTCATCGCGTCCTCGACCAGGATCGGCCAGAATTCCAGCATGTAGGCGTCACGCGCGGTTGCATCTACGCAGACGTTGGTGGCGACGCCGGTGAACAGCAGATTTCGGATTTTGCGGGCGCGCAGGTACGATTCCAGGCCAGTGTTGCCAAAACCGCTATAGCGCGATTTGCGGATGATTTGGTCGCCCGGCTCGGGCTTCAGCGCGTCGACGATCTGCCAGTCCCAGCTGTTGTCGATCAACAGTTTGCCGGCAAGTTCCGGACGCTCGCGCATCATGACCATCCCCAGTTCCTTGTGATGGTTCGGGGACGAGGCGTCTCCCGCATCGCTGAGATCGGGCTTGTACGACATCTGCAGGTAAATGACGCTGACGCCAGCCACGCGTGCCGCCTTGAGCAAGCGCCTGTTGGCGTCGATTGCCGGTGCGGCGCCGGATATGTCGAAGCCAGCGAGGTCGAACATGCCGCCTTTTGATGCAAAGGCGTTCTGCATGTCCACCACGACGACGGCGGTCTCGGCAGGCGCGATGCGCACCGGCTGCGGCCTGGCATTCAACGTAAGCACGGCTCTCTCCCTCGGCAGACGAGAAACGAACGCTGCGGGCGCACCCCGGGGCGCACTGTTCAGGATAGCCGCGCCGTCATGGTCGAGCAATCAATGTCGCTGCCGGAGCAAACAAGGTCGGCGGGTGCAGCGCCGCGTTTGTCAAAACAGCACAAACATCTTGGAAAGTCCTATATGTAGGTCTTGATCCCATTCTCGGAGACGGCGCAGCGTGTTCCTTTCGGTTTTCGACCTGTTCAAGATCGGCATCGGACCGTCGAGTTCGCACACGATGGGGCCGATGACAGCGGCGCGGCGGTTTCTCGACGAGATCGCCGGAGATGACTGGCCACGCCCGGCAGGCGTCAAGGTCGATCGCATTGCCGCCAGCCTGCATGGCTCGCTCGCCTATACCGGCATCGGCCACGGCTCCGATCGCGCCGTTGTCCTCGGCCTTGCCGGCCTGACGCCGCAGACGGTCGATCCCGATCAGGCTGACGGCATCGCCACGCGCATCGCGGCCGACAAGCGGATTTCGCCGCCTGGCCATCCCTCCTACCGCTTCGATCCGGCAACGGATCTGGTGCTCGACCGCAAGACACCGCTCACCGGCCACGCCAACGGTATGGCGTTTTACGCCTATGATGCCGGCGACCGGCTGCTGCTCAAACGCATCTATTATTCGATCGGCGGCGGCTTCGTCGTGTCCGAGGAAGAGCTGCAGCGGATGAAGGTGAAGGGTTCGGTGACCACCGAAGGCAAGAAAGTGCCTTATCCCTTCAAGAACGCCGTCGAGATGCTGAAGATGGCCGGCAAAAGCGGTCTGTCGATTGCCGACATGAAGCGCGTCAACGAGGAGTCGCATATGTCGCGCGAGGAGCTCGACAGCGGCCTCGACGCCATCTGGGGCGCCATGAAGGGTTGCATCGACCGCGGCCTGTCGCAGGACGGCATCATGCCGGGCGGCTTGAAAGTGCGCCGCCGTGCCCGCATGCTGCACGACAAGCTGCAGGAACAGTGGCAGCAGAACAAGCCCAACCCGTTGCTCGCCAATGACTGGCTGTCGATCTACGCCATGGCGGTGAACGAAGAAAATGCCGCCGGCGGCCGCGTCGTCACCGCACCGACCAATGGCGCTGCGGGCACGCTGCCGGCGGTGCTACGCTACTGGCTGCATTTCCACCCCGAGGCCGACCAGCCGAGCATCCGCGACTTCCTGCTGACCGCCGCCGCCGTCGGCGGCATCATCAAGACCAACGCCTCGATCTCCGGCGCCGAAGTCGGCTGCCAGGGCGAGGTCGGTTCGGCCTCGGCGATGGCCGCGGCCGGCCTCTGCGCCGTCATGGGCGGCACGCCCGAGCAGGTCGAAAACGCCGCCGAGATCGCGCTCGAACACCATCTCGGCATGACTTGCGATCCCGTCGGCGGCCTGGTTCAGGTGCCCTGCATCGAGCGCAATGCGCTCGGCGCCGTCAAGGCGGTGACCGCCGCATCGCTCGCCATCAAAGGCGACGGCATCCACTTCGTGCCGCTCGACGCGGCGATCGAAACCATGCGCCAGACCGGCCTCGACATGAACGAGAAGTACAAGGAAACCAGCCTGGGCGGGCTGGCCGTCAATGTCGTCGAGTGTTGAAGGGGCACAGCCCATTTTTCCATTGAAGCCTTGCGAAATGATACCATTTAATGGTACTAGATTGGCATGAAGCGCAAGCACCAAGCGACGCTGGTCCAGATTTTCGCGCGCCCCGTAAGCGGCACAATCCGATGGTCGGAAATTGAGGCTCTGTTCGTGGCCTTGGGTGCCGAGGTGAGTGAGCGCGAAGGATCACGCGTCGGTGTGTTTCTGTTCGGGGAGATTCGTGTCTTTCATCGACCACATCCAACACCGGACACGGACAAAGGTGCAGTGTCGAGCATCAGGAAATGGCTGGAAAGCCATGGAGTGAGACCATGAAAAACATCATAGAGATCGACGGTCACAAGGCGCTGGTGTCTTTCGATCCGGAGATCGAAATGCTCAGGGGCGAATTTCTGGGGCTGGCCGGGGGCGCGGATTTCTACGCCAAGGACGTCCAGCAACTCCATGTGGAGGGTGCGAAATCCCTGGAGGTGTTCCTCACCCTGTGCAGGGAGAAGAACATCGAGCCTTTCCGTGAATTCTCCGGCCGCTTCAATCTGAGGCTAGAACCCAGTGTGCATGAAGCGGCTGCGACCGCAGCGGCGGCGGAGGACAAGAGCCTCAACGAATGGGTTGCGGAAGCCATCAAAACAGCCGCTCAAGCTTCCTGAGCTGACGGGCTCTGCCTGTGCAAAACCTTCCAAAGCGTTGAAGGCTCGGCGTGCAGCCGCTAGATTGCCGCCATGGCACTCAATCTCCTAAAACTGTGCGTCGGTTGCGACAGCGTCGAGGATCTCGAAGAGTGGATCGCCTTTCGCCTCGATGAACGACGCCGCGCCGGCGAGCCGGCCGAACACTGGCACACGACCCGCATGGTGCCGACGCGCGGCGCCGAAGTCACCGATGGCGGCTCGCTCTATTGGGTGATCAAGGGCAGCGTCCAGTGCCGCCAGCTGATCACCGAAATCCGCCCCTTCACCGACGATGAAGGCATCGGCCGTTGCCGCCTGATGCTCGGCCTCGAAGTCGTGCGCACCGACTGGCAACCACGCCGTGCCTTCCAGGGCTGGCGTTACCTGAAACCATCGGATGCGCCGGCCGATATCGGCAAGAGTAAAGCCGGACTGGTCGAGATGCCGCCGAAACTGAAGCGTGAGCTCGCCGATCTCGGTCTGCTCTAGCGCCAGCGCCGGCATCCGCCTCACACCGCTGTCCCGGTCTCTGGCCCTCCATCTTGTCCAAGGCTGGACTTGCAAGCGGGCCGGCAACGCCACATCTTGCATCTTATGAGCGACAAGAAGCAGCCCGTGCCCGCAAAGGCCAGTCCTGCGCCGGTCAAGCCTCATTCCAATGCCGGCGAGATCGACGCCTTTGTCCGTCAGGCACGGGCGCTTGCCGCGTTCGCGACCGGTTCGGGGCGGCTGATCCTTGCGCTCGACGCGACGATGAGCCGCCAGCCGACCTGGGATCTCGCCACCAAGCTGCAAGGCGAAATGTTCGATGCCGTCGGCAAGGCCGGAACCCTCGGTGTCCAACTGGTCTATTTTCGCGGACTGGGTGAATGCCGGTCCTCGGCCTTCGTTGCCGATACCAACGCCCTGAAGCAATTGATGACCCGGATCGATTGCCGTGCCGGTCACACCCAGATCAGCAAGGTGCTGGCGCATGCGCTGAAGGAAACCGCGACAGCCAAGGTCAACGCGCTGGTCTATATCGGTGACGCCATGGAAGAGGATATCGACGACCTGGCGCAGAAGGCCGGCAGCCTCGGCCTGCACGGCGTTCCCGTCTTCGTCTTCCAGGAAGGTCATGATTCCGGCGCAGAAAAGGCGTTCAAGGAGATCGCGCGACTGTCCAAAGGGGCCTGGTTCCGATTTGACCGGCGGGCCGCCGCGACCCTGGCCGGACTGCTTTCCGCCGTCGCCGTCTATGCGACCGGTGGATTGAAGGCACTTGAGGCAAGGGACAGGCCGGGAGACCGGCTGTTGATCGAGCATCTCAGGGGCGGCGGGAATTGATGGGCGCAATCATTGCACTTGTTGCACTGTTTCTGGTGCTGCTTGGCGCGGCGACGATTTTCGTCCGCGCCGATCCGCAAAAACTGGCAAGCGGCATGCGCACGCTCGGGCCGGTGCTTCTGGGGCTGGTTGGCCTCGCCGTGCTGGTGGTCGGCCGTGAAGGCATTGCCGGCCTCATCCTGGCCGCGGCCCTTGCCTGGTATGGTTCGGTGCGGATGAAGCGGCCGACGGTCGGGCTGGCGCCCGGCAAGCGCTCGACGGTGCGCACTGCTGCACTGGAAATGGAGCTTGATCACGATACGGGCGGGCTTGAAGGCCTGGTTCTGGCCGGCCGCCATGAAGGCAAGATGCTGGGCGCGATGGGCCTGGCCGAACTGCAGCAACTTTACCGCGAGCTCCCCGGCGACCCGGAGAGCCGTCAGCTGTTAGAGACGTATCTTGACGGCCGTTTTCCCGTCTGGCGCAAAGACGCTGAGGCGAACGGTGGCGAAGGGCTGGGTGTTGCGCCAGGTGCGGGCGCCATGACTAAGGAGGAGGCCTACAAGGTCCTTGGTCTTGAAGCGGGGGCCGCCGCGGCGGATGTCCGCAAGGCGCACCGCCGCCTGATGCAGCGCCTGCACCCCGACATCGGCGGCACGTCTTTCCTGGCGGCGCGGATCAATGAAGCCAAGGACGTCTTGCTCTCCAATCACAACTAACTCCTTCGACGCAGTAAATTTCCGGGAGATGGTTTCGGCGCCGCCCTATTGCTGGACGGCGTAGCAGGCGATCTTCTTTTTCTTCAGGGCGTTGCAGGCATTCCAGGCCGCGTCCTTCGAGCCGAAGCCGCCGAACCGGGCGCGGTAATAGGTCTCGCCATCCTTGTCGAAGGCGACGGTGAAGCCGGAGGCATCCGCAAGGACTTTGGGCGCCTGCTTGGCGGTCTTGTCGAGGAAAGCCTGGGCTTCGGACTGCTTGGGCGAAGACGCCACCTGGACCGCCCAACCCGACGGCACCGAGGCCGTGTTGACCGGGTCGACCGCCTGAGGGGATGCTGGCGTGGGTTCGGCGTAGGCGGCAACCATTTGCGCCGTTTCCACCTTGGGCGCCGTCACGATGACGGTCTTGACCTTCCTGGTCTTGACGACGGGTGCGGGTTCTTCGACCGCGGCCACCGTCTGTTCGTCAGCAGACTGCTCGTCGGCAGATGTCGGATCGTCGTTGGACGCCACGGCATCGTCTTCCATCACCGGCTTGTCGTCGGGCGTCGGCGCGTCGTGCTTGGGCAGGAAGACCTTGGCCAGCGCCTTGATCGGACTGTCGCCGCCTGCCTTGGCGACCAGGGCGCCGCCACCGCGGGTCGACGCGCGCGGCATGTAGGCGTTGATCAGCCCGGCCATCTGGTTGTCGCGGCTGCGGCCCGAAGTGCCGCCCATGACGACGGCGACGAGGCGTCGGTTGCCGTCGGAAACCGACGAGACGAGGTTGAAGCCGGAGGCGCGGGTGTAACCGGTCTTGATGCCGTCGACGCCCTTGATGCGGCCGAGCAGCCGGTTGTGGCCATTGATGCGCTGGCGCCCATAGAGGAAGGAGCGCTGCGAGAAGTAGCCGTAGTACTGCGGATAATGTTCCCTGAGCGCGATGCCGAGCATCGCCATGTCGTGGGCGGTGGTGAACTGGCCGGGATCGGGCAGGCCGTTGGCATTGCGAAACACGGTGCCGTCCATGCCGAGCTGCCGCGCCTTGGCGGTCATCATGCGGGCGAAATTGCTTTCGCTGCCGCCGAGCAATTCGCCGAGCGCGGTCGCCGAATCATTGGCCGACTTGGTTACCATCGACAGGATGGCGGTCTCGACCGAAACCGCTGCGCCGGCCTTGACGCCGAGCTTGGTCGGCGGCTCGGCCGCCGCCTTGGCCGAAAACGGCACCGGCGTGTTCTTGCTGATCCGGCCCTTCGCCAAGGCCTCGAAGGTCAAATAGAGCGTCATCATCTTGGTCAGCGACGCCGGGTAGCGCCGGCCGTTGGCATCGGACGAATAAAGCACCTTGCCGGTCTTGGCATCGACGACGATCGCCGACGACCTGGCGGCCATCGACGATGCGGCGCCCGCAACGACGAATGACATCGCCAAAGCGAGGATCATGATCGTTTTGAGGGGAGATACGGATTTTGAACCGAAGACCGACAACGCCTGACGCACTGATAGTTCCTTTGAAACTCATTGCCCTGGAGGCGGCAAAGGGATCCGTCCTCACTTGCTGTCAAACTATCGCGGCCTGCGTTACCAATCCGTTTATGGTAACCGGCGCGTTCACCATTTTCCTCGGGCTTGAGCCTTTGTTTAGTCGAATTTTAGCGGTTGCCGGCGCAGCGCGGCCCGATGCCGCGGAAATCTTGACTTTTGTGCAGCGCACAATATATTCTCCTGCATTGCACAACCGCGCTCAGGCAAGGGCGCTTTAAAAACCGCCAAGGGAAACGTGAAATGACCCAGACCTATGAGGACTTCTCGAAATACGGCAAAGAGTTTGCCGACACCGGATTGAAGAGCTTCGCTTCGCTCTCCAAGGGCGCGCAGGCGATCGCCACCGAAGCTGGCGAATACACCAAGAAGAGCTTCGAAGCCGGCAGCGCCGCGGTCGAAAAGCTGATCTCCGCCAAGTCGCTGGAAAAGGCGATCGAGATCCAGTCCGACTTCGCCAAGCAGAGCTATGAGAGCTTCGTTGCCGAGGCCACCAAATTCGGCGATCTCTATGCCGAGCTCGCCAAGGAGGCCTACAAGCCCTTCGAATCGATTGTCGCCAAGGCGAAGTAATTTCGCTCGAAAATACCAGGCACGGCCTTTCGGGCTTGCAAAACAGACCCGGTCGCGGATGCGCGGCCGGGTTTTTTCATGCCGGTTTCAATTCCGGGGCTTTGGCGGTTCACGATTTTGAAAATCGCCTGGGTTTGCCCACCTAGCCATATTGTCAGCTAACAAGAAGGGCTTAAAATCGTCCATCGAACACCTACATGTCGAACTCGCATGGGGATTCGAAAGAGGCAGGATACGTGACGATCGGTTTGACTGCCACGACAAGCGTGGTGCGGATGCAAAGTGACGGCGACGGCAATGAGGCCGGTCGCGGCACGGCCGTCATTACGCGCACGAAAACCAAGACCAAGAAGCCCAGCCTTTATCGGGTCCTTATCCTCAACGACGACTACACGCCCATGGAGTTCGTGGTTCACGTCCTGGAGCGTTTTTTTCAAAAGGACCGCGAAGCCGCCACACGCATCATGCTCCATGTTCACAATCATGGAGTGGGCGAGTGCGGGGTCTATACATTCGAGGTGGCCGAGACCAAAGTGTCCCAGGTCATGGATTTCGCCCGACAGAATCAGCATCCGCTGCAATGCGTGATGGAGAAGAAGTGAGGTAACATGCCGGCTTTCTCCCAAGGCCTGGAAAAGGCGCTTCACCAGGCGCTGACGCTCGCCAATGAGCGGCACCATGAATATGCAACCCTTGAACATCTGCTGCTCGCGCTCATCGACGACACCGAGGCGGCCGCAGTCATGCGCGCCTGCAACGTCGACCTCGACGAGCTGAAGCACACTGTTCTCACCTATATCGACACCGAGCTCGACAACCTCGTCACCGGTTACGATGAGGATTCCAAGCCGACCGCCGGCTTCCAGCGCGTCATCCAGCGCGCCGTCATCCATGTGCAGTCATCCGGCCGCGAGGAAGTGTCCGGCGCCAACGTGCTCGTCGCCATCTTTGCCGAGCGCGAGAGCCACGCCGCCTATTTCCTGCAGGAACAGCAGATGACCCGCTACGACGCGGTCAACTACATCTCGCACGGCATCGCCAAGCGCCCGGGCGCATCGGAAACGCGCTCGCCGCGCGGCGCCGATGACGAGCAGGGCGGCCAGAACGGCGCCGAGCCGCAGGAGGAAGGCGGCAAGAAGAAGCAGCAGCAGGATGCGCTGACGGCTTATTGCGTCAACCTCAACAACAAGGCCAAGGCCGGCAAGATCGATCCGCTGATCGGCCGCGAGAGCGAGATCAACCGCACCATCCAGGTGCTGTGCCGCCGCTCCAAGAACAACCCGCTCTATGTTGGCGACCCCGGCGTCGGCAAGACGGCGATTGCCGAAGGTCTGGCCAAGCGCATCGTCGAAGGCGACGTGCCCGAAGTGCTGCAGGACGCCACCATCTTCGCGCTCGACATGGGCACGCTTTTGGCCGGCACCCGCTATCGCGGCGATTTCGAAGAGCGGCTGAAGCAGGTCGTCAAGGAGCTCGAGGATTATCCGGGCGCCGTGCTGTTCATCGACGAGATCCACACCGTGATCGGTGCCGGCGCCACCTCGGGCGGCGCCATGGACGCGTCGAACCTGTTGAAGCCGGCGCTGTCGTCGGGCGCCATCCGCTGCATCGGCTCGACCACCTACAAGGAATTCCGCCAGTTCTTCGAGAAGGACCGTGCTTTGGTGCGGCGCTTCCAGAAGATCGACGTCAACGAGCCGACCATCGAGGACGCCATCGAGATCATGAAGGGCCTCAAGCCCTATTATGAGGAATTCCACAAGGTGAAGTTCACCAACGAGGCGATCAAGGCCTCGGTGGAACTGTCGGCCCGCTACATCAACGACCGCAAGCTGCCGGACAAGGCGATTGACGTGATCGACGAGACCGGCGCTTCGCAGATGCTGGTGCCCGAGGCCAAGCGCAAGAAGACGATCGGCATCAAGGAGATCGAAGCCACGATCGCCACCATGGCCCGCATCCCGCCGAAGACGGTTTCGGCCGACGACGAGAAGGTGCTGCAGGGTCTCGACATCGAGCTGAAGCGCGTCGTCTATGGCCAGGACACCGCGATCAGCGCGCTGACCTCGGCGATCAAGCTGGCGCGTGCCGGCCTGCGTGAACCGGAAAAGCCGATCGGCTCGTACCTGTTCTCGGGTCCGACCGGCGTTGGCAAGACCGAAGTAGCCAAGCAATTGGCTGCCTCGCTCGGCGTCGAGCTGATCCGCTTCGACATGTCGGAATATATGGAACGCCACACCGTTTCGCGGCTGATCGGCGCGCCTCCGGGCTATGTCGGCTTCGACCAGGGCGGCCTGTTGACCGACGGCGTCGACCAGCATCCGCATTGCGTGCTGCTGCTCGACGAGGTCGAGAAGGCGCATCCGGACCTGTTCAACATCCTGTTGCAGGTCATGGACCACGGCAAGCTGACCGACCACAACGGCAAGCAGATCGACTTCCGCAATGTCATCCTGATCATGACCACCAATGCGGGCGCTTCCGATGCGCAGCGCGCGGCGATCGGTTTCGGGTCGACCAAGCGCGAAGGCGACGATGTCGAGGCGATCAACCGGCTGTTCACGCCGGAATTCCGCAACCGTCTCGATGCGATCATCCCGTTCGGCTCGCTGCCGATCCCGGTCATCCATCAGGTGGTGCAGAAGTTCGTGATGCAGCTCGAGGCCCAGCTCTCCGAGCGCGGTGTCACCTTCGACCTGTCGCCGGATGCGATCGCCTGGCTGGCCGACAAGGGCTATGATGAGCGCATGGGTGCGCGGCCGCTTGGCCGGGTCATCCAGGAGCACATCAAGAAGCCGTTGGCCGACGAGGTGCTGTTCGGCAAGCTCAAGAAGGGCGGCACGGTGCGCGTCACCGTCGAGAAGAAGGAAACCGGCGAAACCGGCCTGAAGCTCGAATCGCTGGCCGACGAGGCGCCGGTGCAGCCGAAGCAGGAGCCGGAAGAAGCGCCGAAAGCGCGCAAGGCGGTGGCCAAGAAGCCTGTCGCCAAGAAGGCGGTGGCGCAAAAGCCGGAGCCCAAGGGCAAGGACGGCGGCAAGCGCAGCCTGGTGCCGCAACTGCCACGCAAGGGCTAAAAAATTCGCCAATGAAAAGGCCCCGGTGACGGGGCCTTTTTCATGGCTGGCCGATGTGCCGAAACAGCACTTTCAGGTCAGGCCGCGACGCCGTCGGGTGCGAAGCGAGCCAGGAAAAGACCGCACGCCTTCCAGATGGCGATCGAGATCAGCACGCTCGCATAGCCATCGACAGCATAGTGCCAGCCAAGGACGACCGAGCCGACCATGATGATTGCAGCGAATGTCCACATCAACAGACCAGCCAGCCGAGAGCGGCGTGTTGCATAAAGCGCGAAAAGCACCGCCATCGCTACATGCATGGACGGGAAGGCGGATATACCGAGACTGCCGGGGGTCGCCCCGATATAGCCGCTCCACAAAATGTCCTGCGTGCTGAGCGCCCAGATAGGATAGGACCGATTGGCAGCGGTGAGTGCTTGCATCAGGAAATGATAGTCGCTGCCGAGCCCCAGCCGCTCGTAAAAGCACGGCCCTGCCGAAGACAGGCCCATCGCCAGGAAGAACCCCGCCAGTATCCACACAAGCATGAAGCTCATCAGGAACTGGTGGCGCAGCTTCGTGTCGTTGCGCGTGATGCAAGCGATGAAGACCGAGGCGATGAGGACGACGAACCAGGAATTGTAGGCCAGGTTGAACAGTCTGACCGCAAGCGGCGACTGGACGATAAACCATAGCCATTCATGGGGAGCTCGACCGAAATGCAGCGCCCGGTCGGCCTGAGCCAATGCGTGGTCCCACGCGAATGGCGAAAGGATCGCGACCGCGCCCTTCAACACACCGAAAGCGGATATGAGCGCGATGCTCGCAGCCAGACCATTGAGGCTGTTGGCGTTGCGCTTGGCGTTGCCGAAGAAGCTCGCCATCGATCGCAGAAAAGTGCCGAGCGGTTCGCGATCCCGCTTGATGAGCGCAAGGTGAAAAAAACTGCCGAGTGCGAAGGCACAGCCGCCTATCCAGAAAGCGAAGAGAAGGTATTGGGCGTAGTCTTCCAGCACGCTGAAATCCGGCATGTTTCCGGTACGCAGGCCGACCGCGGCTGCCAAAAGCAAGGAAACGATGGCCATCGCGTGCAGCAGCCGATGTCGCCGGTATGCGTCCGCCAGGATGCTCAGAAAGAGCCGCCCGGCAACTGCCTTTGCCAACGGCTCCGATGTCGCAACCGAATTTCCCATGGTTTTTGAGAACCCAAACGCATCACAGTGTGCGGGAAGCTACCACGGGGTGGCTTGATACTTCCCTAACCGATCCAAATGGATTTTGCCTGAGCGCATCGCCCGAGGCGCCCCACCTCAACCGTTCAGCACTGCCCGGATCTTGCCCGCGTTCTCAGCCAGCACTTCGGGCTTCTCCATCTGTCCCGTATGCGGCTTGAGCGCGATGCCTTCGAAGCGAGGGATGACGTGCACATGCAGGTGATAGACGGTCTGGCCGGAGGCCGGTTCGTTGAACTGCAGGATGGTGACGCCGTCGGCGCCGAAAGCCTTTTTGACCGCCATTGCAACCTTCTGGACGACCGTGAACAGCGGGCCGAGCGCCGCCGGATCGGCATCGAGCAGGTTGCGCGACGGCGCCTTCGGCACAACCAGCGTGTGCCCGGGCCCTTGCGGCATCACATCCATGAAGACGACCACCGCGTCATCCTCGTAGACACGGTGCGAGGGGATTTCGCCGCGCAGGATCTTTGCGAAGATGTTGCTGGGGTCGTAAGTCATGGCGGCGCTCCGGGAGTATGCTCCCGGTTTAGCGAAGCTGCCCCGGACCGACAAGCCAGGTCAGGCGAGATCGGCCCATGTCGGCTTCGACCAGCGCGCGATCGAAACGCCGTTCCTTTGTCGAGGCGATGTTGAAACAGGCGACTGGATCGTCGTTGCACAAGGCGGCACGGCTGGCGAGCACGGATCGAACCGCACCCGGGACTGCAAGACCGCTATTCCTCAAGGTCCTTGCGGAACGGCGTATGCTCTTCCAGAATTTCGCCCATCCGCTCGACTTCGCGCCGTTCGCGCCGGAGATAATCGGCCACAGCATTGCGCAGGCCGGGATGTGCGATGTAGTGCGCCGAATGCATGGTCACGGGACGATACCCGCGCGCCAGCTTGTGCTCGCCTTGCGCGCCGGCCTCGACCACCTTCAGCTTGCGCTCGATGGCGAAGTCGATGGCCTGGTGGTAGCAGACTTCGAAATGCAGGAACGGGTGGTCCTCGATGCAGCCCCAGTTGCGCCCGTAGAGCGCATCGGAGCCGATGAAGTTGATGGCGCCGGCGATATAGCGGCCATTGCGCTTGGCCATGACCAACAGAATGTCGTCGGCCATGCGCTCGCCGATCAGCGAGAAGAACTTGCGGTTGAGATAGGGCCGGCCCCATTTGCGGCTGCCGGTATCCATGTAGAAGGCGAAGAAATCGTCCCAGGCCTTTTCGGTCAGGTCCTTGCCGGTCAGCCGGTCGATCGAGATATCGTTTGCGAGCGCCTCGCGGCGCTCCTTCCTCATCGCCTTGCGCTTGCGCGACGCCAGCGTGGCGAGGAAATCGTCATAGGTCGAAAAGCCTTCGTTGAAGAAATGGAACTGCTGGTCGGTGCGGTGCAGGAAGCCGGCCGCCTCCAGCGTCTCGACGTCGCTTTCCTGCGCGAAGGTCACATGCGCGGACGAGACACCGAGCTTTTCCGTTACCGCCTTCAGGCCCGCCGCGAGACCTGCCTTTACAGTTGCGCTGTCCTCGCCCTTGCTGACCAGCAGGCGAGGGCCGGTGACCGGGGAGAATGGCACGGCGCATTGCAGTTTCGGATAGTAGTTGCCGCCGGCGCGTTCGAACGCATCCGACCAGCCATGGTCGAAGACATATTCGCCCTGGCTGTGCGATTTGAGATAGCAGGGCACCGCGCCCAGCAATCGGCCGTCTGCGTTCTCCAGCCGGAGGTGATGGCCCTGCCAGCCGGTGCGCCGCACGGCGCAGCCGGAATCCTCAAGCGCGCTCAGAAAAGCATATGAAACGAGAGGGTTATAGCCGTTTTCTGTGCCGCCGCGCGTGGTGCCGGCAAAGCCGTTCCACTCATCGCAGGTGAAGGCATTAATCCCAGCGGCGATGCGGATGGAAAACTCCGCATTCGCCGTTTGCCCATCGCCTTCATCACCCTGATCCATGACGCTTATTTAAGCTCTGTCGGGGCCGCTACAAGTCACGTTTCAGACACTCCCGTCAGGCGACTTTGACCAGATCGGGTTCAAACCCTTCGAACGTCATCTGGTCAGCATATTTGAAGGTGAGATCGACCGCCGGCTGGTCATGCACCGTCCAGGTGATCACAGGCATTTTCAGCTTTTCGCGCACGAAGCTGACGAACGGGTTCGGCAGGTCGCCGGCGGCATAAGAGGTGAAGGCGAGGTCGTGCGCCAGCATGGCGAAATGCGCCTCGATCAGCCTGATATCCTTGCCATAGGCCGTCAACCCGCCCGGAATGCCCGGCGCGTCCTTGGGGAAATCGCGAACCAGCCAATGGTCGAACGACATGATCGCCGCCTTGCCCTTGTAGCGCTTCAGCATCTTGCCGACGCTGGCCACCAGCCCTTCGTCATAGCCGGGCACGCCCTTCAGTTCGACGACCATCGGCACGCGGCCGTCGACCAGGTCGAGCACTTCCTGCAGCGTCGGCACGTGGTCCTTGGTGCCGCCGATCCTGAGTGCCGCCAGTTCCGCCGCCGTACGCTGCCAGACGAAGCCGTCCTGGCCGGTGAGCCGCTTGAGGTCGCCGTCATGCATGATGACGGGAACGCGGTCGGACGACAAATGCACGTCGCATTCGATCGCATAGCCGCGCTCGGCGGCCGCAGCGAAGGCTGATAGCGTGTTCTCCCAGCGCGTCTTGTTCATATCATGGAAACCGCGATGGGCGACGGGCCGCTCGGTCAGCCAGGAAAGATCGGTCATTGCTCAGTCCCTGCTTATGCGACTTCGAAGACGGCTTCGATTTCCACTGCGGCATTAAGCGGCAGCGACGCGGTGCCGACGGCTGATCGGGCATGCTTGCCGCGTTCGCCAAGGACGGCGACCAGGAAATCGGAGGCGCCGTTGGCGACCAGATGCTGCTCGACGAAATCCGGCACTGATGCGACGAAGACAGTGATCTTGACTAGACGCTGGATCTTTTCGAGATCGCCAAGCGCTGCCTTGGCTTGCGCCAGAATATTGATTGCGCAGTATTTTGCGCCTTCCTTGCCGGTTGCCGTGTCGACGTCGCGGCCGAGCAGTCCGCTTGCCTGCAGTTTGCCGTCCTTGAGCGGCAATTGCCCCGCGGTGAACAAAAGATTGCCGGACCTGCAATAGGGCACATAGTTGGCGGCGGGCGCTGCGGCGGCCGGTAACGTCACGCCGAGATCGCTTAGCCGCTTTTCGATTGTTTCACTCATGGTATTTCCCTATTGCTTGGAGACGCCGCGCTGGCAGGGGCCGAAATTGCTATTTTTGCCTCGCTTCCGCCACGACTTTTTTTAAGCTGGACCATCTTTCCCTGCGGCCTGCCATCAGCCGCGACGATCGGAGCCCCCTATGCGCGCAACGCGCCTTGCCTTCCACGCCGTTCTTGTCCCAGCGCTGTTCTCGATCGCTCCCGCCTTTGCCGTGCCGGCGCTGCAGGCGCATCGCGCCGTCTACGATCTTACCCTCAGCAAGGCGTCGGACCGCTCGGGGATCACCGGCATTTCCGGCCGCATGGTCTATGAGTTCAACGGCTCGGCCTGCGAGGGCTATACGGTAAAATTCCGTTTCGTCACCCAGATCGTCACCGGTGACAACACCAGGCTGACCGACCAGCAGACGACCACGTTCGAGGACGCCGAAGGCAAGACCTTCTCGTTCGTGACCAAATCCTTCGTCGACCAGAATCTCGACAAGGAGGTCAAGGGCACCGCCACGAAGGAGACCAAGGGCCTCAAGGTCAACATCGACAAGCCCGAGAAGAACAGCCTCGAACTCGCAGCCACCCAGTTCCCGACCCAGCATCTGGTCGAACTGATCGGCAAGGCTGAGAAGGGCGAGAATTTCTACGAGACCAGCCTGTTCGACGGTTCGGAGGACGCCAACAAGGTGATGACCACCACCGTCATCGTCGGCAAGAAGACCGACGGCGACAAGGCCGATCCCGAAGCGCCGGCGCTGGCAAAGCTCGCCGGCGACAAATACTGGCCGGTCGACATCGCCTATTTCGACGCGACCGACAAATCGGGCGAAGAGGTGCCGGAATACCGCATCAGCTTCAAGCTGCATGAGAACGGCATCACCCGTGACCTCACCATGGACTATGGCGAGTTCTCGATGACCGGCAAGCTGGTCAACCTGTCGCTGTTCGACCAGACCAAGCCTTGCCCGATCTCGAAATAACAACAGGGCGGAGCTGGCCACGGCAGGCTTGATGGCGGTCTATGTCGATGCGGCGATCTGGAAGTGGGCCGGCCATCGCTGGTGCCATCTGATGGCCGACGATACCGACGAACTGCATCGTTTCGCCGCCGAGCTTGGCGTCAAGCATTCGTCCTACCAGGGCCCGCCCAAGACATCGGCGCCGCACTATGACATAACCGGCTTCGAGCGCGACCGCGCGGTGCGGCTCGGCGCCATCGAATGCAGCCGCGAGGAGATCGTCGCGATCTTCCGGCGTGTGCGGGTACCCAACGGAAAGGGCCGATCGTGACAGTAACGGCATTCCTGGCCTATTGCCTTGCCATCACGCTTGCCGCCGCGACGCCGGGTCCGGCGATGTTCACGGTGATCACCAACGGCGTGTCGCGCGGCTTCCTGCGCGCGTTCGTCGCCGGAATTGGCATCGCCGCCGGCGATGCCGTGCTGGTCACTCTGGCACTGCTCGGACTTGTGGCGCTCGCCCAGACTTTCGAATGGGTGTTTCTCCTATTGAAATACGCCGGTGCGGCCTACCTGATCTTCCTCGGCATCAAGATGTGGCGGGCCGCCGCCACGCAGTCGGCCATGCAGGGGATGCCTCAAACCAGATTGTCGCGGTCGTTCCTGCTTGGCGCATCCGTTGCGCTCGGCAACCCGAAAGCGATCCTGTTCCATGCCTCGATCATGCCGCTTATCCTCAACCTCGACACCATGACGTTTGCCGATGGCCTGCTGGTGGTCGCGGTGGTCGTTAGCGTCAACATTGTCACCATGGGCGGCGTCTATGCGGCGCTGGCGGGCCGGGCGTCCGGCTGGTTCAGGACACCCAGACGCATGCGGCTGATGAACAGGTTTGCCGGCAGCGCCATGATCGGCACCGGAGCACTGATTGCCGCACGCTGAGCGGTAAAGCGCCTCACCGCTTGCGTTTGCAGCACTTCCCCTCTATATGCGCGCTCATTCCACACACGGACTTTGGTGTCTGCCCGGGAGAAATCCGGCTGAAACCTCCGGTGGCGTTCGAGGACAAAGTCCAAAAATGCCTGTGTCCGTGGAGGCTAACCGGAAAGGACCTTTGAATGGCACTGCCTGATTTCAGCATGCGCCAGCTTTTGGAAGCTGGCATTCACTTCGGCCACCAGACCCACCGCTGGAACCCGAAGATGGCGCCCTACATCTACGGCGCCCGCAACAACATCCACATCATCGACCTCTCGCAGACGGTGCCTTTGCTGCACCAGGCGTTGAAGCAGGTTTCCGACACTGTCGCCAAGGGCGGCCGCGTGCTGTTCGTCGGCACCAAGCGCCAGGCGTCGGACATCGTCGCTGACGCGGCGCAGCGTTCGGCCCAGTACTACGTCAACTCGCGTTGGCTCGGCGGCATGCTGACCAACTGGAAGACGATCTCGAATTCGATCCAGCGCCTGCGCAAGCTCGACGAGATGCTGGCCGGCGAAGCCCAGGGCCTGACCAAGAAGGAACGCCTGAACCTCGACCGCGAGCGCGAGAAGCTCGACAAGGCGCTGGGCGGTATCAAGGACATGGGCTCGACGCCCGACCTGATGTTCGTCATCGACACCAACAAGGAAGCGATCGCCATCCTCGAGGCCAAGCGCCTTGGCATCCCGGTCGTCGCCATCATCGATTCGAACTGCGATCCGGACAAGATCGACTTCCCGATCCCCGGCAATGACGACGCCGCGCGCGCCATCCAGCTCTATTGCGATCTGATCGCCAAGGCCGCTATCGACGGCATCGCTCGTCAGCAGGGCGCGCTCGGTGTCGACATCGGCGCCTCGGTCGAAGCTCCGGTCGAACCGGCGCTCGATCCGACCCCGGCGGCCGAGACCCCGGAAGCCTGATAGTCGAAGGCCGGTCCCGGCCTTCATCTTTCTAATATTTTGCCACGCTAAACGGACGCATCACCGAGTACCGGTGGTGCGTCGGTGCATTTAAAACAAAGAGGCGACAATGAGCATTTCGGCTGCACAGGTCAAAGAACTCCGCGACTTGACGGGCGCGGGCATGATGGACTGCAAAGCGGCGTTGACCGAGACCAACGGCAATATGGAAGAGGCCGTCGACTGGCTGCGCAAGAAGGGCATTTCCAAGGCCGACAAGAAGGCCGGCCGCACCGCGGCAGAGGGATTGATCGGCGTCGACAACGGCGTGCGCGAGGCTGCTGTCGTCGAAGTCAATTCCGAAACCGACTTTGTCGCCCGCAACGCTGCTTTCCAGGAAATCGTCGCCAACGTCGCCAAGGTTGCACTTGCCTATGGCACAACCGAAGCCGTGGCTGCCGCAAAGTACCCGGGTTCGGACAAGTCGGTTGCTGACACCATCAAGGATGCTGTCGGCACAATCGGTGAGAACATGGGCTTCCGCCGCTCGGCCAAGCTGACCGTTCCGCACGGCGCAGTCGCGACCTATGTCCACAACGCGGTTGCCGATGGCCTTGGCAAGCTTGGCGTGCTGGTCGCGATCGAAACCACGGGCAATGAGCATGCCGCCAACGCTTTTGGCCGTCAGGTCGCCATGCACGTCGCCGCCACCAACCCGATGGCGCTGACGGCCGAGCAGATCGATCCGGCCGCGGTCGAGCGCGAGAAGGCGATCTTCTCCGATCAGGCACGCCAGTCCGGCAAGCCGGAAGCGATCATCGAAAAGATGGTCGAGGGCCGCCTGCGCAAGTTCTACGAGGAAGTTGTGCTCTTGAAGCAAGCCTTCGTGCTCAATCCCGACATCACCGTCGAGAAGGCGCTGAAGGATGCCGAGAAGGAAATCGGCGCTCCGGCCAAGATCTCCGCCTATCTGCGCTTTGCGCTCGGCGAAGGCATCGAAAAGGAAGAGACCGATTTCGCGGCGGAAGTCGCGGCTGCGGTGAAGAAATAATCCTTGGAAATAGTCCCTGAAAAGGGGCTTCTCAGCTCAGGCAACTCGGCCGGGTGTCCGCAAGGATGCTCGGCCGATTTCTTGTGCGGTGTCGATGAAGGCCCTGAGCTTCGGCGCCATTGACGCCCGGCGCGGGAAGTAAAGGAAGAGGCCGGGCTCTTCGATCGCCGTTTGCGGCAGGATCTGAACGAGACGGCCGGCGGCCAACTCCGCGCGCACCAGCGGCTCGAACGCGTAGGTCAGCCCGACGCCGGCAAGCGCAAGGTCGATCGCGGCGAGCGAATCCGTGACGATGACCGTACCCTTCGTCTCGACCACGACATCCTTGCCATCCTCCGTCAGGTCCCAGCGGTAGAGTGCACCGGAGCGGACGAGCCGGTAGCCGATGCAATTGTGGTTGGCGAGATCGGACACGCTGCGCGCGCGGCCATGCCGGCCGACATAGGCGGGAGAGGCAACGATGACGGCCTTGAACGGTGGCGTCAGCCGGACCGTAATCATGTCCTGCGCGATCATCTCGCCCAGCCGGATGCCGGCGTCGAAACCTTCGCCGACTATATCGATCAGCCCCTGGTCGGTGAGTAATTCGACCGTCACATCCGGATAGCGCTCCGCCATCGCCGCGACCACAGGCGTGACGGCAAGTGGAACCGCGATGTTGGGAACGTTGAGCCTGAGCAGGCCCGAGGGCCGGCCCTTGATGGCGCGGATGCGATCCATCCGCTCGGCAATGTCCTGAAGGGCAGGGGCCGCCGTCTCCACCAGCGCCTTGCCGGCTTCCGTCAATGAGACGCTGCGCGTCGTGCGCGCGAACAGCGGCTGGCCGATGCGCTCCTCCACGAGGCGCACGGCGTGGCTGACCGCGGACGGGCTCATGCCGAGTTCGGCCGCGGCAAGCGCGAAGCCGCCGCGCCGGGCAACGGCGACGACAACAGGCAGATGGCTGAGCAGATCCCGGTCCATTCATGCATGATATCGCATAGTCCATGCAAACAATGCAATCTTACCGATGCCAGCGTGGCGGGCCATGTTGTGGTCAGCACATCGGCGGCGGGCCAATGCACAAGGAGAAAAAACATGAACGCCTTGAAAAACGTAGCCTTCGCCGCAGGCCTTGCCTTGGCGCCGACAGATGCCGGCGGCGCCGAACCGTCCGGCTGGCGCGCGCTGGCCGACGAACGCGCCGTCATCCGTATCGCCGACGCCATTGACCGTGCCGTTGATGCGCAGGACTGGAAGCTTGCGCGTTCCTATTTCGCCCACCGGGTCACCGTCGACTTCAGCAGCCTGTCGGGATAGCCCGCGGCCACCATCCCCTCCGACGATCTGATCGGCACGTGGGCCGGCAACCTCAGGGGTAGCAAGGCGAGCCTGCATCTGCGCACCAATCATCAGGTGGTGCTTGAGACCGCCGCGGCCACCGTCTCCTCCAATGGCTATGCCTGGAACCGGATGGAAGGCAATGGCGACCCGCTGTGGGAAGTCTGGGGCACCTACGAGCACCATCTGGTCCGCTCCGGCGCCGGCTGGAAAGTCGACGGCTTCATTTTCCGCGCCATGCATGAGCGCGGCAATTCTTGGGTCAAGACGACCCCCGGCCAGTGAGCCGGAATTAAAAAAATCAGGATCGGAATGACATCATGACCATGACCTACTACACGCTCGGCAACAGCGGCCTGCGAGTCAGCCGGCTGGCGCTCGGCACCATGACCTTCGGCACCGAATGGGGCTGGGGCGCGGACAGGGAAACGGCGCGCGCCATGTTCGACGCCTATGTCGAGGCCGGCGGCAATTTCTTCGACACCGCCGACCTTTATACCGGCGGCACAGCCGAGAGTTGGCTCGGCGAATTCATCGCCGACCGCGGCTTGCGCGACAGAGCGGTGATCGCCACGAAATTCACCTTCAACGCGGACCCTGGCAATCCCAACGCCGGCGGCAACGGCCGCAAGAACATACTGCGTGCCGTCGACGCCTCGCTGAAGCGGTTGGGCACCGACTATATCGACCTCTATCTCCTGCACGTCTGGGACAGCCTGACACCGGCCGAGGAGGTCATGCGCACGATGGATGATCTCGTGCGCGCAGGCAAGATTCGCCATGTCGGCCTGTCCGACGTGCCGGCATGGTATGCTGCCCGCGCGCAAACGATCGCCGAATTGCGCGGTTACGAGCCTGTCTCGGCCTTGCAGCTCGAATACTCCCTGGCCGAGCGCTCGATTGAACATGAATTCGTGCCCTTCGGCACCCGCCACGGTGCCGGTATCATGGTGTGGAGTCCGCTGGCCAGTGGCCTGCTCAGCGGCAAGTACCGGCCGACGCAGGATGGCAATGCCGGTCGGCTCGACGGCTTTCGCAACACCACCCATCCGGGGTTCCAGAAGTTTACCGAGCGCAACTGGGCAATCGTGGCGGAACTCGAAAAGGTCGCCGCCGAGCTCGGGCGCAGCATGCCCCAAGTTGCCGTCAACTGGGTGGCAACGCAACCGGGCATCGCCTCGGTGATCCTTGGCGCCACCAAACTGGCGCAACTGCAGGACAATCTGGCGGCGCTGGATTTCACGATCCCGACCGAGCTTCGCGCGCGGTTGGACCACGTCAGCAAGACACCGCCGCCATTCCCCTATTCCTTTTTCGGTTCCGAGATCCAGGCCCGGGTTACCGGCGGCGCCGTGACCGGCGACAAGCCGTCCGGCTACGCGCCGCCGCTGCTTGTCGAAGGCGACGCGGTCAGCATCACCAGCCGCTGACTGGCCGCGACAAGACAGGCGGAATTGGCGAGGGGCGCCGCGTGACATCGCAGCGCCCTTCGTGTATCGGAACTCGGCATCGCGCCAGCGGCGGCGCCCGCATGAGCGTGGCCTGCCCAGCCGCGCCACACGCAATAATGACGAGGTCCAGATGACGGCAAAGCCCCTCTATCGACGTGTCTTGCTGAAAGCGTCGGGCGAAGCATTGATGGGCGAGCAGCATTTCGGCATCGACGTCTCGGTCGTCGACCGCATCGCCGCCGATATTGCCGAAGCCCGCGCGCTCGGCATCGAGGTCGGCGTCGTCATTGGCGGCGGCAACATCTTTCGCGGCGTTGCGGTTGCGTCCAAGGGCGGCGACCGCGTGACCGGCGACCACATGGGCATGCTGGCCACCGTCATCAACTCGCTGGCGCTGCGCACCTCGCTGAACAAGATCGGCGTCGACGCCGTCGTGCTGTCGGCGATCGCCATGCCCGAACTGTGCGAGAGTTTTTCCCAGCGCCAGGCCACCGCCTATATGAACCAGGGCAAGGTCGTCATTTTCGCCGGCGGCACCGGCAATCCGTTCTTCACCACCGATTCGGCCGCAGCCCTGCGCGCCGCCGAGATCGGCGCCGACGCCCTGTTCAAGGGCACTCAGGTTGACGGCGTCTATTCAGCCGATCCCAAGAAGGATCCGAATGCGACCCGCTTCGAGCGCATCAGCCATGCCGAAGTCATCAACAAGGGGCTTTCGATCATGGATACCGCCGCAATTGCACTTGCGCGCGAAAACAACATCCCGATAATCGTCTATTCGATCCACGAAAAAGGTGGTTTCGGCGATATTCTGAGGGGCGGCGGCCGTTGCACGATCGTCGCCGACGAGTGATCCGGAGTATACTCTCCGGAAAGGGGATCAGTTTTTCGAAAGCGGGCTATTCGGGCCCTAAGCAGTGAACCCGGGTCAAACGGGTCGAGGAGACTAAGATGAGTGGTGAGTTCGACGACCTCAAGCGGCGCATGGATGGCGCGATCGCAGCCTTCAAGCACGACCTGGCTTCGCTGCGCACCGGCCGCGCCTCCAGCAATCTGCTCGACGCCATCCAGGTCCAGGCCTATGGCACCACCATGCCCATCAACCAGGTGGCAAACGTGTCGGTGCCGGAGCCGCGCATGATTTCGGTTTCGGTCTGGGACAAGTCGATGGTCGGCGCCGTCGATCGCGCTATCAGAGAATCCAATCTCGGCTTCAATCCGATCGTCGATGGCACCAATCTGCGGATCCCGCTGCCCGAACTCAACGAGCAGCGCCGCAAGGAACTGGTCAAGATTTCGCACGGCTACGCCGAGAACGCCCGCGTTGCGGTGCGCCATGTCCGCCGCGACGGCATGGACTTCTTGAAGAAAGCGGAAAAGGACGGCGATATCAGCGAGGACGATCAGCGCAAGCGCTCCGATCAGGTCCAGAAACTGACCGACGAGACGATCAGCACCATTGATCACCTGCTTTCCGATAAGGAAGCTGAAATTATGCAGGTTTAGGGTCGGCCCACACCGGCCCGAAAGCGAGACCATGGCAACGCCCGCGCATGTCGCGATCATCATGGATGGAAACGGACGCTGGGCCAAGGCACGCGGCCTGCCGCGGCTTGCCGGCCATCGCGCCGGCGTCGAGGCGTTGCGCAAGACGGTGCGCGCCGCGCCCGGTCTCGGCATTTCCTTCCTGACCGTCTACGCCTTTTCGTCGGAAAACTGGTCGCGGCCCAAATCCGAAGTCAGCGACCTGATGGGGCTTTTGAAGCTGTTCATCCGCCGCGATCTGGCCGAACTGCATCAAAGCGGCGTGCGCGTCAGGATCATCGGCGACAGGGCAGCGCTGCAGCCGGACATCAGGGGTCTGCTCGAAGAGGCCGAATCGCTGACCGCCCGCAATGAGGCGCTGACGCTTATCATCGCCTTCAACTATGGCGGGCGCGACGAGATTGTGCGCACGGCGCGCAAGCTCGCAGCCGCCGTAGCGCGCGGCGAGATCGTCAGCGAGGCGATCACGGCGGACACTTTTGCCGCCTCGCTCGACACCGCGGGCATTCCCGATCCGGAACTGGTCATCCGCACCAGCGGCGAGCTTCGGCTGTCGAATTTCCTTTTGTGGCAGGCAGCCTACAGCGAACTGGTCTTCCTGCCTTGCTATTGGCCCGATTTCAGCCGCGAACACCTGGCCGACGCACTGCGCGATTTTGCTGGCCGCGAGCGACGCTTCGGCGGGCTCGCCGCCCAAGATGTCGCCGCCTCGTGACCGGCGGCGAGATGAACAATCTTCAGCTTCGCATCGTCTCGGCGCTGGTGCTGGCTGCAGTAGCGCTTGGCCTGACCTGGTTGGGCGGGCTGTGGTTCCGCCTGCTTTGCGCCTGCATGGCGGCGGTCATCTTCTATGAATGGGCGCGCATGTCGCGCCCTGCGGCCGGTGCGGCCCTCGGTTTCGTTCCAGAGGCGCTGCTTCTGGTTTTCGTCGGCGCCCTGATCGCCGGCGTGCCGGCGTCGTGGCTTCTGTCTTTTGTCCTGGCCATGGTCGTCGTTGCGGCCGTCGGCGCACGCATGCGCGGAGCCGCGCAATGGGATGCCGCCGGCCTTGCCTACGCAGCGCTGTCCGGCCTGTCGCTGGCGCTGCTGCGCGACGGCGACCGTTCCGGCCTGGTCGCGATCCTGTTTTTGTTCGCCGTGGTCTGGGCGACCGACATCTTTGCGTATTTCGTCGGCCGCGCCGTCGGCGGCCCCAAGCTTGCGCCATCCATTTCACCTGGAAAGACGCAGAGCGGCGCGCTCGGTGGCGCCATAGGCGGTGTCGTAGCCGGCCTGCTTCTGGCGGTTGCGGCGGGAGCCAGCAATCTTGTTGTCCTGGCGCTGGTCGCATTGGTGCTGTCGATCGTCTCCCAGGCTGGCGACCTCTTCGAGTCCTGGGTCAAGCGCCGCCACGGCCGCAAGGATTCCAGCGCATTGATACCAGGGCATGGCGGCGTCATGGACAGGGTGGACGGGCTTGTCGCGGCGGCTTTTGCCCTATACGTCATCGGTTGGATTTCGGCGGGCGCCGATCATCCGGCGCAGGGGCTTTTTCCGGCTTGAGCGGTATTTGACGGCGAAGAAATGGCGCGCGCCACGGATTCGCCTGGATTGATGTCACAGTCGCGGCGTCACCTTTTCGCCGTGGGTGAATTTGAGGGCACGACTTGAACGAGATTCTGCACGCGTTTTTCAGCACGCAAGGCTTTGTCCTCGGCACGCTTGTGCCGTTTCTGTTCGTGCTGACTGTCGTCGTCTTCGTTCACGAAATGGGCCACTACCTCGTCGGCCGCTGGTGCGGCATCGGCGTAAAAGCCTTTTCGATCGGCTTCGGCCCCGAGCTTTTCGGCTTCAACGACAGCCACGGCACGCGCTGGAAGCTCTGCGCCATACCGCTCGGCGGTTATGTCAAATTCGTCGGCGACATGAGCGTCACGTCGAGCAAGCCCGGCACGAAAGATCTGGACAAGCTGACCGATGCCGAACGCGAAGTTGCCTTCCACACGCAGCCGATCTGGAAGCGCGCGGCCACGGTGGTTGCCGGGCCGTTGTTCAACTTCCTTTTGACCATCGCCGTCTTCACCGTGATGTTTTCCCTTTATGGCCGCCCGGTGCTGGAGCCGATGGTGGCTCAGGTCACCGCCGGCAGTCCGGCTGAAAAGGCCGGCATCTTGCCCGGCGATCGATTCGTCGCCGTCAACGGCAGCAAGGTAGAGACCTTCGCCGACGTCCAGCGCCTTGTGCAGGGTCGCGCCGGCGATTCGCTCACCTTTACAATGCTGCGCGATGGCAAGGAGATTACCGTCACCGCGACGCCGGAGTTGATGGAACAGCAGGACGCGCTGGGCAACAAAACCAAGGTGGCTGTCATTGGCGTCGTCAACAACAAGGAGCTCGGTCAGCCAAGGGTGATCACCTACAGCCCGATTGGCGCGCTGGGAGCGGCGGTCGAGCAGACGGGGCAGGCCATTCAGGGCACTGGTCACTTCCTGCAACGTTTCGTTGTCGGCCGCGAGGACAAATGCCAGCTGGGCGGCCCGATCAAGATCGCCAAGATGTCGGGGCAGGCGGCCAAACTCGGCTTCGAATGGCTCGTGCAACTTGTTGCATTACTGTCAGTCGGGATCGGAATTCTGAACCTTTTGCCGATTCCCCCCCTCGACGGCGGCCATCTCCTGTTCTACGCCATCGAAGCCGTTTTCCGACGTCCGGTATCGGAGCGGATGATGGAAATGGGGTACCGGGCCGGCCTCTTTCTGGTGCTGGGATTTATGGGCTTCGTTTTCTGGAACGATCTGTTTGGGTGCTGAAATCATGAAGAAATTCGGCTTCGGCACCGGCAATGTTGAGACGCCGTTTACCATGCACGGGGGTATGCGTGACGCGAAAGCCACGCATCAGGGTTAAGTAATTACAAATTAACCAGAAGCCTTGCGTGTAGGGAAAATCCGGTTAATACGGTAGGGGAAATTACCGCACGTCCGGTTTTCTCGCCGTGGGGACTTCGAGAAAAGGTACAAAAGCCCGATGAAGGCAGCATCCAAGTTTTTGAGCGCCGCGTCCGCGGTGGCTATGTCCGCCGCTCTGGTTGTGCCAGGCGCGCTCGCAGTGCAGTTCGTTGCCACATCTGCGGCTGAAGCCGCCGTTGTCTCGAGAGTCGAGGTCAGCGGCAACCAGCGAGTCGACGCCGACACCATTCGCAATTACATCACGATCAAGCCCGGCAAGGCGTTTTCCAGCGCCGATATCGACGATGCGGTCAAGGCGCTGTTCGGCACCGGGCTGTTCTCCGACGTGCAGATCAACCAGGTCGGCTCGACGCTGGTCGTCAAGGTTGCCGAATATCAGGTGGTGAACCAGGTTCTGTTCCAGGGCAACAAGAAGCTCAAGGACAATGCGCTGGCGATCGCGGTGCAGTTGAAGCCGCGCGGTACGTTCTCGCAGGCAACGCTGGATTCCGATGTCGAAGCGGTCAAGGCCGCCTACAGGCGAATCGGCCGTGACGATGCCGCCGTGACGACGCAGATCATGGATCTCGGCGACAACCGCGTGAACGTGGTCTTCAACATCAACGAAGGCGGTCGCACCAAGATCGCTGCTGTCAATTTCGTCGGCAACAGCGCCTATTCAAGCCGCCGCCTGTCCGACGTCATCGCCACCAAGCGCTCAAGCTTCCTGTCCTTTGTGCTGCGTGACGACGTCTATGACGAGGACAAGCTGCGCGCCGACCAGGAGACGCTGCGTCGCTTCTACTACAATCACGGCTATGCCGACTTCCAGGTGGTCTCCGCTGTCGGCGAGCTCGACGACACCACCAACCAGTACACGGTCACCATCACCGTGCAGGAAGGCGACCGCTATACGTTCGGCGACGTCAGCGTCGAGAGTACCATTCCGGAAGTCGACTCGAAGTCGCTGGAATCGGTGGTCCAGACCCACAAGGGTGACGTCTACAACGCCAAGGATGTCGAAGACACGATCATCGCGCTGACCGAGAAGGTCGCGGGTTCGGGCTATGCCTTCGCCCAGGTGACGCCGCGCGGCGACCGCAACTTCGAGAACCACACCATTTCGGTCGTCTATACGATCGACCAGGGCACCAAGGCCTATATCGAACGCATCGAAATCCGCGGCAACGATCGCACGCGCGACTATGTCATTCGCCGTGAGTTCGACGTCAGCGAAGGCGACGCCTTCAACCAGGTCCTCATCCAGCGCGCGAAGAAGCGGCTGGAAGCACTGGATTATTTTGAGAAAGTCGACATCTCGACTGTTCCCGGCTCCGAGCCTGATCAGGTCGTGCTCGTGGTCGACGTGGTCGAGAAATCGACCGGCGAGTTCTCGGTCGGCGCCGGTTATTCGACCGGTGGTGACACCGCGGGTCCGTCCGTCGAAGGATCGATTGCGGAGCGCAATTTCCTCGGCCGCGGCCAGTACATCAAGGTCTCGGCCGGCGGCGGCAAGAATTCGCGCGACTACAGCCTGTCCTTCACCGAGCCTTATTTCCTCGGGCGACGCATCGCAGCGGGCTTTGACATCTATCAGCAGACCCGGAATTACTCGCACTACGACAGCGAGACGCTGGGCGCGACCGTTCGTTTTGGTCTGCCGATCACCGACAACATCTCTACTCAGCTGGCTTATAATATTGCCCAGGAGAAATATGAATTCTCCGACAGTTGCGATGGAAGCACCGATCCGAACAGCCCTGACCTAGACTGCGACGTCTCTCAGGCAATCATCGATGGTGTGGAGCAAAGCCCGTGGATCAAGTCGTCGGTCAGTCTCGGCTTGGTATACAACACCATCGATGACATGAAGAACCCGCATGAAGGTATCTACGCCACCTCGACAGTGGAGGTGGCAGGCCTTGGTGGCGACGCCAAATTCGTCAAGGTCACAGGCCGCGGCAGCATCTACCAGACGCTTTCAGAGCAACTTGATCTGGTGGGGCTGATCTCCGGCGGCGCTGGTCATGTCGAAGGCTATGGCGGTGACGGTCTGCGCGTCTTCGACCATTTCCAGAGCAGTGACCGAATGATCCGCGGTTTTGCCTATGGCGGCATTGGACCGGTAGCCTCCGACAATAACGACGACCATCTCGGCGGCGTCACTTATTTCAACGCTTCGGCGGAAGCGCAGTTTCCGCTGCCGGTCATCCCGGAAAGTTTTGGCCTGCGTGGCGCGGTCTTCGCCGACGCTGCAACGCTCTATGGCAACAAGATCAAAGATCAGAGCCTGGTCGACCAGTCGAGTGCCGACATGAATTTGCGCGCGTCGGTCGGTGTTGGCCTGATGTGGGCATCGCCCTTTGGCCCGATCCGCATCGACTACGCGATCCCGGTCAAGAAAGAGTCGACCGACGACGTGCAGGAATTCAACTTCGGCATTTCGACCCGATTCTGATGTGCGGGTAACGATGCTTCCGGGCCGTTGGGGTCCGGAAGAGAACTGATCCAACCTAGCTGGATATTGCTTCTGGAATGACCGATCCGGTGTTCTTCGCGCCATCACGCCGGTATACGGCCGGCGAAGTCGCGAATCTGACCGGCGCGTCGCTTGTCGATTCCGACCTTGCCCACATATCGATCGATGCGTTGGCGCCAGCCAACGAAGGCGGCGAGGGTGCGCTCGTCTTCGTCGACGGCAAGCGCAATTTCGCGCTGATGCAGTCGCTGAAGGCGGCGGCCGTGCTGTGTCCCACCGAATTCGCCACCAAGGCGCCGGCCGGCATTGCGGTTCTGGTCCATCCGCGGCCGCAACAGGCTTTCGCCATGGTCGGCCGGCTGCTGTTCCCGATGGCGGCCACTCCGGGACCGATGACCAGCGAAACCGGGGTCTCGCCGCAGGCTCATGTCGATGCCTCTGCGCATGTCGAGGCCGGCGCCATCATCGAAGCCGGTGCGGTCATCGGCCCACGCGCTTCCATCGGCAGCGGAACGGTCATCGCGCCGCACGCCGTTATCGGGCCCTCCTGCCAGATCGGCCGCGATGGCTATATTGGTCCGGGCGTCAGCGTCCAGTATGCGCTGATCGGCAACCGCGTCATCATTCATGGTGGCGCCCGCATCGGCCAGGACGGGTTCGGGTTCGTGGGCGGTGCCAAAGGGCCCGAGCGTGTGCCGCAGATCGGCCGCGTCATCATCCAGGACGATGTTGAAATCGGCTCGAACACGACAGTCGATCGCGGCGCCATGTCGGATACGATCATCGGTCAAGGCACCAAGATCGACAATCTGGTGCAGATCGCCCATAACGTTCGCATCGGCCGCAATTGCATTATAGCCGGGCTTTCGGGTATTTCCGGCTCCGTCGTCGTCGGCGATGGTGTCACCATGGGCGGCGGCGTCGGGCTTGCCGATCATTTGACCATAGGATCGGGAGCCAAGCTTGCGGCGAGAAGCGGGTTTATGAGCAACGTGCCGGCGGGCGAGATCTGGGGAGGCTATCCGGCGCAGCCGATGGCGGAAGCCATGCGCGAGATCGCCATGCTGCGCAAGCTTGCCAGGACGCGCAAGCAGGGCGAGGGGGGAAGTAGCTGAGATGGTGCCTGCGACGCTCGAAGCGGTCGATATATTGGGGTTGATGAAGCTTTTGCCGCATCGCTATCCCTTCCTGATGATCGACCGCATCGTCGAGATCGACGGCAACGACTCGGCCATCGGCATCAAGAATGTGACCATCAATGAGCCGCATTTTCAGGGCCATTTCCCGGACCAGCCGGTGATGCCGGGCGTGCTGATCGTCGAGGCCATGGCGCAGACGGCTGGTGCGATCTGCATTCGCAGCCTCAACACGGAAAAGCCGTCACTGGTCTATTTCCTGACCATCGACAACGCGAAATTCCGCAAACCGGTCGTTCCGGGCGACCAGTTGAAGATCCACGTCAAGAAAATCAAGATGCGCGGCAACCTGCTCAAATTCGCCTGCGAGGCCATGGTGGAAGGCGCGAAGGCCGCCGAAGCCGAGATCTCGGCTATGATGGTTACCGGCTGACGGTTCGAAATGCTTATGAAAATCCAGACTTCAATCCATCCCTCGGCCGTTATTGAGGCCGGTGCCCAAATCGGCGACGGCGCCTCTATCGGGCCTTTCTGCTACGTCGGCACTGACGCCGTGATCGGCGACCGCGTCGAACTGGTCAGCCATGTCTCGGTGCTGGGTGCTACCACTATCGGCGCTGGGACCAAGGTTTATCCGATGGCGACACTGGGTGGGCCGCCACAAAACACCAAGCACAAGGGCGGCCGCACGACATTGGTTATCGGCCAGAACTGCACGATCCGCGAAGGCGCGACCATGCATCTCGGCACCGATTCCAGCCGTGGCGAGACGACCGTCGGCGACAATGGCAATTTCCTTGCCTATGCCCACATTGCTCATGACTGCATCGTCGGCAACAACGCTACCTTCGCCAATGGGGCCACGCTGGGCGGCCATTGCGAGGTCGGCAACAATGTCTATATCGGCGGCCTGACGGCCGTTCATCAGTTTGTCCGTATCGGCGACAACGCCTTTCTCGGCGGCTGCTCGGCAATCGTCGGCGATGTCATCCCCTACGCCATTGCTGTCGGCAACCGCGCCAGCTTGCGCGGCCTCAACATCATCGGCCTGAAGCGCTCCGGCCTGCCGCGCGCCGAAATCCAGGTGCTGCGCAAGGCTTACAAGACGATCTTCGACCGCTCCCGCACCGTCGGCGAAAACATCGAATTCGCCAAGGCCGAGTTCGCCTCGTCGCCGACCGCCATGAAAATCATCGATTTCATCGCCAGTCGCGGCAAGCGGCACTATGCCGTCCCGTCGCTTAAAGGTGGCGCCGGCGACGATGCCGATGACGAAGACTGAGGCCAGCTCAACGGGCCTCGATCTCGCGCCGGACGCCAGGGTCGGCATCATTGCCGGCGGCGGCAGCCTGCCGGTCGAAGTTGCCGCCGGCCTGGCAGAGGCCGGACATCCGCCCGTCATCATCCTGGTCGACGGTCAGGCCGACCGTCAGTCCGAGCTCACAATCTACGAGCATGAAAGCCTCGCCCTTGAAGACATCGGCTCGCTGGTTGCGTTGCTGAGGCGGCGACGGATCACCCATCTTGTGCTTGCCGGCGAGATCAGGCGCCGGCCGCGGCTGGTCGACATGCGCCCGAGCCTTGGGCTACTGGCGCTGATACCCTCGGTCGCCATGGCGCTTGCGCGCGGCGATGACGGCCTGTTGAAGATATTGACCCGCGGCCTGGAGGCGCGGGGCGTCAAAGTTGTCGGCGCGCATGAGGTCGTGCCCCGGCTTGTCGCGGCCGAAGGGCCGCTGACCAAGGCAGTGCCTCGAAAGTCCGACTGGCGCGACATCGAGGCGGCACATGCCGCGGCAAAGGCCATCGGCGCACTTGACATCGGCCAGGCGGCGATTGCCATCGGCGGGCGCGCGATCGCCCTGGAAGGCGTCGAGGGCACCCACGGATTGCTCGAGCGGACGCAGCAGCTGCGCGGCCATGGCAGGCTCGCCGGCAAGACGCGCGGTGTCCTGGTCAAATGCGCCAAACCCGGCCAGGAGCTGCGTGCCGATTTGCCGTCCATTGGTCCCCAGACGGTCGAGGCGGCACACGCCGCCGGGCTTGCCGGCATTGCCGTCGAAGCCGGCCGTTCGCTGATCCTCGAAGGCCCCGCTGTTATCGCGCGCGCCAATGCACTCGGCCTTTTCGTGTTCGGCCTGCCGGCCGCGGAGCTGGCCCATGGCAGCTGAGAAGCCGCTGAAAATCGCCATCGTCGCCGGCGAAGAGTCCGGTGACCTGTTGGGCGCCGACATCGTGCAGGCGCTGAAACGCATGACCGGGCGCGATATCAGGCTGGTCGGCATTGGCGGGCGGCATCTGCAGGCACTCGGGCTGGTGCCGCTGTTCGACGGAGCCGAGATCGCGCTGATGGGGCTCAGCGCCATCCTGCGCGACCTGCCGCGCCTGATGCGGCGCATCAGCCAGACGGCAAGTGCCGTTGCCGCTGAAAAACCCGACTGTCTCATCACCATCGACAGCCCGGATTTTTCGCTGCGCGTCGCCAAAAAGGTCCGTTCCGCCGACCCCTCTATCCCGATCGTCCACTATGTCTGCCCGAGCGTCTGGGCGTGGCGGCCGGGCAGGGCGCTGGCGATGAAGCCGTATGTCGACCACATATTGTGCATCCTGCCTTTCGAGGTGAAGGAACTTAGTCGCCTCGGCGGCCCGCCCGGCACCTATGTCGGACACCGCCTTACGCATGATCCGGGCGTGATGAGCGCGGCCAGGACGCAAGCCCAGCTACGCGATCTCTCGGGTGACCGCATCAAGACGCTGCTCGTCCTGCCCGGGTCGCGGCGCGGTGAGGTGAGCCGGCTTATCGAACCGTTCGGCGAGACGGTCTCGGCCCTGCGGGCGCGCGGACACCGCCTGCGCCTGCTGTTGCCCACGGTGCCGCATGTCGCCGACCTGGTCAAAACATCAGTCGCGCGCTGGGATGAAAAGCCTGAGATCATCCTCGATGCCGAGCGCAAATGGCAGGCCTTCGGTAAGGCCGATGCGGCGCTGATTGCTTCGGGAACGGTATCGCTCGAACTGGCACTGTCTGATGTGCCGATGATCTCATGCTACCGGCTCGATCCGGTGATGCGCATGGTCCAGGGGCTGGTCACGGTGTGGAGCGCCGCCTTGCCCAATCTGATCGCCGACCAGACGATCGTGCCGGAGCACTACAACCAATATGTGCGACCGCGCTATCTGGCGCGGCAGCTTGAGGGTCTGTTTTCAGACACCGCCTATCGCACCTGGCAAAAGGACGGCTTTGCCGAAGTCGCCAGGCGCATGGCCACGGACAAGCCCTCCGGCGACATTGCCGCAGACGTTGTTCTTCGCCATATCAAGCTTCGTCACGCCAACTAAAAAGCGCCCTTGCGGGCGCCTTTTGCAGTGTCGTGGTGAAGCCTAATGCGCCGACGATCAGCGCTTGGCGATCGGCACGTAATCGCGCTCCGGGGCGCCGGTGTAGAGCTGGCGCGGGCGGCCGATCTTCTGGTGCGGATCCTCGATCATCTCCTTCCACTGCGCGATCCAGCCGACGGTGCGGGCAACCGCAAACAGTACGGTGAACATCGTGGTGGGGAAGCCCAGCGCCTTCAGCGTGATGCCGGAGTAGAAGTCGACGTTCGGATAGAGCTTCTTCTCGATGAAGTAGGAATCGGTCAGCGCGATCTTTTCCAGCTCCATGGCGATGTCGAGCAGCGGATCGTCCTTGATGCCGAGTTCGCCCAGCACTTCATGTGCCGTCTTCTGCATGATTTTCGCGCGAGGATCGTAGTTCTTGTAGACGCGGTGACCAAAGCCCATCAGCCGGAACGGATCGTTCTTGTCCTTGGCGCGGGCGATGAATTCCGGGATGTGGTCGACATGGCCGATCTCGCCCAGCATGTTGAGCGCCGCTTCGTTGGCGCCGCCATGTGCCGGGCCCCACAGGCAAGCGATGCCGGCGGCAATGCAGGCGAACGGGTTGGCGCCCGACGAACCGGCAAGCCGCACCGTCGAGGTGGACGCGTTCTGCTCGTGGTCGGCATGCAGGATGAAGATGCGCTCCATGGCGCGCGCCAGCACCGGGTTGATCTTGTACTCCTCGCACGGCACCGCAAAGCACATATGCAGGAAGTTGGCGGCGAAGTTCAGCTCGTTCTTCGGGTAAATGAAGGGCTGGCCGATATGGTATTTGTAGGCCATCGCCGCGATCGTCGGCATCTTGGCGATCAGCCGCATCGAGGCGACCATACGCTGGTACGGGTCCGAAATGTCGGTGGAGTCGTGATAGAAGGCCGACAGCGCGCCGACCACGCCGCACATGACAGCCATCGGATGCGCGTCGCGGCGGAAGCCGGTGAAGAAGCGCGACATCTGCTCGTGCACCATGGTGTGGCGCGTCACCCGGTAGTCGAAATCGTCCTTTTGCGCCTTGGTCGGCAGTTCGCCGTAGAGCAGGAGGTAGCAGACTTCGAGGAAGTCGCCATGCTCTGCTAACTGGTCGATCGGATAGCCGCGGTGCAGCAGGATGCCGGCATCGCCGTCGATGAAGGTGATCGCCGATTCGCAGCTCGCCGTCGAAGTAAAGCCGGGGTCATAGGTAAAGGCGCCGGTGGTGCTGTAGAGCGCACCGATGTCGATGACGTCAGGCCCGACAGAGCCGCTTCGCACCTTGAATTCGTGCGTCTTGCCGGCCAGTTCGAGCGTGGCAGTCGACGGGTGCGTCGTCTTGCTGCCGGTGTCCAGTTTTGTCGCAGCTTCGCTCATTCTCAAACTCCTTCATGTTCCTCATGCCGGCAAGGCAATTCCTGCAAACGACACGTCGAAATCACCGGAATGCGCGAACTCGCCACCGCATTTTGGGAGGTGCGTGCCAGATTGGGCCAAGGCCTAATGTTGCACTGCGAAACGCGCCTTTCAATGCCAATCTTCTTGGGCCAGTTCGCTCCTAATCGATTTGATCCGCAATCCGCGCCAGGCTTTCCTCGCGACCGAGCACGGCAAGCACGTCGAACACGCCGGGCGAGGTGCTGCGACCGGTCAGGGCTGCTCTCAGCGGTTGAGCCACTGCGCCGAGCTTGTGGCCGCAGGTCGTCGCGAACTCGCGCACCGCGGCTTCCGCCGCAGCGGCCGTCCACTCACCCGAAACCGTCTGCAAAGCCGCGTGTGCCCCGCGCAGGATCGTACGAGCATCGGCATTGAGAAGCGCTGCCGCCTTGTCGTCGACCGGCAGCGGCCGCTCGACGAACAGGAAGCCTGCGCCATCGGCCAGTTCCACCAATGTCTTGGCGCGCTCCTTCAGGCCAGGCAGCGCGGCCAGCAGCTGCGCCTTCCTGGTGTCGTCGAGGCGTGCGGCGAGCGCCGGGCCACCTTCGAGATAGGGAAGAGTGGCGACGAAGATGTCGAGCAGCTGGACGTCGTCCATCTTGCGCATGTGGACGCCGTTCAGCGCATCGAGCTTGGCGAAGTCGAAGCGCGCCGCCCCCTTGTTGACGTCGCCAATGTCGAACCAGGTGATCATGTCCTTGATCGACATCACTTCGTCGTCGCCATGGCTCCAGCCGAGGCGCGCCAGATAGTTGAGCAGCGCCTCGGGCAGATAGCCCATGGCGCGGTAGGCCTCGACGCCGAGCGCACCGTGCCGCTTCGACAATTTGGCGCCGTCGGCGCCATGGATCAGCGGGATGTGCGACATGGACGGCACCTCCCAGCCCATGGCGTTGTAGATCACCGTCTGGCGCGCGGCATTGGTCAGATGGTCGTCACCGCGAATGATGTGGGTGACGCCCATGTCGTGGTCGTCGACGACGACGGCATGCATGTAGGTCGGGACGCCATCCGAACGCAGGATGATGAAATCGTCGAGATCCTTGTTGGGAAAACGCACCTCGCCCTGCACGCGGTCGTGCACCACGGTCTCGCCCACGGTCGGCGCCTTGATGCGGATAGCGCCCTTTACGCCGGCGGGCGCCTCGGAAGGGTCACGGTCGCGCCACGCGCCATTATAACGCGGCGGCAGGCTCTTGGCGCGTGCCGCCTCGCGCATCGCTTCGAGCTCTGCGGGGGTCTCGTAGGCGTAGTAGGCCTTGCCCAGGCGCACCAGCTCCTCGGCCACCTCGCGGTGGCGCGGCGCCCGCTCGAACTGCGAGACGGCTTCGCCGTCCCAGGACAGGCCGAGCCAGGTCAGCCCATCGAGAATTGCCTGGGTTGCCGCTTCGGTGGAACGCTCGCGATCGGTGTCCTCGATGCGCAGCACCATCGTGCCGTCGGTGTGCTTGGCGTACAGCCAGTTGAACAGCGCCGTGCGCGCGCCACCGATATGCAGATAGCCGGTAGGCGAGGGGGCAAAACGGGTGACCACCCTGTTGGACATGGCAATTTTGTTGGACATGGCAATTCTCGGGCAAAGCTGGAAAGTGGGACGTGATCGCGCGGACTTTCGCGCTTTGCGCGTTCATGTAGCATAGGAGGTCTGGGGCGCAAGGGGCAGACCCGATGGCTGGACGTGGCCGGGGCACGGATCAAGGCGAGGGCGCTGCGACAAGCGTCAACGAACGCTCCCTGTTTGCCGACAGTCCCTACGCCGAGCCGATGCCCGTCGCGCTGCCCGAGATGCGACCTGGCCTCCGGCCTTTGTCTCCGGATGACACTGCGTCGGTGCCGGTCGCCGTGCCCGGATCCGCCATCCGTTTGCGCAGGCTGCTACGCCGTTCGACATGGCCAGCAATCCGTCGCAGCCTTGCCGTGGCCGCCGTCACCGAACTCGACCGTGGTGTTGCCTTCCTGCTGGTGCCGGTTTTCCTGGCGGCCGGCGTCATTGCCTATTTCTCGCTGGCCAGCGAGCCGGGCTTTGCCCAGCCAATCGCCATTGTGGTGCTGACGACATGCTGTGCTGTTGTCACGCGGTCGTGGCCGAGGACGCATCTGTGCTTTATGGCCGCGATGCTGTGCGCGCTCGGCGTCGTGGCCGCCAAGGTCGAGACCTGGCGCGCCGGAACGCAAATGCTCGGCTCCGAGATCCAGACAAGGCTGACCGGGCGCGTCGTCAGCCTTGAGGATATGGAGAACGGCCGCGTCAGGCTGACGCTCGACGTCATTTCGACCGCTCGCCCCAAGCTGCGCTACGCGCCGGAGCGGGTCAGGCTTTCGGCGCGCACTGTTCCCGCCGATATGACCGCCGGCTCTCTGATCACCGGCTATGCCCGGTTGTTGCCGCCGACCGGTCCGGTGCGGCCGGAGAGCTACGATTTCTCCTTTGACAGCTATTTCACCGGCATCGGCGGCAGCGGCTTCTTTCTCGGCAATCCCAAAACCATCGCCGCGCAAGGAACGCCGCCGCTGACCGCACGGCTCTCTTCGGCAATTGAGAATGCGCGCGAAAACATTGCCGACCATATCAGGGGCAAGATCGGCGGCGCCGAGGGCGAGATTGCCGCGGCGCTCATCGTCGGCGTGCGCGCCGGCATTCCGGACGAGGTCAACGAGGCGATGCGGCGCACCGGCATCTACCACATCATCTCCATTTCGGGCCTGCACATGGCGCTGGTCGCTGGCACCATCATGGTGTTGCTGCGCGGCGCCTTTGCGCTGTTTCCGGATTTCTCCTCGCGTCGGCCGGTGAAGAAATATGCGGCGGCCGCAGCGCTTGTCTCCATCGCCGCCTATCTCGTCATTTCGGGCATCGTGGTTGCCGCCGAGCGCAGCTTCATCATGCTGGCGGTCATGCTCGTCGCGGTGCTGTTCGACCGTGCCGCGCTCACCATGCGCAATCTTGCGATCTCGGCCATCGCCGTCATCCTGGTGTCACCGCATGAAGTGGTCGGCCCGAGCTTCCAGATGTCGTTTGCCGCAACCGCCGCCCTTGTCGGCGCCTATGCCGGCTGGGCCGACTATCGCGCCGACAAGGTGAGACCGCCGCCGGCGAAACGCTCCTTTGTCAGCTTCGTGTCGCGAAAATTCCTGCTGGCCATGGGCGGTCTCGCCATGACCTCAATTATCGCCGGCAGTGCTACTTTGCTGTTCGCCATCTGGCATTTTCAGCGCGTGTCGCCACTCAGCCTGCTCGCCAATCTCACTGTGATGCCGATCGTCTCGCTGGTGGTTATGCCGTTCGCCGTGCTCAGCGCGCTGGCTATGCCGTTCGGCGCCGATGGGCCGTTCCTCTATGTGATGGGCAAGGGCCTGACGGCGATGATCGCCATATCGGCCTGGATTTCCGAGCGCTCGCCGGTCGACGCCGTCGGGCTGATCTCCGTTCGCTCTGTGCTGCTGGTGGCAGTCGCCCTCGTTATCGCCACCATGGCCACCACCTGGCTGAGGCTCGCGGCCGTGCCTTTCGCGCTGGCCGGCCTTTTGACCGTGCCGCAGGTGCGCACGCCTGACGTGCTCATTTCCGAGGATGCGCATCTGGTGGCCATGCCGATTGGCGGCGGCGAGCTAGCCATCAACCGCGAACGCTCGAACGAATTCACCACCGACAATTGGAAACGCGCACTGAGAGTCGAAACCATTATCCCGCCTGAGATTTTCGAGGCAACAGATACGCGGTTCGATCTCGATCCGCTCGACTTGCCGCCAGGCGCGCCCTTCTATTGCAAGGCCGATTTCTGCATTGCCCGGCATCCATCCGGCGCCATCATCGCGCTAGCGAAGGATCGCAACACGGCTCGGCCGGCTTGCGCTTTTGCGAGCCTGATCGTCATCGACGACGCCACGGCCTACAACCCGTGCCGCGACCCGCTGGTGCTCGTCGTGACGAAGAAGAAGCTTGCTCGGGACGGCAGTGCAGCCGTCTTCTTCAATCCACAATCGGCCGCGGTAGCGCCAACCATCCGCTTCGCCGTCGACAAGCCTTATCGCCCCTGGCACGAGCAACGCCGCTTCTCACGCGAAGCGCGTGGCCTGCCGCCTTACAAGCAGCCCGAACGGTCCGCCAAGCCGGCGTACAAACCTGAGCCGGCTCAGTAACGCCGGATCAATCCGACAAGCTTACCCTGCACCTTGACCCGGTCCGGCCCGAAGATGCGCGTCTCATAGGCCGGGTTGGCGGCTTCCAGCGCGATCGAGGCGCCCTTGCGGCGGAAGCGTTTCAGCGTCGCTTCCTCCTCGTCGACCAGTGCCACGATGATCTCGCCGGGACTCGCCGTATCAGCATTGCGGATGATGACCGTGTCGCCGTCGAAAATGCCGGCCTCGATCATCGAGTCGCCCTTGACCTCAAGCGCGTAATGTTCGCCGCCCATGATCATATCCGGCGGCACCGAGATCGAATGCGTCTGGTGCTGGATAGCGTCGATCGGCACACCGGCGGCGATACGTCCCATCACCGGGATCGACACCGCGGAAACCGCGTCGTCATTGCCGGCGGACATCGAACGCGACGATGAGGCCGGCTTGATCTGGCGGCCGAGACCGCCTTGCCCCACACCGCCTTGTCCGAGACTGCCCTGGATGACGCTTGGCGAAAACTTCCTCGCCGCATTGAGGCCGGGCGCGATCGAGTCGGGCAGCCGCAGCACTTCCAGCGCACGCGCCCGGTTCGGCAGCCGGCGAATGAAGCCGCGCTCCTCCAGCGCCGTAATCAGCCGGTGGATGCCGGACTTCGAAGCGAGGTCCAGCGCCTCCTTCATTTCGTCAAACGACGGCGGGATTCCGCTCTCCTTCAGGCGTTCATGGATGAACATCAGAAGTTCATGTTGCTTGCGCGTCAGCATCGCGGCCCCCACGGGTTCTGAAACCAGAATCGGAAAAAACAAACCCAGAACAAACACTATCTGTTCCAGTTGTGTTCCGCAACCATTTAAAGTTTAATGAATGTGTTGACGTTTTGTTCAGCATACGTCAGCGCGCGGCAGGCAGCCTGCGCTCGTTTGCCGGCAACGGTGTTGAACGAAGCCAAAGCGCTGAGGGTCGCGCCATCGGCTAGTTCACGCGTTGCCCGATCGCCGTTTCTTTTTCGGGTGGGGTTGGGCCGCGTCCGCCGCGCCGCCCGGTTCACTCTGGGCATAGACCTGCAGCGTGTAGCCGATGTGAATGGTCATCAGTGTTTTCGCGCGCTCAGTGTCGCGATCAAGGGCTGCTTCCATCAGTGCGGTGTGGTGTTCGATCGCCACGGCGTCGCGCAGGGCCTGCATGGCCTTCTGGTGTCCATCCTTGCGGCCGGCAGCCGCGCGCAGCGTTGGGGCCAGGCCCAGAAAACGGTGATGGCGATGCAATTGGTCGGATATCGTCGCATTGAAGCGCAGCAGCCAGCTGGATGTCGCGGCATTGAGCAGCGCCGCGTGGAAGGCATCGTGTTTTTCGTACCACGCATCGACGGCATCATCCGAGGGATCGTCGAGAACGGACCCGCACCGTGAGAGACGATAATGGGCGGCAACGACCGCGTCTTCCCACTGACGGTCACCTTTCTCGATCGATTCCACCAGCAAGGGCAGTTCGACCACCAGCCGCGCACGCGCCAGATCCTCGAGCTCCGCCCGAGAGACGGGAGCGACCGCAAACCCACGGTTGCTGATGGCCGTCACAAGCCGTTCGGCCTCCAGCCGCGACAGCGCCTCGCGCAGCGGCGTCCAGCCGATGCCGTAGGTGCCGCGCAGCGTGCTCAGCTTCAACGGCGCGGCAGGCGCTAGCCGGGTCGCAAGAATATCGCGCCTGAGCAGCCGATAGGCCGCTTCCGTCTTCGAGGACTGCTCGTCATCCAGCATCGTGACCCATTCAACAGATTGCTCGGCTGATGATTATATATCAAAGCCTTTCATTGCGTAAATTATATATAATGTTTGACAGCTTCCGGAGGACCGCTCAAGATCGCCGGCATGTTTGGGGCGGGCAGGCTCCGCCGCGTGCGTTTGTCCATGGAGGGACACCGGATCATGAGCATGACACCCGATCTCGCTGCAATCGAAGCGATGGACGCCGCCGATCCGCTGCGTTCCATGCGTGAACGCTTTGTCTTGCCGGAGGGCGTGATCTATCTCGACGGCAATTCGCTGGGTGCCGCATCACCAGCCGTCTTCAGCGAACTGCAGCAGGCCGCGACGCGGGAATGGGCGCAGGATCTCATCCGCGCCTGGAACACCGCAGGCTGGTTCAACATGCCGGTGGAACTCGGAGATCAGCTTGGACGGCTGATCGGTGCGGCCGACGGGCAGACGGTGGTCTGCGACACAACCTCGATCAACATCTACAAGCTGCTGCACGCCGCGCTCGGCATGCGGCCGGATCGGTCGGTCATCGTTGCCGAGGGCGACAGCTTTCCGACCGACCTCTACATGGCCGAAGGCGTGGCCTCGACCCGGCCGGGAACGCGGCTGCGGCTGGAGGGTGTCGACGCGGCCGCAATCGAGGAGCTGATCGACGACAGCGTTGCCGTCATCCTGGTCAACCACGTCAACTACAAATCCGGCCGGTTGCGCGACATGGCGGCGCTGACGCGCAAAGCCCATGACGCCGGCGCGCTGATCATCTGGGATCTCTGCCACACGGCCGGCGCCTTGCCGGTCGAACTCGACCGTGCCAATGCCGATTTCGCCGTCGGCTGCACCTACAAATACCTCAATGGCGGCCCGGGTTCGCCGGCCTTCATCTACGCTGCCGCGCGCCACCATGGCGATGTCCACCAGCCGCTTAGCGGCTGGTGGGGCCATGCGCGGCCCTTTGCCTTCGAACAGGGCTTTGCCGTCGGCAGCGGCATCCGCCGCTTTCTGTGCGGAACGCAGCCGGTGCTGTCGATGCGGGCGCTCAAGGGCGCGCTCGATATCTGGAACGATGTCGACATGACGGCGGTGCGCAAAAAGAGCATCGCGCTGACGGACCTGTTTATCCAGCTCGTCGAAGCCAGATGCGGCGCCTACGGGCTTGAACTGGAAAGTCCTCACGACGGCAGCCAGCGCGGCAGCCAGGTGTCGTTCCTCCACCCGCACGGCTATCAGGTGATGCGCGCACTGATCGAGCGCAGCGTGATCGGCGATTTCCGGGCGCCGTCGACCATCCGTTTCGGCTTCACGCCGCTCTATGTCGGTTATGGCGATGTCTGGCAGGCAGTCGACGTGCTGGAGGATATTCTGCGCACAGGCGCCTGGCAGGACGCCCGCTTCGCAGTGAAGACCGCGGTTACCTGAAGTCGGCGCAATTCCAGGAAAAGTGTGACGCCAAAACAAAGAGCTCAGAGCCGGGTGCGGACCGTCCAGAGCTCCGGAAACAGCACGACCTCCAGCATCTTCTTCAGGTAGGAGGCGCCTGAGGTACCGCCGGTGCCGCGCTTCAAGCCGATGATGCGCTCGACCGTGGTGACGTGGTTGAAGCGCCAGCGGCGGAAGTAATCCTCGAAGTCGACCAGCTTCTCGGCCAGTTCGTAGAGCATCCAGTAGCGCTGCGGGTCGCGGTAGACGGTTTGCCAGGCAACCAGCACTTCTTCGTTCTCGCCGCGCGTCTCGCGCCAGTCCGTGCGCCTGGCGTCGGCGCCGATGTCGAAGGCGTTGCGCGCCAACAGCAGCAGCGCCTCGTCATAGAGCGACGGCGTGGCTAGGATCGCTTCCAGCCTGTCCGTAAGATCGGGCCGGTGCTTGTGCGGGCCGAGCATGGCGAGGTTGCGGTTGCCGGCCATGAACTCGATGGCGCGGTACTGCCAGGACTGGAAGCCCGAGGATTGGCCGAGCGCGTCGCGAAACTCGGTGTACTCGCTGGGCGTCATCGTGCGCAGCACGTCCCAGGCATTGTTGAGCTGCTCGAAGATGCGCGCGACGCGAGACAGCATCTTGAAGCTCGGTTCGAGGCGGTCGGCACGGATCGCGCGGATGGCGGCGCCGATCTCGTGCAAGGCCAGCTTCATCCACAATTCCGAAGTCTGATGCTGGATGATGAACAGCATCTCGTCATGGGCAGAAGACAGTGGCGTCTGCGCGTCGAGCACCTTCTCCAGGTGCAGATAGTCGCTGTAGGACATTCGCTCCTTGAACGACATCTGCGCGCCATCCGACTCCGGATCGTAGGGCTGGCTCAATTGCTCTTCTCCGCGCGCAACCGGAAGCGTTGGATTTTGCCGGTCTGGGTTTTGGGCAAGGCGTCGATGAACTTTACCGAACGCGGATATTTGTACGGCGCGATCGTGGCCTTGACGTGGTCCTGCAGGCGTTTGACGGTCAATGCGTCTGGCGTCACGCCTTGCACCAGCACGATATGCGCCTCGACGATCTGGCCGCGCTCGCGGTCCTCGGCGCCGGTCACCGCGCATTCGGCGACGTCGGGATGCGAAAGCAGCGCCGCTTCGACCTCGGGACCTGCGATGTTGTAGCCGGCGCTGACGATCATGTCGTCGGAGCGCGCGGCGAAATGGAAGAAACCGTCCTCGTCCTGGGTAAAAGTGTCGCCGGTGAGGTTCCAGCCATCGCGGACATAGTCCTTCTGCCTGGCATCGGCCATGTAGCGGCAGCCGGTCGGGCCGCGCACCGCCAGCCGGCCTGTCGAACCGCGCGGCACCTCCCGCATCTCGTCATCGACGATGCGTGCCTCATAGCCGCCGACGGCCTTGCCGGTGGAGGCCGGTTTCATGTCATCGAAGCGGTTGGAGATGAAGATATGCAGCATCTCGGTGGCGCCGATTCCATCGAGGATCGGCTTGCCGGTCTTTTCGGTCCACTCCTCGAAAACAGGTGCCGGCAGCGTCTCGCCAGCTGAAACCGCGACGCGCAGCGAGGACAGGTCCGCTCCTTCATCCATGGCCTTGAGCATCGCTCGATAGGCGGTCGGCGCGGTGAAGGAAATTGTCGCTTTGTAAGTCTCGATAATGTGGATCATGTTGGGCGGCGTCGCCTGTTCCAGCAACGTCGCCGCAGCGCCAAAGCGCAGCGGGAAGATGGCGAGGCCGCCAAGACCGAAGGTAAAGGCAAGGGGCGGCGAGCCGACGAAGATATCGTCCGGCGTCACCTCCAAGATTTCGCGGGCATAGGCGTCGGCGATGATCAGGAGGTCGCGGTGGAAATGCATCGTCGCCTTAGGCACACCGGTGGTGCCGGAGGTGAAGCCGAGCAGGGCGACGTCGTCGCGGCCGGTGTTGACGGCAGTGAAGGTGACCGGCTTGTCGAGGGCGACGCGATCGAGTTCCGCGTCATGGTTGGCTGTGCCGTCGAAGCCGATGACCTGCTTGAGATACGCACTGCCCTTGGCGCAGGCGGTCATCTCGTCCATCAGCCTTGTATCGCAAAGTGCGATTGTGATTTCCGCCTTGTCGACAATCTTGGCGAGTTCGCCTGCACGCAACATCGGCATGGTGTTGACGACCACCGCGCCCACCTTGGTGGCGGCCAGCCAGCAGGCGACCATGGCTGGGTTGTTGGCCGAGCGGATCAGCACCCGGTTGCCCGGCTTGACGCCGTAGTTCTCGACCAGCGCATGGGCGAGCCTGTTGGTCCAGTCGGACAGTTCCTTGTAGGTGCGGCGGCGGCCATTGCCGATCAGCGCGGTGTGGTCGCCAAAGCCCTTTTCGACCAGCCTGTCGGTCAATTCGACGCCGGCGTTTATGTGGTCGGGATAGTGGAAGCCGTCGAGCAGAAACTCCGGCCATTGATCCGGCGGCGGCAGGTTGTCGCGCGTGAATGTGTCGGTATGCGCTGATGGCCCAAGCATTTTTCGGCTGCCCCTGTCTGCCTCACGCCCACGGCTGAACAATCACAGGATCGCACCAGTCGAAATTTGTTTCAAGCCTAAAATGTTTTTAGGGTGGAGCATTGACGTCGCCTTTGCCGGCGGCCATTCCTGTCGACTGAACTGAAGTCATCTGGGAGGGTGCAGATGCTCGAACACCGTGTTGCCGATTGGGACAATGCCTACGCCAACGGCGACAACATCGCTGGCAGCAATCGCTGGCCGGCCGCGTGGGACGCACCGGCACAGGCTTTTCGCGACACACTGTCAGCGGCCGGTCGGGCCAAGCTCGACATCGCCTATGGCGACAGCCCGCGCAACCGGCTCGATCTGTTCCTTCCCGATGCCATGCCCAAAGGGCTCGTCGTCTTCATCCATGGCGGCTACTGGAAGGCATTCGACAAGAATCCCTGGTCGCATCTGGCCAAAGGCGCGGTCGCCAGCGGTTTTGCCGTGGCAATGCCGACTTACACGCTTTGTCCCGACATACGCATTTCCGGCATCGTCAGGGAAATTGCGGCGGCGATCGCCAAGGCGGCGACGATGGTCGGCGGGCCGGTGATCCTGACCGGGCATTCCGCCGGCGGCCATCTCGCCTCAAGGATGGTGACGACAACGACGCCTCTGGCCGCCGATGTGGCAGGCCGTGTGCGCAATGTCGTCTCGATCTCCGGCGTTCATGACCTGCGTCCGATCATGCGCACCGGCATGAATACGACATTGGCCATCGATGAAGCGGAAGCACTGGCCGAAAGCCCGGCGCTGCTGCGCCCGATGGACGGCGCACGCATCACCTGCTGGGCCGGCGGCGGCGAGCGGGCGGAGTTCCTGCGCCAGAATGCGCTGCTCGCCAACATCTGGACCGGCCTCGGCGCCATGACCAGCACGGTGGTCGAGCCGGATCGGCATCATTTCAACATCGTCGACGGGCTTGCCGATCCGACACATCCGCTGACGCGGACATTGCTTGCCGAATAAAAACCAGTTTCATCTCTAAAATTAATGGCTTGGACGCTTGATCTTCAGCGTAGCATCAGGACGCGACACTCAGTGCCCACGGCTGCCGCCGGAGCGAATGGCGCCCGCACGATCAACCCGTTGGCGTCGGCCAGCATTCTCAGCATCGAGGAATCCTGGATGCCGAACGGGGTCGCCACCAGTGCGCCGGCTTCTTCGCTCACCACGGCGCGCACATAGTCCTGTCTCAGATCATTGGCCGGCATCGCGGCGCCGAGCTGCGCCAGGCGCACATCCTGCCGGTGGACGCGGCCGCCGAGCTGCGCCAAAAGCGGCTTCAGGAACAATTGCGAGCAGACCAGGCTCGCCACCGGGTTGCCGGGCAGGCCGATGCACCTGATATCGCCTAGCCGTCCGAACATCAGCGGCTTGCCCGGGCGCATGGCGAGCTTCCAGAAGTCGAGCGTCATGCCTTCGCCGGTGAGCACATCGTGGACGAGGTCGTGGTCGCCGACCGAGGCGCCGCCGAGCGTGACGATGACGTCGGCTTTCGCCGCGACGGCCTTTTTCACCAGCGCCGCAATCGCTTCCTTGCGGTCGGCGGCGATACCGAGATCGAGCGCACGCGCGCCGACCGATTGCGCGGCGGCCGCCACGCCGTAGGCGTTGGACGAGATGATCTGATCGGGGCCAAGCGCGCTGCCCGGCGGCAGCAACTCGTCGCCGGTGGCGATGATGGCGACCAGCGGCCGTTGCACCACGTTCAGGGTCGGGTGATTGGCCGACGCCGCCAGCGAGAGTGCGGCCGGATCGAGCACGCGGCCTTTCTCCAGCAGGACATCGCCTTGCGCAAAATCCAGACCACGGCGGCGGATGTTGCGTTCCTTAGCCGTCGGTTCGGTGACCTCGATCTGACCACCGCCGAGATCCCTGACATTTTCCTGAATGACGATGGTGTCTGCGCCTTCAGGCAGCGGCGCGCCGGTGAAGATGCGCACAGCCTGCGCCTTGCCGACAGTGCCATCAAAGCCGCGCCCGGCGGGCGCCATACCGATCACCGAAAGCCGCACCGGGGCGGATGCTACGTCCTGCGCCCGCGCGGCGTAGCCGTCCATGGCAGATGCATTGAAAGGCGGCTGAGTGCGCAGCGCCACGACAGGCTCCGCCAGCACCCGCCCAGCCGCATCCGCCAGCGCGACGCTTTCACCTGGTAGCGCCAAAGCGCCTTCCAGCAGGCGCTCCAGCGCCTCGGCAACCGGGACAAGCGCCATCAAGCGCCCGCCTTGTAGTCGCCGGACTTGCCGCCGGTTTTTTCGACCAGCCGGATGCCGGAAATGACCATGGCGCGGTCGGCCGCCTTGGCCATGTCGTAAATGGTCAGGCAAGCCACCGAAGCAGCGGTCAGCGCCTCCATTTCGACGCCGGTCTTGCCAGTGACGCGGGCGAGCGCGGTGACCCTGAGGCCGGGCAGGGCCGTGTCCGGCTCGATGTCGACCGACACCTTGGTCAACAACAGCGGATGGCAGAGCGGGATCAATTCATGTGTTTTCTTGGCCGCCATGATGCCGGCAATGCGCGCTGTGCCCAGCACATCGCCTTTCTTGGCATCGCCGTCGAGGATCATCTTCAGGGTTTCCGGCCGCATCGAGACAAAGCCTTCGGCGATCGCCGTGCGTGTCGTCTCTTCCTTGTCGCCAACATCGACCATGTTGGCCTCGCCCTTGGCGCCGAGATGGGTGAGGGCGGCTGCCATCTCAGGCTACCTCGGCCTTCGCCTTGCCTGTCAAAAGCAGGCGCGTCGCCGCCGCCACATCCTGTTGCCGCATCAGGCTTTCGCCGACCAGGAAGGTGCTGATGCCGGTCTTTTGCATCCTGAGGCAATCGTCGTGGGTGAAAATTCCGCTCTCGCTGACCAGCAAGCGGCCACCCGGCACCATCGACGCCAGCCGCTCCGAGGTTCCAAGGCTGGTCTCGAATGTCCTCAGATTGCGGTTGTTGATGCCGATCAGTTGCGACGACAGTTTTACCGCGCGCTGCGTCTCTGCCTCGTCATGCACCTCGATCAGTGCATCCATACCGAGTTCGAATGCGGTCGCTTCCAATTCGCTGGCCAGGGCATCGTCGACGCTGGCCATGATGATCAGGATAGCGTCGGCGTCCCAGGCGCGTGCTTCGTAGACCTGGTAGGGGTCGAACAGGAAATCCTTGCGCAGCGCGGGCAGCGACACAGCCTTGCGGGCATTGGTCAGAAACTCCGGCGCGCCCTGGAAGGACGGCGCATCGGTCAGCACCGAAAGGCAGGCGGCGCCGCCTTTCTCATAGGCCTGCGCCAGTGCCGGCGGGTCGAAATCAGCGCGGATCAACCCTTTGGACGGGCTTGCCTTCTTGATTTCGGCGATCAGCCCGAAACTGCCCGATCTGCGCGTCGCCTCTAGCGCCCTCAGAAAGCCACGTGGTGCGTCTGCATCCTTGGCCCGCGCCTTGATCTCGGTCAGCGGTATCCGCGCCTTCGCCGCCGCGATCTCGTCGCGCTTGTAGGCCTCGATCTTGCGCAGAATGTCAGCCACGGCTCTATCCGTTCGAAATCTCGACCAGCCTGTCGAGCACGCCCATCGCCCGGCCGCTGTCGATGGCTTGCGCTGCGGCCGCCATGCCGTCGGCAAGCGTTGTTGCCTTGCCGGCCACCACCATGCCGGCACCGGCATTCATCAGCACCGTGTCGCGATAGGCGCCGGCCGCGCCGCCCAGCATGTCGCGCAACGCGTTTGCGTTGTAGGCGGCGTCGCCGCCACGCAACTCATCCTTGGTGTGGCGCTGCAAGCCGACCGCTTCCGGGGTGAGCGTGAAATGGCGGATCTCGCCGCCGGCCAGTTCCGCAACCTGCGTCTCGCCTGTGGTGGTGATCTCGTCATAGCCATCGCCATGGACGACCCAGGCATGGTCTGTGCCCAGCGCCTTCAATGTCTCGGCCACCGGCACGATCCATTCCGGCAGGAACACGCCGACCATCTGCCTGCTGACGCCGGCCGGATTGGACAGCGGTCCGAGCAGGTTGAAGATGGTGCGGGTGCCTAGCTCGACGCGGGTCGGGCCGACATGTTTCATCGCCGGATGATGCGCCGGCGCGAACATGAAGCCGACGCCGGCCTCATGGATGCAGCGGCCGATCACCTCCGGCGGGATATCGATCTTGACACCGAGCGCAACCAGCACATCGGCAGCGCCTGTCAGCGACGACAGGCCGCGATTGCCATGCTTGGCGACCGGCACGCCGCAGCCGGCGATGACGAAGGCGGACGCCGTCGAGATGTTGACGGAATGCGAGTTGTCGCCGCCGGTGCCTACAATGTCGATGGCGCCTTCAGGGGCTTCGACGCGCAGCATCTTGGCGCGCATCGTGGCGACGGCGCCGGAAATCTCGCTCACCGTCTCGCCGCGCACCCGCAGCGCCATCAGGAAGCCGCCGATCTGGCCCGGCGTCGCGTCGCCCGACATGATGATGTCGAAGGCTTCGCGCGCTTCCTCAAAGGTCAACGCGCTGCCGGTGGCGACCTTGGCGATATGGATCTTCAGGGTGCTCATGGGGCCAAGACGTTCATTGAGCCAAGCCGTTCATTGGGCCAAGGCCTGGGCAACGGCGGCCTGGTCGACGCTGACGGCGTACTGCGTCTGCAACTGTGCCACCAGCTGGTCGAGCAAATCGTCGGACATGCCTTGCGTGAAGGATTTCTGCGCATCGTCGGGCACCGAACTGGCGTCGGCTCCGGCCGGCTCGAACACTTCGGCCACCTTGAACAGAATCTGGCCTTCGCCGGTGGGCGAGGGGATCAGCCCGGTGCCGCCTTCGCCGACGCCGAACATCGCTGCGGCGCCGTCCTTGCCGAAATCGACGTCGTCGGCCTCGCGCTTCACGCCGCGCTTGGTCTGCTTTTCGAGTTTCAGCTCGCCGGCGATGACGTCGAGCGTGGCACCGGCCTTGAGGCGCTTTTCGAGCTCGTCAGCCTTGGCGGTCAGCCGCTTGGTCGTTTCCTCTGTCGTCCAGTCCGCCACCACCCTCTGGCGAACCTCGTCCAGCGTGCGGTCGCGAGCCGGCGTGATCGATGTCAGCTCGTAGAACACGAAGCCGTTGTTGGTCGTGGTCAGAGCTTGATTCTCGGTGTTGGGTTCGGCCTCGAACACCGCCTTGATCAGGTCCGGCGATGCCGGCAGGTCCTTGATGATGGTTCCATCCGGCTTGAGGCCGGTGCGGTCGATGGCCTCGACGGTGACGTCCTTGAGCTTCAGCTTTGCGGCGGCTTCGGCGAGCGTGCTGCCGGCGGCGCGGGTGTCTTCGTAATTGTCGTGCACGTCGAGCAGGATGCGGCTTGCTTCGCCCAGTGCCAGATCCTTGCGGATCTGGTCCGACACTTCGGCCAGCGGTTTCACCACTTCCGGCTTGATATCGGTGACGCGCAAAAGCACCGGGCCGAACGTACCCTGGACGACCGGGCTGACTTCATTGACGGCAAGCGCGAATGCGGCATCGGCGACCGCCTTGTCGCTGATCTTGTCCTTGGAGAGCGTGCCAAGCAGCGTGTCGGCCTGGGTCTTGCCCTGCGCGATAACGATCTTGTCGAAGGTGGCGCCCGTCTTCAGCGAATCGGATGCTGCCTTGGCGGCATCCAGCGTCGGAAACACCAGCTGTTCGATGGTGCGCATTTCCGGCGTGGTGTAGCGCCCCTTGTTCTTGTTGTAGTCATCGCCGACCTGTTGGTCGGTCACGGCGCTGACATCCATGATGTCTTCAGGCTCGAGCCGGACATAGGAGAATTTGCGGTATTCAGGCGCCGCGTAGGTTTTCTTGTTGGCCTCGAAATAGGCCTGAAGCACACTGTCGGATGGCGCCTCGATCGGCTCGACCAGCGCCTTCGGCAAGGTCAGATAGTCGATGGTGCGGTCTTCGCCGCGATAGAGCGCGACCGCCTTGAAGAAGGTGTCCGGAGCCTTGAGGCCGTCCGAAACCGCCTCGACGATCTGCTGGCGCACCGCCACCTGGGACCGGTTCTTGAGATAGTCCTCCGGCCGCATGCCGAGCTCGCGCAGCCGCGATTCGAACAGCCGGCGGTCGAACTGGCCATTCGGGCCCTGAAAGGCGGGTTCCTGGCGCGTCAATTCGGCTAGCTTGTCCTTGGAGAAGCCGAGCCCGAGCTTGCGCGCCTGTTCGTCGAGAACGGCGCCCGACACCAATTGCGCCAGAACCTGGTTGTCGATGCCATAGGCCTTGGCCTGCTCGCGGCTGATGCGCTGGCCGATCTGCTGCTGCAGCATATTGATCTGGCGATCGTAGGCGAGGCGGTATTCGGTGATCGACACAGTGGTGCTGCCGGCGGTTATGACCGCGTGATGGCCGGCCAGGAAGCCGCCCGCCAAGCGGGTGGTGACGCCCCAGGCGGCAAAGCTTGCCACCAGCAGTAACAGCAGGGTCTTCGCGACCCAGGTCCCCGCCGCGCTTCTCAGAATACCAAGCATTGTTACTTCCGATTTTTCCGCACTTTCGTGTGCGCCCGAGTCTGAAACAAGCGCAATAGCGCCCTTCCGGCTCACTGTCGATTGCTTTGTGGCCTGATTTTGATAGGGAGGGCGAGACCCTAATGTCGCCCGGAGAACCAGATCCCATGACGCCAGGAATTCGACCGCTCGTTGCCGGCAACTGGAAAATGAACGGCACCAGCGCCTCGTTGAACGAGCTCAGGATGATCGGCAACGGCTTCATGAGCGGCCTCGACGCCGAGACCGAAGCATTGGTCTGCGTGCCTGCCACCTTGTTGTCGCGCGCGGCCGAAATCCTGTCGCGCACGCCGGTGCGGGCTGGTGGCGAGGATTGCCACATCAAGGAGAGCGGCGCCTTCACCGGTTGTGTCTCGGCCGAGATGTTGAAAGACGCCGGCGCCAGCCACGTCATTGTCGGCCATTCCGAATGCCGCGAGCAGCGCAACGAGGACGATGCGACTGTCCAGGCGAAGGCGTCTGCCGCATGGCGAGCCGGGCTCGTCGCCATCATCTGCATCGGCGAGACCAGGGCCGAGCGCGAAGCGGGCGCCGCCCTCGACGTCTTGTCGCGCCAGGTCGCCGGCTCGGTGCCGCCTAGCGCGACGCCAGCCAACACTGTCATCGCCTACGAGCCGGTATGGGCGATCGGCACCGGCCTGACACCGACCGCCGACGACGTGGCCGAAGCGCATGCGCATATCCGCGAAAAACTATCGGAGGGGCTGGGCGCCTCGGTGGCCGGCAGGATCCGCATCCTCTATGGCGGCTCGGTCAAGCCGTCCAATGCGGTCGAACTGCTCGGCGTCAAAAACGTCGACGGCGCGCTCGTCGGTGGCGCCAGCCTTAAGGCGGCGGATTTTCTCGCCATCGCCGAAGCCTACCAGAATATCGGCTAGCCGGCGTTCCGTCGCCGACTTGATCAAAAGCCGCGCTGCGGCCGAAATCGTTGCAAAGGGCGCATTGCTTCCCATATTCCGGCCACGGGCTTGGAAATGCCGTTAAAGCATTGTATGGAGCCGCCTCCAAATCACCGGCCCTGATCGCCAGGGAGCGGCAGGGCTTGCCAGGATAAAATATGGAAACCGTACTGATCGTCATCCACCTCATGGTCGTGCTCGCCCTTGTCGGCGTGGTGCTGCTGCAGCGCTCCGAAGGCGGTGGTCTCGGCATTGGCGGCGGTTCCGGCTTCATGACCGCGCGTGGCGCCGCCAATGCACTGACGCGGGCGACGGCGATCCTGGCCGCGGCTTTCTTCGTCACCTCCCTGACACTCTCGATCGTTGCCCGCTACGGCGAAAAGCCGATCGACATTCTCGACCGTGTACCGGCCGACAGCGGCAATGGCGTGCTCAACCAGTTGCCCGGCACGACGGCGCCGACGCCACCCGCCGGCACCACCGCACCGGCTGCGCCTTCGGGCAATGGCGCCGCCACGACGCCTCCGGCGACCACTCCCGCCACCACAGCCCCGGCGACTGCTCCGGTCCCAGCTCCGGCGACCGATTCGGCCACGCCGCCGGCTGCCAACGGCGTCACCTTGCCGGTCACGCCGCAGGTTCCGAACCAGTAGTCGGATAGGGTCAGATGCCGCGATCTGTTGTTGTTTCAACACAGTCGCGGCAAATGGCGCATGATCACGAAGATTCGACCACGCGTTCCGCTTGAGGCCCATCCGGCACTTCGATTATAGATTGCGCGCGGCACTTTCTGCGCCCTTGGGGGGCGCCGGGCGACGCCGTGGGCAACAAGCATTGAACGATCGGATCTTCGCTATGCAGCTTCGCAGCTTCATTTTCATGGGGTTTTGTGCCGTACTCGGCATGAGCTCCGCGGCCTTCGCCGGCACTCCGGCAATGACTTCACCGCAGGCGGTTGGCAAAACCGCTGTCATCAACGTCGCCGCCAAAAGCGATGCGGCGCAGCTGAAGCTTCTCAAGAAGAAGAAAAACCCGAGCTCGGATGATCTGGCTCAGATCAGCAAGCTCGAAGACAAGATCGCGGCCGACAAGGCGGCTGCCGGCGCCAAGGCGCTCGAGGCCCGCAAGCTGGCCATGCGCGATGCGGCGAAAGCCAAAGCAGACGCCCAGCGCCAGGCCTTCCTGGCCAGCAAGGGTAAGCCGGCTGTGGTCGCTGACGCCAAGTCGGGCAAGAAGATCACCAAAATCATCGTGCCAGTTGATCCGATTGCGCCGATCGAGCCGATCGAGTCGGCCGAACCGCTTCCGGCCGAAGCGATGAACGTCGCGCTGACCGGCAACAATGGCGAATTGCGCAGCGAGGCCCCTGGCCAGAAGCCGCAGAGCGGCGGGCTTTTCGCCGGCCTGTTCGGCGGCACATCTTCTGCCTCCTCGATTGCCTATCTCCCCGAAACGCGGGCGCTCGACCAGGCTCTGGAGAAGCGGCAAGCCAAGAAGCAGTTCAAGGTGAAGCCTGAGTTCGTGCCGCAGGAAGTCGAATTCTCCGGCTACAGCGCTGGCACGATCGTCATCGATACCAGCGCGCGCCGCCTCTACCTTGTTGAATCGGCTTTCACCGCACGCCGCTACGCCATTGCCGTCGGCCGCGAAGGCCTGCAGTTCAAGGGCACGGTTGCCGTTGGCGACAAGCAGGAATGGCCGCGCTGGATCCCGACGCTCGACATGCAGAAGCGCGAGCCCAAGCACTATGGCCAGTACAAGGACGGCATGCCCGGCGGCGGTCAGAACCCGCTCGGCGCCCGCGCCATCTATCTCTATGACGGCAAGAAGGACACGCATCTGCGCATCCACGGCACCATCGCGCCGCAGTCGATCGGAACCAGCGCCTCCAATGGCTGCTTCCGCATGATCAACGAGCACGTCATGGACCTCTACAGCCGCGTCAGGGTTGGCACCAAGGTCGTCATCATCTGACGTTCTCCTAATTCTGCCGAAGGGGCCGGCTTCTGCCGGCCCTTTTGTTTTGACTAAGAACAACAGTCTCGAACCTCGGGACTATCGCGCCTTCTCTGGAAAAAGCTTCAGCGGCGGTTTTTTCTCTGGCGGAATCAATTCGGCCGCGTTAAGCGATGACTCCCATGGCGCGATATGTATTCATCACAGGCGGCGTGGTTTCCTCACTTGGAAAAGGCATTGCCGCAGCGGCCCTTGGGGCTCTCTTGCAGGCGCGAGGCTATCGCGCACGCATCAAAAAGCTCGACCCCTACCTCAATGTCGATCCCGGCACGATGTCGCCTTACCAGCATGGCGAGGTCTTCGTCACCGATGACGGTGCCGAGACCGATCTCGATCTTGGCCATTACGAGCGCTTCACTGGCCGTTCGGCCAATCAGCAAGACAACATCACCACCGGCCGCATCTACAAGAACATCATCGAGCGCGAGCGGCGCGGCGACTATCTCGGCGCGACTGTCCAGGTCATTCCGCACGTCACCGACGAGATCAAGCATTTCGTCCTCGACGGCAATGACGATTACGATTTCGTGCTGTGCGAGATCGGCGGCACCGTCGGCGACATCGAGGCGATGCCGTTCCTGGAAGCCATCCGCCAGCTCGGCAACGACCTGCCGCGCAACAACGCCGTCTATGTCCACCTGACGCTGATGCCCTACATCCCGACGGCCGGCGAGCTGAAGACCAAGCCGACCCAGCATTCGGTCAAGGAACTGCGCGGCATCGGCATTGCGCCCGACATCCTGCTGGTGCGCGCCGACCGTGCCATCCCCAAGGAAGAGCGCAGAAAGCTGTCCCTGTTCTGCAATGTCCGGGAAAGCGCCGTCATCCAGGCGCTCGACGTGCCGCACATCTATGACGTGCCGATGGCCTATCACAAGGAAGGCCTCGATTCGGAAGTGCTGGCCGCCTTCGGCATCGACCCGGCACCCAAGCCGCGCATGGAGCCCTGGCAGGCGGTGTCCAACCGCATCCACAATCCGGAAGGCGAGGTCACCATTGCCGTCGTCGGCAAATATACCGGCCTCAAGGACGCCTACAAATCCCTGATCGAGGCGCTGTCGCATGGCGGCATGGCCAACCGCGTCAAGGTCAAGCTCGACTGGATCGAAAGCGAGATCTTCGAAAAGGAAGACCCGACGCCGTGGCTGGAAAAGGTGCATGGCATTCTGGTGCCCGGCGGTTTCGGCGAGCGCGGCTCGGAAGGCAAGATTCTGGCAGCGAAATTCGCGCGTGAGCGCAAGGTGCCGTATTTCGGCATCTGCTTCGGCATGCAGATGGCCTGCATCGAGGCGGCGCGCTCGCTGGCCGGCGTCGAGCATGCCTCGTCGACCGAATTCGGCCCGACCGACGAGCCGGTTGTCGGCCTGATGACGGAATGGCTGAAAGGCAACATGCTGGAGAAGCGCCGGGAGACCGGCGACCTCGGCGGCACCATGCGGCTCGGCGCCTATCAGGCCGAGCTCACCAAGGGCTCGAAGATCGCCGAGATCTACGGTGACACCCAGATTTCCGAGCGCCACCGCCACCGCTACGAGGTCAACGTCGACTACAAGGAGCGGCTCGAGGATTGCGGCCTGGTGTTTGCCGGCATGTCGCCCGACGGCGTGCTGCCGGAGACGGTCGAATATCCTGACCATCCCTGGTTCATCGGCGTGCAGTATCATCCGGAGCTGAAGAGCCGGCCGCTCGAGCCGCATCCGCTGTTCGCCAGCTTCATCTCGGCCGCGGTGGATCAGTCGCGGCTGGTCTAGGTCGCCGGCGGGGTTTCGCAGCTGATGCAAACCTATGTCGCGCTGCTCTATAGCATCATCCTCGGCGACGGCCGCCGGGTCGTCATGTCCGACCTCAAGGCGATGGCCGAAGGTCTCGGGCTGAAAAACCCGCGCACGCTGGTCGCGACCGGCAATCTGGTCTTCGAGGCGCGGGCGAGCGATATCGCCAGGCTGGAACAGCGGCTCGAAACGGCCTTCGAAAAAACCTTCGGCCGCCATGTCGTCATCATCGTGCGCACTGCCGAGGACTGGCTGAAGCTCGCCGCCGGCAATCCGTTCCCGGCCGAGTCGGCTGAAACTGGCGATCAGGTGGCGGTGCGCATCATGCGCCAGCCTGCGCCCACAGACAGCGTCGCAGCGCTCCAGGCCTATGCCGCCGAGGATGAGAAGGCGGATTGCGTCGACGGCGACATCTGGGTCGTCTTTTCGCGCGAGCGGCCAAGCTCACGGCTGCTCGCGGCGATGAACCACAAGCGCATGGGCATCGGCACCACACGCAACTGGAACACGGTGCGGAGGTTGGCTGAGATGGTGGGGCAGTAGGCAGTAGGCAGTAGGTCTCTATTCCTTGGCACCTACTGCCTATTCCCTTCATTTCATGCCTTTGCTGTCTTCGCCCCAGCGCCGAGCGCCATGGTGCGCAGCACGTAGTAGATCGCGCCGGCGATCGCCACGCCGAAGAACCAGCCATAGACGCCCCACCACGACGGCAGCCAGTTGGTGAAGTTGGGCAGGATCGACGAGAAGATCGCGCCGATGCCGGCGGCGATGAAGGCGTTGACGTGCCAGCCGCCCTGGAAGCGGAACTCGCCGTCCTCGCGATACAGCGCCTCGACATCGACCTCGCCTTTGCGGATCAGATAGTAGTCGACCATCATCACGCCGAAGATCGGCCCCATCGTCGCGCCGATGATGTTGACGAAGGAGGCGGCGCTGCCATCCCATGGCGCGAAGGGATAGAGCACCAGCGCGATCAGCGCCGCGATGTAGCCCCCCTTCTTGAAGTCGATCTGCCGGGGAAAGACATTGGAGAAGTCGAAGGCCGGGGAGACGAAGTTCGCCACCACGTTGATTCCGAGCGTCGCCACGGCGAAGGTCAGTGCGGCAAGTGCTGCCAGGAACCAGCTGTCGAACTTGGCCGAGATCTGGTCGGGGTGCAGCAGCACTTCGTGATAGACGTCGTAGGCGGCGATGGTGGTGACGCCGGCGACCAGCGAGAACAGGATGAGGTTGACCGGCAGGCCCCAGATGTTGCCCTTGCGCAGCGACGCCTGGTCCGGCGCATAGCGGGCGAAATCGCAGAAGTTGAGATAGAGCGCCGAGAAGTAGGTGACCCAGATGGCGGCGACCGCAAACAGCGCCGTCCATGAGCCAGGGGTGCCCGGCACGCCGGCGTCCTTGGTCTTCTCCAGGAGAACATCCATCGGGATGTCGCTGGTGAAGGCGAAGGTCCCGGCCTTGATGCAGAGATAGATCGCCAGGATCAGCATCATCACCCACACGGCAGGGCCGGCCCAATCCTGGAAGCGGCGCACCGTTTCCATGCCGCGCTGGATGATCAAGAGCTGCAGCGCCCAGATGACGACGAAGCAGATCACTTCGAGGCCGCTATGGCCGAGGAAATGCGCGTTGGCGTTGAAATCGGCGAACCATTGCGAGCGGATCAACAGCGCCACGATGGCCCCGGATGCGGCCGCCGTCTGCGCGCCGTACCAGAAGCAGGCGACAATGGCGCGCACCAGCGCCGGAATGTTGGCGCCCCAGATGCCGAAGGAGGCGCGCGCCAGAACGGGGTAGGGCACGCCGGTCTTCACGCCGGCATAGCCGACCATGTTCATCAGCACGTAGATGATCAGTGAGCCGATGCCGATGGCGATGATGAAATTGACGAAGCCGCCGCAAAACAGGAACAGGCTGGCAGCGAGGTAATAGCCCCACAGGCTGTGAACGTCCGACGTCCAGACGTTGAAGATCGAGAATGGCCCCCAGTTCCGCACCTTCGCCGGAGCGAGGTCCTCATTGTAAAGGCCAGGCGATGCGCCTTGTATTGTCACGGTGAATTCCTCCCCTTTTGCCGAACGCACCTCCATGCGTTGGCTGCGCAGGTTAGGCCTGACGCAGGGGAACCGGCAAGCAATCCATTTGCCGGCTTTGGCCTTAAAGATATTCAACGAGAATCGCGCTTATCGATCGGCCTTTGTCGGAGACGGGGCGCAATCGCGGCGGTCTTGATTCGATATGCTGGCTGCCGCGATCACGACGCTTTGCGATTCAACACCGGTGACGTTTCGAAATTGGCGGCAAGCCAGCCTATCGCGCGGGTCACGTCATCGAGCCGGTATTGAGCTACGGTGGGGCCGCGCGGCTTGACCCGGATCGATATACCACCTGCCTCGTTGATCGCCTCGAAACCGTTTTCGTCAGCGGTATCGTCGCCGAGGAAAACCGGCCGCCTCCCGGCAAAGGGCGGGATGGCCATGAAGCGCCGCACGGCAGCGCCCTTGGCCGCCTCGAGCGGCATGAGTTCGACACCGGCATTGCCTGGAATGACCCGGTATCCCTTGGGAAGTTCGGCCAATGCCTGGTCGACAAGCTGGGTGGCCCTGGCCAGCAGATGCGGCGTCGCCCGCGTATGGATGGCGAGGATCGGACCCTTGCGCTCGATATGAACCAGGCCGTCATCCAGCTCGGCTTCGATGGCGTCGGCAAGGGCAGCAATATCGGCGGGCGCATCTGCGGCAACGACCGGACTGTCTGGTGTCAGTCGGTGTTCCAGCCCATAGAGGCCGGCAACACGCAGTCTCAGCGGATGAAACAACCGGTCGGCAACCTCAACCGAACGTCCCGTGATGAAGGCGACGGCGCCGTCCAGTCGTTCGTTGATGGCGCCGAGCAGGTTCCGCAATTCGTCACTGACAGAGACCGCGTCCGGGTGAGCGGCGTGTTCCAGCAAGGTGCCGTCAATGTCGAGGAAAAGCGCCCATTGCCCTGCGGGGAGGTTGGGTGCGGTTGGCAGGCTTGTCATGACGCCACCTTGTGCATGCGCTCGGCTAGCGAGACGATGTTGGTGTCAGTGTTTGCAGGCCGCTCGCCGGCTCCTGTCGCCCGGTCGAGATCGCTGCGTTTGCGTAGCCGCGCCGCGTCCAGCAACATGCTGCCGGCCCAGCGATAGACATTGTTGTCACGCACATTCTCGCGCATGCGCCGCATGCGCTCGCGTTGTTCTTCCACCGGCATGGTCAGGGCCTGCAGCAGTGCCTCGCTCATCATCGCCGCGTCGTAAGGGTTGACGATCAGCGCCTCCAGCAATTCTCGCGACGCGCCGGCGAATGTGCTGAGCAAAAGCGTGCCTTGCTCGTCGTCGCGCGCGGCGACGAACTCCTTGGCGACAAGGTTCATGCCGTCATGCAGGCTGGTGACCATGCAGATGTCTGCGGCGCGATAGATTTCGTAGACTTGTTGCTGCGAATGATGTTCGGCCACCATGATGACCGGCTTGTAGCCGTCATGCCCATAGCGCTGGTTGAGGTCGTCGGCATGGCGCATGCATTCGTCATGCAGTTGCTGGTAGGCCGGCAGCGTGCCGCGGCTGGGCGCCGCAATCTGCAGGAACACCAGTTTGCCGATCCATTCGGGGTGGCGCGTGAACAGCTCGTCCAAAGCCTGAAAGCGGTCGAGAATGCCCTTGGTGTAGTCCAGCCGTTCGACGCCGATGCACAGCTTGACGTCCGGCCGTAGGCCGAACCTGTCACGCAGGCGGGTGCGGCATTCCTCGACAGTGGGAAGCTTTGCCAGCAGTTCGGCCGGCCATTCGATGGAGATGGGGTAGGCGTGCACCAGCGTCGTCTGGCCACCATAAGAGATCGCCGCATCGGCGCGTTCGATACGGCTTTCCAGGAAGCGATCGACGCTTTCGGTAAAATTGTTGGCGTGGAACTGGGTGTGGAAGCCGATGATCGAGCTGCCGAGCAGCCCCTCCAGGATGCGTTCACGCCAGGGGCAGATGCTGAAGACTTCGGAGTTCGGCCACGGGATATGCCAGAAGGTGATGATGATCGCCTCCGGCAGGCGCTCGCGGATCATGCGTGGCAGCAGCGCGAAATGGTAATCCTGGACCAGCACGATCGGCCGCTCGTTGCGTGCCTCTGCCACCACCGTATCGGCGAATTTGCGGTTGACGGCCTCATAGGCCTCCCAGTCCGAGGCGCGGAAGATCGGCCGAGTGAAGGCGATATGGCAGAGCGGCCACAGGCCTTCATTGGCAAAACCGAGATAGTAGCCCTGATATTCGTCCTCGCTCAACCACACGCGGCGCAGCGTGTAGGACGGATTGTTCGGCGGCACCGGCACCCGGTCGTTCTCGTCGACCGTGAGACGATCCGCGCTGCCGCCGCCATAGGCGATCCAGGTGCCGCCGCAGGCGCGGGTGATGGGCTCCAGCGCCGAGACCAGCCCGCTGGCAGGCACGACAAGCTCGACGCCATTGTCCTTGACGTTGTGGATGTAAGGCTCGCGGTTGGAGACGACGATGACCTGTGCGTCCGGCAGGTCATCGGCGAGGATCTTGCGCAAGGTTTCGGGTGACCATGTCACAAGGGCCGCATCGACGGACTGGCCGTTCTTTTCGAATTCGCGCATGACCTTGCGCGCCGCTTCCGCCGCCACATCCTCGCCCACCGTTCGAGCGACTGGTGGGTGGCTGCCGCGCTGCCGGGATATCGAAAACAAAACGGCAAGGGCGGATAGACCGAGGCTTGCCAGGATCACGATCCAGAGCATGTCGACGCCATAATTTGTCATTGAAGTGCCAATCTCCGCCTTCGGCGGTCAGTCTTCTTCGTTGAATTTGAACACGCTCGCCGACGGCTGGCCGCCGGCAGCTGTCATTTTGCAACGCACAAAACTGCGATCGGTTCCCGCGAAAATGATCCAGCTCAGCTTCGCACGATCAGCGGAACCAACCCTTCGTGACGGTCGGCGAGAAAGGCGACGACACGGTCGCCAACGCGCTGGAAAGTCAGATCGACTTTCTTTTCGCCGACACCCAGATGCCTGAGTGTCAGCGTGTCGATACCGATCGGCAGCCGCGGCCGCGTGACATGGATTTCGCCGTTCCAGCCGTCGATTTCCAGGCCGAGGCAGGCCTGCATCAGCATGAAGGCCGAGCCGGCCGACCATGCCTGCGGCAGGCAGGCGACGGGATAGGCGATCGGCGCTTCGCCGACCAAGCGGGTAAAGCCGCAAAACAGTTCCGGCAACCGCATGTTGAAATGCACGGCGGATTCGAATGTGCCGCTCATAAGCCGCACCACATTGTCACGCTCGCCAAACCGCGCCAGGCCGGCGCCGCAAATCGCCGTGTCGTGCGGCCAGATCGAGCCATTGTGGTACGACATCGGGTTGAACAACACCGCATCGTCGGCAAGCGTCCGCACGCCCCAGCCCGACTGGAAGGACGCCGATAGCAGTTGGTCGGCGACCATCTGCGCCCGTGCTGGTTCGGGCAGGCCGACATAGAGGAGGTGGCCGGCGTTCGACGTCCGAACCTTGCAAGGTTCGCCGGCCCCATCGATGGCGAGCGCATAGAAGCCGAGATCCTCCAGCCAGAAATCGCGCTCGACGGCGATCCGCATTTCTTCGGCGCGGTTTTCCCAATGCTCGGCCTGTGCGAACTCGCCCCGGCGGCGGGCGAGAGCGGCCAGGCCCCTGAAGGCGGCAAAGACATAGCCCTGCACTTCGACCAGCGCGATCGGTCCTTTGGGTATCCGCCCGTCGGCGTGGAAGACCGAGTCGAAACTGTCCTTCCAGCCCTGGTTGGCAAGGCCGGATTCGGCGGCGCGCTGATAGGTGACGAAGCCTGTCGCGCGGCTGGCTTCCTCGGTCCACTCGGCGGCGGCGCAAAGCGACGGCCACAAGCTGGCGATGAAGTCCATGTCGCCGGTGCGCTCGGCATAGGCACAAGCGAGGTGGATGTAGAGCGGCGTGGTGTCGACGCCGCCATAGTAACGGCCGAAGGGCAGCTCCTGCAGCGCCACCATCTCGCCCTTGCGCGTCTCGTGCATGATCTTGCCGGGCTGCGAGTCGCTGAATGGCGAGGTCTCGGTCGCTTGGTGCTGGGCGAGGAAGGAAAGCACGCCGCGCGCCAGACCCGGATTGAGCCACAGCATCTGCAGGGCCGAGATCACGCCGTCGCGGCCGAACGCGGTCGAGAACCAGGGAATGCCGGCATAGGGGTACGGGCCGGTCGACAGCTCGGTGGTCAGCAGGGCAACATCGGCGCGGGCGCGCTCGACCCAGTCGTTGAAGACGCGGCCCGAACTGTGCACCGTCGCGCCATGGCGGCGCTTGGCTCGCATGCCGAAGCGGGCGCGCGCCGCAGCCGCGCGAAAGCGATCACGATCAGGCGGCTCGGTGAGTTCCGAACCGACCTCGACATAAAGCACCTTGCTGCTGCGCTTGGTCACCGCGATGAGGAAATCCGCGCGTTCGGCGCTCAACTGGTCCGGCGCCTGCGAGAACGAGATCGCCGACACGCGCGCCAGCCCGTCCAGCCCGTCGTAACGCAAGAGCACGGAAGCGGGCTCGATTTCGGCCGCATGCGCCATACCGCGCTTCGGCCGGGTCGAGCCACGCACCTCGAACATGTCGCGAAAATCGGCCGCGAAGTGCAGCGAAATGCGGATCGCCGAGTGCTCCTGGCTATAATTGGACAAGGTGATGCGTTCGAATAACCGGTCCTGCCACAGCAATCTGACCCGCTCGATATGGATTGCGCCTTGCGGGATGTCGCGGCCGCCGACGCTTTGCATCGGCAGGTTGGTGAGGTTGCTGGTGAACAGCACATTGTCCTGGCTGAGCGAGGCGCCGAGCAGCGATGTCTGCCGCCCGCCGACGGTCAGCCGGAACTCCGACAGCACCCGTGTGTCGTCGCGGAAGAAACCGTCGCCTGCGCCCCTGATATCGCCATAGGCATCGGCCACCGCAAAACAGTCGCCTTGTTTCAGGGCGAACAGCCGGTGCGGCTCGCGCGGCGCTGTTTCGTCGAGGGAGGCAAGGGCCACGGCAGGGTCGAGCTTGCGCTCGTCAAGTTGGGTCATCAATCACAAATCTCTGTTTTGGCCTCGGAACATCCGCCGTCGCTCAAGACGCTTTCGCTTCCGCTGGAATGCCGATCAGGCGCGCATAGGCAGTGAGATAGTCGCGGGCCATCCTGTTGGCGGAGAACCGCTTTTCGAAAACGGCGCGCACCTTGCGCCGGTCGAGCCGCAGCAAGGCCGGTACCGAGGCGACTGCGGCGTCGAGCGAATCGACGATAAAGCCAGTAACGCCCTGGTCGATGACTTCCGGCAGCGCACCGCAATTCCAGCCGATGGTTGGCGTACCGCACGCCATCGCCTCTATCGCGGCAAGGCCGAACGGCTCCGGCCAGTCGATCGGAAACAAGAGCCCGGCGGCATTGCCGAGGAAGACAGCCTTCTCGTCCTCGGCTATCTCACCGATATAGTCGATGCGGTCGCCGTCGATCAGCAGTTCGATCGTCTCGTGGAAATAGGCGCGGTCGTCATCGCCGATCTTAGCCGCCAGCTTCAACTTCATGCCCGAGCGCAAGGCGATGTCGATGGCGCGGTCCGGCCGCTTGTCGCGCGACAGCCGGCCGAGAAAAGCGAGATATGGTTCGTCCGCCGGAGGCTCGAATGTCGGCTGATAGAGCCCGGCCGGCAGGCCGTGGTGGATGGTCGCCAGCCAGTTGGCGTTGGCCAGTCCGGTCCTCTGGCTGCCCGAGATCGAGATTAGGGGAAAGCGCGGAAAGCGCTCATAGGCCGGCGCCAGATCGACATAGTCCAGCCGGCCATGTGGCGTCGTCACCGTCTTATCCGGCATGGTCTCGAAGAACGAGAAATGCAGGAAATGGCTGAGGTGAAAATGAATGATATCAAAGTCATCGGCTCGATTCCTTACATCGGCCAGCATCGCAAGATGCGCTGCTGTCTCCGACTTGAGCGGGCGCGGATCGAGGCGCAGCGCGCGTTCGCGTCCGGGTATCAGTCTGGCCGAGGTGTGACTGTCGCCGCTGGCAAACAGTGTCACCTCATGGCCGAGTTCGACCAGCCCTTCGGTGAGATAGGAAACGATCCGCTCGGTGCCGCCATAGAGCCTGGGCGGCACGGATTCGTGCAAAGGGGCGACGTGGGCAATGCGCATGTGCTGAACTGTCCCTCAAAAGGCGAATACGGGAACGAAATGCATCAGCCGGCCGAACGTTCCGGACAAAAGCCGGCCGCCGGCGATCTCAAGCCAACCAGCGCGAAATTTTTTTGCAACAGGCGGGAACCAAAGCGCGGTGAGCGAGTTTAATAGGGTTGGTTCGCACTGCGGCCGACCAGGGAGAGAAACAAAATGGACCGCCTGCATTTCTTTACGCCGGTGCGCATTGCGCGCGGGCAGGGACACCCCGTCGAGGAAGTCGATAGCGTTGCCGAAGCGATGGTCTTTCTGCAGAAATGGCCGTCGGGACGGCGTGGACCTGTGTATCAATGTGCCCTGAATTGCTGCTCCGCGGCGCTATCTGGCCGGATGTCGCCTGAGGAGGCAAGGAAGGCCTTCACCGGCTTTGCCCGTATCACCCGCCTGCTCGACGACGACATGGCTATGCCAATGGGCGGCGAAAGTATCGCCGAAGTTTACGCGCTGAGGCGCTAGGCGGTCGGTCCAGCCATTTGACGATTGAACACCTGCGCCGTGGCGACGCGGGCAGCGTTCTTCACGCCAGAGTATTCTGGCGCGGCCCTTCACCTTACAGTCTACACTGTGCTTTCATGCGGTGTTTCGCACGACCGGTGGTTGACGGCCCCGGACGGTCCGCACGTGGAGGGGCAGACATTGCCGAGACTGATCCTGGGAACGCTCGGCGCTATCGTCATCGCCCTCATCTGGGCGGTCCTTGCCAGTTTGATGGGCGCGCCATCGATCGTGATCACAGTCGGCGCGGTTGCTATCGGAGCCGGCGTCTACACCTACATCGACAGACGCTCGAATTGAGCCGCAGGTAGGGCGGACGCGGCGAACAATTCAGTCCGCCTCCATTGATCACGTGTTCATCACTTCGCCGCGAACGTCTGTTCAAGCGGCTGGAGTTGTGGCAAGGCTCAACGCAATGAAGCGGTTCGTGCTTGGACGATTGCTGGTGATACTCGCTTTGGCCGGGCTGCTGCTCGCGCCAATCGGCGCGGCTATTGCCGGACCTGCCATGCCGGCTGTTTTGACCGCAGGTATGGCTGTCGACATGGACTGTTGCCCCAAGCAGCAGACTCCGCAGAATGATTGCGGCAAAACCTGTCCCTTCGTCGCTTTGTGCCTGACCGGCCTCAGCGGGCTCGCCGCCGGTGAGGTGCTGTTTACCCCACGGGTGGTAGCGAGTCAGTCGTTACGGCATGGCCGCGAGTTTGAGCTTGCCTCTCTGGCCAGCAAACCACCTTCCCGACCTCCCCGAATCTGATCGTCCAAGGCGATTCTTTCGCCGCTGACGGCGCGGGCTGACACCCACGCCGCCTTTTGCATGGCCGTATGCGCTGTGCAGCCATGCCGTGCGCAGGCACGGCCCGATCAGATCACGGGAATGAAACATACATGAAATCGCACATCAGACTGAATGTCCTGGCGCTCGCTGCGCTGGGCTCCTTCCTCGCCGTGGGCTCGGCATTTGCCGGCGCCGCCGACTACGAATTCCGGCTCGTCGACACGCAAATCAAGCAAGGTGAGGGCGCAATCGTCGCCGTGCGCCTTGTCGACAAACGCTCGGGCAAGACCGTGCCAGACGCGGTGATCTTTACTACGCGTATGGATATGGCTCCTGATGGCATGGAAATGATGGCCACCACCGTTGAGCCGACATCATCCGATGAGCCTGGCGTCTACCGGTTCAAGGCCAACCTCAGCATGGCCGGCGGCTGGCGTTTTTCCGTCGCTGCCAAGGTCCAGGGCGAGGCGGAAACCGTCGAGAGCAAACTGGTTCTCAAGGCTGTCCAATGAGCCGAACATCGGCTTTCTTCGTCCTCGCCGTAATCGCGGCGGGGACGGGGGCGGGTGGCTATTGGGTCGGGCACCAAGGGCTCGATGCCAGCACCGCTATGCCGACCCTCCAAGCCTTGGCAGCACGGCTCACCGGTCAGGAGCCGCAGGCGATGGCTGCGGACGTCCCGCAGGAAACGGTCATCTATTACCGCCATCCCGACGGCAAACCAGCTTACTCGGCAGTGCCGAGGAAGGCCCCCGACGGGCATGATTTCGTCGCCGTTCGCGCCAGTAAAGACGTGAGTTTCGCGCCGCAGGCCACACCCTCGGTTGAAGTTACGCCAGCCCAAACAACAACGGCCGCTGAATCTGGCGTGCGCAAGATCCTCTACTACCGCAACCCGATGGGCCTGCCGGATACCTCGACCACGCCGAAGAAGGATTCGATGGGGATGGACTACATCCCGGTCTTCGAAGGCGAGGCGGACGACGGCGCAACGGTCAAGGTCTCCACCGGCAAGCTGCAACGAACCGGCGTCAAGACGGTGCTGGCGGCAATGGGACAGGTGGTGCGGCCGGTGCATGTGCCGGGCACAGTTCAGCTCGACGAGCGCCGCATCAGCGTGATTTCCACCCGCACCGAGGCCTTCATCGAGGACGTCGCCGACGTGACCGCCGGAGAGGTGGTGGCGGAGGGCAAACCGCTGGTCGGGCTCTATGCCCGCGAGATCACCAGCGCCGGGGCCGCATACGCAGTCAATCTCAAAAGCGGCGCTGCCGCCGATGGCGCGGTGCAGCGCCTGAAAAACCTCGGCGTGCCGGCCGAGACCATCGATACCATCAGAAAGACCGGCAAGGTGCCGCTCAGCGTCACCCTCACCGCACCACGCGGCGGGGTGATCCTCGAGCGGATGGCGGTCGACGGCATGATGGCCTCGGCCGGCCAGACGCTGTTCCGTATCGCGGACATATCCAGCATGTGGGTCATGGCCGACGTGCCGGAATACGAACTGAGCTCGATCCGCGTCGGTGCCGTTGCGACGATCCAGATACGCAGCCTGCCGGGTCGGGAGTTTGCCGGCCGGGTTGATCTGATCTACCCGGAAATCGCGATGCAAACCCGCACGGCCCGAGTGCGCATTCAACTGCCGAATCCTGACCGGGTCTTGCTCGCCAACATGTACGCCGACGTCGATATTGCGACGGGCGACGGCAAGGCGGTGGTGACCGTGCCCGATAGCGCGGTGATCGACACCGGCGATCGCCAGGTGGTGATCGTCGACAAGGGCGACGGTGCCTTCGAGCCTCGTGATGTGAAAATCGGCATGCGCGGTGACGGCATGGCCGAAATTATGACCGGCATCGCCGCCGGCGACCGGGTCGTGGTCTCGGCGAACTTCCTCATCGATGCCGAAAGCAATCTCAGGGCCGCTCTCTCCGGTCTGACACCGGCGGAGGCCAAGCCATGATCGCCAAACTCATCGCCTGGTCTGCGCGCAATCTGCTGCTTGTGTTCTTCGCAGCCACATTCGCCGCCGGAGCAGGGATCTACGCGGTGAAGACCTTGCCGCTGGACGCGATCCCCGATCTGTCCGACGTGCAGGTCATCGTCTTCACCGACTACCCTGGACAAGCGCCGCAAGTGGTCGAGGACCAGGTCACCTATCCACTGACCACCGCCATGCTCACCGTGCCGAAATCGAAGGTAGTCAGGGGTTTCTCGTTCTTCGGCGTGTCCTTCGTCTACGTGATTTTCCAGGATGGAACGGACCCGTATTGGGCCCGCAGCCGCGTGCTCGAGTATCTGAATGCTGCGGCAAGTCGCCTGCCTGCCGGCGTCACGCCAACGCTCGGTCCCGACGCCACCGGCGTTGGTTGGGTCTATCAATACGCAGTGGTCGCCAAGAACATGTCGCTGGCCGAACTGCGTTCGTTGCAGGATTGGGTCGTGCGCTTCGGTGCCTCCAAGGCCGAAGGCGTCTCGGAAGTGGCCGGCGTAGGCGGTTTCGTCAAGCAATATTCAATCGTCGTCGACCCGGCGCGCCTGCGCGCTCAGGGCGTCACGCTCGCCGAGGTCGGTGCGGCAGTGCGAAGCAGCAACATGGACACCGGCGGGCGCACCGTCGAGATCTCGGAATTCGAGTTCATGGTGCGTGGCCGCGGTTATCTGAAGAGCACCGCCGATATTGAGAGCATCGTACTCAGGACCCAAGGCGGTGTGCCGCTGCGGCTCGGTGACGTCGCTCGTGTCGAGATCGTCCCCGACGAGCGCCGCGGCATCGCCGAACTGAATGGCGAGGGCGAAGTGGCCAGCGGCATCGTTCTACAGCGTGTCGGCGCCAACGCGCTCAGCGTCATCGACAACGTCAAGCAAAGCCTCGCCGACGTTCAGAAAAGCCTGCCTGAAGGCGCCGAGATCGTATCGGTCTATGACCGCTCCAAGCTGATCGATTCTGCGATCGAAACGTTGAAATCGACCCTGGTCGAGGAAAGCATCGTGGTAGCGCTGGTGACGATCCTGTTCCTGCTCCACGTGCGGAGCGCCTTGGTGGCGATCATTATGCTGCCGGTCGGCATCCTGATGGCCTTTGGTGCCATGAAGGCGCTCGGCATCGGCTCCAACATCATGAGTCTCGGCGGCATCGCCATCGCGATCGGCGCCATGATCGACGCGGCGATTGTTATGATCGAGAATGCGCATAAGCATCTTGAGCGCGCACCCCCAGACAAGCCACGCATCGAAATCCTGATCGACGCGGCGAGCGAGGTCGGCCCGGCATTGTTTTTCAGCCTGCTGATCATCACGGTCTCTTTCCTGCCGATCTTTACGCTGGAAAGTCAGGAGGGACGACTGTTCGGCCCGCTCGCCTTCACCAAGACATTTTCCATGGCAGCGGCGGCGCTGCTGTCGGTGACGCTTGTGCCGGCGCTGATGGTGGTGTTCGTGCGCGGCCGCATCATCCCCGAGCACAAGAACCCGCTCAACCGCGTTCTGATCGCGCTCTATCGGCCGATCATTGCCGGCGTGCTGCGGGCCAAGACGCTCACCATTGTTCTGGCGCTGGCTGCACTGGCGATCACGGTATGGCCGGCACGGCAGCTCGGCAGCGAGTTCATGCCGGCACTCGATGAAGGCACACTGATGTATATGCCGACAACCCTGCCGGGGATCTCGGTCACCAAGGCGGGCGAGCTTTTGCAGATGCAGGATCGCATCATCAAGTCGTTTCCAGAGGTGGAAAGCGTGTTCGGCAAGGCCGGCCGGGCGCAGACAGCAACCGATCCGGCGCCTACCGAAATGTTCGAAACGATTATCAACCTCAAGCCGAAATCCCAATGGCGGCCGGGAGTCACCGCTGACAGCCTGAAAACCGAGATGGACGCAGCGTTGCAGTTTCCAGGTGTCTCCAATGCCTGGACGATGCCAATCCGCGCCCGCATCGATATGCTCGCCACCGGCATCCGTACCCCCGTTGGCGTCAAGGTCTATGGCACTGACCTCGCGGAAATCGAGAAGGTCGCCCGACAGGTTGAAGGGGTCCTGAAGACGGTACCGGGCACGTCGAGCGCCTATGCCGAGCGGGTCATCGGCGGCTACTATCTCGACATCGTCCCCGACCGTGATGCGCTCGGCCGCTATGGGCTTTCGATCGGCGACGTCCAGGATGTCATCTCCATGGCATTGGGCTCGGAGGTGATCACCTCGACGGTTGAAGGGCGCGAACGCTATGGGGTTGCCATCCGCTATCCACGTGCCTTGCGCAGTGATCCGCAGTCAATCGCCCGCGAGGTGCAGATAGCGATTCCCGGTGGCGGCACGGTGCCGCTCGGTGAGGTCGCCAAGGTCGAACTGACGCGGGGTGCGACCTCCATCCGCACCGAGAACGGCCAGCTGGCGGTTTATATCTTCGTCGACATTGCCGGCCGTGACCTTGGCGGCTACGTCGCCGCCGCTCAGGCGGCTGTGGCGAAGAATGTCACATTGCCAGCTGGCTACTCAGTCGCCTGGAGCGGGCAGTTCGAATATCTCGAGCGCGCCGCAGAGCGTCTGAAGATTGTCGTCCCGATGACGCTGGCGGTGATCTTCCTGCTGCTATTTCTGAACTTCCGTCGCCTGACCGAAACGCTGATCGTCATGTTGTCGCTGCCGTTCGCGCTGGTTGGGGGAGTGTGGCTCATGTGGTGGCTGGGGTTCAACACCTCGGTTGCCGTGGCCGTGGGGTTCATTGCCCTTGCCGGCGTGGCCGCCGAGACCGGCGTCATTATGCTGATCTACCTCGATCATGCGCTGTCCGAAGCGAAGGCAAAGGCAGTTGCCGGGGGGCGGGCGCTGACGCGGCTTGATCTGCACTCTGCAATCATGGTGGGCGCAGTAGAGCGCGTGCGACCGAAGATGATGACGGTGGTGGCGATCATGGCGGGCCTGCTGCCGATCCTGTGGAGTACCGGCACTGGATCGGAGGTCATGCAGCGCATCGCCGTTCCGATGATCGGCGGCATGATCTCGTCGACCTTGCTGACGCTGGTGGTGATCCCGGCGGTCTATGGCCTGGTCAAGGGCTGGCGGCTGCCGCGCGCTGCCAGTGCGCCTAACACCGTTGAACGGGTCGCAGCGCTGCCGCTAGCTGCCGAGTGAAGAGGTCGCCGCCACGCCCTCCGCCGATGGGGGTGGCGGTGCCCCTCGATGCTTTCACCGAGCCGTTTTTCGCACCGGGCCGACGGTGGCGCGTTCGACCAATTGCACGCCGATGTTGACGCGCACAATGTTTGCGCCCGGATCCGCGATGCGTTTCATCAGCATCTGTATGCCGGCACGGCCCAGTTCGAGCCGGTCGATGCGAATGGTCGTCAGCGGTGGGCGGCTATGAAGGGCGACCGCGATATCGTCGAGGCCGATGACGGAGAAATCTTCCGGAACCGAGAAGCCGCTGCTTTGCAGCGCCTGCATGACACCCAGCGCGACGATGTCGGTGCTGCAGAAAAAGGCGGTTGCATCGGCCAGGCTGCCGTCCTGCAGCGCCTGCCGGACAACCTGCTGCGTTTGCGATTCCTGGACGCCGAATTTGGACAGGTCCAGGACATGGCGCTGCGGATCGAACCGGATGCCGGCTTCCTCGAGCGCAACCCTGAAACCCTCGAGCCGGCGGCGCAAGGACAGGCGATGTGGCAGGGCGACATGAACGATCTCGCGATGCCCAGCGCTCAACAAACGCTGCGTCGCCAGCCAACCCGCTGACCAGTTGTCGGGCAGGACACTGTTCAGGCGCATCGTGCGGTCCATGCCGTTGATCAGAACGGCAGGCAGTTTACTGGCGATGATCCTTTCCAGCGCTTCCGGCTGGTCGAGGCCGATCGCGACGATCGCCCCGGTCTTGCCGGCCTGCAGCAGCTCCTCCACCTCGGCCACCACCGAATCGAGGGAAATCAGGCGCACGTCGATCTTCAGCGAATGGGCGGCCGCCTCGTCCAGGGCGCCACGGATGACGTCCTCGTAGAACTGCGAACGCGAATAGAATTCCGCCGGCATCAGCATTGCGGCGCTGTCGACACCCGCTTTATGCAGCGACCGCGCCGTCTTGCCCTGGTAACCGTAACGCTCGGCTATATCGAGGATCTTGCGGCGGCTCTCCTCGCCAACGCCGCTCCTGTTGTTGAGGACCTTCGAAACGGAAGCCACCGAAACGCCAGCCGCATCGGCAATATCGCGAAGGGTAGGGGCGTTGGCTTCGTCGTCCATCAGGAATGTTGCTTCCGATGCTGGGTTTGCTGATTTCCTGAAGGTCGTACAGGCAGGTTACTGTGTATTGCCATTGATTCTCTACCAAAAGAACTGGGTGTGCCCAAGTGAACGCATCAAGGCTTCCATGAAATAATAATCGCCGTAAGGCAGCATGTTGTCCGAAAAGCCGGCAGTGACATGCGCGGCGCCATGCGCGAGCATGCCCTGCGCACCCGCATCTTCGGTGAGATCGCAACTGTCGAGCAGTCCGGCAAGCAGGCGCGCCCCAAAAGCGCGCCAGCGCGCGGCCTCTTCCGGCTCACACTGGTGGGCAAGCATATACACGCCGGCAGCCATGATCGCGCCGGCGGAACTGTCGCGCGGTGCGTTGACGGCATTGGGCGCTGAGTAGTCCCAGACGGGGACGCCGTCGGTTTCCATCAACCCCTCCGCCTTGGCGGCAAGGCGGCGGGCCGCGTCCAGGTAGAGCGGGCTGCCGGTGGCGGTGGCGCATTGCGCGAAGCCATGGATCAGCCAGGCCTGACCGCGCGACCAGCAGGAACCGTCGGCATAGCCCTGGTGCGTCTCGCCACGCAGCGGCTTGCCGCTGGCGGTATCGAAAACGAAGGTGTGGAAGCTGGTGTCATCGGCGCGCACCACATGTTTCAACGTGGTGGCCGCATGTCCCTCGGCGACATCGTAAAAGTCCATGCGCCCGGTCTCGCCATGCGCCCAGTGGAGCAGCGCGAGGTTTTGCATCGTGTCGGCAATGATGCGGCCATTGGCAAATTCGGCCCGCGTCCCGCCATGAATGGACCGCGCGTTCCAGGCCTGGATATAACGACCTTCCGGTCGATATCTCCCCAGCAAGGCGGTCGCGGCCTCCAGCGCCATCTGACGCACTTCGCGGTCACTCGTCATCAGCCAATCGGAGACGCAGCCCAGCGAGAACTGAAAGCCCAGGTCGTGATCCTGCGCGCCGTGGTTGGCCAGAATGCCCCGGAACACAGGGCGGCGGGCACGGGCAGCGTTCAGAAAAACCGGATCACCCGTCAGTTGCAGCGCCAGCCACAATTGTCCTGCCTGGAAACTGATCACCCAATCATAGGGGCCGCAATAGCTCCATGTGTTGTCGGCAAGGCCGATCTTGGGATTGCGCAGACCGATGACGGGCATCGTGGCGCGCAGCCGCTCGATGCAACGGGCCAGCGCCTGCTGGCGCCGGTCGCGCTGGGGGTCCGGATCGGTGACCTCGACGGCCTGGAAATAGCTGCTTCGCTCGACGCCCATGTTGCTGACCTTGTTCAACTGCAGGTCATTTCGCATGTCGACTAAATTTCTGTCAATAGAGAAACTTTCTCTTGACGACAAAACTTTCGAATCCTAATTTGCCGGCATCGGAGGCGTCCGGTTTGGAAAATCGCCGTTCGTGAGCTGCAGCACAGTGCTGTCGCGTCGTTGGGAAAGAGGGATGGCATGTCGGCAGTCGCCGCATTCGAATTGAAGGCGCCTCGCGACCGCTCTGGTCTGCGAGAGCAGCTGGCCGGCTATGGTTTCCTCGCGCCATGGCTCATCGGCTTCTTCGCCTTGACCCTCGGGCCTGCATTGGCCTCGCTTTACTTCTCCATGACCGACTACAGCGGCATGTCGGCGCCGAACTGGGTCGGCGCCGACAACTACCTCCGCATTGCTACCGACGATCCGCGCTTCTGGACGGCAATGAACGTCACCTTCACCTTCGTTCTGCTCTCTGTGCCGCTAAAACTGCTGTTCGCACTGGCGGTTGCAGTTGCGCTGAACAAGGGACTGCGCGGCCTGTCGCTGTTTCGCGCCATCTTCTATCTGCCGTCACTCGTCGGCGGCAGCGTCGCAATTGCGGTGCTCTGGCGGCAGGTTTTCGCCGGCGACGGCCTGCTCAATCAGGCGCTGAATGGCCTCTTCGGCTACGAGGGACCAAGCTGGATATCCAATCCATCCTATTCGCTTTACACGATCGTTCTGCTGGCGGTCTGGCAGTTCGGCTCGGCGATGATCATCTTTCTCGCGGGCTTGCGTCAAATCCCGCAAGACATGTACGAGGCGGCGAGTATCGACGGCGCCGGCCGCAGCCGGCAGTTCTTCAAGATAACGCTGCCGCTGTTGACGCCGGTCATCTTCTTCAACGCCGTGATCCTGACCATCGATGCGTTCAAGGCATTCACCTCGGCCTTCGTGATCAGCGACGGCACCGGCGGGCCAATCGACTCGACGCTCTTCTATACGCTCTACCTCTATCAGGAGGCGTTCATCAATTTCCGCTTCGGCTACGCATCGGCGCTCGCTTGGGTGTTGGTGCTGATCATCGCCTTCTTCACGGCGATGTCGTTCCTGACCGCCAGATTTTGGGTGCACTACGATGACTGACGCGGTCTCTTCATCGGCCGTTGTCGGGGAAGCAGCCGTCGCCGAAACGGCGCAAGGTACCTCGGTCATGGTGCGTGCGCTGATCTACGCGCTGCTCATCGCCGTGAGCTTCATCATGCTCTATCCGATGCTGTGGATGGTCGCGAGTTCGTTCAAGCCGGACAACGAGATTTTCACCTCGACCTCGCTCATCCCGCAAGACTTCTCGCTCGATGCTTACCGGCGCGGCTGGACCGGCCTGAGCGTCGGCTTCGGCCAGATGTTCCTGAACTCGCTGCTCATCTCGGTTCTGGTCGTGATCGGCAATTTGTTCTCATGCTCGATGGCCGCCTATGCCTTCACGCGGCTCCGCTTCAAGGGGCGCGGCTTCTGGTTCGCCTTGATGCTCGGCACGCTGATGATGCCGCAGCACGCCTTGCTGATCCCGCAATATGTGATGTTCCTGAAGCTTGGTTGGGTGAACACGATCCTGCCTTTGGTCGTGCCGAAGTTCCTCGCCATCGACGCGTTCTTCATCTTCCTGATGGTGCAGTTCTTTCGCGGTATCCCGCGCGAACTGGATGAAGCCGCAATCATGGACGGCGCGGGGCCGCTGCGCATCTTCCTGAAGGTGATCCTGCCGCTTTCGATGCCGGTGCTTGCGACCGCCGCGGTGTTCTCTTTCATCTGGACCTGGGACGATTTCTTCGCCCCGCTGATCTATCTGAACGACATCCAGAACTACACCGCGCAGCTCGCGCTTCGCACCTTCGTCGACGCCACTGCCCAGTCGGACTGGGGCGCGTTGCTCGCAATGTCGACGCTGACGGTGCTGCCGATCTTCATCCTGTTCATTCTGTTCCAACGATTGCTGATCGAAGGCATCGCGACGACGGGCATGAAGCGATGACCGGCAACCCGGCGACACCAGCCTTTCAACGAGGTGACATGACATGACCACGCTGTCCCTGAGCAAGATCCAGAAGCGATTCGGCGCCGCCGAGATCATCCGCGGTGTCGACCTCCAGATCGGCAGCGGCGAGTTCGTCGTCTTTGTGGGGCCATCCGGATGCGGCAAGTCCACGCTTCTGCGCATGATTGCCGGTCTCGAACCGATCTCCGGCGGCGAACTGTCGATCGGCGGCAAGCGTATGAACGAGAAGGCGGCTGCCGAGCGCGGCATCGCCATGGTCTTCCAGTCCTACGCGCTCTATCCGCATATGAGCGTCTACAAGAACATGTCGTTCGGGCTCGAGACGGCGCGCATGCCGAAGGCGGAGATCGACAAGCGCGTGCGCAAGGCCGCCGACATCCTGCAAATCTCGCAATTGCTCGACCGCAAACCCAAGCAGCTTTCCGGTGGACAGCGCCAGCGCGTCGCCATCGGCCGCGCCATCGTACGCGATCCAAAGATATTCCTGTTCGATGAACCTCTGTCCAATCTTGACGCCGAGTTGCGCGTTCAGACACGCGTCGAAATCGCCAGGCTGCACGCCGACATCGGCGCGACGATGATCTACGTCACGCACGATCAGGTCGAGGCGATGACGCTGGCGGACCGCATCGTCGTGCTACGTGCCGGCGTCATCGAGCAACAGGGCACGCCGCTCGAAATCTACAACAGGCCGGTCAACCGCTTCGTGGCAGGCTTCATCGGCTCGCCGAAGATGAATTTCCTCGACGTTCGGGCGGTCGCGTCGGGCAGCAATGGCCTGGCCATCGATCTGGCCGGATCGGCAGTGGTGGTACCGGCCACGGATACCCCCGCTCCAGGCGAAAAGCTCAGCCTCGGCGTGCGGCCAGAGCATATCCGGATTGGCGAAAGCAGGGGATTGAAACTCGGCTCGCTCACGGTCGTCCATGTCGAGCATCTTGGCGGCCAGACGATCGCCTATGGCCGCCTTGCCGACAGGCAATCGATGACGGTCGCGCTGGAAGGCCAGCAACGGATTGCCGCCGGCGATGTGCTGGACATCTGCACCGGACCCGAACACTGCCATCTCTTCGACAGTGAAGGTCGCCGCGTCGACGGCTGAAACAACCAAGATCCATTCTTTCAGGGAGGAAAGCATGCTCAACAGACGCGAACTTCTGCGCAACGGACTGCTGTTTGGCGGCGCCGCCGCGATGTCTCAGACGCCAATCCTGAAAGCGCTGGCGCAGGATGCGACCATGCGCCTTTACTGGTGGGGAACGCCCGCCCGGGCGGAGCGCACGCTCGGCGTCGCCAAATTGTTCGAAGCCGCGCATGCCGGCGTAAAGATCAATGGCGAGGTCGGCGGGGCCGACTATTGGCCCAAGCTGACGACGATGATCGCCGGTGGCAACGCTCCCGACATATTCCAGCTGGAGCCGGGCCGTTTCGCCGACTACAGCCGCCGCGGCACCAACCTCCCGCTGAACGACTATCTCGGCAAGGTTATTCGCACCGACAAATTGGCCAAGGGTGTGCTCGATCTGGGTACGGTCGATGGCAAGGTCACCGGGATGCCGCTCTCGCTGAACGCCTTCGCGCTGCTCTATGACAGCGAAGCCTTCAAACAGGCCGGCATTGCGCCACCATCGGCGAAAACCACCTGGGACGATTTCGCCAAGACCTGCATCGAGCTGACCAAGGCCATCGGCAAAAAGAACGTGTGGGCAGTCGGCAATGCCTGCCGCTATAATTATGCCTTCAACGCATTTCTGGTGCAGCGCGGCAAGAAGCTGTTCAACGAGGATGGCAAGATCGGCTTCGACGCGAAGGACGCCAAGGACTGGTACGGCTACTGGGACAGCCTGGCCAAGAATGGCGGCTGCGTACCTGCCGAGATCCAGGCGCTGGACAAGCTGCTGGTTGATTCCAACCCGCTGTCGACCGGCAATGCCGTGATGGCGATCGCCTTTTCCAACCAGTTGCCGGCCTATCAGGCGGTCACCAAAAACCCGCTCGAAATCACCTCATTGCCTATTCTGTCGGAGACTGCGCCGTCGGGCTTGTTCTACCGACCGGGTCTGCACTGGTCGATCGCCAGCACCGCAAAGAACCCGGATCTCGCTGCCCAGTTCATCGACTTCTTCGTCAACGACATTGAAGCCGGCAAGGTGCTGGGTGTCGAGCGCGGTGTGCCGGTCAATCTCGACGTGCGAAATGTCGTCACGCCCACAATCGATGCGGTCGCCAGGAAGACGATGGACTATATCGCGTCTATTGCCGGCCGCGTCGGACCCTATCCGCCGCCGGTTCCGTTGGGCGCTTCGGAGTTCGAGGAGCGTGCATTCCGCCCGATGCCGACAAGCTCGCATTTGGCCAGTTGACGCCGGCTGATGCCGCTGAGCAACTTGTCGCCGAGGCCGGACGCATCCTCAAGGGCTAGAGGTTCTCGGCCCTTGACCGGCGCGGCGCGCCACCTCCCAGTTGGCGCCGCGCCAATTTCTTAGGCACAGCAGGCAGCTCATGCGTGACGATATCTACCCCGATTCCTTGTTCCGACCATGGGCGGGCAATCCACTCGAGACCCGGGCCGACGTCGAAATGGCGCTGAAGGCCCTCGCGCTCCCTGTCGAAAAATACCGCTCCAAAGGTGGTGCGCGCATACGCATCGAGGCGACCGCGGCTCATTTCGGTCAGGCGGCGGCAGACCTTGAAGGCTATTCTCGCCTGCTCTGGGGCCTCGTTCCGGCGCAGGTCGGAGGCGCCGACTGGATCGATTGGGCGCCGATCGCACGCGGCCTCGCGGCGGGGACCGACCCCGGCCATCCCGAATACTGGGGCACGCCCGGCGACCGCGACCAGCGGCTAGTTGAACTTGCGGCGATCGGTTTTGCCCTGCGGCTCGTTGCCGACAAGATCTGGGAGCCGCTCGACGCGAATGCCCGCGCCAATGTGGCGGTCTACCTGCGCCGTGGCCACGAATGCGTGTTTGGTGGCAACAACTGGAAGTTCTTCCGCCTGCTGATCGGCATGGGGCTTAATGCGGTCGGCGCTGACCACGATCGCAGCCTGGACGAGGAATATGTCGCCGAGATCGAAGCCTTGTACCTCGGCGACGGCTGGTACAGCGACGGCGACACGCGCCGCGCCGATCATTACATTCCGTTTGCGTTCCACTTCTACGGCCTCATCCTCGCCGTGCTTGACGGCAGCGGCCACACACAGGCCTACCGACAGCGCGCCAGGTTGATCGCCGACGACATGTCCCGCTGGTTTGCCGACGACGGCCCGGCCCTCGTCTTCGGCCGTTCCATGACGTATCGTTTTGCGATTGCCGGCTTCTTTGGCGCGCTCGCCTTCGCCGACGATGAGGCGCTGCCGTGGGGCGACCTCAAGGGCTTCTATCTGCGCAATCTGCGTTGGTGGGCGAAACAGCCGATGGCCGCGCGGGATGGCATCCTCCCCGTCGGATACGGCTATCCGAACCTGCTGATGTGCGAGCCATACAATTCGCCGCAATCACCCTACTGGGCGTTGAAGGCGTTCCTGCCGTTGGCCTTGCCTGCCGAGCATCCATTCTGGGCGGCGAGGGAACGGAACTGCCCCGAACGGCAAGGTGTCTCCGTCCAGATCCACGCCGGGATGATCATCGCCAATCCGCCCGGCGATGCGATCGCGCTATCAAGTGGCCAGCAAGTGGGGCCACGCGATACATGGGCCCGTTTCGGTTCGCAAAAATACTCCAAGTTCGCCTATTCGGCGCGCTACGGGTTCAGCATCGAAAGCGATCAGACCCGTTTTGCCGATGCCGTTCTCGACAACATGATCGGCTTCAGCGACGACGGCCTCCATTTCCGCATCCGCGAGGACAATGAGGAGGCAATGGTTGCCGACCGTGTGCTGTTCTCGCGCTGGCGGCCCTATCGGGACGTCAAGGTCGAGACCTGGCTGTATTGGCATGGCGATTTCCACGTGCGTGTTCATCGGATCGACACGCCGCGTGACCTGCGTACGACCGAAGGCGGCTTCGCCATTCCGCGCATAGACGGATCGGCCAATGCATTTGAAGCGTTGGAGGGTTCGGCAATCCTTGAGACGCCTTCTGATCTCTCTGCCCTGATCGACCTTTCACCATCGTTCCGGCGTACCGGAAAGGTGCTTCTGGCCCAGCCCAACACCAACCTCGTTGCGCCCAAAACCTGCGTCCCGCAGTTGACGGTGAAAATTCGGGCAGGCCTCAGCGTCTTGAGCTGCGCGGTGATCGCGCTCGGCAACCCGGCAGCGGCGCGCGCGGCACTGCAGACATTGCCGCCGAAGCCCGATCCGCGCGCTCTGCATGCGCTCGTAGCGACCAAGGGCAAACCGGTCACGCTGATGAGGCGCAAATAGAGTGGTTTGAACACCGTGGCGTTGCGGGTAGGAAAATGCCGCGAAATCGCTTATGTGAGCGGCAATTCGAACCGTTTGCAGCGGCAGAGCCACCTAGAATGCAAGAAAACGATTACAAAAGCGTCCGGCTTTCGGTCGCCCCTATGATGGACTGGACGGACCGGCATTGCCGGTTCTTCCATCGCCAGCTGACGCGTCGTGCGCTGCTCTATACCGAGATGGTGGTGGCGGACGCCGTCATCCATGGCGCACGCGAACGGCTGCTTGGCTTTGACGAGACCGAACATCCGGTAGCCCTCCAGCTCGGTGGCTCCGATCCGCAAAAGCTTGCCGAGGCGGCGCGCATCGGCGAGGCTTTCGGCTATGACGAGATCAATCTCAATGTCGGCTGCCCGTCGGACCGCGTCCAGTCGGGCACGTTCGGCGCTTGCCTGATGAAAGTGCCTGACCTTGTCGCCGATTGCGTGGCGGCGATGAAGGCTGCGGTGAAAATTCCGGTGACGGTCAAATGCCGTATCGGCGTCGACGAGCAAGATCCCGAGCCCGCGCTCGATGCGCTGGCTGACGGTGTGTTCGCGGCCGGCGCCGACGCGCTCTGGGTGCATGCGCGCAAGGCCTGGCTGGAGGGGCTGAGCCCGAAGGAAAATCGCGATATCCCGCCGCTCGACTATGACAGGGTCTATCGCCTCAAGGCCGGAAAACCGAACAAATTCATCGGCATCAATGGCGGCATTCAATCGCTTGAGGAGGCTATTCGGCACCTCGATCATGTCGATGGCGCCATGCTGGGTCGCGCCGCCTACCACACGCCGGGCATTCTCGCCGGCGTCGACGCAGCGTTCTACGGCGACAAAGCCGAAGCGTTCGATTTTGCCGCGCTTATCGACACGATGGCCGACTATGCCGCGCTGCATATCGAGCAGGGCGGACGGCTCGGCCACGTCACCCGCCACATGGTCGGGCTGTTCCATGGTCTGCCTGGCGCGCGACGCTTCCGGCAGATTCTGTCGACCGATGCGACAAAGCCCGGCGCGGGGCCGGATGTGCTGAAAGTAGCATTTGCCGCCGTCGATTTCGACCGTGGTGAAAAAGCCGCCTAGGCGATTCAGTCGCGCAAAATCATCCGGTCGCCGCGCACGTCGAAACCCGACAGCGAACCGATGAAATTCATGCCGAGCAGGCTCTGGCTGAGCGCGCCCGGCGCGGCAACCATGACCTGCATGTTCTTGCGCACGATGCCGCCGATCGCCAGTTCGTCAGTGCGCACCGACGCCGCGCGCGCCATGCCGTTGGCGGTCGAGACGGGGATGGTGAAGCTCAACGCAGCCGGATTGAAGCCGGCCGCTTGCGCATCTTCGGCCGTCAGCACCGTGCTGGTCGCGCCGGTGTCGACCACGGTGCGGATCGGCGCGCCGTTGATGGTGATGCGAGCTTCGAAATGGCCGCTGTCGGCCTTGTCCAGGGTCACGGTAGCATGGCCGTCCTCGACGCCCAGCGCCAGCGGGCTGCCGGGAACGAGGCCGGCCGTCACCCGGCTGGCGAAATCCTGCAACTCGTAGCGGTACTGGTAGCCGGCGATGAGGGCCAGCACGATCACGGCCCAGGTGCCGAGATTGCGGGCCATGGCGCCGAGCGGCCGGCCGGATCGGACAAGCCCGGCGCCGACCAGCACGCCGATCGCACCCAGCCAGACCAGCCGGCTGAAATCGGAGTTCTCGACGCCGAACGTGCTGCCGGCGTCGTTGTTGATCATCAGCAACACCAGGCCGACGCCGATTGCCGCCATCACGATCCAGAACAGTCGATTCATTGGGTCTGCCGTTTCACGAGAGGACGTCGCGCTCGCGCGCCATACGGCTGCGGCGGGTTTCCCGGCGCGGCCGGCGCTCGACCGTTTCCAGCCGGGCCGGCAATTCGGCCATGACGCTGCTGCGCACCTCCGGCGTCATGCCCATCCAGGCGCCGATTTCATCGCGCGTGCGGCCGCAACCGAAGCAAAAGCCGGTTTTCATGTCGATCGAACAGACCAGGATGCAGGGGGATTCGATGGCCGTCATGATGTTCTCTTGGGGATTCCGTTGAAGAATCCCTTGTCTCGCTTCCACATGGTGCAACGGCAAAGCCAATGCAAGCCCTCCGGATTTCGCCGCCCGCAGCCGCTTTTGCGGCACGGCCTGGTGTTGCGGCTTGATGGTTGTGCCGGCCGGGCAAGGCGGCTATGCCGCTTGGAAATTCATCAGACGAGCACCGACGCCATGACCAGCGCACTGCCTTTCGACGATTTCCGCGATCTGCTGGCAAACCTGCCGCCGGCTGACGAGGCGGCCGAAGCGCGCGTGCGCACGCTGTTTGCCAATGCCGACAAGCCGATCGCTTCGCTTGGCCGCATCGAGGACATCGCGGCGTGGCTTGCCGCCTGGAATGGGCGCGCGCCGCCGGCGGTGAACCGGCCACTGGTGGCGATTTTCGCCGGCAATCATGGCGTCACCCGTCACGGCATTTCGCCGCGCACTGTCGCGGCGACCGCCAACGCCGTCGAGCTTTGTGCTGCCGGTGGCGCCGCGATCAACCAGGTCTGCATCGCCAACGATCTTGGCCTGAAAGTGTTCGACCTGGCGCTGCACATTGCGACCGCCGATATCACTGAGGACGCCGCGCTCGACGAACGCGGCTGCGCCGCCACCATGGCCTTCGGCATGGAAGCGATTGCCGGCGGCGCCGATCTGATTTGCCTCGGCGATCTCGGCGTCGGCAACTCCACCGTTGCAGCGGCCTTGTGCTCGGCCCTGTTCGGCGGCCGCGGCCGCGACTGGGTTGGCCCCGGCTCGGGCGCCGACACGCCGATGCAGGCACGCAAGGCTGATGTGGTCGACGCTGCGATTGCCTTCCACGGCGCTGCTGTGAAAGACCCGCTCGAAGCGTTGCGTCGGGTCGGTGGCCGCGAGTTCGCTGCCATCGCCGGCGCCATCATCGCGGCCCGGATGCAGAAGATCCCGGTGCTGCTCGACGGCTTTGCCGCGACCGCCGCCGCGGCCGTGCTGCACGCGGCCAATCCGGCTGCACTCGACCATTGTTTGCTAGCCAGCCTGTCGCCGGAGCCCGGCCAAAGGCTGGCCGCCGAGCGGCTCGGCCTCAAGCCGCTGCTCGATCTCGGCGTCAGCCACGGCGAGGGGGTAGGGGCAGCCCTTGCCGCCGGCCTGGTCAAGGCCGCAGCGCTTACCAGTTCAGGCATGGCGGCAGCGGTCAGAGCATAGAACAGGCCGCTAGCGCCGACGAGCCGCTACCGCCTTGGTCGGCAGCGCCGGCAATTCCTCCATCACCCGGCTCAGCGGGAAGATGGCGATCGCCTCGGTGCCTTCGCGCAACTTGGAAAGAAGTTCGAATTCGCCGCCATGCATGGCGAGCAGGCCCTGCACGATCGGCAGCCCGAGTCCGGTGCCCTGTTCGGCGCTCTTGATGGCGATCGAGCCCTGGCCGAAGGCGGACAGCACGATCGGGATTTCGTCGTCCGGTATGCCCGGCCCGTTGTCCTTGACCGAAATGTATTGGCCGCCGCCCGCCGTCCAGCCGACGCGCACACGAACTTCGCCGCCAGTGGCGGTGAACTTGATGGCATTGGACAGAAGGTTGAGGATGATCTGCCGCACCGCGCGCTCGTCGGCGAACAGGCGCTGCAAGGTGATTTCGAAGTCCTGGACGATGCGGATGTCCTTGTTGCGCGCCTTCAACTCCATCATGTGGCAGCAATCTTCAGCGATGTTGAGCAGCATCACCGGCTCCTCGTTGAGCTGGTAGCGGCCGGCCTCGATGCGCGACAGGTCGAGGATCTCGTTGATCAGGTCGAGCAGATGCTGGCCGGAATCGTGCACGTCGCTGGCGTAGTCGCGATAGGTGGGGTTGCTCATCGGTCCCAGCACCTCGTTGGCCATCACCTCGGAAAAACCGAGAATGGCATTGAGCGGCGTTCTCAGCTCATGGCTCATCGAGGCGAGGAAGCGCGACTTCGCCAGATTGGCGTCTTCGGCCCGCCGACGAGCTTCGTCCGACATCGACTTTGCCGTCTCCACCTCGGCGAGCAACGCATCCTTTTCGGAGCGGAACGACAGAAGCATCAGCGACGAGCGGTTGAGATGGCGCGCGATATAGACGAAGAACGGCAATGCGGCGACCAGCAGCCCGACCATCATCGTCTCGACCGGCATCCACAGCTTCGTTTCGGCATAGGCATAGACCGCCACCGGAATGACGAAGGTGGCGAGCAGCGAGCCGCGCAACGACGACGCCGTAATGGCGGTCGCCGCCATCGCCAGCAGCAGCACGATCGCCTTGACCACCTGGAAATGGTCGATCTGGCAGGCGGTGCAGCCGATCCAGGCGAACCACGCCCAGCCGAGGCCGCACAGCGAATGGCCGATCAGAAAATCCCGGCGTGTCAAAATAGGGTCGAGTTCGGCCGCTTCGGTGCGTTCGACGCGCCGCGCCATGAAGGCAACGATCGAATAGCAGATCAGCGTGAACAGCGCCCAGATGCTGATCTGCTTGTCCATCCCCGCCAGAAGCCCGGTCGCCGCGATCGCCAGCACCAAAAGCGGAATGACGGTCGCACCCCCGACCATGGCGCGCGCATGCAGCTTCAGCAGCTCGCGGTCGAAGTCGAGATTGCCGACCTGTTGCGAAAGACGGTCGCGCGTTCTGCGCACCGCGCGCGCCACATCGCTGTTGCGGTGCGGTTTCCTGCGGTCCACAATGAATTTATCCGCTGTGTTCGAGCGTAGCAGAGGCATGGAAACTTCAATTTATGCGCGCAGCGATCTCAAATCGTTAAGCTACGTTCGAATGATTAAGAGACTGTTTGCCATATGAGCCGTTCGTGGTCGCCAAGGCCGCGCCGGCGATACTATCCGCCACCGCCGCGAAGCCTGTGGCGCAGATTGCTGGATTATGCGCTGACGATCATCGTGCTCGGCCTGCTGATCCTGCTCGCCGCGCGGCTCGACCGCTTCGAGACGCGCAAGGCGGAGGGGGCTGCGATCGTCAACGATGGCGATTCACTCACGCTTGGCACTGAACGCATCCGCATGCGCGGCATCGATGCTCCGGAATACCAGCAGATCTGCCGCAAGGACGGCGCTGACTATGCCTGCGGCAGGCTGGCGCGCCAGGCGCTGGTGCGGCTGATATCAGGCAATCCGGTGACCTGCAGCGGCTGGCAGCGCGACCGCTATGGCCGCCTGCTTGGCGACTGCAAGGCCGGCGGCAAGGATTTGAACCGGGCCCAGGTCGAGGCCGGCTGGGCCATTGCCTATGGCGACTATGAAACCGAGCAGGCCGTTGCCCGCGCCGGCAAGGCCGGTATCTGGGCCGGCACGTTCGACGAGCCGCAGGACTGGCGCGAAAGCCACCATGAGGGACCGGCCGAAAGACGGCACGGCACGCTAGCTTCGCTCGGTGACGCCTTGTGTGAATTTTTTCGGTTCCGGTAAGGAGCGCGCCGTGTCCTATAGTCTGTCGGCAAGATCGGGAGGATTGAGATGAAACTGTTCGACGGTGGCCGCGCCCCCAATCCGCGGCGTGTCCGGGTCTTCCTCGCCGAGAAGGGCATCGAGGTGCCGCTTGTGCCGGTCGACATGGGCGCAATGGGTCACAGGCAGGAGCCGGTCAGTTCACGCAACCCGCTGCGGCGGCTGCCGGTGCTAGAGCTCGACGACGGCACAATCATCACCGAATCCGTCGCCATCTGCCGCTATTTCGAGGAATTGCATCCCGAACCGCAGCTGTTCGGGCAAGGCGCGCTCGGCAAGGCCAAGGTCGAGATGTGGCAAAGGCGCATGGAGTTCAATCTGCTCAGCTGCGTCGCTCAGGCCTTTCGCCATATCCATCCGGCGATGAAAGAGTGGGAAATTCCGCAAGTCCCCGAATGGGGCGAAGCCAACAAGGTGAAAGCGGTCGAATTCCTGAGCTTGCTCGACACCGAACTGGCAAACCGGGAATTCGCCGCCGGCGAGGCCTATTCGATCGCCGATATCACCGGGATGATCGCCATCGACTTCATGAAACCGGCGCGCATCAAGGTACCGGACGAGTGCGCCAACGTGCTGCGCTGGTACAGCGCCGTCTCGAGCCGGCCGAGCGCTTCCGCCTGAGATGGAGGCGGAGCTTGAACGCCTGACGGCAAAGATCCGCGCCTGCCGCATCTGCGTCGACAATCCGGTCGGCCGGCCGCTGCCGCATGAGCCGCGCCCGGTGCTGCTGCCGTCATCCAGCGCCCGTATCCTGCTCGCCGGCCAGGCGCCGGGCACCAAGGTTCATTTGTCCGGCATGCCGTTCACAGACGCGTCCGGCGACCGGCTTCGAAGCTGGCTGGGCGTCAGCACGGACGAATTCTACGATACGGAGAAATTCGCCATCGTGCCGATGGGGTTCTGCTTTCCCGGCCAGGACGCCAAGGGCGGCGACCTGCAGCCGCGCCGCGAATGCGCGCCGGCCTGGCGCGCCCCGCTGATGGCGCTGATGCCGCAGATCGATCTCGTTCTGACCATCGGCTCCTACGCGCAGTCCTGGCACATGGTCGCGGCGCAGCGCGCCTCGCTGACCGAAACAGTGAGGGACTGGCGCGCCATCTGGGATACGCCGGCCAGCCTGAAAGTGCTGCCACTGCCGCATCCGTCATGGCGCAACTCAGGATGGTTGAAGCAGAATCCATGGTTTGAAATGGATTTGCTGCCGTTCCTGAGATCGGAAATCCGCTATCGCATTGCTTAAGCTTTAAGCAAGATATCACTCGCTTTTGTGCCATTCTGCAGAATTTCTTTCTTGTGAAAGGCCGAAATAAGAGGGAGTATAGCCAATCTATTCCCAAAGCGCGCCGCGCCCGAGGGAACGCGGCCTGCACCAGGGAGCACCTCAATGGATCGCCTCGACAGAAAAATTCTCCGCCTCCTGCAGGAGGACGCCACGCTCGCGGTTGCCGATGTCGCCAAGAAAGTCGGCCTGTCGACCACGCCCTGCTGGCGCCGGATCCAGAAGCTCGAGGAAGAGGGCGTCATCAAGCGGCGCGTTGCCATCCTTGACCACGAGAAGGTCAATGTGCGCGTCACCGTCTTCGTGTCGATCCGCACCAATTCGCACAGCCATGAATGGCTGCGCCGCTTCTCCGAGGTGATCCAGGAATTTCCCGAAGTGGTCGAATTCTACCGCATGAGCGGCGACGTCGACTATCTCCTGCGCGTGGTGGTGCCCGACATCGCTGCCTATGACGCCTTCTACAAGCGGCTGATCGCCAAGATAGAAATCCGCGACGTGTCGTCGTCCTTCGCCATGGAGCAGATCAAGTACACGACCGAAATGCCGCTCGACTACATGGTGCTGGACAAGGAATCAGGCGCCAACGCGGCTTGAGGCTAAACCCGTTAGTTCTTCTTTTTGTTTAGGAAAGTCCAGGGCGAGTTGACCGGCAGAGTGATCGTGTCCGGCACGTTGTCGACGGCCACGACCTCCGCCTTGCGCACGGTATAGCCGGACTGAATGACGCTTACGCCGTCGAGAATGAACAGCTGGCTCTTCTCCATGCCGGGCTGCAAGGCGCCGGTCACGGCAACCGCCTCATAGGCCTGCGACATCTTGTAGGGATGGGCCGGCGTGACCAGCACGATCTGGTTCGGCGGCGGCGTCGGCATGTGGCTGCAGGCGCCTGTCCATGGCACCAGCAGGAACTGGTAGACGAGGTCGCCGTCGCGGTCGACCGGAAATGCATAGCCGGCTAATTGTACGGTCTTGTCCTGCAGGTTGAGCGACAGCGTCTCGCCATGATCGGGCAGTTTTGCCGCGATCATCGGCAGGCCGGCATCTTCGGCAACCGCCTGCGTCGCCGGCCGCAGATCCTTCCAGAAGATGTGCGCGGTTTGGCCCGAAGCATTGGTAGTGGCGGACACCAACAACGCGGCCGCAAGCGCCAAGCTCGATCGGAGATATTTGCTCATTGGCCGCTTCCTTCGTGAAGGAGTAAAGACGCCGTGGACAACGGCGTCAACGCTCGAGCCGCATCACATGTCTGCGAGAGCCGGCCATGCCGATCTCATGGAACCCGCGGGCGTCGAACATGTCGCGAAACCCCATGAAACGATAGCTTGGCGATGCCTCGTCGACCGGGTAGGCCTCGATCGTCCTGGCGCCCTTGGCAAAGGCGTGATCGATGGCAGCGTCGAGCAGGGCGACCGCCAGCCCGCTGCCGCGCAGCGCCCTCGGCACATAGAAGCAGACGATCGACCAGATGCCGGTCTCGCCATCATCCTGTTGCGGCGACAGCTTGCGGTAGGTCTGGCGCGGCGCGACCGAGCACCAGCCGACGGTCTTGCCATCGAGCTCGGCAAGAATGCCGACCGGCGTGCCAGCCTCGACGAGCGCCATCATGGCCCGTTTCAACTCAGCGTGCTGAACCTGTTCGCGGCGGCCGGGCAGGGGCCGCCAGGCCATGCACCAGCAATATTTCGGACCGCCCGGCGCTTCGAAGAGGCCCTCGAAATCGGCGCGCGTCTTTCGCGTCACCGCGGTGAACCGGAGTTTGCCCAGGTCAGGCTTTTCTGGCGGCGATCCGCTCGATGATCTTGTCATTGGTCAGTTCCCGTACGGCGTCCTTGCCGATCCAGCGCGCCGTCTTGTCCGGGGACGTAGCGAGCTTTTGCGCCATGGCAAGGGCAGCGCCGTGCATCTGCATCGAGCGCTTGCCGATCGAACGAAGCGCCCAGTTTACGGCCTTCTTCACGAAATTGCGGCTGTCGGTGGCATGCGCTTCAATGATCGGCAGGAAGCCGAGGAAGGTCGCAACCGGCTCCTGCTTCCGATGAACGACGGACCAGGCAATCATGGCAAAGGCCGTGCGTCGAACGAACTCCCGCTCGTCCGCTGCGAACTCCTCGATCAGTTCCTTCCAGGCATCGGTGTCGACGAAGAGATCGGAGACGCCGTCAACGATATCCCAGGAATCGAAGGATGCCGCCCATTGCCTTGCATTCGCTGCGGAAAAGCGCTTCGGGTCGGCCGTGACGGAGGCGATGAACTGCGCCTCCATGATGCCGCTCTGCCAGAGCTCGAACGCGCGTTCGTGGTTGCGCTTGATCTTTTTGGCGATCTGCCGCTGCATGCCATGCGAAATGCCAAGCGCCCGCTCGATCTTGATGCCATAGCGCAGCATGCCGCGGCGATTGTCCTCCGAACCGATCGACCGCAAATGGGCGACGATGTCGTCGGCGCTCGACTGGGGCAAAAGCTCGGCCATCCCCAGCCTATTTCTCCAGGCGCGCCAGCAAGGAAGACGTATCCCAGCGCTTGCCGCCCATCGCCTGTACATCCTTGTAGAACTGGTCGACGAGTGCGGTCACCGGCAGTCTGGCGCCATTGCGGTCGGCTTCATCGAGGCAGATGCCGAGATCCTTGCGCATCCAGTCGACGGCGAAGCCGAAATCATATTTCCCGGCATTCATCGTCTTGTGACGGTTCTCCATCTGCCAGGAACCGGCCGCCCCCTTGGAGATCACCTCGATGACCTTTTCGATGTCGAGCCCGGCCTTCTTGCCGAAGTGGATGCCCTCGGCCAGGCCCTGCACCAGCCCGGCGATGGTGATCTGGTTGATCATCTTGGTGAGCTGGCCTGCGCCCGACGGCCCCATCAGCCCGACCATGCGGGCAAAGGCGTCGATGACCGGCTTGGCCTTGTCGAAGGCAGCCTGATCGCCGCCGACCATCACCGTCAGCACGCCGTTTTCAGCCCCCGCCTGGCCGCCGGAGACCGGCGCGTCGAGGAAGGAGAAGCCAGCCTTTTGCGCGGCGTCGGCCAATTCGCGCGCGACCTCGGCCGAGGCGGTGGTGTTGTCGATAAAGACCGAGCCATTCTTCATCGCGGCGAAGGCGCCCTTGGCCCCGATTGTCACCGAGCGCAGATCGTCATCATTGCCGACGCAGGAGAAGACGAAATCCTTGCCCTCGGCCGCCTCGGCCGGTGTCACGGCGAGTTTGCCGCCATGCTGGGCCACCCATTGCTCGGCTTTGGCAGCGGTGCGGTTGTAGACGGTGACGCTGTGGCCGCCTTTGTTCCTGAGGTGCCCGGCCATGGGATAGCCCATCACGCCAAGACCGAGAAATGCCACAGATGCCATAGGTTTGCCCTTCAGATGGAAGCGGAAGTTGTCCGCGCAAGCTCTAGGCTCTGCGCGCAATTCGTCAAGACGCGCATGAGCCGATCGACTGGTACAGCCTGGTCGACGCCAGTCAGCGCTTCAGATGGATGGTGATCCGCCGCTCGATCCATTCGACGCCATGGCGCAAGATCTCGACCATCACCAGATAGACAAGGGCGACCCAGATATAGGCCTGGATGTCGAACGAGTTGGCAAAGGCAAGCTTGGCCTGGCCCATCAAATCGTAGACGGTGATGATGGCGACGATTGCCGAGGCCTTGACCATCAGGATCAACTCGTTGCCGTAGGGACGCAAGGCGACGATCAACGCCTGCGGGAGGATGATCTTTCGCAGCGTCTGCAACTTGTGCAGGCCAAGCGAGGCGGCACCTTCCCACTGGCCTCTTGGCACGCTTTCGATGGCGCCGCGCAGGATTTCGGCCTGATAGGCGGCGGTGTTGAGTGCGAAGGCAAACACACCGCAATTGAAAGCGTCTTTGAAAAAATCCCAGAGGCCAACCGTTTGAAGCTCAGCCCTGAACGATCCCAGTCCGTAGTAGACCAGATAGGTCTGGACCAGCAGCGGCGTGCCGCGGAAGAAGTAGACATAGCAATAGGCGAGGCCGGACAGGATCCGGTTGCTGGACATGCGCCCATAAGCGACCGGCACGGACAGGATCGCTCCGAGCACCATCGATATGCAGACCAGCAACAGCGTGGTTTGAAGGCCTTTCAGATAGGCCGGGGCATATTTGGCGAAGAAGTCGGCGTTCCAGGCAAAGATCAGATAAGCGACGATGCCGAGGCCGAACAGGATCCAGAAACCGACCATCGCATAGCCGATGACGCGGCTGCGCGGCCAGCCGCGCGCCCGTGGCGGCGGCCGTTCGGCCAAGGCGGCGGTGACGCTCATCGTTGTGCCTCTCGCTTGCCGAGCGAGCGCAGGATCGCGCTGGTGGCAAAGGATGAAACGACAGCCAGACCAAGGAAGACCAGGGCCGCAACGCCATAGAACAGGAAAGCGTGCTTGGTGACGCGGGCAGCAGTGTAGGCATTGCGCAGCGTCTCGGCGAGGCCGACGACCGACACGAGCGATGTATCCTTGAGCAGGCTAAGCCAGCAGTTCTCAAGTCCGGGAAACGCAATGCGAAGGAGTTGCGGCAAGATCACCTTGCGCATGGTCAGCCAGTTCGACAGGCCGATGGCATAGCCGCCCTCATACTGACCTTTCGGAATGGCGCGAAAGGCTGAAAGAAACACCTCGCTGGCATAGGATGAAAAGATCAGAGACAGCACGATCATGCCGGCGACGAAGCTGTTGACGTCGATAGTCGCGTCGGGCCGGAAATATCGCACGAGATGCTGCAGCAGAATTGGTACGCCGAAGAAAAACAGGAACAGCGTCACCAGTTCCGGCAAGCCGCGGAAAACCGTGGTGTAGATATTGGCGGCCAGCCGCAGCGACGGTTCTTCGGATTGTTTGGCCCAGGCGACGAAAAAGCCGATCGTCAGGCCGATGGGCAGGGTCGCCAGCGCAAGCGCGATGGTGACCAGTGCGCCATAGGCAATATCGTCAATCCAGCCATCGGGTCCCCAACTCAGAAGTATCCATATGTTCTGGCTTGGCATTGACGGGTCTTGTCTCCACTTCTGTCAGCGATGGACCAAGGCGGCAGGAGGAATTTCCCCTGCTGCCGCCTTGTTTCAGACGATCAGGACTCAGCGCCGAAGACGTCGAACTTGAAGTATTTGTCGTTGATTTCCTTGTACTTTCCGTTGGCGCGGATGGCGTCGATGGCGCTGTTGAGCTTGTTGACCAGATCCGTCTCGCCCTTGCGCACGGCGATGCCGGCGCCCGGTCCAAAGATTTCGACTGGCTGCGGCGAGGGCTGGCCGAGAATCTTGCAGCAGGCGCCATCAGGCGAATCCAGGAACTGCTGCAACACGACGATATCGTCCTCGATCGCGTCGAGACGGCCATTGGCGAGATCGGCCTGCTCTTCTGGGCTGCTCGGATAGCCCTTGACCGTGCTGTCCGTATAGGTCTTCGAGGCATAATTGAAATGCGTCGTCGTGGTTGCGACGCCGATGGTCTTGCCGGCGAGGTCTTCCTTGGTCACGCCCTTGAGGGTTGAATCTTTTGGCACCGCCAGCGCCGAGGGGGTGTTGTAGTATTTATGCGAGAAGTCGACCTTTTCCTGACGCTCCGGCGTGATCGACATCGAGGCGACGATGGCGTCGAACTTGCCGGCCTGCAGCGCCGGGATGATGCCGTCCCAATCCTGGGCAACGAAGGTGCATTTGACCTTCATCTCGTCGCAGAGCGCCTTGGCGATGTCGATGTCGAAGCCGACGAGCTGGCCGTCGGAGGTCAAATTGTTGAATGGGGGGTAGGCGCCTTCAGTGCCGATTCTCAGGGTCGTTTCCTGAGCTTGGGCGACGCCGAGCGTCAGCAGCGCAGCCGATGCGGCGAGCGCGATACGCAGTGCAATACGCATGATAGTCCTCTCTTTATGGCTCCCGGCCGTCGTTCCGAAACGGCTCTGTGGGGCGGTGCTTTTGACCGCCCGCTGGCGCGATACTCCCACTGTTTTCGGGAGAAAAGCAACTGTAAAACCGTTGCTTGCGGGATTTGCGGGTCCAGCCGATGCTGACGCCGGGTTAGACAATGCAACCGCTGAAGAGAGCGGCTGAACCGGGCTCAGGCAGGGGCCTCAAGGTTTGAGGCTGGTGGCGCGCTCGATGAAGTCAGCTATCCCTCCGGCATCGTTGAGATCGAACACGGGCAGGCTTTCGCCGCTGACCGCGAAGTCGGCGGCAATCGCCACGATATGCCCGTCATTTGCCGACAGCGGCGACCGGTCCTTCGCCTCCAGCCGCCTTGTTTCGATCTTTTTGTGCGCCTCGCGCTTGTAACCTTCGACCAGCACGATGTCGCACGGTGCCAACCGCGACAGGATCGTCTCCAGCATTGGCTCGTCCTCGCCGCGCAATTCGTGCATCAGCGCCCAGCGTGTGCCCGACACCACAGCGACCTCGGTGGCGCCCGCCTGGCGGTGGCGAAAGGAGTCGGCGCCCGGCTTGTCGATGTCGAACTCATGGTGGGCGTGTTTGACCGTCGACACCGTCCAGCCGCGCCGGACGAGTTCGGTGACCAGTTTCTCGGTCAGTGTGGTCTTGCCGGAATTCTTCCAGCCGGTGATGCCGAAGATGTTCATGGCCCGATGCTCTGCAACAGACGTTCGGCCACCGCAAGATCGTCAGCAACATTGATGTTGAAGAACGGGTCGATCTCACCGCCGCCAAGAGCGGACAAGGGAAACTCCACCTCGACAAAGTCATGGCGTTCGATGAAGGCGGAGACCCGCCTGTTGTCCTCGTCGACCAGGAAATGGCGCAAGGCCTGGCGCAGTCCGAGCGGCCATAGCGCGAAGGTCGGATGCCGCCGGCCGCTGGAACTGGCAACCGCGATCGAGCCCGGCCGACTGGCTGCGGCGGCGGCCAGCCTCGCGACCAGATCGGCCGACAGGAACGGCGTGTCGCCGGCGGCCGTCACCAATGCCTCGCAGACGGTGTTTGCCGCTGCCCATTCGAGGCCGGTGAGGATCCCGGCCAGCGGTCCGGCATGGCCTTCCACCGTATCGGCGAGAACCGGAAGTTGGACCGCGGCGAAGCGCGCCGGGTCACCATTGGCGCTCACCACCAGCGATCCCACCTGCGGCGCCAGGCGGGCAACGACATGGTCGAGAAGCGGACGCCCGCCAAGGGCGAGCAAGGTCTTGTCGCCGCCGCCCATGCGCCGTGACAGGCCGCCGGCCAGGATGATCCCTGCAATGTCTCGGCTCATGGCCCTATATGCCGTCCGGCGCCATGTTGGGTCCAGCGCTTTCAGCGGCGGGCTTCTGCCGGCCGACGACCCGCTCGCGATAGAGCGTATAAAGACCGGAACCGATGATGACGGCGGAGCCGAGGATCATCGGCAGGTCCGGGACATCGCCGAAGATGGTGAGGCCAAGCAGCATCGACCAAAACAGGGCGGTGTATCGGAATGGTGCGATGAAGGAGATGTCACCGGCCCGCATTGCCATGATGATGAACTGATAGCCGATCAGCACCAGCACCGCTGCCAGGGCCAGCAGCGCCGTGCCTTTGCCCGACATCGGCGTCCAGCCGCCCATAGGCGACAGCAGCACGGCGCCGACAATGGTCATGGCGATTGCGGTCGCCGTCGACACCAGCAAGGTCGGGATAGCCTGCGGGATGCGCTTGGTGGCGAGGTCGCGCACCGCACAGCAGGCGACGCTGACAAGTGCGTATAGCGAATAGACGCTGAACCCTTCAAAGCCTGGCCGTACGATGATCAGCACGCCGCCGAAACCGACGGCGATCGCCAGCCAGCGCCGCCAGCCGACGCCTTCGCCAAACACAAGTGCCGCCCCCATCGTCACCGCCAGCGGAAGCGCCTGCAGCACCGCCGACACATTGGCGATCGGCAGATGCGCCAGCGCAACGAGGAACGCCACGGTGGCGCCGGCCTCGCCGACCACACGCAACGCCACCAGCGGCTGCAGCATCGAGCCCGGTCGCGCGAGCGCGCCTTGTTGCCAGGCGAGCAGGCCGACGAGCACCGACGCAAAGGCGCCGCGCACCAGCATGACCTGCGCCATGTTCATCGATTCCGACGAGAACTTGGTGATGGCGTCGTTGAGGGTGAAGCCGATCATGGCCACCATCATGAACAGCGCACCGCGAAGATTTGGGGAAAGAGGCAAGGGCGTTACCGGTTTTGCAAGAGCAATTCCAGGAAAAGTGTGAAACGGTTTTCCGTCCGGAATTGCGTGAAAACAAAGAATAGAGCGGTTCGACGTTTCGGTGAAACGGTGAACCGCTCAAGCCTGTAGCAGCCGGCGGCAAGACAGCAACGTCAAAGAAATAGGCCACGGATTTTCACCCGTGGCCCGCAAATCCCCGAGAGCCGGTCAGATGATCGGCAGCCTCATTTCGGCGTCAGCACCTCGGTGCCGCTGCCGTTCTTGCCGGCGATCGTCCACAGGCCGTGCAGCGAGCCGTCGTCCTCTACCTTGTAGACGACGAGGCCGATTTCCTTGCCCATGACATAGCCGGCGGAGAAGGCATTGTCGTTGCGCATGCAGATGCCGTCCGAAGACGACCCGCCCGTCTCCCAGTGGATGGTGCAGGTGGTCTCGCTGGTCAGCGTGATGGTGGCCTCGCCGCCATATTTCGAGCCGTCGAAATTGGTTCCGGCGACGGTATAGGTACCGCCGATTGACTGTGCGGCCGCCGGCGCGGCGGCAAGGCCAAGCATTGCAAGAGAAAGTAAGAATGTGCGCATGTCGTATTCCCCCAAATCGAGCGACGAGCCGCTATGTCTAGGAATCTAGGCCCGAACGCGCTTGCGGTAAATCCGCCAGCCGTTTGCGCATAAGACTTTTTCTGGGATGTGTCCGAAAATGCTCAACGTGCTTTGAGGCTGCCGGCAATGGCGCCGACAAGCGGATCGTATTTCGCTTTCACGGCCGGCGGATAGTCGATCCAGACGGTGCGGATGACGCCGTCCTTGCCGAACAGGCGCCGCTCGTAAAATATCTTGCCATCCTTCAACCCCGACAGCACCGCCCAATTCTTGCCGATTTTGCCGTAGCTGATCTCGTAGCCCGCCTCCTTGCTGGCCTTCTCCTCGGCGACAAAACTCTTCGGGGTGTCGTCGCTGACATTGAGGATGCCGGAGCAGATCAGGCTGGCGCCGTCGGCGCTGAGCCATTGCTGACCATCGCCATTGTCCGGCTCTGGCTGGCGGTCGGTGAATATCTCGTCGGGAAAGGTGCAGACAGTGCCGAAGCGCACATTGGTGTAGGTGAAAGGCGCGGCGACAGCGCTGCCTGCCGCGATCAGCGCAACGGCCGCCAAACTAGGAAAAAGGCGCCTCATTCGATGTCTCCAGCCAACAACCGGGGGGTAGTGTCTCAGTTTGAAATTGCTTCAGGCTCATCCCATGCGACGGGAGCCCATGGCTGAGCTGCTACCCAAGCCTTAACGGCTTCTATTGAAAGATGCTCCCCGGAAAAGAACGGGCTGCAGGCATAAAGGTAGCCATCTAAAGTCTCGGGAACAGGCAGGCTCTCGTCATACTCGCCGGTGTTCTCGCCATCTTCGGCGAAGCGCGAAGCTGAAAAACGAGCCGGGAAGGAGTGGATTTCGACACGGTGAGGTATCAGGCCATCATAATACCATGTGCCGACTGCTACGACCCTATCTTGGTTCATTCTGCCACTGGCTTTTGTAAGAACCACACTTGCCCGGCTTCCGCGCAAACTGAGACACTACCCAACCAACCGGGGCATCCTTGCACCGAATCGCGGAAAAAATCAGCCGCCGGTGACGCTCATATGTCTCGACACCGAGGGGCGGCTGGTGCGGCGGTCGATGATGAAATCATGCCCCTTCGGCTTGCGGCCGATCGCTTCGTCGATGGCATCAGCGACCAGTTCGTTGCCTTCGGAGGCACGCAGCGGCGCGCGCAGGTCGGCGGCATCTTCCTGGCCCAGGCACATATAGAGCGTACCGGTGCAGGTCAGCCGCACGCGGTTGCAGCTTTCGCAGAAATTATGCGTCATCGGCGTTATGAAGCCGAGCCGGCCGCCGGTCTCGGCGACATGGACATAGCGGGCCGGGCCGCCGGTCTTGTAGGGGATGTCGCTCAGCGTGAACTGACGCTCCAATGAGGCGCGCAGCAAGGACAGCGGCAGATACTGGTCGGTGCGGTCGGTGTCGATCTCGCCCATCGGCATGGTTTCGATGACGGTGAGGTCCATGCCGCGGCCATGCGCCCAGCGCATCATTTCGGGCAGTTCGGCGTCGTTGAAATCCTTCAACGCAACGGCGTTGAGCTTGATCTTCAACCCCGCCGCCTGAGCGGCGTCGATGCCAGCCATGACCTTGCCGAGATGACCCCAGCGGGTGATGGCGTGGAACTTGTCGGCATCCAGCGTATCCAGCGAAACATTGATGCGCTCAACACCGCAATCGGCGAGCTCGGCGGCAAAGCGCGACAGCTGCGAGCCGTTGGTGGTGAGCGTCAGCTCTTCCAGAGCGCCGCTTTTCAGATGCCGCGACAGCTGGCGCACCAGATGCATGATGTTCTTGCGCACCAGCGGCTCGCCGCCGGTGAGGCGCAATTTGCGCACGCCCTTTTCGATGAAGACGGTGCAGAGCCGGTCGAGTTCCTCGAGCGACAGCAGGTCCTTCTTGGGCAGGAACGCCATGTCCTCGGCCATGCAATAGGTGCAGCGGAAATCGCAGCGGTCGGTGACCGACACGCGCAAGTAGCTGATCGTGCGACCGAAAGGATCGATCATGTCCATGCGTCAAGCGTTTCCAATGGCTGCGAGTGGCGCCGTTATATACAGCTATGTGATACGATCCAACCCGCCATTCAAGATAGCCGCTCTTGATCTTTGGTAACATTCCCTGGCCGACATCCGATGTCGGCAGGGTTCAAATGGCCTTTTCCGGCTGCGCGAAGCAGCGTAGGGAAGGGCGGATTGAAGCAGGATCAATGACAATGACGGCGCCGAAGGAACTCAGGGTCTCGAAGGACAGAAAACTGCTGTCCGTTACCTTTCCCGATCATAGCCCGTTCGAACTGCCGGCCGAACTGCTGCGCGTCGCGTCGCCCTCGGCCGAAGTGCAGGGCCATTCGCCGGACCAGCGGGTGACGGTGCCCGGCAAGCGCAACGTCGCCATCCTCAAGATCGAGCCGGTCGGCAATTATGCCGTGCGCATCACCTTCGACGATTTCCACGACACCGGCATCTTCACCTGGAACTATCTGCACACGCTCGGCCACGAAAAGGACGAGCGGTGGAATGCCTATCTCGCGGAACTCCAGGAGAAGGGGCTGAGCCGCGACCGTTAGCTCGCCGATATCGTCAAAACGTCATTGATTGGGAGTAGCGCCGGCAAAGGTTTGGAGACGGGAAAAATGTCTGACATCACATCGGTTGAACAGTTGGAAGCGCTGTACGGCCTGCCGGGCGAGGCGTCGACGGTCAAGGAACTCGACCATGTCATCCCCGAATATGCCGCCTTCATCGAGGCCTCGCCCTTTGTCGCTTTGGCAACCAGCGGACCGGAAGGGCTCGACTGCTCGCCGCGTGGCGATCTCGCCGGCTTTGTGCGCATCCATGATCCGAAGACGCTGATGATGCCGGACAGGCGCGGCAACAACCGCGCCGATTCGCTCAAAAACATCATCCGCGATCCGCGCGTCGGGCTGCTGTTCCTGGTGCCGGGCTCGGGCACGACGCTGCGCGTCAACGGCTGCGCCCGCATCACCACCGATACAGCACTTTGCGCCTCCTTCACCGTCGAAGGCAAGCCGGCGCGCTCGGTCACCGTGGTCGATGTCGATTCGGTCTATTTCCAGTGCGCCCGCGCCATCGTCCGCTCGGAACTGTGGAACCCGGCAAAACACGTCGACCCGAAATCGCTGCCGACGCCGGGAAAGATCCTGGAAGTCACCAGCCGCAAGAACATCGACGCCGAAATCTACGACAAGGAATGGCCGGAGCGCGCGAAGAAGACGATGTGGTGAGCCAGACGCCAGGCTTTGCCGCGGCGCTATTGCCCCAATCTGACGAACAGCACCGTCCCCAGTTTGTCGCCCAATTGCGCGATGACCATGGTGTCGTTCGAAGCCCAGATGAACGGCTGCTGGCCGCAACAGACCGTCGGGAAAAATCCTCCGCCGACAAGCAACCGGGCCGGCTTGCCAGGCGCCTCGGCAAGAAACAGGCCGCCGGGCATATCGGCGTTGGTTCTGTCGTAGGTGATATAGGCCAGCGCCGACCCGCTCGGCGACCATGCCACCCCGACGACGTTCTGGACACGATCGACCGGCACGATCTCGCCACTGGCAAGATCGATTGTCTTTGCATCGACGCCGCTGGCACTTCGCCCGAGCAGCAGCAGGAATTTCCCGTCGGCTGAAAAAGCCAGGCCAGCCGGGTTGCCCACGTCACTCATCGCCGCTATGCGCTTTGGCGTCGCTTCACCGAGGGTCAAGAGATAGGTGCCGGCTTTACCGGCATCGTCCTTGTCGTCCGCCACGCTATAGGCGACCTGCTTGCCATCCGCAGAAACCGTCATTGCCCAAACCTGAAAATTGCCTTTGGCGGCAATTTCGAACGCAAGGTGAGGATCGCCACCGTCGGCTTTGATCGTCATCAGGCTCGTCGCAGCGCCTTGCTCGATGCCACCTTTGGGGATTGCGTAGCGGATGAAGACGATCGTGTCGCTGTCGATCCAATGAGCAAGAAGGTCCAGGTTCGCAGGCCCTTTGCCGTCCCTAAGGCTGTCGTCGAATCCGTCGTCAGTCAGGTTCCTGACGCTAAATGTGACCGGATCGAAAAGCCGGATGTCGGTGTCGCGGAAAGCTTGCAATGCATCGGCATACGTCGGCATCAGCAACTGGCTGCCCGATGGCGACCAGAACATATCGGCGGCTTCGCCCGTGCGATTGTCGGACGTGGATGGCGCGCAGGCGATCTTTGCCCAGGGTCCGATCTGAGCCGGAGCCAGCAGGCAGAACTCGCGGCCGTTGAGATGCAGCACCCGGCTGCCGTCGGGTGACAGCAACGCCGCCTTCTGGCCCGCACTGGTCCACATATCCTCGATCACCTTGGTGTCGAGGACGCGATATCCAGCATAATCTTGTGCGGCCGCAGGGCTGCACAGGGCCGCAACGATGCCAGCGGCAAGCATGGAAAAACTGCGCAGAGTGAAACGCATATCGATCGGCCCCTCGGACGAAACGCAAGAGCATGATCTCCCAGGGATCATGCCCTGGCTGCTCAGGTGTCTTTCAGTACATCGTAGATCTTGCGCATCTGATCGCCGATCATGTCGCATTGTTCCGGCGTCGACTGGCTCATCGCCTTTTCGATCAGCGCCATATGCACCTTCAGCGCCTTCATCAAAAGGTCCGTGCCGGCCTCGGTAAGCGTCAGCCGCAGCACGCGCTTGTCCTTCTCGTCGCCTTCGCGGCGGAGCAGGCCACGGCTCTCGAGCTGTGGCAACAGCATGGTGATGTTGGAGCGGCCGACCAGCAGTTTGCGGGCGAGATCGTGCTGCGACATGCCGGGATGGCGATAGAGGTTCATCAGCACGTCGAGCTGCGCCGGCTTGAGGTCCAGCGGCGCCAGCTTCACCGCCAGCGCGCGCTCCAGCACATGGCAGGCGCGCGCCACCGCGACCCAGTTGCGAAAGCGTGGGTTGTCCCAGGGCAGCTCTTGTTTAATGTTCATGTTTGAACTATTATGTTCATGCTTGAACGGAATGGATGGATCGCCACTATGGCATCATTTGGACTGAAGGTCATCCGGGGCGTGTTCGGCGCCGCCGAGCATGTAGCGCCACGCCTGAGCGGTCGCGCCGCGTTCGAACTGTTCTGCCGCACCCCCAGCGTCAAGGCGCTCAGCGACGGCGAGAAGCGCGCGGTCGACCGTGCCGCCGGCTTCATGGCCGAGGCGCGCCACCACCGGCTGAAGACCAAGGCCGGCTGCGTCATGGTGCACGAATTCCGGCCTGAGCCGGGCAGGGCATCCGCCGGCACGGTGCTGGTCATCCACGGCTGGCGCTCGCGCACCGAATATATGCGCGCGCTGATCGAAGGCTTTCGCAATGCCGGCTACAGGGTCGCCTCGCTCGACCTGCCGGGCCACGGCCAGTCGCTGGGCCGTCATCTCAACATGGTCAATGCGGTCGAGGCTGCCAGCGTGGCCAGCGACTGGTTCGGGCCGTTCAAGGCGATCGTCGGCCATTCCTTCGGCGGCGCTGTTGCCGCCAACGCCATTGCCGGGTCCATCAAGGGTATCCAGCCGGTGGCGGCCGAGCGGCTGGTGCTGGTCGCCGCGCCGAGCTCCTTGCCGGCAATCTTCGCCGACTTCAGTCGCATGCTCAATGTCGGCCCGCGTTCGCAGGTCTCAATGGCTGATCAGGTGAAGCGACTGTCGGGCCGGCCGCTCAACGAATTCACCGGCGACCGTCAGCTGGCCGAGGCGTCGGTGCCGACGCTGGTCATCCATGCGTCCGACGACCGCGAAGTCTCGGCCGACCATGCCACACGCTACGCCGGCGCAGGCAGCCACGTGCGGCTGCACTGGGCCGATGGGCTCGGCCATCGCCGCATTCTCGCCGACAAGGGCGTCATCGAACGAGCCGTGACTTTTGTCGGAAGTGAGCGCGAACCGATCCTGCATTGATCGCGATACTGGCGAAGTGAGCTAGGCCTTCTTCCTGCCGCCCGGCTCGACCGGCAATCCGGCCGCTTTCCAGGCGGTGTAGCCGCCGAGTATGTGCTTGACCGGCGACAGCCGCATATCCTGCGCTGTCTTGGTGGCCAGCGCCGAGCGCCAGCCGCCGGCGCAGAAGAAGACAAAGCTCTTGCCCGAGGCGAAGAACGGCTTGTGGTAGGGGCTTTCCGGATCGATCCAGAATTCCAGCATGCCGCGGGTGACATGTTTGGCGCCGGGGATCTGGCCGTCCCGTTCCACTTCGCGAGGGTCGCGCAGATCGACGAAGATTGTACCCTCGTCGTCGAGCAGCCCGGCCGCTTCCTCCGGCGAGACCACCTCGATCTCGGCATTGGCCTCGTCGAGCAACTCGCGATACCCTTTTTTCACGAACAATCCCTCCCGGCCGCGCGGTTTCGCCGCCGACCCGATTTCCAGCACAACATCAGCACTTTGTCACGCCGTTCCGGAAAGCCCCTGCCACGCCGCCATTGCCCCGGCGACGGTCGCCAGAAGTGCTGCGCGCGAGGCGCCGTCGCGGGCCTGGATCGACATGCCGTGCTGGACCGTCGCATAGAAGGTCGCTGCCGCGTCACTGTCGAAGCTAGTCGGTAATTCGCCTTCCGCCACACCGCGTTCCAGCCGTCTCAGCAAGGCTGTGTGGTTTTCGGCGCGGCGGCGGCGCAAATCATCGCAGATCGCGCCGCTGCTTGAATCCTTGTGCAACGCGCCAAGCGCGATGAGACAGCCCTGCGGGCGGTCGCTCTGCGAATAGGCTTTTGCCGTCTGGCGCAGGAAGTTCTCGATCGCCTGGCATGCGGTCGGCGCCTCGTCCAGCGCGGTCCAGATCTCGGTGCCTTCGTTGCGGGTGTAATAATCGGTCGCCTCGAGGAACAGCGCCTCCTTGCTCCCGAAGGCGGCATAGAGGCTGGGCGAGCTGATAGCCATCGCCGCGGTTAGATCGGCGATCGAGGTGCCCTCATAGCCTTTGGCCCAGAACAGCTCCATCGCCTGCCGCAAGGCGGCGGTTCGATCGAAGGTGCGGGGACGGCCTCTTTCCGGCATGGCGCTCTTTTTCTGTGTTGATCGATACATAATTCAGTTGACCTTATCGGGCAAGGCTGCCAGATATTTATGTATCGATCGTTACATAAAAGGAGAATGACATGTCATCGAACGGATTGAACGGCAAAGCAGCGCTCGTCACCGGCGGCAGCCGCGGCATAGGTGCTGCGATTGCCAAGCGGCTTGCGGCCGATGGCGCCGATGTCGCCATCACCTATGTCAACAGCGAGGCGCCGGCGCGCGCGGTCGTTACCGAGATCATTGCTGCGGGCGGCCGCGCCATCGCCATCCAGGCCGACAATCGCGACGCCGCCGCCATCGAAGGCTCGGTCACCGAGGCGGTGAACGCCTTCGGCCGGCTCGACATCCTCGTCAACAGCGCCGGCATCTGGCGCGCCGCGCCCATCGAAGACCTGTCGCTGGCCGATTTCGATGAGACCATGGAGGTCAATATCAGGGCGCCATTCGTCGCCTCGAAGGCGGCAGCCGCTCACATGGGCGAGGGCGGCCGCATCATTTCGATCGGCAGCAATCTGGCGGAGCGCGTCACCGACACCAGCCTCAGCGCCTATTCGACCAGCAAGGCTGCCCTGGTCGGCCTGACCAAGGCGCTGGCGCGCGACCTCGGTTCACGCGGCATCACCGCCAATGTCGTTCACCCCGGTTCGACCGACACCGATATGAACCCGGCCGAAGGCCCGCACGCCGAACACCAGCGGCAGAAGATGGCGACGCCTCGCTTCGGCAAGGCCGACGAGATCGCCGGCATGGTTGCCTGGCTGGCCGGTCCGGAAGGGCGATTCGTCACCGGTGCGGCGCTGACAATCGACGGTGGCGCCAACGCCTGAAGCAACAGCCCGCTTTGATGATCTGGGGGCGGCGGCGACGCCGCTCCTGGTGTCACGGTGTTGTGAAACCGTTCTGCAACAGGCCCGTCGAAATTTATGGAAGCTTAACGAAATCGGTATGAATCAGTATAGTAGCGCCTTACATCCGCCATGCGGTTGGCACGATCGTCTAGCGGCGCGGAACGGGAGCCGGCTTGCAGCCGGAGCGGGTAATCCATGAAATTCCTAGGAAACAAAGCCACTGTGATGCCGCTTGTGGTTGTGGCAACGCTGGCCTTCGGTGTACCGCAGGCCAGCGCGCAGGGGCTGTTCGACATGCTGTTCGGCGGCGGCGTCAGACACAATCAGCAGGGCGAGTTCCCACCACCGCCGAAGCGCAAGCCGAAGCCCGCCGTATCGGGCGGCGGCACCAAAATCAGCAGCCCGAGCTACTACACCTACAAGGCCGACCGGCTGGTGCGAGTCGATTTCACGGCATTGGTGGCAGCATCCCCTCAGGTGGCAACTGCCGAAGACGCCGCCTTTGTGCCGTCGGCGACAAGCACCGCCTTCCGCGAAGCGGTTGCAGGCCTCAGCGACTATGAACTCTATGCCGAGCCCGATATCGCCAAGGCACTGATTGCCTATTACTCGGCCAATCCGGACTTCGTCTGGGTGAACGAAGGCAAGCCGAATGCCCGTGCCCAGGATGCGGTGCGGGTGCTTGGCGAAGCGGCAAGCTATGGCCTCGCACCTGCCGACTACTCGGTCGAGGTGCCGGCAGCCAACGCATCGGCGGTCGATGCCGACGCGCATCTGAAGGAACTCGTGCGCTTCGAGATGGCGCTGTCGGCGCGCGTGCTGCGCTATGCACATGACGCCCAGAGCGGCCGCGTCGATCCCAACCGCATCACCGGCTACTATGAATTCCCACCGAAGCCGGTCGACATGGAAGGCGTGCTGAAGACGCTCGCCCACACCCAGGAAGTGCGCACCTATCTCGAATCACGGCATCCGCAGAATACGGAATATCAGGCGCTGCGCGTCGAACTCGAATCGTTGCAGGCCAGCGCCGAAAACGAAATCGTCGTCGATCCCAAGCTGTTGCTGAAGCCCGGCGAGACCAGCGCCGAACTGCCGAAGCTGCTGACGCTGATTTCGCGCAATCTCGATGACGAGATGGGCGGCGCCTATGGCGAAATCCTGGCCCGGCTCGGTACCAGCGACGTCTATGTTCCCGAACTGGTTCCGATCATCAAGGCCGTGCAGGTCAAGGCCGGCATGAAGGGCGATGGCGTCATCGGCCCGCGCACCGTCGCTTCGCTAGCCGGCGCCTCCAAGGCCGACAGGCTGCAGAAAGTGCAGGTAGCACTGGAAGAGCTGCGCTGGATGCCGTCCGATCTCGGCAGCCCGCGCGTCTTCATCAACCAGCCTGCCTTCACCGCCAGCTATATCGACAATGGCGAGGAGAAGCTGAAGACCCGCGTCGTCATCGGCCGGACCACCAACCAGACCGCCTTCTTCTTCAAGGAGATCAAGCAGGTCGATTTCCATCCCTATTGGGGCGTGCCGCAGTCGATCATTGTCAACGAGATGCTGCCCAGGCTGCGCAGCGATCCGGGCTATCTCGACCGTGCCGGCTACGAGGTGACCGATTCGCGCGGCAGGCGGGTTCCCTCGTCTTCCGTCAATTGGGGCGCCTACGGCGCCAACATCCCCTACAGCGTGCGCCAGCAGCCGAGCGAAGCCAATGCGCTCGGCGAGTTGAAGATCCTGTTCCCCAACAAGCACGCCATCTATATGCACGACACGCCGCAAAAATCGTTCTTCGAGCGTGACATGCGCGCGCTGAGCCACGGCTGTATTCGCCTGCAGGATCCGCGCGGCATGGCGGCGGCGGTGCTCGGCACCTCGGTCGACGACATCGCCGAGAAGCTGAAACACGGCCATGCGACCGAAGACGTGACACGCAAAATTCCCGTCTACGTCGCCTATTTCACTGCCTGGCCGGACCTGTCCGGCAACGTCGAATATTTCAACGACATCTATGACCGCGATACGCGGCTGATGCAGGCTCTGGACGCGACCGAGGCTGTGCGTTCGCCGTCGAGCTGATCCCCACAATGGTTCCTCGCTCATCGAAACGAGGAACCCTTCCTATCTCTTTGGTTTCTTTATATTTTAGACGGTCGCGTGTTTCGTGCGATCAGCGTTGGATGAGAGGACGACGGAAGCCGGCGCCGCGGCCGGCGATCAGCCAATAGACCAGACCCGCGACCAGGCCGGCGGCGGCGATGATGCCGATATCGGCCCAGCGCTCGATATCCTCTTCGGCGCCCGGCCAGATCAGGAAGAAGCCAGCCGCCGCCGCGGCCGCGCCAAACAGCATATGGACAATGAAATTGCGCAGCGCGAAGAATTCGGCGATCAGCGCGAAGATCAGCGTCTGCAGACCGGTCAGTATGATCGTCAGGAAATAGACGAACATGCCGAGCGGCGGCCACAAAAGCACCACCAGCGGCGTCATGCCCATGGCGCCGAAATAATCCGGAGCGTTGGGCAGCGCGGCCAGCGCGCAGTAGATCACCACCACCGCGATCAACCCGACCAGAACTGAAACGAAGAAGCCGGCAAGCATCATCAGGATGCGCTTCAAAACGTGCTTTACCATCGCCAATGCACCCCCGTGCCCTGCAACTGTCGCGCGCACTCAGCCATCAAAGGCGTATTGGCGCAAGAGTGCACCCGGCACTGCCTTGCGGCGCTCTTCAGGCGCCGCCGCATAGATGTTGCGAATCAGGCAGCACCCATGTGCCCTTTATCGTGAGGTCGATGCCGTAATAGACACGGCCGCGCTCATCGCCTTCCGGACAGTCCCGCGGGATCGATATCAGGCACATCACGACGGGGTCGCCGACTTTCGAACTCGCGAGGCCGGGCTCACGTTCATAGGAGACCCCAGCACCATCATTGCTGAATCGCGCCAGACTGCCGGCTTCCGGACTTGCGGTTTCCAGCGGGTCGTCGCCGAGCCGCGTCGTCAGAGCCGTGATGTGGGTAAAGGCGCATTGACCGATCGACGAGGGCAGGGGCTGGTCAGCACCGTTGGGATGGCGCGTGGCGATGTCGAGCGCCTTCTTGCCGATCAGTGCGAGGTTGTAGTCCTGCACCCAGGACGGCGCATTGCCGTAGGTCTGCAGGGCGTTGTTCTGGGCGCTGACGATGCAGGCGGCATCCTGCCCGCAGGCGTTCCTGTCGGCGATCAGCGCGCGGGCGATCTTGCGCTTGTCGCCGCCAAAGGCCGGCTCGAAGACTACAAAAGCCTTGGCCACCAGTGCATCGATTGCCGACAGTTGCGGATCGGCGCAGATCGCCTTTTCCACCGGCAGGCTGGCTTTGCGGCAGTCGAAGGAAGGTCCGTCGGCACGCGCCGCGTTACCGCAGATCATCGCGCAAGCCAAGGCAATGGCGAGCACGAGCCCGTTGGAAACCCGGCTGGAAGAAAGCATGACCGCCCCCACTTTGGCGCACCAGTTTGCCCATCATTCTAGGCAAAAAGTCCGCCGCAAGGAATTGCCGAGGGGGCAGCAGCGTTATTTCGGTTCGGCAGTCACAGGATCGAAGGTGATTTCGACCTTCGCCTTGTCGGCCGTGTAGTAGGTGACGGTGTAGCCGTCCTTGTCCCAGTCGACCTCCTTCACATAGCGAAAGCCGTCGCGCTGCTCGACCTTGGCGATGATTGCCGACAGCTTCTGGGCATTCGTCGGCGGCAGCGGTCTGTCATCGGCGGCAAAGGCCGTTGAGCCGGCTAGAAGAACAGCAACGCCGGCCGCCAAAACAAGATTTCGCATGATTGCCCTCATTTCATGTTGGCATGGATCGCATTGGAAACTCGCTCGCAGGTCAGTTTGTTCCACCAGGGCTAGCGTCGGGCAGGTTCCGCAAAGCTTTAGATTGGAACGATCATGCCCGTGATATTGGTGCTAACCGCTGGCTAACCATGTGCGTTACCACGACCTGCGCCTGGCAGATCGATGGTGGTAGAGCTTTCGCCAAGACCCTGCTAGAGTTCTGGTTCTGGCGGGGTGGCATGGCGCGCCGAACCCGCCGGGATTTCTTCTCTCAGTGCGCGGCGGAATGTTTCAGGAACGGGTCGTCGCCTGTGCTGGACCAGAACCAGAAGGGACCGGGGCTCGAACATGGCTGTACGGAACTACACCCGTCAGCTGGCGACAATCATTTCTATCGATGCCGTCGGGTTTTCACGGCTGATGGGCATCGACGATGAGTCTGCTGTCGCGGCATTTGAGGAGCGGCGCGACATCATCGCCGACAGCTGTGGCACGTTTGGTGGCCGCACGTTCGGCGACGCCGGCGACAGCATCATGGCCGAATTCGGCAACCCGATCGAGGCCCTGCGCGCGGCCTTCGATTTCCAGGGCCGCATCGTCGCCCTCAACGCATCGGCTTCCGACGATATGCGCATGCCGTTTCGCGCCGGCATCAACACCGGCGACGTCATCGTGCGTGGCGGCCGCCTCTACGGCGACGACGTCAACATCGCCGCCCGCATCCAGGAGTTTGCGCCGGGCGACGGTCTCGCCGTTTCGGAGACGACCTGGCACCATGTGAAGGACAAGACAGCGGCCGAATTCACCGATCTCGGCGAATTCATGCTGAAGAACATTGCCCTGCCGGTGCGCGTCCTGATCGCCGGCCGCGGCGGTAACGGATCCTCGCCGGCGGCATCGTTCGCGGCCATCCCCCAGGCCAATGCCCAGCAGAAGCTTTCGTCCAAGGGGCCGCCGGCGATCGCCGTGCTGCCCTTCCATGGCGATGGCGGCGAGCACGACATCGGCTATATGGCTGATGGCATCGCCGAGGACATCATCTACGGTCTTTCCAACACCAAATGGCTCTCGGTCATCGCCAAGGGCTCCAGCTTCCAGTTTCGCGACGATACGCTGGGCACGCGGGTGATCGGCAACGCGCTCGGCGCGCGCTACATCGTCAGCGGCACGCTGATGCGCAATGGCAACCAGATCCGCCTCAACACCTCGCTGGCGGACGCGTCCAACGGACGACTGGTCTGGTCGCAGCGCTTTGATCGCGAACTGGTCGATATCTTCAACCTGCGTGACCAGATCGGCGCCGAGATCGTTTCGATCCTCGACAAGGAGGTCGATCGGGCAGAGCAGGCGCGCACCTTCCAGGTACCCTGGGAAAGCCTGGAGACCTGGCAGCTGGTGCGGCGCGGACGCTGGCACATGAACCGTCGCACCCGCGGCGACACTGAAACCGCGCTGGAATTCTTCCAGAAGGCATACCGCGAGGATCCCAATTCAAGCGCTGTGCTGAACGAAATGGCGTGGTGGTATTTCTGGCGCGCATGGCTGCGCTTCGGCGACAGCGACGATTTGAACAAGGTCGAGCAGTTTGCGCGCAAGGCCTTGCTGATGGACAGCCTGGATGCGCGCCCGCACGCCCATCTTGGCGCCGTCGACATCATGCGCGGCGAACCGCGATCGGCGGTCGACCATCTCGAGGAAGCGATCCACATCAATCCGAGCTTTGCCTTCGCGCGCTCGGCCATGGGCAGCGCCCAGCTGCTGCTCGGCAATGCCGCGTCAGCGATACCGTTCTTTCTCGACACCGAGCGATTGAGCCCGTTCGACCTCTACCGCTTCCACAATCTGGGGGAACTGACGGCCGCCTACAGTTTCGTCGAGGACTGGCCGGCAGCGATCGCCGCCGCCGACCGCTCGCTCAACCTGTCTCCCGGATATTTCTATGCCAGGTTCCTGAAAATCGGCGCGCTGATGCGAAGCGGCCGGCCGGAACAGGCGCGGCGCGAGATGGCGATTTTCGCCACAAGGCATCCCGATTTTTCCGAACAGCGTGTGCGCTGGATACCCTTCACCGACAAGGCCGCGAACGAATTCCTTGTCGCCAATTTCCAACTGGCCAAATGAGCATGGCGCCCAATGCTGGCCGAACACCTGACAACTGTGAAAAAATTCACATACGTGCAACCGATGCAAACCTAGGCGTTGACAGGCCGGCATCGCAATAACGTGGACAGCCGGGGGGCTTGAACGCGCATGACCGAACTGAAGTATTTTGACGCCATTCGCGCGGCCCAGAAAAACCAGCGCCCGCTGTCGGAAATGCCGCCCTTCGATCTCGGCCGGATCCGCAAGACAGGGCTGATTGCGCGCATCGTCGGGTCCCTGTTCGAAGATCCGCGCTGGGCGCTTTCCTTGTTGCGGCGGTTCCGCCCGACCGGAAAACTATTCGGCGTTCTCCTGGTCACCAAGAACGCCGATGTCCGCGACATATTGGAGCGCGGCGACGAATTCCAGACCCCTTACGGCCCGGAAATGACCGAAATGGCGCGGGGTTCCAACTTCATCCTCGGCATGCAAGACGGCGCCGACTACCGGCGCATGAAATCGTCGGTGCTCAGCGCCTTCCCGCCGGCCGAGGTCGAGGCCGCCGTCAGGCCGATCGCGGCGCGTCACTCGCAAGAGATAATGATGCACGCCAGCCCCGGCTTCGATGCGATCTCCAGATTGATGAAGATCGTCCCGGTGCACATCTGCCGTGACTATTTCGGCGTCGAGATCGACGATGAATCCGAATTCGCCGACTGGGCGATCGCGTTGAGTGCGCTGTTCTTTTCCGACCCGGGGGCGAGCCCCGTCATGCGTGAGCTCGCGGTGGTGGCGGGCGACCGTATCCTCAAAGTCATCGACCGCTCCATCCAGTCGGCCAGGGACCAGGGCTTGAAGACCGAGCAACCGCTGGCGAGGCTGGTTGCCCAGATGGATCAGGGCCGCCTGTCGCGGGACGACCTCAACTCGATCATGCTCGGCATGATCGCCGGCTTTGTCCCGACCAATGTGTTGGCCGGCGGCAATTGCCTCGATGTGATCCTGTCGCGGCCCGATGCACGGCAGGCTATCGATGCAGCACTTGCAGAAAACGACACCGGCAAGCTCGATCGGGCCGTCCTCGAAGCCATGCGCTTCAAGCCTATCTGGGTCGGCCCCTGGCGCTACACTGCCCGCGACGCGATCATCGGCAAGGGCACGCGGCGCGAGCGCCTGGTGAAGGCAGGCACCGTGGTCATGCCGGCCACCTTGTCGGCGATGTTCGACGCGGACGCCGTGCAGAACCCGGACCAGTTCGATACATCGCGCCCGCATCGCGATTACATGGTCTTCGGCCACGGTATCCATCAGTGCATCGGCGCCGAGATCGCCAGGATCCAGATCGGCGAAAGCCTGCGCGCTCTGTTCCAGAAACAGGGACTGCGCCGCCTGCCCGGCAAGGGCGGGCGGATGACGCGCATCGGCGCCTATCCGGAAACCCTCAAGGTCGATTTCGAACCGGCCGCACTCTGCCGCACCGTCACCCAGTCGATGGTGACCGTGGTCTGTCCGGTCACTCGATCCGGATCGCTGGACGCTGTCCGCGACAAGGTTGCCGGCCTTGGCAACCCGGCCGGCGAAGAGGTCCGCACCGCGCTCGACATCGTCGGCACTATCCATTTCGCCAGCCTCGCCGTTGTCGGCACTGGCGAGATCGACGCTGATTCCGGTCAGGAAAAAGGGGCTCTGGTTCTGGAGATTTCCGGCGACGGCAGCATCGATGATGTCATCAATGCCGTGACGCACGCCATCGGGCACCGGCTGCGGCCAATCTTCAAGGACGTCTGCGACCTGCGTGATGGCGGCGCCTTGAACGATTTCCTGCGCAAGCACAATGTCGACATATCGCCGTCCTTCGGCAGCAATGCCGGACTGGTGTTTTCCGGAACTCCGGGGCACTCGGTCCAACGTATCAAGGCCGAGCAGCAGCTTTTCGAAGCCGTGCGCGACATCGTGGAGCGGCCACGCAAGGGCACCGGCAACGCTCCCGCCGTGCTCGCTGAAGCTCGCCAGCATCTTCAGTCATTGGGGACGTTTGCCTGGGCGTTCGAGCCGGCCGAAAGCCTGCTGGAAAAGCCGCCGGGCCATTGGGGCCGTGCCCTGATGACGACCTTGCTGGTACCGCCGGTCTTCGTCACAGTGGCGATCATCTGGGCTGCTTGCTGGTACATGACCTACAGTGTGGTGTTCGGCAGATCTATCGACATCAGTTCCCAGGAAATCTCCTTCACCGCCCTAGCCGTAGCAATCACTTCACTTCTGTTGTCGGGACTTGGAGTGTTGGTGGCAGCGGCGCTGCTGGTGTTTTGGTGCTTGCTGGCGCTGCGACGCCGCGAGGACCGGGATCAACCGGAAAGCACATCGATCAGCATATCTGAATTGAACGCGATACTCGTTAAGGAGGACCACGCGGCGCAGAACCACCTGACCGCGATTTCGACGATGAAGGCTGGCATTTTGCGGCGGCTGGCGCTCAGGTTTTCCTTCTACCTGATCTCGATAGCGGCCCAGAAGGTGTTCAAGCCAGGCTTTCTCAACACCATCAACACCATCCATTTTGCCCGCTGGATACTGCTGCCCAGCTCCAACCGGTTGATGTTCTTCTCCAACTACGGTGGCAGCTGGGAAAGCTATCTTGAGGACTTTATCGCCAAGGCATCCGCTGGCCTGACCGGAGTGTGGAGCAACACCGTGGGCTATCCACGTACACGATGGCTGTTCCTTGACGGCGCGCGCGATGGCGATCGCTTCAAGCGCTGGGCGCGGCGCCAGCAGGTGCCGACACTGTTCTGGTACTCCGCCTATCCCCAAGTCAACACAACGCGCATCCGGATCAATTCCCGGGTCAGGCGCGGCATTGCTTCCGCCGTCGGTAACGAGGCGCGCGACTGGCTGAGCTTGTTCGGTTCGCTACGGCGCCCGGCGAGCGAAACAACCACCGTTCAAAAAACCACCTCGCTGCTGGCCAATATCAGCTCCGCCTTTCCGGCGCCTCTCGAGCAGCAGCTGGAAACCGGCGAGATCCAGTCCATCTTCTTCGGCCCGCTCGGCCCTCTCGGTTATTCGCATATGCTTGCGATCCGCGTGCCGGACAAGTTGCCGGCGCCCAAGCGCAGAGCCTGGCTCGATTTCGTTGTCGAGCAGACGAGTTTCGGCGAAGGCAGGCCCGCCGGGCGAGCCATGATAGTAGCCTTTGGTCCCGGTGGCCTGCGGCAGCTTGGGCTCGACGAGAGCGTGGGGGACGATCCACTGGAAACATTTCCGATCGCCTTTCGCCATGGCATGGGCAATCCCGAGCGTGGGCGCATACTGGACGACCGAGGCCGCGACGGCCCGGACGAATGGGAGTGGGGGTCGATGGAGAACCCCGTGGACCTGGTCATCGTCTGCTATGCTGAAGACCCGGGAAGGTTGAAGACCGAGATTGCCACCGTGAAACGAAAGACGACCGGTGCAGGCATGAAGGTCGTCGCCGAACTGCCGCTCGCCGTAAATCGGGGGCCGACCGACACGAATACGAAATCGCCTGACGGGGCAAAGCGTGACGATAGGTCGGAACGTGGGCCAGCCTACGAGCATTTCGGTTTCGCGGACGGGATTTCGCAGCCGATTGTCCGCGGCACGACCCGCGCCAGCAGGGGCGCTGCATCAATGCATCTGGTCGCGCCCGGCGAGTTCCTGTTCGGTTATCGTGACGAGCATGGGTTCTATCCAGCCTCGCCCTCGGTAAGCGCATCACACGATCGTACCGGGATCCTTTCGCAGGTGCGCCGTAGCCGGCTGATTCCGGGCCTGCCGCCACCGCCGCGCGATTTCGGCCGCAACGGCTCATTCCTCGTTATTCGCCAGTTCGAGCAGCATGTCGACGTCTTCAACGACTACTGCAAAAAGGCTGCAGCCTTGGTCGCGAACCAACTCGGCAACCAAGCCATCACGCAAGATTGGATTGCCGCCAAGATGCTCGGCCGCTGGCAGAACGGTAGCTCGCTGGTGCGCAACCCCGATCATCCGGGACGCGTCATCGACAACAGCTTCGCCACTGGCGCCGAGGATCCGCAAGGCCATCGCTGCCCGCTTGGTGCCCACATACGCCGTTCCAACCCGCGCGATTCGCTGGGCGAGGACCGCGATACGCAGATCAATATCGGCAAGCGCCATCGTATCCTGCGGATCGGCCGCACCTATGAGAAGCCGGACGGCAAGAATGGCAAGGCCGAAAAGGGACTGCTCTTCATGTGCCTTAACGCCGACATCGAGCGCCAGTACGAGTTCATCCAGCAGACCTGGGTTTCGTCGGCCACGTTCCAGGGCCTCGTCGCTGAAAAGGACCCGACGATTGGTTCGCGCGACGGCGATGGCAGGTTCACCATTCCGTCATGGGAAAAGGTCACGACGCTCCGTGACATGCCGCAATTCGTCACCACCAAGGGGGGCGGGTATTTCTTCATGCCCAGCCGCTCGGCGTTGCGCTATCTGATTTCGCGGCTCTGATTCGGCGTCAGTCGTCGTCTTGCGACTCGGCGATATGACGCAATGCGCCAGCGTCGGTGATGCGCAGACCGCCGCGCTTGATGGCGATGAACGAGCGGGCGCGCCAGTCGTTGAGCGTCTTGTTGACGGACTCGCGCGTGGCGCCGAGGAATTCTCCGAGCTCCGATTGCGAGATCGGGATCCAGCCGGCGGCGTCGGCCATCACCTCGGCCAGGAAGACCAGGCGCTTGGCGAGCCTCGCCTCGATGCCAAAGAAGGCCTGGTCACCGAGCTCGCCGCTCACCCAGCGCAGCCTGGCGCACAGAAGTTCGATCATCGCGCGCGCCAGTGGTGGATTTCTTTCAATGCGATCAAAGAGTTGTGTCCTGCTGACCGACACCAGCTCGCAAGCGGTGAGGCAGATGGCGGTGGCGGTGCGGGGCCGCCCGTCAAGCGCGCCGATCTCTCCGACCAGGCTGCGCGACAGCTCGATATTGGCCACCAGCTTCTGGCCGCCAGGCGAATAGATCGAGATTTCCACCGTGCCGGTCATCACCCCGTAAATGCGGTCGGCGGCATCTTCCTGGACGAACAGATGCTGGCCGGCAGTGCAACGCTCGACCTTGCAGCCGCTGAACAGAATATCGAACAGCTTTGGATCGATGCGCGCCAGGCGCGGCAGATCGTTTCTGTCGTTCGCGCCGCCAAAAGCCATGTTGAACTTCCCAATTGCCGCAACCAGCAAAGTTTACGGCAAGAGTGCACCGCATCAAAGCCCGGTGTTCATCCCTTTGCCATTACGCCTTCTAAAGGCGTGGAGCAGTGGTTGCGCCCAGTGCCGACTTGCGCCCGGCGGAAAGCTGTCTGCACGCGCGGCGGGAGGAGCCGGGCGTGCAGACCGCAACTGATAAAAATGGTTAGGTGATCAAAATTTTCGCAAACCGAGCGGATACGCAATGCTCATTTCCGCCCGCTGCAATAGGTCGGCGCAAACGGCATCACCGTCTGTGATCGAGATCACATACGGCGGCGCTAAAATAATGCGACCGTGACACATCGCGCGAGCGACTGCGGGCGAAGAGACATGCCAACGTCACGCCCTGGTCGTATTCGACGCGCGTTGATTTGTTTCCTTGCGTGCCAGCCAGAATTGCGCCAGTCTAAAATGGGGCAATACAGTTCTTTACTTTGACAGAACCTTTGGGGGAGGGCGACCATGCCGGTCAGCAGAGAACAGCGTATCCGTCAATATCTTGATCTCATCACTGGCGGCGAGGGGACTGAATCGGTCCTTGCAAACATGGAGACGATGGCCGGTGACGCCCTGGAATCCCTTGCGCCCACGGACGGCGGCAAGACGGAAGCGGCGTTTGAATCGGCGCGCGCCGGTGCGGAGAACCTCGCGCGAGGGGCCGAAGTCGCGCCCGAGCAGCTTTCCGATCTGGAAGCCATAATCATCCCGGAGTTGCGGCCGGTCTATGACATCAAGGATGGCACCTTTACGACGCTGACTTTCGACGGCGCTCCGACACCTGGCCATTCGCTGTGGACGAAGCTTACCAGCGAGGCTGCATTGAAGCAGCGCATCGAAGCCGCTTTGCCGGCGATCGGGCGCATCGAACTGTTGTGGAACACCAACATCCCTTACGGCGGCACCGGCTTCGTCGTCGGTCGCAACCTGTTGATGACCAACCGTCATGTGGCGCATATCTTTGCTGACGGCCTCGGTGACCGCAATCTGCAATTCATCAACGGCCGCGCCGCCGGCATCGACTTCAAGCGCGATGCGGCTGCTGGAAACGTCTTCAAGATCCGCAATGTCCGGATGATCCACCCCTATTGGGACATGGCGATCCTCGAAGTCGAAGGCCTGCCCGACAACATCACGCCGCTGTCTCTCGCTGTCGCCGACGCGCGCGATCTGCCGCGCCAAGAGGTCGTCGCCATCGGCTATCCGGCGTTCGACAACCGCAACGCGGTCGATGTCCAGAACGACCTGATGCGCAATCGCTTCCAGGTCAAGCGCCTGCAGCCGGGCATGTTGCAGGGACCCTTCGACACCGAAAGTTTTGGCAAGATCGTCAGCGCGGCGACACATGATTGTTCGACGACTGGCGGCAACTCCGGTACCGCCATGATCAACCTCGCCACCGGCGAGGTCGTGGCGCTGCATTTCGCCGGCCGCTATCTCGAGCGCAATTACGCCGTGCCCACTGGCGCGCTTGCGAAAGACCAACGCGTCGTCGACCTCGGCCTCAACTTCGCCGGCGCCGCCAGCGGCGGCCCCAACGATTGGGGTGCCTGGTGGAACAAGGCCGACAGCGCATCGCCGGCCGAAGGCGTGAACCTCGTCGAAGTCGGCGGCGTCAAGAAAATTCCGGGCGTCATCACCCAGGCACCGCCACCCACCGGCGGAGGCGTCGTCGTTTCACCCGGCGGCAGCGTCACCTTCGAAGTGCCGTTGCGTATCACCGTCTCACTGGGCTCCGCTCCTGGCCATGAAGCGGTCACGGAATCGGTCGAGCTCGAAGCGGCCAAACCGACGCCCCCCGGCGGCGCATTCGTTCCCAAATCGGTCGCCGACTATGCCGGCTATGAGGGCTATGACGAAAAATTCTTGTCTGGCGGCACCAAGCTCGCTCCGGTCGTGGTGCCGATGCCGGAGGCCACCGACCCGTCCGTGCTGGCGCCGCTCGAGGCCGGCGGCACGCAGCTCGACTACCAGAACTTCTCGGTCAAGATGCACGCCAAGCGGCGGCTGGCCCTGTTCACCGCCTCCAACGTCACCGAAGAGAGCAATCTGCGCGAACCGGAAAAGGGCCGCAACTACTCTCGTGGCGGCCTGTTCAGCGAACGTTGGTTCCCGGATCTGCGGCTCGACGACAAATACCAGATCCCCGACGTCTTCTACACCCAGGATCAGGGCGCTTTCGACAAGGGCCATATCGTCAGGCGCGATGACGTGGCCTGGGGCAGCACCTTCGAACTTCTGCTCCGGGGCAATGTCTGCTCCTTCCATGTCACCAACTGCTCACCCCAGGTCGAAGGCTATAATCGCTCCGACAGCGGCGAGAAGAACTGGGGCGATCTCGAGAACCATGTTCTCTCCGAGGCGGCGAGCGAACGTCTTTGCGTCTTCGCCGGCCCAATTCTCGCCGATGACGACCGCACATTCGCCGGCAAGGGTCCCAAGGGCAGCAGCCTTCGCGCACTCGTGCCGCGCCGCTTTTGGAAGGTGGTGGTGGCCCGTGTCAATGACGGCCTCGCCAGCTATGGTTTCGTGCTCGAACAGGACCTCACCGACACGGAACTGGAGTTCACGGTCTCCGAAGAGTTCATCGGCGCCATGTACCCGCTGACCGAAATCTCCGAAATGACCGGCGTCAGCTTCGACCAATCGCTGATCGACGCCGACCAATACGAGACGGTCCGCGGTGGCGAAATCGCGCTGCGCGCGGGATCACGGAGACGAAAGAAGAAGGGCTAGGAAGTGTCGATATGGTCGCTCTGGAGGGCGCGCAGGGCAGGGCGTTGGGCGTCAGCCAGCATGGGCACCCGGAAGAGTGCGCTGGTCAGGGCGCTGGCCGCCAGCCAGGTCAGTGAAACATTGGCCAACTATGAGTTGGTCGACGAACCGCTGACTAAGGCGGACGGTGCGTTCTGGAAACACGATTCATCTAACTTCTATTACGATGACCAGCAGTTCTGGCGTACCGGCACCGCGGGAACCTACGCCATCATCGAGGAGGCCATTTCCGAATGGGTGGCCCGTGTGCCCGGACTATTCTGGCAGAAGGCGTCTGCCGATCGACGCCAGATCGGACAGAGCGACGTCGAAAACAAGGTCGGCAACTTCATAACGCTGAACCCGCTGGCCAAGTCGCGAGTCGTTTCAGGCGGTATTGGGACGATCAGGCTGCCACCGTCCGAACAGGGTTATCGTCTGGTGACGCTGACTAGGTCGATGAATGCTTCGGCCGGTGTGCCGGCCCTGATCTCTACCGAGGTCTGGGAACATCACCACCTGGGAGAGGGCAAGGTTATCGAGGGGATTGCCGACTGGCGCGCAATGCCTCTGACGTGGTCGGCGCAGTTTCCTTCGGTGGCGGGCGTAGCCAAAGGTTGCCTGGTCATCACACATCCGGACAAGATCATCAGGAAGGACGTTCCCAACATCCCTGTCGAGGTGCATCCCTTCTCCGTCATGGAATATTCTGAGGACGGCGCGCAGCTGCACGCCTTTGTCTACGCAACCGCTCAGACCGGCGATCGCCGGTTTCGCAGCAATATCGAGACGTTCTTCAAGTCCTATTCCACCGACAAGAAGCGCTATGGGGTCTATCTGACAGGCGCCGACTTGGTGCAGCCGATGTGGGAGACGCTCTTTGTCAGCCCTGAGGAGATGCGCGGTCGCCAGGCTCCCATCTTGCGCACCATCGAAGCCCGGCTCGCTGAAGAAATGCAGGGCGACGACACCACGGATTCCTTGCTCCAGTCATTGTCGAGCAAGGACCGAACCGACCTTGCCAGGCTCTCCACCTCCATCGAATTGCCGGTCAACAGATGGTCGCAAGGCGGCACTGTCGGTGATGAATCGATCCGGCTGGTCGACGCTGCTCGGCGGGCCGGCAAAATACCGGCCCTGCTGTATGCCTTGCAATTGGAGGGAACCCCATGACTAAATGGGAGCAATCAGAACTGACGAACCTTAACCGGATTTTGTCCAATCTCTACCCGATGATCGGCGACGGTATGCGTGTTGCCAAAAGTGTCGGTCTGTCGGCACCGCAAATCACCTTTGACGGCAAGGCCATCAACAGCTGGTTCTCGATCATCGAGCGCGCAAGGCAGGAAACCAAGGTCGACGACCTCATCGCCTTTGCGCTCGCTGAGAATCCCGGCGACGAGGCCTTGCTGCAGGCAAAGCAGCATGCCCCGCCGCCACCGGTCGAAGGACCCGCCACTGCCAAATGGAGCGGCGCGCCAGGCCAGCTCGAAAAGATTCTCGGTGACAAAAGCACGCTGGTGCCGATCAGCTATCTTGAACTCGGCGTTATCAGGGCGAAATCGGTGGTGCGCATCAAGCGTGCCGATGGCAGTTCCGGCACCGGCTTCATGACCGCCGGCGGGATCCTGATCACCAACAACCACGTGCTGCCCGACGACCCTTCCCTGAAGGACGCGGTGGTCCAGTTCAATTATCAGCGGACTGTTGCCGGGCTCGACGCACAATTCGAAGAATTCGGCATCGACACCGCCGTGCCCCTTCGCACCTCCAAGGAAAATGACTGGTCGGCCGTGTGCATCAAGGGCGATGCCTCCAAATGGGGCGAGTTGGACATGAAGCCCATGGCCGTGAAGGTCGGCGACCATGTCAACATCATCCAGCACCCCGGCGGCGCGCAAAAGCAGATATCGTTCGTCGCCAATGTCGTGGCCTTCGTCGGCGGCGGCCGCGTCCAGTATCTGACCGACACGCTGCCGGGCTCGTCGGGCTCGCCCGTCTTCGACACCGACTGGAACCTGATTGCGCTGCATCACAGCGGCGGCTGGCTCACCGAGCCCAACGCGGTTACCAAGAGCACATACTATCGCAACGAGGGCATCGCGATCGACACCATTATTCAGGGCCTCGCGGCCAAGCCTGCGTAATGGTGACGTGAGCAGATGGATGGCGTGGCGGGATGCTCGACGATTTGAGACTATGCCATGTGAATTCTTTCGGATGTGACGGATTTAGAGCAACTCCGGGAAAAGTGTGAAGCGGTTTTCCGTCCGGAGTTGCGTCAAACAAAGAGATAGCCACACCGAACGCCAGGGGAGTTCAAAGATCAGCGCCTATTTCGACCTCAGGCTTCAACTGGCTGATCTCTACCCATTGCCTCCCGATTGGTTGCAGGTAACCAAGCAGGCTGGGATCGTCGCAGGCGCCATCAACCTGCAGGGCGCAGCGCTCACGGTCTGGTTCAACATCCTCGACTATGCGTTGAGCAAAAAGCTGTCGCAGCCGCTGATGAACACTGTCGTTCAGCAAAATCCGCAATGCGCCGCGATATGCAAAGCCTATCTGGATGAACTCGCCGCGGGCGAGAAACCGACGCCTGAGCTGCCTGGCCTGACCACCGACGATCGCGTCAACACCGCGCTTGCCGGCTTCAACGCCGTCAACCAGCAATCCAAGGACATTCAGGCTGCACTCGCCGCCGACAACGGCCTCACCAATGTCACCAGCCAGATCGATGTCCTCAAGACCTACAAGGACCTGCATGACCACCTGCAGAGCTTTCAATACGGCATCGGCAGCTTCCAGACCCTGCTGGTCGCCGCCCGCGACATGGGCGCCTCCCTGGAGCAGGTCCGCGTCCTGCGCAACTTCCTCAAAATATTGAAACTCTTCTGTATCTCGATCGGAGAGTCGGTCATGGAGCTGCCGGCGGGGCCGGCGCTTCACGACATCGAGCAGGCGTGGCTCGACGATTTGAAGGCGGCCGCGATCAAGCTGCAGGGCGCAATCGATGACAAGTCTCCTGACGCTTATGACGCGCTGTTCGATGTGCGCACCGTGCTGCGCGTCGTGCCCTCGCGGCTCAACCAGCAGATTTTCGTCACGGCCAAGAACCTGCCCTTCGGGCTTCTGGCCACGGGCCTCGATACGATAGCCGGCAAACTACCAGCCGACGAGCCGTCCGTGCCGTTGATCAAGGCCGCGCACGACGCGATCCTGGTGCTGTCCTCGACGATCTATGCGCGCGTCGTCGAGCACAAGCTGTGGCAGGACGTCGACAACAAGCTGGCGAGCCTCACCGATATGATCGAGCCGATAGAAGGGGGTGCGGCGGCGGACAAGTCGCTGCCGTTCCAGTTTTCGCCGTTGTGGCGAAATCTCGAAATGAAGGTCCAGGTTCTTGCCGACCTCGACCCCGCTGGAGCGTGGCGGGCGACGCTCGTCGACTACTCCACCGACGTCAATGACCAGCTCTCCCGGGAGACCGTCGACACCAACTTCATCCTTGCCTTCGAAGCCTATCGGGACGAGGCCCAGCAGCGCTTCGTCCAGGTCGATCTGGCGCTGAAAACGGAATGCGCCTCGATCGTCCGCGTCAGCACGCCTTTGCACAGGATCATTGAGGACCTAGGGCCATGAGCGATGAAACAGCGACAGGCGCTGAGACCGCAACATCGGCGGATTTTGTCTCGCTGAGCGACATCCGGATCGCACATCTCGAACTGATGCGGATCGCTAGCAGTAACCAAGCCGTCGATCCCCAGATGAGCCGAAGCGATCAGGTCGGCGTCGGGACGACGGACGCCAATGCCGACAACACGGTTCCCGATGCGCAAACGATCCGTGAATTTCTTGCCAAAGCGAAGCGCGCAGGCAGCACCATTGCGGGGGTATCAGACCGTCGGGCGGGGCAGCGCATCCTTGACTACTGGTCCGCCGAACTGGTCACGCGACCCGGCATCACCTCCGCCGATGTCAGTCCGGCGCGTCTCGCGCCCTTCGCAGGCGGCGGCAGCCTCGGAACCGCCGAGCCAATCGCCGTTGCGGTCGGGGAAGAGGCCGCATCGCGTGACATCACCGATTCGGGGGAGATCGCCATTGCCGTTCCTGAATCGGTGGCCGTCGCGACCAAAGACAGTGCAGTATCCGGCGACGGCTTCGCATCGGACGACGAACTGAGTTCGGACGAGCTGACCGAGCGCTTTCGCATCCGCGTGGCAGCCCAGGCCCGGCAATGGAAGAATACCGGCTACGCCGGCTATCTCTTGCGTGGCGAAGCGCTGAAGGAGGCGGCGGAGCTTCCGCAGGGTCCCGACATTGCCGAATTCGTCGAGGCGAGCGCCAAGGCGGAGACGGAGAGGAAATCGCACGAACGTCGCAAGACAGTGCTGACCTTGGTGTTCGCCGCGCTTGGGATAATACTCGCAGCAGTGACCTGTTTCGCCTATCTCCAGAGAAACGCAGCTGTCGATGCGCGCTCGATTGCCGACAAAGCGCTGGCTCAAGCAGAGGAATCAGCGAAGAGCCTCGAGGCGCTCAACATAGCCCTTGGCGACGCCCTTAAAGAGACAAAAAGTGCGCGCGAGCAGGCCGAGGCCGCGTTTGACGTCGCGCGGAAGAGTGTCGATGACGCCGCCAAAAGGCTCGCCGAGCAGCAAGCCATGCAGGGCACCTTGCGGTCCGCGACCGTGCTGGTGATCAAACAGCTCAAACTTGGCAAAATGGCCATCGACGAACTGCCTCCCAGCCTGCGGCAGGCCGTGCTTGTGGAATTGGCTGGTCAGGTCAAGAGCGGCGAGGTCGGTCTCGCCCAGTTGCCGGCACCGCTGCAGAGTGCACTCGAACCGCTGCTCGGCAAAGTTACCGACACCTTGCCCAGCGGCCTTACGGGATACAAGACCGATTTTATCCAGGCCACAATCGGTTTGCCCAGGCTAACCGGCGATTTGGCGAGCGACGTCTCGACGTCGCCGCTGGCCTACATCAACTATTCGCTGGTCATGGGCCGAAGTCACCGCATGGCCATCTATTCAGCGGTCAATCTGGACCGCTCGCAAAGAGTGAGCCTCCAGATCACCGGCGGCAGCGGATTGCGGTACGATGTCCGCCAACCGACTTCAGAGCAGCCGGATCTCAACTGGTATCTTGGCCAGGATCGAAGCTGGCGGCCGGCGCGATTGGCAAGCGCCAATGACATTGCATGGGGTCCCGAATTCGCAGGTGATCCGGTCGCGGCGGCGCTCAAACTGGCGCAATATACCCGTATCTTGCCGAACACGATGCCGCAGGCGCGCGCTTTGTACGGCAATCTGTGGGCGCCACTCGAAAACTGGGTGCGCTCGCAGCACAATCCGCTCGCCAACCGGGTGACCATCTTCAGCGGCCCGGTCTTCAGGCCGGCCGACCAGCCGATCGACGGCGTGCCGGTCCCCTATGCCTATTGGAAACTCGCCGTTTCTGCTTTGCCAGCTGCCGTGAAAGGAGAGGCGAGGGACCCGGAATTTGTCGTCGATGCATTCCTCGTTCCGCGAGATGCTGCCGGCGCATTCAACGTCGAGCAGTACCGGCTTCCGGTTGCCGAGCTCGAAAAACGCACTAGCCTCAATTTTGGCACGCTCATCGAATGGACGGATTCGCTGAAGAATGCAGGCCCGAACGGAACCGCGGCCGACGATCTGGCCAAACGTGTCAAGCTGCTCGACAGCGGCAATGATGCGCAGCAAGTAAGGGATGAACTCAGTGCCGTCCTCAACAATCCGGACCTGCCGGTGCCCGAACGGCGCAAGATCGTAGCGGCTCTTGTCGAGATGGCCGCTCTCGGGAACATGACCGGACTGACATCAGCCGGGCGCGACAACGTGCTTCAGGGTTTGCTCGGGGTTCCGACCGAATTGTGGAGCCGCCCCGACTGGTTGCCTGTGTTTGCCGGCGCGCGCCGGGCGGTCGCCGATCTCGTCATTTCGGCGACTGAGGGTCAGGTGATCATTGGCGCCCAGGATCGCGATGCGCTCAACACGTTGAAGGACCGGCTTGGTATCCAGGCCAGCAAGCAGACAGTTTACGTCCAGTTCGCCGGCATGACACGCGAGGACGCCCAGGTCCTATCTGCCAAGATGCGCACTTTGGGCTGGGGCATTCCAAAACCCGGCGAAGAACGGGTGAGTGCTGCCGCCGGCAAGAATGAGGTTCGCTACAATCCAGACGTCGACGCCGACCACCGCGCCGCCGAACTGCTGGCCGCCGACCTTACCGCTGCCGGCCAAGCGGTGACCATAAGGGCAGTCCCCGTTATCGGCGCCAACACGCTGGAGATCTGGATCAGCATATAGGCGTGGCTGAACCCCGGATTGCCGGAAGAAAGCCGGTTCGTCAAAAAGCCGCGATGCGCCGCTTAGAAATAGCGGCGATAATACAGACTGGTTTTCACTCTGGGGGTTTACCATGCGCACGCGTCACGCCGTCATGCTTGCACTTTTCGCGCTTTCCATTCCTGCCGTCTCCAGAAAGCCAGCGCACTGGAGCCTGAAAAATACACGGTCTACTGCGCCGATGACCGCATCGAGGTCTCATTCTGGGACCTCGAGCAAATGAAGGTGCGGAACGGCTCCAATGTCTGCCAGTTTCAGAGCTACACCAGCTACTCAAGCGCCCTGAATTTCGCCCAGAAGAATTTTGGTGGGGAAGAGGCGAGCTGCAGTTGTTGAGGCGGTTCTGCCAGTTGGCACTGCGATGTCGAGAACGGCGAACGTGCTTTTCGCGGCTGAGCGCGCCTGTGGCGCCTGCTTCCAAGAGCGGTGGTTAGCTAGCATCTAAAAAGGGTAGCGCCTCGACTTCGCTGACGGTCATCGGAGGCCCGTTCAGACTTTGGACATTCCAAATACCTACAGCCCCAAAGCTTGCGCGATTGGGATGATGGCGACCAAGCCACCTCGCCGACGCTTTACATTCATCGCATTGAGACACGGTGGCGAGTAGCGAAGACTCCAGGTCGGTCCGGCTTTGCCCAGCTTTTACTTCTATCACGGCAAAAGACAGCTTCGTGGTGATGTAGTCGCTGACCTCGGCCTCGATTACGCTAAGTGCGGCCTTCAGCTCAGGAGTGAAATGCTTCTGACGGCTCAGCCTTGGCGTTAGGTCGAGTTCCCACTGAGAAATCGCAGGGTCGTTTCGTGACGCGAGCAAGCACCTTCCAACGTGCTTCCTAAAAACGCTGCGATCCTTGTTAGGCGTGTACAAGTGTTCGTTGATACGCTTTCTAAGGTTGCCGTTTCCGGTGTGAGTGCCGACGCGCACAATCCTGTCGCCATCATGCGCTTTTTCACCCTCTTCAAATACGAAGTAGATGCCGTCCGTCGGCACGTCTTCTGGCTTATACGATCCAGTGAAACGTGGCAGTGAGCCTATCCTGTGATGCAGTATATCGCACGCTTTGGACATCAGGCGTTCCCAAGCCAAGCTAGTTGGCGGCCGAACGAAAGCCCTTCCAACGGCCTTGAGGTGATTTTTATGTATAGTTGCAGATACTTACTGTAAATCTCGCCTGCGAGGAACACAAAGCTATCCGAAGAGAGGTCGCAGCGTTGGCTCAGCTGACTGGCAACCAATGCCCCCCACTTCCGTCTTTCGCTCTGCCCCATCTTGTTCAGTGTCTTTTCATAAGGGTCGATCTCATCGTCCAATCCGACAAGTCCGTGCTTCGCCGACAGGATGTAGATGGCGTCAGGTTTGAGCTTTTCAGCGTAGGCGAGGGATTTCTTGAACAGGCTTCCCTGATACAGGTTTCTGGCCGAAACTCGGGAGTGGTGCTTTGTTTTCCCACAGGACACCAACACGATGGTTTTCATCTATCCCCCAACCGCAATCCCTAAATCGTCTCAATGCAAACTGCCTTGCCGTGGTCATGGAATATTTGGACTCCCAGGGCTTGGAGCTTCTGTGTGAGGCGGCGCAGATGCTGCTTCGGCCGCTTTCTTCCCTCGTTTTATGCGCTCCGTCAAAACGAACAGAAAAAATGCGAGCGCTTCAGCAAACTCGACCGATTGTGACGCCTCATCTGAAGACACATGCGGCTTCTCTTTGTCGGCATGCCGCGGGTTGTTGGCTTCGAGCCGAACGGCGTGTGCCCACTCTCCCATGCTCTCAGTAATCTTGTGATCCGCAACGGCGGTGTTTATTCGCGTATATACGCTGCCCTTTTCATAACCCAACGTCTTCAACATGGCATCAACAGCAGATCCCGCCATTAAAGCCGCAGCGTCCGGTGCATGTTGCGTGTCGATGGCTTGCTGCAGAAAGATTCGGACCGGTTCAGGTACGTCGTCGTGAACCAAACGTCCGGCCGGAATAAGTACTGCTATTTCTCCAGTCTCCTTCAAATCAGACCAGATTCCTCGGGCGAGTATGCCACCACCGCAAGACATGCGGAAATACGTACCCCATTTTGCAGTTTGTCCCGGGGTCGCTCTCTGAATCGGGGCGGAACTGAACCATGCTTGCTCATACCCCGGATTGGGAATCGAACAATGTGGACACCTGCCGCCAGGTTGCAGAAACCTTGCGAACAGCAACTTGGGACGACTTAACTCCTTTAGATATTCATCCATCATTGGAAATCCCGGAAGCTTCGCCATCGATTTCCTCCGCCGTCAGCCTCGATGCAGCACGGCACTTTAAATCTACATTCTCCCGACCCGTATCGAAGGTTGGTCAGTTTCGCCATAGCGCTTTTCGACCAACATTCGTACCACTTGGCTGTCATCTAGCTACACTTCGGTATCGGTCATAGCGCCCAGAACAGACTTAGCTCGGCTGTTCACGTCGCCTCTGGGCAGCCGACGTCCAGGTTGCGGCGGTGAAGAAACCTGGCAGCGTCGGGTTTTCCCGGCCAAGATTCCAATAGACCGAGGTCAAACGGTTAAGCGCCAGCGAGCTTTGTGAGGGGCGGAGTCGTCAAATCATCCAATAAAATCAGGTAGTTGGATGGTGGGCGATGCAGGGATTGAACCTGCGACCCCACCCGTGTGAAGGGTGTGCTCTCCCGCTGAGCTAATCGCCCGCTCGTTGCCCGAAGGCCAAGCGAGCCGCGATATAAGGGAGGCAGGCCGTTGAAGTCAAGGCGACGCGCATGCCTTCCATGCCTGAAATAGGCGAGGGCAGGCGCTCCTGCGCAACCGCCCGTTTCGTTCAGCCGGCCGCCGCCGCAATCAGCCGTTCCGCCAGATCCGGCGTCAGCGCGTCGAAATGCGAAATAACCGCCGATGGCTCGAATTCTCTGACATGGCGGTCGGTATAGCCGAAATCGACGGCGACCACCGGAATGCCGGCGGCCTTGGCGGTGTCGATGTCGGTCTGCGAATCGCCGACCATCAGCGCGCGGTGCGGGTCGCCGCCAGCCTGCTTGATGGTTTCGGTCAGATGCCGCGGATCGGGCTTGCGGAAAGCGAACGTGTCCTGGCCGGCGATCGCGGCGAAATGCCTTGTCAGGCCGAGCGCCTCGATCAGCGCCACCGAATTCGCCTCATATTTGTTGGTGCAGATGGCGAGCAGATAGCCCGCCTTCTCGAAGCGGGCGATCGCCTCGACCACGCCGGGGTAGGGGCGCGACTTGCCGGGGATGTTGAGTGTGTAGTGGTCAAGGAACAGCTTTAGCAGCCGGTCATGCTCCTCGACGCCAAGCGATTTCTGCTGCGCGGTATGCGCGCGTTCGATCATCACCCGCCCGCCCTGGCCGACAAACCGGCGGAAGCCGGCCTCGTCGACAGCGGTGAGTTCGCTGGCAGCGAGGCTGTGGTTGAGGCTGTCGAGCAGGTCCGGCGCGGTGTCGATCAGCGTCCCGTCGAGGTCGAACACGATGATCGGTCTGGTCATGATCTGTCCTGTGGCTGATGCATTGCAGGCAGGGCGATAGCGGCTGCGCTTCTTTCAGGCAAGCAGGTGCGCGGTCAAAGTCTTTGACCCGGCGGGCAAAAGTGCTAGGAGCGCGCAATCAGAAAAATCACAATCAGGCCAAAACCTCCGGGGCAAGCATGGATGCGAGGCAGTTGAAGGTCGAGGCCGCGCGGGCAGCACTTGCCCATGTCAGCGACGGCATGCGGCTCGGCATCGGCACCGGAACGACGGCGGAAGAATTCGTGCGGCTGCTGGCGGAGAAGATCGCCACCGGTCTCACCGTCATCGGCGTGCCGACCTCGGAACGCACCGCAGCCCTCTGCCGCGAACTCGGCGTGCCGCTGTCGACGCTGGAGGAAACGCCCGAGCTCGATCTCACCGTCGACGGCGCCGATGAGGTCGATCCGGCGCTGACGCTGATCAAAGGCGGTGGCGGCGCGCTGCTGCGCGAGAAGATCGTTGCAGCGGCCTCGGAGCGCATGATCGTCATCGCCGACCGGTCGAAGATGGTCGAGACGCTCGGCCGGTTTCCGTTGCCAATAGAAGTCAACCAATTTGGCCTGCGCGCGACCGAAATCGCGATTGCGGCAGCGGCCAAAAGTCTCGGCCTTTCCGGCCCGGTTACATTGAGGATGACGGGGAGCCAGCCTTTTGTTACAGACGGCGGCCATTTTATCCTCGATGCATCTTTTGGCCGCATTCCGGATACAAGAGCGCTTTCGAATGCTCTCCATGCCATTCCCGGCGTGGTCGAGCATGGTCTTTTCATCGGGCTGGCGTCAGCGGCCATCATCGCCGGCGGCGACGGCATCCAAACCGTCCATGCCGCCCGAAAACCAGGGAGTTCTACCGATCATGATGTTGCATAACCGGGTTCGCCAATTCTCCGCCATCGTGGCGGCTTCGGCAGTCTTGGCGTTTTCCGCGCCGGCGTTTGCGCAGGATGTCACCGATTCGCATCTGAAGGCGGCGCGCGCCGCAGTCGCCGCCATCCACGCGACCGACCCGTTCGACAACATCCTGCCGCAGGCGGCTGCCGCGCTCGAGCAGCAGCTTATCCAGAAGAATCCCGACATGCAGGAGCTGATCGGCAAGACCATCAGCGAGAAGGCTCTGGCGCTGGCCGCGCGCCGTGCCGACCTCGAGAAGGAAGCGGCACTCGCCTATGCCAAGGTGTTCTCGGAAAAGGACCTCAACGACATCGCCGCTTTCTACAATTCCGAGGCCGGCAAGAAGCTGCTCGACAGCGGCCCAACAGTGACGCGCGATTTGGTCAAGGCCGCCGACATCTGGCAGAACGGCCTGGCGCGCGATCTCGCCCAGCAAGTCGGCGAGACGCTGGCAGCCGCCGCGAAGGCCGCTGCTCCGGCCGCACCCACGCCCGCCGAAGGCACCGATGGTGCCGCCCCGGCTGATGGCGCTGCCCCGGCCGACGGCGCGGCACCCGCTGATGGCGACCAGCCGGAAGCACCGAAGAACTAACCGGCATCCTTGCCGCTGGACCAAGAAAGCCCGGTGCAAACCGGGCTTTTCTTTTGGCCTCATGCAGCCTACCTGTCTCAAACATTTCTTGAGGCAAGGAGCGTCAGCATGGCCGGTTACGACTACGATCTCTTCGTCATCGGCGGCGGCTCCGGTGGGGTGAGAGCGGCGCGCGTGGCGGCAGCGCTCGGCAAACGCGTCGGCATCGCCGAGGAATACCGCTATGGCGGCACCTGCGTTATCAGAGGCTGCGTGCCGAAGAAGCTCTACGTCTATGCCTCGCAATTTCCCGAGCATTTCGCCGATGCCGCCGGCTATGGCTGGACGGTGCCGGAGGCGAGCTTCGACTGGCCGACGCTGGTCGCCAACAAGGACCGCGAGATCGCCCGGCTGGAAGCGATTTACGAAAAGAACGTCAAAGGCGCCGGCGGCGAGACGTTCCACTCGCGCGCCATGCTGGTCGACCCGCATGTCGTGCATCTTTTGGGCGACGACCGCACCGTCACCGCCGACCAGATCCTGATCGCCACCGGCGGACGGCCGGCGCCGCATCCCGCGCTCCCCGGCCATGAGCATTGCATCTTTTCCAACGAGGTCTTCGACCTCAAGCGGCTGCCGAAGGCGATCATGATCGAGGGCGGCGGCTATATCGCCGTCGAATTCGCCAACATCTTCCATGGCTTGGGCGTCGACACCACGCTGGTCTACCGCGGCAAGGAGATACTGTCGCGCTTCGACATGGACCTGCGGCACATGCTGCACGAAACCATGGAAAAGAAGGGCATCAAGATCCTCTGTCACGCCGTGTCGGAATGGGTCCGCAAGCGACCGGACGGGCGTCTGGACGCGCTGGTCACCGGCGGCAAGGTGTTGACGGTCGACCAGGTCATGCTCGCCATCGGCCGCATCCCCAACACCGAGAATATGGGCCTGGAAGGCGTCGGTATCGAGCTCGGCAAGACCGGCGCCATCGTCGTCGACCAGTATTCCCGCACCAACATCGACAACATCTGGGCGATCGGCGACGTCACCAACCGCGTGCAGTTGACGCCGGTGGCGATCCACGAAGCGATGTGCTTCATCGAGACCGCCTTCAAGGGAAATCCGACCGCGCCCGACCACGACACCATCCCGACCGCCGTATTCTCCCAGCCGGAGATCGGCACCGTCGGCCTGTCCGAAGACGATGCCGTCAAGCGCTATTCCGATATCGAGATCTACCGCGCCACGTTCCGGCCGATGCGGCACACGCTGTCCGGCCGCGACGAAAAGATGCTGACCAAGCTGGTGGTCGATGGCGCCACGCGAAAAGTGCTCGGCGCGCACATTCTTGGACCGGACGCCGGCGAGATGGCGCAGCTTCTCGGCATTCCGCTGAAGGCAGGCGTTACCAAGGACGATTTCGACCGCACCATGGCCGTCCACCCGACGGCGGCGGAAGAACTGGTCACCATGTACAAGCCGACCTACCGCGTGAAGGACGGCGTGCGGGTCGATTGATGCATGCCGGAACAGCGCTCCACCACGGCAAGGTTTCTTGCCGCGGTGGGAACAGGGCTAGGCTGCTACAGCAGCGTGCCGCGCAGGATGACCAGCGCCACCGAGAAATAGATCACCAGGCCGGTGACATCGACCAGCGTGGCGACGAAGGGTGCTGAGGCACTCGCCGGATCGAAGCCGATCCGTTTCAGCGCGAAGGGCAGCATCGATCCCGACAGCGAACCGAAGGTGACGATGCCAAGGAGTGCCGCGCCCACCGTCGTAGCGATCAGCGGCCAATGCGGCCCATAGTCGTAGAAGCCCATATATTGCCAGAGCGCGATGCGGCAGATACCGACCACGCCGAGCATGGCGCCGAGCACGAGACCGGTAGGCAATTCGCGCAACGCCACCCGCCACCAGTCGCGAAGGCCGATCTCGCGCAGCGCCAGCGCGCGAATGACGAGCGAGGTCGCCTGCGAACCGGAATTGCCGCCCGAGCTCATGATCAGCGGGATGAACAGAGTGAGCACGATCGCCTTTTCCAGTTCACCCTCATAGCTTTGCATGGCATTGGCGGTCAGCATCTCTGAGATGAATAGTGCACACAGCCAGCCGCCGCGCTTCTTGATCATGGCGAGAAAACTCATCTTCATGTAGGGCTCGTCCAGCGCCTCCATGCCGCCGAAACGGTGCACGTCCTCGGTCGTCGCCTCGATCATGGTGTCGATGATGTCGTCGATGGTGACGATGCCGAGGATCTTGCCGTGGTCGACGACGGGAACCGCGAGCAGATCGTATTTGGAGATCGTCTGCGCCAGGCTTTCGCGCTCAGTCAACGGCGTCACCGTCACCGGCGCGCGGTCCGGCGCCACCGACAGGATCGGATCGTCCGGCTCGCCGGTAATCAGCCGGCGCAGACCGGTCGAGCGCACCAGCACATGCGTGTCGGGATCGACGATGTAGATGGCGTAGACGGTCTCGCGCGTCCGCTCGACCTTACGGATGTAGTCGAGCGTGCGGCCGACGGTCCAATCCGAAGGCACACTGACGAACTCGGTCGTCATGATCGAGGCGGCACTGCCTTCGGGGTAGCCGAGAATGGAAAGCAGCGTTGCCCGCAGTGGCGGCGCCAGCCCGCCGAGCAACTCGGAACGCGCCGGCTCGTCCAGCTCGCGCAAGATATCGGCGGCGCGGTCGACCGACATGGCGGTCAGCAGCTTGCACGCCTTGGTGCGCGGCAGCGCCTCGGCGAGTTCGGAGGCGCCGTCGAGTTCGGGCTGGTCGAAGATCTCGACCAGCCGCTCGAACGGCACTTCGCAAAGCAGTTCTATCGCGGTTTCGCGACGCTCCCGGTTCAGGGCCTCGACGACATCGGCGACGTGATCATTGGCAAGGATACGGGCGATTGCGACGGCATCGTCGCCCGCTACGACGGGGGAAACTTCGTTCATGGCTCACTCCTTGCCGTCCGGCAGGACGTGAGCCATCAGGTCACGTCTAGGCGGACGGCGGTTGCGTTCGACTACTGTCGCCAGGCATGGCGCGGTGACCTTTCTGCTCGCGGGTTAGCGCATGACCTCGAAAATCGGTTTCGATTTTCGGAAAGGATCATGCGCAATTCAAAATTCTACAGCGTCCTTTGCGCGTCGGAAGTGACGCGCGGCGCTGTAGGTTGGAATTCTGCGAGCGGGCGCAACATAGGAGCGCATTTTGGCGAGTCAATCGCAGAGTGCGCGGAAAATGCGCGCGGGAAGGTCGGATCGCGAGACTGTGATCGACCGCCGCCGTTGCCGCACTGTTGCGGCTCGGCAAGAGTTTGGTGTGATTGCTATTTTTGCTTCAGCCGGCGCGAAAAACGCATCCATTTGTCCTCGACCGGCCGCGGCTGCGTAAGGATCGTGGTGAGCTCGCGCGGCAGGTTCGGAACAAGCGGCTTCTTGGTGGCGACACCGTCGGCGATCGCAACCACGCTGTGGTAGAATTCATCTCCCGATGCCGATCGTGGCGCCACCGCCTCGTGCATGATGCTGATCACCGTGACGTCGGGACAATTGTCCTTGATCGCCTGGTGGAAAGCGATCTTGCCATCCGGATCGAGCGCGCCGGTCGCTTCGTCGAGGAACAGCAGCCCAGGCTGCTGCAGCACGATGCGGGCCACCACCAGCTTCTGCTTCTGGCCGCCGGAAAGCATCTGATCCCAGATCTTTCCCTCGCGGCTTTCGTCGGCCATGTGTTCGATGAAGTCGCCAAGGCCGGCCTTGTGCAGAGCAGACGCCACCTGCGCATCGCCATAGTCCTGCTCGGAGCCGGGCAGGCATACCAGCTGCTTCAGCGACACCTGCGGCAGCTTGACCTCCTGGGCGGCATAGAAACTCTTCACGCCGTCGGGGAAGACGATGGTGCCGCGGCCATAGGGCCACAGGCCGTTGATCGCCTTGATCAGTGAAGTCTTGCCGCAGCCGGATTCACCCCTCAGGAACGTCCACTCGCCGCGCCGGAAGCGCAGATTGGCCGCACTCAGGAACGGCGTGGCATCTTCGCCCTGATGCGCCAGTTCGAGCTTCTGGATGGTGAGGCCAAAGACCGGGTTCTGGCTCGCATAGTGGAAGTCGGAGCGGCCGCTCTGGCTGTAGAATTCCTGCGGCTGCTGGACGTTCTCGATGGCGTTCGCCAATTCGGTGACGCGCTGGCTGTTGGCTCTGAGCGTTGCGATATCGGGCATCACGTGGATGAGCCAGGAACACTGGCCGATCAGCTGATTGATCATCTCGGCGCCGGTCACATAGCCTTTGAGGTCAAGCTTGTTGTGAATAAAGGAGACCAGACCGGGTGCATAAGCGATGATGCGATAGCCTAGGAAATTGTGGACCGCTTCGAAGGCATTGTAACCGACGGTGACGACGATCAACCGCGCCCAGGTCCGGTCGATGTCGCCGTAGAGCCGGTTGTGCATGGTCTTTTGAACGTCTTCCGCACGGGAGGCTGCGACATGAAAACTGCGGCGCAGAAAGGTCGTCAACTCGCTGCGATAGCTGCCCTCGGCCTGCTGCAGCCGCACATTCAGTCGTTCCATGGCTTTTCCAAGCCTCACTGCGATCCAAGTGTTGATCGGCACGTAGGTGGCGACCGCCAGCAAGGCCAGAACTGAGCTGCCATAGCTGCCGAGGAACTCCAGCCCTTTGACCTCCACCGAGGTTTGAAGCAGGTTCTCGCCGACAAAATAGAGCGAGGTGGCGACGCCGAGCAGGCCCATGGCAAGGCCGATCGCTCCGCCCGTCATGCCTTTGATCGATTCCTGGATACGCTGGTCGATATTGTCCGGCGCGGCGGCTCCGCTGTCTGCCGAACCATGCTGGGCATGGAAATGGGTATGATTGCCGTCGAGCAGCGCTTCGTTGAACTGGCTGTTCAGCCAGCCACGCCACTTGCGGTGCAAGGTCGCCGATACAAGGCTTCTTGTACCTGCGATGACGGCATCCTTGAGCACAAAGAGGACGATGACGAGCACCCCGCTGGTCAGCGTCGTCCTGAGCGGCGAGGTGTTGGCGGCGTCGTGGTAGAAATTGATCGAGTAGGTCAGTTCCCCGATCATCAGGGCCAGCCAGACCCCGGCTTTGCTGAGCAGCGTCGTGAGAACAGCGATGACGATGGTGAGGGTCCAGGCCTCCCTCCACCGGTCCGAGAACCAGTAGGCCCGCATCAGTCCCCAGAAGGTCCGCATCGACGATACTGGCGTCAGGGGCGACGGGCCACCGGCGGCGTCGCGGTTCCGAAGTGCCGATATTGAACGTCGCGGTCTGTCGACCCGAATCACAATCCCGCCCAAACCTTTTTTAGTTTTGTTACGGATAGTAACACCAATTGATCATTTTCTATTAATTTTATCGCGGCGAATGTGAGGCAGCCCACCTGCCGTTGCCATGAGGCAACAGGTGGTGCGTGGAGACAGCCGTCTCCAGGCCGAATATCCCGTTTTGTTTCAATGTTTTGTGAGAACGCTGAGATTTGCGAAAAGCTTCCCTCGGGGAAGCCGGATTCACGGTTTCGTGAACCGATCGACCTTGCCGATCAGCCAGTTTTCCGACTGCGGGCTGACGAGGACACCGGAAATTTGCCGTCTGTGATCACTTCGGGTTTGCCTGAATCATCCTTTCCCGAAGCCTAGAAGCGCACGGAAATGGTCTCGGCGGCGGCGTCATAGCTGTCGATCACCACTTCGCCGCTGATGAAGCGGACATGCTCGACCAGCCGCGCTTTAGCTGCCGCCCACCAAGATTTGACAATTCATACGCCGCCGGTTGAACCTTGCACGACACTGCCGGCACCCATGCATATCCGGTCCTCCAACAAGGAAGCTCCCCAATGCTTGCACGCGCAGCCGCCCCTGCAATCCTGTCGCTCTTTGCCTTTCTGCCTCTGGCGCATGCCGGCAACCAGACCATTGCGGCGAGCGCCGAGGGCCAAATCGAGTTCAACACTCCCTCCGGCAATATCGGCTGCATCTACACACCCAAGGGTGGCACCAGCACCTACGAGCCGCAGGATGGCGGTCCGGAACTGAGCTGCTCGCGCGTCGAGCCCAGCTACGTCACTGTGATCCTCGGGCCGAACGGGCCGGCGACGTTGGTCAAGAATCCGGGCGAGCAGGGCTGCTGCAGCGATGTCGCCAAGCTGGCCTATGGCAACAGCTGGAGCAAAGGCCCGTTTACCTGCCAGTCGTCAACCAAGGACTGACCTGCACGGGCAGCAATGGCCATGGCTTCTTCGTCAGCAAGGCCAAGGTGACGGTCAAGTAATCAACCAGTCTTTTCCAGCTCGCCCTTGGCCTTGGCGGCGGCGACCTGGCGGATGGCGTCGGCCAGCGTGTCGGCGTCCTGCGCGCCCATGACGGCATATTTGCCTTCGAGCAGGAAGCACGGCACGCCGGTGATCCCCATCCGCGATGCCGTGGCGATTTCTGTGCGCACCGCCTCGACGTCGGCGTCGGTTGGCAGCAGCGTCTCGACCACGGCGGCGTCCATGCCGGCTTCGCGGGCGGCTTCGATCAGCACCGCGTGATCGCCGATATTGGCGCCTTCCTCGAAATACAATTGGAACAGCCGGCGCACCAAGCGGTTCTGCACGGCTTCGCCGGCTGCCCCGGCCCAGCGGATGAGGCGATGCGCGTCCAGCGTGTTGGCGGCGACCTTGATGGCGTCGAAGGCGAAATCGATGCCTTCGGCTTCGCCAAGCGGCTCGATGCGGGCATGCATCTGGCGGATACGCTCCTCACTGCCGAACTTGGCCATCATGTATTCACGCCGGTCTTTGCCCCCGGGCGGAATGGTCGGGTCAAGCTGGAACGGCCGCCAGCGCACATGCACCTCGACGTCGCCGGCAGCGGCAATCGCCTTGTCGAGCCGCTTCTGACCGATGAAGCACCAGGGGCAAACGGCGTCCGAGACCACGTCGACGGTAATGGAATTATCTTCGCTCATCTCGATCTCCTGCCGCGAACACTTGCTTGAGCATGATCTCTAGACAAAACGGTTTTCCGTTTGTCCGAGAAAACCGGCAACCACTTTTCGGGATCATGCTTAGTTCGCTTTGCGCCACCAGGTCGGCCATTGATAACCGAATATGGGCGTCTTTTTCGGATGGTCCAGATAATTCCAGTAAGCGAGCCATTGCTGCGCGTTGTACTGCATCGGCACCATGTAGTTGCCGGAGATGAGCAACCGGTCGAGGACGCGCACCGCGGCGACATAGTCTTCCTTGGTCCGCGCCCTCAGCATTGCATCGATCGCCGCGTCCACCGCCGGATCGGCAACGCCGGCCAGATTGAAGGAGCCTTCCCTCGTGGCTTCTGAAGAACCCCAGCGAAAGCTCTGCTCGATGCCGGGAGAGAGCGAGTTGCTGAAACCGCTCGACCCGATCAGCACCTCGAAATCGAAACGCTGCTTGCGTGACTGGATCTGGTCGGCTTCGAGGCTGCGGATGGTCACCGTGATGCCGATCTTCTCCAGCGTGCGCTGATAAATCGCGGCAAAACGCTCCTCCTCCTGCGAGGCCGTCAGGATTTCGAAACCGAAGGGGCTTCCCTTGGGGTCCTGCAGCACCCCATCCTTCACGGCATAGCCTTGGCTCTTCAGCAGGTCGAAAGCCACCTTCAGCACCTTGCGATCCTGGCCCGTGCCGTCATTCACGGGCGGTCGCCATGTGCCGTCCATGACATCGGCCGGCACGCGTCCGGGGTAGGGCGCCAGCAGCGCTTTCTCCCTGTCGTCGGCGGGATGGCCGAGCGCGGACAGTTCGGAATTCTGCCAATAACTCATCGTGCGTGTGTATTTGCCGCCGAACAGGTTCTTGTTGGCCCATTCGAAGTCGTAGAGCATGCCGAGCGCGCGCCGCACCACCGGATTGGAAAATTTCTCCAGCCTGGTGTTGAACAGGAACCCGGTCACCACAGGTGGGATTCCTGTGTCGAAGGTTTCTGCGATCACTTCGCCCCGGTGGTAAGCGGGAAAATCGATGTCGCGCTCGCGCTTGACCGGATCGCCCTCATCGTAAATAGCGCAGATGCCTTTCTTGAACGCTTCCGTCTTCGCATTGGCGTTGAGGAAATATTCGATGGTGATTTTGTCGTAATTGTCGAAGCCGCGCTTGGAAGGGATGTCCTTGCCCCAGTAATTCGGATTGCGCTTGAACACGATGCGCTGTCCCGGCTGTACTTTGTCGACGATGTAGGGACCGCTGCCGATCACCGGCTTCAGCGTCGTCTTGTCGAAGGTCTCCTTGTCGAAGGCATGCTTCGGGATGATCGGCGTCAGCGCGATGATCAGAGGCGTCTCGCGATTGGCCTTGTCGTTGAAGGTAAAACGCACGCTGTGATCGCCGGTCTTTTCGAGCTTGGCGATCAGGCTCATGCGATCCCTGTAGGGCGGGCGGCCCTTGTCGGTGAAGACATCGTAGGTAAACAGCACGTCCTCCGGCGTCACCGGCTCACCATCAGACCACTTTGCATTTGGGTTGAGATGGAATTCGATCGACTTGCGCTCGGGATCCATGTCGGCGCTGTCGGCAAGCAGGCCATAGAGGCTGAAGGCCTCATCATAGTTGCGCGTCATCAGCGGCTCGAAGACGAGGTTGCCGTAGTTGAGATCCATCATGCCGCGCGCTGTGGTGCGCAGGCTCTTCAGAATGAACGGGTTCAGATTGTCGAAACTGCCGACGACGCAATAAGTGATGTTGCCGCCCTTGGGCGCGTCGGGATTGGCGTAGTCGAAATGGGTGTAGTCGGCCGGCAGCGCCGGATCGCCCTGCATGGCGATGGCATGTTTCGGCTCCGACATCGCGGGCTGAAGTGAAAAGGCGAGAAACGAGATCGCGGCGATCAGCCAAACAAGAACGCGGCCCATGACCGTCTCCTTACTGGGCGGCTTGATGATTCGGAGTGCACCCTAGCATGGCGCTGCCGCGCTCCGGCCAGATACGTCGGCCCAAATCGCACGACCCAAATTGCACGGCCAAGAATCGCAGGCGCCGGGCTGGATTCGGCTGCGCATGCGGTGTAACACGCGCTCCGAAGTCATCCTGTTGCCTCATTTCGGCAACAGGTAGCTGGACCACACGGCGCGAAGAAGCCGGTCCCGGGATCAATTGAGAGGAAGTGCACGACATGACGAGCCTGAACAGCAACGCATACCGCCTTTCGGTCATGGCCGCGGGCGTGGTCGGCTTTCTGGGCGCCGGACTTCCCACCGCTTCGGCACAGCAGCAACAGATTCCGCAGGGCTGGTTCAAGGCCTGCACCAAGCAGGAAGATGTCGACATCTGCAATGTCCAGAACATCGTCACCGCCGGTAACGGCCAGCTCGTCACCGGCGTCAGCCTGATCGAGCTGAAGGGCAAGGTGAACCGCAAGGTTTTCCAGGTCACGGTCCCGACCGGACGTCTGGTGCCTCCCGGCATCGGCCTGCAGATTGACGCCGGCAAGGCGCAGAAGCTCGACTATGTCATCTGCTTCCCCGACCGTTGCGTGGCTGAAGTGCCGCTGACCGACGCGCTTGTTGCTTCCTTCAAGAAGGGCCAGGCGATCACGCTGACGTCGATCAATTTCCAGAACCAGGCAAACCCGATCAAGGTTGCCCTGACCGGCTTCAGCGGCGCCTATGACGGCCCGGCGCTGCAGCAGTCCGATATCGAAGACCGGCAGAAGAAGCTTCAGGACTTCGTTGCCAAGAACAACCAGGATTTTGCCAAGAAGCTCAAGGATGAGCAGGACAAGGCCAAAGCGGCCAACTGATCTCGAGCAAATTCCAAAATACAAAAAAGCGGGGCAAATGCCCCGCTTTTTTGTCGCCCCGCTCAGGACGCGGTCAATGTCTCGACTGGCGCTTTGGCTCGTAGCGCCCGTCCGGCCGCTTGTCGAACATCTCACCGATCTGCGGATGCCGAACCGGCTCGCCCGACTGGTCCTCAAGCAGGTTCTGCTCGGAGACATAGGCAATGTATTCGGTTTCCGAATTCTCGGCGAGCAGATGATAGAACGGCTGGTCCTTGCGCGGCCGTACATCGGCCGGGATCGCCTCGTACCATTCGTCGGTGTTGGCAAATTGCGGATCGACATCGAAAATGATGCCGCGAAATGGAAACAGCCGGTGGCGAACCACCTGTCCGATCGAGAATTTGGCTGTTTTCATCATACTCACCACTAAGCCCTGAAGCGTCCGGCGTCCCTTGGAATGCACGGCACGCGCTCTAAGGCTTTGAATTTACACACGCCGTCACCAAAAATCGAGCCCGACTTTAGGGCTGGTATCACGCCTTATCTGGCGCAGACGGTGTGTCAGTTCAATGCCGAAGCGCTTGACGTCCGAGGAAGCGACGGGCTAACCCGGCTTAGGGGTTTCGGGCTAGGGCAAAAATGTCTGACGTCGTCGGTCTTGTTCTTCCGTTCTTCGGGCTGATTTTCATCGGTTTTCTGGTCGCTCGCATCACCAGGCAGCCGCTGGAGGCGCTTGGCTGGATGAACACCTTCATCGTCTATGTCGCGCTTCCTGCCCTGTTCTGTGCTGACGGTGACCGGCCTGCTCTACATGATCCGGCACGGCATATTACCGCCGGACCTGTTTCCCTAGGCCAGTGAGCGCGGCAAAGCCGCTGCCCGGCTTCAAACCCTCACGCATAAAAAAGGCGCGCAAAGGCGCGAAACTGCCGAGCACGTTGAGCCCGGCGCTGCGCGCCATCTGCGCCGGCAGCATGTCGGACAGCAGCGACATGTTGAGCAGATTGACCGCGCCACTGCGCGCCAGAATGTCGGGACGGCGTCTGAAATCATAGGCGGCGAGGGCCTTTGCAGCACCGGGATCGCTGCGATTTTCGCTAGCGATTCCAATCAAATCGTCGATGTCCCTGATGCCGAGGTTGAGACCTTGGGCGCCGATCGGCGGGAACACATGCGCGGCCTCGCCGACCAGCGCCACCCGGTTCTGCGCGAAGCGCCCCGGTGATGCCGCCGACAGCGGGTAGATCTGGCGGCCGGGCTCGACCGACACCCGGCCCAGCATCGACTGCATCTGCTGTTCGACACGCTCGGAAAGTGTCACATCATCGAGCGCGGCAAGGTCTTCTGCCGTTTCCGGCTTCACCACCCAGACAAGGCTGGAGCGGTTGCCGGGCAGCGGCACCTGGGTGAACGGCCCGGTCTCGGTGTGGAATTCCGTTGAGGTGAAGCCGTGTTCGCTGCGATGGCCGAAATTCAGCACCAGCGCCGCCTGCGGATAGGATCGCACCGACGCGGCTATGCCCGCCGCCTCACGCGCCGGCGACAGGCGCCCATCGGCAGCGACCGCCAGCGAGGCGGAAACTTCGCGGCCATCCGCCAGAACGGCATTGGCCTGATCGGCGTCCAGGCGCCAACTCTCGACCATCGACTTCAGCCATTCGATATCGGGATTCGCAGCGACGGCCCTGGCTAGCGCCGGGTTGAGCGCGCTGTTGGGCAAATTGAACCCGAACTGCTCTTCGCCGATCTCCGTCGCGCGAAAAGTGACCACCGGGCTGCGGATCAGCCGGCTGGTGGCGTCGACGATGCGCATGACCTTCAGCGGTGCAGCCTTCGGCGCGAGTTCAGCCAGCACGCCCAGCCGATCGAGAATCCTGAGGGCAGGGTTCATCAGCGCCGTGGTCCTGCCATCGGGGCCGCCCGCCTCGGGTCCGACCAGCGTCACCGGAAATCCCGCCTCGGCAAAACCGAGCGCCGCGATCAGCCCTGCAGGGCCGCTGCCCGCAACCAGTATCCGTGCTGTCTCCCGATGATCCAAATTGGACTTCCAGTTTGCGATGCAGGTCCATCCTGTCTATCCATTGATATAGGTCAGACCATGCGGCTTGATCAACGCGGCGATTAGGCTCATTCGATTGCCATGACCGGCGAGCAGGACGATTTCAGCCATCTCGACCGCGCCGGCCGCGCCACGGCCAGCCTTGCTCGTAGCCCGCGCCTGACGGTCAACATCGCCATCGCAGGCAGCATTCTGCTCGCCTGGTTTATTCTCGGCGCCATGGCAATCCGCGGCGCTGAAAGCCGGCTTCCCGGCGCCGGCGCACCAGGCGATCTGATCCTGCGACACCTGCCGCAGCTGCCGCTGCCGGATGTCCTCGACCGCTTCTTCGGCCTTTGCCTGACGCCCGCACCGCTTGATGGTGGCGGCGCGCAATTTCTGGCGCTGATCGCGATGTGGTTCCTGATGGCGGTGGCGACGATGCTGCTATCGGCGGCACCGATGATCCGCACCTATTGCGAGATCGCCGACACCGCCCGCATCAAGGGCGAGCCGGTGGCCCACCCGCTCATCCTGGCGGCAGGATATCTCTGCACATGGCTTGTCGCTTCGGCCGGTTTCGCAACGCTTACGCTGGCCGTCCACTCATTTGCGTCGTCGGCGCGATTGCTCGATCCGGTGTCCGGCTTTGCCGCGGCAGCCGCTTTGCTGGTGGCCGGCCTCTACCAGTTCAACAACCTCAAGCAGGCCTGCCTGACAAAATGCAGGAATCCCTTCGCTACCCTGTTTTCCAACTGGAGCGCCGAGCCCGGCCGCATCTTCCGGCTCGGGCTGGAGCAAGGGCTGTGGTGCCTCGGCTGTTGCTGGGCGCTGATGCTGGTGATGTTCGCTGTCGGGGCGATGAACGTATTCTGGATGGCGCTGATCGGCCTGTTCACCCTGATCGAAAAACAGACCACCGGCAGGCTTCCTACCCGGGTGGCCGGTGCGATACTGCTTGTCTGGGCAGTCGCCCTGCTAGTAATCTCGGCATGACGGGGGAGAATTCAATGGCAGAGCAAGGCTGGGCAATGAAAGGAGAGCTCGTACTCTCCTGCAATTGCACGGTTTTTTGCCCTTGCGTACTGTCGCTTGGCAGCCATCCGCCAACCGAGGGCTATTGCCAGACCTGGGCAGGGTTCCGCATCGATGCCGGCCATTTCGGCGAGGTCGACCTTTCTGGTCTCAATCTCGGACTGGTCATGGAAATCCCAGGCTATATGAGCCGTGGCAACTGGACCGCAGGCCTGTTCATCGACAAGCGCGCGTCGGTCTACGCGGTGAAGGCGTTGACCAGGATCTTCACCGGCAAGGCCGATGGAACCACATCGTTGCTCTCCATCCTTGTCGGCAAGTTCCTCGGCGTCGAGCAGGTGCCGATCACCTACGAGACGCGTGACAAGACCCGCATTTTCCAGATACCGAAGATCATCGACGGGGCGGTGACACCGATTCCCGGCAAGGATCGCGAGAAGGATACCGTGATCAGCAATTCGGAATACTGGATCGCGCCGGAGATCATCGTGGCCAGGTCCGACAAGAGCAAGATGCGGGCTTTCGGCCGCAACTGGAATTTCGCCGGCCGCTCGGCCGAAATCTGTAAGCTGGATTGGCGGGGCCCGTGAGCAAGAACACAAGGGCCAGGCAAATCGCCGAGAAGATCACCGATCGGATTCCGCGCCCGAAGAAGAAGGTCACCTGGCCGCAGGCGCGGGCGTTCTCGGTGCATCTGTTGACCGCGTCGGGCTCGTTCCTGGCCTTCCTGTCGCTGGTGGCGGCAAGTGAGGAACGCTGGACGGCGATGTTCTGGTGGCTGGGTCTGGCGCTGTTCGTCGACGGTATCGACGGCCCGATCGCCCGAAAGCTCGAGGTCAAGGAGATCCTGCCGACATGGTCGGGCGAACTCCTCGACAACATCATCGACTATGTCACCTATGTGCTGATCCCAGCCTTCGCGCTCTACCAGCGCGGCTTCATGGGTGAGCGGCTGTCGTTCCTGTCGGCCGCCATCATCGTTGTCTCCAGCGCCATCTACTATGCCGACACCGGCATGAAGACGAAGGAGAACTTCTTCAAGGGCTTTCCGGTGGTCTGGAACATGGTGGTGTTCACCCTGTTCGTCATCGAGCCGGGGCAATGGGTGTCCTTCGGCGTCGTCGTGGCAGCGGGTATCCTCACCTTCGTACCGATCAACTTCATCCATCCGGTGCGGGTGGTGCGGCTGCGGCCGATCAACCTTGGCATGACGCTGCTATGGTGCGCTTTCGGCGCGCTGGCGCTGGCGCAGGCGGCGCTTGCCGCTTTCTACGACCAGATCGGCGTTCTCGGCGAACAGGTCAGCATCTTCACCAAGGTCGGCATCACCGTCACCGGGCTTTACCTCGCCTGCATCGGCGGTATCATGCAGTTCTTCCCAAAGCTCGGCGCCAAGCCGCCGACTGACAGCAAGAAAGCCTGACCGCAGGAAAGCCCAGAAATGTCCAAAGCGATCCGTATCCACGCCCATGGCGGTCCGGAAGTCCTGACCTACGAGGATGCCGATCCGGGGCAGCCCGGCGCGGGGCAGATCCTGGTCAGGCACACCGCGATCGGCCTCAATTTCATCGATGTCTATCATCGCACCGGCCTTTATCCGCCGCCCGGCGGTTTTCCGCTGATACCCGGCGGCGAAGCGGCCGGCGTGGTTCTTGAGGTCGGCACGGGCGTCGACTGGCTGAAGCCCGGCGACCGCATCGCCTATGCCGTCAATGTCGGCGCCTATGCCGAACAGCGCGTCGTCGCCGCCGACCGCGTCGTCAAGGTGCCGGACGGCATTAGCGACGAACAGGCCGCCGGCATGATGCTGAAAGGCATGACGGCGGAGTACCTGCTGCGCCGCACGTTCAAGGTGAAAGCGGGCGACACCATCCTGTTCCATGCCGCAGCCGGCGGCGTCGGGCTGATCCTGGGACAATGGGCGAAACATCTCGGCGCGACCGTCATCGGCACGGCCAGCTCAACCGACAAGATCGAACTCGCCAAGGCGCATGGCTTCGACCATGTCATCAATTACAAGGAGCAGGATTTCGTCGCCGGCGTCGCCGCCATCACCGGCGGCAAAAAATGCGACGTCGTCTACGATTCGGTCGGCAACGACACATTCCCGGCCTCGCTCGACTGCCTCAGGCCGCTCGGCATGTTCGTCTCCTTCGGTCAGTCCTCGGGGCCGATCCCGCCATTCCCGATGTCGCTCCTGGCACAGAAGGGCTCGCTGTTCGTCACCAGGCCGACGCTGTTCGTCTACAACGCAAAACGTGAGGATCTCGAAATCTCCGCCGCGGCACTCTTTGACGTGGTGCTGAGCGGCGCGGTCGAGATCAAGATCAACCAGCGCTATGCGCTGAAGGACGCCGGCAAGGCGCAAGCCGATCTCGAAGGGCGCAAGACCACGGGCACGACCATACTGGTTCCCTGACTTGCCTTGCTTTTCAGCGCTTTGCCGTGGCGGCACGCACAGTCTGCATGAAAAATCGGCCGGCTACTTTCTTGTGCGAAACAGGCTTATCTTTAGCCCTTGAGTTTCCGCTGAAATTCTTGAAGCTCTTTCAAGGTGGGTGCTGCTTTCGCACGAGAGCAGCCAGCGCATACCATGCTGGCGGGAACACAGAACATATCCGGAAACCGGATGGGAGGCACTGTGAGTGCAGATCATGATGGAGCGAACCTGCTTGAGGTTCGTGGCCTGACCAAGATATTCGGCACGCTGACCGCGTGCGATCATATCGACCTCAACATCGCCAAAGGCGAGATCCACGCGCTGCTCGGCGAAAACGGCGCCGGCAAGTCGACGCTGGTCAAGATGCTGTTCGGTTCGCTGGAGCCCAATTCCGGCGAGATATTCTGGAACGGCGAGGCGGTGCGGATCACCAGCCCGGGCATGGCGAAGAAGCTCGGCATCGGCATGGTGTTCCAGCACTTTTCGCTGTTCGAGGCGCTGACCGCGGCCGAGAACATCGCGCTGTCGCTGGATGACGGCTCGCCGATCAGCTCGATCGCCGCCAAGGCGAGGGCGCTCTCCTTCAGCTATGGCCTGCCGCTCGATCCGGACTCGCTGGTCGGCGATCTCTCGGTCGGCGAACGCCAGCGCATCGAGATCATCCGCTGCCTCTTGCAGACGCCGCAGCTCATCATCCTCGACGAGCCGACCTCGGTGCTGACGCCTCAGGAAGCCGACAAGCTGTTCGAGACGCTGGAGCGCCTGCGCTCGGAGGGGAAATCCATCCTCTACATTTCGCACCGGCTGGAAGAGGTCAAACGCATCTGCGACCGCGCCACCGTGCTGCGTCACGGCAAGGTCGTCGGTCATTGCAACCCGCGCGAGGAAACCGCTTCGTCGCTGGCCCGCATGATGGTCGGCAACGAGGTGAAAGCCGTGGTGCGCGCTCCGGCCGAGGGCATCGAGACCGCCGCGCCGCTGCTCGAGATCCGCGCGCTCAGCCGCAAGCCGGCAACGCCGTTCTCGATCCCGCTGAAGAACATCAATCTCAATGTGCGCGCCGGCGAGGTCATCGGCATTGCCGGTGTCGCCGGCAACGGCCAGGGTGAGTTCTTCGAATCCGTCTCCGGCGAGGTGCTGCAGCAGGACGCTGCGTCCGTGCGCATCCGCGGCAAGGATGCCGGCGCGCTCTCAATCACCGGCCGGCGGCTGATGGGTGCTGCCTTCGTGCCGGAAGAACGTCTCGGCCACGGTGCGGCGCCACGCATGAAGTTGTCGGAAAATCTGCTCCTGTCGCGCCACGCCACTGACGGCAAGGTTTTTGTCGGCACCGGCGGCGCGGTCAAAAGCGCTGCGGTCTATGCCGCCGCCCAACGCATCATCGTGGCGATGGATGTGCGCAAGAGCGCGCCCGATCCGGAAGCCGCAGCTCTTTCTGGTGGCAATCTGCAGAAATTCATCGTCGGTCGCGAACTCGACCGCAGTCCTGCCGTCATGGTCGTCAACCAGCCGACATGGGGTGTCGACGCCGGCGCCGCCGCCCATATCCGCCAAGCGCTGATCGAACTGGCGCGCAGCGGCTCGGCGGTGCTGGTGATCAGCCAGGACCTCGACGAACTGTTCGAAATCTCGGACGCGATCGCGGTCATGCACAATGGCGAATTGTCGAAACCACTGCCGATCGCCGACGCCACATTCGAAAAGATCGGCCTGTTGATGGGCGGCGCCGAGCCCGGCCACGCCGAACATGTTCTGGAGACCGCATGATGCGCCTCGAACTCGTCAAACGCCCACAGCGCTCGATGCTGTTTTCAGCGCTGTCGCCCTTCATCGCCTTCGCCCTGACGATCATCGCCGGCGCGATTCTCTTCGCGCTGCTTGGCGTCAACCCGTTGAATGCATTCGAAATCTACTTCATCGAACCGATCAGCCAGGTCTGGCAGCTGCATGAGCTGGCGATCAAGGCCGCACCGCTGATCCTGATCGCGGTCGGCCTGTCGGTCTGTTACAAGGCCAACATCTGGAACATCGGTGCCGAGGGCCAGTTCATTCTCGGCGGCATTTTCGGCTCGGCCATCCCGGTGCTCTTCCCTGGGTTCGAAGGCCCGCTTGTGCTGCCGCTGATGCTTTTGTTCGGCATGGTCGGCGGCGCCGCCTACGCGGCGATCCCGGCCTTGCTGAAGACGCGTTTCGGCACCAACGAGATCCTGACCAGCCTGATGCTGGTCTATGTCGCCCAGCTCTTCCTCGACTGGCTTGTGCGTGGTCCCTGGCGCGATCCGCAGGGCCATGGCTTTCCGCAGACCATCCAGTTCAATGACTCGGCCGTCCTGCCGGAACTGATGCCGGATGCCGGCCGCGCCAATTGGGGTTTTGTCTTCGCGCTGATCGCCGCTGTGCTGATCTGGGTGCTGATGAGCCGCTTGCTCAAGGGTTTTGAAGTCCGCGTGCTCGGCTCCAGCCCTCGGGCAGGGCGCTTTGCCGGCTTCGGCCTCAACCGCATGGTGTTCTTCGCCTTCCTGCTGTCGGGAGCGCTGGCAGGCCTTGCCGGCATTTCGGAAGTCTCAGGCGCCATCGGCCAGCTGCAACCGGTGATATCGCCCGGCTACGGCTTTACCGCCATCATCGTCGCCTTCCTCGGCCGGCTCAATCCGCTTGGCATCGTTGCCGCCGGCCTGGTGCTGGCGCTGACCTATCTCGGCGGCGAGGCGGTGCAGAGTGCGCTCGGCATCTCCGACAAGGTCGCGCGCGTGTTCCAGGGCATGCTGCTGTTCTTCGTGCTCGGCTGCGACACGCTCATCCACTACCGCATTCGCCTCGTCGGTGTTGCGCTGGCAAACGGCGCGGCGAAACTCAACGCTGCGCCAAAGCTGAAGGAAGCCCGCTGATGGACATCACCGTCAACATCCTTTTGACCATCGCGACGGCGGCGACGCCGCTACTGATCGCGGCCATCGGCGAACTGGTGGTCGAGCGCTCCGGCGTGCTGAACCTCGGCGTCGAAGGCATGATGATCATGGGCGCTGTCGGCGGTTTCGGCGCCGGCTATCTCACGGGATCGCCGTGGATCGGTCTATTGGCGGCAATCGCCATGGGCGCGGTGTTCTCACTGCTGTTTGCGGTCATGACGCTGTCGCTCGCCACCAACCAGGTGGCGACCGGCCTGTCACTGACGCTGCTTGGCCTCGGCCTGTCCGGCATGATGGGGACGAGCTTCGTTGGCCAGCCAGGCGAAAGGCTGCCAAACCTCTACATTCCGGTGCTGACCGACATTCCCGTGGTGGGCAGGCTGCTGTTCGGCCAGGATCCCATCTTCTACATCTCGATCGCGCTCACCGCCGCCGTCATGTGGTTCCTGTTCAAGACCCGCACCGGCCTCACGCTGCGCTCGATCGGCGACAGCCACACATCGGCGCACGCGCTCGGCATCAAGGTCATCCGCTACCGTTATCTCTCGGTCATTTTCGGCGGCGCCTGCGCCGGCCTAGCCGGTGGCCATCTTTCGCTGGTCTATACCCCGCAATGGGTGGAGAACATGAGCGCCGGGCGCGGCTGGATCGCGCTGGCGCTGGTGGTCTTTGCCTCCTGGCGGCCGTGGCGGGTGCTGGCCGGCGCCTACATCTTCGGCGCGGTCTGGATCGGCCAGCTTCATGCACAGGCTTTTGGCATTCCGGTGCCTTCGCAACTGCTTTCTTCTCTGCCCTATCTGGCAACCGTCGTGGTTCTCGTTCTAATCTCGCGCAACAAGCGTCTGACGATGATGAACACGCCGGCTTCCTTGGGGCAGCCATTCGTTCCGGATCGTTGACAACAAAAACAAACGGGAAGCTCCAAGGCTAAACTCAGAGAGGTAACACAATGAAAAGACTGCTTATTGCTCTTATGACCACAACCGCCGCCATGTCATTGGCGGCGTCGGCGCAGGCCGCCGACAAGCTGAAGGCGTGCTGGGTCTACACCGGCCCGATCGGCGATTTCGGCTATTCCTACCAGCACGACCAGGGCCGTCTCGAAGTGGAGAAGGCGCTCGGCGACAAGGTCGAGACCGCTTATCTCGAAAACGTCTCGGAAGGCCCCGATGCCGACCGCGCTTTCGAGCGTCTGGCGCGCGAGGGCTGCAAGATCATCTTCGGCACCTCCTTCGGCTTCATGGATCCGGAAGTGAAGGTCGCCAAGAAATTCCCAAAGGTCATGTTCGAGCACGCCACCGGCTACAAGACCGGTGACAATCTCGGCATCTACAATGCGCGCTTCTACGAGGGCCGCTACGTGCTCGGCCAGATCGCCGCCAAGGAATCGAAGGCCGGTGTCGCCGGCTATATCGTTTCCTTCCCGATCCCGGAAGTGGTGATGGGCATCAATTCCTTCATGCTCGGCGCGCAGTCGATCAACCCGAACTTCAAGGCCAAGATCGTTTGGGTGAACTCGTGGTTCGATCCCGGCAAGGAAGCCGATGCCGCCAAGGCGCTGTTCGACCAGGGCGCCGACATCGTCGTCCAGCACACCGATTCCACCGCAGCGCTGCAGGTGGCGGAAGAGCGCAAGCTGCACGGCTTCGGCCAGTCCTCGGACATGATCAAGTTCGCGCCGAACGCGCAGTTGACCTCGCTCACCGACGAATGGGGTCCATACTACATCAGCCGCGTCCAGGCGGCGCTGGACGGCACCTGGAAGCCGGACAATGTCTGGCTGGGCATCAAGGACGGCGCCGTCAAGCTCGCGCCCTTCACCAACATGCCCGACGATGTGAAGGCTATGGCCGAGGCGACCACCAAGAAGATTTCCGACGGCTGGAACCCATTCACCGGACCGGTCGCCAAGCAGGACGGCACGCCGTGGCTGAAGGACGGCGAAGTCGCCGACGACGGCACGCTGCTCGGCATGAATTTTTATGTGAAGGGCGTCGACGACAAGTTGCCGCAATAAGCAACGGAAAACGCGAAACAAAAAGGGCGCCTCATGGCGCCCTTTTCATTCTGCGACTTGCGCCCCGGAGGTACCACGAAACCGCGCGAGTGCGGCATCAATGGCGCGGCCGATCCATGCCTTGGCCCAGCGCTGGGTTGGCCGTTCGAAATACCGCCAGATCGCCCAGGAAATCAGAACCATAAGCGCGGCACAGCCCAGGGCTGCAGCCCATTTGCCGACCAAAGGTGCGACGGCATTGATGGCGATATAGCCGATTTTCTGGTGCAGGAGATAAAGCGGGTAGGTCAACCCGCCCAGCGCCAGCGTCAGTGCGGACGGCACGACATATCTGCGCAGCAGGACCGCACCGATCAGCAGGGAATGCATGACGAAATTGGCGATCACCAGATGCGGCTGCGAAACGGCAATGCCGTATTCATTCAACATCCACTGCTGGGTCACGGACAGCGTGCTGCAGGACAGAAGGAAAGCCGCACCAAGCAGCAGCAGGGCTGCCAGGGAGCGGCCATGCGCATGGATGTGGTGGACGAGCACGCCGGCGGCGAAGAACGGACCGAACTCAGTGATGAACAGCAGCCTCGCCGCGCGGCTTTCGATGAAGAACTCGTTCGACGCCGAGATCACCAGCCAGATGAAGATCAGCCCAAGCTTCCATTTCTGGAAAACGCCGCCGATGAGAGCCAGCGTCACCCATCCGTAGAAGACCAGTTCGAGCAGGATCGACCAATAGACGCCGTCCATGAACGGTTGGCCGAGCGCCGGCGCAAACATCGACAGATTGGCGGCGTACTGGCCGAGAGAAGCTGAAAACAGCGGTGCGCCGAAAGCCGCGATAATGACGAAGGTGATTGTCATGCACAGGAGGTAGCCGGGGTAGAGCCGCACGAAACGCGCAATGGCAAACTCTTGCCAGAAGCGGCCTTCCGCCGACCAGGCGATGACGAAACCGCTGATCAGGAAGAACAGATTGACGCCGAGATAGCCGTAGAGCGCAACCGGCGCCACGCTCGGATAGCCCTGGGCGAGAGCGCCCTCGGAAGCTGCGCCGCGAAAGAAGTAATGGAAGAACACCACAGCCAGCGCCGCCGCCAGCCTCAACAGGTCAAGCGTCGCGATGTAATCCTGCCGGGCAGGTTTGGCGTCCATGCGAAGTCTCAGCGTTTACAACCCGGAAACCATAGCGCGGACCGCGACCAAACGGGGCAAACGGGCAAAACTATCGAGAAATTTGGTAAATAGCATCGGGCCGGGCGCGCGGGAACTATGATATGGCTCCGTGACCGCCTTCACAGACGCCAATGGCTTTTACTTTCATGTTCAACTTGCGGCCAAGATGAATTCGGCCGGCGTTACAAACGTCAGCAGGAGAAAGTCTTATGCAATTGAACAAAAAACTCTTAGCGATTATCGGCAAGCGTATTCCAGCCATTTACGACGTCATCCCGCGCGGACCACAGGGGCGACTCGCGCAAGTCGCACTCAATCCTCAACCGCTCCCGCCTCACGAACTGGGCGCCGCGATCGCCGACGAATTCGTCCGCTCCGCGTGGTTCGCCGAGCGAGGCGGGCTCGACATGAAAGCGGTGCTGAGCGACCTCGACGATTGGTGCCCGACGCGGCCGAAGCTACCGAAGCTTCCCCCGTGGTGGCCGCCTATTCCGGAGCCCGAGCCGCATCCCGAATGGTTCGTGGACTATCATCTGGGATTTGCCGCACGGCTGTCCGTGGTGGAGGCTGGATCGGCGGGCACGCGGCTGGACAAGACCCTCAATCAGGCGATCGATCGGTCGCTCGCTGCGATGGAATCTGTGAAGCTCTGACGAAGTGCAGCACCGCCTGACGAGGGGTGCGCCAAAAATCGGAGGGCGCCGGGGAGGCGCCCTTTCGGCGGGTTTCTAGACGGCCGAGCCGTAGAGGTCGTAGGCGTCGGCGCGGTCGATCTTGACGGTGACGATGTCGCCTTGGCGCAGTGGGCGGCGCGACTGGATATGCACCGAACCGTCGATCTCGGGCGCATCGTATTTGGTGCGGCCCTTGGCCGAGGTGCCATGCGCCTCGTCGATCAGCACCGGCAGGCGCTTGCCGACCTTCTTGGCCAGCTGCGTCGCGGAAATCTTCTGTTGGCGCTGCATGAAGCGATGCCAGCGCGCCTCCTTGATCTCCTGCGGCACCTGTTCAAGGCCGAGATCGTTGGAACGGGCGCCCCTGACCGGCTCGTATTTGAAGCAGCCGGCACGGTCGATCTTGGCCTCGTCCAGCCAATCGAGCAGCATCTCGAAATCCTCGTCCGTCTCGCCGGGAAAGCCGACGATGAAGGTCGAGCGTATCGCGAGGTCCGGGCACACTTCGCGCCAGCCGCGGATGCGCTCCAGCGTCTTTTCGCCATGGGCGGGACGGCGCATGTTCTTCAGCACCTGCGGCGAGGCGTGCTGGAAGGGGATGTCCAGATAGGGGAGGATCTTGCCATCGGCCATCAACGGGATGACGTCGGCGACATGCGGGTAGGGGTAGACATAGTGCATGCGCACCCAGATGCCGAGCTTGCCCAGCTCCTCCGACAGGTCGAGGAACTTTGCCCGCACCTCGCGGTCGCCGAACATCGACGTCTGGTACTTGATGTCGATGCCGTAGGCGCTGGTGTCCTGCGAGATGACCAGCAGTTCCTTGACGCCGGCCCTGGCCAGTTTCTCGGCCTCGCGCAGCACATCGGCCGCCGGTCGCGAGACGAGGTCGCCGCGCAGTGCCGGAATGATGCAGAAGGTGCAGCGGTTGTTGCAGCCTTCCGAAATCTTGAGATAGGCGTAGTGGCGCGGCGTCAGCTTGACGCCTTGCGGCGGCAAAAGGTCGATATAGGGATCGTGGCTTGGCGGGGCCGCCTCATGCACCGCCGCCATCACGCTCTCATAGGCCTGCGGGCCGGTGATGGCGAGCACGTTGGGGTGCTTCTCGCGGATGACATCCGGCTCGGCGCCAAGGCAGCCGGTGACGATGACCCTGCCGTTTTCCGAAAGCGCGGAACCGATGGCGTTGAGCGACTCGTCGCGGGCTGAATCGAGGAAGCCGCAAGTGTTGACGACGACGAGGTCGGCGCCGTCATGCTTGCGCGCGATCTCATAGCCTTCGGCGCGCAGGCGCGTGATGATGCGCTCGGAATCCACAAGGGCCTTCGGGCATCCAAGGCTGACGAAACTGACGCGAGGGGCAGACATGAGACAACGTTCCGGGTTTTTCGGGATTGGCGGCCCAGTACCACACTTATTGCGGCATTGGTATGGGCAGCGGCTGCGGCGAACGCGACCGCAGCTTCCAGCTGACACCCGTGCTGTTACAGAAGCTATGTGACCGACAGCGTCAGCTCACCACGGGACTGACATGCGGCCAGACCTCGACAACGCCGCGATAGACCATGTCCAGCGCGACATAGAGGATGATCAGCAGGCCGACATAGGCGATCCAGCGGTAGCGGTGCAGCAGCCTGGCAATGAAGCTCGCAGCGAGGCCCATCAGGGCGATCGACAGCACGAGGCCGATGACCAGGACCGGGAAATGATCGCGCGCCGCACCGGCGACCGCCAGCACATTATCGAGCGACATCGACACGTCGGCAACGACGATCTGCAGCGCTGCCTGGCCGAGCGTCTTGCGGGCCTTGCCGGTCGCCACAGTCTTGTCGCCGTCGAGATCGGCATTGGCCAGCGCCTCGGTCGCCTCCTGCTCGTCGGCATGCGACGTCCGCAGTTCGCGCCACATCTTCCAGCACACCCACAAAAGCAGGATGCCGCCGGCCAGCAGCAGGCCGACGATTGCCAACAACTTGACGGTGACGGCGGCAAACAGGATGCGCAGCACGGTTGCCGCCAAGACGCCGATGAGGATCGCTTTCTTGCGCTGCTCGACCGGCAGGCCGGCTGCGGCAAGGCCGATGACGATCGCGTTGTCGCCGGCAAGCACCAGATCGATGGCGATGACCTGGAGGAGGGCCGTCATGCTTGCGGCGCTGAAAATGTCCATCGACCGGAGGCCCCTTGCTGCTATCAGCGTGTTCGTCGTCGGATATGCCGACGCCCTAACGTGTATGGTTCACGCGCGTCAAGAGACCGCTAAGGCCAGCACCGAAAAACCACAGGAATAGGGGAAGGGCCGTTCTGCCTGAGAGAACTCTAACCGCAGCGGACTTAGTCGTAGAGATTGTACTTCGCCCAGTCGGCTTCGGGGATTTCGTCGCCGATGCGGTAACGGAACTGAAGGACCTCCATGTGGTCCGGCGCCGTCTCGCATTTGAACTTCAGCCGATACCATTGTCCCTTGCTGCGAAAGGCAGCGCCCGGGCTGCGGATGGCATCGGCCTTCATTTCCGGCGTGGCGAAGGCGTAGGCGACGACACGGTCGGCCTTGTACTTGTGATCGTCGTGGCTGATGCGGTCCAGAACCTCCGCGTCGCATCGCTGTTCAAGCCGGGTCTGCGGATCGAGTTTCAGCAAGCCGGCGCGCAAGGCGGCGTCCATTGCGTGAGCGGGCCAGGCCAGCGTCACCGACGCCAGGGCCGCAAGGAATAGTTTTTTCATGGGCGGGAGAACGAGCATATTTCGGGTCGAGAATCAACCGGAGTGCCATTTTGGGGCAACGGGATATGTCCGGAAATCGCCGTAGGCGAACAAGGTTGGCCGGGCAATTCCTCGCATCGGCGGATCAAGGTCCGATAATTTCGTCATATCCTTCGAACATTCAATTTGCCTAAAATGTTCCGGAACTAAATTAGCTGTTGCGCCTTGAATCGCGGGTTCAAGGAGACGATCCGACTACCAGCAGCACTTCAAATATCCGGTCTCGGACGACGCGATCTGGATGCGATGACATTGACGGGATCACAGATCAGGCGCACGCTGAGCGCACCGATCGACCCCGGGCAGGCCCCGGCCGGGACCGCGTGTGCGGTGAAAACCTCGACCAGCACGGAGACTGACGGGAGGAAGAAATGAGCCGGGTCAAGGACGTTTGCGATCGAGCACGATCGCTATGGCTGCGGGTGGTGCGATCGACCCGCCCTGTCGACGATGTCGAGAACGACGAGCTGTATCGGCTGATCGACGGCAAAAACAAGGTCATCAGCGGCCCCAACTTCGAGGCGTCCCGCTTCGACATCGAGACCGATCTATCGCGGTGGGAGAGCTACAAGCCACCGAACCGTAACTGAAAACTATTCCCGGTTCGGAGTACTTTGGAGAGCCCAGCCACCGCGCTGGGCTTTTTCATTTCAGTGAACAATGCGATCGGCTATCTCGGCTCGAAGCCGGGTTACGAGCGCGAGTGGCCCGACCGCGGCCCAGCGAGCGCAGAGGCATGGGAGAAGGCACGCCTCCTGCTACACTGGTGGTAGAAGAAGAGAAGCAGAGCGATCGCAGTCAGAGGGGAGAGGGCCAGATCAAACTTACCAAGGATCAGAGGCAGCGCTTCGACGAACTGGTTGACGCGCTGCGCGGCGAATCTTCACCACAGTTGCCGGTCAAGGCTGGTTGGCGGGGCCGAAGCCCACTCTGGATGCATGGTCGAAGTCGCTCCCAGTGTCAGCAGATGTGGTAACGTTGATTGTCGGCGAGTAGCAGAGAGGTTCAGCAACAATGACTTTGAGACGAACCAGAGCTTACGGCGCATCCGGCTTGGTTCTAGCGGTTTGCATTGTATTTGCTTGGCAGAACGCCACTGCCGCTCAAAATTGCGACGCAGCCGCCGCGCCTGGCGTCAATTGGCAGGAGTGTGACAAAAAGCTTCTCATCCTAGAAGGACAGGACCTGAGCGGGGCGAACCTATTCGGTGTTGATTTCACTTCGACCGACCTCAGGAACAGCAATCTCCTTGCGGCAAATTTTGAGAAGGCAACGCTTGTGCGTGCTTCCCTGGCCGGCTCGACCGCCAAAGGCGCCCGGTTCGACAAAATCGAGGCCTACAGGACCGACTTCAGCCGTATGGACGCGCAGGGCGCTGTGTTTGCGGGCGCGGAAGTGCAGCGCTCGAATTTCCAGGACGCCAATCTGACCAATGTTGATTTCACAAAGGCGGAATTGGGGCGTGCGCAGTTCCATGACGCCGATATCAGCGGCAGCCGCTTTTCGTTTGCCAATCTCGCGCGGGCGGACTTCCGAGGAGCGACGTTCACCGCGCCGATAGACTTTGACCGCGCTTTTTTCTTTCTGACCCGTATCGAGGGCCTCGATCTTTCCAATTCGTCGGGTCTGTCCCAATGGCAGCTCAACATGGCATGCGGAGACGCCCGGACCGAGTTGCCTTCTGGCTTGACGAGGCCCGAAGATTGGCCCTGTCAATTCCAGCAGGAATAGTTGTCGGCAAGCGAACTGCGGCTCACGCCTGACGGCTCTGAAGAAAAATAGGCCTACATAGGTTAATCGCCGGGCATGTGGTCCCACCCCAGGTCAAGCCGGTTACTATGGTTTATTGATGACCGCCCGCTATTGTGGACGCGCCTTCTCCCGTATACTTAACTAAAGTGGGGCAGGAGGACGGGGTGGGGGCAATCCGTGCAGCGTTGGTTGATGCCGTTGTTGCAGCCCTTCCGGTTGCCTTGGTTTATTTCAGTGGCTGGGCCTATCTGACATCATACCTAGGCGAATTCGGCATCGACGCGACCCAAATCGACATTAGTTTTACAACGGTGCTGGTCTACGCCTTCGTCCCGCTTCAATCTTCCAAAGTTTTGTGGATGATCGTAGCGGTAGGCGCCTCAGGTTTCGCAGCTTTCCTTATTGAGTTGCATTCGGACGACAAAGCAAAAACCGGACAGACTTGGGCATCCGGTTTTGTGGTTTTAACAATGATACTTTTGGTGTGCTTGCTTTTCGTCATCAAGGGTGCAGCGACTGCGGCAGGGCAGGAGATGGCTCACGATGTGTGGGGAGGAAGGAAATCACAAAGTGTGATGACGCTAAGCGCGTCAAAGCCGGAGGACGACGCCAGCGTGCTCTACGAAGTCTGTCGGAAAGGGAGGCGCTTGCGTCAGATTATCGGCCTACCCGACCAGATGTTTTTGATGTGTCGAAGCGCGGCTGATCCATGCAATCGCGGCACCCTATTTGCGGTAAGCAAAGACGGTCGCATTGTCTATACAGCTGATAAGATCAGGGAAGATATCGATGTTATCAAGACGGTCTGCACTAGTTAGTTTCGTGCTTGCTGCGGTGGCGATTACTCCTGCGCTGACACAGGATCAAAGTGATATCTTCAAGATATCGCTTGTTAAAAGCGCTGGCCCATACGAGATCAAGGGCGAGAGCGGCGTGATTGGAATGGTTGTCTCAAGGGCAGGCGACACGGTGGTGTTCAAGCCATGCACCGGTGACTCGTTTGAACTTGATCGAAGGCGATTGATTTCTACGAACAACAAATGCGCAGATAGTCCTTCGACCGACGAGAACCCTCTCGTTGCAAGCTGTGACAAGGCACTAAATGGTTGGAATGTCGCCCTGTACACACAAGCGATTAAAAATGATGGTCCGATTGGGACCACGTTTTTCCAGAAGCCTGGAGAGATGGTACTGGGTTCAGTCGTGCTCGACGCCAAGAAGATGGCTGCGACAATTGACAGTGCATCTCAGCTGAAGGACTGCGGACCGGCGCTAGGCGTCGTGGGATTCGACAAGGAAGGGCTTGCGAAGGTCAGCCTAATTCCGTCGCTAGAGGCCATCCAGCTGGATGAAACGAAATAGGTTTTACCCATTCCGCCAATCAAAATCATATCGGGATTATACCATGGGTCTTATTAGCATAATTATTTTCACGGCAATTGGATACTTTATTTACAGAGACAGCAGAAGAAATGGATCTCTTACCCTTCCGATAGGAAAATTCGATCGCCTTCGAGCAGAAATAGTTAATGACATATACAAAGAAATCTACGAACTTGAGGCCGACGATGACGAAAGGAAACTGCTTGCCGGATTCCATTTGAAGACAGGATTTTCATTGATATTGGCGAAGAAGCTTGATTCTTGTTATTTTCCACATGAGAAAATACACGATCTGTCCAAAGCTGTAATTGACACTCTAAAGTCGAATGAGCGGTACGAAGGAGCACATCGGCTTTTTGATCAGGTTCGTAACTCTTTCAAGTTTGTAGATACCTACTACGACAAAACACACAAAAGTTGGCAGAAGGTCGATTACCCTAAAGCCTGACATATCAGCTACGCTAGTCGCGAATGCCGCTCTGAGGAGGCTGTGATGCCTGTAACGCAAGGCTCTGGTAATCCCGATTGGACGCGCGACGAAGCGTTGCTGGCATTGGATTTACTCTACCGCAATGGCAAACCAATCGATAGACGCCATTCGGACGCAATTGAGCTATCGAACGTGCTGCGTGTGGCAGGAATCTATCCGAGAGCAGGACGCAAGGACAATTTCCGAAACGCAGACGGCGTCGCGTTGAAGATGCAAAATTTGCTTTCCGCGATCGCCGCCAGCCGGCCGCAAGCGCTTCCGCTTCAGTGCAGAACCACCTTTCGCCTTTGGCTTCAGTGATTTTGGTGACGCTGTAATATTTCTGTCCCGGCACAGCGATAGATGCGGTACAACCGTGGCTGGCGAAAATATCAAGCGGACACAACCTCAAAGGCCGGATCGATTGAGAGTCAGCTCTTTTTCGGAGGATACAGACGTTCAAGCTCTTTAAAACTCTCACGAGCCATAACAACTCTAACGTTCGCACCAAATCCCGTTGCCGACCCGCCACCAATTATATAGTCAGCTTCTTGAGCGTTATAGAATAGCATAACTACGCCCGTAACCTTTCTATTCTTCTGCAAAAGGCTTCTTACTTTAGATGTCGACAACTCATAAATCGAGCTTATAGGCACCCTGCCGTGAAGAGACCTTATCTCCAGTGCGATATGCTCTCCACCCAAAGAAACCAATAGATCGGCTTCATACCTGTCATCCAAGACCGGACTTAGGAGGATTGACAGCCCACTGATTTTTGCGAACTCGGCCGAAAGAAACCCTCCAATAGCACCCTCTATCTCCGCGTAGCTGCTTGACAGCGTAGTGACATCATCAGGCTTCACGACATAATTGGACGCGAATGCCCGAATCTTCTCTGCCACGAAACTGAGCAGGTCTCCTTTTATCTCTTCTGGCACGCTCGACTCGACTACATCTGCCCTCGATGATTCAAAAGTAAGCTTCGTCAATATCTGATCGCAAAGAACAATAGCGAAAACGGTGACAGACACTATAGCTAGCAAAGATTCATCTTCATGAAATAGGAGCTTGTAATCGTGCGTAGACGGGTTGCGCCACTCTCTCCTATAATTCGAGAACAGATCGAGTACTCTTTTCTTTAGCAATTTTCCATTTTGGAGAAATATTTCGATCTCGGCGGGCGTCTTCTTTTCAGGATTTTCCGCCGCTAACACTCTGTAAGCCTCCTTGATGCTGCCCTCAAAAGCTTGATTGCAACGGTAAATGGCATCCGTGAAATAGCTTTCATCGGACTCGGCCTGGCCACGCTGGAGGTGCCGCACAGCGGTCCCGATATGGAAAAGAACTGCTTTAATCCCCTCCGTGTGGTCGCCTATTGGTAGACGCTCAATCTTGTCGGAAAGGATTTTATGAACATCCATACTGTGGCTCCGAAAACGTCGAATTGGTTAGTCGATTTGGTTGGTCGGGTTAGATTGTCTTTGAAAGTCAGATAGGGGGCGGAGGGGTTCTCCGCACTGACTGTGGCGGGCGGCCCATTTAAGTGCATTGGCACGATTTTTCAGTCAATCTTGGTACACTTTCCAACCGTCATGTTGGGGGTTTCTCCTTCCTTATCCTTACCATCGGTAAAATCTCCGGTGTATATCTCCATATATCGCAGTGACTCCAGGTTGAGGTCATAGATTGTGTAGTGCGGAGAAACTAAGCTGCATCGAAGCTTTCCAAAGAAATTCATCCGAATTGGCTTAAAGAAATCGGAATCAACAGGAGATTCTGGCAAACAAGGTTCACCGCTCACTTCTCCAAATTTCTTTATCTTAACGTCAAATTCTCCTACTAAATGTCGCCCACCTAAAATATTGTCAACTTTGGTCTCTCCTTCGTATTTCAATTCGACAACGAAACGATCTTCTTCAACATTAAAGACGGCGCCACTCCATGTCCTGGTGGCAGGTTCGTAGCGTACACCGCCTGCCGCTTCGCCCATACACAGATAGGCGCCTGCGAGTTTGTTGAATTCGCTATCTAGTGAAGAATGATCTTCACCTGCATCAGAGGGAGCCACGGTGAACGCGAGGAAAATGCCCACCGCAAGCATGCCGGCCAAATACGAGCGCATGACCTTCTCTTCCGGGTTCATCAATCTGATGTCCTTCAATCAAAGCACGACTTCCTTGCGCCCGAAAGCGTTGCTTGGCGGACCTTGTGAATTTCCAAACGGACTGGCCCGCCACGCTCGCAGCTGGTGCAGGATAGTGCCCTCTCGACCGTGCTAAAAAGCGCATCCTTTCCGTATCGCTTGATTAAGGCGGCAGACTTTACGTCCGCAAGATGCGAACAGTTCTTGCACCAAGCTCGCAGCCGGTGCCATTCGCGCAGATCGCCAAGCGCCACGTCCAGGCCGGCGAGAACTATCTTTGGATAGGGCGGTGAAATTACGCGCGTCGCATCGGACTCCGAACAATTTAGGTGCCGCGCAGCAGTCCCTTTGAGTAGGACAGCGGTCGTGTTATGTGCTGATTGCAAGCGGGGGTTGATCAGATGGATTTCAGTTCGATTACGAGTGTCATCGGACTTGCGACGACGGCGCTGGGTGCCACTGAAAAAGCCGCCACGACCGCAGAGGCGGTGAAGAAGTTGTTCGCGTCTGAAAAAAAGCCAGAGAACAGCGAGGTCCAAGCGCTTCTTAACACGCTCGCAACGCAACTGACCGCTGCGAACATGATGAATGTCGATTTGAGCGACGCGATCAAAGCCCTTAGCCGCGAGTTGAAGAGGCAAGACGACTTCGAAAATGAAAAGGCTCGATATGAGCTTTTTCAGACCGGCCAACAGGACGTGGTTTTCAAGTTGAGGGAGGATCAGGCGAACGGGCAGCCGATCCATTTCATATGCCCAGTATGTCTCAATGCCGAGAGGTTGATCAGCTTTATATCCGGGGAAGGCGACTTCAAGGTCTGCCAGAGGAACCGTGACCACACATTCAGGTTCAAAAGCACATCGGACCTGCGAGCGGGCAAAACGCGCACAAGCTGGGATTTTTGACATCGCCGACCGGCCGTTCGATCAGTTGCGCGATCTGTCGCGCCACGGGAAAGAATTACCTAGACTCCAGCTTGGATCAGCCTTTGTAAACCGTTGAAGACGGTACGCCAAATCCAGCATCTGCAAGCCAAGTTCTTGCAACGATTCTTCGGTGAATTCTGTGCTTTTCGCCGTGTCCTTCCGATTGAAATCCAAAGTTGGACTACTCGGAGGAATTGTAATCGCATGGGTGAGCTTGCCGACGTAATCGTGGATCAATCGATGCCGCTTTTGCGCCACCGACGAAATCTTTTCCGCGATCCTTTCGAGCTTCCGCTTATCCACATCGTCGGCAACCCGCAATTCGATGAGCTTTTTTAGGAGATCGATCCTTGGTTGATAGTGGATGGCTGAAGCTGTGATCGCTCGGCCGGTTTCCCTATCAGCTCCCAACAGATGCGCGATTGATAAATCCAATTGCCTATCTAGCTGGGAAAACGCGACGATCACGTAGCCGACAGCCGGGAGAAACGTCTTCGGCACAATCGTGCCCTCAACGTATTGGCTAAACATGTTGGTGGGATCGTGCCAAATCGCCCACGCATCATCTTGAGACATATGAACCCTTCCCAAACACGAGCGTGAATTAGACACCGCGAAACCCATGGTGACAATCGGAAGCGATTTTAACAATTCGTATGTTCGATGATTAGTAGATTGGTTAGTTGGTCACTAACCGAAAATCGCCAAACCCCGTATTTTCTAGGCTTTTCAGAGATTGACTGGCGGAGGGAGTGGGATTCGAACCCACGGTGGGCTTGCACCCACGCCGGTTTTCAAGACCGGTGCCTTAAACCGCTCGGCCATCCCTCCAACTAATTGCAATCATTGCGCTTTTGGTAATCAGCATAGGGCTAGGGAAAGCCTTCTGCTACGCGCTTTGCAACTATTTGCCTTTTCGGTTGTCGCTTATAACCGCCTGCAACGCGACGTCAACTTGCTCTGCCGCGTCTGCCAGCATTCCTGGCATAACATGCGAATAGAGGTCTAGCGTTATGCCGATGTTCGAATGCCCCAGGCGCTCGCTCGCAATCTTCGGATGAACGCCGGCTGAAAGCATTTGCGTGGCATGGGCAAGGTCATGGAAGCGGATGCGGGGGAGCGAGGTCTTGCCGAGAACGCGCACCCACTCATGCGTGAGGGAGCGGGGCTGGAGGGGCTGGCCGTCGACCTGAGCGACAACGAAGCTGTCCGCGTCCGGACGAATGCCCTGGCGCAGCTGCTCCTCGGCCTGCCGCGCGCGGTGCGCCTTCAGTTCGGCGAAACGAAGCCTAGCTATGGTGAAGCCACAACTTGTGGCTCGACCAAACCCGCTGCCTTACGGTGGCGGGCTCTTTTTACTGGCACTATTCGCCGTCGTTGCGGACAAAATGTCGTTGACGTAACGCTAACTAGGCGCAATCATTTCGAATTGTGCAGGGTGAGGGCGTTTCAATGAAACTCGTTGTCTTTGGCGTAGCAATGGTATTGGCAGCCACCGGAGCGGCTGTTGCGAAAGAGAAGAAAAAGGTGGCCACCGCTCAGGCTGCAACCTCATGTTCTGCAGCTCATATGAAGGCTGGCAGCAAGCGGACCTCGAAACCGGATTGTAAATCGACACGTACCGTCGCTGCGCGACCGCCAAATGGGGGCGCAAACTTCCTGGATCATTATAATCCGCGCTTAGGGTATGACACCAGTCCGTGGTTTTCGAACTGGCAATAATTGACGGCGGCTTTGGCTTCCGGGCCTTTCTTTATCCAGCGACGGCCAGACCAATGCCGACACCGATTGCCACCCCAATGGCCAAGCGAAGCCAATTCTATCTCGCTCGGGTCTGATGCAGCCGCATCAGATCGTCAAGAAACGCGGTCCATGGTCGTTCTCTCCTTCGCATGTAGATCAACGCCTCGCTGGCAAGATCGAGCAGAACACGTGGAACGATCCGGAAGGCGAGCCTGACCTTGGCTGGACCGGCATTGCTACCGGCTGGCGCGAAGGCGATCCGATCTCCTCGATCGAGCCGAACGGCGACGAACTGGACTTTAATGGCGACGAGGGAGGCCGGCACGAGGCGCGTATCCGTCGTGATTGGAAGTGGCAGTTATCAAGCTCGATCGGTTCGTGCGGCTCAGGCTCGCTTCATGCAGTGCGCGCACGGTGGGTGACAAATGGCCAGCGCCAAGTACATGCATATCTGCTAAAATACGAGCCGTCCCGCACATTCAAGCGTGACCGACATATGGGAGGACGCGATGAAAACCATGAATCGCAGGTCTGCAATTGCGCTCGGTGTTACGGCCGCTGTGGTAACGCCTCTGTTCACCCTGGTAGCGTCTGCGAAGACCAAGAAATATGGCCCGAAGGAAGGCAAGGAGATTGCCCCAGGCGTCAGAGTCGTGGAGGTCGGCACAGGAAACTCCGACATTCCTGCTTACAAGAGCATTTCAATCGTTGACGTCGTGTTTCAGCCCGGGGCACACGCTCCCGCAATGATGATGGACAACGACATGGTCTGCACGATCACCGCAGGTGCATTCACGATCAAGAAAGCGGACAAGGAATTCAAGCTCAAGGAAGGCGACGTATACACGTGCTCCAAGGGCAAGACCGACGAAGCGACCAATACAAGCAAGGTGGTCGGCATACATCGCATCGCCGTCTTGATACCTGCCTGACAACCATACTTCTCCCGGTCAGGGCAATCGAGTCCTGGCCGGGGGCTTTTGCTGCGGGCGATCCCACCGTTCTGCCCCGAACATTGACAATGCGGCGAAACACCGGCCAATCTGTGTTTCCTAAAACAAGAGCAGACGGAGGGAAACGATGAAGAGGACCTACGAGAAGCCGATCCTGGTAAAGCGCCAGAAGCTGTCGCAAGTGACAGCGCAGGAAGTCTCGTCCGTCGAGCCGCAATGATAGGTCTGACGCCGACAGGCCTCGGTGCAGCCGCCGGCGCGACGCCACAATCTCGCCCGGTTCCGGACACAATCGATTAATACGCTGATAAGCAATTCCTGCGCACAAGGGGATGGGGATTGGCGCGTCGCAGGCATTGCTGCTCTGGCTCCGCCGAAATTCTAAAAGCGGTGCCTGTGTCGACACGGTAGGGGACATCAGAAAACATGCAGACCACGACGCATCGGCGTCTTCGTCGCGCTCCTGCTTTGGTCTTGTGCGCTCTTTCGGCGGTGTTGCTGGCCGCTTGTGCGTCGCCGCAACCGAAGGCGATGGTCGACACCCGCAAGCCGCGCTCGAAGGAATATTTTGCCGAGACCGAGTATGGCGTGAAAGCCAGCCCGCGCGTCCAATACATGCGGCGCGGCGGCGGCCGCGACCAGTTGGGCAAGCCCTATCAGGTGCGCGGCAAGTGGTACTATCCCAAGGAAGACAAGCGCTACGCCAAGGTCGGTCTTGCCTCCTGGTACGGCGATGCCTTCCACGGCCGGCTGACCGCCAATGGCGAAGTCTATGACATGACGCATCTGACGGCAGCGCACCCGACCATGCCGCTGCCGAGCTACGCCCGCGTCACCAACCTCGAAACCGGCAGTTCGGTTATCGTGCGCGTGAACGACCGTGGCCCGTACCATGAAGGCCGCATCATCGACGTCTCGGAGCGTGCCGCGCAGATGCTCGACTACGCCAAGGTTGGGACCGCCAAGGTGAAGGTTGAATATGTCGGCCGCGCTCCGCTCGATGGCGACGACGATCAGTATCTGATGGCATCCTACCATCCTGGCAACCGGATACCGGACCCGTCGGATGGCTTGCCGACCGGCGTTATGGTGGCGATGGCCGGCCCATCGCCTAGCCTATCTGTTGGCGCACCACCTGCCGCCGTGCCGTTTCCCGGCCAGCTGACGAATTCTGGCACCGAAGCGCAGCCGGTAATGTCGATGCAGGCACCGGCTTCAAGCGACGTGACACTGCCTGAATTCGGGCCGATCGTGCCTCAGCGTCCGGAATCGCCCTTTGCCGTGGCCTCGCTGTCCTATGCGGATGAACGCGTGCAGCGGGCCGACGTGTTTGCAGCCCTCGATGACCAGGGCATGTCGCCGGCCGACATCCTGCGGTCGTGGAAGACATCCAACCCGCAGGCAGCGCCTGCTGTCTCGGATTATGTCGCGGCCGGCTCCTTCGACGATGCCGCCGAGGCAAAGCGGGTGGCTGAAGCCCTCGAGCCCTTCGGAAGGACCGAAATCCAGAGCACCGAACTCGACGGCAATGACTGGTACGCGGTCAATCTCTATCCGGATGGCCACGGCAATGTCGATGACCTCCTGCGCGCGGCATGGTCGCATGGCGCGCCAGACGCGCTGGCTGTGCGCAACTGATCAACAAGGCCGGCTTTGCCATTGCGCGGTTGATCCGCCGGGAAGAAGCCTGATAGCTTTGCAGCAAGTTTCCTGCAGGCCAACAGGTCGAGCCTCTCATGCGATTTCGCCTTGTCCACCCTTTTGCCGGGCTTTTGGGTCTTGGCCTCTTGTTCGCCGCGCTGGTCCCGGCGAACGCGCAGCTTTTTGAGACCAAGGCTACACAGGCTTTCATGATCGATGCCGAAACCGGCACGGTGCTGTTTTCCAAGGATGCCGACCAACCTATACCGCCGGCCTCAATGGCCAAGCTGATGACCATGGAAATGGTCTTCAACGCCATCAAGTCGAAGCGCATGACCCTGGACGACACTTTCGTGGTCTCGGAGAATGCCTGGCGCAAGGGCGGCGCCCCGTCAGGAACGTCGACCATGTTCGCCAAGCTCAAATCGGCGGTCCGGGTCGAGGACCTGATCCAGGGCGTCACCATACAGGCCGCCAATGACGGCTGCATGGTGCTGGCCGAGGGCATGGCGGGCTCCGAAGAGAATTTCGCCGCGCAGATGAACGATCGCGCCCGCCAGATCGGGCTGGCGAAATCGACATTCGTCAATTCGACCGGCCTGCCGGCCGACGGACAGCAGACGACAGTGCGCGAACTGGCGCAGCTTGGCCTGCATATGTGGCGCGAATACCCCGATCTCTACCTCTATTACGGCCGGGCCGATTTCACCTGGAACAAGATTTCGCAAAGGAACCGCAACCCGCTGCTGGCCATGGGGATCGGCGCCGATGGGCTGGCGGTCGGTTCAAGCGAGGCGAGTGGTTTCGGCATCGTCGGCTCGGTCAGCCATGACGGTACGCGGGTGATAGCGGCGATGAGCGGATTGGCGAACGATCGCGAGCGTGCCGAGGAGGCCCGAAAGCTGCTCGAATGGGGCGTCCGCTCTTTCGAGAAGACCGAAATTTTCGCCAGCAATGAAGTGGTCGGCGAAGCCCAGGTGTTCGGCGGCGCCAAATCCGGCGTCGCGCTGAAGGCAAAGGCGCCGATCAACGTGCTGCTGCCGATCGCCCACCGCGACAAGCTGACCGCAAAGATTGTCTATCAGGGGCCGGTGTCGGCGCCGGTGGAGGAGGGCCAGCCCGTCGGTACGCTGCGCATCTGGATCGGCGACACGCTGAGCCAGGAGACACCGCTTTTCGCAGCCGAATCGGTCGGCGTCGGCACATTGCCGCAACGCGCGCTGGATGCCGCCAAGGAACTGGCGGTAGGCTGGCTGCGTTAACTCCTGCGGCGTGGACCTTTTCTCAGGCGCGGACTATGACGTCAGCGCAAAGCAGGACAAAGGCCTTTCGATTGGCAAGCGGATTTTTCATCACCTTCGAAGGCGGCGAGGGCGCCGGCAAGTCGACGCAGATCGAGCGGCTGGCCAGGAAGATGCGCGCCAAGAAGTATGATGTCCTCGTCACCCGCGAACCTGGCGGCTCACCCGGCGCCGAGGCGGTCAGGCATGTGCTCTTGTCCGGCGCCGCCGAGCCGTTCGGACCGAAGATGGAGGCGCTGCTATTTGCCGCCGCGCGTTCCGACCATGTCGAGCAGGTCATCCGGCCGGCGGTGGAGCGCGGCTCCATCGTGCTGTGCGACCGTTTCCTGGACTCGTCGCGCGTCTACCAGGGCGTCACCGGCGGCCTCGATCCGGCCTTCATGGAAGCGCTGGAAGAGGTCGCCATCAACGGCATGATGCCTGACATGACGCTGATCCTCGACATCGACCCCGCCGAGGGCCTGCGACGCGCCACCGCGCGGCGTGGTGCCGACGACGGTCCGGACCGCTTCGAAAAAGAGACGCTGGACATCCACCAGCGCCGCCGCGATGCCTTCCTGGCGATTGCCGCCGCCGAGCCGAACCGCTGCATCGTCATCGACGCGTCGGCGTCTCCCGATACGGTGGAGGACGTCGTCACGGCGGCGGTGTTTGCCGCACTCGAGGCGAGGGCGCCCGCGCGCAACAGACAGGCGGCGCCCGCATGATCTTCGAACGCATCGCCCCCGAACAGCACGACACGCTGGACGGTGTACCGGAGCCGTCCGAAACGCCGCGTCTGGTCGGCCATGAGCAGGCGGCCGCGATGCTCGCTGCCGCCTATCGCTCGGGAAAATTGCCGCATGCGCTGATCTTCGCCGGGCCGGTCGGCATCGGCAAGGCAACGCTCGCCTTTCATCTGGCGCATCATCTGTTGAAGCATCCGGCCTTCGAACAGGCGCCGGACGTGTTTGCCGTTCCTGATCCGGCCTCATCGCTGTTTCGCCAGATCGCCACCGGCGCGCATCCCGGCGTGCTGCATCTGACGCGGCCGTTGAACGACAAGACCAAGAGCTTCAAGACCGTCGTCACCGTCGATGAGATCCGCAAGGTCAACCGCTTCCTGTCGCTGACCTCGCATGACGGCAGCTACCGGGTGGTGATCGTCGATCCGGCCGACGACATGAACATCAACGCCGCCAATGCCTTGCTGAAAAACCTTGAGGAGCCGCCGACCCGCACTCTGTTTATCCTGATCGTCCATGCGCCGGGCAGCCTGTTGCCGACGATCCGCTCGCGCTGCCAGATGGTGCGGCTGGCACCGCTTGATGCCGGCAGCCTGATGAGCGTTCTGGAAACCGTCGAGCCGCCACCGCCGGCCGATCCGGCGGCGCGCGCGGCTCTGGCAGAGCGGGCAGGGGGCAGCGCCCGCAATGCGATCCTGTTGACCCAATATGGCGGGCTGGAGATTGCCGGCACGCTCGACGCGCTGGTGACGGCGGGCAAGAACGACGTCGCCGGCGCCTATCGCCTTGCCGAGGCCGTCGCCGGCCGCGACCAGGCGATCCAGTTCGACATCTTCAACCGCCGCGCGCTGGATCTGCTCTCGGCGGGCGCCAGCGAAGCAGCCCTGGCCGGCGACCTCCAGCGGGCGAAAACACTGTCGGACACTTGGCACGAGGCGCTGAACGCTATATCTGAGACCGATACCTACAATCTCGACAAGAAGCAGCACGCCTTGACCATGATCGACCGCCTGAATTCCGCAATGCGAATGTGACCGGATCCGGCCTCGGGTCGGGATGGCAATCGCCGTCTCGATGCGATATCCACCGCCTCACATTCAATTCGGACATTCATGACGGTTCATTCATGTCACGCGACACATTCTACATCACGACGCCGATTTTCTATCCGAACGGCAAGCCGCATATCGGCCACGCCTATACCGTAATTGCCACCGACGCGCTGGCCCGCTTCCAGCGCCTGGACGGCAAGGACGTGTTCTTCCTGACCGGCACCGACGAACACGGCCTCAAGATGCAGCAGACAGCTGAGAAGGAAGGCATCACGCCTCTGGCGCTGGCCGACCGCAATTCAGCGATCTTCCGTTCGATGACCGAGGCGATGGGCGGCTCGAATGATGACTACATCCGCACGACGGAACCACGCCACTACGCGTCCTGCCAGGCGATCTGGAAGGCGATGGCCGCCAATGGCGACATCTATCTCGACCGCTATAGCGGCTGGTATTCGGTCCGCCAGGAAGCCTATTTCGAAGAGGGCGAAACCACGCTCGGCGACGACGGTGTGCGACGCGAGCCGCTTGGCTCGCCCGTCGAGTGGAACGAGGAGGAAAGTTATTTCTTCCGGCTTTCCGCCTACCAGGACAAATTGCTTGCGCTGTACGAAAACCAGCCCGATTTCATCGGTCCGGCCGAGCGCCGAAATGAGGTGATGAGCTTCGTCAGGTCCGGCCTCAAGGATATCTCGATCTCGCGCACGACCTTCAATTGGGGCGTGCCGGTGCCTGGTGATGACAAGCATGTGATGTATGTCTGGGTCGATGCCTTGACCAACTACATCACCGCCGCTGGTTATCCCGACACCAAGGCCGAGCAATGGCGCTACTGGCCGGCCACGCACATAATCGGCAAGGACATCGTCCGCTTTCATGCGGTCTATTGGCCGGCTTTCCTGATGTCGGCGGGCATCGAACTGCCAAAGCGCGTGTTCGCACATGGCTTCCTGTTCAACCGCGGCGAGAAAATGTCGAAGTCGGTCGGTAATGTCGTCGACCCCTTCACCATGGTCGAGCATTACGGCCTCGACCAGGTGCGCTATTTCTTCCTGCGCGAAGTGCCGTTCGGCCAGGACGGCAGCTACAGCCATGACGCAATCGTCAACCGCACCAATGCCGACCTTGCCAACGGCCTCGGCAATCTGGCGCAGCGTTCGCTGTCTATGATTGCCAAGAACTGCGGCGGTGTGGTGCCGCAGCGCGGCGACCTCCTGGATGCCGATGGCGCGATCCTCGACCAGGCGGTGGAAGCGCTGGCCACGGCGCGCAAGGCGATGGCGGAACAGGGCATCCATCTGGCGCTGGCGGCGATCTTCGGAGTGGTGGCGGAAGCCGACCGCTACTTCGCCTCGCAGGCACCCTGGGCGCTGAAGAAGACCGATCCGGCGCGCATGGAAACGGTGCTGTGGACGACCGCCGAGCTGGTACGGCGCGTGGCGTTGCTGTGCCAGCCCTACATTCCGGGGTCGGCCGCGAAGCTGCTCGACCTGCTGGCGGTGCCGGCGGACAATCGTGACTTTGCGCATGTCCACGCAGATTATGCACTCGTGCCCGGTACGGCATTGCCTGTGCCAGAGGGCGTCTTTCCGCGCTACGTCGAAAAGCCGGAGGCGAGCGCCTGATGCTCGTCGACAGCCATTGCCATCTCGACTTTCCGGACTTCGCCGAGGAGCGGGCGGCCATCGTCGCCCGCGCCAAGGCCGCCGGCATAGGTCGCATGGTGACGATCTCGACACGTGTGAAGCGGTTTCAGCAAGTGCTTGAGATCGCTGAGAGTTTCGACGAGGTCTATTGCTCGGTCGGCACCCATCCGCACAATGCCGGCGAAGAGCTGGATGTAACGGCTGCGGAGCTTGTGCGCCTCTCCGCGCATCCAAAGGTGGTGGCGATCGGCGAGGCCGGGCTCGACTATTACTACGACAAGGCGCCGCGCGATGCGCAAGCGCAGGGCTTTCGCACCCACATATCAGCTGCGCGCGAGACGGGCCTGCCGCTGGTCATCCATTCGCGCGATGCCGACGACGACATGGCTGCCATCCTCGAAGACGAAACAGGAAAGGGCGCCTTCCCCTTCATCCTGCACTGTTTTTCCTCGGGGCGCCGGCTGGCCGAGGTCGGCGTGGCGCTTGGCGGCTATGTGTCGTTCTCCGGCATACTGACCTTCAAGAACTCCGCCGAGTTGCGCGCTATCGCAGCCGATGTGCCGCATGACCGGCTGCTGGTCGAGACCGACGCGCCCTATCTGGCGCCGGTGCCGTTCCGCGGCAAGCGCAACGAGCCGGCCTATGTCGCGCATACGGCCAAGGTGCTGGCCGAAACGATCGGCGTCGACGAGGCCGAGATCGCGGCACTGACGACGGCCAATTTCTTCCGGCTATTCGGCAAGATGCCGCGGCCCTCCGGGCTCTGACGCATGAGTGACCGGCTGCGCCTCACCATTCTCGGCTGCGGCTCGTCGCCCGGCACGCCGCGCATCACCGGAGACTGGGGCAATTGCGACCCGGCCAATCCGAAGAACCGGCGCACGCGCTCCGCGGCACTGGTCGAGCGGATAGCGGCGAATGGCTTGAGGACTACCGTCGTCATCGACACCGGGCCTGACTTCCGCGAGCAGATGCTGATGGCTGCGGTACGGCGCATCGACGCCGTCGTCTATACGCATCCGCACGCCGACCACATCCACGGCATCGACGATCTGCGCGGCTACGTGCTGGAGCAACGCCATCTGATCGATGTCCACGCCGACCAGCCGACCATGCTTAGGTTGCGCGAAGCGTTCGGCTATTGCTTCGAGACGCCGCTGGGCAGCTCTTACCCACCGATTGTCAGGCCGCACATCATCGATCACGCAAGACCGGTGACGATCGAAGGCGAGGGCGGTGCCCTCACCCTGGAGCCGCTGCCGCAGATCCATGGCGACATCATTTCGCTCGGTTTCCGCATCGGCGGCCTGGCCTATTGCCCTGATATCAGCGATTTCCCGGATGCCACTGCCGAGCGGCTGCGCGGCCTGGAGATGCTGGTCATCGATGCCTTGCAGTACAACACCCATCCCAGCCATCTGTCGCTTGGCCAGGCGCTCGGCTGGATTGAAGAACTGACGCCGAAACACGCCGTTCTGACGCATATGCACGTGCCGCTCGACTATGCCACGGTGATGGCCGAGACGCCGGACACCGTGGTCCCAGCCTATGACGGCATGGTAATCGAAATTCCTTATGAATCAGCGTGATACGGCAAACCTCTCATAAGGGTGTTCGGCTCTTCGGTCCGAATATCAGCAGCGTCCCAATTCGCTCATAGCCCATGCGGGGATAAAGCAACGCCCCGGCATGCGTCGCCATCAGCACCGAGCACCGCGACCCACAAGCCCGGTCGTCCTGCAGCATTTTAGACATCAGCGCCTGGCCGATGCCGCGACGCCGGTGCGAAGGTTCGACATACATTGCCGAGCACCATGTGGCGCCGACAGCGTCTATGCTGCGCACACGCCCGACGATAGCGTCGCCATCGAGCGCCACATATTGGCGGAACGGCGCGCCGTCGCCGAGCAGATCGGCCGCGATTGGCCGCCTGCGTATGATCTTTGCCAGCTGCGCCGCTCGTTCGACTGTCTGCACGCGCTCAACCGAGACAGCGGCTGGCGGATCCGGGATCTGGCGCAATGGCTGGACGAAAAAACCTTCCGTCCGCAGCAGGCGGTAGCCGAGAGCCTTGTAGGCGGTTCGCACCAGCTGATCTTGTTCGCCGTCGGCGATCACGACCGAAACAGCAAAGCCCGGCCGCGCGTGCTGCCGCACGATCGCATCGGCTTCCTCGGCGGTGACGTCATGGACGACCCATTCTTCGCCGCGATAGTCGCGAGCATTCTTGCGCTCGGCATCGCGCATCAGCCACAAAGGCCCGACGCGGCTGGCCTCATACGGAAAGCTGCGGCTCTTGTCGGCACTGAAGCCGTGCACGAACACGTCGATCGCTACTTCGATGTCACGCTTTGCTGTTGTCATCCATGCAGCGTAGCGTTGGCCATCAGCTCAAGGCAACACGCGTCGACCGTGCCAAGCCTATGAAAATCAGCAGCAATTCCCAGCTACGGCCCAATGCGCAAGTTCCATAATCTATCTTATGCGACTTTTATGGGTGGATGCCGCATAGCCGGCTTAGGGCTGCCCGTTGCCCGACAGGATCTGCAACGTTCCCCGCGTGGCATTGCGGAACGCATCGTCGAAACTGACGCCACGCACCTGCCAGCGATACTCCCTACCCTTGAAGCCGAGCCGCCAGTCGCCGACCCAACCCAGCGCTTCCTGGCGCCATGCTAAAGTGCCGGAAAGCGAAGCATCGCCGCCCAGGGTGTCGGCCACGTCGGCAAGCGCGACATCCTGCGGTTTGGGGAGCTCCAGCGGCAAACCGGTCCGATGCGCGGCGTCCGCTAACGCGCCACGCATATCCGCCACAAGCTCGCCGCCGCCATCGCGCACCAGCGTGAAGCTGTCACCCTTCATCGGCTTTATGTCGAGCAGTGCTACGATAGCGGGCCGCGGCACCGGCCACGGTTTGCGCCCGAGCGACGCCAGCAAGGCATCGATCCTGTCTGGATCGAAATCAGCGGTGAGGTATTGCGGCCGGTCGTGCGTGCCCTGCTCGTCATGCGGCGGGCGGTTGTTGAGCAGATCGCGGTAGCTGACATCCGTGACATAGTCGGCTGCGTGCCGGCTCATTTCTGCCACGCGCGGATCGCCGATCAGCCGCGGGTCGCCGGAAACCTTGACCAGCACCTCTTCAAGGCACGGCGCCAGGCCCCAGGCCCGGTTCTCCTCGCCAGTGCCATTGGTCACCGATTGCGCGCGGTAGAGGCTGGCCCGGTCGATATCAGCGGCAGCGACGGGAAAGGCAATCAGCGCAGCCAACACAGCTGCCACAAACCCGAATTTCAAGCATCCAGGCATCCGCCGACCCTCCCGACCGGAACATCCGTCGGATCCATATTCCCGGTCATTTCAGGAATTTCAAGCGGCTGGAGGCCCGGCACCAGTCAGGTGGATGCCAGCTTTACCTGATAGCTCAGCACACGCTTTTCACCGGGTGCGATCAGCATCACGCCCGGCTTGTCGGCGAACTCGCCGTCGAAATCGACGGGGCTGGCAAGGCCGTGCCAGGGTTCGATGCACAGGAACGGCGCGCCACCGGGTTTCGACCAGACGCCCAATTCCTTGAAACCCTGCCACGACATCTCGATCGCCGGACCGTGCGCGGCGGCATAACGCACGCTGGTGCTGGCCGGCCGGTCGAGGATCACAGCGTCTGCGTCGAACAATCCTTCGGAGAGCGCCAGCGTTCTGCCTTCGACGGGCGTCGGCTGCGGCGCAGCCAGCACCAAGCCGTCCTTCAGCCGACGGATCGGCGCCGGCTCGTCAGCGACAAAGGTCAAGCGGTAGTCGGTCTTGGCGAGGCCTTGCAGCAACGGCCAATTGAATGCTGGATGCGCCCCGATCGAGGCCGGCAGCGTCTCATCGCCGGTGTTGGTGATGGCGAAGCTCACACCGAGCTGCCGGTACTCCAGCGTGTAGGTGATGGCCAGGCGAAACGCGAAGGGATAGCGCGCGCGGGTGTCGGCGTCGTCGGTCAACACCAGTGTGCAGGATCGCGAACCCGTTTCAGCCCACACAAACGGCTTGTCGCGGGCAAATCCGTGCTGGGTCAAAGGATAGACCTGGCCGCGATGGCGCAGTTGGTCGCCCTTCAGCCGGCCGACGATCGGAAACAGCACCGGCGAATGCCGCCGCCATTCCGGCCCGGCTTGCCACAGAATCTCCAGCCCTTCGGCGTTGCGCAAGGAGATGAGTTCAGCCCCCTGCCCGACAATGGTCGCCGAAATGCCGTCGCCGTGAAGCGTCACTTGTTCCATGCGTCCTCGCGAAACTGCGTGCGAGCAGCAGGTTAGCAAAGGCCGGCGTGGACTCAAGGGCGGCAAGACAGCGCGCTCCTAACAGAGCCGCGAGAATGACCCCATGGCAAAAACAACAGTGGCCGGAGGTTTGCTCCGGCCACTGCGAGATCGAGAGTGTTGCCTGCTACGGTTCAACTATTCGCGTTCGCCGGTGAAATTCAGCAGCAGCTGGAAGATGTTGACGAAGTTCAGGTAGAGCGACAGCGCGCCGAAGACGGCGAGCTTCTGCTGCGATTCCGCGTCGAAATTCTCGGCATACTGTTCCTTGATCGTCTGCGTGTCCCAGGCGGTCAGGCCGACAAACACGGCGATGCCGATCACCGAGATGGCGAATTGCAGCGCGGTCGAGCCGAGGAAGATGTTGACGACGCTGGCGATCACCACGCCGATCAGGCCCATGATCAGGAAGGACGAGAACTGGGTCAGGTCACGCTTGGTCGTGTAGCCGTAAAGGCTGGTCGCGCCGAACATGGTGGCGGCGATGAAGAAGGTGCGCGCGATGCTGGTGCCGGTGAAGACCAGGAACACCGAAGCCAGCGACAGGCCCATCACCGCACAGAAGGCCCAGAACATCGTCTGGGCGCTCGCCGCCGACATCGTCTGCATCTTGAACGAGAACAACAGCACGAAAGCGAGCGGCGCCAGCATCACCACCCATTTCAACGGGCTGGAAAAGATCGGCACGTAGAGAGCCGGCGTCGAGGCGACCACGAAGGCGATGACGCCGGTGACGACGAGGCCGACACCCATATAGTTGTAGACGCGCAGCATGTGGCTGCGCAGGCCCTCGTCATAGACGGCGCCGGCGCGAGCGCCGGTGCCGATTCGGTATCCCAAGTCAGGGGTGTTCATGCGGGTTCTCCTTATGTGAGGTCTCAATAAAGCGTTTTGGCGAGCGTCTCAGCGGCACGATCGAGATCGTGGACGTCGCTGCGCGCAACGACCGCGTAAGCGACCTCGCCGATCTGGAAATAGGCCGAGGAAATATCGCCCGAAGGTGCGATGGCAGGCTTGACCACGTCGAAGGTTCCGGGCCGGATCGCAAACAGCGAGACCAGTCCCATATCCTTCGTCTCCAGCGCCACCTCGACACTCGGCCCGAACCGCGACGGATAGATCTGCACGTCGCGGATCGTCCAGTCTTTGGGCAGCGACGGCATGACGATGGCTGTCGCGGCGCGGATTTCGTCGGCATTGTAGTTCGGTGCCTCGAGCTGCGAGGGCATCGCCTCGCGCATAAGCGTCGTCCTGTGCGCCCGGATCGCTTCTTCGACATAGGCGGGCGGCGGCGGCGAAGCCACCACCTTGGTCACCAGCAGCGGCCCGAACATGCCGTTCGCCAGCCAGCCGGCGGCAACAAAGACGGCGACCGCGGCCGCCCGCTGCAGCACGGCGAAGGCGCGGCGACTGACCAGTCCCCTGCCCAGCCGGCGCGCGACTTCCGTCGTCGCCGGCCGCGCCATTCCTGTGGAAGCAGCCAACGCCAGGCGCAGTTCGTCGCGCGTCCTCAAGTCGGACATCACCCGCGCCGCTGCTTCCGGACGCGCCGACAGAAACGCTTCGACCTCGATGCGGCGCGCGACATCCAGTTGGTCGTCGACATAGGCGTCGAGATCGGTATCGGTCACCGGGTCCCGCAACAGATCGGTCATGACGGGTCTCCCACGATCCTCAGATGGTTCTTGGCCGGCGAAGGCGCAGCGCTCTCCATCGAGCGCAGTGCCGCGCGCGCCCTGCCGATGCGCGACATCAGCGTGCCCAGCGGTACCCCGCTGGCGTCGGCGGCCTCCTGATAGGAGAGGCCCTCGATGGCGACCAGATGCAGCGCCGAGCGCTGTTCTTCCGGCAGGCTGAAAAAGCCGTCGCGCACCTGCGCCAGGCGCACGGAATGTTCCTGTGGCGCCGGCGTGCTGGCATCAGTGAGATAGCCGGCCTGTTCGACGCGCGCCGCTTCCGAACGGCGCGAGCGCATCTTGTCGATAAAAGCGTTGTGGACGATCGACAGCAGCCATGCCCGCAGATTGCCGCCGGAACGGAATGTGCCGCGCCGCTCATAGGCGCGCACCAGCGCATCATGCACCAGATCCTCGGCGTCAGTGCTGTCGCGCGTCAGCGAGCGGGCGTAGCGCCGCAACGAACCCAGCTGTCCAACTATATCGAAGCGTGGCATCGACCGTTTCATGCCCTGTTTACGGAGCATGTGGGGATTTTAATCCCTCGCACGCCAAAACTTTCTGCGGGCTCGGACGCCTATGCCCTCAGGCGGCACACAGCTTTCTGAACGCTCCGATCGCTGCGGCCACCCTTGCGTCGACATCCTTGTCTGAAGGAGCGGGCAGCGTGCGATTGACCCGCCGGACCTGCAGGTCGCTGATCAGCAGGGCCAGGAACCATTCGGCCGCGATACGGGTGGAGGGCGCAGCCAGCGCCCTGCCCTCCAGCCCGCGCTGGATCAAGGCCTCGATCAGCGGAAACACGGTGTCGCGGCCTGCACCGGCGATCGCGGCGCCCAGTTCGCCGCTCTCGTCGGCGGCAGCCGCGCGATTCAGAGAAATCGCTCGCTCGCCAAGCAACATCGACAGCAAGGTCGGGGCGACATTTTCGAGGCTCGTCAAAGGCTCCGCCTCGTCCCTGATTGCCTGCTCCAGTGCCACTTTGGTCGCCCTTGCATTGCTTTCGACCATCGCCTTGAACAGGCCTGTCTTGTCGCCATACCAGCGATAGAGCGTTTCGTTGGATGCCCTCGCCTGTTTGGCGATGCTGAGCATCGAAGCCCCGCCATAGCCTCTTTCGTTGAGGAGCTTGTAGGCCGCCTTCTCGATCTCAGCCTGACGCTCCGCTTTGGTCTCTTCGCGCAATTCCACTCTCCGAAAACCTCTTGACCGGAAGCGTACACATATGTACGCCTATGTAAAGGTGTACATACGTGTACGGTTTGACGGAGGCCGCGATGCGTAGAATGGTGGTGGGACTATCGGTCATTTCGATCATCCTTGCCGGCGCAATTTTCGGATTTTTCTACGCCTGGGTCTGCTCGACAATGTGGGGGCTCGACCAGGCCGATCCCCGCGTGGCAATCAAGGCCATGCAAGCGATGAATGCCTCGGTTCGCAATGCGGTTTTCTTTCCCGCATTCTTCCTGACGCCGGTGGTTCTGGGTCTCACCGCTGCGGCCGCGCGCTACGGCGGCCACAAGGTGCCTGCCTTCTGGTTCGCTGCAGCAGGAGCCGTCTATCTGGGCTTTGGCCTTATCCTGACCTTATCGGTGAACGTCCCTATGAACGAGGCCCTGGCCGCAACTGCCGTTCCTGACGATATCACGACGGCGCGACAGGTCTGGCAAGACTATTCGGGCCGATGGCAATTCTGGAATCAGGTTCGGACCCTGACCTCGGGCATAGCCTTGGCTCTTGCCGGCTATGGCCTGGCAAGATTACAGCCCTAGGAAGCGTTCAGGCCCGATTGACTGCTGCAATAAGAGCGAAATCTGCCTCTCAACGCCCATCTCCCGCGCGGCAGATGTTTGCACTATGCTGGTGGTTTAGCCTTCCCGTCTTTGCAGAGGAGCAAAAGATGGTCGGTGGGGATCGGGTGACGGGTGCCGCGGCGCTGCCGATCGTCGGCCGGGTGTTCATAATCCTTGGCATTGTCGGACTGATCGTTTCCGGCGTGCTGGCCATCGTCGAGATGTACGGCCCCCGCACCGCTTTGGCGACGGGCAGGATTGTCGCCGCCGAATACAATCCCCGCATCGAATTCTCGACAGCAGACGGCACCGTCATCCGCTTCAACAATGCCGTCCACAGCTCGTTCTGGGGCGATGGCGACAGCGTCCCTGTCGCCTACGATCCAACCAATCCGCAGAATGCCTCCGTCGACAGCTTCGCCGGCCGCTGGTTCCTTGCCGGGTTGGCCGGCATGCTCGGTGGTTTCTTCCTGCTGACCGGCATTGTGCTCATCGTGCTTGGACGGGTGCTTATGCGGCGGGTCATCACGAATTCAAGGCCATAGTCGCCTTGCTGTCGGAGGGCGCACCGCGCCCGTCGCACAGCATCGAGGCGGAGCCGCGGGAAAAGGCATTCGCATCAAGCAGCTGGCGACGCATTGATCGCTCGGCGGTGTCCTAAGGTCGTTCGCCGCGTCGAAGCCTGCCCTCGATTACCGCAATCACCGGCAGCAGATCGGCCACCCCGTTGACGACATAGTGCGCACCAGCGGCGCTGAGCTTGGCCGCCGCCTCGGCGCGCTTGGTGCGGAACAGTTCGGGCGCCATTGCCTGGGTTTCCGCCAGAGTGTGGCCGAAGACATTGCCGGTGACCGACACGCCGACCGTCCAGGCGCCGGCATTGATGCCTTCTGCAATGCCGACCTCGGTGTCGTCGACCTTGACGCTGAGCCATGGCGGATAGACGCCGAGTTCGGTCAGCGCCTTCCACAGCATGAACGGCGTCGGCCTGCCGTCCGGCGTATCACCGGTGCAGACCAGGCAATCCGGCGCAAAACCGTGCGCTGCCGCCCCAGGCAGGATCTCGGCCATGATGTCGCGTGTGTAGCCGGTGGTCGAGCCGATCTTGAGGCCGTGCGCGCGCAGCGTTGCGACCACGTCGGCCACGCCGGGAATGACATCGGAAAAGCGAGCCGCCACCGCCCGGTTCTTCGGCACGAAGACGTCATAGACGGTGTCGATGTCGGCCTCGGTCGGGGCGTGCCCATGCTGCCTGGCCCAGGCGGTCGAGATCCTCGGCAGCGCCATCAGCGCGGCAATGTGCTGGCGCTTGGCCATGCCCATCGGCCCACGCGCCTCCTCGATGCTGATGGCGACCCCGAATTCCTGGAAAGCTTCGACGAAGGCGCCCATCGGCGCCAGCGAGCCATGATCGACGACGGTGCCGGCCCAGTCGAAAACGACGGCGCGAAGCAGATGCTGGGTGGTCATCAGGCGATCTTTCTGGCGTCTGTGATGCCTATTCAGACTACGCCGATGTGACAGGAGCGTGTAGGCAAGCCACCTGTAGGCCAGGGGGAGACAGAGGGCGCGGGCTGGTGCAATGAAAGCACTGGCGAAACGCGGCCGCTTTGCGTATCACTCCGCCGCCATTGGAGCCGTATTGATGTTCGAGACCCTGCAACCTGCCCCGGCTGACAAGATCATTGCCTTGATCGGCCTCTACCGTGCCGATCCGCGCCCCGGCAAAATCGACCTCGGTGTCGGCGTCTACAAGGATCGCGACGGTAGGACGCCAGTCATGCGCGCTCTGCGCGAGGCCGAGAAGCGGCTGCTGCAGGGCCAGGACACCAAGACCTATCTCGGCCTTCCCGGCGATACTGCCTTCAACACGGCGATGGTCAAGCTGGCCTTCGGCCCGGCGGCAGACATGACGCGTATCCGCGCGGCGCAAGCGCCCGGCGGTTCCGGCGCACTCCGGCTGGTGGCGGAACTGCTGAAGCGGACCCGCCCCGACACGACCGTCTGGCTGTCGGACCCGACATGGCCGAACCATCCACCAGTGATGCGCGGCGCTGGCCTTAAGGTGCGCGACTATCCCTATTTCGATGCCGTTTCCGGCGCTGTGCGCTTCGACGACATGATGGCGGCGCTGGGTACGGCCGAGGCCGGCGACATCGTGCTGCTGCATGGCTGCTGCCACAACCCGACCGGCGCCAATCTCGATGCCGCGCAATGGGCCAGGATCACCGATCTCGTCGTCGAGCGCGGGCTGTTGCCCTTTGTCGACATTGCCTATCAGGGCTTTGGCGAAGGCCTCGATGCCGATGCTGTCGGCTTGCGCCTGCTGGCGGCGAAGGTTCCCGAAATGGTCGTTGCCTCGAGTTGCTCGAAAAACTTTGCCGTCTATCGTGACCGCGTCGGCGCGGCGATGATCCTGGCCAAGGACAGCGCGCAAGCCGATGTGGCGATGAGCCAGATGCTGGCGGCGGCGCGCGCCATGTATTCGATGCCGCCGGACCATGGTGCCGCCGCAGTGCGCATGGTGCTGGAAGACGATGGCCTTCGCGCCGACTGGGAGGCGGAGCTCGAGGAGATGCGGCTGCGCATGCTCAGGCTGCGCGTCCAGTTCGCCGATGCGCTGCGCCGGCAATCCAATTCCGACCGCTTCGATTTCATCGCCAGCCATCGCGGCATGTTTTCCAGGCTTGGCCTCACCGAAGCGCAGGTCGAACGGCTGCGGGCCGAATACGGCGTCTACATGGTCGGCGACAGCCGCATCAATGTTGCCGGCCTGCCCGACGACGGCATGGATGACCTCGCCAAGGCTGTTGTGTCGGTGCTCGACTGAGCAATCCCAGGAAAGGTGGAGCTCACCAGTTGGGGTCCCGCCCCTCGAGATCATCATCCGGAATGACCTGCGGCTGGCGACGGCGACTGGTGTAGGGGGCCGCGTAGGCCATTGTCAGCGCTTCGGCCACCAAACTGAATATGGCGGCAAGCGATGCGCCGATTTCCGGCCACGCAAAGCTGAACCGCAACGGGTTAAGGCGGCGGATGAGGATGTGCACGTCAGTCATGGTGTCCTCCTGTGACGGTGAGGGTGACACCGGTTGCCGTTCAGGTCCTTGGCCCGGGCCTGAAGAGTCCTGAACAGCCCTGAAGTTCGCCTTCAAGGTGATCTTGGATTATCCTGCCCGCGAGGGGTGGGTTCTTGGCCAATGGATTTGGAGTTTGGGAAGTATCGTTTGAAACGCGCCGAACGGCTGCTGCTGGGGCCGCAAGGGCCGGTGGAGCTTTCGGCGCGATCGTTCGACATTCTCTCCGTGTTGCTGGAACGGCCGGACGACGTGATCGGCAAGACCGAACTCTTCGATGCGGTCTGGCCCGGCGTGGTGGTGGAGGAGAACACGTTGCAGGTCCACATTTCGGCGCTGCGAAAACTGCTGCCCGCCGAAATGATCGTAACCGTGCATGGCCGCGGCTATAAATATGGTGGCCCGAGGCCCTTCGGGGCCTCCGCAGAAGCTCCGGTGCCGCCGAGACCGTCCATCGCCGTTCTTCCCTTCGACAACATGAGCGGCGATGCGGCGCAGGATATTTTCTGCGAAGGATTGGCGCTCAACATCGTCGCCAGCCTCGGGCGCTTTCACGAGTTGTTCGTCATCGACAGGTTTTCCACCCTGGCCTACCGGAACCGGCCGGTGACATCGGCTGAGGCTGCGCGTGAACTTTCGGTTCGCTACATTCTGGAGGGAAGTGTTCAGAAAGCTGGGGATCGCATCCGCGTCTCGGTCCAACTTGTCGACGGCGCCGAGAGCCGGCAGCTTTGGACCGAGACCTATGACCGGCAACTGACGGATATCTTCTCGGTCCAGGACGAAATCACCGGGACGATCATCGGCACGCTTGCGTCCGGCTATGGCGGCAGGCTCGGCAAGGCCTGGCGTGACCGAAGCAAGTCCGCCGGACTCGAGAGTTTCGTCGCCCTGGACCATCTCCAACGCGCCATTGATGCCTGTCGTTTGACCAAGGAAGGAGAGAGCCTTGCCAGGGAACATCTGACCAGGGCAATCGAATGTGATCCGCGACTTGCCAAGGCCTATAGTAAAATGGCGATGAGTCACACGGTCGACGCCTGTTGCGGCTGGGCCGACGACCATGATGTTTCGATGGAACTGGCCCGCCAATGGGCAGTGGAGGCGATTGCCTGCGACGACGGCGATTCCTGGTCCTATTGGGCTTTCGCTAACTATCACTTGTATACATTGAATCATGGCGTGGCACTTGAGGCCTTCCGGAAAGCCCTCGAATGCAATCCCAACGACGCCGACGTGACGACCGACTACGCTCTTTGCCTAAGCTACGCGGGCAGGGCCGAAGAGGGCATCGAGTACGCGCGAAAGGCCATGCGCCTCAATCCGTTTCACTATGAATGGTACACTTCCCAACTGGGCCAGATCTATTTCGATGCCCGCCAATACGACAAGGCCATCGCCACCTTCGCCAGCCTGCGCTCGCTGGATAGCGCCATCATGCGCATCTATCAGGCCGCCAGCTTCGCTGCCGCCGGGTACCAGCAGCAGGCTCAGAAATCGGTGAAGCGCGCTCTCGAACTCGATGCCGGCGCCACGCTGGAAAAATGGACCGATCCGAAGCTAGCGCCCTATGGTGATGCCGCGAACCTTGAGCATTTTCGCAAGAATCTCCGCAAGGCTGGCCTCCCGGAGCGGGCCGTGTAGATGCGTCGCATCGCTAGAGTACCACCGGCAACGTTTCAGTGACGGCCGTAGCCGTGGCTAGGCACGGCGCGTCATTGAGGATGAAAACCGTTGACGAGCGGCGCGCCGGCGGGCCGCTCTTTCATCAGCGCGGCGACGATCACGCCCGAAGCGAAGGTCAGACCCGCAATCGCAGCGATCGCCGAGGCCAGGCCGAAGAAATCGGCTATGAGGCCGGCCGAGAGCGCGCCGATTGCGTAGCCAAGATCGCGCCAGAAGCGGTAGACGCTCAGCGACCGGGCGCGCCACGAGGGATGCGAAGCGTCCGACACCGCCGAGATCAGGCTTGGATAAACCATGGCCGTGCCGAGCCCGAGCAGAACGCTCGCCAACAGCCACCAGCGAAAGTCACTCGTGAAAGCGGTCAAGAACAGCGCGGTCGCTTGCACCCACATGCCCGCTGCGATCAGGCCTTTGCGCCCCCAGCGATCACTCAAGGGGCCTGTGGCGACCTGCAGCAGTCCCCACACCGCCGGATAGACGGCCTTCAGGATGCCGATGCGCTCAACGCCCAGACCGTTGGCGGCGAAGAACAGAGGGAATATGCCCCAGCTCATGCCGTCATTAAGATTGTTGACCAGCCCAGCCTGACAGGCGGCGAACAAATTGCGGTCACGGAAGGTGGTGAGGACGAACACCTCGCGGAAGGAAATCGGCGAGACTTGCTTGACGTGGCCGGCCATCTCCGCCCGAACATGGGCCCGCGTGTCGCGCACCAGCACAAGCGAGAGGATGGTGCCAAGCAGGGCATATGCCACGCCGAGATAGATCGGCACCGGACGTAGGCCGTATTGCCCAGCGAGATACCCGGTGAGAAAGGCCGTCACGCCGACGGCGAAATAGCCGGCGAACTCGTTGAGGCCGACCGCCATGCCCCGCCCCTTGGGGCCGACGAGGTCGACCTTCATGATCACCGTCATCGACCAGGCAAAACCCTGGCTGATGCCAAGCAGGGCGTTGGCGGCGATGATCCAGCCCCAACTCGGCGCCCAGATGATGATGAACGGCACCGGCAGCCCGAACAGCCAGCCGAGAATGAGCACGCGCTTGCGGCCCCATGTATCGGCGAGTTGCCCAGAGATGAGATTGGCGAACGCCTTCACCACGCCAAAGCTGACGATGAAGGAGACGACCAGCGTCGTCGAAGCGATCCCGAACTCTTCCGAGCCGATCAGCGGTACGACGGTGCGCTCGATGCCCACCATGCCGCCGACAAAGGCGTTGATCAGGACCAGGAGCGAAAACTGCTGCCAGTTGGCTTTGAGCCCGAGGACAACACGCGGCGAAACGCCGGCTTCACTCACTGTGCGGCTCCGGCATTCAGCGCGCGGGTGCGCGCCGCCTCCGGCGGTGGCGGAGGAATATCGGCCACCATGGCCGCGACGAATTCGGTCTCATCAGCGATGCGAAAAGCTTTGTTGAATCGCTTCTCAAAACCAATGGTCGATGTCGGCTTGCCGCTGAGCGAACGGCCACATACCGACCCGGAAAAGGCGCCGGGCAATACCTCGACATGGTCGGGCAGGTCCTTGAGGCGCTGGGCGCTGGCAAACAGGGAGCGCGCGCCCTCTTCTGCGCTTGAGGCAAGCTCGGTGCGGCCAAGATCGCCGACCATCAGCGTATGGCCCGTCAGCACGAACCAGGGTTCGACGGTGCGTGTACGGTCGGTGACCAGCAATGCAATGTGCTCGGGCGTATGGCCGGGCGTGTGCATGATCTGCGCGGTGACATTGCCAAGTTCAAGCACCTCGCCGTCCTTGACCCGGTGGAAGTCGAAATCGGCGGCGGCGCTCTCATGCAGCACATATTCCGCACCGGCGGCTTGCGCGAGGGCGCGGCCGGCCGAGACATGATCTGCATGGATATGCGTATCGATCACGTAGAGGATGCGCATGCCGGTCGCCTTGGCCGCATCGAGATAGGGCTGAACGTCGCCAACGGGATCAACGACCGCAGCGGATGCCTTACCGCCGCAGCCAAAGAGGTAGGATACGGCCACGGGGTCGGAATGAAGAAACTGGCGCAGGATCATGGGGATGTGTCCTTCATGGGCCGCCATCAACGGCCCAGCGAAATGCGCCGAACCTTGACAGGGCGGTCGATGCGTGTCATTCAAAAACTATATTGAATGATCTAACGTTGACTCGAAGCTGATGTCAATCCGCAAACCGAAACAGGCACTCTATGAGCAGTTCGCGATTGTAGCGAAGGCGCTCGGCAACCCTCAGCGGCTGGAGCTGATCGAACATCTGGCGCAGGGTGAACGCAGCGTTGACCTGCTGGCTACCAAGGTCGGGCTTCCGATCGCCAATGTCTCTCAGCACCTGCAGACCCTGCGCAGAGCTGGACTGGTCCAGGCCGAACGCGAGGGAAAATTCGTGAACTATCGGCTCGCCGACGACACCGTGCTGTCGCTGTTCGCGTCGATCCGCTCCGTCGCGGAGCGCCACCTCGCCGAGGTCGACCGTATCGTGCAGGGCTATTTCGAATCTCGCGACAGCATGGAGCCTGTAACCCGAGAGGGGCTGGCAGCTCGGATGCGCGACGGGCTAGTTACCGTGATTGACGTCCGCCCACCGGACGAGTTCGCGCTCGGTCACGTGCCGGGCGCGATCAATGTGCCGCTCACCGATCTTCAAGCGCGTCTCGCGGAAATCGACCCGGATCGCGAAATTGTTGCTTACTGCCGCGGACCTTGGTGCGTGATGTCATTTGAAGCTGTTGCGGCGCTTCGCAAATGCGGCTTCCAGGCTCGGCGTTTGGAAGACGGACTGCCGGAATGGAAAGCAGCGGGACTGCCTGTTGAGGTGACGATGTAGCGATCGCCTTGGGGGCTGCAAATGACAGTTGATGAAATACTCAGTGAAGCTCGCGCCATGCTGACACCGCGCCGCTCGCCGGCTGCAGCCTATCAGGAAATGCAGCAAGGTGCACTGCTTGTCGACATCCGGTAGTGGGTCAGTTTGAAATCTGCCCGCCTTGACGATGCCCGTCGAATGTAGCTGATCATTAGCGTATGATGGCGGCAATCAGTCAGGGGGAGGCAGCGAATATGCGAACAATCGATCTTTGTGCCGCCGTCGCTCTGTGCATCGTGCCATCCAGCCAACTACTGGCGGCCGATGAGGTTTCCGTCGAACGCGGTTTGTATATTTCGATCATCGGCGGCTGCCATTTCTGCCATACGGAAGGATACCGTGAAGCCGATGGGAAAATCGATCCGGAGAAAGCGTTGAAGGGCTCTTCCGTGGGCTGGCGGGGTCCCTGGGGCACGACCTATGCATCAAATCTAAGGGAATCGGCAAGAGTGTATACGGTGGACAAATGGGTAGACTACCTGAAGAACAGGTTCACAATGCCGCCAATGCCCTGGTACCAGGTCCAAGCCATGAACGAAAGCGACTCACGTTCGTTGTTTCTCTACATCACATCGCTCGGCGCGCCCGGCGATGCGGCGCCGCGTTATCGGACCATTGGCAAGGAGCCGAAGACACCTTACGTCACCCTAGCGCCACCTCAGACGCCGAAGAAGTAACGACCTATGCCCACTGGACCTAAAGCCCCTAAGCGCCCGCGCGACCCAAACCAATTGGCGAAGTCGATCGTCGATCTGGCGACAGGCGAGACTGAGGACAAGAAGCCGCTCGCCAGTGCCCGCAAGGGCGGGCTCAAAGGTGGCAAGGCTCGCGCTAAAACACTGACGCCAGAACAAAGGTCAGAAATTGCGACTGTTGCCGCGCAAGCTCGCTGGAAAAAGGGCGATTAAGCCGCCCCATCCTCTTCGTCAGAAGCCTTCCTCCATTCAACGTCCAGACTGAAATCAAGTTCTGCTTCGATCGGCTCTTCCTTAGGGTTGGAAGCGGCCCAATGATCGAGATCAAAGCTAAGCTGTACCAACTCGCCAACCACATGCTCGCGGCGACGATTGGTGGAGCGAACCATTTGAGCCCGCGAGGCGTCCTCGATATCAATCCAGAAGAATAAAGTCTCTCCACCTTGTGGAACCGGCAGCGAGTGGTAGGCGCGATATGGACGTCCTGTCGTCCTATCAACGCGCATTTCTTCCCGGGCTGCTTGGCTGATTTGTTGCACAAGCAATTTCTTCGGGTCCGCAGGAGTGGGAAGAGCTACCCCATTTGCTAATGCAAAATCCGCAATCTTAGCAGGGTCCATTTCCGTCTCCCCGGTCTTTACCCGGTAGAGAGCAATCAATTTTTGAAGTGTCTTTGGGCCGGCCATCGTTGATTGGTTCCTATGGTTCGATTGGATGGATATCGCCCCAACCATCCGTTTCGGCTGTTGGGATAATGTACTCACGAACACTCACCAGATGCTGGCGGAATTTATGGTATTGCTCCGTTCTTCGTTGAAGCTGACCGGCGACAATACCGGGGTGGACTTTCATTGTTCGAGCAAAGCCAATGAGGTCGCGCTCAGAAAAGTAAGGCGCCTTTCGCTTTATGAAAGCGTCCATCATTTTTGATGGGATACAGAACTCGGCAGCTGCTGCATTCGCAATCGCCTCTTGCTGAGCTACCGTTATTTCCAACTCCACATGGACATCACCCCCAAGGTCAACGTCCAACATTGCTGCACCGTTCTGGCCATCACGATTTTTGACGTGTTCCAATTCGTGCCGAAGGACGAAAATAAAGTTGTCGATGCGGTCAAATCTCAGGGTCATTCCTACAACGGGAGATCGCTCGTTGAGCCAAAGGCATACACCGTCAATTTTGCCACCGGGCAGCCCTTCAACCACTACAAACCTAATGCCGGCTTCAGCGAGGATGCGTGGAACGCGCCGCATATGCTCAGGATGGCCCAAAAGGGGCTTTATGTTCGCGATGGCGATTTCGACAGCTTTTGGCGAGTACGACCCGACCAGCATTCCCTCTGCAATGGACTTTACCCTGTAGAGCCAAGCCATTTGTGCTGGCGTTGCCTCAATACTGGTTTGAGTTTTCCGCGCGGCGTGCGGCATAATCTCGGCGTCCTCCAAGCGGTTTACCCCGAAAAATCGGCGTAGCTCTCGCTCAACATTTTCGGTATCGCGGATGCCTTCAGCCTGAATCCAGCCGCGCTCAATCATTTTTGCGACGGGGAGATCCCCGTATATTTTGGCGCGGTTTGCTCGGCCTGGATCGGGGCGGGCTTCAATCCTGGCTTTCGCAAGATCGTACTGGTGCTGAAGTTCGAGGAAGCGTTCAGCTTTGACTCCAAAAACCTCTTCTAATCCGAGGGCCATTTCCGCGCTGACGCGGCTTTGACCGGAAATCAGTTTGTTGATGGTCGTTTCGCCCTTGTCCAAAATGACGGCAAGCGAACGTTGCGACCAACCCCTTTCATTCAAGAGCGCTTCAATCAATTGGCCCGGTGTCTTGTATTCCATGCTTGGTCCCTGTGCCCCCACACTCTGATTCCGTCTTATAGGCCAACCCGCGCAAAATCGCAAACTGACCTTTATGCTTGACTATCGGGCAGGAAAGCGTAGTGTCTGCTCATGAACAAGCTCGACACCGCGACCCGTTCCAAAATCCTTCACCTGCTGGTCGAGGGCCAATCGATCCGTGCCATCACGCGCGTCATGGGCATGAGCAAGAACACCGTTGCCAAGCTTCTGTCGGACGCGGGCGCGGTGTGTGCCGCTTATCAGGACGAAGCCCTTCGCAACCTGACCTGCAAGCGCATTCAGGTCGATGAAATTTGGTCGTTCACCTACGCCAAGCAGAAGAACGTCGCGACCGCAAAGGCTGCACCGGAAGGCGCTGGCGACACATGGACTTGGACGGCTATCGATGCCGACACTAAGCTTGTCATGTCGTGGCTGGTCGGCGGTCGCGACAGTGAATACGCAATGGGCTTCATGGACGATCTTTCCCGTCGCCTCGCCAATCGCGTCCAGCTGACCAGCGATGGCCACAGGGCTTATCTAGAGGCTGTTGAAGGTGCCTTCGGCGGCGACATCGACTACGCCATGCTGATCAAGCTCTATGGTGCTTCGCCTGACAGTGCCAAGGGCCGCTATAGCCCCGCCGAATGCACTGGTGCGCGGAAAGAGCGGATCGAAGGCAATCCAGACATCAAGCACGTCAGCACGTCCTTTGCCGAACGCCAGAACCTCACCATGCGGATGCACATGCGCCGCTTCACGCGCCTGACCAATGGCTTTTCCAAGAAGGTTGAGGCTCACGCCAACGCGGTCGCTCTGCATTTCATGTATTACAACTTCGTTCGCATCCATACGACCTTGCGGATGACCCCGGCGATGGCGGCTGGTGTGACTGGCAAGCTTTGGGAAATCAGCGATATCGTCGCGCTGATCGAAGCCAAGGAAGCCGAGCAGCCGAAAGTTCGCGGCTCATATAAAAAGCAGGGTCAGATTTCAAACTGACCCACTACCCGACATCCGCTACCTCGAGCAACGAGCCCGCGACGGCGAGATTCCTAACGCGGCGATTATCAGCCGCAACGAATTTGATTGGCGCTGCGATCCGAGCGCTCCGTGGCGCCACGAAATGATCAACAAAGACGACTACAAGCAGCGCATTCTAGTGCTCTGCAACCAAGGCTATCAGTCGAGTTTTGCTGCCGCGAACCTGGTGCGCATTGGTCTAAGCAACGTTACTGACGTCGAGGGTGGCATGCAGGGCTGGCTTTCAGACCGCCTCCCGGTATTGCCCTTCGAGCCCTCCAGGATACGGGCACTCTTGGTGGCATCGGGCACCTAGTCCCGCAGTGTCATCGCCTGCCGTCCTTGCAAGGAAGCTGTCGCAACCAGTGAGCGCCTCGCTAGGCGGATTGCGCCCATCCTCTAGGCGTCGCCTAGAGTCCCAGAAACGTAGAGGACGGACCCTTGGCATCCACGACTAAGAACTTGATAACATCAGCGTTCGCAGTTCCGGCGAAAGCGGGCCTAACTGGCTACAATCAGGTTTTTGAGTTGCTCCCGGTCATCCTGCGACCATTGTTTCGGGTCTTCACCGTGGGCGACCTCAGCGTGAAGTTCGACGTGCTTCATTACCTCTGACGCGCTCTCTGCCGTGAAGCTCGCCGGGCACGCTTCCATCCCCGGATAGTCCCTGCACCGATACGTGTGCGGCATCGCTGCCTCCGTATATTAGAGAACGCTTTAGGAGAGCGAGCGAACGCGAGTTTTGTCAATATGCCTTTCGAAGCCGTAGCAGTTTTGCGCACAAGGGGGTTGCGGTGCGGCGGCTGGAAGACCGATTGCTGGAGTGGCGGGCAACGGGCTTCAGGTCGAGACGAATCCTTTGGTCACATCGCTGGTCGAATAGAGCTATCCGGGAAGCTCAGCGGCATTGGCTGACTTCGTGGCTAGGAGCAGCGTCGGCCCTCCGCCGCGCTCACCCGTGTGATCCAAAGTGAAGCCAGCGCCCACGAGCGCCGACGTCACATCTGCAAATGCCGGGAAGCGGTACACGTCGGCCGGAAACGCCCGCACGGTAGTTTCGTCCTCATTCGTTCTGAAGACCAAAGCCAGGCGTCCGCCTGGCTTTAGAACCCGCGCGATCTCGCGAAGGGCGGCATCCAGGCCATTCCAGAAATAGACGACATGGACGCACAGCGCCTTGTCAAAGACGGCGTCGGCAAAGGGCAACGCACCGACCCCGGCGATGGAGACCTCGACCCGCTGTGCTTTGACGAGCATGCGGTTTCGTCGCATCGCAATCTCGGCCATGAGTTCGGACGGATCGACGCCGACAACGTGCCCGTTCGCGGCGTGCGCGGCCAGCGCGGCCAGGCTGCGCCCATGACCACAGCCGATGTCGAGGACATGGTCGCTCTCTTCGATGCCCAGCGCCTCGATGGCGCGCTTGTTCTCTGTCCATGTCTCGCGCGACATGATGAAGGCGATGAGCCGCCCGAGCAGCCCTCTCGCATGGCGCGCTTGTTCGGCGATGAAGCGCGGCCTACGCATCGGTAGGCACCCGACGCTGCGCCACCAGCACCCCCGCAACATAGGCCGGGATGAAACCCAGCACGGTGGCCATGAAGCCGACAGTGAGCCGGTTTATGCCGGCGATGCAGTTTCCCGGAATGACAATACCGAGGCCGATCGCCAAAGTTGGCAGAACGTGCAGTAGCAGCGGCGCAAAAACGAGCGCGCGAGCGCGCGGAAGGTAAGAGGCAACAACCATGACAATCCCCAAGAGTGATCGAGCTAGGCAGGCGGATCGAAGGAGAAACCCCCGCCTGGAGCATTCCGGAGGGCAGAGATTGACTCATGTTCGGGAAGTGGGCTCGCCGAATCCGAAATCCGACTAGCCGCATTCCAGAAACCAGCTGGCTGTTTCCAAAACCCCTTGGACTATGTCGCCGCCTTCGCAGCGGCCGATGGATCTCTCTTCGCGTCGGAAAGCGCCTGCGCGCGAAACGCCGTCGGCGTCAGGCCGGTTTCTGCCTTGAAGGCACGGTTGAAGGGGCCCAGAGACTGAAAACCGGCATCGAGTGCAATCGTGGAGATCGGCACATCGCGCTGATCAGGGTCCGCCAATGCCTGGGTGACCTCGGCGAGACGCCATTGATTGAGATAGGCGTTGAAATTGCGGTGGCCGAGCTGCCGGTTGATCAGGCGCCGCAACTTGTATTCTGGAACGCCCACTCTCAGCGCAAGCGCTGCGATCGACAAATCTTCCGCGCGGTAGGCGCGCTCGCCGCGCATCAGCCGATCGAGTTTCGCAGCGATCTTGGCGTCGTCACCTGACGGCGCCTGCATGTCCGGCAGGGATACCTCTGCCGGCTGCGGCCTGACGGGGCGTGCGAAAAGATCTGGATTGGCCTGCAACAGCGCGCCGATGGCAGCGAGGCTGAGCATGAGCAGAGCTGCGGCCGCAAGGGGCGAGAGCGCGCCGGCCGGCCGCCAGAGGAGTTCGGAAATCTGCACCGCAATTACGGCCACGGCATAGAGTGCCGCTGCCGCGAGGACCGGACCGCGCAGGCGCCGCCGTGTCTCGACCAGATCGTTGCGCCAACCCGCCACGATGACGAACAGCACATGCGCCATGAGTGCCGCTCCGAAAAGATTCTGCGCAAGCCAAAAGGCCCTCGCTGCTCCGGGCGGCGTCACGGCCGCCAGTATCCCGAGGGCAAGCAAGCCGATTGCAGGAGCGAAGCGGTGGGCCTTGAGACGCTGGCGATCTTCGAAGAGTTCCGTTGCGAACGCCCAGAAAAGGCCCGCGCCCATAACGGACAGGGTCCATATCGGCGGCCGCGCCCAACCTAGCGACTGCTCCAAGCCGGGAAGTTGGGTCAGCGTGTGTGACGCGGCGGCCAAGCAAAAGAGCACACCGGTAACGCGTGCCGGGGAATAGCTACCGCGGCCGACGACAATGGCGAGCCCGAGGAAAACGCCTGCGGCCGCGCCACGCGCCAATAATTCGAGAATCTCCGCGTTTTCCACGTAGAGTGGGATAGCACGAGTCCGCCGCGTTGACGTTCGTTGGAAATTTCAGGATCCAGTGGAAAGCGCCATGGCGCGCTTGTTCGGCGATGAAGCTCGGCCATCGGTCGGCACCCGGCCCTGAACAGCCCTGAAGTTCGCCTTCAAGGTGATCTTGGATTATCCTGCCCGCGAGGGGTGGGTTCTTGGCCAATGGATTTGGAGTTTGGGAACTATCGTTTGAAACGCGCCGAACGGCTGCTGCTGGCGCCTAACGGGCCGGTGGAGCTTTCGGGGCGGTCCTTCGAAATCCTCTCCATGTTGCTGGAGAGGCCGGACGACGTGATCAGCAAGACCGAACTCTTCGATGCGGTCTGGCCCGGCCTGGTGGTGGAGGAGAACACGCTGCAGGTCCACGTTTCGGCACTGCGAAAACTGCTCCCCGCCGAAATGATCGTAACCGTGCATGGCCGCGGCTATAAATATGCAGGCCCCAAGCCCATCGCGGCTACGGCCGAAGCTGCGGCGCCGACCAGGCCGTCCATTGCCGTTCTACCCTTCGACAATATGAGCGGCGACCCGGAGCAGGACTATTTCAGCGACGGGATAACGGAAGACATCATCGCCGAGCTTGGCAAGTTCCGGGAGTTCCTGGTTATCGCGCGGAACTCCTCCTTCCAGTTCCGCGGCAAGGCCAATGACGTGGCCGACGTAGCGAAGAAACTTGGCATCCAGTATGTCGTCGATGGCAGCGTGCGAAAGATTGGCAACCAGGTCCGCATCACCGTGCAGCTGACAGACGCCGTCTCGTTGGCTCATATCTGGGGCGAGCATTACGACCGCCAACTCGACGACATTTTCGCCATCCAGGACGAAATCACCCAGATGATTGCGGCGCGTCTGGCCCGGCAGACCAGAACAGCGATTGCGTCGCGCGCCAGGGCGCGGCCGACGGACAATATGTCGGCCTATGAGTTTTACCTGCGGGCGCTGCAACTTGCGGCCGTCTATGACACGGTGCTCGAAGCAGAACCGTTTCTGCGCCAGGCGGTAAAGCTCGATCCGCGGTTTGCTGCCGCCCACGCCATGCTCAGCTTTGTGGAGTCCTTCAAGTACTATTGGGACTACAATAATCCCGGTCATTTGCGTTCCGGACTGGAGATCGCAAGAACCGCATTGGGCCTTGACCCCGACGAGGCCTATGGCCATCTCGCCACCGGCTTCGCTCACTTGTATTTGCGCCAGTTCAGGCAAGCTGAAATTAGCCTCGACCGGGCGGTTGCGCTCAATCCGAACGACCCGTTGATCCTGAGTATCCGCGCTATTTTCCTCAATCACACGGACAGGCCGGAGCTAGGGCTTGATGAAATAAACGAAGCCCAGCGCCGCGACCCATACGCCGTGGGATGGTATGACGACTTTCGCGGCGTCTTGCTGACGACGGCTGGGCGATATCGCGAGGCGGCTGCGTGCTACGCGAAAATGGCGACTGTAACACCGTGGTCGCTCATTCGTGTTGTCATCTGCCATTTTGAACTCGGCGAAATCGCGCAAGCGCGAGACGTCCTGGCAAAGGTCAAGGCCCACTACCTTGAACTAAGCCTTGACGAGATCGTTGATACGGAAGTGGACTTCTATGAGGATCCCGCCGTGTGCAGCCGTTATCTCGCGATCCTGCGGGGCGTTGATAGCGAAGGATAAGCTTCACCACGCCCCGGCGGCGAGACGTTCTGGTCAGCCGACCTTCGCAGCGTGGCTGGTTTCCGCGCCGCCACCTGTGGACAATCTCCCCTCGCCGGTCGACGGCATTGGCCGGCCGGCCACATGCACGATAGCATCCCGGCCATGAAACCTTCGCGCGACATTTCCCGGCTGATCGAGATCATGGCAGCACTCAGGGCGCCGAAGACCGGCTGTCCCTGGGATATCGAGCAGGATTTCTCGACTATCGCTCCCTACACAATCGAGGAGGCCTATGAGGTGGCGGACGCCATTGCGCGCGGCAATCTCGACGATCTGCGCGACGAGCTTGGCGATCTCCTGCTGCAGGTCGTCTACCACGCGCAGATGGCGCAGGAGGCCGGCGACTTCGCCTTCAGCGATGTGGTTGAGGCCATCACCACCAAGATGATCCGCCGCCATCCGCATGTCTTCGGCGACGAAGAGGCGCGCAGCGCCGGCATGGCCAAGGGCATGTGGGAAAAGATCAAGGGTGAGGAAAAGGCTGAAAAGCGAAGCGCTCGCCTCGCCCGAGGCCTCGACCCGGAAGACAATGGCAAGGGGTTCCTGGACAGCGTGCCGGTTGCCCTGCCCGCTTTGACGCGAGCGTTGAAGCTGCAGGAAAAGGCTGCCCGAGTCGGCTTCGACTGGAGCGAGGCAGCCCCCATACTCGACAAGATCGAGGAAGAGATCGGCGAATTGCGCGAAGCGCTGGCCAAGGGCGAAACGGCCGAGATCAAGGACGAATTCGGCGACATGCTGTTTGCCGTCGTCAATCTGGGCCGTCACCTCAAGCTCGATTCCGAAGCTGCCCTCAGCGGCACCAACGAAAAGTTCCGCTCGCGCTTCCACTATGTCGAGCGCGCGATTGATGCGTCGGGAAGCACGCTGGAAAAAGCCACGCTGGACGAAATGGAAGCGCTCTGGCAGCAGGCCAAGGGCGCGAAATAAACGGGCTTATTGCCTGTTTTTGCGGTGCAATCGGCTTTCGATCTCTTGCCGGGCTGTGTGTGTGGCCTTGAGCGCGATGGTCGCGCTGCCATCCTCATTGTCTAACCGCGAAACGATGTCGCCATTGCGGTAGAGCCAGTCGACGAGGCCGAACTGCGCCGGCTCGATCGTCACCGTCAGCTCTTCCAGCTCGCCCGACATCCTGGTCTCGATCAGCGCCTTCAGCGCATCGATGCCTTCGCCGGTGACGGCCGAGATGGCGATCGGCGGCGCCTTGTTGGCGTCGACGCCATCGGCAAGCAGGCGTTCCCGGTTGCCATCGTCGAGCAGGTCGACCTTGTTCCATACCTCGATGACGCGCTTGGCATCGCCGGCATCGACGCCGAGATCGGCCAGGATGCGTTCGACATCCTCAGCCTGGGCGGCGGTGTCCGGGTCCGAAATATCGCGCAGATGGATGACCAGGTCCGCCTCGACCACCTCTTCCAGCGTGGCACGGAAGGCGGCGACCAGATGCGTCGGCAGATCGGAAATGAAGCCCACCGTGTCCGACAGGATGATCGGTGTGCCGTGCGGCAGGCGCACCCGGCGCAGCGTCGGATCGAGCGTGGCAAACAGCATGTCTTCGGCCAGCACGTCTGCTCCGGTCAGCCGGTTGAATAGCGTCGACTTGCCGGCATTGGTGTAGCCGACGATCGCCACCACCGGGAACGGCACCTTCTTGCGCTTGGCGCGGTGCAGGTCGCGGGTGCGGCGCACGGTTTCCAGCTCGTGTTTGAGCTTGATGATCTTTTCCTGCAACTGCCGTCGGTCGGATTCGATCTGGGTTTCGCCGGGGCCGCCGAGGAAGCCGGCGCCGCCGCGCTGGCGTTCAAGGTGGGTCCAGCTCCGCACCAGGCGGCCCTTCTGGTAGTTGAGATGGGCAAGCTCGACCTGCAGCGTGCCTTCCTTGGTCCGGGCGCGCTCGCCGAAAATCTCCAGGATCAGCCCGGTGCGGTCGAGCACCTTGGCGTTGAATTCCTTCTCGAGATTGCGCTGCTGCACCGGCGTCAGCGGATGGTCGACGATGACCACCTCCGCGTGCCCTTCTTTGACGATCTCAGCGAACTCCGCGACCTTGCCGCTGCCGAGCAAGGTTGCCGGGCGTGGATCGTTGACGGTCACAACCGCCGTGTGGATCAGATCGAGGTTGATGGCGCGGGCAAGGCCGACCGCTTCGTCGTGGCGCGCGTCGGCCGAACGCGTCAGCCGTGGCCGGTTTGTTTCGTCATCGTTGCGCTGATGCCGGGTAAGCGCCGGCACAATGACAACCGCCCGGGTCGGACCTTGGGCTTCCGTCCCGGGGTGATGCGCTGGTTTCCCGCGAACACTTCGGTCCGCGTCTTTCTCACGTGCCAATCAGGCGCCCTGGCTTTCCTCGCCATCGAACATCTGAACCGGCTGGCTCGGCATGATCGTGGAAATGGCATGCTTGTAGACGAGCTGGGAGTGGCCGTCACGGCGCAGCAGAACACAGAAATTGTCGAAGGAAGTGACCACGCCGGTCAGCTTGACGCCGTTGATGAGAAAGATGGTGAGTGGATTTTTGCTCTTGCGAACAGAATTCAGGAACAGGTCCTGAAGGTTTTGCGATCGTTCCGCCATTGTTCTTGTCTTTCGCCGATCCCCTTCGGTTTGCAGGCCAATGCGCCAAATTAGCGGGCACATGTCAAGCTTGCAAACACCCCCTTGCCGTCAGTAACGACAACCAGAACGAGATATATTGATGTGCAGTCCGTCTGTGCGGTTATCAGGCTGGACTTTTTTCCGCAACGTCAAAAAAGGCTTGCCGCAATGAAAGTGTTATTGAGCCGGGATGGCCATTGGCGACTGCGGCGCCGTCAATTGCCACCACCGGCATGGCAATTGTCGTTGCCGAACTGATGAAAGCTTCGCGCGCCGCCTTGGCCTCGGCGACCGAAAAAACCCGTTCCTCGATCTTCAAACCGAGCTTGGCCGCCACCTCGAACATGGTGGTGCGGGTGATGCCGCGCAGGATGCCGTGCTCGGCCGGCCGGGTGACCAGAACGCCGTCCCGGGTGACGATCCAGGCATTCGACGAACCGCCTTCCTTGACGTTGCCGTCGGTGTCGACGAACCAGGCTTCCTGGGCGCCGGCTTCCTTGGCCTTCTGCTTGGCCAGCACATTGGGCAGCAGGCCGGTGCTCTTGATATCGACCCGGTCCCAGCGGTTTTCCGGCACGGTGATGACCTTGATCCCAGTCTCGGCCCGCTTGGCGGCCGCCGCCGGGTCGGCTTTTCTGGCCGTGATGACCAGCGACGACAGCGTACCGTCCGGGAAAACGAAATCGCGGCTGGCAACGCCGCGCGTCACCTGGACATAGACCAGGCCGTTGACGACGTGGTTGCGGCGCACGACTTCGCGCAGGAGAAGCGGCAGCACGCCCTTGGTGACCGGCCAGTCGATCGACAGTTCGCTCAGCGAACGGTTCAGCCGGGCCAGATGGCGCGGCATGTCGACGATATAGCCTTGCGCCACCTCGCAGACCTCATAGACGCCGTCGGCGAACTGATAGCCGCGATCCTCGATATGCACGGCGGCGTCGGCATGGGCGACATAGCGCCCGTTCACATAGGCAATGCGCGGCATCGGCAATCCCTCAGAAAAATCCCGGCATTTCTAGGCGATTCCGCCGCTGCCGTAACCGGCAATTGCATCGGCCACGGCCCGCTGGACCAACAACAATGGGGATCAGACCCCCAGCGACTTCAGCTTGCGGTGCAGCGCCGAACGCTCCATGCCGATGAACTCCGCCGTCTTCGAGATGTTGCCGCCGAAACGGTTGATCTGGGCGATCAGATAGTCCTTCTCGAATTGTTCGCGGGCTTCACGCAGCGGCAGCGCCATGATGTGCTGGTCCGACTGGTTTGGCGTGCGTGGCATGACGTCGCCGATCTCCGACGGCAGAAGGTCGGCGGTGATCGGTGCATCAACATCGTCGCCGCGCGCCAGGATCATCAGCCGTTCGACATTGTTGCGCAGCTGGCGGACATTGCCCGGCCAGTTGTGCGCCTGCAGCACGGCCAGCGCATCGTCGCCGATGCGGCGTGGCTTGATGCCGGCCTGGCGTGCGATCTGCTTCATGAAATTGTCGACGAGATAGGGAATGTCCTCGCGCCGCTCAGCCAGGCCCGGCACCATGACCGGAACCACCGCCAGACGGTGATAGAGGTCTTCGCGGAAACGGCCGTCGGCGATCATCGCTTCGAGGTTCTGCGAGGTCGAGGAAATGATGCGGACGTCGACCTTGACCCGCTTGGTACCGCCGACCCGCTCAAATTGCTGCTCGACCAGTACGCGCAAAATCTTGTTTTGCGTCTCGCGCGGCATGTCGGCGACTTCGTCGATGTAGAGAATACCGCGGTGCGCCTCCTCCAACGCGCCGACCTTGCGCTCCGTGCCGTTCGATTCGGTACCGAACAGCTCGATTTCCATGCGCTCGGGCGTGATGTTGGCCGCACTCAATGTCACGAACGGCGCGCCCTTGCGCGTCGACAGCGTGTGGATGGCGCGCGCGGCGAGTTCCTTGCCCGAACCGGACGGACCGATGATCATGACGCGGCTGTTGGTCGGCGCGACGCGCTCGATGGTCTGGCGCAGCTGGCTCATCGCCGACGACATGCCGATCAGATCGAAGGTTTCGCCGCTCCGCTGCTTCAGGTCGGAAACCTCACGCCGCAGTTTTGACGTCTCAAGCGCTCGCTCGGCAATCAGGATCAGCCGGTCAGCCTTGAACGGCTTCTCGATGAAATCATAGGCGCCACGGCGGATGGCCGACACCGCTGTCTCGATATTGCCGTGGCCGGAGATCATCACCACCGGCAGGCTCGGATGCATGGTCTTGATCTCGTCGAGCAGCGCCAGCCCGTCCAGGCGCGAGCCCTGCAGCCAGATGTCGAGGAAAATCAACCGCGGCGCACGATCAGCAATTGCCGCCAGCGCGCTGTCGGCATCGAACGCCGTGCGGGTTTCATGCCCCTCGTCGCTCAATATGCCCGCGACGAGTTCACGGATGTCTTCCTCGTCATCGACGATGAGAATATCAGACGCCATTACCGACCTTTTCAGTTTCTCTTTCGCGTTCCGTTTCGCCTAGACCGCGTGGCGGCGCGGTTACGGCAGCTGGCGGCAGGATGATCGAGACCATCGCGCCTCTCCCACCATGGAAATCCGGCGGCGCATCGTGCAGTTCGAGGCGCCCACCATGGTCTTCCACGATCTTCTTGACGATGGCGAGACCGAGCCCGGTCCCCTTCTCGCGTGTCGTCATATAGGGCTCGAGCAGCCTTTGGCGATTCTCGCGCGGCAAGCCTTTGCCATTGTCGATTACGTCGATTCGTATGGCGCCATCTTGGCGCCCGGCTTGAATCCGAATTGTGCCGTCCGAACGGTCCTTTGCATCAAGTCCGTCAATGGCCTCGGCGGCGTTCTTGATGACATTGCCGAAGGCTTGCGCCATCAGCCGGCTGTCGAAGGTACCCTTGAGCGGCTCGCTGCCGAAAACACGCTCGAAGGCAATGTCGGCACGGCTGACTTCGACCAGGAAAGAGGCCTCGCGCAACGATTCGCGCAGATCGATGGCCTTCATTTCGGGTTTCGGCATGCGGGCGAAAGCGGAGAATTCGTCGACCATGCGGCCGATGTCCTCGACCTGCCGGATGATCGTGTCGGTGCACTGATCGAAAATCTCGCGGTCCTCGGTGATGACCTTGCCGAAGCGGCGTTTGATGCGTTCGGCCGAGAGCTGGATCGGCGTCAGTGGGTTCTTGATTTCATGGGCGATGCGCCGCGCCACGTCCGCCCAGGCCGACGAGCGCTGCGCCTGGACCAGATCGGTGATGTCGTCGACCGTCACCACATAGGATTTTTCGTCCTCGCCGTCGTCGCCAGCCTCGATGGTGATCTGCACATTGAAGGTGCGCTCGGCCCCAGCGCGGTAGAAGGTGACCTGCTCGCGATAGACCGGCTTGCCGGATTTGCGGCCGATCTCGAAGACCCGGCCGACATGCGGCAGCACGGCCGACAGGTTCTGCCCGAGCGCCGCCGTGGCCGATATGGCCAACATCGTTTCGGCCGACTTGTTGACGATGGTGACGATGCCGTATGGATCGACGCCGATGACGCCTGCGGTGACGCCGGCCAGCACCGCTTCCGAGAAACGCCGCCGCTCATCGATCAAATCCTTGGCTGACAGGATCTCGTTGCGCTGGGATTTGAGTTCCAACAGCATCTTGTTGAACGTATCGCCGAGCGAAGCGACATCACCGTCGGAAGGTCGCACCGGCACGGCGACATCGAGATTGCCGGTGGCAACCTCGTCGGCCGCGCCGATGAGCTGGCGAATGGGCCGCACCAGACGGTCGGCCACCGCTATGCCGGTCCAGATGGCCGACAGGATGATGATCAGCGTCAGCGACAGATAAGGCAGCGCAAACGCCACCTGCGAGGTCCGCCTGTTCTCTTCCAGGCCGCGATATTCTGCTGTGTTGGACTGGACGATCTGCCGCGCCTTGATCACCTCGGGATCGACGAGGCGAATGGTGTAGAGGTAGAGGCCTTCGATCTCGCGCAATTTGACGATGGCACCCATGATGTTGCGCGTCTTCGGCTCGATCAGCACCGGTTTGCCGTCCGCCGCACTCGCCACGGCCCCTTCCGGCGGCTCCGGCATGGCGAAATTCGTATTGGTCTTCGCGCTCATGACGAAAGAGCCATCCGGCTTGATCAGCGCCGCATGCGCCAGGGTCCTGCCCACGGCCTCCTTGTTCATCAGGTCGAGAAAGCCGGTTCGATCGAGGCCGTAAAGCGTGCGCGAGGCGTCGAGGTCGTAGGCCATCGACAGCGTCGTGCCCTGAAGATTGCGAGCATTTTCCTGCACATAGGCGTCAGCGATCGACAGCGACGAATTGACGATCGTCTTGGTGCGGATCTCGAACCAGCGGTCGAGGCCAATATCGAGCGTGATCGAGGCAATGATGGCCACCATGATGGCGGGGATGGCGGCGACTAGCGCAAACATCGCCACGATGCGCACATGCAGCCGCGACGCCGCCTTGCCGTGCCGGCGCGCCATGACGATGCGGTGCACCTCGCGGCCGACCAGGGCGATCAGCGCCAGCACGAACACGGCGTTGACGGCAATCAGCGTCAGCGTCGTGGTTGCATCCGGTGTGATCGGCGTCGCGCCGACCAGGATCGCAAATGAGATTGCGGCTGTAACCAGCGCACCGGCGATTGCGACAACGCCGGGCAGCGCAAGCAGCCGGCGTCCATCCCTTCCGCCGGGCCTGCTGAAAAGCGGTTCGTTTGATGTCAGAGCTTGCGAAGCCATGTCGCCGTCTAAGAGCCAGTGATTGCGTCGGATGTATGCAACGCATTGTGGCGATTATGCAACAAGTGTGGCCGTGACGGAAATCTTTCGGCGGCCGATCCCCTGAAAAGGGGATAACCCGACGTCACTTCGAACGGTACACGCTCACGACCGCGACGATTTGTAGACGTTGACGCCGAGTTCGCGAATCTTCTTGCGCAGCGTGTTGCGGTTCAAGCCCAGCAATTCGGCCGCCTTGATCTGGTTGCCGCGCGTTGCCGTCATGGAAGCCAGCACCAGCGGATATTCGACCTCGGACAGGATGCGCTGATAGAGGCCGGCCGGCGGCAATTCGCCGGCGAAAGAGGCAAAATAGCGCTGCAGGAAGTGCTCCACCGCCTGGCCGATGGAGAGATCGTCCGGGATCAGATTGCCGCCGCCGGGAACGACCGGCCTTTCGCCTGTCTTCAGCTCGGCTTCGATGATCTCGGCGGATATTTCGTCCTGCGAATAGAGCGCGGCAAGCCGGCGCACCAGGTTTTCCAGTTCGCGCACATTGCCCGGCCAGGGATAGCGCTTCATCAATTCGATGCCGCCGGTCGAAATGCGCTTGGTCTGCAGACCCTCGCTGGCGCCGATCTTGAAGAAATGCCGCACCAGATCGGGAATGTCTTCCGACCTCTCACGCAAGCCCGGCAGCCGCAGCGGCACGACATTCAGCCGATAGAACAGATCCTCGCGGAAAAGCCCCTGGTTGATCAGCGTGCGCAGATCCTTGTTGGTGGCGGCGACGATGCGCACATCCGTCTTGATCGGCGTGCGCCCGCCAACCGTAGTGTATTCGCCCTGCTGCAGCACGCGCAGCAGCCGCGTCTGCGCTTCCATCGGCATGTCGCCGATCTCGTCGAGGAACAGCGTGCCACCCTCGGCTTGCTCGAAACGGCCGGTCGAGCGGTTCTGTGCGCCGGTGAAGGCGCCCTTCTCATGCCCGAACAGCTCCGATTCGATCAAATCACGTGGGATCGCCGCCATGTTGATGGCGACGAACGGACCGCCGCGGCGGCGGCCATATTCGTGCAGCGCGCGGGCCACCAGTTCCTTGCCGGTCCCGGACTCGCCCGAGATCATCACCGTCAGATCGGTCTGCATCATGCGCGCCAGCATGCGGTAGATGTCCTGCATGGCGGCCGAGCGGCCGACCAGCGGCATGGCGTCAGGCTGCTCTTCCGGCCGGGTGTCGATTTTCGGCCGCCTCGGCTCGGATAGCGCGCGGTTGACGATGCTGAGCAGTTCAGTCAGGTCGAACGGCTTCGGCAGATACTCGTAAGCGCCTGTTTCGGAAGCACGAATCGCGGTCATGAAGGTGTTCTGCGCGCTCATCACGATGACCGGCAGTTCGGGCCGCGCCTTCTTGATGCGGGGCAGCATGTCGAAGGCGTTTTCATCAGGCATCACCACGTCGGTGATCACCAGATCGCCCTCGCCGGCAGCCACCCAGCGCCACAGCGTCGAGGCGTTGGAGGTCACGCGCACCTCATGGCCGACGCGCGACAGCGCTTGGTTGAGCACGGTGCGGATGGCCGCATCGTCGTCGGCGACGAGAATATTGCCGCGAACCGTCATTTGCGGTCTCCTTCGCCTTCATCATCAGAAGTGTCGATCGGTGCTTCTTTCCAGGCCGGCATCAGGATGCGGAAGGTGGTGCCGCGGGGCGTCGAATCGCATTCGATAATGCCGCCATGCTCGCCGACGATTTTCGCCACCAGCGCCAGGCCGAGCCCCGAGCCGTTGGGCTTGGTGGTGATGAACGGGTCGAACAGGATCGGCAATATGTCTTCCGAAACGCCCGACCCATTGTCACGCACGCAGAATTCCAGCGGCAGCGAGACACGGTCCTGCGTTCCCGGAACGGAGACACGGATGCCCGGGCGGAACGCGGTCGACAGAATGATCTCACCTTGCGGATCGCCGCCGATGGCCTCGGCGGCGTTCTTGACCAGGTTCAGAAACACCTGGATCAACTGGTCGCGGTTGGCGAAAACCGGAGGCAATGATGGATCATAGTCCTCCAATATCCTGATTCTTTTGGCAAAACCGTTCTTGGCGATCGCCTTTACATGGTCCAGCACGACATGGATGTTGACGGGATAGCGATCGATCGGCCGCTCGTCGGAAAACACCTCCATGCGGTCGACCAGGGAGACGATACGGTCGGTCTCGTCGGTGATCAGGCGGGTCAGCGCGCGATCCTCGTCGGAAGCCGACAATTCGAGAAGCTGCGCTGCGCCGCGTATGCCGGACAGCGGGTTCTTGATCTCGTGCGCCAGCATGGCGGCAAGGCCGGTGACCGAACGCGCGGCACCGCGATGCGTCATCTGCCGGTCGATCTTGTCGGCCATCGAGCGTTCCTGGAACATCACCACGACGGAGCCCGGAAATTCCGGCACCGGGGCGACATAGAGATCGACGACCTTTTCGATGCCGAGACGCGGCGACGACACGTCGACACGGTACTCGTTGACCGGCGCGCGGCGCTCGCGCACCTGGTCGACCAGCTGTAAAAGCGGGCTGCCGAACGGGATCAGCTTGGAAAGCGTGTTGCGGGCAAGCATGTTGGCGCTCGAGCGGAAGAAGTCTTCCGCATCGGCATTGGCGTAGGTGATGAAGCCTTCGAGGTCGACCATGATCACCGGACGGCGGATGGTGTTCAGCACGATACTGGCGGCATCCGCCATGTCGGTGCTCGGTGCGACGGAGGCGTTCATGCAGCGCTCCGCATGGGCGTGGTCTCGCCTTCACAGGAAAACACCTCACGCAGCGCGGCGTTGACGTGAGCGGGATCGAACGAAGTGAGGATGGCTTTGCGCCGTTCGTTGGAGACGTCGGCTGCATGGCGGTCGAGATACCAGCCGAGATGCTTGCGCGCCTGGCGCAGGCCGCTCTCGATGCCATAGAGCGCCAGCATGTCCTCGTAATGGGCGGCAATATAGTCGGCCATGGCTTTCGGGCTGTCCGGCACGCCGGAGGGCGCCTCGCCGGCAGCCGTCGCGGCAACGCGGCCCGCCGTCCACGGCGCGCCGTAATGCGCCCGGCCGATCATCACCGCATCGGCGCCCGACTGTTCGAGGATTTCTGCGGCAGCCTCAGGCGAGCCGACATCGCCATTGGCAACGACCGGGATCGAAACAGCATCCTTGATGCGGGCGATCGCGCCCCAGTCGGCCTTGCCCTGGTAGAACTGGCAGCGCGTGCGGCCATGCACCGTCACCATTTTGACGCCAGCCTCTTCAGCGCGACGCGCCAGAGCCGGCGCATTGAGGGCTTTCTCGTCCCAGCCGAGCCGCATCTTGACCGTAACCGGCACCTGGACTGCACCGACCACCGCCTCGATCAGCGACAGCGCGTGGTCGAGATCGCGCATCAGCGCCGAGCCGGCATAGCCCCCGGTCACCTTCTTGGCCGGGCAGCCCATATTGATGTCGATGATGTCGGCGCCCTCGCCGGCGGCGATGCGCGCACCCTCGGCCATATGCGAGGCCTCGCGGCCGGCAAGCTGGACCATGTGGACGGGCAGCCCGGAATGACGGATGCGCAGGTCGCAGCCGGCCCTGCCCTTGGCAAGCTCGCCGCTCGCCACCATTTCCGACACGACCAAGCCTGCGCCATGCGCGTAGGCGCGCTGCCGGAACGGCTCGTCCGTTATCCCAGACATCGGCGCGAGGAAGACGCGATTGCGTATCCTTACGCCGCCGACATCGAGCGGCGAGGCCAATTTTGTCACTTCAGGCATGCACAAAAACCAAGCATATCAGATTGCTGCACATTCTCTAGCCATAAGAAAGGCATTGTGCAACGCGCAATGACGTCACAATGCGGCGCATTTGGGAAAATGCTGGCCTTAGCCATGAGCCGCGACTAAGCCTCTCGGCATGACAGAAGCAAGCGAAAAACTGGTCGGGCTCGCGACCGACAAGGTCGGCGTGGTGATCGTCGCCGCCGGCCGCGGCGCGCGCGCCGGACAGGCCGACGGGCCGAAACAATATCAGCGCATCGGCGGCCGCGCCGTCATCGCCCGCACGCTGGAGACGTTCCTGGCACACCCTGAGATTGGCCCAGTCGTCGTTGCCATCCACGCCGATGACCGCGCGCTTTTCGACAAGGCAGCCGGCGCCAATGCCGAACGGGTCACCACCGTGGTCGGCGGCGAGTCGCGCCAAGCTTCGGTTCGGCTGGGACTGCTCGAACTGAGGGGCCAAGCGCCGGGCCGTGTCCTCGTGCACGATGCGGTGCGGCCTTTTGTCGACACGGCCCTGATCGACCGCACCATCGCGGCCATTGGCGAGCGCCAGGGCGCGCTGCCGGCGCTGCCCGTCGCCGACACGCTGAAGCGCGAGTCAGCCAGCGGAATGATCGAGGAGACGGTGCCGAGGGCCGGCCTTCATGCCGCTCAGACACCGCAAGGCTTTCCGTTCTGGCCGCTGCTCGCCGCACACGAAAAGGCCCATCACCTCGGCAAGACGGATTTCACCGACGATGCCGCGATCGCCGAATGGGCGCACATTCCGGTCAAAATCGTCCAGGGGTCGCCGGACAATGTCAAACTCACCTGGGCAAAGGATATTGCGATGGCGGATCAGCGGCTTACCGGCGAGCGTTTTCCCGACATCCGCACCGGCAATGGCTATGACGTGCATGCCTTCGAGCCCGGCGACCATGTCACTCTGTGCGGCGTTGCCATTCCGCACGGCAAAAAGCTGTCGGGACATTCGGATGCCGATGTCGGCCTGCACGCGCTGACCGACGCGCTGCTTGCCACCTGCGGCGCCGGCGACATCGGCACGCATTTCCCGCCTTCCGATCCGCAATGGAAGGGCGCGGCTTCAAAAATCTTCGTCGAACATGCGGCCAGGCTGGTGCGCGAACGCGGCGGGCGCATCGCCAATGCCGACATCACGCTGATCTGCGAGGCGCCGCGCGTCGGCCCGCATCGCGACGCCATGACGAAAGCGCTGTCGGCGATGCTGGGCATTTCCAGCGATCGCATCTCGATCAAGGCGACGACCAATGAAAAACTCGGCTTTGTCGGCCGTGAGGAAGGCATAGCAGCCATCGCCACCGCCAGCGTCGTCTTCCCTGGGGAGGTCCCGGCATGAGCAACGGCGACCTCGCAAACGCCCTGCTCCAGGCCTGCCAGCAGCGCGGCATCATGCTGGCGACCGCCGAAAGCTGCACCGGCGGCATGATCATTGCCGCCCTCACCGACATTGCCGGCTCGTCCGCCGTCGTCGACCGCGGCCTCATCACCTATTCCAACGAAGCAAAGATGGAGATGCTCGGCGTCTCTGCCGCCACGCTCGAAGCGCATGGCGCCGTCTCGCGCGAAACGGTTCTGGAGATGGCGGCAGGCGCACTGGCCCGCTCGCACGCCGGTCTGGCGCTTGCCGTCACCGGCATTGCCGGCCCCGGCGGCGGCTCGCCGGACAAGCCGGTCGGCCTGGTCTGGTTCGGCGTTGCGCTGCGGGGTGGGCCTGTAGCCGCCGAGCTCAATCTGTTTGCCGACAATGGCCGCGACTTCATCCGCAGCGAGACGGTCAAGCATGCGCTGGAGATCGGCCTGCGCGCGCTCGGCGACACTCAAGAAATGGGCGTCGTTCCATAGATCACGTCGGCGCGCTTTTCGAAGGCTTCGGAAAACATGCGGAAGGCGCGATCGAACATGGTGCCCATCAGCGCGCCGAGGATGCGGCTCTTGAACTCGTAGTCGATGAAGAAGCGGACGCTGCAGCCACCGCCATCGGCCGCCTCGAATCGCCAGATGTTGCTCAGATATTTGAACGGCCCATCGATGTATTTGACGTCGATTGTGTTCTCGTCCGGCTTCAACAGCACCTGCGTCGTAAAGGTCTCGCGGATCGCCTTGTAGCCGATGCTCATATCGGCGACGAGAATGGTGCGGCCGTCACGCTCCTTGCGCGAGCGCACCGTCAGCGCCTCGCAAAGCGGCAGAAATTCAGGATAGGTCTCGATATCGGCGACCAGCGCAAACATCTGCTCCGGCGTGTGGGCAACGCGGCGGGTGGCTTCGAATTTCGGCATTAATGCATGTCGCTCAAAAGTGGCCCCGGTTTTGAGAACACGACATGCATCACTTAAAGCAGGGCGTTGGCTGCTTTTTTGAGCTGCGCCTCGCGCGCCGCCCGCAGCCTGGCGAAATCGTCGCCGGCGTGATGCGAGGAGCGCGTCAGCGGGCTCGACGCCACCAGCAGGAAACCCTTGGTCTTGCCGATCGTCGCGAAGGAGTTGAACTCCTCCGGCGTGACGAAGCGGATCACCGGATGGTGCTTCTTCGACGGCTGCAGATACTGGCCGATGGTCATGAAGTCGACATTGGCCGAACGCAGGTCGTCCATAAGCTGCAGGATCTCGTTCCGCTCTTCGCCGAGGCCGACCATGATGCCGGATTTGGTGAAGATCGACGGATCAAGCTCCTTGACCCGCTGCAGCAGCCGGATCGAGTGGAAATAGCGCGCGCCCGGACGCACCGTCAGATAGTTCGACGGCACTGTTTCGAGATTGTGGTTGAAGACGTCGGGCTTGGCGGCCACGACGATCTCCAAGGCGCCTTCCTTGCGCAGGAAATCGGGCGTCAGGATTTCGATCGTCGTCAAAGGCGTCGCTGCACGGATGGCGCGGATGACCTCGGCGAAATGCTGCGCCCCGCCATCGGCAAGATCGTCACGGTCGACCGAGGTGATGACGACATGGGTCAGCCCCATCTGCTTGACGGCGTGCGCGACGCGCGCCGGCTCATCGGCGTCGAGCGCGTTCGGGATGCCGGTGGCGACATTGCAGAAGGCGCAGGCGCGCGTGCAGATCTCGCCCATGATCATGAAGGTGGCGTGCTTCTTCTCCCAGCATTCGCCGATATTGGGGCAGCCGGCCTCTTCGCACACCGTCACCAGCTTGTGCGACTTCACGATCTCGCGCGTTTCGGCATAGCCCTTGGACACTGGCGCCTTGACGCGGATCCAGTCGGGTTTGCGCAGCACCTCCTGGTCGGGCTTGTGCGCCTTCTCGGGGTGCCGCAGGCGCGGCGCGTTGGCGATCGTGTCGAGAACAGTGACCATCTCAAACCTGATTTGTTGGCATCCGCCCGTCGGCGTTCGCCTTCCTGACGTCATCTAGGACTTTTCGGAGTAAAGAAAAAGGCCGCGGCGGCGCATGCCGCCACAGCCTTTTTCGCATAGCGGGGCTCTAGCGGCGAATGAGCCGCCCGGCGAAGATGAGCAGGCAGGCGCCGATGAAGCCGGTGATTAGATAGGCGAGCCAGCCGACGCCGAAGGGCTCGATGTTGAGCGCCCGGAGAATTGCGTTGAGCACCACCGCGCCGACAATGCCCATAATGATGTTCATCAAGATGCCGGTGTTGCTCTTCATGACCATTTCGGCCAGCCACCCGGCCAAGCCGCCGATGATGATGGCTGCAATCCAGCCCACGCCATTCACGTCCATATGCCAACTCCTCCTGTGTCAGGTGAAAATGCAACCGGATACGAACTGCCTTGCCGTCAGAGCTCTCCGGCGCATGCGTCTGAGTCTCGCGCGGCGAATCTATCATGCGTTGAGCGCGCGCCCATAGGCGTCGAGCACGCTTTCCTTCATCATCTCCGACAGCGTCGGATGCGGGAAGATGGTGTGCATCAGCTCTTCTTCGGTCGTTTCGAGGTTCATCGCCACGACAAAGCCCTGGATCAGCTCCGTCACCTCGGCGCCGACCATATGGGCACCGAGCAACTGACCGGTCTTCTTGTCGAAGATGGTCTTGATGAAACCCTGGTCCTCGCCGAGCGCGATCGCCTTGCCGTTGGCGCCGAACTGGAAGCGGCCAACGCGGATGTCCTTGCCTTCGGCTTTCGCCTTGGCTTCGGTCAACCCGACCGAAGCGACCTGCGGATTGCAGTAAGTGCAGCCCGGGATCTTCAGCTTGTCGGTCGCATGCACACCGGGGAAGTTGGCGATCTTTTCGATGCACACCACGCCTTCATGCTCGGCTTTGTGCGCGAGCATCGGCGGCCCGGCGACATCGCCAATGGCGTAGATGCCCGGCACGTTGGTCTTGCCGTAGCCGTCAACAACTACGCAGCCGCGGTCGGTCTTCACGCCGAGCGTCTCAAGGCCGAGATTCTCGATGTTGCCCTGCACGCCGACGGCCGAAATCATGCGGTCGGCGGTGATCTTCTCGACCTTGCCGTCCTTCATCTCGACATGCGCCGTAACGGAATTCGCACCCTTCTCGACCTTGGTCACCTTGGCCTCAAGGATGATTTTCATGCCTTGCTTCTCGAACTGCTTCTGCGCGAATTTCGAGACCTCGGCGTCCTCGACTGGCATCACTGCCGGCAACAGTTCGACTACCGTCACCTCCGCGCCCATGGTGCGGTAGAACGAGGCGAATTCGATGCCGATGGCGCCGGATCCCATCACCAGCAGCGATTTCGGCATTTCCTTCGGCACCATGGCCTCGAAATAGGTCCAGATCAGCTTGCCGTCCGGTTCGATGCCGGGCAGCGCACGCGGCCGCGCGCCGGTGGCGAGAATGATGTGTTTGGCGGTGTAGGTGCCCTCGCCCTTGACGCCTTTCGGCACCGGCGGCTGCGGCTCCATCGGCTTCTTGGCGGTCTTGGAGACGACGATTTCGCCGGGCTTGGAGAGCTTGGCCTCGCCCCAGATGACGTCGACCTTGTTCTTCTTCATCAGGAAGGCGACGCCGCCATTAAGCCGCAGCGAAACCTTGCGCGAGCGGTCGACGACGGCCGCGGTATCAGCGCTGACCTTGCCGCCTTCGAGCTTCAGGCCATAGTCTTTGAGATGGTCCGAGTAGTGCATGATCTCGGCCGAGCGCAGCAGCGCTTTGGTGGGGATGCAGCCCCAGTTGAGGCAGATGCCACCGAGATGCTCGCGCTCGACGATCGCCGTCTTGAAGCCGAGCTGGGCGGAACGTACCGCCGTGACATAGCCGCCGGGGCCGGAGCCGATGATGATGACGTCGTAGGATTCTGCCACGGGGTTTCTCCCTGATTGTCTTTGTCTAGAGTTCCAGCATCACGCGCACCAGCGGCGCCAAGGCCTCACCTATGTTGCGCGTGTTTTCCGCATCGAGATGGACACCGTCGAGCGGTGTGGTCGTGGCCACCGTGCCGGCATCGAAAAAGCCGCAGCCTGCTTCGTCGGCCAGGATCGAATATTGCGGCGCCAGCCGCTTCGAGGCCTCATCGCCGCCTGCAAACATTTCCTTGAATTCGGCATTGTCCGTGCGGCTGACCGCAGGCGGCGCCACGATCAGGATCTGCGGCGCGGCCCAGTCGAACGGGTAATCGTGGCCGCGCACGATGTCGATCAGCCGCTGCACGCCTTGCTTGGCCGCGACCGGATTGCCATGGATCCACGGCTTCATGTCGTTGGCGCCGAGCATGATGACGATCAGGTCGATTGGCGCATGGCTGGTCAGGATTGTCGGCAAAAGCCTGGCGCCGTTACGATCCGCTCCGGCCAGATGGTCGTCGAAGGCCGTGGTGCGGCCGTTCAGGCCTTCGGCAATGACCTCGATATCATCGTCGTCCAGCGCCGCCTTGAGTACGCTCGGCCAGCGGTCTGCCAGAGCGTGGCGCCCGAGGCTCGCCGCGTCATAGCCCCAGGTCAGGGAATCGCCATAGCAGAGAATCGTCTTCATGCACTTGCCTCGCCTCTGCCAAAATCCGCCTGCCCGCGCATGACCCGCCAGCGTACGAACAGCCAATGCACCGCGATCGTAACCAGGCTCGGCAGAACCAAACCCGCGATGATTGGCAGGTTCCCTCCCCAATCGCGTCCCTCGGGCGGTTGGGAAAAAGTCCAGCCGATCAAGCCGAAACCGATCAGCACGAACAACACGAATGTACCGATCCCCACCCAATTGATGGCATTGAGGGGATTGGGGAAAAACTGCGCAATGAAAAACAACATTGTCACGACAGTGGTGACCAACCCGCACGCGATGAACACGAGAATGTATTCCTCGTGCGCATCTGTGTTTATCGCCAACCCCACTGCAACGATGGCGCCGACAAGCAAAGACAGGAAGAAGGCCATGAAGGAGGTGAAGAATGTCCGCACCACCCTTTTCCTTCCCTAGACCAGCATGCCCATCGGGTTTTCGATCATGCGCTTGAAGGCGACCAGAAGTTCGGCGCCGAGCGCACCATCGACGGCGCGATGATCGGTCGACAGCGTCACCGACATGACGTTGGCGATCTTGATCTCACCATTCTTGACCACCGGGCGCTGCTCACCGGCACCCACCGCCAGGATCGTCGCATGCGGCGGGTTGATGACGGCGGCAAAGTCCTTGATGCCGAACATGCCGAGATTGGAGACCGCCGTGGTGCCGCCCTGATATTCCTCGGGCTTCAGCTTGCGGCTGCGGGCGCGGCTAGCCAGATCCTTCATCTCGTTGGAGATGGTGGACAGCGTTTTTTCGTCGGCATGGCGGATGATCGGCGTGATCAGGCCGCCGGGGATCGACACGGCAACGCCGACATCGGCATGCTTGTGCTTGACCATGGCGGTGTCGGTCCACGATGCATTGGCATCCGGCACCGCCATCAGCGCCATCGCCATCGCCTTGATTACCATGTCGTTGACCGACAGCTTGTAGACGGGCGCCTCGCCCTTCTCGGTCTTCTTCGTCGGAGCAGCGGCATTCAACTGCGTGCGCAGCGCCAGCAGCGCGTCGAGCTCGCAATCGAGCGTCAGGTAGAAGTGCGGGATGGTTGTCTTCGCCTCGACCAGCCGGCGCGCAATGGTCTTGCGCATATTGTCGTGCGGGACGAGCTCGTAGGAGCCTTCTGCGAACAGTTTCAGCACCTGCTCGTCGGACATTGCCTTGGGTGCCGCAGCCGGCGCAGGCGCTGGAGCGCTGGCAGGTGCGGCTTTCGCGGCCGGTGCCGCCTTTGCGCCGCCGCCGGCAATCGCCGCCTCGACATCGGCCTTGACGACGCGGCCATGCGGGCCGGTGCCGGTCACGGCGGACACATCAACGCCGGCATCCTTGGCGATGCGACGAGCCAGCGGCGAAGCGAAGGTGCGCTCGCCATCGACGTGACCATTGGCGACCGGGGCGGCCTTGGCCGGCGCAGGCGCCGCGGCAGCGGCTTCCGGCTTTGCTGCCTCGGCCTTCGGCGCTTCAGCTTTCGGAGCCTCAGCTTTCGCAGGCGCAGCATCGCCGCCACCCTTTGCCGCTGCACCCGCATCCTCGCCTTCGCCGGCCAGAATGGCGATCAGCGCATTGACCTTGACGCCTTCGGTGCCGGCCGGAACCACCAGCTTGGCGACCGTGCCTTCATCGACGGCCTCGACTTCCATCGTCGCCTTGTCGGTCTCGATCTCGGCGATGACGTCGCCCGGCGAAACCTTGTCGCCCTCTTTCACGAGCCACTTCGAAAGATTGCCCTCTTCCATCGTTGGCGAGAGCGCCGGCATGGTGATGTTGATTGGCATGATGTTCTCCCGACCGGCTCAGCGATACGTGACGGCTTTGACCGCCTCGATGACCTCGCCGACATTGGGCAAGGCCAGCTTTTCGAGGTTGGCCGCATAGGGCATCGGAACGTCCTTGCCGGCAATGGTGATGACCGGCGCGTCGAGGAAATCGAAGGCGCGCTGCGACACCTGGTTGGCGATATGGTCGCCGACCGAGCTTTGCGGGAAACCTTCTTCCACCACGATCAGGCGGTTGGTCTTCTTCACCGAGGCGATGACGGTGTCGAGGTCGAGCGGGCGGATGGTCCTGAGATCGATGATCTCGGCATCGATGCCCATGCCGCGCAGCTCGGCTTCCGCCTTGATGGCGTAAGTCATGCCGATGCCGAACGACACGATGGTGACGTCTTTGCCCTGCTTGTGGATGCGCGCCTTGCCGATCGGCAGCACGAAATCATCAAGCTTCGGCACGTCGAAGGATTGGCCGTAGAGGATTTCGTTTTCGAGGAAGATGACCGGGTTCGGGTCGCGGATCGCCGCCTTGAGCAGACCCTTGGCGTCGGCGGCCGTGTAGGGCATCACCACCTTCAGGCCGGGAATGTGGCTGTACCAGGCGGCGTAGCACTGCGAATGCTGGGCGCCGACGCGGGCCGCGGCCCCGTTCGGTCCGCGGAATACGATCGGCGCGCCCATCTGGCCGCCCGACATGTAAAGCGTCTTGGCCGCCGAGTTGATGATCTGGTCGATCGCCTGCATGGCGAAGTTGAAGGTCATGAATTCGACGATCGGCTTCAAGCCTGCCATCGCCGCACCAACGCCGACGCCGGCAAAGCCGTGCTCGGTGATCGGCGTGTCGACGACGCGGCGAGGGCCGAATTCCTGCAGCAGGCCTTGCGTGATCTTGTAGGCGCCCTGGTATTCGGCGACTTCCTCGCCCATGACGAAGACGTCACCGTCGCGGCGCATCTCTTCGGCCATGGCATCGCGCAGTGCCTCGCGCACCGTGGTCGAGACCATCTCGGTGCCGGCCGGAACGTCGGGATCGGCGGCGACTTCGGTTTTCGGCGCGGCGGCAACAGGAGTTGGCTTGGCGGCCGGAGTGGCCTCTTCGGCCGGGGCTTCAGCCTTTGCCGGCGCTTCGGCCTTGGCAGGCGCCGCGGTCTTGCTGGCATCGGCGGCACTTTCGCCGTCCTGCAGCAAAATGGCGATCACCGCATTGACCTTGACGCCTTCGGTGCCGGCGGGAACCACGATCTTGCCGATCGTGCCTTCGTCGACGGCTTCGACTTCCATCGTCGCCTTGTCGGTTTCTATCTCGGCGATCACGTCACCGGCGACGACCTTGTCGCCCTCGTTCTTCAACCACTTGGAAAGATTGCCCTCTTCCATGGTCGGCGAGAGAGCGGGCATGAGAATTTCGATCGGCATGTCCTTGCCCTCCCGTTACAATACGATGTCGGTCCAGAGCTCGGACGGATCCGGCTCGGCGTCGTGCTGGGCGAATTCGGCGGCGTCGGCGACGATGTCGCGGACCTGCTTGTCGATATTCTTGAGCTCGTCTTCGTCGGCCCACTTCTTGCCGATCAGCCGTGCCTTGACCTGCTCGATCGGGTCGTGATCGGAGCGCATCTTCTGCACTTCTTCCTTGGAGCGGTATTTTGCCGGGTCAGACATGGAATGGCCGCGATAGCGGTAGGTCTGCATTTCCAGGATAATCGGCCCATTGCCGGCACGGCACCATTCGGTCGCCTGATCGCCGGCGGATTTGACCGCACGCACATCCATGCCGTCGACCTGGATGCCGGGAATCTTGAATGATGCGCCGCGATGCGAAAAATTGGTTTCGGCCGACGAACGCGACACCGAAGTGCCCATGGCGTAGCGGTTGTTTTCGATGATGTAGATCACCGGCAGCTTCCACAGCGAGGCCATGTTGAAGCTTTCATAGACCTGGCCCTGATTGGCCGCGCCGTCACCGAAATAGGTCAGCGACACATTGTTGTTGTCGCGGTAGCGGTTGGCGAAGGCCAGGCCCGTGCCGAGCGAAACCTGCGCGCCGACAATGCCGTGGCCGCCGTAAAAATGCTTCTCCTTCGAGAACATGTGCATGGAGCCGCCCTTGCCCCTCGACAGGCCGCCGCGGCGTCCGGTCAGCTCGGCCATGACGCCGCGCGGCGAAAGCTCCATCGCCAGCATGTGGCCATGGTCGCGATAGGCGGTAATCATCTGGTCGCCCTGGATCAGCGCCATCTTCATGCCGGTGACGACCGCTTCCTGGCCGATATAGAGGTGGCAGAAGCCGCCGATGAAGCCCATGCCGTAGAGCTGGCCGGCCTTTTCCTCGAAGCGGCGGATGAGCAGCATGTGCCGGTAGGCGGCAAGCTCCTCGTCCTTGGTGAACTCGGCTGGTTTGGGGGCGGCAAGCCCCGTTGATTTGGCGGATGTCGATTTGACGGATTTGGCAGGCGCTTTTTTGGCGGCGGTGGCCATGCATCACTCCCTGTTGGCGTCTCTTTGCGGACACTAAAGCAGATCAAGTCTGCTCTGGGGAGGATCAGCTCCTCCCCACCGATTTAAAAGAAGCTAACATGCGAGAACGCGTTTCGCCATGCAGAAAAATGCATGGCTGGCATGCGTCTAAACGTTTAGAATCATTGGTGATAACAGCGATTAACTGGAATTCAGTTATTTCGGATTCGTCGGCAGCATGATGGTGATTTCATCGGCCTGGGACAGATTGAGCGCTCTGCGCGCCTGCTCGTCAAGCATATCCTTTTCAAGTGTGCCCTCATGCATGAGCTGGACACGACGCTCCAGATCGACCCGGCGCGCCTTGATGGCATCGTACTTGGCCTGCAGTTCGACGGTCTGTGCTTCGAGCTGGTATTTGGAATAGATGCCGAATTCGCCATGATAGGCATGAAAGCCGAAATAGGCGAGGAACGCCACGCAAAGCGACGGGATGATCAGCCGGCCGGTGTTTCTCTGCTTGTGCTGGCGTGTCCACATGGTCGCAATCCTTTGACCGCCCTATGTCGCCCGATTGTGCTTAATGGACGGTTACGGGCAGACGGATTTGGCAACAACGGCCATGAAAAAGGGCGGGAAAAATCCCGCCCTCGTCATGTCAGCCAATGCGGCAGAATTTACGCTTTGACCACCGACTTGCCGGCGTAGCGCGCCTGCTTGCCGAGCTCTTCCTCGATGCGGATCAGCTGGTTGTACTTGGCCATGCGGTCGGAGCGCGACAACGAGCCGGTCTTGATCTGCCCGCAATTGGTGGCGACGGCGAGATCGGCGATAGTCGAATCCTCGGTTTCGCCCGAACGGTGCGACATGACGGCGGTGTAGCCGGCCTTGTGCGCGGTCTCGACGGCGTCGAGCGTCTCGGTCAGCGAGCCGATCTGGTTGACCTTGACCAGGATCGAATTGGCGACGCCCATGCGGATGCCGTCGCGCAGCCGCGCCGTGTTGGTGACGAACAGGTCGTCGCCGACCAGCTGCGTCTTCTTGCCGATCAGGTCGGTCAGGTACTTCCAGCCTTCCCAGTCGTCCTCGGCCAGGCCGTCCTCGATCGAGATGATCGGATAGTCGGCGGCAAGCTTGGCCAGGTATTTGGCCTGCGCCTTGGGATCGCGGGTCTTCTTCTCGCCTTCATAGACGTAATTGCCGTCCTTGAAGAATTCGGTCGCCGCGCAATCGAGGCCGAGCGCGATCTCTTCGCCCGGCTTGAAGCCGGCCTTTTCGATCGATTCCATGATGAAATCGAGAGCCACCGGCGCGCTCTTCAGGTTCGGGGCAAAACCGCCTTCGTCACCGACATTGGTGTTGTGGCCGGCATCCTTGAGCTTCTTGCGCAGCGTGTGGAAGACTTCCGAACCCCAGCGCACGCCTTCGCGCAAAGTCGGTGCGCCGACCGGCAGGATCATGAACTCCTGGAAGTCGATCGGGTTGTCGGCATGCGCACCGCCATTGATGATGTTCATCATCGGCACCGGCAGCAAATGCGCCTTGGTGCCGCCGACATAGCGGTACAGCGGCAGGCCGGCGGCTTCCGCCGCTGCCTTGGCGACAGCCAGCGACACGCCGAGGATGGCGTTGGCGCCGAGCCGGCTCTTGTTGGGCGTGCCGTCGAGCTCGATCATGGTCTGGTCGATGTGGATCTGGTTTTCGGCTTCCATGCCGCCGATCGCCTCGAACAGCTCGCCGTTGACAGCCTCGACTGCCCTCAGCACACCCTTGCCGAGATAGCGGGCACCGCCATCGCGCAGTTCGACGGCTTCATGCGCGCCGGTCGAGGCGCCGGACGGCACCGCGGCGCGGCCCATCGAGCCGTCTTCGAGAACTACGTCGACCTCGACGGTCGGATTTCCACGGCTGTCCAGGATTTCACGCCCGATAATGTCGATGATGGCGGTCATTGCGATGTCCCCGATTGATCGATTAAGCGTCGCGCCCCTCTTAGCCAAAGTGCCGCAAAAGGCAATCGGGGCGCTTGCAAATAGTGCCGCGTCAGCGATTCACGAAGCGCAAATTTCTGTCATCATAATTCATGCATGGCGTGGCCGTTTCTGGTTTATGGTCGCATTCGCGCGGGGCGAAACAGGAGGAGTTTCGCCATGTCTGAGTTGAGCGGTATTGTGAGTTTGTTCCTCATCGCGGCGGCGTTCCTGACGTCATGCGACACCCAGCAGCCGCCAAAGGCGGCAACGCAGTTGTCGACGCTTTACGCCGCAGAATAGGAACCGTGTATTGCGGTGAAAGGGCCCCCGATTACGGGGGCCCTTTCACGTCAGGCGTCAGCGCGCCGGATCAATGCCAATAAGGCGTGACCCTGTAGTAGTCATAGGAAGCGTCACGTGCGGCCTCGCCATCGGCGCCGGCCAGTTCATTGATCGAATAGGATGGAGCCGCTTTCAACTGATCCTTGGAGAACGGCACGACATAGCCGCCTCTGTCCTCGTCATAGTCGAGGCTCGCCCAAGGAATGGCGTGATATTTCTCGCCAATGCCGAGAAAACCGCCAAAGCCAATCACAGCGAACATGATGCCGTTCGACGTCTTGTCGAGCATGATGTCCTCGATGCTGCCGATGCTCTTGCCTTCGGTGTTGTAGACCGACGTGCCGATGACGCGCGAAGCCGCGATGGCTTCGGTGTGGCCTGTCTGGGTGGTCATGTCTGATGCTCCTCATTGTCGTTGATCGTACTTTGACAATGAGGGGCGCGGGCGAAAGTTCCCGTTTTTTTCAGAGCATGATCCCGAAAAGTGGGAACCGGTTTTCTCGGACAAACGGGACCGTTTTGTCCGGAGATCATGCTCCAACAAGGAGTTGCCAGGCGCTCAGTCCGCGAGGATGAAAGTCACCTTCATATTGACGCGATAGGCCGCGATCTTGCCGTCCTCGACGACGATCTTCTGGTCCTGGATCCAAGCGCCTTCGACGTTCTTCAGCGTCTTTGAGGCACGCGCAATTCCCTGCTCGATGGCGTCCTGAAAGCTCTTCGTCGACGACGACGTGATTTCGGTAACGCGGGCAACAGACATGGCTTCCTCCTGCCAAGACGCTCATTTGCAAGGAGCAGCCTACAGCCGGCTTATGCCTTCCACAAGCGTCGGCGCCCAAAGGGGCATTGTCACGCCACCGCCCGGCATGGCATTGAAAGAACGTCCGGTCTTTGGTGAGGCGGCAATGGCTCGAAGGCGCAGTCAGCAGCCAGCAGCGGCGCAGCCGCCGGAACCGGCGGTCGACGCCAATGCGGCCACTGCGTCCAGCGGCTATTTCTTTGCCGGCGCCATGCTGCTGATCGCGATCCTGATCCCCTGGTATTTCGAACTGCCGCTCAATTTCAATGTCACCGACGGCGAATTCAATCCGCTCGTCTTCGTCCCCGTCGTGTTCGCGGTCATTGGCCTCTATTCGCTGCCGAAGGCGATCCGCGACACGCTGCGCGTGCGCGAGTTCGGCGCAACGACGCTAGAGCGGTTCACGACTTGATGGAATCGAAGGGGATTCCCGATTTGTCGGTTTTGTGATTCAAGATGCTGGCTGGAGTGGAGGCCAGCATCTGATGACCCGACCTCTTTCCAATGATCTTCGCGA
>NZ_JACDTY010000039.1 GCF_013520985.1 Mesorhizobium neociceri | reverse complement strand
CCCCTCCCCACCATCCCTTCAAACCCATCCGCCAAATTCGCCGCTGCTTCCACCAGCATCGAGCGCACGCTTTTCGGGCGCCCCGGCGTCGGGTTGGCGTCGAGCAGCACGGGCTGACCCTGGTGGATGACGAAATCGAATTTGCCGTAGTCGAAGCCGAGTTCTTCGCGCAGTTGGCGGATTTCGTCGGGGACCGGCACCGGCTCGCGCCTGATCGTCTCGGAGGCCTTGACCACGGCGTTGGGCGAGACGTAGCGGGCGCAGCGTTCGCGGGTCCCGCAGAATACCCAGATGCGGGTGCCGAAACCATCGGCGACGATTTCCGGGATGAATTTTTCCACCACAAGATCGGGCCGTTCGAGCAGCTCGGGGGGCACGTCGTCACGCGCGGCGAAAACCTCATAGCGGGGCATTTCGCGCGCGCCGGGAAAGGGTATTTCGTGACCATGGCGCGCGGCGCGCAGATTGAAGCGCGCTTCGGGCAGGCCGTGGTGGTTGAGGTTGCTCTTGACGATCACCCGCCCGAGCCAACCATCGCCATCGCGCAGCAGCGCCTGGCTGACGTGGCGCTTGGAAATGTCTGAGACGGCAAGGTTCAGGCAGAACGGAAAACGGGCGGCATAGTTGAGATAGGCTTGCGGCACGATGGTGGCGTCGATATGCAGGATGGCGAGGTCGGCATCGGGCGGTTGCGACAGGCCGCAAAGCCGCCTCACCCGGTGGCCGCGTTGCCCAAGCTCGGCCAGGATGTCGAACAGCATGTAAGGGCTGTCGCGCCGGCGCAGCGGGCGCCACGGCGTCTGAAACCGGTCATATTCATGCGTGACCACAGCAATGTGCGCCACGTGTGCTCCCCCAAGCGGCGGCACGCATATTCAAACGGTTTTGGTGGGATCGCAAGGATGGCGCAGGCGGGGGACAGCCGAGCGAAAAGGCGGAGGCGCCTGCCTGCTTGCAAATCTCCCCCCAAATGCCATCTAGATCACAGGCGCACCGCCGGTGCGCCGGCATCCACGGAGGCAAACCTTTGACGCAGCGAAGCGGCAGTGCGGATCTGCCGCTGCATGGCGGGCGGGTTCCGAAATGGCTGGGCGAGCGCATGACGCGGCTGGGCGCGGTGCTGTGCGAGGCGATCATCCATCACTATGGCCGCGACGAGCTGTTGCGGCGGCTGGCGCATCCCTTCTGGTTCCAGTCCTTCGGCGCCGTCATGGGCATGGACTGGCATTCCTCCGGCATCACCACCTCGGTCGTCGGCGCACTGAAGCGCGGGCTGAACCCGATGTCGCGCGAACTCGGCATTCATGTCTGCGGCGGGCGCGGCGCGCATTCGCGCAAGACGCCGCAGGAGCTGACCGCGATCGGCGAGCGCGTCGGCATCGATGGCGCGGCACTGGCCACCGCCAGCCGGCTGGTCGCCAAGGTGGACAGTGCCGCCGTGCAGGACGGTTTTGACCTCTATCTGCACGGCTTCATCGTCACCGACGACAGCCGCTGGGTGGTGGTGCAGCAAGGCATGAACGGCGACAGCCGCCAGGCGCGCCGCTACCATTGGCTGTCCGAAGGGCTGACCAGCTTCGTCGATCAGCCGCATGCGGCGATCGAGGGCGAGACCCAGGGCGAGATCGTCAACCTCACCGACCACCGCGCCGAGCCGTCGCGGACAGGGCAGCTCGACCTGTTGAAGACCATGAGCCCGGAGCGAATCCTCGATGAGCTTGCCGTGCTGGAGCCGCCGACAAAAGCACCGCCTGCGATACCGGCGGCGCAGCCGACGCTGCCCAATCTGGTGATGCCGGCGCATCACGACGTGCGCGAGAGCGACATCGTCATGCACCGGCTGCACGGCAACATCTCGGCGGCAATCGAAAGCGGGCCGGCTGATTTTCCTGAACTGCTGCTGGTGCCAGGCGTCGGCGCGCGAACGGTGCGGGCGCTGGCCATGGTGGCGGAGGTGGTGCATGGCGCGCCGTGCCGCTTCTCCGATCCGGCGCGCTTCTCGCTCGCCCATGGCGGCAAGGACCGCCACCCTTTCCCGGTGCCGCTGAAAGTCTATGACGAGACGATCGCGGTGCTGAAATCGGCCGTCGCCAAGGCCAAGCTCGGCCGCGAGGAAGAACTCGGCGCGCTGAAGCGGCTGGATGGCGAGGCACGGCGGCTGGAGCGCTATGTCACCGGGCCGAGCCTGAAGGAGATCGTTGCCGGCGAGTTCGACCAGTCGCATTTGCTCGGCGGGCGCAGTGTATTTGGGTGGGAGCCAGCGCCGGATGCTGGCGAGGCGGGGCCGGCGAAGCTTGGCAAGAAAGGCGCGTGAAGCGACTCAGATATTGATTCATCGAACCGCTTCAAGCGCCTGTTTTCATACAACTCCGAATCGAGGCAGCGCCCAGGCCTGCCTTATGCGGCACCGCGCGCAAGGTTGTTCACATCTTGCAAAACTTTGGAACGAGGTCGCGTCCCGGGGGTTATATTAGATCAACCTTGAACAGGAGGCAGCCATGAGAAAGCTCCTGCTTGCTTCGATTATCGCTGTCGCCGCAGCGGCGGCGATGATCGCCCCGGCGAATGCCGGCGGGCGCGTCGTGATCGGCATCGGTAACGGCTACGATGACGATTACTACAATGACGGCTATCGCGACTATTACGGCGATCGCTACTACGCTCCTCGCCCGTACTATCAGTATGATGCCTACGATAACGGCTTCAGGTACCACAGGTACCACAGGCATCATCGCCGCTGCCACGTAGAGTTGGTCAAGCATTGGCGCCATCATCACAGAATCGTTGAGGAAATCCGCGTTTGCGAGCGGTGATCCGATAGCGTAACCGGTCCGGCCGGCATCTGCCGGCCGGGCACTTTGCCTTGCGCGGACTGCCGGTCTCATCGCGGCTTCCGCATCAGCATCATCCCGTAATGCACGGCCAGCAGGTCGAGCCCGACTTTCAGCAGCTTCACCACCACATCCCGTCCCTCGCCGGTGCGCTCGGCGAGCGACTTCACCGACTGGCCCTCAAGGCAGATATTGCGGACCGTGTCGGCCAGTTCCCAGTGGGCCAATGCGGCACTGGCGCAGGTATGGGCGCGGCCGGCGTTGAGCACGCGGTCGGGAATGCCGCCACCGATGCGGCTGGCATCGACGCGCTCTTCCCACAGCATCGGCCGCAGCCCATCACGCGAGGCGCGCTCGAAATCATCGCGAAACCGCTGGCCGGCCTCGCGCTGCTGGCGGGTCAGCGAGGTGATGCCGACCAGCGGATCGACATTGCGCACGCGCACGACGCCGCCGGTCGCGGTGTAGCCGCCATTGGAAACCTCGTAGACGCGACGCGCCTCCTCGGTGCCGACGCTGAGCCGCTTGCGACCGAAACGATCGTCCTTCAGCGCGAAATCATGGCCGATCTCACGGCGGATGCGCACCTGCTCGGCCTCGTCCTTGGGGAGTTTTGGGGGCTTTGCTTTCTGCGCGGTTTTTTTGCTCATTGGATGGCCCTTGTGGAGTGGATTGTTGAGCTGGAAGGTTGGCGTTCCTTCGCGCCCCCCTCTGCCCTGCCGGGCATCTCCCCCACGAGGGGGGAGATCGGCAGTTTCCGCGGCTGCGCCTTTTTGCAACGTCGGCGATTGGCGAAACCGGTGGCGATATTCGATCTCCCCCCTTGTGGGGGAGATGTCCGGCAGGACAGAGGGGGGCGCTGTCCCGTCGGCCTATCGATCCATTGTGTCGTCCCTCCGAAGGAACCGAGCCTAGCCGCTTACACCATCTCGGCCACCGGCCGGTGGAAACGCGCCTGGTGATAGGTGCAGTAGCTCTTCAGTGCCCTTGTGCGCAGGCCGCAGCACAGCATCTCCAGCCCCGGCCGGCTGCCGGGTGCATCTTTCTCCGGGTCTTCTTCCAGCGTCAGGTCGAGCGGCGCGCGGCAGCGGTTGAACAGGCAGTCGATGAAGCGCATGGCGGCGACATGCGGCTGGCGTCCGATGGCGGCGGAGCGCGGCGCCGGCAGCTTGAAGCGGTAAATCTCGCCGTCCACCACCAGCCGCCCCTCGCCCGGGGTCGAGCGCGCCGGGCGAGCTGGCAACAAAGGCCTGGCCGACGCATACGTGGCTTGCCTGGCGACCGGCGTGGTTGGTGCTGCCTGCTTCGAAGCTTCTGCCCGCCTTGCGGGCTTGGCTGGCTGTGCAGGCGGATTCTTCCGGGTCGTGTTCTCGTTGGCCGCAGTCTTCCCCGTCGCATTCTTCCTGGGTCTTCCACCGGCTCGGCCGCCCTTGGGATTGGCAAAGCCGATGGTCTTCAGGGCGCTGTTGCGGTGGACGATCCCGATGATGGCGTTGCGCGAGACCGGGCTGCCGCGCAGCGCCGTGAAGCGGACGGCGATCCTGGTGGCCGACAGGCCATCCCTGAGCCAGACGGCGATCTCCTGCAATTCGGTGTCGGTATAGGCAGTCATGTCGGATCCATTGATTGCGCGCAAAGGCAAGCGGCCCGGTACGAAGGCCGCACAAAGGTTCAAAGCGTCTGGTTCGGTGTGGTCAGGCGGTGCTGGCGGCCGGCAGGGAGTCGGCGGCGAGGCGCCGCAACGCGGCTTCGGCCGCCACTCTGGTGAGGCCGGACACCGCCCTGCCCGTCAGCCGGTCGAACAGGATGACGGTGCCATCTTCCGTGCGGATGCAGGAGATGCCCTGCCCGACGGCAGCAGCCCCCGGCGCGCCGGCGGCGCCCTGGCGCAAAGAAGTGGCCGGAGCCGGGAGAGGAACGGCTCCGGCCGTTCCGATCGACAGGGGGAGGTCGACCGGATCCGGGGCAAAAGCCCCGGCTTGCGTCCGGACCGGGGAGGAGGACAGCCCGGACGATTGGAGAAAGCTGACGATGCCTGCGGAAACGCTTGCGGTTTGTTCGATCATGCGCTAAGCGTACGATATGTACGAAACGTACGCAAGCGAAATCGTACGTATTGGACGATAAATTTCAGGCAATTTGTACGATGCAGGAACCGAGGCACAGATTGCAGCAGGCACGGGCGGAGGCGGGTTATGCCTCGCCGAGCGATGCCGCGCGGGCATTGCGCGACATCAACAAGAACACGCTGATCAGCCACGAGAACGGCAACCGGCCGCTGTCGCGCAAGGCAGCCGAGAAATATGGCCGCCTGTTCGGCGTCGATCCCGGCTGGCTGCTTTTCAATGGCGAGGGCGGCAGCCTTGCGGGCGGCCATTTCGGCTTCGACGAAACGGGCCGGCAGATCCCGATGCCGTCGCTGGCCACGGTCGACGTGCCTATCGTCTCGTGGATCAGCGCCGGCGAACTCGGCAGCCAGGACATGGTGGCCAATCTCAGTGACTATCCGACCATCCCCACCACCGATCTCGAGCAGGGCCAATGGATCGCGCTACGCGTCGACGGCCCGTCGATGAACAAGATCTCGCCGCCGGATTCGATCATCTTCGTCAACCTGCGTGACAAGCGGCTGGTGACCAATGGCTGCTACGTCATTTCGGACGAAAGCGGCCAGGCCACCTACAAGCGCTATCGCCCCAACGAGAACCCGCCTTTCCAGCCGGCCTCCTACATGGACATCCCGCCGCCGGCGCTCGAAGGCGCCATCACCATCATCGGCCGGGTGAAGCGCTCGATGATCGATATGTGAGGGCGCGCGTGCAGCCTAGTGCGGCGTCGGCCGGTGCCACTCTCCCGGCCAGCCAGTTCGAAGAAATCTGACTAGGAGCCTATCGCCCCACCCAGACAGAGCGCGCAAATGCAGCCGCCGCAATTTCTGCTTGCATTTCGGAACAAAAAGAGAACTATAGAAGTATCCGCGAGAACAGTCGCGGCACTTCCGGGGGGAGTTCAGAACCGTGTTACGCAGCTCCGGCGCGTTGTCGCGCAGATTTGTCGCAATGCTTTCGTGCAGCCCGCTTTTGGCGTTGGCGTTGGTGGGGATTGTAGCGTTTGCCGAGCCGGCGCGTACGGCGGGCACGGATCGGAGCGGTTGCGTCAATGACGAGACTGTCGCGCCGGCGCAGCGCATCGCCGCCTGCACGTCGATCGCCGAGGACCGCACGAAGCCTTCCCGCGCCCGGCTGCTTGCCTATTTCCAGCGCGCGCAGGCCTTCTACAACCAAGGCGACATGGATCGCGCCATCGCCGATCTGGACCAGACCATCGCGCTCGATCCGAATTTCCGGACCGGTTACCTGAACCGGGGCGTCATGTGGGTGCACAAGAGGGATTATGATCGCGCCATAGCCGATTACGATCGCGCGATCGCGTTGCTGCCCGGCGATGCCGGCGGTTATGTCAACCGTGCCAGCGCCTTCAGCAAGAAAGGCGACTTCGACGGCTCCATCGCCGATTGCGACCGGGCGATCGGCATCGATCCGGCCAATGCCACCGCGTATGGCCTGCGCGGAATCGCCTGGAGCAACAAGGGCGATGAAGACAGAGCGATCGCAGACTTCGACAAGGCCGTCAGCCTTAACAAGGAGGACGCCAAGTCTTACTACAATCGAGGCCTGTCGTGGTCGAACAAGGGCGACGTCGACCGCGCGATCGCGGATTTCACTCTGGCGCTGGCCATCGATCCGTCCCTGGTGAATGCCTATGAGGACCGGGCGGCGGCGTGGGTGAGAAAGGGCGAGCGCGAGCATGCCTTGGCCGATTGCGGCCATGTCGCCAGCTTCGATGCGGGGCGGGCAAGCGCCTGCGAAGATCGGGTAGCGCTGGGCAGCGACGTCAAGGCCGACGATAATCCGGCAGCATCCAAAGCCCAGGAGCCTGCCAAGCCAACCGACCCGAGGGTTCTGGCTGCAATTCGGCGAGGCGACAGCCTTTCCGGCAAGGGCCAATACGACCAGGCGATCGCCGAGTACGGCAGCGCGCTCAAGCTCGATCCGAACAATGTGAGGGCCTATTACCGACGCGGCGTCGCCCTGGCCAAGAAGGGCGACTATGACGGCTCCATCGCCGAGCACACACGGGCGCTCGCGCTCAACCCGCAACATGCCGACGCCTATTTCAGCCGCGGCTGGGCCTGGAGCCGCAAGAAGGAACCTGACCTCGCCATTGCCGACTACACCAAGGGTCTGCAATTCGAACCGTCAAACGCCGCAGCTTTCTCAAATCGCGCCGGCGAGTGGTCGGAAAAGGGCGACTATGACAGGGCGATTGCCGACCTTAATCTGGCGATCGCCATCGATCCGGCATTGCCCGATGCGCACTTTGCCCGTGGCCTGGCCTGGGGACAGAAAGGCGATTTCGACAAAGCACTCGCGGACTATGACCGAGCGGTCGAACTCAATCCGAAAGATCCCGAGCTGCTCGCCCTGCGTGCCTCGACGCTGTCGCTCAAAGGCGAAAAGGATCGCGCCATAGAGGGTTACACCCAGGCCCTGGCGGTCAAGCCGCAAGACGCCTCCTTGTATCTCTTCAGAGGCACGCTGTGGGCGGACAAAAAACATTACGACCGCGCAATATCCGATTTCGACATGGCGCTGAGCCTCGAACCTGACAACGCCGAGGCCCGCAAGGAGCGCGAAGCGGCAGTGGCTGCGAAAGGACAAAGCGAGAGCGCAAACACCGAAAACGCTCCAGACCCGAGAGCTGTCCTGGCACTGTTGGAACGCGGCGACGCCCTTTACAAGAAAGGCAAATACGCTCGAGCAATCGCTGAATACAGCCGCGCTGTGGCACTCGCTCCCAACGAACCAACGACCTATTCAGCACGTGCCTTGGCACGCCTGCAGAAGGGCGAATATGACGGCGCCCTGGATGACTACAACAAGGCGATCGAACTCGATCCCTCTTATGTCGAAGCTTACAACGGCCGCGCCCTGACGCTGGTGAAGAAGCGACAGCCAGAAAAGGCCATCGCCGACTTCGACCACGCGATTGGAATGGAACCAAACCATGCCCCGTTTTATTTCGGACGCGGCGGCGCCTGGTACTATATGGGCGACTACGACCGTGCCATTGCCGATTTCGACCGGGCACTCGAGCTTGATCCAAAATATGAAACTGCCCGTCAAGGTCGGCAGTTGGCGATGGCAGAGAAGGGGAAAAACAAGCCGGCGCCAGAGACCGACACCGCGTCCGCTGGCACCGAGAGCGGCATCGCCCTTTACGGCAAAGGCAAATACGACCTTGCGATCGCAAAATTCGATCATGCGATAGCGCTCGATCCCGACAATGCAAGGGCTTTTGGATATCGCGGCCTCGCATGGGCGCAGAGAGGGAATTACGATCGGGCGATAGCGGACTATGGCAGTGCGATCGCAATCGAGCCGAAGAACAGCAGCTACTATTCCGCTCGCGCATTCGCCTGGACGGCCAAGAATGACCACAGACGTGCAATCGATGATTTCAGCAAAGCGATCGAGTTTGATCCCACCTACGCGGCGAACGTCTACGGTCGAGGGATCAGCCGAATGACCTTAGGCGACTACGACGGCGCGATTGCAGACTATGGCAAGGCAATCGAGCTCAGTCCACTCGTCGCCAAAATGCACGTCGATCGCGGGATTCTGTGGGTCGTCAAAGGCGACTTGAAGCAGGCGCGGGACGACTTCGACATGGCGATCCAGATCGATCGCAACAGTCCCGGGGGCTACTACGGCAGAGGTCTTGTGCAAGCACATACGGGCGATCAAGACGGCGCAATCGCCAACTTCAATCAAGCGATCAAGCTCTATCCCAAATATGCCGACGCCTACACCGGCCGAAGCCGATCCTGGGCGGCCAAGGGCAACCAGAAACGTGCCAAGGCCGACCGCAAAAAGGCGCTTAGCCTCGGGGGAAACTGACCACCCCTATACCGCAAACTCGTTCGTGAAATACGCTCCAAAATCCGGCTTCTCCTTCAGCGCCTTGCCGTCGGCGTCGAGCAGAATGCCGGCGTTGAAGAGATAGGTTCCGATGGCCTCGATCTTGACCTTATCGATCGTGCCGATGACTCCGTCCTGGCTGCGCAAAAAGTGCCCGTCGACCAGCATTTTCAGCGAGGCGTGGATCAGCGCCGGGTCGGTCAGCGCATCCTTGTTGGAAGCGATCAGCAGATCGCCGGCCTCTTGCGGATGGTCGACGGCGAATTGATAGCCGCGTCGCGTTGCCTCGACGAAGGCCGACGCCGCCTTCGGGTTTGCCTGGAGATAGGCATCGCTTGAAGCAATGACAGTGGTGTGCTCGTCGGGCACGCCATAATCGGCATAGCGGAAGTTGCGCTGCCTGATACCCTTCAACTCGGCATCGACGCCTTCCCAGGTCGAGACCTCCAGCGTGAAGTCGACCGATCCGTTGGCCAGCGCCTCATAGGCCGAGGTGCCGAGCGTCACGGTCTCGAAACTGCCCTTGCCGCCATCGTGGCGGATGATGGTCGAGATCAGCGTGTTTTCCCAGGCGCTGCCGAAGCCGCCATAGGTCAGACCGTCGAGATTCTTCGGGCTCTTGATCTCGCTGCGATCCGCGTTGAAGACCAGCCGGCCGGTCTCCTGCTGCACCACGGCGTAGACCGCCTTGAGATCGGCGCCGGCGGCGCGCTGGGTGAACAGGCCAACGCCGGCAATGCCGAAATCGGCGATTCGGTTGGCGACCAGCGTGCCGGCGCCGGTATCGCCATAGGGCAGGATGTCGACGTCGAGCCCTGCCTCGTCGTAAAAACCTTTGTCGCGGGCAACGAACAGGCCGATATGGTTGGTGTTGACGGTCCAGTCGAGCGCGACGGTGATTTTTTGCGCGGCCGCTTGAGCGCGCGAGGCAAGCGGCAGTCCGGCAGCCAGCGTCAAAAGCAGGGCTTGCCGGCGTGTGAATTCGGTCATGATGATCTCCTTTGAGCGGTCTGCGGGAACGAGGCTCGGTCAACCCCGGGATTGAGCAGCGTGTCGAGGATGTCGGCTTCGAGTGCGGCGGCTTGGCGCGCGGCGTCGCTGCCGGTGGTGCGCGGGCGCTGCAGCGGCACGGCAATCTCGCTGATGATGCGGGCCGGCCGCGCCGACATCAGATAAATGCGGTCGGAGAGATAGACGGCTTCGCGCACATCATGGGTGATCAGCAACGCCGTCCAGCGATGACGCCGCCACATGCCTTCCAGCCAGCGCTGCATGGCCGCGCGTGTCAGCGCATCCAGCGCGCCAAAGGGCTCGTCGAGCAGCAGCATGTCACGCTGCTGCACCACGGTGCGCAAAAGCGCGGCGCGCTGGCGCATGCCGCCGGAGAGTTCCGCCGGCCAGGAGCGCTCGAAGCCGGCAAGGCCGAACTCGGCGAACAGCGGCGCGACTTGCTCGCGGGCGGCCCGTCGCGACACGCCCTGGACTTCCAGCCCCAGCGTTACATTGTCGATGACGCGCCGCCACGGCATCAATGCGTCGCGCTGTGGCATGAAGGCGAACGGGCTGCCATCCAAGGGCGCGCCGTCGAAGCGCATGTCGCCCTCGCCTTTCAGCGCGCCGGTGAGCAGCTGGAACAGCGTCGACTTGCCCGCGCCCGAGGGGCCGAGGATGGAGACGAACTCGCCGGCCGCGACGTGAAGCGAAATGCCGGCAAGCACCTCCAGCGCGCCGAAGCTTTTGCTGATGTCGCGGAGCTCGAGCCGTTTCATTGGCGGCTCTCTCCCGAACGCTTGCGGTCGTCGCTATCGCTCCCCGCATTTTCCCAAGGCATGGCGAGACGCTGGACGAGCACGGCAATGCCGAACAGGATGAGCGTGAGCGCGGCGCTGACGGCGACTGCAGCGAGCACCAAATCGGGGCGGAAATTGTTCTTGGCGTTGAGCATGTAGATGCCAAGCCCCTTCGCCGCCCCCGCATATTCAGCGAAGATCGCGCCGACGACGGCGTAAGTGATGGAGATGCGCAGCCCAGCGAAGAAATAGGGCAACGCCGAAGGCAGCCGCGCCAGCCAGAAGATGCGCCAGCGCCCTGCCCCCATGGCGGCGAGCATCTGCGAAATCTCCGTGCTCGTGGCGGCAAAACCCTCGACCAGCGCCACCATCATCGGGAAGAATGTGACGAGCGCGACAAGCAGGATTTTTGGCATCAGCCCGAAGCCGAACCACAGCACGATGAGTGGCGCGATCGCCACCAGCGGCAAGGTCTGGCTGACGATCAGCAGCGGAAAGAGCGCGCGGCGCAGCGGGGCCAGAAAATCGACCAGCGCCGACAGCACGAAGGCAGCGACCAACGAGCAGGCGAAGCCGGCTGATGTGGCGCGGATGGTGGGAAGCGTGTTTTCGGCAAGGGCGGCGCGGTTCTCCCAGGCCTGCAGCAGCACGCGCGACGGCGCCGGCAGCATGGTGGGGGCGACACCGCCATAGCGGGCGTAGACCTCCCAGGCTGCAAGGATCAGGGCGAAGGCGATGGCGGCGGGAATGGTTTTGGCGATAGCGAAGGCCAATCTCCCCCCTTGTGGGGGAGATGTCCGGCGGGACAGAGGGGGGCGCGAAGGAACGCCACTTTGCGAAACCTGTTCGGAAGCAATAGGCGAAGGGCGCGCGTGCAACCAGTTGAAAAGCGGGCGGGACAGCGCCCCCCTCTGTCCTGCCAGACATCTCCCCCACAAGGGGGGAGATTGGCCTTCGCCAATGCCTTCGCCAATCGCCGAAGCTTCCGCTCCCTCCTGCAGGGGGAGGTCAGAGGCGGAGGCATCTCCCCCACGCGATGGATTGGGCAAAACAGCCACGGCAATATCCTCGACGAACGACGCTTGAGCCGCGGCTCAGACGGCGCTCGGGCTGTTCGCCGAAATCGTGATGTCAAGGGTGACGTGGCCGGCACCGGGGCCGAAGCGGCAGAAGGCTTCTGCGAGCGTTGCAAACACCGCACCGGCATCGCCGCGTAATTTGGTGCAGAAGTTTTTCGACCGCTCGAAGACACCGGACTGCTTCAGGAAATCGATGCAGCCATAGATCTCGTCCATGTGGTCGCCGGTACCCATGACATAGAGCGAGAATTGCGCCGCCACCGGCTGGCTGGTCGATGGCGTGGCCTGTACGGCGCGGATCGCGGCGAGCTTGCGCTCGTCCAGCGGAATGGTGGGGCCGCCGGTCTCGTCGGAGCGGCAGATCGGATCGTCGGGCTCGCCCGGACAGCCACGCGAAACCGCAGCCGAAAGCACGCAGTGCTTGCCGCTTTTGGCCGCCGCCACGAACAGGTCGCGCATGGCCGGGAACAGCACCTCGGGCGGCCCGACCAGAAGCGTCGAGATGTCGTCGGTCCCGATCCGCAGTCGGTCACGCCAGGGATCGAGCGCGCCGAGCGCACCAAGGATGACGCCGACGAAATCGTCGGTCATGGGATAAAGGGAAATCTGTGCGCCGGAAAACATCGCCCGCCTCGCTCCGCTGGTATTATCCAGATCAGCTTTAGGGTCCGAAGGCTTGCCGCCCTCATCTCAGCCCCGACCATACGGAGCACCCCTGTGGATGAGCGGGTTAAAGCACTGTTCGAGCGATTGGGGAAGCGTATTTTTTCGGCTGTCATCGCGAAGTGTGTTGGGCCAGTTCTCTTCGTTTGTGAAAAAGCCACGCCATTCGGGTGCTGAATTCGTTCAAATTGTACGCGCCAAGCTTGACGACATGTCGTACATAAAGTACGATACCTTTTTTCACCCAAGGGGTTTTCCGTGAGCACAGCGAACCATGCCGCCTTCGCCGACCTCTCCCGCCCGCTGTTGTCACCCCCACTGTTATCGCTCTTGTCGCTCGACCAGCGCGAACGCGTTGCCGGAGCATGGCGAATGGCCAGCCAGGACATCGGCGATGACATCCGTTTCATCCGCCAGTATCTGAAGGTGATTGCCGAGAAGGATGAAAGGCTGTCGACCGGCACGCTCGTTCATAGCCGCACCTATGTTGAGGCCTGCGCCGGCTGGCTGCCGCAAACGGTGGCGCGCTATCTACGGCACCTGCGCCAGATCACCGATTGCGAACTGGCCATGACAGAAGCTGGCATCCGCTTCGCGCTGTCGAGTTATGCCTGGGAGGCATGAGACGCGGGTTCGCCTTGACGCCAACCAAACAAATTGCGCTGCCCATTGCAGCCGCAATTCGTCAGGTTGAGAGGCTCGGGCGAGCCTGAACGGCGGGCGCCACGGATGGCCCCGCCGGGCGAATTCTGCCCTTGCACTATTTTGACTTGGCCTTGCCGGACTTTGCCGTGGCGGGCTTCGCAGCCTTTGGCTTGGCGTCTGCCTTGGCGGGCTTTGCAACAGCCTTCTTCGGCTTGGCGGCTGCGCCATCGACCTCGGCCGTCGCCTGCTCCCAGTGTTCCTGATGCGCGCCTTCGGGGCGGCCTGCCTGTTCCCAGATCTCGTGTGCGCGCTGGCGAATGCGGTCCTGTCTGTCGTCCGTCACTTAAGCCTCCGTGGTTGGTCCGATCGGTTGGGTCCAGATTCCACGAAAACATTAGCCGAAATTTGAGCCGGCGTCTTGAGTGTGCTTTCAATGCGGATCGGAAACGACCGCGACGCCAAGCAGTGCTGCTTTCTTGGTAATCAACCCGGCAAGGTCGGCATCCGAACGATCGGTGCCGGTGCGCTCGCGCAGCAGCGCGATCGCTTCCTTCATGGACAACAGTGCGGTGCTGCGCTCAGCCAACAGCTGGTCGCAACAAGCCGCCACATTGGTCTCGACATGCGGCAACATGGCAATTCCTTTCATCATTCGGCCCTGCCGCCTTTGTTGGGACGACAGGGCCGTCAGGATAGCTCGGTCAGTGGTCGCCAGCGTCAGTCAATCACCTCGACGATGCGGCGGGTGCCTGGGTCGACCAGCACTGTGTGATCGCCGACTACGGCGTATCTATACTGCACGTCAGGAACCTGCTGCAGCTCGACGGTATCAGGCAGGGAAGAGCCGACATTGAGTTCGACACCCAGAAGGTTGACCGAGGCCAGCGGGTGCTTGTGGACATATTCGCGAATGACCGTGCGCTGTTGGGGGGTGACGATCACCTGCCGTTGCGCCGGCTGTGTGACAATGATTTCGTCGGCAGCGGCAACACCGAGACCGGCGATCATGGCAAGCCCGGCGACGGCGGGAATAAGGACGGTTTTCATCTTCGTCTCCTGTCGTTGTTGGCGAGCTCCGCCTTGTTCCCGCACGAGGCGAAAACAGCACAGATCAAAATGGCGGGCTCCTGGAGGCAAACGCCTCCGATACGGTCTTGTTCCGTAAGTGCAGACTAATTGATCGGCCCGACCAGCCCATTGTTGCCGGAACCGCACCGGCATGATTCGCATTGAAGGACGATCCCTCAGGAGACCTTCAATATGGACGATATGCGGCTCCAAGTTCCGGTGGCGATTGCGGTCGGCGCCGGCTTCAAACGCGACATCGCGACGTTGGCCGAGATGCAGAATTTTCTCAAGGAATGGCCGCAGGCCGGACGCGGCAAGATTTATGACACGGCACTGAGGGCCTGCGAAATGGCCAGGGCTGGACACCTGACCAAGGACCAGGCACGGCGGGCCTTCACCGCCTTTGCCGAGGCGGCAGGCATTGCCTGGACCGGTATCGATCCGGTGACGGCGCTTCGCCTGGCCAAAACTGGCCGGCCTTGGCCCACACTGTAGAGACCTCAAGCGAGATCACTGCTTCGGCGGCTGCACAGGCACCTCGCCGGGCTTGATCACCGGCGTTTTGCCTTGATCCGGTGGCGGCTGCGTCATGCCCTGGTCGCCGCTGGGCGGCGGCTGCAGCACGCCGCCGCAAGAACCAAGATTGGCGGTCGAATTGCCATTGCCGGCATCGGAGGAAGGCGGCTGCTGTTGGCCATCCTGGGGCTGCGCTTGGCAAGGCACGGGAGGAGCATCCTCACCGCTGTCTTGCGCGGCTGCGGAGCCGGCAATTGCCAGCAGCGCGCATGGCCAGAAAACAAAGATCTTCATTGTCCGGTCTCCGTCTGGAATCGTCTTCCTGCAAATGCAGGCTGGCGGCAATTGGTTCCCCCAAGCGGTCCCCAAGCGGCTCCCAAGCGAGGTGGGCCGGTTTTCGGGGAACCTGCTTGCCGGCGGCGAGTTCCACATTCTCGATGCAAGCATCGACCCCAAGCACCGACCAAGGAGGAGATCATGGACCCCCGCAGAAAACCAAGCGACGAAGTGGAAGCGCCGACACCGCGGCAGCAGGGATGCGCTGCGCGGCGCCCGGATCCTGCCCGACGGGGCGGACGAAGAAAGCCTGCCGAGAAGGAAGGCGAACTGCCCGAGGAAGACGACGATAACGCCTACCAGGACAGTGACGATGCCCTGCCCAACGATGCCGAGGAAGCCGCCATCGGCCGCGATCCGGCGCGGCGCGGCGGCCCGTTCGACGAGGTATGAAGCGACGGACTTTCGAGGTATTTCCCCGGAACTCTTCGCCCGTTCGCTGGTTAGCAACTTATCCAACCCAGAGGGAGACCGGTCATGGATCACACCAACCACGCACGACTCGCCAGCACGGAACTGACGCCCGACATACTCGAAGGCGCGACCATCTATGGCCCTGACGATGAGAAGATCGGCTCTGTCGATCATCTGCATGGCAGTCAGGTCGTCATCGACGTCGGCGGCTTTCTTGGCATCGGCGCCAAGCCGGTGGCGGTCACCACCAGCCAGCTTGACTTCATGCGCGACGAGGATGGCGACGTCCACGCCGTCACCAGCTGGACCAAGGACCAGCTCAAGGCGATGCCGGAGCATCGCGACTGATATTTTTCGAAGGGTCCGGTTGCAGCCGAACCCTTCGTTCGTCACGCCAGTGCGCCTTGGCGGCTTGGCTTCAGCGGCGCCCTGGTGATCAGGGAGAGACCGATGATCAGAAAACTCAAATCAGGAAAATATCGCCTATATTCGCGCAAGGTCGATGAAAAGACCGGGCGGCGGCGCAACCTCGGCACCTTCGACAGCCGCGAGGCGGCCGAGAAACACGAACGCGAAGTCCAGTATTTCAAGCGCCATTGAGACCGCTCGCCCTTCAAAGCGCGCAAGCAATCGCGCGACGCTGAGCGTGCGCGTGCACGCTCGGCGACCGGCGCCGGCAACCGCCGGCAGGGCGCGCGATTCGGCCTTTAGTTCGACGCGGGATCGCCCAGCGCCTCGGTGACGAAGGACGCCGCGATCAGATCGTCGGCGTCTAGGCGTAGGGAGCCTTCGCTGCCCCCAATGATGGCTGCGACCTTCTGGAAGGTCTGCATCTCGTGTTCGGTAATCCGGGCGTTTCGCATCCTGGCTTTCAGATCGGCGACGCGTCTGCCCAATGAGACGGACGCCCCGATTTCTCTTTTCGACATGGGTCGTGCTCCTCCCCCAACCCTGTTTTGCCCCTTGCCCGCTTAGACGTACTCGCAGCTGCCTATATATGAGGCAGCATGAATACAGTCGCGGCAACGCGCCATATCAGGGAAGGTTCCGGTGCCAAATGGTCACGAAATAATACGGGAGGGCCGGCAGCCCAAGGCGGCGACAGGCGCCGCAACCGCCGGCTGCGGCCATCAGGCCGAACCAACCCCCGTCGCTATTCGCGACGCGGGTCAGATTTCAATCGCCTTGCGCTGAACAGTCAGCGAGAGACCGAAGGCACGCCGGAGACCGAACGCGCCGTTTCGGGTGAGAACACCACGAAAGCAAAGACCAGAACGGCAGCGGCGACGATGAGCGAGCCGCCAGCAACGACAGGCTCCAGCGCCGGGTTTCCCTGCAACATCACGTAGAGGGCCGGCAGCATGATCACCAGGCCAACGGTATACAGCCAGTAGTGGATCATGGCGATGCGGCGCGCCGCCTTTTGTGGATTGAGCGCGTAGTAACCGCCGAAGATGGCGCTCGTCACCCAGCCCAGCAGATTGATATGCGCATGCGCCGGGAAGGCGCCGTGGTCGCCCGAGATCGCCATCTGCAGGCCGGCCGCGATCCCCAATATGAGGAACACGATGGCGGTTTTAAAGAAAAGTTCCGAAACCCTGGGCATGTCGTTTTCTCCCCGATGCCGTTTACCCCGATATTGCGAAGGCTACACTCGGGAGTGAAGATTTTCCATGCCGTACTTAGAGTTAGTAACGCTTTTCCCTTGATATTGGCAGTTCCGTCGTACCGTCAAAAAAGCCGCCGGGCGAGACCCGGCGGCTTGGACGTTCGATTGGCCGTTTCAGCCGCGATCGGCTTTATGGCGTTGGCGCAGGGGCCAGCTTGGCAGCCATCTGGTCGATCTTGTCGGCAAGCACGCCGTTGGCCCAGTCCGTGACCTCAGGGTCGACCGGCTTGTTGGCCATATCGGCGAGTGCGTCATCGAGCGATGGGATGTTGGTATTGGCGGTGTCGGCCGCCGTCTGCGCCTCGGCAGCCGCTGTTTCAGCATCCGTAACCGCGGCTTCCAGATCCGCGATCGTTGCGGCCTGAGCCGCCGCCTCCTCGGGCGTTGGAGGCGTAACCGCGTTCGCCGCGTCGAAGAGCGCCTGCTGGGCCGTCACAGCGTCCTGCGCCTCCGTCACCGCCGCATTTGCCTTCTCAAGCGCAGCGGTGGCGAGCTTGGCATTCGCGGACGCCGTTACATAAGCCTGAACGCCGGCGAACTTTTTGCTCTTGGAGTTCATATAGGCGTTGATGTTGCGCTGCAGCGAGTTCAGCCGGCCAAGCTTGGCGTGGATGTTCTTTTCCTTGGGTGTCGCGGCGACCTCGACGTCATCGACGTCATCCACGTCGTCGGTCGAGGCCTTCTTTCCGGCATGAGCCGATGCCGACTTGCCATGCGAAGCGCTATTGCCGGATTTGCCGCTGCTGGAATTGCCGTTGCCGCCGCCATTGCCATTACCGCCACCGTTGCCGCCGCCATGGCCGTGGCCACCACCGTTGCCGCCACCGTTACCACCGGCACCAGCCAGGGCCGGAGAGGCCAGGAGCGCAAACGCGGCAAGCGCCGCCAAAAGAGTTTTTCGGGATGTCATGATACCTCCTCGGGGGATAGCCACCTCCGCCGACTCGCTATAGCAGCGCCATATGAGAATTTGCTAATTCGACGGAGTAAACTTTAGATAAATTTGGTTGCGATACGCGATAATCGGGCTGCAAAAGGCCAGGCAAAATCTTGTAAATAATTGAAATATAAACACAAATGTGAAAATCGCCGAGCGAACCGGCCCTTTGCGCGACTGACGCCCTATACTAATCAGACCTTAGGCCTAATTGCTGTGATACTTAGGTCGCAACCATGACCGTCGTCGCGTAATTTGTCGAACTGGTGTCGAATGACCGATCAACCACCAACTTGGTGATCGGACCCTGCAGAGCCCGTTTTAGACACGGATGGATGAGGGCCGGCACCCACGCGTTCGGAGCATCGGTGATGGTCGATTGTCGTCCCAGAGGCACCGCCTTTCAGGCGCTTGCGGCATTTGTGCCTATGGCATCAGCAGGATATCGGCGCCCGGCTGTTCGTCGAACAGCACAGAGCAACCGCGGCTTAGCGCCACCGCAGACAGCGCATTGGCCACAGCCTCGTCCGGCGACACAAAATCACCGGTCAGCACCCGCAACTCTTCCACCGCCTTGGCCATCGACACGCAGTGCCCGGCAACGCGATCGCTCGTGCAGGCGTCAACGACGCTGACGAGGTCGATCATCTCGAACTGGCCCATACCGGCCTCCTCGAAACAGTGTCCCATCGAGACAATGAACGCCGTGGCGAGAGACAATGTTCCCTGCGCCCGGCGGCAAGGCAGATCAATCGACCGCCGGTCTCCAGCAAACTCACTGGAGCTAAGCGCCGCGCTTGACAGCGGACCCTGTTTGTTCTCTATTTGTTCGCAAAACCACCCCTAGCAACAGACGCGGCTAATGCTGCAACGCCCAAAGGAACGGCCGGGATGGAACCCACCATCCTGCATGCGGATCTCGACGCCTTCTATGCCTCGGTCGAGCAGCTGCTCGACCCGTCGCTCAGGGGCAAGCCGATTGCCGTCGGCGGCGGTGTCGTGCTTGCCGCTTCCTACGAGGCCAGGGTTTTTGGCGTGCGCGGCGGGATGCCGGGACGACGCGCGCGGGAGCTTTGCCCGCAGTTGATCTTTGTCGGCGGAAATTTCGGCGAGTACCAGAGGCTGGGCGACGCCGCGATAAAAGTGCTCGACGATTTCACGCCGCTGGTCGAGCGCATCTCCATCGACGAGGCCTTTGCCGATGTCGCCGGCTGCACGCATCTGTTCGGGTCGCCGGCCGAGATCGCCGCCAGGGTACGGCGGCGTGTACGGGCCGAACTCGGCCTGCCGATCTCGATCGGCGTGGCGCGCACCAAACACCTGGCCAAGATCGCCTCGCAAGTGGCAAAACCCGACGGGCTGGTGGTGGTCGATCCGGCAACGGAGCTCGCCTTTCTGCACGATTTGCCGGTCGGGTTGATGTGGGGCGTCGGCCCGGCGACCAAAGCGCGGCTGGCCGAGATCGGTGTCGAGACCATCGGCCAGCTGGCCAAGACCCACAGCGGCGCGCTGCGCCGCCTGCTCGGGCCTGCCGCCGGCGAAAAGCTGGCGTCGCTGGCATGGAACCGCGACCCGCGAAAACTCGAAACCCACCGTCGATCGCATTCCGCCGGTGCGCAGTCGGCACTTGGCAAGCGGCCTGCCGAGGCCCGTATCTTCGGACCTGTGCTGCTGCATCTGGCAGACCGGGTCGCCAGCCGCCTCAGGGCAAAATCGCGGCCTGGCCGCACGGTGACGGTGCGGGTGCGTTTCGCCGATCTGCACGCTGTCACGCGCTCGCTGACGCTCGAGCAGCCGATTTCGGCGACCGCGATGCTGGCCGAAATCGCCGAGGAGCTGGTGCGCGGCGTGCTGGCCGCCAACCCGCGGGAGAAGACCATCTCGCTGCTGGCGATCTCGGTGTCGCAGCTGGAAGAAAGTGCCGAGCTGCAGCTCGAGCTGCCGCTCGGCCTCGATGACGAGAAGCAGCGGCCCGGCAGCAAAAAGGGCCTGGCGCGCTTTGGCGCCGACCGCGCCATCGACAAGATCCGCCAGCGCTTTGGCAGAGAGGCGGTCGGCTATGGCGCGGTGGCGCTGGAAGCCCGGCGCTCGGTTCCCGATGCCTTCCGCGAACTGGCGGAAAAGGAGCTGTGAGAACTATCGGCCGGTGCGCCAATAGCGATGCACCTTGACGCCGCTTGCCCCATGCCAAGGCTCGCAAGCTATGCCGTCATGGTCGGCGTCGTGCGTCGGCCAGTAACCCGGTTCTCCCACATACGCAGGGGCCAGGCCGACGGCACGCGCAGCGCTACAGTTCGGAAACGCCGCAAGGTGCCTGAGCACCGCCCAAGGCGAGTCGAACCGGACGCCCAGAAAGCCGTAGACGATGTAGCCGAACAACAGGATGAACGGGGCCAGCATGGCCAGCCGTCTCAACCTGCCCGACCTGCCGTGGCGGCGATCCATTGGCCAACGCAGGAACGGCAGGTGCATCATCCTTGGCACGCCCCTTCTTGGCACGCCCCCTTCTTGGCACGCCCCCTTCTTGGCACGCCTTGGGGCCTCACTCCCTGAAGGCGCGGTTGATCTGGTCTTGCAGCGGCTTGACGAGGTAGGAAATCACGGTCCGGTCGGCGGTCTTGATGAAGGATTCGACCGGCATGCCCGGAACCAGCTTGATCTCGCCAAGGCGAGCCACTTCCGCGCTCGTGGTCGCGATGCGCACGGTGTAGTAGCTGATGCCGGTGCGCTGGTCGGTGGTCGTGTCCGGCGAGGTGCGCTCGACCGTGCCGTTGATCTGCGGCGTGGTGCGCTGGTTGAAGGCCGAGAAACGCAGTGCGGCCGGCTGGCCGACCCATAGCTGGTCGATGTCGCTCGGCGCGATCTTGGCCTCGACGGTCAGGCTGTCGCTGTCGGGCACGATCTGCATGATTGTCTGGCCGGGGGTGATGACACCGCCGATGGTATGGACGATGGACTGCTGAACGACGCCGTCCTGCGGCGCACGAATGTCAATGCGCTTGAGCTGGTCCTCGGCGGCGATCTTGCGCTCCGTCAGTTCGCCAACCTTGGCGTCGATATCGCGCAACTCCTTGTTGACGTCGGTGCTGAGTTCGAGATCGATCTGGATAATCTGCAAATTGATCTCGGCAATCTTGCCCTGGGCCTGCGCCTGGGCCGCTATCAGCTGGCTGCGCTCGCCGTCGAGCCGCGCCGACTCGCGCTCCATGGCCGTCAGGCGGTCGATGGAAATCAGCCGCTTTTTCCACAGCTCCCGTATGCTGGCCAATTCCTCCTCGACGAGCGTGATTTCTTTCGACTTGGCGTCTGCCTGGCCCGTGTTCCCCACGATCTCCTTCTGCAGCTGGAGAATGCGCTCTTGCAACTGGCTCTTCTGGCCGGACCGGGCCGCCCGCCCCGTGTCGAAGACCTGTTCCTCGCCGGCAATGATCTCGGCGATCGCCGGGTCGTCGCGGCGATCGAGAACATCCCTAGGGAAGGCAATGGTATCGGCGCCCTGGCGCTCGGCCTCGAGGCGCGCCTCGCGCGCCGACAGCTGGTCCAGCGACTTGGTCACCACCGCAAGGTTGGCTGCCGGCATGGTGGGGTCGAGGCGCACGAGCAGCGCACCGTGCTTGACGCGGTCGCCGTCGCGCACGGCGATCTCGCCGACGATGCCTCCGGTCGAATGCTGCACGTCCTTGACGTGGGAATCGACGACGAGGACCCCGGGGGCGATGACCGCTCCGGAAATGCGGGTCAGCGATGCCCAGCCGCCGACACCGCCAACCAGCAGCGCGACCGCGACGAGACCGAAACGCATATAGCGTCGAATGGATTGGTGGGAGGAGCTCAGCATCGTTCCTCCTTCATTCGCCTGCCGCCACCGCGCCGGGCGTCGGCTCTTCGGTGGCGAGCCTGAGACGTGGCACGGCGACCACCGGTGGCTGCGGCCGCGGGAACAGCTTGGCCAAAACATCGTCCTTGAGGCCGAAAGCCTGGACGCGACCCTGGTTCATGGCGAGGATGAAATCGACCGTGGCGAGCGCGCTCGGCCGGTGTGCCACCAGCACGACCATGCCGCCGCGCTTCCGCACCCCCATGATCGCCTGCAGGAGCGCCTGCTCACCTTCGGCATCGAGGTTTGAATTCGGTTCATCGAGCACGACCAGGAAAGGATCGCGATAGAGCGCACGGGCCAGCGCGATGCGCTGGCGCTGGCCCGCCGACACGGCCTCGCCGAGCTCGCCGATCTGGGTTTCGTAACCGTCGCGGAAACCGACGATGAGATCATGCGCGCCGGCGGCGTTGGCCGCGGCAATGATCGCGGCGGGATCGGCATCGGGCTCGAAACGCGCGATGTTCTCGGCGACCGTGCCGGCAAACAGCTCCACGTCCTGCGGCAGGTAACCGATGAAGCGGCCACGATCCTCCGCCGACCACTGGTCGAGGTCGGCGCCGTCGAGGCGGATCCTGCCGGCGGCGGGCTGCCAGGCCCCGACGAGCGCCCTGACCAGCGTCGACTTGCCCGAACCGCTCTGGCCGATGACGCCGACGGCGTGTCCCGCCTCAAGGGCAAAACTGGCGTCATGCACCAGCGGGCGCTGCGTGCCGGGGGCCGCGACGCTGACGCCCTGCATGAAAACGTGGCGGCTTGGGACCGGCATGGCCATCGGATCGGCGTCGGCCGGCACCGCCGCGAGAATCCTGGTCAGCCGCTGCCAGCCCTGCCGCGCCGTCAGGAAGCCTTTCCAGTTGGCGATGACCAGGTCGACGGGGGCGAGTGCGCGACCGCTCAGGATCGAAGCGGTGATGATGATGCCCGCGGTCGCCTGTTGCTCGATCACCAGCCAGGCGCCGACGCCGAGCATGGCCGACTGCAGCAGCATACGCAGCACCTTGGACACAGCGCCGAAGCCGCCGGCGATATCGCTGACACGGCGCTGCTCGGCGAGATAATCGCGGTTGGCGTGTTCCCATCGCTTGACCATCCTGCCGCCCATGCCAAGAGCCGCGATCACTTCCGCGTTGCGGTTGCCGGTGGACGTCAGGCCGTTGCGGATGATGCCGGTCTGGGTGCCGGAGGTAACCGGCTTGCGTGTCAGCCGCTCGGCAAGGACGGTCAAAAAGACGAGCACGATCGCGCCGACCAGGGCAGTCAGGCCGAGAACCACGTGGAACATGAAGATGACGGCCAGATAGAGCGGCAGCCACGGCAGGTCGAACAAAGCGGTCGGGCCGCTGCCCGACAGGAAGGCGCGCACGCTGTCGAGGTCTCGCACCGACTGCATGCTATCGCCGTTGCGCCCGACCTTGAGCGGCAGCTTGAGGACGCTGGAATAGACGCGGGCGCCGAGCGCCTCGTCAAGGGCGCCGCCGATGCGCACCATAATGCGGCCCCGCACGAGATCGAGCACGCCCTGCCCGGCATAAAGGATAATGACGAGCACGCTGAGGCCGATCAGCGTCGGCATGCTGCGGCTCGGCAGCACGCGGTCGTAGACCTCGAGCATGTAGAGCGAGCCGGCGAGCATCAGCACGTTGAGCACGCCGCTGAACAGCGCGACGGCGGCGAAGGCTGAGCGGCAGGCGGCAAGTGCGGCCGCGAGCTCAGGCGTCGCGGGTCCCGCCGCCTGCCGCTTTCCCCTCCCCGGCTGTGGCTTGCTGTCGGCTACGTGAACCGGGGGCGGATTCACGGCGGACACACGGCCAGAAGATCTCCAGATGTAGAGCAAGAGCAGCGCGCCGAGCGTCCCCCCAAGAACCACCCAGCGCGTGCTGATTTCAGACACTGCCAACCGCACTTCGCCAAACGCGAGCACAAACACGCCGGTGGCGAGGATGAGCTTTGGAAATCTGAGCAGCAGTGTCATGCGGAACACTTCCTGGCATCAGCCGCCATCATTGGCGTAGATGTGCAGTATCGCTCCTTCGAAGGTCATTCCGGTGTTGTTGTAGAAATCGAGTTCCTGGTGAATGAGGTTTCCGGCAAGCTCGGTTGTGGCGTTGGAAGATTCCGTTTCCAGTCCGACGTTCCAGGCTGCAGTGTTCGCCTTCACCGCGCTTCCGCCACCCCAATCCTCGAATTGGGAGGAAGGTGTCCCGCCATTCGTCACCTGCAGCCAGTCGATTGCCTGGTCGAGATATTTATGGGGGCTGTTGGGATCGGTAGCGTCGCCGATCGGATTCCCGGCAAGGAAGTTGAGCCAGGTGGCTACCGTATCGCGGGCAAGAACGAAGCGCGTGTCCTGCTGATCCTTGGCGGATGCATCGATCACCTTGAGTGCATCGGCATAGGAGATGAAGAACGTGTCTTCCCCGGCATCGGTCAGTCCGTTCTTGTTGTAGTCTCCGATCAGAAGGCCCGGTTTACCTGGATCCAGCGTTTTATCGTTATTGAAGTCGACAACGTAGCGCAGTTCGTGGTCAGCAAAGTTCGGACCGGTCTTGCCGACGCCGTCAACGCCATCCCAGAACGACTTGCCGAGATTGGTCCAGAACCCGGGCGTGCGCACGCCGGGACCCGCGAACGAGGTTACGGTGGCGGTGTCCTGAGCGGTGACCGAATTCAGGCTATCGTCATCGTGAGCCGCGACAGTCACCAGATTGGTTTTGCTGGCCCCATTCGGCAGCAAGTTGATGGCGGTGGTCGCTTCGAAAGCCCAGGTCTCGTTGCTGTCGACCAAATAGTCATTGTCGGTGTCGCCGGACACGTAGTGGGTGCCGTGCGAGCTGTTGGCCACGAAGCCACTGAGCAGGTTGATGTCGTCACCGATATTCGCCGTGCCGTTGTCATCGAGCAGCGAGGTCAGCGTCAACGGGTCGAGCGCGCCGGCCGGGCTCGTGTTGGTTATTGCATAATGGTAGGTGACGTTCTGCGGTCCAGACTGCGTCAATTCCGAAGAGTGGAAGATGCCGTCGTGGTCGCCATCGACGGTCTTGTCGATGGCAATCGACGGCGCGACATCCTTGACTGTCACCGTCGCGTCGTCGGTGGCGGTCACGTCGCCGGTGCTGTCGTCGTCATGGGCATGCACCACGACCGTGTTGACGATGGAGCCGGCATTGTGGGCGTCGATGCCGACCGTCGTGGTGAACGTCCAGGTCTCATCGCTGTCGACCAAATAGTCGTCGTCGGTGTCGCCGGACACATAGTGGGTGCCATGATCGCTGCCCGCCACGAAGCCATCGAGCAGATCGATGTCGTCAGTGGCATCGCCTGGCGTTGCATTGTCGTCCACCAGCGCGGTCAGCGTCAGCGGGTCGAACGCGCCGGCCGCACTCGTGTTCGTCACTTCATAGGTGTAGGTGACGTCGGTGGCTGAGCCCTCATCAATCGAGGTCGGATCGGCGGTCTTTTCGATGGCGATCGACGGCGCCACATCCTTGACTGTCACCGTCGCGTCGTCGGTGGCGGTCACGTCGTCGGTGCTGTCGTCGTCATGGCCATGCACCACGACCGTGTTGACGATGCTGCCGGCATTTTGGG
>NZ_JACDTY010000038.1 GCF_013520985.1 Mesorhizobium neociceri | reverse complement strand
CAGAAGCGAACCGTCGAGGACACTTGGCGCCACATCGGCCACCTCGTCGAAACAATCGAACCCGGCGAATGCAAGAACTACTTCGAAAACGCCGGATACGCTTCCATCAAAACGTGAAAGACTCTAAGTGTCTGTTTTTTCTGGTCGGAGTGGCAGGATTTGAACCTGCGACCCCCTCGTCCCGAACGAGGTGCGCTACCAGGCTGCGCTACACTCCGTGACCAGACCGCGGGCTTATAGCTGCCGCATTCCGTTCCTGCAAGCGGCAATGGCAGCGCTTCTGTCGCATTTCCTTCGCTTTCGTCGGGCATTGCCGCAAAGCTTGGATTTCCTCCCCGGGATAAACCCGCCTTAAAGCCTTGCGTGCTAAGCCGCAGCCTCGATAAATCGTGTTTTCGCCATCTGGAGCTCTGCTGCCTTGCCCCTGAAAATCGTTGGCGACGCCCGGCCCAACAGCTTCGAATTCGAAACCGAAGCGCTGATCAAGGCGTCCGGATTTCGTGAATATGATGCGCGCTGGTGGTTCGGGCATGCCGGCTCTGCGCAGCCACCGGAGTTGAACCTGATTGGTGTCCAGGCGCTCGGTATGGGGCTGGGCACTTTGATACGCCGCCTGGGCGCCGGGCCTGACATCGTCACCGGGCATGATTTCCGCGCCTATTCGCTTGGCATCAAGCTGGCGCTGATCTCCGGCCTGATGGCTGCGGGCGCCAGGGTAAAAGACATTGGCCTGGCGCTGTCGCCAATGGCCTATTTTGCCCAGTTCGCGCTCGACACCCAGTCGGTTGCCATGGTCACCGCCTCGCACAATGAGAATGGCTGGACCGGGGTCAAGATGGGCGCGGCGCGGCCGCTGACTTTCGGGCCGGAGGAAATGAGCGCGCTGAAACAGATCGTGCTGGCCGGCGACTTCGATCTTGCCGGCGGCGGCTCCTACGAATTCGTCTCCGATTTTCGCGAGACCTATCTCGATGACCTTGTCGGCGACAAGCGCATCGCGCGAAAGCTTAAGGTGGTGGCCGCCTGCGGCAACGGCACCGCCGGCGCTTTTGCGCCGCAGGCGCTGGAACGCATCGGTTGCGAGGTGATCCCGCTCGACGTCGAACTCGACCACACTTTTCCGCGCTACAACCCCAACCCCGAGGACATGCAAATGCTGCATGCTATCCGCGACAAGGTCCTGGAGACCGGCGCCGATGTCGGGCTGGGCTTCGACGGCGACGGCGACCGTTGCGGCGTAGTCGACAATGAAGGCAACGAGATCTTCGCCGACAAGGTCGGCGTCATGCTCGCGCGCGACATTTCCAGTCAGTATCCCGGCTCGACCTTCGTCGTCGACGTCAAGTCGACCGGGCTGTTCAACACCGACAATGTGCTACGCGCCAATGGCGCCGTCACCGATTACTGGAAGACCGGCCATTCCTATATCAAGCGCCGCGTTGCCGAGCTCGGCGCCGTTGCCGGCTTCGAAAAGTCAGGCCATTTCTTTTTCAACCCGCCGATCGGCCGCGGCTACGATGACGGCCTCATCACTGCCATCGCCATTTGTGAGATGCTCGACCGCAACCCAAAAAGTTCGATGGCCGATCTCTACCGCGCCCTGCCGCTGACCTATGGCACGCCGACCATGTCGCCGCATTGCGCCGACGAGGTGAAATACGGCGTGGTCGAGCGGGTGGTGGCGGACTTCCGGGCGATGCAGCGCGATGGCGAGACCTTTGCCGGCCAGAAGATATCAGACCTCATCACCGTCAACGGCGTGCGGGTCGTGGCCGAGGATGGCACCTGGGGCCTGGTGCGGGCATCGTCGAACAAGCCGGAGCTTGTCGTGGTTGTCGAAAGCCCGGTATCGTCCGAGCGCCGCCGACAGATGTTCGAGGCCGTCGACGCCGTGCTGCGCCGAAGCCCGGACGTCGGCGCCTACAACCAGACTTTCTAGGTTCAAGGCTACGTTTTCGGCTCAGGCCCCAGAATGTCAGGCGGCGGAAGTCGCCTGCCCAAGCACACTCCAGTCGAACTCGCGCGCCCAGTCGGCAAAACTGTGCCAGCCGACCTCCGGAAATTCCCTGTGCAGGGCGGCGATATCGACGTCGTAGCCGACGCGGTCGAACCACTCGAACATCCGTGCCGCATCCTCGCTTTGCTGGCGAGCCACGGCGATCGGGATTTCCTGATAGCCGATCGGGCGCCCGATGACCTCCGACAGGATTTTCGCCTCCTCTTCGCCCGACAATTCGTCCCCGGCGAAATCGAAGCGGTTGCCGAACACTTGTTCGCGCCGCTCGGCCAAGGCCGCAACGAAGGCGCCGATGTCAGCCAGAGCGACCAGCTGAAGGACGCGCTTCGGCGGCACCGCGAAGGCATAATTGCCCTGGCTGAGCGCGCTGATCGACCACGGCGCGACGACATTCTCCATGAAGGCGACCGGCGCGCTGATCGTGTAGGGGATGCCGAGCCCGGCGACATGTTTCTCGACGAGATACTTGCTTTCGAAATGCGGGATACCGGTTTTCTTGTCGGCACTGGCAACTGATGAATAAATCAGATGCCCGACGCCGGCAGCCTTCGCCGCATCGGCGGCAAGAATCCCTTGGCGGGTTTCTTCTTCCATGCCAGCCTCATAGCTGTTGCCCATCAGGAACATGGTGTCGACGCCTTCAGCGACCCTCACGACGGAGGCTCTATCGGCGAGATCCCCGGCTACAACTTCGGCGCCCGCCGCCGCCAAATGCCGAGCGGCTTCGCTGTCTGGCTTGCGCGTCAGCGCCTTCACCCGATGTCCTTTCGACAGCAGAGCGCGCGCCACCGCGCCGCCTTGCTGGCCGGTAGCACCGGTCACCAGAATGGTTAGTTTGCTGATCATGGCTCTGCTCCTTTGTGTTGGCTGGAGCAAAATTAGGGTCTGTCGCATTGATGCATAATTGCCTATAATTGGAAAACTTCGTCCCGTTTTTGGATACAATGCTCGACCTCAACGACATCGTCGTATTTGCTCGCGTCGTCGAAGCCGGCAGCTTCACCGCTGCGGCGCGCCTGCTGGCCATGCCCAAGACGACGGTCAGCCGCCGCGTTGCCGCGCTTGAGCGCGAGGTTGGGGTCCGCCTGCTGCAGCGCACGACGCGTAGCCTCAACATGACGGATGCCGGGCGTCTCTATTACGAGCAGAGCAGCCAGGCGCTGCGGACGATCGAGGAAGCCAATCTGCGCCTTGCCGAAACCAGGGCGGAGCCGTCGGGCACGATTCGCATTTCGGCCCCGGTCGGCTTCGGCGGCCATTTCCTTACCCCCGCCGTGGTCGACTTTCTCAAAATGTATCCAAAGACCAAGGTCGAGCTCCGGCTGACCGACGACAGGCTCAATCTGGTCGAGGACGGTATCGATCTCGCTTTCCGCACCGGAGTGCTTCAGGATTCGACGCTGATCGCCCGCAAGCTCGGCTCCACCCACAGGCTGCTCTGCGCCAGCCCGGACTATCTCGCGCGCCACGGAGTGCCGGAAGAGCCGGTGGATCTCGCGCGCCATCAATGCGTCGTCGCTGGTCCATCGACGTCGGGTGCCCACTGGGTGCTGGATGGGCCGCGCGGCCAGGAGACGGTCGCCGTGGCTGGCCGCTTCGCCGCCAATGAGATGCAGGCGGTCATTGCAGCGACGCTTGCCGGCTTCGGCATCGCCCAATTGCCCCACGTGCTTGCCGAGGGGTTGATCAATGAAGGGCGGTTGCGGCGCGTTCTCAAGGAGCATACGACGCCGGCTGGTGGCCTCCACGTTCTCTATCCGAGCAGCCGTCACCTTTCGCCTCTGGTCAAGGCCTTCATCGAGCTGGCAGCCGAGCGGATTTCCAGCCAGGTAAATACGGCTTAAAGGCATGCGTGCTACCCAATCGACCAACAACTCTTGAGCACGAGACCCGAATGACCGAGCGCATCGTCAGTTTTGTCATGAGCGGCGGCGTCGGTTCGCGGCTCTGGCCGTTGTCGCGCGAGGACAACCCCAAGCAGTTCCACGACCTGTCCGGCGACGGTTCGATGCTGGCCAAGACCTTGCGCCGGCTGACGGCGCGGCCGGAAGGCGAGACGCCGATCTTCCTGATCGCCGCCGAGCGCCATGCCGAGCGCGTCCATGCCGACCTTGCCGGTCTCGACCTTTCAGGCGGTGGCCGGCTGTTCGAACCCACCGGCCGCAACACCGCCGCCGCGGTCGCGCTTGCCGCGCTGCGCACGCTCTCAGAATTCGGCGACAGCCTGGTTCTGGTGGTGCCGTCCGACCACGAGATCGCCACGCCCAAGCAATTCTGGCAAAGCATCGAGGCGGGCAGCGAGGCCGCGCTTGCCGGCCGACTGGTGGTATTCGGCATCAAGCCGACGCAGCCCGAAACCGGCTACGGCTATATCGAGGTTGCAGCCGAGAGTGGTGGCGTCTTCGACGTCTCGCGCTTCGTCGAGAAGCCTGACCTCGCCACCGCCCAGAGCTATCTCAAGGCTGGCACCTTCTACTGGAACACCGGCATTTTCCTGTTTCGCGCCGGCGCCATGCGCGATGCCTTCGCGGCGTTCCAGCCGGATATCTGGCAAGCCACCGAAGTGGCCTACAAAGCGGCGATGTCGGACCTGTCCGGCCTCTATATGCCGCTGGAGCTCTACGCCGCCATCCCCTCGAATTCGATCGACTACGCCATCATGGAGCGGGCCAAGGACATCGCCATGGTGCCGGCCGGCTTCCGCTGGAACGATCTCGGTTCCTGGCAGTCGCTGCTCGATGTCGGCCCTGCCGATGCCAAGGGCAACGTCGTCGTCGGCGATGTCGTCGCCATCGATTGCGAGAACTCCTATATCCGCAGCGACGGTCGGCTTTTGTCGGCGATCGGTATGAAGGACGTCGCCATCGTCTCGACCGCGGATGCCACCTTCGTCGCCCCGGTCAGCCACAGCCAGCACGTCAAGAAGATCGTCGAGCAGCTGGAAAAGAGCGGCCGGCTGGAAACCAGGTTTACGCCCGCGCATGACCGCGTCATCGAAAGTGGCGCCTGGCGGCGGCGCGTGCATCACTGGCTGTTCGAAGAGACCTTGCCGCTGTGGTCGACGGCCGGCGTCGACGAGCGCCATGGCGGTTTTCACGAGGCGCTCGGCTTCGATGCCAAGCCGCTGATGAAGCCCAAGCGCATGCGCACGACGGCGAGGCAAGTCTATGCCTTTGCCGTCGCCAAGGCGCGCGGCTGGGACGGTCCGGCGGACCGCCTGATTGCCCACGGCATCGCCTTTATGTCGGGCAAGGGCCGCACCGACAGAGGCGGCTGGGTGCGCACGCTCAATGTCGACGGTTCCGTCGCCGACGCCACCGAGGACGCCTACGACCATTCCTGCGTGCTGCTGGCGCTGGCGCATGCGCATATGTGTGGCAACCCCGAGGCGCTTCGGCTGGGCCAGGAGACCTTCGTGTTCCTCGACGCGCATCTCGAGGACAGCCGCATGACCGGCTTCCTCGAGACGTCGGACGGCGAGGGCGAACGGCGCTCCAACCCGCATATGCATCTGCTCGAAGCCTTCCTGGCCTGGCACGAGGCGACGGGCGACCGCACTTATCTGCGCCGCGCGGCCCGCATCATCGACCTCTTCCGCAGCCATTTCTTCGATGCCGAGAGCTGGACGCTCGGCGAATTTTTCGATGCCGGCTGGAAACCAGCTGCCGGCGAGAAAGGCACATGGACAGAGCCCGGCCACCATTTCGAATGGGCCTCGCTGCTCACCGACTTCGCCGCCCGCAGCGGCCAGAGCGAGTTGAGCGGCTTCGCACGCAAGCTCTATGCCTCGGCCATTGCCAACGGCCTCAACCGCGCCACCGGCCTTGCCTACGGCGCTGTCTCAAGACAGGGCCTGCCGCTCGACCTGGTGTCGCGCAGCTGGCCGCAGGCCGAAGCGATCAAGGCGGCGATCGCGCTTGATGGTTCAGGCGGTCCCGATCTCAAGCCCGAGATCGAGGCGCGCGTCGGCCGGCTGTTCCGCTGGCACATCGACCCGGCGCCGCTCGGCCTGTGGATCGACCGCATCGACGAACGCGGACGTTCGCTCGCAAGTGACGTGCCGGCCAGCATTTTTTATCATCTGGTCTGCGCGCTGACGCAGTATCTGGATGGGACTGCGGAGGGGTGAGGCTGCTTATCTCCCCCTCGAGGGGGAAATGGCCGGCAGGCCAGAAGGGGTCGGTTCGACTGGATGCGGCCTTCTTGCGACCGATGAGGCTGGCGCTCCACGCGCGGCGACCCCCTCTGTCGCCTTCGGCGACATCTCCCCCTCAAGGGGGGAGATTACGCGCTCGCCTGCTTTCGCCAGTCAATACGGGCTCGCCACATCCCCGGTCTCGACATACACCGCCTTCAGCTGCGAATAGAGCGCCAGCGCCGCCAGCGAATTCTCGCGCCCGATGCCGGACTGCTTGACCCCACCGAACGGGATTTCCACCGGCGTCAGATTGTAGGCGTTGATCCAGCACGTGCCGGCCTGCAGCTCGGCGATGACGCGATGCGCGCGCTGCAGGTCGCGGGTGAACACACCGGCGGCGAGGCCGAACTCGGTGTCGTTGGCGCGGTCGATCACCTCGTCCTCGCCGTCGAATTTCAGCACGCTCATCACCGGCCCGAAAATCTCCTCACGCGCAATGCGCATGGTGTCCGTGACACCGGTGAACACCGTCGGCTCGACGAAGAAGCCGCCGTCGAACCCTTGCAGCGATGGCACATTGCCGCCGCAGGCAAGCGTCGCGCCATCCTGCTGGCCGGCCTTGATGTAGGAGACGACCTTTTCCTGCTGCGCCTTGTTGACCAGCGGGCCCATCTGCGTCTCCGGATCGAGCGGATCGCCGATGCGGATCTTTTTCGTCCGCTCGACCAACCGGTCGACGAAGCGGTCGTGGATGCCGCTCTGCACGAAGACGCGCGTGCCGTTGGAGCAGATCTGGCCGGTCGAGTAGAAATTGCCGAGCATGGCGCCGCCAATGGCGTTTTCGAGATCGGCGTCATCGAAGACGATCAGCGGCGACTTGCCGCCGAGCTCCATCGTCGCGTGCTTCATCTTCGAGCCGGCGAGCGACAGCACCTTGCGGCCGGTCGGCACCGAGCCGGTGACCGAGACTTTTGCAACGACATCATGGCCGACGAGGCCGGCGCCGACATCGCCATAGCCTTGCACGACGTTGAACAGCCCGTCGGGCAGGCCGGCCTCCGAGTAGATCTCGGCCAGCGCCAGCGCCGACAGTGGCGTGTTCTCCGACGGCTTGAACACCATGGCGTTGCCCATGGCGAGCGCGGGCGCGGATTTCCAGCCGGCGATCTGGATCGGGTAGTTCCAGGCACCGATGCCGACGCACACACCCAGCGCCTCGCGCCGCGTATAGGCAAAGGGTCCACCGAGATCAATGGCCTCGCCGTTGAAGGCAGCGACCGCGCCGCCGAAATATTCGAGGCAGTCGGCCGCCGAAGGCGCATCCGCCACCAGCGTTTCCTGGATTGCCTTGCCGGTGTCCAGCGTCTCGATGCGGGCGAGATCGGCGTTGCGGGCGCGCAGAATGTCGGCGGCGCGGCGCAGGATGCGGCCGCGCTCCACCGGCTTCATCCGCGCCCAGGCAGGTTGCGCTGCCCTTGCCGCCTCGATCGCCAGCTCCAGAACATTCGGCGTCGCAGAATGCAGCGTGGCGATGATCTCACCCGTCGCTGGATAGATCACCGGCAGCGGCGCGCCGCCTTCGTCCTCGATGTAGCGGCCGTTGACATAGTGCGATGCCGTTGGCTGGGCGCGCATAAGAATTCTCCAATGATCTTCCTACAGCGCCGCGCGTCCTCTTGGACGCGCAAAGGTCGCTGTAGCACTTTAGTTTGGCGGAAGCAGTCCGCCCGACAATGCCCTATCGATCTGCGACCTGCCAGCGCGGATTGATCCAGGGTTCCTGGTTGGACGGCGCCAGCGGCGTGCGGCCAAGGATGTGGTCGGATGCCTTCTCGCCCGTCATGATCGACGGCGCGTTGAGGTTGCCGTTGGTGACGCGCGGAAAGATCGAGGAGTCCGCGACACGCAGGCCGTCGACACCGATGACCCGGCACTCCGGATCGACCACGCTCATGATGTCATCGGCGCGGCCCATCTTGCAGGTGCCGCACGGGTGGTAGGCACTCTCGGCATGATCCCGGATGAAGGCGTCGAGATCCTCGTCCGACTGGACGTGCGAACCCGGCGAGATTTCCTTGCCGCGGAAACTGTCGAAAGCCTTCTGGCCGAAGATCTCGCGGGTCAGCCTGATGCAGTGGCGGAACTCGGTCCAGTCGTCTGGATGCGACATGTAGTTGAAGCGGATCACCGGCGTCGCTTTGGGCTCGGGCGAGCGCAACGTCACCGAGCCGCGCGACTTCGAACGCATCGGCCCGACATGCGCCTGGAAGCCATGCGCCTTCGCCGCCGCCTTGCCGTCATAGCGCACCGCCGCCGGGATGAAATGGTATTGGATATCGGGGTAGTCGACGCCGGCCTGCGAGCGCACGAAGGCCGCTGCCTCGAAATGGTTGGTGGCGCCGAGACCGGTCTTGAAGAACAGCCACTGCGCCCCGATCAAGGCCTTGGAGAACGGGTTCAGCACCGAGTTCAGCGTGATCGGCTGGGTCGATTCCTGCTGGATGTAGAGCTCCATATGATCCTGCAGATTGCGGCCGACGCCGGGACGGTCGGCCACGACCTCGATGCCGTTTTCGGCGAGATGCGCGGCCGGGCCGATGCCGGACAGCATCAGGATCTTGGGCGAATTGATCGACGAGGCGGCGACGATCACCTCGCGTCGCGCCTTAACGACTTGAATCTGTTTGTGAGCTTCGATCTCGACACCGACCGCGCGCTGATTCTCGATGATCACCCGGCGAGCGAAGCCTTTGACCACACTGACATTTTGCCGCTTGAGAGCCGGCTTCAGATAGGCTGATGCCGCCGACCAGCGGCGGCCACCGCGAACGGTTTGCTCCATCGGTCCGAAGCCTTCCTGCTTCGAACCATTGTAGTCGTCGGTCAGCTCAAAACCCGCCTGACGGCCGGCCTCGACGAACGCGCCGTAGAGCGGATTCTTTCGCGGACCGCGCTGGACGTGCAGCGGTCCACCGTGGCCGCGCCAGCCATCCTCGCCGCCGTGATTGTCTTCCATCCGCTTGAAGTAGGGCAGCACGTCGGCAAAGCCCCAGCCGGCCGCCCCCTGTTCGGCCCAGTGGTCGAAGTCGCGGGCGTGGCCGCGCACATAGACCATGCCGTTGATCGAGGACGAGCCGCCGATCACCTTGCCCCGTGGCGTCGCCAGCACGCGGCCGCCGAGATGTGGCTCCGGCTCGCTGGCGAAGCCCCAGTCGTAGAGGCTCATGTTGAGGGGGATGGAAAGGGCCGACGGCATCTGGATCAGCGGCCCGATATCGGTGCCGCCAAACTCGATGACGATGACCGAATGCTTGCCGTCTTCCGACAGGCGATAGGCAATGGCCGAGCCGGCCGAGCCGGAGCCGATGATGACGAAATCTGCTTCAAGCATGGTTCATATGCGCCATGAAATCGGCGAGCGAAACATTGCCGCCGGTAGCCACAACCAGGACGGTTTTGCCCGCCACATCCACCTTGCCGCCGAGCAACGCCGCCAGCGACGCGGCGCCCGACGGCTCCAGCACCAGCTTCATCCGCTCGAAGGCGATCTTCATTGCCCGCCGTACCGATGCGTCGTCGACGGTGATGCCGCGCACGCCGGCGGTCTTGACCGCAGCGAAGGGCGCGTCGCCCGGCCGACGCGACATCAGCCCGTCGCAGATCGACTTCGGCGCGATCGGCATGGTCTCGATGGCGCCATGTGCCAGCGACGAGCCCATGCCGTTGAACCCTTCCGGCTCGACGCCGATGATCTCGGTTGCCGGCGACAGATAGTGGAAGGCGAGCGACACGCCGCCGATCAATCCGCCGCCGCCGACCGAGCAGAACAACAGGTCGGCGCTGGCGTCCTTCGCCCCGAGCTGCTCCAGTGCTTCGAGCCCGGCGCCGGCCTGGCCGGCAACGATCTCCGGATCGTCGAACGGATGCAGCAGGGCCAGCCCTTCGGTCTCGGCGATCTCGCGCGCCTTGGCGGCGGCGACTTCCTCACGAGCGCGATCGCCATGATCGGTCAGCACGACACGCGCGCCATAACCGGCAGTAGCATCGCGCTTGGCTGCCGGCGCGTCGATCGGCATGACGATGGTGACGGGAATGCCGAGCGCCTGGCCGGCGGCCGCCAGCCCTTGCGCGAAATTGCCCGAGGAGTAGGCGACGACGCCCTTCCTGGCTTCATTCGGCGACAACTGTTTCAGCCGCCAATAGGCGCCGCGCACCTTGAACGATCCCGCCCATTGCAGCGATTCCGGCTTGATGAAGACGCGGGCAGCACCGGTCTCCTTGGCGAGTGCCGCCGATTCCAGCAAAGGCGTGATCTGCGTCGCCTGCGACGTCACCGCATAGGCCTGCTTAAGATGATCGAGGGACGGGACAAGAATGGTCATCATTCGCCTCGCGGAAAGCGTTTCTGTTCCTCGAGATTGTCGAGATTCATGTGGTTGCGCATGTAGCGTTCCGACGCCTTTTGCAGCGGCTGGAATTCCCAGGGGTAGTGCGTGCCGTTGCGCAGCGCCGGATAGACCACCCAGCGTCGCGCCTGGCTGGCGCGCACGGCGGCGTCGAAGGCGGCCATATCCCAGCGCGCTCGTACCGCGCCTGTGAAGGCCGCCACCAGATCGGCATGCGCCGGATCGGTGGCAAGATTGGTTAGCTCGCGCGGGTCGGCTTCGAGATCGAACAGAAGCGGCGGGTCGATCTCGCAATGGATGAATTTGTAGCGGCCGTCGCGGATCGCCACCAATGGCGCGTTGGACCCCTCGGCGGCATATTCCATCAGCACCGGGGCATCGCGTTTCGTGCCCTCGAGCAATGGCAGCAATGACTGGCCGTCCGTCCACGGCGCGATCGCGGAGATGTCGATGCCGGCGAGATCGCACAGCGTCGGCGTCACGTCGAGATTGGAAACCGGCGCGTCGACCAGCCCGGCGGGAATACCCTTGCCGGCGATCATCAAAGGCACTCGCGCCGAGCCCTCGAAAAAATTCATTTTGAACCAAAGGCCGCGCTCGCCAAGCATGTCGCCATGGTCGGAGCAGAACAGGATGATGGTGTCGTCCAGCATACGCGTGCGCTCCAGCACCGACATCAGCTCGCCGATCTTGTCGTCGAGATAGGAAATGTTGGCGAAGTAGCCGCGCCGCGAGCGGCGGATCTGCTCTGGCGTAATGTTGAAACTGTCGTAGTCGCTGGCGCGGTAAAGCCGTTGCGAATGCGGGTCCTGATCGGCATAGGAGATGAAACCCACTTCCGGCTCAAGCGCCGGACAGTCTTCATAGAGATCCCAATATTGCCGCCGTGTGACATAGGGGTCGTGCGGGTGGGTGAAGGAGATCGTCACGCACCAGGGCCGGCTGGCCGCATCGTCGGAGGTGCGGGCAAGGTCGTAGAGTTTTTGCACCGCATGGAAGGCGACTTCGTCGTCATACTCCATCTGGTTGGTGATCTCGGCGGTCCCTGCGCCGGTCACCGAGCCCAGATTGTGATACCACCAGTCGATGCGCTCGCCGGGCTTGCGGTAATCCGGCGTCCAGCCGAAATCGGCGGGATAGATGTCGGTGGTCAACCGCTCCTCGAAACCGTGCAACTGGTCAGGCCCGACGAAATGCATCTTGCCCGACAGGCAGGTGTAGTAGCCGGCGGCGCGCAGATGATGGGCGAAGGTCGGGATCGAGGAAGCGAACTCGGCGGCGTTGTCATAGACTGCGGTGCGCGACGGCAATTGCCCGCTCATGAAGGCGGCGCGGCCGGGCGCGCAGAGCGGCGAGGCCGTATAATTGTTCTGGAAACGTGCCGCGCGCGCGGCCAACGCCTTCAGATGCGGCGCATGTAGGAAGTCCGCCGGCCCGTCGGGAAACAGCGTGCCGTTGAGCTGATCGACCATGACGATCAGTATGTTGGGTCGCGTGGGTGTCACTGAGGCTGTCACTGTGTCTGCCGCCCGCCGAGTTTGATTTCCAGATAGTCCTCGACCAGCGCGATCGCGGTCGCCGCATCCGGCACGCCATCCTTCAGCGCGCGCCTGATGTAGAGCCCGTCGATCATCGCCGCGGTCGCTTCCGCCGCGCGGTCGGCTTCGCTACGCGGCAAGATGCCGGTCAGCCCGCTCATCAGGTTGGAATGCAGCCGCCGCGCATAGACCCTGAGCAGTCGGCGCAAGGCCGATGATTTTTGCGCCTCGACATAGAAGGCGAGCCATGCGGCGATGGTTTCCGGCTGGAACTGGATGTCGGAGAAGTTGACGGCCACCACGGCCGAGACACGTTCGCGCGGCGAGCCGGCAGATTGCAGAGCGCGCCGCATGTCGATGGTCAGTTCTGCCAGTATGTGCCGCATCGTCGCCAGCAGCAGTTCATCCTTGGCGCCGAAATAGTGATGGGCAAGCGCCGAGGATACGCCGGCGCGGCCGGCAATCTCCGACATGGTCACGTCGAGCGAGCCGCGCTCGCCGATCGCCGAGATCGTCGCGTCGATGAGCGCCCTGCGGCGCAACGGTTCCATTCCGACTTTCGGCATTGTTGTTCCCGGCTCTTGGCCTCCATGATTATTTTTTATTGATCCGTCAATCAACAAAAAATCGACTCGATTGCAGCCTGCACCAAGCGATTGTCGGCGTGCGGCCCTTTTCGATGCGGTAGCGATTGTTTATATTTGAACAATAAAGGCGAACTGCGCCATGAGCCCACATGCTAGGCTGGCGCCAAGGATGGAGACCGCCATGACCGCATGCATCGTTGGCTGGGCGCATTCGCGCTTCGGCAAGCTGGAAGGCGAGACGCTGGAAGGCCTTATCACCAAGGTCGCGGTCGACGCGCTCGACCATGCCGGCATCGGCCCGGACGAAGTCGACGAGATCGTGCTCGGCCACTTCAATGCCGGCTTTTCCCCGCAGGATTTTACCGCCAGCCTCGTGTTGCAGGCTGACGACCGGCTGCGCTTCAAGCCGGCGACCCGGGTCGAGAACGCTTGCGCCACCGGCTCGGCCGCCGTCCGCCAAGGCATCCGCGCCATCGATGCCAATGCCGCCCGCATCGTGCTGGTCGTCGGCGCCGAGCAGATGACGACGACGCCCGGTCCCGAGATCGGCAAGAACCTGCTCAAGGCCTCCTATCTGCCGGAGGAGGGCGAGACGCCGGCCGGCTTTGCCGGCGTCTTCGGCAAGATCGCGCAGGCCTATTTCCAGCGCTATGGCGACCAGTCGGACGCGTTGGCGATGATCGCTGCCAAGAACCACAAGAACGGCGTCGACAATCCGTACGCGCAGATGCGCAAGGATTTCGGCTACGAGTTCTGCCGCCAGGAAAGCGAGAAGAACCCCTTCGTCGCTGGGCCACTGAAGCGCACCGACTGTTCGCTGGTCTCCGACGGCGCAGCCGCTCTTGTCCTCACCGACACATCGACGGCGCTGAAGATGCGCCGCGCTGTCGCCTTCCGCGCCAACGAACATGTCCAGGATTTCCTGCCGATGTCGAAGCGCGACATCCTGTCTTTCGAAGGCTGCGAGCAGGCTTGGAACCAGGCCTTGAAAAAGGCAGGTGTGACGCTCGACGACCTCTCCTTCGTCGAGACGCATGACTGCTTCACCATTGCCGAGCTGATCGAATATGAGGCGATGGGGCTGGCCAAGCCGGGCGAGGGCGCCAAGCTGGCGCTCGACGGCACGACAGCCAAGGACGGCAGGCTGCCGGTCAATCCGTCCGGCGGGTTGAAGGCCAAGGGCCATCCGATCGGCGCTACCGGCGTGTCGATGCATGTGCTGTCAGCCATGCAGTTGACCGGCGAGGCCGGCGGCATCCAGGTGCCGGGCGCAAAGCTCGGCGGCATCTTCAACATGGGTGGCGCTGCCGTCGCCAACTACGTTTCAATCCTCGACCGGATCAGGTAGAAGCAGCCCGTATTTTTCGGGGCAGCTTATGACAAATCCGGTTCTGGTCGAAGTCTTGCGCGGCGCGATCGTCGAGAGCGCCCATCGCGGCGCTGTCGCAATCTTCGATGGCGACGGCAAGCCTGTCCTGGAGATCGGCGATACGGCGCGGCCAGTGTTTCCCCGCTCGGCGGTCAAGGCGATCCAGGCGCTGCCGCTGGTCGAAAGCGGCACCGCCGATGCGTACGGCTTCGGCGACCGCGAACTGGCGCTGGCCTGCGCCTCGCATTCGGGCGAACCCGCCCATGTTGAGCTAGCGCAAGCGATGCTGGCCAAGGCTGGCCTCGACAAATCAGCGCTGGAATGCGGCGCGCACTGGCCGTCCAGCCATGGTGCGGAGATTGCGCTGGCGCGCGCCGGCGGCTCGCCGAACGCGCTCCACAACAACTGTTCCGGCAAGCATTCCGGCTTTCTCTGCACCTGTGTGCATTCCGGCATTGCTCATCGCGGCTACGTCCAGGCAGGCCACGCCTTTCAGGAGATGGTGCGCGACGCCATGCAGGCGGTGACCGGCGCCACCCACGATGCCGATGACCGGGCGACGGATGGCTGCTCGATCCCGACCTATGCCGTGCCGCTGAAGAGCTTTGCGCTGGGCTTTGCCCGCATGGCGACGGGCAGGGGTTTTGCGCCGCAACGTGCAAAGGCAGCCAAACGTCTGCTGTCTGCCTGCATGGCCGAGCCCTTTCTGGTCGCCGGCACCGGCAAGGCCGACGTTGCGCTGATGCAAGCCGCGCCCGGCCGCATCTTCGTCAAGACCGGCGCCGAGGGCGTCTATTGCGCCGCCGTTCCGGAACTTGGCCTTGGCATTGCGCTGAAATGTGATGATGGCGCTGGCCGCGCCGCCGAGGTGATGATTGCTGCTGTGCTCGCCAAGCTCCTCAACACCGACGAGGCGCTGGCGGCAAATCTTCTGGAACAGGCCAATCCGCCGATCGAAAGCCGCATCGGCGCCAAGGTTGGCTCGCTGCGGCCGACAGCGGCGCTCAGCTGACGCGGTTTCGCTCGACCGTCAGATGCGCATAGCCGGTGTCGCTTGACCGCGCGAGGTCGCCGGTCGCCGGTTCGGCCCAGCGCTGGCCGATGATGGCGCCGTTCTTGGCCCCATCGATGACATTGTCGGAAATGATGGCGTTTCCGGCGCCCTCGACCACGGTGACGGCGATGCCGGTTCCGGCCTTGCGGATGATGTTTCCGGTCGCCACCACATTGCGCATGTAGGCGCCCCAGCCGATCTGCATGCCGTAGAGCAGCGCGTTCTCGATGACATTGCCGGAGACGGTGGTGTCGGCCTCGACGCTGATGCCGACGCCGAAGCCCGGCGCATCGGCGGGGTAGGGGCCTGTGGTCGACAGATTGCGCACGATGTTGTTCGAGCACACGCCCATGCGGCCGCCCTCGTTGAAATTGACGATCGAGATGCCGTTGGCCGCACCATCGACGATGTTGTTGCCGATGATTGCGCCCTCGAAGGAGAATTCGGAATAGAGCGCGGTTTCGCCCGAGCGCGAACAGGTGTTGCCGGTCATCGTCAGATTGCTGGAGCTGTTGGCGCGGATCGCCGAGAAGGCGCAGTCCGAGACGATGTTACCCGTGACGGAGACATTGCCGGCGCGAAAGGCGTTGATGCCATTGCCATTCTGGCCGGTGCCGCCGCTGCGCGCACCGATCCGCTGCACGCGGTTGCCGCTGACGATGGTGCCGTCCTCGGCCTGCTGCCAGCGGTGCACCAGAATGCCGCCATTGCCGCAGTCGGACACGGTATTGTTGGATATCGCCAGACCGGCGGCTTCGACCGAGTAGATGCCGGCGTCCGCAGCCCCCGAAATCTCCGAGCGCTCGACGCGGCCGGCTGCGTGCTCCAGCGCCAGTCCGTGCTTGCCGCTGCCTGTAATCTGGCAATTGTCGATGACGAGATGAGCGACGCGGCGCAGGTCGAGCAGGCCTTGCGCGTCATCGGTCAGCCAGTTGTTGGCGCCGTCGAACACCAGCCCGGTGAGTTCGATATGCTCGGCCTGTTCGGCCGTCAGCAAATGACCGTTGCCGCCATAAAGAATGCGCGAGGCTCCGGGCACGCCGGAAAGCCTGACACGGGCGGGCAAGGTCAGGTTGGAGACGACATAATTTCCGGGCGGCAGGAACACCGGCGCGTTGTGCTCGCTGGCGTCGGCAAGCATGCGGGCGAAGGCCTTGCTCTGGTCGTCCGGCGCGTTCGGCTGCAGGCCAAGTTCCGTGGCGTCGATCGAGCCGCGCGTAGCCGTCTTCGCCGAGGCCTTGCCCAGCGAAAGGCCGAGCACGGCGAAGCCGGCCGTCCCCTTCAGAAGCATTCGTCTGTTCACCATTGGCACATCCCTTGCGATCCCTAGGCCAACCGCAGGAATCGTGCCAGCCGCAGCGGTCTTCGCCCGGCCATAGTCCGGCCAATGACCGGGCTCGGCAAGTGGCTTGTACAGTCGCCGAAGCGGGCCTAAGTTTATCCAATGAGCAGAGCTTTTACCCGCGAGGAAGACAGCGAAAACGCCATTGCCGGCATCGGCGAGCGGCCGATCAGCCCGCACCGCAATCTTGTGACGGAGCGCGGGCTGGCGCAGATCGAGGACAATCTGACCGATCTGCGCGACATACTGGCGAAAGCCGAGAGAAAAGCCGATCGCGAGCGCATCGCTGTCGTGTCGCGCGACCTGCGTTACTGGACGGCGCGGCGTGAAAGTGCCGAGCTCTCCGTTCCTGAGCCGGGCAGCGACCAGGTGCGCTTCGGCATGGGTGTCACGCTGGAAAGTGATGACGGCAAGAAGGTGCACTGGAAGATCGTCGGCGAGGACGAGGCCGATCCGTCAAAGGGTAGCATTTCCCACGTCTCGCCGATGGCTGTTGCGCTATTCGGCAAGAACGTTGGCGACGTCGCAAGCGTCAACGGCAAGGAATGGGAAATCGTCAAGCTGTCGGACAGCTAATCTTTAAGCTTGACGATGTGGTCGCGAAAGAATGCCGCTGCACCCGCTTCATCGATTTCGCTGGCAGCCACCATCATAACCAACTGGATGATGTCCGCCTGCTCGGCTTCAAGGCTGAGCCCGTTAAAGTAGAGAAACAAGTCCGCTGCAGCGAAAGCGGTGCGCTTGTTGCCATCAACAAACGGATGGTTCTTGGCGATACCGAAAAGATAGGCGGCTGCCAGTTCGCAAAGATCGGGCTCGCCATAGGCCTCTTTCTGCTGGGGTCTGGCGAGCGCCGATTCCAGCATGCCTTCATCGCGGATACCCGGCGCACCGCCGTGGAGGCGTAATTGTTCGGCGTGCATCGCCTCCACGAATTCCGGCGAATGATGTTCGATCATTTCGCCAGCGCGCGGTAGGCAACCTCGTATTTCTTCATCCGTTCGCGTGCGATCTTCATCTTGCGCTCGAATTCCTCGGCAGAGTCCTCAAGGCGGCGCAGTCGGAGCTCCTCGCCCTCCCGAACGACAGCCACCTTATCGCCCGTCTTCAGATTCAACTGCTCAAGAAGCTCCTTGGGAAGGATCAAGCCGTCGGAATTGCCGATCTTGCGAATGGTGGTGTTCATGTTGAAATGTCCTGTTTCAACATCGATTATAACGCAACGCGCCGGATGTTACAACAGGAATTATAACAAGCTACCCAGCCAGCAGCCGATCCAATAGCCGATCCGCCGCTTCTGGAATAACCGTGCCCGGCGGGAAGATTTCCGCCGCCCCGGCTTGCAGCACCGCGTCGTAATCCTGCGGCGGGATGACGCCGCCGGCGACGATCAGTATGTCGGCGTGGCCGAGTTTCTTCAGCGTATCGCGCAGTTCGGGGATCAGGGTAAGATGTCCCGCCGCCAGCGACGAGGCGCCGATGATATGGACATCCTGCGCCACCGCCAGTTTGGCGATTTCATCCGGCGTCTGGAACATTGCGCCGACGGTAACGTCGAAACCGAGATCGGCGAAGGCCGTGGCGATGACCTTCTGGCCGCGGTCGTGGCCGTCCTGTCCCATCTTGGCGACCAGGATGCGCGGCTTGCCGCCGGACTTTTTTTCGAAGGCTTCGAGCTTCTCCAGCAGCCGGTCGACCGTCAGATTGTCGCCAAGCGCATTGCGATAGACGCCGGAGATCGTCTGCACCGAGGCGACGTGACGGCCAAAGACCTTTTCCAGCGCCAGCGAGATCTCGCCGACCGTGGCATTGGCGCGCGCGGCGCGGATGGCGAATTCCAGCAGGTTTTCGTTACCCTGCGCAGCGCGGGTCAACGCATCGAGCGCGCTCTCGACGGCGCCGACATTGCGCGTGCCCTTAAGGTTCTGCAGCTTCGACAATTGCCGGGCCCTGACCTCGGCATTGTCGATCTTCAAGACGTCGACCTCGATGTCGTTCTCCGGGCGATGCGCGTTGACGCCGACCAGCATCTGTTCGCCGGAATCGATGCGTGCCTGCGTGCGCGCCGCCGCCTCCTCGATGCGCAGTTTCGGGATGCCCTGTTCGGTCGCCGCAGCCATGCCGCCGAGGGCTTCGACCTCTTCGATATGGGCGAGCGCGCGCGCCGCCAGATCATGCGTCAGCCGTTCGACATAGGCCGAGCCGCCCCATGGATCGATGATGCGGGTGGTGCCGGATTCCTTTTGCAGGATCAGCTGCGTGTTTCGAGCGATGCGGGCGGAATGGTCGGTCGGCAGCGCCATCGCCTCGTCGAAGGAATTGGTGTGCAGCGACTGCGTATGCCCCTGCGTTGCCGCCATCGCCTCGATCATGGTGCGGGTGATGTTGTTGTAGGGGTCCTGCGCCGTCAGCGACCAGCCGGAGGTTTGGCTATGGGTGCGCAGCGACAGCGAGCGCTCGTCCTTCGGCGCGAAATTCTTCTGCATCAGGCTCGCCCACAAAAGCCGCGCGGCGCGGAGCTTGGCGACCTCCATGAAGAAGTTCATGCCGATCGCCCAGAAGAAGGACAGCCGCGGGGCGAAACGGTCGATGTCGAGCCCGGCGGCGACGCCGGCGCGGGCATATTCGATGCCGTCGGCAATGGTGTAGGCAAGCTCCAGGTCCGCCGTCGCACCGGCCTCCTGCATGTGATAGCCGGAGATCGAGATCGAGTTGAACTTCGGCATGTGCTGGGAGGTGTAGGAGAAGATGTCCGACACGATCCGCATCGAGGGCTTCGGCGGATAGATGTAGGTGTTGCGGACCATGAACTCCTTCAGAATGTCGTTCTGAATGGTGCCGGCGAGATCCTTCTGCGCAACGCCCTGTTCTTCGGCCGCCACGATATAGAGCGCCATGATCGGCAACACGGCGCCGTTCATGGTCATCGAAACCGTCATCTCGCCGAGCGGAATGCCGTCGAAGAGCTGGCGCATGTCGAGGATGGAATCGATGGCCACGCCCGCCATGCCGACATCGCCGGAAACGCGCGGATGGTCGCTGTCATAGCCGCGATGGGTGGGCAGATCGAAAGCGACCGACAGGCCCTTTTGGCCGGCGGCCAGGTTGCGCCGGTAGAAGGCGTTGGATTCTTCCGCCGTCGAGAAGCCGGCATATTGCCGGATCGTCCACGGCTGTTGGACATACATGGTCGGGTAGGGGCCGCGCACGAAAGGCGGCATGCCCGGATAGGTCTCGAGATGGGTGAGGCCCTTGAGGTCGCCCTGGCTGTAGAGATGTTTGACGCTAATGCCTTCCGGCGTCAGCCGCTGGCCCTTGACCTCGACGGGCGCGCGCCTTGGCGCCGACCAGCCGATCTCTGAGAAATCCGGGATCACGGTGCGGCTCCGATTGACTGGTCGATGCGGACCGGAAACAGGGCCTCGCAAACCGCCACGCCCTCGGTGAAAGGAGGCCGCCGCTCGGCCGCCAGCGTCTCGACCGGAGCTTCGCCTTTCAGCGGGTAGAGCGTGGTGCCGATGATTGCCCGTTCGCCGCTCCGATAGGCCTCGGCACGGCGCTGGGATGCTGCCTTGACGCGCGACTGGATATGGCCTTGCTGCAGGCTTGCCAGAACGCCGCCTTCCGCTTCGATCCTCTGGAATTCCTGCCACGCCGCTTCGCAGAGGCTCAGGGTCAGCGCCTCGACCGCGCCGGAGCCGAAGGCCGGGTCGGCGACATGGTCGATATGGCTCTCATTGGCCATGACCAACTGCGCGTTGCGGGCGACGCGGCGGGCAAAGCCGGCCGGCAGCCCATGCGCGATGGTGTGTGGCAGAATGGAGATCGAATCCGCGCCGCCGGCGGCCGCGGCAAAGCTGGCGATGGTGGTGCGCAGGATGTTGGTTTCGGGGTCTGCCGCCGTCATCATGCGGAACGACGTCTCGGCATGGATGTTGGCCGTCGATGCGGGGATGGAACAGGTTTCCTGTATCCGCGCCCACAGCCTGCGCAGCGCCCGTACCTTTGCCATGGACAGGAACTGATCCTGGTCGACGCTCAGCGCGAAGCCGATATGCGGAGCGGCATAGACAAGCGGCTGGCGCGCATCCTCGAACATCCGGAGATAGGACACCGCCGAGGCGAGCATGGTGCCAAGTTCCTGCGCCTCGGTGGCGCCGGCATTGTGGAACACCCGTCCGTCTGCCTCCAAGAGCACGCCTGGCACGCCCAGCGAGAAGAAATGCGCCAGCGATTGCGGCATCGATGCCTGCAAGGCCTCGATCGACATGCGGAGTCGGCCGGTTCCGGCAAAGATCGCCGCCGGGTCGATGCCGAAGGAGAGGTTGAGCTTTGCCGGATCGGAGCGGCGCTTGCTCAGGAACGCCACGAGCCAGTCGGCCACGGCGCGGCTCCACGGATGGGCGTCGATGCGGATCTGCGTGCGATTGAGCGGCACGCCGTCCAGCACTGTCTCCAGCGCCTGCGCCGTCCTCGGCAGGCCATAGCCGAACGCGTTCGGCGCGCCCTCGAACACCAGCGACAGACCGGTTGCGCCCTGCGCGACGTCGTCGAGAGCCTGGGCCTTGGCACGGCCGATATCGGGATCGTCGATGCGCTGGCTGACGATCCAGGGCAATTTGGGATTGGCACGGACCAGCGGTTCGGCCCCGGCGGCGCGATCGTAGAGCGGCTCTATGCGAATCTGATCGTCGGTGTGCGAGACCAGTTTTTCCTCGAAGGACGCGCCGGCGAGCGCCTTTTCGGTCAAGGCCAGCCATCGCTGGCGCTCGACGTTTGTGGGTTCGACTTCCTTCAAGGCTCCGGCGCCCATCCATTTTCCTCGTTCTTATGCGGCCGCACCAGCCTCAGCACTCCAGTCTACGGTTCCCAGTCCGATATCGCAATGCAATGCGCCTGCAGGGACCCAATTCGATCCGGCTGACATATGTCAGCCTGCGTGGACGAACCATGAACGATTGCCAAACAGCGGCAAAATCCGCAAGCTCCAAAAACCGATTTCGAGGATTGGTCCAATTTGGACAATTGGCCCAACCTGGATGAATGGCCAATCTGAATGAATGGCCAATCTGAATGAATGGCATTGTCGCTGTGCAATGGCCTGACTATACCGGCGGCAAGGCCATTGGCTTTAACACATCAGTTTGCGGAGACCCGACCTATGGCTGACGAGACCAGCATTTTCCTCGGCGCCAGCCGCAAGCCCGACGACAGCTATCAGCGCGCCGAACAGCTGCTGCTGCAATATGGCAACCGCCATGGCCTGATCACCGGCGCCACCGGCACCGGCAAGACGGTCAGCCTGCAGATCCTGGCCGAAGGCTTCTCCAATGCCGGCGTGCCGGTGTTCTGCGCCGACATCAAGGGCGACCTGTCCGGCATCGCCATGATGGGCAAGGCGCAGGATTTCCTGGTCAAGCGAGCCGAGCAGGTCAGGCTCGACCCTTATGACTTCCAGGAATTCCCGGTCATCTTCTGGGATCTGTTCGGCGAGCAGGGCCACCCGATCCGCGCCACCGTCTCGGAAATGGGGCCGCTGCTCCTGTCGCGGCTGATGAACCTCTCCGAGGCGCAGGAAGGCATCATGAATATCGCCTTCCGCATCGCCGACGAGGACGGCCTGCTGCTGCTCGACATGAAGGATCTGCAGGCGCTGCTGGCCAGCATTGCCGAGCGCGCCGAGGAAATCAGCTCGCGCTATGGCAATGTCACCAAGCCATCCGTCGGCGCCATCCAGCGCACGCTGCTGGTGCTGGAACAGCAGGGCGCGGCGCATTTCTTCGGCGAGCCGGCGCTGCGCATCGCCGATATCATGCGCACCACCCGTGACGGCCGCGGCGCTATCAGCGTGCTCGCTGCCGACAGACTGATGATGAACCCCAGGCTCTACGCCACCTTCCTGCTCTGGCTGATGTCGGAGCTGTTTGAGGAATTGCCCGAGGTCGGCGATCCCGACAGGCCGAAGCTGGTGTTCTTCTTCGACGAGGCGCATCTGCTTTTCGACGAAGCGCCGAAGGTGCTGATCGACCGCGTCGAGCAGGTGGTTCGCTTGATCCGCTCCAAGGGCGTCGGCGTCTATTTCGTCACGCAGAACCCTTTGGATATCCCCGAGAAGGTTCTCGCCCAGCTCGGGAATCGCGTGCAGCACGCGCTGCGCGCCTACACGCCGCGCGAACAGCAGGCGGTGAGGACGGCTGCCGAAACGTTCCGGCCCAATCCCGATTTCGACTGCATGACCGCCATCACCCAACTCGGCACCGGCGAAGCGCTGGTCTCGACACTGGAAGCCAAGGGCGTGCCGTCGATGGTGCAACGAACGCTGATCCGGCCGCCGTCGTCCACGCTTGGCACGATCACGGCGGACCAGCGCCGCAAGCTGATCGACCAGAGCCCGGTCGCCGGCCAGTACGACCAGACCATCGACCGCGAATCGGCTTTCGAAATGCTGCAGAAAAAGGCCAAGGAGGTGCAGGACGCGGAGGCGCAGCAGGCCGATAGCGGCCGCTCGCGCTGGACCATTCCGGGCTTCGGCAATGACGGTCCGCCGCCGCCGCAATCAGGCGGTCGCCGCGCCCCGGCGCCGCGCCCGTCCAATCGCCAGACCGTCGCCGAGGCCGCGATCAAGTCGGTGGTGCGTTCCGTTGGCTCGTCGGTCGGCCGCGCGATCGTGCGCGGCATTCTGGGCAGCCTGTCCCGGGGGCGGTAAAAGGCATCAGCCCGGCAGACTGCCGCATCGCGGACAGCCTAGCCGAAGCGGTTGCTCGATTGGCCTCGTTCCCCCGGCTGGAGCGCAAAGAGGCCGCCCTCGTGCGGGTGCGAGTCAAGGTGCTCCGCGGTCATGGTGAAGCGCGCCGAGGTGACGAACAGAGTATCGAGATCGGCGCCGCCAAAGGCGCAGCTCGTTGGCCAGGAGCAGGGCAGTTCGACGATCCGATCCAGCTGGCCGCCCGGATCGATGCGGGCAACGCAGCTGCCGCCCCCGACCCGGCAGTTCCAGATGTAGCCTTCGGCATCCATGCAGGAGCCGTCGGGCAGGCCTCGCTCGAACCCGCCGAAAAGCAGCCGGCGATCGGCGAGCCCTGAGCCGCCGTCCCAGGCATAGCTGTAGATTGCGTTTTTCATCGTGTCTGCGGTCACGAAGCGGCCGCCCTGCGTCCACACCATGGTGTTGGTGATGCCAAAGCGGTCGTCGGACAGGCGCGTCACGCCGCCGTCGGGAGCAACCCGAAAAAGCTGCCCGGCCTCCTGCGTGATGGCGACGGGCACGTCATCCGCTCCGATATTGTTGGCCATCGTTCCGACCCAGAACGACCCATCGGGCGCGACGACGCCTTCATTCAGCCGTATGTCGGACCGGTCCGGTTCGATCGTCGCGATCGTTCGGAACTTCCCGCCGAAATCCCACAAGGCAATCTCGTTCCTGAGGCCGACAATGGCGCTGCCATCGGCGCACAGTCCGATCGAGGTGACCAGATCGGGCGTCTCCCAGGACTCGTGAGCTGAGGTCAGCGGATCCAGCCTGTGGATCCTGCGGCCGATAATGTCGATCCAGACCAGCCGGTTGCGGCGATCGTCCCAGATCAGGCTCTCGCCCACCACGTCGCGCGCATCGAAAGCCAGGCTAGCGTTCGTCTCGTTCATGCGGTTCTCCAGGTTAGAAACACTCTTGACACATATCGCTTGGATAAATTAACAACAATTGTATAGCAACCTGTCATACAGGTTTTGAGGGAGTGAGATGCAGGATCCGACGGAGACAGCGGCTGAGCCAAATCCCGGCCTTGTGAGCACGGCGATTCAGGCGATCACCCAGCACATCCGCTCCGAGGGCCTTGCAGCGGGCGATCCGCTGCCAAGCGAAGCGGCCATGACGCGCCAGCTCAATGTCTCGCGAACCGTCGTGCGCGAAGCGTTCCGGTCGCTTTCGGCAATGCGCCTGATCGACATGAGCGCCGGGCGCCGCGCCACCGTCGCCAAGCTCGACACCGGCGCCATGTCGATGGTGATCGAGCACGGCATAACCACGCAGCAGATCAGCGTTCATCAGGTCTATGATGTCAGGCGCACGATCGAGATGCGCACGGTGGCGCTCGCGGCGCTCCGCCGCACCGAGGCGGAAGCCGCCGCGATCGCGCAATCCGCCCGGCTGATGCGTGAAAATTTCCAGAACCCCGAGATCGTCATGGAGCACGACATCGCCTTTCACGAGGCGATCGCGGCGGCCTCGCACAACCCCGTCTTCTCGCTGATCGTCACCGCCTTCAGCGGGGTCACGCGCCGCACCTGGGTGATCGGCTGGCGCACACGCTCCTCCAGCGAAGACCAGCTCAAGATGATCAAGGGGCACGAGGATATAGCCGAGGCGATCCTCAAGGGCGATCCGCGGCTCGCCGTCGAGCATATGGCGCAACATTTCGACAAGAGCGTCAAGGCGCTCCTCGATGCGGGAATTGCCTGACATGAAGATCACCGCGATCGAGACCATTCGCATCGAGGAGAGGCCTAACCTTCTTTGGGTCGAGGTCCATACCGACGAAGGCATAACCGGGCTCGGCGAGACCTTCTTCCTGTCGCGCACCGTCGAGGCGTATCTGCACGAATATGTCGCGCCACGCGTGATCGGCCGCGATCCGCTCGAGATCGACCTTTTGTCCGCCGACCTGGTCGGCTATCTCGGCTTCCGCTCCAGCGGCGCCGAGGTGCGCGGCAATTCAGCCTTCGACATCGCGCTATGGGACATTTTCGGCAAGGTCACCGGCCAGCCGATCGCGCAGCTTCTGGGCGGCTTCAGCCGTCGCTCGATCCGCACCTACAACACTTGCGCCGGCACCGAATACATCAAGGACGCCAAGGGCCAGACGACGGCCAATTACGGCATCGGCGCTGGGCGCGACTATGACGATCTCAACGGCTTCCTCAACCGCGCCGGCGAACTGGCCGAGGAGCTGCTCGAGGACGGCATCACCGCCATGAAGATCTGGCCGTTCGATCACGCCGCTGAAAAGACGCGTGGCAACGACATTTCGGCGGCCGATCTGAAATCGGCGCTGGAGCCATTCGAGAAGATCCGCCGCGCCGTCGGCGACAAGATCGACATCATGGTCGAGTTTCATTCGATGTGGCAGCTCCTGCCGGCCATGAAGATCGCCGGCGCGCTGAAACCTTACGCCACCTACTGGCACGAGGACCCGATCCGCATGGACAGCCTCGGCGACTTGAAACGCTACGAGGCGGTCAGCCCGGCGCCGATCTCGGCCTCCGAGACGCTGGGCAGCCGCTGGGCGTTCCGCGACCTGCTCGAAACCGGGGCTGCCGGCATCGTCATGCTCGACATCTCCTGGTGCGGCGGCCTGTCGGAGGCGCGCAAGATCGCCGCGATGGCGGAGGCCTGGCGGCTGCCGGTCGCGCCGCATGACTGCACCGGTCCGGTCGTGCTCGCCGCTTCGACGCATCTGTCGCTCAATGCGCCCAACGCGCTGGTCCAGGAAAGCGTGCGTGCGTTCTACCGCACCTGGTACCGGGACCTGGTGACGGCGCTGCCTGAAGTGAAGAACGGCATGATCACCGTGCCGCCGGGACCGGGGCTGGGGTTGGCGCTCAACCCCGACCTTGGCAAGGCCTACACCGTCCAGCGCCGGGTCTCCGACAAGACCGACATCTAGAAAATCCAAAGGGAGGAATTGAAATGAAAAAACTGACTGCAACACTTCTGCTTGGCATCGCTCTTTTCGGTGCCCAGACCGCCGCGCGTGCCGACGGGCTGAACATCGTCTTCACGCACCATTCGTCGGCATCGAACACCTTCTGGCAGGCGGTGAAGAAGGGCTTCGACGACGGCTGCGCCAAGGTCGAGGCCAGCTGCAACATGGTCTTCACCCAGACCGAGGGTTCGATCGAACAGCAGGTCGCCAACATGCGCGCAGCCCTTGCCGCCAAGCCCGACGCGCTGTTGACCTCGATCGTCGACGACCACGCGTTCGATGACGTCATCAAGGAAGCGCGCGATGCCGGCGTGCTGGTGATCGCCGTCAATGTCGACGACACCGAAGGCGCCAAGGGCAATGCGCGCCAGGCCTTCGTCGGACAGGGCTTCAAGCCGGCGGGCTATTCGCTCGCCAAGGCCATTTCCGAAAGCTTCCCGAAGGATGGCCCGATCAAGGTGCTGGTCGGCATCTCGGCGCCCGGCCAGAACTGGTCCGAGAGCCGCGGCGCCGGCGTGATGCAGTTCCTCGAGGAATACAAGGCCGCCCATACCGACCGCGACGTATCGTGGGAGCGCATCGACAGCGGCACCGACCTAGCCGTCACCTCCGACCGCGTCGGCGCCTATCTCAACGCCCATGCCGACACCACCGCCTATTTCGACACCGGGTTCTGGTGCGCCGGCGTCGCCCGTGTGCTGCAGGATCGCGGCGTAGCGCCAGGCAAGGTCCTGCTCGGTGGCTTCGACCTGGTGCCCGAGGTGCTGCAACAGATGCAGAAGGGCTACGTGCAGGCGCTGGTCGACCAGCAGCCCTACATGCAGGGCTTCATGCCTGTGATGGAGGCTTATCTCAACAAGAAGATCGGCCTGGCGCCGTCCGACATCGACACCGGTCAGGGCATCGTGCGGCCGAACGAGGCTGATGCGATCATGGCGCTCTCCGCCCAAGGGATGCGCTGACAGCGCAGTGCGAATGAGCGGCTTTGCATCGGCGGCGCCGCGCGCCGCCGATGCATCAACAGAAGTTCGAATTCCTGGAGCCTGACGTGAAGCGTCTGTTCAAGACCTATCTCGAAAAGCCGGAGCTGGCCGGTCTGATCCTGCTCTTGCTGCTGATCGTCGTGTTCCAGATCCGCTCGCATGGCGTGTTCCTCAACCAGGACAATCTGCGCGGCATTCTCGGCATCCTGCCGGAGGCCGGCCTCGTTGCCATCGGCGTCACCATCCTGATGATCAGCGGCGAGTTCGACCTCTCCGTCGGATCGGTGTTCGCGCTGATGCCGATGACGATGGCGGTGCTGATGGTGCATGGCGCCCCGTTCCCGCTGGCGCTGCTCGCCGGACTGCTTGTCTCAGCGGCCATCGGCTTCATCAACGGCTACATCACCATTCGTTTCGCCATACCGAGCTTCATCACCACGCTCGGCATGCTGTTCATGGCGCGCTCGCTCACCGTCGTCGTCTCCGGCGGCTTCCCGCCTTTGCTCCCGGCCGACCTGCCGAACTGGCTGTTCACCTCCTTCGTTGGCCCCGGCAACATGTTCCGCATGTCCTTCCTGTGGTTTGCCGGCATTGCGCTGCTGACCTCGCTGATGCTTTCGCGCACCAATTTCGGCAACTGGATCAAGGCCACCGGCGGCTTCCCGCCGGCCGCCGCCGCGATGGGCATCCCGACCGCCAGGGTCAAGATCATCTGCTTCATGCTCTGTTCGATGCTCTCCGGCTTCGCCGGCATGCTGCAGGTGCTGCGGTTGGGCTCGCCCTTGCCTTCGATCGGCGAGGGTATGGAACTGCAGGCGGTGGCCTCCGCCGTCATCGGCGGCGCTTCGCTCGCCGGCGGTATCGGCACAGTCATGGGCGGCATCATCGGTACGACACTTATCCGCGTCATCGACAACGGCCTCGTGCTCAGCCATGTCGACGCCAATTGGTTCAAGTTCGCCATCGGCTTCCTGACCATATTCGCCGTCGTCGCCAATGCCTGGATGCGCAAGCGCGCCAAGGCCATCAAGATGGAGGGCTGAGCGATGGCCGACGCGATCATCTCCGTGCACAACCTTCACAAATGGTATTCCGGCGTCCATGCGCTGAAGGGGGTAACGCTCGACTTCACCCGCGGCGAGGCGCTTGGGCTGGTCGGCGACAATGGCGCCGGCAAATCAACCCTCATCAACATCCTCTCCGGCGTCCACACGGCGGACCAGGGCGAGATCAAGGTCGAGGGCAGGACAGTCCGCATCGCCAAGCCGCGCGACGCGATGGATCTCGGCATCGAGACGATCTACCAGTACAATTCCATGGTGCCGACCATGTCGATCGCCCGGAACCTGTTCATCGGCCGCGAGCCGACCCGGTTTTCGGTCCTCGGCGTCGGCTTGCTCGACCAGAAGAAGATGGCCAGCGAGAGCATCCGCGCGATTGCCAATGTCGACCTGCACCTGCGCTCACCGGATGCCCTTGTCGGTGAGCTTTCGGGTGGCCAGCGGCAGGGCGTCGCCATTGCGCGGGCCATGCATTTCAAGTCGAAGGTGATGATCCTCGACGAGCCGACCAACCATCTCTCCGTCAAGGAGACGAGGAAGGTGATCGGCTTCGTGCGCGGCCTCAAAGAACAGGGCATCACCGGCGTCTTTATCAGCCACAACATGCACCATGTCTTTGAATGTTGCGACCGCGTCGTGGCGATGGCGCGCGGCGAAATCGTGCTGGACAAGCGGGTCACAGAGACGTCGATCGATGAAGTCCACAGCGTTCTCTGAGAGGCGGCGGTAATGAAGGTCCTTGCCAATCGCGTCGTGCTCCTGACTGGCGGCCTTGGCTCGCTCGGCCGGGCCCAGGCGGTGACGCTGGCGCGGGCCGGCGCGCGCGTGCTGGTGCTCGACCGCCCCGACAGCGAGGACGGGCCAGGGATTGCCTCGGAACTGGCCGCGCAGGCAGGCGGCAACGTCGCCTTTATCGGCTGCGACCTCAATCGGCTTGCGGAGGCGGAGGCTACGGTGGCGGCGCTGGCGGCGAGGGAAGGCGGGATCGACGTCCTGATCAACAACGCTGCCCTGATCATCAACCGGCCATTCGAGGAATTTTCGCTGACCGAGTATGAGGATCAGATCCGCGTCAATTCCTCGGCCGCCTTCGCCTTGGCCCGGGCCTGCGCACCGGGGATGAAGGCGAAGGCCTATGGCAAGATCGTCAACTTCTGCTCCATCACGCTCAACGGCCGCTGGGACGGCTACGTGCCCTATGTCGCGTCGAAGGGCGCAATGCTCGGCCTGACCAAATCACTGGCGCGGGAACTTGGGCCGCACGGCGTCAGGGTCAATGCCGTATCCCCGGGCGCGGTTGTTTCGGAGGCCGAGGCGCGTGTGTTCGGCGACCGGCTGGCGCAATACAACGCCTGGATCCTGGAGAACCAGGGTCTCAAGAAGCGCATCGAGCCGCATCACATTGCCGATCTCGTACTGTTCCTCGCATCGCCCGCCTCGGACATGATCAGCGGGCAGAACATTGCCATCGACGGCGGCTGGTGAGGGATGGCCGGCCTGCTGGAGCTGCGCGACGGCCGCGCCCGTCTCGTCCTGGCCCCACAGAAGGGTGCGGCGATCGCGCGCTTCGACGCATTGGTCAGCGGTGCGCCGGTGCCGCTGCTGCGGGCGGGCGATGGCACCGGCGCCTCCGGCTGCCAGGTTCTGGTTCCCTGGTCGAACCGCATTTCAGGCGGCGGCTTCGAGTTCGACGGCCGCTTCCACGCCGTCGCGCCGAACGTGCCGGGAGAGGCCTTTCCGATCCATGGCGACGGCTTCCAGAGGCAGTGGCGGATTGCCAGCTATAGCGCCACCGAAGCGGAATTGATCCTCGACGCCGGCGGGATCGGTCCCTACCGATACACCGCGCGGGTCGCCTACGCGCTGCATGACGGGGCGCTGGATGCCACGCTCACCGTGGAGAATCGTGCCGGCATTCGCCTGCCTTACGGCCTCGGCTTTCATCCGTGGTTTCCGCGCAGCGCCGCAACGACGCTTGAGGCAAAGGCGGCGCGGGTCTGGCTGGAGGATAAGCGTCATTTGCCGATCGGCGTGGCGCCTGTGGCCGATTACCCCGCGTGGAATTTCTCGAGCAGCTCCCTGCTGCCGCGCAGCTGGGTGAACAACGCCTTCGACGGCTGGGACCGCCGCGCCAGGATCACCCGGCCCGAGGACAACATCACCATCTCGCTGACGGCCTCGCCGTCGCTCGACGTCTTCATCCTCTATTCGCCGTCGCAGGATGCCGATTTCTTCTGCTTCGAGCCGGTGTCGCACGCCGTCGATGCGCATCACGGCGAAGGGCTGACCTCGCTTGAGCACGGCGCTATGCTGAGTGCAAACATGCGGCTTGACTGGAATTCCACCGCGTCGCGTTGATGCCAAACAAGGCAGCACAACCGTTCCCCGTCCCTTGATCTAGAGTCTTTCACGTTTTGATGGAAGCGTATCCGGCGTTTGCGAAGTAGTTCTTGCATTCGCCGGGTTCGATTGTTTCGACGAGGTGGCCGATGTGGCGCCAAGTGTCCTCGACGGTTCGCTT
>NZ_JACDTY010000037.1 GCF_013520985.1 Mesorhizobium neociceri | reverse complement strand
GGTCCCGGCATGCGATCAAGCATCAAAATGCCCACGGGTGCCCCGTGGAACGCCAATCGAGGCCTAATCCAGGACGGCCAGCGTTTTCCTGGGGCACGAGGAAAATCAGTCATCGGTCGTCATCCTTTTACATTTGATGTTTAGCATGTTGGGTGATGCCGGAATGCCACCTCTCAAGTCGCGCTCATCGGAAGATTGTGGTTCGCCTGCGACTTGGGGCAAGTTTATCGTCCACGCTTCTCATCGACAGTCTCAGTCAATTACGAATAACTTGCGTGGAACATTTGAGAGGAATTCAACCTGGCCTTCAGTGATCAGGATACTTTCAGTAATTTCAATGCCCCAATCTCCGTACCAAAGGCCGGTCATGAAGTGGAAAGTCATACCTGGGCGGAGCTCCGTCTTATCGCCGTCTCGGAAGCTAGCGGTGTTCTCGCCCCATGCGGGTGGATAGCCGAGTCCTATCGAATAGCCGGAACGGCCCGTTTTGACCAAACCGTAGCGGGCCAATTGAGTAAGGTAAGCATTGGCGATGTCTTCGCATCGGTTACCAGCTAGTGCCTTCTCGAGACCAGCTTGCATCCCATCGAGAACCGCCTTTTCGGCGTCGAGGATCTGAGGGGTCGGCTTGCCGAGGTAGTACGTCCTTGCGAGGGGGCAATGATAGCGCTTATGAACACCCGCGAGCTCGAAGAAAATGCTTTCGTCGGGTCGGATTGGACGATCGCTCCACGTCAGGTGGGGAGCCGCGGCGTCGGCGCCAGCCCCGATATTGGGTACGGCCGGATAGTCTCCCCAGTATTCTCTCACACCGCGGGTACCTGCATGGGTCAACTCCGCAACTACATCCGACTGCTTTGCGCCGGGGCGTAGCACCTCGGAAATGCGTTGGTACATGGCTTCGATGATCCTGCCAGCACCGCGCATGTACTCAATTTCTCGTTCTGATTTTGCGATACGTTGCCAGCTGATAAGTCGGTCAGCGTTTTTGAATGTCGCGTTAGGCAGCGCTGCGGAAAGAACTTCAAACGACAAGGCGGAGAAGTAGTAGTTGTCCTTCTCCACACCGATAGTCGAGGAGCCATGCCCCTCATCATCGATTATCTGACTAAGAACGGTCATAGGGTGCAATGTGTCGGACTGGACGTAATGGTCTTCGTACGATCTTATTCGATCTTCACCCAGGTAGGTGGTCCGGCGACATCCGTTGGCGTCCATACCGCGGCCGAACCAGAGCGGGTCTTTGTCCTTGGATACAGCCACGCATTGAGGCACATAGAAGGCGTTGCCGTCGTAACCCGTCAGCCAAGCCATGTTGGCAGGGTCCGTAACGACCAACAAATCGATCCCCGCCTTCTCCATTGCGGCGCGGGCTTTTTCGAGACGGGTCTTGTATTCTGATAATTCAAATCTAAGCACTTCTGGACTCATATAGGAACTCCTCGACGAGTATGTCCATCTCGACAAATTGATTATTTAAAGTTACTTATGCTGAGTCTGCCAGACAGTCGTCGTCATAATTCCGCAATTCAACATCACCTCAGTGCTTCAAGATTTGGCTGAGGAAGAGCTTCGTTCTTTCGTGCTGCGGATTGGTGAAAAAGTCGTGTGGCTTGTTTTCTTCGACGATGAGGCCTGCATCCATGAAGACCACTCGGTCCGCAACGGAGCGCGCGAAGCCCATCTCGTGGGTGACGCAGACCATAGTCATGCCGTCGCGCGCGAGACTGGTCATTGTGTCCAGCACTTCAGCGACCATTTCCGGATCGAGCGACGAAGTCGGCTCATCGAAGAGCATGACGGCAGGCTCCATGCAGAGGGAACGGGCAATCGCGACGCGCTGCTGCTGTCCTCCGGAGAGCTGCGCGGGATATTTGTTTGCCTGCTCCGGTATGTGGACGCGCTCGAGGAACTTAATCGCGAGCTTCCTTGCCTCGGCCTCAGGCACACCTTTAATCCACATCGGGGCAGCCATGCAGTTCATCAGCACCGTCATGTGCGGGAAGAGGTTGAAGTGCTGGAACACCATGCCGACGTTCTTGCGAACTTCAGCCACGTCGCGCATTTTGCTATGCAACCTGATCCCGTTAACGGTGATCTCACCCTCCTGGTGCGCCTCAAGCCGATTGAAGCAGCGGATCAGCGTCGACTTTCCCGATCCAGAGGGACCGCAGATAACGACGCGCTCGCCTTTGCGAACGGTGAGATTGATGTCAGTCAATGCTCTGAAGGCACCGTACCACTTCGACACCTTCTTGGCTTCGATAACCGTGTCGCTCAACGGCCCCTGCCCTTGGCTCGACGACCTCCGATCCGAGCTCGACTCAGGACGCGCCACTTCGGCAGCCGCATTAGAATACCCGTTTGGACCGCCCTTCAATTGAACCACGCTGCTGACGGTCATCGTACCTTGCTCCTAGCGTAGTAACGTTCGATCCTGGATTGGATCAGCTCAAGGCAGATGGACAGGATCCAGTAGATGATGGCAACGGCAATCAGCATCTCCATGTGATTGAAGGTGGCCTGACCAAGCGTGCGAGCGAGAAACGTCAGTTCCCACACGCCGAGCACTGAGACGAGCGAGCTGTCCTTCAGCATTGAGATGAACGAGTTCCCCATTGGGGGAATGATGACGGGAAGCGCCTGCGGCAATATAATCCGGCGCATCGTGAGTCCAAAGCCGAAGCCCAATGACCGGGATGCCTCCCATTGGCCGCGGTCGATGCTTTGAATTCCGGCGCGGAAGATCTCTGTCATATAGGCCCCGATGCACAGCGAAAGCGCCAATATGCCTGATGGCACGGCATCCATCACAATGCCCAATTGCGGGAGGCCGAGATAGATCAGGTAGATCTGCATCAGAAGGGGCAAACCGCGGAAGAAAGAAGTGTAAAAGCTGGCTATGCCGTAGGCGAACCCGTTGCTTGAAAGTTTCGCAACAGCGGCAACAATCCCTATCAGCGAGGAGAATACAAGCGAGATCGCCGAGACATAGAGCGTCGTCACTATGCCCTGTGTGATTAGGAAGGGCAGGTTCTTCCAAATAAAGGGCAGATTTAAGTTTAACGTTTTAACAAAAACGAGAAAAAGTATCAGCATCTCAAGCCACACGATGCCGATTTGAACCTTCAGCGGCACAAAACCGATCATCACGAGATTGAGGCAGAACACGATCGCAATCACAAACGCGATCGCGAAGCGCCCGTAAAGGCCGCTCTCCAGCGGATCGCCGATGACCGGCCGCATGAGTTCGCCCATAGTCGTGCCGGTCAGGTTGAGCGCCAAAAACACAGCGAGCACGACTGCGAATACCGAAGCGATGAACCACGGTTTGTGGACCAGGATCTCGGATTCGACTGTGTCCTGATAAAGCATTAGCACCCTCTTAAGGAAGCTAGCGACCAAGGCTAGCCTTGGTCGCTAGCGATTCACCACTCACTCTTCGACGGATCGATCTATTCCGTACCATTTGATCATTATCTTAGAGAGAGTGCTATTATCCCTCATCTTCTGGATGGCCTCAGCGATTTTGTCGCTGAATTCCCTGTCGCCGCGCAGAATTGCGATAGCCGACGGCGAGAAGAATAGTGGCTCGTCGAGCTCTTTCAATGGATAGCCGGCTTTGATCGCATTGCGTAGATCCGATCGGTTGGCTAGGACGGCATCAAGCCGAACACCATCGCCGAGCCGAAGGTCGTCAAGTGCGACATTGTCGGTTTGATAGGTCTTTATCTCGCCTGGCGTGAATTGGAATTTAATTGGCTGAGCGCCTGCCTGACCGCCGACCACCCAGTCCTGCGTTAAACTGTGATTGGCATAAGACTCGGCCACCGTGCTTGCTGTGACGCCGATCACCCTACCGTCGAGATCGGATGGCTTGGTTGATTTGCAATCCCTGTGAACGGCCGCAACCACCGCCCCGTAGGCGTAAACAGCCGGGAAGCTAAGTTTCTCGGCGCGGGCTTTAGTTGGGGCCATTTCACCCATAGCCATGTCCCAACGGTCCTCCCACTTGCCTGAAGTGATGATATCCCAGGCCGGTGTTATGAATTCAACCTTCACGCCCAGATATTCCGCGATGGCGTTGGCCACGTCCACGTCGGAACCATCGAGCTCATGCTTGTCGTTCAAGAATGAAAGCGTCCCCCAGTCCGTCCCGGCTGCGACTCTCAGCGTTTTGGTAGCGAGCACGTTATCGAGTACGGCGCCGGCGCTTGCCTCAGGTGACGCAGCCAGAGACGCAGCAGCGAGTAAGGCTGCAGCTGCTATCATCGTCATCAGCTTGTTCATGCGATCCTCCCTTGTCACCTTCTCATCCTCATTCGAGACGTGGATTGGTCTAGGCAACGCGATCAGCCTCCCAAGCCTGGGCAAGCAGCGACCGTTTATTCGTCCCAGTGTTGCCTCGTGCTGACCCTATGTCAGGCACATGAGTTGACAAGAACATTATCAATATCACCTCCATCTAGAACTCAGATGGTTCAAAGCAGAGCCGCGCCTACGGGGCAGCTGGCTGGCTAGGTCCATGGTGTGAGTAGGCGATCCCGTGGCGATCACCGACACGACGTCATTGCATCTCTTCCTGCAATTGGCCCGGGTTTGGTGTGAATGTCGCGCACAGTGTTCAATCCGGGACATCGCTCGCGCCAGACACGACCTTTAAACGGATCGTCAGCTGCCCTCTGCTCGAACCTTCGGGCACCGGTGGTGCCAAGGTCTGGCGTCTTCCAGATCGCGTGCGACACGGACGAGTGTGGCCTCGTCGCCAAACCGGCCGACAATCTGAACACCGATCGGCAGCCCGCTAGAGCTTTGTGCCAAAGGCAAAGACACCGAAGGCTGCCCGGTGACATTGAAGATGCCAGTGTATTGACAAATAGCGGTATCTGCTTCCAAGTATTCCTTAACGGAGACCTCCGGGTTAACCGCAGAATAAATCCCACCATGCGGCACGGCCACGATCGGCATTGTGGGAGTCAGCAGAATGTCGAAGCCATGGATCGCCTCGCCCACGCGGGAACGCATTCTACGAAGGCCCTCTTGGACGTCCCACGTTTGGGATAGGGGCAAATCGCGGCCATATCGATACCTTTTGAGGTTGACCGGCTCCAGCGTGTCCGAGCTAATCGTACGCCCCAGAGTACGCGCCGCTTCTTCGAGCCAAATGGCGGTCGTCGGGGCGGAGTCAAACTTGCTGTACTCGGCCGGTTCATATAGCGGATCGATGTCTATTATCGTGTGCCCCATTCCCTCAAGAAGCGTTGCCGTCGCCTCGACAGCGTGCAGCACTTCTGGGTCAAGGTCGATCGCGCCCCAACTGGTTCTCGCGACCCCCACCCTCAAAGTGCCAGTGGGCTGTGTCAGTTCCTCTAAGTAGCGAAGGCTTGGCTGGACGATGATAAATGGATCGCCAGGGTGGGGACCAGAAAAGACATCCAGCGCAGCAGCCATGTCGCGCACCGTCCGACAGAGAACAAACTCGCGGCTGAGACCAGACGATGCGTCCTGATTGTGCGGGCCGCCGGAAACTCGTCCTCGCGACGGGTTCAGCCCGACAAGGCCACACCAGGACGCCGGGATGCGAATTGACCCACCGCCGTCGCTGCCATGTGCAATTGGGGTGATGCCGGCGGCCACCGCCGCTGCTGCTCCCCCGGACGAGCCTCCCGCGGATCGTTTCAAATCCCATGGATTACCTGTAATGCCGTTGACAATCGACTCCGTCATTACGGTAGATGCAAGCTCCGGTATCGTAGTTCTTCCCACGGTCCGAAGCCCGGCCTCTCGCGCGCGACGAAAAAAATAGCTGTCGGTATCGGAGCGGCAGCCTTTGAAAAGACGGCTTCCGTGTTCCTGGAGGCGCCCAGCTTCCGTAGCCCCGGTATCCTTGCGAAGGAATGGCACGCCATTGAAAGACCCCGCGTCTGCGCCAGCAACGGTCTCAGCATCTTCGTAGAATTCGATAACGGCATTAATAAGAGGATTGATCTCGTCGTGTACCTGGCGGGCCAACTGCGTCAGTTCCAGAGCAGTCACTTCACGGGTTCTCACCAGCGAGGCTAAACCAGTTGCATCGTACTTTGCGTATTCGCTTAACCTCATCGCAGCTATCCTTTGTCCCCTCGTCCGGCTATAGAAGTAAGCTTCTGCACCCGCTAAGGTGGGGAAGCCTGTCGGCAGCAATCCGCCACCGAAGCGAGATAATCATGTGTGTTCACGACCTTGAGTCGTGCGCTACCTGGTCGGTTCGGGTTGCGGCTGGCGGATGTTGCCGATCCACTTTCGGGACAGTGGCAGATGTCCGTGAGTGGCTTCGGGAGCTGCCGCGGCGTTTATTGGTCCATTCCATTCATGACATGGCGCTTACGCTGATTGGAAATCGAGCTCACCGAGAACGAATGCAGTCTTCTAGTGAAAGAAGCGACGGAGGACAGCCTCGGTCGCCAGAGCTTAGCGCGCGCTACTTTTCGGTGGTGTAGTCCACCCCGTACCACTTCAGCGACAGCTTCGGCAGCGTGCCGTCTTCTTTCATTTTCTTGATAGCCTCGGCGATCTTGCCGCTGAATTCCTTGTCTCCATGGAGCACCGGAATGGCTCCCGGGGAGGAGAATAGCGGCTCGCCAAGAGGCTTTATTGGATAGCCAGCCTTTATTGCATCATCCATCACAGTTCCGTCAGTTAGGACTGCATCCAGTCGAACTCCATCGCCTAGCCGGAGGTCGTCGAAAGCCACATTCGTAGTCGCGTATGTTTTGATTTCTCCTGGCTTGACCTGAAACTCAATCGGCTTCGCGTCCACCCAGTTGGGTTTAAAGGTATGGTTTGCATACTCCTCTTGCACGGAGCCCGCGGTAACCCCAACCTTCTTGCCGTTCAGATCGGCAGGTTTGACTGCCTTGCTATCCTTATGTACAACAGCAACCACCTGCGCATAGAAGTAAACGGCAGGGAAGTCGAACTTCTCAGCTCGCACCGCAGTTGGTGTCATCTGGCCCATGGCGATGTCCCAACGACCCTGCCAATTGCCTGACGTGATGATGTCCCAGCTAGGAGTCACGAACTCGATCTTCACACCCAAGTGGTCGGCGATGCCCTTCGCAACATCGATGTCATAGCCTTCGAGTTGTTGAGTTTCGTTGTTCAGGGACGACATCGTTCCCCAATCAGGTCCAGCTGCGACCTTGAGCGTCCCCGACTTCAGCACCTTATCGAGCACGGCCCCAGCATTGGCTGCGCTCGTCGCGGCCCCGATTCCGACGGCTAGCGATGCCACGGCCGCAACCACAGTCATAAATTTGTTCATTGGTGTTCCCCTGTCGTTGCTGTTTTCTCAAGCAGCCGGCACGAACGCCTGCGGAGCAGGCCGCATTTTGGAGCCTAGCCTGTGGGGGCCAACTTTGCAACAGATGTTTTCGACAACCATAAAATGGCGCAGATGGATCATATCAACGCGGAGGCGGCTGAATGTGATGCGCGTGGAGCCCTCGAGGCGAACAGTGCTAGCGAGACGCTGACTATCTCGGCCTGAACTCATTCCTGGCGCAGACCCAGTCCAGTGCTCGTTCGAAGCATGCCGCATCAGCATGGTCCGGTAGCGAAAATGGTCATTGTCACGATCCGGAGAATAGCGCGGCCGGACCAGGCCACGGGATACCAGCAATTGCGACGACTGCATCGCCTCGGCGGTCTGAGTTTTGCCGCGCGACCTGGTAAGTGCGGCACAGCGCTTGAGACTGGATCGCCTCCAGGGACGCAACAACCTCATCGGCCTCAACAACGAGCGGCTTGCGCGGCTCCCGCGCGTGGGAGATCAATTCCGAGATCGTTGCCTTGAACGAGGGGGCACGCCTTAAGAGAACCGCGGGCGGAAACGCCGGCGCATCGCTTGAAAGCGCGAGGCAGTGATGTCCTCCCCTTGCTTAATGCAGGCGACGAGCCCAGGGTCCATCTCCGCCTCCCATTTCGTAAGGTACTCTGCGAGCCCGGTCAGGTCCGCGGACCAGAAGAATCGGAAAAGCTCCGGCCCATCCTTCGCCCAAGGGATCGATACCTCCTCGACGATCGCCCCAAGTTCTGTAAAGCGCGCCGCGGCGACCTTCACGAGTTCGGCGACCTCCGAGTCTACGTGGGCGATACCTAGATCAGGGCTGTAGGCAATACGCCTGCCCCTCACGCCATCGCACAGCCGGGCAAGATAGTTGGCGGGCCCCGCCTCAAGCGATGAATAGTCAAGAAAGTGAGGCCCGGCCATCACCTCAAGCATCAGAGCGGCGTCGGCGACCGTGCGCGCCATCGGCCCGACATGGGAAATGGGCTCACCCGCGGAGACAGGAAAATTCGGCACGCGCCCGAAACTGGGTTTGAGTCCAAACACACCGCAGAAATGCGCGGGAAGGCGGATCGATCCCCTCCGTCACTGCCCTGGTGCAGCGGCCCCAAACCTGCTGCTGCGGCAGCACCCGCGCCGGCTGATGATGCGCCGGCGTTCTAGCCGAGCTTCCATGGGTTGCTGGTAATGCCCGTTAATGGACTGCGCGAAACGCCGGTCCAGCCAACCTCAGACATTGTAGTCTTCCCTACGATGATCGCACCTTCGTCTCGCAGGCGCGGCACGATCGGCGCATCCTCGGTTGGCTGATGGCCGCAGTAGATTTTGCTGCCTCGCTGTGTCGGCATATCCTTGGTAATCTGCAAGTCCTTGATCGTAGCGGGCACGCCGTGCAACCGGCCACTTCGTGAACCGCTCATCAGAGCGGCTTCCGCCATTTTCGCACCATCCATCGCGCGATCTGCCGCAATGTAAGCGAAGGCGTTTAAACTGGACTCCAGCGCGGCAATGCGGGCCAGGAGATCGCGCATATACTCAACCGGCGAAATTTTTTTGTGCGGATAAGATCTGCCAGCTCAATGGCCGACATAAAGCCTATGGTCTGAGAGTCCATGTGATCGGTCCTTTGTTAACTGCCATGTTGACCGGCGGGCGTACCTCGCGCCGTTTCCACTGATCATCTATCAACCGGCCGGCGCTTTTTGTGGCCAGGCGCAATTTGCCTGGAGGATGGTTCCACGGGTTGTTCTCGGCCGCACCATCGCGCACGATCTCGATTGCACAGGCTAGTGCTGTCAAACTCATCTGCAGTTGCACCATTTCGCCCGGCCGATACGAAACCGCTCGCCGTAGCACCAGATCTCGCCGCCCGCGCATCCATGCCCCACCGCTCGTAGTAGGAGCTGCGCACGGCCAGCCCCGCTGCTCGGAATAGCTTGGCTCTTGCGTGTTTTGGATTGGTGAAGAATTCGTGCGGCATGCCGTCTTCGACGATATGGCCCGCATCCCGCTCTCCGCTCACGAGCGCTGTCAGCCGGGCCTCTTCAAACGAAGGTCAGCAGCCGGCGCGGATTATCGATCATGATTGCATTGATCTCATCCCCCGAGTAGCCGCGCTTTCCCATATGGGGGAGGACCTTCTGCTGAATATGGGTATAGCCATGCCCACCGAACTCAGCCAACCGTATTGCGTTGCAGATGTCGTGACTAATCACGATCTGCCCAAGATGTCCGCGATCAATCAGACGCCTGATCGTTCGGATGCGCATGCCGTCGTTCGGCATGTCAATGTCCGCAAGCGCGTAATATGTGTTCTCCAGCCCGAACAGATCCCATTCCAGCACAACGCCGGAGTCCGCTAGGCGGAATAGGCGATCATCGTCGAAAATTGTTCTGTCGATATGATCGATGATGGTGCGCGAAAGATCGGCCCCGTGCTCCCTTAGGAACTCAATGAGCATCCAGGGGTGGTCCTCATGGCGGGCCGGGTGGATAGTCAGGGCCGCTCCCGTTTCCTGCTGGGCGATGACGGCAGCCGCCAGCACACGCTTCTCGAGATCGGTCCACGGCCATTGGCAGCCTATCTCACCAACGATGCCGGCCCGTACTTGGGTTCCCCAGGCACCCAGTTGAACCTGATCAATCATTTCCTGGGCGAAGCTCTCGATGGTTCGATTGTGATTACCCGGGTCCTGGCAGTCCTCGACGTAGTGACCGCAGCCCATCACAATATGGGCGTTACTCTCTCGCGACACCTCCATCAGACCCTCGGGGTCAGGGCCGATACCGCCGATGGTTAGCTCGACGATTGTCCTGCCACCTGCCTCGACCATGCGAGCGGCCTCGCGAGCAGCCACCCCGCGATCCTTCTGCCGAATGTCGCGCGGATCGGCGGCGCCACCCATCAATAGTTTCCAGTAGTCGCGCGGGTCGGGACCGCCGGTGCTCGATTCATCCTGTCGACCCGGCTGTACAAAATCCCAGAAGAGATGCTCGTGCATCAACGTCTGGCCTAGCGTCGCCGGGTCAACCAGACCCAGCACCGTCTGGGCCTTACGCCTCATCTCATCTCTGCTTAACCGCACATTTATCTCCATTGACCGGGTCAGGATATTCCGAATGCTCGGAAACCAATCCTGTTCAGGCTTGGCGAGCCTCGCCCGCAATAGCAGCTCGTGTAAAATGCAGATTTCAGATTGTTGGCATCTGGCCGCACGATGGCCTTACTGTCGGGACAACACTGGGCTGTGGAATTCGGGGTAGCACGTGTAGACTGACCGACTCTGTTCAGGGCAACGCGGGCTTGGTGATGGCCGCAAGGGTGAGCCGGCAAAGGGTCCGTAATGTCGTAGATGGATAATCCTGTCTTACTGCGTAGGCTATCTGTCACGCATGGGAACCCTGTGCATTCGAAGAGTAGCATCCCGATGTCGGGATACTTGGCGCGGAGTTGTGCAACACATGCTGCGACCTCCTGCTCGATCTGATCAAGGGTGGTCCGGACGAATGGACGTGCCAACGCATTGCGTACGTATTCGCCCTCTTCAATCCCGCCAACGACCACTCTCGCTCGATCTGCCGGATTCTCGATACCAAACAGGTCTTCACTGCAGTGTCTTGAATCAGCGGGTATTACCGCAAGCTTCTGCGCAGGTGCTAGCTGTTGAAGCAACGTTGGAATAAGGAGTAGGCTTGACATTACTACCGGCACATTGACGGCTGCGGAGACTGCCGCCTGATGTCGGATAAAAAAGCCACAGTCAGCAGAAATCATCCCGGCGCCTCGTTCGACCAAACGCCGAGCAGCTGTCACACAAGCGGCTTCGAGTGACGGGGTCCCTCGAATAACGCTCTCCGCCAATGCGCCTTCTACCGTTTCCGTGACGATGGGTCGGCCAAAGGTCGCCGGATCCACAGGAGATCCTTTCCGCGGAATACGGCACGGGCTATCGGGCAACAGAACTTCATCAAGCTCAAGAATTCCAAGGATAGGGCCGCAAGGCCATTGATGCGCCTCCTTTGACTCATCGCAAACTGGGGATGATCTCAGACCCGTGGTGATGACAGATGGCGCCATCCCGGCAAGCAGATCGAGTTTCAATAGATTTCGCATTCAGCCTACCCTTCTCTGAACGCCCTGCTACGCAGTATTTTAGTTGCATGTCTCCGGCTTCACATTCGACGCGAACGCAGGCCCTTGTTATTCCAGTTTGATCCTCGAGAGACTCTCTCTTGATCAGGCAACGCTACGCGCGACCGCGGCGTCCACGGCATCGCCCAGACGCTCCACAATTGTGTCGATCTGGCCGGCGCTGACGATGAACGGGGGCGCGAGCAGGATGTGGTCACCTTGCACGCCATCGATCGTGCCACCCATCGGGTACACCATCAGCCCGCGTGCCATGGCTTCTCGTTTAATGGCGACATTGACTTTCCGCGCCGGGTCGAACGGCGACTTATCCCCGCGGTCCGCAACGATTTCTATCCCCCGGAAGAGGCCGCGCCCGCGGATGTCACCGACAGAATGATGGTTATGGAAGCGCTCTTGGAGCCGATGGTTGAGCAGTTCCCCCATGCGGACAACGTTGTCGAGGAGGCCATGCTCTCGGACGACGTCCTGCACTGCGAGAGCGGCCGCCGCGGCCATCGGGTGCGCCATATACGTATGGCCATGTTGGAAGAAGCCCGACCCTGTAGCGAAGGCGTCGTAGATACGGCGACCCAAAAGTACTGCGCCGACCGGCTGATACCCGCCGCCCAACCCTTTCGCGATCGCGATCAGGTCCGGCACTATGGCTTCCTGTTCGTATGCGTGCAGCGTTCCTGTGCGCCCCATGCCGCACATCACCTCGTCAAGGATCAGGAGAACGCCGTAGCTGTCACAGATCTCGCGGATCCTCTTGAAATAGCCGTCGACAGCTGGCACCGCGCCTGCCGTCGCGCCAACGACCGTTTCCGCAACGAATGCGATCACTTCATCTGATCCGAGCTCGAGGATTTTCGCCTCCAGCTCGTTGGCGACCCGCTCTCCGTACTGATACTCGCCCTCGCCAGCTAACCGACCGCGATATGCATAGCATGGCGCTATGTGGTGGGTTTCGATGAGCAGTGGCCTGAACTGAGCCCGACGCCACTCATTGCCGCCGGCTGCTAGCGCACCCAGTGTATTCCCGTGGTAGCTTTGACGGCGCGCGATAATGTGCCTGCGCTGACTCTCTCCTTTCTCAACAAAGTACTGGCGCGCCATTTTCAGCGCTGCTTCCATCGCTTCCGAGCCCCCGCTGACCAAATAGACATAATCGATACCATCCGGCGAATCCGCAATGAGGCTATCCGCCAGCCGTTCGGCGATTTCGGTGGTAAAGAAGCCTGTATGGGCGTAGGCGAGTTTGTCGAGCTGAGCGTGCAATGCCGCCAGCACGTGCGGATGGTTATGACCCAGGCACGAAACGGCGGCGCCCCCAGACGCGTCGATATAAGTCTTGCCATGGGCATCGAACAACTCGATCCCACGACCGCCAACAGCGACCGGGAGGTCGGCGTGAATCGAGCGATGCAAAATCTTGCTCATGAAAGTCTCATGCTTGCGCTGTTGTTTGATAGGCTAGCCCAACTGCACGATCAGTCGGGAGATTTGCTAAACCCCGATGTCCGTTCGCCGACACTAAGCAGACTCGCCCCCCTTACGCAACATATGTTTCAAATTCGTTCCAGTGCACCGCTCGGATCACCCGTCCGAGTGGAAGAGGCGAACGCGGCCTTACCGCCCGAGCGCTGACCATGATCCTGCCCCTCTGAGGCGTGGGCAAACGGCTTACCTGAATATCACGTGCGACGGATGTTTCATACGCTTGCAATTACGTTCTGCATGGATCATTGGTCATTGTACCGGGCCTTGTGCCGGGGCGCGCCTGCGCGTTCACTCCTCGTGCAGTCCGGGAAAAAGCAGCCAGGAGGTGGTGTGAAATGAGTGATGCCGAACAGCCGACAGCGATTTGCGTCGCTCCCAATGGCGGCAGGCTGACTAAGGCCGACCACCCTTCCCTGCCGCTCGGGCCGGTTGAACTGGCGCGGACGGCTCGGGAGTGCCTCGACGCGGGCGCGTGCCTTATCCATGTCCACGTACGGGATCAAGACGGCGGACATCTGCTCGATGCGTCGGCATATCGCGAGGTCACGCAAGCCATCGGCGAAGTGGTCGGCGATGAAATGATCGTCCAGGTCACGAGCGAAGCGCTTGGTCGCTACACTCCGGAGCAACAGATCGCGGTCATCAAGGGGACCCGGCCGCAGGCCGTTTCTTTGGCGTTACGCGAACTGGTTCCGACCCAGGCTCACGAATCCGGGTTCGCATCGTTGCTGTCTTGGATCCGCGCCGAGGAAATTCTGCCGCAGGTCATCCTTTACGATCCGGCCGAGACGTTCCGTCTGAACGAGTATCACCGCCGAGGCCTGATCCCGTGGAAAGATGTTCCGGTTCTTTTCGTGCTCGGCCGTTACACACCGGGTCAGAAATCGCGTCCGGCGGACCTGTTGCCGTTCATCGACGCGGCTAAGCCGCGTTTTGCCCATTGGAGCGTCTGCGCTTTCGGCGAACGCGAAACCGCCTGCGTGACCGCAGCGGCTCTGCTCGGCGGACATATACGCGTCGGCTTTGAGAACAACCGCCGGCTTGCCGACGGGAAGCTGGCCGAGTCAAATGCCGAATTGGTCGTTGGTGTTGCGAAAGCTCTCCAGGAGGTTGGCCTTCGCAGCGCTGGTGCAGCCGAGCTGCGTCAAGCCTGGCAAGACCTGTAGTCCCTAGTTCGGCCTCCTCGAAGACTTCGTCGCGAATTGAAACCGGTTGGACCTGTGGCGAACGATGGAACACCTGTTGCATAGGTCAACACATTTCGCTACGTCTCGGCAATGGCTGAGGGACCCCTTTCTGAGCAATTAGTTACCGGCTTCGACGCAATGTCGGAGCAGTTCCAATTGGCGGCGCGCTACATCATCGATCATCCACATGACGTGGCGCTGCTATCCATGCGGGATCAAGCGCGGCTGGCCGGGGTGCAGCCAGCCACTATGACAAGACTGGCCAAACATCTTGGCCTAGAGGGTTACGAAGAACTTCGACAAATGTACGCTGACGCGGTTCGCAGCGGCGATGTGGGTTTCGCACGAAAAGCTGACGCGCAAGTAGTCACCCAGAAACGCAAGGGAGACCAAGGTTTCGCTCGCGAGATTCTTCAAACACAAGCGGCGCAAATCGTCCAACTGACCGAATCCTCCCAACTTGACGCGGTAGTATCGACCGCGCGGCGCCTTGCGTCTGCCAAACGCGTCTATTGCATCGGCCTGAGGTCGAGCCACTCGATTGTGTGGCATCTGCATTACATCTTGTCCATGATCGGGGAAAAATCAGTCCTGCTCGATGCGGTTGCCGGCACGGGAACGGATGCGTTTGCCCGTGCCGCCCGGGAGGACGTGCTGTTTGCGACAAGCGTGTTCCCTTACACACGCGTAACGATTGACCTCGCGAAAGTTGCGCATCGTCGCGGCATTCCCATTGTCGCCATTACCGACAGCGAGGTTGCTCCACTCGCCCGCGTCGCTGACGACGTCGTCCTTGTCCAAACAAAAAGTCCATCGTTCTTTCACACTATGACATCTGCCTTTGCAGTGGCGGAAGTGCTGGGGGCATTGATTGCCGGACAGCGTGCACAAGCCGCCCGTGAATCCCTGCTGCGATTCGATGCTCATCTGGCAGATTTCAACACGCACATGAAATTGAGAACCCAGACTCGAGCGCTTCGCCCGCCCAAGCCGGCCTCTTCAGCGGCGAAAAGTACTGGCGGTCGGAAACGCAAAAGGAATGGCGCGAACTGATCTCCCAATGCTGCGTTCGCCGGGGCGAGCGGGTCGGTTGATTACGCGACCGCCCCCTCTGTTCACAATTCAATCCGTGATCAGAGTGAGCTTGTGGACGAGACTCTGAGTTTCGACTGTGTTCCCTGATAGAGCAGGCGGCCTCTCTCAGAGAGATACTACCCAGGCCAGCCTCGGTCGCTAGACCTCTATTTTTCGGTGGTGTAGTCCACCCCGTACCACTTCAACGACAGCTTCGACAGCGTGCCGTTTTCTTTCATTTTCTGGATAGCCGCGGCGATCTTGCCGCTGAATTCTTTGTCTCCATGAAGCACCGCGATGGCTCCGGGCGCGGCGTATAGCGGGTCGCCAAGAAGTTTTATTGGATAGCCAGCGCCTATGGCATTATTCGCAGACGTCCCGTCAGTAATAACTGCGTTTAGCCGAACGCCATCGCCGAGTCGGAGGTCATCGAACGCTACATTGGTGCTTGCATAGGTTTTGACTGCGCCAGGCTCGAATTGATAGGTGACAGGCGAACTGCCTTTCCAATCTGCGGTAAGCGCGTGGTTGGCATAAGCTTCATACGTTGTGTTCGCTGTGACGCCGACCGTCTTGCCGTCTAGATCGGCAAGCTTGGTCGCCTTGCTGCCATTCTGCACAACAGCGAACACCTGCTCGTAGAAGTAAATAGCTGGGAAGTCGAATTTCTCGGCTCGAGCCGCGGTTGGCGTCATCTGACCCATGGCGATATCCCATCTGCCTTCCCACTTTCCCGCTGTGATAATATCCCAACCCGGCGTAAAGAACTTGACCTCCACACCAAGCGATTTTGCAATATGCTTCGCGATATCGACGTCGTAGCCCTCGAGTTCGTGCTTCTCGTTTAGGTGCGAGACCGGACCCCAGTCTGTTCCCACGGCCACAGTTAGCGTCTTTGACTTCAGAACCTTGTCGAGCAACCTCCCAGCATTAGTTGCGCTCGTCGTAGCCAGGATCGCGACCCCAACCGATGCCGCAACTGCAGTCATAAGTCTGCTCATGGATATACCCCTCTCTACCGTTGCTTTTGCCTTCGCCGACACGAGGCGCAAATCCGGCCTCTCAAGGCGGCAGCTGTTCATAGCGTGTAGCGACCGTCTTTGCAACATATGTTCTCAATCTCGAATGAATGCTTCATATGGATCATTATAGTGCAGCGTGGCTCGAATATCGAGTTGGGCTTGATGAACACGACCGGGAAAGTGCTCGAGCTGAACCGCAAAAACTGTCCCGCATCTGCTGGGAGGTGAGGCTAACTGCGGCTGCGGCCGTAAAGTGTCTGACGGGAAATCCCGTGCTGCGCGTCGGGCCGAGTCCAGAAACATTGGTTCTGGCCTTAAGCGGGAGCGTGAGAAATGCAAGTCAAGTTCAAGTCATGCTTCTTCACCTCGCAAATGTGGCATACAGCCCCGCAGTTCATCCCAGCACCTTCCAGAGCATGTGCAGGAGAGAGATCGCAACAACGACCGGGAAAGCCTGTTTCAGGCGCATTGATCGCAGGCTGTGCGCAAGATGCGCGCCAAATGGGCCGTGAAATGCTGAGCGAAAAGAGATCCACCGCCGCCGGCAGGTTCACGTAGCCCAGCGATCCGGGCGGGCGATCAGGAACGCCGATCGCTGACCAGATGAAACAGCCCACGGTCGGCAATGCGATGACGCGGCCGAAACAGATCTTCGGGTCGCCTTGTTCTGGGATGAGCGTCCGCACCATTACGCGATCAAAGGGCGCTGCCTGTGCTCGACCGGTCAACTCCGCTCTTATACCGGCGCCTGTCGAGACGCTCCACTGCATTCACCATTCCCACATGGGTGTACGGGTCGTATCCTGTCGGCGCTATCTCAAAGCCTCGAGCCTCAAAGTGCGCGCGCGCATCGGGCCAAAAGTCCGGGTGCATGCGGAGCTTGCCGTCTTTCGGAAAGACGCGGGGCCTCGCTATTAGGTCCGCCATGTCGTCGCAAAATCCCAGGCCGAACCTCAGGAACAGCAGATAGGTGAGCGAACCTAGAATGCGTTCGCTCCCGGCCGAACCGATGGCGAACGTGGGCCTGCCGGCCACTTCGCCAATGAGCGGCGACATCTCGGTAACATCATGGATTTGGCCTTGGAAGAGCGAGTTTGATTTCATGGCGTAGCTGTAGCCGAGCGCCGCGCCCCACCAGGACAGCTTCGAGCCGAACCAGGGGCCGATCGAAGTTGTGAACGATAGGAAGTCGTCGCCCGAAGCGAGGGCGAAATGATTCGTGTTGGCGTCATCGGTCCAACTGGCCGGTCCGGGGAAGTAGGTCGATTTTAAGTCTTTCCACAGCACTTCTACGGGTGCATCTAACAACCGAATTACCCGTTCGGCGATTGCACTTGCTTCCGACGATAGATGGAGGTCAACAGAAGGATGCCCAACCTTGGGTTCGAGGGTTCCAACTGAGAAAGGTATCCGATCAAGCACGAGGATAGTGGAGAGGACATAGGCCTCCATTGCCCGCGAAAAATCTCCCAGTGCGCGGCGCCGGCGCAATTCGACGGACACCGCCGCGCCGAGCAGGGTCCACGTACCCCAGGTCTCGAGAGCTCCAGTCGTGAGGAGACGTTGGGCCCGTCCGTCGGGGTCGGGGTCGAGGTCGAGCGTGAGTGGAGCGGCCTGGCGAACGGAGTTGTCGAGAGTTTCTTCTGAGCGCCAAGGCCCAGGGTCCCTCGCCCGCAGGATCCGCCAGAAATCATCCTCGCTTTCAGATTCCGCCAATACTCGAAATAGGTCAGCGAGTTGCGGATTTCGCACGTGTGCACGCGGCGCACCGGTTTCCTCCAGATAAATCGCCCTAAGGGGTTCACTCAGCACAGGGGCTTCGCTTTCAAGAGCAATGGTCAACCCCATGGTGGGCGCAAAGCCTTGTTGGGCAAGCGCGGCCGCGGGCGCTAACAAGGCGCGAACTGGAAGTCGCAAACGGCCGCTACGTTTGAAGAAGAACCATGCGGCTATGTTGCCAGGGACGGGCACAGCCGATTCCGGTACGCGCCGCACCGCAGTTGGGGCATTTAGGCAACCGGCTTCGCCCGCCACGGAAAAGACGCCTTGCATGCGGCCAAAGGGGCTGCAATTGGCCGGATCTGCGACCCAAGCGCAGGCGAGGGCGGCGAGATACATGTCGAAGACGCTGCCGCCCTGCAGCCTAATAGCATTTGCTGCGGCCGTGGCTGACGCCACGGGGGTCGCAATCCCGAACCCTATACTGCTGTGGACGTGCAATGGTGCTCCAGGATGCATGCGGTTCCCTGAGTTAGAGGTCCATATTTAGATTGCGATCCTAAGCCGAAGACAGATCGCAAATCCCGGTGCGGTCGCATCACCTTCGCGCCGCCGAACTCTCGCAAGCACGAGGCGCCGACCCGCTCGACGATCGCGGCAGCCGACTAGATGACGCCATCGTTCCGCTTAGCGCGTCGCGGTCGTGAGGCGCCGCATGCACTCGCCATTCGTCCCCCCGGGCACATTTCGAACCGTCCGTGCCCCGGTCGATCCAGGCCAGCGCCTTGGCCGCCACAGTTTCGCGACTACTTTTCGACGGAACGATCAGTCGAGGCGGCCGGTAAAAATCAACTCCGCTGCTCTTTGGGGGCCGAGCAGGTCCCGCAGGAAACCAAGCGCCGCCATCTCCCGGAATAATGCCGAGATTGATGAATGTCGAGCCGAATACCGCGTGATCCGCCGCAATCCGGATGTCGCACATCATCGCGAGATCGAAGCCGGCACCGATCGCGGCGCCATTGATTGCGGCAATGGCAGGCACCTCCAAGCGATGTATCGCGAGCGCGATTCGTTGGATGCCGCGGCGGTAGCGATCCTGCACCTCATAGACATCGCCAGCGAAGCTTCCCTTACGGTCCGCATGTCCTTGACGTTGCCGCCGGCGGAAAATGCCTTGCCAGCCCCCGTCACGAACAGCACCGAGACCGGCCGCACCAGCATTGATCCAATCGATCGTCCTCACAATATCCTCGATCAGGGCTGTCCCGGTCAGTTCGTCGCGGACGTCGTCGCGATCCAGCACGAGCATGGCTACGCGGTCGATCACCTTGAGTTTCGAGTTGATGAGTTTCGGCAGATCGGTCATGCCTCAATCCCTTGCTTCTCTACCGATCGTGCCGTGGAGGACGCGGTGAGAAGGATGCGAACATCCAAGACGGCCAGACCGTCGTGATAGGCAAGGATGGGATTGAGGTCGAGTTCGTCGATTTCCGGGAAGGCTTCAACGAAATCCGAGATACTCACCATGAAATCTGCAAGCGCGTCTCGATCAACCGGCGCTCCCCCGCGCACGCCATCGAGAACCGCTTGCGCCTTGATTTCGTCCAACATCGTAAAGGCATCATTTCGTGTGATCGGAAGCGCGCGGAACACCACGTCCCTAAGAACTTCGACGAGGACTCCGCCCAGTCCGAACATCATGACGGGACCGTATGCGGCATCGCGTACGACACCGACGATGACCTCCACGCCCCCCTCCGCTGCCATCGGAGTGACGAGTACGCCAGTAATGTTCGGATTGGTCACTGCAGCCTTGGCATTGGCGACGATCTCAAGGAAGCCACTGCGCGCCGATGTTACATCAACAACATTGAGTTTGACGCCGCCCGCCTCCGTCTTGTGCAGGATGTCGCGAGATATGATTTTCATCGCGACCGACTGCGCGCCAAGATGATGAAAAGCTTCTTCGGCCTCTCGTTCGTCCACAGCCAGCAATGCCGGACCGAGATCCAATCCGGAATCTTGTAGGCTGGCTCGCCCTTCATGCTCCAAAACTACCCGCCTGCCCTCGGCCCTGCACCCAGCGCAGACCCGCTCGAATACTCTGCCGTGCCCCGTTCGGTTGGGCGGTAACGCTGCAAATACGGAGCCCATCTCACCGTAGTCCGCTAGAGCCTGCATGCACCGCACGGCCGTTTCTAGGGAGCTGTGCACTGGGATGCCGGCTTGACGCATCTCCAGGAGTGGTAAGGGTCGCTGGTCTGCCTGAAGGGCACTGTAAAGGCTGTGAACGACCACGGGCTTGCCGAACCGGCGCGGCATTTCGCCGATCACGTTCGTGGCATCGATTTCTGCAGCGAGCAGCTCTTGTGAGAAGCGGGCCGCATACCCGCCATAGAGACCGGATATCAGAAGACCGTCTACCATCGGATCCTGCAAGAGAATCTCGGCGCAAGCGGCAAATACTAACGGATCCGCGTCTGTTCCCCCAGCCACGTCGACTGGATTTGCAACCGACGCGGCCTGAGGGAGGACATCCGCGAGACGCCGCCGCGTCTCTTCGCTCAGGGGGGCGAGTGCCAGTCCGCGCTCAGATAAGGCGTCGGCGGCAATCGTTGCATGGCCTCCGCCATCGGCTAGGATGGCGAGGCGGCGCGAACGCAGTGGCGGCAGCAGCGATAGCGCCTCCGCCATCGGCAGGATCTCATCGGACCGGTGTGCAAGGATTGCGCCGGCTTGCCTCAGCACGCCCTCGCTGACAGAATATTCGCCAGCCAAAGCGCCGGTATGAGACTTTGCGGAAATGTGTCCGGCACTTGTCCGGCCCGATTTGTAGATGACAACCGGTTTCTCTCGCGAGAAGCGCCTCAAGGCACTCAAAAAACGGCGGCCGTCTTTTAGTCCTTCAATATAGGCGATCACCACGCTGGTGTCGGGATCGGTCGCGAAGTAGTCGAGATACTCGTCAAATCGAATATCGGCCTCGTTACCGACCCCGACATACGTGCTCAGACCGACATGCCCGTTGGCTTGAGCTTCGGTGACGAGCGACAGAGCCATGTTGCCGGATTGCGACAAAAGGCCAATGCTACCCTTCCGCAAGTCCGAGAAGCCGACGAGATTACAGGCTTTATGAGTATTGAACATGCCGGAGGTGTTCGGTCCAATGATCCTAACACCGCCAGCGTGCGCAGCAGCGAGCACCGCATCCTGAAGCTGCCTGCCCTCGTCTCCCGCTTCTGCGAAGCCACCCGCCAGAACCACGGCACTCCGCACCCCTTTTGCGGCGCATTCGGCGATGACTGACGCAACCGTCGCAGCGGGAGTACAGACCAGCGCAAGGTCGACGGGCCCCGGCAAGCTGCCCAACTCGGGTAGACACCTAACGCCGCAGATTTCCCTTTCCTTTGGATTGATCGGGTAGATCGCCCCGGCATAGCCATCGTCCAAGAGTTTTCTCACCGACCGATATCCCCGCTTTGCCGGATTGTTGGATGCGCCGACGATCGCAATGGAGTCGGGGGACAGAATGTCAAGCAGGTCATTCGACGCCATTAATCCCCCCGAAAGATCGGCGAACGCTTCTCAGCGAAGGCGTCGACGCCCTCCCGCCAATCGCGCGTAGTCGAACAAAACATCATGCCCTCAAGCTCAGCAGTAAGAGCAGAGTCGAACGTCCCGTGAGCAGCCGACGCCAACTGTTCTTTGGCAAGCTGCATCGAGAAGGGCGCCTTCTTTGACAGTTCCCTCGCCAACGTGCGGACACCTTCAGCGAACAACTCGTCGGGGATACAGCGTGAGGCCAGCCCGACCCTAACCGCCTCCGCTCCGTCGATCTGCTGGTTGAAGAAGATCAGCTCACGCGCTTTTGCGAGGCCGACAAGTCGTGGAAGAATATTCGTGCTCCCACCGCCGAGGAACGCACCAAGGCCAATTTCGGGAAATCCGATCCGCGCCGATGCGGCCATGGCGATAAAATCGCAAGCGAGAGCCATCTCGGCACCGGCGCCGAGCGCATAGCCGTTCACGGCGGCAATGATCGGCTTTGGATGTGATACCAGACGTCTACACACCCTTTGTTCGCTCATCAGATATTGTCGCCTATCGAAGGCTGGCCGACCCGCTTTGTGCTCCTTCAAATCGGCGCCAACACAAAACGCCCGCCCTTGTCCGGTCAGCACAATCACGCGCACGTTTTTGTCTCTTTCAGCCTGATTGAGAGCCTCCTGGAGATCGTCGTACAGTTGCTGCACCACTGCGTTCAGCCGGTGCGGCCGATTCAGGCGAATTTCGGCGATACCATCCTGAATTTCGTAGGCGACCGTTTCAAACATCATGCCTCCTACCACCCCTTCAGGCGCAGTGCTGGCCCGGCACGATAACAGACTCGTTTAGATTTGCAACGTACGTTTCACAATCGCGTCTGTGAATTAAACGGATCATGGTGGCCGGCTGTCAAATGCTGCTCATCTTCCTTGCTGCTGAATCGTGCGATTTGACGCACAGGGTCCGGGTGTGCCACTCGATCCGGCGACGATCCTCATCCGCATTCATATGCCTATCGGAACCGCTGATATGTCCTTAATGCGTCTGCTTATCGAGGTGTCATTCACGTCAGGTTCGCCTATATGTGCTGCTGCTCTCAGAAGCGCCGGGCGAGCAACTTCGGACGTCGGCATTGCGACCACGCGGCTTGAGATTGGCTCGGCCTCATCCTCTTCAAACCCCATCAGGTGGCGGCCGTCGCGCCGACCCCGCACAGAAGCGAGACCCCGGCGAAGGATGAGCATGCGGTGCAGGATCACGGCAAGCTTGCGCGCCAGCGCTTGGCCTTCTTCATCCCGGCCCGCCGGCCGATCCGCATCGCCCAGCTTTTGAGCTCCGTGCAGCCCTTGAGCGGCTTGGTCAGCATGATGTGGGCTGCCTCATAGAGCGCCGTGCGCACAGCGGCATCGCCGATCTTGCTGACGCGGCCGCTATGATTCTCGCCGGAGTGATACTTCTTCGGGGTCAGGCCGAAATGCGCACCCGCCTGCTTCGACGAGCAAAATCGCCCTGGATTGTCGATCGCAGAAGCATAGGTGAGCGCGACGATCGGACGGACCCCCGGCGTCGACATCAACCGCCTGGCCCTGGCGTTCCGGCGCACCAGCGCGAACCTGCTTCTCGAAAGCTTGGAACTCCCGCAGTAGCACGACATGCACAGAAAGCAGCGCCGCGGCCACCATCTTAAGGTTCGGATGGCCAGCCACCAGTTCGTGGATGCGCCCGGCAAAGCCGCGCGGTGTGGTCTTGCCGACCTTCAGCCCGAAGCCGCGCAAGATGCCGCGCGCACTGCTCTCGACATCGCTTAGCTTCGATTGAATGAGCTCGCGCGCCGTCAGCACCTCTTGCGCGCGGCCAGCGACTTGCTATGCACCGGTCGGAACCAGCCAAGCCGCATCAGCTGTGCGATGCCACACGCGTCATTGCGGTCCGACTTCAGCGGCATCCCTTGAAGGCGTCGCGCACACGCCGCGTCTCCAGCATCTCCACCGCCAGTCCCGCTTGCCGCATTGCCGCATAGAGCCATTGCGACAGCGGCCCGGCTTCCAGGCCGATCCGAACCGGAGGAAGGCCGAGCGAAGCAAACCATGCAATCAACGCCTTCGGCTCGCTTGCCACCTTGCTTTCGCGAATGATCTTGCCGCTTGCATCGACGCACACGCTCGAGTATTCCAATGACACGTCGATACCGGCATAATGGTCCACGGTCGTCTCTCCTTGATGTTTGGCACTGGCTTCGGCCATGACGCCGTTCACACCATCAGTGTGAGGGACGACCGTCGCTGCGCCAAGCAGGCCGCGAGCGGAGCGCGCGACTCACAGCGCGAGCGGCTTGCTTGGCGGCCCGTTACCCATCTCAAGGTTAGCAAGGTCGGTGCGGTCAAATTCGAGCAACACATCCGCGAGTGATTGAAGGCATGCCTGATCTGGCCCAGATCGCCGAACCGATTCTCGAAGTCGCGGCAAGCTGCGTCAGCACTTTGCCACCCTTCCCCGCAAGCTCCTGGCGATCGTCCAGGGTGATGGTTTGCCGCCGGCTGACGACGATCCCGGGCCGCCTGGGCCCCGTCGTGGCGCTAGCCTAAACCCGCAACCATCGACCTTCCGAGCCGCTTCCGCAGCTCCAAAGCTGTCGGCCCGGTCCTGGGCCTGACACCAGTGCTTAATGAGGCGGGCGAAAGCCGCCGGGTCGGCCGCTTCTCGCTATGCGGCGACGCCATGATGATGCACACGCTGCTCTATGAAGCCGCGCAGGTCATGCTGACGCGCGTGACGAAGTGGTCCTGGCTGAAGGCCTGGGCGATGAACATCGCCAAGCCGCGTGTCCGGCAGAGGCCATCGTCGCGCTCGCACCTCGGCTGGCAGTGATCATGCATTGCATGTGGAGTGATGGCACACAGTTCCGCTGGACAAGGGAATGCACACTGGGCACGGTCTGACCGGCGATAAGGACACAACAAAGTTCCACTTGCCGGTGGAAAGAAGTCTTTCGCGGGACGATGAAATGAGGTGAGTTCGTACGTCCGTTAGTACCGGTCGCACACCCCGCGATCAGGACGAGAGATTGTTCCACCTCGTTCTGCGGATTCCCTATACTGGGAGGGCCGAGGCGGGCGATACCGAAGAGAAGCAAGACCCCAAGAAAGACGTCAGAGGCTGGCAAAGCGGAAGCTCGAAAGCGCTCGACCTCAACTCGTCGAATAGAGAAGCGGACGTATCGCTGCCTTCCTTTGATAGGCGGCGACTTCCGCGATCGGCTGCGCTGCTGAGGCACCTTACGTGGGGGGCGCTGATCATTGTTCGGGCTCGGGGATACCCATTCCGAAATAGCGCGTATGAGCGATATTGAGGATGCGATTGAGCAAGCTCGAGAAGCTGTATCCGGCGGTTGTCCCGGCCAGGACATAATTGCTGGCCGGACCGAGTGCCGCCATGGAGTTGATCTCCAGGACAAAGGGCCGGCCGGAGCGGTCGATCCGGAGGTCAACGCGGGCGTAATCCCGGCATTGGCAGGCACGGAAGGTCGCAACCGAAATGTTCCGCAGCATCGTCGCGAGCTTACTCCCAATTTGGGCCGGGCAGATCCTCCGCGGCGTCTCTTCCCAATTCAGATGACGGGTTTCGCAGTCGCCAAAGTCGTATTCTACCATTGGTAGCACCTCGAGGTCTCCATTTCCAAGTAGTGCTACGGTAATTTCACGCCCCTCAATGTATTCTTCCGCGAGCGCCTCCTGCGCATAGTGCGTGACGATCACTTCTACCGCCTGTCTCAACTGAGCGGGTTCATGAACGAGCTGCAATCCGAAGCTGGCGCATTCGTGACGTGGCTTAACCATTAGTGGGAATCGCAAGTCGCCTGTGTTCTCGGTGCCGCAACGCATCACGCGAAAGTTGGGAGTCAACAGGCCGCGATCACGGATAAGCCTTTTGGTGATGATCTTGTCGAGTGCTAGCCCATGCCCGAGCGGGCTTGATCCGGTGTACGGAACGCCGGCCATCTCGAGCATGGCCGGAACGTGGGTGTAACGGCACTCGCCCTGAATTCCGTACGCCATGTTGAAGACCATTCCCGAGGGGCGGGCCTGCGGATCAGGGGGCATGAACCGCTCGAGCGTGGCGAGTAGTCCTTTATCTCCTTCGCACAGCAGCGTTTCGTGGCCACCCTCTTGCAGTGCCGTCACTACTGTTTCAACCCTCTCGCGGTCGTAGTGCTCCAGACAAGACTGACCGAACCGGTTGATCACGCCCGTATGATCATGGTTCCACACGACGGCTACCCGCATGAGCTACTCCCTGGATGTTTACCCGCTATCACGTTCACACACCCGAATTAGGTTGATTGACGGGAACAGGCCGTCTGGACCCGGCGCGCCCGGCCCGTGGCACCGAGCGGTGATCGGGGTCTGCTCCCTCAAACAGGGGAAATCGAGACACTTGTTGATCAGCAAAATGCGGCCGGCCTGCGCAAACAGCTGTTCGGGGAAACCCAGGAAGAGGTGCAACGCACCAGGCAAGCTCGTTATAGTCACGACCGTCGTGAAGGCGCTCCTGACCGCTGCGCGAATCCCATCTCGGCCGAGCACGTTTACGGAGCTTCCGTAGGTCGATCACAAGGCGACAACCGCAAAGAAGCGCAAATGTGTTTCCTGCGCGCACGGTCCCAGATGGAATCGTGTGTGCGCGGTGTCGGCGCCGCTGCTCGCCCGCTTTGATCGTGCCGAAGGTTGGCACGGGAATGCTGCTGCTGCGGGAATGACAGCGACACCCGCGACGGCCGCGGCATAGCTCAATTGACGGGACCGCATTCAGTGCAGCGTCTATCGCATTGATTTGGATCATTCGAGGAAGTTTCATGTAAACCTCTCGGCCAGAGACTGCGAGACCGCTATGGTTGCGACGGATTCTTCGCCGTGTTTCATGCAATCGGCGTGCCACCGAAGAGATTTTGGGAGAAGAGGGCAAAATCATGTGTCTCGCGTCGCAAAAGGGGGAATGCTTGCGCCTCGGTGTGTCAGGTTCCGAACACAGATGCCTTCACCGGACACTGCTGAACACGGACCTCGAAGGAGACCGGTCGCTTCTCGTGCCAGACTCCAACTTGTGCTCGACGCCTGGCGCGCTCGGACGATGTCGAGAACCTGCTTGGTCAGGCGGGCGAACTCGTTCAGCATGAGGCTGAGGATCGCAAGCAGCGGCTCGACCATTGCCATCACCTCGGCGCCCGCTAGCTCGCGTACGCGATCGCGCACGGGCACGCTTTATCCGTTGGTGGTGATCCAGGAGGCGGGGGCTGGACGGCTTCTGAATCGACCGGGTGCTGAACCGCGAGGACTGGATCGAAAGTCACATCGTCGATGCGGCATCTATCGCGGTGTCGCGCCGCCACCGTCGCGCCAAGACGGATCGGCTCGATGGCGAGGCGCTGATCCACGCCCTGCTGGCCGTCAAGCGGGGTGAGCCGCGCGTCTGCTCGATGGTCCGGGTGCCGACGCCCGAGAATGAGGATCGCCGCCGCACCAACCGCGAGCGCAAAGTGCTGGTCGCCGAACGGGTCGAGCACGTCAACCGCATCAAAGGCCTGCTCTTCAGCCAGGGCATCCGCGACTACGAGCCTTTGCGCCGCGACCGGCGCGATCGCCTGGAAGAACTGCGGACCGGCGATGGCCGCGCCCTGCCGGCCCGCATGAAGGCCCAGATCGGCCTCGAGCTTGACCGTCTCGAATTGCTGCTCGGCCAGATCAAGGCGATGGAGGCCGAGCGCGACGCGCTGCTCGCCGCGACGGCGGTGGACGCCTCGACGCCGGCGGCGATGTTGCTCAAGCTGAAGGGCATCGGGCCGGAATTCGCGACGATCCTCCACGCCCAAGGGCTGTTCCGGAATTTCAACAACCGCAGGCAGGTGGCCGCCTACGCGGGCCTGGCACCTTCCCCATGGAAGAGCGGCACGATCGATCACGAACAAGGCGTGTCGAAGGCAGGCAATCCGCGGCTGCGAACGACGATGGTCGAGCTTGCCTGGCTGTGGCTGCGCCATCAGCCGGCCTCGGGCCTGGCCCGCTGGTTCAGCGAACGGGTGGCGCGCAACGGCGGTCGCCTCAAGAAGGTGATGATCGTCGCGCTCGCCCGCAAGCTGCTGGTGGCGCTGTGGAAATACGCGATCGCCGGCGTCATCATCGAGGGAGCGCTCATGAAAACCGCATGACCGCTTCCACCACCCTTTTCCTCCATTCCGCAAAGGCCCTGATCAGCCTTTCGGATCCAGGTGGGGGAACCGAAAATATGCATGGCCTCAACAGCCGATCGGCAGAATGGTTTCGTCTTCCTGAGCCTGCGCCCGCCGCAAGCGGGATATTGGTGCTGCCGCCACGAGCGGCGACCGCATGTGAGGTGGATGAGGCCCGGCGACCGGGCCGCGTCACGTGATCGGGCTCGGACCTTGGACCGGAAACTGCGAAGGAGGAAAATCACAGTTGACCATGTAATCCCCATGTGAGGCATATTTAGGCCGGCGCACGACGATCACACGCAGCTGCGCCAGAACGATGTCGAGCCGCTCGCTCACGTCCTCACCGATCCCATGCAAGCCATTGCGGCAACCCGGGCAGGCATGGTCCTCGATGTCGTCGACTATCTCCACGCGAGGAAGATTCGCCGGCAGCGAGCCGCGGTTGGCCCGTCGTTTGGCAGTCTTTGCCTGTCGCTGGTCCGGGGAGGCCCTCTCGGCCTCTTCCTCGCCAGCCGCCTCGATCTGTTCGCTCTTCGAGCCCCAGCGGCAACTGATCTTCGGGAAGCGTTTCGGCGCGACGAAAGCAATGACGCTGCAATCCTTTGATGCTCTGGATCAGCCGGGCATTCTCGACGTCGCGCGCCAGGACTGTGAATCGGCAAAATTGACCCCAACCTTGACCGCGCCCGTCGGCCCGATCACGACGGTGCTTTCACCGCGCGGATCACCGCCGCCACCGTCCTGGTGTCTGCGCCACGGCCGACCCGCATGGCGACGCCGTCTATCTCCAGCTCGATCAGACCGGCGTCTCAGGCGGCTTTCTGCTTCCGCCGCCGCGTTACCGCCGGTTCAGGACTCGGCGCTGCAATCACCGCCGCAACAAACAACGATTCCGGTGCCGGCGCTTCCGCCAACGGCTAACGAGCGGCCGGACGCCAAGCGAACACGTGAGGGAGATGTTCGGAGCCTTTGAGGGCTTCAACACATGACGATTTCAGAGCTTCCGCTTAAATCCAGCGATCACGAGCCCGCGCGCCGGTTCGAGGTGTTCACAGGCTCCAGTCGGCGGCGCGACTGGCGCGGATCGTGGCGGAAAGCTACTAAGCCGGCGCGACCGTGAGCGCGGTGGCGCGGCGATACGCCGTCAACAGCGAAAGGTGCCACCGGAACAGCGCTTACCATCCTTCACATTAATTTACAGGATCTTTGCGCCCGCAGATCGCTGACAATGTTACCTTCACCGCAAGGTCTGAGGTCAGGCAAGAGTAAAAAGCCGATCCCCTTTTACGCTCAGACCGCCGCACAGCACGCAATGGAGGGTCAATCAAATGGCAAAAAGAGCGCTCATCCTAGTTGAAGGCACAAGGGCCAATGGTCCGCTTTACGTCAAAGCGGCTCGGCGTCTTGGTCTCCATCCAATTACTCTGTCGGCTGATCCAACTCACTACGACTATCATGTTCCGGAAAAGCTTGAGGCAATCCGGGTCGATACGGACAATCTCGATGCGCTGATCCACGAATGTTCACAGCTGCGCGCATCGTATGACATTGCTGGCATTACGAGCGCCCAGGAGTCGGTCTATGCGACAGTTAGCAAGCTCTGCCGGCATTTCGATCTACCGGGACCGAACCCCACATCCATTGAACGATGCTGCGACAAACTCGCTCAACGACAGCTCCTCGCCGAGGCCGGCGTTCCGATACCTGCTTTTCGCGTGGCAGCGAATGCGACAGAAGTACAAAAGTCAGCCGCGGAGATCGACCTGCCGGTGATTCTCAAGCCAGCCGTAGGCAGCGGCAGCAGCGGTGTCCGATTGTGCCGCACTGTCGATGAGTTGGCTGAACATACGACCTATCTGTTGGGCGGGAAGCACATATGGCGGTCTTCGCCACGGATACTGGTCGAAGAGTTTGCGCAGGGCTCCCAGTATTGCGCTGAGATAATGGGCAATGAGGTCATTGGGATTGGTACCGCCGACTTCGGCCCCCCACCGCATTTCGTCGTTCGTGAGAGCATCTTTCCGGCCCCGCTGACTGATGACGTGCACAAACGTATCGCCGATGTTTCGCTAAGTTGTTTGCTAGCTCTCGGCCTTGGCTGGGGCCCCACATGCATTGAATTCCGGTGGACGAAGCGTGGCCCAGTCGTCATCGAAGTCAATCCGCGTCTTGCGGGTGGAACCAATCCTCAACGGGTTCAGCTGGCTTTCGGTATCGATCTCATCACCGAGCACATCAAGTTTGTCATCGGCGACGAATGGGATTTACGGAGAAGGCATTCGCACGTTGCGGCCGCGCGGAAACTGGTTCCTGAACGCGACGGCATCCTTAATTTCGATGCCGACACTCGCGCGGCTGTCATACCAGGTGTCGTCGAGGTCAAATTTTATGTTGAACCTAAGACGCCGATCGTCAGGAAAGGCGATTATCTAGACTGCATCGGACATGTCATCGCCGTTTCACCCAGCATTGCTCAAACCAGCGCCATACTTCAGCATGCTATCGAATTAATCGATTGGTCGATCACACCATTTCCGACCCCCGCCGAGAAACGTTCTGCAGCCCTCACTCCTGTGCCGACGCAGGTGGCGACAAGTAAGAGGTGACCGTCGCGAAGATTGGTGCAATCGAGAGCAGGAGAGGGACGGTTTTTGCTGCCTGACGATGGCCCCGTCATCCGATGTGCAACGGTACGAGGGTTAAGCCGGCTGGCTGGCGCGGAGCCTCATCCATATGAGACGGGCCATATGGATATATCAGATTTGTCGGTTTGGATTCACAAGGGAACAGATTTCGATCGCGGTGGCAGAGAGCGGATGCGGCGGGTCGGTGAAATACTCGGGCGACAGATTGCCAGGCCGCCCCTGCGCGCCTGCCGAAACGGCCGTCTGTCAACTACGAGGGCGGGCAACCCTACTGTCCGACCGCTTCTCCTCGAGCCTGTCGATAAACTTCCTGGAAGCCGCCAGTAGAGTTGGGCCGATTTCTCGACCAGACTGATGAGCAATTTCCAAACTCTCTCCTTCAGAAAGGACTGAATTCTGTGGGAGGAGAGAGGGAAGGCATCGTCGCACATAAGAAAGGCGCATGTATCTGGCAGGGCGCTTGCGTCTGTAATAGCGCAACTTCAGAGCCTCGATTCGGGACGAAGGTTTCCTAAAGCCGCAAGAAAGCCGCCACCGACTGAATTCGGATTGGCCAAGCTTTGCAGACATCCCTTGAATAACACAGGAATTTGGCCAATGAGGCTAACGACAGAACGTCTGGTATTGCGTCCCTGGCAGGACAAAGACCGGAGCCCAATGGCAAGCATTTACAGTGATGCCCGCGTCGGACGGTTCTATCCCAAAGTGCGGACGGCTGAGGAAGCGAATATCGAGATTGACCTGGCGATCGAGTGTGCCCGAACCAACGGCTTTCATTTTCAGGCGGCGGAGTTGAAGGGCTGCGGCGAATTTATCGGTATGATCGGGCTAGGTGTCCTCTCCCAGTCGGCGCAGGCTGTAATTCCCACCCATCCGCGCGTTGAAATCGGGTGGGTGCTCGCAAAGGAGCATTGGGGCAAAGGATTCGCACCGGAAGGCGCGCAAGCATGGCTCGGCTTCGCCTGGTCAATCGGTCTGCCGGAGGTTGTCGGCCTCACCACCAAGGCGAATGTGCCGAGCCAAAGGGTCATGCAGAAAATCGGCATGAGCTATGATCCCTTGGCCGATTACGAGAGCCCGAACCTCGACGAGGGCCATTGGTTACGGCCTCGAGTGGTCTACCGGAAACGGAATCCGACGTTGTAAGAGCGGCGACATTCCATTCGTAATCGCCGGGCTGCGGGGCTGTATGTCGGCCGAGTGTCGCCTCTCATTCTCCCGGCATGCTTACGGCGGTTGGGAGCGACAATCGTCACAAGCAGAGCCAGCGAGCGGATTGCGAGGATACCGAGCGGGCGGCGTGCTCGCCTGCTCCACTCAACAAACCCAATGCGTACCTCGACGGAATCAAACGGCGCACTGGGTGATCGGGTTCTCTCCAACGACCCGTACTATGGCTCGCCTCATCAAGCGTCTTGCGCAAATCCATGCGCTTGTTAAGTTGCTGTTGTTATGAAATATTCGAATATTCCCGGCATCGGGCGATGTATAATCAACGTGAACTATTAATACGCGTTTTTCTGATCTTGCCGCCAACGACATCCATGCAGCTTTGACGAATTCCTTCGTCGTCAGCGCCGTGATGCTTTCCGACGTCGGAATATCTCCGGAATGGGATGTGAGAATTCACATTTTAGAGAAACTCTGACCTTCCATGGCCGCCTTGAGCGGAGCGGTGCGCGCCTGCAGCCAAAGGCTGCGCGCACCGCTGTCTCGGGTCTTCAAGTCATTCCTTCCGTAGGTGCTACGGCATCCAGTTCACTACGCCGGCGCAGGCGGGTCGGCCGCACCCTCATCAAGGAAGCGATCGCAAATGGCGAGATATTCCGGGCCCATGCCTTCGACCTCATCAAACATGGAACCACACCATCAAGGAAGTCAGTGTCAAGCGCTACCACTACGACAGCCACCAGCAGTTCGAAGCCCATCTCGCCGACTTTGTCAGCGCCTACAACTTCGGACGACGACTCAAGACCTCAAGCGTTCACACCGTACGAATTCATCAGTTCATCTTCAAATGATGTGGACAAAAGAGCCGGAACCTTTCACCCTCAATCCGCTCAATGCCGGGACTAACATTAGCGCAGCCTGGCGGTGTGCATGACGGCGCATCGTATTACTGCTGCGCCGGCATCGTTCCTAATCTTACTGAGTCAGAAAGTCGCGGCTGTGGAGGGATTCGCGCTGGTCGCGGATTTGTTAGGGTGCTGCTTCGTGATCAGGGAAGCGCCCCGCCATGCCCGACTGGACAGCCGAGAGTGAAGCCGCGTTCGACGCCTATGTCGATGCTTTGATCGGGGTGATCGGCCACGCCGACCGAGCGGAGCCGCTGAAGGATTATTGCCTCGGACTTTTGATGCCGATCGAGTGCAAGAGCGTGGAACCGTTGGCGGCCGTCACGGCGCCGTCGCGGGTGGCGGCCAAGCATCAGTCTCTGCTGCATTTCGTGGGACAGGCGCCGTGGTCGGACGCGGCCTTGCTAGCGCGGGTTCGCGACTGAGTCCTGCCACGGATCGAGCGGCGTGGACCGATCCGGGCGTGGATCGTCGACGACACGGGCTTTCCCAAGAAGGGCAAGCACTCGGTGGGCGTAGCGCGCCAGTATTGCGGCCAGTTGGGCAAGCAGGACAGCTGTCAGATTGCGGTTAGCCTATCGATCGCAAATGACGCAGCCTCGCTTCCGATCGCCTACGAATTGTATCTCCCGCACAGCTGGGCGGAGGATCCGGAACAACGCAAGAAGGCCAAGATTCCGGCAGAGATCACGTTCCGGACCAAGCCGCAGATCGCGCTCGAGCAGATCAGGACGGCCAAGGCCGAGGGTGTCGCGCCCGGCGTGGTTCTGGCCGACGCCGGATATGGCGCCAACGGCGGTTTCCGGTTTCCGCGCGGGCCTGTCCGAGCTCGGTCTGACCTATGTTGTCGGCGTTCAGCCCACACTCAGCGTCTGGCGCCCAGGCGAGAGCCCGCTGCCGCCCAAGCCTTGGAGCGGAAGAGGCCGGCCGCCGTCTCGAGTCGGCCGAGCCGACAATCACAAGCCGATCTCGGCCAAGGCCTTGGCCGAGGAACTCGACGCCGAGACCTGGCGCACGATCGCCTGGCGTGAAGGAATTAACGCCGAGCTCAGCTCCCGCTTCGCCGCCATGCGCTTGCGGCCGGCTTCCAGGGACTACAACCGGCCCGAGCCTCACACCGAAGAATGGCTCCTGATCGAGTGGCCGGAAGGCGAGGCCGAGCCGAGCAAGTATTGGCTCTCCACCTTGCCGGCCGATGCTACGATCACCCAGTTGGTCGACGCCGCCAAGTTGCGTTGGCGGATCGAGCGAGACTATCAGGAACTCAAGCAGGAGCTGGGACTGGGCCACTACGAAGGCCGAGGGGGCGGGGCTTCCACCACCACGCCAGCCTCTGTATCGCCGCCTACGGCTTCTTGGTCTCTCTGAGGAGACGATTCCCCCCTCAACTCCAACTCGCGCCCGGGGCCGCCAAACGCCTGGTCTTCCCGACGGTCATCAACCCCGCGGATCCTCCGATCCGGCCAGAGCGGCACGTCCCGACCTCGATCCTAACCCTCAGGCGACGCCTGACTGTGGCCTTGGCCAAACGTCTGCAACGATGTCCGTGCTGCATAATAGCAATGGACAGTCCGCGTCAGGCTCGCAATTTGTGACGCAGTAGTACTAATACGTCAGCAATTTACCAGCAGGTCGCGTGACATATTGCTCAGCGACTTCGCGCCATCATCGGTCACGCGAACGGTCTCACTGAATATGTAACCATCGGTCTTCTCAAAGATACCGATGAGGA
>NZ_JACDTY010000036.1 GCF_013520985.1 Mesorhizobium neociceri | reverse complement strand
CCCCATAACACCCACCCCATACACCCTGCGCACAGCGGCGCTTTGGTCTGGAGGCACATTGTGCGCCCGGATTGCTTCACCGCGTTCAGCGCAGCCCCGGCAGCCCCGGAAACCATCAACACCACAGCAACAGGAAGGCAATTCAGACAGTGAGCAGAAGCAGAACCCCGCGTGCCCTTAACCCGGCCTGCGAGGAAGCAGACAACTATTCCCGCGTGGTCCTGAGATGGGACTTCAGCGAGGCCAAGGCGACCCGGATCATCGAGTGTCGCAACCAAATCCAGTGGATCATTCAGTACAGGTCAGGAATGCGCAGCGGCCAGCCCTCGTGGCGACCTCAGTCGTATTGCCGGACCCGTCAGGCCCTTGAGCGGCTGTTGCCGGGCATGGCTGAGGAGATCGCCGCAACGTTGCCCGTCAGGTTCGTTGAGGGGGGGTTGGAGGCTCAAAACCCAATCGGCTGGTTGCCTCAAACGGCCGAGATGGGTGGTTAGCGGTTGTTTCGAGGTGATTTGGGAAAATCTTCAGTCGACAGACCACCTGCCAAGGGAAGTCCAAGTTCTCGCATACCCAGCCACATCAGCCCTTGGTTCTGATATTCATCTGACGTCAGAATATACGCATGGGCGTTTTGCATGGCGGCAAGAAGAGCTTGAACTTCATCAATACCGAAGCCGTGGAATGCTCGCGTCCTTGATGGAAAAACGATCTGATAGTCACAGCGATAATCGTGATCTCCGGGTACTGGTCGTTGGAATTTGCACACTACTTCCTGCTCACCCACGGCGAACGTCCGCGACACAAACGGCTGATCCATTGAAGAGCTGCCTCCGCTAATCAGCGGACCTTAGCCGATAAGATCCAGGCCGCAAATGGGGTCGAACTCGGTTGTTCGGAGTGATTGGAACGGAGGCGAAAGGCACACGCCGGCGACGGTGGCACCGGAGGTAGCCCGAAACGTGGGCCAAACGCGCGGGCCAAACGAAAGAGGCCCTTTCGCCTATCTTATTGATTTTGCTGGGAGATATGCCTTCTAAATTCCGCTGGTGGAGCTGAGGAGGATCGAACTCCTGACCTCGTCATTGCGAACGACGCGCTCTCCCAGCTGAGCTACAGCCCCGTCCAGCGGATGGCGCATTTATCGAAGGCTGCGGTTTCCTGTCAAGGCGAAACGGCTCATCAAGACAGCGGCATAGCGCACTTGGGAAAGCGGCCCTTGCCGGTTCCGGGTGCAGTGGCTACATGTCGTGCGTTCGCAAGGAGCTACTGATGGTCGCCGTCTTTTACACGCTGCATGCCGCAATAAGTATCTATTGGTGGATCATAATCGGCGCGGCCATCTTCTCGTGGCTCTACGCCTTCAACGTTGTCAATTCGCGCAATCAGCTCGTCAATTCCATCGGCACCACGCTCTATCGACTGACCGAGCCAGCTTTGCGGCCGATCCGCCGCCTTCTGCCAGACCTCGGCGGTGTCGACATTTCACCAATCATTCTGCTTTTGGTGCTGACATTTATCAGCATGTTCCTGAACTACACCATTCAGCCGATGTTCGGCATCGGGCCGATGTGACCTCTGCCACCAGTTTGCCGTACCGTCTGCGTGACGACGGCATCGACCTGTTCGTCCGGCTGACGCCCAAGGCAGCGCTAGACAGGCTCGAAGGCATGGAGACATCGGCCGACGGACGCTGCCATCTCAAAGCGCGGGTGCGCGCCGTGCCGGAGAATGGCGCGGCCAATCAAGCATTGCAAAGACTTGTCGCCAAGGCCCTGGGCGTCCCGGCATCGGCGGTGTCGGTTGTTGCGGGCGCTACCGCTCGCTTGAAGACGCTGCGCGTCGCGGGTGATCCGGCGCTGCTGGCGCAGTGCATTGAGGCGCTCAGCGGCTGATCGAAGATCCAGCGCTTGTGCGGCAAGGAGACCTGTCGGCGGGACAGCGCCCCCCTCTGTCCTGCCGGACATCTCCCCCACGCGGGGGGAGATCGGTAACTTCGCCAGCTAGTCCTCAATCGCCCAGCGGCAGCTTCGGGTCGTCGACCTTCAGCGTGTTCACGCTCTGCTTGATGCGGCGCAGGTTTTCCAGAACCCTGGGTCCGCGCGTCTCGGCGACCGAAGTGACGATCATGTCGACGATCGACAGCAGCGCATAGCGTGACGAGGTCGGCTTGTAGATGTTGCCGTCTTCCAGCGACTGGAACTGGATGACCGTGTCGGCTGCCTTGGCCAGCGCCGACTCCGGCGGGGTGATGGCGATGGTGGTGGCACCATATTGCTGGGCGACCTGCACTGCGTCGATGACCGAGCGCGCATAGCCGGAGACGGAAAAGGCGATCAGCGTGGTCTCTGACGTGGCGACCGCGGCATACATGCGCTGCAATTGCCCGTCGACCTGCGCCAGCACCGGCACGCCCAGCCGGAACAGCCGGTTCTGCATTTCCGTCGCCATCATCGAGGAAATGCCACCGGAGCCGATGCACAGCACATTGCCCGAATTGACGATGCGCGCGGCCACGCCGACCAGCGTCTTCATGTCGAGGTTTTCGCTGGCGCGCTGGATGGCGGCGATTGCCGCCTCGGTGATGGCGGTCGCGATGCGCTGCTCGCGCGCGTCGCGGTTGAGCGGCTCGGGCGACAGATACTGGCCGCCAATGGCGATCGCCTGCGCCAGATAGAATTTGAAGTCGCGCAAGCCCTCGCAGCCGAGATTGCGGCAGAAGCGGGTCACCGTCGGTTCGCTGACGCCGACGCGCGCGGCAATTTCGGAGATCGCCGCCTTGGAGGCGAAATCGAGATCGGTCAGCACGAGGCCGGCCAGACGGCGGTCCGATTTGGTGCCGTCCTGCGACATCAGCTGCAGGCGCGTGATGATGTCGGCCGGCGTTTTCATTTCTGGGTTGTCGTCTTCATCTCAGGGTTTTCGTTTTCGTAGCGCTGCCTTCATAGCGGCAGGCCTGTCGCCTTGTCGAACAGATGGATGTTGCCCGGCGCGACCGAGACCGGCAGCATTTCACCCGGCCTGACCTGTATCCGGTCGCGGAATACGGCGCGCACGGTATCAGCGCCGATGGCGCCATAGACATGGGTTTCCGAGCCGGTCGGCTCGACGACATCGACCTTGATCGCCATCGCGTCGGTGGCCTCGCCGATGACGAAATGTTCGGGCCTTATGCCGGCCTCGACAGTGCTGCCCGCCGGCACCGTCTTGCCGGAAAGTGCCAGACGTCCGCCGCCGGCAGATTCGAACCAGGTCTTGTCGGGCGTGGTCTTCAGCGCGCCGGACACAAAGCTCATCGACGGCGAGCCGATGAAGGAGGCGACGAATTTGTTGGCGGGCCGGTCATAAAGCTCCAGCGGCGCGCCGACCTGCTGGATCTTGCCGCGGTCCATCACCACGATGCGGTCGGCCATGGTCATGGCCTCGATCTGGTCGTGGGTGACATAGACGATGGTCGATTTCAGCCGCTGGTGCAGCGCCTTGATCTCGGTGCGCATCTGCACGCGCAATTGCGCATCGAGATTGCTGAGCGGCTCGTCGAACAGGAACACCGAGGGTTCGCGCACGATGGCGCGGCCCATGGCGACGCGCTGGCGCTGGCCACCCGACAGTTCCCGGGGATAGCGGTCGAGATAGGAGAACAGGTTGAGGACGCCCGACGCCTTCTTGACCTTGTCGTCGATGGCGGTGCGGCTCTCGCCGCGGATCTTTGGGCCGAAGCCGATATTGTCCGATGCCTTCAGGTGCGGAAACAGCGCATAGGACTGGAAGACCATCGCGATGTTGCGCTGCTGCGGCGGTAAATCGTTGGCTCGCACGCCGCCGATCGAGAGGTCGCCCGAGGTGATCGGCTCCAGCCCGGCCAGCATGCGCAGCAAGGTCGACTTGCCGCAGCCGGAAGGGCCGACCAGCACGACGAACTCGCCGCTTTTGATGTCGAGGCTGATGTTTTCGAGGATCTTGTGCCAGCCGAACGATTTCGACAGGTCGCGGAACTCGACGTCGGTCATGGTCAGGCTCCCAATATGTCGTCGATGAAGGGCAAGAAGCCGGCGGTCAGTCCGGCGTCCACCGGCACCACCGCGCCGGTTATCCCCGATGCGCGTTCCGAGGCAAGGAAGGCCACCGCTTCGGCCACTTCCGTGGCGTCGACGATGCGGCCGAGCGGGTAGAGTCGCTGCAGCTTGGCGAGAATATCAGGGTTCTTGGCCAGGCGATGGTCCCAGGCGGCGGTGCGGATCGAACCGGGGCAGACGACATTGGCGCGCAGGCCGCTGCGGCCAAGTTCCACCGCGACCGATTTGGCATAGGCGTTGATGCCGGCCTTGGCCGCGGCATAGGCCGGGTTGCCGAAATGCGCGATGGCGTTGACCGAGGAGATGAAGACGATACTACCGGAACCGCGCGCGGCCATCGCCTTGATCAGCGGATCGGCGAACAGCATCACCCCGGTCAAATTGAGGTCGAGCTCGTGCTCGATCTTCTCGGCAGTCAGCGCCGGCAACGTCTCGGCACGCGTCCAGCCGGCATTGTTGATCAGGATGTCGGGAACGCCGTCTTTCTCGATGATCGCCGGTATCGCCACCTCGATGGAGGCCCGGTCAAGGAGGTCGAAGACGTGGCGCGACGCCAGGTGCGGACTGCGCAACGCTTCTTCCGACTGGTCGCAGCCGACGACGCGCGCGCCGCGTTCGGCCAGCAGCGCTACGATGGCCGAGCCGAGGCCGCCGCCAGCGCCGGTTACCAGCGCAGTCTTGCCTGCGAATTCGGCCTTTGAAACCACCCTGCGCGTCTCCCTGGATCTACGATAGTCGGAAAACGCTATTTTAAGAAATGTAATTAAGCAACAGGATAATCCGCTTGCACAGCGCGAAATGATGGATAATGTAGGAAAGTCACATAAAGCCGAGGCCGCCTGAAAGCCGCAAGAGCGCAGGCGCCAATCAAATGGGAGAGATCGTATGACGCTTGCAAAATGGACCATGGGCCTGATGGCCGGAATGAGCATGCTGGCGCTGACGGCGCAGGCCGATGCCGGCGAAGTGCGCGTCACCGTCGCCGAATACAGCGCCAAGACCGGGCCTTATTTCGAAGCGGTGAAGAAGGAATTCGAAGCCGCCAATCCGGGCATCACCGTCAAGTTCGAAGTGGTGCCGTGGGAGGTGCTGCTGCAGAAACTGACCACCGACATCACCGCCGGCACCAATGCGGATCTGTCGATCATCGGCACGCGCTGGCTGATCGATTTCGTCCAGCAGGACGTCGCCGAGCCGCTCGATGGCTACATCAAGCCTGACTTCAAGGACCGTTTCATCGACACCTTCCTGTCGCCCTCGATCATGGACGGCAAGACCTACGGCCTGCCGATCGCGGCTTCGGCGCGCGCCATGTACTACAACAAGGAATTGTTCGAGAAGGCCGGCATCGCCAAGCCGCCGGCAACCTGGACCGAGCTGCAGGAAGACGCGCGCAAGATCAAGGCGCTGGGCTCCGGCACGTTCGGCTTCGGCCTGCAGGGCAAGGAGATCGAGACGGACGTCTATTACTACTATGCGATGTGGTCGCAAGGCACCGAGATCCTCAACAAGGACGGCACGTCGGGCCTCGGCACACCGGGCGCGCTCGCAGCCGCCAAGCTCTACAAGTCGATGATCGATGAAGGCCTGACTGAGCCGGGCGTCACCTCCAACAACCGCGAGGACGTGCAGAACCTGTTCAAGCAGGGCAAGGTCGGCATGATGATCACCGCACCGTTCCTGTCCAACCAGATCAAGGACGAGGCGCCGAACCTGAAATATGGCGTTGCCGCTATTCCGGCCGGCCCGACCGGCGCGCGCGGTACCTATGGCGTCACAGATTCCATCATCATGTTCAAGAACTCCAAGAACAAGGATGAGGCCTGGAAGCTGCTCGACTTCCTGTTCACCACCGAACAGCGCGCCAAGTTTACCCAGGGCGAAGGCTTCCTCCCGGTGAACAAGGAAGAGGCCAAGATGGACTATTACGTCAACAATGCCGATCTGGCCGCCTTCACCGCGCTGCTGCCCGACGCCCGCTTCGCGCCCGTCATTCCGGGCTGGGAAGAAGTCGCCCAGATCACCTCGGATGCCATGCAGAAGATCTATCTTGGCGGCGACCCCGAGGCAGGCCTGAAGGAAGCGGCTGACAAGGCCAACGCGGTGCTGAAGAAATAGGGCGTATCTCCCTGCGCCCGGCGCGCCCCTAGAGATCGGGGCGCGCCACCCCTTTCCTCTCCCTCCGGAGGGGGGAGAGGTGGCTCGGCGAAGCCGAGACGGAGTGGGGGAACCACCTTGCAACCGCCGCGAACAGACATAGGAAGGGCACTACGCGCAAGCATCGCTTCGCCTTGCGCTCAAGGGTCGACCCCCACTCCGTCGAGCTTCGCTCGACACCTCTCCCCCGATCGACGGGGGAGAGGAAGGGCCCCCTTCCGCAACTGCTGGGACGGGCAGGCAGGTGAGGGGCAGCGCAAACACCCGCAGGAAATTCAAATCCTGAAGCGCTGCACTCGACAGATATGCAAGATTGATCCGAGCTGGCGTGCCAGCGCCACTGAACCGCGGTACGAAACCGGCCAATGCAAAATCGTTTCTTGCCCTATCTGCTGACCTTGCCCAGCCTGCTGCTGGCAGCGGTGGTCATTTTCTGGCCGGTCTGGGACCTGATCCAGATTTCGACGCATGATGTCAGCCGCTTCGGCCAGCTGCGCGACTTCAACAATTTCGCCAATTACGCTGCTTTCCTCGCCGATCCCGATTTCCTGGCGGCACTCTGGCGCACCGGCCTGTGGACCGTGCTGGTGGTTGGCGGCGCGCTGCTGTTGTCGGTTCCGGTGGCGATGATCCTCAACACCGATTTCTACGGCCGTGGCATTGCCCGCGTCATCATCATGCTGCCGTGGGCGGTGTCGCTGACGATGACGGCGGTGGTCTGGCGCTGGGCGCTCAACGGCGAAAGCGGCATGCTGAACTCGGCGCTGATCGGGCTCGGCCTGATCCACGAGAACATCCAGTGGCTGGCGCGCGCCGAGACCGCCTTTCCGATGCAGGTGCTGATCGGCATATTGGTGACGGTGCCGTTCACGACGACGATCTTCCTCGGCGGCCTGTCGTCCATCCCCGACGATCTCTACGAGGCGGCGGCACTGGAGGGTGCGACGCCGCTGCAGCAATTCCGCGAGATCACCTTTCCGCTGCTAAAGCCGTTCATCAACATCGCCATCGTGCTCAACACCATCTACGTCTTCAATTCCTTCCCGATCATCTGGGTGATGACGCAAGGCGGGCCGGCCAACTCGACCGATATCCTGGTCACCCACCTCTACAAGCTGGCCTTCCGTATCGGCAAACTGGGGGAGGCCTCGGCGGTGTCGCTGCTGATGTTCGCCATCTTGCTGATCTTCACCATGATCTATGTGCGCCTCGCCATGCGGGAGCAACGCGCATGACGCCCAAGCTGAAGCGCACCATCATCGCCTGGCTGCTGCTGTCGCCGCTGCTGGTGGTGACGATCTTTCCCTTCGCGGTGATGTTCCTGACCGCGGTCAAGCCGCGACAGGAAGTGCTGTCGCCGACCTGGTGGCCGAGCGAGTTCCACTGGTCGAATTTTGCCGACATGTGGGTGGCGACCGGCTTCGGCCAGGCGCTGGCCAATTCGCTTTATGTCTCGGTGATCGCCACTGTCGGCGCGATCCTGATCTCGGTGCCGGCGGCTTACGCCATGTCGCGGTTTCGCTTTGCCGGCTACGGCGCCTTCCGCCAGTTCCTGCTGATCTCGCAGATGATCTCGCCGATCGTGCTGGTGCTCGGCCTGTTCCGGCTGATGGCCGCCTGGGGGCTGATCGAATCGACCACGGCGCTTGGCGTCATCTATATGGCCTTCAACGTCGCCTTCACCGTGTGGATGCTGCAGAGCTATTTCGACACCATCCCGCGCGATCTCGAGGAAGCCGCCTGGATGGAAGGCGCCGGCCGCTGGCTGACCTTGCGCAAAGTGTTCCTGCCGCTCTGCCTGCCTGCGATCGCGGTGACCGCCATCTTCACCTTCATCAACGCCTGGAACGAGTTCGTCGTCGCACTCACCATGCTGCGCAGCCAGGAAAGCTATACGCTGCCGATCCAGGTGTTCTCGCTGGTCGCCGGCCGCTACACGATCGAGTGGCACCATGTGATGGCGGCAACGCTGCTGGCGACCCTGCCGGTGGCGATCCTGTTCATCTGGCTGCAGCGCTATCTCGTCCGGGGGCTGGCGCTCGGGGCGGTCAAATAGCGTAGCTGTCTACGGAGCTTTCATGCGCATCTTCACCGCCTCGCTGGCGACGGAAACCAACACCTTCTCACCGGTGCCGACCGACCGCGCGTCGTTCGAAATGGCCTTCTATGCCGGCCCGGGCAAGCATCCGGACACGCCGACCTTGTGCTCTTCGCCGATGGTCGCGCTGCGCCGGCGCGCGGTCGCCGAAGGGCTGACCGTCATCGAAGGCACCGCCACCTGGGCGGAACCGGGCGGGCTGGTGCAGCGGCAGACCTATGAGGCGCTGCGCGACGAGATTCTCGGGCAACTCGAGGCAGCCTTGCCGGTCGATGCCGTCATTCTCGGCCTGCACGGCGCCATGGTGGCGCAGGGCTATGACGATTGCGAAGGCGATCTGCTGGAGCGGGCTCGCGCAATGGTCGGGCCGGATGTGGTGATCGCCGTGGAACTCGACCCGCACAGCCACCTGACGCCGAAGCGCGTCGCGGCATCAAACGTCATGGCCTATTTCCTCGAATTTCCGCACACCGATTTCTACGAGCGCGGTGAACATGTCGTCGAACTCGGACTGGCGGCAGCGCGTGGCGAGATCAGGCCTGTCATCTCGACCTTCGACTGCCGCATGATCCAGGTGCTGCCGACCAGCCGCGAGCCGATGCGTTCCTTTGTCGACCGCATCAAGGCCCTACACGGCAAGGATGGCGTGCTGTCGGTCTCGGTCATCCATGGCTTCATGGCGGCAGATGTGCCGGAAATGGGCACCCGCATCCTGGTCGTCACCGACAATCACAAGGCCAGGGGCAATGCGCTTGCGGAGCGGCTGGGGCGCGAGCTTTACGCCATGCGCGAGAAGACGGCGATGACGATGCTGAACACCGAGGATGGCATTGATCGGGCGCTTGCCGTGCGCAAGGAAAACCCGGACAGGCCGGCTGTCATCGCCGACATCTGGGACAATCCCGGCGGCGGCGTCGCCGGCGACGGCACCGCGGTGCTGCGCGCCATGCTGGAACGGGGCTTGAACAATGTTGGTGTAGCGACGATCTGGGACCCGATCGCCGTCACTTTCTGCCAGGCTGCCGGCGAAGGCGCCGTCATCGACCTGCGTTTCGGCGGCAAGGCGGGGCCGCTGGCCGGCGAACCGATCGACGCCAAGGTGCGGGTCCTGAAGGCGGTGCCCGAGGGATGGCAGAGTTTCGGGCCGAGCCGGGTGACGCTCGGACCGACGGCGCTGGTGCGCATCCAAGGCACCGAGGTCGACATCATCCTCAACACCAACCGCACGCAGACCTTCGAGCCGGATATTTTCTCCAACATCGGCGTCGATCCGATGAGCAAGGACATTTTGCTGATCAAGTCGACCAACCATTTCTACGCCGGCTTTGCACCGATCGCGGCGGAGATCATTTATCTCTCGGCGCCGAGTTCGTATCCGAGCAATCCGGCGGTGACGGATTACAAGAAATTGACGCGGCCGGTGTGGCCGAGGGTGGCTGATCCTTGGAAAGCTCCCCCTTCTCCCCCTGTGGGAGAAGGTGTCGCCGAAGGCGACGGATGAGGGGTGTTCCAGCGGAGTGAGAGGTTGGTGTCCCCGGGAACACCCCTCATCCGTCTCGGCGCTGCGCGCCGATCCACCTTCTCCCACAAGGGGAGAAGGGGAAGGCTGGCGCTACACCAATCCCCGCTTCACCATCATCGCTTCCGGCGATGGCATCTTGCCGCGGAACGCCGTGTACAGCTCTTCCGGATCCTTCGACCCACCAGCGGCGTAAATGTTCTTCCGCAGCCGTTCGGCCAGCGCTGGGTTGAAGGGATCGCCAGTTTCTTCGAAGGCGGCAAAGGCGTCGGCGTCCAGTACTTCCGACCACATATAGGAATAGTAGCCGGCTGAATAACCGTCGCCGGAGAAGACATGGCCGAAATGCGGGGTGCGATGGCGCATGGCGATGGTGTCGGGCATATCAAGCTTTTCCAGCGTTTCGGCTTCGAAACGCAGCGGTTCCGTCGGCGCGTCCGGTCGTGCGTGACAGGCCATGTCGATGAGCGCTGATGCGGTGAACTCGACCGTGGCGAAGCCGGCGCCAAAAGTGCGGGCGGCCAGCATCTTGTCGAGCAGCACCTTCGGCATCGGCTTGCCGGTCTTGACGTGCAGCGCATGCTTTTCCAGCACCGCCGGCACGGTCAGCCAATGCTCGTAGAGCTGCGAGGGCAGTTCGACGAAATCGCGGCTGACCGAAGTGCCCGCCACGGACGGCCAGGTGACGTCGGTCAGCATGCCATGCAGCGCGTGGCCGAACTCGTGGAACAGGGTCTTGGCTTCGTCGACTGACAGAAGGGCTGCTTCGCCGGCCGGGGGCTTGGCGAAGTTCATGATGTTGTAAATGACCGGCTTCGAGCCATGGCCAAGCTTGTAGCCGGACTTCAGCGCGCTCATCCAGGCGCCGGAGCGCTTCGAGGACCGGGCGAAATAGTCGGCGAGGAACAGGCCGCGCTCGCTGCCATCGGCGTTCTTCACCACGAACACCCGCGCGTCGGGATGCCAGGCGGCGATGCCCTTCTTCTCCTCGAAAGTGATGCCGAACAGTTTTGTGGCAACGTCGAAACAGGCGTCGATGACGCGGTCGAGCTGCAGGTACGGCTTCAGCTCCGCCTCGTCGAAAGCGAACTTTTCGGCGCGCAATTTCTCCTGGTAGAAGCGCCAGTCCCAGGCGGCGAAGGTCTCATTGCTGCCGGCGTCAGTCGCCAGTCGCTCCAGCTCCTTCTGGTCGGCTGCAGCTTTCTCCAGCGCCTTCTCCCACACCGGGTCGAGCAGGTCGTGCACGGCTTTCGGCGTCTTGGCCATGGTGTCGTCGAGCTTGAGCGCGGCGAAAGAGCCGTAGCCGAGCAGCTTTGCCTTTTCGGCGCGCAGCTTCAGCATATCGCGCACCACTGCGGTGTTGTCGCTGGCGCCGCCGTTCTGGCCGCGCATGGTGAAGGCGCGGAAGGCGGTTTCGCGCAAGTCGCGGCGTTCGGAAAAGGTGGTGAACGGCTCATAGATCGAGCGCGACAAAGTGACGGCGTAGCGGCCTTTCTGGCCGCGCGTCTCGGCGGCCTCGGCCATCGAGCTTTTCACGAAGTCCGGGAGACCGGCAAGGTCGGCATCATCGAGGAACAGCGCCCAGTCACGCTCGTCGGCCAGCACGTTCTGGCCGAAAGTGGTGCCGAGCGAGGATAGTTCCTCGCTGATGTTGGCCAGCCGTTTCTTGCCGTCGGCATCGAGTTTGGCACCGGATCGGACAAAGCCTTTCCAGGTCTTTTCCAGCACGCGCAGCGTCTCGGCATCGAGCTTCAGCGTCTCGCGGCGCTGGTAGAGGTCGTCGATGCGGGCAAACAGTTTCTCGTTCATCGAGATCGCTGAGAAGTGCCTCGACATCTTTGGCGAGATGTCGCGCTCCAGCGTCTGGATCGCATCGTTGGTATGGGCGCCGGCCCGGCACCAGAAGATCGACGAGACGTGATCGAGCGGCTCGCCCGCAAGCTCCAGTGCTGCCAGCGTGTTCTCGATGGTCGGCGCATCCTTGTTGGCGGCGATGGCGTCGATCTCGGCCTCATGCGCCTTCAGGGCTGCGTCGAACACCGGGGAAAAGTCGCCGTCGCCGATGCTGACGAAATCGGGCAGGCCGAGCGGTCCCTGCCATTTGGTCAAAGGATGGGCGGCGAGATCGACGGCTTTCGTGGACGACATGATTGCTCTTTCGATGATTGTCAGGCGAGGCGGGCTGACCCGATGTAGGGCGATGCCTGGCGCGGCGCAACAGCGCGGCCGTTCAAGCTGGCGTCAGAAGCCGTCGCAATTTTCCGCGATCGCCGCTTGCGAACTGGCGGTGATGCGGTTGCCGGCGACGGCGAACGTCTCCTGCATCAGCATGTCATTGTTGGGGAAATCGTAGCAGGCGATAACCGTGGTGACGCCGGCCTCGCTCTTTTCGATGCGATGGCGGATCGCGGCGCCCGCAACCGCTCCCTTCCATTCGTCGATCGAGGCGATGAATTCCTGCTTCGACTGCACAACACCGAGATCGTCGAGCTTGATGCGGACGTCGTCGGCGAGCAGGTCCGACAATTCGGTGCGGTCGGCGACCAGCAGCGCTGAATACCAGCGGTCGATGATGGCGCCGTCATCGGCGCGGGCAGGGGTGAGGGAAAGCAGCAGCGCCGCCACGGCGAAAACGATCGAATGGCGATCCGGCATGACTGCCTCCTCTTATTTGACCATGATCTCCGGACAAAACGGTTCCCGTTTTGTCTGAGAAAACCGGTGCCCACTTTTCGGGATCATGGTCTACCCCAAATCCGGCCGCTCGAAATCGCCGGTGTCCTTGTTCATCAGCCAAAGCTCGCCGGTCGAAATGTCGAACCACGCACCGTGCAGGGCGAGCCGCCCCTTGCCTTCGAGGATCGAGACGCAAGGGAAGGTCCTGAGATTGGCGATCGAATAGCGGATCGAGATGCGCTCCAGCGCTGTCTGCCGTTCCGTCGCCGTCATGAAGGTGCTGGACGACACGGTTTCGGCAGCCGGCGCGATCAGGCTCATCCATTTGCCGATGAAGTCGCCGGGCGACAGCGGCGCCGAATTGGGGTCGAGCGCGGCGCGGATGCCGCCGCAGCGGCCATGGCCCATCACCACGATGTTCTTCACCTTCAGGCTCTGCACGGCGAATTCGAGCGCGGCCGAGGTCGAGTGGAACTCGCCATCCGGCGCATAGGGCGGCACCAGATTGCCGACATTGCGCAGCACGAAGAGTTCGCCGGGCCCGGCGTCGAAAATCGCTTCGGGCGCGGAGCGCGAATCGCAGCAGGCAACGATCATGGTTTCGGGCGCCTGCCCCTCGCGGGCGAGCTCGCGATAGCGTCCGCTCTCGCTGAGATAGCGGCCGTTCATGAAGTTGCGGTAGCCGTTGAGGAGGTGTTCGGGGAGGTGGGGCATGGGCGGCGTCTAGACCCTTTCCGGGTTGGATGCGGCACGGCCCATCGACATTCAGGTGAGGCCGGCCTGCGAATGACCGATGCCTGCGCTTCCGGTGCTCACGTACTGAAGTACGCTCCGCTCCGGTTCTCGGCATCAGCCATTCTCGACTCGGCCTGACCTGAATCTCGACAGACCTAACTCTGAAAAAAGGCTCTAACGGCAAAAGCCCGTCGCGGGCAATGCCGAATTGCGGATGGCTCCGTTGCAAATCGTCATGCAGCGCGCATGGCTCACGGCCTGCTTTACGCCCAGATCGCGACGGGAATGCCGAAACGATCGGCAAGAGGCGGATCCGGAAACGACCTTGCCTCGCCGCTGGCGATGCGCGCGGCGATCAGCATCATGGCGGCTGCGTCGAGGAAATCGTCGGCTGCAGCACCTTTCGGCGGCGGCCTGTCGAGAAAGTCCCTGACATAGCCGTGTCGGCAGAGCAGTGCCTTACGCTCCTCCATTCCCGCTGGATTGACGGCGCCCTTGATCTTCTTCGGCAGCGTCATCGGTTTTTCGCCATTCAGCCGGCAGAAGGCGACTTCCGGATGCGATTCGAAGACACGGGTCCGCAGCTCGGGACGAGCGATCAGCAGCGCGTCGATCTCGCGGATCTTGGCAAAGATACCGAAGGCCTGGATCGAGACGCCGCGCGGTGGATCGGAGGTCGCCTTTGCCACCTCGCTGGCGCGGCGATGCGCTGCATACCATGCTTCGATCGTGGTGAAGTCATTGGTGTCGGCATAAAGCGCTGTGCGCGAGGGAATGGCAAAGACGCTGGATTGCCTCGCTCCGAGCAGCGGCCGAACCAGCGCTTCCGGTCCGCGCCCGCCTCTTTGCGAAAAATCCGGCAGGCCGATCGGCATGTCGACGGCCATGATCGCATCGGCCGGCAAGGCGTCGAGCAGAGCCGCGAAGCTTGCGAAGACGCAGACCGACGGCGAAGCGCCCGGATCGCGGTGGACGGCGATCCAGCCGGCCTTGCAGCCGTCGACGCCGACGGCCGAGGTCACGCCCGGCGGTCCCGCCCCGGATGTGTGAGATGGCGCAGCTGCACCATCGCCATCGGGTGCGACAGGCTTTGGGCATCGGTCTCCAGCTGCAATTCGTCGCCGCCGCGTTTGGCGGTGCGCGCCAGGATCTCGTAGACCGCGGCCGTGGTCGACTGCAGCGCCTTGATCGGCGGCTGTCCCGACAGGATGCGGGCGAGGTAGACGGCGGCCGTCAGGTCACCCAGCCCATTTGGCGGCTTGTCGATCAGGCGGTGTTCGGCCAGCAGCGCCTGGTTGGCGTCGAGCAGCAGATTGCCGGTGCCGCCGGTCATCATCGATGGCGCCGACGTCACCAGCATGGTTCTTGGGCCGGCATGGAGGGCAGCTGCAATGACCGATTTCAGATCGGGCAAGGGCGCGCCCGCCATCCACTCCAGCTCGTAGCGGTTGGGCGTGGCGATGTCGGCGATCGGCATCAGCCGGTCCCGCATGGCGGCGGCCGTCGGCTCGGGCACGTAGAGCCCACCGGAATCGCCCATCACCGGGTCGCATATATAGACCGCGTCCGGCGTCTTCGCCTTGACCGCGGCAACCAGCGAGGCAACGGCCTCGGCCTGGCCGGCCTCGCCGAGATAACCCGACAGCACGGCGCCGACCTCACCCAGCCAGGGCGCGCGCTCGAGATCGGCCATCAGCGCCTTGAACTGGTCGAGCGGCGGCACGATGCGCGTCGCCCGGCCATGGCCCGGATGCCAGGGCAGGATGACCGTCGGCACCGCCCATACGGGGAAGCCCAGCGTCTCCAGCGCGAACACGGCGGCGCGGTTGCCGACCGAGCCGCGGGCGACATGGCTGGAAATGACGATGACCGCGCGCGGCGCGTCGGCTTTTTCGCTGTTCATGGAATTCCTAGCTGCCCCGGGAGACGTAATACACGAGCCAGATCAAGAGGCCGAGGGCGACGATGAGCCCAAGCGCTCGGCCGATGCGGGTGCCCCAGACCTCGATCGGGTCGGAGCGATCGGCCTCGGCGGCGGTGACGTGATCGCGCGCGCCTTTCGCGACCCGCGACACCAACGATGCGCCGCCGAGGCCGCCCTCGTTCGCCACGCGCTCGATAATGCGGCGCGATTCGCTGTCTTCGTCGCGGCGTTCCGCCATGATCCCGTCCTGTTTCACGGCAACCATACCGTGTTCGTGCGGGCAATCACAGGGCCTCGCGGGCGCATGAGTGAGTGCCAGCCGCAGACATTTTCTTGAGCGCGGATTGTGCTAGATCAGAGTGGAGCATGATCTTTTTCCGAAAACCGGTTCCCACTTTTCGTGATCATGCTCTAATGCTTCGCATGCAACTTCTGTCGAGGGACCACACCATGTTTGCCCAGCGCCTTGCTCCACCGCTTCCCTTCCGCAGCCTGCCGGCCGTGCTGATGATGGCCTTCATGCTGCCGCTGCTTGTCGGGTGCGGCTACAACACCATCCCGACAGCAGAGGAAAATGCCAAGGCAGCGTGGAGCGAGGTGCTGAACCAGTATCAGCGCCGCTCGGACCTGATCCCCAACCTTGTCGAGACGGTCAAGGGCTATGCGGCGCATGAGAAGGACACGCTCGATGCAGTGGTCGAAGCGCGCGCCAAGGCGACGCAGATCACGGTGACGCCGGAAACGCTGAAGGATCCCGAAGCCCTCAAGAAGTTCCAGGACGCGCAGGCGGGGCTGACGAGCGCGCTGTCGCGGCTGATCGCGGTATCCGAGGCCTACCCCGACCTCAAGGCCAACCAGAATTTCCTGGCGTTGCAGGCGCAGCTCGAAGGCACCGAGAACCGCATCGCGGTGGCGCGGCGCGACTACATCCTGGCGGTCAAGGACTATAATCTGACGCTGAGGACCTTCCCGTCCGTGCTATGGGCAACCTTCTGGTTCCGCAGCAACGAGCCCTTCGCCAACTTCACTGTCGATGAAGACAAGATGCAGCCGCCGAAAGTCGATTTCGGCACGAAGCAGGGCGGGTGAGAGCTAGGGATCATCCGTCGTGATTTTGCAGGCCGATGAGGGGCGGCACCCCATGCGCGTTCTCGCGTTTATGCTCCTCGTTCTTTTCCTGCCCCTCACCGCCTTCGCCGCCGATCTCCCGGCGCTGACCGGCCGCGTCGTCGATAATGCCGGCATCATCGATGCGGGAACCAAAGCTGCGCTCACCCAAAAGCTCGCCGACTTCGAGACAAAAGGCTCCGACCAGATTGTCGTCGCGACCATCCCCAGCCTCGATGGCGAGGAGATCGAGCCCTACGCCAACCGGCTGTTCCGGTTCTGGAAGCTTGGCCAGGGCAAGGAAAACAACGGCGTGCTGCTTCTGGTGGCGCCGAACGACCGCAAGATGCGCATCGAGGTCGGCTATGGGCTGGAAGGCACGCTCACCGACCTGCACACAAAACTGATCATCGAAAACGACATGGTGCCGGCGTTCCGCGCCGGCGATTTCTCCGGTGGCATTTCCAAAGCCGTCGACGACATGGTGATGGTGCTGGAAGGCAATCCGGAGGAACTGGTGGCGCGCGGCGAACGCAACCAGAAGCCGCCAATCGACACCGATGATCTGTTCTTTACCGTCTTCATCACCATCTGGGCGATCATCTTCTTCGGTAGCATGGCGGCCTCCATCCTGCCGCCGATCTTCGGCAAGAAGCTTGGCCCCGGCCGCTACCGCTGGCTGGGCATGACTTTCGAACCGCACAAGCGGTCCTCCAGCGGCGGCGGGTCTTCGGGCGGCGGCTGGTCGTCGGGTTCAAGCGGTGGTGGCGGCTTTTCCGGTGGCGGCGGTTCGTCCGGCGGCGGCGGCTCATCGGGAAGCTGGTGACGGGATGACCGCACGCACCATCCATTTCGGGCAGGGCCGTTTCGCCACCGGCGTGTTGTTGGCCATCGCGGTATTGTTCGTCGGCTTTGCCGCACTGGCGGCGGAGTTGCCCACGCTTACCGGGCGGGTGGTCGACGATGCCGACATCATCGACGCCGCGACCGAGGCGGCACTCACGCAGAAACTCGCGGATTTCGAGACCAAAGGCTCCGACCAGATCGTCGTCGCCACGGTCCCCAGCCTCGACGGCGAGGAGATCGAACCTTACGCCAACCGGCTGTTCAACTTCTGGAGGCTCGGCCAGGTCGGCAAGAACAACGGCGTGCTTCTGCTGGTGGCCAGGAACGACCGCAAGATGCGCATCGAGGTCGGCTATGGGCTGGAAAGCGCGCTGACCAATTTGGACGCCACACGGATCATTGAAGATGACATGGTGCCGGCCTTCCGCGCCGGCGATTTCTCCGGCGGCATTTCCAAAGCCGTCGACGACATGATCACGGTGCTCGAGGACAGTCATGGCGCTTGAGGGCAATCCGGAAGCGTTAGGGGCGGTGACGATATGATGAGGTCAATCATCAGCTCCTCCAAGCGTTTCGCCGCCGGTGCGTTGGTTGCCTTGGCGGTGTTGATCGTCGGTTTCGCCGCGCTGGCGGCGGAGTTGCCGGCGCTCACCGGTCGCGTTGTCGACGATGCCGGCATCATCGACCCGGTGACCAAGGCGGCACTGATCCAGAAGCTGGCCGATTTCGAGACAAAGGGCTCCGACCAGATCGTCGTCGCGACGATCAACAGCCTCGACGGCGAAGAGATCGAGCCCTACGCCAACCGGCTGTTCCGGTTCTGGAAGCTCGGCCAGACCGGCGAGAACAATGGCGTGCTTCTGCTGGTGGCCAAGAACGACCGCAAGATGCGCATCGAGGTCGGCTATGGGCTGGAAGGCACGCTCACCGACCTGCACACCAAACTGATCATCGAAAACGACATGGTGCCGGCCTTTCGCGCCGGCGACTTCTCCGGCGGCATTTCCAAAGCCGTCGACGACATGGTCATGGTGCTGGAAGGCAATCCCGAAGAGCTGGAGGCGCGCGGCAAGCGCAACCCGGCTGACAACAGCACACCCATCGATCCCATCGTCGCGATCTTCCTGATCCTGTGGGCGACGATGTTCATCGGCGGCATGGCGATGGCCTTCCTGCCGCCGATCTTCGGCACCAAGCTGTCGCCGGGCGTGTATAAATGGCTGGGCATGACCTTCCGCTACGGCCAGGGGCCGAGCGGATCGTCTTCGGGCAGCAGCTGGACGACGAGTTCGTCGTCGGGATGGTCGTCGGGCAGTGGATGGTCATCAGGAAGTTCGGGCAGCAGCTGGTCGTCGGGCTCGAGCAGCGGCGGCGGGTTTTCAGGTGGTGGCGGTTCGTCCGGCGGGGGCGGGTCTTCAGGGAGCTGGTGAGACAAGATGGCAACACGACCGATCAGCCCGCAGGACCATGAGCGCATCGCCACCGCGATCCGCGCCGCCGAGGCGAAAACCGACGGCGAGATCTATTGCGTCGTCGCGCATGCCAGCGACGGCTATTTCTTTACCGCCGCCTTCATGGCGACGGTTGGCATGCTGATCGTCAGCCTCGCCGTCGGCTACGGGCTGGAAACCTGGTGGCTGTCGATCCGGCTGCCGCATTTCGTCCTCGCTCAGCTGCTGGCGATGGCCTCGGTGCTGGTACTGTTGTGGGCGCTGCCGGCTTTGCGCATCCATCTGGTGCCGCGCCGGCAGCGTTACCAGGCGGCACATGACAATGCGCTCAGGCAATTCCTCGCCCGCAATGTCCACCGCACCACGGCGCGCACCGGCGTGCTGGTCTTCGTGTCGATCGCCGAGCGCTATGCCGAAGTCGTGGCCGACTCGGGTATCAACGGCAAGGTCGGCCAGCATGTCTGGGACGGCGTCATCAGCGATCTGACCCGGCATGCCGGCGACGACCGTCTCGCCGACGGCTTCGTCAAGGCGATCGGGCAGGTCGGCGCGGTGCTGGCCGAACATTTCCCGGTGACGTCGGGCGACGCCAATGAGCTCGACGACCATCTCGTCGAGATCTGAAAAGCCAGCAAACGCACCTCAGCCGGACGCCTGACCACCTCGGCTGAGTGCGTTTTCAAGCAGGCTTTGCCCGATGTCAGCAGGTGTCGTGATCGGCTGTGAGAAAGCGGTTGGCGGGCTGGCCTCGACTCTTGCAAATGGCCGATGCGGGTTTATGGTTAACAAATCATGAATACGCTGAGCATCGACATCAGGAAAGCCGAACCGCGCGACGCCGGCGCCATCGCCGACGTGCATCAGCAGGCCTGGGAGGGCGCCTATTCCGGCATCATCCCGCATCGCTCGCTGACCTCGATGATCAACCGCCGCGGCGCCGACTGGTGGGCCAACGCCATTCGCCGCGCCGCCACCGTGCTGGTGGTCGAGATCGGCGGCACCATCGCCGGCTACGCCACGATCGGCAAGAACCGGGCCCGCGAGCTTCGGCAGCAGGGCGAGATCTACGAGCTTTACCTGCGCCCGGAATATCAGGGCATCGGGCTCGGTAGCCGACTGTTCAAGGCGGCGCGGGCGCGGCTTGCCGACCACGGGCTGAAAGGCATGGTGGTGTGGGCGCTGGAAGACAACCAGAACGCGCTCGCCTTCTATGCCGGCGCAGGCGGCCGCGACGTTGCCGAAGGCGTCGAGGTTTTCGAGCAGAGGGCGCTGAAGAAGGTCGCCTTCGTCTGGGAATAACGGGCCTCGGTTACAAATCATCACAAACTGTGCGCTTCCATTAGCGTTCCGCACCAATCGCCGCATTGCACCATTCCGCGCCGCCCGCTATCGATCTTGGAAATCGAGAGAGGGATTTGAGCCATGCGTATCGAAGCCATTGCCATCGGAAAGAACCCGCCTGAGGACATCAACGTCATCATCGAGGTGCCGATCGGCGGCGAGCCGATCAAATACGAGATGGACAAGGAGGCCGGCACGCTGTTCGTCGACCGCTTCCTGCACACCTCGATGCGCTATCCCGGCAATTACGGCTTCGTGCCGCACACGCTGTCGGGCGATGGCGATCCGATCGACGTTCTGGTCTGCAACACCCGCGCCCTGGTGCCGGGCTGCGTCATCAATGTGCGGCCGATCGGCGTGTTGGTGATGGAAGACAATGCCGGCCAGGACGAGAAGGTCATCGCCGTGCCGTCGCCCAAGTTGACGCTGCGCTACGAAAACGTCACCGAATACACGCAACTGCCCGAGATCACCCGCGACCAGGTCCAGCACTTCTTCGAGCACTACAAGGATCTCGAACCCGGCAAATGGGTCAAGATCGAAGGCTGGCACGATTCCAAATATGCCAAGAAAATGATCGTCGACGCGATCGCGCGGGCGAAGGCGGCTAAGTAGGCGACGCCGCGCTAGGCCTCGCTTCCTTCGGACTAAGCGGTTGTATCTTTCAAAACACTGGCGCGAGGCACCCCCCTCTGGCCTGCCGGCCATCTCCCCCTCAAGGGGGAGATCAGACGTCGCCCCGGCTGCCGTTAATTTTCAGCGCCGAAAAGAAAAAGCGCCGCAGCGAAGCTGCCAATCTCCCCCCTTGAGGGGGAGATGGCCGGCAGGCCAGAGGGGGGTGCCTCGCGCCAACGTGCTTAATTATCCACCCTACCGAAAGCCGGCACGTTGCCGATGACGGTGTGCTTGTCCTTGCCGCAGGCGAAATTCCTTGCCTTTTCGTCGGCCAGCTTGCGCGCCTGGTCGTTGGCTTGCGGGTTGCCGGTGGCGAGCACCAGGCCGATGGTGCAGCCGTCACGGGCTTCCATCTGGGCGACCTTGGCGACGAGCAGCACTTCGGTCGGCTTGTTCTCGTCCTCGGGATTGCTGATCGAGCGGCGGTGGATGACGGCGAAGGGAACGGCAACGTCGCCCTTGCTCTCGATGCGCCACTCGACCTTGGCTCCTGACGAGTTGAAGCCGGAAAAGCTCTCCCAGACCGTCGTCATGTCGCCGCCAGGCGGAAACCCGTAAAACAGCGATTCACGTGCATCGTCATAGGCGATCAGCACGGGATAGCCGCGATAGCCGGAGCAGGCGAGTTCGGCCCACTCACCGTCGCCTTCCTCGGCCTGGGCATAGGTGACGCAGTCCTTTTGCGAGTCGAGATCGGTGTAGGCGCTGGATATGCCATCGGCATGGGCTGCCTGGCCGAGGGTGGCGAGGGCGAAGGGGACAAGCAGGATGCGCATGCAAACGTCTCCCGTGGAGTTCGTCCCAGCCTATCGCCAAATCTGCGGCCGGCCTAGCGTCCCAATCTCAACGTTGGTGCCGCCCCTCATTGCCCTGCCGGGCATTTCTCCCCGTGAACGGGGAGAAAGAGGCTGGCCGCGCCGCTGGTGACTCTCTTGCAACGCTGGCAATTGGCGAAATCGGTGATGGGAGCGTCCCTCTCCCCGTTTACGGGGAGAGGATGCCGGCAGGCAGGTGAGGGGCGGCGCCAACGTTCGAAAATGCTATTTCTTCAAGCTGGCCTCAATCAGCAGGTCTGCGTTGCGGGCAACTGATGCGGCAGGTCCGCCAAGGCCAAACAGCTGGCCGCTGATATAGGCGCCTTCGATCAGAAGCAGCAGGCCGTCACCCAGCGTGTCAGGGTCTTGCGCACCCATCGCTGCTGCCATGGCGCGCAGGCGGTGGCGCAGTTCCTGCTTGTTGGCTTCGCTGACAACGCGCGCCGGATGGCTGTGCTCTGGATACTCCACCGCCGCGTTGGTCATGCCGCAGCCACGATAGTCCGGCGTCTGCGTGCGCTTGCCGATGCGGGTCAGGAAAGCCTTGAGCTGCGCGCGCGGGTCGCCGGGATGGGCGGCCACGGCTTCGTCGAAACGCTCCCAATATTCACGGTCATATTGCTTGAGGTAAGAGGCGGCCAATTCGTCCTTGGAGGGAAAGCTGCGATAGAGACTGGGCTTGGTGACGCCGGCGCGCTTGACGATCTCGTCGACGCCGATCGCCCTGATGCCGCGCCGGTAGAACAGGTCATACGCCACGTCGAGGATCCTCTTGGCAGCCTTGGGCGGCGACGCTGCATGACTGCCGCTGATGATCAGTTCAATATTTTTGTCCGTTGGCATGGTATGACTCAATTGACGTGTTACCGATCGGTACGTATACATCTCCTCGCCCTGCAACGTACCGGTCAGTAACATGATAGCTCAATCCCGTCCCTTTGGCCAGCGCTACGCTTTCGTCGTGGTCGGTGTCATCTTCCTCTGCCTGCTGATCGCGGCCGGTCTGCGTTCGGCTCCCTCGGTGATGATGCTGCCGTTGGACAACAGTTTCGGCTGGGGGCGCGATACCGTTTCGATTGCCGCCGCAATCGGCATCTTCCTCTACGGCCTGACCGGGCCGTTCGCCGCCGCACTGATGGAGCGTATCGGTCTGCGCCGCACGCTGCTTGCCTCGCTGGTGATCATGTCGGGCTCGACCGCGCTCAGCCTGCTGATGACCGAGCCCTGGCACCTGTTCATCACCTGGGGCGTGTTTTCCGGCATAGGCTCGGGTGCGGTTGCCACCGTGCTCGGCGCCACCATTGTTAACCGCTGGTTCAAGACCAATCGCGGTCTTGTCATGGGACTGATGTCGGCCTCCAGCGCCACCGGCCTGCTGGTGTTCCTGCCGCTGCTCGCCTCGCTCGCCCAGTCCGGCGGCTGGCAGCCGGTCGCCATCGCCGTCTCTGTCGCCACTGCCTGTCTGTTGCCGCTGGTCTGGCTGCTGGTGCCGGAGCGTCCGGCTTCGATCGGCATGGTGCGCTTTGGCGCCGAGGTCGATGACGTGCCGCCGGTATCGCCGGCCTCGCAAGGCAATTTCCTGGCGCATACGCTGAACACGCTGCGCCGCGCCGCCGGCACCCGCGTCTTCTGGTATCTGTTTGCCACCTTCTTCATCTGCGGTTTCACCACCAACGGGTTGGTCGGCACGCATCTGATCTCCTTCTGCGGCGATATGGGCATCGGTGAGGTGCAGGCCGCCGGCTTGCTGTCGCTGATGGGCATATTCGACCTGATCGGCACGACTTTGTCGGGCTGGCTCACCGACCGTTTCGACCCGCGCAAGCTGCTTGGCGTCTATTACGGCATTCGCGGCCTGGCGCTGATCTATCTGCCCTATTCCGGCTTCTCGGCGACCAGTCTGATCATCTTCGCCGTGCTCTACGGTCTGGATTGGATCGCAACCGTGCCGCCGACACTGCGGCTTGCCAACGAAGCCTTCGGCGACCGCAGCGGCCCGATCGTGTTCGGCTGGATCGTCGCCGGCCATCAGGTCGGCGCAGCCACCGCCGCCGCCTTCGGCGGCACCATGCGCGAGTTGCAGGGCAACTACGAACTGGCCTTCCTGATTGCCGGCATGACGGCGATTGTGGCTGCGTGTCTGTCGTTGCTGATCAACACGAGCAAGCCGGCATTCGATCCGGAACCGCAGGCGGCTTAGGGCAGGCTCCCCCTTCCCCTTGTGGGAGAAGGTGTCGCCGAAGGCGACGGATGAGGGGTGTTCCAGGGAACGCAACGTCTCACTCCGCTGGAACACCCCTCATCCGTCTCGGCGCTAACGCGCCGATCCACCTTCTCCCACAAGGGGAGAAGGAAGATGCTCACCTGTTCACTGTTATCAAAACTTCATCTTCCCGAGATGCGGCTGAAACATTGAAGCTGGAGCTTGGTGGCGGACGTTCAAGCCATCAGGAGACAGCCATGAACAAGCTTTCGTTGACCCGCCGCGCTTTCGTCACATCAGCGAGTGCGGCCGGGCTGCTCGGCGCATCGGGGCTCGCTTTGCCCTATTATTCGCGCGCCAGCCAACGCCCGGCCTTCACCCATGGCGTCCAGTCCGGCGATGTCGACGCCTCGAGCGGCATGGTGTGGACGCGCACCGATCGTCCCTCGCGCGTCATGTTCGAGATATCGTCGACGGAGAACTTCGCCAACGCCACCCGTCTGGCGCCGCTCGATACCTCGCCGGCCAGCGACTTTACGGTCAAGCGCCTGCTCACCGACCTCGCTTCCGACCAGGACATCTTCTATCGCATGATCGCCGCCGATCTCGCCGACATCAATGTCGTTTCCGAGCCGATCATCGGCCGCTTCCGCACCGCACCCGCCTCGAAGCGCGACATCAAGTTCGCCTGGTCGGGCGACACGGCCGGCCAGGGCTGGGGCATCGACGAGACCGGCATGAAGACCTATGCCACCATCGCCAAGCACACGCCGGACTTCTTCCTGCATTCCGGCGACACCATCTACGCCGACGGCGCCATGAAGGATGAGGTCGACCTGCCCGGCGGCGGCAAGTGGAAAAACGTCGTCCTCATCGACGGCAAGCGCAAGGTTGCCGAGACGCTGGACGAGTACCGCGACCAGTGGAAGTACAACATGATGGACGAGAACGTTCTCGCCCTGAGCGCCATCTGCCCGACTTTCTACCAGTGGGACGACCACGAAGTGCTGAACAACTGGTCGGATTCGAAGGATCTGAGCGCCGACAACCGCTACACCGAAAAATCCATCCATGTGCTGGCGGCGCGTGCGGCGCGCGCCTTCCACGAGATGACGACGATCCGCTACGAGCCGTCGGAACCCGGCCGCGTCTACCGCAAGATTTCCCACGGACCGCTGCTCGACGTGTTCTTCCTCGACATGCGCTCCTATCGCGGCCCGAACGGTCCGGATATGCAGGACACGATGACGCCGGAATCGCGCATGCTCGGCGAACAGCAGACGAAATGGCTGAAGCGCGAGCTGGCCAATTCCAAGGCAACCTGGAAGATCATCGCCGCCGACATGCCGCTCGGCCTCGTCGTCTGGAACGATGGCACCAAGAAGGTGGGCGCGGAAGCCGTCAGCAATGGCGACAATGGTCTGCCGAAGGGCCGCGAGCTCGAGATCGCTGACCTGTTGCGCTACATCAAGAACGCCGGCATCGCCAACACGGTGTGGCTGACGGCTGACGTGCATTACACGGCGGCGCACTATTACAACCCTGACAAGGCGCAGTTCCAGGACTTCAATCCGTTCTGGGAATTCGTCTCCGGCCCGATCCATGCCGGCACGTTCGGCCCCAATGATTTCGACATGACCTTCGGTCCGGAGCTGAAATTCATCAAGGCGCCGACCGCCGAGCAGGGCCAGAACCTGCCGCCCTCGGCCGGGCTGCAGTTCTTCGGGTTGGTGGATATTTCAGGCGCTTCCGAGCAGCTGACGGTACGGCTGATGGACCGCGACGACAACGAGCTTTACAAGGTGACGCTCGATCCGGTGCGCTCGGCGTAGGCCTGATAGGTCGGCGCGAGGCACCCCCCTCTGCCCTGCCGGGCATCTCCCCCTCAAGGGGGGAGATCGGGTTTCACGCCGGCTTTCGCCAGCCACAGTCGATGGTCGGGCGCAGCATAGGAGCTGCCAATCTCCCCCCTTGAGGGGGAGATGCCCGGCAGGGCAGAGGGGGGCGCGAAGGATCGCTACGCTTGTAGGGAGCGTCAGTCCGGGTAGCAAACCGTCGGAATCTTCGGCCAAACGGCACTGTCGCAGCCGGCAACCTGCTGCCTCTGCTTGAAAGAGGCGCTGACCGGGCCGGTGACCACGGGGTCGACACCATCAGGGGCGTCGGCAAACATCTGCTCGGCCGTCTGGTCGGACGACGAAGCGGGATTGGCTTCCTTCAGCGTCGCGGCCGACTGAGCGGCATTGGCCGCCAGCAGGGCAGCGAATGCGACCGAAGCGATGAGTGGCCAAAATCGGTTGAGTTTGTCGGTCATGAATTTCGAACTGCCCGGGCCCCGAAAGGTTCCCGCCTTGGTTAACAAAACCATCTCACACCGAGATGCTTAAGATTTGATGAGTATTTGGTGATGCGCCTCCTCTTTCGCAATTGCGAAAAACCCTGTATGAGCCGCGCAACCGAAAGAGGCGGCGCCTTTTGGCCTGCTGCCTGCAACGCTCCCGAGACCACAACATGAAAATTCGTAATATCGCGATCATCGCGCACGTCGACCATGGAAAAACCACCCTCGTTGACCAATTGCTGCGGCAATCCGGCTCCTTCCGCGACAATCAGCGCGTCGCCGAGCGTGCCATGGATTCCAACGACCTCGAAAAGGAACGCGGCATCACCATCCTGGCCAAGGCGACCTCGGTCGACTGGAAGGACACCCGCATCAACATCGTCGACACGCCCGGACACGCCGATTTCGGCGGTGAGGTCGAGCGCATCCTGTCGATGGTGGATTCGGCCATCGTGCTGGTCGACGCCGCCGAAGGCCCGATGCCGCAGACCAAATTCGTCGTCGGCAAGGCGCTCAAGGTCGGCCTGAAGCCGATCGTCGTCATCAACAAGATCGACCGTCCGGACGCCCGCCATGTCGAGGTCGTCAACGAGGTATTCGACTTGTTTGCGGCGCTGGACGCCACCGACGAGCAGCTCGACTTCCCGATCCTCTACGGTTCGGGCCGCGATGGCTGGGTCTCGGAAAACCCCGAAGGCCCGAAGGACCAGCAGCTTGCGCCGCTGTTCGATCTCGTGATCAAGCATGTGCCGGAGCCGACCGTTCATCCCGGCCCGTTCCGCATGATCGGCACCATTCTGGAAGCCAACCCCTTCCTTGGCCGCATCATCACCGGCCGCATCGAGAGCGGTACGCTGAAGTCCAATCAGGCGGTCAAGGTGCTGCACCATGACGGTACCCAGATCGAAACCGGCCGTATTTCGAAGATCCTCGCCTTCCGCGGCCTCGAGCGTCAGCCGATCGATGAGGCGCAGGCGGGTGACATCGTCGCCATTGCCGGCCTGTCGAAGGGCACCGTCGCCGACACATTCTGCGACCTGGCGGTGACCGAGGCGTTGCATGCGCAACCGATCGATCCGCCGACCGTGACCATGTCATTCCTGGTCAACGATTCACCGCTGGCCGGCACCGAAGGCGACAAGGTCACCAGCCGCGTCATCCGCGACCGCCTGCTGCGCGAAGCCGAAGGCAATGTCGCGCTGAAGATCGAGGAATCGCCCGACAAGGATTCGTTCTTCGTCTCCGGCCGCGGCGAATTGCAGCTGGCGGTGCTAATCGAGACGATGCGCCGCGAGGGCTTTGAAATCGCCGTGTCGCGTCCGCGCGTCGTCATGCAGAACGGCGAGAATGGCGAATTGCTGGAGCCGGTCGAGGAAGTCGTCATCGACGTCGACGAGGAGCATGCCGGCGTCGTCGTGCAGAAAATGTCGGAGCGCAAGGCCGAGATGGTCGAACTGCGCCCCTCCGGCGGCAACCGCCAGCGCATCGTCTTCCACGCGCCGACACGCGGCCTGATCGGTTACCAGTCGGAACTCTTGACCGACACGCGCGGCACCGCCGTGATGAACCGGCTGTTCCATGCCTATCAGCCCTACAAGGGCGAACTGCCCGGCCGCACCAATGGCGTGTTGATCTCCAACGAGCAGGGCGAAGCCGTCGCCTACGCCATGTGGAACCTGGAAGACCGCGGCCCGATGGTCATCGACCCCGGCGTCAAGGTCTATCAGGGCATGATCATCGGCATCCATAGCCGTGACAACGACCTTGAAGTGAACGTGCTGAAGGGCAAGAAGCTGACCAACATCCGCGCCGCCGGCAAGGACGAGGCGGTCAAGCTGACGCCGCCGATCCGCATGACGCTGGAGCGCGCGCTGGCCTGGATCCAGGACGACGAATTGGTCGAGGTGACGCCGAAGACCATCCGCCTGCGCAAGCTCTATCTCGACCCGAACGAGCGCAAGCGCTTCGAGAAGTCGGCCAAAGTGGTCGGCGCGGCCTAATCGTCTGACTTTGATGGATTTGAGGGGCGGAGCACCGCGGTGCTTCGCCCCTTTCTATTACCCACCGGCCGCAGAGATGATGGTATCCCTGTCGGGCTCGCCGCTCAGGTCGATGCGGATCGTCGTTCCTTCACGGGCCGGCTTGCGCAAAGCCCTGGCTCCGTCCGGATCAACCACCAGCAGCCGTTTCTCCTCCAGCGCCTGAAGCCGCGACCGTGAGATGGCGAGTTCGCCGGCGAGCAGCCGGTCGAGCCACAGCGATGTCGGCATTTCGAGCTCAAGCCCGAGTTCCAGCGCGGTCGCGCTTTCGCTGTTGTCGCAGAGCCTCTGTTTGTGAACGACGACGTCGGAAAATTCCTCTATGCGGCCCACCCGGCGGCGCAATGCGACGACATCGAAGGCATGACGACGCGCGAGTACCGGATCGTTGCTTTCAAGCGCTGCTAGCAGCGCAGGTTCGATGTCGCGGCGGTTGCAGCGTTCGAAAATGCCGAAATTCCATGAATTGTCGCAGTCGATGCAGCGGTAGATCAGCCAGACGTCGATGCGCTTGCCATTGGCGTTGACGCGGAATTTGTCGCTGCAGCGATAGGCTTTCACGGCGCCGCAGCGGTTGCAGTTGATCAGGGGTCGAGGTGCGATTTCGGGCGCGATCGCCCAGTGGATGCGCAGAGACATGCCGATAAGCCCTTCCCGTCGGGAAGTTCTTCAGGCCGGCAATGTCGAGATGCCCATGCGGGCACGGCGTGGCGAGAGGCTGCGGTTGTCTGGAAATCAGGTGTCACGGGCGACAAGCGCGCGACAGCGGTTCAGCAGTGCCAAACCGGTCTCGAGCCGCCGCCTGAGGAACACGTGAAATGAAGCAGGCTCCGCTGATGCGGCGCCCTGCCAAGTGTGATCAGGGGAGTTGGCGAGACCGGCGGTTACTGAGGCAAAATGGAGCTCGAAATGGATGTCGGGACGGCTCTTCTAGCGACATAGTAGCGCACAGACAAGCCTCGTGTTTTGCCTAAACGAACGCGATCTGCACCTTCATCGATTGGGTGCGGTCGCCGGCGATCTCGAACGCCGCTACCGCCTCGTCCATCGGATAGATGCCGGTCAGCAACGGTTTGACGTCGACGCGGCGGTTGTTGATCAGATCGACGGCCAGCGCGAACTCGTCGTGGAAACGGAAGGAGCCGCGCATCTCGATTTCCTTGGCGACGATGAGATTCTGCGGCAGCGACATATCGCCGCCAAGGCCGAGCTGGACCAGCACGCCGCGCGGCTTCAACACGTCGAGTCCCGCCCGCACCGCGCGCTCGTTGCCCGAGCATTCGAACATGACGTCGAAACTGCCCTTTTCGATGTTGTAGGCGGCGAGGCTGCCGCTGTCGGTGGCGACATTGATGGTGCGGTCGGCGCCGATTTCCATGGCCTTGGCCAGCACGGCGTCCATGACATCGGTGACGACGATCTCACGCGCGCCGTGAACGCGTGCGGCGAGGATACACAGCGCGCCGATCGGCCCGCTGCCGGTGACCAGAACCCGCTTGCCGAGCAGCGAGCCGGCGCGGTTCACGGCATGCAGCGTCACCGCGAAGGGTTCGGCGAAGGCGGCTTCGTTGATGGAGACATGGTCGGCTATTCTGTGGCACTGCCAGGCCTCAGCGACGAGACGCTGGCGAAAGGCTCCCTGGATGTGCGGCATCGGCATCGCGCTGCCGTAGAAGCGCATGTTGAGGCATTGGTTCTGCATGCCTTGCAGGCAGTAGCGGCAGGCATTGCAGGGCCGGCTGGGCGAAATCGCGACGCGGTCGCCGACGGCGAGGGTCGATACGCCGGTGCCAAGCGTCTTCACCGTGCCGGCGACTTCATGGCCGAGGATCATCGGCTCGCGCAGGCGCACAACGCCGAAGCCGCCATGATTGTAATAGTGCAGGTCCGAGCCGCAAATGCCGCCGGCTTCGACCGATATCTCGACCTGTCCGGTGCCTAACACGCCCAGGTCGGTCTCTTCGATGCGCAGATCTTTTGCCGCATGGATGACGATTGATTTCATGGCCGCAATCCTTTCTCAAACCATAGGTGCGGGCAAGGTGCGAGCGCTCAAATATCTCGCAAGCTCTGGCCCATCAGCCCGCAGGGTTCCAAATTGCGGCTGATCGGCTATCCTTGGCACTCCAACGCTCGAAGGCACTGCCATGCACCTCACCTCGCTGCTCATCTTCGCTGCCGCTCTGTTCGTCACTGCCGGTTCGCCGGGACCATCGATCGCCGCGCTTGTCGCCCGCGTCATCTCGAAGGGCTTTCGCGACGTGTTCCCGTTCCTGCTCGCCATGTGGATCGGCGAGGGCATCTGGCTGTCGCTGGCGGTGTTCGGGCTGGCTGTCGTGGCGCAGACCTTCCACTTCGCCTTCGTGGTGGTGAAATGGGTAGGCGTCGCCTACCTCGCTTATCTCGCCTGGAAGATGTGGACCGCACCTGTCGATGCGAAAGAAGGCGAGATGCCGCGCGAGGATTCGCCGGCAAAGCTGTTCTTCGCCGGCATGGCGGTGACGCTCGGCAATCCCAAGATCATGATGTTCTATCTGGCGCTGCTGCCGACCATCATCGACCTCGCTTCGGTCAGCATTGTCGGCTGGGTCGAGTTGACGGCGACGATGGCGGTGGTTCTGATCGCCGTCAATCTTGCGTGGGTGGTCGTGGCGTCGCAGGCGCGCAAGCTGCTCAAAAGCAAGCGCGCCATGAAGATCGCCAACCGCCTCAGCGCCATGACGATGGCCGGCGCCGCGGCGGCTATCGCGACGCGGTCATAGGGCGTGACCCCAAACCGAAGGATCGCATCAGCGAAAGGCGGATCGTTTTTTGCTTCGATGACCTTCGGTAGATCGCGTCACATCATTTCGATGATCGGCGCGATCTCGACACTGAACGCCGGGTCCATCAGGATCGGGCAACCCTTCGCCTTGGCGACGGCATCGTCGATGTCCTTCGCTTCGACGATCGTGTAACCGGCGGTCGGACTGCTGCCACCATTGTTCTCGACCTTGCCGCCGGGCAGCACCATCTTCGACTTGCCGACCGGATTGCCGCCGTCGACGACGGCCGAGCCAAGCTTGCCGTACCAGCCGGTCCAGGCATCCATCGAGGCTTTCCGCTCGGCCTCGTCGGTCGGCATCTTGCCGGAGCCATGATAGACATAGAGAAATTTCGCCATGTTCTCCTCCCTTGGTGAGCGGCTCGAACCGGCACGCGGTCATGCCGCTTGGGGATCATCTGACCAAAAAGACGAACACGCAACGAGAATGCGCGGCGGCTAATATAATGTGACCGCTACCTCGCGATGGCGTGGTATTCGTCGTTCGGCCGCATGTCGATGGCAGCCGCCACGCGGGGCGCGGCGCGGCTACTTAGCCGCCAACGTAACAGTTATGTTCCATATGTCGTCAAACACCTTCGTTCTGTCCTGCCCAGCCACCTCGAGCCTTTCCTCATACAGAACATGTCGCGTTACGCCGTTGTCGATGTCCACCGTGCAGTCAGCTGTGTTTGATTGGTGCACCGCTGCGTCGGTACGAACGGTCTGCTTCTCCATTTTCCCGGTTTCCGGGTTCAGTTTCTCGACCACGTCGACAAGAACTCCAGACACGTTCGTGGCGTCCGAGATCAGGCGCCGTTTCAACGTCGCCGTTCTGGCAACTTGATCGATGCCAATCAGTAAATTCGTGCGCGAGTTGGCGAAAGGCTCGCCGGCTTGATTTTGAGTCGTATCGGTTGATGTAATTTCCCGGCCTATCGGGAGATCGGTGTTCTGGCAGCCTGCTGTGATATCAAGTTCCTGTAGGAAATAAGGAACGGCAGTCTCGGGAGTCAGAGCCGAGAAAAACTTATGAATCGTGTTTTGGGCTGCCTGGCGATTGGCGTATTTGGGCAGTGTGAGCAGCTGCTTCTCAACGATATCCCGGACAACTGGCCAATTCTTCAGGGCAACAGGCGATCCCTGAATGTCGGTATCGAACTCAACGCGCATCCCGTGAAGGGCAGAGACGGTAGTCCAATTGTAAAGCGGGACTGGCCCGCTGCTCAGTTCTGTAATCGTCCAGGCAGAGGAATAGCCGCCTTCGCGGTTTCCTATCAGTTCATATCGACCGCTGATCTTGCCGCTTTCCGTAGTGGTAATGCCGCGATCGGCAATCGTCTTCGTCCGCTCTATTTCGACAAGCCAGATCTGTCCCGCGGTTGGCCGGTAGGGAAGGGAAACGGATGCACCGGCGGGGGCGGTTGTCTCGCCATGCGTCTCATGGCCAACCAGCAAAACCGATACGATGGCGGCTGCAAAGGCGGAAGCTCGAACCATGCAACTCTCACCTCGCCATGGCGTGGTATTCGTCGTTCGGCCGCATGTCGATCGCCGCCGCGACCCGGTTGGACATGTTGAAGAAGGCGGCGGTCGAGGCGATGTCCCAGATGTCGCGGTTGCTGAAGCCGGCGTTGCGCAGTGCTGCCCGGTCCGCCTCGACGATCTTTGCTGGCTCTTCGGTCAGCTTGATGGCGAATTCCAGCATCGCGGTCTGCTTCAGCGACAGATTGGCGGCGCGGAAATTCATCACCATCATCTCGCCGAGCGCCGGGTCGCCGGAGAGCTGGCGCACCGCCGCGCCATGCGCGGTCAGGCAGTAATAGCAATGGTTGATCGAGGAGACGACCACCGCGATCATCTCGCGCTCCAGCTTCGACAGGCCGGATTCACCCAGCATCAGGTCGTTGTAAGTGTCGGTGAAGGCGCGCAGTTTCTTCTCGTCGAACGCGTAGGCAAGAAGCACGTTGGGAACCAGGCCGAGCTTTTCCTCGCATTTGGCGAAATAGGCTTTTGTCGCCTCGCTCAGCTCCGCGATACCGAGGTCAAGTGCGCTGATTTTGCCGGACATGGGGTCTCCTCCTCGTTCGCTACCGCCTGACCGCCGAATTCCGATAATTCTTAGCGAGCCGTCAAACCTTTGTCGCCAAACGGCGGTCATCTGCTACCATAGTCGTAAAAGCATGTGACGGGAGGACATCATGGCGAGCGTGAAATCCGCAGCGAAGTCGAAGAAAAAAGCCACTGCGGCGGTGAAACCCGACGAGAAGTCGGCCGGACTCGCCGATTATCTGCTGGCACGCGCGCCGGCGGAAGACATTGCCGCCTATGACGCCGCCGACCTTCAGCGCGCCGCTGATCTGGCCGGACGGGCGGTCGCCGTCCACAAGAAGGGCCAGAGCGTCGTCGCTGTCGATGCCGATTCGGGCGTCTCCCGCGAAGGCCGCCCGATGACGATCATCACCGTTGTCAACGACAACATGCCGTTCCTGTTCGATTCGATCCTCGGCGAGATCACCGAGACCGCCGGCGAGCCGACTTTGGTCACCCATCCGGTCATCGTCGTGCGCCATGGTAAGACTGGTGTCGACGAGATCCTCGGCGACGGCAGCGTCATCAAGGACGACAGCACCCACGACCGGCTGAGCGTCGTCCATGTCCACATCCCGCGCCTGACCGCGGACCAGGCGAACGCGCTGGCCGATCGGCTGCGCAAGATGCTCAACCAGGTCCGCGCCGCAGTCAGCGATTGGAAGCCGATGCTGGCCCGCCTCGACCAGGCGATCTCTGAGTTTCGCTATTCCGCCGTGCCGCTTGACAAGAAAAACGTCGCCGAGGCGATCGCCTTCCTGGAATGGCTGCGCGACGACAATTTCACCTTCCTCGGCATGCGCGAGTTCAAATACACCGGCGGCGCGGAGAGCGGCAATCTGGAGCGCGCCGACAAGCCCGGCCTCGGCATCCTCTCCGACCCCGATGTCCTGGTGCTCAGGCGCGGCACCGAAGCGGTGACGACGACGCCGGAAATTCGCGCCTTCCTGCACGGGCCGGAACCGCTGATCGTCACCAAGGCCAACGCCAAGTCGCTGGTGCACCGCCGTATCTATCTCGACTATATCGGCGTCAAGACCTACACCGCCAAGGGCGCGCTGTCGGGCGAGCTGCGCATAGTCGGCCTGTTCACCTCGACCGCCTACACGCGCTCGGTGATGAAAATCCCGTATCTGCGGTCGAAGGCCGAAACCATCATTGCCAAGTCCGGCTTCGACCGGCACGACCATTCCGGCAAGGCGCTCATCAACGTGTTGGAGAGCTATCCGCGCGACGAACTGTTCCAGGTGCCGGTGCCGATCCTGAAGAAGCACGCCGGCGCCATACTCGGCCTGATCGAACGGCCGCGGGTGCGGGCGCTGGTGCGCGTCGATCAGTTCGACCGCTTCGTCTCCATCCTCGTCTTCGTGCCGCGCGACCGCTATGACAGCGTCGTGCGCGAGAAGATCGGCACCTATCTCAAGACCGTGTTCGAAGGCCGTTTGTCGGCTTACTATCCGGCCTTCCCGGAAGGCGGGCTGACGCGCGTGCATTTCATCATCGGCCGTTCCGGCGGCAAGACGCCGAAGGTCGAGCAGGCGGCGATCGAAGCGGCGATCCGCGACATTGTGCGCACCTGGGACGACGCATTGGCCGAGGCGGCGGAGGCCGGTGGCGGCGATCCGTCGCTGAAGGCGATCGCTACGCGGCTTCCTGAGAGCTATCGCGATTCCTTCAGCGCGGCGGTGGCGCTGGCCGATGCCGGGCGCATCGCTAAAATCAGCGCCGCCAATCCGATCGCCATCGACTATTACCGGCATGCCGAGCAGAAGCCGCACCAGGCGGCGCTGAAGATCTATCACCACGGCAGCCCGGTGGCGCTGTCGCGGCGCGTGCCGGTGCTGGAAAACATCGGCTTCCGCGTCATCAGCGAGCGCACATTCGAAGTCGGCGAGGAGGGCGGCGATGCAGTGTTCGTCCACGACATGGAGTTGGAGAACAGCTACGGCAAGCCGATCGACCTCACCGATGGCGGCGCGCTGTTCGAGGACGCGTTCCTGTCGGTGTGGCGTGGCGATGTCGACAATGACAGCTATAACGGCCTTGCCCAGACCGCCGGCCTGTGGTCGGGCGAAGTCACCATCCTGCGCGCCTATGGCCGCTACCTGCAGCAGGCCGGCATTCCGCAAAGCCAGGATTTCATCGCCGCCGCGCTCAACCGCTATCCTGACATCGCGCGCGGCCTGCATGCGCTGTTCGTGGCCCGCCTCGGCCCGACGGCCGCGACGGAAGGCGTCGTCGCCGCCAAGCATCTCAAGGCCAAGATCAAGGACGCCTTGGAAGAGGTGCCCAACATCGATGACGACACCATCATCCGCCGCTATCTCAATTTGATCCAATCATCGCTGCGCACCAATCATTTCGTTTCCGAAACGAAGGCCAGGGGCCAGTCGCTGGCGATCAAGTTGGACTCGCAAGCGGTCGAAGGCCTGCCGGCGCCGCGGCCGTGGCGCGAGATCTTCGTCTACGGTTCCGAGGTCGAGGGCGTGCACCTGCGCTTCGGTCCGGTGGCACGTGGCGGCCTGCGCTGGTCGGATCGCGCCCAGGACTACCGCACCGAGGTGCTCGGCCTGGTCAAGGCGCAGCAGGTCAAGAATGCCGTTATCGTGCCGGTCGGCGCCAAGGGCGGCTTCTTCCCCAAGCGCCTGCCCGCTGGCGGCAGCCGCGACGCCATCTTCGAAGCCGGCACTTCGGCCTACAAGAACTTTGTCTCCAGCCTGTTGTCGATCACCGACAATATCGGCCTGGACGGCGTCATCCCGCCTGCCGGTGTCGTGCGCCGGGACCCAGACGATCCCTATTTCGTCGTCGCTGCCGACAAGGGCACGGCGACCTTCTCCGACACCGCCAACGCCATTTCCGAGAAGCACGGTTTCTGGCTCGACGATGCCTTCGCCAGCGGCGGCTCGGCCGGCTACGACCACAAGAAGATGGGCATCACCGCCAAGGGCGCCTGGGAAGCGGTGAAGCGGCATTTCCGCGAGATGAACCGCGACATCCAGACCTCGCCCTTCACCGTCGTCGGTGTCGGCGACATGTCGGGCGACGTGTTCGGCAACGGCATGCTGTTGTCGCCGCAGACCAGGCTGATCGCCGCTTTCGACCATCGCGACATCTTCATTGATCCCGATCCGGACAGGGTGGCCTCGATGGCCGAGCGCGAGCGCATGTTCGCGCTGCCGCGCTCATCCTGGCAGGACTATGACAAGACCAAACTGTCGGAAGGCGGCGTCATCGTCTCGCGCAGCCAGAAGTCGATCACACTGCCTGCGGCAGCGGCGGCGGCGATCGGCCTCACCAAGACCACCGCAACCCCGGTCGAGATCATGACCGCCATCCTCAAGGCGAATATCGACCTGCTGTGGTTCGGCGGCATCGGCACGTATCTCAGGGCCTCGGGCGAAACCAACGCCGATGTCGGCGACCGCGCCAATGACGCCATCCGCATCACCGCACTCGATGTGCGGGCGAAGGTGATCGGCGAGGGCGCCAATCTCGGCGTCACCCAGCGTGCCCGCATCGAGTTCGGCATGAATGGCGGCCGCTGCAATTCCGACGCCATCGACAATTCGGGCGGCGTGAACTGCTCCGACGTCGAGGTCAACATCAAGATCGCGCTGGCGTCGGCCATGCGCAAGGGATCGCTGACCCGGCCGGCGCGCAACAAACTTCTGTCCGAGATGACCGACGAGGTCAGCGGGCTGGTGCTGTCCAACAATTACGAGCAGACGCTGGCGCTTTCCATCGCGCGCAAGCGCGGGCTTGCCGACATCGCGCACCAAAGTCGCTTCATGACCGCGCTGGAGGCGCGCGGTCTGCTCGACCGCGCCGTCGAGACGCTGCCGTCGCCGGCCGCCCTTGCCGAGCGCGAGGCGCGCGGCGAGCCGCTGACCCGGGCCGAGCTCGGCGTGTTGCTCGCCTATGCCAAGATCGTGCTGTTTTCCGACATCGTCGCCAGCGACGTGCCGGACGATGCGCATTTCGACCGCGACCTGATGGGCTATTTCCCGGATCGGATGGCGAAGAAATACGCGGCCGAAATCCATGGCCACCGGCTGCGCCGCGAAATCATCGCCCGCGTCGTTGCCAACGATCTCGTCAATCGCGGCGGCCCGTCCTTCGTCAACCGGCTGCAGGAAGCCACGGGGCGCAGCGCCGCCGATGTGGTGCGCACCTTCGCCGTGGTGCGCGACGGCTTTGGACTGCCGGCGCTCTACCGCGAGATCGACGCGCTGGACAGCCAGATCGATGGCCAGGCGCAGCTCGACCTCTATCAGTCCGTCAGCCGGCTTATTTTCGTGACCAGCGGCTGGTACCTGAAGAACGATGCCGGCACCGCAGCGCTCGGCCAGCGCATCACCGAATTGCAGGAGGCGCGCAAGGCGCTGGAGCCGAAGCTCATTTCGCTGCTGCCGGCCTTCTCGCGCGAGCGGGTCGAGGAGCGGCGGCACGGCCTGTTCAAGGCCGGCGCGCCGGAGAAGCTCGCCGGGCAGCTGGCAATGGCCGATCTGGCGGGACTGATCCCCGACATCGCGCTGACGGCGCGCATGGCCAATGCCGACATAATCGCCGCGGCCAAGGCGTTCTTTGCCGTCAGTGATGCCTTCCGCATTCCGCGCGTCGAAGAGGCGGCGCGCTCGATCACGCCGTCGGACTATTACGACCAGCTGGCGCTGTCGCGCGCCACCGACACGATCGGCGCTGCTAGGCGCGGCATTGCGGTGGCGGCCCTGACCGGCCATGCAGGAACGGCGGATCCTGTGGCGGCCTGGCTGGAAGCCGGTGGCGAGCGGGTGGCCCGCATCCGCGAGCGGCTGCAGGCGCTGACCGAAGGCGGCGACATCACCGTGTCCAGGCTGTCGGTGGCGTCTGGGTTGATGAGCGACCTGACGGGAATGTGAGGCTTCAAAAGCTTGGGTTCCTCGCCCCCGCAAAGCGGGGGAGAGGTGGCCGCGAAGCGGCCGGAGAGGGGGCCTTTCGTAGGGCTGAGCCTTGACCGGTAAATCCAAACGTACGGCGCTTTTCCCCCTCTCCGTCTCGGCTTCGCCGAGCCACCTCTCCCCCACTCCGTGGGGGCGAGGAACCCGAGAGCAATAAGGAGGGGCAGCGCAACGCTTGTCATTTGCATGAGCATTCGAAACATGCAGACATGGCGCCCGATACGGGCGGAGCAGGGATCTTCAGCATGGCGGCGGTAGAAACAGTGCAGCGGGCGTCGGGACGCGGCATCTGGGGATGGATGTTGTTCGACTGGGCGGCGCAGCCGTTTTTCACCGTCGTCACCACCTTCATCTTCGGACCCTATTTCGTCTCACGCATGGCCAGCGATCCGGAAACCGGCCAGGCGGCCTGGGGTTACGGCATCGCCGCGGCGGGCCTGGTCATCGCCGTTCTGTCCCCGATCCTCGGCTCGATTGCCGACCAGACCGGCCCACGCAAGCCATGGATCGCCTTCTTCGCCTCGATCAAGATCATCAGTCTTTGCCTGCTGTGGTTCGCTGCGCCGGGCTCGAACCTTTTCCTGGTGGTGCTGTTTTTCTCGCTGGCTTCGGTGGCGGCGGAGTTCTCGACCGTTTTCAACGATTCGATGATGCCGCGCCTGGTGCCGAAGAGCGAGATCGGCCACATCTCGAACATGGCTTGGGGCCTCGGCTATCTCGGCGGCATGATCGCACTGATCTTTGTCGTCACCTGTCTGGCGGGTTCGGCGGAGAGCGGCAAGACGATCATCGGCATCGACCCGCTGTTCGGGCTCGACCCGAAACTAGGCGAGGACGCGCGCGCCACCGGGCCGCTCTCGGCCGGCTGGTACTTCCTGTTCATCCTGCCGATGTTCTTCTTCACCCCGGACGCCATCAAAGGCATTCCGATCGGGCCGGCGGTGCGCGAAGGCCTATCGGAGCTGAAGTCGACCCTGACCGAAGTGCGCCAGCGGAAAGGCATCTTCCGCTTCCTTGTCGCCCGCATGATCTATCAGGACGGCGTCAACGCGCTGCTCGCTCTGGGCGGCACCTTTGCGGCGGCGATGTTCCACTGGTCGATCACCGAGATCGGTATGTTCGGCATCATCCTCAACGTCGTTGCCATTGTCGGCTGCCTGGTTGCCGCACGCCTCGACACCGCGCTTGGCTCCAAGACCATCGTGATGATTTCGCTTGTCCTGCTCAGCCTCGCCACCATCGGCATCGTTTCGACCGGGCCTGGCTACACGCTATTCGGCGTCTGGATGATGCCGGGAGCCGATAGCGGCGGTCTATTCGGCACGGCGGCGGAAAAGGCCTACATTTTCTATGGCCTGTTGATCGGACTGGCCTTCGGGCCGGTGCAGGCCTCGTCGCGTTCCTATATGGCCCGCAGTGTGACTGCTGCCGAATCCGGCCGCTATTTCGGCATCTATGCGCTGGCCGGACGGGCGACGAGTTTCCTGGCGCCGTTCATGGTGGCGACGATCACGCTCGCCAGCGGCTCTGCACGACTGGGCATGGCGGCAATTGTGCTGTTCCTCGGTGTCGGCATAGCGATTTTGATCAAGACGCCATATCCGGCGGATCAGCCGGTGGAGTGAGGCTTACCCTCCCCCTTGTGGGGAGGGTCGATCCGCGAAGCGGATCGGGGCGGGGGTGCGGCGCCAATCACCCCACCCCGGTGCGCTCGCAAGCGAGCGCACCGACCCTCCCCATCAAGGGGAGGGTAAAAAGGCGCTAGAGTCTTTCACGTTTTGATGGAAGCGTACCCGGCGTTTGCGAAGTAGTTCTTGCATTCGCCGGGTTCGATTGTTTCGACGAGGTGGCCGATGTGGCGCCAAGTGTCCTCGACGGTTCGCTTCTG
>NZ_JACDTY010000035.1 GCF_013520985.1 Mesorhizobium neociceri | reverse complement strand
AATAAGTTTATCCACGGACGGTCTCCCTTGTTTGAGATTTGCAACGACCTCATTCTGGCACATTGCGATGCCGTCGGGGGCCGTCCACCCCAACACGGACTTAAGTACGCTCCGCTCCGGTTCTCGGTATCAACCGTTCTCGGCACGGCCTGACCTCAATCTCAACACACCGGAACAGCTAGAGCCCGACGAGCCGCCTGACATCCTCCGGTGACGCGCCTGCCTGCCTGAGTGCGGCAAGGCCGGTATCGCCAAAACTCTTCGACAGCTTGCGCCCATCCGGTCCAAGCACGAGACGGTGGTGGAAATAGTCCGGCTGGCCTAGACCGAGCAGCTCTTGCAGCAGGCGCTGGATGCCGGTCGCGGAATAGAGGTCGCGGCCGCGCACGACATGGCTGACGCCTTGCAGGGCGTCGTCGACGACGACGGCCAGGTGATAGCTGGTCGGGATGTCGCGGCGCGCCAGGATGACGTCGCCCCAGTCCTGCGGACGCGCCTCGACGTGACGCGTCGCCGACAGCGTCTCGTCGGTGAATTCACGCCAGGACAAATCCGTGCCGATGCGCGACCGTGCCGCTTCGACGTCGAGGCGCCAGGCGAAGGGCGCATTGTCGGCGATCCGGCGGTTGCGTTCGCTGATCGGCAGCGCCTTGTCGGCGGCGGGATAGAGCGGCACGCCGTCGGGGTCGCGCGGCCAGCCGCGGCCACGCTTTTCGCTGTCGGCGATGAAGGCCCTGATCTCGCCACGGCTCATGAAAGCGGGGTAAACCAGCTCTTCGCGGATCAGCCGGTCGAGCACTGCCTGATAGTCGGCGAAATGTCCGGCCTGACGCCGCACCGGTCGTTCCCATTCGAGCCCCAGCCATTCGAGATCGCGAAAAATGCCGGCCTCGAATTCCGGCGTGCAGCGCGTCGTGTCGATGTTTTCGATGCGCAACAGCAGGCGGCCGCCGGCGGCGCGCGCCAGCTGCTGGTTGAGCAGCGCCGAATAGGCATGGCCGAGATGCAGTTCGCCATTCGGGCTCGGCGCGAAGCGGAATGTCAGGAGCGTCATCTCACAAGCGGCAATCGGGTTGTGCAGCGGTTTTGCCAATTGCTACCGTGCGGCCGGTTCAGGAACAAGAAAGCATGCAACGCATCGCCACGCTTGACGACATTGCGCAAGGGCTCGACGCGCTTTGCGTAATCGATCCGCGGCTGGAAAAGGTGCGCGGCATGGCCGGCGAGGTGCCGCTGCGGCTCTCCGAACCGGGGTTCCGAAGCCTGGCCTCGATCATCGTCTCGCAACAGGTCTCCCGCGCGAGCGCCGATGCCATTTTCGGCCAGCTGGTGAAACTGGTCGATCCGTTGACGCCGCCGGCCATCCTTGCCGCCGGCGAAGACATGTTTCGCGAGGCCGGGCTGTCGCGGCCGAAGCAGCGCGGCCTGATCGCCATTGCCCAGGCCGTGGTTGACGGGCTCGACCTGCATCACCTCTGTTCGCTCGACGCGGAGGAGGCGATCGCGGCGATGACTGCCGTGCCGGGCATCGGTCCGTGGACGGCGGAAGTCTACCTTCTGTTTGCCGCCGGCCACCCCGATATTTTCCCCGCGCGCGACGTCGCGCTGCAGAGCGCGGTCGGCCATGCGCTGGGCATCGAGCCGCGTCCGCCGGAGAAAACACTCATCGCTCTGGCCGAATCATGGAGCCCGTGGCGAGGTGTCGCATCGCGGCTTTTCTGGTCCTATTATCGCGAAACCAGGGGCAGGGACGCCGCGCCGCCGGCCTGAAACCGCAAAAAAGCATGAAAATCCTGCATTTTTGCCGCTTTTGGCGAGCGACAATCCGCTTCACATCCCTGTCATGTCGGGCTTACAGTATCCGCGCCGATCGGTTCTAGAACGAGGAGGTCAACAAGGTGACGGTTGCCGTATCTCCGGATGGGCTTCCTGCGCTGGTGCTGAATGCGGATTACCGTCCGCTCAGCTATTACCCTTTGTCGCTCTGGTCCTGGCAGGACGCCATCAAGGCAGTGTTCCTCGACCGGGTCAACATTGTCGCCGAATACGAGCATGCGGTGTCTTCGCCGACCTTCTCGATGAAGCTGCCCAGCGTCGTCAGCCTGAAGGCCTATGTGAAGCCGTCGAGACACCCGGCGTTCACCCGTTTCAACGTCTTCCTGCGCGACCGCTTCCAGTGCCAGTATTGCGGCACGCCCGAGGACCTGACCTTCGACCATGTCATCCCGCGCCATCGCGGCGGGGCGACGACATGGGAGAACGTCGTTGCCGCCTGCTCGCCCTGCAATCTCAGGAAGGGCGGCATGATGCCGGCGCACGCCAAGATGTGGCCGCTGCAAAAGCCCTATCAGCCGACAGTGCACGACCTGCACAACAATGGCCGGCTGTTCCCGCCCAACCATCTGCATGAAAGCTGGATGGATTATCTGTACTGGGATGTCGAGCTGGAACCCTGAGATCGTTCGAGAATTCGGGAGGCTGGTCGCCTGACGCAGCTTTCTGCGCTTCCGGTGCTCACACGCCTACCAGTCCATGATAATCTGACGCACCTCGATATCGGAGCAGCTGGGCCGCGCTCACTTATCAGCGGCTTCGCGTTAAGGACCGGCTTCCCCACTCCGTCGCTGCTTCGCAGCGCCACCTCTCCCCCCTCCGGAGGGAGAGGAAGGGAGCCTGTTGGACGAGCGCTGGCTGCAATAGGCTCGCGCCTTCCTCTACCCCGTCGATCGGGGGAGAGGTGGCTCGGCGAAGCCGAGACGGAGTGGGGGTCGATCTGGCTCGGACGTCGAAAGCGGCGCCATGCGACTCACCTGTCGAATTTTGCTCGAACCCTGCGCCGTGGGGCTTAATCAAATTTGATCAATCGCGCGAAAGCGCACTACGGAAGGCGACGGCGGCGAGGATGAAGCTGGCGATTGCGTTCCAGCCGGCCAGCGACAGACCGAGGATGCGCAAAGCCGCCTTGTCGCAGGACGGCGGCACGAATTTGTCGAGCGCGTCGAGCACGCCCTTGCCGCCGGTGTCGACCGGGCCGGCGCCGGCCGTGCAGTCGGCCGGGCCCTGCCACCAGGCCCATTCGACGCCCGAGTGGTAGACACCGAGATAGAGGCCGTAGAGCATCAGCAGGCCGCCGATGGCAAGCAGGCCACGCGTCAGCCATGCGGGCGTGTTGAGCATCGAGGCGATCACCGCCAAAACCATCAGCGGCGCGCCGATATAATAGGGCGTGCGCTGCTCCAGGCAGAGATGGCAAGGGATGTAGCCGCCAATGTGCTGGAAGGCGAGTGCGGAGCCCACCGTGGCGGCCATGGCGACGGCGAGAAACAAAGCAGTGCGCGTCCGCTGGCGTCCGGTATCGGCATTCATGGTCGCTGTCATGGTGTTGTGATCCGTTGAATTGCCCGTCCGCCTAGTCTCTGTTTGTCCATGTCGTTGTCCCAAAACCGCTGCGCACTTTTGGGCGACATGGACTAGAACGCGTATTTGACGACGATATAGAGCAAAATCAGGGCGGCGGCGCCGGCGCCGACGATCAATCCCAAACGCTTCTCGATGAATTCCTTGATCTCCTCGCCATAGCGGCGCAGCAGCCAGGCAAGAAGCAGGAAACGAGCGCCGCGCGCCAGGATGGCCGAGACGATGAAGACAACAAGATTGACGTGAAGTGCCCCGGCCAGAATGGTGACCACCTTCATCGGCGGCAGATGAGCAGCGCCGGATGTGACGAGCAGCACCAGCATCAGCCCGGTGCCGGACGACTGCCACTTCTCGAACGTGTCGAGGCCGCCGAAGTGCTCCAGCATCGGCCGTGCTATCGTGTCGTAGGCATAGTAACCGATGAGCCAGCCGGCAATGCCGCCCAGCACGGACGCAACGGTGGCGGTGAGCGCGTAGCGATAGGCGCGTTCGGGCCGCGCCAACGCCATGGGCAGGTACAAGACGTCGGCAGGTATGAAAAACACCGAGCTTTCGACGAAGGCGATGAAGGCCAGCCACCATTCGGCGGATTTGCGGGCCGCCAGCGACAAGGTCCAGTCGTAAAGTCCGCGAAGCATCGGCTCTCCTAATGCATGTCGCCCAGACGCAACGCGCTTTGATGCGGGCCTGTCTAGAAAGATTTTCCGCGCCGCACAATGGCAGGAGCTTCACGAAACCGAAAGGCGGGCTTTTGCCGCAAGCCGAGTACGCCGGCGCATTTGGCCAGTTGACGAACAGGCCTCCAACCGTATAGTCCGCGCCCATCCAGGCCCTCGGGCCTGAGCCCCTATGGCGGAATTGGTAGACGCGCTCGACTCAAAATCAGGTCGCGTCTACCACCCGCACGTGGCGCAATATCGACGTGTTTCAATAGGTTAGGAGTATGCCGCTTCTCAATTCTCGCTCTTTCGGCTTTTGCCTAGGTGCAGCATGGGAGCGTTGAGAGATCAATGAACTAGTGCTTTGCGGGTGTGGTGAAACTGGTAGACGCGCTGGATTCAAAATCCAGTTCCGAAAGGAGTGTCGGTTCGAGCCCGACCACCCGCACCAACTATCGGCCAACGAACTTTGAGAACGGCGATCATTTCATTCTCTCAGGTCGCTTGGGGCGGTGGTGCTTCATTTTGCCAGCCGGCAAGCTCTGCGTCGGCTACCAGGGTCCATCCTGACACGAATGCGCAACCCGTCGTGTTACGGTCCAATGGTTTACGTCACTGGTCTGATCGCCATCACAGCAAATGGGAGAGTTTGCCACGTCTAGGATCGATCGCCGCGTCTTGCTCTTCCACTCCGGCAGCGCAGTCGTCGCCTCGACGGTTGCGGCAACGGCGCTCGGTGCAGAGTCGCCGGGCCGAGACCAAGAGCCGTCGAATAATCTGCGAGCGCTGATTGAGGCGCACAAGACGGCTTATGGTGCGTTCGATAAAGCCCTGCATGACGTAGGCGGTGGCAGCAGCGGCTCCGACAGAGCCAGCCGCGAGGAGGAGAGGGCGCTGCTCGCCATCTGCGGCTACGCTGCGGTTGGGAAAAGGGATCGCCTGGCCAAGGCCCGATATCTTTTAGAGATTGAGGCGCGCGGTGAGCTCGACCTCGCAGAGCATATGCAGGCCGTTCTCCGATCGACAACGTGGAACGAATGAGGCGACCGGAGCGCAGAAGGTAAGCTGCTGGTGTCCGGTAAGCGCCGCATGTCGGCCCTTGAGGGCGCCTTTGCCACTGCCTAAATGCAGACATCGCCGACGGCGAAGCGGTAGGTCGAGGTTGCGCGATCGAACCCGCCATTCGCGGTTTCGATCGCAAACGACGGGAGTCGAGTCGCAGACTTCGACAGTGTGTGTCGAACGGGTTGTCGTTAGCGGTAGACGCTCGCCAGCGACCTTATGGCGGCAAACCTGCTTCCCTTAGCAAGCGGCCAAGCTCCGTAGACTTCTCGGGATCGCGGTAATACTCGCGACTGGTGAAGGCGGAGGCCGTGAGATCTGGCTTGCCACCGACAGCTTCCCTGACCAGTCGACTGGCTTCGTCGGCTCGATTGAGGGCCACCAGCGCAGCCGCCCGATAGAGGCGCGATCGAGTGGTCTGAAACGTGAGCCTACCAAGGGATTCAATAGCCTCGGCATAGCGGCCCAGCGCATAGAAGGCCACGCCCCGTTCCTCGACGCACCACACAGGAAGGAATGGGTCGAGTATTTCGGCTTCATCGAGCAGAGACAATGAATGCTCTCCTTCGCCCGCGAAATTATACATAGCCGCGCATCTTGCCTTGATGTAGGCATCCGTCGGATTCAGCTCCATCGCCTTGCGGCCGTGTGCCAAGGCCTCGTCGAAGTTGCCATTCATGAGTTCGAACACGCCCATAATCCGGTTTGCCTCTGCATCGCAGGGATCAAGCTCGAGCGCGCGGTGAATGTCCCTTCGACCTTGCTCGTAGTCGAAGTCCGGCAACCATGACGCTGCGCAGACCCTCCAGGCATAGGCGGCTGAGTAGTTTGGGTCGGCGTCGATCGCCTTTGTAAGCCAGCCGACGGACTGGCGTGCATTGTCGTCGGTGACGCCGCCGAGGCGATGATGATCAAGCCCGCGCAGAAGGCAGTCGAAGGCGGTCATGTTTTCGGGCAGCTTTCGCCGTGCCGCCACCATGGCCGCTTCCTCCATCCGTCCGGACACGGTTGCCGCGATCCTCGCGGCGGTCTCGTCAACCAGGGCAAGGATTTCCTCAAACGATCGCTGGATTTTGTCGCTCCAAACCACCGTCCCCTGGTCGGTTTCCGACAGCGTGAGGCTGATCGAGACCCGCTCGCCGATCTTCCGCACCTGTCCTTCGAGCACATATCGAACGCCAAGAACCTCACCGACCTTCAGCGGATCGGGGTGGGAGTCGGCAATCGAGAAGGTCGCACTCCGCGAGCTGACCGAAAGACGCCGAAATCGCCCCAGTTCGACAATCAGCTCTTCGGTGAGTCCTTCGGCGAGATAGCGTTGGTCCTCGTTCTCGCCTGAAACGCGGAAGGGAAGCACCGCAACCGATGACGGCCGCCGTTCCTTCGTGATCAGCAGTTGCGTCGGCGCCGACTGCAGCCGATGCGCTCCGATCTCCCCACGGACCCGATAGAGGTGCACGAGTTCCGTGATGTTCTTAAATGCCCGCTCGCCGATATCGTCGAATATGAACGCAGAATTGCGGCGTACATGATCGAAGAGCGCACCGCTCACATAGATCGAGTCTGGTTCGGCTGCCGCCTGTATGCGCGCCGCGAGGTTGACGCCATCTCCGACCAGATCATCGCCCTGCACCACGACATCCGCGATATGGAGACCGAACCGCATCCTGAAAGGTTCGGTGTGCGGCTCTTGCGCACCGGCAAGCGCACTGCGGATCTCGAATGCACTTCGCACGGCGCTCACGGCGCTCGGAAACTCGGCGAGTGCCCCGTCACCCGTCGTCTTGAAAACCCGGCCGTCGAGCAGTTCGACCTTTTCCGAAATGAGGGCCTGGCAACTCGCCAAACGATCCGCCGTTTGCTCCTCGGCGCGCTCCATCATCCCGGAATAGCCGACGATATCGCCGACCATCAGGGCGGCCATTTTGCGCTTCATGGGCGAAACTCCTTCAGGGAGCGACCAATCGTCCGTAACATCACCCCACCAGCCAGTGCCGTCACGGCCGAGGGGGTCTGGGAGTGTAGCGCATTGCGAAGTCGGCTGCATCGGGAAACGCGCCCTGCGAACGCCTCGAGGAGATCGCCAAACCCTTAAGCGCTGAGACGATGCGCGTTTTGTGTGAAGTCCGGGTTCGTACCCTTTTCGCGACCTTCAGGTGGAACGAGGCAATGACCGGAATTGGTCTTGGTCGGGTGGAACGGCATTCGCGTGAGAGCTGCATAGAATTTCTTGCTACAGCCATTAGAACCTTGTTGTGCGGTTGCCTAATTCTGCGACATGGCGAGGTCGTAAAAGGACATTCTATCCCTCAAGCGAGCGGACCGCGTTTTCAGACGGCCAGGGTCAATCCAGGACCTTAGCCCTATCGGTTTGACCTCCGCTATTCGCTTCGCGGACGCCATAAGCTGCCAGTCCGCCTCCGGCCCCTTGCGGTCATCCGGATGGAAATGGACAATGCCGCTTGGCGCGCTTAACGGGCGGGTTTCGCCGTGTTGGCCGCCAGCCGTTCACCTGTCGGCTTTGACCCAAGTGGGACGCTCACTTGTTCGCCAACAGAGGGCCAATGTGCGCCAAGCTTGCGACCCTTGCAGTCCGCTCAAAATCGCGGCAATGGTGCAACGGCTAAAGGCCTTTGGCGGATCGGATAGGTTGGTCGCGCAGTCTCTGGTCTGCGGATTAACGTCTTCGGGCACGACGAGGTAAAAGACATCTTATCAGCGGCTACATTAGCAACAGGAAATATGTTACCAAACGGCGGCCAGAGGCGGATCATCAACGCCCGCATCCAATCGATAATTGGAAGAGACAAGGCTGATCGGAGGTTGGCGACCGTACCGAACGCCAGGAGGTTCAGATGAAACTGCGTGCTTGCCTGCCAAGTGCAGGATGGGCCGCCATTGCCTTGATGAGTTTCGGCACAGGCGCTGCCATCGCTTACGCCGCGGACAGTCCGTTGCAGTCGCAGCTTGCGGCGGCGCCAAGAGTACCGTTGCCGGGGGAAGTCGACATCACACACTGCGTCGTCCTGGCCGCCGTCGGCCAATCATTGGCCCCGGAAGACATGAAGGCCTACGAGGAGGCCCAGCCGCCCTTGTGGGACGACCTGGGCTCCTTGAGCTATCCGATCAATACAAAGAGCGCCGATGCCCAAAAATACTTTGATCAGGGGCTGCGGCTTGCCACCAACTTCAATCACGCGGAGGCGCGACGCGCCTTCCGCAAGGCACAAAGCCTCGACCCCGACTGTGCGATGTGCTTCCTCGGCGAGGCGCTGATCCTGGGGCCGAACATCAACGTGCCGATGGATCCCGCCGCCAATGCACCGGCGATCGTTGCTCTTCGAAAGGCGCAGGCGCTTTCATCCCGTGTCCCCGAGAAGGAGCGGGAACTGATCGAGGCGGTCGCCACGCGGTATTCCGAAGATACCAATGCCGATCGAAACACCCTGAACGCCGCCTTCGCCGATGCAACTGCGGCGCTTTCCGACAAATATCCTGATGATCTCGAACTCGCCGTGCTGGCCGCAGAGGCCGGCATGGACACGCAGCCCTGGGACTATTGGCAGCCGGGCGGCAAGGAACCCAAGGGCCGCACCGCCGACGTCCAGAGGCGGCTGGCAGGCGTTCTCGCCAAGAAGCCTGATGACGCAATGGCGATGCACCTCTACATTCATCTTGTAGAGGCCTCGGATCGTCCGGAGCGCGCCGAGCGCTACGCGGATCGGCTGGCAGCGCTGATGCCGGGGGCCGGACACATCGTCCATATGCCGAGCCATATCTACTACCGCGTCGGCCGCTACACGGATTCGCTGAAGTCCAACGAAGCTGCCTCGAAAGTGGACGAGACCTATCTCGCCGAAACCGGCGCTGTCGGTGTCTACCCGCTTGGCTACTATTCCCACAACGTGCACTTCGTATTGGTTTCGGCCCAGCTCCTCGGTGACTCGAAGACGGTGCTTGCAGAGGCAGACAAGCTGGACAAGTTTCTGACCAACGAAGTAGCGACGGCCATTCCGATCGTGCAGCCGGTGAAGGCAGCTCCGTATTTCGCCTGGGCGCAATATGCCGAGCCGGATGCGATCCTGGCTAAGGCCGAGCCGGCCGGCGCGCCGCCTTACATCACGTCGATGTGGCACTATGCGCGCGGCGTCGCCCTGGCCGAGAAGAAGGACCCCTCGGGCGCCCGAGCAGAGGCAGATGCCATCCACAAGATTGCTCAGGAAACCGACTGGTCGGTGCACGACGCCTGGGGGATACCGGCGTTGTCGGTCCTGCAAGTGGCCGAAGATGTCGTACGCGCCCGCGCCGCGCAGGCCGAGAATGACGTCGGCGGCTCGATAGCCTTCTGGAAGAAGGCGGCCGAAACGGAGGACACAATCCCCTATATGGAGCCTCCGTACTGGTACTATCCTGTGAGGCAGTCCCTGGGCGCCGCCCTCCTCAAGAACGGGCAGCCGGCGGCCGCGGCGAAGGAGTTTGTGGCGGCGCTCCACCGCGCACGCAGCAGTGCCTGGGCGCTGTTCGGGCTGCAGCAGGCGGCGAAGGCGCAAGGCGATACTGCCGCCGAAACCAAGGCCGCGGACGAACTTTCCAAGGCCTGGAAGGGCGATCCGGGCATGCTGACGCTCGAACGGCTCTGACAAACCTCATCCCGGACGGGACCGATGCGGTCGGCCGCCCGGACTCCTTCCTAGAGTCGACTGACGTTCGGGCTAGCGCGGCGCGTCGGATGCGACGTGCTTGTCGCCGGCATGCGTCGATGTCATGACGCGGTGCGCCTTCGACGGCTGCCTAGGAAATCCATGATGCCGTGTGCGCTCATCGGCCGGCTCAGCGCATAGCCTTGCAAGATGTCGCAGCCCAAATCCTTAAGGATCTTGGCCTGCTGCATCGTTTCGACACCTTCGGCGACGACTTCCACCCCCAGGGACCTGCCAATCTGTACGATCGATTGTACGACCTCTCGCTGTTGGGCTGACTCGGCAATTGGACCAATTAGCTGGCGTGCAATTTTCAGCCGTCGTGGCTGAAGTTTCATCACGCTGACAATCGACGCGTGGCCGGTGCCAAAATCGTCAATTTCGATGTCGATACCGAGTTCCTTGATCTGGTTGACGTTCCAGACCATAAGCTCATCATTGTCGTCGAGAAAAATTGACTCTAGAAGCTCGAACGAAAGAGTTCCTGGTTTTATTGAAAGCGACGTCAGGCTGTTGATCAGTTCCTCGTCCTGCAGCCGCCTAGCAGAGACGTTCACCGAAGCGCGGGGCACCAGCAGCCCCGCTCTCTGCCACTGATCAAAGTCGTGAAGGGTTTGCTCGAGTATCAGCCGGTCAATAATCGCAACGACATCCAACTCCTCCGCAATCTTCAGGAACCCGGCCGGCGTCTGAAGACCGTCGGTCGGATGGTTCCAGCGCGCGAGCGCCTCAACGCCCGCAACCTCCAGTGTTTTCGCGTCGAATTGCAGCTGGTAGTGGGGAACGAATTCGTTACGTTCCAGGCCTGCAAGGATCTCATCGGCGACCCGTTTGGTCCGAACGATCTCAGACTGGAGATCTTGGGTGAAGAACTCATATCGATTGCGTCCGCGGCTCTTTGCCCGGTAGAGCGCTATGTCCGCGTTGACCATCAGGCGCGGGCCGTCGACGGCCCCGTCCGCATCGACCGCGATGCCGATGCTGACACCGATACGGCATTGGTGGTCTTTATAGGGCACCGGCTGTCGCAATCTCTGTAGAATGCCATCGGCCAGTTGGCTGAGTTGGTCAGCTGAGATATCGCCGCTGCAGACTACGACAAACTCATCGCCTCCCACTCGGGCAACGAAATCTGCTGACCGGACAGTCGATATCAGCACCTTTGCGGTATGGATCAGCACGGCGTCCCCGACAGCGTGGCCGAGTGTGTCATTGATCTGTTTGAAACGATCGAGATCAAGATGCAGAAGCGCGGCGCCGCCGTCGGCGGTTGAACCTGCGGCGGGGTGACTGTCGAGCATAATGTCGAGGTAGCGGCGATTTGGAAGGCCGGTCAGCGTATCGTGAAGCGCTGCATGCTCATTGCGCGCCGTCGCCGCCTCGAGCTCAGCATTCCTCGTTTCGGCGAGGTCTTTTGCTTGCTCCAATTCCCGCGTCAGGGCCACATCCGCCGTCACGTCCCATTCCGCTCCGACCATTTTGTGCTTGGTTTCATCCCTGTAGCTTTTGGCACGCGCGCGAAGATGCCGAACAACGCCATTGGGAAGCACGACGCGATATTCCGACGAGTATAGGCCGGTCGCGATTCCTTGCGTGAAATCCAGCTTGGCCTGCTCAAGATCGTCAGCGTGGATCGATCTTGACCACTCTTCGAAGGACCTCGGTTCGCCATCTGCCGGTTTTCCATAGATTTCGTTCAGGCGGTCATCCCAGTATATCATGTCCGAGTCGAGATCCTGTTCCCAGACGCCAATTTGCGAGGCGTCAAGCGCAAGCTCCAGCCTCTCCGAAAGCTGTGCAAGCCGTCGCTCGCTGCGGCGCAGATCGGCGTAGTGCTTGCGTCGTTGATCGAGAAGCCGCCCTGCAATGACGATGGGAACCACGACCAGAGCGCCGCCGATGAGCATTGCCAGTCGCAAAATCCAGGAGTTGCGGGGCGTCGCATTCCAACCACCCTTGGGAATAGCGGCAATCTGCCATGATCCTGTCGGCAGCCGCACCTCCGCCGTAACGGGATTGCTTTCGATCACGTGCGCAGGACCATAAAATCGCGCGCCTCTTTCGCCGAGAGCATCCTTGCCCGTCAGGGCGATCTCGATCGGCAGTTTCTTGTCTAAAAGACCGCTGTCCGCGTACAGCTTCTGAATGTCGATTACCGCAGCCACTATGCCCCAGAACGTCTCGGTAGGGCGGTCACCGTCAAGGAAGACAGGGAATCGCCCGATGAATGCCTGACCCCCTTGTTTGAGTTCTACCGGTCCGGCCAACACCAGTTGTTTGGTATCGCGCGCCCGAAGAACCGCTTCACCCTGCTTTTCATCCTTGTGAAGGTCCAGTCCAACGGCCTTTTCATTGCCTTCCAGCGGATACATCAACGAAATGACCAGGCCGGGGGCGGCGCCAATGTTTCTGAGGTGTGTCTTCTCGCGAAAGATGCTCTCCGCCAGCTTGGCAAAGCGGGCTTGACTCATATTTGGTTCGGTTACGATCGTCGCGATCAGGCCGCGCGCCTGCTGAAGATCTCCATTGACGTTGCCCTCGAGATTGGCGCGGATGAGGTTCATCTCCTTCGCAACGTCAACACGCAATACCTGCTCGGCAACGGTGCTGTTTTGATGGTCGGCAAAAAATCCAGCGATCAACAGCACGACGAGGGCGATCAATGCCGGAAGGCTGGTCCAGGTCATCAAGGTGCGGAAGCGCTGCTGCATTGCAAATGGCAAGGTGGAATCTCGGTCGGCCTAGCTTCCGATTGGCCCAGCATATCAGAGCGAACTTAACTGAATCTTGGTGCCTCTACTCAAAATTTAGCAAGGCACCTCTTTACAGATCAGACGAGTACTGGGGATGGCCAATAAGTCAGGCTTTCTTCCGGCTGGCTATTTTTGCTGGAGCGGCGCCGGACGGCTTCAATGAAGGGGTTAGGTCGCGCCGTGTCCGCTACAGCTAGCGTGGACCATGTTCAGTCGTAAAGTGTTGTTGGCAGGTCCGCCAGCCACCGCTTACGAGCAGGGGGGTCCCCTGTTCGCGGATTGGCTTCGTCGACGTCGTACTGGCGCCGTGGGAGTCGGCAGCAACAGGTCGTGACGTGCGTATCCAGGGCTGTAAGCAGCCTGCTACGCATTGCGTCAAGCTCCGGCATTAACGGTCGACATGCCGTCCCTTCGACGCAGGTGCCGCAGTAGCCACGCGAAGCAGGAATGGCACTCGCCAGGCCGGTTCCTGGCGGTCTTCGGCGCTTGCATCTCTACGCGGCGGGTGCCGTGCCCTAGCGATATCCTGCGGCACGCACTTGTGGCCACAACGATCAGATCAAGGTGAAGACACCGGATCTCCGATAGGGATCGCTAACAAGTGCTCCGCTGGGATTTCTTCCGTGACAACTTTGAAGCCAGCAAGTCTCGATGAACCGAAACTGGTTGAGAGGGCAACATCGGTCGCGTCGCAACCCGTCGCCATCAGGATCCTACCTATTCGAGGGCGGTTATGCCGAGCATCAAACGTGAACCAATGACCGCTTAGATATGCTTCGAACCACGCGCTGAAATCCATGGGATCCGCCACCGGAGGCACGCCAATGTCGCCGAGATAGCCGGTGCAATATCGCGCCGGGATGTTCATGCAGCGGCACAGCGAGATTGCTAGATGCGCAAAGTCGCGACAGACGCCGGTTCGATCGGCGAGAGCGCCGTAAGCGGTCCGCAGCGGATCCGCGGCTTGGTAGCTGAAAACGATGTGATTGTGCACGAAATTGGAGATTGCCTGCACGCGCGCCCAGCCGGGTGGGGTGTCGCCAAAATTCGCCCAAGCGAAGTCGCCGAGCCGATCGGTGTCGCAATAGCGGCTGCCCAAGAGAAACCTCAGAACCTCATCGGGCAGCTCCTTGATGTCGTGCTGGATGGCTTCCGGCATGACGACATCGGACTTTCCGGTATCGTAAATCTCGAAACTTGTAGATATCGTCGTCTGCCCCGCAGGCGCTTCTATTCTTGTGCACGCGTTGCCAAAAGCATCAATGTAACCCCGGGCTTCGATCGGTCGATCAAAGCCTATGACCTGTTCTGTTAACAGATCGACGCGGCGTGACGGATGGATTTCAAGGGCGAGCAACATTGGTGTCTGCTGCGGACATTCGTAGGTGAGGTTGAAACCTGCGCGGATCCGCATCGATGCCCCAATGCCTTGTTGTAGGCAAACTCCAAATTGCCCAAACAGTTCCGGAGAACATCAGACCGATCTAATTTTCCTTCGCTACTTTCACCTCAACACTCATGCCAACAAAACTTGAGGCGCTGCCAGAGTAGCTTCCCGAAAGAGGTATGGCTTGCTGGGGATGCCTGGCCACGGCCACCCTTATCAGATCCCGGTTACCGACAATCCCATTGGTAGGATCGAACTCGACCCAACCGGCGCCTGGCAAATAGACCTGGCACCAAGCATGCGTCGATCCTCCGCCGCGCACATCAGCATTGTCGCGGCTCGGCACATAGACATAACCGGTCACAAACCGGGCAGCAAAGCCGAGCGACCGCACCGCCTCCATCATGAAAAGCGCAAAGTCCCGGCACGTGCCTTTGCGCAGATGCAGCGTCACCACAGGTGGCTGCGTCCCGGTTTCAACCCGACGCGAATACACGAAGCTTTCATGGATAGCGTAGCAGAGCGTCATCAGCAATTTGCCGGTCTCGGTTTGCCCTGCGGCACTCAAGAACTGCCGTGCCCATTTGCCGATCTCGTCGGCGTCATCGGCATGATGTCGCTCCATGGTTTGCGCGAGATCGGCCGCCTCGTCGGGATCGTAAGAGAATGGATAGTTCAGCGCGGCATCATCAATGCGGAAATCAGGCGCATGCTGCGGCGTGTGATCGAGCCGAATGTCTGTCGCGAAATGGAGTTCATTGGCCGAGCCCTCGAATTCGATCACGGCAACGCAGTTTCCAAAAACGTCATGGATCCATCGAACCCCGCTCGGCTCGGGGGCCACGAATAGGGCGTGATCGAGAAGCCGCTGATCGAAACTGTCGCGCGGTCGGAACATCAGCCGGTGCTCGCCAAACTTCACCGGCTGGTTATAGCGATAGCTGGTGCTGTGCTTGACTGAAAAAATCGGCATCTGCGTCCGTCAACAAATCTCGCTGGCAAGTCCGCAGCAACCTAGCGCCTAATCGGAACCGGCACGAACCGTTTCCTCTCCAAGCGATCCTGCCGGCAGCGGTGGCAAGGGTCGGTCCCGGATGAATCCAGCGGGATAATGACAAAGAAACTCGGGATCGTAATCAGTCTGGACAAGCAGGTCCAATGCGCACCGTACGCAGTATTACACCCGGCAGTGTGAAGGGTTAGATCCGATGGCGTATTTGTCGATAAGGTCGGTGTCGAAGTCCTACGGTGCGGTCAGCGTGCTGGACGATGTCTCGGTCGAGGTCGAGGAGGGCTCTTTTGTTGTCCTGCTTGGACTGAGTTTGAGATTGGCGTGAGCCAAAACCGCGCCGCGCGACTACGATATGGGCCTGGAATTTTTGCCGTCAAGAGAGTGCACCTCCGTTGCTTGCCTGCAGGCTTTTCGCCGATCCTGAGCATGGCGGAGGATTTTGATCGGATTCGGGCGCCTCTCGCGCGCTGCACCCCGATTGATCCGCCTCACTCAATGGCGCACGCGGGCTGTAATTTTGAAGGACGACGAGACCTGACTGCCTCCAGCAGTTCGCATTCCTTTGTGTGTGCATTTCGAAAAGTCCCCACAACCATCGACGCTAGTATTTCAGCATCACGGCTTAAAGGGTCGAGGTGTTCGTCCGCGCAAATCTGATCGAATACCCGCTGACAAATTGCCATATCGTGAGGGCTTAGGCAGGCTCTAAGGGTATGCTGATCAAGCATACGGAAAACCCTCTGGGCTGCCACCAGGCAAAGAGGTGGGCCTTATACCAGACCGGAGGAGGTCGGGGCGAAAACACTCCGGTGACTGACGCAAATAACGTCGATCATTGAACGATGTTCCCAGCTGACAAGATTGGTTAATTTCGTACGGTGGCCCGCCGGTTGATCAGCCACAATGTCCCGCGAACGGACCAGCCGGGTGTCGGCTTTTGGCCAAGCCGACCTTCATCAAGCTTCGGTGCGCGGGAACGAGCAGTGTCCAACTCTGCGAATAGCGAACGCCGCCGCACTTTGAAGGCCGAAGTTGGCGAGGAAAGCGTCAAAAAGCGGGGTTGTGCCGAAATTGGACTTCGCTGCTCAGGGCAATATGCCGGCGGGATTTTGGCCAATCGCCCATATGCGGGCGGCAATCCGGACGCCGCCGCATGATGCCGCTGCTCGCCTTCGCTCTGTCCGCCGGACTCGGCGCTGGCGTGGGGGCCGTTCTAAAAGCTACCGCCGAACCGATGATTATCCTCCGTTGCGACGACCCCTTCAACGGAGATCGCCATGCCTGGGCTGTCAGCCGCGCGCCTTAGAGCGGAACATTAGTGTTCTCTAACGGTTCTACCTTGGTGGAATTTCCGAATCCATATCATAGGGTAGAGCAATGGCCATGCTGGCGTTTGATTTCGTCTGTCTTTCCGGCCTGACAGGAGACGATTTGATAGGCGTATGTGTGTCGCTGGTGGCGTGCCTTGTGCTTTTCAACGTTATGACGAAGGATCACCCAAATCGATAGCCGGAACGTGCTGGGCCGATAGTCATTCCACCTTGTCACGCAGGGGCGTCGTGCGTTTCGACCGGCGGAACTTCCTTATCAAATGGACCGTCTCAGCGTCGACCGTGACGCGGCCGAGCGCCTGTATCGTGACCCGGCCTAGATCGTCGTTAACGGCCGGAAGGGTGTCGATATCGCTATCGAGAGCATCGGTGGCGCTCTGACGAGTGAGGGGTTGAGCAGCCTTGCTCCCGGCGGTGTCCTGATCACGCTGGGGTATTCTGCGGGACGCAAAACCACGATCGATGTGACGGATTTGCATGGCGCGACATCATCCCCCTGATCGTGGGCGGGTCAATCAAGCCAATTGTCGAGCGGGTCTATTCCCTCAGCGAGGCGGGCGAAGCCTTGCGCCATCTGATCGAGGATCGGCCGTTTGGCAAAGTCGTCTTGGCGGGGTGATCGACATGGCAGCCGAATCCGTTCAACTCCTGCGCGGACTGATCCGAATACTCGATGCCCGCGTTTGACGAGGCTCGCAGAATACAGGGTCCGCGTTGTTCCGAGAGCCGCCACGACTCTATACCGGCGTAAATGTCCGCTTCGACATATTGATCTCTAAAGCCGCCGGTCCGGAATCGGCCCAGAAGCGACAATCGCCGCGGCTCGGGAACTTCCGGAATTGGCTGAAAGCGCCCCTTTGGCCAATCTCTACTGCACCCGCCGAGGCTCGTGGACGAATGCGCTCAGTCCAAGCCATTGCTGCATTGATTGCGCGAGCGCCGGGTCGCCTTCGATCTGCAACTGGCCGTTGGCGGCTTCCTGCTTGATCGTCGTCAGCCCCATCCAAATTGCGGTCATGGAGCGCAGCGAACTCGTTACGAGAAGATCAAGTTCGTGGCCGGGATCGAAATTGCAGAGGTCGACCGTGCCTCCTTCGGTCACGAGCCACCAGCTTTTTTGGGAGGGTGGAAGCTCGGAATACAGAAACTGTATCATACACCTCCGCTCGGGCAGCAGATTCACATTGAGGCTACGACGCATATCCCACATGAGTAGGGACGGGTCGAGATTCTTCAGCGAAAGCCGGGACTCCATCCAGCGCTGCGCCCATTTGCCAAGCCCCATGATCAAGGGCCGTAGGTCCTCCCCGGCCTCGGACAGCCGATATTCGACGGAGCCGTTGGCCCTCGGCAAGGTGACTACGACGCCGGCGGCCCGCAGTTCCTTGAGGCGCTTGGAGAGCAGGGCGGGGGACATCTTGGGCAGCCCGCGCCGCAAGTCGCTGAAGCGGGTGCTGCCGCAAAGAAGCTCGCGCACCACCAGCGTGGTCCAGCGACTGCACAGGATTTCTGATGCCATCGATACGGGACAGAACTGGCCGTAACTTCCGCGCTCTTCCATTGGCCACCTCGCAACTCGGCCGTTCGGGATGTTATTGCACATCGAGGCTTTCGGAAATAGCGGGCAGTACAGATACTGAACTAGAACGTCCGGCCATTACCGACGATCCTTCAGCCTCCTATAGAGGGAGGATCTCATGTCACTGAACGCAACACTAAGCACCTCGGCAGGTTCACCTACGGTCGACACGGTCAACGAGGCCAGCGACGTCGTCGCCATAACGCAAGGCCTTGCGCCCAAGCTCGCCGCACGCACTGCCGAATTTGACGAGAACGATCGTTTCGTGGCCGAGAATTACGTTCTCCTGAAGGAGGCCGGTCTGGTTGAGGCTGGCGTCCCCCGCGAGTTGGGCGGCAAAGGCGCCGAAATACCGGAACTTGCCAACATGTTGCGCATGCTCGCCCAAGCGTGCGGATCCACCGCTCTTGCCTTTTCGATGCATACCCATCAGGTCGCCATTCCGGTTTGGCGCTGGCGCCACCAGAAGATCGCAGCGGTAGAACCTCTTCTGAGACGGGTCGCCGCTGAGCGACTGATCTTGCTCTCGAGCGGCGGCTCCGACTGGATCGGCGGTTCCGGCAGGGCGACCAAGGTTGATGGCGGCTATCGAATATCCGCGCGCAAGGGCTTCACCTCCGGCGCCGAGGCCGGAGATCTGCTGATGACCGGTGCCGTGGTGGAAGGAACTAACACGGTGATCCACTTCGCCGCCCCTATGAAGGCCCCGGAAGTGCGCGTTGAGCAAACGTGGAAGGTGCTGGGAATGCGCGGTACCGGTTCGAATGACGTGGTCATCGACAACCTGTTCATACCCGAAGCGGGTGTTGCATTTTCGCGCAGTGCCGGAGAGTGGCACCCGGTGTTTCAGATAATCGCCACGATCGCATTCCCCCTGATCTACGCCGTCTATCTCGGTGTTGCAGAGCGTGCGCGCGACCTTGCGGTCGACCTGGCGATGCGCAAGGCACCGACACCCCACAGTCTCGACCTCGCAGGTCGAATGGAGACCTCGCTCCGCGCCGCGCGCCTCGCTCACCGCTGGATGCTGGAAACGGTCGACCTGAATGCCCCTTCGGCAGACACCGTCAATGAAGTGATGATCGGCCGTTCTCTCGTCGCCGATCATGCGATACGGACCGTCGAACTCGCGCTGGAACTGGGTGGCGGCTTGGGTTTCTACAGACGGAATGGGCTGGAGCGTTGCTTTCGAGACATTCAGGGCGCCCGCTTCCATCCGCTCCAGACTGGGCCGCAGGCTCAGTATGCGGGCGCGATGGCGCTGGCGCACCCCGTCGCCACGATCTTCTAGGGAGTCTATGTGATGGACACCAGGATAGCGATCTCGCAGAAGCCGCCGGCGCTGCTCGACCTCGAAGCGACTTACGAGCGCGCAATCGCATCAATCGCCGAGGCCGCGGCAGAGGGGGCGAAGCTCATCGTTTTTCCCGAAGCCTATCTGCCCGGTTACCCGACCTGGATATGGCGGCTGCGCCCGGGCGGTGACATGACGCTTGCCAATTCCCTTCATGCAAAGCTCCGCCGCAACGCTGTGGACGTCTCCGCCGGAGGCCTCGACCGGCTACGGGAAGCGGCGGCGCAGTACGGGATGATCGTCGTTATGGGACTGAACGAGATCGACTCCCAGTGCAGCGGATCGACCCTCTATAATACGGTCGTGACGATTGGGTCTGACGGCTCGATCCTCAACCGCCATCGCAAGTTGATGCCGACCAATCCCGAGCGGATGGTATGGGGCTTCGGCGACGCCAGCGGCCTTCGCGTCGTCGAAACACCGATCGGCCGCGTCGGCTCGCTGATCTGTTGGGAGAGCTACATGCCGCTCGCCCGCTTCGCGCTTTATGCCCAGAACATCGACATCTATGTTGCACCCACCTGGGACAGCGGCGAGACTTGGCTTGCAACCATGAAGCATATCGCTCGCGAAGGTGGCTGCTGGGTATTGAGCACCGCAACAGCCCTGGAGGCCATCGATATCCCGGAAGATTTTCCTGATCGCAGCAAGCTCTTTGCCGAGGACGAATGGATCAATCCGGGCGACGCCGTAGTGGTGAACCCATTCGGCGGCGTTGCTGCTGGCCCGCTGCATCGGGTGAAAGGAATTCTCTATGCCGACCTAGACGTAGACGCCGCGCGCGCCGCACGAAGATCGCTCGACGTGGCCGGACACTATGGCCGCCCAGACATCTTCAGGCTGGAGGTCGATCGAAAGCCGAGGCTTGCTGTACATTTCGATGATGGCACGCACGATCTTGAGCTTGGACGCCCTCATATGCCCTGATAGCTGATCTTCCTCTAATGCTGTGGAAGGTCAGCATCGGGCCAGTCCACGACCTTTCAGCAGGTTGAATGTCTGCAATCTTCGCTGCGAAGCCAGAAGCTGCCATTCCGCTTCCGGCCCAACAGCTGCCTATCGGCTACGCGCCTAATGCCTGTCGTCGAGATAGGGCCTTCCACCGCCTGAAAGCAGACATTCCAATCTGAAGCGCGATATCGCCGAGATCGATCACCTTTCGCCGCCCTCTCCGTTGTTTATCGCGAGGGAGCCAACGTCGTACCAGGACCGGCTGCAACAGTTGTGGATGCGACGGTACGTGGTCGGCGTCGTCGGCGATTACGGCGGCCGATACTCATCAAACCAGAATGATGAGTGGCGTCGCGAGATAGTTCCCACCGACGGCAAAGGAAAATGCGAGGTCATGACGATGCGGCCATTTTCCGAACAAGCCTCCAGGAATGCCCACCGCGTCCGACGTGCCTGGTCAGGGTCCTTGTCGTTCCGAAAGTTCCAGTCGGGGTAAATGCACTGCATCGGCCAATGCATGAGATCGCCGGAAAACACTGCCCCTACGCCAAGCGATTTCATTCCGATGGCTACGTGTCCCATGGTGTGGCCCGGCGTCGGCTCCAGCCAAACTTCGTCATCGAGTTCATGGTCCATATCGACAAGCACAGCCCGACCAGCCTCGACGATTGGCAGTACGTTGTCCCCGTAGGTCCGTGTGGCATCGCAGGAGGCCGCCTGCGCAGCCTCGTACTCGCGTCGCGCCATGATGTAGCGGGCGTTGGGGAATGTCGGTATCCAGCGCCCGTCCACCAATCTTGTGTTCCAGCCGCAATGGTCGACATGAAGATGGGTGCACAGCACGTAGTCGATCTGCTCGGGAGCAACGCCTACATTCGCCAGACGCGCCAAAAAGGTGCCGTCATTTCGGCGATGCCAGTGCGGGAAGTCTGCGATCGTCTTGTCGTTGCCGACGCAACCGTCGACCAGAATGGTGTGACGTCCGGTACGAACCAGGAAACTCTGGATGGGAAGAATAATTCGGCCGGTTGCCGGCGATATCGATCGAGGCATGAGCCAATGAAGGTGCGGCTCGAGTGCTTCGTCGGTGCAGTCGGGGAACCATTCCGATGGCGTCCGCAGAGGGTCGCACATCTCCAGAATTCTGGTCACTCCGATATTCCCAATTCTCCAATTATCCAATGATGCGATCCTTCGTCGATCGGGGACGGATCGCAAAAGATAACATCTGCCACCGACCGGCGTCAGCATTTCTGCCTATCGGAGAAGGAGGCGCTAGCGATGTGGCCGCGCCTACGATCGGCCTACCTATCGGGATTTGGCAGTGAGGGTAGCGCGTACCAATTGTCACGGAATGAAACAGAACAGGGCGAGCCCCCTTTTCAGTGAAGGCGCCGGCAAATTGTCAAGAAGACCTTTTTCGACTACAGATTATTATAGCTTGAGCAGAAGCCACCAAGTTCGTTAGAGCCATTGGGCAGAAAGCTTCCGAATTTCCAGCGGGCGATTGCTTGAGCTCGACTCGACCGCGGCCATCTTTTCGACGTCCATGGAACTCGGGAGGAGTGCCCGCTTTGCCGATGTAGAATTCGTGAGTGGGGCGCAGAGGTGGAACAGAACGCGGAGATCGGCCCAGCCGGACCTGGCGACTTCCCTGCCATTCGAGCCTTGTGCAACGGCTTCATCGACTGGTGCAGGTCACACTATGGCGAGAATGCTTGGTTCGTCGACCGCTACTACACGCCAGAAGAATGGGCCGTACTCCTGGACAACCTGCCGAAGATACACTCGGCCCCGGATGGCGAGATCCTTGTTGCCCGCCTGAACGGAAAGGTGGTCGGCTGTGTGATGATGCAGCGGATCAACGAACACACATGCGAGATGAAGCGCATGTTCATCAGCTCTGAGGGCCGAGGCTTAGGGCTGGGCCGCCGCCTCGCCGAGACCATCGTGCGCGTGGCCGCTGAGCGGGGCTACACCGCCATGCGGCTTGATACCGGCCGCAACCACGATGAGGCGCTTAGCCTCTACCGCTCTCTCGGATTCCAGGAGATCGCGCCCTACTACGAAGCATCTCCTGAACTGCGCAACCATCTCATCTTTATGGAGGCCCCTCTGGCGGGGTAGCTCCATCGCCTTCTCGATCCGTCCTCGCCAGATGCAGCGGCGGAGGACGATCATGCCGAGTTTATTTCATGGTGAGCGCTTTCACGATGGCCCGCTGGCAAAGAGCACCTAGCAAGGCTTGCTATGCGAAAACTGTTACAGCCGAAGCTGGTGATCGTCGCTCAAGCGAGTTCGTTGAGCGTCTACAATGGGGCAGGTCGCGACGACACCTTCGCGGACTTGCATGTCCGCTCTTGAATATCCGCAGCCTGAAGCTGTCAGTCGGCTCCCGGCCCCATTTCAGTCATCCCGATCGCGGGCCAATGGGGCCGTTTCTGAAAGGGTGCAGTGACGCGAAATCGACGCTGCGTTGTGGGGCAGGGAAGGGCGCATGTCTTGCGATGACAATGCCCCTGGCAGGTCACTGGCCATATTTGCAATCTATCACCCGTCGCACGACGGTTGGGCAAACTCGCAAATCTATGATTTCAGGGGAAATTGGATCGAAGCGTGACCAACCGTGATCCACGATGGTCGTAGGGTGTCGAGCGGGATCGTTGTGGATCAAAACACTTAGATCAGAATTTCCATATATATCAAATATTTGTGAGGCGCTCTTGGAGAGCTGGGGCCGTTAACTGAGGCGTGTATTGAGCGATGGGCATGATCGCTTTTTCTCAGTGCCCTGACGTCCCGAGCAACCACGGATTCCGAATGCTCATCTTTCACATGCCCCTCGGACAAGATTGGACCACTAGGCCAACAGCTTCAGCGCGGCATCGACGAGGTGCCCGTCAGATCAGCCGGTTCGGGACGAGGTCTGCCTAGTGTTTCTTTCCCGGTTTGGAGGCCTGGCTTGGATGTACCGACCCGCACCTCCAACGTCATGCCGGTGGTGACATCTGGGGAGCGGGCGGCAGCAGCAAGTGTCACCGCAGTCCCGCGAAGCCTCGCGGCAGCCGCCAGTCCGATCCTTGCCGGCTCACTGCTCGCTATCTCCGGTTTCGGGTGGCCGCCGCTCATCGCGGGCGCCTTGAAAATTGTCTACGACATCCTTCTGCTTGCAATGTTCCGCAAGGTTCGTCCGCCCGAAGAACGCCAAGATCGACAGTAGCAATCAACCCAGGTCAAGTGGCAACGAATTGTCCAATTTATGCCGCTCTGCAACCGGATCCATTTACGAGTTGGGCAGGCCAGGCAGCATCTGCTTCAGCACGCGATCGTGTAGGAAGACATGGTGAAAGATGGCCGCGGCGGCGTGCAGACCCGCGAGCCACATGAGGACATCGCCGAGCGTGCCATGGATCTCGGCAAGGGATGCGCCCAGGCGCCAGGCGCCAAAGAACGGACCAAGGGCGCCGAGGCCGTATACCGTGACCGGGTGGCCGCCAAACCATGCGCCGAGTATCGCCGTCGCAGGGACCGCGAACAGCAGCGCGTAGAGCGCCCAATGCGTTATCTTCGCCGCGACATCCATCCAGAGAGGCATTGGCGGCGACTCCGGAATACGGTCGAAAAAACGCCACGCCAAGCGTATGACCAGCAGCACGAGAACGGTGAAACCGAGCGATTCATGAAGCTGCAAGGTGGCAGCGTTGGACGGCGCATAGACGCGCGTTGGAGGACCGCCTTGCGAGACCAGGAAGGCGACAAGTACGAGCAGCGCGGTAAGCCAGTGAGAAGCCTGGGCGAGGCTGCCGTAGCGAATTCTTGTACCAGATAGCGACATGAAAGGGCTCCGAAACGGTGTCGGAGTGTATTTTCTCCGAAGCTGGCTTTAATATGCCTGTGCAGCAATTGTTCATCCAAGCACAACGAGGTTTACGATACGGGAGCCGACGGGAGCGGTCCGAACAGGGAAGAGCGTGCTCAGCGATCGTCGATTGGCCACGTCGAGAGCGTTAAGCGGCGCGCAGGCATTATCCAAGAAAGCTGTGACCGTCCAAGAGCGCCCCCCGGGATGCGATCCTTTTGAATGAAATGTGCGGTATCCTTGGACAGTGGGCCACCTCCTGGTCTGCCTTTGCTGGTGGGGGATCGCAGGTCCTTAGTTTGCGGCCTCCCCAGCATCTCTTGCTGCAAGCGAACCGAGCGCCGACCAGTCGAGATTGTCGCCGCCATGGGCGAGCAGGCTTAGGAAACGGTCACGCAGAAGGCTGGCGATGGGAAGCGGTACGCGCAACTCTTCAGCCGCCGCGAGCACCAGCCGGATGTCCTTCTGGCCGAGTGGTGCCGCGAAGCCTGCCGGCTCGAATTTTCGATCGACGATCAGCCCGCCATAGGTCTTATAGACAGGAGCGCCAAACAACGTCGAGGTGAGCAAATCGAGATACTGGTGTCGATCGACGCCGCCCTTGCTCACAAGCGCAATCGCCTCGCCGAGGGATTCGATAACCGAAGCGATCAGGAAATTGCCGCTGAGTTTCACGAGATTGGCGGCCTTGGGCGTCTCGGAGACAACGAAAGTCTTCTGCCCCACGGCGTCGAAGAACGGAGTTGCTGTCGTGACCGCCTCCGACTCGCCGGCGGCAACGACGAAGAGCTTTCCATCCGCCGCAGCCTCAGGCCGACCGAACACGGGAGCAGCGACGAAGCGTTGGCCGGCTGCGGCGTGATCAGCTGTGAGCCGCTCCGCCAAGGCAACACTAATCGTACTGGACGAGACATGGATCGCGCCTTTGGCCAGGCTCGCCAGCACGCGTTGGTCGCCATACACCACGCTTTCGACCGCGTGGTCGTCTGCCAGCATCGTCACGACGATCTCGCCATCGCAGGCTTCCGCAACCTCGGCGGCAGGCCGGGCGCCCATCTGGACGATCTCCTCGTCCTTGCCGGGCGTCCGGTTGTAGACGGTAACGTCATGCCCGGCCTTCAAAAGGTTGGCTGCCATTCCAACCCCCATGCGCCCGAGTCCAATGAAACCAACATTCATAAGGGTCTCCTTTGTCTGTGACCTTGCCCAGATCCAGTTCGCTCCGTCTTGGAAAAGCGCTCTGAAGCGGCTGCGGGCGGGGGTCGATGCTGCCTCGGACTCTGGCCCGATCGCAGGGATCATCCAGCATGCGCTGACGATCCTACTCCATTTCTTCGTCGCGACGGCTGTGCTTTGAGTTCTCGGGTGCCGTTTTGCCCCCAAGACGAGCGGAGCGAACGGCCGGTACTCCCGCAGGACGCCAGCGCCACGTCAGACATATTTCCGCCAGTTATGCTCCTCGCGGAATCCGAGTACCTCGCGCGCCTTGCGGTTGGACAGCGGCGCTTCGAATTCGCCCATCGGGCGGGCGACCGGCGCGTCAGGGCACCAGCGCCTCAAGAAGGCCTCGGTCGGCTCATTGGCGGTGATCGTGTCGTTAACGGCGTTGAAGACCTGGAAACCGAGCCCGTCCCTACGGACGCAAAGATCGACGATCTGACCCAGGTCGCGTGCGTCGATATAGCTCCAGGCATTGCGCTTGCGCGACAACGGATCGGCGACGAAACTCGGGAACCGGTCGTATTCATGCGGCTCGATCACATTGCCGATGCGAAGCGCATACATGTCCGTGCCGAAGCGCATGGCGAAGGCGCGCGCCGTTTTCTCGTTCACCACCTTGGACAGGCCGTAGCTGTCCATCGGGTCGACATCGTAATCCTCCTCCAGGGGAAACTGGTGGAAGTCCTTGTCGCCTTCGGCGAAGCAGACGCCATAGGTCGTCTCACTGGACGCGATGATGATCTTGCGGATGCCGAGCTTTGTCGCCGCCTCGATGACATTGTAGGTCGAAGCGACATTGGCCTGGAAGGTGACGTTGTCGGGGCGCAACAACAGGGCGGGGATGGCGGCAAAATGCACGACAGCATCCACCGGTGCAGGCCCCTTGCCGGTGGTGAGCCCGCTGCTGTCGAAATGCATCGACAGCGCGTTGAAGGCCTGCCCGCTGTCGGTGAGGTCGGTGATCAACGTCCTGACACCGGGATGGGCGAACGGTACCAGATCGAGGTTGAGCACCTCGTGGCCGCGCTCCAGCAAGTAGGGAATAGCATGCCGGCCGGCCTTGCCGGTGCCGCCGGTGAAGATGATGCGCTTACCTGGGGTATCGGATGCGGACATGCTGAGCCTCCTTTGATGTTTATCGATGCGGTTCGCGTGCCGCCAAAGTCAGCGGCCACCCTCGATCTTGCGGTGGCGTTGGCTTATGCCGCCCGTTCCATAGGGATATTCCGACATTTCCGGTTTGCTCGCCGCGTTGAGTTCGGCAATGGTTTCGTCCGTCAGCGTCAGCTTGGCCGCACCGAGATTGTCGGCCAGTTGCTCTCGTGTCCGGGCCCCGAGAATAACCGACGTGACCGCTGGCTGTGCGGCGACCCATGCCAGCGCGACCTGCGCCATGCTTGCCCCAAGCGCTTTTGCGGTATCTTCCACCGCCCCAATCACGTTCCAGGTGATCGGCTTGGCATTGCGAGCGGCGAAGGCTTCCATGCCGCGTTTGGGATTTTCGCCAAGGCGCGTGGCGCCCGCCGGCATCTGGTCGCGCTTGTATTTGCCTGAGAGCCATCCGCCGCCCAGCGGCGACCACGGCAGCAGGCCTATACCGGCGTCGAGCGCGGCCGGCACAAGCTCATGTTCGATGTCGCGGACCAGCAGGCTGTATTGTGGTTGCAGCGTCACGGGTTGCGTGTAGCCATTGGCTTTGGCCAGCCACGCCGCCTTGGTCAGGTGCCAACCCAGGAAGTTGGAGAGCCCGTAATAGGCGATCTTGCCGTTGCGGATCGAGTCATCGAGAAAGCGCAGCGTCTCCTCCAGCGGCGTCAGCGCATCCCAGGCGTGCATCTGGTAAAGATCAACCTGCTCGACGCCCAGGCGCTTGAGCGAGGCATCGAGCGCTGCCCCAAGATGCTTGCGCGACAGCCCGAGATCATTCGGTCCTGCGCCCATGGGGAAACGACCCTTGGTGGCGATCACCAGCTTCTTGGCGATTCCTGGCTTGCTCTTGAGCCAGCGGCCGATGATTTCCTCTGATACGCCGGCGCTGTAGACGTCGGCCGTATCGATGAAATTGCCGCCGGCCTCGACATAATCATCCATAAGCGCGAACGATGTAGCTTCGTCGGACTCGTGTCCAAAAGTCATGGTGCCGAGGCAATAGGCCGAGACGACGGCGCCGCTATTGCCGAGCTTTCGATAGTCCATGTTCTTGCTCCTTCAGGGATCTCGATCGGGCCTGTTGCGTTGCGGGCCCGATGCAATCGCCTTCTTGCCATTGGTGGCTGCCCAGGTATCACTGCGAGCGCAGTGCCAATTGATGCGCCGGTGATGCGAACTGCTTTGCGGCAAAGATCCGGTATTGCCAATGTTGTTTGTGCAATGTCGTCATCATCGCACAATGCGCACCATCCGACCGTTCAGGCTGCCTTTGATTGAGCTCGCCAGAGGTCGATCCCGCCCTCGGTTGCGTACCTGTCGATTTTGTGGAGTTCCTCGGTATTGAATTCGAGATTCCCTAAAGCGCCGAGGGAATCATCGAGTTGGGCCACGTTGCGCGCGCCTACCAGCGCGCTCGTTATGCGCGAATCTCTCAAGGTCCACGCGATCGCCATCTGGGCAAGTGTCTGCCCACGGTCGCTTGCGATCGCGTTCAATCCGCGGACTCGCTCTATGTTTGCATCACTCAGCAACTTTGTGTCGAACGAGCCGCCACGCGCTGCACGCGCGCCGTCCGGGACGCCATTCAGATACTTTGATGTCAACAAGCCCTGAGCCAACGGCGAAAATGCGATACAGCCGGCACCAAGTTCTCCCAGCGTATCGAGCAATCCATCCTCAATCCAGCGGTTCAGCATGGAGTAGGAGGGTTGGTGGATAAGCAGGGGAATTCCTTCCACGCGCAGGGCGCGCTCGGCTTCCCGAGTCCGATCTGGCCCATAAGATGAAATCCCGACGTAGAGCGCCTTGCCTTGCCGCACCATCTGCACGAGCGCGGCGATGGTTTCCTCGAGCGGAACATCCAATGTCGGGCGGTGGGAATAGAAGATATCGACATATTCGACACCCATTCGCTTCAGGCTCTGTTCGAGTGATGCAAGCAGGTGCTTGCGGGATCCACCCGACCCATAAGGACCCGGCCACATATCCCAACCGGCTTTCGAGGAGATGATCATCTCGTCGCGGTGGCTCGAAAAGTCCTTTTTGAGGACCTGTCCGAAATTCTCTTCCGCCGACCCGTAAGGCGGGCCATAATTGTTCGCCAGGTCGAAATGAGTGACTCCCTTGTCGAAGGCACGCCGGATCACCGAGCGGCCGGTCTCGAAGACATCTTGACCACCGAAGTTCTGCCACAGGCCCAACGAAATCGGCGGGAGCTTCAGCCCCGACCGACCACAGCGGCGGTAGGCAATCGCATCGTATCTCTTCGCATCTGCAACGTACATTCAAGCCTCGTATCTGCATTGCATGCGCCATTTCGGCCGATCGGCCGCACAGCATTCGAGAGATTGAATAACATCGTCGATCAATGAATCAATGGGTGAGAGGTAATCAGATCAGTGATCTGCGCTCATCGATGGCCATTTGATAGTCACCCATGGCCGACCTCCGCAAAGTTCATTTCAGCGGATTGATATCGCGTATCACCTGAATGAGGGCACTGATCCCGAGGGGCAGTTGCCGGCGACTCGAATAGTACATGGACAATGGCGGGCCGATTGAAGACCATTGCGGCAGTGCGACTTCCAGCCGCCCTGCTGCAAGGTGAGGACTAGCGAGCTTTTCCAGGCAATAAAACAGACCAATACCGTCGATCGCAGCATTGATGGCGAAAGCAGACTCACTTGAGATGAGTGAGCCAGGAACGTCGATCTCGCGCCGATCGTCGCCCTGCTCGAATTCCCATTTGTAAATCTGCCCTCGCCCTGTGCGGATGCGGATACATTGATGGGAATGAAGATCGTCAGGCAATTCCGGCCGACCGTGGCGCTCGAAGTAAGCCGGTGCACCGACGACCACCCATTTAAGCGGTGGCGTCAATGGAATGGCGATCATGTCCTCCGGTATCGTTCCACCATATCTGAGACCAGCGTCGAAGCCTTCCGCTGTAACGTCGACGAAGTGATCGTCGACCGCAATCTCCAATTCGATGTTTGGGAAGCGCTGCAGGAAGATCGGCAATGCCGGGCGCAGGAGTAAAGTCGAAGCATCGCGCAGTACATTCAACCGCACACTACCGGCGGTCCCTTCGTGGTGCCCGTGCAGTTCTTCCAGGCCGGAATTGATAAGATCGAGGCCAGCACTCACTTTTTCGGCCAGCGCGCTTCCTGCCACTGTTGGAGCAACACTTCGGCTTGTACGGTTTAGCAGCCTTACACCAAGTCGCTCTTCAAGCGCTTTCACTCGGTGGCTGAGTGCTGATGCGGTTACGCCGAGATTGTCCGCAGCCTTTCTAAAACTGCGATACTGTACGATGAGCAGGAATATCGAAAGGTCGTACACTTCAGCGCGACTGAGCGACATAAGAACTCCCAATATCTAGATCGCCCATAGCCTGGGCGTTGGTGCAGAGATAAAAACTCACCGATATGGCATTAGGCAGACGACATCTAAATCCTCACGATTGATCCACCATGCCACAGAAAAATAACCCCGCCACCGCCAGATGTGTCGAGCTCACGAGGGCGCTGAATCATGCTATGGCCGGCCGTGGTGCTCTCCGCGTTGAAAGACGAACCATTCGTCGATTTCGGTCGGATTGGGGGACGCGGAAACTCGTCGGCCGCGCCTTTTTGGAGATTGGTATCGAGCGTCGCACAGTCTTCGAGGTCAGCGACCTTGAAACGCTCCTGGAACTGGTTGCCCGCGATCCGGCGATAGCCCTTGTTCCGGAAGCCATCGCCGAAGCACGGCCTGCACGTTCAGCACGCACAAACAGAACTCTGCTGTCGTAGGCTACGCGGTGATGGCCCAAGTCATTGGCTTCCAGATCACGCGCCGAGGGCCTTTCTGGAACTCTTGGCGAACACAAGGAGACCTGACAACAGTTTTCAACCAATAGAGGCCCCCATGGCTTCAAAAAACTGCCGGATATGGCACATCCCGCTGCCAGGGAGAACTCGCTCCTGCTCATGTCCAATCCTCGACCCGCTGTGGCACTGACGCTGAATTGAATAGCGAAGCATATCCCTGCTTCGGTCCACCGTTTCTCAGCGGAATGGATCAGAGATGCCGCAATGCGCGCATCTGCATCGTCTTCAGGGAGGTACCATGCGCTTTAAAGGCAAAGACGTTCTCGTGACCGGCGGGAATTCAGGGATAGGCCGTGGGATCGTCCACTATTTCCTGAAAGAGGGAGCCAGGGTGGCGTTCGCAGGCCGCGATCGCGAAAAGGGCCGCGCCGTTGAAGCGGAAGCAAAGGCGATCGAAGGTGAAGCCCGCTTTTTCCACTGCGATCTGTCGGAGGAACATCAAGTCGAGGACCTGATCGGCCAGACCGGCCAATGGGGGCGGCTGGCAGTTGTTGTCAACAATGCCGGCGCCGGTTCGCGCCGGAGCGGGATTGAACTCGGCGATCGCCCGGGAGCAAGATGGGACAAGATGCGCGGCGCCAACCTGGATTCCACCTACTTTGTATCCTCTTACGCCTTGCCGTTGCTGCGGGATTTCGGCGGAGGTGCGATTGTCAACATATCGTCCACGGCCACGTTGCACGGCAACTGGGGCCTGTACTGCGTCGCCAAGGCGGCCGTCGAAGCGCTCACGCGATCGCTGGCAGTCGAGGGGGTTCCACATCGGATCAGGGCGAACTGCGTCAGCCCGGGCTGGATTGCCACCGAAACCGATGTAGCGGCGCCAGCGTCTGGTGCCGGCGACTGGACGGTGCCGCCAAGCGCGTTCGGCCGGATGGGCACGCCGGCAGAAATTGCTGCGGCCGTCGCGTTCCTGGCGAGCGATGAGGCTTCGTTTATCACGGGACAAACCTTGGTCGCCGACGGGGGCCTATCGATCCTGGATTACACCTCGCTGTCGCTTCTCGAGCAGCGCGGCTCAGTGCTGTTCTCCGGCATGGTGGGCGACACTCCGTGAAGCAGGTCTCGAACCGACCCGAAGATCGCACATCTGAAGCCTTCACGCGCCTGACAAACGGCTTTTCCAAGAAGGTTGAGGCTCACGCCAACGCGGTCACGTTGCACTTCATGCACTATTTTGCCCGCATCCATGCGACGTTGCGCATGACTCCGGCGATGGGTGCTGGCGTGACCGGCAAGCTTTGGGAGATTGGCGATATCGTGGCGCTTATCGAAGCGAAGGAAGCCGAGAGGCCGATGACGCGCGGCGACTGCTGGCTAACTTCCGCAATCCCCCCGGAGATGAGAGTTAGACTTTCACGAAGAGACTTCTCGTGAAGCAGGCCGAAAAACTCTGGACGCAGACCATCTCCACGTCTTGCAGCTATCTCATGGAATCCTAACAATCCAAACATCGGTCATTCTCCCATTGGCATATGCGGGATTCTGACCGTTGGTCGATAGGGCCGCCACCCGTTTCCTGCTTGGCTTTACAGAGGTAACTAACGCCCGCATCGGCGCATCCCTGCGAACCGAAGATGGCCGGCGCCGGTAGTTGGGAGCGCTGTTGCCTGAGAGGCGCCGGCCAGGCGGGGATTGGGATTCCCACCGAGAGCAGATTATCTGAGTCGCGACGTTCGGGCAGTCGCTCCCCTAAGCAAAGGTGATTGGGAGCTGACTGGATCGCATTCCTCTTGAAACGCCGAAAATCGAATCTAGATATTTTGCCGCCGATCGCCCGTTGCGGGACCGGCAAGTCCAGGGGGTGCCGGCACTTCGGCGCCTCTTGGTATCCTTGTTGCTCAATGGAGAAAGAGGAGAAAATATCATGAGCGTACGTGATCTCATTCCTTGGGGCCGCAGCAGCAATCGGGCCCCGAGAGTATTCCGGGATGCCGAACAGAACCCGTTTCTCGCACTTCATCGTCAGGTGAACCGGCTGTTCGATGACGTCTTCAATGAATTCGAGGCGCCGACGCCCTTTCGGCCGCCTGTCCTGGTCGGCAAATTGGCCGAACGTGGAGATTTCGGAGACTGACAATGAACTGCGCGTCATCGCCGAGGTGCCGGGGCTCGAGGAGAAGGACATCGAAGTTCTGCTCGACGAGGGCGTACTGACGCTGCGCGGCGAGAAGAAATCAGAGACCGAGGACAAGGAGCGCCAGTTCTCGGAGCGCTTCTACGGCTCGCTTCGAGCGCCGCATTCCCCTCGGCTATGAAATCGAGGAGGATAAGGTGAACGCCGCCTTCAAGAACGGCGTGCTCACCGTGACGCTGCCGAAGAGCGCGAAAGCGCAGGCCAAGGCCAAGCGCATCCTCGTCAACGGCAAAAGTTGAGAGACCTAAAGAACCTTCAGGTTGCCGGGCGCGTTCAGAGCGGCGCGCCCGGCGCCATCCTTCGCCAACCGGGTGAGCCATGGAGACCATCACTACCACCGACAACAACCTGCCGGCAGCCGCAAACGGCAATCGCCGGCCTGCATTGACCTTTGGCCAATCCATTTTTCCGCCGGACGCCGTGGCGCGCATTTTTCGGCCGAGCCGGTCGGTCATGACCTCCGGACGGGCTCGGACAAAGGGCTGGCGTCTCGCCTTCGAACGCCGCACGCCGCCCTTTATCGAACCGCTGATGGGTTGGACCGGCGGCGACGACACGTTGACCCAGGTCGAGCTGAATTTCCCGACGCTTGAGGCAGCGATCGCCTATGCCGAACGGCAAGGACTCGCTTATGTCGTCGACAGACTGTCCGAGAAACAAGAACGCGCCGAACCGCGGAGCGCCAACGATCAGGCCTTCCAGGATGTTCTGTCCGCCTATCTTTCTCTGGCCTGGCTCCAGACGCAGTATGGGCGCGGCGGACCATCGGCGCTGATCGATCTCGAACGCGCGCTCGTCGATCCGGCTTCCGTTTTCCACTCGCCTGCCGACGTCGTCGCCGATCCGGCCCTCACGCTCCAGAACAAGAGCGATACTCTGAAGCGCTGGGCCTGGGATGAATATCTCTGGGATCTGGCGACCGCAGAGGGGATGCCGGAGGGCGAACGGCCTTCGCGCCTCCACGAAGTGGAATTGGCGCTCCTCGCACTTGAGGAAAAATCAGGCGAGGAGCTCGTCGTCACGACAGTGCCGGACGCCATCGGCACGCGACACGCTGCTTGAGACAGAAGCTCATGGAAGCACCGTTCTCCGTCGATTCATCCATCCGATAGAGGACGGTCCCGCCGACTTTTCCATAGGCAGGCTCGCCCCCGGGGAGCGAAGCTTCTCCAGGGTGCGACAGGAAAGGTTGAGATAAAGCGCCGCCTCCGTGTCTGCCGCGCCAATTTTCCACCACTCCAGAACAAAACTGGGAACCGGGCAGTTTCTCACCGGAGGCAGGGGAGCACTCAAGGGACGCCCGGGTTCCGCTTAGCGACCGGCTGCTTTGCGCAGCATGTCGGCCATAGAGGCGAACTTTGCCTCCGCTCGGAAGCAGACATTGCAGTTGACCACTCTGGATGCCGCAGTTGCGCCATCTTTGGGCATTCACGATACGAACGCGAAACGCCGCATTCGTCTGCCACTCCGCGCGTAGCCTACGGCGGGGGCAAGAGGCGCGGTGTTCCGCAACCTCAAGGGACGAACTATCGTTTGCGACCGCGAAGCCATCCGCATGCGTTCCGGTGAACTCGCCGCGTGGTGTAAATTTTCAATGTCCCATTGGCGGCCTACTTACTCCGGCAATCCGGCGTTGCGCAGGCCATCGAGCAGAGGTTTGAGCGCATCTCGGTGAGCATAAGGATTCACAGCGATCAGTTCCCGCGATGAGATGCTGGGTCTAAGTTCGCGAGCTTTCGCCAGCGCATGCGCAGCGAGAGCGGCATGGCCGAGATGGTCATGGGCGGCCGCCAGTGTGAGCCAAGCGGGGTGATCCTTTTTTGGCATGTTGTCCAAGGCCGCTACGACTTCGCCATATCTCCTCAGTTCCAACAAAATTTTGGCGCGAATTACCCAGAACCAGTGCGGTGGAAACGGGGTTCTCTTCAGCGCGTCGTCGATTGAAGCCAGAGCCTCCTCCGGCCGGCCGGCGTATCGCAACCAATTCGCTCGGTCCGCGCGAATTTGCGCATCGGCCGGATTGAGAGCGACGGCGCGGTCGAAATGGACGCCGGCCCGTTCGTATTCGCGGAGCCACACCATGACCATGCCGTTGGCGTGGTGGACCGTCGGATCGTTGCTGTCCAACTCCATGGCTCTTTGTGCGGCAAGTGACGCTTCGTGCAGCGTTCGTGGATCTGTGTCGAACCAGTAGCGGCCGAGGAGAGCGATCGCCAGCCAGGCGTGAGCGTGCGCAAAATCGGGATCGATCGCCGTCGCGCGGGAAAAAAGCGGAACGGCCTCCTTCTCCATGTTGGCGTCGGCCAGCTCCCGGCCCTGCAGGAAAAAGTCATAGGCCGTCCAGCTCGACGTTGGCCGCCTGCGCACCTGAAGAGCAGCAGCGGCCACCATTCGCCCCTCGAGCGTCGTCACGATTGCTGCCACGACTTCGTCCTGCACAGCAAAAATGTCGTGGCATTCGCGATCATACCGCTCCGCCCAGACGTGGTTGCCTGTCCTTGCGTCGATCAACTGTGCAGTAATGCGAATCCGCTCGCCCGCCTTCCGCACACTACCTTCGATGACGTAGTTCGCGCCCAGATCGCGAGCGGCCTGCATTGGGTTGATGCCCATCCTGGCAAGATGGAACGAAGCGTGACGCGCCGCGACGGTAAGATTTCTGAACCGCGACAACTCGGTGGTGATGTCCTCCGTGATGCCGTCCGAAAGGTATTGTTGACTGGGATCGCCGCTCAGATTGTCGAATGGCAAAACGGCAATGGAGGGCCTGGCAGCAGACGTCGTTGCGGCCCGCCCGCCCACTCGACCAGTACTCGTTTCCACACGGTAAACCCGCACCGGTCTGACGATATTCTTGAGCGCCACCTCGCCCATGTCCTCGAAGGCAGCGTTGCCTTTGCCTCGCAATTCCTCATGAACCTTAGCCGAGACGCAGACCCCGCCTGGCTCTGCCAAGGCTTCGAGGCGAGCCGCAACGTTCACACCGTCGCCATAGATGTCCGAGCCCTCACCGATCACGTCGCCCAGATTGATGCCGATACGCAGCAATATGCGGCGGTGCTCGGTGACGGATTGGTTGGCCTCCGCCATTTTGGCCTGTAGTTCGACTGCAGCCTCGACCGCGTTCACCGCGCTGGTGAACTCCATCAGCACGCCGTCGCCCATAAGCTTGACGATCCGCCCGCCGCGATCGCGAACGATCGGCTCCAGGATCGCCTTGCGCCGCTCCTTCAGTGCCGCCAGCGTACCCGCCTCATCCGCCTCCATCATTCGGCTGTAGCCTACCACGTCGGCCACAGCGATGGCGGCAAGACGGCGCTTGGCGCATTCATCAGCCATTAAGTGATCGCCTCATTGGTTGGACCGATGGTATTTGCGCCGCACGGAGGAGTCCATCGTGGCCAGCAACGAGAACGGCTACCTAGGTGGAATGATGGTCTCCTACCCTTTCGGGACATTGAGCATGGAGACCACCGCCGCTTTGCGCTCACAAACCGCCAGCAAACCCGCAATGAATCTGTTTTTCCTTCCGGCCGTGGTGGCCGAAGGAGAAACGTCATGGGACTTTCACAGTACGATCCAGGAGCGCATGAGCAATGCGCTTGGAACGCAGGAAGGAAGGTCGGAGCGAAACGAGCACTGAAACCGAGACAGGTATGGGCCATCCGCTTTTTCTTGGATCGCGAAGCTCGGCTACGTGATCGCGCCCTCTTCGATCTCGCAATCGACAGCAAACTGCGTGGTCGCGATCTCGGCACGTTGGCCGTCGGTCCCGAAATACGCACGCGTGCAATGGTTGTGCAGCAAAAAACAGGTCGGCCTGTTCAGTTTGAGCTTATGACTGACGCCCGTGCCAGTTTGCTCGCATGGCTTGAGCGGCGTGGTGGAACTATCGACGACTATGCCTTCCCAAGCAGGATTGATCGTTCGGTCCCAATGAGTACGAGGCAGTACGCCCGACTGGTTGACGAATGGGTTTCGGCGATCGGTCTGCGGCGTGAAGAATACGGCACACATTCGCTCCGACGAACCAAGGCATCAATCATCTACAAGGCAACAGGCAACCTCGGGGCGGTTCAGATCCTGCTTGGCCACACCAAGATCGAGAATACGGTTCGATATCTCGGTGTGGAAGTCGAGGACGAGCTCACGCTAGCCGAGGGAACTGAGACATGAACATGGTGGCCTCTCTTGTCCGCCGAGAGGCCACCATTTTTGAAACGCTACCGCCCAATTATGGGGCTGGGTTTGGGCGCCTATCGCGAGGCCAGCCGAAATACGGACTTGTTTGCGCTCTGGCGGCAACATCATGCCGCATACCCGATGGTGACCTTGGCCTTAAATCCCAGCTTGGCTAAAGTTCGTGGCATGCTGAACGCCATTCACCACGTCGCGCTCATCTGCACTGACTACGAGCGGTCGCGACGGTTCTACGTCGAACTCCTCGGTCTCGATCTGATCCGGGAGGTCTATCGGGAAGAGCGGCAGTCATGGAAGGCGGATCTGCGGATCGGCTCGGTCCAGCTGGAATTGTTCTCCTTGCCTGCACCAGCGATGCGGCCGTCCCATCCAGAGGCGACAGGCCTGAGACATCTGGCATTTGCCGTGACGAATCTTGATCCCGTAATTATGCGCCTGGAAGCCGCCGGCGTCGCCGTTGAGCCGATCCGGATCGACCCATATACAGACCAACGGTTTACCTTTTTCAGCGACCCAGATGGATTGCCGTTGGAACTCTACGAAGCCCCATAAGGAACGGTTCGCTTTCGCGACCACGGAGGTGGGAACGGCAGTCGGCAGATAAATCCGCCGACTCCGGTGCGTCACCGGGCTCCTTGCCACGGGCGAAGAGGCAGACCGCTCTGCGCCTAATATCCGACATTGCGGCGACTGTTGCCACTGCCTGATAGCAGACATTGGTGGCGACCATTCTCGAGGTCGCGGCTACGCCAAATGCAGTCGGCTGCGAACGGCTCAATGATGATCGCTATGAGATCCAATACGCGCCTTTGAGACTACGGCGATGGGCCAGAGCGCGGCCGTCGAGGTAACGCTACCAGCCATGAGCGTTGGGCGACATCAGCTTGGACAATCGCTAACGTTGCCTTCGACGGGAAGGAAGAAGCGACGCCGTTCGCACGCGGTCAGTTCGCGTGGAACGGTTTGCTTCGCGAAATCGATGAGTTCCTGGGGTGTCGGAGAAACGCGAATGACTCGAGGATCTCGCTTAAAGGACACGATCACGACCCTGGTTCCATCCGAATTAAAGGCCGCCCGCGTCAGTGCTGGCCGCTTGTTCTCCTCGTCCGGACTGAAAAGTACCGCCATCTGGCGCCCCGATTGAACTGCCCAGAGACGGACTGTGCGATCCTCGAATGAGGCCGTCACGACATAAAGGCCATTGGCACTGAGTTGCGCACTATTCACTCCGCCGCTGTGCCCCCTGAGAACTGTTCTTTCCGTTCCGTCCGGAACGCCCCAGATTCGCACCGTGCCGTCGCGTGAGGCTGTCAGCGCGGACAGCCCGTCCTGGCTGAAGGACACTGTCGTCAGCTCATCGCTGTGCCCTTTCAGTATCGCGACAGTGCTTCCGTCCTTGACCGACCAGATCCGCGCCGTGTGGTCGAGCGAAGCTGTGGCAACCAGTTGGCCATCCGGACTGAATGCGGCCCCTGTGATTGGACGCTCATGCCCGACCAGTTTCTTCAGTTCGGTCCCGTCGGGTTTCACCAAGTGTCCCGCGCTGCCGGTCGCAGCAAAGACGAGATTGCCATCTCGGTTGAAAACAACCTGCGGTAGCGTCTCGCTCGTAGCGATCGTTGCGACTTCGGCGCCACTCGCCGCATCCCACAACCGGGCAAAACCGCGGCCCGAACCGGCCGCCAAAAGGTCTCCCGCCGGGCTGAACTGAATATGACGTAGCCCAATGGGCGATTTGATTTCCGCGAGCTGGCGTTTGCTCGCCACGTCCCAGACCAAAACTCGGCCTGCGAGAGATACAGTTGCGACCCGAGTTCCGTCGGGGCTGTATGTCGCACCGTGGACGATCTCGCCTGTGTCGAACTTGGCAATCTCGCGTTCGGTCGTGACATCCCAAAGGTGAACTTTGGCGTCCCCGCCACCAGTCAGAAGATGCACACTGTCAGGACTGAACACCGCAAAGGTTGGCGGATGCTCGTGCCGTAGATCGGTCGTCAGAATTCCGTTCATTTCCCAGAGCCGGGCGGTCCCATCGTGCGACGCCGTGAGAAGTATATTGCTGTCGACCGGATCGAACTCAAGATGCTCGATCAAGGCATCATGGCCGGTAATGGTCGTGAATAGCGACGCTCGACCGACATCCCAGATGCGTATCGGACCGTCGATGGAAGCGGTGGCCAAGAGGCGATCGTCGGGGCTGAAAGCGCTGTTCATTTCCTTGTCGGGGTCATAGTGACCTCTGTCAGTCAGATTCAAGTTCGGGGTCTCTTGGCCGAGCACGTCAAGCAAGATCCCCGACTTGCCGTCCCAGATCCGCGCGCTGCCATCGAGCGAGACTGTTGCAATCCGGCGGCCGTCGTGACTGAAGATGACACCCTGCAGTTGGGTGTCGCTCTTGTGGCCGGCCAGACTGGCGATCTCGGTTCCATTCCCTGCGTCCCAAAGAGCGGGGGAACTGTGATGTGCGATCCACGAGCCTAACAGCAGTCGGCTTCCGTCCGGGCTGAATGTCAGCGTGGATGGCGTATTGTCAACGTTCCATTCATGGATCAAAGCGCCATCCGCGGCATTCCAGACGAAAACCTTCCTATGTCGCGAGGTCGCAAAGCTGCGACCATCCGGGTTGAAGTCGGCCAACGCATCTCCTCCAACCTCATTGGTGGCGGGGCCGGTTTTGGCTACGAAACTCAGAAGTTTCACTCCCGTCCGGGCATCCCAGAGTAACGCCTGACTGTTTCCTCCGGCGGTGAGCACCCGCTCGCCGCTCGGATCGAACATAGCCGTTGGAAAATCGCCGACTGGCTCAAGCACAGCACGCTGCGCACCAGAATCAGCATCCCAGATCCTCGCGGTGCCGTCCCGTGCGGCCGTGATGACCAAGCGTCCGTCCGGACTAAATTCGGCTCTCTCCACGGGTCCCCCATGGCCCTTCAAGACGGCAATCTCGGTACCTTTCGAGGCATCCCAAATGCGCGCGGTCCTGTCGTAGGATGCAGTGACAATGCGATCGCCGGTCCGATTGAAGGCTGCCTGCGTCACTCCGGCGTCGTGTTTGAAGACCGCTGTCTGGCGGTGCGCCAACAGAGCGTTGAAAAGTGCGGCCTCTGCTTCAAACAGATACGGCCGCACAGGCCCCGATCCACTCTTCGGCAACGCCTCTACCGCCAACAGGATCGCGGTCTCCGTATCGCCGCTCGCCGCGGTTTGCTGCGAAAGGAACGAAAGCGAAAGAGACTGGTTGCTGAGCGCCTGGTCGCGCGCCGCGAGGGCTTCCTTTTCAGCCGACCTCGCCTTGTCCGCGCTCTGTTCCGCCAACTCCGCTTGCCGGGTAGCTTCCTGTTGTCCTTTGAACCCGAGGAACGCGCCCACGCCAGCCAAGAGAGCCAACGCCGTCGCCACGATCGCGGCATAGCGCGTGCGTCGAGCGAGCCGGCTCGCCGCCGCGGCCGCAAGGCTGCGGCGTTCGGCCTCGCGCTCTAGGCGTTCGCGCTTTGCTGCTTCGGCGGCCTCAATCAGTGCCCGCTCCGCCTGCCGGTCCTTCTCCTCTCTCTCATTCTGGGCACGCGAAGACGCCTCGATGTATTCGATGACTTGGTGGTCAACTTCTTCTCGTCTCGACAGCAGCAGTTCCTCGCCTTCGGCGAGACGCTTGCCGTATGGCAAGAGAAGTTCCTGATTCCTGTTATCAGAATGCCATCGTTGGGCGTCAGCCATGAGCCGAGCCCGTGTCTCAAGGAAGCTCCGGTTTGCGTTGACAATGTCGCCAGCGCGCGGCCACCGGCTCAACAAGGCTTCGTGCGCCACGCGAGTAAAGACGTGGCCTGCGGCATCCTCGTCGCTGACGAGCAGGCGAGCTGCAATCAACGCCTCAATGAGAACCAATCGTTGAGGTGTGCCTGTGACTTGGGCGCGCAAGGCCGGACGTGCTGCAACTGCTCCATCACCCGGGCGCACCGTGGTAAGGGCACGCAACACGACTGGCAGCTCCTCCTGGATGTCCGGCGGGAGCGCGTCGACGACTTCGTCGGCACGGCGCGCGATCGCCCCTTCGAGACCGCCTAGGGCCCGATACGCAGCAAAAGTGAGGACCCGGCGCTCTCGCCCCGCCTCGTACAGAGCGTCGAGCACAAATTCGAGAAGCGGCAAGGATCCGGGATCGGCTGCTGCCGCATCCTGCAACACATCGTCGAGCCGTCCTCGATCGGCACTCTCGCCAAAGCGGAGCCCGGCTGCGCGGGCCGGCTCGCGGATAATCTCGGCGATCTCAGGGCCGGATGGCGGCAAGAGCTCGTAGCTGCCGAGCCCATCCTTCAGCCCCGAGAAACCGGGGACTTCGCCGCAACGGTGAAAGAAATCCGATCGGATCGTCGCAATCACCCAAGCCAGTCCACTGCCAGCGAGTGCCGCGAGGAGCCGCACCAGCACTTCGCGCGACGGCGGGTCCTTTTCCGTCGTGAACAACTCCTCCATCTGATCGAGGGCAACTATCAGACGCAGCTTAGTAGGGACCGAACCCGCTGCGGCAGCAGCTTTGGCGTGGGCCTGGCGTATGAGCGCCAGAGCTCGATCAGGCGAACTCCGACAGAGTTGAGCCAACGCTGCCGGTTCACACGCAAGCTCAGGGAAGGCGCCTTCGGCTAGTAGCCCCGCAGTCAGTGATGTGACCGGATCAGGACCCTCCGACGGGCGAACCAGACAGCGGCGCCAAAAATCGATGCCTGCCACTGCGCCCGGCCGAGTGATGAAAGGCAGCAGCCCTGCTCGGAGGAGCGAGGACTTGCCGGAGCCACTCATGCCATAAATGAGCAGGAATGCCTTGCCTTTGGCAGCCTGCTGCTCAAGGCGCTCAATGCAGTCGGCAATCGCGTGGGTTCGGCCGAAGAAAAGGTCAGCGTTTTCGAACTCGAAGGGCTTGAGGCCTCGAAAGGGCGACGTGACCTGCTCCTCCGAGACGAGCGGCACGCGATAAGCGTGTACAGGCCGGGCGATGTTCTTCACCTTGTGCTCGCCAAGATCGACGAATTCCAGCGAGAGCCTGTCACGGGCCTGTGCGTAGACCGCTTCCGAAATGATCATTCCACCCGGTTGTGACAGCGCTTCCAGACGGGCAGCAACGTTCACGCCGTCGCCCATGAGATTGTCGCCCTCTACAACGACGTCGCCGAGATTTATGCCTATGCGAAAGCGCAGCCGGCTCGCCTCGGAAAGCTCAGCATTCTGTTTGTCGACTTCGAGTTGGATTTCGGTAGCGCACCGAACCGCTTGGACTGGGCTCGCAAACTCGGCGATGACGCTGTCTCCAGCGCTCCCGAATACCCGCCCCTCATGTTGCTCGATCAGCCGGTCGATGATTTGACGATGGGCCCGCAGGGTCGCAAGCGTCCCTTCCTCGTCTCTGCTTGCCAGTCGGCTGTAGCCAACTGCGTCGGCAGCGAGGATGGTAGCCATTCTGCGATGAACGCGATCCTGGGTCATTACCTTCCGGCGATCTCGCAGCATCCTAATGGAAATGGCGCCAAAAGAGGAGAGAGGCACCGTTGGTGCGCGGGCCGTCAACAAATGGCTTTTCTGACATTCAGTCTCACATGAAGACTACGCTCAGCATCGCCACAAGCTGGCCTTGTCGATGCGTTCCGGTCTTGTGGAATATCGATTTCACCCGGTCGCGAGCGGTTTCAAGTTTTATGCCGAGAATGCCGGCTGTCTCCGCTAGGGAATCCCCTTTGGCCAACCGCTCGCAAAACATGATTTCGGAGCGGGTCAGGCCGTACTGGAGGCCAAGTGCCGAGAAGTCCCCAGGGCCTCGGCGACGAGCATCGAGATCGCGGATAAGGACAAGAACCATTGGTCTGGTGAGAAAAAGGGGCAGAATGCCGCTTACAGCTGCCGATGCGGGAAGCGGCGCGAGCGAAACTTGCCAGCGGCCATCGATACAGAAAGGAATTTGGCCCAAATTCATGGGCAATCCTTTGGAGAGCGCGGCAATTCCGTTGCGGAAAAGATGGTCTGCGCGGGGATTGGAGAGGCACACGCCGCCGTGGCGGACTGCAGCCACTGAACCTGTGGAAAGCATGTCGACAGCCTGCTGGTTCGCATCGCGGAGACGTCTGTCGCTGTCTATCACCAATGCCGCGCAGCAGGCGCGTTCGACCAAGGCGGCTCCCGCCATAGCATGCTCAGTTCGCTTCCTAAGCAAATGTCCAAGATCGATCGATCTTCGCAGATTGCTTCGTATCCGCCTGAGAACTTCAGCCGCAGCCAAGTCGTAAGAGCCGGCCTTGGAGAGCGGATAGTGCATGGGGAGATGAATGACTTCCCGTGGTCCGCCATCTATTTTTATGCCGACTGCTGCCTCGATGTCTTTCTGCGGACGGAGCCAGTCATTGTAGAATTCGGTATCAGCGAACAAACGCGCCGGGCAATCTTCTTCGGCGACCAGAACCGTTCCGCTCTCGACGGCCTGCCACAACGGTATCCACGGATTTAACCGGGCATAGTGATCTGCATACGATTTCAGATACTCGGGGTCTATGTTGTGGACGGCCTGAAAATTTAGTTTGTTCTCGGCAACATTGTGATTCAGCAGCGAGCACAACGATCCGGGAAATGCTTCCCCCATTGCGCGCGGCACCTCATCCCAGGAAACCACCCCGAACGCGGCGGCATCAATTGCTTCCGCAACCGTGCTACTTATTGAGGCAACACGTTTCTCATCATAGACGCCATCCATTCTCCCGACCCAAACGCTGGGCGACCCTTTCCCATGGGCACGCCTCCCCAAAACCGCACGTACAAATCCCCTAGATGAGCATATTCTAATATACGAAAGTTGTATAGCCGGACTTTTTCAGCCGAGCACAAACCCACGAGGGAATCCGGCAAGGAAAGAGCGCCGTTCGTTTAACAGCAGACTTTGGCTTGCTGGTCTAAATGCGAGATTCGATGCGGTGCTGAAGGTCGCGACGCGTCCCACATCCAGCCAAAGACTTAGCTGCGAAGTTTCAAGATCCCGCCTGCAATCGCCGAGAACAACTGTGAACTAGGCCGACTCCACCCAAATGGGGGTTTCGTAGCACAGCTGAGAGCCGGAATATGCCGATTCAAACGGCAATTTGGCCGGACAACAATGGCGAATGCCAGTTCTGAGCATCGGGATGAGCATCTCCAGCGTCAGCACACTCTGTACACCGGCTTCAGGCGGCTTGGGATCGCCTTCACCCGGACTGAAGAGAAGCGGAAGCGATCCTGCCCTTTTTGGGCAAAGCGCGCTTCGGTCGTTGCACGCGTAGGTTCCCATGAACGATTTCTGACTGCGTTCTGAGGAGGGTGAAATGGCCGACAAGTTCGGAACGAATGGCAACGATATCATCAACGGTACGGCGGACGACGATTTCATCTCTGGCGGCCCCGATGGCGGGGACCCGGCGCTCGAGACCGGTGACGACGAGATAAATGGGGAAGGTGGCAACGACACCATCCTTGGGCTTGGCGGCAACGACACGCTGACTGGTGGCGACGGCAGCGACACAATCGAGGGCGGCGACGGCGAAGACGAACTTTACGGCGGCGCCGGCGATGACACGATGCACGGCGGCGATGGTTCGGACGTGTTCCACGGCGGGGCAGGCAATGACACTTTTGACGGCCAAGGCGATTTCGACGACGTCTGGTATGCTGGTGAGGGTGGCCTGCTGGGGGTTGCCGTCGATCTGGCTGCCGGGACCGCGACGGACACCTTCGGTGACGCCGATACGCTGACCAGCATTTCCGGCATCGCCGGCTCCGATCTCGCGGACACGCTTCTGGGCGATGACGAAGACAACATTATCCGTTCCTTCCGCGGCGACGACATCGTCGACGGACGCGGCGGCAGCGACGAAGCGCACTATACCAATGACCAGAATCTCATCTCTGTGACTGTGAACCTGGCCGCCGGCACGGCGGTGGAGGTCTATGGGGATGGCACGTCCACCGACACACTCATCGGTATTGAGCGGATCCGAGGAAGCCTCGGTGACGATTCACTCACTGGCGACGACGGGGACAACAGAATCCGGGGTATTGCTGGCGACGATTTGATCGATGGCGGCGGCGGCCGCGACATGGCGGATTACAGCCAAGACGCGCGGTACGGCGGCAACCAGGGGGTAACCGTCGATCTGGGCACAGGCAGCGCTGTCGACGGATTCGGCGACACCGACACGTTGACAGGTATTGAAGACGTTCGCGGCACCATGTTTGGCGACATTCTTACCGGCGATGCTGGAGAGAACGAACTCGGGGGCGACGGCGGAGACGACCTTCTCGATGGGAGGGCCGGCGATGACGTACTCGATGGTGGCGGTGGAAGCGACTGGCTGATCGGCGGAAGCGGCAACGATTTGCTGATCGGAGGCGGACAAGACGGTGATGCCGCCGCCTACATCGACGAAGGAGGTGGCGGTGCCGTTACAGTGAACCTGGCCGAGGGAACGGCCACAGACACCTATGGCGACGTCGACACGCTGGTCTCGATTTCGGATGTTTGGGGCAACGATCAGGACGACACCCTCATAGGAAAGAACTCTGGCGAAGGTTATGAGGGCTTCCGGGGAATGGGCGGTAACGACACTATCGTCGGCGGTTCGGGCGATTCGTGGGTCTACTACAATTCAGATGCCGGCCACGGCGGCAGCAGCGGCGTCACCGTGAACCTTTCGGATGAAGCGCAAGGAGGCCAAGCGGCGAACAGCGCGACCGACGGATTCGGCGACACCGATACGCTGGTCAACATCAACAAGGTGCGCGGCA
>NZ_JACDTY010000034.1 GCF_013520985.1 Mesorhizobium neociceri | reverse complement strand
CTTCAGCCAGTACCAGATGGGCGCGGGCAGCGATTTCGTCGACGGCGGCGACAGCCAGGATGCGATCGACTATTCGCGTGACAATGAGGGGGGCACCGCGACCCATGGCGTTTTCGTCAACCTGTCGGACACCGAGCAGACCTCCTTCCTTGGAACGGCCGCGGCAGGCACAGCCATCGACCTCTACGGCGACACCGACACGTTGCAGAACATCGAAGACATCATCGGATCGGAGTTCGCTGACGTGCTGGTCGGAGACGGCGAAGGCTACGAAGGCTTCCAGGGGCTCGGCGGCGACGACATTCTTACCGGCGGGTCCGGTGACTCCTGGGCGTACTACGACCAGGACATTCATCACGGCGGCAGCAGCGGCGTCACCGTGAACCTTTCGGATGAAGCGCAAGGAGGCCAAGCGGCGAACAGCGCGACCGACGGATTCGGCGACACCGATACGCTGGTCAACATCAACAAGGTGCGCGGCACCCAGTTTGCTGACACGGTCTACGGCGGCGACCAATCCTTCAGCCAGTACCAGATGGGCGCGGGCAGCGATTTCGTCGACGGCGGCGACAGCCAGGATGCGATCGACTATTCGCGTGACAATGAGGGGGGCACCGCGACCCATGGCGTTTTCGTCAACCTGTCGGACACCGAGCAGACCTCCTTCCTTGGAACGGCCGCGGCAGGCACAGCCATCGACCTCTACGGCGACACCGACACGTTGCAGAACATCGAAGACATCATCGGATCGGAGTTCGCCGACGTGCTGGTCGGAGACGGCGAAGGCTACGAAGGCTTCCAGGGGCTCGGCGGCGACGACATTCTTACCGGCGGGTCCGGTGACTCCTGGGCGTACTACGACCAGGACATTCATCACGGCGGCGGCAGCGGCGTCACCGTGAACCTTTCGGATGAAGCGCAAGGAGGCCAAGCGGCGAACAGCGCGACCGACGGATTCGGCGACACCGACATGCTGGTCAACATCAACAAGGTTAGCGGCACCATATTCGGCGACACGGTGTACGGCGGCGACCAATCCTTCAGCCAGTTCCAGATGGGCGCGGGCGATGATTTCGTCGACGGCGGCGGTGGCGAGGACATGATCGACTATTCGCGGGACAATGATGGAACAGCCAGCCACGGCGTGTTCGTCAACCTTTCGGGAACGACGCAGACGTCCTTCCTTGGAACGGCCGGACCTCATAGCGCGATCGATCTCTTCGGCGACACCGACACTGTGATCAACATAGAGGACGCCCGCGGATCGGATTTCGCCGATTATCTCTTTGGCAACGCCGGCGACAATTTCCTGATGGGAGAAGGGGGCAACGACACGCTGCTTGGAAACGGGGGCGCGGACACCTTCATCGGCGGAGCCGGAAACGACACGATGGACGGCGGAGCCGGTTCCGACACTCTCGACTACGGTTCCGAAGGTGGATCCCACGGCGTTGTTGTCAATCTGTTGGGGGATGGTGGCGTTCAGGGAGGACTGCCCTCCGACACGGCGATTGACACGTTCGGCGACACCGATTCCATAGCGAGAATCCCCAATGTGATCGGCACGCAGTTCGCCGATGAGATCTACGGAGGAAATCATGACAACAACCTGTCTGGTGGGGACGGGGACGACATATTGAAGGGCGGTGCACTCGATGATGTTCTCGACGGCGGCGCGGACTCCGATACAGTGATCTACGAGGGAACCCGGGCGGATTACCAAGTCGACCTGAACCCGGACGGGAGCCTGACCATCGCCGATCTGCGTGCCGGCTCTCCTGAAGGGACAGATACCGTCAGCAATGTCGAACTGTTCCAGTTCGCGGACGGCCAGAAGACTTTTGGCGAGCTTCTCAACCCCGCGCCTGTCATCACCTCGGATGGCGGTGACGACACGGCTCAGATCTCGATTCCCGAGAACACGACCGCGGTGACCACCGTCGAGGCCACCGATCCGGATGCTGGCGACACGCTCACCTACTCGACCGTCGGCGGCTCCGATCAAAACCTGTTCCAGATCGACAGCCAGACCGGCGAGCTCTCGCTCATCCAGCCCGAGGACTACGAGAACCCAAGCCTCAACGGCGGCGCCTTCGATCACCTCTATGATGTCCAGGTGCGCGCGACAGACAGCCAGGGCAGTTTCGACGAGCAGCTCATCACCGTGACGCTGACCAACCAGAACGACAATGCGCCAGTGTTCTCATCAGGCACGACGGCCAACTTCGCCGAGAACGCCACCGGCACGGTCTACGACGCCAATGCCAGTGACGCCGACAATCTCGCGGCGCTGACCTACGTACTGTCGGGGGCGGACTCGACCCTGTTCGACATCACGGCCTCGACCGGCGTGGTCACCTTCAAGAACGCGCCCGACTTTGAGAACCCACTCGATCAAGGCACCAACAACGTCTACGACATCACCGTCACCGCCTCCGACGGCACGCTGAACACCGCCCAGAACGTCGCGATCACCGTCACCGACGTCAGCGGGGTCACCCAAGTGGGAAATCCCAACAAGGGCGACACGCTGACTGGCACTTCAGAAGGCGACAACCTGTCGGGCCTCGGCGGAAACGATACGCTCATTGGGCTTGCTGGAGACGACATCCTCGATGGCGGTTCGGGTAGGGATGTCCTTACCGGCAGCACCGGCAGCGACACCTATGTGGTCGACGACAAGGGCGATTCCGCAACGGAGAACGCCAATGAGGGAACGGACACTGTCCAATCGAACATTACCTACACCCTCAGAGTAAATTTCGAGAACCTGATATTAACCGGCTCGAATCCGATCGATGGCACTGGAAATGCCCTCGACAACTCAATTACGGGCAACAGCTCCAACAACACTCTTTCGGGATTGGCCGGTGCCGATGTTCTGAATGGCCTGACGGGAAGTGACACGGCGTCGTATGCGACGTCGACCTCGGGCGTGAACGTCAACCTCGCCGCAGGAACCGGCAGTGGAGGCGATTCACAAGGCGATACGCTGATCAACATCGAGAACCTGGTCGGCTCTGCATTCAACGATGTTCTCGAAGGAGACCCGGGCGACAACGTGCTCATCGGCGCGGGAGGCATAGATACCGTCTCTTATGAGCACGCGTTCAGTGGCGTTACGGTCAGCTTGGCCGTGTCGTCCGCGCAGAATACCGTCGGCGCCGGTCTGGACACGATATCGCTCTTCGAAAATCTCACCGGCTCCGCCTTCAACGACCGACTAACCGCAAACTCGGGCTCCAACATTCTGACAGGTTTGGCAGGCCAGGATCAGTTCATATTTAATAACGTCGCTGGTAGCTCGGCCGCCGCACCGGACCGTATTGCCGATTTCGTGCACGGGGCGGACTTGATCGACCTCTCAGCGATCGACGCTAATACATCGAACAAGCCAGCTTTCAAGGGAGACCAAACGTTTGCCTTCGCGGGCCAGGACGCCAGCGTGATCGCGAACAGCGTCACGTGGTATGAGGCCGGTGGCAACACGTTCGTTCAGGCAGATGTGGACGGGAAAGGCGGAGCTGATTTCGTCCTTGAGTTAACGGGGATAGGTCTGGGCCTGACCGCGACGGATTTCCTACTGTGAATTAGTTCAGTGCAGAATGCCCTCGTGGACCGATCTGCGAGCGATGAACCGAGGATATAGATCCTAACCGGGGATCGCACCTTTTTGAGCGGAGACCAGTATCGCGGAGGTCGTGACCATTGAGCTGCAGCAAATCGAAGGCGACGAAATAGAGGTCATGCTGCCGACTGGTAATGGCCTTGCGCAGTGCCTTGAAGTCGGACAGTCCGGCCTCACGGGTGACGATCACCTCGCCGTCGATGATGGTGTTTTCCACCTCCAGCTCGTTGGCGGCTTTAGCGAGGTCGCGGAATTTCGAGGTCCAGTCGAAGCCGCGCCCTGTGAATATCCGCGCGCCCTCGGCATCCTTGACGATCTGGGAGCGGTAACCGTCGAAGGAGCGTGATAGTGTACCAACGCTGGCCGAGGCAATGGTGGCCCATGCCGTGCTTTTGGATCACTAAGCGAAATGGACATGACGATGACGGCGCGACGCGGCTCTATTGACCAGTTAGCTACCCTATAGCTATCTCCCCGGCTGTCGTGGCGTGAGTTGCCTAATTGCTCCAGCTTATGTCGGCCACCGGTCGGGTAGCACGGAATGTCCGGAAATGAAGAACCGAGGCCAGAGGCTGCCTGTCCGCCTTCGGCCCAAAAGCTGCCTATCGGCTACGCGCCCAATGTCGGTCGTCGAGCACGCCATAGCCGCGTCCCAAAAGCAGACATCCGAGTGAAGGCCTCATTTGCGTAGGCTGACATTGGGTTGTTACTCGCGGGGCGACCGCTTTGCCCCGTTGCAGCGAACTCGAGATCGGTGGATGGCTGGGCTGCTTTGTGTCGGCGGTTCGACGGGCCGTATGGTCCGAAAGAGACCGGAGTGCGTCCAACGCTAGCTTGGCCGACCGATCCACCGCACGATTTCATAGGCAGGCATCGGGCGGCGAAAACCTTTCAGTGTCAGTTCGCCAACGGCGACGGACTCAACCAGTGATTCCACGGCACCAACGACCCGCTGGCTGACGAGAATCTGGCGTGGCCTGGCTTCCTCACACAATCGGGCGGCGTGGTTCGACACTGTGCCTATCACTGCATAATCGGCGCGCTGGTCGAAACCGATCCGCCCTATGGTTGCATGGCCTCGGGCGATGCCGATTCCGAAGCCGAGCAAGTGATCGCGCTTGCGCCATTGCTCTGAATGCTCGTCAATCGCATCACGCATCGCCGTAGCCATGCGGACGGCTCTCTCCGTATGGTCGGCGCAGGGCAGTGGATCGTTGAAAACCACGACGATACCGTCGCCCACGAATCGCTCAAGGGTTCCCTCGTGGCGGATGATTTGTTCACCAAGACAGGCGTGGTATTCGCTAAGAACCGCCATCACCTCCTCGGGTTCGGCAGTCTCGGCGAAGGCTGTAAAGCCGCGTAGATCGCAGAAAACGACGGTCACCTCGCGACGGTGACTTTGCAGAAGCGTGTCGCCATTTCCTGCCGCAAGGATGAGGTCGGCGACCTGCTCGGGCAGGAAACGCCGCAGCCGGCCCATCCGCTCGATCTCGATCACCTGCTCCGCCAAGGTCTGCTCGAGCGAGCGGTTCCAATCGGAAAGCTGTGCGGCCTGTTCCTGGAGGAGTTGGGCCTGGCTTGCGACGGTATCGTGAAGCGCCTTCTGGCGCAGCACCGAGCGCACCCGCGCCAACAGCGCCTGGTGCTCGAAGGGCTTTGTCAAATAGTCATCGCCCCCGGCGTCCAGCCCCTCGACCACATCGCTCGTGTCGGCTTTCGCGGTGACAAGAATGACGGGGATCGATCGCAGCGAGACATCCTGCTTCAGCATGCGCACCACGCTGATGCCGTCGAGCTTCGGCATCATGATGTCGAGGAGGATCAGATCCGGCGTGAGATCGCGGGCCTTAGCAAGCCCCTCTTCACCATCCGCGGCAGTCACCACTTCGTAGCCATTCGCCTCGAGTCGCATGCGCAGGATCTCGAGATTTTCCGGGGTATCGTCGACCGCGAGAATGCGTGGCGGATTGTGCAAGGCTGTCTCCCCTCAGGAAAGGAACTGGCGAATCTCGGCGAGCAGCTGGCGCGGACTGAACGGCTTGGCAATGTAGCCATCGCACCCTGCAGCAAGGGCTTTCGCCTCGTCGCCCGACAGCGCGTAGGAGGTGACGGCGATGATCGGTATGTGTCGGAGTGCCGGGTCGGCCTTGATCCGGCGGGCCGCTTCATACCCGTCGATCACCGGGAGCTGAATGTCCATGAGGATCAGATCTGGCCTGTGCGCGCCGGCGGCTGCGACGCCGGCGGCGCCGTCCGCCGCCTCGATCAGTTCGTATTCAGTGGTGGCAATGAGATCGCGGATGATCTGGCGGTTGTCCTCGGTGTCTTCCACCATCAGGATTCGTTTGCTCATGCGGCCCTCACGTCCTCATTCACCCGGATCGGTATCTTCAGGCGGAAGGTCGACCCTGACCCGATCACGGACTCGACGTCTATGGTTCCGCCATGCATTTCCACGATGCGCTTCGAGATCGCCAGGCCAAGACCTGTGCCACCCTTCTGCCTCGTGCTGCTGTTGTCGACCTGCTGGAATTCTTCGAAGATGAGAGCCTGGTCCTTGGACGCGATGCCGGGACCGGTGTCTCGGACGGTGATCTCGAAGTGCCCGTCTACCGCATCGGCAAGAATGTCGACAGCACCCGTTTCGGTGAACTTGACGGCATTGCCTGCAAGATTAAGCAGGACCTGCGTCAAACGGCGTTCGTCCCCGCGGCCGATTGGAAGGTTTTCGGCAACAGTCGTTGAAAGCTCAAGACCCTTCGCTCGTGCCAGCGGCTCGACAGCCGTAACGGTCGATCGAACAATCTGCGCGGCGGAATAGTCCTCGATTGCCAGCGTGAGCTGGCCGGCTTCGATTTTGGAAAGGTCGAGTACGTCGTTGATGAGCCCGAGGAGGTGACGGCCGTTTGCCTGGACGCGCGCGACGGTCGTCTTTGCCTTGTCCGGGAGTTCGCCGTAGATGCCGTCGACCAGCAGTTCGGTGAAGCCCAAGACCGAATTGAGCGGTGTCCTGAGCTCGTGGCTCATATTGGCCAGGAACTGGGACTTGTGGCGGCTGGCTGTCTCGAGCTCCCGGCCTTTCTCCTCGATCTCGCGGAACAGTTTGGCATTCTGGATCGCGAGCACCGATTGGGCAGCGAAAGTCTCCAGCAGGCGGACAACTTGCTCATGGAAGGCACCTGGCTTGTGGCGCCTGACGACCAGTGCACCGACGATCTTGTTGGGCCTCAGCAGCGGAACGATCAGGATACCGCGATATCCGGCGTCGACGATCGTCTTTCTTACAAGGAAGGATGAGGTCTCCTCGCTGAGGTCGGGAAACTGCACCGGCATGCAGCGCCCGGGTGCGTCGCCGATCCCCATGTCGGCCAGCCCGATCGTTTGTTGTGAGACTGCGGCGATAAGCTCATCGCTCATACCGAAGTTTGCGCGCGGACGGAATTGCTGCCGCGTGCTGCTGAACACGTAGATGGTGCCAGCATCCGTCTCCGACAACTGGACCGCTTTGGCGACGATCGTTTTCAGCACCGTGTCGAGATCCAGCGTCGAATTGACGGCCTTGCTAACCTCACCAAGCGCCTCGAGCTCACCAACAGACGCTGCAAGCTCGCGCGTCCGTGACTGCACCGCCTCGAAGAGCCGCGCATTCTCGATGGCGATCACCGCCTGGTCGGCGAATGTCTCGACGAGCGCGATCTCCTTGGGATTGAAAGGTTGCGGCTCAACCCTTGTCATGACAAATACGCCAACGAGATCACCTTTCCGCAACAGCGGGGCAGCGAGGACGGTGCGGAATCCGCCTGCCTCAGCGATCAAGGCAACGCGGTAGTCCGGATCAGCGGTCACATCTTCGATTTGCACGATCCGCCGTTCTTCGATTACGCGCCCTACGGCGGAGCCTCGACCTGCGGCAAGTGCTGGAAGTGGATTGGCGTCGACATAAGCACGGAAACTGGGCGGGTAGCCATGCGTCGACACATAGCGGAATACGCCATCCAGCAACTGCACGATGCCACCCTTGTCGGCACGGCAGAGCCTGACAGCCGATTCCACCAACGTATCGAGTACGACCTGCAGATCGAAGGTTGAGCGGCTGATGACCTTCAGAACGTCTGCAGTGGCCGTCTGCTGCTGAAGGGCTTCGTCGAGCTGCTGGGTGCGCGTCTCAATCTCCTGATACAGGCGCCCCAGCTGGTCGGAGGTCCGGTTGACGTTAGCGGCGAGCACTCCAAGTTCGTCGCGATTGGCGACGGCAACCTGTTGGGCGAAGTCGCCGGCCGCTATCTGGCTGAGACGCGCTTCGATCTTCTTGACCGGTTCGATCAACGACCAGGAGATGATGTAGCCGAGCGCCAACGCCAGCAGGATACTGCCCACCGCAAACGAGACCACGATCAGTCTGGACGTGCTGTACGCACCCTCGGTCGTTTCGATGGCCGCCACCATGTCGGCTTCGGCGATGTTAACTAGCTGGTTTGTTAACCGCTCGAGGCGGTCAGCCGACGGTATAATTTCATCAAGCTGAACCTTGCGCGCCTCCTCAGTGCGGCCGGCGCGGACGAGTTCTACCACGTGCGTCACCCCGGCCGTCAGCCGTTCGTACTCTTGCCTGACCTGGCTAAGCACTTCCACCTCGGCTTTGGCGACGAACTCCATGCGGTCGAGGTCGTAGCCGAACTGATTGAGCTGGCGCAGCGCCGCATCCAGCATCCGGTCGTCCTGAAGCAACAGGGCGGTGGAGATGCCGTAGAGCTGGGTGGTCGTATCGTGCTGTACCTGGCGGTAGGCCGCGATCCTGCGCTGCAGTTTGATCAGCTCGTTGGTCTGATCGTTGACCCCACTCAGCACCTGCAACCCGACGGCCCCGAGCACGATCAGCAGGCCGACGATCGACAGGAAAGCGATCAAGAGCTTGGTCTGGACGCGCGCCGGCAGCCGGGCAACCCAGCCAACCAGCCGGTTCGTTATGCTATTTGGATTCGTCCAAGAGGCTGACAAGGTCATCCCGGAACTCCTCCAAGTCGAACCGGACGCCAAGATACTGTACTCGCAAGATGCCATTGGGGTCTACGAGCGACGTCAACAAGGTATGGTCGACATCTCCGTTCGCCGCCTTCTTCGCGATGACCCCGTATTTCCGTCCCACCTCATGGACGACCGCCGGATCACCGGTAAGAAACGACCAGCCCTTCAGATCGGCGCCAAAATTCTGCGCATATTCCTTCAAGACATCGGGCGTATCGCGCTCCGGGTCGACAGTGATCGAAACGAAGTCGATCTTCGATCCGAACGTCGAGCCCAGCTTCTCCTGCACGCTGGCCATATGAGCGGTCAGCATCGGGCAGACGTCGGTACAGTACGTATAGATGAATGCAACGGCGACCACCTTGCCACGAAAGTCGTGCAGCGACACCGGCTTGTGGTCCTGCGTTATCAGCGTGAAATCCGGTGCAGCGCCCATCATCGGCAGGCGCTCGCTGTCCCCGACGTGCGCTGACGCTTCATGCGCAGAGGTGTGCGTAGGCTCAGCGACGAGGGCGAGGAGCAGCAACGCGCGCGTCGGCCAGGGGCTCACGTCTTCATCTCGCGCTTGAGCTCCTTAATGAAACGCCAGTCGGTGCCGCGGTCCAAGACCTCCTGTGGCCTCATCGTGACCGCATTTGTCTCCTGCATACGCAGCGCATAGAAACGCAGGGAATCCTCGGGGTCATATTCGCGCCATTTGTCGTAGCGTATGTCGGAACGGATAGCCTGAAGCGTGTAGTTGCTGGCGTAGCCTATATCGACAGCACTTTTCGCAACCGCTTCCGGATTGGTTATGCAGAGGTCCACCGCCTTAAGTAGCGCGCGCATGACTCGTTTGGTCGCAATCGGGTAACGTCCTGCGTAATCTGCGGTGCTCGCGAGCATGCAACAAAAATACTGCGACCATGGTTTGTCGATCGCCGTGCTGACAAGTACGTGGCCGAGCTTTCGCTCGCGCGCCTGCTGGGGCGTGGGCGGTCCGCCGAGGAACGCATCGATCTTACCCTCCGCGAGGCTTTGAACCGCATCGGGGGTTACGAGAGTTTCGAAATCCTTTGCTGGATCAAGGCCAACATAGGAAGACATCACATTCAGCAACAGATACTGGATGGTGCTGCCATCCACTCCGACCGTCTTACCTTTCAGATCAGGGATGCCAACGACGGGATCGTTTGCGATCAGCTCAAGACAGCCGACATGCAAGCCGGTCAAGACTTTTATCGGCGCGCCCTTTGCGATGTTAAGCACATGCGCGAGCGGGTAGTTCCAGTCGAAGTCGATCTCGCCGTGGCCGATCCAGTCCGACGAATCAGGGCCGGTGCCCGAAGACACGAACTCAACGTCGGTCAAGCCTTCGGCATGCAGAAGCTCGGTGGCCGCATACATCGGCGATTGGCAGTCCGAAACCTTGGCGAACACCGGCAACCGGACTCTCGTCGTCTCTGACGCCGGCTCGGCGAGCGCCAACCTCGGGGCTGCGACTAATCCCGCGGCACCCGCCGCGATCCCGGCCATGAAGCGGCGGCGATTCTGGATGATGTGCATGACGTTCTCCTCTTCAGCGGTCCTTCGCGCTGCGCCTTTCACGTCTTCAGTTCGCGCTTGATCTCTTCGAAGAAGTGGAAATCCGTCCCTTTGGCGATGATCTCCTGCGGGCTCGACTTGATCATGCCCGTCTCCAGGAGGCGCAGCGCGTAGAAGCGCACCGAGTCTTCAGCATCGGGTTCCCGCCACCTGTCGTGCCCGGTGTTCTGCAGAGTGGTCAGTGCAACGTCGTAGCTCGGGAGAAAGCCTCGATCGACCACCGCGCGGGCGGCCGATTTCGGGTTCGACACGCAGAATTCGACAGCCTGGAGGATGGCCCGCAGCACACGCTTGGTGGCGACCGGATACTTATCGACATAATCGGTCCGGCCGGCGAGCATGCAACAAAAATACTGCGACCAAGGACGGTCGATAAGATTGCTGAAGACCGTGTGACCTACCTTCTTGTTCCGAACCTCGGAGTATTGGCTGGTGTCTACAAGGAAGGCATCGACCTTGCCGTCGATGAAGTTCTGCATGAGCGAGCCGTTCTCCTGGACGCCTACGACCCATTCAACATCGTGGTTGGGATCGAGCCCGACATAGTTGATCAGCAGTTGGAGAAACACCTGCGGGTGGTCGTTCATCGCCCGGACCCCCACCCGCTTGCCCTTTAGGTCGGCAACGCTGTTGACGCGATCGTTCGCCCGCAACTCCCAGCAGCCGGAATGCACGCCGGCCAGGATCTTGACGGGCACCCCAGCCTCGAGGCTGCGGATGTGCATCGGCGGCATGTTGAAGTCGAAGTCCGTCTCACCCGCTGCAATCCATTCGCTGCTGTCGAAGTACTTTTGATCACCTTGCACGTACTGGACGTCGGTCATGCCGCCGGCGCGGAGCAATTCGCCAGCGAGGTAGAGCGACTCCCAGCAGTAGGCGCCTCCGATCCACCGCCCAAGCCGGACACTGGTCGTCTCGGGCTCCGGCTCGGCAAACGCCAATCTCGGGGTTGCGACAATTCCCATGGTGCCGGCTGCCAGGCCGGCCATGAAACGGCGTCGATTCTGAATGATCCGCATGTCACGCTTCCTCCCTGGGACAAAGCAGGCTCAGGTTTTCAACTCACGCTTCAGCTCCTCGATGAAGCGCCAGTCCGTTCCATCCGCGATGATCTGCTGTGGGCTCGACTTGATCATGCCCGTCTCCTGCATGCGCAGCGCGTAGAAGCGCATCGAGGCTTCGGCATCGTAGTCCCGCCAGACGTCGTACCGCGTGTCGCTCAGCGTTTGCAGCGCGATTTCGTAGCTGGGGACGAAACCTCGATCGACCATCTGCGCTGCACTCCATGCGGGATCCGAAATGCATAGGTCGGCGCCCTTGACGATGGCCCTTAGCACGCGCTTGGTCGCCACCGGGTATCTGTTCACGTAGTCCGCAGCGGCCGAAGTCATGCAGCAGAAGTATTGCGACCAAGGGCGGTCGAGGGTCGTGTTGAGGATCGTGTGGCCGATTTTCTTGGTGCGCAGTTGCTGCGTCTCCGGCGGCGTGAAGAGATATGCATCGAATTTCTCGTCGGCGAAGGCTTCCACCGGCTTGCTTTCCTGGACCCATTCGATGTCGTTGACGGGGTCCAGTCCGATATAGGCGGCCATCAGGGCGACCAGCACGCGCGACGGCGCATCGATGTCGTGCATGCCCACCCGCTTGCCCTTGAGGTCCGGGATGCTTCGGATGCTGTCGTTGGCGATCAGCTCGAGGCACCCGGAGTGCAGACCGCCAAGCACCCTGATTGGCACGCCGGCGTCGATCGACGCGACATGGACCGGCGCGTAGTTCATGCTGAAATCCGTGTCGCCGCGTGCAATCCACACCGCCTGATCGACTTTCTCGTCGCCCTGGACGTAGCGGACGTCGGTGAAGCCCTCCGCTTTGAGGAGCTCTCCGGCCAGGTACATCCCCGCCCAGCAGTAGGCACCATCGATCCACCGCGGCAAGCGGACGGTGGTCGTTTCCGGTGGTGCCTCGGCCCAGGCCTCAGTCGTTGCGCCGATGAAACCGGCGGTGCCGGCCGCCGCAGCGCCAGCCATGAAGGTGCGGCGATTTTGAATGATCTGCATGGGCCTCTCCTTCCCATAAAAGGCAACTAATGCCGGTTGGCTGCTCACGTTTTCAGCTCGCGCTTGATCTCGTTGAGGAAACGCCAATCCGTGCCGTTGGCAATAATCTTGTTAGGGCCGGCCTCGATGAAGCCGACTTCGTTCATCCGCAGTGCGTAGAAGCGCATTGTGTCTTCGGGGTCGAACTCCCGCCACACGTCGTAGCGCGCTTCGCGCAAGCCTTCCAACGCATAGTCGTATCGATCGGTGAACTTGCCATCGACCGATAGTTGCGCAGCCAGTCCTGGATTCGACACGCAGATGTCGGCGGCCTTGAGAATGGCTCGTAGCACGCGTTTGGTCGCCACCGGGTGTCTGTCGACAAAGTCCGCGTTGCCGGCAAGCATGCAGCAGTAGTGTTGCGACCATGGCCGGTCGACGGTCGTATTGAGGATCGTGTGGCCGACGTTCCGGACGCGCTGCTCCTGCGGCTCGGGTGGCACCGCCAGAAAGGCATCGACCTTTCCTTCGTTAAAGAATTGCATCGAGCTGACGTCCGGGTTCGCGACCCACTCGAGATCGGTGGCGGGATCGAGACCGACATACGCGGCCATGAGGGTCACGAGCACGTGCGGAGCCGACGTCAGCGCGAACACGCCCACCCTCTTGCCCTTGAGGTCGGAGATGCTGTTGATGCTTTCCTTGACGATCAGTTCGAGGCAGCCGGAGTGCAGGCCGGTAACCACCTTTATCGGCATCCCGGCTTCGATCGCCATGATGTGCGCTGGCGGAAAGTCGGTGGTGAAATCCAGTTCGCCGTTTGCGAGCATCGCGGCCGGGTCGGAGTCGGCGGCCAAGTCTATGTAGCGTACATCTGTGAACCCTTCGGCGCGCAATAGCTCTCCGGCGATATTCTTGGGTGCTTCGCAAAGGGCGCGGAACGTCCTTGGCAAACGCACTGTCGTGGTCTCTGGCGCCGGCTCGGCATGAGCCGATGTCGGCACGCTGACGAGGCCCGCGGCGCCGACCGCCGACAGGCCCATCATGAAGTGGCGGCGGCTCTGGACAATCTCCATGTCACGTCTCCTCTCCTCGGCGCGAGCAGACTCAGCCTTTCAACTCACGCTTGACCTCGTTGAAGAACTGCCAATCGGTGCCCTTCGCGATGATCTCGTTTGGGCTCGACTTGACAATCCCGGCTTCATGCAGCCGCAGCGAGAAGAACCTCATCGTGTCCTCGGGATCGAAGTCGCGCCAATTGGAGTACGGGATCTCGCGGAGCGACTGCACTGCGTAGTCGTAGTGTTCGGTGCGTCCGCCATCCACCAGGAGGCGTGCCACCCGTTCCGGCTCGGCCGCGCAGATTTCGGCCGATTTGATGATGGCCCGGATTACGCGCTTGGTGGCAGCTGGATTTTTCTCGGCATAGGCGGCGTTGACCGCCAGCATGCAGCAGTAATATTGCGACCACGGCCGGTCCTTGGAACTGTCGAGGATGACGTGGCCGACTTTGCGGGCGCGGAGGTCTTGAGCCTCAGGCGGAAAAGCCAGGAACGCGTCGACCTTACCCTCGGCGAAGAGCTCCGCCGGCTTTGCCTCGCCGACGATCCATTCGATGTCGCGTTGCGGATCGAGGCCGACATAGGTCGCCATGGCACTGACGAAGATATGCGGATCCGACGATAGATTGCCGCCGACGCCGACCTTGCGGCCTTTGAGATCCGTAATGCTTTTGATGTCCTCGCGGCCAAACAATTCGTAGCAGCCGACATGTACTCCGGAGATCACCTTGATCGGGGCGCCAGTGTCGACCGGAATGATTAGAGCCGTGGCAAAGTCAATGCCGAAGTCGATGTCGCCGCGCGCCAGCATCTCGGTCTGGGCGATGCCGGCCTGGGCGGCCACGAAGCCGAAATCTGAGAACCCCTCTGCGCGGATCAGATCCTCGGCGACGTACTGCGGGGCGATGCAGATACCGGGCGCCGCCGCAAAGCGGGCGACCGTGGTTTCAGGTGCCGCTTCGGCGGCGGCTGCGTTGCGGCCCTTTGCAAGACCCGCGGCTGCGAGCGCAGACAGGCCTGTGAGGAAACGGCGACGGTTCTGGACAATCTGCACGAGTCTGTCCTCCCTTGAAAAAGGCAACGCGTATCGGCGATAGGTCTACGTCTTCAGCTCCTGCTTTAGTTGATCGAGAAAGCGCCAATCCGTTCCGGTGGCGATGATCCTGTCGGGTGTGGAGCTGATCAAACCGATTTCTTTCAGCCGCAGCGCATAGAAGCGGACGGTGTCAGTGGAATCGTAGTCCCGCCATTTCCGGTAAGGCAGCTCGCTGATCGCTGCGAACGCATCGTCGTAGTGGCTGGCGAACCCGCCCGCCACCAGGCGCTCGGCAACCTGGGCCGGCGCCGCGGTGCATAGATCCGCAGCCTTGAGGATGGCGCGCAACACACGCTTGGTAGCAACTGGATGCGCGGCCACAAAATCGCTGTTGGCGGACAGCATGCAGCAGAAATATTGTGACCAAGGCCGGTCCACAGTGCTGTTGATGATCACGTGCCCGACCTTGCTGCGCCGCAATTCCTGCGGGTCCGGCGGAAAGCCCAGGAACGCGTCGATGTCGCCCCGAGCGAACAGCTCCTTGGGCTTGACCGCCGGGTCCACCACCCAGTTGATGTCGCGCGCCGGATCAAGCCCGACATAGGCGGCGATGCTGGCGAGGAACAGATGCGGGCCCGTACCGAGCCCTTGGACGCCGACGTTCCTGCCTTTCAGATCGACGACGCTGTCGATCCCGCGCTTGGCAAACAGCTCGAAGCAACCGGGATGGACGCCGCCGAGCAGAGTGAGCCGCGCACCGGAGTCCAAGGCGACGATCGAATTTGTCACGAAGTTGAGGCTAAAGTCGATCTCGCCATTCGCCACCGCCGAGGCCGTGGCAGCACCGGCGCCTTTGGCGACATAGGCAACCTCGGTGAAGCCCTCAGCGCGCAGCAGGTCCTCTACAACATACTGTGGCGCCACGCAGATGCTAAGGGTCTTGGCCAAGCGAATGCGTGTGGTCTCCGGCTCTGGCTCGGCAAGAACTCGAGTTGGAGCGCCGACGAGGCTTGCGGTGCAGGCAGCCGTCAGGCCGGCCAGGAAGCGCCTGCGGCTCTGGATGATTTGCATGTCTACGTCTCCCCTCGAAACAGGTGGGATCAGGTTTTCAGCTCACGCTTCAACTCGTCGAGGAAGCGCCAGTCCGTTCCGTTGGCGATAATTTGCTGAGGGCTCGACTTGATCATGCCCGTCTCCTGCATGCGCAGTGCGTAGAATCGCAAGGAGTCTTTGGGATCGAATTCCCGCCAGCGGTCATACCGAATGTCCTTCAGAGTTTGGAGCGCGTAGTCATAGCTGGTCTCGAAATCGCGATCGACCATCTGCTGCGCCACCCTTTCCGGATCCGACACGCAGAGGTCGGCGGCCTTGAGGATGGATCGCAAGACCCGCTTGGTCGCCACCGGGTATCTTGTCACGTAGTCCGTCGTGGCCGAGATCATGCAGCAGAAATACTGTGACCACGGGCGGTCGACGGCATTGTTGAGGATCGTGTGGCCGATCTTCTTGGCGCGCAGCTCCTGCGGCTGGGGCGGCGTCCCGAGGAATGCGTCGATCTTCCCTTCGACGAAGAGTTCCGTCGGCTTGACGTCGTTAGTCAAGACCCATTGGATATCGTTCACTGGATCGAGCCCGACATAGGCGGACATGAGGGACAGCCACACGTGTCGCGAGTTGTTGAAACCGTTCACGCCCACTCTCTTGCCCCGCAGATCCGTGACGCTGCTAATGCTCTCCTTGGCGATCAGTTCGAGGCATCCCGAGTGCAAACCGGTCAGCACCTTGATCGGCACGCCGGCGGCGATCGACGCGACCTGGTTCGGCGCAAAGTTCACGGAGAAATCGGTCTCACCGCGTGCGATCCATACCGATTGGTTGACGCTTCTGTCGCCTTCTACGTAGCGGACATCGGTAAGACCCTCGGCGCGCATCAGTTCTCCGGCGATGTAGGCACCTGCCCAACAGTAGGAACTACCGACCCACAGCGGCAGACGAACCGTGGTCGTTTCCAACGGCGGTTCCGCGTGGAGTGACCCTGGAAGACCGACGATACCGGCAGCGCCTGCCATTGCAGCGCCGGCCAGGAATCGGCGGCGGGTTTGCATGATCTGCATCAGAACGCTCCCCTTCCGATCAAAAGCAATACTGGCCGGAACCGAGGAAAAGAGGTTTCAGCAGAGGCAGATGGTCTGGTGAGCGCGACGAGTAGTTGTGGAACCTAGCGCGCCCAGTCCGATGCGGGAGTCTTGCGCTCTCAGTCGTCGGCTCATGAATTAGCAACCGACGATATGCCAACGGTACGCCCAATTTGCGTAGGTTGCGAGCACAAAACTTACTAAGCCAAACGTCCCGCCAGCACCTCGCTGTCAGGGAGACTATTTGCGCGGTGTGAATAGCCACTTCGAGTTCAATTGCGGCCGTTCCGAATGATCGACGCAAAGGTCAGCATCGGGTCAGCTTCAGAGCTGGTCCCACCGGCTGTACGTCCGCTATCGTTCTTCGGACGCGAAAAGCCGCCATTCAGCTGTCGGCCCAATCATGTCGTTTCATAACCAGCAGCCGCTTGCGGGTAAGGTCCTGATAGGCGAGACTGATCGGAACCCGGGACGGTTTGCCACCTCGCCTCCGAGGTTGGCCGCCGGCAGAGTACTCCGCAATGGACCGTAAGCTCGCCGCCATCCTTGCTGCTGACGTCGTCGGATATTCTGCCATGATGGAGCGCGACGAGGCGGGTACGCATGAACGGGTGCGCGCCGGTCACAAGGAACTTTTCGAGCCGACAGTAGCGCGTCATCATGGCACTATCTTCAAGCTGATGGGTGACGGTCTGCTGGCCGAGTTTTCTTCCGTCGTCGAGGCGATGGAATGCGCGGTTTTGTTGCAGCGTGGGCTGGCCGAGCGAAACGCCTCGTTGCCGAAAGACCAGCGCGTGGAAGTGCGCATCGGCGTCAATCTTGGCGAGGTGATTGTCGAGGGTGACGATCGGTTTGGCGAGGGCGTAAATATCGCGGCGCGACTAGAACAACTTGCTGAGCCTGGGGGTATCTGGGTGTCTGCGAAGGTCGCGCGCGAGGTTGAGAAGAAGCTGGCTTTCGGCTTTCAGTCGATGGGCCTGCAGAAGGTCAAGAACATCGCGGAGCCGGTTGAGGCATACCGCGTCACGACCGACGGCAAGGCCAAGCTCATGCGCGCGAGCCGCAGTCGCTCGCGGCTGCCGGCCGTGGCGACCTTCCTAGTGCTGGTCTTAGCAGTCACAGCGGTCCTGGCGTGGTGGCAGGTCTATGGAACAAAGCGCGAGATAGGCCAAGGTGGCATCCCGACCGTGGCGGTTTTGCCGTTCAAGAACATGAGCGGCGACACGACGCTAGATTATTTTAGCGACGGCATGACAGACAATTTGATCTCGATGCTGGCAGGCGTCACCGAACTCAAGGTGCTCTCGCGTAGTTCTAGTTTCGTCTATAAGGACAAGCCAACCGATGTCCGCCGGCTCGGCCAAGAGTTGAACGTGGCCTACGTGATCGAGGGCAGTGTCTGGAAGGAGACGGACCGGGTGCGCATCACCGCACAACTGATCGACGCGCGCACAGGCGAAAATCTCTGGGCGGAAAAGTTCGATCGCTCTGGAAGCAATCCCCTTGCGATTCAAGACGAGGCGATCGAACGCATCATTGGCACGCTTGGTGGCCAGCGCGGAAAAATGTACGACATGGAATACAAGAAGGTCTGGGAAAAGGACACACCGGATCTTGAAGAGTACGACTTCTTCCTTCGATCCAATTTCTTCTTTGGGCAGTTTACGCCCGAGAGCCTGGTAAAGGCGACCGACATAATTCTTGAGGGCTTGGCCAAATTTCCCGATTCGTCGCTGTTGTCGTGCGGACTGGCCTGGGATCACGTCTTGGCGGCTAACCTCGCTTTTGACGATAAGCCTGAAGAGCATTGGCACATGGCATCTGAACTGGAAGCAAAGATTCTTCCGCGGGCTAACCTCGGACCCGACGCAAGAAAAAGCTGCTTGTGGTCATCCGTCTACGTCAGCGCTCATGAGGGGAACTTCGATCTGTCTCTGCGCAGGGCCGACGAGGTAATCGCGCTTTCGCCCGGAGACGCGTTTCTCATCGGCGACCTTTCATCTGCAGCCCGTTTCAGTGGCCTGACAGACAAGGCCATTGAGCGAGCAGAATACGGGCTCAAGAACGATCCAAACTTCGCCGACTATTATCTCGTTATGAAGGCGAATGCCCTGACCGATATTGGAAAGTACGCCGAATCTGCTGCCCTGATCACGAAGGCGTCAGACTTCCAGATCACTGTCCCGCTGCTACGTGCCATCAACGATGTCCATCTTGGAAAAACTGACGATGCACGCAGTGAAGTCCTCAAGGCGCTTGCCATGCAGCCGTGGCTCAAGGCCACGCGGTGGCGCGATATGACGTTCCATATCAATCCTGCAGTGATTGATCGACAGGTGGCCGACCTAGTGGCCGCGGGAGTGCCAATGAAGTAGTTTCGGTTGGAGGCTGGGTACAGTGCGTAGAGCATCCTTCCCCGCCTCGTTAATTACCTTCAGGTTGCACTGATTTGAATGTCAGCTTTGGACCCTCCGCTGCTGAAAAGCTGCCAGTCCCAGCCCCAAAGCTGTCGGGCGGTAATGCGCCGCATGTCGGTCGTCAAAGTTAGCGTCGCCACCGCCTAAAAGGGGACGTTTGAGACGACCGCTCTGGAGGTCGCGGTAGCACATCTCCACCACGACCAATGTCGCGTATCCGCCGTTCAAGCCCTTCACTTCAATCCGTGCGAGGATATGCAGTCGGCCGCAATACGACCCGCTCAGCTCCCACCCCAGTAAGCTCCGCCCCGCGCGGAGCACACACTCCGCTCGCAGATGAGATACTCGCTGCCGCGGTAAACGTCAGGCTGCGGAACATTTGTTCAAAGTGTGCTAACCGCAACGGGCTACGCGGGTTCACGCCGACCAAAGGATGTATGTTCATGACGAGGATCGACTTGCCCGGCTCTTGCGGACTGGGGAAAGCGAACAGATCGGCGAGGTCGAGCCGGGCCTCCCCACGCTGTCGGCTTAGCTCTTTATGAAGGCAAGCAGATCCGGATTTATTACGTCGGCGTTGGTCGACAGCATACCGTGCGGATAGCCCGGATAGATTTTGATAGTGCCGTTTTTCAGGAGCTTGACCGATAGTTTGCCAGCATCGTCGATCGGCACGATCTGGTCGTCGTCGCCGTGCATCACGAGCGTCGGGACCTTGATCCTTTTAAGGTCTTCGGTCTGGTCCGTTTCCGAAAATGCCTTGATCCCTTCATAATGGGCCTTCGCACTGCCCATCATGCCCTGCCGCCACCAGTTCTGGATCAGGCCCTGCGACGTCTTCGCATTCGGACGGTTGAAGCCGTAGAACGGCCCGGTCGGCAGGTCGATGAAGAACTGGCTGCGATTATCCGCAAGAGCCTTGCGTAGGCCGTCGAAGACTTCGATCGGCAGGCCACCTGAATTGGCATCCGTCTTCAGCATCAGCGGCGGGACAGCGCTCACCAAGACGGCCTTGGCCACGCGGCCCTGCGGCTCGCCGAATTTTGCGACATAACGGGCCACTTCGCCTCCGCCTGTCGAATGTCCGATGTGGACGGCGTTCTTGAGGTTGAGATGCTCGAACACCGCAGCCGCGTCGGCTGCGTAGTGGTCCATGTCGTGACCCTCGCTGACCTGCGAGGAGCGGCCGTGACCGCGGCGGTCGTGGGCGATGACGCGGTAGCCGTTTGCGAGGAAGAACAGCATCTGGGTGTCCCAGTCGTCTGAAGACAGCGGCCAGCCATGATGAAACACGATTGGCTGCGCGTGTTTCGGACCCCAATCCTTGCAGAATATGTCCACGCCATCTTTTGTCCTTACGTACTCTTCGGTCACGGGAACTGCTCCATTGGGCGTGTTTGGGTGCTTTTTGGTTGCGGCGAGGGACGGCGCGGCTATGACGAGAGATGCGGTCGCCCCAGCCACAAGGGCCTGCCGTCGGGAGAGGGGGAGGGAAAATTCGCTTGTCACTGATGGCTCCATCTTGACAGTGTGCTGGGCTGTCCGGCACCGCATGTGATTAAGGGCGTCTTTCCCATCTTTATTGTAGGTCCTTGCGGCTTCTTGGATATTTGAGGCTTTCCAGCGCGCGGGACTTCGGAAGCTACGTGGTAGAGTTTGAGGCAACAAAGTCATAATCAAGATGGAGACGACTTGGTCGTGCTCTGACATCCCCTCATCCCTTCGACCCCGCGCTCATCGACGCGAGTTGTCGTCCAGAAGCGATCGCAGTTCCTCTCTTCCCACTGCAATCCGCGACGCAAGCGTGCCGAGCGAAATGCCAAGCACGTTCGCTGCGTCGGCATAAGAAAGGCCCTCAACAGCAACCAGCGTCAGCGCGGCGCGTCGCTCTGGGGCAATCTGCTGCAGGGCCGACAGCACCTCGGCCGAGGCGATCTTATCGGGCTGCCGGGCCGGAGCGGCGACCGCCTCAAGCTTCTCGGGCATCAGCGCTTCGGCAGGGAGATGGCGCTTGGTGCGACGCAACTGATCGATGAAGAGTTGGTGCATAATCGTGAATAACTGGCGTCGCGGCGAATTGCCCGACCGCCAACCCTCGATATGAGACAGCGCCGTTTCCAAGCAGTCATGCACGAGGTCGTCCGCCGCGTCGCGATCGCACAGCAACGAGCGCGCATAGCGGCGCAGCCGAGGGATTTCCTCGATGATTGCGCGCCTCAGCAACGCAGCAGGGTCTCGCGCTGCGCCGTGCTCCGCCTCGCAACGGCATTGAGGTCGGCTCGCGTGGATGGTTCGGTGCAGGTTGCGGTCGATGAAAGATCGAGCACGAGCAATGGATGAAGCGGTGGCCGGCGTTGTCTCTGCCGCCTCCTGGGCATGCGCGAGCTGCTTCGGTTGCTTCAAGGAGCCGCACGAGGCTGTTTGCCAGGGAGCCAAACTCGAGATCGATCGAAGAAGAAACGTCTGCCGCATCGCCGTATGGCCTTTCCCTATCGAAACCTCACAAACATTCCGTATCGGCCGAATTTCATATGCCGCTCTCAAAGAGAAACGAAACACTGGTGTCGGCCGACTAGCAGGCATTCACACGCAGAGGGGCGATGGCGGGCCGTCGGCCGCGCCATTTTGTTCGGTTATGAACGCAGTCTTAGTTGTGGCCTCCGAGTGTATTCACGTTCGCGCAGAAGGCGGTGAACGGCTGCTCTACCTCGCCTGCGCACTCACCCTTCATCTGTGCCTGCTTTTCGGCCGGCATGCCAAAGAAGACGGCCTTAAATTCCTCGAGCGGCTTCATGGTTTTCATGCTGGCATCGGTATAGAACGGCTTCATGGTGTTCGGCTCCTTCAGTGCGCCGGCCAGCGCCTGACCACCAAAAATGGAAAGGGCAAGTGTTGCGCCGAGACAGACAGCTTTGACGTGCATAGATGTGTTCCTTCTCAGATAAGCGGTTTCCTAACGACAGCTAACGTTGGTCCCGATGAGATAGACATCATTCCGGCAGTCGTATTTCCTGCAGGCGCGCGTTTTGTCTGTTTCTGCGTGAAAGGCGGCCACAAGCGCGCCGTTTCGTTCTGGGAAAACCCCGCCGACCGCGCACGAGGCCGGGGGCGGAATGCAGGGTTAGTTGCCTGCTGCGATTTTTGAATTCAGAGGCCGCAAGCGCCATGATGCCCCGTGAATAGGCCGCGTTTTTTATCATGCCGGACAAGTAAGGGCTTCACTGTTGCTCTGACCGAGAAACGCCGCGTCCTCCTCGGCTTGCCTGCTGGCTGGATAGAGGACTGGCCAAATCAGCTTACGTTTTGTACAATCTCGCATAAAACGAGTGAGCGTCTTATGCGAGACCGCACAAAACCGGCCGGGCGCGGCGGACGACCTCGCAAGTTCGACCAAGCGGAGGCCCTGACCAAGATGCGGCTTCGGCTTTGGACCACTGGCCTATCCGGCGCCTCGCTCGATGGCATCGCGCGTTCGGCCAGCCTAAATCGACCCAGCCTGGCAGCGGCGTTTGGCGACAAGGACGCGATTTACGTGCAAGCCGCGGCGGAGTTCGCCGCGATGATGAATGCGCGGATGAGCGAGGCGATCAGGATCGCCGACCTGGGCCCGGCGCTGACCGCTGCGTTCGATGCGGCCATCGACATTTACACTAGAGACGGCCCGCACGGATGCTTCATGCTCTGTACGGCGCCAGCGGAGGCGCTGATCAACCCGGTCTGCCACACCATTCTCGAACAGGCGCTGGAGTCGATTGACGCTTTTTTCCTGCGACGCCTGGAGCTCGAGCAGGGGTTGATCGCTACGAGCCCAGCCGATCTGCCACTGCTTGCCGCCCAGCTCGGCGCGATGCTGCACAGCCTGGCCCTGCGGGCTCGCGCCGGCTGGTCTCCGGAACGGCTGCGAAGCCTGGCCGCTGGCACAATCCGGTCAGTGATCGGCCAACTTCGCCCGCAGCGCCGGCAAGCGTGATGACGAATCAGCACATCTTCAGCAGAGGAATGCAGCAAGTATTGGGGCTGCCCGACCAGCGGATCCCCGTCATCAAGACCATTCAAAACAATTCGCTTGCCGCGACGCGATGCAGACGGGACCTCCCTTTCGACGCAATCACAAACCCCCTGCCTCGTGAAGATGCCTATATGATCGTCATACAGATAAGTGGAAAAAACTCTCGCGAGCTTTGGTTAGATGGTAAGCCGGTAAAGACCGAAATACTCGGTGCAGGCGGCGTCGTGTTTCATGATTTGCGCCAGAGCGTTCAATTTTGTTTTCACGATCCCCTCGACTCCGTGAACTATTTTTTGCCGCGTAAGACTCTAAATGCAATCGCCGACGACGCAGACGCGTCAAGGGTCTCCGACCTGACATTCACTCCAGGCGTGGGTGTCATGGATCAAGTCGTCGCGGAACTTACACGACCGCTCTTGCCTGCGTTTGACAATCCCGATCGGGTGTCCCAGCTCTTCGCGGATCATATTAGCCTCGCTCTGGGCTTTCATATCGCCCACACGTATGGAGGCATGAGAACCATCGCGCGTCGGCAAGGCGGTCTCGCCGCCTGGCAGGAACGGCGTGCGAAAGAGCTCATGGGCGCAAATCTTGAAGAAGATGTTTCTACGGCGGAACTCGCGAAGGAATGCTCGCTATCGGTCGGCCATTTCGCGCGCGCATTTCGACATTCGACTGGTCTATCGCCACACCAGTGGCTGCTCCGACGCCGGCTAGATGAGGCACACGGACTGTTGCGCGACAGCAGGCTTTCGCTTGCCGAGATTGCACGCGCATGCGGCTTTGCCGATCAAAGCCACTTCACGAACGCCTATACGCGTCGGCGCGGCATCAGCCCGGGCGCTTGGCGGCGACAGAAGGAAATCTTTCCGAAGTCATAAATAAGCGGCTGAGCTGCCGCTCGGCCCGAACTTTGCTCGTTTCGTTTCGAATTGCCAAAAGATGTCTTCTTTGCACAAGAGCGTACGCATCGCGCTCGGTAACTTGGGCAAAGTTCCTCGAGCTATCGTCCTTCTGAAGGTCGGTGCGGGATCCTTGGAGCCGGCTCGCGTGATTGCGGTCGAGGCAACGCTTCGACCGTTGGCAGAAAAGCTGGCGGCACAGGCGTCCTTGGAGTCTGTTTCAAACGTGCGCAACAGCGCAAAGGAAGACCGGTGATGAAAGGCGCTTTGACCTATCGTGCTGTACATGCGGTCAGCCCGGGCAAACTGGAGGTGACGGAAAAGCGCCTGCTTGATCCGCCGGCCGGGCATGTCCGCATCCGCGTCGAGGCTTGCGGCGTATGCCACTCCGACTCCGCGACGGTCGAGGGGCTCTTGCCGATCGAATGGCCGAGGGTTCCCGGCCACGAAGCGGTAGGACGGATCGATATGCTCGGCGGCGGCGTCGAAGGCTGGGCTGTGGGTCAGCGCGTCGGCGTCGGCTTTCTCGGCGGCAGTTGCGGGCACTGCGAGTACTGCCGCGATGGCGCCCTCGTGAACTGCATAAACCAAGGTTACACCGGCGTGCAGCGGGATGGCGGCTACGCGGAGGTGATGATCGCCAGGGCTAGCGGCCTTATGGCCGTCCCGGACGAACTTTCCTCGGTCGACGCGGCGCCGCTGCTGTGCGCCGGCCTGACGACCTTTAGCGCGCTGCGGAATTCCCCGGCGCGGGCGGGAGATGTGGTCGCGGTGTTCGGGTTTGGCGGGCTGGGCCACTTGGCCGTGCAATATGCGCGTCACATGGGATTCGAAGTTGTCGCGATCGACCGCGGCAGCGACAAAGCCGAGGTGTCGAAGAAACTAGGCGCGCACCATTATATCGACGGCTCTGCGGCCGACGTCGCCAAGGCGTTGCAGGCGCTGGGCGGCGCACAAGTCGTGCTGGCCACAGCATCGGGCGGCAAGGCGGTCGCCGCAGCGCTCGGTGGCTTGCGCCGCGGTGGCGTCGTGATTTCGCTGGGCGCGACCGAGGAACCGATCGAATTGTCGGCGTTCGAGCTGCTGTTCAAAGAGCTCGGCGTCGATGGCGCCCTCACAGGCACCCCGAAGGCCGGCGACACGACGCTCCGTTTCAGCGCGATGAGTGAGGTGGCCGCCATGATCGAGACCATGCCGCTCGAGCGGGCCGCGGAAGCCTACGCGAAGATGATGTCGGGGAAGGCGCGCTTTCGGATGGTTCTCACCATGGCCTAGCAGCCATCGACGACCGGCGGCCCCGTCTAGGAGACAACATGAAAGACGTGAAAGCGATCGCCCGCAAATTCTTCGCTACTTACGACGCGCACGATGTCGACGGCATGCTCGCTCTTTGTGCGAATGACGCACAGGGGCGATACGTTCCCTATGGCCGTGACAGCATCGTGCCGATCCGAGGGGGCCTTGACGCCATCTGGCACGCCTTTCCGCAGGCGGTGCCAAACTTCCGCGTCGAAGTGGTCGAGATACTCGCCGAGGGCAGTACCGTCACCGTCCAGGCGGTGATGAGCGGTCCGATACCAGCGGATGTTCCCGGCATCGCAAGGAAGGCGCAGGTCGTGTTCATCCCTCACGCCTATTTCTTGCGCTTCGACGAGCACGGCAACATCTCGCGCCTCGACGCCTACTGGGACAACACGGTTCTGCAAAGCGTCAAGCCGAGCGCCGTGTGAGCATAACTCCGCCGAAGATACGATTGAGGGCCAAATGAATCGATTCCAGGTGATCTTCGACGCGCAGAAGGCCCTCTTCGCAAAAGGGACGACACGCACGTACGCGTGGCGCATCGAGCAGCTCGACCGCATGGCGAGAATGATCAGGGAGAACGAGGGACGCTTCCAAAAGGCGATGGCGAAGGACTTCAAGACCGCGTCGCAGGAATACATTTTCGAGACGCAAGCCTCAGCCGGCGAGACCGAGGTTCAGAAGAGCCAGTTGAAGGACTGGATGAAGCCGGTCGAGGCGCCGGTGCCCCGCTTCCTCGCCGAAACCGGCCACAGAGGCGTGATCTATCGCGAGCCGTACGGCGTCGCGCTGATCATCGGCCCATTCAACGGGCCGCTGCTCCTGCTGATCCGCCCGGCGCTGGCGGCGCTTGCGGCCGGCAATACCTGCATCCTCACGCTGAGCGAAGCACTCCCGGCGACGACCGAGGCGCTGCTCGACCTCGTCCCGAAATATTTCGATCCGAGCGCCGTGACAGCAGTGCCGGGAGGCAAGGAGTCGAACACCGAACTCCTGAGGCTGCAGTTTGACTTCATCTTCTTCACCGGCAGCACCAATGTGGGAAAGGTAGTCGCGCGCGCCGCCGCGGAAACCCTCACGCCCGTGCTGCTCGAGCTCGGCGGGATGAACCCGGCGGTCGTGGACGAGACGGCCAACATTCCCGACGCGGCGAAAAAGATCGTGTGGGGCGCGATGGCCTGGGGCGGCCAATGGTGCACGTCACCCGGTTACGCCTACGTCCACGAGTCCGTGGCCGAGCCTTTCGTCAAGGAGGCCAAGAAGGCTCTGCTGGAACTCTTCGGCGACGACCCAAAATCGAATTCCGACTATTCGCGCATCATCAACGGGAAGGCCGTTTCCCGGCTGGCGTCGCTCATAGATCCGAATAAGGTGGTAGCCGGGGGGAAGTCAGATCCGGAAGCACACTACCTCGACCCCACCCTTGTCTATCCTGTCACCTGGGACGACAAGATCATGCAGGATGAGGTGTTCGGTCCTATCCTACCGGTCCTGACCTATAAGTCTTTCGACGAGGCGATGGCGCGCATGGCGAAGCCCGGCCGCCCGCTGGCGGGGTTCATCTTCAGCAAGGACCAGAAGACGATCGACCGCTTCATCGGCCAGCTTTCGTTCGGCGGAGGCGGAGTGAACCTGGTCAATGTGCACCTGTTCGTGGAGACCATGCCGTTCGGCGGGACCGGGACCGCGGGCATGGGCCACTATTACGGAAAGTACGGTTTCGACGCGCTCTCCCACGCCAAGTCGATGCTGATCTCACCACCCGACGTCGTGATCGAGCACCTCTACTCGCCCTTCACCGACGAAAAGAACCGAGCTCTTCAAGGATGGTTTGAGTATTGACGCGCTGCCTGTCCATCGATGGTCGTTGCCGACAACGATGGTTCCAGCTACCCGCGTCGAATGCCTGCTGGGATTTACCGTTTAGGGTTCATTCGAATAGCGAGGAATGTCCCTCGAACCTTGTCTAAATTTCCATAAGGATTCTTTCATGCCCATGATCGACGTCTATGCCGTCGCCGGCACATTTGCAGATATCCACAAGCTCGCGAAGGATGCCGCTGCAGTCGTGAAGGCAGTGGAGCAGATCCCGGATATTCCGATGTTCCGTAAGAACACGGCCGCCTTCATCCACGAAATGCCCAAGGAATCCATCGCCAATGTAGATGGCGACCATAATTATGTGCGGGTTCAGGTTCTTACGAATGCCGGTGCGCTTGACCGCGACAAGCAAATCGCTGTGGTCGAGCAACTGACCGACCTCGTAGCCAAAGCGGCGAACGATCCAGAACTGAAGACGCGCACTTGGGTGCTTCTCACGGAAGCGGTTCCTGGGGGGTGGGGACTGTGGGGGCAAGCACAGACCAATGAGGAGATCGTTGCCGCGGCTCGCGCTGAGATCGGGCGGTTGAAGGGGCGATAACCGTAGTCCGCTTGCTTGCCGATGTGTCCCAAATGCCCAAATCAATAGACAGGAGAGATTGATGGAAGAGCCAAAACAGATCGCCCTTTGTGCATTGACCGGCGCGTTCATCGATCGAGATGCGAGCGTGGTGGAGCGATACTTCGCCCCGGATTATATTCAGCACAATCCCGCGATTCCGAACGGCCCGTCAGCCATCCCTGGGCTCATTGCCGGCTTGAGTAAGGATTTTTCTTATGAGCCCGGTATGGTCGTGGCGGAAGGCGATCTGGTGATGGTGCACGGCCGCTATGTCGGCTGGGGACCGAAGCCGATGATCGCGGTCGATATTTTCCGCGTTGCGAACGGTAAGGTGGCTGAGCATTGGGACGTGTTGCAGGAAGAGGTGCCTAGGTCGGCAACGGCGAGCGGCAACCCTATGTTCACTCATCCGTAGAAAAGGCCGACGCTTGTAGTGCGGTGCCGGCCAGTTGCCGATGACTACCTGAATGTCCGCTTTTTGAGGTTTGGCACCGTGAAGCTGCCGGTCTGCTGTCGGCCCAAAGCTGCCGGACTGGAATGCGCCCCGTTTCGGCCGTTGAGGGCACCTTTGCCACCTCGTGAAAGCAGACATTGCCGGCGACGAGGCTTACGGTCACGGTCGCGACAGGCGCAAAGATCAGTCTAGGCTGATCCGCGTTCCCTTGGCGCCGTTGAGCAGCCGCTTGAGATGGAAGCTGGCGAGCTGGTCGTCCGGACATTTGCCGATCTGCGCGGCGAAAGCCGTAAGCGCGTTTGCATCGCCGGCCTCCAATCTGCCGAAGGCTTCGAGATAGCTCGCCGTCGAAGGATCATCATACTGCTTTGACGACAAAGGCTCGAACGCGCGCAGCGCCTCGGCCCTGCCGCGCAGCATCAGATCGCCGACCGGCCGTCCACGGAAGCCGTCGACCCTTGCAGCCGCGCTCCCGCTGACGCAGATACGCGTGCCCAGCTGCTTGTTGGCGCTTTCCAGCCGCGCCGCGATATTGATGGTGTCGCCATAGGCCGTGTAGTCGAAGAAGCGGCCACCACCGAAATTTCCGACCAGCGCCGGACCTGCATGGACGCCGATGCGGGTCGTACCGACCGTGACGCCCTTGTCGCGCCAGCTATCGCGGAACGATTGCGACAGCCCGTCGAGCTCGAGCGCGCAGGCAACCGCGCGCGCCGCATGGTCCTGCTGGTCGCCAGGCGCGCCGAACAGCACATGCAGCGCATCGCCGACGATCTTGGCGACGGTGCCTTCATGCGCGAACACGACGTCGGTCATGCCGGCCAAATAGTCGTTGAGGAGCGCGCCTAGCGTGGCAGGGTCGATCGTTTCCACCAGCGTTGTGAAGCTGGTAATGTCGGTGAACAGCGAGGCGACCTCGCGCCACCGTCCGGCTAGCGCCAACCCGTCGGCGTCGCCGGCCAGCCGCTCGGCCAGATTGGGCGAGAAGTAGCGCGACAGCGATGCATGCGCGCGCTCCGCGACCGCTTGCCGCCGATGCGCCTCGTGCAGCACCTCGCGATGCTTCAAGGTCTTGGCGATCGTGGTCTCCAGGTCGGCAAAGTCGATCGGCTTAGTGATGAAGTCGAAGGCGCCGCGGTTCATCGCAGTGCGGATGTTGGCCATGTCACCGTAAGCGGAGACGATGACCGTCGAAAGCTGCTGGCCCTCAGCCTGCTGCAGCTTCTCCAGCAGCGACAGGCCGTCCATACGGGGCATGTTGATGTCGCACAGCACCATGTCGATGTCGCTGTTGCCGTCGATGACGGACAGGGCGTCCACACCATCGTGGGCAAACAGGAAAATGACCGCGCCGTCGCGGATCTGACGCCGGAACTTCTGGACGATCAAGACCTCAAGATCGGGCTCGTCGTCGACCACGAGGATGCGCGCCGTCACCCCACCATTCCCAGCCGGGTTTCGATCTGTTGCCTGAGCGCCGAAAAGTCGATCGGCTTGGTCAGCAGCGCTTCGGCACCGTTCTCCAACGCCTTGCTCTTGGTTTCGGCGTCGCCATAGGCGGTGATCATGATGACCGGGACGTCGGGCCGCAGCACCTTGATCTTCGGCAGCAGCTCGAGCCCGCTCATGCCGGGCATGTTGATGTCGGACAGAACCAGGATCAGTGTCACCCCTTCGGCGTGGTCGATCTGCTCCAACGCATCGACCGCCGATTGCGCGAACTCCATGGTGAAGCGGCTGGCTCGGATGTCGCGGCGGAACTGCTGGCGAAATAACGGCCCGACGTCGGGCTCGTCGTCGACGACCAGGATGAGGAGGCTCATGCTTCACCTGCCGATTTTGCGAGCGAGGCCTCCGCGCGCGGCAGCACAATCCGGAACTCGGTGAACTCGCCTGGCTGGCTGTCGACGTCGATCGTGCCGGCATGCTGTTTGACGACGATGTCGTGGCTGAGCGACAGCCCGAGCCCGGTGCCCTCGCCGGCTGGCTTGGTCGTGAAGAATGGATTGAACATCTTCTCCTTCACCTCCGGCGGAATGCCCGTGCCGTTGTCGCGGATCCTGATTTCGACACGGTCGCCGAGACTCCTGGTGGTGACGGAGAGCGTCGGCTCATAGCCCGCGCCATTCGCCGCGGCGCTCCGCTTGCCCGTTGCATAAAAGCCGTTGGAGATGAGGTTGAGAAGCACCCGCGTGATCTCCTGCGGGTAGAGATCGACATCCCCCGCCTGCGGGTCGAAGTTCCGCGCCAGCGTGATGTTGAATCCTGGCTTTTCGGCGCGCGCCCCGTGATAGGCAAGGTTCAGGCTCTCCTCCACGACGGCATTGATGTCGATCGGACGATGCTCTCCTGAACCCGCGCGCGAATGCAGCAGCATGTTCCTGACGATGGAATCGGCCCGCTTGCCGTGCTGGACCACCTTGTCGAGATTGCTCTTGAGCATGCCTGTCAGCTCGGCGACCTCTTCGCGCACGGATGCCTCCAAAGGCGCCCCGGCCAGCACACTGCTCAAATCATCGATGAGTTCGCCGGAGAGCGCTGAGAAATTGTTGACGAAGTTGAGCGGGTTCTTGATCTCGTGGGCGATACCGGCGGTCAACTGGCCGAGTGAGGCGAGCTTCTCCGTTTGCACGAGGCGGTCCTGCGCGGTCCTCAGATCTTCGAGCGAGCGTGACAATTCGCGGGTACGCGCCTGCACCTCGTCGAACAGCCGAACGTTCTCGATCGCTATGCCGGACTGGTCGGCAAACGTCTCGACGAGCTCGATCTGCCTCGGCGTGAAGTCCCGCACCTGTGACCGCGTCAGCGCGAACACGCCGACCGGCGCGCCTTCGCGCAAGATCGGAACGCATAGAATGGTCCGGTAGCCGCCGAGCTTCTGAAGCTGCGTTGCCCCGTAGTCCGGGTCGGCGAGCACGTCCGAAACGTGGACGGCGCGGGCTTCGAGGGCCACCCGTCCGGTGACGCTGTCGCGACTGGCGGCGAAGGGATTGGCTTTGGCGAAAACCGCGGCTTCAGGCAAATTGCCGTACTCGGCCGACCACCGGTAGAGATCGCCGTCGCGCTTGAAGATGACGCTCGTGTCCGCGTCGCACAGCTTGGCCGCTGATTCCACCAGCGTGTCGAGAACCGGCTGCAGGTCGAACGTAGAGCGGCTGATCGCCTTCAGCACGTCGGCCGTCGCCGTCTGCTGCTGCAGCGACTCGCTCAATTCCGCCGTGCGGGCCTGTACCTCGTCGAACAAGCGGACATTTTCGATGGCGATCACCGCTTGGTCGGCAAAGGTCTGCACGAGCTCACTCTGTCGTTCCGTGAACAGGCCGGCCTCAGTGCGGCCGATGAAGAACACTCCGTCTACCTTCCCATCCCTGAGCAATGGCACGCCGAGCGCTGCGCGGACCGTGCCGTGTTCGTCCAGGGTCGGGAAATCGTATTCAGGATCGGACAGCACATCCGGGTTGTTCTGAACGCGACCCGAAAGTGCGACCCGACCCGAGATGGTCTTGCGATCGAACGCAAGAAGCTGGTTCCTGATGATACTCGCTTCTTGCGGGTTGGCACCGACAGTAGCGCCAGCACGCAGCATGTCGCCCTCCCGCAAGTAAATCACGCATTGGCTGGCATCGCAGAGCTTTGCAGCCGAATCCACCAGCGTGTCGAGAACCGGCTGCAGGTCGAATGTGGAACGGCTGATCGCCTTCAGCACATCCGCAGTCGCCGTTTGCTGCTGCAGTGACTCGCTCAATTCCGCCGTGCGTGCCTGTACCTCTTCAAACAGGCGCACATTCTCGATGGCGATCACGGCCTGGTCGGCGAAGGTATTGACCAGTTCAATTTCCCTCTCGCTGAAGGGCCGCACCTCGGTGCGGATCATGGCAAAGATGCCGAGCAATTCGCCTTCTCGCAGCAGCGGTACAGCCAGCACGGTCCGCATACCGCCGACGGCAGCTATCGCGGAATGCGTATATTCCGGATCCACTGTGACGTCTTTGATTTGGATAACGCGCCGCTCCTCGGCGGCACGTCCGACTGCCGATCCTCGCCCGGGTTCGGTCTGGTTGGCCTCGCCATACTCCCTGAACCCCGTAGGAAAGCCAGTGATGGCGGCATACTCGAACCTGCCGTCGATGATTCGTTCGAGGCAGCCCTTGTCCGCGCGACACAGCAGGACTGCCGATTCCGTCAGCGTATCGAGCACGGTCTGCAGGTCGAACGCCGACCGGCTGATCGCCTTCAGCACATCCGCGGTCGCGGTCTGCTGCTGCAGTGACTCGCTCAGTTCCGCCGTGCGTGCCTGTACCTCATCAAACAGGCGCACATTCTCGATGGCGATCACCGCCTGATCGGCAAAGGTCTGGACAAGTTCGATCTGGCTATCGGTGAAGGGCCCGGGTTTGGGTCGCGTCATTGCGAAGACGCCAATTACCGATCCTTCGCGCATGAGCGGTACACAGAGCACAGCCGAATACCCTCCGAGTCGCGGAGCTTCGGGAAGGCCATGTTCGGTGTCCTTGGTAACATCCGGAATATGGACGACTGCCTTGTCGAGTGCTGTTCGGCCGACCCAGGATTGTCGGCTGATCGGACTCGGATTCGCCTCTTCATACGCGCGATACTCCGGGGTTTGGTCGTAGCCTGCCGCAAGCCGGAAGACGTCGCCGTCCCGCATAAAGATGCCAGACGTTTTCGCACCGCAGAGCCTCACAGCAGAATCGATAAGTGTCTGCAGGACGCTCTGCAGGTCGAATGCGGAGCGGCTTATGACCTTGAGCACATCCGCGGTCGCGGTCTGCTGCTGTAATGCTTCGCCAAGCTCGGCGGTGCGCGCCTGCACCTCTTCGAAGAGCCGCACATTGCCGATTGCGATGACGGCCTGGTTGGCGAAAGTTTTGAGAAGGCCAATTTGGCTGTCGCTAAAGGGCCGCGCCTCGATGCGCCGGATCATAAGCGCTCCGATTGCTTTTCCTTCCTGCAACAGCGGAGTGGCGAGAATCGCGCGAAAACCAAGACGTTGAGCCATCATTCGGCCAGTTGCAAACTCCTCTCCAGCGATGGTCAAGTCGTGAACGTGGACCGGCACCCGGTCCAATACGGCGCGGCCGGTAACGATGTCGCGCGCGACCGGCAAGCCAGTGCCGTCGATCGGAATCGGTCCGTGATGCGCTCCCACAGCCAGCCTGTCGGAGCGCAGCAGATAGATCGTTGCGTCATAGGCGTCGCAGAGCCGAGCGGCACTTTCAGCGACGGCGTCCAGCACAGGATGAATGTCCGTAGGAGACCCGGCGATCACTTGCAATATTGCGCCGGTCGCTGTCTGCTTCTCTAGCGCGTCGGTCAGGTCACGGCCACGCGACTCGACCTCTTCGAACAGCCGGACGTTCTCGATGGCTATGACCGCCTGGTCGGCGAAGGTCTTGAGCAGTTCGACCTGCCGATCGGGAAAATTGCCGGCTTCAAGCCGGTCGACCGTGATCACGCCGATCGGAACGCCATCCTTGAGCATCGGCACCGCGACGGTGCTTCGCGAATGCAAGAAATCGGCAAGCGCGCCCATCTTATGATCCGGATCGGCCTGATAATCCGGATCGGCCTGTATGTCGGGGATTTGCACAACGGCGCCGCTGCTCACCGCCCGCGCTGCGGCGCTGCCACGTCCTGGTGCCATTGGGAAGCTCCAATTGATCGTCTCGATTGCTTCGGGCGGCACCCCGTAATGGGCCATGAAGTGCAGGAGCGTTCCATCGAACCGGTCGACAAAGCAGAATTGCGCCCCGCAGAGCTTGGCAGCGCTCTGGGCGATCGTATCGAAGACTGGCTGCGCATCAGTCGGGGATCTGGAGATCGCGCGCAATATCTCGCCGGTGGCCATCTGCTGTTCCAGCGACTCGGCTAGGTCGCGGTTGCGGGTTTCGACCTCTTCGAACAGCCGGACGTTCTCGATAGCGATGACCGCCTGATCCGAAAATGTCTGCACCAGTTCGATTTCGCGCGTACTGAACGGCGAGACCGACGAGCGTGCGAGGACGAACACGCCGGTCACGGCGCCGTCACGCATCAGCGGAACGCCCAGCAGGGTGCGGAAGCCGCCGAGCCGCTGGCCTTCGATGTTGGTGTATTCCGGATCGTCTAGAACGTCGGCAATCTGCTCCACGGACCCGTTCTGGGCAACGCGGGCGGCGATGCTGCCCCGGCCCGGCGTGACCGGGAGGTTGTTCATGTGGTCCTGGAATTCTTGGCTCCATCCGATCTGTACCGTCGGCTGCAACACGTCGCCCTGGCGCAGATAGATGTAGCCCATCCCGGAATGACAGAGGTCGGACGCGGACTTCACAAGCGTATGCAGCACGGAATCGAGATCGAACGCCGAACTGCTGATCGTCTTCAACACTTCGGCCGTCGCGGTCTGCTGTTCCAGCGCTTCCGTCACCTCACGGTTGCGCGCCTGCACCTCGTCGAACAGGCGCACATTCTCGATGGCGATCACTGCCTGGTCGGCGAAGCTCTCGACCAATTCGACTTGACGCGGCGAAAATAGCCCGATCGCCCGCCGCGCCATGCCGAATACGCCGATGGTCTCCTGACCCCGCTTCAGCGGAACAGAAAGTACTCCGCGGAAACTGCCCATGATTGCCGCTTCCGGCCTTTCGTATTCCGGGTCTTCAAGCGCGTCCGCCACGTGGATCGTCAATCCCTCCAGCGCGGCGCGGCCCTGGAACGTCCCTCGTCCCACGACATGTGGGTTGGCTCGTTCGTATGCATGCAGCTCAGCAGCCTGCCCGCCGCCTGCCATGAACCGCAATGTATCGCCAACGCGCAACGTGATTGCGCCCATGTCCGCCCCGGCCAGGCGTATTGCCGAGTCGACCAGCGTCTGCAGTACCGGTTGGAGATCGAAGGCCGACCGGCTGATTGCCTTGAGCACATCGGCGGTCGCGGTCTGCTGCTCCAACGCCTCGCCGAGGTCGCGTGTACGCGCCTGCACCTCGTCGAACAGGCGGACATTCTCGATGGCGATCACCGCTTGGTCGGCGAAGATCTTCAGCAGCTTGATCTGCTTCTCGCTGAAAGGCTTGACCTCGATGCGCCTGATGACGAGCGCGCCGATCGCCTCGGTGTCACGCATGAGAGGTGTTGCGAGCATCGTGCGGTGGCCAAGCCTTTCGGCAAGTGTTTGGCTGACAGGAAACTCCGCACCTGCTACCGCTATGTCGTTGACATGCACAGTCTTGCAGTCGGCGAAGGCGCGACCGCAGACCCAATCGCGTGCGACCGGCATCGGTTCGAAGTCGAAGGCGATGGGGCCGTAGTGCGCTTTGGGGAAAAGTGTCCCGTCTCGTGCTAGGAAAATGCCGGCGTCGTAGGTGTCGCAAAAGCGCGCAGCACTCTCCGCCACGACCTGCAGGACGGGTTGGATGTCGGTCGGCGATGCGGCGATCACCCTAAGGATCGCACTCGTCGCATTCTGCTGCTCAAGGAGATTGGCGATCTCCGCGGTGCGTACCTGATTTTCTTCGCGCGCCGCCGTCAACTCGGATCGGAGCGAGCTGATCGTCATCTCTGAGTCGGAGTCTGGCCCTCCCACAGAGGTGCTCCTCTTTTTCTCTGCTCAGTGTCGGCTTTGGCCAGCCCAGCGTCAAGTTTGGTGACCTGCACCGTCCGTTTGTGACGCAGCGCGGCCGCTTTGGTGATGCACCTGAGCGTCGGCTTTCGGAGCTATTGCAGATAGGGATTACGTCCGAGATGGGGTCGTAGGCGGAGTGCCCGCTTCTTCGCACCTTGACCTAAAACCAGTCCGTCAGCTTCCGGCCCATTTCAGTCATCCCGATCGCAGGCGAGTTGAGCCTGGCGTTTTGGCGATCGGCTTTGCGCTGCATTGTGGGACAGGGAAGGGCGCGTGTCTTGTCTCGAACGACGTCCTCGCCGGACAACTGCAACATTTCCTATCATCCGTTGCCCGGAGGTTGGGCGGACCAAAATGAAACTCACGAATTTCCGATTTCATGTGGAAATTAGATCCAAGCGTGACCGGTCGTGATCCACAATGACCGTGGGGTGTCGAGCGGGATCGCTGTGAATCACAACCAAGATGGATAATATAGTCATATTTATCAGATGCTTATTGGATCAAGATGGGAGGATGGAGCCGCAGCCGCTTAGCGTTTGCAAAGGATCGATCCTGCATCATCCACGAATTTCGCGCGACAGAGGATGTCCGGCGCCGGCCAGCGCTGCTGTGTCGGCTTATTGGACATCGGAGGACTCCTGCTCACCGTCTGCGCGCCTGGTCCCGGGAGGCACTGCCCGGTTCTGGCCGCTACGGTGGCGGAACGGCCTGTAATTTCCGAGCTTGGTGCGTGAGGAGTATTTGCCGTCGACAAGACCAAGCGGCCTCTGATCTGCCGCCTGGGTTAGCGCTTCAGCGGGCTCGGGGGCGATGGTGGGGGGCGCGACGATTGGCTCGGGAATGAGCGTTGGGGCTGGGACTGCTGGCGCACCACCGATCAGGGTCAGACGCCTCTGCGCCACGGCCTCGGCGGCCGCCCTTATTGGGTCATCCTCGGTGTGGACGTAGCGCATGAACATGGTGACGGTCTTATGCGCGGTGAGCGCCATGCCGACCTTCACCGGCACGCCGGAATTGGCGATGTCGGTTGCCGAGCGGTGTCGGATGCCGTGCGTGCCGATGTGCGGCAGGCCGGCCCGCTCAAGAATGCGCTTCCAGCCGTGATAGTAGGTGTGCTTCGACATCGGGAGGTTTGGATCGAAGATTGACGGGCAGACGAAGGGCGAGGCCTCGAACCGCGGGGCCGTCTCGAACAGCCGGACCGCCTCCGCACTCATCGGCTTGGACATGCCGCCGGTCTTGCTGTCGGGCCATTCGATGCGACGGTTGTCGAGATCAACCCAAGTCCATTCGAGTTGCCGGATCTCCGACATCCGCGCGGCAAATTCGAACTGGAGCCGGATAGCGAGGAGGATGAAGGGATGTTCCAGTCCCTCCATCTCGGCTGTGTCGAGGTAGGCGTAGAGCCGCTTCAACTCCGTATCGGTGATCAGCCGGGTCTCTCCCCGTTCCGGAAACTTCGGAATGTGGCGGCACGGGTTGGATCCGTCGGGCCGCATTCCCCAAACCTCGGCCATGTTGAACATCTTACTCACCGCAGCCAGAACACGGTTCGCGTTTGTCGGGGTCCTCGACATCTTCTTCATGAGGTTCGCGATGTCGGCCCGCGTGACGTCGGGCACCTTCATCTGGCCGAGATGCGGCACGATATACAGCTTCCCGTAGCCCCGGTTGGATTTGACGGTCGACGGCTTGTTTCGGCTTTCCGAATAGTCGTCGATAAACCGGTCGAAGAGTTCCTTGACGGTTGATGCCTTTCGAGTGGTGCTGCGTTCGGCGCTTGGGTCGTTGCCTTTGCGGACGTCGGCGAGCCAGTCTTGGGCGATCGTCCTAGCCTGCTCCACGGTGATTTCGCCGAAGCGCCCGATGGCGGGCTTTCGCCGCTGGCCGTTGGCGGCGACGTAGGCCACCATGAATACCTTGCGCCCCGTCGGGGTGACCTTTAGCAGGAACCCAGGTATGACTGTGTCGCGAAGTTCGTAGGGTTCCCGATCGGCCGTCGCTGCATCGACGACCGTCTTGGTGAGCTTGATTTTGGGCATTCCTAACCTCCGTTGAGGTCGATTTCAGGTGCAGAATAGGTGCAGCCAGAAATCAAACCGTGGCGTGTATCCGGTTAGGTATGGATGATTGGACGAGCCGAAAAAGCTAGTGTCTACAATCGGTTACCGTACAATTGGATACCGCCGGATAGAGTTAGGATAAGGCATATCCGGCCTCTCAAAATCGAGTTCCGCAAGGAGTGCTGGTTCGATTCCGGCTAGGGGCACCATTTTTCCGATCTCACGCCAGTTCGCTTCGCTGACGGGCTCCGTTGGGGCGGCCTGATCGGCCGACGGGAGTTCGCCCTTGCGTGAACCGAACCCGCAAGACGATTTCGTTTGTCTCTCCCAACCCCGGTCTCGCCGGCGAGCAGGGGTTCAGCAGCCAAAGGCTGAACACCCAGCTCACAGCTCCGGCAGGATCGGAAAGAGATGCCCTTCTATCGGAAGGTGATTGTTAGCATCAGTCGCACCAAACGCTTGATCTCCACGAACACAAACAATTCGTCTTCCGGCATCAGTGGGCGAGCGTGCATCGCGGCTAGCCTTGATGGATAAATCCGTTGGAGAGATTCCCTGACAAGTTCGGGGCGTTTGAAATGGTGGGCAAAAATAGCCTTCCAGTTATCCTGCTTGCAGATGATGCGTTCATAGTCAGTGAAATCGGCATATGAGATCAACGGCCAGGAGAGCCCGGTCGCATCTTTGGCTTTCTTGCTCGTCCATTCTTCGTAGAGCCCGTTCGGCAATCGGTGGCGAGGCCAGTCGTTTCCGAACGCTGCTGTCATTGCCACGTCGATGAACTGGCGGATTTGCGTCTCGAAACGCTGGAGCCAATCATGCACCGCGTTGTTTCGAGCGAACGATTGCTCCTCTTCGTCATTCGCGGAACGCGGTACTGGCTCGCCGTAAGCAGCCACCAATACCGGTACGTCCTCCTGTAAGCCGGAAGATTCCAGCCCTTCTTCAAAGGCAGAATCGGGGAACTCCGTCAGAAGCGGGTTGAACCCTCGATCGACATAGAAACCGGCCCGCACACCTAGATCGCTGCCTAAACCACTTGGCCAGGTGATCGGGTCACGCCAATCGCCAAAGTCCGCTCGCAGCACTTTCGCAAGATTTGCAGCGAAGGGAGGTTCACTTGCAATGAGATGTCCAATGCCATGCAGTTTGGCGATGCCGGTTACGGACGCCAATGTGTCGTGGACGTTGAGCCACGGCTGATTCATCGCGCTGAGCGATCGTGTGAGTTCCGCACCTCCAAGTCCGTATTGACGCTCGATCGGATTCACTACGCCTCGTAAAAGACGCGACACCTCTTCGATTTCGGGGATACGAAATTGATCCATGAAACCCATGGCCGATCGCTGAGCCAGCCCGTAGATGTCCAGGCTTGGTAGGCCCATCGCAGCGGCAGTTACCCCGCCGGTCGCGAGCGGCGAAAATATACCTCCTCCGGCCACCTGATCCAAAATAGACCGGTGGGCGAAGCCTTTGCTCGCCATCTCGACTGCAAGGCTACGTGCCGAACCCAAGCCGGAGGCGAGTTCCGAAAGTCCTCGCGACCCTGCTAAAAAGTCGATGGTCGGACCCGTAAGGTTCAGCCCAAGGGGATCAACGTTCAACTTGCCTGTCTGCATGACGGAGTTGAGAGGGGATTCAAAAGCCTGCAATGCCTTTCTCATCTCGTCTTCGTGAGAGAAAAGCAGCTTGCTCAAATCGCTCGTTCCGAACGCGTCCTTTGGCATGAGAGTTCTTACCGCCTGTGTGATTCCGCTGCAGTATAGTTCTCCCTTGACTAAGCGGGAAGCGTACTCCTCTCGTTCTCAAATCATCGGGACGTGGGCTGGACACGAACCCGCTGAGCGAACAGAGGTATTCGAGTCAGGCCTCACTCGATTCTCTCTTACACAGGCCTTACACAAAACGTTGAGTCCTAAAAAATATCTTTTATATCAATTTGTTAGTCAGCCCATACTTCACTCAAAATCGAGTTCCGCAAGGAGTGCTGGTTCGATCCCGGCTATAGGGGGCACCACCCTTCGCTCTTCGAGCTTCGGGTGGCGGGCCATTCGAAGCTCGTTAGACGAAGGAGGACCGTTGACGGCTCGTTTCAGAGCCGCCGAGCGCGACGCTACCGCATATTCCCCGTATGGCCCTGCGAATAGCGCCCTGGCTGCGGCCAGACCGTCAAGCCGTGCGGCTCTGCTCCAACCCGGAATTTGGTGACGACGCCGGATGTCGTGTCGATCATGTAGGCGGCACTGTCGAAGCGGCCGGACAGCCATAGTTGTTTGCCGTCGGCGCTGACATTGCCCATGTCGGGGCTGCCGCCGCCGGGGATCGGCCATTGCGCGACGACCGCGCGAGAGGCGAAGTCGATCACCGTCACGCTGCCCGGACCTTTTGCCTTGCCCTGCTCCATCTTGTGCGAGCCGCGATTCGAGACATAGAGCCGCTTGCCGTCGCGGCTGACGACGAAGCCATGGGCGCCGATGCCGGTCGGGATAAAGCCGATCTCCTTGAAACTGTCGCCATCGACCAGGAAGACACCGTCATTCATCATGTCGGCGACGTAGAAGACCTTGCCGTCGGGCGAGAGCCGGATGTCCTGCGGCATGCCCATTTTCGAGAAGTCGAGATGGCCAAGCACCTTCTGGTTCTTCAGGTCGATCTTGGTCACTCCGCCATTGCCGTATTCGCAGGTGAAGATCGCATAGGCGCCGTCGGCCGAGAAATCGGCGTGGTTGATGCCGGGGCAGTTGGGCGTCGGCAGGCTCGACTTCAGCGCCATGGTTTGAGGGTCGCGGAAATCGAGCCGCTCCAGGGCTTCGTCGACGACGATGGCCGCGCTGCCATCCGGCATGAAATACAAATTGTAGGGATCGTCCACGGCAATCTGCTGGCCGGGCCTGCCGGTCATCGGGTCGACCGGCGTCAGGCTGCCGTTCTTGCCGGTGCCATTGTTGGCGACCCACAGCGTCTTCAGGTCCCACGACGGCACCACGTGCTGCGGTTTGCTGCCGACGGAGAACCTGTCGACTTCCTTGAGCGTCATGGTGTCGATCACCGTGACGCTGTTGGAGGAGCGGTTCGGCACATAGACGCGCGGCAATGCACCCAGCGTGGCCGGGCCAAGATGGCCGGCGCCGGTGTGGCTGTAGATGTTGATGGGAGGCGTGGGCTCGCTGCAATCCTCGGGGCAGCTATCGGCCGAGGCCCGGACAGGCAGCAGCGCAAGCAGCAGGAAGGCCGCACAGGGACCGGCGTGACGCAAAAAGGTTCTGATCATCTGGATGGCTTGTCGTGAAGGCCGGCTGAAATTGCCGTCGGGGACCCATAGCTTGGGTTTTGCAGTTGATCCAGCGCCTTTTCGTCAGGCTCCCACACGGTTACGCGGCCGCCCGCATGGAATTGCGCATTCGACGCGCGCGCCCCATTCGTCGATGGTCAGCCGCAGCGTCGGGTCCTCGAGATATTCGATGCCGGCAAGGCGGTCTTCGGCGATCGCTGGCCACTGTGCGCCAGCACCTATCTCGGTGTCGAATGCCTGGGGCTTCCCGAATGGCTGGTCGAGATCGACGCGCTGGTCGCGCTGCCGGCGTGAGACCGGGCGGGCAATGCGGTCAAGACGCCTTGCGCGTTACTGCGGGATCGCCGTCATTGGCCGCGCTAAGCTCGCCGGTTCCCAACAGGTCCAGTCCGTCGAATGCCCGTTCGAGATCGGCGCTCTCATCCGCTGACAGTCCGCCGGGCCGGTCCTGGCGCGTCAGCGTTTCCAGCCGGTGGCGAAGCTCGCGGTTCTCATCGCGGCAACGGGCGTGCGCGAGCTCGTCGGTCATGCCGCGTAAGTGAAGATCGGCGAGTTGGACCTTCAGCGCGGCACACTCCTTGCGCGCCGCGTCGCGCTCCTCGCGTAACTTCGCGCTCTCTGCTTTCAGGCGCCTATGCTCGGCTGCTTCCCCGCCACGTTCCCCGAAATGGTTCGGTGGTGCGCGGAACACGGCTTGATCGACAGACAGAGCGGTGGCGCGACGCTGGAGCGCGCGCAACTCTGCCTCGAACTCCGCGGCCCGCTCCTGCGCGGCGGTGGCGCTATCGTAGAGGGCGCTGCGCTCACGTTCGGCCGTGGACAGCCGCGCGTGCAGGTCCTGCTGCGCCGCCTGCTGCCGTGACAGTTTGCCGGTCAGTTGCTCGTTCAGGAGCTGATAGTCGGCGGCCTTGGAATGAAGCCGCATGGCGGCCTGTTCCAGGCTGGCGAGCCGCGACGCGACTTCCTCGCGCGCCTGCTCGGCGGCTTGCCTGGCCATGATCTCGTCGTGAAGCTGCTCCGATATCTGCGCCAGGGTCCGTTCCAGACGCTCGACCTCGGCATTCGCCTTGAGGAACCGCGCTTCGCGCTGACTGGTTTGCCTGTCGGCCTCCGCCATGGCCTGCCGGGTCCTGCTCAGTCCAACCTGCAGGTCGCCAATGGTTGCGCTCGCGCTCGATAGCTCGCGTGATTTTCGCTCCAGCTCTTTCGACGCCTGATCGTGCAAATGTTCGAGCCTGGCCACCTCCTCCTGCAATTCCCACTTTTCGGTATCGAGAGCATCGGCATGGCGCTTTTGCGCATCGAGCCTGGAAAAATGGTCCTGCACGTGGGACCATGCACGACGCGACGATTCCAGCCCTTCCGCAACGCTTTTCAAATGGGCCGCCAGGTCGTCGCCGGTACGCTCAATCGACTGATGGTTGGGCGACTGATGGTTGGGCAAGGAGGAGGACACGCGCCTGGTCTGAGTCGAGACTGTCTGGACCGAGCCAGGGGAAGCAGCCGGCATATCCTGCTGGGGCAATCTGGTCGCCGGCTTGTCTTCGGGGAGAGGCGAAGGCTGATGCGTGCTGGCTCGAATGCTTCGGATCAGTTCTTCGAACGGGTCAGCGTCGCTTTTTCGGACAACGGCGCCGTCCTCTGCACTGATGTGCCGGGCGCTGTTGGCCTCATGATTGAGCGACATCTTCCTCTCATCGCTACCGAATCACTGAAGTATTGCGGATCAGCAACAAGATTGCGAGCAAGTTTTTGGTGGTATTCACTGAAAATTTATGCAAGAAATATCGATTTTTACGCACAAGGGGCTGATATTTTCGCTCATTTTTTGGCTATACGAAGTAAAGTTCCGGTTGCCTCCATCTATTGTCCAAGTCCTGCAGCGGAAGTATGCAGTTCTCCCGGCATTGCGCCTTGGCTGGCTCAGCGCCGCCCCAGCAAACTCTTCATGCGGTTGCGCAAGAGGCGGGCCATGTTGCGGGTCTCGCGGTAGAGGTGCAACTGCGAGGCGGCCTGGCGGGCGAGGCGGTCGGCATCCGGCGTCAGCCCGATCACCAGCGAGCCCATCGGTTTGCGCTCGCTCCACAGCCGGCTCATTACCGGATGGTCGGGCACGGCGCAGGAATCGGTCATCATGACGTTCGGGTCATCGAGATGCTGGTTGGTCACCTCGATCATCAACAGCGTGCCCGGCGAATAGGTCGCCAGCGTCTCGTCATAGGCGGTCTTCCAGGTATAGGCGACGCCGGCCTCGACGAAGACAACCAGGCAGGCGATGGTGCGGCCGTCCAGCGTCAGCGAATGGATGCGGCACATATCGTGTTCGGCCAGCCGGTGCACGGCCTCGCGGGCGAAGGCGGCGCGGTAGCGGTCGATGGCCATGGCCGTGCGCTCGCGGCCCTTCCAGCCGGCGGCTTCCAGCGTCAGAAAATTTTCGATGGCGTGGCGGATCTCGTCGGGACCGCGCGCCATGACATGTTCCAGCCGGCCGAGATCGCCCAGGCGCCGCTTCAGGCGGCGGAATTCGCGATAGTGGTGCGCGCGCAGCGATGCCTTCAGATAGGCCTCGCCGTCGAGCGCACTTTCGAGCACCGGCCGGTCCGCCTTGCCGGTGGTAACCATTGTCAGGCCGCGCGTCTCGGCAACGGTGGCAAGCACGCTGGCCACCGGGCCGTCGAGCCTCATGTCGGGCAGCACGAAGACCTTCGGCAACTTCAGATGCGGCCGCGACAGCATACCGAAAAAATCCTCGATGACGCCGATGGGATCGTCGCGGTCGACCAGCGGCGTGCCGATCGGGCCGAACGGGCTCGACCAGGCACGCATCACCGGAACGCCGAGCGGCACGGCCGGCCGCTCGACCGAGAACGGCACCAGCAGGCGCAGCCGGTTGCGATACTCGTCGCCGTCGCGGATCACCGCCAGCTTGACCTCGCGATCCTCCAGCCGGGGCATGGCCGGCGCCAGGAAGCGCGGGTTGAAGAAGACGTTGGGCTCGATCGTGCGGACGCAGAGATAGTCGAGTTCCTCGACCAGGTCGAAACCGGCCGAGGCCGGATAGATCGCCAGCTTGCGCAACGGCCGGTTGTTGGCGAGGACCTCGAGATGCGCCGGATCGGTGTCGCGCGCCAGACCGGCAAGGCCCGACACCATGGCGCCGGCCGGACCGCCGCTGGTTTCCTCGATCAGTGGGATGGCGGCCATCAGGCGGCTCCCTTGGCTGCGGGAACGAAGATCAGCATGACGATACCAAGCTTGCGCCACACGGTGAAGGACAGAGCGCTCGCCTCGAAGACCATGGCAAGGCTGGTGGCGATCGCAGCGCCCCACAGGCCGAAGAGCGGGATCAGCACGATGTTGAGGCCGATGTTGAAGGCCAGCGTCATGGCATAGACGGCGGCGCAGATGTTCTGGTTGCCGCTCATCGTCAAAAGGCTTTCGCAAGGGCCGACGGCGGCGCGCGCCACGACGCCGAACACCAGCAGGAACAGCAGCGGATAGCCGGCGGTGAATTCGGGGCCGAACAGCACCAGCATCGGCTCGCCCAGCGCCAGCACCAGCAGCGCCATCAGCAGCGACGGCCAGAACGTCCACGACACGGTCTCGCGGGCAAAGGCGGCGAGCTTTTCCGGTTCGCCATGGGTGAACTGCGCATAGCGCTGGGCAACACCGGCCTTGACCGAGAAATAGACGAAATGCACCAGCGCCAGCGTCTTGACAGTGGCGAAATAGACGGCGACGTCGTTGGGCTGGAGATAGGCGCCGACCATCAGCACATCGGCATTGGTGAGCAGGAAGAAGAAGCTTTCGACCAGGAAGATCGGCAGCGAAACGATGAACCACTCGCCGAAATGCACCTTCATCGGCCCGGCCGGGATATTCTTGCCCATACGCGAGGTGACCCCGATGAGCTGGGCGAGCGTGGTGGCGTAGGTGGCGGCGATCGAGGCGAAGATCGCGGTCCGGGCGTCGGGCGCGTAACCCATCGCCAGCATCAGCGCCATCAGCGCCAGGATCAGCACCGGCCGCACCAGATAGGTCGGCGACAGCGCAAACAGCGCCCAGGAATTGGCCCGCGACTGGCCTTGCAGCAGGTCGCCCATGGCAATCATCGGCAGACAGAACAGGCCAAGGATGAAGGGGATGACATAGTAGCTCTCGATCCAGTCCGCGCACAGCCAGACGCCCAGCGCGCCAAGTCCGGCGATCGCGGTTGAGGCAATCAGCACGAACAGGCGGCTGGCGACGACGATGCCGCGGAGTTCGGCCAGCATGTTGCGTTCGCGGTATTCGGGGATGAAGCGGATGACCGAGGTGTGGAAGCCGAGGCAGGCGAGGTTGCCGACGATGACCATCGTCACCCAGACGAGGACGAAAATGCCGTATTCGAACGAGCCCATCCAGCGCGCCATCAGCACCTGGCTGATGAAAGCGATGGCCGCGCTGACGATGCGGATGGCAAAGGCGATCAGCGACATGCGCCCGGCCTCGCCGCGCTCGTCGGCGGTGAACAGCACCGCATCGATGCGGTCAAGCAGGGGCCCCATGCGCAGCGCCAAGCGCTGCGGCAAGAACCGCTCGGCCGTCGTCGCCGCGGAAAAGCGCACCCCGATGTCTCTCCGTTTTCCGCCTCTTTTCAAGGCTTCGGGTGTACCCGAAACACCTTAAGAAAGGGTGGGTGGGG
>NZ_JACDTY010000033.1 GCF_013520985.1 Mesorhizobium neociceri | reverse complement strand
CACGATCTTCGGCCGGCGCGATGCCGCTTAACTCGGCGACCAAATCGCCCCTTGCATGTTCCAATGTCATGGTGCGAAAGCTCCATGTTCATCGGCCTATTGCAAGGTGCCTTGGCGCATCGCTTACTGAACTCCTGCGCGACCTGGCGTTTGAACTCGATGCTGTGACTGCGGTGCTTTGCCATGGGTTCTCTCTCCGAAAACCCGGAAGGCTGGTCAATCCACATATCCCGATGTGTCCACCCTCAGGGGCGCACTCCATAGGGGGGTCAGATTTTGCACGCCAAAACACAGGCCGCGAAAACGCCAGAACCACAATCAAGTCGTTCGATCAACTCGGCGCGGCCGAAAACGACCACTTCTTCAGCAGCCTGCTAGCGTCTACGCCGCCTTTGCGCGTACATCTTCCAACGCGATCGCTATAGCCTCGCTTAGCAAACTCGTGATTGTCTCGATATTCTCCTGGGCCGCGATCAGAGGTGGGCAGATTACGACGTGGTCCCCAACATGGCCGTCAACGGTTCCACTCTGCGCATGTGTGATCAGACCCTTAGCTTGTGCGCTTTGATAGATCTTCGAGCTTAAGCCTAGCGCCGCCGGGAACGGAGCCTTCGTTTCCCTATTTTCGACGAGTTCCAACGTCATGAGCATACCTCGACCTCGTATGTCGCCGACATGCGGATGTTGAGCAAACCGGTCTTTAAGCTGAGCGGCTAGCACATTTCCTGTTGCCTTTACGTGGTCAAGAAAACCAGGAGCGCGCAGGATCTTTTGCACTGCTACCGCAGCCGCACATGCCGTGGCATGCCCGGAATAGGTATATCCGCCCTTAAAAGTTCCTGAGCCGCCTACAATGGCGTCGTAAATCTTCTGGTTCACCATGGTCGCGCCAATCGGCTGGTAGCCAGCTGCGATGCCTTTTGCAAAGGTCAGAAAGTCCGGAGCCACGCCATCCTGCTCGCATGCATGGAGAGTACCTGTTCGGCCCAAGCCACAGAAAACCTCATCCAAGATGAGTAGGACGCCATATTTGTCACAGATATCACGAATACGCTTGAAGTAACCTGGAACAGGCGGAGTCGCACCGCTCGTGGTGCCGGTCACAGTTTCTGCGACGAAAGCCATTACGCTTTCGGGCCCGAGCCCAAGAATTGCCTGCTCCAATTCATTGGCTGTGCGCAGACCGTATTGTTCCGGCGTCTCGCCTTCCAATCGGCCTCGGTACTCATAGCAAGGCGAAATGTGAAAGACGCTTGGGGATATGTCTTCAAATGGTGTTCGGCGTGCCACCTGGTATCCAACGCTTAGCCCCGTTAAGCCGGCTCCGTGGTAACTGCTCCGGCGTCCAATTACTTTTTTCCGCCTAGGATCGCCGACCTCCACAAAATATTGCCGAGCCATCATGATGGCTGTTTCCACCGCTTCTGACCCACTGTTCGTGAAAAAAACACGAGTTAGGCCCTCCGGAGCATCAGTCGTCAAAATGGATGCAAGTTCCTCGAGCGGTTCCGAGGTAAACATCCCGGCGTGGAAGAAAGCCATTTCACCGACTTGATGCCTAATGGCGTCAATTACCTCTTGTTGACTATGGCCGAGGCATGAGACGCAAGCGCCGCCGGCGTAGCCGTCGATGTATCGCTTGCCATCTCGGTCGAATATGTACATGCCGTCACCCTTGACGGCGACAGGAAGATGCCGCTTAGGAATTCGGTGGAACACGCTGCTCATATCAGCTCTCCTTGATTGGTTCTCATTCGAAACGGGGGCCGGATACCAAGAGTTTAGGTCGAGAGGCGGATTGTTCGCCCCCCCTCAGCCGCTGACGTGTAGGCGGCTTCGACAAGCTCCAGCACGCCAGCCGCGTCCTGGAAATTTGCTATTGCGGGGCTGCCTGCCTTCACAGCATCAAGCACATGTTCGACGAATTTGGAGTAACAGGGCTCGAGTTCGAAATCGGCAGCCACAAACTCATGCTCGATACCGGCTCTAACGTCTTTGATGACTTCGATGCCCTTATCAACGGACCGCAAGAGCCGGTCGCTGGCCCGAACAGAGAACGAAAAATCACGTTGCATGCCGGGGACGCTGGGGAATGTGTATCCACATTCGATTGTGCCGACAGCCCCGGAGTCGCTTTGAAGCGTGACGGCAATGAAATCTTCAATTGACAACTCGTTGATGTGTGATGTGGCAAAGGCCGATACAGCGACGATCCCGCTTTCACTTAAGGAGCGGAAAAGGTCGACCATATGAACACCAACGTTGATTAGTGGCCCGCCGCCGGCGATGTCGCGCTGCAGCATCCAAAGATTGCCCGCCTGCACATAACGGCTTGGCGGTCCAGCAATGAACCGAAAGCTGGCGTGGTCGATTTTAATCGGTCCTCCACTGCGAATGACCCTCATCGTGTCACTCAAGCGGAAGATAAAAGGAACCGCTACAAATGCCTGCTTCCGGGCCGCCTTCTCGGCCAGCTGTCGAACATCAACAGATCTTATCCCACACGGCTTTTCGATCGCGAAGGGAATGTCGTGATCCAACAACAGATTAGCTGAACTAGGCATGTCGATGTGCCGGCCAAACACAAATGCCAGATCGGGCCTCACCTGCGCGATAAGCTCCTTGCAACTTGCAAAGCACTTCGTCTTTAATTTTTGAGCGAGGGCGGGTCCGTTCGTTCCTGTGGGGTCGGACATGCCTACAAATTCGACGTCGGCTTTGAGCAGGGCGTCCAGGTAGAGCGGGACGTGCCAATGGGCCGTATCGATCAATGCAACTTTTATCAAGGGAGCATCTCCTTCGCGGCAAGTCTCATAGTGAAAGTGCTTCGACTCCTTTTCGGTACCGCAAGGGCTGTGCCGGATCTTGAGTCGCTCATAATCCTTGGCGCCAAGCGCGTCGCGGCACCGGTTCCCGTCGAGGGTATCAGGTCCGAAGGCTACCCACGGAGGACGACGGTTTGCCTTTGCCGACCGAGCCTACTGGCCCCCAACTCCACCACATCGCCCGGCTGTAGAAATACCGGGGGTTTCATTCCGAGTCCGACACCATGAGGCGTACCGGTGGTAATGACGTCCCCCGGCTCAAGCGCCATGAACTGCGAGATGTATGAGATCAGATATTTGAATGGAAAGATCATTTTGGCGGTCGATCCTGACTGCCTCATGTCCCCATTAACCGTAAGCCAGAGATCCAGGCTTTGAGGGTCGGGAACCTCATCTGCGGTCACAAGCCAGGGCCCAAGGGGGCCAAAGCTCGGCGAGGATTTCCCTTTGATCCACTGTCCTGAACGATGGATCTGAAATTCGCGCTCCGAAACGTCATGACAGACAAGATAGCCCGCCACAACCGACAACGCATCCTCTTCTGCCAGCTCAAAAGCACTCTCTCCAATGACAACGGCGACTTCAGCTTCCCAGTCCAACATGCGGGATTTTGGTGGCATAAGGACGTCATCGTTCGGTCCAACAATGCACGACGGCGCCTTTGAAAAGACAACTGGCTCCTCAGGGATCGGAGTATTGGTTTCGATTGCATGATCGGTGTAGTTCAGGCCGACAGCGATGAAATGTCGAACATCGGCCACCGGAGGTCCTAAACGAACATTGCTGTCAATAGTGGGCAATGACGACGCATCTACTGAACGCAGCATCTCCAGGCCGGTGCTTGAGAGCGTTTTTGCGCCAATATCCGAAATCACACCACCGAGGTCACGGATAGTTCCATCATTGTCCAGCAACCCCGGCCTCTCAGACCCGGGTGCTCCAAATCGCAATAGTTTCATGACTTTCCCTTAAACTACCCGGCCGCCGAATCGGTCTTCAAACGGGTATACTCGAGCGAATAACGGCCGACCTGCGCCTGCCGTACCATTGGATGTTGGAGGACAGCCTGCACCGGTGCTTCCAGAGACTCCACGGTGCAAGCTTCCAAAAGCATGAACCAATTGGGCGGCGCATCAAAGTCCGTCCGCCCCTCACTCTCGGCAGTGCGCACCTCCGTAGCTTCTTCATCAGATTTGCATAAATGCGCACCGGTTATGAGTGGTGCCTGCATAAGCTGAGATGCAAGCGGTGAGAGCTCGCCGGCTACCTGCTCGTCGTTGATTGTCGCAGGATGGAAGCGCACTGTCGCAAGGACGCCGCCCGGTCCAGGACCCTCCGACGACAAGACCCGCGCCAAACCGCGAGACGTATTGAGAAAATGCGATGCTGCGCGTTTTGTCCAAGGCGTCGGGGCATTGAGGCGCTTGGCATATTCCTCGCCTTTTATGACCTCGAATTGCTCAACTTCGTAGAGCGTAAAGAACTCAGGATGGGTGTCCATATCAGTCGCCCGATAGCGTCGCCCCCTTAAAAACCCAGAGATGCCGGTTCGCTCCGGCATGTGCTCGTGTATGTGCCACTGATAGAAGTCCTGGCGCCCGTCCTCGGATATTCCGTTCCAGATGGCAACCACGCCTTTGCCGCAGAGCATTAATCTCTCCTCAATTCTCAAAGCTGTTGAAATGCCACCGAGACTGGCGAGAACCCGTCAAACTCGGCCGCTATCTCATCACCGGATCTTGCTGTGTGAAAGCCTGTGTAGCTTCCCGTCGTCACAATCTCGCCGGGCCTCAAGACGAGCCCTCTTTCACGAAGATCGTTTGCGAACATGGTGAGGAGGCCAATAAGGTCTCCGTTTGGGTGCCCACCCGAGCTTTGGCAGACGGTGGTTCCGTTAATGCCGAGGCGAGCCTGAAGGGTGTTAAATGCCACGGGCCTCCAGTTTTTGTTCATCTCACCAACGACCAGCGCGCCGTTCGAGAGCAAGTCGGCGATCATTGCGTTGCGAGGAGTCGAGAAAGCTGTCGTCCAGCGGCTGTCTACGATCTCGATTGCTGCGCAGGCCCCGTCGATTGCCTCGATAATTTGCTCTCTCGCAAGGCCACCTTTGCCCGGAACTGGCTCTCTCGCGAAACGAAATGCAATTTCGCATTCGACACCACCGAGTCCGTAAGTTGTTTGAGAAATGGACGCCGGACTATGAAGAAGGCGGCTCGTGACGATTGGGGCAGATATTAGGTCTCCATCGGGCAAGGCAGCCACCTTCCAACCCGCGATGGGAACTGAAAGTCTGCTGACGACCTCAAGTTGGATACTTAGAGCTTGAGCGCGGCTCAGAGCCTCAAGTGTGGATAAGTCGGCTCCGACGCGCTGACCACCTTGGTGGGCAGCGACGAGACTCTGTGCGAGGGCACTCGAGGTTGGAGACACTGTGTTTGACATGGCATATCATCTGGAATGGCGTTTCATTATTGCATACGCTTTTCCATTGACCGGGTCAACCGGCGCCGGTCGTGCTTTCGCTGGTCGGCCCACTATTACCTCTGCACAGAGGATATGACCGATTGGGGCCAGGACAAGAGTATTCAAATCTTGCGCTGAGAGAGAACGGATCGTGAACTCTATGCCGTTGATGGATTGAGGTCGGAAGTCTGAGCGACCGGAACCCTTCAGGCATTTGATGCTCTGCATCCCAGGTGTAGATGCCGGTCAGATTGATGTGTTCCCAGCTCAGCTGCGCATTTCGCAAAAGCCGGACAGGGGTTCCGCTAATTCCCGGACAGTGGTGGTTTCGCTAATGTCGGGACAGTTTGGCGGCGACGGTCCTCGGGTGCCTTGTTGCGTTCATGGATGATTGATTTCGCCGTTTTCGGTGCCGGTCAAGAGGGGCGCGGCCTTTTGCTTTCGCATGCTGTCGCCCTGGAGCATCAAGCGCTGTGGGTCGGTAAGGGAGTGGGTTCCGAAGTCATCGAGGATGGTGAGTTTGCCTGCGCGACGGTGCTTTCGTGCCCCGCCACCAGCATGCCCGCCGCCAGGCCGATCGCCTCTTCCTCGGTCGCCTTGCCTTGGTCGACCGCCGCGAGGAGATCCGTCAGCAGGTTGTCGCCCGGATCCTGGCGCTTGTCCCACATCTTGCCGCGAATGTAGGCGCGCAGTTCTTCCCAGGCCAGGCGAGACGCGCTGCGCGGACCGCTTTCATGCTGGTGCGTCATCACCTCATCGGACAACCCGGCGAAAAAGGGCGTGATCCTCATAGAGCACGCCAATCAGCGCGCTGATGACCATGGCCGGAAGCGGAAAGGAGAGGTGGCGCCGCAGGTCGGCGGGCTGGGGCTGGGCGGCAAGCGTCTCGAACAACTGCGCGGCGATCGCCTCGACCTGCTGCGCGAGCAGCTTCACCCTGCGGTTGCTGAAGGCCGGCGCCACGACCGTGCGGGTGAGCTGACAGCGGTTTGGGTGCCGGACCGCGGGCACGAGGCGATGCGCGATCTCGTGCGGGCCCGTGAAGTAGCCCAGGAGGCTCAAAAGCGGGCGCGTCATCAGCTTCAGTCGTTCCTACTTCGACATGGCCGCATCTATTCGGGCCGCTGATCCTGGTCGCTGGCGCATACGCGGTGGATATCGACTCTGAAGTTCGAGCATCCGGCGCACTTCATCGTGCTCAAGGAATACTGCCAGGCGATCGAGGATGCGGAGGTGCGCTTAAAGCGTCTGACCGATCTGATCTCGTAGATGGCTCCTGTTGTCGAAGCCTATCAGGCGTTACCAGGCATGTCGTTGATTGCCGCCGTCGTCTTTGTTGCCGAAATTGGCGACATCCGCCGCTTCGAAAACCCCCTCTAGCTGATGGCCTTTCTTGGCCTCGTTCCGTCAGAGAGCTCGACAGGTGAACATGTCAAACGTGGTGGGATCACTAAGGCCGGGAACTCTCGGGCCCGGCGCATGCTGATCGAAGGCGCATGGGCTTACCGCTTCCCTGCGCGGGTAAGTCGACCCAAGTAAGCGCAGTTGGAAGGCCTACCGAGAAGCGTTTGCGAGATAGCGTGGAAAGGTCAGCTCCGCCTCTGCTCTCGCTATCGAAAAATGATCCTCGCGGGGATGCCCAAGGCCATCCCGATCACCGCGATCGCTAGAGAAATAGAGGCCTTTCTGTGGGCTATCGGTCAGGAAGTGCAACTAGAACCTCCTCATAGGATATTGCTATAGCAACCCCGCCTGCTCTGCTTCGCGGCGCAAATTCTGCCGTGGCCTTGGGCCGATCTGCTGGATCACCAATCCGGCCGCCAGTGAGCCAAGATCGCCGCAGGTCTTGAGGTCGCGGCCTTGCGTGTAGCCATGCAGGAAACCGGCAGCGTAGAGATCGCCGGCGCCTGTCGTGTCGACCAGCTCCTTGATGGCGGTCGCCTTGATCACCACGGTCTCGTCGCCGCGCACGATCACCGAGCCTTTTTCCGAGCGGGTGACGGCGCGATTTTGCAGTCCTTGCGGATAGCCTGCAGCGCCTCGTCGAAGGATTTTGTCTGGTAGAGCGACTTGATCTCGTGGCTGTTGGCAAAGACGATATCGACGGTGCCGGAACGCATCAGGTCGAGGAATTCGTCGCGGTAGCGGTCGACGCAAAACGAATCCGACAACGTCATCGACACTTCACGTCCGGCTGCATGCGCCAGCCTGGCTGTCTGCCGGATCGCCTCCTTGGCGCGCGGCGGATCCCACAGATAGCCCTCGAAATAGGTGACCTTGGCGCCGGATGCCTTATCGGCCTCGACGTCTTCCGGGCCGAGTTCGACGCAGGCGCCGAGATAGGTGTTCATCGAACGCTCGCCGTCGGGGGTGACGAAGATCATCGAGCGCGCCGTCGGCGGCTGACCTTCGAGCGGCCTGGTGTCGAAGGCAACGCCCTGGGCATGGATGTCATGCGCATAGATTTCGCCGAGCGCGTCGTTCGGTCCCGCAGATCAAGGATCAGCATGTGATTGTCAGTCCCGCCGGTGACCAGGTCGTAACCGCGATCCAGAAGCGCCTCGGCCAGAGCCTTTGCATTCCTGACGATCTGATGACCGTAGATGCGGAAAGACGTGGACGCGGCTTCCTGTAAAGCGACAGCTAGCGCGGCGATGGTATTCATGTGCGGCCCACCTTGCAGTTGAGGAAACACCGCGCGATCAATCCGTCTGGCGAGATTGTGTTTGCTCGTGGGATGATAGAGCGCCTGATAGCGATCTTCATTCTTTGACAAAATAAAGCCTCCACGGGGGCCGCGGATCGACTTGTGAGATGTGCTGGTGACGACGTCGCAATGAGCCACGGGATTCGGATGCGCTCCAGCGACAATCAGGCCGCTGATGTGCGCAATATCGGCTACGAGATAGGACTTCGCTTCCGAAGCAATTTCGGCCATTGCCGCGAAGTCAAAAATACGCGGATAGGCAGTTCCGCCGACCCAAATGAGTTTCGGCCGTTCCCGCCTGGCTGTCTCGCGCAAGCGGTCATAGTCAATTTGCTGCGTCTTTTCGTGCAGCCCATATGGGACGCGTTGATAATCAGTGCCGGAAAAGTTGACGGACCAACCATGAGTCAGATGGCCGCCTTCGGGTAAGCGCAAGCCCATGACTTTGTCACGGGGGCTCAAAAGCGCACGATAGACAGCCTGATTGGCCGGCGAGCCGGAATAAGATTGGACGTTGGCGTGCTCACTGCCAAATAGCGCTTTCAGGCGCTCGATGGCGAGGGTCTCAAGCTCATCGACGATCTCGTGCTCCTGCCGCCTCTGTCGTAGAAGCAGAGTTCGTGAACGTGGCAATCGACGTGGACCAAGGAAGACCATCCGTATGTGCCGGGCTCTGCGATTGCTGCGTCAGCGGAGTTCTTCATGGTAGTTTCGCGCTCCCATCTGGGCAGATCTTTTCACGATCAAGCAGCAGTTCCGTTCGACCACGCGTCTTGAACCGCCTCGAGCCGTTCCAGGTCCCGCCTATGATACCCATCGTCGTGGGGCAGGAGATCGACCAAGGATTGCACCAACCCTCCGTCCTTGCCCCCCGCATTGAGATGATATGAGGACCAAGGACGTTGTCCGTTGCCGCAAACAAAGTCGGCTCTGGCGAGCATCCGGACGTGTCGCGCAACGCGCTGCCGACGAAGATCGAGAATCTCCGCTAGTTCGCGGACAGTCAGGTCGGCATGCGCGCAAAGGCCCAGGATCCGAAGGCGATCAAGATGCGCTGCTATCTTTAGGCGATCGACGAGTATCATCATTGGTCAGCCCGACGCCAAATAGAAGAACCAAACCCTCGTCCTGCTGGCTTTGTCATTTCGCGCTCTTCGCAAATGCTGTTCGGCGGCGGAATATAAAACGACACCAGATTTCTGCCGCCGATGAACTCGAAAGTTGTGGTGAGCGTACCATTGACAGCGATTTGCGGTCGCAAAGTTTCCGTGAATTTCCCTTGAAGGATCCGTTGCAACGCCTAGACAATAACGCAACGAGATTGGCGAGGTGCTGGTAAGATGGCAAGCTGGCGAACTGCTTGGCCAAGCGGGAAGCGACCTGGGGCGCGGACGCCGAGCCGGCATGAAGGCTCTGGAAGACTTCGAGGCCGGCGATACCCGGCGATCACTCAAAGCTGGCGACGCGACTGGCAGCACGTGCCGTTCTTCGCCTAATCCGAGTGTGCCCAGCATCATCTACCGACGGATACGGCGAGATGTCCGCGGAGTGTCGGCGCCATCTCCTATAGCCCTTAACCCTCAGTGAGGTCGCACCAGTTCGATATAGCTGACAAGGAGGGCGTGACGATGGTGGGGTTCCTTTTGCCCTTCTTCAGCCCGCTGATGTACTGCTGGCTGAAGCCCGAGATCTCGGCAAGCTGCTTCTGCGTAAAGCCGGCCTTCTTCCTGATTCTGCGTGCATTTCGCTCGACCAGCTTGCGCGCTCCATGCGCCAAGGTCAGCAAGTCAAAGCCTTTGAGTTTTTGGCATCGATTTGCCCGAACCATCTGCCGCCGGGGGGCAGCAAATCCAGGGATGCGATAATGATGACGTTGGTCGCTCAAGCCAAGCACACCAGCTATCGGTCACGCAAGCGACGCACATGTGCGAGAACCTCGCAAGGGTCGATTTCGAGCACTTCCGTTACGTCGAGGAACTCAATGACGTCCATGCGACGTTCACCGCCCTCATACTTGGCCACGAAAGACTGCGGGCGGCGAAGTGCTTCGGCAACCTTGGCCTGGGTGAAGCCTTTGTTCTTGCGTGCTGCTATCAGCTGTTCCAGCAGCCGGCGTTGGCGGGGCGATCGAAGGGATTTCGGCATCAGATGAACCGGCCAGAAGGGAACCGGCTCACCGACTAATCCCAGTTTCGGATTATCCCATTTTAGGATATATTGCAGTCCACAAGGCAAGCTCGCCATGGAGCAAAACTGTATGGTCGAGACCGATGTCGAAGAAAGCGGGCTCAGTTCACGAGCGGTCGGTTGCGCGCGATCCAGATCGATTTCGGCAATCCAGGTTGGGCCGGATCGCCGTCACTGCGGCGGCCTAATCAGCTCACAAGGATCAACATCAAGCGCTTTTGCCAACCGGCCCAGCACACTAACGCTTGCGGAAACGCGAGCACGCTCGATCGAGCCCACATAGCGCATGCTGAGCTCTGTGCGGGCAGCCAATTCTTCCTGCGTCAGGTCCTGATCATGGCGCAAACGACGCATGTTGATCGCCATGACCTCCTTGAGGTCCATGCGAGATAGGGACCAGAACCGGAACTATCGTTCTAGGAACGATCGTTCCTATTCGCTATGGTGAGCCAACCGAGGAGAAGCCGTGCCCGATCATAACAAACCCCAAACCGGCAAGAGGGTCGCGATGAAACGCAAAGTCGAAGACGAAGTCCCTTGGTCGGAAAGCCTGACCGCTTACGACAATGAGCACTTCACGATCTATATGAGGCTCCTGGACGCGTCTGCCGACGACGCAAGCGAAGACGAGATGGCGCAGCTCGTCCTCGGCATCGATCCGATGCGAGAACCTGAGCGCGCCCGAATGGCGGTTCGCAGCCATCTCGACCGGGCAAACTGGATGGTTACGACTGGATACAAAGGACTGTTCGCGCGCTGACCGGCTCCAGGTGAGCTATTCCAATCATCTTAGACGAGGAAATCCCGATAGCCACGATCCATGAGCATGTGACCGCGCCGGACGGCACGGCGGATGCGATCGCGAAGGTGGTTGCGCGGATCCGTCCAGTCGGCTTGGACGCGTTGTTGGGCCAACAGGGCCATTGCGATTTGGCGGTGCGATGCCCCGCCTAGCGAGCCGTCGAGCGCTTGGAGGACAAAGCGCAGACGGCTGGCGCGCGCTTCGGGGGAAACAGCCTGTCGGGAAGTTGTCCCGTCGCGTGAAGAGCATTGAGGCATTCGAGCGCGTGCAAGTGCTGCCTCATCCGGTCGGCGGGCCAGATCGCGTCGACGGAAAGCCGAACGGGGCTCAAAACCTCCGCGCCCTCCACGACAAGCTGGAGGTCCCGGTCAGCATTTCGCAGCACGACGTGCTGGCGACCGTCCGCCGTGATCACGATTGTCGCCCGACATGGCAATGCAGCGAGATCAAACGAAAGCGTTTCGGCCGACAATGCCTTTTCCGCAATGAGCGGCAGAACATGCGGGCATTGGCGGAAGCACCAAAACACAGCCGCATCGCGCCTCAACGAGCTTGCGAAAAAGGAGCCCCCACTGCGTGAGATCGAGCGACGATCTCACCACTTCTACCTCGAACCACCTTTCTGCAAATTCTGCCTGCTCAAGCGAGAGCCTGCAGTCACGCTGGAAGGCCGGATTGCGCCGCAGAAACTCCCAGGCCCAGCCACGTCGCGTCAGGTGCCGCGTGTAGCGATAGGATTTCTCATCCTGCCAGTCCGGCCAGGCGGCGTCATTACCTATCATAACCATGTCAGGCGGCCGTGCAGCAGAGCACCGGGGCCCACAGTACGGGACTGCCAAGACTGCCATTGTGGCGGACCGCAGCAAGGCTCTCCTCTGAGACATCCAAACAGCCGGCAACGGCGCACGTGGTGCCGATTGTCTGGGGCGGACCGATCCGGGCCAGCGGCCATCCGGCGCGACGCAGGATTCGCTCCGTGCGCAAATCCGTAACCGTGACGATACGGGTGAGCGGCCGCGACAAACCGAACTCGATCATGCCACCGAGGAGTTGATAGGTCGCAACAGCAATACTCCCACTGCCCTTCGGTGCAGACGGTGGAAGATCAAGGGCGAAACGGCTGCTTTCCCAGACACTCGGTTCCTCGGATGCCGTTCTCTCCTCCAACAGCGTCGAAAAGACATCTCGCAACATCGTCGGCCCCGTCGAGGGTAGAAGGCGTACGCCGCCCCCGACGTGACCGGCGGAATCGCGCAACACAAGATAGTGCGGTTTCAGGGAATCGAATGAATCGATCTCGAAGCCGCCGGTCGTGCTCACGTTCCAATCGAGGCGCTCCTTAAAGACGCGGTAGCGCAAGCGGTGCATTTCGTGAGGTTCGTCGGCAAAGGCGCTGTAAGAGCCGGGCACAATAAGCTCAATCATGATGGTCCCTCGCAGGTATGACCCTGCCATTGGAGGCGAACCTTCATGCCGCGACTGCCTGTGCATTTGCACAGGTAGATCAAAGAGGGATTCTGTTCCTCAGAGGATTGATGATCGTGAGGAGGCCAGTAGCGTCACCGCCTGATTTTTGGTGCGCACGCCGAGTTTCTTCTTCGCATTGTCCAAATGGAAAGCGGCCGTGCGCTCCTTGACCCCCAAGATGCAGCCGATCTCCCAGGCGGACTTGCCCTTCGCCGTCCATTCCAGGCATTCGTACTCACGGGGCGTCAGCGAAACACCATCCACCGCCAGACCACCCGAAAGCTTGCGGCGAACGCCAATGTGAAAGCACGTCGCCATAATCTCGAGCGCCTGTTCATATTGCTCGGCGATGCGCAAAAAGCTCGGATCGAACCTGTCTGCCGCAAAGGTCATCGCAGCGACACCGCCGCGGCGGTCGACAAGTGGAATCGTCAGTCCGCAGCAGATGCCGAATTCGGCAGCCTCATCGAAAAGCTGTTGCTGTCGCGTTGAAATGCCGGCATGGCCGAATCCCGGTCCCCACTGAAAGGGACATTCGCTGCATCTTGCCCATTCTATGACCGGGTCAATCCTTTCATATTGGTGGCGCAAGTAGTGCGACGTCCAGCCGGAATGATAGTTCGATATCAGCCTGGGTTTTGTGACGCGATCAGACACCAGAGACAGATAGGCGAATGCGGGAATGTCGAAGGCGCCGGCGGCGCTGGCCAGTGCGTTATGGAAGTCGACTTCATCAACGCCCAAAGACAACTTTTCCAGCAAAGTTTCGAAGACGAGCTGCATTTTCTCCTGCGGCTGTTTCAATTAAACCTGGGACTTCCTGGCTTCTTGCCAGCTACGGCGAGAAGACTCGCCCCCCAAGATATTCGACGCTGGAGAAAATTCACCGCGGTGACTACTCCCCGGACCTTCGATCATATGAAAGGAGGTGCATGCGACCTCGACGCCGGCTGCCGTCAGCCGCTGGTCCGAAGCTGCGATTGTGGGCGGCCCCCATGGTGTAATAGAAATATCGAAGCCCGATGTGCCATCCGGATATGCAGATGACCTCCTTCTCGAACTCTCGATTGCGGACGCGCTACAATCACCCAGATCCAATGGGGCACCGCGATCCAGCGGGTCAAAAAAGGCGCCCTGCCGGCGGGGAGGTACACCGGCAGGGCGCGCCGCACAAACACCCTGATCGTTGGGCAACAGGACAGCGGCGGCAGAACTGATTTGGCTATCGCTTGCGATCGAAGTTATCCGAAGCATGCTTAGAATCTGACGGCTTCAAGTTTAGCAGTTTCGGTCGGCTCGGCGCGAAATGCGCTGTCAACCCCTCGTCACCAATGGGACACCAATGGGCGACCAGTCCTAACGCCAGCCTGACGTCAAGCGTTTGGTCCGTGGGAAAGTTCCTCCCAGGGACCACTTTACCCGGGACGGCGTCGAACCCGGGGCTCGCTTCCGTCGGCACTCGCATGTTCATATCGCACCCTCGGCCTTCAGCGCGCGATAGGTCGTCTCGACTGATTTCGCGGTTGCGTCGACGATTATGTCGATCTCCTTACGGGTGATGATCAAAGGCGGGGCAAAGCCGAGGATATCGCCGTGTGGCATAGCACGGCCGATGACACCATTTTCGAACAGAGCAGCAGCGGCGCGAACGCCGACCTGAAGATCGGATTCAAACGGTATTCTCTGCTTTGGATCTCGCATCAGCTCTACGGCGGCGAGGATTCCGACACCACGAACCTCTCCGACGATGGGGTGTCCCGCCAGTTCGGCATTCATGCGGGCATGCCAATACGGTCCGACATCGCGGACATGCTCCAGGATATTTCTTTCCTTTAGGAGTCGAATATTGGCGAGCGCGGCCGCAGCGCAAAGCGTGTGACCTGAATATGTCCAGCCGTGGCCGAGAGCGCCGTGCTTCTCTGTTCCTTGTTCCAAGACCGACCAGACCCGGTCGCCAATGATTGACCCGGAGATGGGCAGGTAGGCGGAACTCAAACCCTTGGCGATGGTCACGAAGTCCGGCCGCATGCCATAGAGGTGGGAACCGAATTGCTCACCGGTTCGTCCAAACCCGCAGACCACTTCGTCGGCGATCAGCAGGATATCGTACTTGTCGAGCACGCTTTGGATCGCGGTCCAGTATCCTTTTGGGGGCGGAATGATACCGCCTGTCCCAAGCACCGGCTCTCCGATAAAAGCTGCAACGGTCTCCGGGCCTTCAGCGAGGACAAGGGCTTCAAGTTCATCCGCGCAGCGTTTCGAGAACGCCTCCTCACTTTCGCCGTCATGCGCCTGGCGATAGTGATGCGGTGTCGTGGTATGGCGAACCAAATCCAGAGGCAGGTCGAAGAAATTATGGAAGAAGGCAAGGCCCGTTAGGCTCCCGGTGACCAGCCCAGACCCGTGATAGCCGCGATGTCGCGAGATGATCTTCTTCTTTTCAGGGCGGCCTAGAATGTTGTTGTAGTACCAGACCAGCTTGATGTTGGTTTCGTTGGCGTCGGAGCCGGAAAGGCCGAAAAAGACCCTTCGCATGTTCTGACCAAAATATTCGACCACGGCCTCTGCCAAGAGGGCGACTGGCTCTGTTCCTTGACTTGCATAGACATGAGCGAACGGCAATTCGTGTGCTTGCCTGGCAATGGCCTCGGCAATTTCCGTGCAGCCATATCCCATATTGACGCAGTAGAGCCCACCGAAACCGTCGAGGCTCTTTCGGCCTTCGGTATCCCAGATGTACACGCCTTCCGCACCGGCCATAATCCGGTTTGGCGTCTCGCCTCGGCTGTGTTTGGACAGATGGGTGGACGGATGAAAGACGAAGTTTCGATCCTTCTCTCTGAGTTGCTCGGTTCCCAGATTACTCAACCGCATAGTCCCTCTCCTCGCGATGGATTGGCGGTGGGCACTCGGCCGGCCGCCTCCTTAGCAATTAGCATACCGCAAACGCCTCTCCAGTTTCGCGGGAATGCATGTCCTTTGCCGACGAATTCGCGGAGTCGGGACCAAAAGCCGTAGAAACCACGCTTCGGCATTCACCGTTCCCTTAGTGCGGACAAGGGGATCGGCGAATTGGATTTCACAGGTTTGGTCACGACAAGACTGTAATATTGATCGATCCCCAAGCCTGCCTGCAGCAGTCCCTCCATGAAATCCTGATACGCAGCCATAGAAAGAGATGCGACGCGCAGCAGATAATCGATCCGCCCGCCGATAGCCCAGCAATCCAGGATTTCCGGAAATTCTCCGATCGCAGTCTCGAAGTGTCTTTGGTCCTCGAGGCGATGACGTTCCAGCACGACCTCCACCATGACAAAGACCATGCCGCCGATGAGGGCCGGACTCAGCCGCGCGTAGAACCCCTCAATAATCCCTGCTGTCTGGAGTGCACGGAGCCGCTCCGAGCAGGCCGACGCCGAAAGATGAACGCGTTTTGCAAGCTCGCTTTTTGAGATCCGGCCGTCTGACTGAATCTCTGAGAGAATCCGGAAGTCCCAGGCGTCCAGGCGCGCAGGATTGGGTTTCGACTTCATGACCTTCTGCTCTTAGCCGTTGTCGACAATGGAATTGACGCCAACCAACGGAGCCTGGCCGGCAAGGCTCAAACGCCGATGTTGCGCGCAATGCTGTCCGCCGCCATGCGCTTGCGCCACTCAAGAGGCCCGGAATTGTGAATGGAGTTTCCCTCAACATCGACAGCCATGATGACAGGCATATCCTGCACGTCGAATTCATAGACTGCTTCCATGCCCAGGTCTTCGAAGGCAATGAGCCGCGCTGACTTGATCGATTTCGATATCAGGTAGGCAGCCCCCCCTACTGCGATGAGATATGGCGTTTTGTATCTTACGATCGACTCGATGGCCGCCCGTCCCCTCTCCGCTTTGCCCACCACCGCGAAAAGCCCGGTTTCGGCGAGCACCTTTTCCGCAAAATCGTCCAAGCGGCTGGAGGTTGTTGGGCCAGCCGGTCCGACGACCTCATCTCTCACGGCGCGGACGGGTCCAACGTAGTAGATAACGCGTCCCTTCAGATCGAACGGAAGCGGCCTGCCAGCGTCGATCAATTCGACCATTCGCTTGTGGGCGGCGTCACGGCCTGTCAGCATCTTTCCAGACAGAAGGAGCGTTTCACCACAGCGCCACGATGCCGTCTCTTCCTTGGTCAACGCATCGAGATTGACTCTTCGCACGCCGGCTGGGCTCAATTCGTCGGTTCCAAGGTCGGGCCATGCGCGCAAATCGGGCGGCTCCAGCGTGATTGGTCCAGAGCCATCCAACGTAAACTTCAGGTGCCGGTTGGCGGCACATTGCGGAATGAGCGCCACGGGCTTGGACGCCGCATGGGTAGGATATGTCGCAACCTTGACATCGACGACTGTCGTCAGGCCACCAAGGCCCTGAGCGCCGATGCCTAGGGCATTAATTCGTTCATAAAGCTCGATCCGCAGTGCCTCCTCCGCACTTGTTGGCCCCCTCGCGATCAACTCCGCCATATCGATGGGCTGGTTCATAGCCTCCTTGGCCAGCAGCATCGCCTTTTCAGCGCTACCACCGATGCCAACGGAGATCAGTCCGGGCGGACACCACCCACTGCCAAGCGTCGAGACTGTGTCAATCACCCAGTCGGAAACGGAGGCGCTGGGGTTCAAGGTGGTAAAACGTGCCTTGTTTTCCGACCCGCCGCCTTTTGCGGCAATGGTGATCTCAATCTGGTTACCTTGTACAAGGTCGACGTGGACGACCGCCGGCGTGTTGTCGCGAGTATTGACGCGTCCGGCGAGCGGATCGGCAACGATCGATGCCCGAAGGGGGTTGTCCGGGTCGAGATAGGCCTGACGGACGCCCTCATTCACGAGGTCTGCGAAACTGGCCGTTGATTTGATCCGGGCATCCATGCCGACTTTCGCGAAGACCACCACAAGGCCGGTGTCCTGGCAGATCGGCCGCCTTCCGAAGGCCGCCATGCGGGAGTTCAGCAGAATCTGCCCTATTGCGTTCTTTGCCGCTGGGCTCTGTTCGCGCGAATATGCCTGCGAAAGTGAGCGGATATAATCTGGAGGATGATAGTACGAGATGTACTGAAGGGCGTCTGCCACGCTCCTTGTGATGTCCTTGCCGACGATGTTCCGTGATCTATTTCCCACCGGATCTCATCCAAATGAGCTGAGGCCGTTGACCATTTTCAAGATCTGGAAGCTCCGTACCCCCTGCTCGCCTCCTTCGTATCCATAGCCGCTCTGTTTGATGCCTCCATAAGGCGCATCCGCTGAAACCCCTTTCAGGTAATTCACACTGACAGCGCCCGCCGAAAGACTGTTGGTTAGCTTTCGTTGCGTATCGGCAGCGTCCGTGAAGAAGTAAGCGGCCAAGCCATACTCAGTGGCGTTGGCTTCCTCGATGGCCTCTTCGAGCGTATCGAACGGAGCCACGGTGAGGATCGGTCCGAACGGCTCTTCATGAAGCACTCTGGCATCCTTCGGCACGCCCGTCAGGATAGTTGGCGGCCAGTAAAAGCCCGGTCCGTCGAGGCGGGTTCCACCAGTCTCAATGCGGGCGCCGCGATCGACCGCATCCTTGGTCAGACGCTGCATGGCCTCGATTCGCCGCGCGTTTGCCATCGGTCCCATCTCCGTTGCAGGGTCGTCCGGTTGGCCGATCCTGATCTTGCGGGCTGCTTCCGTCATCCGGGACAAGAATTGCTCATAGAGAGACCGAGCGACGAGAATCCTGCTAGGCGCATTGCAGCTCTGGCCCGCGCACTCGAACTTGTATTCCGAAATTGCCGGTATCGCCTTTGCCAGGTCGGCATCCTCACACACAACGACCGGGGAGTGCCCACCGAGTTCAAGGATGCAACGCTGCAAATTATTTGCGGCGAGCGTGGCCAGCTGCTTTCCAACCGCGGTTGAGCCCGTGAAAGTCAAGACCTTCACGATTGGCGAACTGAGCAGATGCCGCGATATATGCACCGGCACGCCGAAGACCAGATTGACCACGCCCTCCGGGATGCCTGCTTCGTGCAACGATTCAACGATATGGACCGCCACGCTCGGTGTCTCTTCGGCCCCTTTGAGGATCACCGGGCAGCCTGCCGCCAGCGCGGGGGCCAGCTTGCGGGCGATGAGAACGGCCGGATAGTTCCACGGCGTAAAGGCAGCAACGACACCGAGCGGCTCCGGGACGATCATCCGGTTCGGACCCATCGGAATCGGGGCCGACAGCTCTTCGGCATGCCTGCCGTTCCATTCCAGAGTTTCGACGGCGCGTGCGTACTCACCTGTCGCTTCGGCAATCGTTTTTCCCTGTTCGGCCGACAGCTCCCTGGCTGCTGCTTCAATCTTCGTTGCCAAGATTCTTGCGGCTGCTACCAGGATTTCGGCACGCTCTTTTGCAGGCCGTGAAGACCAAGCCTTGCGGCTGCATTCCGCCGAAGCGAGGGTCTCATCCAGATCCGACACCGTCGCCGAGGCCACCGAGGCCAATACCTTCTCCGTTGCCGGATTAATCACCGGCAATGTGGCTCTGCTACCACCGGCCCGCCATTTGCCGTTGATGAAGAGCTCGTGGCTCCTGGCGTCTGACATCGCGTGCTCCACTTGCTGTAATCTGCCCAGTGCGAGACCAGCCGATATCGGGACCATGGGCTCGCTCGCTCTCTCTGCAGTTTCATCGCGATGGTCGCGGCGGGTCAAATATGGAATATTGGCGAACTCTATCTGGAATCCAGATCGATCTGATTCTGATCGCCGCAAGAAGTCATCGTCATGGCATTGCCATATAGATCGAGGATTATCAGGCCGCGTCAGGAGCCGCGGCTGCCCAGCCCCGGCTCTCAATTAATTCTCTGGCGACCTTGGGGATGAGCTTGCCGACGGCGGACACGGCCGCAGAACGCTCATCTTTCGGATTTACGGCAAGCACGACGGAGCGGGTAATCATTGGATCGACGATCTTGACCGTCCGCAACAGCCCTTGAGAGACTTCTTTCTGAACGGCCGAGGGGGCGAGAATAGAATGGGCTTTTCCCTCTATGACCATGTTGATGATCGTAGAGAGCGAGTCCACTTCAAACTTGACGTCCAGCGCGCAACCGTGTTGTGCGACGACGTCAGCCACCGAACGCCTGACATTGTTATTGCGCATGGGAACCGCCAGCGGGAACGCATGCAGGTCCGCCAGAAATATCGAGTCTGCGAAAGGCGGCTCATCCGACGGCACGACCAGACAGAGCTCTTCGCGCGCCAGGACCGTCATTCGCCCCACACTGTCCGCGGTGCGGTAGAGAACCGCCAGATTGAAGCGTCCAGCAGCCATCCACTCCTCCAGCGGTCCGGTCATGCCCTCGATCATCTTAAGCGAAATCCTCGGCAATTCGCTTCTTACCGACTCAATCAGGGGACCACTAAGGACGCGTGCGGCTCCGGACGGAATACCAATGGTCACCTCTCCGGAGGGAGCAGCCACCGAATTGGTCAGTTCCGCCTCAGTGAGCTGAATTTCCTTGAGAATCGACCGCGCCCGCTCAAGCAGTTTTATTCCGGAGGCCGTCACGCTGACGCCGGTCCTGTCGCGTACCAGCAGTTGAGTGCCGAAGCTTTCCTCCAGTTGACGCACATGCAGGCTAAGGGCGCTCTGGGCGACGTGGAGGAGCGCAGCTGCCTTCGTGAAGCTGCCTGCTTCCACTACGCCGACAAAATATTTTAACTGTCTAATATCCACGGTTTAAGGCACCCAGCTGAGGCACTCCCCAGTTTCTTTGTATCTATCTCGAAACAAGATGGTAATCAAGCTGCAATACTGCCGAGCCCATGCCGGGACAGGCGCCTTGTCCCGGCCGTTGAGCAGAGGCATAGGTCAGTTGCTGCCGGCAAGGGCTAGGATTTCGTGGGCGCGTCGCACGACCGGCGGGTCAATCATCTTGCCATCTATCGCGAAGGCACACAGGCCCCGCCCTGCGGCATCGTTTTCCGCCGCGACGACACGACGAGCCCACTCGAGTTCCTGTGCGCTTGGCGAGAAAGCCTCGTTAAATATGACCACCTGTGTCGGATGGATCGCCAAAGCTCCGGCAAAGCCAAGCCGCCGCGCATGCGCCGCGGCTTCACGAAGTTTACGAGTGTCCGAGAACTCGCCGATGCTCCCTACAAAGCCCAGCGGGAGCAAGCCGGCCGCGCGGGCGGCAAACAGAACAGAAAGGTTCGGTGTCAACAGGAGGTCGAACTCCGGCGAGCCGCCAACAGCTGCACTGAAGTCCTCGGGACCGAGCGCCATTGCGACCATCCTGGGGTGCGCCGAGGCAATGGCACCGAGCCTTTGCAAGGCGCCCGGGGTTTCGATCTGGGCAAGGAACCGGATGTGTCCCAGCGGAAGATTTCTTTCCCGTTCAAGTTCCGAAACCGCATTCGCGATCTCTAATACCCACTCTGCCGAATCCGTTTTGGGAAGAACCAATGCGTCAACACCCGTCATCACGGCCGCATCGAGATCGGCCGCCAAAGCACGCAAACCACGATTCACGCGGACTAAAATAGATGCGTCCTGGCGAGCCACCTTTGCCACGGATTCAGGAAGCCGCTTACGTGCCTCGCCCTTCTGATCCCGGGGGACGGAATCCTCCAGGTCGAGGATGACGCCATCTGCCCCGCGCTCATTGGCCGTCTCCACAAAGCGCGGAACGTGAGCGGGAACGAAGAGCAGGGATCTCCAGCGGGGTACAGACATTGCACTTCCAACGGCCGCTAAAGTGTCCTTGATCATGAAGTCGCCTCTGCGGTCGATTTTAGCGAGGGCGATGAGCGGCCAACGCACTGGCATTAGCCGAAGTATGAACGTTCTCTATAAGTCGCGAGCGCACTTGCCTTGCCAAGACGCGCGCTCACGCTGACGCGGCTCTTTCGCGCAAAAGTCCCAGAACCTCCTCGCGGACAGCGTCGGTATGAGCGCCAAGAGCAGGAACTGGGCGCAGCGAGGGGCGCTCAGAGTTGAAAATCGCCGCCGGCGCTATCGTCTCGACGGTTCCTTCGGGTGTGCCAACCTGCACCTTGCGAAGGTGTGGATGGCTTGAAACATCTGCCACTTCGTTCAGTCGGCCATATGCCAAGCCGGCCGCCTCAAGCTCCCGCATCGCTTCATGGCAGGACAGTTCAGAAAAGCGTTTCCCAATCATCTCATCAAGTTGCGCACGGTGACCGAGCCGCTCCATATTATCGGCAAAACCGGGTCCGCGTATAAGGTCCGGCTGCTTAAGGAATTTCTCGCAGAAATTTACCCATTCGCGGTCATTCTGAACCGAGAAGATGACCTCCTTGTCATCGGCGCAACGGTAGGCGCCATAAGGGGCTAGCGACGGGTGGTTCACGCCGGCGCGAACCGTCCGGTAGCCGCTATGGTCGTGCTGCAGAACCGGTACGTTCATCCAGTCGGCGACGGCGTCGAATAGCGAGACTTGTATGCTTGCGCTTTCACCTGTCCGCTCGCGGTGGTAAAGCGCCTGGAGGATGGCGCTATGCGCCGTCATGCCTGCGGAGATATCGCAAACCGACACCCCGACCCGTGACGGTCCCTGTTGCGTACCGGTGATGGCGCATAGACCTGTTTCGGCTTGGACGATAAGATCATAAGCCTTCAGATGAGAAAACGGCCCCCCCTCCCCGAAACCGGAGATGTCGCAGGTGATCAGCCGCGGAAAGCGTCGACGGAGATCCGCAGACCCGAAACCCAGTTTTTCGATGCTGCCCGGCTTCAGATTCTGGATAAAGACGTCAGCAACGGCAATGAGCGCTTCGAGGACGGCTCGGTCCGGCTCCGATCGCAGGTCCAGACAGACCGATTCCTTACCCCGGTTGAGCCAGACAAAGTAAGCACTCTGTCCCCGCACCAATTTGTCGTAGTTTCGGGCAAAGTCCCCTTCGGGCCTTTCGATCTTGATGACCCGGGCGCCTGCGTCCGCAAGCCGAGACGATGCATAAGGCGCGGCCACGGCCTGCTCCACGGCAACAACGGTGATCCCCCCAAGGTAGCTCTGCATCACGACACACCGCGCTTTTCATCCAACGTCGTCGTCTTGGCGCGGCGACGGTTCAGTATCGCCAGCAACCGGTTTTGTTCATTCCCGACAATTGAGAATGCCTCATCGACACCCATTCCGGGCTTCGCAAGCATCATATCGGCCTGGGTCGCCACTGATACATGGACCGAAGCCTGTGCGGAGAGATCTGTCTCGGTACAGCTTCCTCCGACATACGCTCCGACCTTGTTTGCCTTGCACAGGAGAACGGCACGCGCTGTGTCGGCAATTGAGCCGACATCGGGGGTTTTGATTTGGACGAGATGCGCGGCTTTTGCTTCGGCAAAGAGCCGGATATCCTCAAGCGTATTGCACCTCTCGTCTACGACGATGCGAGCGCTGGAACCCCGGTCATCCAAAATCGATACAATCCGGGCGTAGTTATCAATTTGGGCTTGCGTCGAGCCAAAATCCGCCGGGCACTCGATATTGAGCGTAAAGGCCGGAATGTTATCGGCAACCCCGCAGATAAAGTCGGCGATCCGCTGCGGCTCTAGGCCGAATTCCAGCCCTATCCAACCATACACATCGAAATGCAGCACCGGATGATAACCCGGCCGGCCGATTTCACGCGTGCGCGTGGCAACCCACTTGACAAACTCCACGAATGTCTGTCCGGCTGCGCCGAATTTCTGCCGTGAGTTTATCAGGCCGTGGGGAAGCACATCCACCGCCTTTAGAATCATTTTGTCGACGTTGATTTCGCGAGCATCGCCGCTCTGGCAGTAAATCGGGACTCTGCGCATCGGTAGCGGCAGATCAAACTCCGCGCATATGATCTCCGCCATTGTCGTGCGTTGAAGATGTGCCGCTGCGCGAAGCAGAGCCTGGCTGACGCCATACTCAAGCGCGAGGGGTAGCCGCTCTTGTTCGAATGGCTCGAAGACCTTCGCACAGGCATCAAGGTAGCGAAACGCGTCAACATCAACAAGCCGCGTCACGACCTGCGACGTCAGGTACGAGATTCGATCGGCGTCGAACAAGGAATCGCGTCCGCCAGCACCAGAGTACTGGACACTCATCATATCGCCCCAGACAACCGTGTCGTCGGTAAGAACCAATCCGACGCTAAGCGAAGATGCTGGAACGCGAATGGCTATGAAGCCGGATGTGACAGGTTCGCCCACATAGATGAAACCGTCCTGCGGGACCCCGGCCCTGATCGCAGCTTGGTCGTCATAGAAAAATGCACCATTGCCAGCCACAAGAAGGACGTCTTTGATCTGCACTTGCTTTGCTCAATTTCTGCCGGACTATGTTGATGGACGGATGCAGTACAAGCCGCTGCTCGCCAAATATGCGCCATATGGGATTCAGGTCGCCAATATAATCTCCCGGATGTTGCCATCGCGTTTCCAGATGGCCGGCACCTGCCAAACGGCGCCGACGCAAAGCGAAAGGGCCAAATATTCCTGAGAGTCCTCTCTGATTGGGATCGTTGACGTCAAGCTGCTCCTGTTCTTTTTCCGGATCGTATCGTCGCGGGTCACGCGCTTGTCTTCACGGCAGCGATGGGCCGCCGCATGACGGGCTTAGGAGAGCGAGGCGTCTCAATCTGTGCCGCGACCTTGCGGGCATCTGGACCCACAGGCTCTGGACTCTCAACGAGATCGCCTTGCCCATCGTCGCCGCGGACGATCCGGACATCACCCTTGCGGGCGAACCCTGGTTTCTTGTCCCTCCAGTTGTCGTCTCATTCAAGCCGCCGCGGAGGCAGGTTGCTTGACTTGGCGGAACTCGGTCGCATCGACCCACATGCGGTGCAGGATGACGATGCCGGCGCGCAAGTTCCTGCGTCGGCATGAACGGCCTGCTAGGGGATGCCGACTCCGAAATACCGCGTGTGGGCTACATCCAGAATGCGATTTACCAAGCTTGAGTAGCTGTGTCCGGCGGTCCTCGCGGCCAAGGCAAAAAAGCCGGTCGTGCCGAGCCCCGGCATGGCGTTAATCTCCAGAACAAAGGGCTTGCCGGAGCGATCGATCCGGAGGTCGACGCGGGCATAGTCCCGGCACTGGCAAGCACGGAAGGTCGCAACAGAAATATCCCGTAGCATCGTCGCAAGCCCGCTCTCGATTTGCGCGGGGCAAATCGGGAGCGGGGCCGCGACCCCCATGTTCTTCGCTTCCCAATCGAAAAGGCGTGTTTCGTGTTCGCCGAAGTCCAGCTCCACCAGAGGCAACACCTCGAGCTCTTCGTTTCCGAGCAGCGCGACAGCGATTTCTCGCCCGTCGATGTATTCTTCCACAAGCGCATCCTGCGCATACTGCCTGACGATCACTTCTACGGCCTGCCTCAACTGAGCAGGCTGATGTACGAGCTGCAATCCCAAGCTGTCGGTTTCGTAACGCGGCTTCACTACCACTGGAAATCGAAGTTCGCTGGTATTCTCTGTGCCAACACGCATTACGTGAAAGTTCGGCGTCGGAACCCCGCGACTGCGGATGAGCATTTTGGCGACCACCTTATCATCCGCCAGCCCATAACCGAGTGGGCTCGATCCGGTGTAGGGAACGCCCGCCATCTCGAGCATGGCCGGAACGTGGGTATAAGGGCACTCGCCCTGAATTCCGCCCGCCCAGTTGAAGGCGATTCCCGAAGGGCGGCCCTGCGGATCGGGTGGTATGAACCGCTCGAGCGTTGTGAGCAATCCTTTATCGCCTTCGCACAGCAGCGTCTCGTGGCCACCCTCTTGCAGTGCCGCCACCAGGCCTTCGACGGTCTCGCGGTCACGTCTCTCCGGACGAGGCTGGCCGAACCGATTGATCACGCCCGTACAATCATAATTATTAACGACGGCTACCCGCATGAGTTACTCCCTAATGTTTGATTACTGTCATGTTCATTCACTTGGATTTGATTTATTGGAGGGGAACAGCTCGTCTTAACGCCTCGCGCCCCGCCGGTGCAGCCGCCAAGCAGCGAACGGCTCCCGGCTTCTGGGTCGAACGCCACAAGCGCTTCATGGCGCGTCAGGTTAGCGAGCGTCGCCTCAACATCCCCTGTCATCGTCAGATCGTCTCGTTTCCGCTGCAGGCCCACGTCCGCCTGCCCGATTCGGCTGAAGCGGCTCGGCGTCCTCCACCCTGTAGGTGGTGCGCGAAGCACCTCATGACGCCCGTCGGAATCGAAGCAACCAAAGCTGCTGCTGGGGAATGACCGCGGAACTGGTAACTTTGGAGAGACCGCGATCTGTGTGGTCGACGAAATGGCCGGATCGTAAAGGAAATGCGTGCGGCGAACGAGCCTCGAGCCCTTTCGGCCGCCCTGCGGGACGTCGATCTGCCGATGCAACGGATAGGTGTAGAAGCGGGCAAAGCTTCGATTGTATCATTGAGTTGCATCGATTGACCAGGTTTCATATGGACTTCCTCGGTCCGAAACCGCCAGATCGCAATCTTCGTCACGGATACTCAACCGCGCCATGCAATCGGCGAGCCAACAAAGAGATCGTGCAAGTAAGAGGGCAAAACCATGTGTTTCGCGCCGCGACACGGAATACTTGCATGTCAGTGTGTCAGGTTCCGTACATAGGCGTCTTCAACCGGACAAGTTTAGGACACAACCGGAGATTGAATCACCGTCTCTCGGGATAGCGTCGAGCAGCCATTCGAGTTCGGCACGATCAACCCCGATGGCGCCCTACCCGCCGCCGTGATACATGTCGGAAACTTAATCTTCCGGCGGTCTAAAGGATGGTATAAGCACAGCGGATTCGGTTTCGAATTGCTTCGCCCGTCCGAAAAAGGGAGCGGCCAGCATTGCTGTCGGTAGTTACAGCTCTGCGCCAGATGATCGAGTTCGGCCGGCCGCGCCAGCTCAGCCGAATCGTGACCGTCACCGACTACGTATGGAGGGCCATCCTCATGCGGCTGGGCGACATGCTTCTCCGGCATCAGATACTGGATCTGGACAATTCGCCAGTCACCCTGATTCCTTGGCTGCTAGCATACCAGTCTCCAACAAGTGGTATGCCGACGTTGGATCAGACGGCGTGACGAACGGCGAGAAGCTTGTTCAGCGCTGGAATGAATGGGTTCTTCTGTAGGTTACTCGAACGGCGGACTGTCGGAAAAGCGGCGGTGATCTGATAGATCGGCTTTCCGACTTCTAAATAGGGATTCTGCTGCCTTCTCCGATACCCACTGTCGCATTGAAAGTTGCACGTCTACGGCCGCACTCCGGCGTCAGCCGGAGGAGCCGAAATCGTTGCCTTTGAATGTTAAGAACGCGAGACTGGGTAACTGAAGAAATCAAAACATTGGACGACGGCCTTGCGCTTGAGGACGGCAGTCGGAATCAGATTACCGCTCGTCATCGCAGCTCTCCTCCTTTGCCACGCCGGCGGCGGCCATCAGTACGTTGGCGAGCCGGGCAATCACGATGGTCCGTTGCGCTGAACTCAGCCCGTTCAGCTTCTGCGAGTCGAGCGGCAAGCTGAGTTGGTGAACGACCACGAGAGATCGTGTTGGGAGTGGCAGATTCTCATGTTGCGCCTCCGCGATGGTGAAACCATCCGAAGAGCCTTGCCGAAAATGGCGTTCGATCAAGAGCTTGTGAAGCTCAAGTAGCGCGGCAAGCGATACGAGAGCCTGGCCGACTGGATCGGCGTGCATGCACTCGTCAATCACCTCTATTTTGCGGAAGCCCCAGCGGGGTCTGGCGCATCGTCGGGCGCGCGGTCTTTCCAGGCCTCGAAGGTCTTGCAAAACCAGGTATAGCCAAAGCCGTCGGGATTGGCGGCGCGATACTCCTCCCACAGGAGCACCCGCGTTACGCCGCGGCGGCGTAACTCCTTCTCCACATGGGCCCAATCGGGAACCGGCCGGCTGGGGCTTTGCGACGCCGCCTTCGGCGCCGGGAAGAGCAGCAGCTCGAGGCCTTCGTCATCCATCCCCTTCTGGCAGCGGCCCCGTCTTCAAAAGGACAGTCATGCCAAAGTTGCTGACCCAGGTGGTTGTCTTCAGACCTTCAAAGTGGCCGGATATTGATCGGAATCGTGGCCGGTTTCATTCCGGAATGATGGCCGGCTTCAAATCGGAATACCCAACCGGTCAGCTTGGGAATCCGCGTCCAGAATGCGCCGCTGGTCATCTCGACACACCGCTCGATAACGCTCCACGATCGCCGCTGTCAGTTCCGACCGTGTCGCCATGCTGAGCCCCGCCACCGTCCCCGAACCGGAATGGCACGACCTGTCCGTCCCTTTCGGAACAGGGACACTATCGGTAACTTTTTGCTTGAGGCAATGCGGGGGTCAAATCCTCACTTCGCTTGACACCCCCCTGTCGCCTAGCGTCTCAAGTAACACATCCGACCATCTTGTCGGGTCCGCGACAGGCTTTTTGTACCAATCTTTTGTTGGCCTCAGACTACATAGCTGAAAAGCTGCCATATAAGTTTTCTTTGGCTCGATCAGCTATTTGGCGTGAGATTTGCTGAGTTGGTTGTAAGGCGGCGGAAGCTGTCGACTGGGCGACAATTGCTAAGGAAACGGACGTCAGGTATCCGTCAGATCTCATTCTGCGGAAAGAGGCATCTGCAGACCCGCGATGCCTCCACCTCGTAGCGAGCCAACCTGCGCCTGACCGACTCCGTCTGCTGGCGTACAATGACCGCTATCTCCGGAGTGATTGCCGATCCATTCTGAAAGCCGCGCTTCGATCTATCGCAGCGCATCGACCAATCCGTGTCGCTGCGACTAAGGGCCCACCGCCGTAGCCCGTCGGCGCGGCGATCCACGACTGTAAGAGGAAACCTGTAGATGAGAAAAGTCGTTGCAGCCAAGCTTCATGGCATCACCGTGACCGACGCGAATCTGAACTATCACGGATCAATAACGCTGGATCCAGATCACTGCGATGAGGCGGGTATTCTTCCGCTAGAATTCGTTGAGATCTGGAATAGGGCTTCAGGCGCGCGAATCAGCACGTATGTCATTTACGGTGAGAGGGGTTCTCGTTGCTGTGTTCTGAACGGAGCCGCTGCGCGCACCTGCCAGATCGGAGATGAGATAATCATTTGCTCCTCCACATACATTGAGGAGCATCAGATCGTAGAAATCAAACCGCGAGTGCTGACGTTCGACCGGGACAATTCTCTCCGCGACCGCTTGTTCTACGATTGTGGGTTCAACGATGATGGAACGATGACGTTCGCGATTCGCAAGGGCTTTCCTATCAACGCTCTAAACCCCGGTCGGGCCAATCGCTGATAACTCAAGAGGGACGGACCTAGAGCACGTCCGGTTTACTCCGGTTCATAGCCTGCGGCCATGAAGTAGTTTGCGCATTCTGGGTAAAAAGGTCGACGTGTCCCATAGGGCTGCGATTGTTCGCTCGGCCTTCGCCCACATGAGCATCTTGAGCTTTGGGAAGGCGTTTTCGATTGATGGTGTGGATGGCTCCTGCTTCCGCCGGCGCATTGCGGCATAGTCCGGAATGTCATTGTCCGAACAGAGGAGCCTTCCATGTCTGAACTTGCTACTGTTGAAATCGACCTTGCAAAAAGCGTCTTCCAGATCCATGATATCGACAAGAACGGTCGAGTTCTTGTGCGTCGCCAGCTTCGTCGCAGTCAATTGCTCGCATTTTTTGAGAAGCGTGCCCCTTGCTTGATCGGCATGGACGTCCGGTGCCAGCACTGATGGGACCAAATTGGCTTAACTGAGGACGGAGGATTTCTGGTCCATCGTAGCCTTTCAAAGGAGCGAAGATGGGACAGAAATCCGCGACAGGTAAAGCGCCAGCGGAGCAGGTCATCAAGGACACTCGCCGCGCGACCCGCAAACAATATTCGGCGGAGGAGAAGATCCGCATCGTGCTGGAGGGCCTGCGCGGTGAGGAATCGATCGCCGCGCTGTGCCGGCGTGAGGGGATTGCCGAGAGCCTGTATTACAACTGGTCGAAGGAATTCCTCGAAGCCGGCAAGAAGCGGCTCGCCGGCGACACGGCGCGCGCCGCGACCAGCGACGAGGTGAAGGAGCTGCGCAAGGAGGCGCGCGATCTCAAGGAGGTTGTCGCCGAGCAGGCACTGGAACTGCGGATTCTTAAAAAAAGCATGATCGCGGATGGGGGCGACGACGAATGAGGTATCCCGCATCCGAGAAGCTGGAGATCATCCGGCTGGTCGAGAACTCGCACCTGTCGGCGCGGCGCACATTGCAGAAGCTCGGCATTCCCCGCTCGACTTTCAATCGCTGGTATGACCGCTTCCTTGCCGGCGGCATCGACGCGCTGGAGGATTGCAGGCCTCGACCGAACCGGGTCTGGAACCCCATCCCCGAGGAGACACGTGATCAGATCATCGAACTGGCGCTGAACGAGCCGGAACTGTCGCCACAGGAACTGGCGGTCACGTTCACCGACACCAGGGGCTACTTCGTGTCGGAATCCTCGGTCTATCGCCTGCTTAAGGCCCATGACTTGATCACCAGCCCGGCCTTCATCGTCATCAAGGCCGCCGACGAGTTCCACGACAAGACGACAGCGCCGAACCAGCTGTGGCAGACCGACTTCACGTATCTGAAGGTCATCGGCTGGGGTTGGTTCTACCTGTCGACCGTGCTCGACGACTTCTCCCGCTACATCATCGCCTGGAAGCTGTGCACCACGATGAAGGCGGAAGACGTCACCGACACGCTGACCATGGCGCTGCAGGCTTCCGGCTGCGACAGCGCCAGGGTCGTGCAGCGGCCGCGGCTGTTGTCCGACAACGGCCCGTCCTACGTGTCTTCCAACCTTGCCGCCTGGCTATCCGACAACGACATGGAACACACCCGCGGAGCGCCCTGTCATCCCCAGACACAGGGCAAGATCGAGCGCTGGCACCAAACGCTGAAGAACCGCATCCTGCTCGAAAACTACTTCCTGCCGGGCGATCTCGAACAGCAGATCGCGACCTTCGTCGACCATTACAACCACCGTTGCTACCACGAGAGCCTCGGCAATCTCACTCCCGCCGACGTCTACTTCGGGCGCGGCGACATCATCATACTGGAAAGGGAAAGGATCAAACGCGAAACCATAAAGCAGCGCCGCTTGCTTCACCGCAGCGCGGCCGCCTAATATGACAACCCTGATGGGCCAGAGCCTCCGTTAGCTTATGCCGCCAGTTGTCCTAAAATCCCTGACGACGGACAGGCCGTATCTCGAAGATGGGAAACCGCTATATCCGACGATTGCTGTATCTCGGCGCCATGGCGCAGATCATGGTCAGACGGCGGTGCGGGTTGGGATCGGACTGGCTGTCGGATCTCTTGACCCGCAAAAAGACAAAAGTGGTCGCCATTGCGTTGGCGCACCGCATGGCACGAACAATTTTCGCCGTTCTTCGGGACGGCACGCGTTACGGGCCACAGGCTGCAATTTCCTAAATTCCTTGGCCAAGCAGTTCGCCAGTCGCGCGCCCGGCCAGTGGCTCGCCGATCCTCCTTGCGTCGTACCTCAGCCGTTGCAAATGAATCCTTCAAATAGATTTACAGGACTTTTACGATGGCAGATTGCAAACAATGTTACCTTGCTCAGCAAATCAAATGGCGCTCATCACAAAGCCTGAGGTCAGGCAGGGCTAAAAAGCTGATAGCGGCACAGCACAAAACGGAAGGTCAATAGACAATGGCACGAAGAGCGCTCATCCTGATTGAAGGCATAGAGAATAATGGTCCGCTGTTCATCCAAGCGGCCCGCCGTCTTGGTCTCCATCCAATTACCCTGTCGGCTGATCCAGCTCAGTACGACTATCTTGCACCTGAAAGTCTTGAGGCAATCCGTGTCGATACTGCCAATCTTGATTCCCTGATCCTCGAATGTTCCCGGCTGCGTGCGACCTATGACATTGCTGGCATAACGAGCGCCAGGGAGAGGTTCTATGCGACAGCCGCCAAGCTCTGTCAGTATTTCGGTCTACCGGGACCGAACCCTGCATCCATTGAACGATGCCGCGACAAATTTGCTCAACGTGAGCTCCTCGCGCAGGCTGGCATTCCAATACCTAGTTATCGCGTGGCAGCGAATGCGGCGGACGTAGAAAGCTCTGCCTTGCAGATCGGCCTGCCAGTGATTCTTAAGCCGATCGTGGGCGGCGGCAGCATGGGGGTTCGATTGTGCCACAACGTCGATGAGCTGGCCGAACATACGAGTTACCTGTTGGGCGGGGAGCACATTTGGCTGTCTTCGCCTAGGATACTGGTCGAAGAATTCGCACAAGGCGCCTTTTATAGCGTCGAGATAATGGGAAATGAGGTTGTTGGGATTGTCGCCGTTGATTTCGGCGCCCCACCGCATTTCGTCTTTCGTAAGACGACGTTTCCGGCCCCGCTGAGCGATGACGAGCATAAACATATCGCCGACGTTTCACTGAGCTGTTTGCGAGCTCTCGGTCTTGGCTGGGGGCCGACGAACATAGAACTCCGGTGGACGAAGCGTGGCCCGGTCGTCATCGAAGTCAATCCGCGTCTTGCTGGCTCAGGCGAACCTCAACTGCTCCAGTTGGCTTATGGTATCGATCTCGTCACCGAGCACATCAAGCTTGTCATCGGCGAGGAGTGGGATTTGCGCAGAAGGCATTCGCAAACTGCGGCCGCGTGGTTCCTCCTTCCTGATAGAGATGGCACACTCGATTGGATCAGTGGCGATGGTCGGGCGGCTGCTGTGTCAGGTGTCGCCGAGGTCACGTTGTATGCTAAACCCAAGACACCGATCGTTAGAAAAGGCGATTACCGAGACGCGATCGGATATGTCATCGCCGCTTCACCCGGTCGTGCGAGGACCGAGGCAATACTTCAGCATGCCGTCGACTTAATCGATTGGTCAATCACACCATTTCCGAACGTTAGCGAATGATTTGCCCACCCAGTTAGACCATTTTTTGGTTAGGGTTTTCCCCGTGATCTCCTGGCTGGGAAAGGAGCGGAGAACGATAAGGCACCGCGACTTCGGACCCGCAGACGGCGTTCGTCATCGAGCAGGGTGAGGACGGCACGCCGGCAGTCATGTACCGGCCGCGGAAGCGTCGGCAATCCACCCCGTCAGGCTCCTGCTGACGCTGCGCGGGACGAGAAGGTCGCACTCGAGTGCGGTCTGCGCAGCAGCAGGACCGGCACGCGATGGAGGCCGGTTTGGAGCGCCCGTCCCTCGGCTAGTGTCTCCCAATCCACCGCGACGCATCGCTCCAGCACATATTGAAGGCCCCTCCCGGAAAGCCGCAGCCGCACCCTTCCCTCGCCCAGCGGGAGCGCGCAGCCGAGTTTCGGATCGACATCGATAATAGGCGGCGGACCGTCCCAAAGCAGCCAGAACCAGCATGGCGCAACGCGGATCACGAGCCAGCTGTCATGACGAGCGGTGTCGCCGACTTCGGTCGGCAGCGGCCCGCCCAGTATCCGGGGCAGTTCCGCCTCGAATTGCGCCATCGCCCCGTCCCAGGCCTCGAACTGGATGATCGCGCAGTCATCCGCCGCCATTTCGAACCCTGTCATAGTCGAACCATCAGCCATGGAGCCGCTCTCCCTTCGGGTCGAGGAATATGGGTGAGACGATATGGACAGCCGCGCTCGGTGTCTCTTCGGCCCCCTTGAGGATCACCGGGCAGCCCGCCGCCAACGCAGGGGCGAGCTTGCGAGCGATGAGCACGGCGGGGTAGTTCCAAGGGCGTAAAGGCAGACACCAAGGGGCTCAGGGACAATCATCCGGTTCGAGTCCACCGGGATCGGAGCCGACAGCTCTTCGCCGTGCGTGCCGTTCCACTCCAGCGTTTCGACTGCGCGCGCGTACTCGCCTTTCGCTTCGGCTATCGTCTTGCCCTGTTCCGCCGACAGGTCCTTGGCCGCGGACGCGACCTTCTCTTCAAGGATCCGCGCAGCCGAAATGAGGAGTGCACCACGTTCCGTGGCAGGTTTAGATGACCACGCCACGCGGCTCCGTTCCGCCGACGCCAACGCCTTGTCGAGGTCCGCTGCCGACGCTGAGGCAACCTGTCCTATCGTCTTCTCCGTCGCCGGATTGATCGGCGGCAGAGAGGCTCCGTCACTACCGGCCCGCCACGTGCCGTTGATGAAAAGATCGTAGCTCATGGCATCGGACATGGCGTGCTCCGCTTTTGTGAATATTGTCGTAGAGCGCCGTGGAAACATCTAAAACGCTACGTTCGATCTTCTATCAGTTTCATCGCGATGGTCGTGGTTGGATCAAATATGGAAATTGCCGGGGGGCCTATCTAGAAACCAGATCGCCACGACCACGACCGGCTCTTGTCCCACATGAAGTGGAGCGTTAATTGGCTGCATCCGGCGCCGTCGCTGACCAGCGCCGGCTCTCGATCAGGTTCCTGACCACTACGGGGATAAGCTTGCGCACCGCGGAGACGGCCGGAGAACGCTCATCGTTCGGACTTACGGCGAGCACGACGGAACGGGTAATCACCGGATCGATGATCTTGACCGTTCGGAGCTGTACCTGTGAGGCCTCCTTCTGAATGGCCGACGGGGCGAGAATGGAATACGCCTGCCCCCGGGTGACCATATTGATGATCGTTGAGAGGGAGTCTAATTCAAACCTGACGTCCAGCTGACAACCATGCTGCGCGACGACATCCGCCACTGAACGACGGACATTGTTATTGCGCATGGGAACCGCCAGCGTGAACGCGTGCAGGTCCGCCAGCGCTATTGAGTCTTCGAAAGGCGGCTGGCCCGGCGGGACGACCAGACAAAGCTCTTCGCGTGCCAGCACCGTCATCTGCCCCACACTGTCCGCGGTGCGGTAGAAAACCGCCAGGTTGAAGCGTCCGGCAGCCATCCACTCCTCGAGCGGTCCCGTCATGCCCTCGATCATCTTGAGGGACACCCTCGGCAGTTCTTTCCCTACCGCTTCAAGCAGAGGGCCGCTGAGGACGCGAGCGGCTCCAGACGGAATGCCGATGGTCACCTCCCCGGCAGGAGCAGCCGCTGTGCTGGTCAATTCCGTCTCGGTGAGCTGAATTTCCTTGAGAATCGACCGCGCCCGCTTTAGCAGTCTCGCTCCGGATTCAGTCACGCTGACGCCGGTCCTGTCGCGCACCAGGAGCTGAGTGCCGAAGCTTTCCTCTAATTGACGTACATGCAGGCTAAGGGCGCTCTGAGCGACATGAAGGAGCACAGCTGCTTTCGTGAAACTGCCTGCGTCAACGACTCCGACGAAGTATCGTAACTGCCTGATTTCCATTGTTTGAAGAGTCCACTGAGGTACTCTCCCCAGGTCCCCAACGTCTATCTCGAATCGAGATAGTTAGCAAGCTACATTACCCCCCGAGTTCCGACCGGGTTGTCCAAGCTTACGAGAGGCATTGTTCAGTTACTGCCGGCGAGGACCAGGACCTCATGGGCGCGCCGCACCACCGGGGTGCACCATCTTGCCATCCATCGCGAAAGCATACAGACCCTGCGCTGCGGCATCCTTTTCCGCCGTGACGACACGGCGTGCCCATTCGATTTGGCCTGGGCTAGCGAGAAAGCCTCGTTCAAGATCGCCACCTGTGCCGGATGGATCGCCAAGGTCCCTGGAAAGCCAAGCCGTCGCGCATGCATCGCGACTTCACGGAATCTACTCGACAGGTTGATGTGGCCGAGCAGAAGCTGGATGATGCGGATCGGTGCCGTTCTCCAGAAGATGCCTGGCGAAAGAGTGCCTGAGCGTGTGGACCGTCACCCGCTTGTCGATGCCGGCGTGCGTATTTCGCAAAAGCCGGACAGGGATTCCGCTAAGTCGCGGCTGTCCGCGACTTACCGAAATCGGTGTCCGGGACTTACTGAAACATGCAGCCGGCGGCCGCACGCGCCGAGCGACAGGCCGAATCACCTGCACATCGATAGGGCGATCGGCGCCGCGCCCGGGAAACAGCCAGTCCTGCGGCTTCGCCAGGCGCCAGTAAATCCGCAGGATGCGCAGAAGCTGCGCCGACAGCATCAGGGTGCGGTCCTTGCCGCCCTTGCCGTGCTCGACCCGAATGACGCCGCGCCGGCTGTCGATGTCGGCGACCCTTAGGCCGACGGTCCCGAGGCGCGAAGGCCAGCAGCGTAGGCTGTCATCAGGGCCGTGCGCGTCTTCAGGCTCGAGACCGCTTCCAGGAACCTGACCACCTCGTCGGCGCTCAACACCACTGGCAGCGTGCGTGGTAAGCGGGCGTAGACAATGCGCTCCGGGATCTCGGCATGCGACAGAGGCGGTCCGTCGAGCGATACAGCATAGTCATGTCTTGACGGCGCCCGCGGATCAAGGTTTTGTTTCGGCGATGGGATGATCGCGGGTGCGGTCATGTCTCCGGCCTATTGCTGCGGTACGATGACCGCTTGGCCCTGATGGTGTCCGCTGATCCTTTGGCCTGATCAAGAGAACGAGCTCGAAGCTCCGACTATGTTGCAGGCTTTCGGGATCTATCCTCGTCTGTTCTCATCACGTCACTGTCACCCTCGATTCCGGTTCGCGGCCTCAGTCGCTGATGCTGTTACGCCGTCGTGCCTGCGTAGTGTGTTTCGTCGCGCATGAGCGCGAAGACGATGCGCGCGAGCTTGTTGGCGGTCGCCACGGCGACGAGCTTGATGGGCTTGGTCTCAATCAGGTGATCCGCCCAGCGCCTCAAAGCATCGCTGCAGCGTCTGCGGTGGAAGAGAACCGCGTGGGCGCCGACGACGAGTAGCTTGCGCAGATATCGATCGCCCATCTTGGAAACGCGCCCCAGCCGTTCCTGGCCGCCTGATGAACTCTGTCGCGGCGTGAGCCCGAGAAAGGCAGCGAACTCACGCGGGCCGGAGAAAGCGAAGAATGCTCGCGGCAAGCGCAGAGGCCGTGATAAGACCGATCCCAGGAACACTCATCAGACGGCGTGCCGTCTCATCAGCTTTGGCGAGAGCCAAAATGGCGTGATCGCTTTGCGTGATTTCCTGATCGAGTTCGTTCAACCGACGCACTACAGGCAACAGTGCCGAGCGCACGATCGCCGGGATCATGTCGTTGCCTTCCGCGATGAGAACCGCCAGAGCGCGTGCATTGTTCGGCCCCTGCGCGGCGATGGCCCCGATCTCGGCCAGATGACTGCGCAGTTCGTTGAGAAGTTGCGTGCGCTGCGCCACCAGCAGTTCGCGCAACCTTGTGATGCATGAGCGCTGCCTAGTTCTCGACCGATCGCACCGGCACAAATCGCATGGAGGGCCGCGTTACCGACTCGCAGATGGCCGCTGCATCCGCGGCGTCATTCTTCTGGCGACGAACATAGGCCTTCACGTCTGCTGGCGGCATCAGGCGAACGTCATGGCCAAGCTTCATCAACTGGCGAGCCCAATGATGGGCCGAGCCGCATGCTTCCATGCCGACCAGGCAGGCAGCCGCTCGAAGAAGGCCATGCACATCCTTACGCCGCAGCCCACGAGACATGACGACACGGCCGGCGGCGTCGATCGCATGGACCTGGAAGACGTGCTTGGCCAGATCAAGGCCGATGGTGGCGACAGCATGAAGATCGGTGGTAGTCTTGTTCATGGGCGGTGCTCCTTCAGATGAGTGCTCGACAGCAGCCATCTTGGCACGCCTCTCACGAGGATGATGCCGTAGCGGGCGCCGTCCACCCCATCAAGGGAGCTTGAGGGCGCTGGCCAAGCGCTATGGGATCAACCAGAAGACCGTCGCGAAGTGGAAGGGACGGACCACAGTCGCCGACCTGCCGACCGGACCAAAGGAGCCGCGATCGACGGTGCTCTCCGTCGAGGACGAGGCGGTCATCGTCGCCTTTCGGCTACACGCTGCTGCCGCTCGACGACTGCCTCTATGCGTTGCAGCCGACAATCCCGCATCTGACGCGCTCTTCCTTGCACCGCTGCCTGCAGCGCCACGGCAGCCGGCCTCGCACGCCGTGTAGATGATGGCGCCGTATGTTTCGAAGCCTCGGTCTGAGCCATTGGGAGCGCAGGTACGGGAGAAGGATCGGCGTGATGTTCTCCTGTACGTCGAGATCTGCCGTTGTGTGCCATTCAGCGCGATCCATCAGCAACACGGTGTGCGCCCTTGGCGACATGGGGGCTGATCTCGCCAAGCTGGAGCTGCATGGCTTCGGTGTCGGCATGTGGCAGCATCTTTGCCGCGTGTCGGGAAGATGGCGCCGAACAGACAGCCGTTCTTGTAGCGTTGATGAGCGAGTTGTCGGGAACGCGTGCCATATCTTGCCCATTGGCGAACCAAGCCGTTCTTCTGCGAGAATCCCATCCGGCCCGGCTTCGTTGAATCGGTGTGCCCAATCGCGCAGGCTCTGCCGGTCCATCCCGCCGATCCTGGCCGCGTCTGTCCGACTCATCGCGTCAAGCGCCTCCGCCAGTGAAAGCAAACGGTGCTTGCCGCGCGTCCTTCGAAGCCCGTGCCAACCGGGCGAAACTCCGAGGCCGAATAGTCTGTCCGCAATTGAACTGCTGATCCCATAGGCGAATACCCTTCGCTCCAAAGCATCGTAAACCGATCGCGTAAGAATGGGGGAGCGAGTCACAAATCGGCAACGCTGGGACCATATGATCGCCCAAGCGGTGTGGCTCTACTTTCGGTTCCGCTCAGCCGTGGCGGAGCCATGGCCTGAAATCAATCCGCAGGGCAGAGCGTATCGCGGGTATCCCGAGTTCAAGTTAAGGTGACATCGCCCTCGACAGGCACCTCGCCGATCACTTGGAAGGCCTGGTAATGGCAGCGTAACAGCGTCCGATGAGTCCCTTCCGTTCGGATCATGCGCTCAGTCGTCCATAGTTGTACATGACCTGTTTTAAAGCGTCGTGGTCGATAGCTGCAACACGCCGATTCTCGCGCCCCACCATGGGCTCGGCTGCCACCATGGCATTGATAATTGCCTCCTCCACGGATTGCGCCGTCGCTTCGAACAGTGTGTCGAGCTTATTGTTCGGTATGAATGCGAGGTCGCCCATTGCGGGCGCGGCCGCCGACTCACTCTTGGTGAGGTTTGCTGTTGAGAAGGCAAGACACAGATCGCCAGAGCCGTCTCCTGACGGTGTACCGGTGCGGCCGATGCCGAGGCCGGCGCGCCGAGCGATCCGTTCCAGTTGAGTGGGCATAAGCGGTGCGTTGGTCGCAACGACGACGATGATCGAGCCCTGCTCGCGGACCCAGAGCCGGTCCCCAGTTAAGTGTTCGCCAACCGGGACGCCAAGAACCTTCAAGAGGGGACGAATGCCAAAATTCGCTTGCACAAGACACCCGATCGTGTAGCTCTCACCGAGCTGTTCTATGACGCGGGACGACGTTCCTGTGCCTCCCTTAAACTCGAAGCAGATCATCCCGGTTCCACCGCCAACACTGCCCTCGGCCAAAGGCCCGTCGGACGCGCTATTGAGAGCCTGCATCACATGCCCTGGAGTGACATGGAAGGCGTTCATGTCGTTGAGATAGGAGTCGCATGTCTCTGCAACGACAGGCAGCATCCAACTATAAGCCCCAAACCCTGTATCGGGCTTCTCAATCATCCATTGCAACATCGCCTGATGAACGGTTCCAAGGCTATGGGTGTTCGTGATGCCAATAGGCCCTAAAAAATATCCAGCTTCCTTAATCCAATGCGTGCCCGTCATCTCGCCGTTTCCGTTTAGCGAGTGGAAGCCTGCCCATACGGGGGCCCTTAGAGGCCCAGAGCGGCCCCGCGGAAGAATGGCTGTGATCCCCGTGCGCGCCGATCGATTGCTCGATCCAGGTGGATCGCTTATCACGGTGGCATAGCCCACTTCTACACCGACAACATCGGTAATGGCGTTGAGAGGTCCGGTCTTTCCGGCAAACGGCAGTCCCAGATCGCGTGCCCGCGGCTTTGTCGAGGGTCCGGACATCGAACTCTTATCGACTTTCATTAAGAGTGTCCTTTGGCCAGGTTTTTTTGTCTGTTTCACTATGCCGACTCCAGGTGTTCGCGCCAGCTCGGCTTACGAGCCTAATTCCAACGTCTACCAAGTATGGGTCAGCTGCGATTGAATTCGCCAATATAATCTCCCGCGCGGAGCCATCGCGCTTTTAGATGGCTGCCGCCTGCTTTCAAAATGCCGAATGCCCTCTCGATGTGCATACCGGAGGACGTACCTGTACCTGAACTCGGGATACGTGGCCTGCCTTGCAGGTTGATCTGAGGCCATGGCTCCGCCACAGCTTTCCAATCCGCGATCGTTTGGAGGCGGTAGCGCAGCATTACATGCCGAGCGTTGTAAACGGGCTGGAACAAGGAGATGTCGGAATAGCGGAGAATAAGAGCGCTGAAGGCTCCCGGTGATCGAACGCTTTTGGCAGACCAGGTATGATCGTCAAAACCGTCTCCAGGCAAGGCATCGCCACGCCGCAAAGCCGTCATCGAACCGATTGCGCATTCGGACGGCCTTGGCTCCCGGTGCTTGAGCGCCCTTGACGGACCGGAAGTCGGCCGAGCGTTGCATCCCCCGTAAAGGGAGATCGTTCAATCGTTCTCGATGCCCACAATCAGGGAATATTCATCGCCCGATGACAGGTGAGGAAGCCGTAGTGGCGGATGCGATGGAAAGCATCGCGCGGCGTGTGCAGGAGAAAGCGACGGATGAAATCCTGCGCCTCGAGCATCACGACCTTCGTCGTGCCGCGATGGCGATAGTCCCGCCAGCGGAATGCGACCCTATCGTCGGCCATGCTGATCAGTCGGGAATTGGCGACGGCGACGCGATGGGTGAGGCCATGAGACTTTGTCAGGTCGGAGAGATCAACGAGGAACCCCAACCCGCCTTGACATAGGCCGCTCGGCATTCTTCCAGAAAGGGATAGCGGATCAGGCGCTACAGCACGCGCGGGCAGGAAGAACCCCAGCCGGCAGGTGACCCATTACCCTACATCGGGAGATGCCCCCTCGGCACGACGCAATGGAGGTGGGCGTGAATAGTGCAGGCGCGGCAACGGAGGCTGTGGAGCTGCGCCGAGAGGCGCGCGTTGGTCGACCTGGGGAGCGCGGCGGGGGAGTCGGTGACCGAGGTCGCGCATGCGTTCGGCGCAGCTGGATCCCAGCTCTATGCGTAGCGCAAGTAGATGGTAGGCGGCGAGCTCGATGCATCAGCCTAGCTAAAGAACGAAGCGAGCCCCTCTGATACTGAACGCTCCGTCCTCAAGCTGCGGTTGCTGGACGCGCGCGTTGAAGGCCTAGCGTCGATCTCCACCCCGTAACGAAGAGGATCATTAGGATAAACAGCGGCAAAAGAATCAATAGAGTCGCTACTGCGGCAATTGTCGGGTCGATCTGGTGACGAATATCCTCCCACATCTTTAGAGGCAGGGTGCGCATCGAGATCCCTGCTACCAAAGATGTAATGACGACCTCATCAAAGGAGTGAAGGAAAGCGAACACAGCGCCGCCGATAATACCCGGCCGAATCAGCGGCAGCGTCACCCTGATAAAGGTCTGCAGTGGTCCAGCCCGCATGCTCATGGCTGCCTGCTCCAGCTGAGGGTCGAAATTCGCCAGCGACGCCGAGACGATCACAACCACGTAGCCGATGGCTCCGATGGTATGCGCCAGGACAATGCCGGTCATTGAACCGAGCAGCCCGAGTTTGACTAGCCCCAGATAGGTCGCTATGCCGACGATGATAACCGGAAAGGTGATCGGCGCAAGCATCACCATGGTCAGGAAGCTGCGCAGGTGCGGAAGGGTGCGGTTGAGCCCGACGGCGGCAAGCGTGCCGACAATGGTCGACAAGATGGCGACCATAACGCCGACTTGGGTGCTGGTCCAGGCGGCGGCGTACCATGCCGGATTACCAAAGAAGGATCTATACCACTGCAGTGAAAAACCCGAGGGAGGGAATTCCAAATACTTTCCTGCACTGAAGGACATGATGACGACGAGAAGCTCTGGAAACAGCAGGTAGCACATAACGAGCACGAGAAACGTTACGCCGACTAACTGCAGCCAACGGCTGTCACCACCTGCTCGGTAGAGCTGTGCCATCCAACGTTTAGCCCGATAGGGAATAAAAAACTCACCGACAAAGCGCTTCATCATGGCGAATAAAGGAGAAAGACTGTGCCGTGACTTCAGCGATGGTTGCACCGTGCGGCGCGACGTACCTGAAAGATCAAGCCCGACTATGGCGAGCATGACGATGGCGACCGTCAGGAGGACAAAGGCCGAGGCGGCGAGACGTCCCATGTCAAACGAGCTACGGACCTGCGACGCAATGAAGGTCGATAGCATGGCATCCCCCAACCCGCCGAGTGCCGCTGGCGTGATGTAGAACCCGAGGCAGATCACAAAAACCAACAGACAGCCGCTGCGCACGCCCGGCATGCTGAGCGGGAAGAAAACGCGCCAGAAAGCGGTGGACGGTCGCGCGCCCATACTGCGAGCCGCTGACATTAGCGATTTATCGATGCCCATCATGACACTGACCAGAGGCAGGATCATCATAGGAAGCATGATGTGCACCATTCCGATATAGACGGCCATGCGGTTGTAGATGAGCGGGCGCGGACTGGAGATAAGTCCGTGGTCAAGCAGCAGATTGTTTATCAGGCCGCCATCGCCAAGAATAACGATCCACGCATAGGTCCGCACCAGCCCACTGGTCAGATACGGCACGAGCACGAGCACAATAAGCGCCATGCGTAGCCGTTTCGAGGCGGCCGCGATCAGATAGGCCGTGGGATAGGCGATTAGGAGGCAGATTGCTGTTGCTACCACACTAATCTCAATGGTCTGTAGGAGAACGCGAACATTTGCCGGCGGGCCGAAAAACGCCTCATAATTGGCGATCGAAAAAGCCGGTGCGTTAAAGCTGATCAGGAATAGCTGAACGATTGGTATCCCGAATACAATGAGAAGCACAGCGAGGGCTGGCCCTGTGAGAGCGATGGGCATTCGGCCAAATTCCCGAAGCGTCTTCATCGGAACCTCACGCCGCGACAAAGCGAACGTCGGACCGCAGCCAGTTGAGGCGTACCTCTTCGCCAGGTCTGAAAATCTGTTGGTCCGCAGCCACGTGCTCGCGAACAATAACCACACTGTCCCCGGCGCGTACCTGGTACTTCCGCAAGGGGCCAGCGTATATCATGTCTTCGACAATGCCGCAGACAAACTGTCTTTGGTCCGCGTCCACTCGCCTTGGAGCCCCCCTCTCGGCAACGCAGATACGCTCTGGCCGGAGCATCGCGACGGTGCCCAAGGGCGGCGCGACATCGGATTCGGCCTGGAACCCGGGGGGTTCAAGGAAATTGGCCTCCCCCAGAAACTCCGCGGCGAATCGTGTCGCGGGTCGGTCATAGAGAGCCTCAGGTGTATCGATTTGCTCGATTTCCCCGGCGCGCATGACGACGATGCGGTCCGATAGCGTGAGCGCCTCCTCCTGGTCGTGCGTGACGCAGATGGTCGTTTTGCCAAACTCCCGGTGCAAGCTTTTAATCTCGACTTGCATCTGCTCGCGAAGGTTGCGGTCGAGGGCACCCAGCGGCTCGTCTAGCAGGAGAAGCGGCGGATCGGCGATCAGGGCGCGGGAAAGCGCCACACGCTGTTGCTGCCCACCGCTCAGTTGTGATGGCATACGGCCGCCGAACCCTTTGAGGTGGACCCGCTCAAGCATTCGATCGACTTGGATCGCCCGCTCGGCGGCCTTCATGCCCCGCATTTCAAGCGGAAATTCAAGGTTGCGGTGCACTGTAAGGTGCGGAAACAGCGCATAACCCTGGAAGACGATGCCTTGGTCGCGCCGGTATGACGGCACTGCGGCTACCGACTTCCCTGCAATCAGAATGTCTCCGCTTGTAGGCGCGGTGAACCCGGCGAGCATCATCAGCGCTGTGGTCTTACCTGAACCGCTTGGACCGAGAATCGTCAGGAACTCGCCGCGACGGACCGCAAGTGACAGCTCCTTTACCGCACAGACCTCCCCATACATCTTGGTGACGCTTCGGAACTCTATCTGCGCAGAAACCTTGTTTTGCTCGGATGGTTTATTTTCGGCAATCAGCCGGTTAATGTTTCGATGCAAGGTCACAAATGATCCTCTAATACTGTGCCGTCACGTAGCTGCAGGCCTCAAGCTCCGGAGCGCAAGAAGCGTCGGACGAAGCGGCTCCATCGAGAGTTCAGAGATCGGAAAGCGACGGACCGGTTTTCCGTCACCTCCGGTACCTCCGATCGGCGATCACTGAAGAATCCACTCGTTCCAACGCTGTATAATTCTGTCGGTGTTGGTCTTGCCGTCCGATCCCACCTCATTGTACCACTTGGAGTTCATTGTTATGCTGGATGCCGCGTAATCAGGATGGCTGGCGAATTTGCGTGCGACAGCTTCTGGTAATAGTTTGAACGCATTTTGGTTAGTTGGGCCGTAAGGCATCAGCTGCACAAAGGCTGCTTGCCTATCAGCGCGGGTCATGAATTCAATGAATCTCTGTGCGTTCTTAGGATTCGGGCTGCCCTTTGGGATGGCCCAGCTTTCCCATGTCATCTTTTGCTGATTTCGATTGATCTCGAGCTGCGCGCCTTGGTCGATCAATGCAACAGCGCGACCATCATACGACTCCGCCAGGTCGACAACCTTGTCGTGCAGCATTTGTTGGATCTCGGATCCCGTAGCGGTCCATTTGCGGATATGCGGTTTTATCTTGTCCAAGCTCGAGAAAGCTCGATCGATATCCAAAGGGTAGAGAGCGTGAGCAGGCACACCGTCTGCCAGTAGAGCTTCTTCCCAAGGTCCGGCTTCTCCGTACTCGCCAGTTGGCAACGTGCGAACTCCGGGATACTTCACGACATCCCAAAACTCTGCCCAAGTAGCGGGCCGCGGTTTGTCAGCTGGGAACTTCTCGAGGTTGTAGACCATGCATAACGCGTAAACAATCGACCCGACACCGTGCGAACCCTTTGCGAAGTCCAGCATCGCGTCCAAATCGTCTGCCTTGTAAATAGAGTAATCAATCTCTTCGAGGTAGCCCTTTTGCGAAGCCAGCAAGGTTGTGCCCGGGCTGACAGGAACCACATCAACCGAAACAGTATTGGTCGATGTCATTAGCTGAAGCTTGACCAGGGAAAACTCATCGGCAACGGGGGTCACTTTGATTCCCGTCTCTGCTTCGAATGGCCTTGCATAGGCTTCCATACAGGCGTTTGCGTAGTCGCCGCCATTGAGCATGGCTATCACCTCGCCCGCGGATTGGGCTGCAGCGCGGCGGGGTCGATAAGACATCGCACCTACTGCCATTGCGGATGCTCCGTGAATGAAACGTCTGCGGTTTATCGACACCACTTTTCCTCCTCCTCATTGTTCCCGCCGCTGGGCAGGAATAGTTTGTTGTTTTGGAACTGCAGCCTTAGTCTCAGATACTAGCGTAGTCTCGACCAAACTCACCCCAGGGGCCGATGCCATAGGTCAGAACGTCGTCTTTGGAGTCACGCGCCGGGTCTCAACGCAGTGCATCAGGTTGTGCGCAGACTATTGATGAGGCGTTTTAGTACCTCAACAACATCAAACGGCCAGTGCCTCCCGTCAAATGCAGTTTGTGTATCGGCCTCATCTAGAAGCGAGATGGCTATCTGAGCACCACGTTAGGTATTCGGCTGCGGTCGTGGCTGACCGGTGCGCCATCGCGCCTGTCAGAGCGATACCTTGCGTTTGCGGAACGTGAGGAGATCGCACTTCTTCGCGTTCAGGGCCTTTCGAGACGCGAGATCGGACGCCGACTTGGCCGATCCGCCTCGACCATCTCCCGTGAGCTACGACGCAATGCCGCGACGCGCAGCGGCGGGCTGGAATATCGTGCATCGACAGCCCAATGGCACGCCGACCGATCGGCCCGTCGGCCCAAACCGACCAAGCTTGCGCTCAACACAACCTTGCGCACTTATGTGGAGCAGCGACTCGCCGGCGTCGTCATGTCCCCAAGTGGCGCCGCCGTTCCTGGTCCTGCCGTTCGGTGGAAGGGCCGCCGGCACGGTCCGCGAAAGGATCGGCGATGGGCCAGGGCTTGGAGCCCGAAGCAGATAGCCCGACGCTTGCCGATCGACTTCCCGGACGACAAGACGATGCGCATCAGCCACGAAGCCATCTATCAAGCCCTCTTTGTTCAGGGTCGGGGAGCGCTACGCCGCGAACTGTCGGCCTGCTTGCGAACGGGGCGCGTGCTGCGGGTCCCCAGGGCCCGCGTACGCAGTCGAGGTAAGAGCTTTGTCCTGCCGGAGATGATCAGTCAACGCCCCGCCGAAGCGGCCGATCGCGCGGTGCCGGGTCACTGGGAAGGAGACCTCATCCTTGGTCTTGGCAGCTCGGCGATCGGCACGCTAGTTGAGCGTACGACACGCTTCACTATGTTGCTGCATCTTCCCCGGCTTGCGGGGCATGGCAAAGCTCCGCGCATGAAGAGTGGCCCTGCTCTCGCGGGACACGGGGCCGAAGCCGTGCGCGACGCGATTACGCGCACCATCATCACCTTGCCCGAAGAACTGCGGCGTTCGCTGACCTGGGATCAGGGAGCCGAAATGGCTCAGCACGATCGTCTCAAGATCGATGCAGGTGTCCAGGTCTACTTCTGCGATCCGCAAAGCCCCTGGCAGCGCGGCACCAACGAGAACACCAATGGGCTCCTGCGTCAGTACTTCCCGAAAGGCACCGACCTGAGCACCCACAGCGCCGACGAGCTCGCCGCGGTGGCAGCGGCCCTCAATGCCCGACCGAGAAAGACGCTGGGCTGGAAAACGCCGGCGGAGGCGCTTGACGAGTTGCTGCCATGAGTGAACATAATTGGTGTTGCGACGACTGCTTGAATCCGCCTTGGGCGCCGCGATCGCTGTGATGGATGATGGATCCCGGTGTCGGCCTACGCGCCGCAATCGCTTGGTCGAGCGCCTCGATCGCCAGTTCAGCCCTGGGATGGATCGCCAGCGCCCAACCGATGACTTTGCGGTCGACCGCCGCGAGGCGGCCAAACTCAATCAGGCGGATCTTGTCCGGGTGGAGCGACAGCGCAAACTCCTCAAGCCTCGCACGCATCGCATCGAGAAAGCGACGGGCGTCGCCCTCATGCTCGAAACCGACGATCACATCATCGGCATAGCGCACGATCATCATGTCGCCGGTGGCTTCGCGCTGTCGCCAGCGCTGAGCCCACAGGTCGAGGGCGTGGTGCAGGTAGATATTGGCCAACAGCGGCGAAATCACGAGCCTTGACCCGTTTCCCTGTCATCTACCGTCACGATGCCGTCTTCGAGGATGCCCACCTTCAACCATTTGCGGATCAGGCGGATGATGCGCTTGTCGCCGATCCTGTGTTCTATGAAGCGAACCAGCCATTCCTGACTAACGGCCCCGAAAAAGTTCTGGATGTCGGCGTCTAGAATCCAGTTCACCTTCCGCTTTTTGATCGCTACGCACATGGCGTCCAATGCATCGTGCGGCCCTCGTCCGGGCCGAAACCCGTATGAGAAGCCGCAGAAGTCGTCTTCGTAGATGGCGTTGAGCACCATGACGGTTGCTCCTTGGACGATCTTGTCTTCCAGAGCGGCAATCGCCAGCGGCCGCTGCTTGCCGTCCGCCTTCGGTATAAACGTCCGGCCGACGGTTGCGGGCGGTACGCTCCCCGTTGAACCCGTTCATGAAGATCCTTGAGCCGGAGCTCGAGGTCTGCCTCATAGTCCTGCCACGTCATGCCATCCACCCCGGGGGCGGCCTTGCGCCGCCTAAGCGCATAGAACGCCGTCCGCAGCGTGTCGACATTGATATGGTGGAAGAGCGCGGTGAACCTTTCCTTCTTCCTTTGCCTTGCGGCATTCCGTACGCGGTCCAGCGCCTGGGAATTTCGAGCCCGGCTCTGTGTCCGGTGCATGTGTTGCTGTTCCGCATTCCCCTTGGTCTCCGGCCTTGGCTCCACCAACTCCGCCGCCGGCTGCCCGGCTTTGTTCGTCGGCTTCACAGCTACTATGCCGGAGTCAGACTTATCCTGTCCGTTCATCACCGGCTACGGCTCCTCGCCTCCCCGATGCGGACCGACACGGCTATCGCCGCCCGGCCGGGCAGGAGATCTCCCAGGTTCCGACGTGTTCCTTTCGTGCGTGATGTGGCCCT
>NZ_JACDTY010000032.1:45000-50569 GCF_013520985.1 Mesorhizobium neociceri | reverse complement strand
CAGAAGCGAACCGTCGAGGACACTTGGCGCCACATCGGCCACCTCGTCGAAACAATCGAACCCGGCGAATGCAAGAACTACTTCGCAAACGCCGGGTACGCTTCCATCAAAACGTGAAAGACTCTAAAGCGTGTCGCGATTTAAAGGATTCAGGATTCCCGTTGGTTTGAGTTCGTGATTCATTGCGGTTGAAAGGAGACCGCGATGGGCAAGCCGCTACCGCTTGAGTTGCGTAGGCGTGTTGCTGCGTATGTCGATGAGGGACATGGCCACCGCGAGGCTGCACGCCATTTCCGCGTTTCGCCTCGCTTCGTGAACAATCTGATCAAGCTGCGCAAGCAGACCGGTTTGCTTGAAGCGCGCCGGCAGGGGCATGTGGGAGGCGGGAAGCTTGAGCCGCATGCCGCGTTTGTCCGCTTGCGGTTGGCCGAGCTCGGCGAGCTGACGCTGGATGAGCTTTGCGTCGAGTTGGAGGGGCGTGGGGTGAGCGTGCACCGCTCCAATGTCGGGCGCCTGCTCCAACGCCTGGGGCTCAGTCATAAAAAAACTCTACTGGCCAGCGAGCAGCAGCGGGCCGACGTGCGCCAGGCGCGTGAATTGTGGACCGGGCGGAGAAAGCGCTTCTTCAACAAGGCTTTGCCGCGGCTGATCTTCATCGATGAGACGTCGACCAACACCAAGCTGACCAAACGCACCGGCTGGGCGCCGAGGGGCGAGCGCTTCAGGACGCATGCGCCATTCGGCAAATGGCAGACGCAAACCTTCATCGCCGGACTGCGATGCCACGGTCTTGTCGCGCCGTGGGTCGTCAACGCGCCGATGAACGCCGCCATCTTCGAACACTACGTCGAAACGCAACTCGCTCCCGAACTGTCGCCCGGCGATGTCGTCATTCTCGACAATGTCGGCTTCCACAAGAACGAGCGCGCCGCACAACTGGTTCGCAAAAGGGGCGCCTGGCTCCTGTTCCTGCCGCCATACTCGCCCGATCTCAACCCGATCGAGATGGCCTACTCAAAACTCAAGGCGCGGCTGCGAAAAAAGGCGGCCAGAACCTTTGATGCCCTCTGCGAGGCTCTCGGCGATATCTGCAACCTGTTCGAGCCAGCCGAATGCAGAAACTTCTTCAAAGCTGCCGGATATGAGGCCAATTAATCGCGACACGCTCTAGCCCAAGGGGTCGATGATCGCGATCGCATCGACCTCTATCAGGTAGCCAGGAGACATCACCGCTATCCCGACCACTACGTTTGCTGGCTTGTGATCCCCGAACAGCTCGATCTGGGCCTGTTCGATGATCGGCACGTGTTCGTCGCGTTTGTAGTCTACGATGTAAATCGTGATCTTGCAGACGTGCTCAGGCCGGGCGCCGGTGGCAGCAAGCGCGCGGCCAAGGTTCCCGAACGCCAGGCGCGCCTGGACTGCGAAATCACCATGGCCAACGAGCTTGCCGTGTATATCTTCCGGCTGTTGGCCCGAGACGAACACCAGCTTGCTTCCTGTCGCGATGACGACCTGGCTGTAGATTTCCGGCACCGGCAGATCACTGGGATTTATGCATTCGAGCGGCATTGATAGGTCTCCTGCTATGACTGACGGGAACCAGCTGCTTTGCGCAGATCAAAATACGGGGTCTGTTTGCGGATCTACAACATTGTCGCCGGAGCGGGCGCTCCGTCATAATCTCACTTATACAACCGCAAGCGTCGTATCTGAGCACCGCGGCGCACTGAACCGCCCAGGGTTGGTCAGAGGCTCCAAGGGTCAAGTTAGGCTGCCATGCGCTCCGCGTCGAGCATGGCGTAATATCTTCGGCTTGGGCAGGCCAAGCAGGCGGCGGTGGTTGAACCAATCCGGCCACCACATCAGATACAAAAAGGCCCGCACGAGGCGGGCTTTTTTGATTTGGTTGCGGGGACAGGATTTGAACCTGTGACCTTCAGGTTATGAGCCTGACGAGCTACCGGGCTGCTCCACCCCGCGTCAACCTTACAAGTAAGCCTGGGCTTACTGGATTAAAAGGGCCGCCAAATGAAAGGGCCGCTTGCGCGGCCCGAGCTCCCGTTTGGCGGGCCTATCGTAAAAGAGAAGATTCCACTCCATCCGATTTCTGGATGTGAGTTCAACGTGCGTTTGGCAGACCTGGCAGCGACCTACTCTCCCGCGTCTTGAGACGAAGTACCATCAGCGCTGGAGCGTTTCACGGCCGAGTTCGGAATGGGATCGGGTGCAGCCGCTCCGCCATAACCACCAGGTCGGCAAAACGCACGTTGTTCGAGAAGCTTTTTGAGCGAATAGCGATGAGGGAGTAGCGAATAGGGAAGTCCCTACTCTTGCTCTCTCGGAGCTGTTCGCTGGTCTTTGTGTGCCTTGGACGTTCTTTGATCTTGGCGCCTTTCGAAGCGAAGCTTCGCAAGGTCGACCGACCGTCGGCGCTGATGCGCCGCACCCACGTAGCGCCGCCCGCAGGGCGGAACAAGCGTGAGTGAGAACAAACCATTCGACTTTGTCGAATGAGCATAAGGAATGAGAACGATCAAGCCGATCGAACTATTAGTACCGGTAAGCTTCAAGCGTTGCCGCTCTTCCACACCCGGCCTATCAACGTGGTCGTCTTCCACGGTTCTCAGGGAATACTCGTTTTAAGGTGGGTTTCCCGCTTAGATGCCTTCAGCGGTTATCCCGTCCGGATATAGCTACCCTGCTATGCGGCTGGCGCCACAACAGGTCCACCAGAGATCCGTCCATCCCGGTCCTCTCGTACTAGGGACAGATCCTTTCAATATTCCTACACCCACGGCAGATAGGGACCGAACTGTCTCACGACGTTCTGAACCCAACTCACGTACCGCTTTAAATGGCGAACAGCCATACCCTTGGGACCTGCTCCAGCCCCAGGATGCGATGAGTCGACATCGAGGTGCCAAACAACCCCGTCGATATGGACTCTTGGGGGTCATCAGCCTGTTATCCCCGGCGTACCTTTTATCCGTTGAGCGATGGCCCTTCCACGCGGGACCACCGGATCACTATGACCGACTTTCGTCTCTGCTCGACTTGTCAGTCTCGCAGTCAGGCAGGCTTATGCCATTGCACTCAGCGAACGATTTCCGACCGTTCTGAGCCCACCATCGCGCGCCTCCGTTACTCTTTAGGAGGCGACCGCCCCAGTCAAACTACCCACCATACATTGTCCCGGACCCGGATAACGGGCCGCGGTTAGACATCCATAGTAATAAGGGTGGTATTTCAAGGGTGGCTCCACCTGAGCTGGCGCCCAGGTTTCAAAGCCTACCACCTATCCTACACATGCCACTACGAATGCCAATGTAAAGCTATAGTAAAGGTGCACGGGGTCTTTCCGTCTAACCGCAGGAACCCCGCATCTTCACGGGGAATTCAATTTCACTGAGTCTATGCTGGAGACAGCGGGGAAGTCGTTACGCCATTCGTGCAGGTCGGAACTTACCCGACAAGGAATTTCGCTACCTTAGGACCGTTATAGTTACGGCCGCCGTTTACTGGGGCTTCGATTCAGAGCTTGCACCCCTCCTCTTAACCTTCCAGCACCGGGCAGGCGTCAGACCCTATACGTCGTCTTGCGACTTCGCAGAGCCCTGTGTTTTTGATAAACAGTCGCTACCCCCTGGTCTGTGCCACCCTCCTCTACTTGCGTAGAAAAGGGTCACGCTTCTTCCGAAGTTACGCGTGCAATTTGCCGAGTTCCTTCAGCATAGTTCTCTCAAGCGCCTTGGTATACTCTACCTGACCACCAGTGTCGGTTTCGGGTACGGTTTATAAGGAGGAGCTATTTCCTGGAACCGCTCCGCTGCCCGTTCAATCCGATAAGATTGGACAACTTGTGCGATCCGTCACTACCTCCAAGCCCACGAATATTAACGTGGTTCCCATCGACTACGCGTTTCCGCCTCGTCTTAGGGGCCGGCTAACCCTGCTCAGATTAGCTTTAAGCAGGAACCCTTGGTCTTTCGGCGGGGGAGTCTCTCACTCCCCTTACGTTACTCATGTCAGCATTCGCACTTCTGATACCTCCACCACCCCTCACGGGTATGGCTTCATCAGCTTACAGAACGCTCCGCTACCGCTTGGCCCTTGCGGACCAAACCCTAAGCTTCGGTGTATGGCTTTAGCCCCGTTACATTTTCGGCGCAAAGACCCTTATTTAGACCAGTGAGCTGTTACGCTTTCTTTAAATGATGGCTGCTTCTAAGCCAACATCCTGGTTGTTTTGGGATCCTCACATCCTTTCCCACTTAGCCATAACTTGGGGACCTTAGCTGTAGGTCAGGGTTGTTTCCCTTTTCACGACGGACGTTAGCACCCGCCGTGTGTCTGCCGACTAGTACTCCCAGGTATTCGGAGTTTGGTTAGGTTTGGTAATCCGGTGAGGACCCCTAGCCCATCCAGTGCTCTACCCCCTGGGGTATTCGGTCGACGCTCTACCTAAATAGATTTCGCGGAGAACCAGCTATTTCCGAGTTTGATTGGCCTTTCACCCCTAGCCACAAGTCATCCCGAACTATTGCAACAGTTATGGGTTCGGTCCTCCAGTAAGTGTTACCTTACCTTCAACCTGCTCATGGCTAGATCACTCGGTTTCGGGTCTAATGCGACGAACTGAACGCCCTGTTCAGACTCGCTTTCGCTGCGCCTACACCTATCGGTTTAAGCTTGCTCGTCACACTAAGTCGCTGACCCATTATACAAAAGGTACGTGGTGACCCTTGCGGGCTCCCACTGTTTGTAGGCAATCGGTTTCAGGTACTCTTTCACTCCCCTTGTCGGGGTGCTTTTCACCTTTCCCTCACGGTACTAGTTCGCTATCGGTCATGCACGAGTACTTAGGCTTGGAAGGTGGTCCTCCCAATTTCAGACAGGATTTCACGTGTCCCGCCTTACTCGAGGACGATTGATCGCATTACGCGTACGGGGCTGTCACCCACTATGGCCCTACTTTCCAGAAGGTTCCGCTTGTCTCTCAATCGCCACTGGCCTGGTCCGGGTTCGCTCGCCACTACTTCCGGAGTCTCGGTTGATGTCCTTTCCTACGGGTACTTAGATGTTTCAGTTCCCCGCGTTCGCCACTTTATCCCTATGTATTCAGGATAAGTTACCTATTATCGATACTTGGAAACCACAGCAGCAAGTCGGCGCGATCTCAAAGAGATCGTCGCTTAACGCTCAATCCTTTTGGGATTTTGCGTCACCCTGCAGCTCTGATTTTCCAAGTACCTTAGGTGGGTTTCCCCATTCGGAAATCTACGGATCAAAGGGTATTCGCACCTCCCCGTAGCTTATCGCAGCGTATCACGTCCTTCATCGCCTGTGCATGCCAAGGCATCCACCAATTGCCCTTAAGACACTTGATCGTTCTCATTGCCAATGCCCACCTGCGCGTTCCCGAGGGAACGACGCGTAAGCCAAATCCTGTGCGGGATTCGACTTGATGTCATTGGCACAAAAAGACCAGCTTCTCGAGATCGGTTCGAGGGCGCGGTTAGGCAAACCCATCATATGCGGGAGATTGAGCGTCTCCCGCGACAAATCA
>NZ_JACDTY010000032.1:0-42500 GCF_013520985.1 Mesorhizobium neociceri | reverse complement strand
CTGTCAACTCCATTCCACGATGTTTTTGAACTTTTTGCGACAGAAGTTTTGGAGCCGGCTGACTGCCCCAGGGGAACATTGGGGTTGCCCAGAAGGAGCCCTATTGCCGCCGCATTGCCGTTCGACACCAAGGCCAACAAGGAAGGCCCTGCGCGACCCGCGCGGCGCCTTCCTATAAGAGACCAAATCGGGGCCTGCGCATCACCGGTCCGGTGCCTCTTATAAGAGCGTAAAGACGCCTCTTTATAAGGGGCCGTAAAACAGAGCGTGTGAGTGGGGATTTCGCCGCTTCGTTGACTTCACCCGCCGTGACAGGCAAATGTCATGGCCCAACAAGAGCCGACAAGCCGTTCCGCCCGGGGAAGAAGCAGCCTTTCTGGATGCCAGACACGGAAGATGTCATAGCCGAACTCGGCAATGAGCCGCCGCTGATCGCGGATGGCCGCAGCGGACCGCCCGACCGGCGCGAGGTTTCGGCGCGCTGGCTGTCGGGCACCTTCCTTACTGGCGTGACCTCGAGTGTGCTGATGGGCGTGGCGCTGTTTGCCGCCCTCGACGGCCGCCAGCAACTGGCAACCCCGCCCGAAATCGCCGAACTGGCCCAGCTCGAAAGCGGCGGCGATTCCGGCGAGGTCGCCAAGACCACCAGACTGGTGGCGCCGCGCCAGATCGCCAAGGCCAAGGACCGCCGGCGCATGGAAGTGTCGATGGTGACCAAGGTCGGCGACCGCGACGTTATCCACACCGTGCCGTTCGTGCAGATCAAGATGGCGCTGGCCGCCGGCCACACCACCAACCGGGCCTATCCGCCATTCGACCCGATGCAGGTGTTCGGCGACGACGGCGACTCAACGCCCGCGCAGCCGGCGACGGCTTCCGCGGTTGGCGGCCAGATCTACGGCGCCAAGGTCGAAAGCGAGATGAGCCTGAAGACGGTCGATTTCCCGATGGAGACGGCCTCTTTCGACGAAAAGAGCGACCTGTCCGCCGATGAGGTGGAAAAGGTGGTGCGCGAGGCCGGTACGGATCTCAGCGACGGCGCTATCCAGGTTGCTTCGCTGCATTATGTCGACCCGCAGCGATTCGGCGACGCCTTCGCCGAATCGATGGCCGGCTCCTATGACGTCAAGATCGTGCCGGAAAACGTTTCGGTGGCGCCGCGCGTCGCCCTCGACGACCAGACCCCGGCTTTCGCCGAGGAAATCATCCCCTTTACCAGGGACCGCGACATTGCCGAGGCCTTTGCCGATTCGGGCTATACGGGCGATGACGCGACCGGCATGGCCGAGGCGATCGGCAAGCTGCTCAACGCACCGGCGCTGAAGGCCGGAACCGTGTTGCGCGTCGGCCTCGAAGTGCATGGTGACGCCGCCAAGGTCGTTCGCACCAGCGTCTATGACAAGACCACGCATATCGTGACCATCGCGCTCGACGACCGCGGCCAGTATGTGCCAGCGCAGGAACCGGAGCCAAATCCCGAATTGCTGACCGCGTTCGATGATTCGTCGGCGCCGGTGGTTGTTCGCGGCAATCTGCCGAACGTCTATGACGGCATTTACCGCGCCGCGTATTCCTATGGCATGTCGAAGAAGCTGACCCAGCAACTGGTCAAGCTCCTGGCCTCCGGCGTCGATTTTCAGTCCCGGCTCAATCCGTCGGATCGCATCGACGTGCTGTTCTCGCAGCCGGACGGCGACGATCAGGCGTCCGACGAATCGGAACTACTCTATGTCTCGTCGACCTTCGGCGGCCAGACACGCAACTTCTACCGCTTCCAGATGCAGGACGGCTCGACCGACTATTTCGACGAGGATGGGTCGAGCGCCGAGCAGTTCCTGCTGCGCAATCCCCTACCCGCCGGAAAATTCCGCTCCGGCTTCGGCGCCCGCCGGCATCCGATCCTCGGCTATGTCCGCATGCATACCGGCGTCGACTGGGCAGCGCCGATCGGAACGCCGATCATCGCCGCCGGCAACGGCACCGTCGAAAAGGCCGGCTGGGCCGGCGGCTACGGCAAGCAGATCATCATCCGCCATGCCAATGGCTATGAGACGTCCTACAATCACCAGAGCGCTTTTGCCAAAGGCATCGAGCCGGGCGTTCATGTCCGCCAGGGCCAGACCATCGGCTTCCTCGGCCAGACCGGCCTCTCCACCGGTCCGCATCTTCACTATGAGCTGATCGTCAACGGCACCAAGGTCGACCCGATGCGCGTGCGCCTGCCGGTCGGCAAGGTGCTGAAGGGCGACGACCTGGTCGCCTTCAAGCGCGAGCGTGAGCGCATCGACGACCTCCTCAAGCAGGAAGACAGCAATTCGCTGAAGGTCGCGAGCGCCAAGATCGAAGGCTGAGCCTTCACAACGGACACCGAGTCACATTTGCGCTGAATCAAAGCATTTCGAATCAGCCCGCCCGAATCAGGTCGACTTATTCTCTTCGGCTCGTGACCAGGGCAGCCTTTGCCCCGAAACGGTCGCCCAAGCGATAATTGCAGCGAGAAGGCAAAGCACCGCCGTCACCGTCGACACGGCTGCGAACGCCGCGTCGCTGGCGGCGAGCCGCGTTGCTTCGAGTTCCGGCGCCAGCGCGGCGGAGACCGGTTCGCCAAACCCGGGAATTCCGGGCCTGACGCTGGTGTCGAGCATCGTCGAATAGACCCAGGCCGCGAGCGAACCCATCGCCGCCACAGCGATCAGCCCGCCAATGCGCGAAACCGCGTTGTTGATGCCGGAGGCGGCACCCGTATCCTTGTCCTCGACCGCCGTCATGATCGCCGTCGACAGGGGCGAGACCACCAGCGCCATGCCGAGCCCCATCACCGCCATCAGCGGAAACGTGCCGGTCCAGAAATTGTGCATGCCGGCATGGGTGAGCAGTGCGAGACCGGCAAAGGCGACGGCGACGACCAGGCAGCCACTGGCGATCGGAAAGCGCGGACCTATGCGATCAGACCACTGGCCGACGGGACCCGACAGCAGAGCGATCGACGCCGACAGCGGCAGGAAGATGAAGCCGACTTCCCTGGTGCTCAGCCCCCAGCCGGCGATCAAGAGCATCGGCAGATAGAACAAATTGGCCGACAGCGCGAAGTAGAGGAAGAAGGTGGCGACGTTGGCGCCGGCAAAGGCGCCGATCCGAAACAGCTTGAGATCGATCATCGGCTCGCGCTGCCAAAGCTCGAAGACGATGAAGACGACGAGCAGCACCGCGCCCGCGGCGATGCTCGGCCCCGACATCAGTCCACCGTCTTCGGCGCTCATCGCGGTCAGTCCGTAGGCAAGCGCCCCGAAGGCAAGCGTGGCGAGAGCGGCGCCGCCGAGATCGAGGCTTCGCTTCTCCGTCGGCGCGTCGGCGGGAATCTTGGCCAGCAGCAGATAGATCGAGATCAGCCCGAGCGGCAGGTTAACGGCGAAGATCGCCCGCCAGATGCCGCCGCCAAAAGCCGACAGGACAAAGCCGCCCAGCACCGGACCGAGCGCCGTCGTCAGCGCCGAAGCGGCCGCCCAGATGCCGATCGCCCGGCCACGCTCATTCTTCGGATAGGACTTGGCGATGATGGCGAGGCTGCCAGGCACCATGATCGCAGCACCGACGCCTTGAATGGCGCGAAAGGCGATGAGCACCAGCGCATTCGGCGCCACCGCGCAGGCAAGCGAAGCGACAATGAACAGCGCAATGCCGGCGACGAAGGCGCGCCTGAGGCCAAATCGGTCGCCGGCCGCGCCGCCAGCCAGGATCAGCGCCGACAGCGTCAGTGCATAGGCATTGGAAATCCATTGCGCCTCGGCCAGGCTGGCGCCGAGGTCGACGCGGATCGCCGGCATGGCGATGGCCAGGATCGAACCGTCGATGAAGCCGAGCGCCGACGCCAGGATCGCCGCGACCAGCACGAATTTGCGCTGCGACGGCGGACAAAACGAACCGTTGGCAAGTGAGCTGGTCAGGGGAACGGCTGCGGCTTCGCTCGGAGACTTCATGAGCGCTGCTTAGACTTGTTGCGGGCGGCCAACAACCAGCCAGCGCCCCGCTGTCATGAATCCAGTCCCGGCAATGGCCTGCCCGCATGGCAGGGTCACATCAACCCGGATATAAACCGCCGGCGTCGTGCTAGATTTCAAAGACGATCGCAAGGAAGGGGAAGCCGCATGAAACGACCGCTCGAACCATCGGTAGAAGCGCGCGGGCGCGTCGTCGGCATCACCGATGGCGTCTTTGCCATTGCGCTTACCCTGATCGTGCTTGAGATTCGCGTGCCGGCGCACGAAATGGTCCATTCCGAGGGCGAGCTGCTTTCGGCAATCGCCGGACTCGCGCCACGCTTCCTGACCTATGCGCTGAGCTTCCTGACCCTGACCATCTTCTGGTTCGGCCAGCAGGCGCAACACGGGCTGATCGCCAGGTCCGATCGGCGGCTTGCCACTCTGAATCTGTGTTTTCTCGCCTTCATCGCCTTGCTGCCGTTCTCGACCGACCTGCTGGCCGATTTCCTAGAGTTCCGAACCGCGGTGATCGTCTACTGGCTGAACCTGCTGATGCTGGGCGTGACGCTGTTCGCCAGCTGGTGGTATGCGGACAAGAACGGCTTTCTGGCAGAGGATGTCGATGCGGAGACGAAGCGCACCGTCTATGTGCGCATCGTCAAGGCGCAGATCCTGTGGGCCGTGGGCGCAGCACTCTGCCTCATCAGCCCCTTGCTCAGCGTCGGCTTTATCCTGGTCGTGCAGCTGATCTATGCATTCGCGTTGCGCAGCTCACTGCTGCGCAACATCATCGGCTGAAGGCCCGCCGACGAACTCGACGGTCACGCCCGGCGACACAAGTTTGGCCAGTTCACGCGCATCCCAGTTGGTCAGGCGCACACAGCCATGGCTTTCGGTCTTGCCGATCTTGGAGGGGTCGGGCGTGCCGTGAATGCCATAGGTCGGCTTGTCCAGCGCGATCCAGACCGAGCCGACCGGGCCGTTCGGACCCGGCGGAATGGTCAGGATCTTGTCGTTCTGGCCCTGCTTGAAATTGATGCTGGGGTTGTAGGTGTAGTTCGGATCGAGCGCAACGCGCGACACCGTATGGGTGCCGGTCGGCGATGGCGTGTCGGCGGAGCCGATGGTGGCGGGATATGCCGCGACCAGCTTGCCGTCAGCGTCATAGGCGAACACCTGCTTCTTGTCCTTGTCGGCGACGATGCGGGCAACCGGAGTTGCGACCAGCCTGCCGAAATTGGCGACCTTGATGATGGTGCCGGGACGATTGAAGTCGGCCTCGGGATTGAGCCCCTTCAGGTAGTTCTCGTCCATGTGGAAGCGCTCCGCCAAGGCTTCGGTGACGGAGGTGTAGGCCATGCGGTCGAGCTGCGCCTTCTGGCTGTAATCTTCCGGTATCGAGGCGACATAAGGACCGGCCGCGTCCTCAGGCGTGATCGTGTAATTGGCGAAAGCATCGCCCCCGGTTTGCGCCAGCGCTGCCTGGATGCCGACCGAATCGGTCGAGCGCAGGTTGCTGCCGGTGATCTGATTGTAGGCGGCAAGCGCCTTGTCGACATTGGAGCCGAAGCGCCCGTCGATGACGCCGGGCGAGGCGCCGGCGCGGTCGAGCAGCACCTGCAAGGCAGCCACATCCTGGCGTGCGCCGAGTGAAAGCGAGGGATCGACGACGGTCTTGCCGCCCTCGGTCTTGGGCGGCAGAGCGGCTTCGTCGCCGGGCGCCGCCGGCTCGGCGGGATCGATCGAAGCTTCGTTCAGCGGCTGGCGCTTGACGGGTCCCGGCTCGGCCGAGTTCGGCGCTTCCGGATAGGTGTCGCTGTAGTTGCCGTCATCCTGCGGCGCCGACGGATAGGCATCCACCGAATTGCCGCTGTCAGGATCGTACTCGTTGTCCGGCGGAATGACCCTGCCTTCCTCTTCCAATTGCCTGCGGCGGAAACGCGCCATGTCTTCGGGATCGTCGAGATAATAGCGGTCGTCATCCCCGACCGGTGCGCGTCCAAGTTCGCGCGCCCGCATCTGGCGGCGCAGCGCACGGCGGTCGAGCCTGGTCTGCGGCGGCTGGATGGCGATGACCTTGCCGGTGTCGGCATCGACAATGACGCGGTTGCCCCTGGCGTCGTAGTAGATGTCGAGATTGCCATCCTGGGCAAGCACGATGCCGCCGCTATCGGCAGCGCGAACAACCGGCAGCGCACTATCCACCGTCGGCGATGCCATGGCGCTGGACGCAAGCAGCCCGGCGGCGAGCACCGAAAAGGCAAAGATCGTGCGGAACATGGTGGTCAAACTCTCCGGTCCGTAATTGCCGCCGCTCCGGCAGTGTTCCCTTCAGAACGCACTCGCCTCCGTTTGGATGCGCAAGGAACGCCCTGACCGTCAAAGCCTGCGGGCAACCCCTTCGCCAGCAAACCAGAACATAAGCTTTCCAACATGAACCGGGCATGAAGATGGCGGATTTCAGGTCGCTACAGGCCCAATTCCTTGCGTGTCTGCTTCGTCAGCTTGAGGACGACGAGGCGATGGCTTTCGCGGAGATAGTCCTTCAGCGCACCATCATCCATGCTTTGGCTTGTCTGACGCTGGATCCATTTCATGCCGCGCGAGGCGAGATAGGGCGCCGGCCGGCAGCCAGGCTGATCCTTCAGAATGTCAAAGGCCATTTCGGAACATTTGAAGGTGACGAAAAGCTGGTCGCCATCATTCCAGCCGCCTATGGCAAAGACCTTGCCGCCGACCTTCCAGACATGGGCGCCACCCCACTGCACGACATGCGTGGTCTGCCGCAGCGAGGCGCAGAAGCTGTTGTAGTCGTCCAGCGTCATTCGCTCCCCCTGCGAATTCACAAGAAAACACCGCGCGTCCGTTCAGGACGCGCGGCGCTTTGATCAGGCTGCGGCCTCGGTCGCCACCATGGTGGGCTTCGACCGGAAGTTAAGCCTGTCGGAGCCGGCGGTAACCTTGACGGTCGAACCGTCGAGGATCTCGCCGAGCAGGATTTTCTCTGCCAACGGGTCCTGCAGGTCTTTCTGCATCACCCGCTTCAGCGGCCGCGCGCCATAGGCCGGGTCGTAGCCCTTGGCCGCCAGCCAGTCGATCGATTCCTGGTCGAGCGACAGCGTGATCTTGCGGTCGACGAGCAGGCTTTCCAGCCTCTTGAGCTGGATCTCGACAATGCGGCCCATATCCTGCCGGCGCAGCCGGTGGAACAGGATCACCTCGTCGACGCGGTTGAGGAACTCCGGCCGGAACGACGCCTTGACGACATTCATCACTTCGTCGCGGACGACATCGACATCCTGGTCCTCGCCGAGATTGACCAGATATTCGGCGCCGAGGTTCGACGTCATGATGATCAGCGTGTTGCGGAAGTCGACCGTGCGGCCCTGCCCGTCCGTCAGCCGTCCATCGTCGAGCACCTGCAAAAGCACGTTGAACACATCCGGATGCGCCTTCTCGATCTCGTCGAACAGCACGACCTGATAGGGCCGGCGCCGCACCGCTTCGGTCAGCGCGCCACCTTCCTCATAGCCGACATAGCCGGGAGGTGCGCCGATCAGCCGGGCGACCGAGTGCTTTTCCATGTATTCCGACATGTCGATACGCACCAAGGCGCTCTCGTCGTCGAACAGGAAATTGGCCAGCGCCTTGGTCAGCTCCGTCTTGCCGACGCCGGTCGGCCCGAGGAACATGAACGAGCCGATCGGCCGGTTCGGATCTTGCAGCCCGGCGCGGGCACGACGCACGGCCTTGGAGACAGCCTGCACAGCTTCGCCCTGGCCGACGACGCGCTTGCCGATCTCGTCTTCCATGCGCAGCAGCTTGTCGCGTTCGCCCTGCAGCATCTTGTCGACCGGAATGCCGGTCCAGCGCGACACGATATGGGCGACGTGGTCGGGCGTGACCACCTCTTCGACCATGCCGGCCTTGCCGTCCTGGGCTTCGGCTTCCCTGAGCTTCTTCTCCAGCTCCGGGATTTTGCCATAGGCAAGCTCGCCGGCGCGCTGGAATTCACCCTTGCGCTGGGCAATGGCGAGCTCGTTGCGGGCCTCGTCGAGTTGCTTCTTGAGATCGGCGGCGAGCCCAAGCTTCTGCTTTTCGGCCTGCCATTTGGTCGTGATCTCGGTCGATTCCTCCTCGAGGCCGACGAGTTCCTTTTCCAGACGGGCGAGCCGATCCTTCGAGGCGTCGTCCGTCTCGACCTTCAGCGCCTCGCGCTCGATCTTGAGCTGCATGATGCGGCGGTCGATCTCGTCCAGCGCTTCGGGCTTGGAATCGACCTGCATCCTGAGCCGCGACGCGGCTTCGTCGACAAGGTCGATCGCCTTGTCCGGCAGGAACCGGTCGGCGATGTAGCGGTTGGACAAGGTTGCCGCGGCCACCAGCGCCGAATCCGAGATGCGCACCTTGTGGTGCTGCTCGTATTTTTCCTTCAGGCCGCGCAGGATCGAAACCGTGTCTTCCACGGTCGGTTCGTCAACGAAAACCGGCTGGAAGCGGCGGGCAAGTGCTGCATCCTTCTCGACATGCTTCCTGTATTCATCGAGCGTGGTCGCGCCGACGCAGTGCAGTTCGCCACGCGCCAGCGCCGGCTTCAACAGGTTCGAAGCGTCCATGGCGCCATCGGCCTTGCCGGCGCCGACCAGCGTGTGCATCTCGTCGATGAACAGGATGATGCCGCCGGCGGCAGCGGTGACTTCGTTGAGTACGGCCTTCAGCCGCTCTTCGAACTCGCCGCGATATTTGGCGCCGGCAATCAGCGCGCCCATGTCGAGCGCCATCAGCTGCTTGTCCTTCAGCGATTCCGGCACGTCGCCATTGACGATGCGCAGCGCCAAGCCTTCGGCGATCGCCGTCTTGCCGACGCCGGGTTCGCCGATCAGTACCGGATTGTTCTTGGTGCGCCGCGACAGCACCTGGATGGTGCGGCGGATCTCGTCGTCGCGGCCAATCACCGGGTCCAGCTTGCCGGCGCGGGCGTCGGCGGTGAGGTCGCGCGCGTATTTCTTCAGCGCGTCATAGCCCTGCTCGGCGCTCGCCGAATCGGCGGTGCGGCCCTTGCGGACGTCGTTGATGACCTGGTTCAGCGCCTGTGCGGTGACGCCGGCCTTGCCCAGGATATCAGCCGTCTTGGCGGACTTTTCCATGGCCAGCGCCTGCAGCAGCCGCTCGACTGTGACAAAGCTATCGCCGGCCTTCTTGGCCAGTTCTTCCGCCGTCGAAAAGACCTTGGCCAACGGCTGCGCCAGATAGAGCTGGCCGTTGCCGCCTTCCACCTTGGGCATGGCCTCAAGTGCGGTTTCGACGCCAAGCTTGACGTCACGGACGTTACCGCCGGCGCGCTCGATCAGCGAGGCGGCCAGCCCCTCATCGTCGTCGACGAGGACTTTCAACATATGTTCGGGGGTGAATTGCTGGTGATTGCGCGAGAGCGCCATGGTCTGGGCGGATTGAGTGAATCCGCGGACGCGCTCGGAGTATTTCTCGAGGTTCATATCTGTCTCCTTCCATCACCGGCCCGCTTTGCGGCACCGGATCCGATTGCGGTGACGGACCCGCTCATCCGAGCCGGGTCCAGTTCACGCCAGATATGGGGCGCAAGCCATTGCCGCTCAAGACGTCGGGCTGATGATATTGCATGCCCGCGCAAACGAAAACGGCGGAGATTTCTCTCCGCCGTTTGCAAGCATTACCGTCTTTGTCCGGTCAGTTGTTGGCGTCGACGACGAACGGGTCGCCGGCAGGATTTTCAGCCGGTGCCGCATCCGCCACGTCAACAGCGGCAGCGGTCTCGCTGACGCGATCCGTCTGGTCACCACCAGCCTGCTCGTCACCGACCTGATCCGCATTGGTGCGCGGGCGGCGCGGCCGTCGCGGGCGACGAGCAGCGCCGCTCTCGGCGGCCGCCTCATTGAGCTCGGCCCGGGCAGCAAGAGCCGCCGGCGAAAGGTTTTCGTACACCGGTGCCGGCTCGGAGAAACCGGTCTCGGCCGCAGGCTCAGCTGCAGCGACGGTCTCGGCCTGTGCCGGCGTCTCGTTGAAGCGCTGCTGGTCGCCGCGCTGGCCGTTCTGCTCGCTGCGCGGGGCAAAGTCGCCACGCTGCTCGTTCTGGCCATAACCGCCATGGGGGCGACGGTCACGGTTGCGGCCATTGTTGTCGCGGCCACTATTGTTGCGGCCATTGTTGTCACGACCATTGTTGTTGTCGCGGCCGTTTTCCTGGCCATATGCCAGTTCGGCCGGCGTGCCTTCGATCGTCGGCTGCGGCCCGTTGCCGGGGTTGGCCAGCGGAGCTTGCGTCTCGCCACCATTGTTGTTGCCGGCACTGTCAAAATCGTCGCGATCTTCGTCGTCGTCGAAATCGTCGCGGTTCTGCTGGGCATTCTGGATCGGCATCTGCGCCTGAGCGGCGGCAATGATGCGATTGTAGTGCTCGGCGTGCTGGAGGTAGTTCTCCGCCATAACCCGGTCGCCGGAGCTTTGCGCGTCACGGGCCAGAGTGGCGTATTTTTCGGCGATCTGTTGAGCCGATCCGCGGATCTTCACGTCCGGGCCGTTGCTCTCGTAGTTGCGCGTCAGGGGATTTGGGCCCTTGCGGTTGTTGTTGTTATTATTGTTGTTGCCACCGCCGCCGCCATTGTTGTTGCGACCGCGCATGCGCCTGTTCTGCTGTTGTGGCCTCATTAGACTCTCTTCATTTTGAAATTTTCGAAAAACGTTTCACGAACGGAGGCGCTCATGCAGCCAGCCGTTTCGTCTCTTCACCGGCGTTCGCCCGCATCAATTGCGTTGGCGCCACGTGTCATCCTGTTCCGGTTACATCACTTGCCGGACGATTCCCGCTCGAAGCTTGGGCGTCGTTTGCGCAAGAAGGCAGCTATTTCCAAGGAAAACCGAATCGCTAAGAGCACTGCCTGCTTCGTCTCATCCGGTTAAGGCGGACCCTAGCCGCATTCCCCGGCATTGCCAAGCGCTTTTTTGCACTGCGTCAAGGCTTTCCCTGTTCAAACACAAGAACCCTGTCATTTCCGCCAAGGTCGACAAATGCCCTGGCCAGCCTGTAGCCGGCTGCCGTGAATATGTCTTTGACCTCATTGCGCTGCGTGTGGCCGATCTCGACCGCAATCTTGCCTTGTGCTTCCAGAAACCTTGCAGCCTCGGCGGCGATGATCCTGTAGGGGCCAAGACCGTCCACACCACCATCAAGGGCTCTGTGCGGATCGAAATCGCGGACCTCGTCCTGCAGATTTCCAATGTCTCCAGACGGTATATAGGGAGGGTTTGCGGCAATTACATGGTACCGGCCACAAACTTTTGCGAACCAGTCGGAGTGCAGGGCCTCGAACCTGCCGGCCAGCCCAGTTTGCTCGGCATTGCGGGTCGCTGTCGCGAGCGCATCTTGTGAAATATCGACGCCGGTGGCGGTCGCGGCGGGAACGGCGCTGAGCAGGGCCAGCGCAATGGCGCCGGTGCCGGTGCCGAGATCGAGGATGCGGCATTCCCCCAGCCTTTCGGCTGTTTCGCTGGCAAAAGGCAGGACCGCTTCGACCAGCGTTTCGGTGTCCGGCCGCGGCTCCAGCGTTTCCGGCGACAGCGCAAGGCGCAGACCGTAGAATTCGCGGTAGCCGAGGATGCGGTGCACCGGTTCGCCGGCAAGGCGACGCCGCAAGGCGGCATCGATCGCCGCGACCACATCCGCCTCGACCGCCTTTTGCGGCTCGGCGATGGCCTGCGTTCGGGTCGTGCCGGAGAAATGCTCGACGATCAGCCTGGCATCCAGCGCCGGATCGGCGACGCCGGCCGCGGCAAGCCGCTCTCGCGCTGCCCGCAGCAGCGGCCCGAGCGTGCCGGGCAGGGTGTCAGCCATCGAGGCCAATATCGGCAAGCAGCTTCGACTGGTGGTCGGCGATCAGCGCGTTGATGACCTCATCGAGCTCGCCCATCATCACCCGGTCGAGCTTGTAGAGCGTCAGGTTGATGCGGTGATCGGTAAGGCGCCCCTGTGGGAAATTGTAGGTGCGGATGCGTTCCGAGCGGTCGCCCGAACCGACCTGTGACTTGCGCGCCTCGGAGCGCTCTTCGTTCGCCTTGCTGCGCTCCATGTCGTAAAGCCGCGCGCGCAGGATCTGCATGGCTTTCGCCCGGTTCTGGTGCTGCGACTTCTCCGCCTGCACCACCATGATGCCGGTCGGCAAATGGGTGATGCGCACCGCCGAATCGGTGGTGTTGACGTGCTGGCCGCCCGAACCCGAGGCGCGCATCGTGTCGATGCGGATGTCTTCGGCGCGAATGTCGATATCGACCTCTTCGGCTTCCGGCAGCACGGCGACCGTCGCCGCAGAGGTATGGATGCGCCCGCTGGCCTCGGTCGCCGGTACGCGCTGCACGCGATGCACGCCGGATTCGAATTTCAGATGGGCAAAGACGCCCCGGCCGGAAATGGTGGCGATGATTTCCTTGAAACCGCCGGCATCACCGTCGCTGGCCGACACGGTCTCGAAACGCCAGCCGCGTTCGGCGGCATAGCGCTCATACATGCGAAACAGGTCGCCGGCGAAGAGGGCTGCCTCATCGCCGCCGGTGCCGGCGCGGATTTCGAGGATGGCGTTCTTGTCGTCGGCGGCATCCCTGGGCAGCAACAGGATCTGGATGTCCTTCTGCAGTTCCTCGATGCGCTTCTCGACCCCGGGCAGATCGGCCTCGGCCAATGCCCGCATCTCGGCATCGGTGCCCTTGTCGGCAAGCATCGCCTCGAGGTCGGCCTGTTCATGTTCGGCTGAGCGCAGTTCCCGGACCTTGGCTACCATGTCCTGCAACTCGGCATATTCCGACGCCATCTTTACATAGGCATCGGCCGCCGGCCCGGCCGACATCTGCGCTTCGAGCATCTCGAAACGCTTGACGACCTGATCCATACGCTCGCGGGGAAGATTGATCATGATCTTGAAACTTCGGTGGAATTCACGTCAGGGCGAGTCGAAAATGGCGAGTTTTGAGAACCGGAGCGGAATGTACATTTGGGTACATGAGCACCGGCCGACGCCGGCCATAGCCCTAATTTAACCGCCACGCCACTCATGAATGCTTTGGCCGGCGAAGGCCGGAAGCGCAGAAAGTCGCCATTTGCAGACCGCCCTCACGTGAATCTAGAGAGGGATGGAACGGTCGTCGGCGAAGGCTTGCAGCAGCGCCCGCATCGGCAGCCCATGCGCCGGCGCCATCAAATTATCATCGAAGAACGCCTGCAATTCCTCCAGCGGCAGTTCGGTCAGCATCGCCTTGACCGGACCGATCGAGGCCGGCGACATCGAGATCGAGCGGTAGCCAAGGCCGATCAGCGCCATGGCGGAGATGGGTTTTCCCGCCAGTTCGCCGCACAGCGTCACTGGCGTGTGGTTGCGTGCGCCGGCATCGGCAATCTGCTTCAGCACTCTCAGGAACGGCGCCGACAGCGTGTCGAAGCGGTTGGATAGCTGCGTGTTGCCGCGATCGACCGCCATGACGAACTGGAACAAATCGTTGGAGCCGACCGAGACGAAATCCACCGCCTTCATCAGATCGTCGAGTTGGAACAGCAGCGACGGCACTTCCAGCATGGCGCCGAGCTTGAGGCTGGTCGGCAGATGATGGGCAAAGCGCGAGAGATGCCTGACCTCGCGGTCGATGATCTCGCGCGCCTGGGCGATTTCGCCGAGTTCGGTCACCATCGGCAACATCAGCTTCAGTTCGCGCCCGCCGCAGGCCTTCAGCAAAGCGCGAATCTGCGTCCTGAGCAGCCCCGGGCGGTCGAGCGTCAGGCGGATCGCCCGCCAGCCGAGCGCCGGGTTTTCTTCCTGGATGGCGCCCTTGAAGTAGGGCAGCACCTTGTCGCCGCCGATGTCGATGGTGCGGAAGGTGACCGGCTTGCCGCGCGCCGCGTCAAGCACGTCGCGGTAGAGTTTCTCCTGCGCCTCGGCGCGCGGGAAGGTGGAAGCGACCATGAACTGCAATTCGGTGCGAAACAGGCCGATGCCGGCAGCACCGGCCTCGGCCAGCTGCGGCAGGTCGACGGCGAGGCCGGCATTCATCAACAAATCGACCTGGACGCCGTCCTTGGTCATTGATGGCTTCTTGCGCAGTTCCCGATAGACTTCCTGCCGGCGCGCCCGGAAGCGGACTTTTTCGGCATAGGCGGCTTCGAGATCGGGCTGCGGCCGCAGATGGATCGTGCCTTCCTCACCGTCGACGATGATGGCATCGCCGTTTTCCGCCATGGAAACGGCGCCCTTCATCTGGCCGGCGACCGGAATGCCCATGGCGCGCGCGACGATAACGACATGGCTGGTGGCGGCGCCGTCTTCCAGCACCACGCCGCGCAGTTTGTCGCGGGGATAGTCGAGCAGTTCGGCCGCGCCCATCGAACGGGCGACCAGAATGGCGTCCTTCGGCAAGGACGCCGCGACATCCTCTGGCCCACGGCCCATCAGCTGGCGCAGCAACCGGTTGGCGAGATCGTCGAAATCGCTCATCCGCTCGCGCAGATAGGGATCGGTCATGTGCAGCATGCGGGCGCGCATGTCGCTCTGCACCTTTTCCACCGCCGCTTCCGCCGTCAGGCCGTTGCGGATCGCCTCTTCCAGCCGGCGCACCCAGCCACGGTCGTTGGCAAACATGCGATAGGCTTCGAGCACCTCGCGATGCTCGCCCTCGAAGGCGACGTCGCGGCGCTCCAGCATGTCGTCGATGGAAAGCCTGAGCGAACCGAGCGACGTCTCAAGCCGGCGCACCTCCTCCTCGCTGTCCTCGTTGAACAGGTTGGTGACGACGATGCGCGGCTCATGCAGCACGACATGGCCGAGCCCGACGCCATCGTTGAAGGACAGGCCGGTGAAACTGACGGGACGGCGCAGGTCGAGTTCGAGGCCGGGCCGGGTCAGCCGGGCAAGATCGCCGGTGGCGATCATCTCGGCGATGACCATAGCGGTGGTTTCCAGCGCCTCGACCTCATCGTCGCGGTAATGGCGCATCGTCTTGTTCTGCACCACGAGCACGCCAAGCGTGCGCCCTGCCCTCAGCACCGGCACGCCGAGGAAGGAATTGTAGATCTCTTCGCCCGTCTCCGGCAGGTAGGCGAAGGCCGGGTGTTCCTGCGCATTGGAGAGGTTCAGCGGCCGCGCGCTGGCGGCAATCGTACCGACCAGGCCTTGCCCCAGCCGCAGCTGCGCCAAGTGGACGGCGTTCGGGTTCAGGCCCTCGGTGGCGTAGAGTTCGAGCACCGAATCGGCGCGCAGCACATAGAGCGAGCAGACTTCGGCGACCATGTTGGAGGCGATGTCGCGCACGATCCGGTCGAGCCGCTCCTGCGGCTCCAGCGGCTCCTGCATGAGCTCGCGGAGCCGTTTCAGCAGAACGCGCGGGCCACTGGCCGTATCACGCATCGCGGCTTCTTCTCCAATGGGCATTTTGCCCGCCGCAGTTTCCACTGCGACCGGCGCACACGCAACAACTCAAATCGTTCTCGCTACTGCTTATCCAGACCGTAGACGGAATGCAAAGTGCGAACCGCCAGTTCGGTGTAGGGACCGTCGATCAGTATCGAAATCTTGATCTCGGAGGTGGTGATGGCGCGGATATTAATCGCCTTGTCGGCCAGCGCCTTGAAGGCGGTGGCGGCCACGCCCGCATGGCTGCGCATGCCAATGCCGATGACCGAAACCTTCGACATGCCGGCTTCGGACTGCACGACGTCATAGCCGATCGAAGCCTTCAGGCGCTCGAGCACGGCCAGCGCCTTGTCGACGTCGCCGGACGGCACGGTAAAGGTCATGTCGGTGAACTTGCCGTCCTCGGAAATGTTCTGGACAATCATGTCGACATTGATGTTGGCTTCGGCCAGCGGGCCGAAAATGCCGGCGGCAACGCCCGGGCGGTCGCCGACGCGGCGCAGCGAAATCTGCGCTTCGTCCTTGGCGTAGGCAATTCCGGTGACGACCTGCTGTTCCACGATCTCTTCCTCGTCGCAAATGAGCGTTCCCGGGGGATTGAGCAAATCCCCCATTCCGGGCGCATCGGGATCGTCGAAGGACGACCGCACGAAGGTACGCACCCTGTGCACCATGGCAAGCTCGACCGACCGCACCTGCAGCACCTTGGCGCCGAGCGAGGCCATTTCGAGCATTTCCTCGAACGAAATCTTGTTAAGCCGCCGCGCCTTCGGCTCGATGCGCGGATCGGTGGTGTAGACGCCGTCGACATCGGTGTAGATGTCGCAGCGGTCGGCCTTGACTGCCGCGGCAATGGCCACGGCACTCGTATCCGAGCCGCCGCGGCCGAGCGTGGCGATGCGGTTGTCCGGGCCGATGCCCTGGAAGCCGGCGACGACAGCCACCTGGCCCTCGCCGAAGCGCTTGATCAGAAACGCGCCATCGATGTCGAGGATGCGCGCCGCGCCATGGGCGTTGTCGGTCTTGATCGGGATCTGCCAGCCCTGCCAGGAGCGGGCATGCACGCCCATATTCTGCAGCGTGATCGCCAGAAGGCCGGCGGTGACCTGCTCGCCCGAGGCGACGACGGCGTCATATTCGCGCGCATCATGCATCGGCGATGCTTCGCGGGTCCAGCCGACCAGTTCATTGGTCTTGCCGGCCATCGCCGAGACCACGACAGCGACCTCATGGCCGGCATCGACCTCACGTTTGACGTGACGCGCCACGTTGCGGATGCGGGCGATGTCGGCGACGGAGGTTCCGCCGAATTTCATCACGATGCGCGCCATGGAAGCGAAATGCCTTTGACTGAAGCCGGCCCGGAGCCGAAAGGGGAAGAAAGCGTCCGACAGAAGCCGGCCGCTGAATGCGCGGCCTCCTTAGCCAAATGATCACGGTTTCGCAAGGCTGGCCACGGATTGCCGGCTTCAAGACGACGGCATATTGCGTTCCGCTCCGCCGCCGCTTACCAAATGCTGCCCGCGGGGAACTCCTTTTGGTCCGGCATATCAAATGATTGCTCGTCTTCGGCGTACCATGCGATGGCAATCGCTGCCGCTTTTCGCCGGCTTCGCGGTGCTGGCGTTGATCGTCGGCACGCGCGCCGTGCTGGTCGAGGGCCAGAGGGCCAATCGCGAAGCGGCGCGCCAGGCAATCGACTACCAGGAATCGCTGTCCGGCCTGCTTTCGCTGGCGCAGGACGCCGAAACCAGTCAGCGCGGCTATCTCCTGACCGGCGAGAAATCCTACCTCCAGTCCTATCGGCAGGCGGTCAAGGCCATTCCGGGCCAGCTTGCCCGCATCGACAGCATGACCACGCCGGACGACGAACTCGTCCAGCAGATCAATCGCATCAAGGACGCGCTTTCGCTGAAGCAGACTGATATGGCGCAGACGATTGCGCTTTACGATCGCGGCGATGCGGCGAAAGCACTGGAACTGGTTCGCAGCGGCCAGGGCAAGGCCGCCATGGACCAGATCCGGGCCAGCATGGACACCATCCGGCGCATCGGCGGCGCGGCAATCGCTGCCCGCGACGAACATACCGACCGGGTCGAAAGCTGGCTGCGCATCGGCTCGCTGGCGGCGCTGCTGGCGATCTTCCTGCTTGGCGCCTACACGATCCGGCTGTCGCGCCGCCGTTTTCGCGAGGTCGCCGTCGCCCAGGAAGAGCTGATGCGCAAGAACATCGAGCTCGGCAACGAGATCCGGACGCGCGAAACGGCCGAATCGCAGATGCGCCAGATGCAGAAGATGGAGGCGGTCGGCCAGCTGACCGGCGGTATCGCCCACGATTTCAACAACATGCTGGCGGTGATCATCAGCGCCATGAACCTTGCCCAGCGCAAGCTGGCCCGTGGCGAGCACGACATCATAAAATTCATCGAGGCCGCGACCGACGCGGCGACCCGGGCCGCCAATCTGACAGCACGGCTGCTCGCCTTCTCGCGCCAGCAGCCGCTGGCGCCGCAAGTGGTCGACACCAATCGTCTGGTCACCGGGATGTCGGACCTGTTGCGGCGAGTGCTCGGCGAAACCATCCGCATCGAAACAGTGCTGGCCGGCGGCCTGTGGAAGACCCATGCCGATCCAAGCCAGATCGAGAACGCTATCCTCAATCTGGCGGTCAATGCCCGCGACGCCATGGGCGACAATGGCAAGCTGACCATCGAGACCGTAAACAGCCATCTCGACGACAGCTACGCCGCCACCCATGCAGAGGTCAAAGCCGGCCAGTATGTGATGATCGCCGTCAGCGATACTGGCGAAGGCATGCCGGCTGAAATCATGGCCAAGGCATTCGAACCATTCTTCACCACCAAGCCGGTCAACAAGGGCACTGGCCTGGGGCTGAGCCAAGTGTTCGGCTTCGTCAAACAGTCGGGCGGTCACGTCAAGATCTATTCCGAACCCGGCGAAGGCACGACGATCAAGATCTACCTGCCGCGTTTCTTTGGCGCGGAAGAGGCTCTCCTGCCCACCGGGCGAGGCGACAATCCTGCCGCGGTCACCGAGACGATCCTTGTCGTCGAAGACGATGCCCGCGTGCGCGCTTCGACCACGGATGCGCTGCGCGAACTCGGCTATACCGTCATCCATGCCGGCAGCGGCCACGAAGCCTTGCAGATACTGGCGGACAATCCGGGTGTCGCGCTTCTGTTCACCGACATCGTCATGCCGGTGATGAACGGTCGCAAGCTCGCCGAGGAAGCGCTTGCGCGCCTGCCGCAGCTGAAGGTGATCTTCACCACCGGCTTCACCAGGAACGCCGTGGTCCACAACGGCGTGCTCGACCATGACGTGCATTTCCTGGCCAAGCCCTTCACCATCGAGCAGCTGGCGGCAAAACTGCGCGACGTGCTGGACGCAAAATAGGCGGGCGCTGCCGGGCCGCTGGGCCTCAAGTTTCGCTTTTCCTGCTCTTGGCCTGTTGCCGGTCGGCAGGATCCTTGCCATGCCCGGCGACAACACGGTCGCGCCCGTCTGCCTTTGCCTGGTAGAGCGCGCGATCCGCGGCGTTGACGATCTCCGCCCATGACGCCCCAAGCTCCGGAAAGGCAGCCACCCCGAATGACGCGGTGATGGTGCCAAGCGTGCGGCCGCGATGCGCGAGATGAAGCTGCTTGATTGCTTTCCGCAGCCCCTCGGCCCGCTCGACGCCGTCTGCCAGGGAAACCGCCGGCATCATCAGGGCGAATTCCTCGCCACCATAGCGTGAAACCACGTCACTTTCCCTGGCATGGTCGAGCAGCGTACCGGCGACCTGCTTGAGCACGAGATCGCCGGCCTCATGGCCGAACGTGTCGTTGAACTGCTTGAAATGATCGACATCGAGCATGATCATCGCCAGCGGCTGTTGGGAACGCTCCATGCGCCTCAGCTCACGACTGCTTGTCTCCTCGAGGTAGCGACGGTTGTAGAGCCCTGTGTTCGGATCGCGGATCGATTGTTGCCGCAACGTTTCGCGCAGGCGCAGATTGGCGAGCGCCAACGCCAGCGTATCGACGACGCCGCGCAGAATCTGTTGCCGCTCGACCAGCCAGTCCGGATTGTCTGCGGCATCAGGCTCGCACAGATGCACAATGCCAAGCGTTTCCCCCTGCGCCGCCAGAGGCATACAGACATAACCGCGGCTGCCATTTTCGGTGATGTGGTTGCAGCGTGGCGTCAGCATGCCGGGGCCGGCGACATGCTCCTGGCCGCGCCGCAGCGCCCAGCAATCTTCCGGCGCAAATTGGCCAACGCTTGAACGGATGGCGCCCCAATGCGCCATTTCCTCCACCAGATTGCGCGAGGCGCTGGTCAGATGAACGGTTCCGCTCAACCCTCCGAAGAAGTCGGGCATGGCTGAGCCGACGACGGAAAACGCCTCCGGAAAGGTAACGCATGCCTGCAGCAATTCGCCGAGCTTGACCAGGCGTGTCGTGGCTTCCGATGTTACCTTCAGTTCGCGGTTGAGCACCGCCAGTTCCTCGGCGCGATCGTTGACCGCGCGTTCCGCGCGACGCAACTCGCTGATGTCATTGAGCGTCAGAACGATGCCGCCATCGGAACGATTGAGGGGATTACAACTCGCAATCATCGGCAGATGCGAACCGTCCGGCTTCAGCAACCGAACTTCGCTCTGATGCTGGCGGCCCGTGGTCAATGCCAGTTCGACGGGGGAAGTTCCGGACGTGAATTTTTCCCCCGACAATGTCCGCATATCCAGGATCGAGCGCCATTCCTGCCCCTCGATCTTGTCACTGCGCCGCCCGACAATCTGGGCGGCGGCCAGATTGACCGTGACGATCTGGCCGTTGCCGTCAACGACGACGATACCTTCGGCGACGGTTTGGACAATGTCCTCGATATACGCTTTCTGCTCGACAAGCTGCGTGCGTGAGGACTCGAGTTCGCTGGCCATGGTATCGAACCCCTGGGCCAACTGTCCGAATTCGTCGTTGGAGGTGCGGCCGATGCGAGCTCCGGCATCGCCTCGCGCCAAGGATCCGATGCCGCGGGTAAGACCCGAAAGGCCGGCATCGAAGCCACGCAGCAGCAGGAAGGTGGAGACGGCGGCGATCAGCATGGCGGCCGCAGTGCACAGACCAACCAGCCAGAGCATGTTGTTGGTGCGAATTTGCGCCGCGCGCAGCAATGGCGTGTATTCGAACAGGACAGCGCCGGTCCTGACGCCGGAAGCATCCTCGATCGGCACCGCGACGAGGTTGATCGGCTCGGCGACATCGCCGCTGTCTTCAACGAAGTTGCGCGGCACGCCATCCTCGATCGCAAGACCGATTTCATTGCCACGGTCATGATCGAACCGCGTCCCGACATTTGCTTCTTCGCCCGGAATATCGGCCAGGACGACCTTGTTGCGATCCACCACCACAAGATCGCGTTTCGAGCGGCTGTGTTGCAATCCAACGAATTCACGAAGCGCGACTGGTCGCTCAAACAGGGACTGTGGCGCATCGGAAGCCTTGAAGGCGATGGTTTCGGCCAATTGCCGCCCGACGCTTGTCGCCTCGGCCACAGCGGCGGATTTCGCCAGCGTCATCTCCGAGACTATAGCGATGCCGCCCACCAGGCCAATCAAGGCTGCGGCGCTCAGGAGAGTGGCGATGATCTGAGTCTTGATGCGCACCAGGCCATCCAAATACTCGGGATTGCAACGTATGCCAATTCCGCGCGGCGCGTCAGGAAACTGTCAGCCCGGTAAATTTGATATTAAGGGAGCGGGCCACAGGCGTTTTGCCTAGGGCAGCTGACATGCTCCTGACAGAGTGCTCCACCATGTCAGCACGGAAAATTGTTGCCTTGACATTCGCGGCCTCACACCCGACTTCCTAGCGCTGCCAAGCAATTCCAGGAAAAGTGGGAACCGGTTTTCCGTCCGAAATTGCGTCAGAATAAAAGAGCTCTAGGAGACCCGCCCATGCCAGAGCCCCGTCGATCGACGATCGATACCGGAGAAGTCGAACGCTTCTCGGCACTTGCCGCCGAATGGTGGAACCCGAACGGCAAATTCCGCCCGCTGCACAAGTTCAACCCGGTGCGGCTGGCCTATATCAGGGACCAGGTGGCGGCGCGCTTCGGCCGTGATCCGCGGGCGGCGCGGCCGTTCGAAGGCCTGCGCTTCCTCGACATAGGCTGCGGCGGCGGGCTGTTGTGCGAGCCGATGGCCAGGCTTGGCGCCGAAGTGGTCGGCGCCGACGCCTCGGCGACCAACATCGAGGTGGCCAAGCTGCACGCGGCCGAGGGCGGCGTGAGCGTGGATTACCGCGCAACCACCGCTGAAGACCTTGCCGATTCCGGCGAGAAATTCGACGTCATCCTCAACATGGAAGTGGTCGAGCATGTCGCCGACATCGACCTGTTCATCGGCAAGTGCGGCGAGATGGTCAAGCCCGGCGGCATCATGTTCGTGGCCACCATCAACCGCACGCTGAAGGCGCTGGGTCTGGCCATCATCGGCGCCGAATATGTGCTGCGCTGGCTGCCGCGCGGCACCCACCAGTTCGGCAAGCTGGTGCGGCCCGAAGAGCTCGAAAAGGCGCTGGGCAACGCCGCCATGACCGTCATCGACAGGACGGGCGTCATCTACCATCCGCTCGCCGATCGCTGGCAGCGCTCCAAGGACATGGATGTCAACTACATGGTGCTGGCCGAGAAGGGGTCGGTCTGAGCCCTTACGCCTTCTGGCCCCTTACGCCTTCTGGCCCCTCATGCTTGCTGGCCCCGAACGCTTGCTGGCTTGTGCCTTGGTGGTGATGATCACGCCGATGGTGACGATGACCGCGCCGGACCAGGTCAGCAACTGGTAGTTCTCGCCGAGAAAGATCGTGCCGGCAAACAGGCCGACCGCCGCCGCCACATAGCCGATCTGGCTGAGATAGACCGGGCCGCCCACGGCCTGCAGCCGGAAGAAGAAGGCAAACATCGCCGCGGCCGACGCCACCTGCGCGACGACGACCAGCGGCACGCCGCCGAGCGGGGCGAAGGCGCTGACGCCGAACAGCACGAGAATCCCGATCAGCAACAGCGTTGCCGAAGCCAGATGGCTGCCGACGGCAAGTTCGATCGGACCGGTGCCTTCAGGCCAGTCGACGGTGCGGTAAATATTGCCGGCGGCAAGGCTGACCGGAATCAGCAGCCCGATCACCACCCAGAAGAAATCAGCCGGCTGGCCGGCCTCGCCGCGCGTCACCGCCACCATGACCGCGCCGATGAAGCCGACGGCGATGCCTGCGACGCCGAGCATGTTGGGCCGCCGGACGCCAAGCAGGATCGAGAACACCAGCGTAATGACCGGCGAGAGCGTGAACATGATGCCGGTGTAGCCGGCGCCGAGATGCGGGATGGCCGAAAACATCAGCAGGTTAGGCGCGGCATAGGACACGGCCGCGGTGATGAAGAAATAGCGCAGCCTGTGCGGGGTGAGCCGCATGCGCTGGCCGCTGGCGAGCAGCGCGCACAACAGGACGCCGCCGGCGCCGAACGAGATAACGAAGGCCCAGACCATGGCCGGAACGCCGGCCGCCGTCGCCAGCTTGCCGAATGGCAGCGTCAGGCCGAGCAGGCCGCCGGTGACCACCAGAAGACCAAGCGCCGATTCCCAGAGAAATCTCATCGGATGGTCCCGTCACTCATTTGCGGCATGTGGCACTTGCAAAATTTGGCGCTTGCGGCACTCGGCCGGTCCTGTATCTTGAGGTAACATAGCGCAAAGATTCTTAACGTCAAGATATTTAACGGTGAGACAAATGGATCGCGCGGCGAAGGCGGTCGAGCAGTGGAAACGGGAACGGCCGGATCTGGACGTTTCACCGATGCTGGTGCTCGGGCGATTGAACGAAGCCTCGTCGCTGGTCGCCCGCGAACGCCTCGCGCCGCTCTTCGCCCGCTTCGGACTGCAGGCCGGCGAGTTCGACGTGCTGGCGACGTTGCGCCGATCCGGCCAGCCTTATGCGCTGACGCCGACCGCTCTCTACGAAGCGACGATGGTGACATCGGGCGCCATGACCAACCGGCTCGACCGGCTGGAAAAGGCCGGCCTGATCCTGCGCGGCCCCCACCCCAACGACCGGCGCGGCATCGTCGTCCAACTCACCGAAAAGGGCCTGGCGTTGATCGACGAGGCTCTGGCCGCCCACGTCGCCAACGAACACGAAATCCTCGCCGGCCTGACCGTTGCCGAACGGGAGAAGCTGGCTGAACTGCTTGGCAAATTGATCGATAGCGCGAGTTGATCGCTCAGTTTCGCTCGTCGGGAAAGCTCGGGATCGGCATGAACTCGACGCCGTCCTCGGCCAGGCTCTTGGCCTCGTCCAGCGTCGCCTCGCCATAAATGCCGCGCGCATCGGTTTCGCCGAAATGGATCTTGCGCGCTTCCTCGGCGAACTTGTCGCCGACATAGTCGGCATTCTCGCGCACCTTCTCGGCCATCGCCTTCAGCTGCGCCAACGCCTGCTTCTGGGCTTCGCCCATGGCCAGCGCGATTGTTTCCTGCTTGCGCGCGGTGGAGACGGCCGGCGCCATCAGCGCCTTTTGCACCTTGTGCGAACCGCAGGTCGGGCAATCGACGAAGCCACGCTTCTTCTGCGTGTCGAAATCGTCATTGCTGCGAAACCAGCCCTCGAACTCGTGCTCATGCTCGCAGATCAGGGCAAAGCGGATCACGAGGCCGCGCCCCTGAGCCGGGGCGCCTCGGCCGTGCCCGCATTGACGGCAAAATCGCGCGCGTTCTTGAGGTTGGGGATTTTCTTGCGCGCGGCCGAAGACTGCGCGGTGTCAATCTCGGCGACGATTACGCCAGGCTCGGCATGCGCCGCCTCGGCGATGATGCGCCCCCACGGATCTACGATCAGCGAATGGCCGTAAGTCTCGCGGCCGTCCTCATGCAGGCCGCCCTGGGCCGCGGCAACCACATAGGCGCCGTTCTCGATGGCGCGCGCCCTCAGCAGCACATGCCAGTGCGCCTCGCCGGTCTGGCGGGTGAAGGCGGCAGGTACCGACAAAAGGTCGGCGCCGGCCAGCGCCTCGGCGCGGAACAGCTGCGGAAAGCGCAGATCGTAGCAGACGGCAAAGCCGAGTCTCGCGCCATCGATGTCGGTGACGACGGCCTCGGTGCCCGGCTCATAGGCTGCGGATTCGCGCCAGCTCTCGCCATTGTCGAGATCGACGTCGAACATGTGGATCTTGTCGTAGGTGGCGAGCGTGGCGCCGTCCGGTCCAAACAGCAGCGCCCGATTGGCGAGCTTGCCGTCGGCGCGCAGGATGGCGGTCGAGCCGATATGAAGGAAAACGCCGAGTTCGCTGGCGAGCTTGCGCGCAGTCGAAACGACAATGTCCTTGTCTTCCGAGGTGAAGGAGGCAGCCCGGGCTTCCTTGTCGCGGATCAGCGCCCCGGTCATTTCCGGGGTCTGGATGTAGGTAGCACCCAGGCTTGCCGCCTCACGCACCAGCCGCTCCAGATCGACCGCGTTGCGCTCGGGGCTTTCGCCTGAACGCATCTGGATCGCCGCTGCCTTGAAAACACCCATCGTCATGCCCTCTGTGTCGTCGAGCCGTTGGCGAGCATCCTGTCCAGCTGCCCCCGCGCCTCCAGTTCGTGGAGTTCGTCGGAACCGCCGACATGCGTGTCGCCGATGAAAATCTGCGGAAAGGTGGTTCGCCCGTGCGCCCGTGAAATCATTTCCTGGCGCAGTTCCGGCGAAAAGGAAGCGTCATGCTCGGTGTAGGCGACACCCTTGCGGTCGAGCAGCCGCTTGGCTGCCGCGCAATAGCCGCACATCATGCGGGTATAGATCGTCACATCGAGCATCTGTCAGCAATCCTGCCTTTCCCTGACCTTATATAGTCGCGGACTCGTCGGCCCGAAAGTCCCCCGGCAGGACGCGCGCGAAGGTCAGCACGTCGACCGCTCCAGCGCCGCCCTTTTTCAATGCCTTGGCGACCGAGCGCACGGTGGCGCCCGTGGTGTAGACATCGTCGACCAGAAGCACGCGGCGGCCCGCGATCTCGATTTCCGCTTTCGTCGGCACACGGAAGGCGGCACGCACATTGTCCTCGCGCTCCTGCCGCTCCAGCCCGACCTGCTGGCGCGTAAGCTTGACGCGCCGGACCGCCGAGGGCGAGAAAGGCAGCCCACCGAGTTGCGCGACCGCCCTTGCCAGTTCCGCCGACTGGTTGAACTGCCGCCTGAAAAAGCGCCGCCAGTGCAGCGGCACCGGCACGACGACATCGGCGTCCGCGATCAGCTCAGCGCCGGCGCGCAGCATCCAGCGCGCCATCCATGGCGCGAGATCGGTGCGGTCCTGGTATTTCAGCCCTTGCACCATCTGGCGGGCGACGCCCGAATAGGCAACGGCCGCTCGCGCCCGCTCGAAAGGCGGCGGATCGGCAATCGCTTCGGCCGACAGGAACCCCTCGCCCATGTCGTGGGTGAATGGCGTGCCCATCACCGCGCACCATGGCCGCTCCAAGAGCCTGAGCTTGGGCCAGCAGGCGCCGCATAAAACGCCGGGCTGAGAGACATGCCTGCGGCAGCCGGCACAGACCGGCGGGAACAGCACCCGCGCCGGCCAGTCCAACATCGCCAGTTTCAACATGGTTTGAGCGAGGCTCTTGATCTCCATCACCGGATCGGCCACGTGCTTTGTCGTCCGCGCCACGATATCACAAGGCGGACAAACAGGGATGTTGCCTTGCAGCCCATTATCGATACAGAGCTCTGGCTGGCACACAAGCGCCGGGCATTGGGCCATCCCGTGGCCGGCGCCGATTTTCTGATGCGGCGGGCAGCGGAAGATCTCGCTGACCGGCTGGGCGCGGTCGAGCGCAAATTCGGCAAGGCCGCCGTGCTGTTTTGCCAGACGCCGGACGCAACGGACGTGGTTGCTGCAAGCGGCAAGGCTGCGGAGATCGTGCGCGTCGAGGCCGACGCAGCATTTCTGGACGGCCAGCCAGGGCTGGTAGCACCGCCGGAGACCGTGCCGTTTCCACCGGAAAGCCTGGACCTCGCCGTATCGCTTCTGTCGTTGCAGGCGATGAACGACATTCCCGGCATGCTGGTGCAGATCCGCCGCGCTCTGCGGCCCGACGGGCTTTTCCTTGGCGCCTTCGCCGGCGCCGGCACACTTTCCGAACTGCGCGAAAGCCTGCTCGCCGCCGAGACCGAGCTTTATGGCGGCGCCAGCCCGCGCGTCATTCCGTTCACCGACGTTCGCGACGCCGGCGCGCTGCTGCAGCGCGCCGGCCTGGCGCTGCCGGTGGCCGACGTCGAAACGGTGACCGTGCGCTACGACACTCTCTTCGACCTCACCGCCGATCTCAGGGCGATGGGCGAAACCAGTGCGCTGGCCGATCGCAGCCGGCGGCCGGGTGCACGAAAGCTGTTTGCCCGTGCCGCCGAGATCTATGCCGAACGCTTTTCGGACGCCGATGGCCGGATCAGGGCGAGTTTCTCTGTTGTCTGGATGTCGGGCTGGGCACCGGATGCCTCGCAGCAAAAGCCCTTGAAGCCGGGTTCAGCGAAGGTCTCGCTGAAGACGATACTGGAAAATCCCGGCGGGCGGTAACAGCGCTCCGGATCAGTGCTCGGCGAAGGCGTTCGCCAGCTTGCTGTTGGTGTCGCTGAACAAAAACTGGATCGCGTTGCTGGCCCTGCCGACGCCGCCGACGATGGCAAGCGACAGCACGGCGACGATCAAGCCATATTCAATGGCCGTGGCGCCTGTTTCGTCTTCCAAAAATCGCTTTAGCAATGTCTTCATGATCGTCGATCCCTCTTGTCACGACCATACCGCCGACCTGTTAAGAAAGGTTAACGGCACAAGCTTAACAGGCGATGAAACGGGGCCCGCGTTAAGGAAATCAATAAGCTTTTGTTCACCTTGAGCATGATCCCGAAAAGTAGGAACCGCCTTTCTCGGACAAAACGCCAATCGTTTTTGTCCAGAGATCATGCTCCAACCAAAGAGTATGTCAGCAGTCGCCGCTGCGCCGGCCGTCGGCGCGGATGATGCAGACCGAACTGGGTGAGGGCTGCAGCACGCTTCTGCGCAGCGTATAGGTGGCGCGCGAGCCGACCGAGCCGGTGCTCATCGTGTCCAGGCCGCTTGCAAGAGCGTCGCGGCTGGACGATCGCGTCTGTTTGTCGAGGATGGGAACCGCGATCAGGGCAAGCGCCACCGCGGCCGAGCCGAACAGCAGCGTGATGCGCAATACGCTCATACCGGCATTGGCGGCGCGAAAGCTGCGATCCGGCCGGATCGAGTCCCATTCCCTGTCGAGGCTCATGCAATCGCTCCCCGCGAATCGACTTGCGGCCAGAAAAGACCTTTCCGCAATTTTTCACGATGAGATAAATCTTCCATTAACGCTGGCTAAACCAGGCCGGCGAAATGCTCCTACTCACAACAGGTCGATGAGGAACTGGATCAGCGGCGCGTCGGCCGGTGGCATCGGGTAGTCGCGCATCTGCTTTGGCCGCACCCATTTCAGCGCCTGCCCCTCTTTCGGCTGCGCGATACCGCGAAAGCGGCGGCAGACGAAGAGCGGCATCAAGAGATGGAAATCATCGTAGGAATGGCTGGCGAAGGTGAGCGGCGCCAAGCAGGGTATGTCGGTCTCGATGCCGATCTCTTCCTGCAACTCGCGGATCAGGCATTGTTCCGGCGTCTCGCCGGGCTCGACCTTGCCGCCGGGAAACTCCCACAGGCCGGCAAGCTGTTTGCCTTCGGGCCGCTGCGCCAGAAGCACGCGTCCATCGGTATCGACCAGCGCGCAGGCGGCGACCAGGAGCAGGCGTTTGCCGGTGAGTATCTGGCTCATGCGCCCGGCGGCCGGCGATAGTGGTAGCGATAGACTTCCTCGAAGCCCAGCGAGCGATAAAGCGCCAGCGCCGGCGCGTTGCCGGCCTCGACCTGCAGCCAGGCTTCCCGCGCCCCGCGCAGCCTGGCCCATTTCAGCGCCGACAGGATGAGATTGCGGCCATGGCCCTGGTTGCGCACCGACTTGTCGGTGGCGATCTCGAACAGGCCGGCGAGATCGCCGTCATGAACGCAGATCAGCACCGCCAGCGGGTCGGCCTCATCCTCGAGCGCAAACAGCCCGACCTCCGGCTGAATGGCGCCGATGATTTCCGAAAGACCCGGCCGCAGCGATGCATCCGAGCCGCTGACCTTGAGCGACGCACCAAGAAAGCGGCTGATGTCCTTCAGCGGTATCTGGTCCATGGCCGGGGCCAGTTGTGCGTCCGCCAGCGGCAGCCGCATCACCAGCGATTCGTCGAATGTGCTCCAGCCCTCATTGTCGAGATGCCTGGCCAGATCCGGCCCCGACAGCGGCGAGATGCGGAAGGTCAGTGGCCTGCCATAGGCGTCGAAGCGCCGGCTGGCGCGGCCGATGCGCTCGGCAATGTGCTGGGTGTCGCCGGGATCGAGCGGGTTGACCGAGTTCAGCCGCTTGGCCGGATGACCGGCCGTAAGCCGCACCACCCAGGTGCCGTCATAGTGGACGGCCGCCGCCGGCCAGGCGCGAAAACCCGCCGCCTCGTAGCGGCGTACGATGGCGAGCATGCTTGCCGGATGCCTGGAAGCCAACTCCATCAGCTCCGGTAGTCGCCATTGATGGCGACATATTCCTTGGTGAGGTCGCAGGTCCACACCGTCGCCTTGCCGCGGCCGATGCCGATATCGGCGCGGATGCGGATGTCGTCGCGCTTCATATAGGCCGAGGTCGCTTCCTCGGAGTAGCCGGGGTCGCGTTCGCCCTCATGCGCCAGCCGGTTGTCGCCGAACCAGATCGACAGAAGGTCGCGGTCGGCCGGCTCGCCGGCCTTGCCGACAGCCATGACGACGCGGCCCCAATTGGCGTCCTCGCCGGCAACCGCCGTCTTGACCAGCGGCGAATTGGCAATGGACAGCGCGATGCGCTTGGCCGAGCGCGCCGATTTGGCACCAGTGACGGTGACTTCGACCTGCTTGCGCGCACCCTCGCCGTCGCGCACCACTTGCAGCGCCAGCGATTTCAGCACCTTGCCAAGTGCGCGGCGGAAGGCGCCGAGACGCGCGTCCTTGGGATCGCTGATGACAGGCGCGCCGCGCTTGGCTGCGGCACCGGTGGCGAACAACAGCAGTGTGTCGCTGGTCGAGGTGTCGCTGTCGACGGTGACCGCGTTGAAGGTCTTGGCCGTACCGCGCGACAACAAATCCTGCAGCACCGGGGCGGCGATCGGCGCATCGGTGGCGATGAAGGACAGCATCGTCGCCATGTCGGGCGCGATCATGCCGGCGCCCTTGGAAATGCCGTTGATGATGACATCGGCGTCGCCGAGCTTGACCGTCGCGGTTGCCACTTTCGGATAGGTGTCCGTGGTCATGATGGCCTTGGCCGCCTCCGTCCACAAATCCGGCTTGCCGTCCTTGACCAGCCCGGCCAGCAAATGGCTGAATTTGGTCGTGTCGAGCGGCTCGCCGATGACGCCGGTGGAGGCGAGGAACACTTCGTCTGGCGTGCAGCCGGCGGCCCTGGCCGCAGCCTCGCCGGTCAATTGGGTGGAGGCGCGGCCCTTCTTGCCGGTGAAGGCGTTGGCGTTGCCGGAATTGACGACCAGCACCCGCGCCTTGCCGGCGCCAAGGTTCTGCCGGCAGAAATCGACCGGCGCCGAGGGGCATTTCGATTTCGTGAACACGCCGGCGACAGCGGTGCCGGCATCGAAGACCATAGCCAAGAGGTCGGTGCGGTTCTTGTATTTGATCCCGGCCTCGGCGGTGGCGATGCGCACGCCCTCAATGGCAGGCATTTTGGGATATTTCTTCGGCGCGAGCGGCGAAATCGTTGCGGACATTGGGGACCTCGGGCGACGGAAAAACGCTGGGGAAGGCCGGTTTGCCCGATACCACGGCCCGGCGCAAGGGCGTTTTCGTCGCTTCGGGCGCCGGTACCAACCCGTGATTAAGCTTGCATTTCAAATCCGTTGGCGTCGGCGCAGCCTCTGGCGTTATGATCGGTGCATGGGCAGGCTGGTGATCTTGGCGGTGGCGTTTATGGGGCTTTTGCTCCTGAGCGCCGATGAGCAGCCGGAACGGCGCGTGGCGCTGGTCATCGGCAACGGCACCTATGCAGAAGCCGGCACGCTCGCCAATCCGGTCAACGATGCGCTCGACATTGCCGGCAAGCTGCGCTCGATCGGCTTCGACGTCATCGAGGGCAACGACCTCGGCAAGCGGGAGCTCGAGCGCAAGATCGGCGAATTTTCCGATGCCCTGCAAGGTGCGGGCGTCGGGCTTTTCTATTACGCCGGCCACGGCCTGCAGGTCGAAGGGCGCAACTACATCGTGCCGGTCGACGCCCGGCTCGACATGCCGGTGAAGCTGCAGCTCGAAGCCGTGCCGATCGACGAAGTCCTCGACATCATGGAACAGCAGACCAAGGTCAGCCTGGTGTTCCTCGATGCCTGCCGCAACAATCCCTTTGCCCGCAGCCTGAGCCGCACCGCGACGACGCGCTCGGCGACGGCGCTCGCCGGCCTGGCGCAGTTCGATTCGACGCGCGGCTCCTTCATCGCCTTCTCGACGGCGCCGGGTGCTGTCGCCATGGACGGAACGGGGCGAAATTCGCCGTTTGCCGCCGCCCTGCTGCGGCACATGGCCGAACCTGGCCAGAGCATCAACGACATGATGATCGCGGTGCGCCGCGACGTGGTTTCCGAAACCCGCGAGGGCCAGCGCCCCTGGGAACAGGGTTCGCTGCTCGAACGGTTTGAGTTTGTGCCTGACGGCGTGGCTGCCGCGCCGCCGCCGGCCGTTGCGCCGGCGCAGTCTAGCCAGGTGGCAGCGCTCGAACGTTCCGTCGGCGACGACAAAACCTCGATCGAGAAATTCCTGCGCGACGACTATCTGGCGCCGGACACCCGGGACATTCGCGAAGCGGTCAATCGGGTTTACGGGCCATCCGTCACCATCTTCGGCAAACCCTACGACACCGAGGCGCTGGTGAAGGCGAAAGTCGACTGGTTCGCGCAATGGGCGTCATGGTCGCTCGGCCTTGAGCCCAGCAGCCTTCAGGTGAACCCGCATGGCGAGGGTGAAGCGGAAGTGGTCTTCAAAATGAGCTACGACTATGAGCCGAAGGACAAGTCGACAGCGCATTATACTGGCAAGACACGCGTCACGCTCGAACTCTTCAAAGCAGACGGCGGCTGGCGCGTTGCCTCGGAGACGCTGGCAGCGGCGCAATGAACTTTAAGCGGTGACGCGCGCCGCATCCGGCATGCGCCGTGCCGCGATCGGCGACAATTAAGTTCGACAAACCAGGGCACTTCGACAAAACGGCCCGTTTCGTTTGACTGCCAGCTCACCTATATTGCCGGCGAAGTTGTTGGCGAGGACAGACATGGGCGAGGATCCGGCGCGCAGATCGATCGGGGCGCGGCGCAATCCCGACAGCGCCGAGGCCATTCTCGAGGCCGCGGAGGCGGTGCTGGTCGAGGCCGGCTATGCCGGCTTCTCCATCGAAGCCGTCGCGCGGCGCGCACGCGCCGGCAAACCCACGATCTATCGCTGGTGGCCGTCCAAGGCGGCCTTGCTGCTGGAGGTCTACAAGCGGCAAAAGCGCGTCGCCGTCCCCGATACCGGCAATCTCGAAGACGATCTCGTCGGTTTCCTTCAAAACCTCTTCTCGCACTGGCGCGACACGTCCTCGGGCAGCGTTTTCCGGTCGTTGGTGGCCGAAGCGCAGTCGGATGAAGCAGCGGCCGTGGCCCTGACTGGCTATGCCGATGGACGTCGGTCCCACACCGCCCGGATCATCGAGCGCGCCAAGGCGCGAGGCGAGGTTGCGGCCGATATCGATGCAGCGCTGGTCGCCGACCTCGTGGCTTCCTATGCCTGGAAACACCTTTTGACCAACCGTCTCGACGAAGATGAGGCGGTAATCCGAGCCACCGTCCGCTATGTGATATCAGGCATCTCCCGCAATTGAAAAAGGGCGCCAAACGGCGCCCTTTTGCATGCGTTTGCGATGCCGGCCTTACTTGCCTGCTTCCATCGTGTCGACGGCCTTCTTCAGATTGGCGTCGGGGATTTCCACCTTGGCGGCGCCGCGCAGCTGCTTGACCAGTGCGAAATATTTGTCGCGGATGACCGCCTGCTTGGCCTGGTCCTTGACGTCGTCGAACGCCGGCGGCTGCTTGACGCGCTTGTCCTCGAGCTTGATGACATGCCAGCCGAACTGCGACTGCACCGGCTCCTTGGTGTATTTGCCGATGTCGAGCGCAAATGCCGCCTTGTCGAATTCCGGCACCATCTGGCCGGGTCCGAACCAGCCGAGATCGCCGCCATTGGTCTTGCCCGAGGGATCGCTGGTGTGCTCGTTGGCGAGCTTCTGGAAATCGGCGCCGCCGTCGAGCTGCTTGATGATCGCCTCGGCTTCTTCCTTCGTCTTCACGAGGATGTGACGGGCATGAACCTCATTGACCGGCGGCGTGCTGGCGATTTCCTGGTCGTAGCGGGCACGCACCTCGGCATCGGTGACCTTGTTGACGACGCCCTTCTCGACCATCTCGCCATGCAGGGCGCGCTGCTGCAGGAACGCCATGCGGCGCTGGAAATCGGGATCCTTGTCCAGGCCGGTAGTGACTGCCTGGGCGGCCATGACGCGGATCTCGATGGCCGCCGAAAGGGCGGCGGCGCGGCGCTGCTCGGGCGGCAACTGCGCGAACTGCTGCGACAGCTCACCCTCGGCAAGCCCAAGGTCGGCCTCGGTCAGCTTCTCGCCATTGACGGTTGCGACGACCGCGTTGGGATCGACGGGTGCGGCCGCCGGCGCTGCGGCATCGGCCGGGGCGGGAGCGGCTTCCTGGGCCATCAGCGGAGACAGCGACAGGGCCGACAGGCCGAAGGCCAGGCCAAGGCTGGCGAGCGACGCACGGCGAAACAGTAAGGACATCAAGATTAACTCCAAGGGGGATTGGTCGGGCTTGCAGATCAGCCGGATTGTGGCGGAATTTGGCGCTGCCCATAGGGCTAACGCGGCGTTGACATCAGTTGAGCCCCCTCTTATCTGTCCAACGACTTTGCGTCCAGAACCGTTTTCCGGGCGCTTTTTGCGTTTGTCCGCGTTTCACGCGGAATTGATGGGGCCGGCCGGCGCTCATCTCAAGATTGAGAATTCTATCGAAAGGACCATCGGATGGTCAGTCTCGGCGGTCTCGCCCGTAAGGTTTTCGGCTCCTCCAACGACCGGCGGGTCAAGTCGACCCGGCCGCGCGTCGAGGCGATCAACGCCATGGAAAACGAAATGCGGGCGTTGTCCGACGCCGACCTTCAGGCGCGCACGGAGAAATTCCGCCAGGACATCGCCAACGGCGCCACGCTCGACGATCTGCTGGTGCCGGCCTTCGCCACCGCCCGCGAGGCGGCGCGCCGCGTGCTCGGCATGCGCCCCTTCGACGTCCAGCTAATCGGCGGCATGGTGCTGCACAATGGCGGCATCGCCGAAATGCGCACCGGCGAAGGCAAGACCCTGGTCGCCACGTTGCCGGTCTATCTCAACGCGCTGGCCGGCAAGGGCGTCCACGTCGTCACCGTCAACGACTACCTCGCCACGCGCGACTCCGAATGGATGGGCCGCGTCTACAAATTCCTCGGCCTTTCGGTCGGCGTCATCGTCCACGGTCTCTCCGACGAGGAGCGCCGCGTCGCCTACGCGTCCGACGTCACCTATGCCACCAACAACGAGCTCGGCTTCGACTATCTGCGCGACAACATGAAATATGAGCGCGCCCAGATGGTGCAGCGCGGCCACAATTACGCGATCGTCGACGAAGTCGATTCCATCCTGGTCGACGAGGCGCGCACGCCGCTGATCATTTCCGGTCCGCTCGAGGACCGTTCGGAAATGTACAACACCATCGACGCCTTCATGCTGCAGCTCGGCCCGGCCGACTACGAGATCGACGAGAAGCAGAAGACCTCGATCTTCACCGAGGAAGGCACCGAGAAGCTGGAAAACCTGCTGCGCGCAGCCGGCTTGCTCAAGGGCGAGTCGCTCTATGACGTCGAGAATGTCGCCATCGTTCACCACGTCAACAACGCGCTCAAGGCGCACCGGCTGTTCCAGAAGGACAAGGACTACATCGTCCGCAACGACGAGATCGTCATCATCGACGAGTTCACCGGCCGCATGATGCCGGGACGCCGCTATTCGGAAGGCCTGCACCAGGCGCTCGAAGCCAAGGAGCATGTGGCGATCCAGCCGGAAAACCAGACGCTGGCGTCCGTCACCTTCCAGAACTACTTCCGCCTCTACAAGAAGCTGTCCGGCATGACCGGCACGGCGCTGACCGAGGCCGAGGAATTCGGCAACATCTACGGCCTCGAAGTCACCGAGATCCCGACCAATCTGCCGGTTATCCGCAAGGATGAGGACGACGAGGTCTACCGGACGGTCGAGGAGAAGTACAAGGCGATCGTCAAGGAGATCAAGGAAGCGCGCGCCAAGGGCCAGCCGACGCTGGTCGGCACCACATCCATTGAAAAATCCGAGCAGCTGGCCGAGCGCCTGCGCAAGGAAGGGTTCAAGGATTTCGAGGTGCTGAATGCCCGCCACCACGAGCGTGAGGCGGCCATCGTCGCCCAGGCCGGCAAGCCCGGCGCCATCACCATCGCCACCAACATGGCTGGCCGCGGCACCGACATCAAGCTCGGCGGCAACGCCGAGATGCGCATTGAGGACGAACTGGGCGACATGCCCGCGGGCCCCGAGCGCGAGGCGCGCGAAAAGGAAATAAACGCCGATGTCGAGCGCCTGAAGGAAAAGGCGCTGGCCGCCGGCGGCCTCTACGTGCTCGCCACCGAGCGCCATGAATCGCGCCGCATCGACAACCAGCTCCGCGGCCGCTCCGGCCGCCAGGGCGACCCCGGTCGTTCGAAATTCTTCCTGTCGCTGCAGGACGATCTGATGCGCATCTTCGGGTCCGAGCGCATGGACGGCATGCTTCAGAAGCTCGGCCTCAAGGAAGACGAGGCCATCATCCATCCGTGGATCAACAAGGCGCTGGAAAAGGCGCAGAAGAAGGTCGAGGCGCGCAACTTCGACATCCGCAAGAACCTGTTGAAATACGACGACGTCTCGAACGACCAGCGCAAGGTGGTGTTCGAGCAGCGCATCGAATTGATGGACGGCGAAGGCCTGTCCGAGACGATCGCCGAGATGCGCGAAGGCGTCATCGAGGAGATCGTCGCCAAGAACATTCCCGAAAACGCCTATGCCGAGCAGTGGAACGTCGCCGGCCTCAAGGCCGAGGTCGCCGAATTCCTCAATCTCGATCTACCGGTCGAGGACTGGGTCAAGGAAGAAGGCATTGCCGAGGACGACATCCGCGAGCGCCTGACCGCGGCCGCCGACGCCGCCGCCAAGGAGCGCGCCGAGCGTTTCGGTCCCGACGTGATGAGCTATGTCGAACGCTCGGTGGTGTTGCAGACGCTCGACCATCTGTGGCGCGAGCACATCGTCAACCTCGACCATCTGCGCTCGGTCGTCGGCTTCCGCGGCTACGCCCAGCGCGATCCGTTGCAGGAATACAAGGGCGAGGCGTTCGAACTGTTCCAGGCGCTGCTCGGCAATCTGCGCCAGGCCGTCACCGCGCAATTGATGCGCGTCGAACTGGTCCGCCAGGCCGCTGAAGCTCCGCCCCCGGAAGCGCCGGACATGTTCGGCAGCCACATTGACGGCACCACTGGCGAGGACGACTTCCAGGGCGGCGAAACGGCACTTCTGGTTCGCCAGGAGAGCAACGCCATCGTCGCTCCCGAAGACCGCGATCCGAACAACCAGGCGACCTGGGGCAAGGTCGGCCGCAACGAAGCCTGCCCCTGCGGCTCCGGCAAGAAATACAAGCACTGCCACGGCGCGTTTGCTTGATTTCGACCGCTAGGTCGGCGGGACAGCACCCCCCTCTGGCCTGCCGGCCATCTCCCCCTCAAGGGGGGGAGATCAGCAGCTTCGGCTGCCCGCATTCTTTTCACCTTAGGCAATTGGCGAAAGCCTACACAACAGCCAATCTCCCCCCTTGAGGGGGAGATGTCCGGCAGGACAGAGGGGGGCGTGACGGATCGCCAACCTTCGCGTTCGTCAAGCCTCACAACAACCCCGAATCCCGCGCTGCCGCCGTCGCCTCGCCGCGCGACACCGCATCCAGCTTGCCCAGCACCGCCGAGACGTGGTGATCGACCGTCTTCGGCGAAATCGTCAATTGCTCGGCGATCCGCTTGTTGGACAGGCCGCGTTCGATCAGCTGCAGCACCTGCATCTGGCGCAAGGTGAGTCCGGCCAAATTGGCGCGCGTCGAACGGCGCGGGCCGCGGGCGATGCCGCCAATGCCGTTCTTGCGCATGATATCGCGCAGGCGCTGAGCGGCCGGCCTTGCCCCCAGGCCATCGAAAATGTCCAGCGCCAGCCGCTGCCCCTCTTCATCGCCAAGGATGAGCGCCAGCCCGCGTTCGTATGGCGCGTTCAATTCGGCCCAGAGTGCCGAAGCCGAACGCCAGTCGCCGGTCAAAAGCAGCCGGTATGGCGTCGCCATATCGGCAGTATCGATGGCCGGAATGTCGGGAGCGAGCAATGTTCGCCACAGCGCCAGTTCACCGACATGGGCGCGCGAGCGCACCGGCGTTTCGGCGCGGGTGATCAGCGCCAGCGCCTCTTGCCTGTCGGCCAGCCCCAGCCACGCCTGCTCCGCCATCAGGGCTGCATAGGAGCTCAGCATCTGCAGGTCTGCACCACTTCCGACGAGCCGCGCCATTTCGGCAAACAGCGGCTCGGCCGAGGGATCGCCGCGCCTCAGGCGCAGTTTCGCCAACGCCAGCAGCGCCGGAAAGCGGCCCACGGTCGTTGTCCGCTCATTGTCGATGATTTCGGTCGCTGTCGCGGCGGCCTCGTCCCATTGGCCCTGGCGAAGCTGCACATCGGCCAGCATGCCCCTGAGATAGTCGCGCCAGGTGCCGAGGTCGTTTTCGGTGCAATAATGAATGCCGCTCTCGAGCACCGGACGTGCCGCGTCGTAGCTCATCTGGGTGATCTCGAAACAGGCACGGTTGGTGAAGGCACGCGCGGCATGCTCCTGGAAATTGCCCTGCAGCGCGATTTCAAGGCTTTGGTCGAGGCGCTGGCGCCCGGCGGCCGGATTCAGCCATTGCTCGACGCAACCGACATTGTTGAGCGCATGCGAGGCGATGTCGGGACGGTTCATCCGCTCGGCCAGCGCCGCTGCCTTCTCGCCGTAGAACAGCGTGTCTTCCACCCTCTCCGACAGCATCGCCAAATGTGACAGGTTCGAATAGGCCATGGCGAGTTCCGGCCCGGGTGGAGCAGCCTCCAGCATCGCCACCGCTTCGGCGCCGAAGGCGGCGGCGGCCTCCCGGTCGTCGCCCATTTCGCTCAGGCGGGAAAGCCACCTCAGGCTGTCACCCTCCTTCAGCCTGTTGCCGTCAGCCTGATGCAACCTGCGTGCCTCTCCTTGCGCTGCAAGCGCGTCGTCGATCTTGCCGGTGAGATGGCACTCGAAGGCATAACTTTCGTAGAGCGCGGCGCGCTCAATCACCGGCAGGCGGTCGGTCTGCCGCAAGGCGATTTCATAGTAGCCGGCGGCATCGCGATGGGCGCCGACACGCGACGCCTCGCGCGCGGCGATCGGCGCAAGTTCGCGCACCGCCGCCAGATTGTGCGCCTCGACCGCGTGATGCACCAGGCGGCCGCTGGAGACGTCGCCATTTTCGAGCAGCGCAGCCAGGGCACGCTGGTTGAATTGCCGCCTGTGTGAGGTCGTCAGCATCATTTCGATGGCGCGCCGCGCAATGTCGTGGCGAAAGGCGTAGCCGTCACCGAGATCGTCGAGCAGGCCATTGGCCACACACTCGGCCAGCTGGCCGGCGCTGGCGACGCCACACAGGCCCTGCAGTGCCCAGGCGTCGGCGCGGCGCGGGAACACCGACACTGCGTCGAGCATTGCCCTGGCCCCGGGCGACAGCCGCTCGGCCCGCGCCAGCACAGCGTCACGCACGCTTGCCGGCAACGCCATTTCGTTTTCGGCCGACAGCAATTCGGTGACAAAGAAGGCATTGCCTGCGGTCGCCCGGTAGATGGCGTCGCCGTCGCGGCCGGCAGCATCGGCAAGCGACAGCACGGCCGCCTCGCTGAGCAGCGGCACATCGATACGCGCCACGCTGCCTGCCGGAATTTCGCCCAGCGCGCGGCGCACGCGCATCTGTCCTTCGCTGCGGTCGGTGCGCGCCGTGAGCAACAGCAGAATCTGGGTGTTGACGATACGCCGGCCGAGGAAGCGCACGAAATCGAGTGTCGCATCGTCGGCCCAGTGCAGGTCTTCGATGATCAGCAGGCTAGGCCCCTTCGCCGCAAACGCGTCGAGCGCATCGGAAAACAGCGGCAGTCTCTGCCCGTGCCGGGCGTCGATCGCGCGCGGCAGCGCCCATTGCGCCTCGCGCGCCAGATCGTAGAGCGGGCCCAACGGGTCGGGGATCGACAGGTCCTCGCAAGCGCTGCGCAACGTCGCCGCGCTCTGTCCGACACGGGCCGTGAACGACTCGACGAGCGCCGTCTTGCCGGCGCCCGCCTCTCCCGCCAGCACCGCGACGCGGCCATGGCCGCCTATTGCATCGTTAAGCAGGGTCTCCAACTGCTGCAGCTGCGTCTGCCGTTCCAGAAGCATCATTATCGTCGTCTCATACGATCGGAGTTTTCCCACCATGGCGGGCCGCTCACGATAGCCCGTGAAGAAAGCGCCGCAATGTGACTTTGCACACATTGCCGTGCCTCTTTCCACAACGAACGATGCCAACATAGGGAATCGTCCCGCCCAATATGGGGAATCGTTCCGATGCGCGGCCCGGGCCGGCGTGGTCAACGTCCAGCAGCGCTCCGATCGAGCGTGAACCAATGGAAAGGAAGCCTTCCATGCCTCGCTACCTGATTGAACGCACATTTCCGGACGGCCTCAACATACCGATGACCGACATCGGCGCCACCGCGGTGGGCGGCGTCGTCATGCGCAATGCCGAAAAGGGCGTTACCTGGATCCAGTCCTTCGTCACACCCGACAAGAAACGCAGCTTCTGCATTTACGAAGCACCGTCGCCCGAAGCGATCCGCAGCACTGCCCAGAAAAATTCGCTGCCGGTCGACAAGATCACGGAGGTGCGGGTTCTTGACCCTTACTTTTATCTCTGATCCTGCGTTCGGTCGCTACACTGATGAGCATCAAACTGCCCTTCGCGGCCATGGCGAACTGCCTGGTGGCCTGCCGGTCGGTGGAACCGAGCCTGTCCTGGGAAAGACCGGCCGGCCCACCTCCCTGCTCGGCCGTCTATGGCGGTTCGCGACGAGACTGCCTGCGTATCTGTCTGATAGGCGGTGCTTGCCTCCGGAAGGCGACTATCTGAGGCGCGACATCGGACTCTCTGACCGGGAAGTGCCGCAGGAGTATTGGCAATATTACTTCTGGGATCGTTGATTTTGCTCAGTTTTTAACGCGGCAGCCAAAGAACTCGGCAACCGAAGCCGCATACCCATCGCATAACCGGGGCGGACAAAACCGTTTCCCAATCCTTGAACCAACGCCACCGGCGTTTCGGCAGGCCTCATCGGCCGCCGTCGCTCAAGCGTCAACAAAACGGACAGAAGACCATGACCACAACTCTTTGGACGACACGCTTTGCGGCCCTGGCCGCCATCTCGATCGCGGCCGGTGCCGCCGCCCAGGCACGTGACGCCAATCCGCTGGCCGAAAAGGTGCGCGCCGCCAACAGCCGCTTTGAGAATGTGGCAGCCGCCACAGCCGAAGGCTACGCCCCGATCCCTTGCGCCAGTGGCATCACCGGCGGCGCCATGGGCATTCACTATGTCAACGGCGCCTATCTCAAGGACGATGCCGTCGATGTCGCCAAGCCCGAGGCGGTGATGTACGAGCCAATGGCCGATGGCAGCCTGAAGCTGATCGCGGTCGAATACATCACCTCGAAGGGCCCGGCCTCGCTTGAAGGCCAGTTGTTCAACTTCAACAGCGCCCCCAACCGCTACGGCCTCGGCCCGTTCTACGAACTGCATGTCTGGGCCTGGAAACAGAACTCGACAGGCGCCTTCGCCGACATGAACCCGAATGTGTCGTGCGACGCGATGAAGGGGATGTAGCCTTCCCATGTGACACCTCTGGCACCGGACACACCCGGTGCCTGGCCTTCCCCCTTGGCGGGGGGAGGGGCGAGCGCAATGCCGACCGGCTCCCCAGTCTTCCCCGGCGTTCGCTCGCCTTTTGTTATGTCAGCCTCGTCGCCCAAGCCCGACGCGGTGATATACGAGCCGATGGCCCGGAACGCGTTTCCGTCTCCTTGTGGCGTTGTGACCGTAACTATGCTATAGTTACTGGTATAGTGCTGATTTGCGCCGACGACCCGCCGCCGAGGCGGGTTTTCCATTTTCCTGGGTGGTTCCCCTGCTGTTTGCTTAACGACGCCACTCCGGCGCAGGGCTGGCGTATCCGTTTCTACGCCGCCTTCAGTCGCACCATTTCGGGCTCGAACTCGAACTTCGGCTGCCCGGCTTCTTCCTCTGGCAGCCAAAGCATCATCTGTGGCACGTTGTTGCGGTAGAGCCGGGTGCTGTCTCGCAGAGCGGCGTGAGCGTTGCGCATAAATCCATCGCAATTTGATATCGCGTTGTCCTCATTAGCTCGCATTTGGCGAGTTAGACGCGATTGTCACGTTCGCTTGATTCCAATCGAATGCGCTTTGTCGGCCATATTGACGCCTTTAAATGTTTGTTGACGGAACTACGTAATACACGTACTCGTTACGTATGCACTGTGTTACGGAAACGCATTCATTCAATCGCGCCGCATCCGAGGCCGGGATGGACGACGATGATGTCGCACGACTCAAGAATTTCTTGGCAGCGAACCCCGATGCGGGCGCGCTCATCCAAGGAACGGGAGGAGCGCGCAAGCTTCGTTTTGCCAAGCCAGGCCGTGGCAAGAGCGGAAGTTACCGCGTTATCACGTACTACACGGCGGATGACATCCCGGTGTTTCTCATGGATGTCTACACCAAGGGTGAGAAAATCAATCTGACGGCAAAAGAGAAAGCCGAACTGAAAAAGGAACTCGAATCTTTCGCCGACGAGTACCGGGCAATGATCAGGGAAAAAGTACAGGAAATGAAAAGGTCGGAGGTCGCATCATGAGCAAAGCTGGAAAGAGGCTGTTGGGAGCCGCTCAGGAGATGAGAGCCATTGCGCGCGGCGAGGTCAAACCCGCGCATATGCACATCCCGGCAGATGTTGACGTGAAGGCAATCCGCAAAAATGTCGGTTTGTCACAAGACGCTTTTGCGAGCGAATTTTGCTTCAGCGTCAATCAAATCAAGGATTGGGAACAGAACCGCACTCGTCCGCTTGGGAGCAATCGCGCGTACCTAATGATGATCGAACGCCATCCCGAGACCGTGCGTCAAATGTTGGAGGAGATGCGTATCGAACGTCACGACGACGACAGCGAGCGCATGGCCGTTGGTATGTGAGCGGTCGCCAGTGAAATCAATTTCACAGCAACCCCCGCCATTGGCGGGGGTTTTTCGTTGGTTCGGGTCGAGCGACCAGCGACGAGGGCGGCCTCATGAATGGTTACCTGCCGATTGTTTTTGAGCGAGGCGCTCACGAACCCATACATCAGCTCGATCTCCGCCCGTGTGGGCTCCAAGACGCCCTTTGAGCGCGGCAAGCTACCGATCTCCTCCGCGCTCTGATGGGAGCCGTGGCGGCCCTCAGAACGCCCAATGCGGCCTGTATGACATGGCCTCGCTTGAACAACGGGTTTGGATTGTTGCGCCGCTTTGGCGCGATGGTGCGGACATTGAAGCCCAGCTCCAGCAGAGTGGAAGAGCGCCTCGATCCTTTGCCGGTTGCAGCGAAGCACAAACGTCGAAAGCTTGCGCCGCCCTTCATCCGCCTGCCGGCACCTTCTCCCCGTATAGCGACGGGGAGAAGGGAGCCCACC
>NZ_JACDTY010000031.1 GCF_013520985.1 Mesorhizobium neociceri | reverse complement strand
CGACGACCAAGACGACCTGCACGGGCGTTGAAATGTTCCGCAAGCTGCTCGATCAGGGCCAGGCTGGCGACAACATCGGCGCGCTGCTGCGCGGCGTTGACCGTGAAGGTGTCGAGCGCGGCCAGGTTCTGGCCAAGCCCGGTACGGTGAAGCCGCACAAGAAGTTCGTGGCCGAAGCCTACATCCTGACCAAGGACGAAGGTGGCCGTCACACGCCGTTCTTCACCAACTACCGTCCGCAGTTCTACTTCCGCACGACCGATGTGACCGGCATCGTGTCGCTGCCGGAAGGCACCGAGATGGTGATGCCCGGCGACAACATCACGGTCGATGTCGAGCTGATCGTGCCGATCGCCATGGAAGAGAAGCTGCGCTTCGCCATCCGTGAAGGCGGCCGCACCGTCGGTGCCGGCATCGTCGTCACCATCAAAGAGTAATTAGACTTAAACCGATCTGTCGCGGGCGCGGAGTTGCCCGCGCCGCGCCAGAACAAGGAAGTGACGCATGAACGGACAGAATATCCGCATCCGCCTGAAGGCGTTTGATCACCGGGTGCTCGACGCCTCGACGAAAGAAATCGTGTCGACGGCCAAGCGCACCGGAGCAAACGTCCGAGGCCCCATTCCGCTGCCGACGCGGATCGAAAAATTCACGGTCAACCGGTCGCCTCACGTCGACAAGAAGAGCCGCGAGCAGTTCGAGATGCGCACGCACAAGCGTCTGCTCGACATCGTCGATCCGACCCCGCAGACGGTCGATGCTTTGATGAAGCTCGATCTGGCCGCCGGTGTCGACGTCGAGATCAAGCTCTAAGGGAATGAGAGCGCGGTAAGGGGCGGTGCCCCTGGCCCGGAACTCTAAAGGAATTGAACCGATGCGTTCAGGTGTGATTGCAAAGAAGGTGGGAATGACCCGCATCTATAATGATGCCGGGGAACATGTTCCCGTCACCGTTCTCCAGATGGAGAACTGCCAGGTCGTGGCTCAGCGCACGCAGGAGAAGAACGGCTACACGGCCGTCCAGCTCGGCGTTGGCCTTGCCAAGGTGAAGAACACGTCGAAGGCGATGCGCGGCCATTTCGCGACCGCTTCCGTCGAGCCGAAGGCCAAAGTTGCCGAGTTTCGTGTCTCCGCCGACAACATGATCGATGTCGGCGCCGAGATCACCGTCGAGCACTTCGTCGCCGGCCAGAAGGTCGATGTGACGGGCACGACGATCGGCAAGGGTTTCCAGGGCGTCATCAAGCGCCACCACATGGGTGGTGGCCGCGCGACGCACGGTAACTCGGTTTCGCACCGTACGCACGGTTCGACCGGCCAGCGTCAGGACCCGGGCAAGGTGTTCAAGGGCAAGCATATGGCTGGCCACATGGGCGACACCCGCGTCACCACACAGAATGTCGAGATCGTTTCGACCGACGCCGATCGCGGCCTGATCCTGATCCGCGGTGCGGTTCCCGGATCGAAGGGCGCCTGGATCCTGGTCCGCGATGCGGCCAAGGTGGCACTGCCGGCCAATGCGCCGAAGCCTGCCGCGATCCGCGCCGTTGCCAAGAACGAGGCTCCGGCCGCAGAGGGAGCAGAATAATGGATCTCAAGATCACAACGCTTGGCGGCAAGGACGCCGGCAAGGTGAAACTCTCCGAGGAGATTTTCGGCCTTGATCCGCGTGAGGACATCCTGCAGCGCGTCGTGCGCTGGCAGCTGGCCAAGCGCCAGCAGGGCACGCACAAGGCCAAGGGCCGCGCCGAAATCGCGCGTACCGGCGCCAAGATGTACAAGCAGAAGGGTACGGGCCGCGCTCGTCACCATTCGGCACGCGCTCCGCAGTTCCGCGGCGGCGGCAAGGCCCACGGCCCGGTCGTTCGCAGCCACGAGCACGATCTGCCGAAGAAGGTGCGCGCTCTGGGCTTGAGGCATGCTCTCTCGGCCAAGGCCAAGAGCGCGTCGATCATCATCATCGACGAGCTGAAGCTGACCGAGGCCAAGACGAAGGCGCTGATCGCGAATTTCGCGACGCTGGGCCTGACCAACGCTTTGGTGATCGGCGGTGCCGAGCTTGACCAGAACTTCAAGCTGGCGGCGACCAACATCCCGAACATCGACGTGCTGCCCATCCAGGGCATCAACGTCTACGACATTCTTCGCCGCGGCACGCTGGTCCTTTCGAAGGCCGCCGTCGAGGCTCTCGAGGAGCGCTTTAAATGACCGACCTTCGTCATTACGACGTGATCGTCTCGCCGGCGATCACCGAAAAGTCGACCATGGCTTCCGAGAACAACCAGGTCGTCTTCAACGTCGCCAAGAAGGCGTCGAAGCCGGAAATCAAGGCCGCTGTCGAAGCGCTGTTTGGCGTCAAGGTTACGGCCGTGAACACGCTTGTCCGCAAGGGCAAGATTAAGCGCTTCCGCGGCACGATCGGCCGCCAGAGCGACGTCAAGAAGGCGGTAGTGACGCTGGCCGAAGGCCAGTCGATCGACGTCGCGACGGGTCTCTGAGCTAGGCCGCGAGGACAGGACAATGGCACTTAAAAAATTCAACCCGGTAACGCCGAGCACCCGTCAGCTGGTCATCGTCGACCGCTCGGGCCTCTACAAGGGCAAGCCCGTCAAGGGCCTGACCGAAGGCCTGACCAAGTCGGGCGGCCGCAACAATCACGGCCGCATCACGGCCCGCTTCATCGGCGGCGGTCACAAGCGTTCGTACCGTATCATCGACTTCAAGCGCCGCAAGTTCGACGTCGTCGGCACGGTCGAGCGCATTGAATACGATCCGAACCGCACCGCCTTCATCGCGCTGATCAAGTACGACGATGGCGAGCTGTCCTACATCATCGCCCCGCAGCGTCTTGCCGCCGGCGACAAGATCGTGGCCGGTGAATCGGTCGACGTGAAGCCGGGCAACGCGATGCCGCTGGCCTCGATGCCGGTTGGCACGATCGTCCACAACATCGAGCTGAAGCCGGGCAAGGGCGCCCAGGTTGCCCGTTCGGCCGGTGGCTACGGCCAGTTGGTCGGTCGCGACCAGGGCATGGCGATCCTGCGCCTCAACTCTGGCGAGCAGCGTGTCGTGCACGGCTCCTGCATGGCCACCGTCGGCGCCGTGTCGAATCCCGACCACGGCAACATTAATGACGGCAAGGCCGGCCGCACGGTCTGGCGCGGCAAGCGCCCGCACAATCGCGGCGTGACCATGAACCCGGTCGACCATCCGCACGGCGGTGGTGAAGGCCGCACCTCCGGTGGCCGTCATCCGGTCAGCCCGTGGGGCAAGCCGACCAAGGGCAAGAAGACGCGGTCCAACAAGGCGACCGATAAGTTCATCCTGCGCTCGCGCCATCAGCGCAAGAGCTAAGAAGAGGTAACGCCAAGTGACTCGTTCTATTTGGAAAGGCCCCTTCATCGACGGCTACCTTCTCAAGAAGGTGGACAAGGTTCGTGAAGGTGGTCGCAATGAGGTGATCAAGATGTGGAGCCGTCGCTCCACCATCCTGCCGCAGTTCGTCGGCTTCACCTTCGGTGTCTACAACGGCCAGAAGCATGTTCCCGTCTCGGTGAACGAGGACATGGTCGGTCACAAGTTCGGTGAATTCGCTCCGACCCGGACCTATTACGGTCACGGCGCGGATAAGAAGGCGAAGAGGAAATAATCATGGGCAAGGCCAAAGCTCCGCGCAGGCTTGCTGACAACGAAGCGCGCGCCGTTCTGCGCACGATCCGTATCAGCCCGCAGAAGCTGAACCTGGTTGCCGCGCTGATCCGCGGCAAGAAGGTCGCGACAGCGCTTTCCGACCTCGAATTCTCGGCCAAGCGGATTTCCGGCACGGTCAAGAAGACGCTGGAATCGGCGATCGCCAACGCGGAAAACAACCACGACCTCGATGTCGATGCGCTGATCGTGGCGGAAGCCTATGTCGGCAAGTCGATCGTCATGAAGCGTTTCCACGCTCGTGGCCGCGGTCGCGCCAGCCGTATCGAAAAGCCGTTCTCGCACCTCACGATCGTCGTTCGTGAAGTCGAAGAAAAAGGGGAGGCCGCATAATGGGCCAGAAAGTCAATCCGATCGGTCTGCGCCTCGGCATCAACCGCACCTGGGATTCGCGCTGGTTCGCGAACACCGGCGAGTACGGCAAGCTGCTGCATGAGGACATCAAGATCCGCAAGTATCTTGAGAAGGAACTCAAGCAGGCTGCGATCTCGAAGGTCGTGATCGAGCGTCCGCACAAGAAGTGCCGCGTCACCATCCATGCCGCGCGCCCGGGTCTGATCATCGGCAAGAAGGGCGCCGACATCGAGAAGCTTCGCAAGAAGCTGATGGAGATGACGAAGTCCGAGACGCACCTCAACATCGTTGAAGTGCGCAAGCCGGAAATCGACGCGACCCTGGTCGCCCAGTCGATCGCCCAGCAGCTCGAGCGCCGTATCGCGTTCCGCCGCGCCATGAAGCGCGCCGTTCAGTCGGCGATGCGCCTCGGTGCCGAAGGCATCCGCATCAACTGCGCCGGCCGTCTCGGCGGCGCCGAGATTGCGCGCATGGAATGGTACCGCGAAGGCCGCGTGCCGCTGCATACGCTGCGCGCCGATGTCGATTACGGCACGGCCGAAGCGCATACGGCTTACGGCATCTGCGGCGTCAAGGTCTGGGTGTTCAAGGGCGAAATCCTCGAGCACGATCCGATGGCTTCGGAGCGTCGCGCGACCGAGGGTGATGCTGCGCATGGCGGTGGTGGTGATCGCGAACGCGGTCGTCGTCGCGAAAACGCCTGATTATTTAGGAATTTGGAGTTAGAACGATGCTGCAGCCAAAGCGCACAAAGTTCCGCAAGCAGTTCAAGGGCCGTATCCATGGTACCGCAAAGGGCGGCACCAACCTGGATTTCGGTGGTTTCGGGCTGAAGGCGCTTGAGCCGAACCGCGTCACCGCGCGTGAGATCGAGGCGGCCCGCCGTGCGATCACTCGTGAGATGAAGCGTGCCGGCCGCGTGTGGATCCGTATTTTCCCTGACGTGCCGGTGACGTCGAAGCCGACCGAAGTGCGCATGGGTAAGGGCAAGGGCGCTGTCGACTACTGGGCGGCGCGCGTCAAGCCGGGCCGCATCATGTTCGAGATCGACGGCGTCAACGAAGAAACCGCCCGTGAGGCGCTGCGTCTCGGCGCGGCCAAGCTCTCGGTCAGGACGCGCTTCGTACAGCGCATCGCAGAATAAGGACGGGCTGATCATGAAAGCCGAAGACATCCGGACCAAGACCCAGGACCAGCTGACCGACGATTTGGCCAGCCTGAAGAAGGAGCAGTTCAACCTGCGCTTCCAGAAGGCCACCGGCCAGCTCGAGAAGACCGCGCGCGTGAGGCAGGTCCGCAAGGACATTGCGCGTATCAAGACCATCGCTGCGGAAAAGTCCGCGGCCAAGAAGGCTTAAGGACGAAAACCATGCCAAAGCGCATTCTGCAGGGCACTGTCGTCAGCGACAAGAACGAGAAGACGGTAGTCGTCAAGGTCGAACGGCGCTTCACGCATCCCGTGATGAAGAAGACCGTGCGCATGACCAAGAAGTACAAGGCGCACGACGAGAACAACGCCCACAAGGTCGGCGATCAGGTGTTCATCCAGGAATCGAAGCCGATTTCCAAGGACAAGCGCTGGATCGTCGTGTCTTCGGACCAGGCGTAACAAACCGAATTTTGGACAGACCGGGGAGGGGCTTTGAGCCTGTCCCGTTAGAAGAGAAGAAGGCGGCCAGTCATGATTCAGATGCAAACAAACCTCGACGTCGCGGATAATTCCGGCGCCCGTCGTGTCATGTGCATCAAGGTGCTGGGCGGCTCGAAGCGGAAATACGCTTCCGTGGGCGACATCATCGTGGTGTCGATCAAGGAAGCCATTCCGCGCGGCCGCGTTAAGAAGGGCGATGTGATGAAGGCGGTCGTGGTTCGCACGGCCAAGGACATCCGCCGCCCGGACGGCAGCGTGATCCGTTTCGACAAGAACGCGGCCGTTCTCGTCGACAACAAGAAAGAGCCGATCGGCACGCGTATCTTCGGACCGGTTCCGCGCGAACTCCGCGCCAAGAACCACATGAAGATCATCTCGCTCGCGCCTGAAGTGCTGTAAGGAGCCGGACCAATGCAAAAGATTAGAAAAGGCGACAAGGTCGTCGTGCTGGCCGGCAAGGACAAGGGCCGTTCGGGCGAAGTCCTCTCGGTTCAGCCGAAGGAAGACACCGCGCTGGTGCGCGGCGTCAACATGATCCGCCGTCACCAGAAGCAGTCCCAGTCCCAAGAGGGCGGGATCATCACCAAGGAAGCGCCGATCCAGCTGTCGAACATCGCGCTGGCCGACCCCAAGGATGGCAAGCCGACCCGCGTCGGCTTCATCTTCCAGAAGGACGGCAAGAAGGTGCGCGTCGCCAAGCGCTCGGGAGAAGTCATCAATGGCTAAGGCTCAAACCAAGCAGGCGACTGCCAAGAACACGCCGCGTCTCAAGCAGGTCTACAACGAGACCATCCGCAAGGCGTTGCAGGAGCAGTTCGGCTACGACAACGAGATGCAGGTTCCGCGCATCGACAAGATCGTGCTGAACATGGGCGTCGGCGAAGCGACCGCGGACTCGAAGAAGCCTTCGATCGCGGCCGAAGACCTGGCGATGATCGCCGGCCAGAAGGCCGTCGTCACCCGCGCCCGCAACTCGATCGCCGGCTTCAAGGTCCGCGAGAAGATGCCGATCGGCGCCAAGGTCACGCTGCGCAAGGAACGCATGTACGAGTTCCTCGACCGCCTCGTGAACATTGCACTGCCGCGCGTCCGCGACTTCCGCGGACTCAATCCGAAGAGCTTCGATGGCCGTGGCAACTACGCCATGGGCATCAAGGAACACATCGTGTTCCCGGAGATCAACTACGACAAGGTTGATCAGATCTGGGGCATGGACGTCATCGTTTGTACGACTGCGAAGACGGACGACGAAGCCAGGGCATTGCTCAAGGCCTTCAACTTCCCCTTCCGCCAGTAACGGCAGCGAGAAAAGGAAAAATCTGAAATGGCAAAGACCAGCTCAGTCGAGAAGAACAACAGGCGCCGCAAGCTTGCCGACCAGTACGGTCCCAAGCGCGCTGCCCTGAAGGCGATCATCATGGACCAGTCCAAGCCGATGGAAGAGCGTTTCCGCGCTCAGCTGAAGCTTGCTGCCCTGCCGCGCAACTCGGCCAAAATCCGCATCCGCAACCGCTGCGAAGTTACCGGCCGTCCGCGCGCCTATTATCGCAAGCTCAAAGTATCGCGCATCGCGCTCCGTGATCTCGGCAATAACGGCCAGATCCCGGGCCTGGTCAAGTCGAGCTGGTAAGGAGGACATAACATGTCATTGAGCGATCCTCTCGGCGATATGCTGACCCGCATCCGCAACGCGTATGGCCGCAAGAAGTCGAGCGTTTCGACGCCGGCCTCGCGTCTGCGTACCCGCGTCCTCGACGTGCTGAAGGCTGAAGGCTATATCCGCGACTACAGCCAGACCGACTTCGACAACGGCAAGTCCGAGATCGAAATCGAGCTGAAGTATTTCGACGGGGCTCCGGTCGTGCGCGAAATCGCCCGCGTCTCGAAGCCGGGCCGCCGCGTTTACGTCTCGGCCAAGTCGATCCCGCACGTCGCCAACGGCCTCGGCATCGCCATCCTTTCGACGCCGAAGGGCGTGATGGCCGACCACGAAGCACGCGAACAGAATGTCGGTGGCGAGATCCTCTGCCAGATCTTCTGATCTGGCAGCTGACCGCAAAGTGGAATCCGGTCTTCGGATCGTTCCCGAAGACAGAGACCTGAAACAAGAGAAGTGACGAGGACAAAAAATGTCTCGTATTGGTAAGAAACCCGTTTCGCTGCCGCAGGGCGTGACCGCGACCGTCAACGGCCAGACCGTGACGGCGAAGGGCCCCAAGGGCGAGCTGAAGTTCGTGGTGAACGACGAAGTGCTGGTTAAGATGGAAGGCAGCGAGATCGCTGTCCAGCCGCGCGACCAGACCAAGACCGCCCGCTCCAAGTGGGGCATGTCGCGCACGCAGATCGTCAACATCCTGCAGGGCGTCAAGGACGGTTTCGAGAAGAAGCTCGAGATCACCGGCGTCGGCTATCGCGCCGCACTTCAGGGTAAGAACCTGCAGCTGGCACTTGGCTTCAGCCATGACGTCGTCTACGAGACGCCGGCTGGCATCACGATCACTGTGCCGAAGCCGACGGAAATCACCGTGACCGGCATCGACAAGCAGCAGGTCGGCCAGGTTGCCGCCGAGATCCGCGAGTATCGCGGTCCCGAGCCCTACAAGGGCAAGGGTGTCCGCTATGCCGGCGAGAAGATCGTCCGCAAGGAAGGCAAGAAGAAGTAAGTTTAACGCCGCGGGGAGCGGTCGCGGGAGGCGCTTTCGCCTACCGCATATGGCGGCCCCCGTTTTTTGAAGGCAAGGAAGACCATCATGGGTACCAAGGAAGCCACGCAGCGCCGTTCGCAGCGCGTTCGCCGCCAGATCAAGAAGGTCGCCGGCGAGCGTCCGCGTTTGTCGGTTCACCGCACGTCGAAGAACATCTACGTGCAGGTCATCGACGACGCCAAGGGCCACACCATCGCCGCCGCCTCGACGCTTGAGAAGGACCTCAAGGGTTCGCTCAAGACCGGCGCCGACACCGCGGCTGCTGCCGCCATCGGCAAGCTGATCGCCGAGCGCGCCTCGAAGGCCGGTGTCAAGGAAGTCGTGTTCGATCGCGGCCCGTACATCTATCACGGCCGCGTCAAGGCGCTGGCTGAGGCTGCCCGTGAAGGTGGTCTGAGCTTCTAATTGCTTGATCCCGAAAAGTTGCAGACTTTTCGGACAAGATCATGCAAAGGAAAATAATTCGCCCCCGGTGACCCACAGAGGCACCGGATCTTATCAGCAACCGTGCTTCCGGAAAAAAACAAGGAACAGGATATGGCACAGGAACGTAGGGATGGCGGCCGCGGCCGCGATCGTGAAGAGCGCGATGACGGCATGGTGGACAAGCTGGTCCACATCAACCGCGTCGCCAAGGTCGTCAAGGGCGGCCGTCGCTTCGGTTTTGCAGCACTCGTCGTCGTCGGCGACCAGAAGGGCCGCGTTGGCTTCGGTCACGGCAAGGCGCGCGAAGTGCCGGAAGCCATCCGCAAGGCAACCGAATCGGCCAAGCGCGACATGATCTTCGTGCCGCTGCGCTCGGGCCGTACGCTGCACCACGACGTCGAAGGACGCTGGGGTGCTGGACGCGTGCTGCTGCGCGCCGCCAAGCAGGGTACCGGCATCATCGCCGGCGGCCCGATGCGCGCTGTCTTCGAGACGCTCGGCATGCATGACGTGGTCGCCAAGTCGATGGGTTCGTCGAACCCCTACAACATGGTCCGCGCCACGTTCGACGCGCTGAAGAGCCAGATGCATCCCAAGGATGTGGCTGCTGCGCGCGGCATCAAGTATTCGACCCTTCAGGCCCGCCGCGGCACCGCCGTTGCGGCTGAAGAATAGTCGATCTGACCAGGGATTTTGACCATGGCCAAGAAAGCAACCAAGACCATCACCGTTGAGCAGATCGGTTCGCCGATCCGCCGCCCGAAGGAACAGCGCGCGACGCTGGTCGGCCTCGGCCTCAACAAGATGCACAAGCAGCGCACGCTGGAGGACACTCCCTCGGTGCGCGGCATGATCGCTGCCGTCCAGCATCTCGTCCGCGTCGTGGACGAGGGCTGAGCAAAAGCGCAGGAGAACCCAGATGAAACTCAACGATCTGCGTGACAAGGACGGCGCGACGCACTCCAAGAAGCGTCTCGGCCGTGGCATCGGCTCCGGCTCGGGCAAGACCGGCGGTCGCGGCGTCAAGGGCCAGAAGGCGCGCTCCGGCGTCGCCATCAACGGCTTCGAGGGTGGCCAGATGCCGCTCTACCGGCGTCTGCCGAAGCGTGGCTTCAACAACATCTTCGCCAAGAGCTTTGTCGTCGTGTCGCTGGCCCGTATCCAGACCGCGCTCGATGCAAAGAAGCTCGACGCCAAGGCGACCGTGACGGCCGAGGCACTCGTTGCCGCCGGCGTCATCCGCCGCGTCAAGGACGGCGTGCGCATCCTCTCCGACGGCGAGCTCAAGGCAAAGCTTGCCTTCGACGTCGCCGGCGCCTCCAAGGCTGCGATCGAGAAGATCGAAAAGGCCGGTGGTTCGGTCAAGCTGCCGGAAGCGGCAGCTGCCGAGTAACGGCAATTTGAAGGGCGATCGACAAGAACGGTATCCGTTTTTGCTCACGATCGCGCTTTGATCCAATCAATTAAGCGGCCGCGTCAACGCGGCCGCTTGCATGTTGAGAGCCCGGAGCTTATCTCGTGAGCTTCGGTGAAACGCGCCGCCTGAGCTGCGGGCATCGAGCGTGACCAAGCGGAGAATCAGGCATGGCTTCGGCTGCTGAACAACTAGCCTCGAATCTGAATTTTGCGGCCTTCGCCAAGGCGGAGGACCTGAAGAAGCGAATCTGGTTCACCATCGGCGCGCTGCTTGTCTATCGCCTCGGCACCTATATCCCGCTGCCCGGCATCAACCCCGATGCCTTCGCGCAGGCCTTCTCGTCGCAAGCCAAGGGCGTGCTCGGCATGTTCAACATGTTTGCCGGCGGCGCCGTGCAGCGCATGGCGATCTTCGCGCTCGGCATCATGCCCTACATCTCGGCCTCCATCATCATGCAGCTGATGACCTCGGTCATTCCGTCGCTGGAAGCGCTGAAGAAAGAAGGCGAGCAGGGCCGCAAGGTCATCAACCAGTATACGCGCTACGGCACGGTTCTGCTGGCGCTGGTGCAGGCCTACGGCATTTCGGTGGGCCTCGAAGGCGGCAACGGCATCGTCAACGATCCCGGCATGTTCTTCCGCATCTCGACCGTCGTCACGCTGGTTGGCGGCACCATGTTCCTGATGTGGCTGGGCGAGCAGATCACCGCCCGCGGCATCGGCAACGGCATTTCGCTGATCATCTTCTCCGGCATCGTCGCCGGCCTGCCACGCGCCATTTCCGGCACGCTGGAACTCGGCCGCACTGGTGCCTTGTCGACCGGACTGATTCTGGCGATCATCGTGCTGGCCATCATCGTCATCGCGTTGATCGTGTTCTTCGAGCGCGCGCAGCGCCGCCTGCTGATCCAGTATCCGAAGCGCCAGGTCGGCAACCGCATGTTCCAGGGCGACACCTCGCATCTGCCGCTGAAGCTCAACACGTCGGGCGTCATTCCGCCGATCTTCGCCTCGTCGCTGCTGTTGCTGCCGGCAACGGTCGCCGGCTTCTCGCAGTCGACGAACCTGCCGGCCTGGGCAAGCACGGTGCTCGCCTCGCTCGGCCACGGCCAGCCGCTCTACATGCTGTTCTATGCGGCGATGATCGTGTTCTTCGCCTTCTTCTATACGGCCATCGTGTTCAATCCGAAGGACACCGCCGACCAGCTCAAGAAGCATTCCGGCTTCATCCCCGGCTATCGCCCGGGCGAGCGCACCGCCGATTACATCGACTATGTCCTGACGCGCATCACCGTCGTCGGCGCCATCTATCTGGTGCTGGTGTGTCTGCTGCCCGAATTCCTGATTTCGGCGACTGGCGTACCATTCTACCTCGGTGGCACATCGCTTCTGATCGTGGTCAGTGTAACCCTCGATACGGTGGCGCAGATTCAGGGTCACCTGATCGCGCACCAGTATGAGGGCCTGATCAAGAAGTCGAAGTTGCGCGGGGGGAAGAAGGCCAGATGAGATTGATATTGCTTGGGCCGCCAGGAGCGGGCAAGGGGACGCAAGCACAAAGACTGGTAGACAGACACGGCATACCTCAGCTGTCGACGGGTGACATGCTGCGGGCCGCTGTGCAGGCCGGCACCGAAGTCGGCAAACGCGCCAAAGCCGTGATGGACGCCGGCGAGCTGGTCTCCGACGCCATCGTCAATGCCATCGTGGCCGAGCGTATCGACCAACCCGATTGCGCCAACGGTTTCATCCTCGACGGCTATCCGCGCACGCTGGTGCAAGCCGATGCGGTTGAATCGATGCTTGCCGAGCGCGGCATTGGTCTCGATGCCGTGGTCGAGTTCGTCGTCGACGACAAGGCGCTGGTCGGCCGCATCGTCAAGCGCGCCGAAGACGCCAAGGCAGCCGGCCAGCCGGTGCGCAAGGACGACAATCCGGTGGTGTTCGAAGAGCGCCTGCGGGAATATTACAAGAAGACCGCGCCGCTGATCGGCTATTACTACGCTAAACGCTTGCTTAGGAGTGTCGACGGCATGGCCGGCATTGACACTGTGACAGCGGAGATCGAAGCGCTGCTCGCCGCGGTGACGCGGGAGACCGTTACGGCAAAGTAAAGATTGAGCTTGACTGGAACGGTTCTCTGGGTTATGGCGGCCCGTCTTCCTATCAGGCATGAGGCTTGCTTGTCCGCAAGGGCAAGGCAGCTGCATTGAAACTAGGAAACTCCCGCATGGGCCGGCCTCCACCGGACGCGGGGTAATTTGAACAGCGCCGGGCATGCCTTTTGAAGGTTGGCCGGCCCACATGGAGAAGAGAAGAATATGGCTCGTATAGCCGGCGTCAACATTCCGACCAACAAGCGCGTCGTTATTGCGCTTCAGTACATTCACGGCATTGGCAAGAAGTTCGCCCAGGAGATCGTCGACAAGGTCGGCATCCCGGCCGAGCGCCGCGTCAACCAGTTGACCGACGCGGAAGTGCTGCAGATCCGCGAGACCATCGACCGCGATTACCAGGTCGAAGGCGACCTGCGCCGCGAAGTGTCGATGAACATCAAGCGTCTCATGGACCTCGGCTGCTACCGCGGCCTGCGTCACCGCCGCTCGCTGCCGGTTCGCGGCCAGCGCACGCACACCAATGCACGCACCCGCAAGGGCCCGGCCAAGTCGATCGCCGGCAAGAAGAAGTAAGTGAGCGAATAGCGAGTAGCCAATTAGCGAGTAGGGGTCCCTATTCGCTAATCCCTACTCCTACTCGCTTTCAAAGGTGGAGCCGCTGGCATTACGGCGGTGTAGAGATCAACTGAAAGGACTATCATGGCCAAGGAAGCCGCTCGTGTTCGCCGTCGCGAACGCAAGAACATCTCGTCGGGCGTTGCCCACGTCAATTCGACCTTCAACAACACGATGATCACCATCACCGACGCGCAGGGCAATTCCATTGCCTGGTCGTCGGCCGGTGCCCAGGGCTTCAAGGGTTCTCGCAAGTCGACCCCGTTCGCCGCCCAGATGGCCGCCGAAGACGTCGCCAAGAAGGCCCAGGAACACGGCATGCGCATGCTCGAAGTCGAGGTCTGCGGACCCGGCTCCGGTCGTGAATCGGCGCTTCGCGCCCTGCAGGCGGCCGGCTTCACCATCACCTCGATCCGTGATGTGACGCCGATCCCGCACAATGGCTGCCGCCCGCGCAAGAAGCGCCGCGTCTAAGACATTACCGAACGCCGCGTGAGCGCCTCAAGGCGCTCCTCCACGGCACTCCAGGTCGCCCGCCACGATTGGATGGTGGCGGGTCAACGGAAGGAAAGCATCATGATCCAGAAAAATTGGCAGGAACTGATCAAGCCGAACAAGATCGAGTTCTCGTCGAAGAAGAAGACGCTGACCACGCTGGTCGCCGAGCCGCTCGAGCGTGGCTTTGGCCTGACGCTCGGCAACGCGCTGCGCCGCGTGCTTTTGTCTTCGCTGCGCGGTGCGGCTGTGACCGCCGTGCAGATCGACGGCGTTCTGCATGAATTCTCGTCCATCGCCGGCGTGCGTGAAGACGTGACCGACATAGTCTTGAACATCAAGGAAATCGCTATCCGCATGGAAGGCGATGGTCCCAAGCGCATGGTCGTTCGCAAGCAGGGCCCGGGTGCGGTTCTGGCTGGCGACATCCAGACGGTTGGCGACGTCGAGATCCTCAACCCCGACCACGTCATCTGCACGCTGGACGAAGGCGCTGAAATCCGCATGGAATTCACCGTCGACACCGGCAAGGGCTACGTGCCCGCAGAGCGCAACCGCGCCGAGGACGCGCCGATCGGCCTGATCCCGGTCGACAGCCTGTATTCGCCGGTCAAGAAGGTCTCCTACAAGGTCGAAAACACCCGCGAGGGCCAGGTTCTCGACTATGACAAGCTGACCATGACCATCGAGACCGACGGTTCGATCTCGGGCGAGGACGCGGTGGCTTTCGCTGCCCGCATCCTGCAGGACCAGCTCGGCCTGTTCGTCAACTTCGACGAGCCGCAGAAGGAAGTCGCCACCGAAGCCGTCACCGAGCTCGCCTTCAACCCGGCGCTGCTCAAGAAGGTCGACGAACTCGAGCTTTCGGTGCGTTCGGCCAACTGCCTGAAGAACGACAACATCGTCTACATCGGCGATCTCATCCAGAAGACCGAAGCCGAGATGCTGCGCACCCCGAACTTCGGCCGCAAGTCGCTGAACGAGATCAAGGAAGTGCTCGCGGCGATGGGCCTGCACCTCGGCATGGAAGTGCCGGACTGGCCGCCGGAAAACATCGAAGACCTCGCCAAGCGTTACGAAGATCAATATTGAGCATGAATTCCAAGGATCGGCGGCGTGGGCCGCTCGATCCGACGGTCATGCGGAAAACCATCAGAGGCCGTGGCCTCTTGAACAACTGAAGAAGGAAAAGAGCCATGCGCCACGGTTTCAAAGGCCGTCGTTTCGCCCGAAGCATTAGCCATCGCAAGTCGATGTTCGCCAACCTCGCCGTGTCGCTGCTCGAGCACGAGCAGATCGTCACCACCTTGCCGAAAGCGAAGGACCTGCGTCCGATCGTCGAGAAGCTGGTGACGCTCGGCAAGCGCGGCGACCTGCATGCGCGCCGCCAGGTGATTGCCCAGATCGGCAATGAAGGCGTCGTCAAGCGTCTGTTCGACACGATTGCGCCGCGCTACGCCACCCGCAACGGCGGCTATCTGCGCATCATGAAGGCGGGCTTCCGCCACGGCGACAATGCTGCCATGGCGGTCATCGAGTTCGTCGATCGCGACACCGACGCCAAGGGCGCCGGCGACCGTGCTCGCCTCGAGGCCGAAGGCGCCAACGAGGAAACCGCGGCCGCATAAGGCTCGGTTTTTCAGCAATGACTTCAAGGGGCCTTCGGGCCCCTTTTTGTTGCCACTGTCTGCAGTTTATCGGACAACCTCCAGGTAGTCGCGACCGTTCAGCAGATTCCAATCGAAAGCGCCGGGGATCTCTTCGAACGCCGGCTGGGAATAGCAATAGATACTGTCGAGAGTGGCACGGGAATCTATATCGCTGACCAATTGCGATACAGTGGAACTGGCCAGGTATTTTTGGGCGTCCCCGTCTTCGATGAAGTCCGTATCGACTCGGAAATGAATCTGGATGGAACCCGCGCAGATGTTCAGCATGATATCGTCGCTCAAGGCCGCGTAGAACACTGCGGCATCTTCTGGAGCCCAAAGGCCGGCAGCCAGGAATTCCGAAGGCTTCGTATGTCCGCTGAAGCCATCCAGTGTAAGCACAAGGCGGTCGGTGAGAATTTCAAAATCCCCTTCGAGATAGCCTGCTTCTTCGATCTGAAACCAGTTCATCCGATGAGGTGCTTCTTCACCAAAGGAAATTTCGAGCTTTCCGAAAGTCCAGTAGACCGGAATTGTCTCTGCATGTTCCGTGATCCAGCCGTCAGGCGGACCTAGCACATTGGCGATGTCGATCATTTTCAGAGAAGGAGAAACAGGCCCAAAAGTGCCGGTCCTCAAAAAGTCACGGAATGACAGGAGTTGTTTTGTCATGAGGTCCGATGAGGGTTTTCGGTTTCAAGTCGACCTATAGCTGCTTTGCTGCCCAAAATAATCGGATTTCAGCGGCTTAGCCTTTCATTTTGCACAATCGTCGGGACAATGCCCCCGAACTTGCCCTGGAGGATTCGCGAATGCGCGCCAACCGACTGTCTCTTGTTCTGCTCTTCGCCATGATGGCGTTCGCAGCCGCGCCGACAGTCAGGCAGGCGCTGGCCGAAGACGCCGCCAAGCCCGCCGATCCAGGCCTCTCCGATGTGCTGACCGACCTCTTGCATGGCGTCGAGGGCGAGAACGGCACCTCCGGCCCGGACAAGCGCGTGCCGTTCGGCCGCGAGGAGGTGCAGCTTTCCTTTGCGCCGCTGGTCAAGCAGACGGCGCCGGCGGTGGTCAATGTCTATGCCTCGCAGACGGCCAAGGTCACGTCGCCCTTCGATGGCGATCCGTTCTTCGAGGAGTTCTTCGGCCGCGCGCAGCCGCGTGCGCAATCCTCGCTCGGCTCCGGCGTGCTGGTCGACCCGAGCGGCGTTATCGTCACCAATTTCCACGTCATCAAGGACGCCGACGAGGTCAAGGTGGCGACCGCGGATGGGCGCGAATTCACCTCGAAGGTTATGCTCAAGGACGAGACGCTCGACCTTGCCGTGCTCAAGATCACCTCCGACAAGCCGTTTCCGGTGATCGCCATCGGCGATTCCGATGCGCTCGAGGTCGGCGACCTGGTGCTGGCGATCGGCAATCCGTTCGGCGTCGGCCAGACCACCACCAGCGGCATCGTTTCGGCACTGGCGCGCAGTCATATCGGCGTTTCGGATTCGGGCTATTTCATCCAGACCGACGCCGCCATCAATCCCGGCAATTCCGGCGGCGCGCTGATCAACATGGGCGGCCAGCTGGTCGGCATCAACACCGCCATCTACAGTCGCAGCGGCGGCTCGATCGGCATCGGCTTTGCCATCCCCGCCAACATGGTGCGCGCTTTCGCCGACGCGGCCAAGGCCGGGCTCGATTTCTTCGAGCGGCCCTATATAGGCGCCGAGTTCGAGGCGGTCACACCGCAGATCGCCGAATCGCTCGGCATGGAGAAGCCGACCGGCGCGCTGGTGTCGTCGGTCGAGGAAGCTGGACCGGCGGCCAAGGCAGGGCTGAAGCCCGGCGATGTCGTGCTGCAGCTTAACGGCACGACCGTCGAAGGCATCGAGGCGCTCGACTACCGCATGGCGACGCTGTCGATCGGCACCAAGGCGAGCTTCGCCATCCTGAGCAAGGGCCAGCAGGCGACGATGGAGATTGCGCTGGAACGCGCACCGGAGGGCGCCAAGGCCTCGGAAGTGACGCTGCATGGCCGCAGCCCATTCTCCGGCGCCAAGGTCGCGGAATTGTCGCCCAGGCTCGCCCAGCGGCTTGGCCTGCGCACCGACCTCAAGGGCGTCACCGTGGTCGACATCAACCGCGATTCGCCGGCCGCCGATTTCGGCTTCCAGCCGGGCGACATCGTGCGTGAGGTGAACGGCACGACCGTCGACACGGCGGCGACGCTGGCGCAGCTTGCCCAGCAGGATACGCGCTGGTGGCGCTTTACCGTCGAGCGTGGTGGGCAGATACTGCGCCAGGTGTTGCGTTACTGAGGCGATCTGCCCATCTTGAGGGTCATTCAACCAAAAGACTTGCATGGCCGATTTGTTCAGCGTCGATGAACCGGAAAGAGCGCCGCCCGGGCGGCCGCTCGCCGATCGGCTGCGTCCCAAAAACCTCAGCGAGGTCGTCGGCCAGGAGCATCTGACCGGGCCTGACGGCGCGCTGACGCGGCTGATCAATTCCGGTTCGCTCGGCTCGATGATTTTTTGGGGGCCGCCGGGAACTGGCAAAACCACCGTGGCGCGGCTGCTGGCCGGCGAGACCAGCCTTGCCTTCGAGCAGATCTCGGCAGTGTTTTCCGGCGTCGCCGACCTGAAGAAAGTGTTCGAGGCAGCAAAGCTGCGCCGGGCCAATGGCCGCCAGACGCTGTTGTTCGTCGACGAGATCCATCGCTTCAACCGCGCCCAGCAGGATTCGTTTCTCCCGGTGATGGAGGACGGCACGGTCGTGCTCGTCGGTGCCACCACGGAGAACCCATCGTTCGAGCTGAACGCGGCTTTGTTGTCGCGTGCGCGGGTCATGGTCTTTCATTCGCTTGGCGAGGACAGCATCGCCAAGCTAATGACGCGAGCGGAGGAGACAGAGGGCAGGGCGCTACCGCTCGACGACGAGGCGCGGGCGATGCTCATCCGCATGAGCGATGGCGACGGCCGGGCATCGCTGACGCTTGCCGAAGAAGTCTGGCGTGCCGCCAAGCCCGGTGAGGTTTTCGATCCCGAAGGGTTGCAGCGCATCGTCCAGCGCCGCGCCCCGATCTACGACAAGGGCCAGGACGGTCACTACAATCTTATCTCGGCGCTGCACAAATCGGTGCGCGGGTCCGATCCCGACGCGGCTCTCTACTATCTCGCCCGCATGTTCGACGCCGGCGAGGATCCGCTCTATCTCGGCCGCCGGCTGGTGCGCATGGCGATGGAGGATATCGGGCTGGCCGACCCGCAGGCGCTGGTCGTGGCCAACGCCGCCAAGGACGCCTATGACTATCTGGGCTCGCCCGAGGGCGAACTCGCCTTCGCCGAGGCGACCGTCTATCTCGCCACCGCGCCCAAATCCAACGCCGTCTACACCGCCTTCAAGGCCGCTACGCGGGCGGCCAAGGAGTTCGGTTCGCTGCTGCCGCCCAAGCACATCCTCAACGCGCCGACCAAGCTGATGAAAGAAGAGGATTACGGCGCCGGCTATCGCTACGATCATGACCAGCCCGATGCCTTTTCCGGCCAGGACTATTTTCCGGAAAAGATGGGCCGGCAGACATTTTACGATCCGCCCGAACGCGGCTTCGAGCGCGATATCCGGAAACGCCTGGACTATTGGGCGAAGCTGCGCAGCGAGCGGGAAAAGTAGGCTTGCCAGTTCAGCCTGCCGGCGGTGCATTGAGTTGAAGTGGAGCGGAAAACTCCAAATATTATTGTTGGCAGTGGCCGCCGGCCATCCGGACACCATGCGATGGCATTGTGCGTGGGGACAAAAGACCCTATCAAGGCGCACGGCCTCGGGGGTGGTCGTTGCCAAAGCCCTTGGCGATTAATATTCGCAACAGGAATCGCGCCCAACGGCGCGAGAAAAATATGAAAAAATCCCTTCGTAAATCCCTTCGCCAGGCTGTGATTGCGCTGCCGCTTCTCGCGCTCGGCTTCTATTTCATTCCGATCCTGACCACGATCTGGATCGTCTGCGGCCTGATCGATGTGCTGCGCAACGCCAACAAGAACCTGTCGCTGTTGCGCGGATATTTCCTCGGCAACGGCATCTTCACCTGGCTGCTGTCACCCTTCAATCTGCTGGTCGACCTCGTCTGCTACCGCAACCCGGGTGTGTGGAAACTGGAGCAGTTTCCGCCGGAGTATCAGCGCGAGGTCAACGAGGTTCTCGACGTCTTCAAGGCACGCAAGGACGAGATCATCGCCGATATCGACGCCAATTTCGGCACCGGCCGGCGCGGCATGTATGTCTATCAGTGGTATGGCAAGCACCGGATCGACAACGTCGCGGAATTCAACAAGGATTTCAAATACATCAAGACCATTGCCGTCTCGGTCTTCAGGGGCAAGGAATCGACCTCCTGGCATTTCGGACCGCTGCGGCTCAGCCTGCGCATCCTCTACAATCTCCTGCCGGTGAAGGCAGAGGTTTTCGTCGAGTGCAATGGCGCCAGGAACTACTGGCACGACAACCCGCTCTATATTTTCGACGACACGCTGCTGCACCGCTCGGTCAACGAGTATGACGGGCGCCGCTACTGCGTGTTCATGGACATTATCCGTCCGTCGCCATTCCCGGGCTTCATCGCCGGCGTGCTCGCCATTGTTTCGGTCACCGTCGAGCGCATCAATTCCATGTTCTACAAGAACTGGAAGATGATCGGCTCGAGCAAGGCAAAGAAGGTCGAGACGACCTGAGAGCGTCATAAAGGCCGTCATGTTCAATCTGCTTCTGGTTGTGGTCGGCGGCGGCATCGGCGCCGGCATTCGCCATCTGACCAACATCGGCGCGCTGCGCCTTGTCGGCCCGAACTACCCCTGGGGCACGATGGCGATCAACATCGTCGGCTCCTTTGGCATGGGCCTGTTCATTGCCGCGCTGATGCGGCGTGGTGGCTCCAACGAGCTTCGGCTGTTCGTCGCCACCGGCATCTTTGGCGGCTTCACCACCTTCTCCGCCTTTTCACTCGATTTCGCGACGCTGTGGGAGCGTGGCGCGACGCTGCCGGCGCTGGGATATACGCTGGCCAGCGTCATTGGCGCCATTATCGCCCTGTTTCTGGGACTTTGGCTCGCAAGAACCGTTTCATAGTGTTATTGCCCCGGCCTGGAGCACGGCGCATCCACTTGGACGCGCTGTAGAAACTTTGATCTTGCGCACGATCCTCTTCGAAAGTCGGAATAGATCTTCGGGGTCACGCGTTAGAAACGGATAAAGCGAAAATCATGGCAGGCGTAGAACAGATCACGGTGGAGGCCGGTGAGGCGGGCATGCGGCTCGATCGCTGGTTCAAGACCCATTTCCCCGGCCTCGGTTTCGGCCATCTGCAGAAGCTCTTGCGCTCGGGCCAGATTCGCGTCGATGGCGGCCGGGTCAAGGCCGACAGCCGTGTCGAGCCGGGCCAGGTGGTGCGCGTGCCGCCGCTTGAGGTCGACAAGAAGGGCGAGAGCGCGCTGACGGGTTACTCGATCCGCAACCAGGGCGACGCCGATGTGCTGGCCAAGATGCTGATCCACGAAGACCCGAAGGTCTTCGTCTTCAACAAGCCGGCTGGCCTGGCCGTGCAGGGCGGCTCGGGCGTCACCCGCAATGTCGACGACATGCTGGAGGCCTGGCGCAGCCAGAAGGGCGAGAAGCCGCGCCTGGTGCACCGGCTCGACCGCGACACGTCGGGCGTGCTGGTGGTTGCCCGCACCAGGCTTGCGGCGATGAAGCTCTCCGAGTCCTTTCGCGCACGCGAGACCAAGAAGACCTACTGGGCGCTGGTCAAGGGCGTGCCGCCCAAGCGCGAGGACAAGATCTCGACCTGGCTGATCAAGGAGCCGACCGAGGACGGCGACCGCGTGCGCGTGGCCGCGCATGGTGAAAAGGGCGCCGACCATGCCGTGTCCTACTACCGCATCATCGAGCAGGCGGCGCAGACGATGACTTGGCTGGAAATGGAGCCCTATACCGGCCGCACCCACCAGCTTCGTGTTCATGCCGCCTATATCGGCTGCCCGATCATCGGCGACCCCAAATATTTCGAGGCCGACACCAATTGGGATTTCCCGGGCGGCATTCAGAATCGCCTGCATCTGCATGCGCGCCGCATCGTCATTCCGCACCCGGACAAGGGCGTCATCGACGTCACCGCGCCGATGCCGCCGCATATGCGCCAGAGCTGGAACCTGATCGGCTTCGACGACGCCAGCGCGGAGGACTGAATGAGAGAGTTCATTGCTCAGCTCATCTACTGGCTGCCACTTATCGTGATTTTTATCGTCTGGCTGGCTTTCAGCAGCGGCGCTGCCCGCCGGCAGAAGTCGATGGCCGAGATCGGCCGTGAGAACACCGAAGCGGTGAAGCAAAATACCGAGGCGCTGAAAGCCCTGTTGGCGAAGCTGGACAGTCAATCGAAACAATGACCGCCTCAACTGCATTGGATCGCCGCGACGCGGGCGATCTGCTCAGCCTCGGATCCGGCATCCTCTGGGCGGCGACCAGCATCGCCATCAAGCGCTCGAAACTGGTGGAAACCAGCGCTGAAAAACTGTTGCTTTATCAGCTGGCCGGAGCGGCGATTGTCGGTGTGCTGGTGATGCCTTTCGCCGGTCCGCCGATCCGCGCGGTCACCGCCTTGCCGACATTGGCGTTGCTGTTCCAGTCGCTCTATATTGTTGCCCTATGTGCTGTGGTTCTGGCTGCTCAGGCGCTATCCGGCATCGGGCCTGTCGAGCTTCGCCTTCCTGTCGCCGGTGTTCGGCGTGCTGTGCGGCGCTATTGTTCTGGGTGAGGCGCCGACAGTCAGGATCTTTGTGGCGCTTGGGCTGATCGCCGTCGGGCTAATCATCGTCAACGGGGCGGCGCGCAAGCAACTTCCGGTCTAGGCAAGTTTGTAGATCACGATGTTGTCCGAAAACCGCCTCACACGTTTCGGCATCATGCTCTAAGGAGTTCGACATGCGTGACATCCTCAATGACCTCGAAGCGGGAAAGCAGCTGTCCGATCCGGATCCGGTGCGCCGCGCGCAGATCCAGATGAAGACGCATCTGCCGAAGCGCTTCTACAAGGATGCCTCGGTCGCGCCAGTCGAAGACGGTTTCGCCGTGCATCTCGACGGCAAGCCGGTGCGCACGCCGGGCAAGGCGTTGCTGGCGCTGCCGACCGAGAATGCAGCACAGTTGGTAGCCAGCGAATTCCACGCGCAAGGCGAGACCATCGACCCCGTGACGATGCCGGTTCTGCGTCTGGTCAACACCGCCCTTGACGGCGTCGCCAGCGACCCGCAGGCGGTGCTGGAGGACGTCTTGCGTTTCGCCTCGTCCGATCTGACCTGCTACCGCGCCGACGCGCCGCAGGGGCTGGTCGACCGGCAGAACCAGCATTGGGACCCGGTGATCGACTGGGCGAGGGCGACGCTCGGGGCTCGCTTCAATCTCGCCGAGGGGATCATCCATGTCGAGCAGCCGCGTGAGAGTATCGCGGTGCTCGGCGCCCATCTTGCCCAGCGCGCCGAGCCGCTGCGGCTGGCCGCAATCCACGTCATGACGTCGCTGACCGGGTCGGCGCTGCTGGCGCTTGCGGTCGACTACGGCGCGCTTGACGGCGAGGCGGCTTGGGCCGCCGGCCATGTCGATGAGGATTGGCAGATCGAGCACTGGGGCCAGGATGCCGAGGCGGTGGCACGCCGCTCGGCCCGCAAGCGCGACATGATGGCCGCCGTCAGCCTGCTGGATGCGCTCAAGGCCTGATCCTCGGCTCTTTGCCGCACTGCACCTAATACCAAAGTCATAAACCCAATGTCGGTCTGCCTCCGGTTGCCGCTTTCTGTCATTTTTTGCGCCGATGGCTGAGCTGAGTCGGCGTTCTGAGGGAACGTGGACCGTGACGCACAGCATCGAGGACAGACGGGATCTCACGGGAGGACATTTCCATGGCAATGGCATCGACCGCCGGCGGAAGCAGCCGCGGCATGACGCGAGAGGAGAAGAAAGTCATCTTCGCCTCTTCGCTCGGCACCGTTTTCGAATGGTATGATTTCTATCTTTACGGTGCGTTGGCGGCCGCGATCGGCGCCACATTCTTCGCCACCTATCCAGAGGCGACCCGCAACATCTTCACGCTGCTGGTTTTCGCTGCTGGCTTCCTCGTGCGCCCGTTCGGCGCACTCGTGTTCGGCCGCATCGGCGATCTCGTCGGCCGCAAATACACATTCCTTGTCACCATCACGATCATGGGCCTGTCGACCTTCCTGGTCGGCCTGCTTCCCGGCTCGGCGAGCTGGGGCATCGCGGCGCCAATTATCCTGGTTGGGCTGCGCATGCTGCAAGGCCTGGCGCTCGGTGGTGAATATGGTGGCGCGGCGACCTATGTCGCCGAACATGCTCCCGACGACCGCCGCGGCTTCTATACGTCGTGGATCCAGACAACGGCGACGCTTGGCCTGTTCCTGTCGCTGATCATCATCCTGATCGTGCAGAATTCGTTGAGCAAGGAGGACTTTGCGGCCTGGGGCTGGCGTATTCCATTCCTGCTCTCGGCCATCCTGCTCGCCATATCGGTCTGGATTCGCTTGTCGCTTGCCGAATCGCCGACCTTCCAGCGTATGAAGGACGAGGGCAAGGGCTCCAAGGCGCCTTTGTCAGAAGCCTTCGGACAGTGGAAGAACGCCAAGATCGCCTTGCTGGCGTTGTTCGGCTTGACTGCCGGCCAGGCCGTGGTCTGGTACAATGGCCAGTTCTACGCGCTGTTCTTCCTGGCCAATGTGCTCAAGGTCGATCCGCAGTCGGTCAACATCATGATCGCGATCGCGCTGGCGCTCGGCTCGATCTTCTTCGTCGTGTTCGGCTGGCTCTCCGACAAGGTCGGCCGCAAGCCGATCATCATGGCCGGTCTCGCCCTGGCGATCGTCACCACCTTCCCGCTGTTCAAGGCGCTGACCTGGGCCGCCAATCCGGCGCTCGCCACCGCGCAGCAGAACACGCGTGCCACGGTGACCGCTGCACCGGGAGACTGCAAGTTCCAGTTCAATCCGACCGGAACACGCAAGCCTCTCACTTCGTGCGATATTGCGACCGACTTCCTTGCCAAGAGCTCCGTACCCTACGACATCATTACGACGGCGGCACCGGGAACCGCGGCCAGTGTGAAAATTGGCACCGAAACGGTAGCGTCCTATGATGCCGTGGCAGCCGCGGACAAGGCGACTTCCAACGATGCTGCCTTCAAGAAGGCGGTCAACCTCGCGCTTCAGGACGGCGGCTATCCGCTGAAACGTGCTGCCGCCAAGGTTGCCGACCAAAAGCTCGACGCCTTTGTCGGGGCCAATCCCGAACTGAAACTCGACGCGGCAGCCATTCGCGCCGGTGAAAAAGCCACTGTCCCGCTCGCCCAGGCGGTCAAGGACAAGCTGCTGACGGCAGATGACGCCGCCGGTGCCACCGACGTGACGGTCTACAGTGTTCCGGCGGCCGGTGCGTTCTCGATGTTTGCCGACCCGGCAGCCGTCAACTGGGCAAAGGTCATCGGCATCCTGTTCATCCTGGTCGTCTACGTGACCATGGTCTACGGGCCGATCGCGGCGATTCTGGTCGAGATGTTCCCGACCCGCATCCGCTACACCGGCATGTCGCTGCCCTATCACATCGGCAATGGCTGGTTCGGCGGTCTGCTGCCGGCGATCGTGTTCGCGCTCAGCGCCTCCAAGGGCGATATCTATTACGGTCTCTGGTACCCGGTGGTGATCGCGGCGATGTCGCTGATCATCGGCATGATCTTCGTCAGGGATACGCTGGGAACCGACCTGCATACCAAGCAGTAGCCGACGGCGTGGTATCAAACAAAAACCCGGCGCGAGCGATCGCGCCGGGTTTTTCAATTGTCGGGCCTGCTTTCAGCTGTTGGCCCGGAAGACGACCTAGCTCTTGCGAGGCTGCTCGGCTTCCGCGATGGCCGCCTCATGATACCAGGCCTCGCCATAGCCCAAGGGGTGATCGCGCAAGGAGGCGAGCTCTGCCGCAAAGTTGGCCTTTACGCCTAAATTTGAGGCAGCCGCACGCGCTGCCACCGGGAACATCAGGATTTTTGCCGACGGACGGGCTGACGTGATTTCCATTGTCGGTCTCCTTTCTTTTGGAGAGGCTTGTCGATTCATCTTTCCATCAAAGTAAGTCCTGCAACCGGTTTAGGCAAGATGCCTAAAGAAAGATCAGTATTTGCCTGTTATTTAAGCAACTTCTGCCTTTGATCGATCCCGGCGCATTGCTTAGACGGCTTGGCCGGATCGTCAAGGCGAATGGGCACTTTTGACGCACCCAGGTCAGCGGAAATGGCACACGAATTGCATTTTATCGACCGGCAGCCGGTCTGCCGGATGGCTCGGCGCGCGCCGGCGTCATCCAGCTTCGGTGATCAAGCAACGAGAGGCTCTAGAATGACGAAATACAAGCTCGAGTATATCTGGCTCGATGGATACACCCCGGTCCCCAATCTGCGCGGCAAGACCCAGATCAAGGAGTTCGCCGAGTTCCCGACGCTCGAGCAGCTGCCGCTGTGGGGCTTTGACGGTTCCTCGACGCAGCAGGCCGAAGGCCACAGCTCCGATTGCGTGCTGAAGCCGGTCGCCGTGTTCCCGGATCCAGCCCGCACCAATGGCGTGCTGGTGATGTGCGAAGTGATGATGCCCGATGGCGTGACGCCGCATGCGTCCAACAAGCGCGCCACCATCCTCGACGACGAGGGCGCCTGGTTCGGCTTCGAGCAGGAATACTTCTTCTACAAGGACGGTCGTCCGCTCGGCTTCCCCGAGAGCGGCTATCCGGCACCGCAAGGCCCGTACTACACCGGCGTCGGCTATTCGAATGTCGGCCCGGTCGCGCGCCAGATCGTCGAGGAACATCTCGACCAGTGCCTCGCGGCCGGCATCAACCATGAAGGCATCAACGCCGAAGTGGCCAAGGGCCAGTGGGAATTCCAGATTTTCGGCAAGGGCTCCAAGAAGGCGGCCGACCAGATGTGGATGGCCCGCTATCTCTTGCAGCGCCTGACCGAAAAATACGAGATCGACATCGAGTATCATTGCAAGCCGCTCGGCGACACCGACTGGAATGGCTCGGGCATGCACGCCAACTTCTCGACCGCCTATATGCGCGAAGTCGGCGGCAAGGCCTATTTCGAAGCGCTGATGGCGGCTTTCGACAAGAACCTGATGGACCACATCGCCGTCTACGGCCCGGACAACGACAAGCGCCTGACCGGCAAGCACGAGACCGCGCCGTGGAACAGATTCAGCTACGGCATCGCCGACCGCGGCGCATCGATCCGCGTGCCGCATTCCTTCGTCAACAATGACTACAAGGGCTATCTGGAAGACCGCCGCCCGAATTCGCAGGGCGACCCCTACCAGATCGCTTCGCAGATCCTGAAGACGATCGCGGAGGTTTCGACCAGCGCGCAGGTATCGGCTGCTGCCTGAGCATTCGCTGCGGCGTAGTGTCTACGTCGGCCCAAACAAAACCCCGGCGGTAACGCCGGGGTTTTCATTGCTCCTGGGCGCTCGCTCTTCACGCGGTCAATCGTGCGTCAAGATTGGCGAGGATCTGCTCCCACGACTTCCCGTGTCCGTCGGCGCGGTCCTGATCATAAAAACCGCGATGTCTGAGGGTGACGGTGCATCCGTCGTCCCGCGGTTCGATATCGACTGACAGGACGGTTTCGGCACCCTGGGTTCCGCTCTTGCCGGTAAGCCAGGTCAGTTCCACCTTTCGGTTCGGTTGAAGTGTCAGGAAGCGCCCATAATGCGGGTGGCGCTGCCCCTCATGCTCGACCACGAAGAACAATTGTCCCTGCGGAACCGGTTTTGCGATCAGTCCTCCGGGCAAGGCGAACCAGCCTTCCCAACCGGCGGTGAAGCTTTTGTAGATCGCCTCTGGCCGGGCGCGCATGGCGCGAACGACTTGTGCGTCGTGAGGGCGAGCGGAAAGGTCAGGCGTGAAGAGATCAGCCATGATCGGTACCTCCGAAAGTTGACGTCAGGAGTTCAACGAGCCACGGCCAGGCGCGTTCCGACCTCGGCGCCCCTAACAAAAAACCCCGGCGTCTCCGCCGGGGTTTTTCTTTCTCTCTGAAACGATCGCTCAGACTGAGTAATACATGTCGTATTCGACCGGATGCGGGGTCATTTCGAAGCGCATCACTTCGGCCATCTTCAGCTCGATGTAGCTGTCGATCTGGTCGTCGTCGAAGACGCCGCCGGCTTTCAGGAAGCCGCGGTCCTTGTCGAGGCTCTGCAGGGCTTCGCGCAGCGAACCGCAGACGGTCGGAATCTTCTTCAGCTCCTTCGGCGGCAGGTCGTAGAGATCCTTGTCCATCGGCTGTCCCGGATGGATCTTGTTTTTGATGCCGTCGAGGCCGGCCATCAGCATGGCGGCGAAGGCGAGGTAGGGGTTCGCGCCCGGATCGGGGAAACGGACCTCGACGCGCTTGGCCTTCGGCGAGGAGCCGAACGGAATGCGGCAGGAAGCCGAACGGTTGCGCGCGGAGTAGGCGAGCAGCACCGGCGCTTCATAGCCAGGCACCAGACGCTTGTAGGAGTTGGTCAGCGGGTTGGTGAAGGCGTTGATCGCCTTGGCGTGCTTGATGATGCCGCCGATGTAGAACAGGCACGACTCCGACAGGCCGGCATATTCGTTGCCGGCGAAGGTCGGCTTGCCGCCTTTCCAGATCGACTGGTGGACGTGCATGCCCGAGCCGTTATCGCCGAAGATCGGCTTCGGCATGAAGGTCGCCGTCTTGCCGTAGGCATTGGCGACCTGGTGCACGACATACTTGTAGATCAGCATCTTGTCGGCGTTGCGGACCAGAGTGTCGAACTTGATGCCGAGCTCGTGTTGGGCTGCCGCCACCTCGTGATGGTGCTTTTCGACGCGCACGCCCATTTCGGCCAGCACGGTCAGCATTTCGGAACGCATGTCCTGCGCGCTGTCGATCGGCGGCACCGGGAAGTAGCCGCCCTTGATGCGCGGGCGGTGGCCGAGATTGCCGGTCTCGTAGTCGGTGTCGTCGTTGGACGGCAGTTCGGTGGAGTCGAGCTTGAAGCCGGTGTTGTAGGGGTCGGCCTTGTACTTCACGTCATCGAAGACGAAGAATTCTGCTTCCGGCCCGACATAGATGGTGTCGCCGATGCCTTCAGCCTTCATGTAGGCCTCGGCCTTCTTGGCGGTGCCGCGCGGATCGCGGTTGTAGGATTCCCCGGAAACCGGATCGAGAATGTCGCACAGAATGACCATGGTCGACTGGGCGAAGAACGGGTCCATGTGGACCGTATCCGGATCCGGCATCAGCACCATGTCGGACTCGTTGATCGCCTTCCAGCCGGCAATCGAGGAGCCGTCGAACATGACGCCGTCGGCAAACATGTCTTCCTCGACCTCGATGACATCCATCGTCACGTGCTGCAGCTTGCCCTTCGGATCGGTGAAGCGCAGGTCGACGAACTTCACGTCGTTGTCCTTGATCTGCTTCATGATGTCTTTGGCTGTCGTCATGTCGTTTCTTCCCTGTCTGATGACGTTTCGAGGAGTTATCGGAAATCAGATACCGAGATATCTGAAATCAGAAACCTCAGACGGCGTCCATCCCCGTTTCACCGGTACGGATGCGAACGACTTCCTCGATGTTGGAGACGAAGATCTTGCCGTCGCCGATGCGGCCGGTCTGCGCCGCCTTGCGGATGGCCTCGATGGCGCCTTCGACGGCGTCGTCGCCAAGCACGACTTCGATCTTCACCTTGGGCAGGAAGTCGACGACATATTCGGCGCCGCGATAGAGTTCGGTATGGCCTTTCTGGCGGCCGAAACCCTTCGCTTCGGTCACGGTGATGCCTTGCAGCCCGGCCTCCTGAAGCGCTTCCTTCACTTCGTCTAGCTTGAACGGCTTGATGATCGCTTCGATCTTTTTCATGTAAAAAGTGGCCTCCACTGCCAAAAAGACGGGTTGTGCGCCCCGCTTGCGCCTCCATCAAGCACGAACTGTGCCAATTTCGGCCCACGAGAAGCGGTTTCGCGCAATTCCAATGCCGCGCCGGGCCGGGATGTACATTCGCGTCATCCACTGCTTCGGAAGCGGCGCGGGTGTTCGGAGCCTACACATTGCCGCTCCTGACGTCTGCACGATTATTAGGCATATCGCGCATTTTGCGGGCACGCGCGGATCCGCAGCACCAGTCTGCGAAAGGATTGGCAGTACGCCATCCCGGCGGCTAGCCGTTTGCTTCGAACCCGAAACTGGACAATGCTCGACCGGGATAAAGAGGCCTTGAACGAAATGCGGATCGGCAATCCATGAGCAACGAAGTCCTGTCGCCGGCCGAGATGGGCGAGGCCGACAGGCTGGCAATCGCAGCCGGTCCGCTCGACGGCTACGGCTTGATGCAGCGCGCCGGCGAGGCGGTCGCTGGTGTCGTCCTGTCGCGCTATCCCGCCGCGAGCCGCGTGCACGTGCTGTGCGGCCCCGGCAACAATGGCGGTGACGGCTATGTCGTGGCGCGGCTGCTTGGGGAAAGCGGTGTCGATGTCACGCTGTGGGTTTCCGGCGAACCGAGGGCAGGCAGCGATGCGGCGATTGCCGCGACAGAATGCTCGCTGGAGCGCCGGCCGCTGGCGGCGTTTGTCGCCGAGCAGGGCTCGCTGGTCGTCGATGCTCTCTATGGCGCGGGGCTGTCGAAGGACCTCTTGGGTGATACGGCACGCGCTGTGGACATTGCCGCCAGCCTGCCTGTCGTTGCCGTCGATTTGCCTTCAGGCGTTTCCGGCGACAGCGGCGACATTCTCGGCACGGCATTTCGTGCCGACATCACCGTCACCTTCGCGCGCAAGAAACCTGGGCATCTGCTATTGCCTGGCCGCGAGCGATGCGGCGAGATCGTGGTCGCCGACATCGGCATTGGCGACGACATCATCGCGCAGGTCGCGTCGCGGACGTTCGAAAACAAGCCGGCGTTCTGGCTCGAGGAATTGCCGGTGCCGGCGGTCGATGCGCATAAGTACAAACGCGGTCATGTCGGCGTCTTCTCAGGCGGGCCATCGGCGACGGGTGCTGCCCGGCTGGCAGCACTTGCCGCCGCACGAAGCGGGGCAGGGGCGGTAACCGTGCTGTCGCCGGCAAATGCCATGCAGGTCAATGCCGCGCATCTGACCTCGATCATGCTGCGCAAGACTGGTGCTATCGAGGATGTGCACGAGTTTCTCGGCGATCGCCGGTCGTCGAGCTTCGTCCTCGGACCAGGCTTCGGTGTCGGTGACAAAGCGCGCGATTTCGCCCTCGCCGTGCTCGCCAGGAAACGGCAGGAGGGTGGTGTCGAAGGGTTGGTGCTCGATGCCGATGGCATCACATCCTTCCGCAACGAAGCCTCGACGCTGTTCGATGCGGCCAGCAGGCCGGATGCGCCAGCATTGGTCATGACGCCGCATGAGGGCGAGTTCGGCCGACTGTTCCCCGACATCGCTGATGACAAAAGCCTGTCAAAGCTTGCCAAGGCCCGCGCGGCGGCGGCGCGCGCCAACGCCACCGTCATCTACAAAGGCGCCGACACGGTGATCGCGGCACCCGACGGCAGTGCGGCGATCAACAGCAACGGCGCCCGATGGCTTGCCACGGCGGGGTCGGGGGACGTGCTGGCAGGCATCATTGCCGCATTGCTGGCGCAAGGCATGCGGGCTTTCCAGGCCGCCTGCGCTGCGGTTTGGATCCATGCTGAAGCCGGCCGCCGTTTCGGGCCTGGGTTGATTGCCGAGGATCTGCCGCTGGCGCTGGTGCCGGTGCTGCGCGAATTGGTCGAAGCACGGCAGAAGGCGCCGACCGGATGAAGCGGCTCCCGTTAGTCTTTGCGGCCATCATCGCGCTGTTCGCATCGCATGGCGCGCGCGCCGAGCAGCCGGTGACCATCGTCGACGATCCCGCGGTGCTCGCCGCCCTCGATGCCAAGGGCTTTGGCTTTGCCGGGATTTTCGCCGTCGACGGCGGGGACGATCTGAAGACGCTCTATAGCGAGGCGCCGGCCTATCGTGCTGTTGTCGACATGGTGGCGGCCGACATTGCCACGCTTCGGGCAGAGATGAAGGCCGGCGGACGCACGCTCTATGAGGTGACCGACGGCAATGTCGGCCGCATCATGGACATGCGCTGGCTGAAGACCGAGGCCGCGCGCTTCCGCCTCGTCGGCGTCGTCAACCGGCTCGACCGTCGCGATTTCGCTGCCTTGCACGGCGACAAGAGCTGCGGCGAGGTGCGCTTCATCTATCGCCTGGGCTACAGTTTCCGCAAGAACGGCAAGGTTCTGGCGTCGCGGCTGCCGTTCAATTTCAATGCCGTCTACAGCGTGACGCCGGATGCCGATGGCGGCTGCGTCGGCGTTGCCGGGCGCTGGACGCCACAGCTCGATGAAAACGTCGATGCCGGTTGGCTGGCCGGCGGTCCGCTGGAACCGGCGGAACTGACTTTCAAGCAGCTCGAGCTCAACGCGCAAGTGGTGCGCTTCCCCTCCGGACAGGAGACCGAATTCGGCGGGCAGGCGGCCTATCTCATGCGGATTTTTGGGATCGATGGCGCGACGGTCAGCGAGAAGCCACTGGAAAACACGCCTGACGTCACGCGGCTCTCGGACGATGCGGCATTGAAGAAAAGGCTCGCCGACTATGTCAGCGCCAATGTCGCGGCGGTCGATCTCGGCGTCTATGAAATCCCCGACGAGTTTTTGGCGAAGAAAATCATTTCGTGGTCGACTTTCGGCAGCGCAAGACAGGCCAACCATCCGTTTACTCCGTTGTTCCAGCCAGCTGATTTCGCAGGCCTCGACTATGCGGCGCTGAAACTGGTGCGCACGCCGGAGGCGCTGGTCGAGCGGCTGGACAATGGCGCTTGCCAGGGCTGCCATCAGGCGGGCTCCACGGCCGGCTTCCACTTCATCGGCCTCGATGACAAGACGACGTCGCCGCTCAACCGGATCGAGGTCGGCATCTCGCCGCATCTCCATGCCGAGATTCCACGGCGCCAGGCCTGGTTGCGCGCGATGGAAGAAGGCAAGGAGCCGAACCGGTACCGGCCGCTGTCCTTCGCGCCGCCCGCCGCCTGGACCGATGCCGGCGGTGTCGACTACGCGCCGGCGGAGATGGCGATGCCGTGCCTGATGCCGGACGATGCAAAGCGCTTCGGCGCGACCTGGCAGTGCGGCGGCGGCACCGTCTGCACGCCGCTGGCGACGGCTTCAGGCGTGCGCACCACGTTGGCGCAATGTCTACTGCCCAAGGACAGCCCAAAGATGTTTTCCGGCCATCCCTGCCTGACCGGATCGATCGCAAGCAACGCCTCGCAGCCTTTCAACGACCGCTACAAGATCACCGGCCAGTTCGCCGCTTTCGCGCCGACTTTTTCGCGAACCGCCTATACTTGTCGGCCACCGAAGATCGGCGTGCCGGCAGGCATCGCCTACCGCGCCTGCGACGACAAGGACCGCAGCTTCGCCGCCTTCAAGACGGGCAAGCCGGTGCCGGATGAAATCTGCGGGCTGGTTGGTGGCAAAAAGTTCGACACCTGCGTGGCGACCAACAATTTCGACCAGTGCCTCGGTGGCGCGGTCAATCGCGGTAACCGGCCGGCCTGCTCGGCCGATCATTTCTGCCGAGAGGATTATATGTGCCAGTCACTGCCGCCGGACACGCCAGGCGCTGCCAAGGTGAAAGGCATCGGCTTCTGCTCACCAACCTATTTCATTTTCCAGATGCGCATCGACAACCACGCCACGCCCTGGGCGAGCGCGACCAGCGCCACCATGGGAGCCGGGTTCGGCGCGGCGGAAGAGGAATGAGCTGCTGCCTGGGGAGTAGGCGGGCACTAGTTTCAGCGCTGAAGATAGTCTTCCATCCGCGCAGTCCATTTGGCGTCGAATTCCGCAATGTGCCGTTGCCCTGTGCTCGAACTCACCAGCGTCGAGAGCGCGGTCACGGCAATCGGGTCCAGGTGGGGCGGCTCCGTGTAGCCAAGCGCCGCCAGCCTTTGCGCCCATGATGGATGAGTGGACTTTTCGTCATCCGGGCTTGCCCACGCCTTGCGGGCGCAAGCGTTGAGGAAAATGGGTTCTCGCAGCTGGCCGACAGCTTCCAGAATGCGATCGAGCGGCGGTCGTGGCGGGCGCAGCGCGCCTCGCAATTCATGCTGCAAAGGGTCATGGACCGTCTGCTTGAAATGCACGTCGGCCGTGGCGAGAAGCAACAGCGCGCGGGCGGCTTGCTCGGCAGCGCCGGAAGACGCCGCATGCCGGTCTGCCTTGATCTCCGCTTCGCGCGAAAGCCGGATCTCTTCCCGTTCGAACGATTCCGACAGCCAGCCAATTGCGGCGTGGAGCAAGCTGCCTGAGATCGTGGTGCCGGGCGGAGCGTACTCGAAGACAAATCCGAAGCCGTTTTCAAACTCAGCCAGATTGAGGCTGCCATTGGTGTCCTTGTTGCGCACATGTGCGTCCTCGTGGGCGAGGATTGCGGCAAGCGCTGTTTCATCGGTCACCGCAAGGAGGGGAATGCCGACGGTCAGGAACAAACGGTTGCCGAGAAGGCCGAAGAGCGTGCGCTCCTCGCGCACGCTGGCGTTGAGGTTGTCCTCCAGTACGACAACCGTGCGCGCCGCCCGGCGCGGTCCGGCAACGCTCCGCCAGAGTGCCCACAGGCCAGGTGCCTCCGCTTCGCTGATGCCTTTGACCTTGCTGCGCCGGAAGCCGGCGAACAATGTCCCGAACAGGAACGCCAGTGCGGTGGTCGCAATTGGCATCGCAACGAAGCCGCTGGCGATGAACCAGATCGGATGGCTGTCGAGCAGGGACATCCAGAGGCAGAAGATGATGAGAGCGGGGACAACGAAAAACAGGACGGTGAATCTGCCAAACCGCCGCCCGGCACTGACGATCAGTCGCGACATCGGAGGCTACAGCGGAATGTTGTCGTGCTTCTTCCAGGGGTTTTGCATGTCCTTGTTGCGCAGCATCCTGAGCGCGCGGGCAATGCGGCGGCGGGTCGAATGCGGCATGATCACTTCGTCGACATAGCCGCGCTCGGCGGCGACGAAGGGCGACAGGAACCGATCCTCGTAAGCCTTTGTATGGGCTGCGATCTTTTCGGCGTCGCCGATGTCCTTGCGGTAGATGATCTCGACCGCGCCTCTGGCGCCCATCACCGCGATCTGCGCCGTCGGCCAGGCATAGTTCATGTCGCCACGCAGATGTTTTGAGGCCATGACGTCGTAAGCGCCGCCATAGGCTTTGCGGGTGATCACGGTGATTTTTGGCACGGTCGCCTCGGCGTAGGCGAACAGCAGCTTGGCACCATGCTTGATCAGCCCGCCATATTCCTGCGCGGTGCCGGGCAGGAAGCCGGGGACATCGACGAAGGTGACGATCGGGATCGAAAAACAGTCGCAGAAGCGCACGAAGCGCGCCGCCTTGCGGCTGGCGTCGGAATCGAGCACGCCGGCCAGAACCATCGGCTGGTTGGCGACGAAGCCGACGGTGCGGCCCTCGACGCGGCCGAAGCCGGTGACGATGTTCTTGGCAAAGCTCTGCTGGATCTCGAAGAAATCGCCTTCGTCGGCAACCTTCAGGATCAGTTCCTTGATGTCGTAGGGCTTGTTGGCGTTGTCCGGGATCAGCCGGTCGAGCGACAGATCGTGGTCGGTGACCGATTGGTAGCATTCGATCTCGGGCAGTTCGGCCGTGTTGGACGCTGGCAGCAGATCGATCAGCCGGCGCATCTGCAAGAGCGCCTCGACGTCATTGTCGTAGGCGCCGTCGGCGATCGAGGATTTGGTCGTGTGGACGGAGGCACCGCCCAGGCTTTCGGCGGTCACCGTCTCGTTGGTGACGGTCTTCACCACATCCGGGCCGGTAACGAACATGTAGGAGGTGTCGCGAACCATGAAGATGAAGTCGGTCATGGCGGGCGAATAGACGTCGCCGCCAGCGCATGGGCCCATGATGACGGAAATTTGCGGGATGACGCCGGAGGCCAGCACATTGCGCTGGAAGATTTCGGCATAGCCGCCAAGCGCCGCCACGCCTTCCTGGATGCGGGCGCCGCCGGCGTCGTAGAGGCCGATGATCGGCGCGCGGTTGCGCAGCGCCATCTCCTGCACCTTGATGACCTTTTCGGCGTGCGCTTCTGACAGCGAGCCGCCGAACACGGTAAAATCCTTGGCGAAGAGATAGACCGGACGGCCGTTGACCGTGCCCCAGCCGGTGACGACGCCGTCGCCGGCAATTTTGGTTTTCTCCATGCCGAAATCGGTCGAGCGGTGCTCGACATACATGTCGAACTCCTCGAACGAGCCTTCGTCGAGAAACACCTCGATGCGTTCGCGTGCGGTAAGCTTGCCCTTCTTGTGCTGGGCGTCGATGCGGGCCTGGCCGCCGCCCATGCGGGCGATGTCGCGGCGGCGCTCGAGTTCCTTCAGCACGTCCTTCATCGCTCGGTCCCCCATACCCGATACTTCTTGGCAGGCATTCTCCAGATATGGCAGAATAAGCCTATGAAGAACAACGTAGAAATATCCGAGGATCTGAACCGCCGGATCGAGATGCTGACCTCGCGCTCGACGCTGACACGCGATCAGATCATTGAGGATGCGCTGTCCCATGGGCGTTCGCTGGCGTGGCAGGAGAAGTGGGTTGCCGGCGTTCAGGCGGGAATCGAGGCCGCCGACCGTGGCGACTTCGCCAACGAAGAAGAGATCGCCACGGTCCTCAACAATTAAATCGCCGGCCGCGCGCTCTAGCCTGTTTTGCTGCATTGCAACATGACGCCCCTTGCATTCCGGGGCGAACTCAGCCATATGCAGCCCATAGGCGCTTGGGCCGGGAGATTCCGGCCTTCTCGACAAATGAGACTGGTTGCGTCTGTTTTCCCTCTTTCCGACTGATCGGCAAGGTGGCGGAAAAGCCCCGTGGCATGATGCCTGCGGGCACGACAGCGCAGCCGAGTGGACGTTACCGTCCGCCCGCCTTGTCGTTTCATTTCAAATTTTTCGACGGCAGGTTGCGCCCTGCCGCCTTCGATGTTTGCGGCTAAGGCCGCGTGAAAGAAGACTATTTTGACCAACGAAAACACATCAACCGGTAGCAACATTGTGACCGGTAACACTGCGGAACTCACCGGCTTCGCAGCACTTGGAATTACGGGCGCGCTGCTCAAGGCGACGCTTGGCGCCGGCTTCACCGAGCCTAAGCCGATCCAGATGCAGGCGATCCCGCCGCAGATGGAAGGCCGTGACATTTTCGGCATTGCCCAGACCGGCTCCGGCAAGACCGCTGCCTTCGCGCTGCCGATTCTGTCGAAGATCATTGCGCTCGGCACCAAGCGCCGGGCGAAGACCACCCGTGCACTGATCCTGGCGCCGACGCGCGAGCTTGCCGTGCAGATCGAGGACACCATCAAGATCCTCGCCAAGGGCGCGCATGTCTCGACTGCTCTCGTGCTTGGCGGCGTCTCGCGCTTCAGCCAGGTGAAGAAGGTTGCGCCCGGCGTCGATATCCTCATCGCCACGCCCGGCCGTCTGACCGACCTGGTGCGCGAGGGCGACTTGATCCTCTCCGACACCAAATGGCTGGTGCTGGACGAGGGCGACCGCATGCTCGACATGGGCTTCATCAACGACGTGAAGCGCATTGCCAAGGCGACCGCGCCGGACCGTCAGACGGTGCTGTTCTCGGCCACCATGCCCAATGAAATCGCCGAACTGGCGAAGGGCCTGTTGAAGAATCCGATCCGCGTCGAAGTGGCGCCGCAGAGCACCGCTGCTGCCGAGATCGTGCAGGGCGTCGTCTTCGCCCGCACCAAGCAGAAGCGCCAGGTGCTGTCGACGATGCTCGCCGACGAAGCGATGAAGTCCGTCATCATCTTCTCGCGCACCAAGCATGGCGCCGACCGGGTGACCAAGGACCTCGAACGCGACGGCTTCAAGGCCGCCGTCATCCACGGCAACAAGTCGCAGAACGCCCGCCAGAAGGCGCTCAACGATTTCCGCGAGGGCTCGGTGCGCATTCTCGTTGCGACCGACATCGCGGCGCGCGGCATCGACGTCCCCGGCATCAGCCATGTGGTGAATTTCGACCTGCCGGACGAGGCGGAAAGCTATGTCCACCGCATCGGCCGCACCGGCCGTAACGGCATGGACGGCATTGCGATCACGCTGTGCGATCCGTCCGAAAACAGCAAACTGCGCCAGGTCGAGCGCATCATCCGCAGCAAGCTGCCGATCGTTGCCGACCATCTCGGCAGCCCCGATCCGGCGCGCAATCCGGCCGAAAAGAACGAGCGCTTCGAGCCCGCCAATGATCGCAACGACCGCAATGGCCGTCGCGACGGCAGGCGGCCCGGCGGCCAGAACAACGGCTTCGGCAAGAAGCGTTTTGGTGACAAGCCGGCCTTTGCAGGTGCAGGCGAGCGCAAGCCGGAAGGCGCCAAGCCCTTCAAGGGCAACAACAAGCGCCGCTTCGGCGGCAAGCGGCCCGCGGCGCGGGCTGCCTGACCGGATAATAGGCCAGGCTCGTCGAGCCTAGCTTGATTGCTGAAAATGAGGACGGCCGGAGCAATGCTTCGTCCGTCCTTTTTCGTTTAGGGCTACTCGGTAATTGCCTTGACCCAGACGACAATCCGCTGCGCCAGGAAGGCCGTGGTCGAGGGCGACAGCGCGTCGCCGGCGATGACATGGTTGTCGGGATCGCCATTGTCGTCGACCGGGACCAGTTCGTGTGCGGCGCCCCAGCGGCCGGCGATTTCTCGGGTGCGGTCTTCGCGCACCACTGAGTCCGAATCCGAGAAGATGAACAGAGCCGGTATAGTCGCTTTTTCAACCGGTGCTGCGTAGGCGAGATTGGTCAGCGCTGCCATCGGCAGTACGGCCGCCATCGGATAGGTGTGGGTCCAGAGTTTCTCGTGCAGCGCATTGCGCGTTGGAAAGCTGCGCTCCTTGCCGCCGACGAGCTCGGCGATCTGCTTGCCCCAAGGCATGGTCAGCAGCTCGGCGCCCGAAGCCCTGACGCCAAAATTCGGCGAGATGAACGCGATTGCGGCGACGCCGTCAGATGCGCCAGGCTCGGTCGCCGCCCATGTCGCCAGCGATCCGCCGGTCGAGGTGCCGATGACGATCACCTTGTCGCCGATGGCCCGACCGATGGCGAGCGCCTCCTCATAGTCGTTGATCCAGGCGTTGACGCTGCCTTGCGCCATTGCGGCGCCGTCCTGCCCATGGCCGGTAAGGCGAGTGTAGAAAAGGTTGGCGTCGAGCTGGTCGGCGACCTCGTCGGCCAGCGGGCGAACCTCGCCCTTCGATGCCGAAAAGCCGTGGATGTAGACGACCGCCAAGGGCGTCTTGGCGTGAACCATCGGATCAGCCCAGATGATCTCTTTCTCCAGCCCATCGCGGATGTTGGGGACGGCCGCTTCCTCGCGCGCGAGATAGGCCTGCGGATCGTCGCCGATCACTTTGGGATCGAAACGGATCGTGGTGTCGACGGGAACGCGCGGACCAAAAAGGAAGGCCAGGACAAGGATGATGACGACGCCCAGCACCGCAAACACGATCCGTCGCCCCATCGCAGACTCCACGCAACAATTCCAAACCTATGGCGGCCGCTGCGCCCAAGCAACAACCGGCCTGTGGACAGTTATTCGCTCGGCGGCTTGCGATCGAAATTCAGCGGCCGGCCTGTCCAGCGGGTCGCCGTGCTGATGAACCAGCGGCAGACCGGCCTGGGCAGCAGCGCCAGCAGCTTCAGCCCCCAGCTCAGCCGGCGCGGGAAGGTGACCTCAAAGCCGCCATGCTCGATGCCGCGCAGCATGCGGCGCGAGGCGCGATTGACGGGCATCAGTCCCGGCATCGGCAGCATGTTCTTTTCGGTCAGCGGTGTGTCGATGAAGCCCGGATTCATCACCTGGACGCGGACATTCATCTTGTCGAAATCGTATTTCAGCGACTCGGCCAGGATATTGATCGCCGCTTTCGAGCCGCCATAGGCGGCCGTGGTCGGCCAGCCGAAATAGGCGGTTACCGAGCCGACAAGCACGATATGGCCGCGCGCGCGGATGCGCATGCGCTCCATCAGCGGAACGAGACCATTGATGATGCCGAAATAGTTGACCTCGAAGGACTGACGAAAGTCGCGCACCCTGAGGTCTTCGCCGGGCGTGGCGATGTAGTTGCCGGCGTTGAAGACGGCGAGCACGATGGGGCCCAGATCCTTTTCGATCGCCGCCACAGTGCTTGCCATGCGCGGCTCGTCGGTGACGTCGCAAGGGTAGGCAACCACGCGTCCCGGCATCTGTGCCGTCTCGACGATGAGCGAGTCGATCGGATGCTCGTCAAGCGCGGTCACCGCGACGACAAAGCCGTTTGCCGCAAGGTCCTTGGCCAGAGCACGGCCGATGCCGCTGCTGCCGCCGGTGATCCAGGCGACGCCGTGCTTCGGGTTGGCCCGGTAAAGTGTCATTCTGCGCCCTGCCGATCTGTCATTAGTGCTCTAGCGGTGAAAAAATCGAATGAAAAGGGCGCTTTTCCGCACAAGGTTGAAATGATCGTCATTGCGCGTCATCCGGCGGCAGGAGATTGCAGTACCCGAAATGCGACTGGACCAGGCGAATTCTTGCCTTGAAACGCAAGCTTCGGGTTTCTACGGTCTCGCCGCAGCTACATAAGGAATCCCGGATGCCCCGTTCTGTGATCGAAGCGATCGGCAACACGCCCTTGATCCGCCTCAACAAGGCCTCGGAAGCAACCGGCTGTGAGATCCTGGGCAAAGCCGAGTTCATGAATCCGGGCCAGTCGGTCAAGGATCGCGCCGGCCTGTTCATCATCCGCGACGCTGAACAGCGCGGGCTGTTGAAGCCGGGCGGTGTCATTGTCGAAGGCACGGCCGGCAATACCGGCATCGGCCTGACGCTGGTAGCGAAGGCGCTGGGCTACCGCACGGTGATCGTCATTCCCGACACCCAGAGCCAGGAAAAGAAGGACACGATCAAGTTGCTCGGCGCCGAGCTGATCGAAGTGCCGGCAGTGCCGTACAAGAACCCCAACAATTATGTGAAATTGTCCGGGCGGCTGGCTGAGCAGATGGCGCGCTCCGAGCCGAACGGCGCCATCTGGGCCAACCAGTTCGACAATGTCGCCAATCGCGACGGTCATATCCGCACCACGGCGGAAGAGATCTGGACGCAGACCGGCGGCAAGGTCGACGGGTTCGTCTCGGCGGTGGGTTCGGGCGGCACGCTGGCCGGCGTCGCCTTCGGGCTGAAAGCTCGGAGCAAGGACGTCAAGATTGCGCTCGCCGATCCGCTGGGCGCCGCGCTCTATTCCTTCTACACCAGCGGCGAATTGAAGTCCGATGGCAGCTCGATCACCGAGGGGATAGGGCAGGGGCGCATCACGGCGAATCTCGAAGGGTTTACGCCTGACTTCTCGTTCCAGGTGCCGGATGAGGAAGCGCTGCCGATCGTCTTCGACCTGATCCAGGAAGAGGGCCTTTGCGTCGGCGGCTCGACCGGCATCAACATTGCCGGAGCGATCCGGTTGGCGCGCGAGCTTGGCCCCGGCCACACCATCGTCACCATCCTTGCCGACTATGGCACCCGTTATCAGTCGAAGCTGTTCAACCCGGACTTCCTGCGCGAAAAGAACCTGCCGGTGCCGGGCTGGATGGACGAGCACAGCACGATTTCGGTGCCGTATGAGAAGGTCGCCTGATGGCGCACAAAACCGAAGCGCTGTTTCGCGACGACGCCTATCTGAAGACGGCTGACGCCACCGTCGTCGCCATCAACGAGCGCGGCGGCATAATTTTAGACCGGACCATCTTCTACGCGACATCGGGCGGCCAGCCCGGCGATGTTGGAACGATTGAGCGCGCCGACGGCAGCCGCATCGCCATTGCCGCCACCATGTCAGGCGAGACCAAGGACGAGATCATCCATGTGCCGGCGCCGGAGCAGGCGACGCCCGCGCTTGGCGAGCGGGTGAAACTCGCCATCGACTGGGAGCGGCGGCATCTGCTGATGCGCATGCATGCGGCTTGCCACCTGCTCACCGTCGTCTGTCCGTTTCCGATCACCGGCGCTGCGGTTTCCTGGGATGACAGCCGTGTCGACTTCGACGCTCCCGATGCCGGCTTCACCAGGGAAGAAGTCACCGCAGGACTGATGGAGCTGGTGCGGGCCGATCATCCAATCTTCATCAGGCTGATCACCGACGAGGAGCTGGCGGCCAATCCGGGCCTGGTGAAATCGAAGAATGTCCGGCCGCCTGTCGGCACCGGCAAGATTCGCCTCGTCTGCATCGGCGACAATGCCTTGGTCGACAGCCAGCCCTGCGGCGGTACCCATGTCAAAAGCACCGGCGAGGTCGGCGAGATCCATATCGGCAAGATCGAGAAGAAGGGCCGCGAGAACCGGCGCTTCCGCATCCGCTTTGGATCGATGCCGGCGGCTTGAACCATAAATGCCTCGCAAAAGCGGGCGGGAGAAGAACAATGGCCGATGACAGCCCTTTCACCGTCGATGCGGACTGGTTGCAGAGCCGTCTTGGCGAGCCCGGCCTGACGATCGTCGATGCGTCCTGGTATCTGCCGGCGCAGAAGCGCGACGCGCGCGCCGAGTATGAGGCGGCGCATATTCCCGGCGCGCGCTTCTTCGACCACGATGCGGCCTCGGACCCGGATGCCAAGCTGCCGCATACGCTGCCCTCGCCACAGCATTTCGCGCAATATGTCGGCACCATGGGCATTTCAGCCGACGACACCATTGTCGTCTATGACGGTCCGGGTTTCTTTTCGGCGCCGCGCGCCTGGTGGATGTTCCGCGTCATGGGTGTGTTCCAGGTCTATGTCTTGGACGGCGGCTTCGACCGCTGGAAGGCGGCGGGCAGGCCGGTGACGGCGGAACCGACGAAGATCGCACCGAACGTGTTTCATGCCGATTTCGATGCCGCCCGGGTCGCCAGCCTCACCGACATGCGCCGCATCGTCGAAACCAAGGAGAGCCAGATTGCGGACGCCCGAGGTGCGGGCCGCTTCACCGGGGCCGAGCCGGAGCCTCGCGCCGGTGTCCGCTCCGGGCACATGCCTGGCGCGCGCAATGTGCCTTATTCGGCGCTGTCGCAAGATGGCGCGCTGCTGTCGAAGGACCAGCTCCGCAAAGCCGTTGAAGATGCCGGCATCGATCTGTCGAAACCCGTCGTCACCTCTTGCGGCTCCGGCATCACTGCGGCTGTCATCACGCTGGCGCTGGAGACGCTCGGCCACACCGACAACCGGCTCTACGACGGCTCATGGACGGAATGGGGCGGACTTCCCGATACGCCCGTTGCAACGGGCAAGGAATGATGGCGATGGAAAACGGCGCGCTGGACGACATCGAGGTCACGGTCACGTTTCTGGAAATGCACGTGCCGCCGGCCTATTCGCCGCCCGTGCCCTACAACAAGCAGATCGCGCTGTTGAAGACCAAGGACATTCCGCTGCACTTCTACCGCTATCTGATGGATCGGGTGGGGCGCAAATGGCACTGGGTCAATGTGCTGCGGCTGGACGATGACGAGCTTGCCGCCGGCATCCACCGCGAGGACCGCGACATCAGGGTGCTTTATCTCGACGGCGCGCCGGCTGGGTTCTTCGACCTCAAGCCGCATCTGCCTGAGGAGGTCGAGCTCGCCTATTTCGGCATGATGGAGCATGCGACGGGGCAAGGCATAGGCCGCTGGTTCCTGGGCGCCGCGATCGCCGCCGCCTGGTCGTACGGGCCGAAGCGGGTGACGGTGCAGACCTGCACGCTCGATCATCCGGCCGCCTTGCCGCTCTACCAGAAGCTCGGTTTTGCGCCGGTGGCGCAAAAGAAGGAGACCGTGCATCCGCTGCCTTTCGCCGAGCGCTCGGCCAGCGTCATGCGGCCGTGACCTCCTGAAGGCTGAACCAGCCGTTCATCGGCGCTTCAGACTGTCTTTGCCATGGTGGCGTCAACACTGACACGACCATTGCCTAGGAGAAAAACATGCTGAGCCGACGTACATTTGCCGCAGCGCTGATTGCTGCACTTGCCATGCCGACTGTTGTCATGCCGACAGTGGCCGCCGCGCAGGCGACCACGCCGTCGGCGGCAACGATCGAGCGCCAACTCGACGCGGCGCCCCGGGTGAAATTGCGCCCCAACCAGCGCGTCACCATCCGCGAATTCAAGCGGCGGCCGGATCTGAGGCGTCAGGCGCGTTCGATCGACATCCAGTCGATCAATTTCGCTTTTGGCTCGGCTGCCATTTCCAGCTCGCAATACGGCAAGATCGAAAACATCGCCGATGCGCTGGAGCGCATTCTGCGCCGCGATCGCGGTGCCCGCGTGCTGATCGAGGGGCATACCGATGCGGTCGGCTCCTTCCAGTCGAATCAGGTCCTGTCGGAGCAGCGCGCCGCCTCGCTGAAGCGCACTTTGGTGCGCGAGTTCGGCGTGCCGGCCCATGCGCTGGAAACTGTCGGTTATGGCGAGGAATTCCTGCTGGTGCGGTCCCAGGACGAGAACTGGCGCAACCGCCGGGTGACGCTGCGCCGCTTCGACGATTTCATCCGCTGACCAGGACAGGGTTTCTAAAACAATGTTTCAGCAGTCCGGCTTGAAATGGCCGGGCTGCTGACGGTCTGACAGCTTGGCAGGAATCGGGTGGGAGGCACCTGCGTGGCGGCATATTTTCCGGTCAACGACACCGGAGATTCAGCCATGACCATTCAGTTCAAAGCCTTGCCGACGGAAGATGTGAGAGCGCTGCAGCGCGGCGGTCCGGACGCCTATGGGCTGACGCCAGAGCGCAAGATTTCTGACGGCGACAGCGTGCCGTGCAGGCATTGCCTGGGGAATGTCGCCGAGGGCGATGGCTATCTGATCCTGGCATACCGGCCCTTTCCGGAGTTGCAGCCTTACGCCGAGACGGGACCGATCTTCCTGCATGCTGACGAATGCGAACGTGCGGCCGAGACAGAGGCGCTACCGGATATGCTTGAGAGCAGCGACTATATCGTGCGCGGCTATGGTGCGGATGACCGTATCGTCTATGGCAGTGGCGGCGTGATTCCTACGCACGATATAACGGTGCGTGCCGAGACATTATTCGAGCGCGACGACATCGCCTATGTCCATGTCCGCTCGGCGCGCAACAATTGCTATCAGTGCCGCATCGAGCGCGCCTGACAAAAAGATGCCCGCCGGTGATCTGGCGGGCAGTTGGGAACCGTGTGACGGCTCGAGCCGTCAAGCTGGCATCCCTGTTTGCGCATGTTTTTCGAATGCCTGATGTGAAGCGCTTCACACAGCGCTCGCGATTATCATGGCGATGCGCAGCCGTAGCCGGTTGAGGGCTGTCGCACTCCCGTCGCATTCAAACGTTAAAAGACGAGTGTCGATGGATTTGCCGACCGCGGATGAACCGGCGGGAATCTCGACATCCGAGGAAGCGGGGCTTTGGCTCCGCTTTTTTGTTGTCGGCGTTGTTCCACGCAAAGAAAAACCCGCCGGTACAACCGGCGGGTGAGGGAGGCAGAACTGATTAAGTACGGTCAGGCGGCCAGAACCGCCTTGGGTTCGACCAGCTCGTAGCCGAGCGCTTCGGCGACGGCGCGATTGGTGATCTTGCCCTTGTGGACATTGAGACCGTTGCGCAAATGGTGGTCGTCGACCAGCGCCTTCAGGCCCTTGTCGGCCAGCTGCAGGCCATAATGCAGCGTCGCGTTGTTGAGCGCGTGCGCCGATGTCACCGGCACGGCGCCGGGCATGTTGGCGACGCAGTAATGGATGACGCCGTCGACCTCATAGGTCGGCTCGGCATGGGTGGTGGCATGCGAGGTCTCGAAGCAGCCGCCCTGATCGATGGCGACGTCGACCAGCACCGAGCCCTTCTTCATGCCCGACAGCATTTCACGGGTCACCAGCTTGGGTGCCGCAGCGCCGGGGATGAGCACGGCGCCGACGACGATGTCGGCGGAGAAGCATTCTTCCTCAAGCGCCTCGACAGTGGAGTAGCGGGTGTGGACGCGGCCAGTAAAGAGGTCGTCGAGCTGGCGCAGACGCGGGATCGAGCGGTCGATGATGGTGACATCGGCGCCGAGGCCGACCGCCATGCGGGCGGCATGCAGGCCGACGACGCCGCCGCCGAGCACGGTGACCTTGCCCGGCAGCACGCCGGGCACGCCGCCGAGCAGCACGCCGCGGCCGCCATTGGCCTTCTGCAACGCGGTGGCGCCGGCCTGGATCGACAGGCGGCCGGCGACTTCCGACATCGGTGCTAGGAGCGGCAGGCCGCCACGGTCGTCGGTCACGGTTTCATAGGCAATCGCAGTGACGCCGGAGGCGAGCAAGCCCTTGGTCTGTTCCGGATCCGGAGCCAGGTGCAGATAGGTGTAGAGGATCTGGCCGTCGCGCAGCTGCGCCCATTCATTGGGCTGCGGTTCCTTGACCTTGACGATCATGTCCGACTTGGCAAACACGTCGGCCGCCGTCTTGGCGATCGTGGCGCCAGCGGCTCGGTAGGCATTGTCGTCGGCGCCGATACCGGCGCCGGCGCCGGTCTCGACCAGCACTTCATGGCCATGCGCGACGTATTCGCGGACCGAGCCTGGCGTCAGGCCGACGCGGTATTCGTGGTTCTTGATTTCCTTGGGGCAACCGACGCGCATTGTTCTTCTCCTGATCCGGCCCTTGGGGCTCGTTCCCTGTATCAACTGAGTGAACCACGAATCGTTGCGCAGGTGTTTGCGAATGCGCTTGCGCGGGATCATGCGTTTCGATAATCGTTGCGTAGAATTGCAGGATTTTCGCAGGAATCACTAGAAATGCCGCTCGACAGGATCGATATCGCCATTCTCGAGACTTTGCAGAAGGATGGGCGGATACCCAATGCGGCGCTCGCCGAGAGGGTCGGCCTGTCGCAGTCGGCCTGTTCGCGCCGGCTCGACAATCTGGAGAAATCCGGCACCATCCGCGGCTATCACGCGCGGCTTTCGAATGCCGCGCTCGGCCACCAGATGACGGCGATCGTGCATATATCGCTGTCGGGACAATTCGAAAAGACGCTGTCCGACTTCGAGGCGGCAATCAAGCGCTGCCCCAATGTCTTGTCCTGCCACCTGATGTCGGGCGAATACGACTATATCCTGCGCATCGCCGCCAAGGACCTGGTCGACTATGAGCGCATCCACAAGGAGTGGCTGTCAGCGATGCCGCATGTGACCAAGATCAACTCGTCGTTCGCGTTGCGCGAGATCGTTGATCGCACGGCCATGGGCATGAAGCCGGAACTGACTTAACGCCAAAGGCATACCCGGACGTCCTTCCCGATATAGCACGCGCCTTCGCGGCGAAGGTCGTCCCAGTTTTCATCACCGTGCGTTTCGCGAATGTCAGAGTTGCCATAGCCGCCCCAGACATCACCGTCTTTGTATACGACTGCCCAGTAATCTTCGGACATTTCACCTGCGCCACTGTGGGTGTCGGGATAGTCGATCCCTGCAAAAACTTGCCGGGGCCCCTGGATGTTAAAATCGCCGCCCGTCTCGATTTGGTAGGAGCACTTTCCGGATATGCGGGTCTGACCGTCAACAACAAGCAGGCAGCGGCCCCATTTGTAATCACTCGGCAAACGATGCTTTGGTTGCGCAAGCGAGGGCGACAAGGAAACGCAATTGCAAGGGCGGCCGCTATGGTTCGTCCGATCATCTCGTCATCCGTTGTGAAGCAGCCAATCCAAGATCGACTGGGCACTGTTGGATCCGCCCAGAGCGCCGTTTCGAACGATCCTCGAAGATCATATTATTTATCGACCAAGTCGGATTTTTGTCACATCACATCTGCGCTGCTATACGGCGGAGGCCTCGGTGACGAGCCGGTCCATCGGGATGTCGTGCAGCTGCGGATAGATGGTGGCGATGCGTTGCAACTCGTAGCCGACGCCGATGACCAAAGGCTTGAACGGCATAGCGGCCAGCGTCCGGTCGAAGAAGCCGCCACCATAGCCCAGCCGGTAATTGCGCGGATCGATGCCGACGATCGGCGAAATGACGATGTCGGGCAGCACCGGATCGCCCTCGGCGGGGATGGGGATGTTCCAGACGCCCTTTTCCAGCCGGTCGCCGGGGACGTAGGCACGGAAAACCAGCGGCTGGCCCTTCTCAATGACGACGGGCAGGGCGGTGTGGCCGCCGCGCTCGTTGATCGACGCCATCCATGGCCGCAGATCCGGCTCGCCGCGAAACGGCCAGTAGAGGCTGACCATGCGGCCGGCAATGTTGCCGATCACCGCGTCGAGACCTTTGGCGATGGCTTGCGACATTGTTGTCCGCGTATCGGCCGAAACCGCCAACCGCGCCGCAATCAGCTGTTCGCGCTCGGCCTTGCGCCAGCGCCTGACGTCGGTCCAGTCGGACAAAGGCGCCCGGAATTCCGGATCGAGCTCGTGCATGAAACACGGTGGCGAAGAGTATTGCGCCGGGCTGTCGCCATCTTTGGCGCCGTCATCGTCGTTGGCCATGCTTCACTCCCGTGGTTCCTATCCCCGCGAGGCTATACCCGTCTGAGCCTGCCGACATAGGCATTCGCGACATTGGGCGGCGAGTCCTGTGCAGCCTTGATGCATGGCAGTCTTGCGCTTCAAGACATTGTTGCGGTGCACAAAAATTATTACATAAAAGTGGATAAACAGGGGTGAATGCGATGAGTGAAGCCAGCCATCACGTCGTTGTCGTCGGTGCAGGATTCGGCGGTCTCGAACTCACCCGCGCACTGGCCGGCGCTCCGGTGCGCATCACCATGATCGACAAGCGCAACCACCACCTTTTCCAGCCACTGCTCTACCAGGTGGCGACCACGTCGCTGGCGACGTCGGAGGTTGCCTGGCCGATCCGTCATCTGCTGCGCAAGCGCAAGGATGTGACGACACTTCTGGGTAACGTCACCGGCGTCGATCGGGCCGGTAAACGCGTGCTGCTCGAGGACGGCAGTTCGGTTCCATACGACACGCTGGTGCTCGCCACCGGTGCGCGCCATGCCTATTTCGGCCACGACGAATGGGAGCCCTTTGCGCCCGGGCTGAAGACGCTTGAGGACGCCACCACCATCCGCCGCCGTATCCTGCTCGCCTTCGAGCAGGCCGAGCGCGAGACCGATCCGGCCACGCGCCAGGCTCTGCTGACGCTGGTCATCGTCGGCGGCGGCCCGACCGGTGTCGAGCTTGCCGGCACCATTGTCGAACTCGCGCATGAGACGCTGCGCGGCGAATTCCGCAACATCGACACGCGTCAGGCGCGTGTAGTGCTGGTCGAGGCCGGCGACCGCATCCTGGCCAATTTCGCGCCGGAACTCTCCGACTATGCCCGCAAGGCGCTGGAACGGCGGGGCGTCATCGTCGAACTCGGCCGCGCCGTCACGAAGCTGGATGCCGAAGGTGTCATCTTTGGCGATAAACATCTGCCGGCAAGGACCATCCTGTGGGCCGCGGGCGTTGCGGCTTCGCCCGCGGGCGAGTGGCTGGGAGCGCCGGTCGACCGGGCGGGCAGGGTGATGGTCGAACCCGATCTTACCGTGCCGGACAGTCCTGAAATCTTCGTCATCGGCGACACCGCGCATGTCTTGCGGCCGGACGGCCAGCCCGTGCCCGGCGTGGCGCCCTCCGCCAAGCAGGAGGGCAAGCATGTTGCCGCGACGATCAAGGCGCGGCTGTCCGGCGATAGCGCGCCGCGTCCATTCCGCTACCGTCATGCCGGCGACCTGGCGACGATCGGCAAGTGGGCAGCCGCGATCGATTTCGGCTGGATCAAGCTCACCGGCTGGCTTGCCTGGTGGCTATGGGGCGTGGCGCACATCTATTTTCTGATCGGTTTCCGCAACCGGCTGTCGGTGTCACTTAGCTGGCTATGGATATATTTCACCGGCCAGCGCAGCGCTCGGCTGATCACCCAGGGCGATGACGACAAGGGCTGAGGTCCTTGCCCTCGGCCAAGGATATTCATCCGGCCGTCACCTTTTGCTGATCGGCTGACTTCCCGATGGACATGGCCGGTTTTCGGCGCGAAGCTTCCTCCCGGGGCTGGACTGTCACGTCGCTGGGAAGGAAAACCAATGTCGCATCTCCGCCACCCCGTCTCCCGTCGCGGTTTTCTTGCCGGTGCGGCCGCCAGCGGGGCGCTGATCATGCTGCATCCGTTCTCCGCCCGCGCGCAGGCCAATCAGGCGCATCTGAGGATCATGGAGACGACGGACATCCATGTGAATGTCCTGCCCTACGATTACTATGCCGACAAAGCGAACGACACGATGGGCCTGTCGCGGACGGCCTCGCTGATTGCGGCGGTGCGCAAGGAAGCCACCAATGCGATGCTGATCGACAATGGCGACCTTTTGCAGGGCAATCCGATGGGCGACTACATCGCCTATGAGAAGGGGCTCAAGGACGGCGATCTGCATCCGATCATGAAGGGCATGAACCTGCTCGGCTATGAATGCTCGACGCTCGGCAACCACGAGTTCAACTACGGCCTGTCGTTCCTCGACAAGGTGCTGGCCGGGGCCAATTTCCCGTTCGTCTGCGCCAATCTGATCCGCGGCACCGAGCTCGCCGCCAACCCGCGCGACGACAAGCTTTACCTCAAGCCGTATGTCATCCTGGACAAGAAGATCAAGGATGGGTCGGGCGCCGAGCAGCCGATCAAGATCGGTATCATCGGCTTCGTGCCGCCGCAGATCATGGTCTGGGACCTGAAGAACCTCGAAGGCAATGTCAGGACGCGCGACATCGTCGAGGCGGCCAAGGCGTGGGTGCCGCAGATCAAGGAGGAGGGCGCCGACATCGTCATTGCTCTCTCGCATTCCGGCATCGATATCAAGCAGGGCGACGGGATGGAGAACGCCTCGTTCTTCGTTGCCGGTGTAGAGGGCATCGATGCAGTGTTCACCGGCCATCAGCATCTGGTCTTCCCCGGCAAGAAGGACTTTCAGGCCCTCGACGGCGTCGACACGGAGAAAGGCACGCTGCAGGGCAAGCCGGCGGTGATGGGCGGTTTCTGGGGCTCGCATATGGGCCTGATCGACCTGCTTCTGGAACGCGACGGATCGAAATGGCGGGTCGTCTCGGCGACCTCCGAGGCTCGCCCGATCTACGAGCGCGTCGACAAGGCGAACAAGCCGACGGTTGCCGACGACCAGCGCATCGTCGATGCGCTGAAGGCGGACCATGAGGCGACACTTGCCTATGTCCGCCGTCCGGTCGGCAAGACGTCTGCGCCGCTCTATTCCTATTTCGCGCTGGTCGCCGACGATCCGTCGGTGCAGATCGTCAATCAGGCGCAGAGCTGGTATCTCAAGGACATATTGAAGAGCACGCAGTGGAAGGACGTGCCGCTGCTGTCTGCGGCAGCGCCCTTCAAGGCCGGCGGGCGCAACGGTGCCGACTACTACACCGACGTGGCGGTGGGCGACATCGCCATCAAGAACGTCGCTGACCTCTATCTCTATCCGAACACCGTGCGGGCGGTTGAAATCACCGGGGCGCAGGTGAAGGAATGGCTGGAAATGTCGGCCGGTATTTTCAAGAAGATCGAGGCCGGGAAAGCCGACCAGGCGCTGATCGACACCGAATTCCCGTCCTACAATTTCGATGTGATTGATGGCGTCAGCTACAAGATAGATCTGTCGCAGCCGCCGAAATACGATGCCAAGGGTGGCGTCGCCAATACCGGCTCCAGCCGCATCGTCGACCTCAGCTTCGATGGCAAGCCTATTGATCCGGCAGCGAAATTCGTCGTCGCCACCAACAATTACCGCGCCGGCGGTGGCGGCAATTTCCCTGACATCAACGCTTCGAAGATCATCTACGAAGCGCCGGACACCAACCGCGACGTGATTGTGCGCTATGTCGTCAGCGAAGGCACGATCAACCCCTCGGCCGACGACAATTGGTCGTTCACGCCGCTGCCCGGAACCAGCGTCGTATTCGAGACCGGTCCCAGGGCGAAGGATTTTATTTCAGGGGTGAAATCCCTCAAGATCGAGCCTGCCGGCGAGGGCGAAGCGGGATTTGCGAAATACCGCATCCTGCTGTGAGGGAAACGGGCGGGCAATGCCCGCTCAACCCAACTCTACGCCTTGTAGACCACCTGGCGCACGTCGATGTAGCTGGCTCTAAAGCCGGCTTCGCAATAGTGGAGGTAAAACTCCCAGAGCTTCTTGAAGCGGTCATCGAAGCCGAGCGGGACGATCTTTTCCCACGACTGCCAGAAGCGGTTGCGCCATTCGGCAAGCGTGCGGGCATAGTCGTCCGGGAAGACGCGCTCGCGCAGATGGGCAAGGCCATGGTCGCTGCCGAGCGTCTTCAGGATCGACGGCGTCGGCAGCATGCCGCCCGGGAAGACGTAGCGCTGGATGAAATCCGGCCGCGCGCGATAGGTGTCGTAGGCGGCCTCGTTGATGGTGATGATCTGCAGGCCGGCGGTGCCGCCGGGCCTCAGGCAGGCCTTCATCTTGCCGAAAAACACCGGCCAGTATTTTTCGCCGACCGCCTCGAACATCTCGATCGAGGCGATGCGGTCGTAAGTGCCTGTTTCGTCCCGGTAATCCTGCAGCTTGATGTCGACCTTGTCAGACAGTCCGGCCTTGTGGATGCGCGCCTTGGCGAAGTCGTGCTGTTCGCGGCTGATGGTCAGGCCGGTAACGCGGCAGCCGATCTCGCGCGCGGCAAATTCGGCAAAGCCGCCCCAGCCGCAGCCGATCTCGAGCACATGGTCCTTCTTGCCGATGCCGGTATCCTTGGCCAGAGCGCGATACTTGGCGGCCTGCGCGCTTTCCAGATCGTTGGCGCCGGTGGCATAGAGCGCCGACGAATAGGTCATGCTGGGATCGAGCCATTGCTTGTAGAAGGCATTGCCGAGGTCGTAATGCGCCGAAATGTTGCGCTTTGAGCCGGTGCGGGTGTTTTCGTTGAACCAGTGGCGGATGCGCTGGACGGTGTTGATGAGCCAGCTGGCGCCGCCGGCGACGCGTTCGCCGATGGCCGAGTTGACGACGAACAGTTCGAGAAAGCTGGTCACGTCCGGGCTTTCCCAGTCGCCATCCATGTAGGATTCGGCAACGCCGATGGTGCCGCCGGAAAAGGCGCGGCCGGGCAGGCGCCAGTTCTTCAGCACCAGTTCGGCGTCGGGGCCGGGCGCATTGCCACCGACAAGAACGGCGCGGCCATCCGGCATCCTTACCTTGAGCGAGCCGCGCGGCAGTTTCATCGCCGCCGACAGCACCATGCGCGCCTTGGCCGGCAAGCCCTTGACGATCTCGGCGAAGTTAAGTTCGTCCAGCCTGATGGCGTCGCCGATGCCTTTGTGTTCCTTGACAGCCATCTCACATCCCCCGGACTTCCGCGGGGACGGCGCAAGATCTGCCGGCCCCCACATCCTCCACATTTCATTCGTCAGGTGCGAACGCCGCTACCTGCGTGAATTTTCGCCACAATCTTCCACCGCATCGACCAGAACTTCAAGAGGCAAGCTGTGTGCGCGGCTGGACCAAGGCGACGGGCTCGAGACCAGAATTCCGGAGAGCATAGGCCTTTGCCGAAATCTCTATGGTTACGAACAGCCACATGCGTTAGTTTCAGCCATGCGTTACGTCGTCGTCATCATGGCCATCGCCTTTTTCCTGATCTGGGACGGCCTCTACAACAGTGGCCGCTATCTCGACACCTCGGTCAGGGAAATGTCGCGTATCGTGCGCTACGTCACCGGCGGGGGCTAGTTTTTTGCGCCTCTGCGAAGTCGCCTTCCGGCGTTGCCGGGCGCGACATCGTGCCGGTTGACGCGACGGTCCTGCTCACACAAAACATGCCGGCAAATCGAATTTGGAGGCAGGCGTGATCCGGCATATCGTTTTCTTCAGCGCCAGGCGCAAGGACGATGTCGAGGCCGTGCGCACGGGCTTGCTCACCTTGGGCAAGATCCCGCATTCGAACCTCTTCGAGGTGACCCTCAACACCAAGGTCGATCCGCTGTCGGACGCGATCGACGTGGTCGTCTATGCCGAGTTCGAAGACGATGCGGCGTTGGCCGCCTACAAGGCGCATCCGCTCTATGCGGAGACAACCAGCCGGGTCAAACCATTGCGCGAATTGCGATATTCGGCCGATGTCGTGGCAATGGCCTGATCAGGCCGCAAAGAAACGTCGCCAGTTTTTCACAGGCGGAATTCGTAGGCCGTCAAACCGGTACGCGGCGCAAGATCAAGCACGCGGGGGATACCGTTGCGTCAGATTGGCTCCCGATTGGAGAAAATTGCAGGAAACGGCGACGGAATGGCATGCTGCATTATAGGCGCGCGGCGGCGCGATCCGGGCGCCATCGGCGGAAACGCTTGAACCGATATCCGGAATGATGCACACCGCGCCGGCATGACCAGCACAACCCATCCACTTGACCATCTGGTGCTGCCGACGGCGAGCCTCGCGGTGGCGCGGGCGCGGCTGACATCGCTTGGCTTCATCGTCGCGCCGACCGGCATTCATCCCTTCGGCACTGAAAATTGCTGTGTCTTCGTCGCCGACGGCACCTATCTCGAACCGCTCGCGGTCGGCGACAAGCAAGCAGCGGCGGAAGCGATTGCTGGCGGCAATGTCTTCGTCGCACGCGACCGGCTCTACCGTGCCAGCCTGTGCGATGAGGGCTTTTCCGCCGTGGTGCTGGGTACCGGCAATGCCGATGCGGATCATGCGCGCTATGTCTCGGCCGGTCTGTCGGCCGGAGACGTGCTGAGCTTTTCGCGCGCCTTCACGGACGCGGCCGGAAAGAGCGACATGGCATCGTTCAAACTGGCTTTCGCGTCCGGTTCTGGGGCGACGGACGCCTTTCTGTTCGCTTGCGAGCGGATCAATGGGCCGAAAATCGATCGCAGGGCGCTGCAAGCTCACGCCAATGGCGTGACCGGCATTGTCGAAATCGTGGCGGTCAGCGATGCGCCGTCCGAACAGAGTGGCCTGATCTCGACGGCGACAGGCATGGCGCAGGAGGGCGGCGCGGTCTTCGACCTGCCGAATGCCGCCATAACCGTGCTCGAGCCCGCGGTTTTCACCAAGCGCTTCGGCTTTGCCGCCGGCGCGCCGACAGAGCTTCGCTTCGTTGCGGTCGTCTTTTCGGTCCGCAGTGCCGATGCCGCCGCTACGCTGCTTGCAGATAATGCCATCCAATACGATATAGCGGGCAACGAAATTGTCGTGCAGCCGGCATCCGGGCAGGGCGCGGCTTTCATCTTCCGGGAGACCAAATGAGCAAGCCGCAAGCGCCCAATTCGATGGCGCCGAATTCGTCGGTAACCGTCGGCAACGTCGTCTTCGACAACAACGCAGCCTTGGCGCTGATCGCCGGCCCATGCCAGTTTGAATCGCGCCAGCACGCCTTCGACATGGCCGGCGCGCTGAAGGAGTTGACCGGCAAGCTCGGCATCGGTCTCGTCTACAAGACCAGCTACGACAAGGCGAACCGCACCTCGCTGTCGGCGACGCGCGGCGCCGGGATGGACGCGGCGCTTCCGGTTTTCGACGAGTTGCGCAAGGAATTTTCGCTTCCCATTTTGACCGACGTTCACACCGAGGAGCAGTGCGCGATCGTCGCACCGCATGTCGATGTGCTGCAGATACCCGCTTTCCTGTCGCGCCAGACCGACATGCTGGTCGCGGCCGCGAAGACCGGCAAGGTGATCAACGTCAAGAAGGGGCAGTTCCTTGCGCCCTGGGATATGAAGAACGTGGTGGCCAAGATCACTGGTTCCGGCAACGCCAACGTGCTGACCACCGAGCGCGGCGCTTCCTTCGGCTACAACACGCTGGTGTCGGATATGCGCGCTCTGCCCGTGATGGCCGAGATCGGCGCGCCGGTGATTTTCGACGCCACCCATTCGGTGCAGCAGCCGGGCGGGCAGGGCGGTTCTTCCGGCGGCGAGCGCCGTTTTGTCGAGACGCTGGCGCGCGCTGCCGTTGCCGTCGGCGTCGCCGGTGTCTTCATCGAAACCCACCAGGATCCGGACAATTCGACTTCCTCCGACGGTCCGAACATGCTGCCGCTGAAGGACATGCCGGCCTTGTTGGAAAAGCTGATGGCGTTCGACCGCATCGCCAAGGGCCACTAAGGCGCCCCCCGACGGGCGCGATCCGCCAGCGCCCGGGACATCAGTTGTTCTGGCCTTATCGCCTCATGTCGATCGCGAAGACCGCGTAATAGTCGACGCCCGGCATCGGCGCCGTGACGGTCAGGACCCAGCGCACATTGCCGTGCTGGCGCTCATAAACCGGCGGTCCGTTCGATGGCAGCGCATCGGCCGGAATTGCGAAGGCGAAAGGGATGCCAACGCTCGACTGCACCGAACCGCGCGGGACGACGAGCTTTTCCTCGAATTTGAGTTCTTCCTTGTAGGTCGATTTGTCCCCGGCGCTTGTATTAACTGCCGGTCCGCCGACGCGGTAAGTGCGGATGCATCGCAATTTGACGATGTAGTCGCCCGAAGGGGCCAGATCGCGGCTCGACCGCAGCAGACCCTGGAAGCGTCCGCCGGGTTTTGCCGGACAAGCCTCTAGAGTCTTTCACGTTTTGATGGAAGCGTATCCGGCGTTTGCGAAGTAGTTCTTGCATTCGCCGGGTTCGATTGTTTCGACGAGGTGGCCGATGTGGCGCCAAGTGTCCTCGACGGTTCGCTTCT
>NZ_JACDTY010000030.1 GCF_013520985.1 Mesorhizobium neociceri | reverse complement strand
ATTCGACGTGAGCCGTCGAAATGGTGATGCCGCGGGCCTTCTCTTCCGGCGCCGCATCGATCTGGTCGTAGCGCTTGTATTCGCCAAAATACTTCGTGATCGCCGCCGTCAGCGACGTCTTGCCATGATCGACGTGGCCAATCGTGCCAATGTTCACATGAGGCTTGTTACGCTCGAATTTACCTTTTGCCATAGTCTCTTTCCTTGGACGGCCTTGACCTTCAGTTCAGTCGAATGCGGGGCGATTAGCGACTACGGCCGAAAAACACAAGTGCCTTGTGGCCGGGTGCGCTGTCCACTCGGTCCGAACCGATGATCCGATTGCGGGGATATGGCGCCGATATAGGAACGCGCGACGGGAAATGAAATGGGGGCAGCGGGCTTCAGCGCGTATCTGCAACTCCCGGCCATGTCCTGGCCCTTCCCTGCCGGATTGGCAGCCCGCGCGTGGCCCATTGCCGCTGCGGCGCCGGTCTGATTTGCTCGTCCGATGCATTTCATCCCCACCTCCATACGCGGCCCGTTGTTCATGATCGTTTCGACGGGGTCCTACCTCGTCAACGACACGATGATGAAGCTCGCCACCGCGGGATTGCCCTCCTATGAAGTGCTGTTCCTGCGCGGGGTCGCGGCCACGCTGTGGGGCATGCCGTTGCTGTTCCTGCTCGGCTATGGCAGGCAGATCCCGCTGATCTTCGACAAACGCGTGCTGCGCCGCAACCTGCTCGAGCTGGCGGCGATCCTTTGCTACGTGGTGGCGCTGGCCAACATGCAGATCGCCGATTCGACCGCGCTCGGGCAGATCACGCCGCTCCTGATGCTGGTCGGCTCCTCCATCCTGTTCGGCGAGCGGATCGGCGGCGTGCGCATGGCGCTGATCGGGCTCGGCTTCGTCGGGGCGGTCATGGTGGCGCAGCCGACCATGGAAGGCATCTCGATCTATGCCTTGCTGGCGCTCGGCAACGCCGCGCTGTCGGCGGCGCGCGATCTCGCCGGCAGGCGCGTTCCGGCCGAGGTACCGGGCATGATCGTCGCCATTTCCGCCGTCGTGGTGGTGCTGATCGGCGCGGGTGCCGCGCATCTGGTTTCAGAGCGCTGGGTGATGCCGGAAGCCCGTCACCTGCTTTTGATGGCCGGCGCCGGGTTCTTCCTGATCTTCGGCCATTTCTTCATCTTCATGGCCTATCGCGTCGGGCCGACCGGCGTCGTGGCGCCGTTCTACTACTGCTTCACCGTATGGGCAGTCATTTCAGGTGTGCTGGTGTTCGGGCAGTTCCCGAATGCCCTGGCCGTGTGCGGCATCCTGCTGGTGGTCGCGAGCGGACTGACCATCGTGTCGCTGGATGAGCGCAAGCGCAGACTGACCGTCGTCGCCTGACTCCTGCGGCAACGCATCGAAGAAGGTCAAAGACGTCCGGCAGCCAGCCAATCGGCAGACTGGCGCTAAAGCGTCCGCTTGCCGGAGAACTTGTGATAGGCCCACAGCACGACCACCGAACCGATGACGGCGACGATCAGACTCCAGATGTTGAGGCCGGTCACGCCCGAGGCTCCGAAGGCGCTGAAGATCAGGCCGCCGACAATGGCGCCGACGATGCCGAGCACGATATCCATGATCAGGCCCTGGCCGGTCTTGTTGACGATCTTGCTGCCGATGAAGCCGGCGATGACGCCGAGGATAATCCAGCTGATGATACCCATTTTTCCTCTCCATTCCCTCGCCGGCCGATCATGGTCACATGATTGTCAAAAGCTCAAGCCAACTTGAAATTCCGCCCGCGTGCTCCATTCTAGCCGACGGGACGGGCTTGGTCGTTATGGAGGATTGGACCTATGGGACTCTTTGACAACGCCGTACCCGGCGGCAACATCACCAAACCGCTGATGATCGCGCTCGGCGCGCTGCTGGTCGGAAAGATGCTGAGCGGCAGAAGTGCCGAACAGCCCGACGAGCCCGCCCAGCCTCAAACGCCCGCCCCCACCGGCACCACCGCCTCCGGCGATGGCGGCCTGCTCGGCGGACTGGGTGGACTGCTCGACAAGTTGAAGGACGCCGGCCAGGGCAACGTCGCTGACTCGTGGGTCGGCACCGGGCAGAACCAGCCGATCAATGCCAATGATCTTGGCAGAGCGATTGGTCCGCAGGTCATTCGCGAGATCGCGCAAAGGACCGGGCTCGACGAGCAGGAACTGCTCAAGCAATTGTCCACCGCCCTGCCCGGCATTGTCGACAAGCTGACGCCGAACGGCCAGGTGCCGCAGCAGCATCAGGTCGCGTCGGCGTTCAACAACTAGGGTACAGCGCCTGCTTCTGCATCGCGCCTAAACACGCCCGACGCCGCTTTGCGGTTGTCGGGCGTCGCTTCCACCAGCTCGGTGAACCTCCTGGCGATCAATGGCCAAGGGCGTACAGCCGGTCCTGCCGCTCACCGACGGCAACGTCGTGAAGCTATTTGCCAAGATCTGAGGGAAGTTTGGAGCGGGTAGCGGGAATCGAACCCGCATATTCAGCTTGGAAGGCTGCTGCTCTACCACTGAGCTATACCCGCATCGTCCTGGGGCTCGCGGGCTGGCAGTGGTGGAGAGGGTTGGATTCGAACCAACGTAAGCTAAGCTAACGGATTTACAGTCCGTCCCCTTTAACCACTCGGGCACCTCTCCAGCCTGCCGTCGAAGCCTTGCAACGAGGCATTCTCGCCGATCAGGTCGAAACCAAGGTTTTGTCCGAAATCAGCGAAGCGCCTTATGGCGGCAAGGCCAGTGGGTGTCAACCGCACGTCTGGGCAAAATGCGCGGATTTTGACTGCCCACGCGGCAAGCCGGCTTTCTGCCTGTATCCACGGCCCGGCGACGCGGCTATAGAAGCCGGCCATGAGCAATGACAACACCCCCAAGACCGCCAAAGACACCCATTACGCCAAGCTGCGTCGCGCCCACCGCGACGAGAAGGCCGGCGGCGCGCCTGCCTTCCGGCCGCGCCAGCGGGTGCCGCCCGGCGAGAACGCCGCCGACGGGCTGGTGCGACTCTATGGCCTGCACACGGTGCGCGCTGCGCTCGACAATCCACGCCGGCGGATCAAAAAGATGCTGGTGACGCGCAACGCCGCCGAGCGGCTGGCGATTGCCGATCTCGCCGCTCTGCCGTTCAAGGCCGAGCTGGTCGAGCCGAAGGAAATCGACAAGATCACCGGCTCGGACGCCGTGCATCAGGGCGTGCTGATCGAGGCCGAACCGCTGAAGCCGAAGCGCCTTGACGCGCTCGGCGACACGAAACTGGTGCTGGTGCTCGACCAGGTCACCGACCCGCACAATGTCGGCGCCATCCTGCGCTCGGCGGTCGCCTTCGGCGCCGGCGCGCTGATCACCACGGCCCGCCACAGCCCGCAGGAATCCGGCGTGCTGGCAAAATCGGCTTCCGGCGCGCTGGAGCATATCGACCAGATCGAGGTGAAGAACCTCGCCGACGCGCTGGGCCAACTGCACGAAGCCGGCTTCCAGACCATCGGCCTCGATTCGGACGGACCGGCGGAACTTGAAACGAGTTTTTCAGGCGAAAAGATCGCGCTGGTGCTGGGCGCCGAAGGCAAAGGCCTGCGCCAGAAGACGCGCGAGACGGTGACGACACTCGCCCGCCTCGACATGCCCGGCGCCATCCGCTCGCTCAATGTGTCGAACGCCGCAGCGGTGAGCCTTTACGCGGCACGGGCTTTCCTGAAGCGCGGCTGAGTCGGAAGCGGCAGGCCGCGGGCCAAAAGATATGACGAAACGAGAAACGGGCTCCCGTGACAGACGCAGGAACCCGTTCTCTGATCGGACAAGAGTTGGCGGCTTGGGAACGTTGCGCCGCCCTCTCCTGACCTATGCCGCTTTGCCCTTGGCTTCGGCCGCTGTGCCGCCGACTTCGAAATTGGCCATCCGCTCCAGCGCGCGAACCAGCGCCGAGTGATCCTCTTTTGCCCCGCCATTGGCCGCACAGGAATTGAACAGCTGCTGCGTCGTCGAGGTGTTGGGCAAAGAGACACCCAGCGCCTTGGCGCCTTCCAGCGCCAGGTTGAGGTCCTTCTGGTGCAGTTCTATGCGAAAGCCTGGCGCGAAGGTGCGCTTGACCATGCGCTCGCCATGCACTTCGAGGATGCGCGAAGCCGCCAGCCCGCCCATCAGCGCTTGCCTGACCTTGGCCGGATCGGCGCCGGCCTTTGAGGCAAAGACAAGCGCCTCGGCGACGGCTTCGATGGTCAGCGCGACGACGATCTGGTTGGCGACCTTGGTCGTCTGGCCGACGCCGTTCGGCCCGACCAACGTGATGTTCTTGCCCATTTTCTCGAAAACGGGCCGCGCGCGCTCGAACGCGTTGTCCTCTCCGCCGACCATGATGGTCAACGACGCCGCCTTGGCGCCAACCTCGCCGCCTGAGACCGGTGCATCGAGATAGTCGCAGCCGAGGTCGTTTATTTTCCGGGCGAAAACCTTGGTCTCGATCGGCGAGATCGAGCTCATGTCGATAACCAGCTTGCCCTTGGTGAGGCCGGATGCGACGCCGTTGTCGCCGAACAGCACGTCGGCTACCTGCGGTGTGTCGGGCACCATTAGGATGACGATGTCGGCCGCCTTGGCTACGGCGGCGTGGCCTGTTACGGTCTTTAGGCCCTTACCGACCAGGTCGGCCGGTGGCTTCGAGCGGTGGGCGCTGGCGATGACTTTGTAGCCCGCGTCCAGCAGATGCCCTGCCATCGGGGCACCCATGATGCCGAGGCCGATGAAGCCGATGGTTTCCATAGTTTTCTCTCCAAATGACTGTGTGAAACGCCCCCTCATCCGGCCCTTCGGGCCACCTTCTCCCCGCCGGGGAGAAGAGGTAGGCGTCAACTTCGGCGATCTCTTCTCCCCTCGGGGAGAAGGTGGCCGCGTAGCGGCCGGATGAGGGGGTTGCGACGCTTAAGCCGCCGCACTCCCCTGCCCGTTCAACTCCCTGAACCACCCCAATCCAGCCTCCGTCCCGGCCTTCGGCTTGTATTCCGCCCCAACCCAGCCGGAATAGCCGATGCGGTCGATGTGCTCGTAGAGGAAGGGATAATTGATCTCGCCCGTCCCCGGCTCGTGACGGCCGGGATTGTCCGCAAGCTGTATATGCGCGATGCGGCCAAGGTTAGCCTCGATGGTACGGGCGAGATCCCCCTCCATGATCTGCATGTGATAGATGTCGTATTGCAAATAGAGGTTCTTCGAGCCAACGCGGTCGATCAGCGCCAGCGCCTGCTCCGAATAGTTCAGGAAGAACCCCGGGATGTCGCGGGTGTTGATCGGCTCGATCAAAAGCCGGATGCCGGCCTGCTCCAGTTTCTCGGCGGCGAACGCCAGGTTCTCGGCAAAGGTGTTTTCCAGCACCGAACGATCGGCACCTTGCGGCGCGATGCCGGCGAGGCAATTGACCTGCTCGCAGCCGAGCGCATGGGCATAAGAGATCGCCTTGGCGATGCCTTGCCGGAATTCCGGCACACGGTCCGGCAGCACGGCAATGCCGCGCTCGCCCTTGCCCCAGTCGCCGACCGGCAGGTTGAACAGCACCTGGCTGAGCCCATTCTTCTTCAGCCGCGCCGCGACCACGTCAGGCGCATGGTCGTAGGGGCCGATATATTCGACACCCTTGAAGCCGGCGCGGGCGGCGGTATCGAAACGGTCGAGGAAATCGTGCTCGCCAAAGAGCATCGACAGATTGGCTGAAAAACGCGGCATTCTTTTTCTCCCTAGTCGAGCATGACGATCGCCGTCGGCGCGTCCTCATGGCTTTCGGCAAGGTCCTCGAATTCGGTGATCTTGTCGATTTCCGTGCCCATGGAAATGTTGGTGACACGCTCGAGGATGAATTCGAGCACAACCGGCACCTGATGTTCCTTCATCAGCCGCTCAGCCTCCTTGAATGCGCCGGCGAACTCTTCCGGCTTGCGCACCCGGACCGCCTTGCAGCCCATCGCCTCGGCGACCGCGACATGGTCGACGCCGTAGCCCGCCTCGGGGTCGTTGGCACGGTTGACGTTCTCGAAGGCCAGGCTGACCTCGAAATCCATGGAAAAACCGCGCTGCGCCTGGCGGATCAGGCCGAGATAGGCGTTGTTCACGACGACATGGATGTACGGCAGTTTGTGCTGCGCACCGGCCGCCAGTTCCTCGATCATGAACTGGAAGTCGTAATCGCCCGACAGCGCCACGATGGTGCGGTCGGGATCGGCGGCGCGCACACCGAGCGCTGCCGGCAACGTCCAGCCGAGCGGGCCGGCCTGGCCGCAATTGATCCAGTTGCGCGGCTTGTAGACATGCAGGAACTGCGCCCCGGCGATCTGCGACAGGCCGATCGTGGTGACATAGGTGGTATCGCGGCCGAACGCCTTGTTCATCTCCTCATAGACGCGCTGCGGCTTCAACGGCACCTGCTCGAAATGCGTCTTGCGCTTCATCGTCTTCTTGCGGGCCTGGCATTCCTTCGCCCAGCCCGACCAGTCGCGCAGCTTGCCCGCCGTCTTCCATTCGGTGGCGACGTCTAGCAATATCTTCAGCGCCGCACCGGCATCCGAGACGACGCCGAGATCCGGCGCGAAAACCCGGCCGATCTGCGTCGGCTCGATATCGACATGAATGAACTTCTTGCCCTTGGTGTAGACGTCGACCGAACCGGTATGGCGGTTGGCCCAGCGGTTGCCGATGCCGAAGACGAAATCGGCTTCCAGCATCGTCGCATTGCCGTAGCGATGCGACGTCTGCAGCCCGCACATGCCGGCCATCAGCCGGTGATCGTCGGGGATCGCGCCCCAGCCCATCAGCGTCGGGATGACCGGAACGCCGGTGATCTCGGCGAATTCGATCAACAGGTCAGATGCATCGGCATTGATGATGCCGCCGCCGGCAACGATCAGCGGCTTTTCCGCAGCGTTGAGCATCGCCAGCGCCTTTTCGGCCTGGGCGCGCGACATTGCCGGCTTGAACGGGACAAGCGGCTCATAAGCGTCGATATCGAACTCGATCTCGGCCAGTTGCACGTCGACCGGCAGGTCGATCAGCACCGGACCCGGCCGCGACGAACGCATCAGGTGAAACGCCTTCTGCAGCGCCATCGGCACCAGATAAGGCTCCATCACCGTGACCGCCCATTTGGCGACAGGGGCAGCGATGGCTGCGATGTCGACTGCCTGGAAATCCTCCTTGTTCAACCGGGCACGCGGCGCCTGCCCGGTGATACACAGGATCGGGATCGAATCCGCCGCCGCCGAATAGAGGCCGGTGATCATGTCGGTGCCGGCCGGGCCGGATGTGCCGATGCACAAGCCGATATTGCCTGATATGGCCCGGGTGTAGCCTTCGGCCATATGCGAAGCGGCCTCGACATGCCGCGCCAGGATATGGCGGATCGAGCCCCTCGCCTTCAGCGCCGAATAGAACGGGTTGATCGCCGCGCCCGGCACGCCGAAGCCGCAGGAAATGCCTTCCTTTTCGAGAACGAGAACCGCTGCATCGACAGCGCGCATCCTGGCCATGGTCAGCCTCCGCAAGATTGTTGGTTGGCTGACAATGCCAGCGCGCCGGCTATTTTTCAACTTTTTCAGAATATTTTTTCATTTCGAGAAAATGACTTTTACCAACTGATTTCGCTAACTTTTTCGTTTTCCATAAATCCAGTTCCAAAAATCAGTGAAAAACTTTTTCATTGTGTTTTGGGCGAAATCGGCGACAATGCCGGCATGGAAACCAGTGAAAAACGCCAGCGCGGCCGGCCGCGCGCTTTCAACGGCCCGGCCGAGGCCGGTTCGGTGCAGTCGCTCGACCGGGCCTTGCGCATCCTCGCCATCGTCGCCGAAGGCAGCGGCCTGTCGCTGAGCGAAATATCGGCGCAAAGCGGCCTTGCCGCCTCCACCGCCTACCGCATGCTGATGACGTTACAGAGCCACGGCATGGTCGAGTTCGATACAACGGACCAGCTTTGGTCGATCGGCGTCGAGACCTACCGCATGGGCTCGGCCTTCCTGCGCCGCCGCAAGCTGGTCGACCGCGCCCGTATCGTCATGCAGGAATTGATGGAAAGGACCGGGGAGACCGCCAATCTCGGCGTCGCGGAGGACGATTGCGTCGTTTTCGTCAGCCAGGTCGAGACGCATCAGGCGATCCGCGCCTTCTTCCGCCCGGGCACGCGCAGCTCCTTTCATGCCTCCGGCATCGGCAAGGCGGTGCTGGCGCAGCTCGAGCCCGAACGCGTCGCAGCCATCCTGCGCAAATCGGGCCTGCAGCGCTTCACCGACAAGACGCTGTCGGACATTTCGACCCTCGCCCATGATCTGGCTGTCATCAAGCACCGTGGCTGGTCGGTCGACGATGAGGAACGCCATCCCGGCATGCGTTGCGTGGCCGCCGCCATCTTCAACGAATTCGGCGAGCCGATCGGTGGCGTTTCGGTGTCCGGCCCGACCGTACGGGTGACGCCGGAGCGGCTAGGCGAGATCGGGCCGCTGGTGCGCGACGCGGCGGCGGAGGTGACCAAGATGATCGGCGGCGTCAGGCTGACCTGACTAAGCCCCGACCAGCGCGCTCCTCGCCGACACCTCGAAGACATCGAGCAGAATCGCCAGCCCGACGCCGCAGGCGGTCAGGATGATGCCGGCCATGAAGATGCGGTTGGCGCGTTCGTAGATTGGCCTGCGGAGCGAATCCAGGTCGAGCAGCAGCGACAGCGCCCGCATCTGCAGGGCGATGCCAACCAGGATCGGAACCACGGCAAGCAAATGATGGAGTTGCCACGGTATCGGGTTGGCCGCCCAATGGGTGACGAAGCCCAGCGAGAACGCCAGCAGGATGCCGACGGTGGTGACCGTGCCATTGCGGAAAACCGGCTCGATCAGGTCTTCCTTCGGGTCCTGCTCGTCCAAACCACCCTCCCCTCATTGGCGCTCGGGTGGCAGACTAGACTTTCGCAAAATCGCTGTACATCGCCGGCCACATGGACGTTGCCCGTCTTGCCGCGGCTTTCGCAGGCATGCAAAAAGGCGAGCATGCGGAAAACGGTCCAGCTTTTGCTCTTCGCTTCGCTTTGCGGTTGCGTGGCGACGACACCGCCGCGACCTGAACCCGCCGCGAGCCAGCGCGCCGATCCCATTGCGGTCTCGCTCGCCCTGGAGGAGACCATCACCATTGGCGTGCGCCAGCACTTGAAAAACCCGGTGGCAGCGAGGTTCGGAACCATACTTGCCGGCGAGCGCACGGTGAACGGCCGCAAAGAGATCGTGGTATGCGGCTCTGTCGATGACAAGATCGCCGCCGGCGGCTCTGCTGACTATGAGCCTTTCCTTGGCAAGATTTACCCGGATGCCGACAACAGCTTCGGACTCATCGCAATGGGCAACACGCAGCAAGGCGGGATTGTGGATGCCTGCCGCGCGGCAGGGTTGCCGATCGACGCGCAGAAATCCTAGCGCGAATGATGAAAAAGGGGCTGTGGAGCCCCTTCTTCATTGCCTGAAACCGACCTGTTAAAGGCGGCAATAGTGGCGGTAGCCGTCGTAGCCGACATAAGTGTCGGAGTACGGATCGTAACTCGAGTAGCGGTTGGCGCAGCGGCGGACGTGCCAGGAGCCACCCTCGTCGTCGACATAGACGGTGCGCGGCTGCTGGTTGAGCAGGCTGCCGAGCACGAAGCCGCCAACGCCGGCGGCGATGCCGATGCCGATTTCACGGTTGTGGTGATGGCTGTGGGCAGCCGAGGGCTGGACGGTGCCGACCAGCGACGTGGCGGCGACGGTGGAGGCGATGAGGGCAGAAGCGATTTTGCGCGTGAACATGACGATCTCCTTGTTTCGTTGGGAGAGGCGATTCATCCGCCTCTTGATCATCTGTCGTTGCGGTGCGGAAAAAGGTTCGAAGGGTTTGAAGATTTTTTTCTGGAGCCGGAAAATCTGCTGGGGTCAGTCGCGGTGGCATGGCGAAAGGTTCGAAGGTTTTGGGTGAGTTGTGATTAGTGAAAATGCGGCCTCCCCACTCACTACCGACTATTCGCTACTCACTCTCTGTCACCCCATCCCCGTCACATGCCGCAGCCACAAGGCCAGCACGATAAAGCCGACAATGGTGGCGATGCCGGTCCAGTCGACTTTGGCGCTCTTCACGTCCTTGATGAGCTTCACCACGAGAAACCAGGCCACGACGACAAGCGGCAGGATGATAACAAGTCTGATCATGCGACACCCCGTTCGATGCGGTTGCACCTGAACGATATGTAGGAAGCGCATTGACGGTTTTCAGCATGGCGGCGCCTGCCGGCCCGGCGGGGTTCATTGGCAATCGAAAACGGAGTTTTGTCTTTACTGGCGCGGCAAATATGCTAACCGGAGCGCCGTGCCCTTGTAGCTCAGCTGGTAGAGCAGCGGTTTTGTAAACCGAAGGTCGGCGGTTCGATTCCGTCCGGGGGCACCACCCTTCGCTCTTCGAGCTTCGGGTGGCAAGCCACCTGAAGCTCGTTAGACGAAGGAGTGTCCTCCGGAGCCTTGGCGTAGGAGGACTGCTGACGGCCAAGCGAAAAAGCTGAACTCTCGCCTCTACTGAAAGGCAGTCGCGATCTCCGCATTTGCTGCAGCCCTGTCGAAGGTGTTTCTGACCCTGACGGAGTTGTAGATGTAGGCAACCCAAATCCCGGTGACCACGAAGGAAACTATCGGCTTGACCAGCGCATCCCCCGCAAGGACCTGGCTCACCGAAACCTTGATAAGAGTGGAGATCCAAATAACGTCGACCAGGAACACGACCGGTATTGCAAACCACTGGAGGAGGAACAGCTTCTTGAAACGGGGACTGCGCCGAAACATGGCAATGAGAACAACCAGCTGAAGCACCAGAAATGCCAGCAACAAGGCGATCTCGCCATAAGTCGCCAAGAGACCATTGGGCAGCGTCATGAGCTGCTGATAACCTTCGATCGAATTGCCGAATTCGGCCAATGTACGCAACGGCGACAAGGTCTGACCGATTGCGAGCAGCAAAAGCCACCCTCCAAACCCTACCAGATCAGTCGAATTCCGTGATGGCCTTCGTGCTGATCGGACAGCGAAAAATACGGGCACTCCGATCAGCAGCAGCAGGATCACCCAATGCCAAATTGAAAACTGCACCCACCCCTCCATCAAATACACCCTGAAGTTGTACGATATTCTGGATTCAACTCAATAGGGACATTGTATGACGCCGGCGCGAGTTGATCGATGGGTATCTGGCGCGCAGAAGCGCCAGGCCGGCTGTTAACGGCGGTAGCGCCCTAACAGATCAACGCATCACCTCAAAATGCCGTGGAAATGCCTGATGCAACAGGAGCAGCATGGTCTTGCGCAGCACGTCGGTGTCGCGGCTGGACGGGTTGAGATGATCCCAATACCAGGCGCCGTGAACCAGATAGTTCAGGCTCTCTGACAGGGTGTGTATGTCGACGCCGGTGTAACCGCCGCTCTGCGAAATCTCGATCAACAGGTCGCGGGCTTCGGCGGTGTAGGCGAGATCGCTGGGCAGGCCGATCTCGTTGTAGAGCTGCATGCTCTTGCGGTCGCTGGAGAACACGACGAACACCGAAACCCATTTCGGATGCAGACGGGCAAAGCGCTGCGCGCAATCGACAGCGCCTAACACCCTCTCGACCGGCGACAGGCCGGGCGCCCGCACCAGCGTCAGCCACAGCGCATCATATTGGTCGCTGAGATATTGCAGCACGGCCCGGAACAGGTTCTCCTTGCTGCGAAAATGAAAGACGACCAGTGCGTTGGACGAGCCGACATGCTCGGCAATGCGCTGCATGGTGACGCTGGCCAGGCCCTCATCCGCGATGAGCTCGATGGTGGCATCGATGATGCGCTGTATGCTCGCTTCGCCGCGCTCGCGCCGGCGGTCCTTGGGCGCAGCGTCGTTTGCCGCACCCTTGGCTGCCTTGCTTTTTCCCGCAGCCGCGGTGGCTTTGCGTTGCGCCATTGTCGTCAGGCCTTCCTCGGCGACGGAAACATCCGGCCGCTGCTTTGGCGTGGGCACGCGGACTCAGAGCGACGGGCGTGTCCCGGCGTTTCCATACCACTGACCCCGAGCCGTCTCATAGGCCATCGCCACCCGGAACACGTCGGCGTCGCTATAGGTGCGGCCGACAATCTGGATGCCTGTCGGCACGCCATTGGTGGCGCGGCCCGACGGCACGGACAGAACCGGGCAGCGGCTCAGCATGTTGAACGGCGTCGTCATCACCCAGCCCAACGACGGGTTTACTTGCTTGCCATTGATCTCGACCTTGCCTTTGGTCTGGTCGAATTCCGCCGGCACCGCCGAAAGTGCATTGGTCGGGCAGATCAGCACGTCATATTTTTCCAGCAACGGCCCCAGCGTCTGGTACATCCTGGCCGCCACGTCCAGGGTCGCGACAAAATCTGTCGCCTTCGACTTCTGCCCATCCTCGGCGAACTGTCTGGCATAGCTAGTCATGTCCTTGCCGTGCTCTCTGAGCAGAGGCGCCAGCGAGGCACCGAAGAGGTGCTCCAAGTAAGCCATGCCGGCCTTGAGCACTTCATCGCCCCAGCCGAGATCGACCTCCTCGACCGTGGCGCCGAGCGAGCGGAACACATCGCAGGCGGCGAGCGTGTTCTTGCTCACCTCAGGGTCGACCTCGAAGGACCCGAGATCCATGGAGAAAGCGATCTTCCAACCCTTGATCGGCTTGTAGTCGAGCGGCAGGCGCAGCTTTGGGCGCAGCGTGGCGATGTCGAGCGGGCTCGGTCCGGCCATGACGTTCTGCAGCAGGATCGCATCCCCCACGTTTCGGGCGAGCGGCCCGGTGTGGCAATAGAAATCGAGGTTAAAGGGCGGCTCGTCCGGGTTGCGGCCGTAAGGCGGCTTGAAGCCGACCAGGCCGCAGGCCGATGCGGGGATACGGATCGAGCCGGCAATGTCCGAGCCGGTGGCGATCGACGATGTGCCGGACGCCAGCGTTGCCGCCGAACCGCCCGACGACCCGCCCGGCGTAAAGTCGGTATTCCAGGGGTTGCGCGTCACGCCCCAGCGCTTCGACCAGGTATAGCCGGCGCAGCTGAATTCGGGCGTTGCCGTCCGGGCGTGCACGATGCCGCCTGCCTTCATGATGCGCTCGTTCATCGTCGAGGTATGGCCGCCAATGGCGTCCTTCGACAGCAGCGAGCCATGCGATGTCGGCTTGCCCTTGATGTAGCTCTCATCCTTGATGCCGATCGGCAGGCCCTCGAGCGCGCCGGTCCTGGCGCCCTTGGCGTATTTCGCCTCGGCTTTTCTGGCGAGAGTCATCGCCTCGTCGAAATGCGTGAAGGTGAGGCAGTTGATCGTCGCCTTGGTCGCTTCGGCGCGATCGATGGTCGCCTGCATCAACTCCACAGGCGAAAGTTTCTTCGCCTTGAACAGCCGCAAGGCCTCGCTGGCTGGCATGTAGCAAAGGTCGAGATCGGACATCAAAAATCTCCCGCGGCGGCTAGACCGCGCATCTGGCATGAAGGGATGGCCGGGCCGCGATGCGCGGCCCGATGTTTGTTGGTCAGGTTCGTCTGGGGTCGCCGCTATTTCTGCAGGTCGGTCCAGATCCTGGTGTAGAGCGCCTGGACGTCGGCCGGACAGGCCGGCATGAACTGGCCCTTGTCGGCAAACTCGGCCGGAACATCCACTTCGGGCGCGCCCTTCATGTCGGCCGGCAGAAAAGCCTCGGAGCCCTTGATGCCATTGGCGTAGCGGGCGAAGGCCGAAACCAGCGCGGCGTTCTTCGGGTCCATGATGAAATTCTGGAAGAGCTTGGCGTTCTCGACATTCTTGGCGTCCTTGAGCACCGCGACATTGTCCATCCAGATCGGAAAGCCCTCTTTGGGATAGCCGTAGACGATCTTGTCGTTTTGCAGCCGTTGGCGCAGTGATATGCCGTTCCAGTTGACGCCGGCGGCAATGTCGCCCCGGCCCAGGCCGTCGACGGCAGCGTAATCGAGCGACAGCCATTTCGCTTTCGCCTCGACCAGCTTGTCATGAACCTTCTTCAGCAGCGCCTTGTCGTCGGTGCAATACTTGCCGCCCTCATAGGTGATGGCGAGGAACATGATGTCTCCCATTTCGGGCACGACATTGATCTTGCCGACGAGCTCCGGCGGCGGGTCGAGGAAAAGCGCCGAGGTGTTCGGGTCGCCCGCATAGACCGATTTGTTGACCGAGATGCCGGTCGTGCCCCATTGCCACGGCACTGAGTATTTGCGGCCGGGATCGAAGGGCACATCGACCCATTTCGGATCGACGTTTTTGAAATTCTCCATCGTGTTGGGATCGGTTTCCAGCAGCAGGCCTTCGCTGATCCAGATCGGCATGACACTGGCCGAGGGCACGACGATGTCATAGCCGGAAGCGCCCTGGCGGACCTTGGCCAAAGCGGTGTCATTGGAATCGTAGTCGGTGACGGTGACCTTGACCTTGTAGGTCTCCTCGAACTTCTTGATCAGGTCCGGGCTGGTGTAGTTGCCCCAATTGTAGATTTGGAGTTCGCCATCGGCGCGGGCAATGCCAGTCATGGCCAGCAGCGCGAGCGCCGTCGCGGTCGATTTCAGGTGCATGCTTATTGTCTCCCATTGTCGGGACCGGCGGGATTGCCGCCTCGAGTCCGTATGTTCCCTTCGTCCTGGTGGCCATTCACCGGCGGATGCCGGCTGACCAACTCGGTATGTCCGCAACGGTATTAATTACTAAACATACAGTCAATATCTTTTTACGGACATAACTACGCGTCGGCACCGACAGTGCGCCGGCGAGACTGACATGATATGGTCAAGGTCGGGGCCATTGATGAATTGGGGCAAGCCGTGGCGTACGCGCAGCGGCCTGCAAGACTTGGGCAGGGTCATGCGCCTTTTTCTGGCGGTCGTGGTGCTAATGTCCATGGCGCTCTTCTCCGCCGCGCGCGGCGAAGAGCGGATAGCGCTGGTTGTCGCCAATCCGGCCTATGAGGGCTCACAAGCCATCGCCAACGCCGAACTCAGTGCCGAGCTCGTTGCAGCGACGCTACGATCGCTTGGTTTCACTGTCCGGCAGGTGTCCGATGGCGACCGCGCCGATGTCGCGCGCGCCATGTATGACTTCGCCAAATCCCTGGCCGATCCGGAGTCCGTTGGCATCTTCTACTATGTCGGCCACACCGTGCAGGCCAATGACAGGAACTATCTGCTGACGCGCGGCACACGGATCGATTCAAAGGAAGCGGTCGACCAGACGGCATTGCCCCTCGATCTGTTTATGCAGGCGCTCGAGGCAACCCCGACATTGAAAGTGGTTCTTCTCGACAATCCCGGCGATGGCCACAACCCTACTTCAGGCGTGATGCAGGGTCTGGCGGAGGTCGATCCCCTCACCCACGCCATCGTTGCGCTTTCCGCCAAACCCAGAAGCGTTGCGCTGGACGAAGCCCGACCCGTGACGGTGTTTGCCGATGCACTCACCGCTGCACTGGTCAGGCGAGGCGCGGACATCCGCACCATTCTCGCCTCGGTCAGGCAAACCATTTTCGAAAAGACATTCGGTGAGCAGTGGCCGTGGGTTGCGTATGGCCGTTCGGCAGACACCGCCTTCGTGCTGACGCCCGACCAGTCGGCCGGCGCAGCACCGGCGCCGACCGAGGCGCCGCCGCTGCCGCCTGTGCCACAACCGGCGCCGCCGATGGAAAGCAGTGGCAGCGGCTACGACCTTCCGCCGGGCGGCTATATCTCCGGGAGTGACGGTTCTGAGCCTGCCGGCAGCGAGTACGGCTCCGGCGGCTCCGATGGCAGCAGCCAGGAGCAGCCTCCGATGGACGTTGCGCCGGGCTCAGGAAATCCCGACGCCTGGGCGGGCAACAGCGCCGATGAGGCTGCCCAATACGAGGAATACAAACGCCAGGGAGCGCAGCGCCAGCTGCAGGAGGCGCAGGCTCGAGAACGATACGAAGAGGAAAAGAAGCGTCAGGAGGCAGCGGCCGCGGCGCAGAACAATCTTGGCGAAACCTATCCGAAGGATGGCGACGCCACCGGCGCCGAACCGCCTCCCACCACCGAAGCGCCTCCCTCCGATCAGACAGAGGTTGTTCCCGAGGACGGCATGACATCGCCGGCCCCGCCACCCCCAACCGACACCAAAAGCCCGTCGGAGGTGGAGGCGCCACCGAAGCCAGCGCCACCTCCCGTCGACCAGGCGCAAACCCCTCCCTCCGGCGGCTCGCCAGCCCTTCAGCATCCCGAGACTGATGCTGTCGAAGTCGTGCGCCATCCGACCATTGATGCGCCGGATGAGATTGTCGCCGGCGAAACGGTGACTGTTTCGATCGCCCTGACTGAAGAGCAATTGACGCCCGAAGTGAAGGTGAAGGCAGCGCCGGGTTCGTCCGTGACAGAAGATGGCGCCTTGGCCATGGCGATGCCGGCGGGAGCCGAGCAGTGGCCGATCGACATCGATCTGTTCGCCAGCGGATTCGATCTCACCGATGGCGGCAAATGGAGCCGGCACACGACCCTCTACCGCCAGGGCGACAGCGACTTCGTCCGCTTCGACGTCAAGGCGCGGCCGATTACCAAGGACAGCAAGCCGGCCCAGTTCATCGCGCGCATCTACAGCGCCGGGAGGTTCCTGGGATCGGCGTCGCGGTCCGTTACTGTTCGCCGCACCGCGCCCGTCGAAGCAGCTGCTCCGAGCGCCACCGCCGAGCGCTCGGCCGCGCCGGCCATGCTGATGCTGGCCGCGGCGCCGCCGCAACCTGCGGTATCAGGCGATATTACGCTTGGCGGCACAGGCAACGATGACGTCCCCGACCTCGACGTGACCATCCTTTATGACGATCCGAGCGGGCTGGGTTCGGGGCAGATCATCATCCATTCGCCGCACCTGGCCGGTCCGGTAACCGATACATTCTCGACACCGCCCGAGATGGCGGCATGGCTGGACTCTGAATATCGCCGTCTGCTCCAGCTCGGCTTGAGCCTGCGCGGCGCGGTTTCGCTGCAGCAACCCGCCGCAAGCAGCGATCCTGACGCGCAAAAACGCTTTGTTACGCTGGCCGCCGAAGGTTTTGGCGATGCGCTCTATCGCGACTATGTGCCGAAGGCGTTCAAGGACGTGTTCTGGTCGCTACGTGGCCAAGGCGAGCTGCATTCGATCCAGATCACGTCGAACAGCCCGACGCTGCCCTGGGAACTGATCCGCCCGCGCAGCGCCGACGGCTCCACCGCCGACGGTTTTCTCGGCATGGGCTATCGGCTGGCGCGCTGGGCGCCGCGCAGCACTGCCTCACAGGTCGACAACCCGCTCGACCGCATGACCTTCACCGGCGTCGCGGCTGTCGCGCCCTCCTACGTCGATAACCAGTCGCTACGCTTCCAGCAGGACGAAATCGCGGCGCTGAGCAAGCTCGCCGGCTACCGCCGCTTCGATGGCGATTTCATCTCCTTCGAAAAACTGGTTGGCGAAGTCTCGACCGGTTTCATTCATTTCTCTGGTCATGGCGAAGTCAACCAGCCAAGCAGTGGCCGGCCGGTCTTTGCCATCGATCTCGTCGATCAGTCGCTCGACCCCGATACATGGCGCGCGCTGATTGCTGCCGCGCATGGCAAGGGCAATCCGTTTTACTTCTTCAACGCCTGCGACACCGGTCGCTCCCAGATGCTCGGCGGCTTCGTGCAGGGCTGGGGTCCGGCGGTGCTGGCGGGTGGCGCCTCAGGTTTCATCGGCGGCATGTGGCCGCTGACCGACCGTGCGGCAGCGGCTTTCTCGACCGATTTCTATGGCGGCATCAGCACGCGGATCAAGGACGGGCCGGTCTATCTGGCCGAGATCCTGCAGAACGTACGCAGAGAATTCTACCAGACCGGCGATCCGACCTATCTCGCCTACACATTCTACGGCAACGCCAATCTTCAGATCGTCGCGCAGTGAGCGTGGATCACCGTCGGCGGAACGGCTGCGGCTTCAGCCTACAAAGCGTTTTGCGGGCATGGCACGCCGGCATCGCCGCAGCGTGAGGCCGTCGGCCTTGGCCTGGAGCTCATGTCCTCGGACTGTCGCACAAGTTCGGCGAAGAGAAGCGCGAAACTTCCCAGCATGAGGAAGACGATAATCAGGCGTGTCACCGGCAATAGACAGGTCTCGACTGGCTAGCCCCCCAGCCACCCATCCTCTGCCGGCTAACATGATCGATCGGGCTTTACGAGTGTTTAAGCTTGCTCTTAACCATCACATTCGCCGCACCGGCGACATGAAGCGCGAGAAGCCGATTTTTGCGCTGGCGCGGCCGTGGTGGAACCGGACGCTGCCTCCCTTTGCAGAACTGCTTGCCCATGCTACCCCACGCAACCGCCGCCGACCGCCATCGGGAAGTCATGAGCAAAGCCAGTCTAGCCTTCGTCTCCTCCGACACCGCCGATGCCAAGGCGGCGATGGAAAGCCTGTCGGCCCGCTATGGCCAGGCTTCGTTCGACGACGCCGAGGTGGTTGTGGCGCTGGGCGGCGACGGCTTCCTGCTGCAGACCTTGCGCGACACCATGAGCACGGGAAAGAAGGTCTACGGCATGAACCGTGGCACCATCGGCTTCCTGATGAACGAATACCGAGTCGGCGGCCTCACCGAGCGCATCGCCGCCGCCGTCGCCGAAACGATCCGCCCGCTGGAGATGTTAGCGGTGACGCATGAGGGCGAGACGGTTTCGGCACTTGCCATCAACGAGGTGGCGCTGTGGCGCCAATCCTACCAGACGGCAAAGATCCGCATCACCGTCGATGATCAGGTCCGCATCGAGGAACTGAACTGCGACGGCGTGATGATCGCGACGCCGGCCGGTTCCACCGCCTACAATCTGTCGGCGCACGGGCCGATCCTGCCGCTCGACGCGCCGCTGCTCGCGCTGACCCCGGTCAGCCCGTTCCGGCCGCGCCGCTGGCGGGGTGCCCTGTTGTCAAACAAGGCGACCGTTCGCTTCGATATTCTCGAACCGGAGAAGCGGCCGGTGAACGCCGCCGCCGACCATACCGAGGTCAAGGCGGTGGCTTCCGTCACAGTCCGGGAATCACTGAGCGCGACGGCGACACTGCTGTTTGACCCCAACCATTCGTGGAACGAACGCATTCTCGCCGAGCAATTTCGCTATTGAGCCGGCGCAAAGATTGACTACCTGATTAAGCATCGCGATTAAGCTTACGTTTTCACAATCGTGCCAATCCCGCCCGTTTCTGTTGACAAATCGTGGGCTTGCGCCTAATCGCAATACCAATCTTGCAGGCACCATGTGCTTGCCGCGACGGATGCCGTTGCGCTTCCCCGAACCAGCCAAAGACAACAACACTTGTCCTCAGACACCACGACCGCTCCAGAAGCGTTGACCTTTTCAGACCTCGGCCTGTCGCCGAAGGTGCTTTCCGCAGTCACCGATGCCGGCTACACCCAGCCGACGCCGATCCAGGCCGGCGCCATCCCGCATGCGCTGCTCGGCAAGGATATTCTGGGCATTGCCCAGACCGGCACGGGCAAAACGGCCTCCTTTGTGCTGCCGATGCTGACCCGCCTCGAAAAAGGCCGGGCCCGCGCGCGCATGCCACGCACGCTGATCCTCGAGCCGACGCGCGAGCTCGCCGCGCAGGTCGAAGAGAATTTCATCCGATACGGCAAGAACCACAAGCTCAACATTGCGCTCTTGATCGGCGGCGTCTCCTTCGACGAGCAGGACAAGAAGCTCGAGCGTGGCGCTGATGTGCTGATCGCGACGCCCGGCCGCCTGCTCGACCACCGCGAACGCGGCAAGCTTTTGCTCAACGGCGTCGAGATCCTCGTCATCGACGAAGCCGACCGCATGCTCGACATGGGCTTCATCCCCGATATCGAGCGCATCTGCGAAATGATCCCGTTCACAAGGCAGACGCTGTTCTTCTCGGCGACCATGCCGCCCGAGATCACCAAGCTCACCGAAAAATTTCTGCATACGCCGGTGCGTGTCGAGGTTTCCAAGGCAGCATCCGCTGCCACCAACATCATCCAGCGCCTGGTCAAGTCCGGCTCGAAGCCGTGGGACAAGCGCGAGACGCTGCGTAATCTGATGAAGGCCGAAGACGCCGAACTGAAGAACGCCATCATCTTCTGCAACCGCAAGGTCGAAGTGTCGGAACTGTTCCGCTCGCTGTTGAAGTATGATTTCGACGCCGGTGCGCTGCATGGCGACATGGACCAGCGCGCCCGCATGCAGATGCTGGCCAATTTCCGCGACGGCAAATTGCGCTATCTCGTGGCGTCCGACGTCGCCGCGCGCGGCCTCGACATCCCCGATGTCAGCCACGTCTTCAACTACGATGTGCCGATCCACGCCGAGGACTATGTCCACCGCATCGGCCGCACCGGCCGCGCCGGACGTTCGGGCAAGTCCTTCACCATCGCCACCAAGTCAGACACCAAATACATCGACGCCATCGAACGGCTGATCGGCAACAAGATCGAGTGGCATGACGGCGACCTGTCGACGGTGGTTGCCAGCGAAGGCGGTGAGGACGAAGCGCCCCGCCGTGGCCGTGGCGCCCCGCGCCGCGCCGGCCGCAAGGACGAAGACCGCAAGGCCCATGATCGCAAAGACAGCGGCGAGCGCAAGCCACGCGAGCGCTATGCCAGGCCCAGCGACGAAGCCCCGGCGGATGCCGTGCGCGAAGAACAGCCGGTCGTAGCCGAAGCCGCGGTGGCCGACATCGGCGAACGGCGTCAGCGCAAGGAAGCGATCCGCTCCGAAAACAGCGAGCGCAAGGTTTCCGATCGCAACAACGAGAACCGCGCCCCCGAACGCGGCGACACGAGGCCGCAGCGCGCCAACAACAGCCGCCCTGCCCGCAACAACCGCGGCGGCGACGACAATGACGGCACGGTCGGCTTCGGCGATGACATGCCGGCCTTCATGAAGATCGTCGCCAAGGTCTGATTTCCAGTTTCATTTTCGCGAGGCAAGCCGATCACCCGGCTTGCCTGCCGCGATCGCATTTGTCCCGTCACATCGGGCCGGGCATCATCTTGGTTGGTTTTTCCAGCATCGGAAACTCGGCCTTGCTGCATTTCACATTCGGGTTCGTCGGACTGAACATGCCGTTCGGATTGTCCCTGAACAGCCAGGCATGAAGGTCGTAGTGGGCGAACTCCCTCGGGATGAGCGGATAGTGCCCTTCCATCGGTCCCATGAAGGTCTGGCCAAAGAGTTTTGGAGGTTCCTTGGTGTCTGGCGTCAGGGGCACCAGCCATTCCACGCCAACCAGCTTCAAGCCTTTCTTGCTCGGCTCGTAGATCAGCACATTGGGGCGCATCGGATCGAGTTTCTGACCGACACTCGGGACGTTGACGAAATGGATGCCCATGGCACCCTTCGGATAGTCCATCGTGCCGGCGATCTTTTCCCCGCTGAAGTAGACGCACCCGACGGTCGACAGATAAAGGTCGCGGACGGCGGTCGTGTAGTCCTCATATTTGGCGAGCGATTTCTTCAAGGCTTCGATGTCGGCCTTGTTGGCGTCCTCGGCTCGAGCCGTGGCGCCCGCGCACCACGCAGAGACTAGACCTGTCAAAACGAGGACGCCGCAACGCCCAAGGCGAGCTGTTCTTGTCATGCATTCCTCCCAGATTTCATGATCTGGCCGTGCAGGACCGGGGCCGATTGCGCGGCCATTTGTACCGCCCCATCCCCTCTGGAACGGCACCAATGCTAATCCTTTCCGAGGTCTCCGGAAAGCAATTATTAGTGATCTCTAATGCTTTAGGTCTTTTGGCTGATCAGGAGCCAAAATGAAAACGGCCCCTTGCGGGGCCGCCTTCGCATTTCGATGCCGACCTGATCAGGTAAGCGGCGAAAGCTGGATCTCGACGCGCCGGTTCTGCGCGCGGCCGGCCGTGGTTGCGTTGGATGCAATCGGGCGGGTCTTGCCGAAACCGGTGACGGCGAAGCGGCGCGAATCGACGCCCTGTCCCGATAGATAGTTGGCGACCGCCAGCGCACGACGCTGCGACAGATCGAAATTGTGCTCGTCGCCGCCGGTCGAATCGGTGTGGCCGAACACGTCGACCGTGGTCTGGCGGAACTTGTTCAGCACCAGCGCCACCGAATTCAGCACCTGGTAGAAGCCGGGCTTCACCGCATCCTGGTCGACGTTGAAGGTGATGTCGGACGGCATGTTGAGGATGATCTGGTCGCCGGTTCGGGTGACGCTGACGCCGGTGCCCTGCAACTGGCGGCGCAGTTCAGCCTCGTTCTGGTCCATCGTGGCGCCGATGGCGCCGCCGGCCAGCGCGCCGATACCGGCGCCGATCAGCGCGTTGCGCCGGTCATTGCCACCGGCAAGCAGGCCAAGGCCCGCACCCGCCAGCGCGCCAAGGCCGGCGCCGGCCGCGGTATTTGAAACCTTCTGCTCCCCGGTGTACGGATCGGTAGTGGTGCAGGCGCTCACCAGCACAGCCGTCGCAACGGCGACGAGCACAGTCTTTTTCATAGAAATCGTCCCTCTCCAAACCGCGGCCTTTACGGCTCGCGCAAATAAGCCCTTCTCCGGTCTTGTAACATGAAATGCGGCGAAAAGCGGAACGGCGAAAGCGGCTTTTCCCCGCTTGCGCCACTCTTCTGCTTCGGCGGTTGGCGCCGGCCTACCAGAGGTTCTTGCCGTCGATGACGACCACTTCGACCTTGTCGAGGTCGAAATCGTCGAACAGCCGCGAATTGACTGATATCTTGGGGTTGTCGAAGTCCGGTTTGCCGGTCGACCAGTCCGGCGTTTCGGTGAAGGTGCCGCAGCCGCAAATGGCGCAAAACCCGTGTTTGACGGTTTTGGACCCCCAGAGATAGACGGAGACGTTCTTGGCCGGGCTGGTGAGCTTGAATTGCGACGGAACGTAGTAGGCCCACAGCGAGCCGCGCTTGGAGCAGAACGAGCAGGTGCATTGCGTTACCGTCTCGGGCGCCTGCGAAACCTCGAATGTCGTCGCCTTGCAGTGACAGCTGGCCTTGATGGTCATAATCGCTTTCCTCTCCGTTGCCCGCCGCCCGTGCGGCAAAGGCAACATAAAGGAAGGGTCCTGACAACTGTCCGTCAGCTGGCTTTGATCGATAGAGCCGAGCGCCGTTCTGGCTGAGCGGTCTGTCGTCACCTGCCAATATAGGCAGCTAGTTCGTCCGGCGTCCCATTTGGGAAAGCCTGTTTTAGAAAATCCAGGAACGCCGACACTCGCGCGCTGAGCAGCCGCCGAGATGGGTAGAGCGTCCATAGAGAGATCTCGGGGCCGTCAATATCCCCCCAATTCACCAGTGTGCCGTCAGCCAAGTCGTGGGTCACCAACGAAATGGGAAGACGTGCTGCACCGACCCCGGCTCGCACCGCATCCCGGACCATGATGAGCGTCGACAAAGCAAGGACCGGCTCGATTTTAATTGTCGACCGGCCACCTTGGGTCTTTACATGCCATGTTTGCCGTTCGCCTGTCCCGCGCGCAACGCCAGGAGCGGGCCCGCCGGTCGTGCGAGGAAGATGAGGGCTCGCCACGACGACCAGGCGGTCGCGGAGAAACGCCCGTCCGACCAGGCTTTCGTCGGGATCTGGATTGACCCGGATTACCAGATCGTAGCCTTCCTCGATCATGTCGACATGGCGGTCCTCTGTCGTCACTTCAAGCCTCACCTCCGGATATTTCAGGGCAAAACCCGCCGCGATCCTCCCCATTGCCGTTTGAGAAAAAAGCATAGGAGCGCTGATCCGCAGTCTCCCCTTGGGTTTTTGACCACCCGAGGCAATCGCTGCAGCCGTCTCGTCCAGTTCGGCAAGCAATGCCCCGGTCCGCTCGAAGAGCGCCCGTCCTTCTTCGGTCAGCTTCAGGTTACGCGCACCCCGTTCAAACAGGCGCAGATCAAGGCTGCTTTCCAAGTCTCCAACGCGCCGGGACAGCGTTGCTTTGGGCCGGCCGGTGGCCCTTGCCGCTTTGCCGAAGCCACCATGGCGAGCAACGAGGTTAAAATCGGCGAGGGCCAGAAGATCCATGAGTGTTCCACCAGCGAGACGGTGCGTCTAAAATTTCGGCCTGTTTGGCTGTTTGTGAGCCACACATATTGGGCCTGTCAAGCAACCCAACAGGAGAAATTCCATGACCATTCTCGTTACCGGCGCCACAGGCAATGTTGGCCGCCAAGTCGTCGAACACCTCGTCAAGCGGGGCGCCGATGTCCGTGCTCTCGTCCGCGATCCGTCGAAAGCCAGCTTTCCGGCAGGCGTCTCCGTAGTGCAAGGCGACTTTCTCGACGTCGATTCGCTGCGCAAAGCCATGTCTGGGGTTTCCACCCTGTTCCTCTTGAACGCCGTGGTACCGGATGAATTCACCCAAGCTTTGATCGCGCTGAACGTCGCCCGATCGGCCGGCATCGAGCGGATCGTCTATCTGTCGGTGATCCACGCTGACGTCTATGTGAACGTGCCGCATTTCGCGGGCAAGTTCGGCGTCGAGCGAATGATCGAGCAGATGGACTTCAAGGCTACGATCCTGCGCCCGGCTTACTTCATCCAGAATGATCTGATGATCGAAGACATCATCACCGGCTATGGCACCTACCCAATGCCGATCGGCGCCAAGGGTCTCGCCATGATCGACGCCCGTGATATCGCCGAGATCGCCGCTCTTGAGCTACTGCGCCGTGAACAGTCCGAGGAGCCGCTTGCGCTCGACCGGATCAACCTCGTCGGTCCGCAGACACTGACCGGGACGGATATCGCCGCAATCTGGTCTGACTTGCTTACCCGCCCGATCAGCTACAGCGGCGACAATACAGAGGGCTTTGAACAAAATCTCAAGCAGTTCTTGCCCGCCTGGATGGCCTACGACATGCGCCTGATGGGCGAGCGCTTCTTCACCGACGGGATGCTGCCTGAGGCCGGCGACGTCGAGCGCTTGACGGCGCTTCTGGGCCGCCCACTGCGCCCATATCGCGACTTCGCCTCAGCAGTCGCTGCTTCTGTCTGACGGAAGCAACGTCTGTCTCGAAAAGACTATCGCCCTCGGTCTATTCGACTGCCAGTGTTCCGGTAAACCCGGAAGGCGAACCTAGGTTGACGCCCTCAGGTGTGGGAGGGTCTCGAACTCAAAGCACGCGACGCGCGCTTGTTCCTCGCGAGCGGCCAAGCACAAAAACGTCTAAAACTGAGAAGTGCTTGCCAGTGCCGTGGATGTCCTCACGTCATATGCCAGCCTTCTCAGCAAAAATGTTCTGGAACTACAGCCTGCCTTCCGATGAACTTTGTCAACAGTTCTCAGTAGGAACGCGGCGGCACGAACAGGCAGATCGTCTTGCCGGCGTCGAGACCAGCCTGATGCGCGCACCAGTGGAAATCGCCGTCGGGTGAGTCCTTGACCCGCTTATCGCTCATCGGAACGACCTCCCCCGTTCCGGCGATGACATAGCCCTCGGGTTTTTCCAGCACCTCGCCCGTGCGGGTGGCGCGGCAGTCATAGTTTGCACAGCAGGCGAAGGGATAACTCCAGCCTTGCGGTTTGGCCGCCGTCGGCTTGGCGTCATGGGCGAAGCCGGGTGCGGTCAGCATCGCGATCGCGCCGACCACAAACAGAGAAAACAGAAGTCGGCCAGCCGGTTGAACGGCTCTGGCCGATCGGACTATGGCAGCAGACATGGAAACGTTCCTTTCAAGCGAGCATCAAGCGTTTGCTTGCCCGTTCTTGGAACGTGTCTTCCCAGTGGCCGACTCGTCAGGCCGCAGATATGCCGCGTCCGGCCATAAATGCTTTTTCATCCCTCAGCCCGAGATGCTGGGCTGATTCCTTGGTCGGCGCAAGAAGTGCGTAGGTACTACAGTGCCGCACTCGGAGCGCCGGCCACCCAAAAGGGTGCGCCGGCTTGGTTAACGAGCGGTTAACGCGGCCGGCAGCCGAGGATCGCAATCAACGAAATCGGTATCCGCTGGTTCCACCTACTCGGGCGCGGAGACCACGTGCCCTTCATATTGCGGCAGGTCGTCGGCGATGGTGAACCATGGCGCCTTGGAGCTGACGAAAATATGCGCGGTCGGCCGGATCGTTGGATCGTCGACCAGCGTGCCCATGGCGACATGGACATAGGCGCCGTCGCGAACCAGCGAATAGAGCAACGAGCCGCAGCGGCTGCAATGCGCATCGTGGCCGCTGTCGTCGCCGAAATGGATGAGCCCGTGATGCCCTTCGGCAAGCGCGAACTTGTCACGCTCGATGCCGGCGAACGGCTTGAAGGCGGAACCCGTGGTGCGCCGGCAGTTTGAACAATGACAGTTCGCGGCATAGACGAACTCGTCCGCCACCTCATAGTGGACCGCGCCGCAAAAGCACTTTCCGCTGAGCTTGCGAGCCATGGTTCCTCCTTCGCTCCCCGCCCACGGATATGTTCTGATTCAGGTCAGGCCGGCCTCACCTGAATATGGACATATCCTAGTCGAGGTCCGCCACCGCTTCGCCCGCACCGCCTTCGATGCGCTGCGACAGCGAGGCTTCCATGAAGTCGTCGAGATCACCGTCGAGCACGCTCGACGGGCTGGTGCTTTCGACGCCGGTGCGCAAATCCTTCACCAGCTGGTAGGGCTGCAGCACATAAGAACGGATCTGATGTCCCCAGCCGATGTCGCTCTTCGACGCCTCGGTGGCATTGGCCACCGCTTCGCGCTTCTTCAACTCTTCCTCGTAGAGCCGAGAGCGCAGCATTTCCCAGGCCTTGGCCTTGTTCTTGTGCTGCGAGCGTTCGGCCTGGCAGGCGACCGCGATGCCGGTGGCGATATGGGTGATGCGCACCGCCGAATCCGTCGTGTTGACATGCTGACCGCCCGAACCGGACGAGCGGTAGGTGTCGATGCGGACGTCGGATTCAGAGACGTCGATCTCGATCCTGTCATCGACGACCGGATAGACCCAGATACTGGAGAAGGACGTATGGCGGCGCGCATTGCTGTCATAGGGCGAAATCCGCACCAGGCGGTGGACGCCGGATTCGGTCTTCAGCCAGCCATAGGCGTTGTGGCCCTTGATCAGCAGCGTGGCGGACTTGATGCCGGCCTCTTCGCCGTCATGGACTTCCAGCACCTCGACCTTGAAGCGGCGGCGTTCGGCCCAGCGCGTATACATGCGCAGAAGCATCGAGGCCCAGTCCTGGCTCTCGGTGCCGCCGGCGCCGGCATGGACTTCGAGATAGGTGTCGTTGGCGTCGGCTTCGCCCGACAGCAGCGTCTCGACCTGGCGGGCCTTGGCCTCGCCCTGCATCGAGCGGATGGCGGCTTCGGCCTCGGCGACGACGCCTTCGTCGCCCTCTTCCTCGCCAAGTTCGATCAGGCCGATATTGTCTTCCAGCGCCTGCGTCAGGCCTCTGACCGCCGCGATGCCTTCTTCGAGGCCCTGGCGTTCGCGCATCAGCTTTTGCGCTTCCAGCGGTTCGTTCCAGAGGCTTGCGTCCTCGGCCCGCACATTCAGGTATTCAAGCCGCTTTATGGCCTGATCCCAGTCAAAGATGCCTCCTCAGCAGGGTTATCGCCTGCCTGATCTCGTCGACAATGTTCTGCGTTTCCGCGCGCATGGCTGGTTGTTCTGTCCTGTTTTTGAATTGCGCTTGGGTCGGCGCGATACATAGGGACGGCATTGCTGCCTGTAAAGCGAAATGGGCCAGCTTCAACAGCCAGCCCATTCAACATAGGAAATCAGATCGTCAGTAAAGCCCGCCGCCGGGCGCCTGGATGGCTTGCGAAGCCTCCGGCGACAGCGGTCCGCCGGCGCCGTTGGAACCGTCGGCGCCCATGCCGATCACCCAATAGCTGTCGGCGGGGCCGGTGCCGGGCTTGAAGGCTTCGATGATGGTGCCGGGATCGCCTGACGCGGCACGCATGCCGGTCTTGCGGTTGATGGCGACCAGGTTCATGCCTTCCGGCACCTTGAAGTCGACATTGGGCGTGCCGTCCAGCGCCACGCGCATGAAGTCCTTGAAGATAGGCGCCGCCAGACCACCACCGGTGGCGCCATGGCCAAGGCCGCGCGGCGTGTCGTAGCCCATGTAGAGGCCGACGACGAGGTTCGGCGTATAGCCGATGAACCAGGCGTCCTTCTCGTCATTGGTCGTGCCGGTCTTGCCGGCAATGTGGCGGCCAAGCTCGGCGATAGTGGCGCCGGTACCGCGCTGGACCACGCCTTCCATCATCGAAGTGATCTGGTAGGCGGTCATCGGGTCGAGCACCTGCTCGGAATTGTCGACCAGTTCCGGTTCAGGCTGGTTGTTCCATTCGGACGCATTGCAGCCTTCGCAGCCGCGCTCGTCCTGCTTGAACACGGTCTTGCCGTAGCGGTCCTGGATGCGGTCGATGAGCGAGGGTTTGATCGACTTGCCGCCATTGGCCATGATCGAATAGGCCGACACCATGCGCATCACGGTGGTTTCACCGGAGCCCAGTGCCATCGGCAGATATGGCGCCAGATGGTCGTAGACGCCAAAACGTTCGGCATATTCCACCACCAGCTTCATACCCATATCGTTGGCCAGCCGCACCGTCATCAGATTGCGCGACTTTTCGATGCCGGAGCGCAAGGTCGCGGGACCGGCGACCGTGCCGTCATAATTCTTCGGCGTCCAGGTCGTGTTGCCGCTCTGGATGGTGATCGGCCCATCCATAATCACCGACGCCGGCGTATAGCCATTGTCGAGCGCCGCCGAATAGACGATCGGCTTGAACGACGAGCCCGGCTGGCGCATTGCCTGCGTGGCGCGGTTGAACTCCGACTGCGCGTAAGAGAAGCCGCCGACCATGGCCAGCACGCGGCCGGTATGCGGATCCATGGCGATCAGACCGCCCTCCACTTCCGGCACCTGGCGCAGCGTGTAGGCGCCTTCAGACCCTTCGTTTTTCTGCACGAAGATGACGTCGCCCGGCTGCAGCACGTCGGCTGGCGACTTGGCCTTGACCGTCTTGCCATCGACCACATGGCGCATGGCAAAGCTCATGTCTTCCTTGCTGACGGTGCCTTCGACGCGTTCCTTGACGATATCGCCTGAAATCTGCCGCGTCGGCTGCAGGCCGATGGAAAGACCGGTGTCGGAACTGTCGAGGACGACGGCAAGCGACCATTCCGGAACGTCTTCCAGCCCCTTGACCTTGCCTAGCGCAGCGCCCCAGTCGCCGGAAGCATCGATATGCGTCACCGGTCCGCGATAGCCGCGCAGCGTATCGTATTTGAGCAAGCCGTTCTGCATCGACTTGCGGGCGATGAGCTGGATCTTCGGATCGAGCGTCGTGCGCACCGACAGGCCGCCCTCATAGAGCGCGTTCTCGCCATAACGCGCGATGATCTGGCGGCGCACTTCCTCGGTGAAGTATTCGCCCGCGAACAGATAGGAGCCGTTGCGGCGCGGAGTCACGCCGAGCGGCTCGGCCTTGGCCTTGTCGCCTTCCTCGCGCGTCACGTAGCCATTCTCGACCATCTGGTCGATGACCCAGTTGCGGCGCTCGATGGCTCGGTCGGCATGCTTGAAGGGATGGTAGTTGTTGGGCCCCTTCGGCAGCGACGCCAGATACGCGGCTTCCGCGACGGTGAGTTCGTTGACCGACTTGTCGAAATAGGTCAGTGCCGCGCCAGCCACGCCATAGGCGCCAAAGCCGAAGAAGATCTCGTTGAGGTAAAGCTCGAGGATGCGGTCCTTCGAATAGGCCTGCTCGATGCGGAAGGCCAGGATCATCTCCTTGATCTTGCGCTCATAGGTCTGGTCCGAGGACAGCAGGAAGTTCTTCGCCACCTGCTGGGTGATGGTCGAGGCGCCGACCTGGCGCCTGCCCGAGCCCATATTCTGCAGGTTGACGTAGATGGCGCGGCCGAGCCCGGTGATGTCGATGCCGGGGTGGTTGTAGAAATTCTTGTCCTCAGCCGACAGGAACGCCGCCTTGACCCGGTCCGGAACCGCCTGGATCGGCAGATAGAGCCGCCGTTCGCGCGCATATTCGGCCATCAGCGCCCCGTCGGAAGCGTGGATGCGGGTCGTCACCGGCGGCTCGTACTTGGCCAGCACTTCGTAGTCGGGCAGGTCCTTCGACAGATGGCTAATGTATATCGCCACGCCCGCGGCAACCAGAAGCGCCAGCGTCGTGCCGATACCAAAGAAATAGCCGATGAGACGAATCATGCCCGCTCCAGTCCGAGGTTCGGGAATTTCTTAGACGAAGCCGCCTTTCGCGCAAGCTTTCGCAACGGTCCCAATCCGCAATGGCAAACCCTTGTCGCCACCATGTGGACAAAATACGGCAGCGTCCGATTTCGGCATCCCCTGGCGGAAATAAAAGCGCCTGGTGTTGTCGTCGTGCAACGCTGCCTCTGGTTGTGGGCGGCGGCGGCCATCTCAGCCCCCGGTTCCCGTTCCCATCTTGGCGGAGGCAAACAAGGCGACGGCATTGGTGATGCTCTGCGCCGCCTTCCCGCGCCAGTCGGCGTCGAGCAGCTGCGCCTCGTCTTTGGCATTGGAGAGATAGCCGAGTTCGACCAGCACCGAAGGCACATCGGGCGCCTTCAGCACCTTGAAGCCGGCCGAGCGCTGCGGATTGTTGATCAGGCCGACGCTGGTGGACAACTGGCCGACCAGAGTGTGGGCGAAGCTCATCGAGAAATTGTGCGTCTCGCGGCGGATCAGGTCGATCAGGATGTCGGTGACTTCCTTGTTGTCGTCCTTGATCACCATGTCGGCGAACTGATCGGAGAGGTTTTCGCGATCGGCCAGCGCCTGCGCTTCCGGATCGGATGCCTTGTCGGAGACGGTGTAGACGGTGGCGCCTCTGATACCCTTGACGCTGATCGTGTCGGCGTGGATCGAGATCAGAAGGTCGGCCTCGTGCTGGCGGGCGATGCGCACGCGGTCGTCGAGCCGCAGGAATTCGTCGGTCTCGCGCGTCATGAACACGTCGTAGTTGCCGACCGCGGCGAGCTTGTCGCGCAGTTCGGTGGCGAAGGCGAGCGTCACGTTCTTCTCGATGGTGCCGTTGAGACCTTCGGCGCCGCCGTCGATGCCGCCATGGCCGGGGTCGATGACGACTGTGAAGCGATGCCCCGGATTGGAAATCGGCCCGGTGCCGACCCTGGCGCCCTTGTCGGTGGAGACGGTCGAGCCTGTGGTCAGCGCCTGGTTGGCAAGCGCTTCATCGAACTCGCGGTCGGAAGCCGCCGACATGTCGATAGCGATGCGGTAGCCGTTGCCGTCATCGTTCTTGAGCACATCCAGCTTGTCGACCGAGAACGGCCCCTTGCCGGTCAGGATCAGCCGCGATCCCTCGCCCTGATCGCCATAACGTACCGCCTTGACCAGGCCGCGCGCCTTGGCGTCCTTCGCGCTGATGGCGAATCGTGTGCGCGGCAGGTCGATGACCAGCCGGTTGGGGCCGCGCAGCAGGAACCATTTGATATCAGGCTCGCGGTCGAAATCGATGACGATGCGCATCTTGGTGGCGTCGCCCGCCATCTTGTAGGCGGTGGCGCCGAGCGGCGCATCGGCGGCGCGTGAAACCGGCGCAAAGGCGAAGCAAAGCGCCAGCAGCAAAAGCACACACGCAGCGCGCAGCAAAAGGCCTGCACGGCCATGGCCCTTGTCTGTGGTGCCCGCCAGTCCCATCTCTTTGCAGTCGCTCCCGGTTTGGCGCCTTGCGCCCGCGTGGTTGGTCGAAATGCCGGTCAGGCCGCAGACTCGATTAACGATTGGTATCCAGAGAAGGTTAACCAAGCCTTTTCATTGAGGATTAGGGCCTGTGCTTCCGTTACGGCACTGCTTTTTGCCGGCATCCGAAATCGGGGTTGCCTTCCACCCCGTCAAATCATAAAAGCGATGGTGGATCACTGCAATCCTGGAACCGCTTCTCCCGCAGCTTCCCGCTACAGGTCAGATGAAAGGCGGCTCCTTTCGCTTCCAGCGAAAAGGCTTCAGGTGATCGCGACGAATTTCGCAGGTGTGCGCCCGTGGCGGGGGAATCGCCTGCGTGAGGAAAACGGCCGGGTTTGTTCCCGTGCCGGCTCTGTATGAGCAAACAAGCTGGTCCGGTACTTCCGGGCTTTGGTTCAAAAGGTTCTGCTGGTGACGATGGCTTCAAGCGCAATCATGGAAAGGTCCGCATCAAACCGCGCCATTATGGCTGCGGGCGGCACCGCCATGGCGCTCAAGCGGCGTCCCGCGGACATTCAGACATCCGGCACCCACATCCCAGACACGCAGCAGCGGGCTTTGCCTCGCAAGCTGCGGCTGACGGCTGCCGGGAGGAAACGTAATAATGCCCAACAAAATGCTGATAGACGCCTCCCACCCGGAGGAAACACGCGTTGTCGTTATCCGCGGTAACCGTATCGAAGAATTCGACTTTGAATCCCAGGACAAGAAGCAGCTCAAAGGAAACATCTATCTCGCTCGCGTAACGCGCGTCGAACCGTCCCTTCAGGCAGCCTTTGTCGAATATGGCGGCAACCGTCATGGTTTCCTCGCCTTCAGTGAAATACACCCCGACTACTACCAGATCCCGGTCGCCGATCGACAGGCGCTGCTGCGCGCCGAAGCGCAGGAAGCCGAGGACGAGGAGAACGAGGACAATGACGGCGACGACCGCCAGAGCCGCGATCGCGGCCGGCGCGGCCGCCGGCGCGGCGGCAAAGGCCGCGAGCGTGGCGAACACAAGCGCGATGCAGGCACGGATGATGAAAGTGGCGAACATGGCGATGCCGGCAGCGATGCCGTTGCCGAAGGGCCAGCTTCCGAGCATGCCGCGGCTGATACCGCCGGGCATGACGATCACGCCGGGCATAGCGACAGCGAAACGTCCGATACCGAGACATCTGGGACCGAACCGTCAGAAGGCGGCCCGACATCGATCGCGGCAAGCGTCGAAGCGGATGTGATCTCCGAAGCCGTCCCGCAGGCTGGGGCCGGCGACGAGGCAAGCGGCGAAACCGCATCAGCCGATCACAGCGGCGAAGCCACATCCTCCGACAATGATCGCGGCATGCTGGAAGAGGTGCAGTCCTCGCATCCCGACGACCACGAGATTGAATCGGTCGGTGCCGAGGATGCGCTGGAAGAGGTGCGCAACCGCCGCAAGCCGGTGCGCCGCCAGTACAAGATCCAGGAAGTCATCAAGCGCCGCCAGATCCTTTTGGTGCAGGTGGTTAAGGAAGAGCGCGGCAACAAGGGCGCGGCTCTCACCACCTATCTGTCGCTTGCCGGCCGCTATTCGGTGCTGATGCCGAACACGGCGCGCGGCGGCGGCATTTCGCGCAAAATCACCAGCGCGGTCGACCGCAAGCGCCTCAAGGAGGTCGTTGCCGATCTCGAAGTGCCGCAGGGCATGGGCGTCATCCTGCGCACCGCCGGCGAAAGCCGCACCAAGGCAGAGATCAAGCGCGACTACGAATATCTGATGCGGCTTTGGGAAAACGTCCGCAATCTGACGCTGCAATCCACCGCTCCCGCGCTCGTTTATGAGGAAGGCAGCCTGATCAAGCGCTCGGTGCGCGACCTCTACAACAAGGATATCGACGAGATCCTTGTCTCCGGCGAGGAAGGCTATCGCGAAGCCAAGGACTTCATGCGCATGCTGATGCCGAGCCACGCCAAGGTGGTTCAGCCGTTCCGCGACACGACGCCGATCTTCGTGCGCAACGGCATCGAGGCGCAGCTCGACCGCATGCTGCAGCCGCAGGTGACGCTGAAGAGCGGCGGCTACATCATCATCAACCAGACCGAAGCGCTGGTCGCCATCGACGTCAATTCGGGCCGCTCCACCAAGGAGCACTCGATCGAGGACACCGCGCTTCACACCAACCTTGAAGCGGCGGAAGAAGTCGCCCGGCAGTTGAGGCTGCGCGATCTCGCCGGCCTGATCGTCATCGACTTCATCGACATGGAGGAGAACCGCAACAACCGCTCCGTCGAAAAGCGGCTGAAGGATCACCTCAAGAACGATCGTGCCCGTATCCAGGTCGGCCGCATTTCGCATTTCGGCCTGATGGAGATGTCGCGCCAGCGCATCCGCGCCAGCGTGCTGGAATCGACCATGAAGCCCTGCCCGCATTGCGGCGGCACCGGCCATGTGCGCTCCGACTCGTCGGTGGCGCTGATGGTGGTGCGGGCGATCGAGGAATTCCTGCTCAAGGATTCGCGTAGCCACATCACCGTGCGGACGCCGGCGGCAACCGCGCTCTATGTGCTCAACCACAAGCGCGGCACGCTGGTGGAACTCGAAGGTCGCTTCGGCCTGACCATCACCATCGAGGCCGATGACACGGTCGGTGTGCAGCACTATGCGATCTTCCGCGGCGCCATTGCCGAAAAGCCCGAAGGCTTTGTCGAGGCGCGCAGCTTCCCGGCCTATGTCGAGCCGGAAGAACCCGAGGATGAGATCGTCATCGAGGAGGAAGACGACGAGGTTGTGGTGCAGGCCGAGCAGCCGCGCCCGGCGCAGCCGCAGTCGCAGCAGCAGCCGAGATCGGCCGAGGACGGCGAAGGCCGCGATCGCAAGCGTCGCAAGCGCCGCAGGCGGCGTGGCGGCAAGGATCGCGACCGCGAGCACGGCGAGCGCGAGCCTGGCCATGCGGCCGAAGGTGCTTCGGCCTCGGCAGCAAGCGACGACTTTGCCTCTGAACCAGGCGAAGACGATGCGGCCCCGCAGGACGAAGCCCCAGTCGGCGCCGTCGAAACGGTGGAAGCATCGGACGACGCCCAGGGCAAGAAGCGCCGGCGCGGCAAGCGTGGCGGCAAGCGCAATCGCCGTGAAGACGGTGAAGGCGGCACGGAGACCGAAGCCGGCGAAACCGCTGAGGTTTCGGTGGCCGATGCCTCCGATGCGACTGTCAGCGAGCCTGTCGCGGCGGTAGCGGTTGAAGAAGCCGCGGCTCCTGCAGCAGCGAACGACGACGAACCGGTCGCCGAAAAGCCGAAGAAGAAGCGTCCGTCGAGGTCGAAGAAGGCCCTGGCCGAGGCCGCCGCAGAGGCGGCAGCCGAAGCACCCGCCACACCTGTCGAGGACGCTGCACCGGCCGAAGCGGCGGCGCCTGCGCCCGCGCCGGCCGCCAAGGAGGAAGCGCCTGCCCGTCCCTCACGGCGCAAAGCGGTGGCGGCGGATACGCCGGTGGTGCCCGTGGTTTCCTCCAGCGTTGCCGACGAGGCCAAGGCCGAGGAAAAACCGAAGCGTGCCGGCTGGTGGCAGCGGAAGGGCTTTTTCTAAGCTTTTCAGTCAGTTGAACTGATTGCCTGAATAATAAAAATCCCGCGCCGTTCGAAAGACAGCGCGGGATTTTCGTATCTGGGGAATGGCCGAAGCCGTCAGGGAGCGAAGATCGACCAGTTCATCATCCTGGCCAGTTTTTCCAAGGCGATCGACCCCAGCTTTGAATTGCCGTTGGCGTTCAAGCCTGGCGACCACACGGCGAGCGAGGCGACGCCCGGCACGATCCCCAATATACCGCCGCCGACGCCGCTCTTGCCGGGAATGCCGACGCGAAACGCAAAGTCGCCGGAGCCGTCATAATGGCCGCAGGTCAGCATCATGGCGCCGATGCGGCGTGCGCGCTCGGCCGACACCACCTGATACCCGGTCGCGGGATTCTTGCCGCCATTGGCGAGGAAGCGACCGGCCAGCGCCAGCTGCCGGCAGCTCATGGCGATGGCGCAATGGTGGAAGTAGACGCCCAGCGCCAGCTCCGGCGCGTGGTTGAGATTACCGAAGGATTTCATATAGTTGGCAAGCGCAAAGTTGCGATAGCCGGTGGCCCGTTCGGAGGCCGCGACCTCCCGGTCGATGATGATCGTCTCGTCATCGGCGAGGAACTGGATGAAGCGCAGGATTTCGCCGATCGCCTCGCGCGGCTGGTGGCCGGCGAGCAGGATGTCGGAGACGACGATGGCGCCGGCATTGATGAACGGATTACGCGGAATGCCGTTCTCATGCTCGAGCTGGACGATCGAGTTGAACGGATTTCCCGACGGCTCGCGCCCGACCCGCTTCCACAGCGCGTCGCCGACATTGCCGAGCGCCAGCGTGAGGGTAGACACCTTAGAAATGCTCTGGATCGAGAACGCCTGGTCGGCGTCGCCGGCGACAAGCACGCGACCGTCATTGGTGACGGCGGCAATGCCGAATTTCTTCGGGTCGACCTTGCCGAGCTGCGGAATGTAGGTGGCGACGTCACCGCGATCGGTTCGCTCGGCCATCTCAGTGGCGACGTCGGCCAGTGCCTGTTCGAGTTCCGGCATGCTCGTCCCCGCTATTTCAGCCAGCGCTCGATGCGCGCCATCGCCTCGACCATGTCGTCATGGCTGCCGGCATAGGAAAAGCGCATCGTGCGGTGTCCGGCCAGCGGATCGAAATCACGGCCGGGCGTCGCCGCCACATGCGCCTCGGCCAGCATTTTGCGCGCAAAGGCCATGCTGTCATTGGTATGCCGGGTTACATCGCAAAAGGCGTAGAAGGCGCCGTCCATGGGTGCCGCCAGAGGAAATCCGAGCTCCGGCAGGCGCTGCATCAGGAGCTCGCGATTCCAGGCATAGCGCGCCTTCACCGCTTCCAGCTCGTCCGTCGCCTTGAAGGCTTCGATCGCCGCGATCTGCGACAGTTCCGGCGGCGAGATGTAGAGGCTCTGGGCAATGCGCTCGATTGGCCGCACCAGGGCTTCCGGCAGCACCATCCAGCCGATGCGCCAGCCGGTCATGCAATAGTATTTCGAGAAGGAATTGATCACCGTCACGCCCGAGCCGTAGGCCAGCGCCGTGGTGTCCGGCGCGGCATAGGCCAGCCGGTGATAGATTTCGTCCGATATCACCGCGATGCCAAGTTCCTCGGCTATCGCCACCAGCGCCGACAGCTCGTCGGCGGGAATGACCGCGCCGGTCGGATTGGCCGGGCTCGCAAACAGCACGCCCTTCAACGGTTTCTCGCGATGTGCGGATTTCAAATGCTCGGCATGCAGGTAGGCGTCGCTGCCGAGCTCGATCTCGACGATCTCGATGCCGAGCGCGGCCATGATGTTGCGATAGGCGGGATAGCCGGGTGCTGCGATAGCGACGCGGTCGCCCGGGTCGAACATCGCCAGGAAGGCCAGATTGAAAGCGGCCGACGATCCCGTCGTCACGGCGATGCGGTTCGGCGCGACATCGATCCCGTAATGGTCGCCATAATGCGCGGCGATCGCCTTGCGCAGATCCGCCAGGCCGAGCGTGTCGGTATAGCCGATGCGGCCGATCTTCAGCGCATTCGCGGCGGCCTCCCTGACCCTCACCGGAGCCGGGTCGGATGGCTGGCCGACGGCCATGGACACGACAGACACGCCTGTCGCCTTCAGCCGGTTGGCCTCAGCCAGAATGTCCATGGCGTGAAACGGCTCGACTTCACCGCGGCGCGACAGCGAAACAACCATTTGACCTCACTCTTTCCGCCCAAACCCGCCGCTCCAGGCCAACAACCCGCCCGGCAGCGCCGCACAAATGCCCGATTGATGTGAGGATCACAAGTTCACCTAGTTTCGGTGCCGACTCTTTTCATCGTTCGCCCGCTCGTTTACCAGTGGACCTCATGCTGAGCCGACCCAAATCGACGATTTCCAAATCTTCCATCGGGAAGACTGCGCGCGGCTTCGCGACGCTTTTGCTTGCCGCCGCCGTTGCGATCTCCGGCTCGGCGACGGCGTTTGCGCAGGCCGTGCCGGTGGTGCGCGATGCAGAGATCGAGGCGCTGGTGCGCGACTATGCACGGCCGATCTTCAAGGCGGCTGGTCTCGCCAATGACGGCGTCGATATCGTTCTGGTCAACGATCAGAGCTTCAACGCCTTCGTCACCGGGCGCCGGCTGTTCATCAACACCGGCGCGCTGATGCAGGCCGAAACGCCCAACGAGATTATCGGCGTCATCGCCCACGAAGCCGGCCACATCGCCGGCGGCCACCAGCAGAAATTGCGTGACCAGCTCGAGCGCGCCAAGACGATGGCCATCATCGCCACCCTGCTTGGCGCCGGCGCCATCGTTGCCGGCGCCACCACCAACAGCCGCGGCCTTGCCGGCGCCGGCATGGGCGTCGCCGCCGGCGGCGGCGAGATGGCGCAGCGCAGCATCCTCGCCTACCAGCGCACCGAAGAGTCGACCGCCGACCGCTCGGCCATCACCTATCTCAATGCCACCGGCCAGTCCGGCATGGGCATGCTGAAGACCTTCGCCCGCTTCCAGAACGCGCTGTCCCTGTCCGGCACGCAGGTCGATCCTTATCGCATCAGCCATCCCATGCCGCAGGAGCGCATCGCCAATCTCGAAGTGCTGGTCAAGCAGAGCCCCAATGTCGACAAGGTCGATCCGCCGGCACTGCAGCAGCGGCACGACATGATGCGCATCAAGATCGCCGCCTATATGGGCGGTCAGGCCGCCGCGATGCGGCTGATCCGCAAGGCCCCGGGCAGCCTCGCATCGCGCTATGGCGAAGCACAGATGGCCTACCTCTACGGCAATCTGGGTGCGGCGCTGACCAAGACCAACGCATTGATCAAGGAACAGCCGAAGAACCCCTACTTCCAGGAATTGCGCGGCGACATCCTGATGAAGGCCAACAAGCCGAAGGACGCAGCGGACGCCTATGCCAAGGCGGTCAGCCTCGATCCGGTGAGGTCGGGCCTGCTGCCGGTTTCGCTCGGTCAGGCATTGATGGCGATCGGTACGCCCGATTCGCTGAAGAAGGCCGTGGTGCAGATCAACAACGGCCTCGGGCGCGACAAGGAAAACACCGATGGATACCGCTATCTGGCCCAGGCCTATGGCGAACTCGGCAACATCCCTTCGGCGGAGCTCGCCACCGCCGAGGGCCACTTCTATTCCGGCGACTACAAGAATGCGAAAATCTTCGCCATGCGCGCGCAAAAGGACTTGAAGCGAGGCGAACCCGGCTGGATTCGGGCGCAGGACATCATAAACTACAACCCTTCAGGCAAACTCAAGAAGTGAACCTTCCGGTCGCCCGTAGCGACTAGAATAGACCAGAACCGGCAAGAGGATGAGACGATGAACAAGGCAATATTGCTCGGCACGACGGGAGTGGCGGCTGCTCTTGCCATGCTGGCTTTCGGGTTCGTCGCCGGCAGTCCGCAGGCCGCCAAGGCCGATACGGCGCAGATCGTGCAGGTAGCGTCCTCGGACACCAAGATCGACCGCGCCGAGGTCGAGGGCATCATCCGCGACTATCTGCTGAAGAACCCTGAGGTTCTGCTCGAAGTGCAGGACGCGCTCGAGGCCAAGCAGAAGGAAGAACAGCGGATCGCCGCCCTCGGCGTCATCAAGGACGCCAAGGAACAGATCTTCAACTCCACCTTCGACGGCGTCGTCGGCAACCCGAAGGGCAAGGTCACCATTGTCGAGTTCTACGACTACAATTGCGGCTTCTGCAAACGCGCCATTGAGGACATGCGAGCCTTGACGAAAGCCGATCCGGACCTGCGCTTCGTCCTCAAGGAATTCCCGATCCTCGGTCCGGATTCGCAGAAGGCCAGCGTCGTTTCGATGGCCTTCCATTTGATGATGCCGGAGAAGTACGGCGAGTTCCACAATGCGCTGCTCGGCGGCCAGGGGCGCGCCACAGAGGCGGCCGCCATCAAAGTGGCGCTGTCGCTCGGCGCCGACGAGGCGACATTGCGCGAGAAGATGAAGGACCCGACCATCACCGAGGCGTTTACCAAGACCTACGACCTCGCCAACAAGCTGGCCATCACCGGAACGCCGTCCTACGTGGTCGGCAACGAAGTGGTGTTCGGCGCGCTCGGCCAGGAAGTGCTGGCCGAAAAGATCGAGGCGGCGAAAGCCGCGCTCTGATCTTGCGCGGGAGCCTATTTCTCACGGGCAGATTTCCGCCTGTTGTGGACAGTGAAAGATCGCACTTGTGCTCTTTCCGCGGGCGGCTATGCCCATTATAGAAGGCCCTGCGCGCCGGCTTGAGGCTGGCGCCGGAAAAGGTCGGCATTTTTGAAAACGATTTTCGTCCTGAACGGTCCCAACCTGAACGCGCTCGGCAAGCGCGAGCCCGGCATCTATGGCGGCAAGACGCTTGCCGCGATCGCCGACGACTGCAAGCAGGCGGGGGCCGCACTTGGCCTCGAGATCGATTTTCGCCAGTCGAACCATGAAGGCGACCTCGTCGACTGGATCCAGGAGGCCGGCGACAAGGCTGCCGGCATCGTCATCAATCCGGGGGCCTACAGCCACACCTCGATCGCCATTCACGACGCCATCCGCGCTATCGCGCCGCTGCCCGTCGCCGAAGTTCACCTCTCCAACATCCACGCGCGGGAACCATTCCGCCACGTCTCCATGGTTGCGCCGGTTGCTGTCGGCATGATCTGCGGGTTCGGGCCGCTTGGCTACTTGCTGGCGCTGCAGGCGCTGGCGGCACGCCTATGACCGGCCCACAAACAGAAGGCTCGAAAATGTCGATAAAGAAGACCGGTGTTGACCAGCAACTGATCCGCGATCTGGCGGGCATACTGAACGACACCAACCTCACCGAGATCGAGGTCGAGCTCGGCGACCTGAAGGTGCGCGTATCGCGCCAGGCGCCCGCCGTCCACGCCATTGCGGCACCTCAAGCAGGCTATGCGCCGGCAGCGCAGCCCGCGGCGAGCGCAGCTGCCGCACCCGCGGCGGCCGATCCGTCCAAGAACGCGGTCCCCTCGCCGATGGTCGGTACTGCCTATCTTGCCCCCTCGCCCGACGCCAAGGCGTTCATCGAAGTCGGCCAGACGGTCAAGGAAGGCCAGACACTGCTGATCATCGAGGCGATGAAGACGATGAACCAGATTCCTTCGCCGCGCCCCGGCACGGTGACGGCGATCCTGTTCGAGGACGGCCAGCCGGTCGAATACGGCATGCCGCTCGTCGTGATCGAGTAGAGCGGGCCGGATGTTCCAGAAGATCCTCATCGCCAATCGCGGCGAAATCGCGCTTCGGGTGCTGCGCGCCTGCAAGGAACTCGGTATCCAGACCGTGGTGGTGCATTCGACCGCCGACGCTGACGCCATGCATGTCAGGCTCGCCGACGAGAGCGTGTGCATCGGCCCGCCGCCATCGCGCGACAGCTACCTCAACATCCATCAGATCGTTGCCGCCTGCGAAATCACCGGCGCCGACGCCGTGCATCCGGGCTACGGCTTCCTGTCGGAGAACGCCAAGTTCGCCGACATCCTGGCCGCCCACAACATCACCTTCATCGGCCCGTCGGGCGACCATATCCGCATCATGGGCGACAAGATCGAGGCCAAGCGCACGGCAAAGCGCCTCGGCATTCCGGTGGTGCCGGGCTCCGACGGCGCCGTCACCGATCAAAAGGAAGCCAGGCGCATTGCCGCCGAGATCGGCTATCCCGTGATCATCAAGGCGTCGGCGGGCGGTGGCGGGCGCGGTATGAAGGTCGCTCTTACCGAGGCTGACCTTGAGATCGCCTTGCAGACAGCGAGCACGGAAGCCGGTGCGGCCTTCGGCGACGATGCCGTCTACATCGAGAAATACCTGGAAAAGCCGCGCCACATCGAGGTGCAGGTGTTCGGCGACGGCGCCGGCCGCGGCGTGCATTTCGGCGAACGTGACTGTTCGCTGCAACGCCGTCATCAAAAAGTCTGGGAAGAGGCGCCCTCGCCGGCTCTCAACGCCGAGGAGCGCGCCCGCATCGGCGGCATCTGTGCCAAGGCCATTGCCGATCTTGGCTATTCCGGCGCCGGCACGATCGAGTTCCTCTATGAGAACGGCGAATTCTACTTCATCGAGATGAACACGCGTCTGCAGGTCGAGCATCCGGTGACCGAAGCGATCACCGGCATCGATCTCGTGCATGAGCAGATCCGCGTCGCTTCCGGTGGCGGACTTTCGGTGCGCCAAGAGGACATCAAGTTCAACGGCCACGCCATCGAATGCCGCATCAATGCCGAGGATCCGCGCACCTTCACGCCGTCGCCCGGCACGATCACCCATTTCCACACGCCCGGCGGCCTCGGCATCCGGGTCGATTCCGGTGTCTATTCCGGCTATAAGATCCCGCCCTATTACGACAGCCTGATCGGCAAGCTGATCGTGCACGGGCGCAACCGCGTCGAATGCATGATGCGGCTGCGCCGGGCGCTCGACGAGTTCGTCGTCGACGGCATCAAGACCACGCTGCCGCTGTTTCGCGACCTCGTCGGCAATGCCGACATCGCCAATGGCGACTACGACATCCACTGGCTGGAACAGTATCTGGCCAAAGAGGAATAGCGCCCAATTACCGCTATGAGGCCGCGATGACCCGCCCCTACGCGCCCGGCTATCGCATTCCGACCGACCTTCTGCTCAAGGCCTATGCCTCGGGCGTGTTCCCGATGGCCGAGAGCGCTTCGGATCCCGAGGTGTTCTGGGTGCGGCCGGAGACGCGCGGCATCATCCCGCTCGACGGCTTCCACACGCCGAAGAGCCTGAAGAAGACGATCCGCAAGCACCCGTTCGACATCCGCTTCGACTTCGATTTCGAGGCGACGATCGATGGCTGCGCCGAAAAGCGCGAGGAGCGCCGCTCGACCTGGATCAACGCGCCGATCCGCGAAGCCTATATCGAACTGCACCGTCTCGGGCACTGCCACTCGGTCGAAGCATGGCGCGAGGAACGGCTGGTCGGCGGCCTCTATGGGGTCTCGCTCGGCCGGGTGTTCTTCGGCGAAAGCATGTTCGCCCGGGAGACCGATGCGTCCAAGACCTGCCTCTATTATCTCGTCGAGCGGCTGAAGGCGCGCGGCTTCGCGTTGCTCGACACACAATTCACCACCGAACACCTCAAGCGCTTCGGCGCGGTCGACGTGCCGCGTGGCAAATACGAGAAGATGCTGGCCGACGCGCTGAAGGGCGAAGCGGTTTTTTATCCCTGACCGAGGCCATTAGCCTTTCGCAGCAGCCTCCATTGGCGTCTGCGAATGGAACATCATCTTCCATCCGGTGACGCGGTGGACGTAGCCGGTGCTGACCAGCGCCGCGTAGGGCTCGCCGTTTTCCCTGACGGCATGAGCCTCATAAGTCAGCATGATAATGTCGCTGCCGGGCTCGATGATGCCCTTGAGGTCAATCTGTAGATCGCGCCAGCGGTTGGGCTTGGTCGCGGTCTTGGCGAGATCGGCATTGTCCATCGCCTTTGCCATCTCAGGAAACGCCACCAGGCATTCCGTGTCGGCATTGGCCGCGTAGTAGGCCGAGTCACCCGTCCAGAACCCCTTTTCGAGGTCGAGCAGGTCTTTCTTGCTGGCGGTAATCCGCTTGCTGTCTGACATCTGGAAATCCTCCAAGCGCATAAATGCGCGGTCATCCATGGCCCAACGCATGGTGGCCACGACGGTTCCGGAGGATCAGTTGGTGTCGGTCGCGTCAGGCTCCGTGGGGTCTGGCTGTTCCACGGCCGGAGCAGCGGCGGGCTTCGGCTTTGACGTATCGACCTTGGGCGTCTCGGCCTTGGCCGCGTCAGGTGGCGGCACGTCCGACTTCTGCTTGCATCCCTTCAGCCACACGTCATAGACGGCGTGCTCGACGGCGTTGAGGCCGGGACTTTCGGCAAACATCCAGCCGGTGAAGATGCGGCGGATCTTGCGGTCGAGCGTGATCTCGTCGACCTCGACGAAGGAATCGGTCTTCGGCTCCTCGTTTTCCGGCCGCGAATAGCAGATGCGCGGCGTCACCTGCAAAGCGCCGAACTGCACGGTTTCGTCGATATAGACATCGAAGGTGATGATGCGGCCGGTGATCTTGTCGATGCCGGCAAATTCGGCGACCGGGTTGGTGATGCGATCGGAGATTGCGGGTGCCGCGGCAGGCGCCTGGGCTTCCGCAAACGCGGTCGGGCACATGGCAACAGCGGCAACTGCCGTCAGTCCGGCCATCGATGTCAGGCTGAAAATATTCATGCGGAGATACCGGTGGTTTGGGCCCGGGTGATTCTGTCACGCCCAAGGCTATTCGCCGTTGTCATATCAGCAAGCAGCTAAACGCCAATTGTGGCGACAAAAGACCGGCCGGCGATCAAGAACCAGGCGTCCACGCATCATAGTCGCCCGTCACTTGCGGACGGTGCTGATTGGTGAGCACGGAGCCCTTCGGGCGATAGGCCGCCGGCGTGCCCGTGAGGTTCGGTTCGTGTGCCTTTTCCCATTCACGCGGGCGATAGTCGTCGCTCGGCGGCGCGACATCGACGCGGTGATGCATCCAGCCGTGCCAGCCTGGCGGAATCGCCGAGGCTTCCGAATAATTGGCGTAGATGACCCAGCGGCGGGTGCGGCCTTCCGAATCGACGCCACCTTCGTAGTAGACATTGCCGGCAGCGTCCTGGCCGACCTTGCTGCCGTGGCGCCAGGTGTGGAAACGCGTTCCCAGCGTCTGGCGGTTCCACCAGGTGAAAAACTGCAGAAGGAAAGTTTTCATTCAAATCCTCGCGGGGCGCGCGGCGGTGCCTGCCTCCTGCTTATGGCGTCAGGCCTTCGCGAAGGCAAGGGTTTTGCGGGTGCCTGCGGCACTGACGGCATGCCGAAAGGCTCTGTCATTGGCCGATCCATTTCGCAACTGCGAACAGGAGCTTGCCAAGCCGGCTGTGTGTTCCTAAAGCTCTGCGCAGCCGGCGCTGGTCAACGCCGGCTGCGGGAGGTGAGGAATGGCCCCAGCTGTCACCAGGATCAGTGCGGAGACGATTCGCGCCCGCAAGGGCGGCGTGCCGATCGTCTGCCTGACCGCTTACACCTATCCCATCGCCCGCCTGCTCGACGATCATGTCGATCTTCTTCTGGTCGGCGACAGCGTTGCCATGGTTCTGCACGGCCACAAGACCACGCTCAGCGCTTCGCTGGAGATGATGATCTCCCATGGCCAGGCTGTGACGCGCGGCTCGGCGAAGGCCTGCGTGGTGGTCGACATGCCCGCCGGCAGCTATGAGAATTCAGCCGCGCAAGCCGTCGCCTCTGCGCGCCGCATCGTCGGGGAAACCGGCTGCCAGGCGGTGAAGCTGGAGGGCGGCGTTGACGTCGCCGGCCAGATCGCGGCAATCGTCGCTGCCGGCATTCCGGTGATGGGTCATGTCGGCCTGCAGCCGCAATCGGTGGAAAAGGACGGCGGCTACAAGATCAAGGGCCGCACGCCGGAGAATGTAGCCACCCTTATTCGCGACGCCGATGCGGTCGAGAAGGCCGGCGCGTTTTCGCTGGTCATCGAAGGCACCATCGAGAGCGTTGCCGCCGACCTGACCCGGCGCATCGCCATTCCGACCATCGGCATCGGCGCCAGTGGCCAGTGCGACGGCCAGATCCTGGTCATCGACGACATGATCGGCCTGACCGTCGACCGGGTGCCGAAATTCGTCAAGGAATATGCCGATTTGCGCAGCGTGGTTGCCAACGCCGCCAAGCGTTACGCGGCAGAGGTACGCAGCCGAACCTTCCCCGGACCAAGCCACGTCTTTTCAGCCAGCAGCGACAAGGACAACGTATGAGCCAGCCTGTCGTCGTCGATACCGTGGTTGCCCTTCGCGCGCAAATCCGCGACTGGCGGCTCCACGGCCTCAGCGTTGCCATGGTGCCGACCATGGGCGCGCTGCATGACGGCCATATCTCGCTGGTCAGGGCCGCGCTTTCGACGGCCGATCGCTGCATCGTCTCGATCTTCGTCAATCCGGCTCAATTCGCCCCCACCGAAGACCTGGACAAATATCCGCGCCAGATGGCGCGTGACCTCGACCGGCTGGCCGAGGCCGGCGCCCATCTTGCCTTCACGCCTACGGTTTCCGAGATGTACCCGACTGGCTTTGCGACGAAGATTTCGGTTGGCGGCCCGTCTGCTGGCCTGGAATCGGATTTCAGGCCGACCTTCTTCCAGGGCGTCGCCACGGTTGTGGCGAAGCTTTTTCTGCAAGCCCTGCCCGATCGCGCCATCTTCGGCGAAAAGGACTACCAGCAGCTTTGCGTTGTGCGAAAACTCTGCCGCGATCTCGACCTGCCGGTGGACATTGTCGGCGCGCCAACGGTGCGCGACGGGCACGGCCTCGCAATGTCGTCGCGAAATGCCTATCTCGGCGCCGCCGAACTCGGTGTCGCACGGCAGCTCAATGTCATCCTGCGCCAGGCAGCGGCGGCGCTTGCGGCCGGCACAGACGAAAGCAGCGTGACCGCCAAGGCTGCCGCCGCGCTTCTCGAGGCAGGCTTCGACCGCGTCGACTATGTCGCCGCGCGCGAGAGCCTGACCCTTGCCCCCTGGCGGCGTGCCAGCGACGGCCGCCTTCTGGCTGCGGCCTGGCTTGGCAGGACCAGGTTGATCGATAATGTGGAAGTTTCCTCATTTATTCCCTGAAAAATTCCAAATCCCTTCACTTTGATTTGTATCGCAGCTTGGCGCGAGTGCCCGTAGACAACGGCCCTTCAGGGTCATATCGGCTGGTCTGATAGCGATCACACACCAAAACGCCGCTGTGAGACGTTTCACAGACGTGGCGTACCCGGCAATGCTGTGTGAGACCTCAGGCAGATAATGCGTGACCTGCCACTACGCTGCGATGTAAACGAGGCTCTATGTCTATCCAGGCCCAACATCAACGGTCGCGCTCTGCCCCAGATCGTCGAGGCGATCTATGATTCGATTGCCGATGTCGACCGTTGGCAGTCGACCCTTGAATCAATCTGCAAATTGGCGATCGGCCGGCTTGCCATGCTGGCGGTCGTCGACACATCAAGCAATTCGGCACGGTTCTCAACGTCTTGCGGCGATCCGGCCCTGCTCGAGCCGCTGCAGCGCGACTACGCCTGCGAGGTGCCCTTCTTCAAGGCGCTGCCGAAGATGGACATCGACGTGCCGTTCACCGTCGATAGCGTCTACGCACTGCAAGGCCCCGATGCGCGGCAGAACTGGATCGAAAGCCGCATAGTGCGCGAGTGGGTGGAACCCAACCGTCTGGACGATTTCTTCTGGGTGGCGCTCATGAAGCAGCCGACCCGCACCGGCACGCTGATGGTGGTGACCGACAAGGATAGGCCGCAGATTTCAGCCAGGGATATCGATCTGATTTCCACGCTCGCACCTCACGTCCGGCGTGCGGTGACCATCGGCGACCTGTTCGAGGCCGAGCGGCGCAAGGCTGACATCTTTCGCTCGATCATCGAGGGCCTCGACCATCCGGTGCTGATCGTCGCCGACGATATGCAGATCATTTTCGCCAATCCGGCAGCCGAAGCGCTGCTCGCGCAAAACACCTCAGTGTCCTCGGTTCGCGGCCAGCTCTCCTTCACCTATGCCAATGCCAACACAGCGATCGGCCGCGCCGTCCAGCTCGGCACGCGAAACGAATTCGCGCTCGGACCTTCCGGCATCAACATTCCCCTGGCGAGGGCCATGGCTCCGGCGGTGGCGCATGTCATGCCGCTGGCGCGACGCGACATTTCGACCCGCATGTCGCAACGCGCCGCCGCCGCCATCTTCATTGCCGCCGCCGGCGCCGCACCGGTGCCGGCACTGGAGGCGATCGCGGCACTGTTCGGTCTGACCGCGGCGGAAAAGCGCGTCGCCGGCCATGTCGCCGCCGGATTGACACGGCGTGAAATCGCGGCTGCCAGCGGCGTCTCGGACGGCACCGTCAAATCACAACTGGCGACGATCTTCGACAAGACCGCCACCGGCGACCAACGTGAGCTGGCGCTCCTGATGCGCGAATTGACACCACCGCTGCACGCGATCTGATTTCTTGCGCCCGGCCGGTACAGCATCCGGTGACGCTAGCCGATAGTCTTCTCGAAGATCAGCGTCGGCAAGCCCGAACCGCCGCCGCAATCGGCGGTGCTGCCGGCCGGCAAAAATCCCTTCGAACGGTAGAAAGCAATGGCCGGCGTGTTGGCCTCTTCCACCTCGACGCGCAAGGTGTTTGCCTCGGGAAAGCTGGCCTCGACCTCGTCCAGCAAGGCCTGGCCAATGCCTTGCCGCTGGCAGGCGGGCAGCACATAGAGCTGGTTCAACAGCACGATCTTTGGATCCGTGGTAGCGGCGGCGAAAGCCATGCCGCCGATGCGCTTGCCGTCATCGGCTATCAGGAACTCGGAATTCGGCCTCGTCAGCCGCGCCTTGAGCCAAGCGATCGAATGCCAGTCCTCGGTGATTTCGGTCACCCGCTTGGCGCCATAGATGGCGTCGTAGGTTGCATGCCAGGTTTCGACCAGCAGCGCGCGGATGGCGGCAAGGTCGCGCTCGCTGGCGGTGCGGACGAACATCGCGCTATTCGATGCCGAGCTTGGCCTTGACCAGGTCGTTGACCGCCTGAGGGTTGGCCTTGCCGCCGGTTGCTTTCATCACCTGGCCGACGAACCAGCCGGCCATGGTCGGCTTGGCGCGGGCCTGTTCGACCTTGTCGGGGTTGGCAGCAATGACCTCGTCAACCGCCTTCTCGATGGCGCCGGTGTCGGTGACCTGCTTCATGCCGCGGCTTTCGACCAGCTGGCGCGGATCGCCGCCCTCGTTCCAGACGATCTCGAACAGATCCTTGGCGATCTTGCCCGAGATGGTGCCTTCCTTGATGAGGTCGATGACGGCACCCAGCTGCTCTGGCGAAACCGGAGCATTTTCAATGCCCTTGCCGGCCTTGTTGAGCTGGCCGAGCAGATCGTTGATAACCCAGTTGGCGGCAAGCTTGCCGTCGCGGCCGCTGGCCACCTGCTCGAAATAATCGGCGATCGGCTTTTCCGACACCAGGATCGATGCGTCGTAGGTCGACAGCCCCAGCGAGGAGATCAGCCGCGCCTTCTTGTCATCGGGCAGTTCCGGTAACTCCTTGGCCAGTGCATCGACATAGGCCTGGTCGAATTCCAGCGGCAGAAGATCGGGATCGGGGAAATAGCGGTAGTCGTGCGCCTCTTCCTTGGTGCGCATCGAGCGTGTCTCGCCCTTGACGGCGTCGAACAGCCGCGTCTCCTGGTCGATCTTGCCGCCGTCCTCGATGATGGCGATCTGGCGACGCGCCTCGAACTCGATAGCCTGGCCGATGAAGCGGATCGAGTTGACGTTCTTGATCTCGCAGCGCGTGCCGAATTCGCCGCCCGGCTTGCGCACCGACACGTTGACGTCGGCGCGCATCGAGCCTTCGTCCATGTTGCCGTCGCAAGTGCCGAGATAACGCACAATGGTGCGCAGCTTGGTGACGTACGCCTTGGCCTCGTCGGCGGAGCGCATGTCGGGCTTGGAGACAATCTCCATCAGCGCAACGCCCGAGCGGTTGAGGTCGACATAGGACATGGTCGGATGCTGGTCGTGCATCGACTTGCCGGCATCCTGCTCCAGGTGCAGGCGCTCGATGCCGATCTCGATGTCCTCGAACTCGCCCTGCCGGTCGGGGCCGACCGAAATGACGATCATGCCTTCGCCGATGATCGGCTGCTTGAACTGCGAAATCTGGTAGCCCTGCGGCAGGTCGGGGTAGAAATAGTTTTTCCGGTCGAACACCGACTTGTGGTTGATCTGCGCCTTCAGTCCGAGCCCGGTGCGGATCGCCTGCTTGACACATTCCTCGTTGATGACCGGCAGCATTCCGGGCATGGCCGCGTCGACCAGGCTGACATTGGCGTTGGGCGCCGCGCCGAAAGTCGTCGACGCCCCGGAAAACAGCTTTGCTTCCGAGGTCACCTGCGCATGAACCTCGAGGCCGATGATGATCTCCCAATCGCCGGTGGCGCCGGGGATAAAACGTTTGGCGTCGGGCGTGCGGGTATCGATGAGGGTCATGGTGGCCTGCTTTTGTCTCGCGAAAACTGCGATTTTCGCAAATTTGGGTATCGGCCTTCGCTAGTGCAAACCGCTTCGCGAGACAAGCACCCAAAGAAGCACAGAGCCGTCGGCTGGCCTTTTCGGCCACTTTCGCCTATAGGACGCCATCCCAATGGAGAGTGGATGTCCACTTACGCGGCCCCTACCGCATCACAAGGCGCGGACTGCAACTCGTCCGCTCCGAACTCGACAAACGATGAGATAAAGTCCGCCGGCCGGCAGTCCGGTCGGCGGTTTCTTCGCCTGGTCAGGCCGTTGCGATATAGGCGCGGATCTCTGCAGCCTCGCGCTCGACATCCTCGATGCGGCGCTTGACCACGTCGCCGATCGACACGATGCCATCGAGCATCCCGTCCTTTTCCACCGGCAGATGGCGGAACCGGCCTCGGGTCATGATCTCCATTACCTCGTTGACCGTGTGGTTCTCGTTGCAGATCTTCACTTTCGGCGTCATCGCCGAGCGCACCGCAATATCAAGTGCGGCAGCGCCTTCCTTGGCAACCACCCGAACGATGTCACGCTCGGAAAGGATGCCGACGATCTTGCGATCGCCATTGGTGATGACCAGTGCACCGATCTTGTGGTCGACCAGGATTCGAATGGCTTCGCTCAGCTTTTCATTCGGCCCGAGCGTGAACACGTCATGGCCTTTTTTCTCGAGAATTGCCTTAACCGTCATGGCGTCCTCCTCCTCCTCCTGCTTGGCTAGCCAGCTCCCGCCCTGACCGGCTTCACATAAGAGTGAACATCGTGCGCCGTGATCGGTTGCTTTTCAAGTGTGCCAATGGGGTGCGCTAGTCGGGAGTGCTCTGGTCCTCGGGGATTTCCCATTCAGGCGCCTGCCAGCGCCGGTCGAACCAGCGCAATCCGAAGAAGCCGGCGACAAGGCCGCCAATATGCGCTTCCCAGGCAATCTGGCCGGGCTCGCCGAGTCCGAGCCCATAAAGGCCGGTGATGAGATTGATGATCATCCAGGCGCCGAGAAAATTGACGACGCCGCGCAAGCGCAGCACGATCGCGATCGGCAGCACGGGGCCGGCAAAGGCAGCCCCGCCGGACGAGCGGTCGGTACGGAACCCGAAACGCGCCGCCGCACCCATCATGCCCGATATCGCTCCGGAGGCGCCGACCAGCGGCGCTTCACCGAATGGATGGACCGCCCAGAACAGCACCACCGCGGCCAATCCGGTGGCGGCGAAAAACAATGCGAACCGGAACCAACCGAGACGGTTGGCCAGCGGCGAACCGAAGGCGGCCAGCGCAACCATGTTGATGGCAATGTGGGCAAGGCCGCCATGCATGAAGGCATAGGTGAAAGGACGGGTGAAGAGGAACCAGTCGAAGCCGTATTGCCCGGTGTAGAGCACGGGAATGAAGGCCCCGTCGGTGAGCAATGTTATCTGCTGCTCTTCGGTCAGCACATACTGTTGCAGCAGGAAGACGGCCACACATATGCCGATCACCGCCAGCACCACCGGCGGCAGGTTGAACACCGGCTCGCGGCGCGGCGGCGGCGCCTCCTCGGTCTGTTCGGTCTCGGTGGGACTGATCGGTTCGCTCATTCACTTGGGTCCAGGGATTCGTTCCGCGAGCTTTAGAGCAAGGATGCTTCGGTTGAAACTGCCCTGAATCCTCTAACACCTCGCATGGCGCGCTCCAGCGCGGCGTCAGGTGATGACAGCACAAATCGCGCTGTCCCCGATGGCAGAGCCAGGGAGGCGGCATATCTTCTCACCTTGGCCTCGACAGGTTTAGACTAAAAAAATCGTTGGCCCTGTCGGCCAGGCCCGCGCTCCGCCGTCCTTGATGAAAGGGACGCAATCGGGAGGAAAAAATGCCAGAAAAAATCCTCGTGCTCATCGGCACGAAAAAAGGCGCCTTCATCGTCGAGAGCGATGGCAAGCGCGGCTCGTGGAAGCTGCGCGGTCCGTTCTGCGAGCACTGGCCGATGAACCATGTCGTCGGCGACCCCGAGACCGGCGCGATCTACGGCGCCGGCGGCAACGAATGGTTCGGTCCGGCGGTCTGGAAGTCGGACGACCTTGGCCAGACCTGGACGCATTCCAGCGAGGGCTTGGCCTATGCGGCTGGCGAGGAACCGATCAAGGCGGTGTGGAGCCTCGCCAGGCGCAACGGCAGCCTCTATGCCGGCGTGCAGCCGGCCGGCCTGTTTCGCTCCGACGACGGCGGGGCCACCTGGAACCACATCGAGGGCCTGCAGCATCACCCAAGCCGCAAGGACTGGAACCCGGGTGGCGCGGGCCTCATCCTCCATTCCATCATCACGCACCCCAGAGACGAGGGGCAGATCTGGGTGGGCATCTCGTCCGCAGGCGTGTTCTACACCTGGGACGGCGGCAAGACGTGGGAGCCGCGCAACCGTGGCACCCGCGCCGACTTTCTGCCCGAAGGACAAAACTATCCAGAATTCGGCCAGTGTGTGCACTGTCTGGTGATGGCGCCCGGCAAACCCGACCGGCTCTACCAGCAGAACCATTGCGGCATGTACCGCTCCGACGATGGCGGCAAGAACTGGCAGAGCATCGAGAAGGGCCTTCCCTCGACCTTCGGCTTTCCTGCGGCCACGCATCCGCGCGACGCCGACACGCTCTTCCTTTTGCCGCTCAACGGCGACAGCGCCGGCCGTTACGTACCGGACGCGAAGGCGGCGGTCTGGAAGACGGAGGATGCGGGCGCCACATGACTCGACGAGCGCAAGGGTCTGCCGCAGGAGAACTGCTATGCGGGCGTGTTGCGGCAGGCTATGGCGACCGACAGCCTCGAGCCGGCCGGAGTCTATTTCGGCACCAGCGGCGGCTCGCTCTTTGCCAGTGCCAACGAAGGCGAAGACTGGTCGGAGATCGCTCAGCATCTGCCCACGATTCTGTCCGTCGAGACGATGGTGGTGGGCGAGTAGGGCAAATGTCGAACAACCCCGCCCGCAGTGTGCACCATGTCATCGCGCGGCTCCCGGGCGTGCTCATCGACCTGTTTCCTGGCGCGCCGCGCCGGGTCGAACTGCCGGCCTCGACTGTGAAGGAAATGATCGACGGGCTGGACGCGCTCTGGCCCGGCATGCGCGACCGGATGTGCGATTCCCGCCCTGCCATCCGCCGCCATATGAACGTTTTCGTCGATGGCGAGAGGGCAACCCTGGAAACCAGGCTCGCCCCCGGCACCGAGGTTTTTATCCTGACGGCAATCAGCGGCGGTTAGGCCAGGGAAGACAGGTAGCCCACCCTCCCGACGATATCTCCTGACCGTAAGCGAGGGAGAAGAGAAGGGATCAGTTGGAGGGATCCAGCTGGTGGCAGCCGCGTTCATCGCTCGCCGACGGCAGGAAGCTTGGCATCGAGATCCTCGACCGTTTCGAAGCGCGCCATTGGCAAATGTTGCCGTTGGCTGGCCGCAACGCGCCTCGACCGCGAATCACCGGGGCGCGAATCAAAAAGAAGCCGTCCAAGGTTTCCCTTGAACGGCTGGTCGAGCCCCCTGCTCCCCTAAAACTTTTGACCGAAGTGCTGTTGGTCGTCGCGAAACGACCGCTTCTGGAGTGGTTTTTGTGTGCCACGACGGCCGTCGGCGCACAACGTAAACCACTTGTTAACCTTAACGTCCCCGACCCGTGAACAAGTGTTAACGACGCTGGCACGCATCCTGCTCCGGAACGCATGTAGGTCATCGGAGGGCGCCCTTTCTGTTCACCGATGGGACCATCAGACGGCAGATTGCGCGGAGTTGCAGAGCATGAACCAGAACGGATCAATCACGCTGTTCCATTATTGGAACCGACTGCGTGATGGACGTGCTGCGCCAAAGCGTTCGGAGGTCGAACCGGCCGATATCAAGGCGCTTTTGGCCGACACCTTCATCCTGGAAAAGGATACGCGCGGCGAAGCCGTGTTCCGGCTTGCCGGCACCAGGCTTTGCGCCGGCTATGGCCGCGAGCTCAAGGGTTTTTCGCTTCCCTCGCTGTGGCGCGACAAGGACCAGCGGCTGGTGTCGCGGCTCATTCATGGCGTTTTCGAGCAGAAATCCGTGGTGCTCATCACCTATGAGGGGTTCAGCCGCAACGGCCGTTCCAACCGCTTCGAACTGCTTGCATTGCCCCTCGACGGCGGCGTCGAGAACCCGCGCTGCCTCGGCGTCGTCAGCGCCGTCGAAAAGCCGTTCTGGCTGGGCGCCGACCCGATTACCGACGCGCTGATCGACGCCATTCGCGTCATCGATCCCGACAAGGAACCGATGTTCCTGAAAAATCGGCCAGAAATACCGGTTCCTTCGCTGGCTCCCACCGAACTCGAAGCGCCAGAGACCATCTCGGCGCTCGGTAGGTCGCGACGCATCCGCCACTTGGTCGTGTTCGACGGCGGGCGTGGGGAGTAATGCATGGCGCTCAAAAGTGGCCCCGGACTGGCCACCGGTTTTGAGAAAGCGACATGCATAAAAACAAAGGCCTGAAGCGAGTCGCCTGAATCCATTCAAACGCGACGCGCGTTAGGCTCAAATCCATGGCCCGACTTTAAGTATTGGCGACCCGCTTTTCCCCTTTGTTAACCTGATTTGCTGTAGCGTTTCGGCGTGAAGTTCCACGCACGATGCGGGAATGCCAAGGGGTGTAGGCAGTCATGAGGTCAGCGGCGGTCGAATATGCGCCGTCCCGCGCCGAAAGGCGTAACTTTCAGCGCGTCCGGGTCAAGATCTACGGGCGCTTCATGCTGGAGGACCGCACCGAACACCCCTGCCAGGTGATCGACATGTCGCCGGGCAATGTCGCGTTGCGCACCGACCGTGTCGGCATGCCGGGCGAAAAAGTCATTGCCTATATCGATCATATCGGCCGCATCGAGGGCGTGGTGACGCGCACCTCGCAGGACGGCTTTGCGATGACCGTCATTGCCTCGGACCGCAAGAAGGACAAGCTTGCCGCGCAGTTGACCTGGCTCGCCAACAAGCACGAACTCGACCTGCCGGAGGATCGCCGCCACGAACGCGTGGCGCCGCGCAACCCGACCAGCGTGCTGCAGCTCACCGACGGGCGTCAGTACCAGTGTCGCATCATCGACCTGTCATTGTCGGGCGCGGCGGTCGAGATCGACGTCAAGCCGGCGCTCGGCATCCAGGTGACGCTCGGAACCATGCGTGGCCAGGTGGTGCGTCATTTCGAGGACGGCGTCGCCATCGAATTCGCTGTCATCCAGCGCCCGGAAACGCTCGATTCCGAGTTCAACGCGCCGCGCGCCTGAACGATCGGTAACACGCAGTGAAAAGCGAACCGGCCCTTCGCGGCCGGTTTTTTGTTGCCCGGCATTCCGCCTCGGCACGCAAGGATGCGGGACCGCACCTGAAGTCCCCGCCTGTGGCCAGCGACCGCATTGCAAAAGCTTCGACTTTTGCGCCCGCGTCTGAACGATTTTATATTAAAATAGATCAAATTTTACGCTTATTCTATTGAGGTTTTACTCAATGTCTACTTCGGGTTTTTGCGTCAAATAAATCCAACGCTGTCATTGTCTCCTCAAACGGGGAGACTGACCAAATGGCGAAGACGTGGGGCAAGCTGTTGCTCTTGGCAATGGCGATGCAGCTTTCCGCTTGGGGAACGGCAGAAGCAGCGGGGCCCGCCTACATGCACACTGGCGGCCGCACCACACAGCCGGTCGGCCATTACGAATTCTGCCAGAAGCTGCCGCAGGAATGCGCGCAGCGCACAGCGAGGCAGGCGCCCGTCGAACTGACCCGCAAGCTGTGGGCGGCGATCGTCAACGTCAACAATTCGGTCAACACCCGGATCGTGCCGCGCACCGACATGGAAATGTGGGGCAAGGAAGAGGTCTGGTCCTACCCCGACAGCGGCTTCGGCGACTGCGAGGACTATGCGCTGGAGAAGCGCCGCGAGTTGATGGCGCTCGGCGTTCCCGCCGGCAATCTGTTGATGACGGTGGCGCGCCAGCCAAATGGCGACGGCCATGCGGTGCTGACCGTGCGCACCAGCCTCGGCGAGTTCATCCTCGACAATCTGGAGTCCAAGGTGCTGTCCTGGACCGACACCGACTACACCTACCTGAAGCGCCAGTCCGATCAGAATTCCGGCGCGTGGGTGACGATCAATGACGGCCGCGCCGACGCAGTTGCCAGCGTCCGTTAGGACGCGGAAACAAGAAAACGCGTTCGTTAGGACGCCAAGAATTACGTCCGCTAGGACGCGCAACAACAATCACGTCCATTCAGGACGCGACGAGAAAGCCCGGTCGAGTCCCCACCC
>NZ_JACDTY010000002.1 GCF_013520985.1 Mesorhizobium neociceri | reverse complement strand
ATGCCTGACGGCGCCGCAATCCAAGACACCTGCCCCATCAGGCAAGTCGCGTGAACCGCTTCGACGCAAAACAGAAGCGGACAGATCATGTGCTACCAAAACCGGACAACTTGATTAGCTACTGACACACCTCAGGCGCTGCGACGCTCTGTCCGATATCAAGGCAGCCGGAACAATACCGGCAGAATGCCCGATTGCTGGGCGCCGTCGATGGTCTCGAACACCGGCAACGCCACCAGGAACACCAGGCCGTCGAGCAAGGTTGTCAGCAAAAGCCGCGGCTTGAAGCTGCCGGTATCGCCCTCCTGATAGAGCGACAGATTGGGAAAGAAGCGCGGCACCCGCGCCAGATAGGCTTCGTAAGGCGCACCCAGCAATCCTTTGAGATACTTCTCCTCGCGCAGGATGACGATGTGGAAGGCGCCGGCGCAGAGAAGCGCAAACAGGACGACGCCGGAGAACGAGCCGATCTGCGCCCCGACGCCGGCGGCAGCAATGGTCGAGAACACATAGAGCGGGTTGCGGGTGATCGAATAAGGTCCGCCGGTGACGACTTCGGAGGATTTGCGCCCGCCAATATAGAGTGTCGACCACAAGCGGCCGACGACGCCAAGGAAGATCAACAGCACGCCGAACATCTCGATCGTTTCGTGCACCGGGGTCTCCGGTGGAAAGGTCGACTGGCCGAAGAGCAGGGCGGCAAACAGCACCACCACCAGCACGGCAAGCACCATGCGGCGCATGTGCTGGTAGCCGCCCAGCTCCTTGACGGGCGCAGGCTTGATTTCATTGGCCATGTCGGGAATCCGATCGTGGAAAAGCTTTGCCGGCGATCGCAGCGTCTGGACAAGAAAACAGGCGTCCCGCCGATCGCCGGGACGCCATGTAGCAGGATTCAGGCGGATTTAGAGCGCTATTGGCACGCCTGAACAGATCGTGATCTAGCGCGGGGCCAGCACCATCATCATCTGGCGGCCTTCGAGCTTCGGCTCGGCCTCCACCTTGGCGATGGTTGCCGTTTCCTCGCGCACCTTGTTCAGGAGCTGCATGCCGAGTTCCATATGCGCCATCTCGCGGCCGCGAAAGCGCAGCGTCAGCTTGACCTTGTCGCCTTCCTCGAAGAAGCGCCGAACGGCCTTCATCTTGGTGTCATAGTCATGGCTGTCGATGTTCGGGCGCATCTTGATCTCCTTGATCTCGATGACCTTCTGGTTCTTGCGCGCTTCGGCCGCCTTCTTCTGGTTGGCGTATTTCAATTTGCCGAGATCGAGGATTTTTACGACGGGCGGCACCGCATTGGGCGATATCTCGACCAGATCGAGCCCGGCCTCTTCGGCGAGCAGCAATGCGTCGTTGATGGAGACATCGCCTCGGTTCTGGCCTTCGGCGTCGATGAGCTGGACCCGGGGAACCCGGATATCACGGTTGGAGCGCGGGCCATCCTTGGTGGGCGCCGCTGCTTTGAAAGGTCTGCGAATGGTCGTGGTCTCCTTGGCCGTTTCGTTCAGGGTTTCAAATCTAGAAATATTCAGGACGCGCCAATGTGGTGAGCGCGCGGGCGGAGTCAATAGCACAGCGCTAACGGAAAATCACCCTGAACGCAGGCCTGCACCAAACAAAGGATATAGCGAGCACTTTCCGGCTTGCCTTTGCCTGTGCCAAAAGACCGGCGAGGAAAATCAGGACTGACAGATCGCCATGACCGCGACCACCCCAACCCTTCTGGATGTCCAGGGAATCAGCATCGCGGCGCGCCATGCGGCGGGCTTGACGCCCGGCATTGTCTGGCTCGGCGGCTACAAATCCGACATGCTGGGCACCAAGGCCGAGGCGCTGGCGGACTGGGCGGCAAGGGAAGGCCGCGCCTTCTTGCGCCATGACTATTCCGGCCACGGCGAATCCGGCGGCGCCTTTGCCGACGGCACCATCTCGAGATGGCTCGGCGAGAGCCTGGCCGTCTTCCGGCGTTTTACCAAGGGCAAGCAGATCCTCGTAGGCTCCTCGATGGGCGCCTGGATTGCGCTGCGCATGGTGCAGGAGCTGCGCAAGGCTGGCGACAGCACTATCGTTGGCCTGGTGCTGCTCGCGCCGGCGCCGGATTTCACCACCGAGCTGGTCGAGCCGACGCTGACCGAGGCGCAGAAGCGCGACCTCAAGAAGAAGGGCTTCTTCGAAGAGCCGTCGGACTATTCGGCCGAACCTTACATCTACACGCGCGCGCTGATCGAGGACGGCCGCAACAACCGGGTGATGACCGGCCCGATCGACACCCATTGTCCCGTCCACATCCTGCAGGGTCTGGCCGATGCCGATGTGCCGACGAGCCATGCGCTGAAGCTGGTCTCCCTGCTGCCGGCCGACGACGTCACGCTGTCGCTCATTCCCGACGGCGACCACCGCCTGTCGCGGCCGCAGGATCTCGACATGCTGCTGAGAGCCGTGGGCGAAATGGTCCAGCGGGCAGGGTAGGACATGCGCATTTCAATCCCGATACACGCCTTTGTCGCGGCAATCGTCGGCTTCGGCGGCACGCTGGCTGTCGTCATTGCCGCCGCCAAGGCGGTTGGCGCGACTCAGGCAGAAACCGCGAGCTGGGTGACGGCGTTGTGCCTGGCGATGGCGATCGAGTGCCTGTGGCTGTCCTGGCGCACGAAAATGCCCATCATCACCGCCTGGTCGACACCGGGCCTGGCGCTGATGGCGGCGTCGAGCGGCTTTACCATGGCCGATGCGGTCGGCGCCTTCATCGTCACCGGCATCCTGTTGATCGCCACCGGCCTGTTCAAGCCGCTAACCCAGTTGATAGCAAGGATACCGGCGTCGGTGGCCTCGGGCATGTTGGCCGGCATCGTCGTCACCTTCGCCCTCAATGCCGTCAAGACCATTCCCGTCGACCCTTGGCTGATCCTGCCGCTGATCGCGGCCTTCTTCGTCATTCGCCTGTTCAACCCGGCGCTGTCGGTGCTGGCGGTGCTGATCGGCGGCGGCATTGCCGCCTTCCTCACCGGCCGCGTCGGCGGCCTGCCGACGCCGGAACTGTCGACGCTGACGCTGATTGCGCCGCATTTCAGCGCCGCCGCCATCATCGGCCTGGCGCTGCCGCTCTACCTCGTCACCATGGCCTCGCAGAACCTGTCGGGCCTCGCCGTGCTGCGTGCCGCTGGCTATCACCCCGAACCCGGCCCGCTGATCGGCGTCACCGGCCTGTTCTCGCTGCTGTCGGCGCCGTTTGGCGGCTCGACCACCAATCTGGCGGCGATCTCGGCGGCGATCTGCACGGGGCCGGATGTCCATCCCGACCCCGCCGAGCGCTGGAAGACCGGCCCGTTCTACGCTCTAGCCTATCTCGTCTTCGCCATCTTCGGCGCCTCGCTGGTGGCGATCTTCGCCGTGCTGCCACAGAGCCTGATCGTGCTGGTGGCTGGCCTGGCGCTGATGGGGTCGCTCGCCAACGCGCTGTCGATCGCGCTCAAGGACGAGGGCCAGCGCATGGCCGCCACGGTCACCTTCGTCGTCACCGCGTCAGGGTTGACCTTGTTCGGCGTCGGCGCCGCATTCTGGGGCCTGGTCGCCGGGCTGGTCGTGCTTTTCCTCGAAGCACTCAAAAAGCGATAATCATTTCAGACCCTTGTCCGGTTTTGGCCGGCATTGTCTTGAATCGCGGTTTTTGTCTTCCCATTTCGATTCGACGCAGCCGGGTTTGGCTGTCTCCAACCGAAGGAATGGGAGAAAATGAACACATCCGCATTGATCCGCCCGGCCTGGACGCCGGCGACCATCGCGCTGATGGTGATCGGCTTCATGGTGTTCTGGCCGCTTGGCTTCGCCATGCTCGCCTACATCATCTGGGGCGACCGGCTTGACGGCTTCAAGCGCGACGTCAACCGCGCCACCGACGGCATCTTCGCCGGCTGCCGCCGCGGTTCCGACAAGGCCGCGCGCTGGGGCCATGGTTCTGCCCGCACCGGCAACGTCGCTTTCGACGACTGGCGCGAGAAGGAACTCGAGCGCCTCGCCGAAGAGCGTCGCAAGCTCGACGAGATGCTGAGCGAGTTCGACGACTATGCCCGCGAATTGCGCCGCGCCAAGGACCAGGACGAGTTCGACCGCTTCATGGCCAACCGCAACAAGTCCACGGCACCGACGACCAAGGGCTCGACCGAAACGGCCAAGCCCGCGACTCCGAAGCGCAAGGGTCCGAACCTGCCTGACGACTGAGGCCGCGCGACAGGCCTTGGCATGAGAGACGGCGTCGCGCGAGCGGCGCCGTTTCTTTTTTGTTCTCTTTTCGCGTTCGCTCCACTGGTCGTTTTCCTCGAATCGCGTATCGTTCAGCCATGTCCTTCGGCTTCTTTCGCAACCTGACCAAACCAAAGCCCTCGCCTGTCGAAGAGCGAGAGCATGTCGTTGCCGGCCGCACGCTGCCGCTCAGGATCGTCGAGAGCGCCCGGGCACGGCGGTTGACGCTGCGCATCGATTCCGGCGGCCAGGGCCTGCGCATCACCGTGCCGCCGGGCCTGCGCCGCGGCGAGGTGGAAAAATTCCTGCATCGCCATCAGGACTGGCTGGAACAGCGGCTGGCCAAGGTGCCGACACGGCCGCAGGTTCGCCCCGGCATCAAGATCCCGATACGCGGCGTTGCCCATCGCATTATCCACGAACCGTCGAAGCGCGGCACCGTCACCGTCTCGCGCGACGAGCGCGGCCCGCTGCTGATCGTGCATGGCGAGCGCATCCATCTGCCGCGCCGCATCGCCGATTTCCTCAAGCGCGAGGCCAAGAAGGAGATCGAGAAGCTGGTGATCAGACACACCGAGGCGCTCGGCAAGCGCGCCAAGGCGATCCGCTTCAAAGACACGTCGAGCCGCTGGGGCTCCTGCACCTCCGACGGCAATCTGTCCTTCTCCTGGCGCATCATGATGGCGCCGACGCCTGTGATAAACTACCTCGTCGCGCATGAGGTGGCGCATCTCAAGGAGATGAACCACGGCCCGAAATTCTGGAAACTGTGCGAGCAGCTCTGTCCCGACACCGACCGCTGCAAGGACTGGCTGAAGCGCAACGGCGGCGCGTTGCAGGCGATTGTTTTTGATTAGAGTTGGTTGAAGCGGCGGGAGGTATCCGTTTGTGGCGATCCTTCACACCCCCCTCTGCCCTGCCGGGCATCTCCCCCGCAAGGAGGGAGATCGGCAGCTTCGGCGACCTCACTAGTTCCTGCTATGTTGAAGATTGGCGAAAGCGGCTGTGCGCCTAATCTCCCTCCTTGCGGGGGAGATGGCCGGCAGGCCAGAGGGGGTGCTGTCCCTCCGGCTGTTCGTAATTATCCCTTCAATCATCATTCGCCGCATTGAGCTCATCCGGCCGCAATCCTTCATCTCCATGGCGTGGCCATGGCAGGAAATTCTGCTCGAACTCATCGCCGCCGAAATAATCCAGCGCCCGGTGCGCCTCCGCGCCGTTGAAGGCGGCTTTGTCCATGAGATGGGCGATGACCTCGCGCGCCTGCGCCATCTTCTGCTTGAGTTGGGCGACGGTTTCGTCTGCCATGATCTTTCTCCCGCCTGCTATGTCTTCACAAGAAGGTAGCGCGTTCCCCCGCTGCGGCAAACAACATGCTTTTTCTCGACTCTTGGGGCTTTTCGTGCCAATCCCCGCGCCATGGCGCTCGACATCAAGATCTGCGGGTTGAAGACCGATGAGGCAATGGCCGCGGCATTGGCCGGCGGCGCCAGCCATGTCGGCTTCATCTTCTTCGCCAAGAGCCCGCGCTATGTCGAGCCCGCCGAAGCCGGACGCTTGCGCCAGGCGGCGATCGGCAAGGCCAGGGCCGTTGCCGTCACCGTCGACGCCGATGACGCCTTCTTAGACGAGATCGTCGTCAAAATGCGCCCCGACATGCTGCAGCTGCACGGTTCGGAAACCCCGGAGCGGGTAGCCGAAGTGAAAGCCCGCTACGGCCTGCCGGTGATGAAGGTGTTCTCCGTCAGCGAGGCCGCCGATCTCGATCGGATAAAGCCGTTCATCGGCATTGCCGACCGTTTCATGTTCGACGCCAAGCCGCCGAAAGGCTCGCAACTGCCGGGCGGCAATGGCGTCGCCTTCGACTGGCGCATTCTGGCCGGCCTTGACGCCGGGCTCGATTACATGCTTTCCGGTGGGCTCAACGCCGCCAATATCGGCGACGCCTTGAGGTCAGCCAATCCGCCCGCAATAGACATTTCGTCGGGCGTGGAAAGCGCTCCGGGCGTCAAGGATCCGGCGCTGATCGAGCAGTTTTTCCGGGCCGTCAGGGCCGCGCGCGACGACCGCGCCGCCTGAATAATTCTTTCGAACCAGGAGATCGGCGATGGACCAGCCGGCGACACCCAATTCCTTCCGCACCGGACCCGACGAGCAGGGCATGTTCGGCATCTTCGGCGGCCGCTTCGTCGCCGAGACGCTGATGCCGCTGATCCTCGACCTCGAACGGCACTGGAACGAGGTCAAGAACGATCCGGATTTCAAGGCTGAGCTGACCAATCTCTCGACCCACTACGCCGGGCGGCCGTCAAAACTGTATTTCGCCGAAGGGCTCACAAAACATCTCGGCGGCGCAAAGGTGTACTTCAAGCGTGAGGACCTGAACCACACCGGTTCGCACAAGATCAACAACTGCCTCGGCCAGATCCTACTGGCCAAGCGCATGGGCAAGAAGCGCATCATCGCCGAAACCGGCGCAGGCCAGCACGGCGTTGCCGCAGCCACCGTCGCGGCGCGCTTCGGCTTTCCCTGCGTCGTCTATATGGGTGCCACCGACGTCGCCCGCCAAAGCCCCAACGTCTTCCGCATGAAGCTGCTCGGCGCCGAAGTGCGGCCGGTCACCGCCGGCCACGGCACGCTGAAGGACGCCATGAACGAGGCGCTGCGTGACTGGGTGACCAATGTCGAGGACACCTATTACCTCATCGGCACCGCTGCCGGCCCACATCCCTATCCGGAGCTGGTGCGCGACTTCCAGTCGGTAATCGGCATCGAGGCGCGCGCGCAAATCCTCGAACAGGAAGGCCGGCTGCCCGACACCATCATCGCCGCTGTCGGCGGCGGCTCCAACGCCATCGGCCTGTTCCACCCCTTCCTCGACGACAAGGACGTCCGCATCATCGGCATCGAAGCTGGCGGCCGTGGCCTCGACGGCATCGAGCACTGCGCCTCGATGAATGCCGGCGCGCCCGGCGTGCTGCACGGCAACCGCACCTATCTGCTGCAGAATGCCGACGGCCAGATCCTGGACGGCCATTCGATCTCGGCCGGCCTCGACTATCCCGGCGTCGGCCCGGAACATTCCTGGCTGCGTGACAGCGGACGCGTCGAATATGTGCCGATCCTCGACGACGAAGCGCTGGAAGCCTTCAAGCTGACGACGCGTGTCGAAGGCATCATCCCGGCGCTGGAATCCGCGCACGCGATCGCCCATGCGGTGAAGATCGTGCCCGCCATGGACAAGGACCAGATCGTTATCGTCAATCTGTCGGGACGTGGCGACAAGGACGTGCACACGGTGGCCTCGATGCTGGGCATGGAGATCTGATCATGGTGACCCGCATCGACCGCCGCATGGCAAAACTGAAAGCCGAGGGACGCCCGGCGCTTGTTACCTATTTCATGAGCGGCGACCCGGACTATGACACCGCTTTGTCGATCATGAAGGCGCTGCCCAAGGCGGGTGCCGACATCATCGAAATGGGCATGCCGTTTTCCGATCCGATGGCCGATGGCCCGGCGATCCAGGCAGCCGGCCTGCGTGCGCTGAAAGGCGGCCAGACGCTGGTCAAGACGCTACAGATGGCGGCGGATTTCCGCGCTGGCGACAATGAAACGCCGATCGTGCTGATGGGCTATTACAACCCGATCTACATCTATGGCGTCGACCGCTTCCTCAAGGACGCGATCGCGAGCGGCATTGACGGGCTCATCGTCGTCGACCTGCCGCCGGAAATGGATGAGGAACTCTGCATCCCGGCGCTGAAGGCCGGCATCAACTTCATCCGCCTGGCAACGCCGACCACCGATGACAAGCGCCTGCCCAAAGTGCTGCAGAACACCTCAGGCTTCGTCTATTACGTCTCGATGACCGGCATCACCGGATCGGCTCTGGCCGACACCGGCAAGGTTGCCGCGGCGGTCAAGCGCATCAAGGGCCACACCGACCTGCCGGTTTGCGTCGGCTTCGGCGTCAAGACCGCCGAACAGGCGCGCATCATCGGCGCCAACGCCGATGGTGTCGTCGTCGGCACCGCCATCGTCAATGCCGTGGCCAATGTGCTGGGGCCGAAGGGCGAAAAGACCGCCGACCCGGCAGAAGCTGTCGCCACTTTGGTCAGCGGCCTGTCGCAAGGCGTGCGTTCGGCTCGCCTTGCTGCTGCCGAATAGTTCTCCTACCTCTTCAGCCAACTCTTCGTCAGGACAGGAGCCGAAGCGATGAACTGGATCACCAATTACGTTCGCCCGAGGATCAATTCGATGCTCGGCCGGCGCACCGACATGCCCGAAAATCTCTGGATCAAGGATCCCGAGACTGGCGAGATGGTGTTCCACAAGGACCTGGAATCCAACCAGTTCGTCATTCCGTCATCGGGCCATCACATGAAGATCTCGGCCAAGGAGCGGCTGAAATTCTTCTTCGACGACGGCAAATACGAGCAGCTTGAGAATCCCAAGGTCATGCAGGACCCGCTCAAGTTCCGCGACGAGAAGCGCTACACCGACCGGCTGAAGGACGCCAAGGCCAAGACCGGCCTGGAAGACGCCATCGTCAACGCGCTGGGCACGGTCGAAGGCCTGCCGGTTGTGGTGACCGTGCAGGATTTCGCCTTCATGGGCGGCTCGCTCGGCATGGCTGCGGGTGACGCCATCGTGCATGCTTTCGAGGTCGCCTTGCAGCGCAAGCGGCCGCTGATCCTGTTTGCCGCCTCCGGCGGCGCCCGCATGCAGGAAGGCATCCTGTCGCTCATGCAATTGCCGCGCACCACGGTCGGCCTCGACCGGCTGAAGGAAGCCGGCCTGCCCTACATCGTCGTCTTGACCAATCCGACCACCGGCGGCGTTACCGCCTCCTACGCCATGCTGGGCGATGTCCACATCGCCGAGCCCGGCGCGCTGATCGGCTTTGCCGGCCCGCGCGTCATCGAGCAGACCATCCGCGAAAAACTGCCGCACGGTTTCCAGCGCTCCGAATATCTGATGGAGCACGGCATGGTCGACATGGTGGTGTCGCGGCTGGAACTGCGCGGAACGATTGCGCGGCTGTTGAAGATGCTGCTCAAGGTCCCCGAGCAAAAGCCGCTGGAGCCGGAAATTCTGCCGCCGGCAGTCATCCCGACCGAAGCCCGGCCGCAGGCCTGACGCGACATTCCTGGCCGCTATCAGTGATTGCGCGCGATGTTTCGCGCAGTATTTTTGTTGCCCATGATCCTTTCCGAAAACCGATTCCGGTTTTCGGGGTCATGCGCTAGGATTCCCTTATGACCACACTTGCCGCAGACCGCGAAATCGACGCCTTGATGGCGCTCCATCCGAAAGGTTTCGAGCTTTCGCTCGACCGCATCACGCGGCTGCTCGAACGCCTCGGCAATCCGCAGGACCGGCTGCCGCCGGTCATCCACATTGCCGGCACCAACGGCAAAGGCTCGTGCGCGGCCTTTTCGCGCGCGCTGCTCGAAGCCGGCGGCCATCTCGTCCATGTCCACACCTCGCCGCATCTGGTGAACTGGGCCGAGCGCTACCGGCTGGCCGCCGAGGGCGGCGGCAGGTTGGTCGACGACGAGACCTTCGCCGAAGCCATTGCCCGCGTCGCCCGGGCCAATGAAGGCCAGAAGATCACCGTCTTCGAAATCCTCACCGCCGTCACCTTCATCTTGTTTTCCGAGCACCCGGCCGCTGCCGCCATCATCGAGGTCGGCCTTGGCGGCCGCTTCGACGCCACCAATGTCGTCGCCCGGCCGGCGGTGTCGGTGATCATGCCGGTGTCGATGGACCACGAGGCCTATCTCGGCGACCGGGTCGAACTGATCGCCGCCGAAAAGGCCGGCATCATGAAGCGCGGCTGCCCGGTGGTCATCGGCGCGCAGGAGAGCGAGACGGCGCTGCAGGTGCTGATCGAAACAGCCGAGCGGCTCGATTGCCCGACCTTCGTCTACGGCCAGGATTTCCTCGCCTTCGAGGAAAACGGCCGCATGGTCTATCAGGATGAGGACGGCTTGATGGACCTGCCGCCGCCGCGCCTGCCCGGACGCCACCAGTTCGCCAATGCGGCGGCAGCGATTGCCGCGGTCAAGGCCGCCGGCTTCGAGATCAGCCACCGTGCCACGGAAAAGGCGATGGCCAAAGTCGCCTGGCCGGGCCGCATGCAGAAGCTGGCACAGGGCAAGCTGGCGGAGCTGGCGCCCAAAGGTTCCGACATCTGGCTCGACGGCGGCCACAATCCCGGCGCCGGCGTGGTCATTGCCGAAGCTTTGGCCGAGCAGGAGGAAAAGAACCCGCGGCCGCTGTTCCTCATCTCCGGCATGATCAACACCAAGGACCAGAGCGGCTATTTCCATGCCTTCAAGGGTCTGGTCCGTCACGTCTACACGGTGCCGGTGAGCCTCAGCGACGCCGGCGTACCGAATGACGAGCTGGCGGTCCGCGCGACGGAAGCCGGCCTCACCGCCGAGCCGGTCAGCTCCGTCGCCAGCGCGCTGATGTTGCTGCGCGACACCTGGGATGGGCCGGCGCCACGCATCCTGATCGGCGGTTCCTTGTATCTCGCCGGCGCGGTGCTGGCCGATAATGGCACGCCGCCGACCTGAGGCCAATCGTTGCGAGGAGGCGAACATGATCAAGGTCAAGCAGCTCGCCCATGTCTGCATCTTCGCGCATGATCTGGAGGCGACGCGAAGCTTCTACCGCGACGTGCTCGGCCTCGACACGCAGTTCAATTTCCTGCGCGACGGCAAGGTGTTCGGCTTCTACCTCAATTGCGGCGGCCGCAGCCATGTCGAGGTGTTCCAGAAGGACGGCACTGAATACAGCGAGCAGAACCAGATCAACCACTTTTGCCTGGAAGTCGAAGACATCGGCGCGGCGATCGCCCATATCAGCGCGAAAGGCATCGACGTCACGGCCAAGAAACACGCCTGCGACGACACGTTTCAGGCCTGGATCCGCGATCCCAACGGCGTGAAGATCGAGCTGTTCGAATACACCGCAAAAAGCGCGCAATTCACCGGCGGCGACCGCATAGCCGACTGGTGACTAGTCTAGAAATCCCAAGGCGAGATCAGCTCAAGGTTGGCCGGGCCGAAGTCGTTGAGATTACGTGTTGCCAGCCGACCGCCATTCACGCGCACTATCGCTGCGATCATGCCATCGGGTGCCGACATGCCCCGGCCCTGGCGCGTAGCGGTTCCCATAATCTCGCCATAAGCCAGAGCCGCCTCCTCTGTCAGCCCAAAAATGCGGCCGGCAAAGCGATGGCGCCATTGGGAGAGACCTTGCTCCAGCCGATCGGCGCGCTCATCAGGCCGTATCTTTTGGATGCCGAAAGCAATTTCGGCAATCGCCACTGTGGGGAGAGCCAGTTCGGCATCGTTGCGGACCAGCCAAGCCATGACAGCCGCGTCAGGCACCTTTCTAAGGGTCTCCGAAATTACATTGGTGTCGACGAAAATCAAAGCTCCGGCCCTGTATGGACCGTGCGGCTTTCCCGGATGATTTCCTCCAGATCGATGTCGACGCCAACGCTTGCCGTCAGGCGGGAGTAGAAGGCGGATGCCGGTTCTCGCCCGGTCTCCCGAATCTCATAGGACTCAAGCGCGCGTTCAACGATATCGGCTATTGAGCGGTTTTCGCGACGAGCGAGACGATGCGCAAGATCTCGTGCTTTTGCGCTGCGGACTGAAAGCTGGGGTTCGGCCATTTCAAACTCCCTTTTGAGAAAGATATAGCCTCATCATTCCTTGCCATCAAGATGGCAGATGATGGCGTGCCATCACTTCAGCTCGATCTCGATGAAGGCGTATTCGCCCTCATTGGCGCTGATGACGTCGTGTTCGACGCCCTCCTTGCGGAAATAGGGCGCGCCCTTCTTCATCTCGGCGAAGGAGTCTCCATCCTTGGTCACCAGCTTCACCTTACCGTCCATCAGTGGCACCACGACATAGTCGTGGCCATGCCGGTGCCAGCCGGTGTTGTCACCGGGCTGGAAGCGGTATTCGGTGACGATGACGCGCTCATTGTCGATGAAGACGGTGGCCTTGGCGGATCCGGTCATGGGTCTCTCCTGTTCCTGCTTCAGCAGATGACATGGAGTGCGCCGATGCGAGGGCCAGAGGCGGTCGGGCGATGACGCCAAAGAAAAGCCCGGCGCGAGGGCCGGGCTTCGATATCGGGAGTTCTGTCAGATCAGGCGAGGCTGCCATTGATCCAGTGCGACAGCGCGGTCTTCGGCGCCGCACCGACCTTCATGTCGGCCACTTCGCCGCCCTTGAAGATCATCAGCGTTGGGATCGAGCGCACGCCGAACTGGGCGGCAAGCTCGGGGTTCTCGTCGATGTTCAGCTTGGCGATCTTGACCTTGCCGCCGAGTTCATTGGCGATCTCTTCCAGCGACGGACCGATCATCTTGCACGGGCCGCACCATTCCGCCCAGAAATCCACCACGACCGGCTCCTTGGCGTTGAGCACATCGGCCTGAAAATTGCTCCTGTCGACCTTGACGGTGGCCATGCGAAAATCCTTTCGAAATTTATCTCGCACCAAATGTGGTGGTTGAGCAGCCCTTCTTCAAGCAGAACTTGTGTCACGCTCCCGTGAGTCGGGCAAGGGCGTCGTCCATGGCCTCGGCCGGCAGTTCGATCAGCCTCGGCGCTTCGGTAAACAGCAGCGCTGCCGTCACCGCGCGGCCAGGATAAAGCGGCTTGAGCAGCGCGCGGTAGAGCGCCAGCTGCAGCACATAGGCCGGTGGCACCTGAGCCAGGCCCGCCGGCGCCGGCCGGTTGGTCTTGTAGTCGACGATCGAGACCTTTTGCGGCGTCACCGCCAACCGGTCGATCTTGCCGGAGATCGAGCGCAGTCTGCCCTTCACCACGAGACTGCCCATAACAGCGACTTCGGCGCGGGACGAGGGCGAGAACAGTTCGGCAAAACGCGAATCCCCAAGGATCGCCATCACCGAGGCCAGCGCCTTGCTGCGTTCGGCTTCAGTCCAGTCGGCGCCGGCACGGCTTAGATACTGCCCCGCCGCGCCTTGCCGTTTGTCCTCGGCGAAGCCGGGCAGCATCTGCAGCAGCTTGTGCAACGCCAGCCCGCGCATCACCGCAAAGCCGGGCTCCGCCTCGCTGTCGAGTACCGGCGAGCGCGTATCGACGACAGCCTCCTTGCCCTCGTCGACCAGGGCCGAGGCGCCGGAGGGCGACAGCGGGCGCGGCAGCTCCTCATAAGGCGGCAAGGCCCGAAACAGGTTCGCCGGCAGGGGCAAAACCTGTTGCGGCAGTCGGATCTCGTCGGCGGCGGCCAGCGCCACCGGCGGCAGCTTGGTCATGACGAAGCGGTGCACCGGCTCGCCGCTGGCGGGGTGGCTGCGCTCCGTGCTTTCCGGCGCGCCGGTCAGCGCACGGCTGACGATCGAATGCCATGTGCCGGTGCTGGGTGAGCGCTTGCCGTGATAGCCGCAGACGATCAGCCGGTCTTCGGCGCGCGTCATGCCGACATAGAGCAGCCGGCGGTATTCGTCGTCGGCAAGCTCCCGCGCCCGGGCGGAAGCCGCCTTGGAAAAGTCGTTGGCGACATCGGCGGCCGAGCGCCAGAGGTAGCCCTTGCCGTCTAAGTTGCGGCCCGACCCTTGGAACGGCATCAGCCGCGGCAAATGCTGGTCGCTGAACGGCGCCGAGCCGCCATCGACCAGGAAGACGACAGGCGCTTCCAGGCCCTTGGCGGCGTGTACGGTCATGACGCGAACCTCGTCGCGCGTCTGGTCCATCTCGCGCTTGATCTCCGGGCCGGTGTTCTCCAGCGTCGCCAGGAAGGCTTCCAGTCCCGGCAGTCCCGTCCGTTCCTCGGCGAGGCAGAAGCTCAGGAACTCGTCGAGAATATCGCCGGCCTCCGGGCCGAGCCGGGCGATCATCTTCTTGCGCAGGCCGTCGCGCGCCAGCACGCCGGCATAGAATTCGAACACCGGCCGGAACGCCGCCTCGTTGGCCCAGCCGTCGAGCCGGGTCACGATAGCGACCAGCGCGGCATTGTCGCCGGCATGCTGCCGCAGCGATGCGATCAGCGATGTCGCGGCCGGCCTTCCCGCGCCAAGCGCAAAAAGCGTCTCTTCCGACACGTCGAAGATCGGGCTGCGCAGCACGGCGGCGAGCGACAGATCGTCCTGCGGCTGGATGAGGAAATGGCCGAGCGCGATCAGGTCCTTGACCGCGATGTGGCCGGGCAGGCTCAGCCGGTCGGCGCCGGCGACCGGGATATCGCGGTCTTTCAGTGCCCGCGACAGTGCATGCACGAAGCGGTCGCGCTTGCGCACCAGCACCAGAATGTCGCCGGCCCTTAGTCTGCGGCCCTTGCCCTCGATGATCTCGCGGTCCTTGAGCCAGGCCTGGATGGTCGCCGCCACATGTTCGGCCACCCGCACCGCCGGCGCGCTGGCGTGGTTGACCGGCAACGTCCAGTCGTCGGGCTCCTCGACAGCATCGGCGCCGAGCGACGGCCAGACCTCGACATAGCCGGGCGCGTCGTTGCGGATCGCCTTGTGGTCGAGCGGATCGGGGTCGTGGCTGATGCCCCGCCGCACGCCCGGATCGGCAAAGACGCGGTCGACGGCGGCAAGCACGTCGTCGGTCGAGCGGAACGACCAGGTCAGCTTGAGGTCGGCAAACGAAGCCTCGGCATCACGCACGCGTCCGGCAAACAACAGCCGGCTGTCGGCAAAGGAATCTGGCGCCGCACCCTGGAACGAGTAGATCGACTGCTTCTCGTCGCCGACGGCAAACACCGTGCGATTGGCCGTGCCGCGCTGGCCGTGGCCGGCGAAAAACTCCTCCGCCAGCCGCTTCACCACTTCCCATTGGTCGGGGCTGGTGTCCTGCGCCTCGTCGAGCAGGATATGGTCGATACCCTGGTCGAGCTTGTACTGCACCCAGGGTCCGGCATCCGGCCGCGCCAGAAGATTGACGGTACGCGTGATCAGATCGTTGAAGTCGAGGAAGCTTCGACCGCGCTTCAGGCGCTCGTAGCGCACGATCAGCCAGTCGGCGATGGTCAGCGCCGCGACCGTGCCTTCCAGCATTCTGAACAACGCCAGCCGGTCCGAGACCTCTGTTATCGCCTTGACGGCCGTCAGATAGCGTTCGGGAAGATCGGGCAGCCGGTCGAGCAACGCCTTCTTGAACGCCTTGGCGGGATCATAGGGGGCGCCATCCGCCTTGAGGAAAGCCTTGCCCAGCATCTGCAGCCGGCGGATCGGGTCTGTCTCGGCAAAGGCCAAGCGGGCATAGGGCAAGAGATTGTTGAGCACGGTGCGCGCGTCGGCGGCTTCGGCGGCGCTGGCGAACACTGCGAAGAAGTCCGGCAGGAAACCCGGCAGCGGCCAGACCGATGCCGCTATGTCTTCGGCGCTCTGCCCCGCGCGGAAATGGAATTCGTCGAACAGGGCCTGAAAGCCTACGCCCTCGCGCCTCACCGCATCGATGAAGCCGCGTAAGCCGTCGCGCTTGCGCACGATTTCGGCGAGCAGCGCGTCGAGCCCGTGTTCGCCGCCGCGTTCCAGCACGGTGGCGAACGCTTCGGCCAGTCCGGCGTCTCCGGCGGACGTCCCCGAAATCATGTCGCGGCGCGCGGCGGCGAACAGCGAGGCCTCCATCTGCGGATGGAGCAATTCGAAATGCGCCGGGATGTTGGCCTCGAGTGGGAACTGGTGCAGCACCGATTCGCAGAAGGCATGGATGGTCTGGATCTTCAGCCCGCCCGGCGTCTCCAGCGCTTCGGCAAACAGCCGGCGCGCCCGGCGCATGGTGTCGCGGTCGGGTCGGCGATCGTCCAGCGCCTCAATCTTTGTGGCAAGCTCGGCATCGCCCAGCGCCGTCCATTCCGACAGGGTGGAGAACACACGGTTCGACATGTTGGCGGCGGCCGCCCGCGTATAGGTCAGGCACAGGATCTTCGACGGATCTGTGCCGTTGAGCAGCAGCCGGATGACGCGCTGCGCCAGCACATGGGTTTTCCCTGAGCCGGCATTGGCCGACACCCAGGCCGAGTTCTTCGGGTCGGAGGCGCGCGCCTGGCTGGCGGCGGTTTCGCTGGGGATGGGATAGGCCTTTTTCATGCCTCCCCCGCCTCGTCATCGCTGTCGCCGCCGGCCGACCATTCGAGCACGCGGGCCAGATGGTCGTAATCGCCGTCGCTCTCGCCCTCGCGAAACGGCAGTGCCCGCGACAAATAGCCGGTCGCCGGATCGGCATAGTGGACCAGCAGCTTTTCCAGCCGCGCCCAGGCCTCTTCGGCAAGGTCTTCGGCGGTCCTGGGCTGGCGGTTGTAGTCGAGGATGGATTCCTCGAACACTTCACCATTCGGCTTCAGCCGCACGAATGCAAGCTGCGAGGGTTCGCGGGCGCCAAGGGTTCTGAAGGCGCCGCGCCGAAGCAGCGCGCCTTCGAGCGCCAGCTGCGGCGCCAGCAGCGTGTGCGCCTGCGCCTTGGACGGCGAGGAGCCTGTCTTGTAGTCGAGAATGTCGGCCATCCCGCCGGCTAAAAGGTCGATGCGGTCGGCATAGCCGGACAGCGTCACGCCCGTGCGGCCGACAGTGCTCTTTTCGGCGCGCTCCTCGGCATGCCGCCGGGCGACGGCGGGAGCCCGGCCGCGCTCCCATTCGATGATGTTGGCGGCGAGTTTTTCGAAGCGCGGCCACCACACGGCCTCGACATCGGCGGGAAGGGCTACATCTGCAAAGCATCTGCGGCCGGCCGAGATAAGCCTCTCCAGAGCTTCCGGCACGCGCGGGTCGGCAACCTCGGTCGAGAACAGGTGCAATATATCGTGAAACAGCGTACCGCGCTCGGCGGCACCGGGGTCGCGGATCACCGGCTCGAGCGGCAGGAGGCCGAGGATGCGCCTGGCATAGACCGCATAGGGGTCGCGACGCAGCGTCTCGATCTCGGTGACCGAGAAATGTTGCGGCCGGACAGAAAGCGGCGGCTTCGGCTGTGGCCGCGGCGCGAAATGCTGCCGCTCGCCGGCATCCAGAGCGCGAGCCCAGGCGAGCAGCTCGTCGCCACGCCCGCGCAGCACGGTCGCAGGGTCTTTGCCGATGAAGGTGAGGATGCGCTGCAGCCAGCGTGACGGCACGGCCGGCGCGTCGCCGGCACGGGCGGAGCGCGTCAGCACCACTTTCTTCGCCCCCATCGCCATCTGGAAATCGTGGGCGGCAAGACCGATGCGTCGCTCCGGCGGCTCAAGGTCGATGCCGGTCTTCATCAGCCGCGACATGAAGCGGTCGCTTTCCGGCTTGCGCGGCCACACCCCTTCGTTGAGCCCGCCAATGACCAGCGTGTCGACATTCTGCAGCCGCGCTTCCAGCGCCCCCCAGATGGCGATGTTGCGGTCTGTGCCTTGCCCTGGCTTGACCGTCTCCGGTGCCACTAGCGCATCCATCACATCGGGCCATTCGTCGGCGGCGAAGTCGAAGGACGCCGAGGCGGCGACCACGCCACGCAGCAGTTCGGCGAGTTTTTCGCCCGCATCGCCAGCGTAGAGTTCGGCGAGACTGCCATCGGCCGTGCGGCCGAGATTTTCCACCGCGGCGACGCTCGCCTTGGTCAGCGCGACGAGATCGGCGTTCTCTTCGCCACGAAAGGCGGTCAGCGGCGCCAGCGCCGTCGCGAGCCGGCTCAGCAGCTCGCGGGCTTCCTCGATGCCGCGCACGCTCAGGCGTGAAAACCAGAAGGGCTGGCGCTTGTCGCCGCTCAGGCCAGCGAGACGGACCTCGAAAAGCGTCGCCAGCGAGGCGATGTCGGGGCGCCCGGTGCCGCCGCGCAGCGCCACCAGTTCGATGAGCTCGGCGGCATGGCGCACACCGGTTCGCTCGAGGCCGAGACCAAGCAGCGGATGCTTGAGCAGCGACAACAGGCCGACGGGATCGCCGGGCCGAAATACGGCTTGAAGTGTGAGCCGCAGCAGGCTGGCGGCCGGGGTGTTGGCGAGCGGCGTGCCACCGGAATCGTCGGCGGTGACGCCGAAGCGCAACAGCTCGGCCGAAACGCGTCGTGCCAAGGCCCGATCGCCGGTGACCAGGGCTGCCCGCTGCCCCGGCTGTTCGACAGCGGTCTTCAGCGCAATGGCGATCGCCACAGCTTCGTCGCGTTCGCTGGCGGCTTCCACGAGCGTCACATCGGCGAAGGCGTCGGCAACGTCGCCGGCCTCGAAGCGGATGCGGGTCTCGGCCCATAATTCGGTGGTTTCCGCCGGCCGCAGAGCCTCGCCGACAAGGGCAGCACGCAGCGCCAGCACGGGCGCTGCTGCCACCACCTCATCGATATCACCGCGCAGCACACCGATCTTGCCGATCAGCTTGGCCATGCCGTATTGCGGATGGCCGAGCAAAGCAGGCCGCGCGCCTGGCGCTGCAATCGCCGCAAAGGACAGCTCGTCCAGCATCCCATCGAGACCGGGCAGCACCACGGCGCCGTTGGGCAGGCCGGCGACCGCGGCAAGCAGTTCCGCCGTGGCCGGGATCGAACCGGTCGAGCCGGCGGCGATCACCGGGCCTTTGGGCGGGTTGCGTTCCAGCCGCTTCGCCTCGCGCCGGATCAATGCATTGCGGTGCGCGGCCGGGTTGGAGCGGTCGCGCTCCTCCAGCAATTTCGGCCAGGCGTCAGTGACGATGCGGAGGAAATCAAGCGTCACCAGCCACCAGCCGGCAAGATTGCCGGTCACCAGATCGGCAAGCCTGGTCCAATCGGTGCCTTCGGTTTCGATCTCATCCATCAGCCGGGCAAGGTCGCGCGCCAGCCAGATCGCATCGGCGGCGGAGGCCGGCACGACGATCTCTTCGTCGAACATAGCCAGCACATGCGCCGGCAAGGTACGCTTCCACGCCCGTACCAGCGGCGCCAGAAGCAGCAGGCATTCGGTGGCCGCGATCGGCGGTGCCATCTCGAGCTCCGTGGGCGCGCCGGCGTCGAAGGCGGCTTCGTCCTCGTCGAACTCGCCGAGCGGGCGGATGACCGGCAGGATCGCCGAACGGCGGCCGGCCCCGGAAAGCGCGTCGACAAAGGCGCCGCGCAGCGCGCGTGCCGCACGCCGTGTCGGCACATAAATGGTGACATCGGCCAGCGCCAGCGGGTCGCCGTCGAAGCGGAAGCCGGGCACCAGCCGTCCCGCCAGCAAGGCCTCGGCCAGAGTCGGCAGGAATGGCGCTCCGGGCGGGATCGAGAGGACGCGGCGCGAGCCGCTCATACGGCCCTTGCGAGGGCGACCGCCGCTTCCGCCTGCGGAATGGCGTCGGGCGTGCCGACAGTGATCCAGCGGCCGCGCATCTGCATGCCGAACAGGCAGCCCGCTGATATCGCTTGGTCGAAATAGGCGTTGAGCGAATGTGCCCCTGTCGGCGCACCTTCAAAGATGCCGGGATTGATGATCGCCGCTCCGGCATAGATCAGCCCGGTGGGGTCGCCTTTCGAGCGCCGCAGGCCGCCATCCGGCGCCATCAGGAAATCCGTGCCGACACTATGGCCGGTCGCCGAGTCGAGATCGGTAAGCATCAGCAGAATATCCATTTTCGCGCCGTCCCATGCAAGAGAAAGGCGCTCGAGGCTGGGCTGGCCGCTGTCGATCCAGAACGTGTCGGCGTTGATGATGTAGAAGGGTTCGGCACCCAGCAGCGGCAATGCCTTGACGATGCCTCCGGCGGAATTCAGCAGCGCGTCGCGCTCGTCGGAAATGACGATTTTCGGCGCCTGCCTGTGGGCGACATGAGCGACGATCTGGTCCGGCAGATAGTGCACGTTGACGACAGCTTTCTCGACGCCGGCCGCTTCGAGACTGTCCAGTCCCCAGTCGAGCAACGTCTTGCCGGCGATCTTCACCAGCGGCTTCGGCATGGTGTCGGTTATCGGCTGCATGCGCTTGCCGAGACCCGCCGCCAGCACCATCGCGGTGGTCAGGGTCACAGCGTGCGTTCCTCGAGCAGGCCGTGCGCCATATAGAACTCCTTCAGCTGGGACAGCGCCGGGTGCGCCAGCGCCCGCCTGAGATAGTCGCGGATGCGCGGCAGGTGTTTCAGATAATAGGGCTTGCCGTCGCGCTTTTCGAGCCGCACGAAAATGCCGAGGATCTTCGAATTGCGCTGTGCCGCCATGATTGCGTACGCCTCGCGGAAACCCGCCTCGTCGAAGCCGCCGGCGGCATGGCGCGCGGCAACATAGGCGTCCACGGTCCGTTGCTCGATCTCAGGCGAAACGGTAACGCGGGCATCCATGGCGAGCGATGCGACGTCATAGGCGGCAGGGCCGATCAGCGCGTCCTGGACATCGACGATACCGAGACGGTCATGACCGGTGCGGTCGCCGCGCCAGATGATGTTGGGCGAGTGGAAGTCGCGCAGCATCAGCGTGTAGTCGCGTTCGTCCAACCGGTCGAGAGCCGCGTTCCATTCCCTGTGATAGCCGGCGCGCAAAGCCTCGCTGGCCGGGGCGCCGGTGACCATCGGCACATACCAGTCGACCAGCAGATCAGCCTCGATCAGCATGGCGTCGCGATCGAAGGGCGGCACGTCGTGGAAGACGCCTGGCACGGCCTCCATGCGCTGTGGCCAGGTCTTGCCATGCATCATCGCCAACAATTCGGCCGCCGCCGCGTAACGCTCGGCCACCGGCTCGCCGCTGCCATCGAGAAAGCCTTCCGAGCCCAGATGCTCCAGCAGCAGGAACCCTTGCTCGAGATCCTCGGCGTGGATTTCCGGGACGCTGACGCCCTGCGCCAGCAGCGCCTTGTCGATGGCGACGAAGGCGGTCACCGACTGCGCGGTATGGGCGATCACCGCATAGGGTTTGCCGTCGCGCACCGGCGGTCCCAGCACCAGCCGTGGCGAGTTCATCAGCACACGCGGCGCAAAGCCGGAGAGCGAGACGATCTCATAAGAACGCGCCGAGGCATCGCCGACGAAATGCCGCCGCGTTGCTTCGCCCCAGCCGGCCGTTTCGAGGAAATCGCGCATCGCCAGCGATCGCGTCACGCGTTCGAAGGCGGCACCTTCGCCCGACAGCCGCGCCATGCGGCCTTCGCCCTGATGGACGAGTTCGATCCAGATCGACGTCCTGGGCAGCGCGGCCTCCGCCCGTTCCGGCCACTCGACCAAAGCAGCGCCCTGCAGCAGCGCTTCGTCGAAACCCAGTTCGTCGATCTCGCCGGCCGAGGACAGCCGGTAGAGATCGAAATGATGGACGGGAATGCGCGTGTCGTAGCTTTGCACCAAAGTGAAGGTCGGGCTCGGCACGTCGAGGCCGGCATCGTCGGCCAGCGCCCGGATCAGCGCCCGCGCCAGCGTCGATTTGCCGGCGCCGAGATCGCCCTTGAGCGCCAGCACGTCGCCCGGCCGCAGGGCCATGGCCAGGTCTTCGCCGAGCCTTGCCGTCGCAGCCTCGTCGGCGAGAAAACGCTCCAGCACAGCAACAGTCATCGAGCGCGCTACTCGGCCGCGGCGCGGATGCCCGACGGTGCATCGGGGAAGGTGCAGATAACGGTGGTGCCCTGGTCCTTGCCGGTCTCGATGCGGACATTGCCGCCATGCAACTCGACAAAGCTCTTGACGATCGACAAGCCTAAGCCGGCGCCACGCCGGCGTCCGCCATTGGTGCGCGGCTCGAAGCGGCGGAACACCGAATCGAGCAGGTCTGGTGGCATGCCGGGGCCGTCATCGTGGACGGAGAACTCCACGCCTTGCTCCAGATGGCGGCAGGCCAGCGTGATCGTGCTCGCCTCCGGCGCGTAATTGGCGGCGTTGCTCAACAGATTGTAGAGGATCTGGCGGACCCGGGTCTCGTCGCCATGGAAACTCTTCGGCGCTGCCGCGGCGTCTATCTTGAGCTTGATCGCATGCTCGTCCAGCCGGTCGGCGACCAGTTCTGCGGCCGCCTGGATGGTGCGCTCGACGCTCACCTCCGAAATGTCGAGCTGCATGATGCCGGCGTCGACGGTGGCGAGGTCGAGTATGTCGTTGACGATGGTCAGCAGCACCGAAGACGACGAGCCGACATGCTCGACATATTCGCGCTGCTTGGGGCTGAGCGGCCCGGTCGCCGGCAGCGACAGCAGCTCGGTGAAGCCGATAATGTTGGTTAGCGGCGAGCGCAGCTCATAGGAGACATGCTGCACGAACTCGTTCTTCAGCTGGTCGGATTTCTGCAGCGCCTCGTTCTTGTCCTTCAGCGCCCGCTCGACATTGACGCTGTCGGTGACGTCGACGAAGGTCATCATCACCTGCCCGTTGGGCAGTGGGATGACGGCGTAGCTGAGCACGGTGCCGTTGTTCAGCTCGGTCTGGCCGTGGCGATCGCGGCGCTCGTCATCGAAGCCGGTGATGGCGGCGACGAAGCCGCCCCACGGGCTGTCGATGGCGCGCTGGTCGCTGAGATCGCGGATCGCCGAGACATGCACGTTGGGCTTGACCACATCCGGGCTCAGCCCCCACAGCGCGACAAAGGCCGGGTTGGACAGGCGCAGCCGGCCGTCAGGGCCGAACACCGCAACGCCTTCAGCCAGATTGTCGAGCGTCTCGCCCTGGACCCTCACCGCGGTCTGGTAGCGGCTTTCCAGGTCCATCTTCTCGGTCAGGTTCTCGAACACCCAGGTCACGCCGCCCTTCGGCTGCGGGTTGGCGACCACGCGGATGGTCTTGCCGTCGGGCAGATGCCACCAGTGCTCCTGCGATTCAACCGCGCGGTAGGCGTTAAGCAGGCCCTCCTTCCAGCGTCGCCATTCCGGCTGCTCGGCGATCTTGCCTTCGCTGCGCAGCCGGTCGAGCAGCAGCGCATTGTCGGGTGCGCTGTGCAGGAAGCCAGAGTCCAGTCCCCACAGTTTCTGGAATGCCTGGTTGAAGAAACGCAGCTTCTCGTCGGTGTCGAAGATCGCCACCGCAGTGTTGAGCTGGTCGAGTGTGTCGGCATGGCTGCGCACCGTGCGCTCATATTCGCCGCGGATGGTTTCGGTGGCGCTGGTGTCGCAGGCGAGGCCCGCCGAGCCGTCGGCGCCGGCGAAATCGGTGACTGCGAAGACGCGGCGGTCGCCCTCGATCACCGTCGATAGCGTCTGCTCGAAAACCGGACGCGATTGGTGCTGCGCGGCGATCTGTTCGCGCGCCTGGCCGCCGAGGAATTCCTTGGCTTCGCGCACGGCGGTTTCGGCGCTCGAGGCCTCGACCGCTCCGGCATAGGCGCGGTTGACCCATTTCAGCCGTCCGTCGGCGGCGCGCAGCCATGCCGGCATCGGCAAGGCGTCGAACAGGCCGATCATGGTGTCGTAGTCGGCGGCAAGCCGCTGGTTCTCGATCTTCAGCCTGGCCTGGCTTCGCTGCGTTTCCGACAACGAGACAAAGCGCACCAGCACGTGCGCGGCGCTCTTGCGACCGTGCACTTCGAGCGGCGCCCCGGCCTGCGATTCGATGACGAGGTCGAAGGGTTTCGCTTTCTCACGCAGCCCCGCGACGGCATTTTCGAGAGCCGCCGCCGAGCGCGGCATCAGCCAGCGGCCGAAGGCGAGGAACGCCGCGCGGTCCTCCGGCGCACCGCTTTCGAGCGGTAGCGTTCCGATCAGCTCGGGCTTCTTGTTTTCCGAAGCCCAGACGATCACGCGCTGGTCGCGCAGATTGAGCAGCGCCTCGGAGCGCTGCAGCGCCACATTGACGTCGGCGATGCGGGCTCGGAGCTCGACATTCTGCGCCGAGGTGCGAGCCCTTTCGCGGATCAGGAAGATGGCCGAGACCAGAGCGGCGCCCATGACGCCGACGAACATGGCGAGCTGGATGACCTCGACTGCGCTGACCGACAGCCCGGCTTTCTGCGCAATGGCCGGCTCGGCATGCGCGGCAAATGAAGTGAGCGGACCGGCAAGCGCGGACGTGGCGAGAAAGCTCGCGACGCGGGAGCCGACGCGCCTCTGCAGGCCACCGCCTGCCGTGGCGGAGCCAGTGATCTCGGAATCGTCGTGGCCGCCGGAAACGGCCCATCCCGCGCGAGGCGGGTTTTCCCCCGGCATGTCTTGGTCCTCTTCGCCGCCTGAATGCAAGACCGCCCAGCTGCGTGCGCCGGCCCTCGTCCCCGGCCCGCGAATCACCACAATAGCGCGTGCTGGAATCGGCGTGAAGAATCATTCAGCGCAAAAAAGAAGCCGGGCGAAATGTCAATCGCCCGGCTTCAATATCTAGTGGTAATTTGCGCTATGCTTAATAGCGGTAGTGTTCCGGCTTGAACGGACCCTGCGGAGTCACGCCGATATAGGCGGCCTGTTCGCCGGACAGTTCGGTCAGGCGGGCGCCGAGCTTGTCGAGATGCAGCCGTGCCACCTTCTCGTCGAGATGCTTGGGCAGCACATAGACCTGGTTCTGGTACTGGCCGGGCTTGGTGTAGAGCTCGATCTGCGCCAGCACCTGGTTGGTGAACGAGGCCGACATGACGAAGCTCGGATGGCCGGTGGCGTTGCCGAGGTTGAGCAGGCGTCCCTCGGACAGCAGGATCATCCGCTTGCCGTCCGGGAAGGTGATCATATCGACCTGCGGCTTGACGTTGGTCCACTTCAAATTGCGCAGCGACGCGACCTGAATCTCATTGTCGAAGTGGCCGATATTGCCGACGATCACCATGTCCTTCATCGAGCGCATGTGGTCGAGAGTGACGACATCCTTGTTGCCGGTCGTGGTGATGACGATGTCGGCGGTCGGAGCCGCATCTTCCAGCGTGACGACTTCAAAGCCGTCCATCGCCGCCTGCAGCGCGCAGATCGGATCGACTTCGGTGACCTTGACGCGGGCGCCGGCGCCCTTGAGCGAAGCCGACGAACCCTTGCCGACGTCGCCATAACCGCAGACGACCGCGACCTTGCCGGCCATCATGGTGTCGGTGCCGCGGCGGATGCCGTCGACCAGCGATTCCTTGCAGCCATATTTGTTGTCGAACTTCGACTTGGTGACCGAGTCGTTGACGTTGATCGCCGGGAAGGGCAGCAGGCCCTTCTTCTGCAGCTGGTAGAGCCGGTTGACGCCCGTCGTCGTCTCTTCGGTAACGCCGCGGATGGCTTCCTTCTGCTTGGTGAAGAAGCCGGGCGACGCCTTCAGGCGCTTCTTGACCTGGGCGTAGAAGTATTCCTCTTCCTCGCTGTGCGGGTTGGACAGCACGTCCTCGCCGGCTTCGGCGCGGGCGCCGATCAGAATGTACATGGTGGCGTCGCCGCCATCGTCGAGGATCATGTTGGAGAGGCCGCCATCGGCCCACTGGAAGATCTTGTCGGTGTAGTCCCAGTACTCCTCGAGCGACTCGCCCTTGACGGCGAACACCGGGATGCCGGCTTCGGCGATCGCCGCCGCGGCATGGTCCTGGGTCGAGAAGATGTTGCACGAAGCCCAGCGGATATCAGCGCCGAGCGCCTTCAACGTCTCGATCAGCACGGCCGTCTGGATGGTCATGTGCAGCGAGCCGGTGATGCGCGCGCCCTTCAGCGGCTTCTTGTCGCCGAATTCCTCGCGGCAGGCCATCAGACCCGGCATTTCGGTTTCGGCGATATCGAGTTCCTTGCGGCCCCAGCCGGCAAGCGAAATGTCGGCGACCACATAGTCCTTGCTACCTGTCATGGCAGTGCTCCGGTGTGATTTGTCTTCAGGATGCGCCTGCGCCACACGGCGCGTCGAAGGGCGCGGGAATGCCGGCTTGACTAGCAGATCACCGGTCAGACGACAATGGGATATAAAGAAATCTTTATGCGCGTATGTGTTTTAGAGGGCACGGTTCAGCACTCTTCGCCGAAGCGTGAAGCGACCAGCTGCTCCAATGCGTCCATCGCCGCCACGGCCTCCGTGCCGCTGGCGGTGACGCGGATCGAATAGCCGGGACTCGCCGCCAGCATCATCAGGCCCATGATCGAGGTGCCGCCGACCTTGAGTCCGTCTTTTTCGACATGGACGGTGGCGTCGAAGCCGCTGGCGACCTGGACGAACTTGGCCGAGGCGCGCGCATGCAGGCCGCGCTGATTGACGATCGGGAACTCGCGCACGATCTCAACCGGCGACAGCGCGTTCATTTGCTGCTCAGGAGCTGGCTGGCGACGTTGATGTATTTGCGCCCGGCGGCCTGCGCCTCATCGAGCGCGGCCGCCATGTTGTCACCCTTGCGGATCGACGACAGCTTGATCAGCATCGGCAGGTTCATGCCGGCGATGACCTCCGTGCGGCCGGATTCCATCACCGAAATGGCGAGGTTGGAGGGCGTGCCGCCGAACATGTCGGTCAGAACGATGACGCCGGTCCCGGTGTCGACGCGGCCGACGGCGTCGACGATATCGCGCCTACGCTGCTCCATATCGTCATCGGCGCCGATCGCCACGGTTTCGAAATTGTCTTGTGGCCCCACGACATGTTCCACGGCATGGCGGAACTCGGCGGCCAGTTGACCGTGCGTTACAAGCACGAGTCCGATCATTCTATGGTGGCTCCCGTCATCGCCGCTTCACAGGCGCTTTTTATGCTCGCCGGCCATCCCAGGCGGCGGGAGCGCTATCTTGTCGACGCGCGGCGCGTTGACAAGCCCAAAATTGCGCCGACCTACGCCATTTTGACGCATTGCAGCAATAAATCGAAACCGGATCATGCGAAAGCCGCGATCGACAGCCGCGCCATTACGGCCGGCAAGGCCGTCGCAACGTTGCGCTCGATGAGATCGATCCGCGGTACCGGACAGCCCGCGATCGGCTCGCTGAAATCTTCCTGAAAGCGGTCCCTCTCATGCTTCGGCACCAACCGGATATGGAGGTCGATGACCCCGCTTGGCTCGAACGACAGCGGCCGTGGCATGAACCCTGGCACTTCCGCGAGGCCGGCAATGGTGGCGGGTACGCGGCAGACCAGCCGCCCGGCGTGAGCGGCCGCAAGCAGCCTGTCGTCCCCGATCAGCCGTGAAAACAGGCCGCGCGCCCGACAATGGTCGATGAGCACCAGCGCCAGTGTCGTCTTGCCGGCGCCGGACGGTCCGGTGATGAGCACACCGCGTTCGCCGATGAGCAGCGCCGTTCCGTGAATATTTTCCGCTTTCACGGATCAGCCTTCGGCCGGCAGCGTCACCACGAAGCGCGCACCCTTGATGTCGCCGGGCTTGGTGCCCGGGATGTTCTCGGCGGTCAGCGTGCCGCCATGGGCTTCGACGATCTGCCTGGATATCGACAGGCCAAGCCCCGAATTCTGGCCGAACGCCTCGCCGGCCGGGCGGTCTGTGTAGAAGCGCTCGAAGATGCGGTCGATGGTGTCGACCCGGATGCCAGGACCGTTGTCGTCGACGGTGACGATGTTGACCTTGCCCGCGCGCGCCAGGGAAATGGCGATATGACCGTGGTCCTCCGGCACGAAGGAGCGGGCATTCTCGATCAGATTGGTGATGACCTGGCCGATCCTGAGGTCGTGGCCGGTGACGAAGTAGCCTTTGACGCCTTGCGGCAGCTTGGCGGCCTTGAACTCGATCTCGACGGCCTTCTTGTTGCGCGTCGCCTCGCGCGACACGGCGACGAGGTCAGTGATGAATTTCTTCAGATCGACGGTCGCGGCATCTTCCCGCGCCAGTTCGGCGTCGAGGCGCGAAGCATCGGAAATGTCGGTGATCAGCCGGTCCAGGCGCCGGACATCGTGCTGTATGATCTCCATCAACCGGCCGCGTGAATTGTCGTTCTTGGCCAGCGGCAGCGTCTCCACCGCGCTGCGCAGCGAGGTCAGCGGGTTCTTCAACTCGTGCGAGACGTCGGCGGCAAAACTTTCGATCGCCTCGATGCGGGCATAGAGCGCATTGGTCATGTCGCGCACCGCGATCGACAGATTGCCGATTTCGTCCTGGCGGTCGGAAAAGTCGGGGATTTCCTCACGGTTCTTGACGCCGCGCCGCACCCGCACCGCCGCCGCCGACAGCCGCCGCAGCGGGTTGGCGATGGTGGAGGCCAGCAGCATCGACAGGATGGCGGTGACAAGTGCCGCAATGCCGAACACGCGCAAAATCGCCTTGCGTTCGGCGGCGACGATCTTGTCGATGTCGCCACCTTCCGTCGACAGCATCAGCACGCCGAGCACGGCACGAAAGCGCTGGATCGGCACCGCCACCGAGACGATCTGCTCGCCCTGTTCCGAGACGCGCACGATGGTCGACGGGCTGCCGGTCAGCGCCTTGACCACTTCGGGGAAGGCCGCACCGTTGCCGCCGGGCTGCTCATGGTAGACAGGCAGGTCCTTGTTGCGGAAGAAATCGAAGACGAATTTCTGCACCCGCTCCAGCATATCCGGCTGCTCGTCCTCGACCGGCGGCAGGTCGTAGCGCAGAATCTGGCCGCGCGAATAGAGATGGCGCGAATCGAGCAGCAGATTGGCGTCGCGGTCGTAGATGCGGGCGCGCGTGCGCGTCGGCGAAATCAGCCGCCGCAGCACCGGCGCGACGCGCTCGGGATTGATCGGGAAATCCAGATTGTCGAGCTGGTCGGAGCCCGGCCCCAGGCTTTCACCGGCCTGCAGTTCGAGCAGTTTTTCCGGATCGATGCTGATCGAATCGGTTTCCACCGTCGCCGACGCCGCGATCGCACCGGCGATGATCTCGCCTTGTGTCATCAGGCTTTCGACGCGGGCGTCGATAAGCCCGTCGCGGAAGGTGTTGAGATAGAGGATGCCGGTAACCAGCACGGCGAGGCCGGCCAGGTTGAGGAACAGGATGCGCCGGGTCAGGCTGGAAAAGATGTGATGGCCGAGGAAGCGGCGCATCGGCACCGTGATCCTCGACAGGAATGCGGGCATAATCCTGGACGGCCGCCTGCCGGCGCCCGCCCGTCTGCCTCGCTCTACGTCCACTGCCATCGAATAGCAGCTCCCGGCTAGTCTTTGGTTTGATGCATGCCGTTGTCCCAAAACCGGGACCACTTTTGGGCGACATGCACTAACTTAAGCTTCGCGGAACCGGTACCCGACTCCGTAAAGCGTTTCGATCATTTCGAAGTCATCGTCGACGGCCTTGAACTTCTTGCGCAGCCGCTTGATGTGGCTGTCGATGGTGCGGTCGTCGACATAGACCTGCTCATCATAGGCTGAATCCATCAGCGCATCACGGCTTTTTACCACGCCGGGGCGCTGCGCCAACGAGTGCAGGATGAGAAATTCGGTGACCGTCAGCGTCACCGGCTCGCCCTTCCAGGTGCAGGTGTGGCGTTCCTGGTCCATCACCAGCTGACCGCGCTCGAGCGAACGGGCCTGCTGGCTGGGCGCCTTTGCCGCAGCCTCGCGGGCACTGGCACGGCGCAGCACGGCGCGCACCCGCTCGACCAGCAGGCGCTGCGAGAACGGTTTGCGGATGAAATCGTCGGCGCCCATCTTGAGGCCGAAAAGCTCATCGATCTCGTCGTCCTTAGAGGTCAGGAAGATCACCGGCAGGTCGGACTTCTGGCGCATCCGGCGCAACAGCTCCATGCCGTCCATGCGCGGCATCTTGATGTCGAGGATGGCGAGATTCGGCGGACGCGCCGCCAGGCCCTCCAGCGCCGACGCCCCATCCGTGTAGGTCTCGACGCGATACCCCTCGGATTCGAGGGCAATCGAGACCGACGTCAGAATGTTGCGATCGTCATCGACAAGCGCGATTGTTGCCATTTCAAGCGGCTCCCTCATGAGCTGTCCCTTCTGTCTTAGAGAAGGGGCTTTTGCAGGACAAATTAGGTACAAAATGTGGCACAGGCTCCATCCGCTGTCGCGGACGGCTTGCCGGCGGCCCCAATCGCACCTCTACACGGATTGGACGAACACTGTGTGCCAATCCTTTGGGCAACCAATGTGATTTTTTGCACATATAAACGATTTAAACAACTTTCAAAATTTTTAAATCGATTAATGATTTGATATCATTCGGGTTTTCTGGTTCTGACCGTCTCAGCCCCCATCGCGGGCATGCCGGAAATGCGCCGGCAAAGTGCGGCGAATCCAGAAGAAGGGACCCTTGATGTCGGAAGTCGGCAAACGCAATTCTGCCTGCGCGATCGATCGTATCGGCCTGAAAACCACCGGCACGGTGCATTATAATTTTGGTGCGGCTGCCCTTTACGAGGACGCGATCCGCCGTGGCGAGGCCAGGTTGACCGCCGGTGGAGCGCTGCTTGCCGAGACCGGCCAGCACACCGGCCGCTCGCCGAAGGACAAGTTTGTCGTGCGCGATGGCGCCACCGAGGCACATGTCTGGTGGGACAACAACAAGGCGATTTCGCCGGCCCAGTTCGAAACGCTGTTCGCCGATTTCCTTGTCCACGCCGCGGACAAGGATCTGTATGTGCAGGACCTCGTCGGCGGCGCCTATGCCGATCTGAAGCTGCCGACGCGGGTCATCACCGAATTCGCCTGGCACTCGCTGTTCATCCGCAACCTTTTGATCCGCCCGCAGGCTGCCGAGCTGGAGCAGTTCGTGCCGGAGATGACGATCATCGACCTGCCGTCCTTCCGCGCCGATCCGGCCCGCCACGGCAGCCGCACCGAAACGGTGATCGCCGTCGATCTCACCCGCAAGATCGTTTTGATCGGCGGCACCTCCTATGCCGGCGAGATGAAGAAGTCGGTGTTCACCATGCTGAACTATCTGCTGCCGGAAAAGGGCGTCATGCCGATGCACTGCTCGGCCAACGAAGGCCCCGCCGGTGACGCTGCAATCTTCTTCGGCCTGTCGGGCACTGGCAAGACGACGCTGTCGGCCGACCCGTCGCGCACGCTCATCGGCGACGACGAGCACGGCTGGGGCCCGCACGGCATCTTCAATTTCGAAGGCGGCTGCTACGCCAAGACGATCCGGCTGTCGGCCGAGGCCGAGCCGGAAATCTTCGCCACCACGCAGCGTTTCGGCACGGTGCTGGAAAATGTCGTGCTCGATGCCGACCGCGTGCCGGACTTCAACGACGGCAGGCTCACCGAAAACACGCGCTGTGCCTATCCGCTCGACTTCATCCCCAATGCCTCGAAGAGCGGACGCGCCAGCCATCCCAAAAACATCATCATGCTGACCGCTGATGCCTTCGGCGTCATGCCGCCGATCGCCAGGCTGACTCCGGCGCAGGCGATGTATCACTTCCTCTCCGGCTACACCGCCAAGGTGGCCGGCACCGAAAAAGGCGTGACCGAGCCGGAAGCAACCTTCTCGACCTGCTTCGGCGCCCCGTTCATGCCACGCCACCCCAAGGAATACGGCAATCTGCTGCGCGAGTTGATCGCCCGCCATGGCGCCGATTGCTGGCTGGTCAACACCGGCTGGACCGGCGGCGCCTATGGCACCGGCAAGCGCATGCCGATCAAGGCGACGCGCGCCTTGCTGGCCGCCGCGCTCGACGGCTCGCTGAAGGCGGCCGGCTTCCGAACCGATGCCAATTTCGGCTTCGAGGTGCCGGTGGCCGTGCCTGGTGTCGACAGCGCCATTCTCGACCCGCGCTCGACCTGGGCCGACAAGGCGGCCTATGACCGTCAGGCCGCAAGGCTGGTCGGCATGTTCGCCGTCAACTTCGAGAAATTCGAAAGCCATGTCGATGCCGTCGTGCTCGGCGCCGCGCCTCGCCTGCAGGAAGCGGCGGAATAGACGAGGTCCCGACCCATCCTTGAAAGGCCCCGGTCTCGATCGGGCCTTTTCTTTTTTGATCCGCCGCGCCATGACTGCGGCATGCCGATCGACGACATCATCATTGCCGACGAAGCCGTGATCCATACGGGCGACCTGCACGAGGATTTCATCCGCTCGTCCGGTCCCGGCGGCCAGAACGTCAACAAGGTGGCGACCGCCGTGCAATTGCGCTTCGACGCCGCCAATGCGGCCGGCCTGTCGGAACGCGTGCGCGCGCGCACGATCAAGCTTGCCGGCCAGCGCGCCACCAAGGACGGCGTCATCGTCATCGAGGCAGGCCGCTTCCGCACCCAGGAGCAGAACCGGGCGGATGCGCGCGCAAGGCTGACCGCGCTGGTCGCCAAGGCCGCCGAACCGCCACCGCCGCCGCGCAAGAAGACGCGGCCGTCGAAGGGTGCGGTGGAGCGGCGGCTGAAAAGCAAGGCCGGGCGCGGCACGATCAAGAAGCTGCGCGGCCGGGTAGAGAACGATTAAACGCCGGCCGGATGTAGTCCGCCCCCGACGCCTGACCGAAACCGGTCCTGTCGACAAACGGCGGCTTTCGGGTCGCCGTTTTTGTTTGGCGGTGGCATTGTCGGCCTTTCAACTGGAGGAACCGCTGAGCCATGCTCGTTCTGCCCAAAGGCGTCCGCCATATGCCTGGTTACTTGTCCCGCGCGGCGCAGGAAGCGCTGGTCGAAGCGGTCAGGACCATCGTGCAGCAGGCGCCGCTGTTCGTGCCGGCCATGCCGCGCACCGGCAAGGAGATGAGCGTGCGCATGACCAATTGCGGCTCGCTCGGCTGGGTCACCGACAAGGAGCTGGGCTATCGCTACCAGCCGACGCATCCGCTGACCGGGGAGCCATGGCCGCCGATCCCGGACGCGCTGATGCAATTGTGGGAGCAAGTCTCCGCCTATCCGCATCCGCCGGAAGCCTGCCTGGTCAATTTCTATACGCAGGACGCCAAGATGGGCCTGCACCAGGATCGTGACGAGGCCGATTTCTCGGCGCCGGTGGTCTCGGTATCGCTTGGCGACGACTGCCTGTTCCGGGTCGGCCAGACGACGCGCGACGGCGGTACAAAATCGTTCAGGCTGAAAAGCGGCGATGTCGTCGTGCTCGGCGGCGAAGGTCGGCTCTGCTTCCACGGCGTCGACCGGATTTATCCGTCGACCTCGGCGCTGCTGAAGAATGGCGGCAGGATCAATCTGACGCTGCGGCGGGTCAATCGGCCGAGCTGAAAAAAGCCATCACTTGGCGGAGTACGGCACCGCAGAAGCGTTGCGCGACCGCCATTTCGCCTGAAAAATTTCCCGCCAAAACCTTGCTTCAGCGGCGCGTGTGGCGCCAGCATCGGCATCTTGAAAGGATAGACGCGAGAGAAAGATGCAGGCGAGCGCCACGAAAACACCGGCAACGACATCGATGGCGAAATGTCCCCCGTGGCTGATCGTCGATACCGCCATGGCCATATTTAGTAATGCCACCGGGGCCCAAAGATAGCGTGATCCCCATGCCGCCCAGGTACAAAGCACGGCGCCGGCGACATGAACTGATGGAAACGTCAGCAATCCCTGAATACGATCCAGGCCCATTTCGAACACAGGTTGGGTGCGCACTGCTCCGAATTCCGAAAGATATGCAACGCCAAAATGAATATTTATGTTCTTTAGGTCTGACTGGTGGAGACCATAAAAATGGAAAGCTCCCTCTGATGGGAACCAGATGCTGATGACGCTCGATACAATAACGATCGCCGCGTAGGCGGAAACCATGGCGCACGCTCTGTTGACACCGCCCGCAAGGGCAAAATAGGCCGGTATCAAGAATAGCTGAGGCCCAAAAGAGGTGTAGGCGCCAAACAATAAGCCTGCCAGCAGCGGTCGGTTGTCGATGGAGACGATGAAGGGCCGCCAGTGAAAACCTATCGCGTGATCCATTGCTGACAGCCAGCCGTCCGCAATCGGAAGATTGAATCGCATGCCCGCGTATGAGATCGGCAGCAGGCCGAAATTGAGGGCTATGAAAAGGAAGATCGTCTCAACGATCGGCTGCAATCCCTTGAGACGACGAAGTCGACAATAGACGACGAGTAGGAATTGCACGCTAAGCAGAAAACCCAGGGGCTTGATGCTGGCGAGGTTTATCTCGGTACGTGTCGCCAGCAGCACCACGAGCATCAGCGACACAGTAGCCAGTGTTACCGTCGCCAGAATGAGAATTGCTCGATTGTTCGCAGCAAACATCGCCCGCCACCTTTGAAAGGCATCCCTGCCCGCCAAACTATAGGCTTGTGACCGTAACCACTCCTGAACGTTACGGTAATAGCGCGTCTATTGCCTGCCCAAGCCCGCGGATCAGGTGCAACAATAGGCAAGTCTGGGTTAAGATGACTTTAAGTTATAGCCTTGGATTTCACAGTTTCCTGAGCGCCACTTCCTCGACCAGGTGATTGGCGCCCTTGCGCAGGATGAGGTCGGCGCGCGCCCGTGTCGGCACGATGTTCTCGCGCAAGTTCTTCAGGTTGATGTTGGCCCACAGCCCTTCGGCGATGGCGCGCGCGGCGTCTTCCGATAGCTGCGAATAGCGGTGGAAGAAGGAGTCCGGATTGCGGAAGGCCGTCTCGCGCAGCCGCATGAAGCGGGCGATGTACCAGTGGTGGATCAGTCTTTCGTCGGCATCGATGTAGATGGCGAAGTCGAAGAAATCCGACAGGAACGGCACGATCTTGCCGTCCTTCGGCAATTTGCCCGGCTGCAGCACGTTGATGCCTTCGAAGATTAGAATGTCGGGCCGGTCGATGGTGACGAACTCGCCGGGAATGACGTCATAGGTCAAATGCGAATAGACCGGCGCGCGGACATTGCGCTGCGCCGACTTGATGCCCGACAGGAACCTGAGCAGCGCGCCGACATCGTAACTGTCGGGAAAACCCTTGCGCTCCATCAGATTATCGCGCCGCAACACCTCATTGGGTAAGAGAAAACCGTCGGTGGTGATGAGGTCGACCTTGGGGCTCGACGGCCAGCGCGCCAGAAGCTCCTTGAGCACGCGTGCCGTGGTCGACTTGCCGACCGCCACCGAGCCGGCAATGCCGATGATGAATGGCGTCTTGACCACGTCCAGCGCGTTGAAGAAGGCCTGGCGCTGGCGAAACAGCAGCTGGCTGGCCTCGACATGCGCCGACAGCAGCCGCGACAGCGACAGATAGATGCGCTTGACCTCTTCGAGGTCGACCGGGTCGTTGAGCGAGCGCAGACGGTTGATCTCGTCTTCGCTCAGCGTCATCGGCGTGTCGGCGCGGAAGTTCGACCATTGCTCGGCCGAGAAGAAACGATAGGGGGAATATTTCTCGGTCGGAGCGAGCTGGTCCATCGAGTTTCCTGCCCTCTAGAGCATGATGCCGAAAAGTGTGAAGCGGTTTTCGGACGACATCATGCTCCTTCATCAAGTTTAGAGACGGATTCAGATTTCAGGCCTCGGCCTGAAATCATCCGGCTCTAGCGGTCAACCCTTCGACCGCGAAGCCTTTTCGGCGACGCCCGAACGGCCGGTACGGCCCTCGAGCTCGCGCAGTACGTCGTCCAGCGGCACCCCCGCAATCCCGAGCACGACAAGCCAATGATATATAAGATCGGCACTTTCGGAAACGAGGGCTTTTTTGTCGCCCGTGACGGCGGCAATCACCGTCTCGACCGCCTCCTCGCCGAGCTTCTGCGCCGCCTTGTCCATGCCCTTGGCGAACAGTTTTGCCGTCCACGAGTCCGGGTCGCCGGACTGGGCGCGTTCGTGGATGATTTTTTCCAGGTCGGACAGCGAAAATTCAGCCATTTGCGCCGTTTAAGGCCGATCGACAGATGAGTCCAGCCGCATCGGCAGCCCGGCCTTGGCCATATGCGCCTTGGCTTCGGCGATCGTGTACGTGCCGAAATGGAAGATCGAGGCCGCTAGCACAGCACCGGCATGGCCGTCGCGAATGCCCTCGACCAGATGATCGAGCGTGCCGACACCGCCCGATGCGATGACCGGCGCGCGCACGGCATCCGCAATCGCGCGGGTCAGCGCAATGTCGTAGCCGGCCTTGGTGCCGTCGCGGTCCATCGAGGTCAACAGAATCTCGCCGGCGCCGCGATCGACCATTTTTCGCGCGAATTCGATCGCATCGATGCCGGTCTTCTCTCGGCCGCCATGGGTGAATATCTCCCAGCGATCGGCTTCATTTGGCGCCGACACCCTCTTGGCGTCAATGGCGACGACGATGCACTGGTTGCCGAACTTGTCGGCGGCTTCCGCGACAAAGTCCGGGTTCTTCACCGCCGCCGTGTTGATCGACACCTTGTCGGCGCCGGCCAGCAGCAGCTTTCGGATGTCGGCGACCTGGCGCACGCCGCCACCGACGGTCAGCGGCATGAAACATTGTTCGGCGGTGCGGGCGACGACGTCGAAGATGGTTTCCCGGTTGTCGGACGATGCGGTGATGTCGAGAAAGCAGAGTTCGTCGGCGCCGGCCGCGTCATAGGCTTTTGCCGCCTCGACCGGGTCGCCGGCATCTATGAGATCGACAAAATTGACGCCCTTGACGACGCGGCCGTTCTTGACGTCGAGGCAGGGGATGACGCGCGCCTTCAGCATCAGTCCTTCTCCATCGTCGCCAGCAGCTCGGTGAGCAGTTCGCCGACCAGCGGCGGAACCTCAGCCTGCGCGTCGAAGGCCGGATCGTAAGCCGAGATGGTGATGCCGGAAATCGGCAGCAGGCCGGCCATGCCGCACACCGCCTGGCGCAGCTGTTTCGGCTCGGGGCCGCCCGGCGTGGTGTAGCGGTTGGCTTGCAGCGCCTCGGGGTCGTGCACGTCGAGGTCGAGATGCAGGTGCACCCGCTTTGCGTCCGGCGCCTTCAATCTGCCGCAGGCCATGGCCCAGTTGGGGCATTCGGTGCGGATGACCGGCAGCGTCTTCAACAGCTCCGTTTCGGCGGGGTCGAGGTCGCGCGCATTGACCAGCACGCAGCTTGCCGGATCGATCGCCTTGAAGCCTGGGATGGCCGATGCCATCGGCTTCCAGCACAGCCCTAGGACCGTCGCCAGCGCCATGCCGTCGAGAAAGCCGTAGACGGACGTTTCCGGCGTGTTGAGATCGCCATGCTGGTCGGCCCAGATGATCGCATCGGCACCCTCGCCGGCGACAGCGCCGGCTGATGTCAGGCAGTTGCCGGCCAGCACGATCGGAAACCGGCCGCGGTCGATGGCGATGCGGACTTCGCCGGAGACGGCACTGCAGACCGCAAAGCCGGTGGCGATCTCACGTTCCTGCTCCTCGCCCACCCTGCCGATATCGGTAACGACGACGTCATGCCCGGCCAATGTCAGCGCATCGACGAGCCCGCCAGAAATCAGCGCGTCCGGGCCTTGGCCCATGCCGCCGTGATAGTGGCCGCTGTCATAGGAGGCTAGGATGATGGAGATTTTCAAGATCGGGTCTCCATTGCCGCGCCTTGCAGCACCGCCAGCGCCTCGGCCGGATCGATGCGCCCGTCATAGAGCGCACGGCCGGAGATCGCGCCTTCGAGTTTTTTGGCGTCGGGCATGGTCATGCGCACGACGTCGGCGATCGAGGCGAGCCCGCCCGAAGCGATGACCGGGATCGACACTGCGTCGGCGAGGTCGATCGTGGCATCCCAGTTGATGCCGGTCAGAACGCCGTCGCGGTCGATGTCGGTGTAGATGATGGCGGCAACGCCGGCACCCTCGAATTTCTGTGCCAGTTCGATGACGCCGAGGCTGGAGGCCTCGGCCCAGCCCTCGACCGCCACCTTGCCGCCCTTGGCGTCGACGCCAACGGCGATCTTGCCGGGGAATTCCTTGCAGGCTTGCTTCACCAGGTCGGGATCGCGCACCGCCACCGTGCCGAGAATGACGCGCGCCAGGCCGCGGTCGAGCCAATCCTCGATCTGCGCCAGCGTGCGAATGCCGCCGCCGAGCTGCACCGGGTTTTTCGTCGCCTTGAGGATGGCGCCGACCGCCGCGCTGTTGACGCTCTGGCCCTTGAAGGCGCCGTTGAGGTCGACGACGTGCAACCATTCAAAACCCTGGTCCTCGAAGGCCTTGGCCTGGGCTGCCGGGTCGTCATTGTAGATCGTCGCGGTCGCCATATCGCCGTGCTTCAGCCGCACGCATTTGCCGTCCTTGAGGTCGATGGCCGGAAATAGGATCACAGTCAGGCACCCTCGACGATGACGAAATGGCCGGTCGAGGCGGCGAGCCTGTATTTCGACGCCTCCTGATACTCCGGCGAGTGATAGCAGGCGACGGCCACATCGTAGGACTCGAACTCCACCAGCACATGGCGATTGCCTGTCGGTTGCTCCGGGTTGGCATAGCGCCCGGACCGGACCACGAATTTCGCCCCGTATTTGGCAAAAGCCACGGCATTCGCCGCAATATATTGCTTGTAGACCTCGGGGTCGCGAACATCGACCATAGCCATCCAATAGCCCTTCTTGCTCATGGTTCTCAGGGCCTCCAGCGCAGGAAATTGGTGATCAGCGCCAGGCCGAGCGCCTGGCTCTTTTCGGGGTGGAACTGCGTGCCGGCGAGGTTGCCGCGCGCGACGGCCGCCGTCACCGCGCCGCCATAGTCGGCAACGGCCAACACTTCGTCGGCCTTTTGGGCATCGAGGTGGTAGGAATGGACGAAATAGGCGTGCAGGCCCTTGGCTCCCGTCGCAATACCGGAAAACAGCGGATGCTTACGGCTGAGATCGATGGTGTTCCAGCCGATTTGCGGGATTTTCAGCACTGGATCGGCCGGCGTGATCTCCTTGACGTCGCCGGCAATCCAGCCAAAGCCTTTGGTCACGGTCTTTTCCAGGCCGCGCTGCGACATCAGCTGCATGCCGACGCAGATGCCGAGGAACGGCCGCGCCTTGGCGATCGCCACCTCCTCCACCGCTTCCCACATGCCGGCGACGCCGCGCAGGCCGGCCGCGCAATCGGCATAGGCGCCGACGCCGGGGAGCACGATGCGGTCGGCGCTGCGCACCCGTTCGGCATCGGCGGTCAGCTCGATTGTCGCGGCAATGCCGGCCTCATGCGCGGCGCGCTCGAAGGCCTTGGTGGCCGAGCGCAGATTGCCCGACCCGTAGTCGATGATAGCAACCCGCATCTCAGGCTTTTCCCGACGTGTGGGTCAGCCCGAGCGTCAGCCCGGTCTGCGCCGGCCGGGCAAGGCTGGCGTCGGGCACGATGCGCGGCATCGGCGCCGGTTCATCGGCGAGTGCCTCGGCATCCAGCGTCTGGCGGATATCGGCATCGTCCTGATTGTCGGCTTGGATGACGCCCCATTCATGCCAGCCGCGGCGGCGAAGTGCTGCGATGCGCAACCCTTGGCCTTCCAGCCCGATATAGAGCGAGACCAGCAGCGACAGCGCCGAGCTCGCCCAATCCAGCCCCAGCCTTTGGCCGAGCAGCGAGATGACGCCCATGGCGACAAAGGCGAGCGCGGCCTCGACCCACAGCCGGTGCCAGGCGAGCCATAGCGGCGCCAGCAGGAAAGCCAGCCAGGAGAACCCGTCGCGGACAAAAATGGTTGCGTCGGCCGCCTCGGTGCGGCCTGGCGGTTCCATCACGACATAGATGGCCATCAGCCTACCCTTTCAGAGATCCCTTGGTGGAGGGAACCGCGTCTGGCTGGCGCGGGTCGCGCTCCAGTGCTGCACGCAGCGCACGCGCAACCGCCTTGAAGCAGGTCTCGGCGATATGGTGGTTGTTGGCGCCGTAGTGATTGGTGACATGCAGCGTGATGCCGGCATTCTGCGCCAGCGCCTGGAAGAATTCGCGCACCAGTTCGGTGTCGAACGTGCCGATCTTCGGCGACGAGAAGGCGACGTTCCAGACCAGGAACGGCCGGCCGGACACGTCGATCGCCGCGCGTGTCAGCGTTTCGTCCATGGCGAGATCAATCGAGGCATAGCGCATAATGCCGCGCCGCTCGCCCAGCGCCTTGGCCAGCGCCTGGCCAATCGCAATGCCGGTATCCTCGACCGTGTGGTGGTCGTCTATGTGCAGGTCGCCCTTGGCCTTGACCGTGATGTCGATCAGCGAGTGGCGCGACAGCTGGTCCAGCATATGGTCGAAGAAGCCGACGCCCGTCGACATGTCGGAGATACCGGTGCCGTCGACATGGACCGACACGGCGATGTCGGTTTCCTTGGTCTTGCGGCTGACTTCGGCGGAACGGGACGCCATGACCTTGTCCTTGTCTTTGGGCACACGACTGGGGCGAAACGTAAAGACAATGCCTCCAAGCGCTCATTTGCTTGAAAACGAAAGCCTTCTAGCAGCATGATCCGGCGATGGCCAGTTGCGATGCGGGCTTCCATCGGCCATGCCGAAGGCGGTTTGCAATCGTTAGCCCCATGCATACATATGGCCGATCGAAATCCCGCGCCAATCGCCTTATCGGGATCGCGCGAATCGGAGCTACAAATGTCGAATGAACTGACCATGCACGCCACGACCATCGTGACGGTGCGCAAGGGCAACAAGGTGGTGATCGCCGGCGACGGCCAGGTCAGCCTTGGCCAGACCATCATGAAAGGCAACGCCAAGAAGGTGCGCCGCATCGGCAAGGGCGGCAACGTCATTGCCGGTTTCGCCGGTGCCACGGCGGACGCCTTCACCCTGCTTGAGCGGCTGGAAGCCAAGCTCGAACAATATCCCGACCAATTAACACGCGCCTGCGTCGAGCTCGCCAAGGACTGGCGCACCGATCGCTATCTGCGTCGGCTGGAAGCGATGATGCTGGTTGCCGACAAGTCGGTGTCGCTGGCGCTGACCGGCACCGGCGACGTGCTCGAACCCGAATTCGGCGTCATGGCCATCGGCTCCGGCGGCAATTACGCTCTGGCCGCCGCCCGCGCGCTGATGGACTCCGACAAGGACGCCGAGGAGATCGCCCGCAAGGCGATGCAGATCGCCTCCGACATCTGCGTCTACACCAACAACAATTTCGTCATTGAAACGCTCGATGCCGCCTGAGTCGGCGGTGCTCTATGATTTTCGGCCGGTGACCGAAAGGGACCTGCCGATGATTGCCGGCTGGCTGGGCGAGCCGCATGTCGCGCAATGGTGGGACGATCCGGAGACCGAAATTGCAGGGATTCGGGAGAACATCGACTCGATTTCCGTCGAGCCGCTGATCGTCGAACTCGACGGCAGGCCGATCGCCTATCTGCAGAGCTACGATCCGCATCTGGAGGACGGCCATCCCTATGCCGACCAGCCTTTCGGCACGCTCGGCATCGATCTGTCGATCGGCGTGCCGGACCTCGTCGGCAAAGGCCATGGTTCGGCCATCGTCAGGCAGTTCGTCGAACAGCTGTTCGAGGAGGGCGCGCCGCGCGTCATCATCGATCCGCATCCCGACAATGGCCGCGCCATCCGCGCCTATGAAAAGGCGGGCTTCAGGGCTATCGATCGCAGGCACTCGGAATATGGGGACGTCGTGCTGATGGCCGTCGATGCCGAAGGCGACGCGCAAGAGGGGGAATAACCTGATGACGACACTGGGCGGGGACAAAAATTACTCGGCCGACGAAGACAGCTGGCGGATGGGGCTTCTGCTCGTGCTCGCTCTGCTCATCTTCCAGGCCGGCGCGCTATACGGCATGGGCCGCACGCCGATCTGCACCTGCGGCTACGTCAAACTCTGGCACGGCGTGGTGAACAGTTCGGAGAATTCACAGCACATTTCCGACTGGTACACCTTCTCCCACATCATCCACGGCTTCCTGTTCTACGCCTTGGCCTGGTTCCTGTTTCCGCGTTCGCCGATCGGCCTGCGCCTGGCGTTTGCGGTCGTCATCGAAGGCGGCTGGGAGCTCCTGGAAAACAGCCCGTTCATCATCGACCGCTACCGGGCCGGCACCATTTCGCTGGATTACTACGGCGACTCGATCATCAATTCGGTGTCCGACACACTGGCCATGGTGCTGGGATTTGTGATGGCCAGAAAGCTACCTATATCAGTCGTCGTCGGCCTCGCCATCATCTTCGAACTGGGTGTCGGCTACCTCATCCGGGACAATCTGACGCTCAACGTGATCATGCTGCTGCATCCGTTCGAGTCCATCAAGCAGTGGCAAAGTGGAATGTAGTGATATGACCACCTTCTCTCCCCGTGAAATCGTTTCGGAACTCGACCGCTTCATCATTGGCCAGAAGGACGCCAAGCGCGCCGTGGCCATCGCCTTGCGCAATCGCTGGCGCCGCCAGCAGCTGGAAGGCCAGATGCGCGAAGAGGTGATGCCGAAGAACATCCTGATGATCGGCCCGACCGGCGTCGGCAAGACCGAGATCTCGCGCCGCCTGGCGCGGCTCGCCGGCGCGCCCTTCGTCAAGGTCGAAGCGACCAAGTTCACCGAAGTCGGCTATGTCGGCCGTGATGTCGAGCAGATCATCCGCGACCTCGTCGAGATCGCCATCGGCCTGGTGCGCGACAAGATGCGCGAGGACGTCAAGGCGCGCGCCCACCTCAACGCCGAGGAGCGCGTGCTGGAGGCCCTGGTCGGCAAGACGGCGAGCCCGGCCACCCGCGACAGCTTCCGCAAGAAGCTGCGCGACGGCGAGCTAGACGACAAGGAAATCGAGATCGAGGTCGCCGACACCGGTACCGGCGGCATGCCCGGCTTCGAGATTCCCGGCATGCCGGGTGCCAATATCGGCGTGCTCAACATCAACGATATGCTGTCGAAGGCGATGGGCGGCAAGAAGACCAAGGCGCGCAAGACGACGGTGAAGGAATCTTACGCGCTGCTGGTCAACGACGAGTCCGACAAGCTGCTCGATCAGGACGAGGTCGTGCGCCTGGCGCTGGATGCGACCGAGAACGACGGCATCGTCTTCCTCGACGAGATCGACAAGATCGCCTCGCGCGAAGGCGGCATGGGCGCCGGCGTTTCACGCGAAGGCGTGCAGCGCGACCTGCTGCCGCTGATCGAAGGCACGACGGTGGCGACCAAATACGGGCCGTTGAAGACCGACCACATCCTGTTCATCGCCTCGGGCGCGTTCCACGTATCGAAGCCGTCGGACCTGTTGCCGGAGTTGCAAGGCCGCCTGCCGATCCGAGTCGAGTTGCGGGCGCTGGAGAAGGACGATTTCGTCCGCATCCTGACCGAGACCGAGGCCAGCCTGATCAAGCAGTATATCGCGCTGATGAAGACCGAGGGCGTCGACCTGACCTTCACCGACGACGCCATCGATTCGCTGGCCGGCATCGCCGTCGACCTCAACGCCAGCGTCGAAAACATCGGCGCCCGGCGCCTGCAGACGGTGATGGAGCGCGTGCTGGACGAGATCTCGTATGACGCGCCGGACCGCAATGGCACCAGCGTGACCATCGACGCCGCCTATGTGGAAAAGCATGTCGGCGACCTCTCCAGAAACACAGATTTGTCGCGATTCATCCTTTAAACGGGGGCGCCGGATCAGTCCGGCGCCGGTTCAGGCAACAATTTCCGGCAAACAGCATGATGTGTGGCCGGATGGTATCATCGGGCCACCTTTCGTCTTGCCGGGTGCAGGGGCACTCTCGACTCAACCGGGAGCACTCCCTAGTTTGCGCGGCAATTCTCTAGACGCAATTCCGGACGGAAAACCGTTTCCCACTTTTCCTGGAATTGCTTAGGCGGCGGCGCATGAAAAAACTGATCCTGATCATTCTCGGCTTGACGCTGGCGGCGACGCTGTTCGCCGCCGACGCGGCAACATTGGTGCCGGCGGGCAACCGCAATGCCGTGCAGCCCGACATCCCGGGCGCATCGAGCCGTCGCACCCAGGCCACCAACACCACCTTCCAGGCCAAATACCGCAAGGTCTATGCCCTGCTGCAGAGTGACGCCGAACTGCGCGCCAAGATCAAGAAGGCGGCCGCCGCTTACGGCATCAACCCCTTGCATATCGTCGGCGCCATCGTCGGCGAGCACACCTACAATGTCGACGCCTACGACCGGCTGCAGACCTATTACGTCAAGGCGATCTCCTACCTCTCCAGCAAGCTGTCCTTCGCCTATGATGGCGAGGACATAACGGATTTCGTGCAGCGGCCGGAATTCAAGAAATGCACAATGTCCGACAGCTACGATCTGTGGGAATGCCGCGAGCAGGTGTGGAACCACTCTTTCCGCGGCAAGACCGTCGGTGGCACAAGCTTTCCCAACGACCGCTTCGGCGCCACCTTCTTCCAGCCCTATTATGCCGGCCAGACCTTTGGCCTCGGCCAGCTCAACCCGCTGACCGCGCTGCAGATGAGTGATCTCGTCCACAAGGTTTCGGGACTGCCGGAGCTTGATGTCGGCGACCCGAACGGGGTCTACAAGACCATCATGGACCCGGACCTCACGCTGCCCTATGTGGCGGCGACGATCCGCAAGTCGATCGACGCCTACAAGAGCATTGCCGGCTTCGACATTTCGGGCAATCCGGGGCTGACCGCCACGCTCTACAATGTCGGCAATCCCGAGCAGCGCGCCTATGCGCTGAAGGCCGAAAACGACAAGCGCCGCGCCGCCGGCGAACCGGAAAAGCTGCCGGAAGAGAATTATTACGGCTGGCTGGTCAACGACAAGCTGGACGAGCTGAAGGCGCTGTTTTAGGGGCGCAGTCGCCCTTCTTCGCGGTGTCTGCGGCGCAGGTCTCAACGATTGGCCGAGCGACTCACGCCGCCAGCAACGACTTCAGCTTCACATCCTGCGAACCCAACGCCTCCGGCGCCGGCCTTGCCCGCCTGGCGATCAGCATCTCGGCCAGCCTGATGTCGCGCGCCACCGCATTGCCGGGGCCGATGCCGCTTGCCGACACCAGCCTGCCATCTTCGGCGAGATGGAATAGGATGAAGGCGCCGTCTCCAAGGTCGCGGCGCACCGTCGTCTTGCCTTCGTCGGAAAGCCCTGCGATCTGCAGCGACAGCCCATACTGATCCGACCAGAACCACGGCACGGCTGCATGCGCCTCGTCGGCGCCCAGCATGTTCCTGGCCGCCAGCGCGCCCTGTTCCTGGGCGTTGCGCCAGGCCTCCAGCCGCACCCGCCGGCCGCCATAGACAGCGAGCGGAAAGGAGCAGCAGTCGCCGGCGGCAAAGATGTCGGGATCGCTGGTTTGGAGTTCGCCGTCGACGGCAATGCCGTTGTCGACGGTCAGGCCCGCCTCGGCGGCAAGTCCGGTGACCGGCACGGCGCCGATGCCGATGACGGCGAGATCGGCGTCGATTGACCGTCCATCGGCGAACGAGATGCGGACCTTGGCGCCATCGTCGGCGAGATCGGCGATCCCCACGCCGGTAAGCACGGTCACGCCTTCGCTTTCATGCGCGGCATGGATGACTTCAGCGATCTCGGCCGGCACACCACGCATCAGGATACGCGGCTGCGCCTCGATGACGGTAACTGCGGCGCCGAGCTTGCGCGACGCGGCCGCGAGTTCTAGCCCGATGAAGCCGCCGCCAATGATCGCGATACGGTTGCCCGGGCTCAGATGGCTGCGAATGGCGAGCGCGTCGGCAAAGGTGCGGAGGTATACACAGCGCGCGCCCAACCCGGGCATTGGCAGCCTGCGCGGTGTCGAGCCGGTCGCCAGCAGCAGTTTGTCGTAGGGCAGGACAGAACGGTCCGAGAGCCGCACCGTATGCGCCGCACGATCGATCCCTACGGCTTGAACGGAATGGATATGCCGTATCGATTTCTCGGTCAGCATTTCGTCGCTGGCGATCGCCTTGATTTCAGGCGCATCGCTAATCATCGCATCCTTGGACAGAGGCGGACGTTCATAGGGCAGATGCGGCTCGTCGCCGACCAGCGTCACTGACCCGTCATAGCCGAGCTCGCGTAACGCAAGGGCTGCCCGCCCGCCACATTCGCCGGCGCCAATGATGACCATCCCCGCTTGCATCACCATCATCCAATCTGGATCAGCACTTTGCCGGCCTCGACCTTCACCGGATAGGTCGCGAGGTTGACGCAGACCGGCGCGCCGCGCGCCGCCCCGGTCTTGTAATTGAAGCGGCCATTGTGCTTGGGGCATTCGATGATGTCGTCCATCACCAGCCCATCGGCCAGATGCACCTTCTCATGCGTGCACAGGCCATCCGTGGCGAAATAATCATCGTCGGGGCTGCGATAGATGGCGAAAGTGCGGCCCCCATGATCGAAGCGCATCACATCCTCTTCATCGATATCGCCGGCCGCACAGGCCTCGACCCAGTCGCTCATGCATTCCTCCCTAAAAGCAATTCCAGGAAAAGTGCGTAGCGGTTTTCCGTTCGGAATTGCGTCAAAACAAAAAGTCTAATCGCCGCGATCATTCCGCCGCGGCGGCGACCGCGTCGTTGTGAAATTCCTCGCGGTATGGCCGCGCAGTCGGTGGCAGCTCGCGCTTGAGGAAATAGTCCTCGTTGCGCAGCTGGCGCAGGAAGGCCGGGATCATCTCGCGGTAACCGGCCAGGATCGACGGCGTCGGCGCCGGCAGATCGTGCTTGATCAGTTCATGCAGCCTGGGCAGCGCGTGATAGGGCACCATCGGGAACATGTGATGCTCGACGTGATAATTCATGTTCCAGTAGATGAAACGGCTGACCGGGTTCATGTAGACGGTGCGGCTGTTCAGCCGATGGTCGATGACATTGTCGGCGAGGCCGCCATGCTGCAGCAGGCCGGTCATGACATGGTGCCACGCGCCGTAAAGCCTCGGCAGTCCGACCAGCATCATGGGGAGGAACGAACCCGAATAAAGCGCCAGCACGATCGTCGCAGCATAGATCGCCGTCCAGATGCGGGCGATGCGGATCGCCTTCGGCTGCTCCTGCTCGGGAATGAAGGTCTTTTCCGCCGGGCTGATGATGCCGGCGGCGTTGCGAACCATGTCGAGCATCGCATGCCAGGCGTCGAGCACACCGACGAACGCCAGCATGACGCGCAGCAGGTCTGGCGGCCGCATGACCGAGATTTCGGGGTCGCGGCCGACGATGATGGTGTCTGTGTGATGGCGGGTATGGCTCCATCGCCAGGTCACCGGATTGCGCATGATCATGAAGCAGGCGATCTGATAGACCGCATCGTTCATCCATTGCGTGCGGAAGGCGGTGCCGTGGCCGCATTCGTGCCAGCGTGAATCGGTGGACGAGCCGTAGAGCACGCCATAGACGAAGAAGAACGGCACGCACCACCACGTGCCCCAGAACCAGGCGCCGCCGGCGGCGCTCAGGATCAGCGCGGTAAGCCAGATCGCGGTGTCGCGGATTGCCGGCCCGTCGGAGCGCTGCATCAGCTCCTTCATCTGCTTGCGCGGAATATCTGTGTGATACCACTCGGCCGCCGACAAGCCGGTCTCGACGGCGAGCTTGGCGTCGCGGCCGATCAGGCTGTAGTCGCGCTGGGACGGTGTAGCAGTCATGATTGCCTCCCACGGCAACGGCGCTCGCTTTAGCGAATGCCAGCCTGGCTTCGAGCGTGAAAATAACGCCGACGCATGATAGACTCAACATCACAAAGATAGTTTCTATCATTTCCTATCAGCATGATGTAGAAGCTTCGGACGAATCCAACGAGGCGAGCATGGCGAAACGGCCGACCATCACCGACCTGGCGCGCATTTCCGGGGTAAGCGTTGCCACGGTGGACCGCGTGCTCAACAGTCGCCTGCCGGTGCGCGAGGAAACGGCGCGCCGCGTCTACGAGGCAGCGACCGAGATCGGCTATCACGCCGCCGGCCTGATCAAGCAGCGCCTGCGCCATGAACTGCCGGAGTATCGGCTCGGCTTCCTGCTGCTCAGGGGCAATTACGTCTTCTACAGCGAATTCGCGCGCCAGCTTGAGCTGGCAGTGTCGCAATCGCCGCGCTTCCGTGGCGTCGCCATGATCGACTTTGCCGATTCGCTCGCCCCCGACGAGATCGTCGAGCGTGCCCGCAAGCTGGCTTCCAAATGCCGGGCCGTCGCTCTGGTCGGACCTGATCACCCGACAGTGACGGTCGCCGTCGAGGAGATGAAGGCCAAAGGCCTGCCGATCTTCTCTCTGCTGTCCGATTTCGCTGCCGGCATTCGCGAGGGCTATGTCGGCCTCGACAACCGCAAGGTCGGCCGCACCGCGGCCTGGATGATCTCGAAGGCCGCGAAGCGGCCGGGCAAAGTCGCGCTGTTCGTCGGCAGCCATCGCTTCCACGGCCATGAGATGCGCGAGATCGGCTTCCGCTCCTTCTTTCGCGAACAGGCGCCGGAGTTCACCTTGCTGGAAACGCTGGTCAATCTGGAAGCCAATGAGATCACCCAGGGCACGCTGGTCAATCTTCTCGGCAGCCACCCAGATCTCGTCGGCTGCTATGTCGCCGGCGGCGGCATGGAGGGCGCGGTCGCGGCGCTGAGGCAAGCCAAGCCGGCCGAGATGCCGGCCGTCATCTGCAACGAGATCACGGCGGTGTCGCGCGCGGCTTTGGCCGACGGCATCCTGACCATGGTGATCTCTACACCGCTGGCGGCACTCAGCCGCGAACTGGTCGACCTGATGGCGCATGCCATAGAGACGGGCGCCGCCAACGCGCCGGGCCAGACGTTTTTGCCGTTCGACATTTATCTGCCCGAGAATATCTAGGGCGGGCGACACCGACGACCCGGTCGAGGCGTCCAACGCCTCGGCCAGCTTCCGGCGTTGGGCAGCGGCGATAGCGCCCATTATCCGAAAATCCTCCATCCGCTTTTGGAATGTCTCTTGACGTCTCGCGGAGAAATGGAATAAATATTTCACCAACTAGGTATTTTGGTTCTTTCGTTCCGGAACATCTGTTTCAAACAGGGAGCCTGGCGTTCCAATCGTAGGGAAGCGCCATCCGGAAGAAAGGCATTCGGGAGAGATTCCTCGGGCGATCGGGGATTCCGGGTAGATCGGTGCAGCCGGACACCAATGTGGAGGAGAAACACAATGAAGAAACTGATTTTGGGCGTCGCCTTTGCGGCGCTGATGAGTTCGTCCGCTTTTGCCGCCAAGGTCGGCGTGTCGATGGCCAAGTTCGACGACAACTTCCTGACGGTGCTGCGCAACGGCATGATCGAGCAGGCCAAGGGCATGAGCGGCGTTGAGCTGCAGGTCGAAGACGCGCAGAACGACGTCGCCAAGCAGCTCGACCAGATCAAGAACTTCGCCGCTTCGGGCGTCGACGCCATCATCGTCAACCCGGTCGACACCTCGGCCACGCAGGCGATGTCGGATGCCGCTGCCGCCGCCAAGATACCGCTGGTCTACGTCAACCGCGAGCCGGTCAATGTCGACACGCTGCCCGACAACCAGGCCTTCGTCGCTTCGAACGAGGCCGATTCCGGCACGCTCGAGACCAAGGAAGTTTGCCGCCTGTTCACCGAAGCCGGCAAGAAGGAAGCCAATGTCTATGTCATCATGGGCGAGCTTTCCAACCAGGCCGCCGTGCAGCGCACCAAGGACATCGAAGAGGTGATCGCCACGCCGGACTGCAGCTTCATCAAGATCATCGACAAGCAGACTTCGAACTGGAACCGCGACGAAGCGCAGAACCTGATGACCAACTGGCTGTCGACCGGCAAGCCGTTCGACGGCGTCATCGCCAACAATGACGAAAGCGCCATCGGCGCCATCCAGGCGATGAAGGCGGCAAATGTCGACATGAAGACGGTCGTTGTCGGCGGCGTCGACGCCACCCAGGACGCGCTGGCCGCCATGCAGGCCGGCGACCTCGACGCAACCGTGTTCCAGGACGCGGCCGGTCAGGGCGCTGGCGCACTCGATGCGGCGCTGAAGCTCGCCAAGGGCGAGAAGGTCGAGCACAAGGTCTACGTGCCCTTCCAGCTCGTGACGCCTGCCAACATCGACAAGTTCCTGAAGAAGAACTGAGCCGACGACCCGTTCGACTAACGGAGCGGCGCTACCGCGCCGCTCCTGTTTCCCTCACCGCCCTTAACGGGCGGGAGGGCAGTTGCGGCCTCACGGAGGACAAGACATGTCACAGACATCTCATGGCGTCGGCGGCGTCAGCTATGACGCGAAGAGGCGCACATGGCCGGCCGAATTCAACGTCTTCCTGGCGCTGGTCATCCTGGTAATCGTCTTCGAACTGATCGGCCGCATCTTTCTCGGCGACTCCTTCCTGTTCAACACCCGCGACAACGTCGCCGGCATCTTCAATGAAGCCCGCCTGCAGATCATCATCCTGCAGGTGTCGATCGTCGGCATCATCGCCATCGGCGTCACGCAGGTGATCATTTGCGGCGGCATCGACCTGTCCTCCGGTTCGATCGTCGGCGCCACCGCCATGATCGCCATGAGCTTTGCCCAGGTGGCGACTGTCAACGGCAACCCCAACCCCAAGGCGATGTTCCTGGCGCAAGGCTGGACTGACCTGCCGGTCATCGTACCGGTGCTGGTGGCGATCGCTTGCGGCATGCTCGCCGGCCTGATCAACGGCTCGTTGATCGCCTACACGCGTATCCCGCCCTTCATCGCCACGCTCGGCATGATGATCACCGCGCGCGGCATCGCCAAATGGTGGTCCAAAGGCCAGCCGATCTCGTTTCCCACCGACAGTTTTGCCGCCATCAGCACCGGTTCGAGGCCGGTCATCATCTTCCTGGCGCTGGCGGTGCTGTTTCAGCTGATCCTGACCTATACGCGCTACGGCAAGCATTGTTATGCCATCGGATCCAATGAGGATGCGGCGCGCATGTCCGGCATCAAGATCCCCAATCACAAGATACTCGTCTACACGATCGCCGGCATTCTTGCCTCGCTCGCCGCGGTCGTGCTGTGCTCCAAGAACCTGACCGCCCAGTCCGGCATGGGTGTGATGTATGAACTCGACGCCATCGCCATGGCGGTTATCGGCGGCGTCTCTTTGTCGGGCGGTCGCGGCTCGATCATCGGCACGGTGATCGGCGCGCTGATCTTCGGCGTCATCATTTCCGGCTTCACCTTCCTGCGCCTCGACGCCTACTATCAGGAGATGGTGAAGGGCGTGATCATCGTCGGCGCGGTCGTTCTCGACCAGTGGCGTCAACGCATGCGGGCATTGAGGGCTTGACCATGTCAGACATCGTCCTGAAGACCGAAAACCTCACCAAGCGCTATGGCGGCGTACATGCGCTGGAAGGCGCCAATTTCGAGCTGCGCAAGGGCGAACATGTCGCCATCATGGGCGACAACGGTGCCGGCAAGTCGACCTTCGTGCGCCAGATCACCGCCGTCGAGCAGCGCACCAGCGGCCAGATATGGTTCGACGGCAAGGAAGTGAACTTTGCCGGGCCGATCGAGGCCCGTACGGCGGGCATCGAGACCGTGTTCCAGAACCTGGCGCTGGCCGACGATCTCGACGTGCCATCGAACCTGTTCCTCGGCCGCGAAAAGGTGCTGTTCAACCTCGGCCCGTTCTCGATCCTCGACCGCAAATACATGCGCAAGGCGACCGAAGCGGCGCTTGTCCGCACGGCGGTGAAAATCCCCAACCTGTCCAACACCATCCGCCACATGTCGGGCGGCCAGCGCCAGTGCGTGGCGATCGCCAGGACCGCGACCTTCGCCTCCAAGCTGATCATCATGGACGAGCCGACCGCCGCCCTTGGCGTGCAAGAGACGGCGCAGGTCGAAAACATCATCCGTACGCTGAAGGCAAACGGCGAGCCGCTGATCCTGATCAGCCACAACATGCGCCAGGTGTTCGACCTGTGCGATCGCATCGTCGTGTTCCGGCGCGGCCGCATCGTTGCCAATCTGCGCAAGGAAAGCACCGACGGCAACGACATCGTCTCCTACATCACCGGCGCGAAGACCGGAGAGGCGGAGCTCGCGGCCTAAACAGGATGGTCATCCGGTTTCCGGGACGATCTGGCGCGCTGAGCAATTCCAGGAAAAGTGTGAAACGGTTTTCCGTCCGGAATTGCGCCAAAACGAAAGAAAATAACATTGCCACCTTTCCTCAAAAGGAAGGTGCCGACACAACTCTCTCGAACCCATCCCCCTAGAGGAAATACCAATGACTGTTCGTTTCGCTCTCCTCGGTGCCGGCCGCATCGGCAAGGTCCACGCCCGCGCCGTCGGCTCCAACCCGCAGGCAAAACTGGTGGCCGTCGCCGATGCCTTCGAGAAGGCAGCGACCGAGCTGGCGACGGCCTATGGCGCCGAAGTGCGCACAATCGACGCCATCGAGAAATCCAAGGACATCGACGCAGTCGTCATCTGCACGCCGACCGACACCCATGCCGATCTGATCGAGCGCTTCGCCAAGGCCGGCAAGGCGATCTTCTGCGAGAAGCCGATCGACCTCAACGTCAAGCGCGTCGAGAAGTGCCTGGCTGTGGTCGACAAGGCCAAGGCGACGCTGATGGTCGGTTTTAACAGGCGCTTCGATCCGCATTTCGCCGCCGTGCGCAAGGCGATCGACGACGGCGCCATCGGCACCGTCGAGATGGTCACCATCACCTCGCGCGATCCAGGCGCCCCGCCGATCGACTACATCAAGCGCTCGGGCGGCATTTTTCGCGATATGACCATCCATGATTTCGACATGGCGCGCTTCCTGCTCGGCGAAGAGGTGGTCGCGGTCAGCGCCCATGCCTCGGTGCTTGTGGACAAGAAGATCGGTGAGGCCGGCGACTTCGATAGCGTCAGCGTCATCCTCGAGACCGCGTCCGGCAAGCAGGCCGTCATCTCCAACTCGCGCCGCGCCACCTATGGCTACGACCAGCGCATCGAGGTGCATGGTTCCAAGGGCATGGTCGCCGCCGAAAACCAGCGGCCGGTGTCGATCGAGGTCGCCAATGAGAAGGGCTATACCCGCCCGCCGCTGCACGACTTCTTCATGACACGCTATCTCGACGCCTACGCCATCGAGATCGCTGCCTTCATCGCCGCCGCAACCTCGGGCAAGAAGGCATCGCCGAGCGGCGCCGACGGCCTCGTCGCGCTGAAGCTGGCCGATGCGGCGCTGAAATCGGCGACATCAGGCAAGACCGCCCGTCTGGACAAGTAAGAACGTTTAGCAAGAACCCACAGGAGCAGAGCGATGAGCGCATCAGCCGATCGCAATTCGAACACACGCGCCATCGTCACCGGCGGCGCGCAAGGTATCGGCTTTGCCGTCGCCGAGGCGCTGGCCGACGAAGGCTGCCGGGCGCTGGCGCTCATCGGCCGCTCGCAGGAGAAGGGCGACAAGGCGGTCGCTCACTTCAAGAAAGCGGGTGTCGATGCGATCTTCATCAGCGCCGACGTTTCGAACGTGACCGATTGCAAGCGCGCGGTGGCAACCGCGATCTCGCATTTTGGCACCATCAACGTGTTGGTCAATGCCGCCGCGACTTCGGCGCGCGGCTCGCTGGTCGAAACCTCTGAAGAGGTCTTCGACCAGATTTTCCAGACCAATGTGCGCGGCCCTTTCTTCCTGATGCAGGGCGTGGTGGCGCATCTGCTGGAGAAGAAGGCTCCGGGTTCGATCGTCAATGTGCTGTCGATGTCGGCGCATTGCGGCCAGTCGTTCCTGGCGCCCTATTCCTCCAGCAAAGGCGCGCTGGCGACGCTGACCAAGAACGTCGCCAACGCCTATCGCTTCAACCGCATCCGCTGCAACGCCGTGCTGCCCGGCTGGATGGATACTGAAGGCGAGGACATCGTGCAGAAGAAATGGCACGGCGCATCCGACGACTGGCTGGCAAAGGCCGAGGCCGGCCAGCCGATGGGCCAGTTGGTAAAGCCGGACCAGCTCGCGCGGCTGATCAGCTACATGGCCAGCCCGCAATCCGGCGTCATGACGGGATCGCTGGTCGACTATGACCAGAGCATCGCCGGGGCTTCGCCGGAGTAAGGAGCCAGCGCCGCGGCCGGCCCCATTTCTCCCCGTCACTATACGGGGAGAAATGCCCGGCAGGGCAATGAGGGGCAGCACCGACTTTGACAGTTACAGGGTCTCGATTGAAGTCAGCGCTTTTCGCCGCTGTCCTATCCTCCGAAGCAAGCGCTGCCCCTCACCTGCCTGCCGGCATCCTCTCCCCGTATAGTGACGGGGAGAGGGGGCGCTCTCGCCAGCGATTTCGCCAACTTATTTACGGCACGTGACAAGCGCCTCGGCATCGACTATATGAGCCTCATGATCAACCTGACCGCCAAATATTGGTACTTTAGCAGCTCGCTGGCGGCGGGAGGATTGCGCTCGATCTGAAGATTGCAGCAACAACATCCGAACAGCCGCCAGACCTGGCGGCTTTTTTGTATCAGCCGGCAGGTCTCCCAACCAGGAGCAGAAAGCCGTGTTGACCACCACAGACGACCTTCGGGTCATGGAAATCCGAGAACTGAGCACGCCGGACCAGGTGATGCGGGAGATCCCGCGCACACTGACGGCGACGCGCACCGTGAGCGCCTCACGCAACGCCACCCACGCCATTTTGAACGGGACCGACGACCGGCTGCTGGTCATCGTCGGCCCCTGTTCGATCCACGATCCGGTCGCGGCCGTTGACTATGCCAGCCGTCTGGCGGCGCTGCGCGAGACCCTGTCCGACCGGCTCGAGATCGTGATGCGGGTCTATTTCGAAAAGCCGCGCACGACCGTCGGCTGGAAAGGCCTGATCAACGATCCCGACCTCGACGGCAGCTTCAACATCGACAAGGGGTTGCGGATGGCGCGCAACGTGCTGTCGGCCGTCAACAATCTCGGCCTGCCGGCGGCGACCGAATTCCTCGACATGACCACGCCGCAATACATTGCCGACCTCGTCGCCTGGGGCGCGATCGGCGCGCGCACCACCGAGAGCCAGATCCACCGTGAACTGGCGTCGGGCCTGTCGTGCCCGGTCGGCTTCAAGAACGGCACCGACGGCAATCTCAGGATCGCCGCCGAGGCGGTGAAATCCGCCGCCCAGCCGCATCATTTCATGGCTGTGACCAAGGGCGGGCGCAGCGGCATTGCCACCACCACCGGCAATGAGGACTGCCACGTCATCCTGCGCGGCGGCGTTCAGCCGAACTACGACGCGGCAAGCGTCGAGGCAGCCTCTGTGGAACTCGCCCGCATCGGCGTTGCGCCTAGGTTGATGATCGATGTCAGCCACGCCAACTCCAGCAAGAAGCCGGAGAACCAGCCCAAGGTGGCGGCCGATGTCGCCGGCCAGGTCGCCGCCGGCGACGAGCGCATCATCGGCGTCATGATCGAGAGCAATCTCGTTGCCGGCCGCCAGGATGTGGTGCCGGGCAAGCCGCTGGTCTATGGCCAGAGCATCACCGATGGCTGCATCGACTGGGCGACGACCGAGACGGTGCTGCACGGTCTCGCCGGCGCCGTCGAATGGCGCCGCTCGACCCGCCGCGCCATGCTGGAGAACCGGCAGGGAGCGGCTTGATTCGCATGCCATATACGGAGAGGGCGGTGCTTGCAGAGATCACGCCGCCCTCAGCCCCTCCCATGCGGTGAACACCGAGACCGCAAACAGCAGCAATCCAGCCGCTCGCCCTGCAATCGCCGTTGCTCGCGGATTGGCCACCAGCAGATTGCGGCTGCGGCCGGCAGTGATGGCGAGCCCGCCATAGATCGCGGCCTGCGTCAGCACCGTCAACAGGCCCATGATTGTCGCCTGCATCCAGATCGGACCGTAATCCGGCTTCAGGAACTGCGGATAGACGGCGAGGATGAACAAATAGGCCTTGGGGTTGATCAAGCAGGTCATGAGACCCTGGCGAAACGCCTTCCAGGCCGAGCGGCTGCCGGCAGGCCCGTCATGGCCGACGGTGATGGAGCTGCGCATCAGCGTGATGCCGATGAAGGCCATGTAGGCGGCGCCCGCAAGCAGCAGCGGCTTGAACAGGATCGGCACGAAATGCATCAGCAGGCCGACGCCGATGGCGCCATTCAGCGTGTGCACCATGCCGCCAACCATGATGCCGCCGGTGGCGGCCAGACCCCTGTCGCGGCCGCCGGTCAGCGCATTGGCGAGCACGAACAGCATGTCCATGCCGGGTACGACAATGATGCCGAACAGCAGGATAAAGAACAGCCAGAGATTTTCCGCGTAACTCATGTCAGTTGCCTGTCGCTTTCTGCTGGGGTGCCGTTGAGGAATTTGTTGATTTTCAAACCGATAGGCAGTCCAATAGATCATCCCAACTGACGGGGATGTGTCAGTAGCATTTCATCAGGGAGAGGAAATGCGCAAGGCGTCGCGCCTGTTCGAGATCATCCAGATCCTGCGTCTGGCGCGGCAGCCGGTGACGGCGGCCATGATCGCCGCGCAGCTTGAAGTGACGGTGCGCTCGATCTACCGCGACATCGCCGCCTTGCAGGCAATGCGCGTGCCGATCGAGGGCGGGCGCGGCATCGGCTACATCTTGCGCCCCGGCTTCGACCTGCCGCCGCTGATGTTTTCGATCGAGGAGACGGAAGCGATCGTGCTGTCGCTGGCGCTGCTGGAGCGCACTGGAGACAGCGAACTGAAGCAGGCGGCCAAGCGCGTCAGCGCCAAGATCGCCGGCGCCGTACCGCCGCCCCTGCGCCAGGCCTTCGACGCCAATGCGCTGCATGTCTGGGGCTTCGCCGCGCCCGCAATCGGTACGATCGACCTCGCGCTAGTGCGCCGCGCCATCCGCGACGAAGAGAAGCTCGACCTCTCCTATCGCGATGAAATGGGCCATGCCTCCGAGCGGCTGATCCGCCCGATCGCGCTGATCTACTACTCAGAGACCGCCAACATCGTCGCCTGGTGCGAGTTGCGCCAGGCGATCCGCAATTTCCGCAGCGACCGCATCGAGGATTGCCAGCCGACCGGACTACGCTTCAAGGGCGAAGGCGATCGCCTGCGGCAGGTGTGGGTCCACGGCTGGGAGACGAACGCCGCTGCCGGTGGTTGAGCGGATACTATCGCACGTCCACCCAGCGCTTTTCCTCGAACGACCTTGCCATGGCGTGCACGGTGCGCTCGATCTCCAGCCCTTCGGCAAACTCGATCACCCGCGAGGGCTTGCCCGCAAGCCGCGTCAACAGTTCGTGGCATTCGATGATCTTGAGGTCGTTGAAGCCGAGGCCGTGGCCGGGCGCCGGCAGGAAGGCATCGTAGGGCTTGTGGTGCGGCGCCACCAGTATGGTGCGGTAGCCCTGTTCCGTCGGGCGGTCGGCGGTGACGTAGAGCTGAATTTCGTTCATCCGCTCCTGGTCGAACAGGATCGACCCCTTGGAGCCGAAAATCTGAATGGCGATGCGGCCCTTGCGGCCCCAGGCCGAGCGGTTGACCAGCAGCGTGCCGGCAATGCCGTTTTCCAGGTGCATCAGCACGCTGGCAATGTCGTAGGTCTCGACCGCGCGGCGGCCGCCGGCGGCCAGCTTGCGGTCGGCATAGGGCTTGGCCATGTCGCAGATGACTTTTGCCACGCGGCCGAACAGCGCCGAGACCAGCGACAGCGGATGCACGGCGAAATCGTCGAGCGCGCCATAGCCTGAGGCAGCCTCATGCTTCCAGTAGAACAGCGCCTCGGGGTCGGCCATGAAGTCCTCGTCCATCTCGATGCGCAGATGGTTGACCTCGCCGATGATTTTTTCGTCGAGCAGCGCGCCGATGTGGCGGATCGCCGGGCTCTGAATGTAATTGTAGCCCAGCGCTGCCACCTTGCCTGATTTCTTCGCCGCCGCTGCCATCGCCTCGGCTTCGGCAAAGCTCGGCGCCATCGGCTTTTCGCACCACAGATGCTTGCCGGCTTCGAGGATGGCGATGGCCATCTCCGGGTGGAACTGGTTGGGCGTGGTCAAGGAGACGATATCGACTTCCGGATCGTTGACGACAGCGCGCCAGTCGCCCGACGCCTTGGCGAAACCGAACTCGCCAGCCTTGCGTTTGGCCAACTCCTCATTGACCTCGCCGAGATGGACGAGTCTTGGCTTGGCGACATCGGGAAAGACCGCTCCGACGGCACTCCACGCTATGGCGTGGCACTTGCCCATGAAACCCGTGCCGATAAGCCCGACGCCGACCATCTTCTTCTCCACTGGATAAAATCCTCGGTGGATGAATTAGTCCATTTTGCTCTGAAATGGAATGTCTGTCTCATTTTTTATGGCGTTCTTGCGCAGGCTCGCTATGATGGGGCAGAGAGAACGTTTCACCGATGAGCTTGGACGGGCCGACGATGGACGAACGGGTACCTCGCGACTTCGAGACGCTGCGCGCCACGATCCTCGATCGCCGCGAAACCTTGCCCAAGCGCATCGCCCAGATCGCCGCCTATGCGCTCGACAATCCCGACGACATCGCCTTCGGCACTGCAGCCAGCATCGCCGCTTCGGCCGGCGTGCAGCCCTCGACCTTGATCCGTTTTGCCCAGCAGCTCGGCTTCGACGGTTTCACCAGCCTGCAGCAGGTGTTTCGTGAGCGGCTGCGCGAGCGCAACTCCTCCTATGACGAACGCCTGCAGGCGCTGCGCGCCAAGGCCGATGCCGGGGCCGGCCACCGCGCCATCTTCGACGGTTTCGTCGCCGCCGCCAGCACCTCGCTCAACGACATTTCGCGCACGCTGGACGAGGCGCATCTGGAAGACGCGATCTCGCTGCTGGCCAAGGCCGAGACCATCTATGTCCTGGCCAAGCGCCGCTCCTATCCGGTGGCAAGCTACATCGCCTATGCGCTGGGCAAATTGAAGATCCGCAATCAGCTGATCGAATCCGCCGCCGGCCTCAACGCCGAAATGGTCGCCTTCGCCACGCCGGCGGATGCCGTCATCGCCATCAGCTTCTCGCCCTATGCGCCGGCAACCATCGAGGAAGCCCGCACCATTGCCGAACAGGGCGTGCCGATCGTCGCCATCACCGACAGCTCGTTTTCGCCGCTGGCGCAGTTCGCCAAGGTCTGGTTCGAGGTCGCCGAGGCCGATTTCGCCGGCTTCCGCTCGCTGTCGGCGACCATGGCGCTGGCCATGGCGCTGACCGTCGGCGTCGGCGAGAAGCGGCGCAGCACAAGCCGCAAGCGCAAGGCCTAGACTAGGGTCAAACCAATCACTCCGAGCGACCGAGTTCGACCCTATGCGGACGTTCGCGTCCGCAGGCCGAACTCACGCCCATGACCCGAAGCAGTCATTGACTGTTGAAGGCTCAATATCCCGAAAGGGGTAGGAGACCATCATTCCACCCAGGTAGCCGTTCTCGTTGCTGGCCACGATGGACTCCTCCGTGCGGCGCAAATACCATCGGTCCAACCAATGAGGCGATCACTTAATGGCTGATGAACGCGCCAAGCGCCGTCTTGCCGCCATCGCTGTGGCCGACGTGGTCGGCTACAGCCGAATGATGGAGGCGGATGAGGCGGGTACGTTGGCGGCACTGAAGGAGCGGCGCAAGGCGATCCTGGAGCCGATCGTTCGCGATCGCGGCGGGCGGATCGTCAAGCTTATGGGCGACGGCGTGCTGATGGAGTTCACCAGCGCGGTGAACGCGGTCGAGGCTGCAGTCGAACTACAGGCCAAAATGGCGGAGGCCAACCAATCCGTCACCGAGCACCGCCGCATATTGCTGCGTATCGGCATCAATCTGGGCGACGTCATCGGTGAGGGCTCGGACATCTATGGCGACGGTGTGAACGTTGCGGCTCGCCTCGAAGCCTTGGCGGAGCCAGGCGGGGTCTGCGTCTCGGCTAAGGTTCATGAGGAATTGCGAGGCAAAGGCAACGCTGCCTTCGAGGACATGGGCGAGGTGGCGCTCAAGAATATCGTCAGACCGGTGCGGGTTTACCGTGTGGAAACGAGTACTGGTCAAGTGGGCGGGCGGGCCGCAACGACGTCTGCTGCCAGGCCCTCCATTGCCGTTTTGCCATTCGACAATCTGAGCGGCGATCCCAGTCAACAATACCTTTCGGACGGCATCACGGAGGACATCACCACCGAGTTGTCGCGGTTCAGAAATCTTACCGTCGCGGCGCGTCACGCTTCGTTCCATCTTGCCAGGATGGGCATCAACCCAATGCAGGCCGCCCGCGATCTGGGCGCGAACTACGTCATCGAAGGTAGTGTGCAGAAGGCGGGCGAGCGGATTCGCATTACTGCACAGTTGATCGACGCAAGGACAGGCAACCACGTCTGGGCGGAGCGGTATGATCGCGAATGCCACGACATTTTTGCTGTGCAGGACGAAGTCGTGGCAGCAATCGTGACGACGCTCGAGGGGCGAATGGTGGCCGCTGCTGCTCTTCAGGTGCGCAGGCGGCCAACGTCGAGCTGGACGGCCTATGACTTTTTCCTGCAGGGCCGGGAGCTGGCCGACGCCAACATGGAGAAGGAGGCCGTTCCGCTTTTTTCCCGCGCGACGGCGATCGATCCCGATTTTGCGCACGCTCACGCCTGGCTGGCGATTGCTCTCCTCGGCCGCTACTGGTTCGACACCGATCCACGAACGCTGCACGAAGCGTCACTTGCCGCACAAAGAGCCATGGAGTTGGACAGCAACGATCCGACGGTCCACCACGCCAACGGCATGGTCATGGTGTGGCTCCGCGAATACGAACGGGCCGGCGTCCATTTCGACCGCGCCGTCGCTCTCAATCCGGCCGATGCGCAAATTCGCGCGGACCGAGCGAATTGGTTGCGATACGCCGGCCGGCCGGAGGAGGCTCTGGCTTCAATCGACGACGCGCTGAAGAGAACCCCGTTTCCACCACACTGGTTCTGGGTAATTCGCGCCAAAATTTTGTTGGAACTGAGGAGATATGGCGAAGTCGTAGCGGCCTTGGACAACATGCCAAAAAAGGATCACACCGCTTGGCTCACACTGGCGGCCGCCCATGACCATCTCGGCCATGCCGCTCTCGCTGCGCATGCGCTGGCGAAGGCTCGCGAACTTAGACCCAGCATCTCATCGCGGGAACTGATCGCTGTGAATCCTTATGCTCACCGAGATGCGCTCAAACCTCTGCTCGATGGCCTACGCAACGCCGGATTGCCGGAGTAAGTAGGCCGCCAATGGGACATTGAAAATTTACACCACGCGGCGAGTTCACCGGAACGCATGCGGATGGCGTCGCGGTCGCAAACGATGTTCGTCCCTTGAGGTTGCGGAACACCGCGCCCTCTTGCCCCGGCCGTAGGCTACGCGCGGAGTGGGTGACGAATGCGGCGTTTCGCGTTTGTATCGTGAATGCCCAATGATGGCGCTACTTGCTCATTCAAGTCGACGAGGTGAAGGGCAACATTCGACTCCGTTGCGGACGCTCGTTCGCAGAATGCGTAGGATTTGGTAGTTTGACGCGACCTTCGACCCAGAGCATCGGACCCAAAAGCGCGAACTGGTTTTGGGAAGATCCGATGCTCAAACAAAAAAGGATGAAGCTGCGGTACGCTCGGCTAGAGAGCCCGCCGCGCTAGCCGCCGTACCGACACTTTTCGAAGGGGGAATGCTCATTCCATATTGACTATGGATTGGAATTATTATTTCATATTCCCGGCGCCACGCTGCCGCTCGCGCGTGTCCCCCAACTACGTTGCTCAAGACAACAAGACCGACGGGAGGTTCCAATGAGCGAAGCCGTGGACGCGAAATACGCTCCGCTCGATGTCATCACCATCGGTCGCGCTTCCGTCGACCTTTACGGCCAGCAGATCGGCTCGCGGCTGGAGGACATCACCTCCTTCGCCAAGTCGGTCGGCGGCTGTCCGGCCAACATCTCGGTCGGCACCGCGAGGCTTGGTCTGCGCTCCGCGCTGCTTACCCGCGTCGGCGACGAGCAGATGGGCCGCTTCATTCGCGAACAGCTGCGGCGCGAAGGCGTCAATGTCGATGGTCTCAAGACCGACAAAGAACGGCTGACGGCGCTGGTGCTGCTCTCTGTCGAGAGCGAAGGCGTTTCGCCGATGATCTTTTATCGCAGCGACTGCGCCGACATGGCGCTGGCCGAAGAGGATATCGACGAGGCCTTCATCGCCTCGGCCCGTTCCATCGTCGTCACCGGCACGCATTTTTCCCGCCCCAACAGCGACGCCGCCCAGCGCAAGGCAATCCGCATCATCAAGGCCAAGGGCGGCAAGGTGGTGTTCGACATCGACTACCGCCCCAACCTCTGGGGCCTTGCCGGGCATGCCGAGGGCTTCGAGCGCTATGTCAAATCCGACCGCGTCTCGGCCCAGCTGAAGACGGTGCTGCCCGATTGCGATCTCATCGTCGGCACCGAGGAAGAGATCATGATCGCGTCCGGCGCCGACGATTGCCTGAGCGCGCTGAAGACGATCCGCGCGCTGTCGTCGGCTACCATCGTGTTGAAGCGCGGCGCCATGGGTTGTATCGTCTATGACGGGCCGATCAGCGACGATCTCGAAGACGGCATCGTCGGTAAGGGTTTTCCGATCGAGATCTACAATGTGCTCGGCGCCGGCGACGCCTTCATGTCCGGCTTCCTGCGCGGTTGGCTGGGTAGCGAAGACCATGCGACGGCGGCGACCTGGGCCAATGCCTGCGGCGCCTTCGCGGTCTCACGGCTGCTCTGCGCACCGGAATATCCGACCTTCGAAGAGCTGCAGTTCTTCCTCAAGAACGGCAGCAAGCATCTCGCTTTGCGCAAAGACGAGGCGATCAACCACATCCATTGGGCAACGACCCGCCGCCGCGACATCCCCTCGATGATGGCGCTCGCCTGCGACCACCGTGTGCAGCTTGAGGATGTGGCAGCCAAGACCGGCGCCGATCCGGCGCGCATCCGCGATTTCAAGGTGCTGGCGGTCAAGGCTGCGGCAAAAGTCGCGGCCGGCCGCGACGGCTATGGCATGCTGATCGACGAGAAGCATGGCCGCGAGGCGATGTTCGAATTCGCCCGCCACCCCTTTGCCTGGCTCGGCCGCCCCGTCGAACTGCCGGGCTCGCGGCCACTGCGCTTCGAATTCTCGCAGGACATCGGCTCGCAGCTGGTGGAATGGCCGGTCGACCACTGCATCAAATGCCTGTGCTTCTATCATCCCGACGATCCGGCGGAACTCAAGGAAGAGCAGCAGCAGAAACTGCGCTCGCTGTTCGAGGCGGCGCGGAAGGTAGGCAGAGAGCTTCTTGTAGAAATCATCGCCGGCAAACACGGCAAGCTCGACGACACGACGATCCCGCGCGCGTTGGAAGAACTCTATGCGCTCGGCATCAAACCGGATTGGTGGAAGCTCGAACCGCAGGCCTCCGCCGGCGCCTGGGCCAAGATCGAGGCCGTCATCCTGAAGCACGATCCGTGGTGCCGCGGCGTCGTGCTGCTGGGCCTGGAAGCGCCGCAGGACGAGCTGGAAGCGGCTTTCGCGGCCACCGCCAAGGCGCCTATCGTCAAAGGATTTGCCGTCGGCCGCACCATTTTTGTCCACGCGGCCGAACAATGGCTGGCCGGCAAGATGTCAGATGACGAGGCGGTCGCTGATATGGCCTCGCGCTTCGAACAGTTGACCGAAGCGTGGCTTGCCGCGCGCGGCCGTAAAGCAGCATAAAGGCGCGACGCCGCGGAGGAAAACACCATGAGCAAGACAATCCGCCTGACGATGGCGCAGGCGCTGACCCGCTTTCTGAGCAAGCAGATGACCGAGATCGACGGCACAAAAGTGCCGATCTTCGGCGGCGTCTGGGCGATCTTCGGCCACGGCAATGTCGCCGGCATCGGCGAGGCGCTCTACCAGGTGCGCGACGAACTGCCGACCTTCCGCGCCCACAACGAGCAGGCGATGGCGCATGCGGCGATCGCCTATGGCAAGGCCAATTTCCGCCGCCGCTTCATGGCCGCCACCTCGTCCATCGGCCCCGGCGCGCTCAACATGGTGACGGCGGCAGCCCTGGCGCATGTAAACAGGTTGCCCGTCCTGTTTTTGCCGGGCGACGTCTTCGCCAACCGCATTCCTGATCCGGTGCTGCAGCAGGCCGAGGACTTTTCCGACGGCACGGCGACGGTCAATGACTGCTTCCGCCCGGTGTCGCGCTATTTCGACCGTATCACCCGGCCGGAGCAGATCATTCCGGCACTGGCCCGCACCATGCAGGTGCTGACCGATCCGGCCGATTGCGGCCCGGTGACGCTGTCGCTCTGCCAGGACGTACAGGCCGAAGCCTATGACTATCCCGAAAGCTTTTTCGCCGAGCGCGTCTGGCGCCAGCGCCGGCCGCGCCCGGACCGCGGCGAACTGGCGGCCGCGGTCGCGGCGCTCAAGGGTGCGAAAAAGCCGCTGATCATCGCCGGCGGCGGCGTGCTCTATTCGCAGGCCTCCGGCGAACTGGCAAAATTCGCCGAAGGTGCCGGCATTCCGGTCTGCGAGACCCAAGGCGGCAAATCTTCGCTGCCGGATACACACCCGCTCAACATGGCGGCGGTCGGCGTCACCGGCACGTCCGCCGCCAACCGGCTGGCCGAGGAAGCCGATGTCGTGCTCGCCATCGGCACGCGCTTGCAGGATTTCACCACCGGCTCGTGGGCGCTGTTCAAGAATTCCGGCAAGACCATCATTGGGCTCAACGTCCAGCCTTTCGATGCCAGCAAGCACCGCGCGTTGCCGCTGGTCGCCGATGCGGCCGAAGGGCTCGCTGAACTCGGTTCTGCGCTTAAGGGTTGGAAGGCGCCGTCCGCCTGGACCGACAATTCGGCCACAGGCAAAAAGGCCTGGCAGGCCGATGCCGGCAAGGTGACGGCCTCGACCAACGCCGCCTTCCCTTCGGATGCGCAGGTGATCGGCGCCGTGCAGCGCGCGCTGGGTTCGGGCGTGACCTTGCTGCATGCCGCCGGCGGTTTGCCGGGCGAATTGCACAAGCTTTGGCAGGCCGGCGCGCCTGGCTCCTATCACGCTGAATATGGCTTCTCGACCATGGGCTACGAGATCGCCGGCGGCCTCGGTGCAAAGATGGCCAAGCCCGGCGAAGAGGTCGTCGTCATGATAGGCGACGGCTCCTATTTGATGCTGAATTCCGAGATCGCCACTTCGGTGATGCTCGGCCTCAAGCTCACCATCGTGTTGCTCGACAACAGGGGCTATGGCTGCATCAACCGGCTGCAGATGGCCACCGGCGGCGCCAACTTCAACAATTTGCTCAAGGACTCGCGCCACGAAATCCTGCCCGACATCGACTTCGCCGCGCATGCCGCAAGCATGGGCGCGATAGCAGAAAAAGTGCCGTCGATCGCCGGCCTTGAGAATGCGCTGCAGAAGGCGAAAAAGAACGATCGCACCACCGTGCTGGTCATCGACACCGACCCGCTGGTTTCCACCGACGCCGGCGGCACGTGGTGGGATGTGGCGGTGCCGGAAGTCTCGGCGCGCAGCCAGGTCAACGCGGCGCGCAAAGCCTACGACGAAAAGCGGCAGATGCAGACCATCGGCGATTGATGTAGGTGCTGGAGTTCCTCCCTTCTCCCCGTTTCACGGGGAGAAGGTGCCGGCAGGCGGATGAGGGGCAGCGCCAACCAACAGGTAGTGAACAGTTCTAATCCGGAGTGACGACTTGAAAGCCAAACTGGGCATGTCCCCCATTGCGTGGTGGAACGATGATCTTGCCGAACTCAGCGACGATGTCTCGCTGGAAGAATGTCTGCGCCAGTCGCGTTCGGCCGGCTTCACCGGCATGGAAATGGGCCGGCGCTTTCCCAACGACCCCGCTGTCATGCTGCCGATCTTGAAAAAGGCCGACGTGACGCTGTGCGGCGGCTGGTTCTCCGGCACGCTGGTCGACGAGGACATGGGCAAGAACAAGGATCGCATCCAGCCGATGATCGACCTGTTCAAGGCGGTCAACGCGCCTTGCATCGTCTATGGCGAGGTCGGCCGCTCGATCCAGGGCGACCGCTCCAAGCCGCTCGCCACCAAGCCGAAACTCACCAGCGACGAGATGAAGGCCTATGCAAGGCGCCTGACCGAATTCGGCGAATGGTGCGCCGAACAGGGTATGCCGCTGTCCTATCACCACCACATGGCGGCGGTGGTCGAGACCGAACCGGAGCTCGATGCCTTCATGCGCCATTCCGGCGACGGCATTCCGCTGCTGCTCGATGCCGGCCATCTCGCCTTTGCCGGCGGCGACGTGCTGCGCGCCATCGACAACCACCACAAGCGCATCAGCCATGTCCATGTGAAGGATGTGCGCATGGCCGTGATCGACGGCCTCGACCGCACGAAACAGTCTTTCCTCGATGCCGTGGCGCTCGGCGCCTTCACCGTGCCGGGCGACGGTTCGCTCGATTTCGGCGCCATCGTGCAGCGCTTTGCCGACCATGGCTATGAAGGCTGGTTCGTCGTCGAGGCCGAGCAGGATCCGAAGAAGAACCCGCCGCTGAAAATGGCGCAGGTCGGCCACAAGGAACTGATACGCGTAATGACGGCTGCCGGCTACACTGTGGAGACGCAGGGCTTTCCCAATGCCTGAGGCGATCCGATGAAGGATTACGAGCACCCTTTCTTCCGCCCGCTGTGGCGGCGCGTTGCCGTCGTCGCCGTCTGCGTGATCTGGGCCGGAATTGAATTTGCCTCCGGCACGCCGTTCTGGGGCGTCATCGCGCTTGGCTTCGCCGCCTACGCCGTCTGGCAGTTTTTTTATCTGTACAAGCCGGCCGAGGAAGCGAAGCCTCCGGTCGAGCCAAAGGAGTAAGCGGTCCATGGCGCGGAAGGGCTTGCGGATCGGACACTGCGCGCGTGATGGATCGCATACGTTGGTGATTGGCGGGAACGCTCCTCGCTTCGTCATCCTAGGGTCTCCGCGACGGAGCTTCGCTCCTGCTACGCCCTAGGATGACGAAGTCGGGAGGCCTCGGCCGGCCTCGAAGATTTTGCGATAGGAGAGACAAAAATGTCGAAACTGCTCGTCAAAGCCGACAAGGGCCATGGCCGTGTCGCCCATGTCACGCCGCAAAGCGCCGGCTGGACCTATGTCGGCTTCGACCTGCACCGGCTGAAGCCGGGCGAAAACGCCTCGGGAAAGACCGGCGATTGCGAAGTCTGCCTGGTCTTCGTCACCGGCAAGGGCAAAGCGGAAGCCGGCGGCCAGGAACTCGGCCTGCTCGGTGAGCGCATGTCGCCCTTCGAGGGCAAGCCGTGGTCGGTTTATATCCCTGAGGGGTCGGACTGGTCGGTCACCGCCGACACTGACCTCGAACTGGCTGTCTGCTCGGCCCCAGGCCATGGCGGCGGGCTGCCGGTGCGCGTCATCGCGCCCAACGATCTCGGGCAAGAGGTGCGCGGCAAGGGCACCAACACGCGCTATGTCACCAACATCCTGCCGGAGGGCAAGCCGGCGGACTCGCTGCTGGTGGTCGAGGTCATCACGCCCGGTGGCCACACATCGAGCTATCCGCCGCACAAGCACGACCAGGACAATCTGCCGGCCGAATCCTATCTTGAGGAAACCTACTATCACCGCCTCAACCCGCCGCAGGGCTTTGCCTTCCAGCGCGTCTACACCGACGCCGACAAGAACGGGCATCGCGATCTCGACGAAGCGATGGCGATCGAGGATGGCGACGTCGTGCTGGTGCCCAAGGGCTATCACCCCTGCGCCGCCTGCCATGGCTACGATCTCTATTATCTCAACGTCATGGCCGGACCGAAGCGGACGTGGAAATTCTACAATGCGCCCGAGCACGAATGGCTGATGAAGGTCTGAACAGCGCAAGCTATTGGTCCAGTTGGAAAAAATCGTCGGCTAAGGACTTGTCTGGTCGATTTGCTATCGAAAACCCTTCAAAGCTTCGTCAATCCGTCATGGAAATCACCTATGGCAGCGGGCTGACGAGGATTTTCGATGCGCTACGCCATCTATTTCACCCCGAGGCAGGACGAGCCCTTGGCGCGGCTCGCCGCCAACTGGCTGGGACGCGACCCTTTCGGCGCCGCCACAAGGCCGGTCGAGGCGGTGGCCGACCTGTCGGCCGCGGAAGTCGCCTTCCACACCGCCTCGGCCCGGCGCTACGGTTTTCACGCGACACTGAAGGCGCCCTTCCGGTTGGCCGCCAACGAGACGGAAGCCTCGCTGCGCGCGGCGCTGGACGCCTTTGCCGAGGCAACACCGACGGTGACCATCCCGCGCCTTATCGTCAGCCAGATCGATGGCTTCTTCGCTTTGGTGACGGAAGGGCCGCTGCCGTCGCTCAACCGTTTCGCCGACGACGTCGTGCTGGGCTTCGACCGTTTTCGCGCGCCGCTCACCGAAGCGGAAATCGAACGCCGCAGCCCGGATTCGCTGAAGCCGGCCGAATTCCGCAATCTCTGCCAGTGGGGCTACCCCTATGTCTTCGAGACCTTTCGCTTCCACATGACGCTGTCCGGCCGGGCCGGGCCACAGGAAAGCCAACGTCTGCGCGCAGCAATCGACAGCCTGTTCGCCGAGGTGCTGCAGCAGCCGGTGCTGGTGGATGCGCTGACGCTGTTTGTCGAAACCGAACCGGGCGCTCCGTTCATGGTGCTCTCGCACCATGCGCTTGGGCGCCGCACCGCCCGAAAAACCGCCTGACGAGCCAAGGACTGCCTGAAATGACTGCCGAGACCGTTCTGACCAACGCCCGCATCGTGCTTGCCGACGAAATCGTCGAAGGGTCGCTGCTGCTGCGCAACGGCCTAATCGCCGGCATCGACGCCGGCGCCGGGCGAACCGGCGAGGATATGGGCGGCGACTACATCATTCCCGGCCTGGTCGAACTCCACACCGACCATCTCGAAGGCCATTACGCGCCGCGGCCGAAAGTGCGCTGGAACCCGATCGCCGCCGTGCTCGCGCATGACGCTCAGGTCGCCACGGCCGGCATCACCACCGTACTCGATGCCTTGCGCGTCGGCATGGACGAGGACGCCGACCTCACCTCCGACGATATCCGCAAGCTCGCCGATGCCATCGAGGACAGTGTTCAGCAGGATCGCCTGCGCGCCGATCACTTCCTGCATCTGCGCTGCGAGGTCTCGGCGCCGGATTGCCTGCAGGCCTTCGCCAATTTCGATGGCGACGAACGGGTCAGGCTGGCATCGCTGATGGACCATGCGCCGGGACAGCGCCAGTTCGTCAACCTCGAAACCTACGCCTACTACTACCAGCGCAAGTTGAAGCTGACCGATCGCGACTTCAAGCTGTTCTGCGAAAAGCGAATGAGTGAGTCGGCGCGGAACTCGGGACCGAACCGGGTGGCGATCTCTGCCGCCTGCCAGGAGCGCGGCATCGTGCTGGCAAGCCATGACGACGCCACATCAGGCCATGTCGACGAGGCGATTGAGCAAGGCGTGCGGGTCGCCGAATTCCCGACCACGCTCGAAGCCGCCAAAGCCTCCAAGGATGCCGGGCTCGGCGTGCTCATGGGCGCTCCCAATGTCATGCGTGGCGCCTCGCACTCGGGCAACGTCTCGGCCCGCACGTTGGCCGGCGATGGTCTGCTCGACATCTTGTCGTCCGACTACATTCCGTTCAGCCTGATCCAGTCGGCCTTCTTCCTCGGTGATGTCGTCGAAGGCATTTCCCTGCCGCAGGCGGTTGCCATGGTGTCGAAGAACCCTGCCGAGGCCATCGGCCTCAGCGACCGCGGCGTCATCGAACCGGGCCGCCGTGCCGATCTGGTGCGTGTGCGCGTCGACGATCATGTGCCGGTCGTGCGGACCGTCTGGCGCCAGGGACGCCGGGTCGCCTGATGGTCTCGGCCTCGATCGAACGCGAACTCACCGCCGGGGCTTTTCCGGTCCGCAACGGCGTCTTCGTCGCCGTCGTCGGCCCAAGCGGCGCCGGCAAGGATACGGTGATTGGCTATGCCAGGGCGCTGTTTGCCGACGAGACAAGGCTGGAGTTCGTGCGCCGGGTCATCACCAGACCGAGCGACGCCGCAAGCGAGGATCACGATACGCTGGCCGACGCCGCCTTTGTCGAGGCCGAAGCCGACGGCGCCTTCGCGATTTCCTGGGAGGCGCACGGCCTGCGCTACGGCATCCCGGCCGATGTCGACTGGTCGATAGCCAATGGCCATGTGGCGGTCGCCAATGTGTCGCGCGGGGTTATCCCGGTCCTGCGCGAACGCTACGCCAATCTGGCTGTCGTCGAGATCACCGCCGCGCCGGAAATCCTCGCCGAACGCCTGGCCCAGCGCGGCCGCGAGTCGCGTGGCGAAGTGCTCGCCCGCCTCGCCCGCAGCGCCAACGTCGCTTTGTCCGGACCCGGCGTCACCTCGATCGACAATGGCGGCCCGCGCGAAACCGCCGGCGAGCGCTTCGCCGAAGTGCTGCGCAAGGCGATGGCGTTCTCGGATATGTCCGGCGTGATTTAGCGCCCTTTACCTTCTCCCCTTGTGGGAGAAGGTGGATCGGCGCGCAGCGCCGAGACGGATGAGGGGTGCGCGAAGGAATGCGGCACTGGCAGCCTGCCACCGAATGCCTTGATTAGATGAAAGTTTCCGCCAAGCTGGAACACCCCTCATCCGACCTCGCTTCGCGAGGCCACCTTCTCCCACAAGGGGAGAAGGTAAGAAGCGCGGCGATCACTCCGCGGCCACACTCTTCCGGCTGGCGTCGAGCATCAGCCGTCTTGCCCGGAACACGCCCCATTGCTGGTCGACCAGCACGCCGATGAGGATCACGCCACCCATCACCGCGAAGTTGAGCGAGGACGGGATGCCGAGCAGGTTGACCAGGTTCTGCAACTCCTGCAGCAGCACGGTGCCGAGGATGACGCCGACCAGCGAGCCCTCGCCGCCGCGCAGCGAGAAGCCGCCGAGCACGGCCGCGGCGATGGCGTAGAGTTCATAGAACTGGCCGTGGCTGGCCGGCGAAATCGAGCGCGTATACATGGCGAAATAGATCGCCGACAGCGCCGTCAGCACGCCGCAGATGACATAGGCGGCCATGACCACGCGGCCGGTGCGGATGCCGGAATATTTCGCCGCCTCTTCGTTCTTGCCGATGGCATAGAGGTAGCGGCCGAACACCGAGCGGTGCAGCACCACCCACATGACGATGGAAATGACGATCAGCGCGATGAAGCTGTTCGGCACGCCCCACGACCGGCCGGCGGTGAGGAATTCCAGCTCCGGAAAATTCTGCCCGAAGGCGAAGCCAGCGGTGCCGTCGGCGGTGTAGAAGCGCGCCACGCCGCGATAGATCAGCAGGCCACAGAGCGTCACCACGAAGGGCTGCAATTTGAGCCGGGTGATCAGCCAGCCATGCACCAGCCCGATGATGCCGCCGAGCACCAGGATCAGCGGCAGCGCAATCGGCCAGCCCAAACCGCGTACGGCGATGAAGTCGATGAACAGCGTACCGAGCAGCGCAACCACCGAGCCGACCGACAATTCGATGCCGCCGGTGATGATGACGAAGGCCTGGCCGATCGACAGGATGCCGAACAGCCCGATCAGGTTCGAGGTGTTGGCAAGATTGATCGGCAGCAGGAAGCGAGGGTTGATGATCGCCACCACCGCGCCGACCACCAGGATCAGGATCAGCAGGCCGAGATCTTTTTTGCTCATCGTCGTCTCCCCAATGCCGGACCGGCAATGCCGAAATCCGGCTAGTTTGCCGGCTTGCCGACAGCCAGCAGAAGCACGTTCTCCTGGCTGAAGTGTTCCTTGTCGAGAATGCCCGAGATCTGGCCCTCATGCATAACGGCGATGCGGTCCGAAACGCCGATCACCTCTTCCATGTCGCTGGAAATCATCAGCACGGCGACGCCGGCATCGGCCAGCGCCCGCATCAGCCCATAGATTTCGGCCTTGGCGCCAATGTCGATGCCGCGCGTCGGCTCGTCGAGGATCATCACCTTGGGGTTCATGGCCAGCCATTTGCCCAGCACCACCTTCTGCTGGTTGCCGCCCGACAGCGAGCCGGTGCGGGTCTGCACCGACGGCGCCTTGATGCCGAGATCTTTCTTCTGCTTCTCGGCGGTGACGGTCTCCGCACTTGCCGACACCAGCTGGCGCTTCGCATGCGCCGGCAAATTGGGCAGCGAAATGTTCTGCGCGATCGAGAGATCGAGCAGAATGCCGGTCAGCTTGCGGTCTTCCGGGACGAGAAAAATGCCGTGCGCGACGGCATCGGCGGCCGAGCCCAGCGCCAGCGGCTTGCAGTCGAGTTCGAGCGAACCACCAAGCGTGCCGTCGATGCCGAAGAACACCCGCGCCAACTCGGTACGGCCGGAACCGACAAGCCCTGCGAGGCCGAGAATTTCGCCGCGCCTGATGTCGAGATCGACCGGCCGGGCAGGGTAGGCAGGGGTTCGGACGGCTTTTGCCGAGAGTGCCGTAGCGCCCGGCGCCCGCGCGGCCTCGGAGGCTTTCTCGCGCTCCTTCAGCATGCGGCCGATCATCAGCTTGACCATCTGGTCGTGGTTGATGGCGCTCTTCGGCAAGGTGCCGGCCAGCATGCCGTCGCGCAGCACGACGACGCGGTCGGCAACGCGCTCGACCTCATGCAGGCGGTGCGAAATGAAGATGACGCTGATGCCGTCAGCCTTCAGCCCCTTGATGACGTCGAGCAGCTTGTCGGTTTCGGCGATCGGCAGGCTCGATGTCGGCTCGTCGAGGATGACCAGACGCGCCTTGATCGACAGCGCCTTGGCGATCTCGACCATCTGCTGCTGGGCAAGCGACAGCGAGGCAACCTGCGTATCGGCGGAGAAATTGGCGCCGACGCGCTTCAACAATGGCGCCACCATTTCACGCAGCCTGGCGCGATCGACCAGTCTCAGCGGTCCGCCGCGCAACGGCTCGCGGCCGAAAAAGATATTGGCCGCGACGTCGAGGTTTTCGAACAGATTGAGTTCCTGGTGGACAAAGGCAATGCCGGAACCCAGGCTGCCTTCGACGGTGAGCCCGTCATGTGCGGTCCCGTCAACGGTGATGGTCCCGCTGTCCGGCCTGGTGACGCCGCCGAGAATCTTCATCAAGGTCGATTTGCCGGCGCCGTTTTCGCCGACCAGGCCGATCACCTCGCCCGGCCTGACCTCCATGGAAAAGCCATCCAGTGCGACAACGCCCGGATAGGTCTTGCGCACGTTCTCGAGGCCGAGGAACGGGGTAGTCGCTGCAATGGATGTGTCGGAATAGTTCATCAAGCCTGACAGCAGCCGCTGGGTCTAGAGCGGTTCATCGTTTCACGGAAATGCCGAACCGCTCCATCTCTTTTTTAGCGCAATTCCGGACGGAAAACCGTTCACACTTTTCCTGGAATTGCTCGAAACAGCCCCTTCAGCAGACTGACGGGCCTGACCGGGCCCGTCAATACGATCGCCGGCTCAAGGCGAACCCTGAGCCGGCGTAACTGCTCGTGGTCTCAGTTTCCAGACATCGCCTTCAGATTGGCCGCATAGGCGTCGACATCGTCCTTGCCGATGATCTTGGTCGGGATGATGATCAGGCCGCCTTCCGGAATGCCCGACTTGTCGCCCTTGAGATAGGCGGCCATCAGCTTCATGCCCTGGTAGGCCCATTCGAAGGGCTGTTGCACGACTGTGGCGGCAACGGTGCCTTCCTTGACACCGCCCAGCGTGATCGGATCGTCATCGAAGCCGACGACGGTGATCGAGCCGAGCTTGCCGGCGTCGCGCAGCGCTTCATAGATGCGCGGCGTGTTGTAGGAGTAGAAGCCGACCATGCAGGTGATGTCGGGGCTGGCGACCAGCGCGTCCTCGACGTTCTTCTTGGCGCGCGCCTGGTCGATATCGTCGCCGCGCACGTCGACCAGCTCGATCTTGCTGCCGGCCAGGCCGTCCTTCATGCCCTGGATGCGTTCCTTGGCGTTGTCGGCGCCGAGCAGGCCAACGAAGCCGAGGCACTTGCCGCCGTCCGGCATCGCCTTCTTGGCAATTTCGGCCGCCTGCTTGCCGGCATCGACGTTGGACGAGCCGATATAGGCGACGCGCTTGGTTTGCGGCGCATCGGAGTCCGTGGTGAACAGCGCCGTTTCCGAGGCGATCTTGTTCAGACCGTCGGTCGACGTCTTGGGGTCGACGGCCGAGACCATGATGCCCTTGACGCCGGCGGTGACCAGATCGTCCATCAGCCGCTGCTGGATGGCGACCGAGGACTGCTCGGGATATTTGAGTTCGAGATTATAGTCGGGCAACTCGCCTTGCGCCTTCTTGACGCCGGCCTCGGCGGCCTTCCAGAAGTCGGAAGCGCCGTTGACGACGAAGGCCAGCGTCGGCTTGTCGTCGGCGCGCGCGATGGCTGTCGCCGTGAGGCCCAGCAGCAGGGCTGCGGTGGCTACGGATGCGTGTCGTATCAAGGATTTCATGTTCAACCTCCCGTTTTGGTCCAGTCGTCGGACTGAACCGATCTTGCACTCACTGATTTGCCGCTTGCGATCTGGACGCCCTCCTCCTCAGGGTTCCCGGCACTGAAAGAATGGCGTCGTTCCAGTCGCGATCACGGACTTTAGAGACTCATCCCACGCTCGTAAATAGTCTGATTTGTCTGACATATCACATGTCCGAAACATAGCATGCGGAGGCAATCTCCGCTCGCCATCAGGCTGTTCGCTGCACTTTCCGCCGCGCCAGCCATAACGAGCTGGGCGCGACGGATTGACGTTACAGCGCATTTTTGTATTAGTAAACAGTATTAGTAAAAGGTCTCGTGCGAAGGCTCGAGGGGGACCTTGTGGCTCGCTCGCCGAACGCGTGTTGTCTCGGGCGCACCCAAGTGGATGCCTTGTAGCCTTTGAGTTTCACTGTCGCGGAGCGGCATGGCGGAGGAATCTCAAAGCTGCTAATAAACATAAATGCCTCCGACCATTTCCATTAGTCGACGGCGCCACGCCATCTTGTCGGCCTGACAGGCTGCCGCTAGACAGGCTGGGGATTGGGGACACGATGCCATGAGCGAGACGAGGGATCCGGCCAGCGACACGGCGAAGCGGCGCAAGGCGCCGGCGAGAACCGCCAAGGGCGGCCGTGTCACCATGACCGATATCGCCAGGGCGGCCGGCTGCTCGCAGGCGACCGTCTCCTTCGTGCTCAACAATTCGCCCGGCATCAGGCTGTCGCAGCAGACCCGCGAGCGGGTGATCGATGCCGCGCGTTCGCTCGGCTACACCGCGCCCGCCTTCTCGGCGCTGCGCAAGCCGGTTCCCGCCTTCGAGGGGCTGGATGGCGTCATCGGTTTCGCCGTCGACCAGCTGGCGACCAGTCCGGAAGCCGTGGTCGCCATCGAGGGCGCCCGCCAGGCCTCATGGAACGCCGGCAACGTCTTGCTTGTGGCGCAGACCATGGGCGACGCCGTGATGGAGCCGCGTGCCATTGCGGCCCTCACCAAGCGCGGCATCTCGGCGCTGATCTACATGACCATCTTCACCCGCGAGATCACGGCGCCGGACTTCCTCTACGGCCTCGACATTCCGGTCATCCTGCTCAACTGCTACACGTCGGACTATGCCTTCCCGGCCGTGGTGCCTTCCGAGATCGCCGGCGGCCAGAGCTCGACCCGGCATCTGATCGGCCACGGCCACCGGCGCATCGCCACCATCACTGGCGAGCCTTGGATGCAGGCCGCGCAAGACCGGCTGAAAGGCTACCGCAGGGCGCTTGCCACCGCCGACATCCCGTTCGATCCGGAGCTGGTGGTCGAAGGCGACTGGTCGGCCAGCGCCGGCTATGCCGCGACCGTCAAGCTTCTGGCGCTGAAAGACCGCCCGACCGCCATCTTCTGCCAGAACGACCGCACGGCCATCGGCTGCTACGAAGCGCTGAAGGAGGCGGGCCTGCACATCCCGCAGGACATTTCGGTGGTCGGCTATGACGACGAGGAGATCGCCCGGCATCTGTTCCCGCCGCTGACGACATCAATCCTGCCGCACATGGCCATGGGCCAATGGGCGATCGAGCAGCTCGAAGTTCCGCCGCCCCCAGGCCGCGGCCGCTATCCCATCACCAAGCTGGAATGCCCGCTGGTCGAGCGGGACTCGGTGACGGCGGTAGCTGGGCAAACCTGACAGACCCATCCCGAAGCATGCCGGGATGGGTCTGTTACAGTATTGCGCCTCGGGGCAGGACTATCCGAACCCCGGGATCAAGCCGCGGCTAGAACCGCAATATGACATAAGAGCGCCTGCGATAGCAGCGCCGGTGCCACCGGCCATACCGCCAGAACCTGCGGCAGTGCCGCCTCCAGACGCGCCGCCTGTGATGGCGACGATGGTGCCATCGCCGATGGTAGATCTGCTCGACATCGCCCGGGCCTTCGTCGTCATCGAAAGCACTGGCATCCTGCTTGTCGAGCTCATCGAGAATGCCGTTACCGACATTGGGAACCCCGGCCACGGCCTCGAGAGGCCGAACCGTAGTAGCAAGCGCCGCGGCCCCCGCAACGCCGAACAATGCTGTCAAGAATGATCGCCGATCCATCAAAACCTCCATCAGAGGATAAGGCTAGCATTAGCCAGATAGAGCGGCTGAGACAAAAGGCCAGAGGGGGCAGCTTCGGGCCACTCCAAGGGCGCCCTGCGCAAGGAAACTGTTCGGGTTCTAGGCGCGCCGCGATCGTGTCGATCCCGGCGTGTGGCCCCCACAAGCGGACGTCGGCACCGCTACGCGTTCTGCCAAGGGTGCTGAAACAACCCCTTAATTGCTTGAAGGCCCGATGCGTTTGGAGCGACCATCGCCATTGCCTGGCTTGAGAGTCCAAGATGATCTTGCAACACCGCATTGACGATCGAGCGGACATCGGTGGTGACCGCTAGGTCGGTCCCCGCGTGGAGTTGATCTACCGCCAATCCGGGCCAGTGACCCGCGATCCGCCCACCGGCTATCGCACCACCCATCAAGAACGCTAGGCTGGCACCGCCATGGTCGGTGCCGCCTTGTTCGTTGAAGTGGATGGAGCGCCCGAATTCCGTAATGCCGAGCACAACGGTTTGACGCCAGATCGCGGCTGCCGCTTCCGAGAACGCGACGACACCACGCGCCAATGTCCCAAGGGTCGCCGAAAGACGCTCTCCCTGAGCAACGTGGGTATCGATGCCGTCCAACTGCAGCAGGGCCACGCGCGGACCGTCGGGCCTGGACAGCGCCTGCGCCGCGGAGGTCGCCGCTGCGGCAAAGCTGGCAGCACTCAGCGCATGTCGCCGTGCGAGCAACGTCTGCACCGCGTCTCCGGCTGAACCACACGCCTCACCGAGGCAAAGGCGAGCGATGTCAAGTTCCGGATTGGCCAACACGAGATCGAAAAGCACATCATTCGAGAGGTCGGTCGGCGCTGCGCGCCAGATCGGTTGGCTTCCCTGCGACAGCACCGAAGCGGCTCTTCCTGGCCAGCCAAAATCGCCGCCATCGACATCGCCGTCGAACAGGACCCTCTGCGCGGCGCCATGCGATTTCCCAGTATCCGGGATGCCCGTCGCGGGCAGGATCAGCAATTCGCCGGCCGAATAGAACCGAGCAAGAGGTTCCAGCGCCGGATGAAGCGCAAACAGAGGATCAAGCTTCACGCCGAATGCGTCGTCGGAGCCGCCAAGTTCTCTCGCCCTGCCTCGCACCCGCCGGAAATCAGGATCGCCATGGGGCGGCAGCGCGGCCAGCGCATCAAGTCCGCCCCGAAGGTGAACGACCAGCAGCCGCGGGTGGCTGTCGCCGGCAAAAAGCGCCGAAGCACGCCCTGCGCTCGTCCCAAACAGCGAGGTGAGAGCCAAACACTGGAGGGCCGTGCGGCGCGTCAATTGCATTTCGGATAATCCGGATCAGTGACGTCCGGCGTTCCGGCCGTCGAAAATCCGAGGGGATCGGCATTTGGGATCACGCCCTTTTTGACCGGGACCTCCTGCAAACTCGTGTTCCGAGCCAGCAGTCCTGCCAGAACTGGAGCGGCAAGGGATGTCCCCGAACAAATATTCTGCCTTAGCTTGTGATTGTCTGTGCTCCGCCAAAGCACCTGGACGCCAACGCCGGGCTCGGACATGGCAGCGCCAAAAGAGCCGCCATTCCAAAGCTCATCACACCACGCATCTGAAACGGTGCTGCACGCTTCAGTGCCGGTGCCGGCCGCGACATAAGTGCTTTTGGATGCCGAGACACTTTGGATGAAGCCTTGCGTCGGGTCTGGAGAAAAATATTCCGACGCATTCGCCGGGAAAAAGGACTGTACCCACGACGCCTCGTCGTCTTCCCGCGCATTGCCCGCCGCAATCACAATGCGGACTTGCTTGTTTGCGATCTCAAACAGCAGCTTGTCCATCTTACCAAGCAGGTCTAATTGGCCACCCTTTCTCGCAGTCTCCATGAACTGCGCGCCCCAGCTGATGTTCAGGATTTCGCCAGCGGACGCATTGTCACGAACATATCGCAGGGCGACAAGCGGCGGTCCGAAGATCTTCGACTTGTTATCCTCAAATGCCTTGACAATCTTGAGCGGCACCCCGGGAGTGACCCCAACGATGCCAAGGTATTCTCCACTTGTTGTTCCTGCCACACGCATTCCGCCAATGATGCCTGCAACCATCGTGCCGTGACCTTGATGGTCTGGCAGGCTGGTGACCGTGTTGTCACATGAAGTAGCCATAGTGGCCATACAGTCGATCCGCTCCGAAATATTAAGAAGCCCTTTTGTGACGACGTCTTCGTCGACACCGCTATCGATGATCCAGACCGCGGACCCGCTGGTCACAAGACTGGGCGACCCGACTACCCTGCAAACGTTCGGCGGCACGAGCTTGTCACCCGTTACAGGTTCTAGCCGGCTGCGTGCTTCGCAACCGCCGTCCGCGAACAGACTTACTTCAAGTGAGTCCGGTTCCTGATACCCCTCCGATAGAAGCTTGTCCGCTTCCTCGTCGGTAAAGCTTCCAGTGACCAGGCTAAATCCCAGGTCAGGCATGTCGACAGCCTGCAGGGCTTTCCCCGACGGATTGATCTTGTTCAAGCTGGCGATAGTCGATCCAAATCTGACCTTGTCCGCAACCGGCGCGATGAATGTGCGTTGCGTAACTTGTGGCTCGTCGGACGGTTCGTCCGCGTACACAATAGTGGGCGCGGAAAGAATGGCGGCGAGCTGATATGTAATGAGAAAAGTCACAAGCCAAGCAAGCTTCATGGATCCCCACCGTCCGCTGGTCGACTGACTGACAGCATGCTCCCAATACCTCTGTCTGTCCACGGCAACCTCCTTGCAGCCAAAGAAAAAGCAGCCTAGGTTGCTCTCGCACGCCTCAAAGCGCGGGGAGCGACGCTTGTGCCCAAGGTGAAACTCAAGCCAGGCCGACAGGCTCAGGAGATTGGCGCGTCGCTCGTGGGGGCCTGGCTGAAGGCTTTGCCACCCGCGTTCACGGCGACTATATCAGCGGTAGTTTCGACCAGTCCTTTGCGTATAACCGTCGACATTCCGAACGCATTCACGCTCAACGATGTCATAGCTCTGCGCACTGAAGACAAGACTGGCGGCCTTAGAAGTGTGAGGGTAGGACAGGTCACGGGCGCTACGGGAAAAACCTTACGTGTTGTTGATCTTGGCAGTGCCAATATCAACTATAAAGGCAAATCTTTACTGAACGGCGTAGTGTCGAAAGTAAAAGATCTGAATGACACCACTCTTCTCAACGAACTTAAGATTGTGCTCGAGCAGATCGTCGACGCGAAAGTGAAACTGGTGTGCGATGCCCCAACGGAGCTGACTGTAGTCCTGCCAGCCCTGCCGGAAGGCGTTGTCACACGAGAGGACCTGATAGATTACCTGGGGACGTACCACAACAACGCACAGGGTCGGCACTATCATGACGAGCTTGCGTCCGCGGTCCTTTTCGGCTGCCGATAGCAAACTTCAATTTCAGTTCGGCAGCCCTGCGGCGAGCAGCCCCTTGAGCAGCGTGGCCCGATCCTCCTCCAGGCGATAGGGCTCCTTGGCCACGAATCGACTGCAAGAAAAGCTGGGCGTAGCCGCCAACACGCGAGCCGCATACAACTTGGCGTCGCTGTCCCGGCCAAGCGCCGAGCTTGAAGCGGCCATGTAGGCGGTAACCCATGTCGGCATTGTCGACGAACGGGTCAAAGCGACCAGTGCCGGCTCGGGCCGGCCCGCAATGAAGTGGGCGATGCCGCGAAACGGCCAATACCAGGATGGTTCGTAGAGTGGATCGAGCACCTGCGCCCGCTCGAACCATTGCATGGCGCGATCCGGCTCGCCGCCAAATGTGTAGAGGGTGCCGAGATAGGAAACCTGCTCGGGATCGTTCGGATTGAGGTAGAGCGCCCGTGCGTAGAGTTGCGCGGCGACGTCGAAGTCTCGCAAGTGCAGCAGCACCCAGCCGAGAATGTTGAGGCAAACCGGATCGTTGGCGGAGAGCGCCACCGCCTTCTTGGCGACCGCATGCGCCTCGTCGAGCAGGGCATCGGAAGGTCCCATGTCGCGAAACCATTCCAGCTGCTTGTAGTGAGCCAGCTTGGCGTAGGCGCGCCCATAAGTCGGATCGAGGTCGATGGCGCGCTGATACCATTGCCTGGCTTCCGCTTCGGAGGCGAGGTCGCCTAGCGGCAGGGCATTGCCGCGCAGCACGCACTCATAGGCCGCCAGGTTGGCCGGCGGCTTGCGCCGCGCCTTCTCCGCACCCGCTGCCTTGAGGCGCCCGATAACCGTGCCCACGATCTTGCGGACCAGTTCGTCCTGCACTTCGAATATGTCCTTATCGTCGCTGTCATAATGCTCGGCCCAAACGTCACCGCCGGACGTGGCGTCAACCAGTTCGCACGAAAGGCGGATACGCTTCCCCATCCTCCGGATTCGCCCCGAAAGCTCGAAATCGAGCCCGATATCCGAGACCAGCTTCGGCAGTTCCACATCCTTGAGCCGCAACGAGGTATGATATGACGCGACGGAGAGCTGCGTGAACCGCGTCAGCTCGGTGATGACGTCTTCTGTGAACCCTTCGCTGAAATAGGCTTCCACGCCGCCGGTGCTGACAAATGGGCGGACCAGGATCGATGGCGTGTTCGAGCCCGAAGTCTCGGCGCCGATCCTCGGAGCCGGGCCTTCGGGTCTGTGAATAAGCGAGTAGACTGCCACGGGTCGGGGAATGTTCTTGAGCTGAAAGTCACCGCAAAACTCGAAGGGCAATTGCAGCCCTGCGCGGACCTCCTCATGCACTTTTGCCGAAAGGCAAATGCCTCCGGGGGCTGCGATCTGTTCAAGGCGTGCAGCCACGTTCACACCGTCGCCGAACACGTCGCCGTCGCCGTCGACGATAATATCGCCGAAATTTATGCCCATTCGAAGCAACAGACCGGGCGACGATCGCTCGGGGCTTGCGAGATAGGCCTGAATAGCCACGCTACACCGGACCGCTTCGACGGCGCTGGGGAACTCCGCGACGACACCGTCGCCGGTGTTCTTTACAACGCGGCCGTCATGCCGACGAATGTAGCCTGGGACCTCGTCGTGCATCAGCGCTCGGACGCGGGTAAACGTGCCTTCCTCGTCTTCCGCCATTTGTTGCGAATAGCCGACCACGTCGGCGACCACGATCGCAGTCAGGCGCCGCTTCAGGGTGCCGTTGTTTGCGCTCAATCCATGCTTTGGGGTCAATCCATACCTCGGGTCGGACGTCCGAACGTACTTTAGCACATTTGCATGATGCTATCGCGCATGGCAGCGTGTAAACTGCCACACGAGAGCTTCGGACGTACGACAGGGCGAATCCGTTCAGAAGCGCTCGCAATGCGAAAGATCCGCACATTCGAGGTCTGCGTGGGGTCTAGTCTTCTTTATGGCCCGGTGGTGATCTCGGACCCATTGCTCGGCTGTCCTCTCACCGTGGCGGCCGGCCGCGTTCGCGCCGCCAGGGATGGCGATGAGAGCACTTACTTCGTGTCTGGTTGGGGCACGACAGTGGAGCAGGCGCTGCAAGGCTGCCTTTGTGAGGCGGACGAGACCTACTTCGCCCAGATCATTCCCGAAAGGCGAATTCTCCGGTCGTGTGCCGATGCGATTCATGGGCGGGTCGTCGAGCCGCCCGGCATCCTTCTTTTCAGCGAAGAGCAATATGACCGGCGAAAGGCCGGCAACCGGCAGCCCCGCAACATGGTTCCGGCCCGCTGGGACAGATCCGCGCCTGAAGACTGGATCCTGAGTGACGGCAAGCTCGGTACGGAGCAAGCCTGGGTGCCCGCGGGGCTGTGTTTCCTCGGGTATGATCCCGGTGGCGAGGACCGATCTCTGCCGGCTGCCGACTCGAACGGACTTGCGCTGGGCAGCAACCCTGAGGACGCTGCGATGAGCGCCCTTCTCGAGCTGATAGAGCGAGATGCGACCTCTATCTGGTGGTACAATCGACTTGTTCTGCCTCGAATCGAGCCGAAGTCGATGGCAAGCGACACCGTATCTTCTTACGAGGATTGGCTTCGGCACCGAGGTCGCGAATTGCGGCTTGTGCGACTTACGTTGGATTTGGCGGTGCCGATCGTTGCGGCAATCTCCAGCGACAGTTCCGGCCGGTGTCCGGCGATGGGGTTTGCGGCGGGCGCATCGTGGTCAGCGGCTGCCACAAGGGCGCTTGGCGAGCTTGCTCAATGCGAAGCGAACCTTGCTCTGCTCTCCCAACAGGCGCGGCAACAGGGAACGACCGGCTTTACACCCGGGGCGCGGCAACTTTATCGCTGGCATCAAGAGACGGATCTTGGGCTGTGTCCATATTTGCAGGGTGGGAATAGCGGCCCTGTCTGCACGGATGAATCGACACTTGACTACGCCTCCTGCGTCAAACTCTGCCATGAACAAAACCTGGGGGTATTCGCCGTCATTCTGATGCAGGATGAGCAGCGGTCCCTTGTCCGCATTTTCGCTCCGGGCTTGCGTTCGACCAAACCAAGGTTTGGTCCGGGCAGGCTCTATTCTGTTCCAGGCACTCTTGGCCTCAAGCCTGCGGGCTCCATATGCCGAGACCCTTTCCCATTTTAGCGCCGAAACGCCTCGATGGCGCGCGTCGCCCTTTGCCGGTAGATGCAGCCTTGCCGAAACATGGCGAGCGGCACGGGGTCGGCGTCGAGCTCCCCGGACGGGGGCGCAAGCTGGCAGGCGGCTTCCAGTGTGAGGTGTAAGTGAGCGGACATTCAGCTCGGCGGAGGCTCTGTCCTCACCTGACCCTGAGCGGACTTTGCCGCTGCACGGTAGCAACGTCGCGAAAGGTTCGTTTTCTGCGTACGTTCTGCGATCGGAAGGAGCAACTCGTGCCAGAATCAGTCAGGCGCTCACATTGGACGCGCTTGGGAGCGCCCCACGACCGGTTACTTTAGTCCCGCCATACGCATGCCATGCGTTATGTGTTCAAGATCGGCGGGGTCTCGCCACCATTCAGACCGTTCGAAGTCCGCTATGGCAAAATCAGGCTTGAGGCGCAGCACATCTGCGGCCGACTGTTTCGCCTGATCGATCTTGCCCAGACGAGCCTGACAAGAAGCAATGTAGCAGGGTAGCCACCAGTGCCAGAGGTGGTCGATATGCTGAAACGCTTCGAGGGCCTCGGCGTGGCGCCTCAACTGCAGAAAGGCCACTCCGCGGCACCCCCAGTACCAAGCTGGCGGAAAGGGATCGCGGCGAAGATCTGCCTCCAGGCTGCGCAGCGCTTCCTCTCCGCGTCCCGTAAAGGCCAGCCACAGCCCTCTGAACGTCGAGGCATACACGTCGTTCGGATTGAGCGCGACCGCTCGGTCGAGGTGTATCCCTCCCAGCTCATACTGCCTCATCTTAGAATAGATGAGGCCGAGTTGCCGGTGACCGTTCGAATCCAACGGATCGAGCCGTACCGCCGTTTGTGCGGCACGAAGGCCTTCCTCCAGATCCTCGCGCCGCCCGTGGTCCGAATGGAGGACATAGGCGACACCCGCCAGCCACGCATGGGCTTGGGCGTGTGCCGAGTCGAGCTCAATTGCGCGGCGCAGGAACTGAGCCGCGGCTTCCGAATCGAACCGTATCGAACGCTCCCGCCCTTGCAGAAAGTGATCGTGGGCCGCCCAAAGCTGCGGTGGCTTGCGGCCTGACTGCTCGGCACGGGTGGAGGCGACTCTCCCGACCAGGGTGCCGACGATCATGGACACGACTTCGTCCTGCACTGCAAAGATATCTTCGAGATTGCGGTCATAGCGCTCGGCCCAGCGATGCTTTCCGCTGGACACGTCGATCAACTGAGCAGTGACCCGCACGCGATTGCCCGCCCTGCGCGCACTGCCCTCGACGATGAAATCCGCGCCGAGCCTATGGCCAACTTCCTTGGCGTCGAGCGCCTTGCCTCGGAGCGCAAAGGAAGAATTCCGTGCAATCACCATGATCTCCCTGAATCGGCTCAGCTCGGTGATGATGTCCTCCGTGATCCCGTCTGAGAAATAGTCCTGCGCAGGGTCGCCGCTCATGTTGTTGAAGGGCAGCACGGCGATCGACGGTTTGTCCGACGTGACCGCTGGCTTGCTCGGCGCGACAACAGCGGGACGGACCAAGTAGGCGCGCACAGGCGCTTCGATGTTCTTGAGCTGACGGTCACCCAGGGGCTCGAATGTGCCATTCACCTTTTTGGCCACCTGTTCGTACACGTTTTGCGACATGCAGATGCTGCCGGGCTCGGCCAGGGACTCGAGTCGCGCGGCAATGTTGACGCCCTCTCCATAGACATCCGTGCCCTCGCCGATCACGTCGCCCAGATTGATGCCGATCCGGAGCATGATCCGGCGCTCGTCGGCCACGTCGTCGTTGGCATCGGCCATCCTGGCCTGCAGTTCGAGTGCACTGCCGACGGCATCAACTGCGCTGCCGAACTCGACCAGGACACCGTCGCCCATGAGTTTGACGATGCGTCCGCCATGAGATCGCACGATGGGCTCGAGCACGTTCCTGCGGCGGTCCTTCAGCGCCGCGAGCGTGCCGGCCTCGTCCGCCTCCATCAGGCGCGCATAGCCTACGACGTCGGCGACCATGATCGCCGCGAGCCGGCGACGGATGCGTTCTTCGGCCATTGCGACCTTGTTGGCGACCGGCCTCCAGTGAGACAGAATGACCTCACTAAGCGCGCTTTCTTGGCGGTCGACGGCATTCATTATGTGCCTGTGAAGAACGAAATGCGAGCCCTATGGCGCGACTGAAGGTCCGACAAGGGTCGCATCGAGCCGTTCTGGTATCGTTAGGCAAGAGTCCTGCGTGCGGCTTGGCGCCAAGTCCAATCTTGGCGAAGCCGCGATCCGCGATTTTGAGATCGGCCGCAGAATTCCGAATCCGGGCACACTCATCCGTCTACGGCAAGCACTGGAGGGAGCCGGCGTTGTCTTTACACCTGGAGGCCCGTCGCTAACCAATCTCGCTGAAGGTGAGCCTGGTGTAATCGGCTCCAATGAGATGTAGCGTCCCTGCGGCTTTGGCCAGGGTGTATCATTTTAGCACAATCCCTAATTAGTAGACTCGCACGATGCAGCGGCAGTTAATCGCGCCCGTCAGGCCCAAGGGAGGGAAAAGGCCTAAGGGAGGAAAAACGATGTCCGTGCAAAAAGAAGACTTTCGAACGAACAGAGCCGACTATGCGATCGCCGCACATGGCCGAAAAACCGCTGATGATGACGACCGCGAAAAGCTAATGGCAAAAAAGAGGTCGCTATGGCTAAGGGATCGGCGATCCGCCAGCTTGTCCGCACACCCGGCGGAAAGCTCGCCAGGACCGAAAGCCAGACCGCGCGGTCAGTAGGCGCGTCCCGAAGAAGGAAATTCCATGGCTTCGAAATGGGCCACGCCGCTGCGCCTGATCTTGGTGACTGCGGTTGCGGCTGACGCTCTGGTGGCGCAGACCGCGTTCTGTGGGCCGGAACGTTTAAGCGCCCTGGGATTGGCGCGGAGAGCACGCAGACGCAGGCCGGGCTGTCGCAAGCGAACCGCCCGGCATCATCACCGCCGAGCAGGCGCAGGCCTGCAAGCCGTCGCGGCAGATTTTTGAGCACGCCTGGCGAACCCTCGGTGTGACCAGGGACGAGCTCGCGCACATCTGCGCCAGCCCGCATCTCGGCGCCGCCAAGCTCAAGCAGGTCAGCGAGATTTTCTGAGTGCCATCGCCGCGCACCACTTCGGGGCGTCGGTCTGAGAACTCGAAACCGGCCGCCGTTGCCGTTGCTCGCCGAAATAGAGGCGGTGCCGCATCCGTAAGCCCGGTTTGCAATCCGAACCGAACCTGCGACACTCTGCAAACCGATACGGCATGAAGAGGCACCCGTCCGGAAGACAGGTGCAAGAGGGGCAAGGACCGAGCCGAAACTGCAGCCAACGACCCCCACGAGGCGAAGCCATGATCGACATCCGTCGCGCAGAACATCCGTCCGAACTCCACGACGTCAGGTCGCTGATGCGGGCATTCGTCGAATGGGGGCGGGCGCTGACCCCGATGGACCGGGAGAAAGTCGACCTCTACTTCGATGCCGCCGCGTTCGAGCAGGAACTCGCCGGCCTACCGGGCAAGTACGGTGCCCCCGCCGGCTGCCTGTTGATCGCCAGCTACGACGAACGCGCGGCGGGATGTGTTGCGTTTCGCAAGTTTGACGACGCATTCTGCGAGATGAAGCGGATGTTCGTTTCGCCTGACTTTCACGGCCTAGGCATCGGACGCGCATTGGCCCAGCGCGGTGTCGCCGAGGCGTCATCCGCAGGCTATCGAGGCATGCGCCTCGACACGAGCCGAAACCAGCACGCTGCGATGGGCCTCTACGAGAGCATCGGCTTCAAGCGCATCCCCGCCTACTATGCCATCCCCGATGATTTCAAGGACTGGCTGGTCTTCTTTGAGCTCAAATTCGAGCGTTCCCGATAGTCTCACTGCCAGGCGCGCACCATTGCCGATGGCAGCGCCAGCAGGAGCGCCAGCCTCAGCCCCGTCGATCGTGCCTCGTCCAGGTCGCGATGCGCTGCTGGCCACGCTCAAGGCACTGCGGCTGCGTCTCGCCCGTGACCACGTGCAGGAAATGCAGGCTCAGTCAGTGATCTCAGAAGGGCCGCCGCTCCATCAGAGGCAACGTCGTACGGTGACCGCTGCCCACATGAGCAGCGGTCAAGCAATCCCCGGTTTCTGACCTTTTACTTCGCAAGAAAATCAATGGCTTGCGCAGCGCTCCACACGAGAAAGCATGGACTGGTGTCAACGGAAACCGAGATCTGCCGCTTACGCGGAGTTCGCCCCGAGGAGTTGCAGTCCGGCTAAACCACCCTTCAAGCCATTGTAATCAAAGGATAAATCTGGCGCACCCGACAGGATTCGAACCTGTGACCTCTGCCTTCGGAGGGCAGCGCTCTATCCAGCTGAGCTACGGGTGCCTTCAGGATTCCTGAAAACGAACCAGCCGGCGAACCGGCAAGTCACGGCTTCTTAGCGGAAGCAGGCGCAGGCTTCAACGGGCAAGTGGCAAGTGGCGCGAAATCCGAAGATCGGGCGGCAGGGTTCGGTCCCAGCCGGCTCGTGGATCTGGTCCAGAAGTGGGTTCAAGCGACTCAATAGTATCAATGACTTGAACTGCACTATTGATCAGTGTGAGCTTACCCCATAGAGCGTGAGTGGGGGAACACCAACCAATGGACAAACGAAGCCTCACCGAGCGCGACATCTGCACCAAGTTCATCTTGCCCGCCGTCAAGAGCGCCGGATGGGACGAGATGCTTCAGGTCCGGGAAGAAGTCTATTTCACCAAGGGCCGGATAATCGTACGCGGGAAACTGGTCACGCGTGGCAAGGCGAAGAAGGCCGATTTCGTACTCTACTACAAACCGAATATCCCGATCGCGCTGATAGAGGCGAAGGACAACAATCACAGCGTCGGCGATGGCATCCAGCAGGGCCTTGACTATGCCGCGACGCTAGACATCCCCTTCGTGTTCTCCTCGAATGGCGACGGTTTCCTCTTTCACGACCGCACAGGCTTGAGCAACACCAAGGAAGCGAACCTTGGTCTCGATGCCTTTCCGTCGCCCGCCGATCTGTGGGCGCGGTACCGCGCTTGGAAAGGCCTCGATCCAGAAGCAGAACAGATCGTTCTTCAAGACTATTTCGACGACGGCAGCGGCAAAGCCCCGCGCTACTACCAGGTAAACGCCGTTAACGCCGCGATCGAGGCCATTGCCAAGGGTCGCGATCGCGTGTTGCTCGTCATGGCCACCGGCACGGGCAAAACCTACACGGCGTTTCAGATCATCTGGCGTCTGTGGAAGGCGGGCCGCAAGAAGCGCATCCTTTTCCTCGCCGACCGGAACGTGCTGATCGACCAAACGATGGTGAACGATTTCCGGCCGTTCGGTGCGGCAATGGCAAAGCTTTCGACCAATGCGAAGACCATCGAACGGCAGGACGGCACCACGGTTGATCTGACCCTGGCGCTCGACAGAAAGCGCCGGATTGACACGGCCTTCGAAGTCTATCTTGGCCTCTACCAAGCTATTACGGGGCCAGAGGAGCGCCAGAAACTTTACAAGGAGTTCTCGCCGGGCTTTTTCGACTTGATCGTCATCGACGAATGCCATCGCGGCAGCGCGGCCGACGATTCTGCATGGCGCGAGATCCTCGATCACTTTTCCGGCGCGACCCAGATCGGCCTAACCGCCACGCCGAAGGAAACGGAATACGTTTCCAACGCCGACTATTTCGGCGAACCGGTCTTCACCTATTCATTGCGCCAGGGCATCAGCGACGGCTTCCTTGCACCCTATAAGGTCATCAAGGTCCACATCGATCGCGACGTTGAAGGCTATCGCCCGGAACTCGGACAACTCGACCGCGACGGCAATGAGGTCGAGGATCGTATCTATAACGCCAAGGATTTCGACCGGACGCTGGTCCTCGACGACCGCACCCTGCTGACAGCGAGGAAGATCACGGAATTTCTAAAGGAAAGCGGCGACCGCTTCCAGAAAACCATCGTATTTTGTGTCGACCAGGAGCACGCAGCGCGTATGCGCCAGGCGCTAGTCAACGAAAACAAGGATCTTTGCGACGACAACCACCGATATGTCATGCGGATCACCGGCAGTGACAAGGATGGCCAGGACCAGCTCGGCAATTTCCTCGACCCGGAATCGAGGTATCCCGTGATCGTCACGACCTCACGACTTCTGTCCACTGGAGTGGACGCGCAGACCTGTCGGCTAATCGTGCTCGACCGCCCGGTAGGGTCCATGACCGAGTTCAAGCAGATTGTAGGGCGCGGCACCCGAGTCCATGAAGACACGAAGAAGTTCTATTTCACGCTGATCGACTTTCGTGGCGCGACCAATCACTTCGCCGATCCGGAGTTTGATGGTGATCCGGTTCAGATTTACGTGGCCAACGAATATGATCCCATCACGCCGCCCGACGATACCGTCACCGACTTTGACGAAGGGGATCAACCACCTTACGAGGCGGGCGGTGACGAAACCGTTGTCGATCAGCCGGGCTTGCCGCAGGCGCCGGGCAATCAGGGGCGCAAGATTTACGTGGACGGTGTCGGCGCCCGCATCATCGCCGAGCGTGTTGAATACCTTGACGAGAATGGCAAGCTGGTCACCGAGTCCTTGCGGGATTTCACCAAGACGGCGCTGAAGAAGCGCTTCGCTAGCCTTGACGAGTTTCTCAAGCGTTGGAAGTCTGCGGAACGAAAACAGGCAATCGTCGAGGAACTGGAAGCCGAGGGCCTGCCACTTGACGCCATTGCGGACGAACTAGGCAAGAACCTCGATCCGTTCGATCTGATTTGCCACGTCGCCTTCGACAAGAAACCTTTGACACGCCGTGAGCGAGCTGAGAACGTCAAGAAGCGCGACGTTTTTACGAAATACAGCGCGCAAGCCCGCGCCGTGCTCGACGCGCTGCTTGAAAAATACCGCGACGAGGGTGTGCTCAATCTTGATGATGCCAATGTGCTGAAGGTGACGCCCTTCACTGCAATGGGCAGCGTCATGCAACTCATCAAGGCGTTCGGCGGCAAGGAGGGTTTCGAAAGAGCCGTCCACGAAATGCAGGACGCTATCTACCAGGAGACCGCTTAAACCATGATCGTCCGTACCACCATAAAATCCATTCAGGACATCATGCGCCAGGATGTGGGCGTCGATGGCGATGCGCAGCGCATCAGTCAGTTGTGCTGGATGTTCTTCCTCAAGATCATTGACGATCAGGATCAGGAACTCGAACTGACCAGAGTAGGCTACCACTCGCCGATCTTGGAGAAATTCCAGTGGCGGAACTGGGCGGCGGACCCGGAGGGCATGACCGGTCAAGCCATGCTCGATTTTATCAACGATGACCTATTTCCAGCTTTGAAGGGATTGCAGCTCACGGGCAAGCCTGGAGATCGCCGCCGCGTGGTGCGCGATGTGTTCGAGGATGCCTATAACTACATGAAGTCCGGCCATCTCATCCGGCAGGTGGTCAACAAGATCAACGAGGTCGATTTTAACAACCTCGATGAGCGGCGGCACTTTGGCGAGTTCTATGAGCAACTCCTCAATGACCTGCAATCAGCCGGCAATGCGGGCGAATATTACACGCCACGCGCGGTCACCGCCTTCATGGTGGACCGTATTGATCCGCGTCCCGGCGAAACTCTGTTCGATCCCGCCTGCGGCACAGGCGGTTTTCTCACCTGTGCTATCCGCCACATGGAGAAAGCGTACGTGCGGACACCCAAGCAACGCGAAACGATGCACGGCGCACTGCGCGCGGTGGAGAAGAAGCAACTTCCGCACATGCTCTGCGTCACCAACATGTTGCTGCATGAGGTCGAGGATCCGAGTTTCGTGCGCCACGACAATACGCTCGCCCGCCCGCTCATTTCCTGGGGCAAGGATGAGCGAGTGGATATTGTTCTCACGAATCCGCCCTTCGGCGGGCGCGAGGAAGACGGAATCGAGAACAACTTCCCGACCTTTCGCACAAAGGAAACGGCTGACCTGTTCCTCGCGCTCATCGTACGGCTGCTGAAATCCGACGGCCGCGCCGCCGTGGTGCTGCCTGACGGCACGCTGTTCGGCGAGGGCGTCAAGACTCGACTCAAGGAACATCTGATGGAGGAGTGCAACCTCCACACCATCGTCCGCCTGCCCAACTCCGTGTTCAAGCCCTATGCCTCGATCGGCACCAATCTGCTGTTCTTCGAGAAGGGCGCACCGACTAAAGACATCTGGTTCTACGAGCACCGCGTGCCAGATGGCCAGAAAGCCTATTCGATGACAAAGCCGATCCGGCTGGAGCATTTTCGACCCTGCATTGACTGGTGGGGCGGCAAGGACCGGAAGGGCCGCGAGGAGACGCCACAGGCTTGGAAAGTGAGCGCCAAGGACGTGAAGGCGCGCGGCTACAATCTCGACATCAAGAACCCGCACGCCGTGGCCAATGACCACGGCGACCCGGAAACTCTGCTGGCCGACCTCGCCCGTGCCGAAGCCGAGACTGCCGGTTTGCGCAACGAGTTGAAGGCGATCCTTGCCGAGGCGCTGGCCCGATGAACGCCGACCGCCTGCTGGAGCACTATGATCGGATTGCCGACGCGCCTGACGCGATTGCCCGCCTGCGCCGCTTCATTCTCGATCTGGCCGTATGCGGGAAATTAGCACCGCAGGAAGCAGGCGACGAACCGGCATCGGAACTGTTGAAGCGGATCGCGAAGGAAAAGGTGCGGCTCGATCGAAAGGAACGCGCCAAGCGAGAACCGAGGAATCTCAACGGAGAAGTGGAGTCCTTCCAACTTCCAAGGGGATGGGCACATGCACCGCTGGCCGACCTGGTCTCGATCCTCAATGGCCGCGCATACAAGCAAAGTGAATTATTGAGTTCTGGGACGCCGGTTCTGCGTGTTGGCAATCTGTTTACTTCGGATCGCTGGTACTATTCGACCCTACAGCTTGACGAAGACAAATATTGCGATAAAGGCGATCTGATTTTCGCTTGGTCTGCTTCGTTTGGCCCTTTCATCTGGACTGGCGAGAAGGTCATTTATCACTATCATATTTGGAAGCTTCCGCTTCATAGCGAGGCTAATATCGACAAGCACTACCTATACAATTTCCTCCTGCAAAAGACGCGCGAGGTCAAAGAGGCCGGTCATGGCATTTCGATGATCCACATGACCAAAGAAAAGATGGAGCAAATTCAGGTTCCCCTCCCACCGCTCGCTGAACAGCACCGCATCGTCGCCAAGGTCGATGAATTGATGGGCCTGTGCGACCGGCTGGACGCGGCGCGGTCGGGCCGCGAGAAGGCACGCGACCGGCTGGCGGCGGCAAGCCTTGCCCGCCTCAACGCGCCCGATCCTGAAGCCTTCCGGGCCGACGCCCGCTTCGCCCTCGAAGCGCTGCCCGCCCTCACCACGCGCCCCGACCAGATCAAGGCCCTGCGTCAGACCATCCTTAACCTCGCCGTGCGCGGCAAGCTGGTGTCGCAGGATGTGAACGACGAACCGGCGACGGAGTTGTTGAAGCGTATTGCGAAGGAGAAAGCGCGGCTGGTCAAAGAGGGAAAGGCCAAGCGCCAAAACATGCTGCCGGAAATCAACCTCGGTCAAGCACCATTCGAATTGCCCGCTGGATGGGCATGGGGGCGGTTTCCCGAAGTTGGTACGTTTGGCAGAGGCAAGTCGAAACACCGACCGCGCAATGACCCGGCGCTGTTCGAAGGTGGTGAACACCTGATGATCCAGACGGGTGACGTAGCCCGCTCCCAAGGCGTCATTGAGACCTACACGAGCAAATACAACGACTTCGGCTTATATCAGAGCTTCAAATGGCCGAAGGGGACGCTTTGCATCACTATCGCCGCGAACATCGCCGATAGTGGGATATTGAGTTTCGATGCCTGCTTCCCCGATAGCGTCGTCGGCTTCATTCCGGCAGCCGGGTTCGAAAACGCAAGATACTTCGAATATTTCGTTAGAACGGCAAAAGCAAATCTATTGGAGTTCGCGCCAGCGACGGCGCAGAAGAACATTAACCTCGAAATCTTGACGCAGGTCCTCATTCCCCTCCCACCGCTCGCCGAACAACATCGCATCGTCGCCAAGGTAGATGCGCTGATGGCACTCTGTGACCGGCTGGAGGCAAACCTCAACTCCACCGCCACCACCCGCCGCCGACTGTTCGACGCGCTGCTCGCCGAGGCGTTGGCACCGGCCGACGATCGCGAACTGGAAGCGGCCGAATGACTCTTGGAATTGCCGACGCCGAAGCGATCCTCCGGTCTCGACTTGGCGAACCGGCCAAGCTGCCCACCGACTACGTGGTCGGTTTCACGACGCCGTCCGGCAAGGTGCTCGCTATTCATCGCGAAGCCACCGAGACGCGCATTTGGTTCCAGCCGCCCGCGCCCCCGATTCTCGACGGTGTGCACCTGATGGATAGCGTTTCGAACAGCAACTCGAACATCAATGGCCCACTTCTGCCGCTTCGAGCGCCGACAACGCTGCGTGTCGAAATCGATGGTCCAGGCGCTCTAAACAGCTTTCTAGACTGGTATACCAGTTCCGAGAGCAAGGCCGACAGCATCACCGCCGGCGCCGGCGTTGATCCGCGCACCTTCCACCAAGCCTTCATGCGCTTCCAGGCGCTCGTCACAGCAAAATCGGGGCGGCCATTTGCAAGCTTTGGGGAAGGCCTGATCCACGATTGGGAAAGCTACAAGCCCCGCTTGCGCGCCCACGCGCTCGGCTTGCTTCGCGCCGGGGATTGGTCGGAAGCAGATATCGGTTCGGGCACCATCCTGAATTCGATGACCGAAGCAATCGAAATTCAGGACAGCCGGAGCAACCTCACCAACAATCTTGTGTTCTGGCAGAACCGTTACGGCCATGCCAACCGTGATCACCGTGTGCTGCTGGAGGCGGCTTCTAATCCGAAGCTGCGTCGCGAGATCGAGGCTCTGCTTTTCGGCCTTTTTCGCGGCAACGCCGATGAGGGTGTGACGTTCGATCGACTGAGCGAACTAACGGGCGGCAAGTATCCGCTCCTCGCCTATTTCTATTTTCTCAAGGACATGGATCGGTTCATGCCGGTCCAACCGACCGGGTTCGACCGCGCTTTCCGGGCGCTCGGCATCGACTTCTCGACCTTGCGCCAATGCAGTTGGGAAAACTATTCGACCTACAATCGGACGCTCGCCGCGTTGCGTTCGCTCGTCGGGGCGACCGCCGGTTTGAAAGATGTACGGCTGGTAGATGCACATTCTTTCTGTTGGATGTTGGCAACACTTCTAAAAATGGAAGCGGAGGGCTCGATCGCTAAGGCGGCGGTCGGCAAGGATCAGGTCCGCTATCTCGGCGGGCGCGAGAAATCCATCATCGCCATGCGCCTTTCGGTCGAGAACACCGTCAAGAACGCGAACGGGCAAATCGTTCAGCGCATACTGAAGAACAAGGAATTGCGGATGACCTCGGCCGAGCTGGAGAAGCTGATTGCTTCACTGCTCGATCTTCAGGACAACCGCTGCGCTCTGACCGGCATCCCGTTTCAGTTTCTCGGACCGGAGGCCGACAAGAATCTGTTGCCGTCGCTCGATCGCATCGACAGCGCGGGGCATTACGAGGTGGGCAATCTCCAGGTGGTCTGCCAGTTCATTAACTTCTGGAAGGGGGATAGCGACAACGCCGAATTCCAACGGCTGCTGATGTTGGTCCGAGGGATCGAGTCCTAGGCGGCGACGGTTCAATTTCTCGGCAATGGCAATCTAGCCTCCCCTGATCAAGTTCGTGCTGTGCCTCACTGAGCCGCCTTACCTCTAATCTCCCGCTCCCCCCTTCACCGTCCTCCTTCTTACCCCTCTTACCGCCCGCTTCGCCTTCTTCGCGCCCGTCAGCTCGTGCATGGCATCCAGCTGCATCTGCTGCATTTCGGCCAGCCGCGTCCATTGGCGCGAGATCAGATAGTCGAGCTTTTCGTGCAGGTGGCGCACTTCCAGCTCGGCTTTCAGGTTCACCCGGTAGTCGTTGAAGGAGCGCAGGCGGTCCTTGGCCTCCGTCCGTCTCTGGCTCATCATGATGATCGGCGCCTGGATGGCGGCGATGCAGGAGAGCAGCAGGTTGAGCAGGATGAAGGGGTAGGGGTCGAAGGCGCTGCTCATGCCCGCGATCAAATTGATGCCGATCCAGACGGCCAGCACGCTGCCGAACGAGATCAGGAACCACCAGCTGCCGCCGAAGGCCGCCATATTGTCGGAGACGCGGTCGGCGAACGACCTGTGCTCCTCGAACTCCTCTTCCGAGTTTTCCGAAATCGTGTCCTGCCTGGCGATCGATTCGACCACCTGGCGGTCGAGCTCGGAGAATTCGCCATGCTCCTGCTGCAGCAACTCCTCCATGTAGCGCATGCGGTAGCGGCCGAGCTCCTCGCGGCTGATGCGGGCGCCGCGCGGCAGGTCGGGATGGTCGGAGCGGATGCGGTCGGCCAGGCTCGGCCTGAGATCGTCGATCCGCACCAGGTCGCGCTTGCGGAATTTGCGGCCCGATATCGCCGACGGTTTTCGCTTCGGCTTCAGGCGCCCATGGCCGGCGGGTTCGGAATCCGGCACATCGGGCGCTTCGAGCGCCTCGTCGGCAACCAGCTCGGCTTCATGGTCGCCAATGGTCGGCGCCTCGAAATACTCGCCGCCGCTGTCGTTTTCATTGGCGGCCTGCTCGGATGGTTTTGGGACGGTGCTCATGGTGCCGGCTCCTGCTGTCGCGCCCACGATACGCCAAGCCGGCGCGGCATAGCCACTGTTGCGGCGCATTTCGCGCGTGTCCAGATTTCCATTCGCTTTGCGACAAACCGCTTGCAGTTCGCAATCGGTTATGCCTCATTCGGTGTGGACAAAAACGGAGAGGTCAGATGGCCAGGATCGTCTATTCCATGCTGACGTCGCTGGACGGCTTTATCGAGGGACCGTCGGGCGACATCGGCTTGCCGGTGCCCGAGGAAGAATTGCACCGGCATTTCAACGACGAGATGCGGCGGACCGCGATCGCGCTCTGCGGACGCCGGATGTATGAGGCAATGCGTTTCTGGGACAGTCCGGAGCGGGAGACCGGCGAGGAGGTCGAGATAGATTTCGCCCGAGCCTGGCGGGGAACCCCGAAGATCGTGTTTTCGACGACGCTTCGCGACGTCGGACCCAATGCCCGGTTGGCGGGCGGCGATGTCGAAACCGTTGCAAACCAGCTCAAATCGCAGACGGAAGGCGAAATCTCCGTCAGCGGCGCCGATCTAGCCGCTCACTTCGCGCGCGCGGGCCTCATCGACGAATACCGGCTCTATACGCAACCGGTCGTGCTGGGCGGCGGCAAGCCGTACTTCCAGTCCGGCCTGTCGCTGACCTTGCAGCCGCTCGGCACGCAAAGCCTTGCCCAGGGCGTGACGTTGTTGCGCTACGCTCCCGCCAACTGAGATTCGGCCTGGAACAGGTCGACGGCACTGCCGCCTGAAAGAAGAACCCCGCCGGATCGCTCCGGCGGGGTTCTGATTTTGACTCGCATCCAGAACCTACGGCTTGAAGTTGGCCGCCGGATCCCTTTGCGGCTGTACCTGCGTCTGCGGCGTACGCTTCGGTATCAACTGCTGAAGGACACCCGGATTGAGCAACAGGGTCGGATCGAGCGACGGCTGTTGCCGGATGGCCCTGCAGTTCGGATACCGTCCAATCGTGCCTTCCGGGCAGCGCCGCTTGATGATCGGCACGCACTGGCCACCAACCATCTGCGAGCCCGGTGCGCATTCCACCTGCGGCCTCGGCTTGCGGCATGCGCCGTCGATCACCTTGGTGCCGCGCGGGCAAACGCACTCGCCGCGCTTGTTGTGCACCTGGCCGCGTATGTCGCACTGTTCCAGCACAGGCTTCTTCTGCCGGCAGGCATTGCCTTGCACCTCGGTACCCCGTGGGCAGACGCAATTGCCATTGGCGTCATGGACCTGGCCGCGGATGGTGCACTGCTCGGGCGTCGGCCGGATCGGCCGGCAGGCTCCATTGCGCACCTCGGTGCCACGCGGGCAGACACAATCGCCGTCGGCGTCATGAACCTGACCACGGATCGTGCACTGTTCAGGCTTCGGCCGGATCGGCCGGCAGGCTCTATCGCGCACCTCGGTCCCACGCGGGCAGACGCAGTCGCCGTCAGCATCGTGGACCTGGCCGCGTATGGTGCACTGCTCGGGCTTCTGCTTGTCGCGCACGCAGGCATTTGCCTGTCGGTCGAGATGCGTGCCGTCCGGGCAGTAGCAGCCATTGCCGTCCGACGTCGGGACCGAACCGGGGATGGTGCAGCCCGGCTTGTCGGTCTTGACGCAGGCGCCGTTCTCGAGCGCGGTGCCACGCGGACAGACACAGCGTCCATCCTCGGTGCGGATCTGGCCCTTGAGCAGCACGCACGGCCTTGGCTTTGGCTCGATGATGACGCCACCGTCAGGCGAGCACTGGCCGTTGCGGAACGTCGTGCCTTCCGGGCAGACGCACCGGCCGGCATCGTTCATGACGAAGCCCGGCGAGCACTCTTTCTTCACCTCACGCTTGATAGTGAAGGGATGGCAGGCATAGGCCTTGCCGCGATCGCCCTGGATGTTGGTCTGATCGCCGGACAGCACGTCGCCGCCTTGCACCCTGGTATCAGGAGACAAGACACCGACGCAGTTCCGGCCGGTGACGTTGCCCTGCAGCTTGGCCAGGCGGCCGTCGTCGGGAAGGACCACGGTGACATTGTGCACGTGGCTTTCCCCGGCGCCGAGCGTCAGGTTGGCAATGCACGACAATGGCAACGTCGTCGGTTCCGGCGAGCAGCCGAAGGGCGGCGAGATCGAGGTGATCTCGACACCTTCCAGCCGGCCGAGCCCGTCCACGCCGATCGCATCGCCGATGCGGACCGGACCCGAGAATGGGGTCTGGCCGTCATTGGTGATCGTGATCTCGAACGAGCAGGGTTGTCCCGGCTGGCACTCGGCATCACCGGTCTTCTTGACGCTGATGGTGGACGTGCCGCCGCCCTTGGCGCAGGCCTGGCCGATCGGGTAGACGATGTCGTCTCCCGGAGCCGGGCCATACGAGCCGCGTGCGCAGTTCTCGAACGCGCCATTGGCCGAGACCGTCACGTCGAAGTGCCGGCTGGTTCCGGGCGTCATCACGGCGCCGGGAATCTGGCACGACAGCGCATTGGCCGGAACCGCTCCGCAGGCCCATTCCGCGCCGTCGGGTGTGACGGTCTGGATCTGGACCGGCGCGCCGCCCGAGATCAGCGTGGCGGCATCGTTGACCCGCACCGGACCGGTGGGGGCAGCGGTGCCAAGGCTGATGACGGTGATGCGGCAGGAAACCACCGCCGCGCCGGCGAGCGAGCCGTTGCACACCTTGGTTATGCGCAAGGTTGGCTTGCCGCCATTGGGATGCCGGAAGCGTTCCTTGGCGCAGGCCTTGTTGTTGGTGAGGTCGACCTCACCGGGGACAGGCTTCAGCGCCGCACAGTTTTCCACCGAGTCCGACTGGTAGCCGGCCGGCATCACCGCCTTGACGACGATCGGCGTCGAGGCGCCCGGCATCAGCACGATGCCGGCATTGTCACAGCGGAACTGGCCGGGGCCGTTCGGTCCGCATGTCCAGGGCGGAGATGGGCCGAAGGTCGAAGAGGCCGGCGCGCCGCCCGGGTAATTGTCGATGACCGTCAGCGGCCCATTATAGGGGACGCTGCCATTGTTGATGATGTCGATCACGAAGTAGCAGATGCCGTCGGGCGTGCAGACAGGGAGGCGGGCACGCTTCTTCAGGATCAGGTCGACCTTCTTGTCGACCGGCGGCCGGCAATCGCGGTCGCGGTCGCCACGCCGGCAGATCGGGATCGAGGCGCAGCCGCGATCGTTCTGCTGGCTGCCGAACAGCGGCTTGCCGCTGGCGCCGTAATTGTAGGTGGCGCAGTTGCGCAGCACGCTGCCTTGCCAGCCTCCGGCCGGCTTGAAACCGAGCTTGAGGTTGACGGAGGCACCGGGATTGAGCGTGGTCACCGGATAGGTGCACGTCATCGGGGTCACGCCGGGCACGCAGACCCAGGGCGGATTGGGCCCTGAATCCAGCGTCGAGCCGGCCGGCAGCGTCACCTCGTCGAGCACGATCTTGCCGTGATACGGCCCGTCGCCGACATTGGTGACCTTGATGGTGAAGTCGCAGCCGCCGCCCATCGTGCAACGCGTCACGTCGGCGCGTTTCTCGACCTTGAGGTCCGGCTCCTTGTCCTTGGGCGGACATCTGAGGTCACGCGGGATGACGATGTCGATGGTTTGCGTGCAGCACAGGCCCCAACCCTCCTTCGGGCCGGCATAGGTCTCGATGCCGGTGACGATGAGGTGGATGACGTCGCCAGGCGATGCGCCGACGATCTTCCAGTTGAGCACACCGCCGCCCGCCGGCACCAATTGCGTGTCGGGGATGATGGTGATGCCGGGGGTGGTCGTCGACACCTGAACCCACTTGCCGCCCATCTCCGGGCCGACAGGCATGTGGTAGATGAAGGCGCCGCCGCCTTGCACGCAATCGACCGTGCCGCGCTCCACCTTGAAGCACTCCCGGTCGGGAGGCGGAGGCCGCTTGTCACAGTTGGTGAGGTCGATCTTGATCGAGGTCTTCACCCCGGTCTTGTAGTCGCCATCGTCGGGCTTGCCCGGATCCTGCGACGGGATGATGGTCCCGGTGCCGGCTCCGTTGCTCACCTTGATCAGGCCCTGATTGTCGATGATGGTCGGCGAGGGAAACGCCGCATGGTCGATCTTGGCCGTGATCTGGAAGTTGATGACGCGTTCATTGGCGGCCCCGGCGCCGTCGAGATCGGCGGCGGAGAGCCGGAAGTCGGACACCGTGGCCGTATCGTTCGGACCTGCCGAGGTGCTGATCGAAACGCCGGGCAGCGGGCCGCCCGCAGCGTCCGTGCCGTCGCCCGAGACATGCGCGCTGACGATCGAAAGGCCGTGCGGAAGCTGGTCCTTGAACTCGATCTTGAGCGTTTTCAGCAAGCCGGCCAGGTCGGCAAAGGCTTGCGCATCACCGCGGAGGCCGAAGCTCAGGGAGTAGACGACATAGTCGCAGCTCCGCTGAGTGCCTTTCTTGGTGAAGAAGGGTACGGCCCGCTCCGGCCGCGGATTGATGATTTTCGAATTGTCGAGGTCGAGGCGCAGTTCCGGAGTAATCGGAACCGCGTCTTCGGCGTGGCTTGCCAGAGGGGTGAACATGGCGACCGCGATACCGGCCGCCATCAGCCAGCGCGCGCCGCGCCTGGCGTATGACAGGGGTTTCATGATGGTCTCCAAGACTGTTGGCTGCTTGCCGGTGGATTGACTGCTCGTCGCGGTCGGGGAAAGTGCGAGATTTTTCAACTTCCCCTCCTCAACGTTCGCAGCTGACGGCTGGGGTTCTGAGCGGCAAAGTCATCTTGCAGCAAGGGTAGTAGCCACCCTTGTCCTTATCGGATTGCCTGTAGAAGCAGAGCCCGACATCGACTGTGTCGCCCGGATAGTGGCCGGTGATGTCGATCGTGTAGGGCTTGCCGGGCGCATGCGACTGGGGTGATGTCACCCCGACGCCTGGCGTCCTGGACTGGGCTTTGATCGAATCGCCGCCGAAGCCGGCATGGTCATGGAGATAGAGGTCGGCCTCCAGGCCGCGAGGCGTGCAGTAGAACTGAACATCCTCGACATCGATGCACGGAGGCAGGTCGCCGGGCGGTGGGAAGTCTGGCGGATAGAAGGGCGGCAGATAACCGCCGGGGATTTCTTCATAGTAACCGGCACGGCCTTCGCAGGGGTGCCAGACCTCGACGTCGCCGACATGACCTTCCACTTCGGGGTCTTCGAAATAGCCGTCGAAATCGACGAACCACGAGCCGAAAGGCGGCACATTGGCCGGCTTGACCAGCGGCGTCGGCGTGATCTGCACGCCGTGCACGGCAAGCGGCCCGCCAACGGCGAGCTGGTCGGCAAGTGTCGGGTTGTCGCGCAGCTTGTCGCCGGTGTTGACCAGCGTGTCGGTGCACACACCGGTGTCGAGATTGCCGTCGGCGTCGTAGCCATATTGCAGGTCGAGGCCGCCGGCCGACTGCCGGTTGCCTTGCGGGAAGCCGACCGCATATTCCTGCGGCTCTTCCACCCACTCCGATTCCGTCGCCGGATCGTCGGGATTCTCGCGCCAGTAGCGGATGACCTCGCCTTTGCCGGAATCGGCGAACTGGCTGTAATCGTAGCGGTTTTCCACCGGGCCACGCTGCGCCAGGTACATGAAGCCCTGGTTGTCGAAGGCGATGTCGGTGACGGCGTAATCCTTGTCGGCCTTGACCGTCAGCTCCCAGCGCGGATCGCCGGCAAAGCTGCCGTCGCGGGCAATGCCCACCGACCAGATCTCGGCCTTTTCGCCGACCGAATAGTAAACCCGGCCGCCATGATAGGCGACCGCCCAGACGCGGCGTTCGTCCTGCGTGTAGCCCCAGCTGTCGGGGTCTTCCGAGTCGAAGGCCGCGCCCTGTATGTCCATCACCGCGCCGTCGTCGGCGACGGCTGCCAGCCCATGCGCCGGCCGCCCGGCAACGCCATGGTCGAACGTATCGATCAGCGTGCCGTTGGCGTCGATGCGGTGGATGAGGCCGGTATCGAGGTCGCTGGCGAAGAACTCGCGGTGATTGCTGTCGAAAGTGACGTCACCGATGCCGGGACCGCTGTTGGTGTCGATGTCGGTGAATTTGGAGACGGCACCGGTGATGCCGTCGATCTTCCAGATCGTGCCGGGACCGCCGCCGTTTTCGGTGCCGAACTGGCCGTCCATGAACACGGCGCCGGCTGTGCCGCGGCGCTGCCGCTCGGGCCGGCTGTCGGAATCTTCGTCAGCGGTGACGATGCGAATGCCGTGCAGCGAGGTGGCGCCGGCATAAAGGTTGGGGATGCCGGACGGAACGCCGTCGCGCACGCCGTCATCATAGGTGACGGCGAACACCTGGCCGATCTGTTCGGCCGTCACCTCGAAAGGCGGCGGCGTGTAGACGAGCTGGCCGGAGGCTGGTCCTCCCAGCGCCGAAACGTCGAAAACGCGCAAGGTGGCGCGCGTCGTGTCGATGAAGGTTTCGTCGACCGGGTCGACACCGGGCGGCAGCCCTTCGTCGAAATTGGGAATGACAGTGCCGGAAAATCCGGTCACGGCCATCGAGCCGGGATAGATGATCTGGGTTTCCTGCGCCCGGGCAGCTGTGCCCAACCAGAGCGTGGCGCTCAGCGCCAGGGCAAGCAAACCGCCGGCCAGTTGGAGCGAACGGCGAAAACCGCTTGGAGATGGCATGGACGTGCCGCGATCGCAGGACATAAAACTCCCCCCGAAGTTTTCGGGAGGAACATCCGGTCCCGCCGCGCGAGTCAGGGCAAGGCGCGGCGTTCCGGCACGTTCGTCCCTGATCGAATTGTCTGCTTTCCTCATCCTCACGATACGCCTGCTCCTGCGCAGGGTCAACGGAATCAGCCGAAAGCCCAGCGCATCGACTCCGTCCCGAAGGCGGTGGTCGCGCTGAGCTTGCGTTGGTCCCGGAGACCGTGGAGCCTCTAAGGTCCTGGTCATTGGGGGGCATCCTTTCCGGCCCCGCACCATGCGGCGCCTGGTCGTCAGTCGCAGGCTGGAGCGGAAAGGTTCATGCAAAACGGCGGCTGGGTCTGTCCGCCATTTCACAGAGGCGGCGAACGGCTCTTTGTGTCAGGCAACTCAGAATGGAAACCAGCCTGGCGCGAAAGAACTGGCCGGCTTACTTACCGTCAGTGCCGCCTTCTGCTAGCGTCTTCCCAACCCTGGGGGGGTACCATGACACGCAGGCATTTCGTTCTGTTGCTGGCCGCGCTTTTTCTATGTGCGTTGCCGGTTCATCAGTCCGTAGCCAAGACCTTGGTCTACTGCACCGAGGTCAGTCCGGACACGTTCGATCCCGCACTTGCCTCCGGCGCGCGTGACGCCTCGGCCACCGCGCTCTACAACCGCATCGTCGAGTTCGAGCCCGGCACCACCAAGGTGCGTCCCGGGCTTGCCGAAAGCTGGGAGATTTCCGACGACGGTCTCACCTACACATTCCACCTGCGGCGTGGCGTGAAGTTCCACAGCGTCGAAGGCTTTACGCCGGGCCGCGACTTCAACGCCGACGATGTGCTGTTCACCTTCGACCGGCAGGGCAATGCGCAGAACCCGTTCAACAATTATGCCAAACGCCAGTACATCTACTTCGACGGCATTGGCATGCCGGGTCTCGTCGCCGGCTGGCGCAAGCTTGACGACTACACCGTCGTGTTGACGCTGAAGGCGCCGCATTCGCCGATGCTTGCCGATCTGGCGTTGGATTTTGCTTCGATCGTGTCCAAGGAATATGCCGACATGCTCGTCACCGAGAAGCGGCTGCTCGATCTGGCGCTGAAGCCGGTCGGGACGGGTCCGTTCCAGCTTGTCGACTATCAGCAGGATGCGGTCATCCGCTACAGGGCCAATCCGGACTACTGGCGCGGCAAACCGAAGATCGACGATCTCGTCTTTGCCATCACCGCCGACGCCAGCATTCGCATGGAAAGACTGCGCGCCGGCGAGTGCGATCTCATGCCCTATCCAAATCCGGCCGACCTGGAGGCGATCGAGGCCACGCCCGGCATCAAAATCATGCGTCAGGAAGGCCTCAACACCGGATACCTCGCCTTCAACACCTTGCAGAAGCCCTTCGACGATCCGAAGGTGCGAAAGGCGATCGCCATGGCCATCGACACCCGGGCGCTGGTCGATGTCGTGTTCCGCGGCACCGGTAAAGTCGCACGCAATCCGCTGCCGCCGACCTCCTGGGCCTATGACAAGACAAGTCCCGATCACGTCTTCGACCCGGCTGCCGCGAGGCAAGCGCTCGCCGATGCCGGCGTCAAGGACCTGCACATGAAGATCTGGGCCATGCCGGTGCAGCGTCCGTACAACCCGAATGCGCAGCGCATGGCTGAGATGATCCAGTCGGACCTGGCAAAGATCGGTGTCAGCGTCGACATCGTCACCTATGAGTGGACGGAATACCTCGCCCGCTCAAAGGCACACGACCGCGACGGCGCCATGCTGTTCGGCTTCACCGGCGACAATGGCGACCCCGACAATTTCCTGTCGGTGCCGCTTGGCTGCGCCGGCGTCGGCACCACCAATCGCGCCAACTGGTGTTTCCCCGCCTTCGACAATTTGCTCAAGCAGGCGGCCGGGATCGTCGATCCCGCTGCCCGTGCGAAACTCTATGCGCAGGCGCAAACGATCTTCAGGGAGCAGATGCCGTGGATCGTCATCGCCCACTCCGTGGTCTCGATACCGATGCGCGAACGGGTGACCGGCTATGTCATGGACCCGTTTGATCACCATGATTTCTCGGGCGTCGACATCAAGGAATAGCGGCTCGTGGCGGCAGCGGATCTCGATGTCTATGTGGAAAGCCTGCGCAATTTCCGCCTGGTGCGGGGCTACTCCATAGCGCAGTTGCTGCCCTACCTGGAGCAAGCCGGATTGAAAGTCCGTCTGCTCGACCGGCCGGCCCGCCAGAATAGGGCGCCGGCGGCGCTGCTGCACATCGACCTGACCGTGGTCCCGCCGCCCTACCGCGACATCGGTCAACGCTACGAGCGCAGCATCAATGGCCGCGCGCTGTCCATCCACAGGTACCTCTATTCGACGCTGAAGCTGGAGGCCGGCGACAGCCACAAGGGGCCGGTTATCGTCAAGACCGTCCTCAACTCCAGGGGCCGGCCAGAGCAGCGCTGGTGGCAGCACCGCAACGGCCTGACCCGGAGCGCTCATGCCATCCGCAAGCTCTTCGAACCCGGCTACAAGGACCGCCTGTGTCCACCTTATCAAGTCTACCAGACGATCGCGGAGGTTCCGCCGGATGTATGGCGCAACGATCGCCTGATGGTCGAGAAATTCGCCTTCGATACACTCGACCTGCCCATCGTCAAGCATCGCTACATGTTCCTGCTTGGCGCCGAGATCAACATGCGGCAGGTCTTTGATGACGTCCTGTGCGCCGGCTCAAAAATACTAAGCAACGAGGTGGGCGGTGCCGTCCCGCCGGAGGTGCTGGCGGTGCGGCAAAGGCTCAATCTGGATTTCGGCGCCATCGACTATTTCATCGTCGACGGCAAAGGCATTGTCGTCGACGCCAACAAGACCGTCGGCTCAAATCCGGAATGGCTGAAGAAGAATCGCTTTCGCCAGGAGTTCAACGATCGCATGGCCGAGGCACTGATCGCCTTTGTCCGCGGCTGAGCCGTTCACCAGATCCAGTTGCCTCTGCCGAGCACTGACACCGCCTCGACGATGCGACTGAAGGAGGCACGGGCCCGGCCGACCGTGTGCCTGGCCCGGAGATAGCCGTGCACCAGTCCTGGCTCCTCGAACCAGGTGGCGTGTCCGCCTGCGGCACGGATGCGGTCGCGATAGGCCTCGCCGTCGGATGACAGCGGGTCGCACTCAGCGGTGATCAGCACTGTCGGCGGCAGGTTGGTGAAATCGGCGTCGGCCAGCGGCGACAAGGTGACGTCGCCGGTCCGATCCACACCGCCGGTGCGGATGTGCTTATAGAACTCGATATCGCGCACCGTCAGCATCGGTGCCTCGGCATGCGTCACATAGGAGCCCTTCGAACGGTCGCCGAAAAGGCCGGCATAAATCAACACCTGACCGACCGGCCTTTTGGCGTGACCGCGCGTCGCGTGGGCGACGGCGGCGCAGAGATTGCCGCCGGCGCTGTCGCCGCACAGCAGGACAGGTTGATCGTAGGTTTTGGCCGCCCATTCGAAGGCATGCAGCGCATCGTCGAAGGCGCCCGGGTGCAGATGCTCCGGCGCCAGGCGGTAGTCCACGGAGACCACCTCGAAGCCGGTGCGGGCACAAAGCTCGGCGCAGACATCGTCGTGGCTGTCGAGCCCACCGAGGATGAAGCCGCCGCCGTGGACGTAGAGCACCATCGCCGCCTTGTTCGGGGTAGCGCTGCGATAGATGCGGATCGGAATGTCATGCGCCGCAATGACGGTTGTTTCCGCGGTCACGCCGTCGGGATAGCCGGCAAAGAACTCGCGGCACATCCGGTCATAGATCGCGCGCTGCTGGGCAATGGTGTAGTCGATCGTGTCGGGCGGATAATAGGAATTCGTCCGCTCGATGAAGGCCCAGGTCTCGGCGTCGATGAGGGTTTTGTAGTCGGTCATGGAGCTCCTTTACCTCCCCCTTGATGGGGGAGGTCGCCGCGAAGCGGCGGGTGGGGTGGCGGCGCATCACCCCACCCCGGACCTTCGGTCCGACCCTCCCCATCGAGGGGAGGGTAAAGAGGCTACTTCCCCTTCCACACCGGATCGCGCTTCTCGGCGAAGGCGCGGAACCCTTCCATATTGTCCTCCGAGCCATAGAGCGCATCGACTGTCGCCAATTGCCTCCGCGTCACGCGGTTCATCGCGTCCTGGAAAGTCAGCGCCTCGGCCACCCGCGCCGTCTCCTTGATCGCCGCAAACACCAGCGGCGGGCCGCTGGCCAGCAGCCTTGCGATCTCCCAGACGCGGTCCTCGAGCTTGTCCTTGGGCAGCACTTCGTTGACCAGGCCCCAGCGATGCGCTTCCGCAACATCCATCCAGCGGCCGGTAAGCAAAAGGTCCATGGCGACATGGTAGGGGATGCGCTTCGGCAGCTTGATCGTCGCTGCGTCGGCCAGCGTGCCGGCGCGGATTTCTGGCAGCGCGAAGGAGGAATGGTCGGAAGCGAAGATGAGATCGCAGGACAGCGCCAGCTCGAAGCCGCCGCCGACCGCCATGCCGTTGACGCAGGCGATGACCGGCTTGTTCATGTCGCGCAGCTCCTGCAGGCCGGCAAAACCGCCGACGCCATAGTCGCCGTCGACCGCATCGCCACCGGCAGCGGCCTTCAAATCCCAGCCGGCGCAGAAGAATTTGTCGCCGGCGGTCTTGACGATGGCGACGCGAAGCTCCGGATCGTCGCGGAACGCCTTGAACGTCTCGCCCATCAGCCGCGACGTCTTGAGGTCGATGGCATTGGCCTTCGGCCGGTCGAGCGTGACCTCGAGGATCACGCCCTCGCGGCGGGTCGAAATGACGTCAGACATTCTTCTTGTCTCCCAGCACCAGCAGCGCGTCGGCGATCCAGGCGCCCTTGCCCTCGGCGCAAACGATCAGCGGGTTGATATCGAGTTCCTCGATATCGCCGGCGTTCTTCTGGACGAAGTCGGCAATGCCGGCGATGGCCTCGATGGCAGCAGCGACATCGGACTTGGGCCGGCCGCGATAGCCTTCGAGCAGCGGGAACAGTTTCAGGCGGCGCAACGCCGCCTCGATGTCGTCGCGCGTCGCCGGCAGCATCAGGGTGACGCTGTCGCGCAACAGCTCGACCAGCACGCCGCCGGTGCCCAGTGTCATCACGGCGCCGAACATCGGGTCGCGGGTGAAGCCGACGATCAGTTCGGCGACGCCATCGCGCACCATGCGCTCGACATAGAGCCCGGTGCCGAGCGGCAGCAGATCATGCGCCGCCGTGCTGACGGATTCGGCGTCCTTGAGGCTCAGCCTGACGGCGCCGACTTCCGACTTGTGGGTTACGCCGAGCGCCTTCAGCGCCACCGGGAAGCCGAGCGCCATCGACGAGATGACGGCCTCGACCGCATTGGCGGCGCGTTCGCCCTTCGGCACCGGCAAGCCGGCCTTGATCAACCGCTCCTTGGCTTCGGCCTCGTCGGGGGTGACATGGTCGCCTCGGGCAGCACCGGCTGCCGTCGTGTCGATCGACTGCGCCTGAGGCTCGGCCCAGGCCCAGCCGATGAAGGCTGCGGCACCCGCGGCGTCCATGGCTTCGGAGATGCCGAACAACGGCACCATGCCGCGCGCCATGAGTTCGGCGGTGTATTCCTCCGGCAGGTTCTCCGGCAGCGAGGAGACGATGGCGCCATGCGCCTTGTTGGTCTTCAGCGCCGATTCGAAGGCGCGCAGCGTCGCCCACCAGTCGGTGACCGAGCAGCGATCCGGGCGCGGGAAGTCGAGCACCAGCATGTTGAGGTCGAAGCCGCCCGACACCATGGCGGTGAAGGTGGCGGTCATCGCCGGCTCGTTGTTCCAGATGAAGGTGTGGTAGTCCAACGGGTTGGCGACCGCGACCAGCGGCCCGAGCGTCGATTTGACATGGGCGCGGTGCTTGCTGGTGAGCTCCGGGAAGTTGACCCAGCGCCCTTCGGCGCTGTCGGCCATGACCGAGGCTTCGCCACCCGAACAGCTCATCGACGACAGCCTGTAGCCGGGCAACGGTCCGGTGACGTGCAGCAGCTTCAGCGCCTCGATGAAGGCAGGGATGGAATCGACGCGCGCAATGCCGAGCCGCCTCAAGAAGGCGCCCGAGGCAGCATCCGAGCCGGCAAGCGATGCGGTGTGCGAGACGGTCGCCTGCCGTGCCTGCTCGGACCGGCCGACCTTCATGGCGATGATCGGTTTCTTCAATTCGCGCGCCCGCGCCGCCAAGCGCTCGAAGCCGGCTACCGAATCGAAGGCCTCGATGTGCAGGCCGAGCGACGTGACGCGCTCATCCTCGATCAGGCCGAGCGCCATTTCGGACAGGCCGGTCTGCGCCTGGTTGCCGGCGGTCATCAGGAAGGCGATCGGCAGGCCGCGCTTCTGCATCGTCATGTTGATGGCGATGTTGGAGGACTGGGTGATGATGGCGACGCCCTTGGCACCTTCGGGCAGCCTGATGCCGCCATGCTGGTCGGGCCACAGCAACGCGCCGTCGGCATAGTTGATCAGGCCATAGCAATTCGGGCCGATGATCGGCATCTGGCCGGCGGCAGCCACCAGTTCGGCCTGCAGCCGCTCACCGTCGTCGTCATAGGCCTCGGTCTCGAGAAAGCCCGCGGCAAAGCAGACGGCGCCGCCGGCGCCACGCTCGGCCAGCGCCTTGACCACCTCGATGGTCAGATGCCGGTTGACGCCGACAAAGGCGGCATCTGGAGCGTCGGGCAAGTCGGCAACGGAGCGATAGGCCTTGCGGCCGGCCACCTCGTCCTTGGTCGGATGAACCGGCCAGATTTCGCCGGCAAAGCCCATCTTGATCGATTGCGCGACGACGGCAGCGGCCTGCGCCCCGCCGAACACGGCAATCGACTTCGGGCGCAGGAGACGTTCGAGTTTATGCATGGCCATCTTTTCGTTTGAGCATGATCTTCTCCCCAAAACCGGACCCGGTTTGGGGTCCATCATGCTCTAAGCTCCGAACGGACGCAGCAGCGCCCGCGAAATAATATGTCGCTGAATCTCCGAAGTGCCTTCCCAGATGCGCTCGACGCGGGCGTCGCGCCAGATGCGTTCCAGCGGGAGGTCGTCCATCAGCCCCATGCCGCCATGGATCTGGATCGCCTCGTCGGCGACGAAAGCGAGCATTTCGGTAGCCTTCAGCTTGGCCATGGCCATGTCCTGATCGGTGACGGTGCCCTGATCGTACTTCCAGCCAGCTTCGAACACCATCAGGTCGGCGGCCTTCAATTCGGTGGCCATATCGGCGAGCTTGAACGACACGCCCTGGAACTTGCCGATCTGCTGGCCGAACTGCTGGCGCTGCGCGGAATATTCGATGGCATGGCCGAGCGCCCGCTCGGCGCGGCCGAGGCAGGTGGCGCCGACCTGCAGGCGGGTGGCGCCGAGCCAGGAATTGGCAACGTCGAAACCCTTATGGACTTCGCCGAGCACCTGGCTTGCCGGCAGGCGGCAATCGTCGAATTCGAGGATGGCGTTGGTGTAGCCGCGATGCGAGACGTTGCGGTAGCCGTCGCGCACCGTAAAACCCTTGGTGCCCTTGTCGACGAAGAAGGCGGTGATCTTCTTGCGCTTGCCACGCGGCGTTTCTTCTTCGCCCGAGGCCATGAAGACGATGGCAAAGTCAGCAAGGTCGGCGTGGCTGATAAAATGCTTGGTGCCGTTCAGCACCCAGTCGTCGCCGTCCTGCACGGCGGTCGCCTTCATGCCGCGCAGGTCCGAGCCGGCGCCCGGTTCAGTCATCGCCAGGCAGTCCCACTTCTCGCCGCGGATGCAGGGGAACAGGTATTTCTCGCGCTGCTCCGGCGTGCCGGCCAAGAGGATGTTGGAGGGCCGCGCCACGCAGGTCCAGTGCAGCGCGTAATTGGCGCGGCCGAGTTCCTTTTCGTAGAGCAGCCAGGTCACCGTATCGAGGCCGGCGCCACCGACATCGGCCGGCATGTTGGCGGCGTAGAGCCCGGCTTCGATCGCCTTGACCTTGATCTCCTCGATCAGCTCGCGGCGCAGCACGCCAGTGCGTTCGACCTCGCGCTCATGCGGGTAAAGCTCATTCTCGACGAACGCGCGCGTCGTCTCGACGATGAGCTTCTGTTCCTCCGACAGCCCGAAATCCATGGCTTCAGCCTTTCTTCTTTTTCTTCGGCTTTTCAACCTTCTTCACCGGCTTCGACGCCTTGGCCTTTTCGGCGGCCTTGGAAGCGGCCGGCTTCTTCGCCGCCAGCTTGGCCAATTGGTTGGTATAGTCCTTATGCAGCGCGCCGGCGCCCCAGCCCTTGCCTTTGTTCTGCTTCGACAAAGCATCCATGATCGCGACCAGATTGTCGTCGCGGATCTTTTCCAGCTCGCGGATCGACAGGCCGTGCGCCTGGTCGTCCGACTGGGTGGCGATCAGATCGACCAGCTCGTCGTTGAACTCCGGCACGTCCATCAGCTTGGTCCACGGCCATTTCAGGCACGGCCCGAACTGCGCCATGAAGTGGCGCATGCCGGCCTCGCCGCCGGCGACGCGGTAGACCTGGAACATGCCCATCTGCGCCCAGCGAAGGCCGAAGCCATAGCGCATGATGTCGTCGAGTTCCTCGACCGTGCAGATACCGTCCTTGATCAGCCACAGCGCCTCGCGCCACGCCGCTTCCAGCAGGCGGTCGCCGACAAAGGCCTCGATTTCCTTGCGAATGACCACCGGCTTCATGCCGATCGAGGCATAGATTTCTTTGGCAACTTCGATTGCCTCGGGGAACGTCTGCTCGCCGCCGACGATCTCGACCAGCGGCAGGAGATAGACCGGGTTGAAGGGATGTCCGACAACCAGCCGCTCCGGGTGCTTCTTCATCGCCACCTGCATGTCGGTCGGCTTGATGCCGGAGGTCGAGGAACCGACGATGGCGTTGGTCGGCGCATAGAGATCGATCTCGGCCAGCACGCGGTGTTTCAGGTCGAGCCGTTCCGGCACGCTCTCCTGGATGAAGTCGGCATCGGCCACTGCTTCGGCGATGGTCTTGGCGAAGGTGAGTTTACCTTCCTTAGGCAGGCCACCGGGAACCATCTGCTTGTAGGCGCGGCGGGCGCCCTTCATCACTTCCGAGACCTTGCGCGACGCCTCCGGATCGGGATCGAAGATCGACACATCGATGCCGTTGAGCAGCAGCCGTGCCACCCAGCCGGCGCCGATGACACCGCCGCCAATGGCGGCTGCCTTGTTGATGATGCTCATGGTCAGGCTCCGGTTCTTGTCTTGACTGTCTGAGGGTCGAGGAGGGGCACGCGCTCGCCGGCGCGGATCACTGAGGGGTCGTAGGCCTTGCGGGCGAAGACCTCGAGCACGAAGGGCCGGAAGAACTCGATCGGCAGCGTCTCGTAGTCGGGGTCGAAGCTCGACTGGTCCCAGCGTTCGCAAAACTGGTCGCAGTCGTCGAAATACATATGCCCGGCGAAGCGGTCGCGGGCATGGCGGTTGCCGCCGAGGTGGTGGGCGTAATAGAGGCGCTGGAAGTCGCCATGCTTTTCCACCACCCAGGTGCATTGCTCGCGCACGAAAGGTTTCAGGATCGACGCGGCGTATTCGTCGTGATTGTAGGGCGCATAGATGTCGCCGATATCGTGAAGCAGCGCGCAGGCGATCCAGTCGGTGTCGGCGCCATCGCGCCAGGCCCGCGTCGCCGCCTGCAGCGAATGGCCGAGCCGGGTGATCTTGTAGCCGGACAGGCCTTCGTCGAGCTGCACCAGCCCGTCGAGCAACCGCTCGCCGGTTTTCGCAGCATAGTCGATCTCATGGGCGGTCAGGAATTCGTAATCGTCCCTGTCGCCATCCTTCATCGCGGTGAATTTGACGGTAGCCATCGTCAACCTCCGCTTTATGCCGCGGCTGCGATCGGTGCCCGCTTGGTCAGGTTCAGCTTCTTGCGCACTTCTTCCGGCCCGAGGATCCTGGCGCCGAGATTGGTGACGATGCTGGCGGCGCGCTCGACCAGCTGGGCGTTGGTCGCGAGCACGCCCTTGTCGAACCACAGATTGTCTTCCAGCCCGACGCGGACATTGCCGCCGGCCAGAACCGCTGCTGCCGCATAGGCCATCTGGTTGCGGCCGATGGCGAAGGCCGACCAGTTCCAGGTCGACGGCACATTGTTGACCATGGCCATGAAGGTGTTGAGGTCGTCCGGCGCACCCCACGGCACGCCCATGCAGAGCTGCACCAGCGCATCGGGGTTCAGCACCTTCTCTTCGACCAATTGCTTGGCGAACCAGAGATGGCCGGTGTCGAAGGCTTCGATTTCCGGCTTGACGCCAAGCGCCGTCATCATGCCGCCCATGGCGCGCAGCATGCCGGGCGTGTTGGTCATGACATAGTCGGCTTCGGCGAAGTTCATGGTGCCGCAGTCGAGCGTGCAGATTTCCGGCAGGCACTGGCGCACATGTTCCATGCGGTTGGTGGCTCCACCCATGTCGGTGCCTTTTTCGTTGAGCGGCAACGGCGCTTCGGGCGAACCGAACACCATGTCGCCGCCCATGCCGGCGGTCAGGTTCAGGATCACGTCGACATTCGCATCACGGATGCGCTCGGTCACCTCGCGGTAGAGATGCACATCGCGGCGGGGCTTGCCGGTCTCGGGGTCGCGGACATGGCAGTGGACGATGGCCGCACCGGCCTTGGCCGCGTCGATGGCCGAATCGGCGATCTGCTTGGGCGAGCGCGGCACATGCGGCGAGCGGTCCTGCGTGCCACCGGAGCCGGTGACGGCACAGGTAATGAAGACCTCACGGTTCATCGCGAGTGGCATGGCAATCTCCTCCCAATCATCAGAAGCCTAACAATGATCCGACTTGCCGGAAACTGTTTTGCGTTTTACGAAGCTCTCATGATCAAAAGCGAAAAACCGACTATCTTTCGTTCGGAGCGCTCACCGCTCAAGGTGACGCTGCTGGTGTTTTCCGGCTCCTCCATCATGTGCGTCGCCTCGGCCGTCGACCCGCTGCGCGCCGCCAACCGCATTTCCGGCGAGACGCTATTCGATTTCAAACTGGTTTCTGTGACGGGCGAGGCGCCGGTCACCACATGCGGCCTGCCCGTGGCGGTCAGCGGCCGTTTCGATGCGGCCGAGCCGACCGATGTGCTTGTCGTCGTCGCCGGCTTCGGCACCCAGAACTATGCGACCTCGGCGCTGCTATCGGGCCTGCGCCGCGCGGCCCGAGCCGCCCGCGCCTGCGGCGGCGTCGAGGCCGGCACCTGGCTGGTGGCGCGTGCCGGCCTGCTCGAAGGCCGCAGCGCCACCACCCACTGGGAAGACATGGAGGATTTTTCCTCGGCCTTTCCCGGCGTCGATGTCCGGCCCGACCGTTATGTCATCGACGGGCCGGTGTTCACCTCCGGCGGGGCGTCGCCTACCTTCGACCTGATGCTGCATCTGATCCGCACCCGCCTCGGCATGGCCGTCGCGCTCGATGTCGCCAGCGTCTTCATCTACGATCAGGCCCGCGCGGCCACCGACGCGCAGCCGCTGGTCTCGCTTGGCCGGCTCGACGGCTATGACCCGCGCCTGGCGCAAGCCATCCGGCTGATGGAATCGCATGTCGACCAGCCGCTGACCATCGATGCGGTGGCAAAACGCGCCGGGGTGACGGCGCGGACATTGGAGAGCATTTTCCGCAAATCTATCGGTGAGACGCCTGGCGCCTATTATCTCAGGCTGCGGCTGGGCGCGGCGCGGCGGCTGGTGGTCGACACGCGGATTGCCATGGCGGATATTGCCGGGCGGACGGGGTTCTCGTCCGCCGCGGCATTTTCCAGAGCGTTTTCAAGAGCGTTCGGCGAAGCGCCAGTCAGGCTGCGCCGAGGTTGATGCATGTCGCCCAAAAGTGTGTCGCGGTTTTGGGATAACGACATGCACAGACAAAGAGAGATCAGGCGGCGTTCTGGCGATCGCCGCCGGCGTCGATCTGCGAGCGCATCTGCCTCGCCAGTCGGACTTCGAAGCGGCTGCTGACAGCGCGATCCCATTCGTTTTTCACAGTGTCGGTCGGCCGCGGCAGCGCCATCAGCCGGTCGATGATCGATCCGGTCTCACCGGATGAGAGTAGGGCGTCGATTTCGCGTTCGTGTTGCATTATCGGTTCGCCTCCTTCCTTTTCACCCGCCACAACGGCACTCTTATACGAGATACGTGACGGCAGTTTGAAGGCAAGAGCGAGGTCATTGAGGGGCGACAAAGGGCAAAACCTTGTCGCCGGAAGAGGGCTGCCGCACAAAGCATTCCAAGGCGGCAGGGGTGTTCATCCTGCCGCCCCTTACGCAGTGCGAATCGGTTTTCCGCCTTCAGACGTAGCGGTTGACGATGTTTTCCAGCAGCTCCTGGCGGCCGGAGCGCGGCTGCGGCTCGATCTTCTTCTTCACGACGCGCTCGGCGATATCCTCAAGCGTGCGCTTGCCCGACAGCATCGCCTTGGCCTCGGCCGAGTTCCAGCCCGCATAGCGTTCGGCCAGTGGGCCTGACAGCGCCTTGTCCTCGACCATGCGGGCCGCGGCCTTGAGACCGCGTGCGCAGGAATCCATGCCACCGATATGGCCGATCAGCAGATCCTGCGGATCGAGCGACTGGCGGCGCAGCTTGGCGTCGAAATTAGTGCCGCCGGTCTTGAAGCCACCGGCCTGCAGGACCTGGTAGTAGGCCAGCGCCATTTCCGGCACATTGTTGGGGAACTGGTCGGTGTCCCAGCCCGACTGGTAGTCGTTGCGGTTCATGTCGATCGAGCCGAAGAGGCCAAGCGCATTGGCCAGCGCCAGCTCGTGCTCGAAGGAATGACCGGCCAGGATGGCGTGGCCCTGTTCGATGTTGAGCTTGACCTCCTTTTCCAGGCCGAAGCGCTTTAGGAAGCCGTAGACGGTCGCGACATCGTAGTCATACTGGTGCTTGGTCGGCTCCTGCGGCTTCGGCTCGATCAGGATCGTGCCCTTGAAGCCGATCTTGTGCTTGTAGTCGACGACGAGGCTGAGGAAACGGCCGGCCTGCTCCTGCTCGCGCGCAAGGTCGGTGTTGAGCAGCGTCTCATAGCCCTCGCGCCCGCCCCACAGCACGTAGTTCTCGCCCTTCAGCCGCTTGGTGACGTCGATGCAGCTTTTCACCGTCGCCGCCGCATAGGCAAAGACATCCGGATCTGGATTGGTGGCGGCACCCGACATGAAGCGGCGGTTGGAGAACAGGTTCGCCGTGCCCCAGAGCAGCTTGACCCCGGTCTTCTTCATCTTGGCGGCGAAATAGTCGGCGATCTCGTCGAGCCGCGCTGCACTTTCGGAGAAATCCTTGCCCTCGGGCCGCACGTCGGCGTCGTGGAAGCAGAAATAGGGCGCACCGAGCAGCGAGAACATCTCGAAGGCGACGTCTGCCTTGAGCTTGGCCAGTTCCATCGTGTCGACGCCGCCCGCCTTGGGGAACCAGGGACGGTCGAAAGTCTGGCCGCCAAAGGGGTCGCCGCCCGGCCAGGCGAAGGAATGCCAGTAGGCGACCGCGAAGCGCAGATGGTCTTCCAGCCGCTTGCCGGCGACGACCTCATCGGGGTTGTAGAAGCGGTAGGCCAGCGGATTGGTCGAATCCGGTCCTTCATACTTTATCTTCTGGATGTCGCCGAAAAATCCGCTGCTCATGATGTCTGTCCTCTCTCGAATAGTTCGCCCTGATTACCTCAGGCGTAATTGGTTTCGTTCTGCCAAGGGGTGAAGAGGCTCGTGTCAAAGCCGCTCAACGAAGGAGACAGACCATGACCGATCTCAACATCATCGCCCAAAACTACATCACCGCCTGGAACGAGGCCGATGCGGATCGCCGCGCCGAGCTGCTCAAGGCGACCTTCACCGAAGACGTCAGCTACCGCGATCCGCTGATGCAGGGCGACGGCCATGCCGGTGTTGCCGCGCTCATCGATGGCGTGCAGCAGCGCTTTGCCGGCTTCCGGTTCTCGCTGAAGGGCAAGCCGGACGGGTTCGCCGACACGATCCGCTTCTCGTGGAACCTCGGGCCGGAAGGCATTCCATCGGTTATCGAAGGCACCGATATCGGCATCATCGAGAACGGCCGCCTGAAGAGTGTCACCGGATTTCTGGACAAGGTGCCGGCGCAGTGAGGCTCTCTGGGTAAGTGTGGCGTGAAGCGCCCCCCTCTGGCCTGCCGGCCATCTCCCCCTCAAGGGGGGAGATTGGCTGTCACGCGGACCTTCGCCAACGACCAACGTGGAAAGAGATGAGGCATTGCTAGGTCTGCTGATCTCCCCCCTTGAGGGGGAGATGGCCGGCAGGCCAGAGGGGGGTGCCGCGCACTGACTCACGCGGTCACGCCCTTTATCGCCGGATACAGCGCCCGGTAACGCTGATAGGCGTCCGCGTAGGCGCCGCCGAGCACGGCATCCGGCTCTATCGTCGCATCCGTCCTCGGCGCCGTGCAGACGCTGAGCGGATCAGCCCCTGTCGCCGCGATCAGCCCAAGCCGTGCCGCCCCAAACGCCGCGCCGAAATCGCCGTCTGCCGGAATATCCACCGGCATCTGCAGCGCGCTGGCGATCGCCTTCAGCCAGTAGCGCGAGCGCGAGCCGCCGCCGATCGCCGTCACCCGCGTCAAGGTCGTGCCCGCCGTCTTCAAGGCTTCGAGACTGTCGCGGAAGGCGAAGGCGACGCCCTCAAGCACCGCTTGTGTCAACACCGCGCGGCTGGATTCATGCGCCAGCCCGGTGAAGGCGCCGCGAATGGCGGAATCATTGTGCGGCGTGCGTTCGCCCGAGAGATAAGGGAGGAACGACACGCCCGTCGGCGCCTTCAGCGTCTCGCCGAGGTCGGCGGTCAATTCGCCGGCCTTTTTGCCTGAAATCTCCGAGAGCCAATTGAGCGAATCCGTGGCCGACAGGATGACGCCCATCTGGTGCCAGGTGTTGGGCAGCGCGTGGCAGAAGGTGTGGACCGCGCTGGCCGGATTGGGCAGGTAGGACGCGTTGGCGGCAAACAGCACGCCGGATGTGCCCAGCGACACAAAAGCGTGGCCGGCGCCGACCGTGCCCATGCCGCAGGCGGAAGCCGCATTGTCACCTGCGCCGCCGGCAACCGGGACGCCTGATGTCATGCCCCAGCTTGCGGCCAGTTCGGCGCGCAAGGCTCCGGCCTTTTCCGTGCCTTCGACCAGCGACGGCATCTGCGTCTCGTCGAGCGATGTCGCTGCTAGCAATTCCGCTGACCAACGCCGCTTGCCGACATCGAGCCAGGAAGTGCCGGCCGAGTCGGACATTTCCGACATATGCTCGCCGGTCAGCCAGAACCGCAGGAAGTCCTTGGGCAAAAGCACCTTCGCCACCTTGGCGAAGACGGCGGGCTCGTTGTTTTTCACCCAGGCGAGTTTCGGCGCGGTGAAGCCGGGGAAGACGATGTTGCCGGTCAGCTTGCGGAAGCGCGGGTCGGCGTCGAGCGCTGCCGCTTCGGCATGGCTGCGCGTATCGTTCCACAATATGCAGGGGCGCAGCACTTTGTCCGCGGCGTCGAGCAAGGTCGCGCCGTGCATGTGGCCGGAGAGGCCGATGCCTTTGACCGCGGCAAGCTCTTTCGGATGCGCTGATTTCAGCTCCGCGATCGCGGTCTCGCAGGCGCGGATCCAGTCGGCGGGGTTCTGCTCTGACCAGCCGGGGTGCGGCCGCGATACGTCAAGCGAAGCATGGCCGGAGCCGATGACGGTTTGCCCGGCATCGATCAGCAGCGCCTTGACGCCCGACGTGCCGAGATCGAGGCCGAGATACATGCAGTCCTCCCATTGCCATTAATTTTTTCGGGTCTCGAAAAAATCTGGCTTGGCCAGTTTTTAAAACAAGATCCGTTGCGGGTCAATTCTCTGACAAATCTGCGGCGCGCCGCGAAAACAGCGCCGACAGCGGACTGTCCGGCCGGGCCATCTGGCGCTCGGCCGTCAAGGCCTTTGCAACAGCCGTGCCGCCGGCGCGCAGCGCCGCCTCGATCAGCGTCAGGTCGATGACATCGCGCTGGGCATGGCTGCCGCCGAAGCGATGAGCGATCGAGCGAATCGGCCGGATCAGGCGCACCGCCTCGTTGTAGTTGCCTTCGCCAAAGGCCTTGATCGCCAGCGTCAACGGATGGCCGACATCCCTGGTGAAGGCAGCGTTGTCGTCGCTGCCGCGCATCGCCTCGCGTTGCGTCTCGAGCAAGGTTTTGGCTGGCGCTTCGAGCCCTGCTCCGACGAAGGCCATCATCGCATGGGCGTCGTTGAAGGCGTAGTTACCGGCACCGACCTTGGGCCAGTTGGCTGCGAGCGCTATCCAGCGGTCACCGACATCGACGCCGCCGAGATGAAGCCGCCACAGGATCGCCGAGGCATCGACCATATTGAGCGCCATCGTCGACGGGGTGCCGTAGATCGGCCCGTCATAGAGATCAAGCACTTCGCCCGTCTCGCCGAGATCGTAGTGGAACAGCGCCAAATGCCACCAATTGTGCACCTGCAGGAAGCTGTCTTTTGTCCACGCTTCAGGATTGGCGCGCATCCAGGCGATGCCATCCCTTTGCCGGCTTTGCATCTCCATGACGTGAGCGACGGCATGTTGGCCCCAGCCGTCGCGCGGCTCGATGGCGACCGCAGTGCGACCAAACTTCTCCGCCTGTGCATAGTCGCCCATCTCTTCCAGCCCGAACGCCTGCATGCCGAGGATGGCGTGGTATCCAGGCATGTCCTTTTGCCATGACGGCAGGGCGCGGCCGATGCGGTCGCGCAGCATGCGGGCATTGCCGGTGAAGAAGTCGACCTGGTGCCCGGTCTGCAGCGCCACCGCGTCGAGCGGGAAGTCGATGGCGATATCTTCGAGCAAGCGCGAAGCTTCGTGCCAGCGGCCGGCGGCGAGATGGCCAAGGGCCGCGACATGCGCCTGCTCGCGCGCAGTCGCGGCAAGCGGCAGCGCAGCTTCGTGGCATGCCTTGGCCACCGCCGTTGCCTCGCGCTCGGTGGCGAGGCCGAACAGGTAGCCCTTGAACACATGCGCCATGACGAAGCCCGGGTCGGCCGCAATGGCGCGATCGACGGAAGCGACGGGGTCGCCGATGAAGCATTGCAATTCGCGGACGGCCTGGCTGTAGGGCGTGAAGCCGGCCTCCGACGCGCCTGATAAGGTCAAGCCGAATGCGTCCCTGACTGCCATGCCCGGTCCTCCGGTGATCACAAAACTCCAGCTGCGCGGCCGATCCTAGAGCATCGGCGGCGGGCGCGCCAAGCGAAGTCTGGACCAATCAATACCGGAGTCCAGTTCAACTAGTTTCGCAGTTCATCAACCATGAGGCACAGAATAGGCTTTGTAAAATCTGACGGATTGTGTCTTCATTGCGGCGCCGGGCGGGGAGCTTGAAATCGCGAATTGAGAGGGACGCGATGCGGCACCTGAAGAACAAGCCTGCGGACAGTTGTTTGCGGGATACGGAGGAAACAGTTGCTTTATCGCGGCGAAAGCTGCGTCAGCCACATCCATGGTTTATTAGCGTTCTCTCAACTACGGCACTGGCGTTTCTGCCCAATTCTACGGCCTTCGCCGCCTGCGCGCTGGTCCCGCCGGCCGGAAATACCGCCTACATCTGCGACAGCGGCGATTCGGGCGGCAGCCTTACCGACACCAGCGGCGACAACACGCTGACCTTCCCCACCGCCGGCACCGGACAGATCAGCGGCAACGTCACCTTCGGCACCGGCATCGACCGCATCGACATGCAGTCCGCCACCATCACCGGCACTGTCGACCAGGGCGGCGGCACGGATTTCTTCACCATCGGCGGCGGCACTGTCACCGGCAACGTCCAGCAAGGCGCCGGTATCGACGATTTCAACATGAGCGGTGGGCAGATCGGTTCGCTGAACCAGGGCGACGCGCTCGACACCTTCTTCATGAGCGGTGGGCGCATTGTCGATTTCTTCGACGACGGCGATCATGCGGTGATGACTGGCGGCCGCATAGGTCGCGTCAACATGAAGCTCGACGACAATTACTTCAACATGTCCGGCGGCACGATCGACCGCAACCTCGTCACCGGCTTCGGCAACGACACGATCATTCTCTCGGGCGGCACCATCGGCGGCAACATCAGCGTCAGCGGCGGCACCGACAGCGTAACGGTGACCGGCGGTACGGTCGGCGGCGACGTGCTGATGAGTTTCGGCGCCGACAGCTTCGCCTGGAATGGCGGCGGCATCATCTATGGCGCCGTCGATCTCGGCGGCGACAACGACACCGCCAAGCTCAGCAACCTCTCCAACGCCAATCTCGGCGACGCCGACGCGTTGAATGGTGGCGCCGGCACCGATACGCTGACCTTCGACAATGTCTCGCTGGACGGGATCAGCCGGGTTCGGACCTGGGAGACGATCAACGCCACCAACGACACCGAATTGACGCTGGACGGCAATCTCGTGCTCGGCGACAGCGCCACGGCCACCGGGTCGCTCAATGTCGATCAGGCAAGCACGCTCTTTGGTGGCGGCTTCAATGCCACGATCCAGGCCTTTACCGCCGGCCAGATGGCCGAAGTGATGAATGCCGGCCGCATCGACCTGACCAATGGCGGCACCAGCGTGACCGACCGGCTGACGATATCAGGCAATTATACCGGCCTCGGCGGCCTGCTGCTCATCCAGACGGAGCTCGGCGACGATAGTTCCGACTCGGACAGGCTTGTCCTGTCCGGCGGCACGGCCTCCGGCTCGACCGGCATCGCGGTGATCAATGTCGGCGGTGCGGGTGCCGAGACCACTGCGGACGGCATCATGGTCATCCAGGCAATGAACGGCGCGACAACGGCTGCCGGCGCCTTTGCGCTCGACGCGCCGGTCGCCGCGGGCGCCTTCGAATATTATCTGTTCAAGGGCGGGGTCACCGCCGGCAGCGAGGAGAACTGGTATCTGCGCTCGACGCTGATAACACCGACGACGCCGGCCGCGGCGCCGCCAGCGCTCGAACCCACTCCGGCGCCGGAGCCGGAAGCGCCGGAGACCGAGCCGCCGCCGCCGCCGTCCGAGCTGCCGCCAGTACCGCCGCCGACCGAAGGCGACGCCGGCAATCCGCCAGTCGATCCGACGCCGCCGGTCCAGGCAAGCGACCCGGAGCCCGAGCCGCCTCCACCGCCGCCACCTGCGGCGGAGGCGGATCCGCCGCCGCCGCCACCGGAAGTGCCCATGGACGCACCGGATCTGCCGACCCCGGCGGCGGGTGAGGAAATCCTGCTCTACCGCATCGAGGTTCCCGTCTATTCGGCCGTGCCGCCGGTGGCCCAGCATCTTGCGATGTCAACGCTCGGCACCTTCCACGAGCGGCGTGGCGAACAGAGCCTTTTGTCCAACACCGAATTGCAGCCCGTCTGGGGCCGCATCTTCGGCCAGGACGACAAGATGGGCTGGTCGGGGACGGTTTCGCCGTCCTTCGACGGTACGCTGTTCGGCCTGCAGGCCGGTTTCGATCTCATCGGCCGCGAAACCAGCGCTGGCTCGGTCGATCGCGCCGGCCTGTTCATCGGCTATGGCAGCATGAATGGCGATGTGCGCGGCCAGGCGCTGGGGCAGGACGGTCTCGCCGTCGGCGGCATCGATCTCGGCGGCACCAGCATCGGCGGCTACTGGACACGCATCGGCCAGGGCGGCTGGTATCTCGATGGCGTGCTCATGGCCACCTTCTTCAGCGGCTCGGCAAGCTCGTCGCGCGACATCGGCATCGACATCGACGGAACCGGCATCACCGCTTCGCTGGAGGGCGGCTACCCCATAGCGCTGGCGCAAGGCTGGACGCTGGAGCCGCAGGCGCAGCTGGTCTGGCAGCATCTGTCGCTTGACGATGTCAGGGACAGCTTCTCGGCCGTCTCCTTCGATGCCGACGATCAGGTCAACGCCAGGGTCGGGTTGCGGCTGCAAGGCGAGACGACGGTGGACGGCGTCCCACTGCAGCCTTACCTCAAGGCCAATATCTGGCACGCCTTCGGCGGCACCGACCAGGTCGACTTCGAGGGCACCGACATCTCGACCGAAGGCAAATCCACCTCGCTCGAATTCGGCGGCGGCGTGATCGCCAAGGTGACCGACAAGGTCTCCCTCTTCGCCACCGGCGACTACACCACCAATCTCGGCGGCGACAAACGGCGCGTGCTGGAAGGCAACCTGGGCTTCAGCATCAAGTGGTGAGGCGGGCGAACTTCACCCGTCTTAATTCCCCGAACGCATTGCCACGGTAGCTATCCCCGCGCCGACCAGCAGCGTGCCGCCGGTGCGGTTGAAGATGCGGATCGCCTTGGGGTTGCGCACGACGTTGCGGGCGCGAGCCGCGATCAGCGCGTAGCCGAAGGCATTGGCAAAGGCGAGCGCCAGGAAGGTGGTCTCAAAAATCAGCATCTGCGGCCAGAAATCGGCTTCCCGATTGAGGAACTGCGGCAGGAAGGCGACGAAGAAGGTGATGCTTTTCGGGTTGAGCGCGGTGACCAGCCAGGCATGCGCCATCATCTTGGCCGCCGACACGGCGTCGGTGCGCGGTTCGGCTTTGAGCGCGCCACCGGCGCGAAACAGCTTTATGCCAAGATAGATCAGATAGCAGGCGCCGATCAGCTTCAGGATGGTGAACACGGTCGCCGACGCGGCCAGCAGCGCGCCGATGCCCAGCATCGAAAGCGTCATGGCGGTGAAGTCGCCCAGCGCCACGCCGACGGCCATCGGCAATGCGGTGCGCCAGCCCTGGCCCAGCGCATAGGACACGACCAGAAGAATGGTCGGACCGGGAATGATGAGCAGGACGGTGGAGGCGGCGGCGAAGGCGGCCCAGTTTTCGAACGACATCTTTGTCTCCTTGAGCGCAAAGAAAAGGATAAATCCTCGGGTCCGCGGGAATGTAAAGGGTCATCTCAAAAAATGCGCAGCGGGCCGTTTCGCGCGGCCGGCCCAGGCATAAAGGGCACAGGGAAGGCCTTCACCCTTTTTCAACCATGTTTGGCGAAACTGCCTGCTATCCGGCCGGACCGTGTTTCCGGCCGACAGTGTAGGGTTTGGGTGCATGCGTGAGTTGCCGCAGAATCTGACGCCGCCTGCAAATGGCGACGCAATCGAAACCGAAAATCTCTATTCCCGCCGCTCGGTCCTTACAGGGGCCGGCGCCATGGCGCTGCTCGGCATGGCCGGCTGCAGCACCTCGACGCTCGAACTGCCGCAATTGCAGCTGGACGATACGGTCACCGGCTCGGTGCGGCCGATCCGCCCCGCAATCAGCGTCGACAAGAACATCACCGGCCCCGACGTTATGTATGCCGCGCTCACCGATGGCGGTTTCGAAGTGCCGGCGGTGCCCTATCAGAAGGTCAAGCCGGAGTTCCGCCGCCAGATTGTCGTCAACGAGACCGGCGAGGCGCCCGGCACCATTGTCGTCCATCTGCAGGAGCGAAAGCTCTATCTCGTGCAGGAGGGCGGCGACGCCATCCGCTACGGCGTCGGCATCGGCAAGGACGGCTTCCGCTGGTCGGGCCGCGCCAACATCCAATACGGCAAGGAATGGCCGGTGTGGACGCCGCCGCCGGAAATGATCCAGCGCAAGCCGGAACTGGTGAAGTGGCAAAACGGCCAGCCCGGTGGCCTCACCAATCCGCTCGGTGCGCGTGCCCTCTACATCTACCAGGACGGCAAGGACACCGGCTACCGCATCCACGGTTCGCCCGAATGGGCGAGCATCGGCCAGGCGATGTCGTCGGGCTGCGTGCGCCTGATCAACCAGGACATCATCGACCTCTACAGCCGCGTTTCCAAGAAGAACCCGGTCGTCGTCGTCTGATCCTTCTGCGGCGGTTTGGCGCCGCTCGAAACTCCCGTTGCGCGATGCGGCAAGCTAGGCCAAGGTGCCTTGAAAACCATCACCCGTGTGGCGAATCCGAAATTCGCAGAGCCTCGGAGCGCCGCAGTGAGCGAATTTCGGATCCGCCACACTAGAAACTGTAAGAATCTGGTGTGGTGGATTTGAAGTTCCTGGAAGCTGATGCCACCAAGATGACAGGGACTTCAAATCCACCACACCAGAGGAGACATCAAGCATGGCTGGAACGTTTGTCATCGCGCAGGGCGGCGGCCCGACCGCCGTCATCAACCAGACGGTCGTCGGCGCCACGCTGGAAATCCGCAAGCGCCATCCCGGCGCCAAGGTGCTGGGCTCCATCCATGGCGTGCGCGGCATTCGTGACGGCAACTACGTGGACCTCTCCGCCATCCCCGAGGATCGGCTGCGGCTGATCGCCGGAACGCCGAGTGCCGCCCTCGGCTCGACCCGCGACAAGCCTGACGCCGCCTATTGCGAGGTCATCCTCAACGGCCTGAAGAAGGCCGGCGCCGACGCCTTCATCTACATCGGCGGCAACGACACGTCGGGCACGCAGCAGATCCTGACCGACGCTGCCGGTGGCAGCATCGCCTTCGTCCATGCGCCAAAAACCATCGACAATGATCTCGAGGAAAACGACCACACGCCGGGCTTCATCTCGGCGGCCGAGTTCGTTGCCGGCGCCTTCCTGTCCGTCGATCTCGATTTCCGCGCGCTGCCCGGCATCTATGTCGGCATCGTCATGGGCCGCCATGCCGGCTTCCTCACTGCGGCTGCTGCCGCCTGGCAGCTCGATCCCGACAGCGGCCCGCATCTGGTCTACGTGCCGGAACGGCCGTTCTCGGCCGCCGGCTTCATCGACGACGTGCGCGCCTCGCTCGACCGCCACAAGCGCTGCATCGTCGCCGTCTCGGAAGGCGTCAGCACCGCCGACGGCAAGGCGCTGGTCGAAAGCCTGGTGCCGCCGGACAAGCTTGAGCGCGACGCCCATGGCAACGTCAAACTGTCGGGCAGTGACCTGCCGGCAGCCCTCGAACGGGCGCTTGCCGATGGCCTGCCAGGCAAGCGCGCGCGTGTCGATGCGCTGGGCTACATGCCGCGCGGCTATATCGGCGCGATCAGCGCCGTCGATGCGCAGGAGGCCTTCGATGCCGGCGCCTTCGCGGTTGCCGTCGCCGGGGAAGGCGGCGGCTCGGTGGCGCTGCAATATGACGGCACGAAAACGGTACTGAAGAAGGTGCCGCTAAAGAACGTCGCCGGCAAGACGCGCCATATGCCGGACGATTTCATGAAGCCCGACGTCAACCAGCTGTCGGATGCCGGCATGGCCTATTTGAAGCGCCTGGTGCCGGAGAAATACAAGGTCGGAAAGCCCTTCGTCTAAGGGGCGGCTGTCCGGTGGGCGGCGGTTTCATGGGCGAACGTGTTGTAGGCGACTGGTTCGGCAAGACCGTCATCGATGCCAGTACAACGATGCTGACCGAGCCGTTCGTGCACGATTTCGTGCGCGCCAATATATGGCATTTCAGGGGCCGCGACGCCGACCTGCTGGTCGACACCGGCATGGGCATCTGCCCGCTGGCGCCGCAGATCGACACGCCGGTGGACAAGCCGCTCATCGTCGTGGCCACCCATATCCATCTCGATCATGTCGGCTCGCTGCACGAATTCCCGCTGCGGGCCGGGCCGCGGCACAGCGCCGAACATTTCGAGACCATGAACGAGGCGGTGACCTACGCCTACATGTTCAACAATCTCGACGGCGCCGTCTCGAAATTGCCGGCGCCGGGCTGGACGGCGGCCGACTACAAGATCCCGCCGGCGCCGCTGACGCGCACGCTGGACGAGGGCGACATCGTCGATCTCGGCGACCGGCAGTTCCGCGTGCTGCATCTTCCCGGACATTCGCCGGACTCGATCGCGCTGTTCGATGAGGCCGATGGCCTGTTCTTTGCCGGCGACGCCATCTACGATTCCATGCTGATCGACGACCTGCCGGACTCGTCGCGCCCCGACTATCGCCACACCATGCGCAGGCTGCTCGATCTGCCCGTTCGCCTCGGCCATGGCGGCCATGGGCCGAGCTTCGACGGCAACCGGATGCGCGAGATCGCCACCGCCTATCTCAGGCGGACCGGTGGGGTTTGATCTTGGCCAGGCGCAGCCCCGGATATTAAATCTTCGTAAGATAGCGCAAAAACCCTAAATCGGGCCGATCTCTGCCCTAGATGCAGGGCTGTCGATCCGGTCCGCTGCCATGCCAGGCGAGACGGGCAACCGCGACCGTCGACACGCCGGATGGCTGATTTCCCCGCGAACGGCCACGGCGCCGGATCACCTCTCGCCCGGACAAACGACCATGTCAGACATCCTTCGCAGACATCGCGTCGCGGCCTTGCTGGGCGCTGCGCTGATCATATCCCCCTTCGTCGTGTCTTTCGCCGAAAGTGCCAGCAACGCCGTTGCGACGACCCAGACCCCTGTTGCCGGCATAACGGCGCCCAACGGCTCGTTCGCTCCGATCGTGGCGACCGACAAGCCGGCGGTAGTGACGGTCACCACGGTGATGAAGGCACAGCCGCAAACCATGGGCGAGGAGTCTCCCTTCGACGGCGGCGGCTCGCCTTTCGACGAACAATTCCGCCAGTTTTTTGGTGATCAGGGCATACCCATGCCGAAAACGCCGCCGCAGCAACAGGCACAGCGCACTGAGGCCCTCGGCTCCGGCTTCATCGTCGGCGCCGACGGCACCATCGTGACCAACAACCATGTCGTCGACGGCGCCACGTCGATCAAGGTAACGCTCGACGACGGCACCGAGCTTCCCGCCACGTTGGTCGGCCGAGACGCCAAGAACGACCTCGCGGTGCTCAAGGTCAAGTCCGGCAAGCCTTTGCCGACCGTCAAATGGGGCGATTCCGATAAACTCATGCCGGGCGACCAGATACTCGCCTTCGGCAACCCGTTCGGCATCGGCACCACGGTCACAGCAGGCATCGTTTCGGCACGCGGCCGCGACCTCGACAGCGGGCCTTTCGATGATTTCATCCAGATCGACGCGCCGATCAACCACGGCAATTCCGGCGGCCCGCTGGTCGATGTCAGCGGCAATGTCGTCGGCATCAACACGGCGATCTTTTCACCGAACGGCGGCAGCGTCGGCGTCGGCTTCGCCATTCCGTCGGACCAGGCGCAGAAGGTCGTTGCCAAGCTGATGAAGGGCGGCAACATCGAGTATGGCTATCTCGGCGTCCAGATCCAGCCGGTGACACCGGATGTGGCCGGCGCCGTCGGCCTCGACCATCCCGGCGGCGCGCTGGTTTCCGAGGTCACTGAGGGATCGCCGGCAGCAAAGGCCGGCATCAAGACCGGCGATGTCATCACCAGCTTCGCCGGAGAGCCGATCAAGGATCCCAAGGACCTGTCGCGCGCCGTCGCCGATGTCGCGCCCGGCGCCAAGGAAACGCTCGATGTCTGGCGCGGCGGCAAGACGGTGCAGATCTCCGCCGATGTCGGCCGCAACAGTGACGATGTGAAGACCGCCTCGACCGAGGGCGACAATCAAAAGCCCTCGGCCGGCCAGGCGCTGCGCGTGCCCTCGCTCGGCCTCGGCCTGACCGACCTCACGCCCGATATCCGCGAGGAGTTGAACCTCGCCGCCAACCAGCGTGGCGCCGTGGTCGAGCGCGTCAATCCGGACAAGGCGGGCTCCAATGCCGGCCTGCAGCCAGGCGACGTCATCGTCGCCGTCGACCAGTTGCCGGTGCGCAACGCACGGCAAGCCAACCAGGCGATCGCCGAGGCCGGCAAGTCAGGTCGCAAATCTGTGCTGCTTCTGGTCGACCGCGGCGACGCGCAGATCTTCGTCGCCGTACCTTTCGCCGCCGGCTGAGGCACATGATGCGGCAGGCTCGCCGGGACCGCCGGCAAGCCTGCCGCATCGCTCCGCCAAAATTCCTGTTGCCCGCCGAGATATCTTCGAGAACACTGCGGCAGCTCGGCTCGCAGCAAACGGACAAGTCCCGATGGCCACTCGCGGTTTTTTCTCTAGTCGAAAGCCTCCAACCGAGACCGATGCGCGCATCCCGCCCGGGCAGTATCTGGAACAGGGTTTTCCGGTGCTGTCGGCGGGGCCGACGCCGCGCGTGCGTACCAAGGACTGGTCATTCACTCTCAAGCACGGGCCGCGCCCGATCAAGAAATGGAACTGGGCCGAGTTCAACGCGCTGCCTCTGACCAAGATGACGCGCGACATCCATTGCGTCACCGCCTGGACCAAGTTCGACACGGCATGGCAAGGCGTGCTGGTCGACGACATTCTCGCCGATGCCGGTATCGAAGCGCCGACCGGCTTCCTGCTGGCACACGGGTATGATGGCTACACCACCAACGTACCGGCCAAGGATCTCACCACCGGCAAGGCGATGGTGGCGTTGCTTCATGATGGCAAACCGATCACGCCGGACCATGGCGGCCCGGCGCGGCTTCTGGTGCCGCATCTCTATTTCTGGAAGTCTGCCAAATGGCTGAACGGGCTGCAATTCACCGAACGTGACGAGCCGGGCTTCTGGGAATTGCGCGGCTATCACATCTATGGCGATCCGTGGCGCGAGCAGCGCTACACCAGCGATCCATGAGCGAAGCGCCGCAATCTCCCTGGCAGACGGCGAAAATCACCCGGATCGAAAAGCGCACGCCACGCGTCACTAGTTTCTTCTTCGCGCTGTCGCGGCCTTTTGCCTATCGCGCCGGACAGCATGTCGATGTCAGGCTGACGGCGCCTGACGGCTATCAGGCGCGCCGCTCCTATTCCATCGCCTCGGCGCCGGAGAGCGGCGCCACGATCGAGTTGGCGATCGAAAAACTCGACGATGGCGAGGTCTCGCCCTTCTTCCACGAGGTGGCGGCGGTCGGCGATGAAATCGAACTGCGCGGACCGCTTGGCGGGCATTTCGTCTGGTCCGACAGCGATGGCGGGCCACTGCTTCTGGTCGGCGGCGGTTCCGGCGTGGTGCCGCTGATGGCGATGGTGCGTCACCGGACCTTTCGCAAATCGGCGGTGCCGGTCGCTCTGATGTTTTCGGTGCGGGTCTGGGATGAGGTGATCTTCCGTGACGAGCTGATCGGTCTCGACGACCGTCGCGACGGTTTCGACCTGGTGCTGACGCTGACGCGCGAGGCGACACGGCGTCCGTCCGACTATTCGAGGCGCATCGACACGGCAATGGTGATGCAGGCGCTGGCGCGGCTGCCGCAACCGCCGACGCTCGCCTACGTCTGCGGCTCGAACGCCTTCGTCTCGGCGGCCGCCCAGGCGCTGATCGACGCCGGCATATCAGCGGAAATCATCCGCACCGAGCGCTACGGCGTCTGAGCAGATATGTCTTTGTTTTTACGCAATTCCCAAGGGAAAGCGCTCCGCGCTTTTCCCGGGAAAACCGCCCACACTTCTCCTGGAATTGCTCTAGCGGGTTGGTGAAAAACGTGCCGACAGCAATTGGAACGGCAATGCGCCATATGCGGCGATTTCGGCCTCATTGTCCCAGCTGCGGAACTGGCGCGACGGCCTGGCTTCGAGCATCAGCGCCCGGCCGGCCTCCCCATGGCTCACCCGGCCGCGAAAATGCAGCACCTTTTCCCCACCGGCACGGCTGATCACCAACGAGCGCAGGCGGGCGACATGCAGGCCGCCGGCATTGATCTCCATTTCGATGCGGCGGCGCACCGGCGGAACGACGATCCTGACGGTGACGTCCAGCATCATCTCGCCAGCCATGTTCGGAGACGGCAGAGCCTGCGAAAGCGCAAAGGCCGCCGGCGCCGGCTTTGCCCTGCGCAAGACCGGCTTGCCGCGCCAGACGGTAGCTGCCGGCTGCTGCAGGCGGCCTTTCTTGCGTTTCAGGCGCAGTTGCTTGGCAAAGCCGCGCGACAGCCAGACGAGGCCACCGAAATCGGTGCGTGGCTTGGCTTGCAAGACCGAGGACCAGCGCGACAGGCCGGCGCGATCGGCGCTCGCTACCGTTCGTGCGAGTTCGCCCGGTGGCACCGCAATGCCGATCTCCAGACTGAGATAGGACAGCGCCACCGCCGCAGCGACAGCCAGGTGGCGCCTGGCGACAATGTCGGCGAACACCTCCCAGTCGACCTCGCCACCCTGGATGGCGACCGTGCAGTCGACCAGCCAGTCGCTGTGGGTATGGGCATCGAGGCCGCCATGCGCGATGGCGAGCGTCATGCGGTCGGCAGGTGATGGAACGAGCAGGCGGACGCCGTTGAACTCGGCAAACCGCGCCCGCTGCCAGATCGCCAGATCATCTTCCGCGCTTTGCTGCGATCCGTCATAGGCCTGCTGGTGCAGGTCGATATCGCCGAAATTACCCTTGAAGAAATTCATCGATCGCAAGGACGCCAGCCTGGTGCGCAGGAACTGCGGGCTGACGCCGGTTGCGATCTGCCAGTCGCGCTGCGTCAGCACGTCGAAGGCGGCGAGCATGTCTTGCGGGCGCACCAATATGTCGATGTCGTGCGCCACCCTGCCGCGCTGCGCCGATGCGTTCACCGCGATGCGGCTGGCGCCCTTGATCAGCATGACCGCGCAGCCGGCACCGACCATGGCCTGAAGGGCAGGCTCGGCCTCACGCATCGCCAGCCGCGATTTGGTCCACAGCATCTTTTGCAGGCCGACAAGGCGTGGATGCGCCGGGTGGCCGGCGAGCTTGCGGCCGGACCTGTCCGAGATCGCCGCCAACAGCCGATGTTCGCGGAAGGAGACAGCGTCGATCTCGTTTTCATCGAGCCAACGCGCAGCGTGGCGGGCGGCCGCTTCGTCATCGGGCAGCAACGCGGCCTTTAGCAGCTGGTCGAGGCCGCCTGTGGGCCATGACCAGCCATAGTCCGGAAACCGGCGGCCGATGCGGCGAAGAGCCTTGGCCATCACTCGGTCTTCTTCCCTGCCCGCCTTTGCATGGCCAGCCTTACGACGTCGAGAGAGCGGCGCGGGGCCAGGACCTCGTCGAGCATGGTCGGCACAAAGCCCGCCTCGCGCGCCCGGGCGACAGCGACGATCGCGTAGACCCGCTGCTGCATCGCTCTATCCCCGTCTCGGACGCCCCTGAAGGGATCGCCCCCGGTTCACGGTCTGGCAGGCCCTTCCAAAGGTGCGTCTAGATCAGTTGGCCCTTGCTTGGCAAGACAAAGACCCGCGAGCGCCATGCCTGCGCCTCGTGACCAGTTGCGGCGATGTCGGCGCCGCTCAGGCCTCGATCTCGAGCGCGGATAGCGGTTTCGAGCAGCAGGCAAGAATGAAGCCGTCATCGATCTCGTGGTCGAGGATACCGCCATTGTGGCTCATCTCGACAGCGCCGGAGACCTTCTTCACCTTGCAGGTGCCGCACAGGCCGAACTCGCAGGCGGCGGGTATCCGAACGCCCGAGCTGCGCGCCGTCTGCAGCACGGTCTGGCCGGCGACGCAGTCGGCGTCGACCTCCGAAAGCGAGAAGCGGATCGGCGTCATGGCCTCGACAGGGACAGCCGTACCGTCTTCAGCGGGTGACGCAAACGGCGCTGGGATTTCCTCCACTGCAGGCGCGGCAAAGCTCTCCTGATGGTATTTCGTCATGTCGAAGCCGGCGGCATCCAGCATGCCGCGCACGGCGCGCATGAACGGATCGGGGCCGCAGCAGAAGATCTCGCGTTCGCGGAAGTCCGGCGCCAGCAGCGGCAGCCGGATCGCGTCGATACGGCCCATATGGCCGTACCAGCCCTCGCGGCTCGACCGCTCCTCGATCATGAAGCCGAGCGACAGGCCCGGCATATGGCCGCCGAGCAGTTCGAGCTCCTTGCGGAAGATGATCTCTTCCGCACGCCGCGCACAATTGACGAAGCCGACATCTGTCCATGGCGCGCAGTCGTTCAGCCAGCGCAGCATCGACATCATCGGCGTCACGCCGGAGCCGGCCGAAATAAACAGATATTTGGCCGCCGGATGGCTGTGCAGCGAAAAATCGCCGGCGGGCCCATAAGCCTTGACGTGCGAACCGGGCACCAGATGGTCGAACATCCAGCGCGTGCCGATGCTTCCGGCCTGCGCCTTCACCGTCACCGCGATCGAAAACGGCCGCGACGGCGACGACGACAGCGTGTAGGTGCGCATCAGCGGCCCTTCAGGTGTCGGCAGCTCCAGCGTCAAGAATTGGCCCGGCTTGTAGCGGAACCAGGTCTGGTTGTCGGAGCGAAAGGTGAAAGTCTTGACGTCAGGCGCCTCGTCGGCGACGCCGATTACTTCCAGCACCTGCAGCCTGTCGTTCCACGGCGCCATCTGGTCGAGATGGCGATAGAGGCCAAGATCCGTCATCGCATTCATCCTCTGGTCCTTCTTCGCCTGCTTGAGCTCACGCCACGCTGCGCAGCGCCGGCCGGCCGCCTTCGGCGAGGCGCGGACCGATGAAGGCTGCGTACCATTCGACGAACTGGATCACGCCGCCCTCATGCAGTTCCGAATAAGGGCCTGGCTCATAGGCCGGCGACAGGATGCCGAAGGCATTTTCCTCGACGATGCGGCGGTCCTGGTCGTTGGTCTCGGTCCAGACATGCGTGAGCTCTTCAAGGTTGTAATCGACGCCCTCGACCGCATCCTTGTGCACCAGCCACTTGGTCGTCACCGCGGTTTCGGTGGCGCTGATCGGCAACACGCGGAAGGTCACCGCATGATCGATCAGGATGTGGTTCCAGGTCGTCGGGTAGTGGTAGTGCATCAAGGTGCCGATGCGGTCGGCGGCAACGGTGTCGGACAGGTTTTTCGTCACCGCGCGCTTTCCCGTCATCGTATAGCTGACGGCATCGCGCAGCAGCGGCGCGCGGGTGGCGCGGTACTGCCCGGCCGGGTCGATGCGGAATTTGCTCGGCAGGCCCGCCGCCTCGCATTTCGCCCAGTGCGCCAGCATCTCGGGATCGCTGTCGGCGCCCTGCACTCCGGTCACCGTCGGCGCTTCCGGGAATGTCTTGCAGAGCTCGGGATGGTTGCCTGCGCAGTGATAGCACTCGCGGTTGTTTTCCCAGACCAGCTTCCAGTTGCCCTTCTCGACGATGGTCGATTCGAAAGCGACCTTGGCTTCATTCAGCTGATGCGGCTTGAGGTAGGGCTCGATCATGGCGCGCATCGGCGCGAAGTCGGCGGGTTCTTTCGCCAGGCAGATGAAGATGTAACCGCCGACGCTTTCGCAGGCGACCGGTTTAAGGCCGAACTGGCTCTTGTCGAAACCCTCGGCCATCTGGCGGGCGAACAAGAGCCGGCCATCCAACTCGTAGGTCCACTGATGATAGGGGCAGACGAGCTTTGCCGCCGTGCCTTTCTCGGTGTTGCAGACGCGGCTGCCGCGATGGCGGCAGGAATTGTGAAAGGCGTTGATGTTGCCCTTCTGGTCGCGGACCAGCACCACCGGATAGTCGCCGATCTGCACGGTGATGTAGCTGCCAGGCTTCGGCAGCTCGCAATCATGGCCGATGAACAGCCAGTCGCGATACCAGATCAGCTCCATGTCGAGCTTGAAATAGTCCGGGTCGGTGTAGAAGGGCTGTTCCAGCGAAAAGCCTTGCTTGCGGCCGTTCAAGAGCCTCAGCATATCGTTGCGCGCATCCATAGTTCTGTCCTCGTGGTTTAAGCACTGAACTTGGTGGTGATGGAGGAAGGATCGGCCGCAGGCCGGCAAGCCGCCGGACATGCGCTACCCACCTCTTGACCGCCCACCGCGATCAGTCGAGTTCAAGCATCTCGGGCTGGTTTCCGGGCTCTGGAGTTGTCCTTGCGGACCATCGCGACACCTTCCCAGGCTGTTGCCCAGTGGTCTCCCGTTGCGACTTGAACTCCACCACCGTTGCGGGGGCAGCGCCGGATTCTGACCGGCTTCCCAATTCTCCGCTGCGTCGTCACGAAGCGGCACCTGAGATGCGATCATCTAACCACGGCAGCGATCGTGACATCGGCATGAAAGCGACATCGTATCCATGCGGCGCGACACGCGCGGCATGCGCTTTAGCCGACGACTGAACGGCTGAGATCCTGTCTTGGGGAGCGATCCTCGCCGTTTCGAATCGCTTCGAATCCAGCCTCCTGCGCCGGCAAATAGGTTAACGGTATCGAAAAGTTACTATTAGCGATCTCTAAAATCGAACCGAACGGTTCGTTTCTGTTGACAATGCGTGCAGGACGGTGTGAACGACGGTCCGAAAGCCGACACCAGAGCGAACCACCCGGTTCGACGTAACTGCTTGAAAACAATATAATAAAGCACCATAAAGGAATTCTATGGCACAATTTCAAGGTGCAGAGTCATGGTCCACACGGAACAACTTCGTGATTGGAAACCAGCCTATGGCTTTCCCACATCGAGGCTGTCCGAACGACGCGAAATCCTCCCAGGACACGCCGCTAGACGGGCAGACAAACTGGAGTACTAAAAATGAAAAAGATCATCCTCACTGCCGCCGCCGTTTTGGCCATCACCGGCAGCGCCTTCGCTGGTAGCGACAATTACAGTTCCAATGGTGCGAACCAGCCTGCGGTTACGTCGACCGACAGCGGCCATACTGCCGCGATCGTGAAGTCGGATTCGTCGGCTGGTCAGGCGCCGGCCCCGGGTTCCGACCGTAACCTCTTCGGCAATCGCTAACAGGCGATTTAGGGTCTGATCCCCGAGTTTTTCGGAAAACGATCCAGGCCGATATTGAACAAAACGCAGAGCGGCGGATCACCAGCCGCTTTGCCGCATGATGAAACTCAGGAGACTTGAAATGAAGAAGATTGCTCTTGCTGCCGCTGCGCTTTTGATTGCCGCCGGCAGTGCTTATGCCCGCAACGACAATGTCGGCTCAAGCGCCGTCGACAACCAGGCGACTGTCAACGTCGACAACACCCGGACGTCGTCGGTACCGAACACCGGTTCGCCGGTCTACAAGCTGTTGAACTCGTCGGGCGACGTGCAGAAGTCCGCCCCGCAAGGCAGCAACCGGGACTTGTTCGGCAACCGCTAACAGCCGACGTTTCCAAAAAAGAGCGGCGGGCCAGGCCCGCCGCTCTTTTTTCATGCCGATACGACGAGCCGACTCTCAGGCCGCCTTCACTTCCAGGGGTTTGAGCGAGAAGGAGTGTCCGTCGGCGTCGAAGATGTGAAGGTCGCCGGCATCCGCGGTCAGCCGCAGCTTTGCCCCGCGCTTGACCTCGACATTGCCGGGCAGCTTGGTCACCAGAGGCAGGTCGGCGCGGCCGATATCGACATAGACAAGCTGGACCTCGCCGAGCTGCTCGACATAGTCCACCACCCCCTCGAACAGATATTCCGCGCCGGTGGCGACCGACAGATCCTCCGGCCGAACGCCGAAGCTGACCGCCGCACCCTTGGCGGACGCCGGCGTCGCGATCGGCACCGTCGCCTTGCGGCCGCCGACATGGCTGACGATGGTCGGATCGCCGGTCTTGTCGATCGTCGCCGGCAGGATGTTCATGGCCGGCGAGCCGATGAACTGGGCAACGAACAGATTGCCGGGCTTCTTGTAGAGGTCCATCGGCGTGCCGACCTGCTCGATATGGCCGTCCTTCAGCACGACGATGCGGTCGGCCAACGTCATCGCTTCGACCTGGTCGTGGGTGACGTAGATCATCGTCGTGTTGGGCATCGATTCCTTCAGCTTGGCGATCTCGATGCGGGTGGCGACGCGCAGCGCGGCGTCGAGGTTCGACAGCGGCTCGTCGAACAGGAACACTTTCGGGTTGCGCACGATGGCGCGGCCGATGGCGACGCGCTGGCGCTGGCCGCCCGACATCGCCTTGGGCAGACGGTCGAGATATTTGGTCAGCTGCAGGATCTCCGCTGCCTGCCGTACCCTTTTGTCGATCTCGGCCTTGCTTTCCTTGCCGATCTTCATCGAGAACGCCATGTTGTCGTAGACGGTCATGTGCGGATAGAGCGCGTAGGACTGGAACACCATGGCGATGCCGCGCTTCGAAGGCGGTACATCGTTGACCACCTCGCCGGCGATCTTCAGTTCGCCAAACGTGATTTCCTCAAGCCCGGCGATGGACCTCAGCAAGGTTGACTTGCCGCAGCCCGACGGACCGACAAAGACGATGAACTCGCCCGACGTTATGTCGAGGTCGATGCCGTGGAGAATGTGTAGATTGCCGTATGATTTCTTCACTTGTCTCAGCGTGACATCGGCCATGATTTCCTCCCAGTGATTTCCCTAGAGATTTCCTCAAGAAATTCAGTTTCGTCAAAACTCAGTCGGTACGCCCGAACCAGGCGCCGTAGCCGCCGAGGCGGATGGAGCCAGTGCCGGATTGTCCCGAAAAACCGTGCCCGGCCAAGGGCTGCAGCGCCTGGCCGCCGAGATTGACCTCGGCCGGCCTGCTGGCCAGATTGAAGACGCAGACGATCTGCTCATTGCCCTCACGGCGGGTGAAGGCGACGGTGTCGCCCTCGCTTTCGATGAACTCGATGTCGCCTTTGGCCAGCGCCGGATGCTGGCGGCGGAAGCCGAGAAAGCGCCGATAGTGCTCGAGCAGCGAGGCGGCGTCGCCCTGCTGAACATTGACCGCTTGCGACAAATGCTTGCCGGGCACCGGCAGCCAGGGCTTGGCCGTCGAAAAGCCGGCATTGCTGGCGGTGGCATCCCACACCATCGGCGTGCGGCAGCCGTCGCGGCCCTTGAATTCGGGCCAGAAGCGGATGCCGTACGGGTCCTGCAGATCCTCGAACTTAAGCTCGGCTTCGCCCAACCCAAGTTCCTCGCCCTGATAGAGGCAGACCGAGCCGCGCAGCGACATCAGCAGCGCCGAGATCACCTTGAGATAGGCGGCCGGATCGGTCTCATCGGCGGCCCAGCGCGAAGCCGGGCGCATCACGTCGTGGTTGGAGAAGGCCCAGCATGACCAGCCGTCGCTGGCGACCTTGCCGAAGGCTTCCAGCACCTGGCGCACCTTGGCGGCGCTGATCTTTTCCGGCGCCAGGAAATCGAAGGAATAGCACATGTGGACGCGCTTGCCGCCGGCCGTGTAGGCGGCGACCACTTCCAGCCCGCGCTGCGAATCGCCGACTTCGCCGACGGCGGCGGTCGCCGGATATTCGTCGAGCAGCGCCCGGAACCGTTCGAGGAAGGCAAGGTTCTCCGGGCGGCTCTTGTCGTAGATATGGTCCTGGTAGTTGTAGGGGTTGACGGCTGGTGCGGTCTGGTCGTTGCGCTCTTCCGGCGGCAGCGGCGGATTGTTCTCCAGGCCCTGGCTGTGGAAGTAGAAATTGATGGTGTCGAGGCGGAAGCCGTCGACGCCGCGCTCCAGCCAGAAGCGGGTGACGTCGAGCAGCGCGTCCTGGACTTCCAGATTGTGGAAGTTGAGGTCCGGCTGTTCGGACAGGAAATTGTGCAGATAATATTGCTGGCGGCTGGCGTCCCACTGCCAGGCCGAGCCGCCGAAAATAGACAGCCAGTTGTTGGGCGGCGTGCCGTCGGGCCGGGCGTCGGCCCAGACATACCAGTCGGCCTTCGGATTGCTGCGGTTGGCACGGCTCTCCTTGAACCATGGATGGATGTCGGCGGTGTGCGACAGCACCTCGTCGATCATCACCTTGAGGCCGAGGTGATGGGCCTCCGCCACCAGCGCATCGAAATCGGCAAGCGTGCCGAACATCGGGTCGACGTCGCAATAGTCCGAGACATCGTAGCCGAAATCCTTCATCGGCGACTTGAAGAAGGGCGAAATCCAGATGGCATCGACACCAAGCGAAGCGATGTAGGGCAGCCTGCGGATGATGCCCTTGAGGTCGCCGATGCCATCGCCATTGGAGTCCTGGTAGGAGCGCGGATAGATCTGATAGATCACCGCGCCCCGCCACCAGTCGCGATCGACGGCGAGATCGGGTTTCGAGGTCGCCTTCAAAGCGGATTGCATAAGTCTCAACCTCCTTTGACCGAGCCGGCCAGCAGCCCGCGGACGAAATAGCGCTGCAGCGAGAAGAACACGATCAGCGGCACGATGATGGTCACGAAGGCCGATGTCGTCAGGATCTCCCAGTCGCCGCCGCGCGAACCGAGCAGCGCATTGAGCTTGGCGGTCAGCACGATCTGATCGCCCTCGGTACCGAGGAAAACCATCGCCACCAACAAATCGTTCCACACCCACAGGAACTGGAAGATGGCGAAGGAAGCCAGCACCGGGAACGACAGCGGCAGCACGATCTTGACGAAGATCTCGAAATCGCTGGCGCCGTCGATACGCGCCGATTCCATGATCTCTCGCGGCAGGCCGGCAATGTAGCTGCGCAGGAGGTAGATGGCGAAGGGCAAGCCGAAGCCGGTATGCGCCAGCCAGATGCCGAGATAGGTTTTCGACGGAACGCCGAAGAAAGTGCCGACGCCGTTGTAGAGTTTGAGCAACGGGATCAGCGACATCTGCAGCGGCACGACCAGCAGGCCGATAATGACGGCGATCAGCAGCGCGCGGCCGGGAAAGCGCATCCAGGCCAGTGCATAGGCGGCGAAAGCCGCGATCAGGATCGGGATGACGGTCGCCGGAATGGTAACGGTCAGCGAGTTCATGAACGAGCGGCCGATGCCTTCCGAAAACAGCACGGTGTTGTAATTGTCGGTGGTAAATTTCGGCGGCGCCGACGAGGCATAATAGACGCGCTGGCCACGGTCGCCCTCAAAGGCTTTCGGCGACGACATGACGAAAGTCCCGTCGGCATTGAGCTGCAAGGTGATGCCGTCGCCGAGATCGGCCGTCGTGCCGGCCGGATATTGCGTCGGTGCCGCCGACTTGACGCCGAAGGCGCTGATGTTGCGGGCGGCAGCGTCGCCGAAGATGTTGCCGGCAAGCACGAACTTGCCGTCCTTCTCGACCTGCGCCGAGGCCGGCGGCAACCGGCCGGCTTCGGTCTGGGTGGAGCTGGAGAACGAGTTCCACCATCCCGAGGCGATGATCTGGTCCTTGTCGCGTAGCGACGAGACCAGGATGCCGAGCGTCGGCACGGTCCAGATGGCGACGAAGACGAGCACGGCGATGTGGACGCCGAAACGGCTGGCAAAGGATTTTCCGGTCGCGACGGCCATCTCAATGTCCTCCCGTCTCTTTGTTCGCCTGGCGAATGTTCCAGACCATGATCGGGATGACCGCGATCATGATGATGATGGCGATGGTCGCGCCGCGGCCGAAATCACCGCCGCCGCGGAACATCCAGTCAAACATCAGATTGGCCAGCACCTGACTGTTCCATTGGCCATTGGTCATGGTCAGCACGATGTCGAACACTTTCAGCACCAGGATGGTGATCGTCGTCCACACCACGGCAATCGTGCCCCAGATCTGCGGCACCATGATCTTCCAGAAGATCTGGAACGGATTGGCGCCGTCGATGACGGCGGCTTCGAGTGTCTCTTCAGGGATACCGCGCAGCGCCGAAGACAGGATGACCATGGCAAAGCCGGTCTGGATCCAGATCAGGATGATCATCAGGAAAAAACTGTTCCAGAACGGCAGCGATATCCAGACCTGCGGCTGGCCGCCGAAATACTGGATGATGGCGTTGAGCAGGCCGATCTGCGTCTGGCCCTCGCCGCGATATTCGTAGATGAATTTCCAGATCACGCTGGCGCCGACGAAGGAGATCGCCAGCGGCAGGAAAATCAGGCTCTTGGCGATCGTGCCCCACCAGATCTTGTCGGTGAGCACGGCGATGATCAGCCCGAGGAAGGTGCACGCTGCCGGCACCACCGCCAGCCAGATGATGTTGTTGAGGATCGAGCTGCGGAACTCGCGATCGCCGAACGCCCATTCATAGTTGGCGAAGCCGACAAAGTGCTGGCCACCGCGATCGAGGAAGGACAGCCAGAGCGTCGCCACCACCGGGTAGATCAGATAGACGGTGAGGATGATCATCGCCGGGCCGACGAACAGCCACGGACGCACCAGCCCTTGCCGGCGCAAATTGTCGATGGCCGCCGTGCCGGAAACCCCGCGCGACGGGAATATCAGGTCGACCAGCTTGTTGGCGCCCCAGAAATAGGCGACGCAGCCGCCGACGCCGATGATGATGACAAAAATGGCCGATAGAATCTGAGCAGCCATGGGTCCCTCTCCCTGCGCATGATCGGCCGGGCCTTGAACAGCCCTGGCGATGTGGCAATGCGCCGATTTAAGTTATTCGGAACGAACGAACGCAAATCGGTCCGGCATACGGCGCCGGTCGGATCCGGGCCAACAAGGCCCGGATCCAGTCTGTGGAGGACGTCCTAAAAACTGCAGCCTGAGCGGCTGCTGACTCGCCGCTGATTGCTTGGCCCGCTGATTACTTGATCGCGTCCCAGCTCTTCTGAATGTCGGTGGCGACATCCTGGGCCGACTTGCCGCCGACCAGATCGATCATGCCGGTCCAGAAGGCGCCGGCGCCGATCTTGCCCGGCATCAGGTCCGAGCCGTCGAAGCGGAAGGTCGAGGCGTTGGCCAGGATATCGCCCTGCTTGCGCAGCGCGTCACTGGCATAGGCATCCTTGTTGACCGACTTGAACGGCGTCACGAAGCCGCCCTGAGCCATCCAGATCTCATGCGCCAGCGGCATCTTCAGGAATTCGATGAAGGCGCGAGCGCCCTTCGAATCCTTGGTGATCATGGCGAGCGTACCAGCGCCGAGCACGGGCGTGCCAAGCTCGGGCTTCGAGGCATAGGGCGGGTAGTAGAAGAAGTCGGCGTCCTGACCCACCTTGGTGCCTTCCGGGAAGAAGGTCGGGATGAACGACGCCTGATGGTGCAGGTAGCATTTCGGCGGCACCGAGAAGAGGCCCTTCGGGCTGTCGCGGAAGTCGGTCGCGGCAACCGCCTTGGCGCCGCCGTCGACCATCTTGTCGTCGGTGGCGATCTTGCCGAAGATGTCGATGGCGTTGACCACCGCCGGATCGTTGAACGGAATCTCGTTCTTCACCCACTTGTCGTAGACGTCGGGCGCCTGGGTGCGCAGCATGATGTCTTCGACCCAGTCGGTCGCCGGCCAGCCGGTGGCGCCGCCCGAGCCGAGGCCAATGCACCACGGCGTGCCGCCGTCGGCGATGATCTTCTTCTCGAGATCGGCAAGCTCTTCCTGGGTCTTGGGAACCTTGTAGCCGGCTTCCTCGAAATTGTCCGGCGAATACCAGACCAGCGATTTCACGTCAGCCTTGTAGGGGAAGGCGAAGAAGCCCGGCTTGCCGTCCTTGTCCTTGAAGGTGCCGAGATCGACCCATGACTGGCCGGCGCCGTAATTGTCCTTGACCCATTTGGCGGTGTCGTCGCCCAGTGGCGTCAGCAGGCCCTTGGAGGCCAGGTCCTGGATCAGGCCCGGCTGCGGCAGCACGGCGATGTTGGGCGGGCTGCCGGCCTGGGTGTCGATGACGATCTGCTGTTCGTAATTCTCCGACGAGGAGTATTTGATCTCGGCGCCGGTGGCTTCCTGGAAATATTCGAGAACCGTGCGGATGAGGCCCTCGTCCTCGCCGCGCCATGGCCCGAAGATTGTCAGCGTCTCGCCCTTGAGATCGACCTTTTTCAGCTCTTCGTAGTTGGCCCAGTTGAAGCGCGGGTCCTCGCCCGGCTTGAACTTCAGTTCGGCTTGCGCCGGCAGGGTCAAGGCCAGCGTGGTAAACGCTGCGCCAAGCAGAAGCATCTTCTTCATCGGTATTCCTCCCAGTGGTCACATACACCCGGACGGAACCTCCATTCCGTCCGCCGACGCCGCAGGACTGTGACTCACTCGGAAAGGAACCGCAACCTTTCGAAAGAGTCTTCCAAAGCGCTTTGGTCCTTTTGATCTCGCCATTGAATCCAACGGAAGTCAAGAGGGTAGTAGGCTAATCGATTTAATTTCGTGCTGCAACACTTGATAAAGTGCATTGCAGCATAGTTTTTTGGCGGTGCAGCAGCATATTATGCTTCAAACTGGCCAGACCAGTGCGTATGGTCGATGGCTCGGCGGCGCCCGTCGTGGCGGCCGCGTGGATTCAAAATTAGAAGCGCTTTGAGGCTTGGAGGCCTCCCAGTGAACCTGAAGCAGCTCTCCCATATGCTGGCTCTGTCGCAGACAACGGTAAGCCGTGCGCTCAACGGCTATCCGGAGGTCAACGAGGAAACCCGCCGGCGCGTGGTGGATGCCGCCAAGCGCCACGGCTACCGGCCCAACCCGAGCGCGCGCCGGCTGGCGACCGGCAAGACCGGCATGATCGGCTATGTCCTGCCGACCGGCGCGTCGGTCGACATCGATCCGCATTTCGTCGAATTCCTCTCCGGTCTGGGCGACTATGCCCGCTCGCACGAACTCGACCTCGTTCTGTCGCCGGCAGATGCCGACGACCAGGAGACCACCTATCGCCGCATCGTCGCCAACCGACAGGTCGACGCGGTCTACATATCCTCGCCGCGGCCGGCCGACCGGCGGGTGGCGCTGGTCAACACGCTGGGCATTCCCTTCATCGTCCATGGCCGCAGCGACGGCTTCGATTTCGACTACCCGTTCACCGACATCGACAATGAGGGCGCCTTCCACGAGGCGGCCCGGCTGCTGGTCCAGCTCGGCCACCGGCGCCTCGCGCTCATCAATGGCGACGACCGCGAGACCTTCGCCATCCATCGTGAGCGCGGCATGCGCCGCGCGCTTGCCGCCAGCGGCCTGACGCTCGGCGAGCGCCATGTCTGCTCGGTGACGATGACCGAGGAGAACGGCTATCGCGCCGCCCGGCGCCTGCTCGAACAGAGCGAACCGCCAACCGCAATCGCCTGCTCCAGCCTGATCATGTCGCTCGGCGTCGTACGCGCGGTGCGCGACCTCGGCCTGACCATTCCGGGCGACCTGTCGCTGATTGCTCATGACGACGTCTTCCCATGGCTGAAGCCGGAGAATTTTTCCGTGCCCTTGTCGACGACGCGTTCGTCGATCCGCCTTGCCGGTGCCCGCGTCGCCGAGCGGCTGGCGGCGCGCATTTCTGGCCTGGAAGAGGGCGCCCGCGGCGAGGTCTGGCCGGTCGACCTGGTGGTCAGGGGCTCGGTGGCGGGCGCGCCGGTTTAGACCAAGACCAACAGCAGGTAGCGACCAAAGTTCGACCCAGGCGGCCGTCTGTCGTCCACTACGCGAGTGGCAGCTTTGCGCCAGACATCGCGGATGACCATGGTGCATGGTCGCGGTCGCGCCAATTCTTGACGTTGCGCTCGGCGCAGCCAGATCGAAAATTAGCTTGAAGATATCATAGACAACATGTATACATCCTGTGTATGACAAAACACCTTCAATCGCAACGCCCTGCCTTAGGCCAGCGCGCCGATGCTGCGCAGGACGTGGTCTACCGCTGGCTGAAGCAGCATGTGCTGACCTTGCCCAGCCGCGAGGGCACGTTCCTTACGGAGGCGGAGGTCTGCCGCGAGACAGGAACGTCGCGGACGCCGGTGCGCGAAGCACTATTGCGACTTGAGGCCGATGGCCTCCTGCAGATCGTGCCAAAGAAGGGCGCCTATGTTCCGCCCATCACCGAGGCGGAGATCGATGCGGTCATGCAGGCCCGCAGCTTGGTGGAGGAGTGGTGCGCAGGGCAAGCAACCGCCTTCGGCGACATGCTTGCGGCCGAACTCGACAGGCTGCTCGCCCGACAGGTAGAGGTGCGGAACGATCCCGTTGCATTCATCGAATGCGACCGGGAGTTTCATCGCGCGATCGTACGCGCCGCCGGCAATCCGGTGCTCGCCGACTTCTATGAGAGCCTGCGGGACCGCCAGTTGCGGATGGGCGTGCACGCCATCATGATGTCTGGCGGGCGCGGCGACAGCGTGCTCGCCGAGCATGCCGCGATCGTCGAGGGCATACGCCGCGGGCAGCCCGAGCAGGCGTCGGCAGCCGTCGCTGAGCATCTGGCGCGGACGCTCGTTGCCTTGCGGCTGCCGGTTGCGGGTAGCTGGAGTGCAGGCTTCGGCAGCCGCGGGCAGGTCGGCGGCCACAGGGGATAGAAACCAGTCGACAACGGACAGGGAAGTGCGGCCACGGATTGGGTGAATTGATTTCGACGACATAGCAGATCGGTGCCGAGAGGGGTCGGGCATGAACATCGAGACGGCTTTCGACATGCGCGCGTTCAGGCAGGCGCTTGGACAGTTTCCAACCGGCGTTTGCGTCGTCACCTGTGTGGCCGATGGCGAGCGGCTCGGTATGACGATGAGTTCGTTCAACTCGCTTTCTCTCGATCCACCACTCGTCCTGTTCAGCATCGACCGTCGTTCAGCCGGCTTACCGCTCTGGCAGAAGGCGGCCAGTTACACGGTCAACGTCCTCTCGGAAAACCAGAGGGACATTTCCAACCGCTTCGCCAGGCCGCTTTCCAACAAGTGGGAGGGGATGCGGTTCGAGCAAAGCCGCTCTGGCGCCCCGGAACTGCCCGGCGCGGCGGCGCTGTTCGACTGCGAGCCGTGGGCTACGCACGAAGCCGGCGACCACGTGCTGTTCATCGCCAAGGTGAAGCACTTTCGGTCCTTCGCCGACCGGCAACCGCTCGTTTTCGGCAAGGGCCGCTACGCGTCACTGCAGCCAACGGAGTTCGCGGCGCCGCTTTGGCCGCTCGACATTCACTACTGATTTCTTGGCACTACTGACCTTGGAGGGGAAGATGATCAAGACTGGGGCACAGCACATCGAGATGCTGAGAGATGGCCGGCAAGTCTATATCGATGGCCAGACGGCCGGCGACGTCACCGCGCATCCAGCCTTCCGCCGGACGATCCGGTCGGTCGGCACGCTCTACGACTTCCAGGCGAGGGCGGATAACCGGGCGTTGATGACCTTTGAAGTTCCCGAAAGCGGCGGGCAGCGGGCCAATCGCATCTGGCAGTTGCCGCGCAGCCATGCCGAGCTCGTCGAACGGCGCAAGGCGCTGGAGGCCTGGACGGAGCTTCATTACGGCTTTCTTGGCCGCGCCCCAGACCATGTCGCCTCCTGCATTTCCGGCATGTTCACGGGGATCGACGTCTTCGAGGCCTATGACAAGGCGCGAGCCTCAGCACTTGCCGATTATTACCGCTACGCCCGGGACAACGAACTCTATCTCACCTACGCCATCCTCAATCCGCAGGCCGACCGCTCGAAGTCCGCGGGTGAGCAGCAGGACCGCTTCCTCACCGCCGGCGTCGTCGACCAGGACGCAGCAGGCCTGACGATCCGCGGCGCCAAGATGCTGGCGACCGGCGGCATCATGGCAAACGAGGTGTTCGTCACCTGCATCCAGCCGCTCCGCGAAGGCGACGAGCCCTATGCTGTGTCCTTCGCCGTGCCGATGAATGTCGCCGGCCTGAAGATCCTGTCGCGCAAATCCTACGAGCAGAGCGCCGCCAGCGTCTTCGACAATCCACTCGCCAGCCGCTTTGATGAAAACGACGCGGTGCTCTACTTCGACGACGTAAAAGTTCCCTGGGAACGCATCTTCGTTCATCAGGATATCGCCATGTGCCAGCGGCAGTTCCATGCCACGCCGGCGCATGTCCTCCAGAATTACCAGGCGCAGGTCCGCCTGATGGTGAAGATGCGCTTCCTCGTCGGCATCGCCCGGCGTATCGCCGAGACCAACGGCGTTATCAACTTTCCGCAGGTGCGCGAGACGTTGGGCACGCTGGCTGCGCAGAACACCATGGTCGACGCGCTGGTGCACGCCATGGAGGTGAAGGGCCACATGCACGGCGCCTATTTCGTGCCCGACGCCCATACGCTCTATTCGGCCCAGGTGTTGACGCAGGAACTCTACGCCAAGGTGATACTCGCCTTGCGCGAGCTGGCGGGCGGTGGCCTGATTATGCTGCCGTCCTCCGTCCAGGATTTCGCCGATCCGGAGTTGCGCGGCATTATTGAAAGAACGCAGCAATCGCCGGTCTGTTCGTCGGAAGGCCGTGTGAAGTTCTTCAAGTTGGCCTGGGATGCGGTTGGCTCTGAATTCGCCTCGCGCCATTCGCAGTACGAGCTGTTCTATGCCGGCGCTAGCTTTGTGACAAAGGGGCACAGCTACCGCACGTTCGACTGGGACCGCTGTACACAGCTCGTCGACCACATGCTGGACAGCTATTCGCTGGAAGACGAGGTCGACCATGGCGCGCTCGTTGCGGCTTGAGGTTTCCATGCCGATCCGCAAGGAGCACAAGGAATTCCACACCATCGACATGACGGGCGAGAGCTGGCATGTGCCGCCGGGCTATCCGCCTGGCATCGAGCAGAAGATTCTTGCCGGCCGGCTCGACGAAGCAGGCAAGACGGGACACCGCACGCGACTGCTGCGGTTTGCGCCTGGCGCCTATACGACGGTGCCGTTCGTGCATGAGTACTGGGAAGAGGTCTATCTGGTATCGGGAGATCTCATTGTCGGCGGATATGCGGCGGATGAGCCATTACTGAGTTTTGCCCCCAACACCTACGCCTGCCGGCCGCCTGGCGTCTATCACGGTCCGTTCCGGTCGCATACCGGATGCCTGCTGCTCGAGCTTCACTACTACGAGACTTAGCTTTTCCCGATGAAATCTTCTGCGGATGCTCTCGCTTGCGCCAACGAGCCTTACAACATCCTGGCAATTGAGCGTCTCTGACGTTCCAAAAGTCTGCGCTGGTGAGGAGCGCCGGGTTGTGCGCGCCGTGCGCGACCTCGGCGTGACCATTCCTGGCGACCTGTCGCTGGTGCCGCCGTCGACGGCGCGTTCGTCCATCCGCCTTGCCGGCGCGCCCGTCGGCGAGCGGCTGGCGGCGCGCATTTCCGTCCTGGAAGAGGGCGCCCGCGGCGAGGTGTGGCCGGTCGACCTGGTCGTCAGGGGCTCGGTGGCGGGGGCGCCTGCATAGGCGGCCTTATGAAGGTTCAAAGCTTTGCCGTCGTGGGACAACGGTCTGCCTGCACCTGCCCTTGCTTTGGCTTTTGGAGGGTGGCAACCAGTCAGCCAGAGCCATCGACCAGCCCACAGGTGCGCCACTTGCCTACATTCCCGTTCTCCGAAGCGGATCCAATCCAGCATCCTGGCCCGCCGCCGAAGACTTCGGAGGTGGTGATCGTTGGCGGCGGTGTTATTGGCGTAACGACGGCGCTTTTCCTGGCGCAGCGCAACATTCCGGTGACGCTCTTGGAGAAAGGACGCGTTGCGGCCGAACAGTCCTCGCGAAACTGGGGCTGGATCAGAAAGCAGGGACGCGACGCCGACGAGTTGCCCATTGTCATCGAGGCTATTCACCTGTGGCGGCAACTGGCTGAGGAATGCGGCGAAGATATCGGGCTGAACCAGACAGGCGTGACCTACCTGGCGAGGTCCGACAAGGACATGGCCGGCTTCGAAGCGTTCATGAAGATCGCTGCCATCCATGCGCTCGACACGCGCCTCCTGGACAGTGGCGAAACGGCGAAACTCATCAAAGGCATGTCGCGCAAATTCAAGGGCGCGATGACGACGCCCTCCGACATGCGTGCGGAGCCTTGGCTGGCGGTGCCGGCGCTTGCCCGGCTTGCCGTCCGAAAAGGCGTCAAAATCGTAGAGAATTGCGCAGCGCGAACCCTCAAGATCTCGGCCGGCAGGGTCACAGGGGTGTGGACCGAGGCGGGGTATATCGAGGCCTCTAGCGTATTGGTTGCGGGCGGCGCCTGGTCATCCCTGTTCTTGCGCAGACACGGCGTCTCCATCCCCCAACTCAGCGTCAGGGTAACCGTAGCCGCAACGGAACCCCTGCCTGAAATCTATGCAGGTGCGGCGACTGACGAACGCATCGCTTTCAGGCGCCGGCAGGATGGCGGCTACACGCTCGCCGCGGGCGGTAGCCATCTGCATTACCTGGGACCTGACGCGTTCCGGCACGCCACCAAATATCTTGCCGCCCTCAGGGACAATCCGCTGGGAACACGCTATTTCCCGCTCGCGCCCTCAGGCTACCCCGATGCATGGTCGACGCCGCGCGATTGGGCACCGGATTCCATAAGTCCTTTCGAGAGAATGCGAGTGCTCAACCCGGCCCCTGAGCCGGCCCGTCTGCGTTCGATAGGACGCAATTTCAAACAGCTTTTTCCAAAGTTCGAAACCGTTCGCTTAAAAGTCGGCTGGGGTGGCATGATCGACGCCATGCCCGACGTCGTCCCCGTCGTGGATCAGGTACGGGCAATCGGCGGTCTTTTCGTCGCGACGGGAATGAGTGGTCACGGCTTCGGCATCGGGCCTGGCGTCGGCCGCGTGGTGGCCGACATGATCCAGGGAAATGAGACCGGGCACGACCTCAACCGCTTCCGGCTGTCGCGCTTCCATGATGGGAGCCCTGTTCGGTTAGGCCCGGCCCTCTGACGATCAGTGGAATCTACTTTGAGGAGGTTCCGCCAAGGTGATCAGGTTGCCATCGGGATCGTTAAGCTGTGCAATCTTCCCGAATTCGCCGGCCTTCTCGTCCCCAATCGACAAGCCCGCCCGTGCGAGTTCCTGCCGGGCAACGGACATTTGCGGAACGACAATAGTGCAGCGGCCGTGACCGGCGTTGGTCTCGTCGCGAAAGAGTTGAACGTTGGCCCCAGCAACGTCGCGCCATTGGATGAGATTGTCCATCGGACGATCGTCCGGCCCACGCCCGAACAGGATCGAATAAAACTGTTCAGCCCGTTTCATATCCTTGGTTGTCAGGGCCGCATAAACGCCTTGTATCTGCATTTCGCTCTCCTTCATTTAGAAGAAAAACTCAGCCTCTGGCGGTTTGGTTCCGTCCGTGATCTTCCCCGTCAGACTACTCACTTCTTCGCCGCTTCCGCCGCTTTCTACCCATTCATTGCCTCAACCCGCAGATTTGAGGTGATCGATGAAAGCGCGCAGTTTCGGCAGGACCTGGCGCTTGCCGGGATGATAGAGGAAGACGCCTGGCGTCGCGGCGGCCAAACCCTTCAGCACCGGCTTGAGTTTTCCCTCGGCGATCGAACCTTCAGCGACGGGTCGAGGCGTCTGCGCCAGCCCGACGCCCTGCATAGCGGCCCCCAGCAACGTCGGATAGTCGTGCGCGATCAGCGGGCCTGTGACCATCGCCTCGACCGCCTCGTTGCCGTCGGCGAAAGACCAGGGCGCAATGGCGCCGTTCGAGCGGCGCAAGCGCAAGCAGGCGTGGTGGCGCAAGTCGTCGACACGCTCGGGACAGCCGTGGCGCTCGAGATAGTCGGGGCTGCCGACAACTACAAACGAGAACGATGGCGTAAGTCGCACCGCGACCATGTCGGACGCGATGAACTGGCCCAAGCGAATGCCGGCATCGAAGCCGCCGGTCGCCAGATCGACCATCTCGTCGCTCGCGGCAATCTCCAGTTCGATCTCCGGGTAGGCCCGGCAGAACGACGCGATCATCGGCTCCAGGATCAAGGGCACGACGGAACGGGGCACCGATAGGCGCAGCAGCCCCGTCGGCCGTTGGCCGACGTCGCGCGCGGCCTCGCCGGCCGCGACGATCTCCTCGAAGGCAGGGCCGGCGCGGTCGAGGAAGCGCTGGCCGGCCTCGGTCAGACCGACGCTCCGCGTCGTGCGGGCGAACAGCGCCGCACCCATGCGGGCTTCCAGCGTGCGCACCGCCTGGCTCACCGCGGACGGCGTCACACCGAGATCGGCGGCGGCGCGGCGGAAGTTGCGGCGCCTGGCGACAGCCAGGAACACCTCCACGCCCTCCAGGGCGCCGTGCCGGATTGTGTAGTGCTGCTTCATAGGTTGTTCTGATTACAGCGGATGGTCGAATTATGGAAGCGGGCTTAGGTAAGAGCTGCAAGCTAGGAGACATCTTGCCCAGGAGATATATTGCAATGACCGATGAACTTGATGGCGTGCGCGACCATTATCGCGCGACTGGCCTGACCGAGCGGCTGAAGACGGTACTGGCTGCCCTCGGCCCGGAGGATCAGCTTCTCACGCCCCAGCAATTGGGTGCCGTCGACCAGTTTCACACCCGTGGACTTGCTGCCACCGCCGAGCTTGCCCAATTGGCGGGGATCGCGGCCGGCATGTCGGTTCTGGACGTCGGTTCGGGCGTCGGCGGGCCGGCGCGCTTTCTGGCTGCGACCCATGGCTGCTTGGTTACCGGCGTCGACCTCAGCGAGCCTTTCGTGGATGCCGCGCGCTATCTGACCGAGCGGACGGGACAGAGCGGGCAGCTGTCATTTCAGATTGCCAGCGCGCTGGGGCTACCATTCGATGATGGCCGTTTCGACGTCGTGCTGCTGCAGCATGTGGCGATGAACATTTCCGACCGGGCGCGGCTCTACAGCGAGATCCGGCGCGTGCTGAAGCCTGGCGGCAGGTTTGCCACCTTCGACGTCGTCTCGGTCATTGGTGAGCCGCACTATCCGCTGCCTTGGGCGCGAACGCCGGCGACGAGCTTCCTCCTCACAGCCGAAGCGACGGGCGAGACGATCGAACCGGCCGGCTTCCGCGTGCTGGCATGGCAAGATGACACCGAGACCGCCAAGGCCTGGTTCGCGCAACTGCGCGCATCCGGGCCGCCGCCTTCACCAAATCTCGGCGTGGTGATGGGGCCGGACTTCGCTGAGCTTTCGACCAACCTGGGACGAAATCTCATGCAAGGCCGGCTCGGCGTCCTGACCGCGGTGTTCGAGGCCGTGTGAACCAACTGTTGATGGGAGGCCAAATGTCGACGGAAGTCCTGTTCCAAATTCATCTCGTTCTAGGCTATGTCGCGTGGCTGCTTTGCCTCAGTGCGTACATTCTGCCGTGGCTCAGGTCGATGGACCGGGTCGCGGCGCATCGTGCCATTGCAACTTTACACAGCTTCCGCTTCTTCGGGCTGGTCTTCATCCTTCCGGGTGTCGTAAGTCCCAACTTGCCCGCCGGCTTCGCCGTGTTCGCCGCATACGGCGACTTCGCTACCGGCGTGCTGGCCATGCTGGCGCTTCTCACATTGAGAATAAGGCCGCTCTTCGGGCTGTTCGTCGTCGCCTTCAATCTCGTGGGAACTGTCGACATCGTCGTCGACTATTACCATGCCATACAGGTCGACCTTCCCGCGCACGCGGAGTGGCTGGGCGGCACCTACGCGATCCCGGTCATCTATGTACCGCTGCTGATGATCACGCACATCGTGGCAATCTATTTTCTGGTACGTCCTCGGCAAACCGAGACTTGAGCCAGCGCGGCTACTCCTTCGCAGCTTCCGCCGCCTTGGTGTCCAGCAGCCCATAGCCGAAATCATTGTCGCGCCCTTTCGGGCCGAGATCCCTGGCCGTCTCCGCCAGCGCCTTCCCGATGTCGTCGGCCGAGCGTTCGGGCGCGGCGTGGATCAGGTTGGCGATGGCGCCGCTGACGATCGCGGCGGCAAACGAGGTGCCGGTGACCACGTCCGAGCCGGCGCCGCTTGGCGCCACCATCTCGACGCCGGGCGCGGAGATGAAGACATAGGCGCCGCGATTGGCTTGCTGCATCAGCCCGTCCTTGGCGTCCGTGGCCGTGACCGCGATGACGCCGTCATAGGCGGCGGGGTAACCATATGGCGCCTTCGGCCCGTTGTTGCCGGCCGCCGCAACCAGAATGATGCCCAGCCCGCGCGCATTGCGGCAGGCGGTGGCGAGCAGCTCGTTCTTGGGGCCGACAAAGCTCATATTGATGATGCTGACATTCTGGTCCGCTGCCCAGTCGAGCGCCGACAGGATGACGTCCATGGTCGACCTGCCGTCCTCGAAGGCGCGGGCGTGATAGATCCGGGCGCCGGGCGCCATGCCTTCGAGCGCGCCGACGCCGGCGATCAGCCCGTCGACCGAGGTGCCGTGGTCGCGCTTTTCGATCGGCACGTTGGGCATGGCGTCGAACTGGTCGGCAATGACGCCGGCCAGCGCCGGATTGGTGTCGTCAATGCCGGTGTCGATGACGGCGATGCGCACGTTTTCGCCGCTGGCCTTTTTGTTGTCGAGCTGGATGCGCTCGAAGGCATAATTGACGATGCCGGCCGCCTGCTGCAGCGAATAGAGATGGTTGGGCTCGCGGCGCTGGGTGCGGCCGTCGGCGGCCAGTTGCGCCAGCACGGTGCCGACCGGGCGGCCGTCGGGAATGCCGAAGCGCACCAAAGTGGTGCCGAGCAGCCGCGACTGGCGCTGCGAGCGCACTTCAAGGCCGAAGGAGGCGGCGATCTGCTGGACGGCGCCGGCGTCGCCATCGACAGTCACCAGCACCTCGTCAGGCACGAAATCGCCGGCGACGGCGCGACGCGGTTCAGTCGCGACAAGATCGGTCGGCGAAACGATCGGCCCGCCGGCCGGTGGTCCGGCCTGCGTATCGGCAGGCGGCGCTGACGGCCGTGGCGTCGGCACGGGCGCCGCCGATGCAGGCGGATTGGGAAACAGATCGACGATCAAGGCCGGAAGGACAACGGCGCCCTGGCCACCGCCCGCTCCGCTATTTGCACCACTGTCGTCCTTGGGGCAGTCGGCAGCCGCCGCACCGGCCGCGTCTGTGCAGTCGACTTTTGTGCGGCCGGTATTGGGGTCGTTGGTCTGGGCGGACGCGGGCACGGCGGCGATTGTCATCGCCGCCGCAAGGAATGCCGCAAATCGAAGGACCGCCTTAGCCGCCATCAACCGGTTTCCTTCCCTCGATCACAGTCTCCGCGAAAGGCTGGGCGGCAATAAGGCCGACGAGCTTGGTGTAGTCTGCTCCGGTCTTGGCCGGGATGGCAATGCGGAAGACACCCGAGGCGGTCGGCCCACCGGCGATCTTCAATCCGTTCTGGTCGAGGAAGACGGCGATGTCGGACATCTTCGCGTCCGGCTTGAACTTGACCAGCGCGAACGGCAGTTTAGCCAGATCGTCCTCGGCCCCGGCAATCTCGAAATCATTGCCCTTGCCGCCGGTGTGCACATAGGACTGCACCACCACCAGCGCCAGCAAGACAGCGGCTGCCGCCCAGCCGACGGTGGCCGGCATCGCCGTGAAACGGCCGAGCGCCTGCGCCAGCCAGGAACGGCCCGCCGGCGCGCGCACCGGCCCGGCCTCGGCGTCGAGCGCCTTGGCAAAGCGGCTGAGCGCATCGGCCGGCGGCCGGATCGCCTCGTTGGCGGCAGTCGTGCCGGAGAATTCAGCCTCGGCCTCGCCAAGCGCGGCCATCGCGGCCGGATCGGTGGCCAGCCATTCCTCGACGGCTTCGAGGTCGGAGCCCTCCAGCGAGCCGTTCAGGTAGAACGGCAGCAGCGTTTCCATTTCGTCGCGGCGCGACATCTTGTCAGCGGCACTCATGGCCACCCCCTGTCGTAACCGGCGGCCTTGAGAGCTTCGCCGAGTTTCTTGCGGGCGTAGAACATTCGGGTCTTGACGGTGGCGACCGGGATGTTGAGCACCTCGCCGATCTCTGTCACCGACTGTCCATGGTAATAGGCAAGGTCGATCACTGAGCGGTGTTCTTCCGGCAAGGCATCGACGAAGCGGCGCAAGGCGGCGCCTTTGTCTTCCTTCATGGTGGCGACTTCCGGTGTGTCGGCGCTGTCGGGAACCTGCGCCGCATCGTCGTCGTCGATCCAGTCTTCCTTTTTTTTGCGCAGCATCGACAGCGCCTTGAAGCGGGCGATGCCGAGCAGCCATGTCGAGACTTCCGAGCGCCCTTCGAAGCCGGGCGCCTGGCGCCACAGCTCAAGAAAAACCTCGTTTGCGATATCGTCGGCCATCATTTCCGATCCCGTCTGGCGCACCACAAAGCGGTAGACCCGCGCGTGATGACGCATGAACAGCAGCCGAACAGCGGCACGGTCGCCCTTCGCGACCCGGTCGACAAGCGCGCGATCAGTCTCTGTCGCTGCCGTCATGGCCGGTCGAGCCGCCTGGCTCCTGTCTGCTCTGTCGCCGATCGGTCCAAAAAGGTTCATCCTTCCGCCAAGGAATTTTGGCGAAGCTAACCGAAGAAGGTGAGTGTTGCCAGTGGTGCGCCTTTTTCCCTTCTCCCCTTGTGGGAGAAGGTGGATCGGCGCGCAGCGCCGAGACGGATGAGGGGTGTTCCAGCGAAATGAGGCGTTGGCGTTCCCTGAAACACCCCTCATCCGACCTCGCTTCGCGAGGCCACCTTCTCCCACAAGGGGAGAAGGTAAGGGCTCTGCACTCACATCAATCCAAAAACGGCTTCGCCTTCATCGTCTCCGGCACCGCCACGCCCAGCCGCTTCAGCACCGTCGGGGCCAGCTGCAGCTGGTCGAGCGGCGTGTCGGCCTCCGGCCCTTTGCCTGACCCGAAATAATACAGTGCGAAATCCTGCATTTCGTCGTCGTGGCCGCCATGATGGCCACGGTCGGTCTGGCCGTGATCTGCGGTAACGATCACCTCATAGCCGGCTTGCCGCCAGACTGGCAGGAAGGCGGCCAGCATGCCGTCCATCGCGTAGACGGCATGGTCCATCTCGTGGCAGTCGTGGCCGAAACGGTGGCCCATCGAATCCAGCGTGCAGGTGTGCAGGATGCCGTAATCGATGCCGTGGCGCCTGGTCAGCATGGTCAGCGTCGCAAACAGGTCGACATCGCTCGGTGTCATCTGGTTGCGCAAATTGTAGCCGGTCATGGTGTGGAAGCGGCCATGCGTGATCGGCCCGTCCGGCTCATCGAACTCCATGTCCTCGACCAGGTCGAACGGATAGGAGCGGAAGAATTCCGACCAGTAGGAGTGCGTCACCGCGCCGGTCTTGCCGCCGGCCTTGCTGACCTCGGAGAAGATATCCGGTTGTGTGACAAGGAAGCGGTTCTCGTTTGAGAGAATGCCGTGCACTTGCGGCGAAACCCCGGTGTGGATCGAGGCATAGCAGCAGGCCGAGGTCGACGGCAGCACCGAGCGCATCTTCCATACCTGCGCCTCGCCCGACTGCACCCAGCCCTCGAGATTGCCCATCAGCCGGCGCCAGTTCCGGTAGGGCACGCCATCGAGGACGATGAGGAGAAGCTTGGTCTTGAGCGCCATGGCCGGCTCTATGAAGTTGGCAGTTTGAAATCAGGACGCCGTGTGCCGTTTCGGGCACGCGGCGTTTGTTAGCGTCAGCTGAATGCTAGGCGTTCAGCCGCGCGAGCCGTGTCCGCTCGCGCCGATCTTTTTCGTTCAGCATTGCAGCCGGATGACGGCGGCAGTGTTTATCCCCGGGCTAGTTGCCCGCGCTCGCCATGCGCCGTCCCTTGATCGCCTTCTCCAGCCAGCCGATCTCCATCTCCGGAACGGAGGACAGGAGCAGGTCGGTATAGGCGTCGAAGGGCGGTGTCAGCACCTTGCTCTTGGCGCCATAGCGCACCACCTCGCCGCGATACATCACCGCGATCGAATCGGCGATCGACTTCACGGTCGCCAGGTCATGGGTGATGAACAGATAGGCGACGTTTTCCTCCTTCTGCAGCTCGAGCAGCAGTTTGAGGATGCCGTTTGCCACCAGCGGGTCGAGCGCCGAGGTCACCTCGTCGCAGATGATCAGCTTCGGCTTGGCAGCGAGCGAGCGGGCGATGCAGACGCGCTGCTTCTGGCCGCCGGAGAGCTCGGCCGGGTAGCGGTCGGAAAAGCCCTTGCCCATCTCGATCTTGTCGAGCAGTTCGGCGACGCGCTTGTCACGTTCGCGGCCGCGTATGCCGAAATAGAATTCGAGCGGCCGGCCGATGATGGTGCCGACCGTCTGGCGCGGGTTCATCGCCACGTCGGCCATCTGGTAGATCATCTGCAACTGCCGCAGATCCTCCTTCGGCCGGTCGGCAAGCCGGTTGGCCAGCGGCCGCCCGTCGAAGGTGACGGTTCCCTCTTCGGGTGGCAAAAGCCCGGTGATGGCGCGCGCCAGCGTCGACTTGCCGGAGCCGGACTCGCCGACCACGGCCAGCGTCTGGCCCGGATAGATGTCGACGGAGACGTTCTTCAACACCTTGATATGGCTGCGGCCATAGGCGGCGGTGACGTTCTTGACCGACAGGAACGGGGTCGTGCCGGGCTTCTGCTCGTGGTGCTCGATCTCGTGCACCGACACCAGCGCATTGGTGTATTCCTGGCGTGGTTCCTTGATGATCTGGCGGGTGCCGCCCCATTCGACCAGCCGGCCATGGCGCAGCACCATGATCTCGTCCGACACCTGGGCAACGACGGCAAGGTCGTGGGTGATGTAGAGCGCCGCCACATGGGTATCGCGGATGGCGTCCTTGATCGCCGCCAGCACGTCGATCTGCGTCGTCACGTCGAGCGCCGTGGTCGGTTCGTCGAAAACGATCAGATCGGGTTCGGAACACAGCGCCATCGCCGTCATGACCCGCTGCAGCTGGCCGCCGGAGACCTGGTGCGGGAAGCGTTCGCCGATGGTTTCGGGGTTCGGCAGGCTGAGCTTCTTGAACAGCGCGACGGCGCGTTTTTCGGCCTCGGCCCGTGTCGCCGTGCCGTGCAGCAGCGTGGCTTCCACCACCTGGTCCATAAGCTTGTGCGCCGGGTTGAAGGCGGCAGCCGCCGATTGCGCGACATAGCAGACCTCGCGGCCGCGCAGCTTGCGGAAACCCTCCTTGCCGCCCTTGAGGATATCGCGGCCGTTGAGGATGACCTCGCCGCCGGTGATGCGCACGCCGCCGCGGCCATAGCCCATCGACGACAGGCCGATGGTCGACTTGCCGGCGCCGGACTCGCCGATCAGGCCGAGCACCTTGCCCTTTTCGAGCGTCAGCGACACGTCGTGGACGAGCACGATGTTCTTCGGCGGCTCGCCGGGCGGGTACACCGTTGCCTCGATACGCAGGTTGCGGATGTCGAGCAGCACGGATTTCTTCTGCTGGTCAGCCATCACCCGCGTCCTCCCTTCAGGCTTGTCGTGCGGTTGAGCACCCAGTCGGCGACCAGATTGACCGAAATCGCCAGCATCGCGATCGCCGCTGCCGGAATGAGGGCAGCACCAATACCGAAGACGATGCCATCCTTGTTTTCCTTGACCATGCCGCCCCAGTCGGCATCCGGCGGCTGCACGCCAAGGCCGAGGAAGGACAGCGTCGACAGGAACAGCACGGCATAGATGAAGCGCAGGCCGAGTTCGGAGACCAGCGGCGACAGGGCATTGGGCAGGATCTCGCGGAAGATGATCCAGCCGCTGCCTTCGCCGCGCAATTTGGCGGCCTCGACATAGTCCATGACGTTGATGTCGACGGCCACCGCTCGCGACAGGCGATAGACGCGGGTCGAGTCGAGAATGCCCATCACCAGGATCAGCGTCACCAGATTGGTCGGCAGCACCGAAAGCACGACGAGGCCCATGATCAGCGTCGGGATCGACATCAGGAGATCGACAAGCCGCGACAGCAGCGTGTCGTACCAGCCGCCGAAAACCGCCGCCGAAAAGCCGAGTATGGCGCCGAGCGAGAACGACAGCGCGGTGGCCAGCACGGCGATGAACAGCGTGATGCGGGCGCCGTAGATCATGCGCGACAGCAGGTCACGGCCGAGATTGTCGGTGCCGAGCCAATGTGCGGATGACATCGGTTCCCAGACGTCACCGATGATTTCGCCATTGCCGTGTGGCGCGATGAAGGGCGCGAAGATCGCCGCCAGCACGAACAGTGACGTCAGCACGATGCCGATCAGCGCGGGGATCGGGATGCGTTTGATATCGAGCATACCCGCCCCCTATTTCGGATGTCTGAGACGCGGATTGGCGACGATTGCCGCAATGTCCGCAATGATGTTCAGGCTGATGTAGACGGCGGCAAAGATCAGGCCGACCGCCTGCACGACGGGCACGTCGCGCTTGGTGACGTGGTCGACGAGATATTGCCCCATGCCCGGATAGACGAAGATCACTTCGACCACCACGACGCCGACGATCAGGTAGGCGAGGTTGAGCATGACGACGTTGATGATCGGCGCGATGGCGTTGGGAAAGGCATGCCTGCGAATGACATTGAACGCCGACAGGCCTTTCAGCTCCGCCGTCTCGACATAGGCCGACTGCATGACATTGAGGATCGCAGCGCGCGTCATGCGCATCATGTGGGCAAGCACCACCAGCGTCAGAGCCGTCGCCGGCAACGCGATCGCCTGCATGCGTTCGAGGAACGGCATCCCCTCATAGACGGTGGAGATGCCGGGAAAGATCTGCCACTTCACGGCGAAGAAATAGACGAGCACATAGCCGATGAAGAATTCGGGAAACGACGTCGAGGCGAGCGCCAGCCCCGAGATCAGCTTGTCGACCCAGCCATTGCGATAACGCACCGCGATCAGGCCGAGGATGATCGCCAGCGGCACGGCGACGACCGCCGCCCAGAAAGCGAGGAACAGCGTGTTCCACAACCGTCCGCTGATCGACGTTGCAATATCCTGGCCGCTCGACATCGCGGTGCCGAGATCGCCGGTCACGACGCCGCCGAGCCAGCGGAAATATCTGAGATAGGCCGGGTCGTTGAGACCCAGCTGCTCGCGCAGATTGGCGAGCGATACCGGCGTCGCAGATTGTCCGAGAATGGCTTGTGCAACATCGCCGGGCAGGATCTGGGTGCCGGCGAAGATCAGGACCGAAACGGCCAACAGGAGAACGATGCCCAGCGCAATGCGCTGGGCAATTAGTTTCAGGATGGGTGAGGACATATCCGCAAGGCCGGCTCAGGCTTCGAGCCAGCACTTGGCCAGAGCGTATCCGTTCATCAGCTCCTGATGCGGATCGTCCACCCAACCGGCGACCTTGGCGCCCGTCGCGTCGATGAACTGATTGAACATCGGCAGGATGAGACCGCCTTCGTCGCGGACGAGCATCGCCATGTCTCGATACATAGCTTTGCGCTTGGCCTCGTCGAGCTCGCCGCGTGCCGCCAGCACCATCTTGTCAAAATCCGGACGCAGGAAACGCGTGTCGTTCCACTCGGCCGTCGACAGATAGGCGGTCGAGTACATCTGGTCCTGCGTCGAGCGACCCCCCCAGTAGGAGGCGGAGAAGGGCTGCTTGTTCCAGACTTCCGACCAGTAGCCATCGCCGGGTTCGCGCTTGATCTCCAGCGTGATGCCGGCCTTGGCCGCGCTCTGCTGATAGAGCTGCGCCGCATCGACGGCGCCCGGGAAGGCGACGTCCGATGTGCGCAGCAGGATGGCGCCGTCATGGCCCGACTTCTTGAAGTGGAACTTGGCCTTGTCGGGATCGTATTTGCGCTGCTCGATATCGTCGGAAAACAACGGGTAGGCCGAATTGATCGGGAAATCGTTGCCGAGCGAACCATAGCCGCGCAGGATCTTGTCCAGCATCTCCTCGCGATCGATCGCCAGCTTCAGCGCCATGCGCAGATCGTTGTTGTCGAAGGGCGCCGTGTTGCAGTGCATGATGAAGACGTAGTGGCCGGGGCCGGCGTGGTTGCGGATGGTGACGCCGGGCAGACGCTTGATCAGGTCGACGATCTTCGGCTCGACGCGGTTGATCATGTTCACCTGGCCGCCCTGCAAGGCCGCCGTGCGCGCCGTCGCGTCGTTGATGACGATAACCTCGACCTGGTCAGCATGGCCCATCTTGTCGCCTTGCCAGTAGTTGGCGAAGCGCTCACCGCCATGGCGCACGCCCGGCTCGTTGGTGGTGATCTTGTAGGGGCCGGCCGAGATGCCGGCATCGGCCTTGTCTTTGCCGCCATTGGGCTGGACGATCAAATGATAGTCGCTGAGCAGGTAGGGAAGGTCGGCATTGGCTTCCTTCAGCGTCAGCACGACTTCCTTGCCGCTGGCCTTGATCGTCTCGATGCCCTTCATGTAGCCCAGCGCGCCGGACTTCGACTTCTCGTCCGAATGACGCTCGAGCGTGGCAGCCACGTCCTCGGCGGTCACCGTCTTGCCATTGTGGAACTCGACACCGTCACGGATTTTCAGTGTCCAGGTCTTGGCGTCATCCGACGCACCGATCTCCTCGGCAATGCGGTTCTCGAGTTTGCCTTCCGGAGAAAGCTCGACGATCATTTCGCCCCACATCTTGGCGAAGGCGAACGGCACCTGGGTCATCATCAGTGCCGGATCGAGGCTGTCAGTGGACTGGCCGCCGACCAGACCGGCCTTCAGCGTGCCGCCCTTGACCGGACCTGCCGCGCGCGCAGCGCTTGAGAGCAGTGAGTTGGCGAAGGGCGCGGCCACGCCGAGCGCTGCCGCCCGGCCGAGAAAATCGCGACGGCTCAGCTTGCCGGACGCAACGCGCCGGCTCAGATATTCGAGTTCGTTAGACATTTGAGTTCCTCACTCTGTTGGTTCGACCTTGTGGTCGTTTTTTTGTTTGTTGTTACCAAAGGGATATTGACCGGAAGGCAAAGCCGTAAGCAAGACCGAATGCGACATGCCGTGGCGTAAATCGCACGTCGCAACTGGACCAGTCGGATTTGCGCTCAGAGTAGCGCGCGCGGGATCGTCTCTTCGAAATCGCGCTCGAAAACCAGCGTTCCGCCCTCATAGGCTTCAATTCTGGCGTTGACGATGAAGTTTTGCGCATCGCAGCGCATTTCGGCCGATGTCTCGGTGCGCACCGACCATCCCTTTCGCGACAGGGTCTGCGTCCAGTGGGTTTTGCCCGAGGCCGACAGCGGGTCGTCGGGGTGGATCGCCCACGTCTCGCGGGCAATGCTGCCATTGGCCAGCCCATGCGCGAGGTCGCGCACCGCGCCGAAATCGTCCGTGATCGACAGCGTGACGATGCCGGTCTTCTCGTCGCGACCGACATGGCGCTCGGAATTCGCCGCCCGGACAGTCCCGGTTGCCCAGGGCGTAGCGCCTTCAGGGGCCTGGAATGAGACCTCGTTGCCTTTTGCCAATGGGCGCAACGGCAGCCTCAGCGTCGCCGCCGAAAGGTCGAGCCGCACCGGCTCGGGCGACGGCCAGATCATCGGCCAGTAGGCGTTGGACACTGCGATGCGCAGGCGGTGTCCGGCCGGAACGCGGTAGGCGCATTGGTCGAGGATAACGCGCGCCGAAACGGTCTCGTCGGGCACTAATGCTTCCGGGGATTCGTGCGAGTTGCGATGCGTCAGGTTGAGCACGCCGTAGGAGATCAGCTCCGAGGCGCCGTCGGGATGCACGTCGCACAGCCGTACCGCAATGTTTGCCTGTGGCCGATCCGACGATACCCGGATGAGAAGCTCCGGCGCGCCGACGATGTCGATGGCTTCAGCGAGCGGTGGCTGGTCGAAACAGACCGACAGTGCGTCGTCGGGGCGCTGGTCGCCCGGCAGTTCCGGACCAAAGGTGAAGGGAAAATATTCGCCGCCGGCGAGCCCGCAGCTTTGCGGCGAAGCGACGATCGCGGGCTGGGCGCCGGCAGCGATGAGTTCGATCGCCTCGACCTTGATGTTGGGTGACGGCCATTCCTGTTCGGCGACCCAGCGGCCCGGCCGCGCGGGGTGCCAGCGCGACGGCCGCACACTGTCCATCACATAGGCGCGGTAGTCCGGGTCGGCCTCGACGCCGGTGTCTACGCCCTTCAGCCAGCGGTCCCACCAGCGCAGCGCTTCCTGCAGGAAGCCGATGGCGGGTTTTGGTCCGGCATAGTGCGGGTATTTGTGGATCCACGGCCCGACAATGCCCTTCACCGGCGCCTGGATGTTGGTGACCAGGTGCGAGATCGTGTTGCGGTAGCCGTCATGCCAGCCGCCGATCGACAGCACTGCCGCTTTGACAGCGGAAAAATCCTCGCAGATCGAACCGCGTTTCCAGTAGGCGTCGCGATGCTGATGGCTGAGCCAGAGCGGCAAAAGGAAAGACTGGTTCTCCAGCCGTGTCAGCCACAGATCGCGCCAGCGGTTGTCGCCGGCAATCAGCGGATCCGGTGGCCGCGACGAGTAGGACAGCATGGTCGAAGCCCAGCCGAAATTCTCGGTCAGCAGGCAGCCGCCCTTGTAATGGATGTCGTCGGCATAGCGGTCGACGGTCGAACACAGGCTGATGACAGCCTTCAGCGCCGGCGGCTGTTTGGCCGCCACCTGCAGGCAGTTGAAGCCGCCCCAGGAGATGCCCATCATGCCGACGCTGCCGTTGCACCAAGGCTGGCTTGCCGCCCAGGCGATGACATCGCAGGCATCCTGCAATTCCTGCTCGGAATATTCGTCGTCCATCAGCCCTTCGGAATCGCCATTGCCGCGCATGTCGACGCGGATCGAGGCGTAGCCATGGCCGGCGAAATAGGGATGCGTCAGCTGATCGCGAAAGATGGTGCCGTCGCGCTTGCGGTAGGGCAGATGCTCGAGGATCGCCGGCACCGGATCATCGCCCGCATCCTCCGGCATCCACACCCGCGCCGACAGCCGGCAGCCATCCGGCATGACGATGCCCATGTCGGGGAATTCGACGACCTGGCGGGGAAATTCGGTGACGGTTTTCATGGGCTGGCATAACGCCCCGCCAGCCCGCGACTTTCAATCGCCATTCGCGACTGGAGCAGCGAAAAATGCGACCTGGCCAGTGCCTGCCTCACGACCTCAGTTCAGAGGGATATCGTTCTCGGCCTTGCTGTCCTGATAAGCGCCGGACAGTTCATCGTAGCGCGCCGAGATCTTACCGATGCGCGCCTCCAACCGGCCGCGCTCGGCCTCGGGCAAAGCCCGCACCAGCCTGCGTATGGAAAAACTCTTCCAATAGGCGTTCTCGGCATTGTAGCCGCCGGGGTCGAGGGTGAAGACCTCTTTCAGGATCTTCAGATCGTGCGGGATGGCAAAGCTGTCGCGCGAATCTTCGTGGCTGAAGAGGTAGTAGAAATTGTCGAAGCCGGTCCAGGTGATCGCCGACAGGCAGAGCGAGCAAGGCTCGTGCGTGGCGATGAAGATGGCATCCTTGGTGTCGACACGCGCGGCCCTGGGCATTTCATAAAAACGCTTCAGGCAGTGCACTTCGCCATGCCAGAGCGGGTTTTCCATCTCATTGTTGGTTTCGGCCAGTACCAGGGAATGGTCGCCCTTCCGCAGGATCGCGGCGCCGAACAGCTTGTTGCCATGGGCAACGCCGTCAGCCGTCTTCGGCACAATGTCGTGCTCGATAACGTCGAGCAGGCGGTCGATCAGCGATATGTCGGTCATTTTACTCAATTCTCGTCGGGGAGATGGATCTCGTAGGGGTGCGAAAAATGGAATTCTTCGAGGTTGGAGCCATCGCCGCCACGGTCGACAATGACGAAATCCTGGGCTTCGCCGAGCGGTGTCAGCACGCCGTGCCAGAGATTGCGCGGATAGTTGATGCCTTGGCCGGGCGCGGTGATGAACGCGTGCGGTTCGCCCGGACCATCCTTGCCGTCATGGCAGACGACGATCAGGAACGGCCGCGGCGACTGCGGGATGAAGGCCTGGCTGCCGAACGGATGGCGCTCGACCATGGTCAGCTTCAGCGGCAGTTCGTAAGGCGTGCCACGCACCATCGAGATCAGCACGCGGGCATTCGGTCCCGCGGCGTCAGCCGTGGCGAGATCGTGGTAGCGCTCTGCCTTGCCGCCATTGATCGGGTAGTGGTTGTCGCCGCCCATGTCGATAACATCGCCGAAGCCGGCAAAGCTTTCGCGGGTCAGCTTCTGTGCTGTGATGCGGATCACCGCCCGCGGCCGCCAATGCCCGCCCCGCCGAGCTTGGCGTGCCGGTTGACGTCCTTGTAGAGCAGATAGCGGAATTTGCCGGGGCCGCCGGCGTAGCAGGCCTGCGGGCAGAAGGCGCGCAGCCACATGAAATCACCGGCCTCGACCTCGACCCAGTCCTGGTTGAGACGGTAGACTGCCTTGCCCTCCAGCACATAGAGCCCGTGTTCCATCACATGCGTCTCGGCAAACGGGATGACGGCGCCGGGTTCGAGCGTGACAATGGTGACATGCATGTCATGGCGCATGTCGGCCGGATCGACGAAGCGCGTCGTCGCCCAGCGCCCCTCGGTGCCGGCCATCGGCGTCGGCGCCACTTGCTGGTCGCTGCTGAACAAGGCCTCCGGCGCGTCGATGCCGTCGACGGCCTCATAGGCCTTCCTGATCCAGTGGAAGCGCACGGCATCGCGACCTTCGTTGCGCACCGTCCAGCCGCTGGCCGGCGGCAGGAAGGCGAAGCCGCCGGCTTGAAGCGCGTGTTTCTTGCCGGCCAGCGAAACGGTCAACTCGCCCTCGACCACGAACAGCACGCCCTCGGCGCCGTCGTCCGGCTCCGGCCGGTCGCTGCCACCGCCAGGCAAAACCTCGACTATGTACTGTGAAAATGTCTCGGCAAAGCCCGACAGCGGCCTTGCGATAATCCAGGCCCTGGTCTTGTCCCAGAACGGCAGGGGGCTGGTGACGATGTCCTGCATCACCCCTTTGGGGATGACGGCATAGGCTTCGGTGAAGACCGCACGGCCGGTCAAAAGTTCGTTCTGGCCGGGATGGCCGCCATGCGGGGCATAATAGGTTTTCTGGTCAGTCTTGATCATATCCATTGGGTCCTGACCCTCAGTATTAGAGCGGGAGCATGTCTTTCAGGCGGAGCAGCGCGATGCGCTCGACCTGTTTGCAGGCGGTATCGAGTTCGACGCCACGGCTGTTGCCGATGCGTGCCTCGAACTCGGCGAGGATTTCCTCCTTGGCCTTGCCCCGCACCGCGATGATGAAGGGGAAGCCGAAAGTGGTGACGTAAGCGGCGTTGAGCTTGGAAAACAGCTCGCGCTCCTTGTCGGTCAGCGCATCGAGGCCGGCCGAGGCCTGCTCGCGGGTCGATTCCGCCGTCAGCCGCCGCGCCTTGGCCAGTTTGCCGGCGAGATCGGGATGGGCGTTGAGCACGCCGAGCCGTTCGCTCTCGCTGGCGGCGCGGAAGACGCGGCAGAGCGCATTGTGCAGGCCGCCAGCGCTGTCATGCGCAGGCCCGAGCTCCAGCTCATAGGCGCGCTCGGCAATCCAGGGCGAATGTTCGAACACGCCGCCGAATGTGTGGACGAAGGTCTCGAACTCCATCTTTGACGGCTTGAGCGCCGCCGGCTTGTAGGGATGGGTCTCCTGCCAGTGCCGGGCGATATCGATGCGCCGTGCCAGCCACACCTTATCGTGCGATTTGACATAGTCGACGAAGCGCTTCAGCGCCGCCACCCGGCCGGGACGTCCGACGAGGCGGCAATGCAGGCCGATATTCATCATGCGCGGCCGGCCCGCTTTGCCCTCGGCATAGAGCGTGTCGAAACTGTCCTTGAGGTAAGCAAAGAACTGGTCGCCCGAATTGAAGCCTTGCGGCGTGGCGAAGCGCATGTCGTTGGCGTCGAGCGTGTAGGGGATGACGAGTTGCGTGCCGCCACTGTGCTCGAACCAGTAGGGCAGTTCGTCGTCATAAGTGTCCGACACATAGTCGAAACCGCCTTCTTCGGCGACCAGCCGCACCGTGTTGACCGAGGTGCGGCCGGTGTACCAGCCGGTCGGGCGCTGCCCGGTCACCTCGTAATGCAGTTTGATCGCCGCTTCCAGGTCGCGGCGCTCATCCTCGGCGCTGTGGTCGCGGTAGTCGATCCATTTCAGGCCGTGCGAGGCCATTTCCCAGCCAGCCTCCTGCATCGCCGCGACCTGGTCGGGCGAACGGGCAAGGGCTGTGGCGACGCCGTAGCAGGTCACTGGCACATCGGCCTCGCTGAACAGGCGCAGCAGCCGCCAGAAGCCGGCCCGCGCGCCATATTCGTAGATCGATTCCATATTCCAGTGGCGCTGGCCGATCCAAGGCGCCGCGCCGACGATCTCCGACAGGAAGGCTTCCGAAGCCTTGTCGCCGTGCAGCACGCAGTTCTCGCCGCCTTCCTCGTAGTTGACGACGAATTGGACGGCTACATGCGCACCGCCCGGCCATTTCGGATCCGGCGGATTGGCTCCGTAGCCGCGCATGTCTCTAGAGTAACGCATTGCCCCTCCTGCCGGACGCTGCCGGAAGTTGTCATCAGGATAGTCGAAAGGACTGCCTGCGCATTCCCCCGAAATTTTTGAAAGTGTTTTTGTGCCGCTCCGCTCGACCGGGACTTATGCATCGCCTTTAATTGGCGCACAATTCATTGCTTTGTTCAATTGTACCGAGATGGGAGGCGCCGGTGGCAGAAACGTCGAAAGCCGATGGCGGACGTCTGACGACGCATGTGCTCGACACCGCGACCGGCAAGCCGGCGGCGGGCCTGTCGATCGCGCTTTATCACCTCGACGGCGAGGCTCGGACACATCTGAAGACCGTTGTTACGAATGCCGACGGACGCTGCGATGCGCCGCTGCTGGCAGGCGCGGAATTTCGCACCGGCGAGTACGAACTGATCTTCGCGGCCGGCGACTATCTGCGCGGCCAGGGAACAAACCTGCCGAAACCGGCCTTCCTCGATACCGTGCCGATCCGCTTCGGCATGGCTGCAACAGTGCACTATCATGTGCCACTGCTTATCTCTCCCTATGGCTACTCGACCTACAGGGGGAGCTGAAGCATGGCCAAGATCACCATACGCAACGAGATCCGTTTCATCCTCAATGGCAGGGATGTTGCGCTGCCATCGGTGGCGCCAGACGCGACCTTGCTCGACTGGCTGCGGCTCGACCGCTCGCTGCGCGGCACCAAGGAAGGCTGCGCCGAGGGCGATTGCGGCGCCTGCACCGTGCTGGTCGGCAAACTCTCGGCCGGCAAGCTGGTCTATGAAAGCGTCAATGCCTGCATCCGTTTCCTCGGCTCGCTCGACGGCACCCATGTCGTGACCGTCGAGCATCTGCGCGGCGCGCCCGGCCAGCTGCACCCGGTGCAGCAGGCGATGGTCGATTTCCACGGTTCGCAATGCGGCTTCTGCACGCCGGGCTTTGTCATGTCGCTTTACGGCCTGTGGATGAAGTCGCCGGACCCGTCGAATGCGGCGATCGAAAAGGCTCTGCAAGGCAATCTCTGCCGCTGCACCGGCTACGAGGCGATCATGCGCGCCGCGCGCGCCATCTCCAGCTACGGCAAGGCGGCAAAGGACCCGCTGGCGGCCGAGCGCAAGGCGATCACGGCAAGACTCGAAGCGATGCGTGATGGCTCCCGCGTGGAGATCGGCACGGGCAGGCAGCGGCTGGTGGTGCCGGCCAATGCCGACGATTTCGCTGCCGTGCTGGACAAGGAGCCGGGCACCACGGTCGTCGCCGGTTCGACCGATGTCGGCCTGTGGGTGACCAAGCACATGCGCGATATTTCGCCGGTGGTTTTCATCGGCAATCTCGACGGGCTGTGCGCGATTTCCGAAGACAATGACGTCATCACTATCGGCGCCGGCGTCACCTACACTGACGCCTTCGCGACGCTGGCCAAGCGTATCCCGGCACTGGGGCCGTTGTTCGACCGCATCGGCGGCGAACAGGTGCGCAACATGGGCACGATCGGCGGCAACATCGCCAATGGCTCGCCGATCGGCGACACACCGCCGCCTCTGATCGCACTCGGCGCGCAGCTGACGCTGCGCCGTGGCAAGAAGCGGCGCACCATCGCGCTCGAGGATTTCTTCATCGCCTATGGCAAGCAGGACCGGCAGCCGGGCGAATTCGTCGAGGCCGTGCATGTTCCTGTGCCGGCCAAGGGCACGAAGTTTGCCGTCTACAAGATCACCAAGCGCCGCGACGAGGACATCACTGCGGCCCTCGGCGCCTTTTTCCTCGACCTGGCCAAGGATGGCACGGTGGCTGACATATGCATCGCCTATGGCGGCATGGCAGCGACACCGAAGCGGGCTTTCGGCGTCGAAAAGGCGCTGCTCGGCAAGCCGTGGACGGAGGCGACGGTGGAAACGGCGATGTCTGAATATGCCGGGGATTTCACGCCGTTGACGGACATGCGGGCTTCGGCCGAATACCGGGCGCTGGCGGCCAAGAACCTGCTGCTGCGCTTCTTTGCCGAGACCAGCGGCAGCAAGGCGCCGTTCCAGGTGTCCCGCAACGAGGCAGCCTGATGAACAAGCACGCTTCCCCCAACCTCAAGGCGCAGAAGATTTCCGGCGGCGTTGCCACCGACCAGCGCCATGATTCCGCGCACAAGCATGTCAGCGGCACCGCCGTTTACATCGACGATCTGCCGGAACCGGCAGGCATGCTGCATGGCTGCCTCGGCCTGTCCACGGCGACGCATGCGACGATCACCAAAATGGACCTGTCGGCGGTGCGCGCCGCGCCGGGCGTCGTTGACGTGCTGACGGCCAAGGATGTTCCGGGCGAGAATGATATCTCACCGACCGGCCGCCACGACGAGCCGGTGCTGGCCGACGACAAGGTGCAGTTTTACGGCCAGCCGATCTTCTGCGTCATTGCCAGGACGCGCGAGGAGGCACGCCGCGCCACGCGACTGGCCAAGGTCGAATACAGCCAATTGCCGTTCGTCACCGATATTGGCGACCTCGACCCGCGCAAGGACAAGCTGGTCACGCCGCCGCTGACCTTGAAGCGCGGCGATGCCGCGGCCGCGATCAAAGCGGCGCCGCGCCGGCTGACGGGCAAGATGCGCATTGGCGGCCAGGAGCATTTTTATCTCGAGGGCCATATCGCGGTCGCCATTCCCGGTGAGGACCAGGACGTCACCATTTATTCCTCGACCCAGCATCCGAGCGAAGTGCAGCATATGGTCAGCCATGCGCTGGGCGTGCCGAGCAACGCTATCACGGTGGAAATCCGCCGCATGGGCGGTGGCTTTGGCGGCAAGGAGACGCAAGGCAACCAGTTTGCCGCCCTCGCCGCGATCGCCGCCAAGAAACACCATCGCGCGGTCAAAATCCGGCCCGACCGTGACGACGACATGATTGCCACCGGTAAGCGCCACGACTTCCTTGTCGACTACGAGGTCGGCTTCGACGACGACGGCAACATTCTTGGCGTCGACTTCATGTTCGCAGCGCGCTGCGGCTTTTCCTCGGACCTCTCAGGCCCGGTCACCGACCGCGCGCTGTTCCACTGCGACAACACCTATTTCTGGCCTGCTGTGCATGCGCAGTCGGCGCCGCTCTACACCAACACCGTCTCGAACACAGCCTTTCGTGGCTTCGGCGGACCGCAAGGCATGGTCGGCGCCGAACGCGTCATCGACGAGGTCGCCTTTGCCGTCGGCAAGGACCCGCTCGAGATCCGCAAGCAGAATTTCTATGGCACCAGTGGTGATAAAGAGGGGGGCCGCAACATCACGCCCTACCACCAGACGGTCGAGGACAACATCATCCATCGCATCGTCGCCGAACTGGAGGCGAGCGCGGACTATGCAAGTCGCCGCCGCATCATCGCTGCCTTCAACGCCAACAGCCGCTTCATCAAGCGCGGGCTGGCGCTAACGCCGGTCAAGTTCGGCATCTCGTTCACCGCCACCCACTACAATCAGGCCGGCGCTTTGGTCCATGTCTACACCGACGGTTCGGTGCATCTGAACCATGGCGGCACCGAGATGGGGCAAGGCCTTTACGTCAAGGTGGCGCAGGTGGTGGCGGAGGAGTTCCAGATCGACCTCGACCAGGTCAAGATCACCGCGACGACCACCGGCAAGGTGCCGAACACTTCGGCCACCGCGGCCTCGTCCGGCACCGACCTCAACGGCATGGCGGCGCAGAACGGCGCGCGCCAGATCAAGGACCGGCTGACCGATTTCGCCGCCGAAAAATACCAGGTGCCGCGCGACCAGGTGCTGTTCCTGCCCAACCGGGTGCGCATCGGCAATCAGGAGATCGCCTTCGCCGACCTCATCAAGCAAGCCTATATGGCGCGCATCCAGCTGTCGGCGGCGGGTTTTTACAAGACGCCGAAAATCCACTGGAACCGCGACAAGGGCGAGGGCCGCCCGTTCTACTATTTCGCCTATGGCGCCTCCTGTTCGGAAGTCTCGGTCGACACGCTGACCGGCGAGTATGTGGTCGAGCGCACCGATATCTTGCACGAAACCGGCCGTTCGTTGAACCGCGCCATCGACCTTGGCCAGATCGAGGGCGGCTTCATCCAGGGCATGGGCTGGCTGACGACGGAGGAGCTGTGGTGGGACGACAAGGGCCGGCTGCGCACCCACGCGCCGTCGACCTACAAGATCCCGCTCGCCTCCGACCGGCCGAAGATCTTCAACGTCACGCTGGCCGACTGGCCGGAGGCCAACGAGCCAACGGTGCACCGTTCCAAGGCGGTTGGCGAGCCGCCCTTCCCGCTCGGCATGTCGGTGCTGCATGCGCTGTCGGACGCGGTGGCCAGTGTGGCCGACCATACGATCTGTCCGCGCCTCGATGCGCCGGCGACGCCGGAACGAGTGCTGATGGCGATCGAGAGATTGAGGGCCGCAGGGCGGGCCTGATTGAGCCAGAACGTGCAAATCCGGCCTGAAAACGCTATATTTCCCATTCGGGAAGCTGGAACATGAACTCGAAAGTACAAAGCCTCAGAGCTTTTCTGGCCAGCGCCGGCCGGCTTGCTCTGGTCGAAGTGGCCGGCACCAAAGGCTCGACGCCGCGCGAGAAGGGCGCGTTCATGCTCGTCTCGCAGGCAGCGATTTTCGGCACCATCGGCGGCGGCCAGCTCGAGTACATGGCGATCGACAAGGCCCGGCAGATGCTTTTCTCCCCTCCCAAGGGGAAGGGTACCCGTATCGAGGTCGACGAAGTCTGCGCCACGCTCGACGTTCCGCTCGGGCCGGAGATCGGCCAGTGCTGTGGCGGGCGCGTCGAAGTCTTGATCCGTCTCGTCGATGCCGCGCTTGCAGCCGAACTGGTTACGGCGGCGGAAGCCGAAGAAGCCCATCTGCCGCATGTCTATATCTTCGGCGGCGGCCATGTCGGCCAGGCCCTGGCGTCGACCATCGCGCTGTTGCCCGTGCACGGCGTCGTTATCGAGACGCGAGCCGAAGCCTTGGAAGGCATGCCGGAAACCGTCGAAACCCGGCTGACGCCGATGCCCGAGGCCGAGATACGCAAAGCACCCGCCGGCACCGCCTTCGCCATCCTCACCCACGACCACGCGCTCGATTTCCTGATCGTCGCCGAAGCGCTGAAGCGTGACGACGCGGCCTATGTCGGCATGATCGGCTCGAAGACCAAGAAAGCGACGTTCAGGAACTGGTTCATGAAATCGGCGGATGGCTCAGAAGCAGAGTTTGCCCGCCTCGTCTCGCCGATCGGCGGCGATACCGTAAAAGACAAGCGCCCGCCCGTGATCGCGGCGCTTGCTGCTGCCGAGATCATGACGGCACTGGTCAAGGTTTCATCGTCGGTGAACCTCCACAATGTCTCCAGACATGAAGCGGCGGTCGGTTGAGACAGCTGGTCGTAGGCTTTGTAATTGCCTTGGCAGTTTCTGCGGCCGGGGCAATAGGATCACGAACACGTGCCGGACGAGAGGCCGGGGAGCGGACGCTGCGCGCCACATGGTTTACGCATGCCGCGACCATCTATTTTCTGGTGCTTTTTACGATTGTTGTGATTGCCGGGCGCAATGAGACGCGGAGCGAACAGCTCCCCTGGCTTTACGGATTGCTGATTGGCTTGGGTCTCGGCTCGAGTGGATGGATCTGGTACTTCTATGCGCGCGTTGTCTTCTGGACCGCCGAAGGCGTAGGAATTCGACGGCCATTCATGACGACGCGATTTATCCAGTGGGAAGACGTCGAATGGGCCGGCCGAAAATGGTCGGGAGATTTTCAGTTTCGATCCGGGACAACCAGAATAAGCTATACGTCATACGAGGGCGGGCATGACGAGCTAAACCGGCTTGCCCAGCGCAGATTTCCGAAGTTCGCCAAGAATTTCTGATCCTCTGTGCAATCATCCGCGTCGCGGCCACTTCGCGAACGATGACGTATACAGCTCTCGACCTCAGGCAGGCTGCTTCAGCCCCAGATGCTCGCGCAATGTGCTGCCGTGATATTCTCGACGGAACAGGCCGCGCCGCTGCAGTTCCGGCACCACGAGGTCGCAAAAGGCATCGAGTTCGCCGGGGAAATAAGACGGCATGATATTGAAACCGTCCGCGCCGCCGCCCTCGAACCGTGCCTGTAATTCGTCGGCGACCTGCGCCGGCGTGCCGACGATGCGCCAATGGCCGCGTGCGCCGGCGAAGTGGCGGGCGAGCTGGCGGATCGAAAGCCCATCGCGGCGCGATTGTTCGACAACCAGCGCCTGGCGGCTCTTCATGCCTTCAGTCTCCGGCAGTTCCGGCATCGGCCCGTCGATCGGGTAGCGCCAGAGGTCCGAAATGCTGAGATAGCTGGACAGCAGCGCGACGCCGACATCGTCGGGAATCAGCTCCTGCAATTCCTCATGTTTCTCCTGGGCTTCGGCCTCGGTTGCCGCCACCACGGGCGCGACGCCGGGCATGATCTTGATGTCGTCGGGCTCACGCCCATAGGCCGCCATGCGCCCCTTGAGATCGTGGTAGAAGGCTTTCGCTTCCTCGAAGGTTTGCGCGGCCGTGAACACGACATCGGCGGTGCGGGCGGCGAGGTCGCGGCCGACATCCGAGGCGCCGGCCTGGACCATGACCGGCGCACCCTGCGGCGAGCGCGGCAGGTCGAGCGGGTCGCGTACCGAAAAGCTCTGGCCGTCATGGCCGTGAAAGCTGCCGCCTTGCCAAAGTCCAGTGACCACTTCGGCGAACTCACGCGCCCGCTCATAGCGGTCGGCATGGGGCTTGAGGCCTGTCGCGCCGAAATTGGCGGCTTCGATGGGGCTCGCCGACGTGACCAGATTCCAGCCGGCGCGGCCGCCGCTCAACTGATCGAGCGACAGGAAGGTCCGCGCCAGGCCGTAGGGCTCGTTGTAGCTGGTCGAGGCCGTCGAGACGAGGCCGATGCGGCTGGTCCGGACGGCGAGTGCGGAAAGCAGGCTAATCGGCTCGAAGCCGATCGAGCGCGAGGTCTGGCTGGCGATGCCGACATTGGCTTCGCGCAGGCCGGCGGCGTCCTCGCAAAACACCATGTCGAACTTCGCCGCTTCCGCCGTGCGCGCCAGCCGGATGTAATGGTCGATATCGATGCCCGCCGTGACATGCGCCTTGGGATGGCGCCAGGCGGCGATGTGGTGGCCGGTCGCCCACAGGAAGGCGCCGAGTTTCATCTGGCGGGTCATCGGTCGCCTCCGGCAAGTCCGAGATGCGAGCGCAATGTCGTGCCATCCTGGCGGACAAGGCCTCGCCGTTGCAGATCCGGCAGCACCTGGCCGACGAAACCGTCAATCGCCGAAGGCAGTATTGCGATGTTGAACCCGTCGCAGCTTTGCGAACGGAACGACGCTTCGAGCGTGTCGGCAGCGATATCTGCGCCAACGTTCTGCAGCAGCTTGACCGCATCCGGATCGCGTCCGCAGGCGGCAACGCGGCGCTTGAGATCGTCGTGGCTCGCCTTGGCGTCCTTAACCTCATCCAGCAGGATGACATCGGCGGTGCGGGCGGCGATGTCCAGGTCGGCCTCCGACAGACCGGACAGCACCAGCACCGGCGTGTCCTGCGGCGAGCGCGCGACATTGAGCGGCCCGCGCACGGAGAAAAATGCGCCCTTGTGGTCGAGCAGATGCATCTTGTCGGGGTCATGGAAGCGGCCGCCGGCCTTGTCGAACAGCAGCGCATCCGCATCCCAGCCGTGCCACAAGCCCTGGACGATGCCGATATATTCTTCGGAACGGCGGCGGAAATCGGCGGCGGAAAAACCATCCGGCCGGCTGAAATTGGCGGCGTCGCGCGGCGCCTGCGCCATGGTCGCGTGCCAGCCGGCGCGGCCATGGCTGATGATGTCGAGCGAAGCAAAACGGCGCGCCAGATTGTAGGGCTGGTGGGCGACCGTCGATGCGGCGGCAACGAGGCCGATCCTGCTCGTCACCGTCGCCAGCGCCGCCAGCAACGTGGTCGCCTCGAAAGGGCTCTTCGATCCGGCGCTGTCCGGCGCGGAATCATCGAGGATAATCATGTCCAGCCCGGCAGCTTCCGCCTGCTTGGCAAAGCTAGCGAGGTCGCTGAACGCGAGCGGCTGCCCGGAAGCAATGTTGAGCGAAACGGCGAGATGCATTGTGGTTTGCTCGTCAGTCGGCGCGAGGCGGAGCATGCAAACCTAAGGTCGCCTGCGTGTAAGGCAACCCTTGCGACTGGGCCAACAGCCCATCACGTGCCGGCCAGCCTATTTGCCGGCCAGCCCTATTTGCCGGCCAGAAGGTCCTTGATCAGCCGCTGGCAGCGCTCGGCCATGAAGTCGAGCAGCAGCCGCACCTTCGGGTCCTGCAGCTTCTTGTGCGGATAGACGGCGGCGAACTGCACCGGCGTCGGCGGCGTGCTGGCCAGGATGACCTGCAGCCGCCGGTCGCGAATGAACGGTTCGACCTCGAAGCGCGGCTTGTTGATGATGCCGCGCCCCGACAGCGCCCAGCCGGTCAGCACGTCGCCATCGTCGGTGTCGTAGGGGCCATGCACCTCGAATTTCTGCGGGCCGGACGGCGTCTGCAGCGTCCAGACATATTCGCGCGCTCCGGAATAGCGCAGCATCAGGCAGTCATGCTTCTTGCCGATCAGTTCCTGCGGCTCCATCGGTTCGCCACGCGCTTCGAGATATTTCGGCGCCGCGACCAGCACGCGCTCGCATTCCATGATGCCGCGCATTCGCAAGCTGGAATCCTCGATGATGCCGAGCTTGAAGGCGACGTCGATGCCTTCCTTCATGATATCGATATTGTGATCCGAGAGCCTCAGCCGCACCTCGATGTCAGGGTATTTGTCGTGGAAATCCGGAATGCCCGAGGCCACCAGCCGGCGCCCGAGGCCAAGCGGCGCCGTCACCCGGATGGTGCCGCGCGGCTGGCCTGACAGCGCCGAGACCGCCGCTTCCGCTTCGGTGATCGCTTCCAGCACCTGCTTGGCGCCGGAATAGAAGACATTGCCATGCTCGGTCGGCATCAATTGCCTGGTTGTGCGGTTGAACAGCCGCACGCCGAGATGCTTTTCCAGTTCCTTGATGCGGTTGGAAGCGACCGCGGGCGAAATACGCATGTCGCGACCCGCCGCCGACAGATTGCCAAGCTCGACGACACGGACGAAGACGGCGATGTTGTCGAGATAGGCCATAAGATTTTCGTGGCTCTCAAACGGCTGCGTGGGATCAACCTAGTATTTTCCATTTTTTTTTGAAAGTCATCGTACACCGCGCCTCTTTTCGTTTGCGCCCCACACCGTAAAGTCAGCCGATCGGCAGGGACGATTTCAAAATGATGGATTTCGCGATTTTCTGGGACTGGCTGAGTTTCGCCGTGCGCTGGCTGCACGTCGTCACCGGCATCGCCTGGATCGGCTCGTCCTTCTATTTCGTCGCGCTCGATCTCGGCCTGCGCCAGCGCCCCGGCATGCCCGTCGGCGCCTTCGGCGAGGAATGGCAGGTGCATGGCGGCGGCTTCTACCACATCCAGAAATATCTGGTGGCCCCGGCCGAGATGCCCGAGCATCTGACCTGGTTCAAATGGGAATCCTACGCCACCTGGCTGTCCGGCTTCGCCATGCTGTGCGTGGTCTACTATGCCGGCGCCGACCTGTTCCTGATCGATCCCAACGTGCTGCCCATGTCGGTGCCGGTCGGCATCCTGCTGTCGATGGCCACAATCGGCGTCGGTTGGGTGGTCTATGATCTCCTCTGCCGCTCACCGCTCGGCAAGAGCGACACCGGCCTGATGCTGGTGCTCTACGGCGTGCTGGTGTTCATCGCCTGGGGTCTGACGCATCTGTTCACCGGCCGCGCCGCCTTCCTGCATCTGGGCGCCATCACCGCGACGATCATGTCGGCCAACGTCTTCATGGTGATTATTCCAAACCAGAAGATCGTCGTTGCCGACCTCATCGCCGGCCGCAAGCCCGATCCGAAATACGGCAAGATCGCCAAGCAGCGCTCGCTGCACAACAACTACCTGACGCTGCCCGTGCTGTTCCTGATGCTGTCGAACCACTATCCGCTGGCGTTCGCGACGCAGTTCAACTGGGTCATCGCCTCGCTGGTGTTCATCATCGGCGTCTTGATCCGGCACTATTTCAACACCGTACACAAGCGTGCCGGCAATCCGCATTGGACCTGGATGGCCGCCGCCGTGCTGTTCATGGTCATCATCTGGCTGTCGACGGCGCCGAAAGTGCTGACCGGCGAGCCCAAGGCGTCCGCCGCGGCGGAGGTCTACATCGCCTCGGCGCATTTCCCGGCCGTGCGCGACACCGTGCTTGGCCGCTGCTCGATGTGCCACGCGGCCGAGCCGGTCTATGAAGGCATCTACCATGCGCCGAAGGGCGTGATGCTCGACACCGATGCCGGCATCGCCGAGCATGCCCGCGAAATCTACCTGCAGGCCGGGCGCAGCCACGCCATGCCGCCGGCCAACATCACCCAGATCAGCGAAAAGGAGCGGGCGCTGCTGGTCGCCTGGTTCGAAGGCGCAGGGAAATAAGCATGACCTCCACACTTCTGCGCGGCCGCACGCTGAGCTTTTTGCGCTGGCCCGAAGCAATAGACGACCATACCGCCTGGCGCTACGAGGAGGATGGCGGCTTGTTGATCCGCGACGGCAAGATCGTCGCTGCCGGCGCCTATGCGCAAGTCGAGAAACAGGCCGGCGAGGGCGTAAGGAAAATTGACCACCGGCCGCATCTGCTGCTGCCAGGCTTCATCGACGCGCATGTGCATTTTCCGCAGATGCAGGTCATCGCTTCCTATGGCGCCGAACTGCTCGACTGGCTGAACACCTACACCTTTCCCGAAGAGACCAAGTTCGCCAACGCGCAGCATGGCCGCCGCATCGCGCGGCTGTTCCTGGACGAAATGGTGCGCCACGGCACGACGACGGTCGCCGCCTATTGTTCCGTGCACAAGGCCTCGGCTGAAGCCTTCTTCGCCGAGTCGCATGACCGCAACATGCTCAACATCGCCGGCAAGGTGATGATGGACCGAAATGCGCCGGCAGGCGTGCTCGACACGCCGCAATCCGGCTATGACGATACCAAGGCGCTGATCGCGGAATGGCACGGCAAGGGCCGACAGCTCTATGCGATCACGCCGCGCTTCGCCATTACCTCGTCGCCGGAGCAACTGGAAATGTCCGGCGCGCTCTGCCGCGAGCATCCCGATCTGCACATGCAGACGCATCTGTCGGAAAACCACGCCGAAATCGCGTTCACGCAACAGCTCTATCCGCAGGCGCGCGACTATACCGATGTCTACGAGCAGTACGGGCTGCTTGGCAAAAGGAGCCTGTTCGGCCACTGCATCCATCTCAGCGAACGCGAGGCGGATGCGCTGTCGGACTCAGGCTCGGTGGCGGTGTTCTGCCCGACCTCCAACCTGTTCCTCGGCTCCGGCCTGTTCGACTACCAGCGCTTTCGCCGCCGCGACAAGCCGCTCAGGATCGCCGCTGCGACGGACGTCGGCGGCGGCACCAATTATTCGATGCTGCGCACCATGGACGAAGGCTACAAGGTGATCGCGCTGAATGGCGAGAAGCTGAACCCGCTCCAGTCCTTCTGGCAGCTGACGCGCGGCAATGCCGAGGCGCTGTCGGTGGCGGAGAAGGTCGGCACGCTCGATGAATGCACCGACGCCGACATCACCGTGCTCGACGCCCGCGCCACGCCTGCGATGCGGCTACGGATGGAAACTGTGGAGACGTTGGCCGAAGAGCTGTTCCTGCTGCAGACGCTGGGTGACGATCGCGCGGTGCGCGAGGTCTATGTTGCGGGGCGGCCGGCCAAGAGCGATCTGATCGGGGGGTGAGCCCCCTCACCCGGATTGCCAACCGAATTGCGAAGGGCAATTCGGGACAATCCGACCTCTCCCCGAGGGGAGAAGAAGGTGCGCCGGCGTCGACGCTCGTCTCTTCTCCCCAACGGGGAGAAGGTGGCCGCGAAGCGGCCGGATGAGGGGGCCGCCGCGCCGGGAGCTTGACCGAGCGGAACTTGTCGTACACACGACGTGTGACGATTTCGGAGAAAGAAAATGGCCGCTGCGGACGACATCGCTCTGATCCAGAAACAGGAAGAGACGCTGGTCTTCCCGGCCTTCGACGAGGCTGTCGCCTTCAAGGTCGGCGCGGCGATCCGCGAGCGGGCGCTGACTGACAACCTGCCCATCATCGTCGACATCAGGTTGTGGGATCGGCCGCTGTTCTATGCCGCGATGCCCGGTTCGAACGCCTCCAATCCGGATTGGGCGCGGCGCAAGATCAATGTCGTCAAGCGTTACCTCAAAAGCACTTATCGCCTGGTGCTGGAACAGCAGCGCCCCGACCGTACCTTCAAGATCGGCGAAGGGCTGGACATCGTCGACTATGTGCTGGCCGGCGGCGGCTTTCCCATTACAGTCAAGGGCGCCGGTGTCATTGGCGCGATTACGGTCTCTGGTTTGCCCGAACGTGAGGATCACGGTGTCGTCGTGGCGGCGATATGCGAATGTCTTGGGTTCGAACGGTCCGATTTTGCTTTGCCGCCTGCTTCAGCGGAATAAAGACAAGCGATGGCACTCGACCCCAAATCCTTTCTCATCTCCATGTTCGACGCCGCCGTTGCCGCTGCCGATCCGGAAAGAACCATCCGGGATCATCTGCCGGCGAAGCCCAAAGGCCGCACCATCGTTATCGGCGCCGGCAAAGGCTCGGCGCAAATGGCTGCCGCCTTCGAGAAGGTATGGGACGGCCCGATCGAAGGGCTGGTCGTCACCCGCTATGGCTATGGCGCCAAATGCGAGCGCATCGAGATCATCGAAGCGGCGCATCCGGTGCCGGACGCCGCCGGACTTGAGGCCTCGCGGCGGCTGCTGGAAAAGGTGCAGGGGCTGACGGCTGACGATCTGGTCGTGGCGCTGATCTCCGGCGGCGGCTCGGCGCTGTTGCCATCGCCTGCCGCTGGCCTGACATTGGCCGACGAGATCGCCGTCAACGAGGCGCTGCTCGCTTCCGGCGCGCCGATCGCGGCCATGAACACCATTCGCAAGCATGTCTCGACCATCAAGGGCGGCCGGCTGGCCGCGGCCGCCTGGCCGGCCAAAGTGGTTTCTCTGGTCGTTTCCGATATCCCCGGCGACAATCCGGCCTTGGTCGCCTCCGGCCCGACCGTTCCCGACACCGGCAGCCGCGCCGACGCGCTGGCCTCGATAGCAGCCTATGGCATGAAATTGCCGGACGCCGTCATGGCCCACATCAATTCGTCGGCTGCCGATGCGCCGAACCCTGACGATCCGCGCTTTTCAGGCAATGAGGTGCACCTGATCGCCTCGGCTGGCGTGTCGTTGGAAGCGGCAGCCGCCGAAGCAAAGCGCCAGGGCATGGAAGCCATCATCCTCTCCGATTCCATCGAAGGCGAGGCGCGTGAGGTCGGCGGCGTGCATGCCGCCATTGCGCGCGAAGTGGCTACGCGCAACCGGCCGTTCCAGAAGCCTGTGCTGATCCTGTCCGGCGGCGAAACCACGGTAACGCTTCGGGCGAAAGGCAAGGGCGGTCGTAACAGCGAATTCCTGCTCGCCTTCGCCATCGCCATTGGCGGCGCGGACAATATCCATGCGCTGGCTGCCGACACGGACGGTATAGACGGCTCGGAAGACAATGCCGGCGCTTTTGCCGATGGCTCGACCGTGTCACGCATGCGCGCGGCCGGCGTCGACGCTAAGGCGATGCTGGCGGGGAACAATGCCTGGACGGCGTTCAATGCGATAGGCGACCTGTTCGTTCCCGGCCCGACCGGCACGAATGTCAACGATCTCAGGGCGATCCTGATCCGCTAGGCGAACCGTTCAGGCGGCCATCAGCCGCTTCACCTGTTTCATATCGGCCAGGAACCGTTCCCTTTCGGCCTCTTTCTCCGCCGGCTCATGAATGCGCAGGATGAAGGACGGATGGATGGTGATGAACACCCGAAGCCCATCCTCGCGCACGATTACCTGGCCGCGCATTTTCGTCACGGCAATAGCTTTGCCCAGTAGCGATAGCGCCGCTGTCGCGCCGAGCGCCACTGCAAGGTCCGGCTTGATCAGCTCCAGTTCTTTGCCGACCCACCAGCGGCAGGCCTGGACCTCGCCGGCATTTGGCTTGGAGTGAATGCGGCGCTTGCCACGCGGCTCGAACTTGAAGTGTTTGACCGCGTTGGTGACGTAGGCTTTTTGCCGGTCGACGCCGGCATCGTCCAGTATGGCATCGAACACTTTGCCGGCGGGACCGACAAAAGGTTTGCCGGCGAGATCCTCCTGGTCGCCCGGCTGTTCGCCGACGAAGACCACTTTAGCGTTGTCCGGCCCTTCGCCGAATACGGTCTGTGTCGCATCGCGCCACAGCGGGCAGCGGCGGCAGCCCTTCGCGGCTTCGCGCAGGTTCGCGATGGAGGCACTGTCTTCGCCCGGCACTGGTTCGACGCGCCGCGCGGAAATGCGTCTGGCGGGCATTTTTGCTTCACGTGGAAGGCCTGTGGTCGCCATGATCCTGCCTCGTCCATTCGAGATTGAAATGGATAAGGCCGATGATGGTTCCTGCTGCCATCACACCTCGTGCAGATAGAGGTGGTAGTCGAGCTCGCTCACCGTGCGGGCGACGCGCAGATATTCGGACTGCTTGATCGCCACGAAGGTGCGGTGCAGATCCTCGCCCAGCGCCTCTTTCAGGAAGCTCGATGCCCGCGCCGCCTCGATCGCGGCGCGCCAGTCGACCGGCATGGTCGTGCGCGTTACCGCCGCTTCATAGCCATTGCCGGTGGTCTCCGGACCGGGGTCCAGGCCTTCATCCAGTCCCTTGACGATGCCGGCCAGTACGGTTGCGGCGATCAAGTAGGGATTGGCGTCGACGCCCGACGGCCGGTGTTCGATGCGCCGGTTCCTGGCGTCGCCTGCCGGCACGCGCAGCGCCACGGAGCGGTTGTTGACGCCCCAGGTCGGCGCCACCGGCGCATAGGATTGCGAGACGAAGCGCCGCCACGAATTGGCGTGCGGCGCAAACACCAGCATCGATTCGGCCATGGTCTGGATCAGGCCACCAAGCCCCTGCAGCAGCGGCAGCGACCAGCTTTCGCCGCCGGCCTCGGCAAATACATTTCGGCCGTTTTTGTCCTGCAGCGAAACATGGAAATGCATGCCGGAGCCGGCGTACTTTTCGATCGGCTTGGCCATGAAGCAGGCGGTGACGCCATGGCGGCGCGCCTGCGCCCGCACCAGCCGCTTCAGCATGACCAGATCGTCGGCCGCCCGCATCACGTCCTTGCGGTAGTTCAGCGTCAATTCATACTGGCCGGGCGCATATTCGGAAATCACCGTTTCGGCCGGAATGCCTTGCGCCTTGGCCGCGGCATAGATGTCGGAAAACAGTGGCTCCATGCCATGCAGATGGTCGACCGAATAGACCTCGGTCTTGGCCGAGCGGCGGCCGTCGAGCACGGCGTCCGCCGGCTTCACCTTGCCGTCGGCGTCACGCTCATTGGCGAGCAGGAAAAATTCGAGTTCGAAAGCGCCGGCGGGGTAAAGACCCTTGGCGGCCAATATGTCGACCTGCCTGGCCAGCGCCAGCCGCGGGTCCGACGACATTGGCTGGCCCTCGAGGTGGTACATCGCCATGAGTAGCTGGCCACGCGGCGGGCTTGTGCCGTAGAGCGGCACCAGCGTGCCGGGGATCGGCCATGCCCTGAGGTCGCCGTCGCCAGTCGTCCAGATCAACCCGGTCTCGTGCACATCCTCGCCGGTGATGTCGAGGCCGAGGATCGAGATCGGCATGTGGCGGCCGCCCTCATAGATGCTTTTCAGCTCATGCCGACGCACGATCTTACCGCGGCCGACGCCGTTGGCGTCGGTCAAGACGATGTCGAAAGCTTCGATTTCAGGATGGGCGTCGAGAAAGGCTTGCGCCTCGGCGGGCGTCGAGCCCGAAGGTGAAGTCATGATTACTGTACTCAAGGTTTCCTTGGCGGTCCGTTCGGCAGCCGCCCGTTCAGTCGCTTGTCTCATGCCGTCAGCCTTGCCGCAACCGTGGCGAAGGCGGTGATCAGCCGGTTGACCTGGGCGCCGGTGGTGGCCGGCGAGATCAGCATCATGTTGTGGAAGGGCGCGATCAACACGCCCTGGTTGACCAGCGCGACATGAACAGCGGCTTCGAGCTCCGGCGCGTGTGCCGCTTCCGCCTCCGCGCCATCGCGCAACGGGTCGGGCGCGCAGATGAACTCGACGCGGGCGCCGACGCGGGCAACATGCCAGGGCAGATTGTAGCGGTCGATGACCCCGGTCAGCCCGGCGTCTAGCCGCAGCGCCAGACGGTCCATATGGGCGTAATTCTCTTGCGTCATCACCTCTTCGAGCGTGGCGCGCATCGCCGCGAATTGCAGCGGGTTGGCCGATAGCGTCGTGCCCATGCCGGAATAACCCGGCTCCTTGGTTCTGTTGTAGTCGGCGTAGCGGTTGGCGACCTCGTCGCTCATCCCCCACACGCTCGCCGGCACGCCGCCGGCGATCGGCTTGCCCAAAACAAAGAAGTCCGGGTCCAGTCCGAATTTCCTGGTGTAGCCGCCGGGACCGGTGGAGATGGTGTGCGTTTCGTCGATCAGAAGCAGCGTGCCGGCCGCGCGCGTCAGTTTGCGCAAGGCATCATGGAAACCCTGATCGGGCAGCACCATACAGGAATTGGTCAGCACCGGCTCGGCGATGACGCAGGCCACGTCCTTGTCCTTGAGCGCCGCTTCCAACGCGGCAACATCGTTGAACTCGATGACCTTCGCCGTCTTGGTCAGGTCGCGAAATTCGCCCGCCAGTCCCGGTCGGTTGACCGGTATGCCATCGACCAGCCGCACCATCGTCTCGTCGACCGAGCCGTGATAGCAGCCGTTGAAGACCAGTATTTTTTCGCGCCCCGTCACGGCCCGAGCGACGCGCAACGCGAACCGGTTGGCGTCGGTGGCGGTGGTGGCGATCTGCCAGAACGGCAGGCCGAAGCGCTCTTGCAGCAGCGGCCCGATGGCCAGCGCATCTTCCGAAGGCAGCATATAGGTCAGGCCACTCCCGGCCTGGCGGCGGATGGCGCGCGCCACCGGCGGCGGCGAATGGCCGAACATCGAGCCGGTGTCGCCGAGGCAGAAATCGTCGAGCCTGTTGCCGTCAATGTCGGTGATGGTGGCGCCTTTGGCGCTGTCGACCAGGATCGGGAACGGCGTCGGCCAGTCGTTCATCCAGTGCATCGGCACGCCGCCGAAAAAGCCGGGCAGGCCGTTGCCCACCTTGGCCGCCGATTTCGGCCGCGCCTTGCGGAACGTTTCGGCCTCGCTCTCGCGCAACTTGGCGATGCGGGCAGCGCTGATGCCGCTGATGGACGTCTTTGAACTGTCAGTGCTGTGCATGAAATCCCTCTCGACAGGCACACTAGCCAATTGGCGTCGGCTACCGCAATTGGCCGGGTCGATGCCCTGCATTGGCTCAGCGGCGAGTTCGGCAGGCTTGACCTTGCGGCGCAGTCAGGCGCCAATGCGGTCGGGTTTGTGGTTCTGGGGGGAGAAAATGCGGACGATCATCGGCACTATAGCGCTACTCTTGTCGGCCGATGCGGCTTCGGCATCCGGCGGTATCTGGTGCGACGTCGACGATGCGATGGTGAAATTCGATGTCGGCGCCGGCGTCACCAGAGGCATGGGCGGCCCGACCTTCAATTTTCGCGGCGATCTCGAGATACTCGGCCGGCCTGACGGCGACAGCCTGCGCAAGACCGTCTTCGAGGATTCCGACCTCACGCAATACTGGCTGGACGACAAGGAGTTGCGGCTGAACATCTACCATGAGCATCAGCTCGGAGATAAATTCAACTCTGTCGAACTGACGATCCTGACCAAGACGAGCGACGAGGGCGTCTATGACGGCCAGTACACGCTTGCTGTCTACGACAATGCTGCCGACACGGAACAGGACGGCAAGCCGAAAGAGCTGACCGGCAAGGTGTCGTGTGGGGCCGAATAGGTCAGGCGGAGATGTCGATGACGCCGCAATCGCCAGCGGCACTGCCGAAGGCGACGCGGCGCTCTTCCTTGTCCCACATCATCGCGGTGATCGCGCCCTTGCCCGGGCGGCGCAGCAGCACCTCTTTGGCGTCGGCAAAGCGCACCGCCATGACCATGCCGTCGTCGTAGCCAACGGCCACGACATCCTGGCTCGGATGGCAGGCGACAGATGTCACCATGGCGTTGCCGCGGGTGCCGAGTTCCAGCGGCGCCTTGCCCATCGGGCCATCCTTGCCCGAAAACGGCCAGACGATCGCCGCCGGCGCGCCGGAACTCGCCAGCCACTTGCCCTTCACGCTCCACGACAGGCTTTTGACCTTGCCTGGATAACCCGTCATGCGCATGTGCTTGCCGTCGGCGAGCTTCCAGCCATGCAGCGCATTTTCCTGCATGGTGGTGACGAGGAAGGCGCCGTCGGGCGAAAAGGTGATGCCGGTATGGGCGCCGGCCCAGTCCAGCTCGACCGGCTTGCCCTCGGCGGCAGGGAAATGCAGCGTCGCGCCATTATAGCGGGCGACGCCGAAGCGCATGCCCTTGGGCGAGAAGGCCAGCCCCTCGACCGAACGCGGATGGGCAAACTCTTTGGTCTTGCCGTCGGCGAAGCGCACGAAGGCGGTCTTGCCAGTGGCATAAGCGATGGCGCCTTGCGGCCCGGCGGAAACGCTGGTGATCCACTTCTTGCCGGCGCTCGCCAGCTCGTTGACGGTTCCGCCGGCGGCAACAGCAAAAATCTTGCCGTCTTCGCCGCCGGTGATCAGCCGGTCATTGGCGGCGTCATGGAAGGTGGAGAGCAGGCCATCATTGGCCTGAATTGTCTTGTGGCCATTGTCCAGCCGATGCACAGCGCCATCAGCCAGCGCAAAATGCGGCACATTGTCGAGGAAGACGGCGGCAAGGCAATGGCCGTCGAGGTCGAGGGGGGCAACTGTGGGCATCAGAACCATTCCAATGAGATTTGTCGCCACCCCCGAAAAGTCGCCAGCGCGGCCAGGTGGCGCCAACCTTCTCCCCTTGTGGGAGAAGGTGGATCGGCGCGTAGCGCCGAGACGGATGAGGGGTGTTGGAAGGATCGCCGTCCTGCCAAGCTGGAACACCCCTCATCCGACCTCGCTTCGCGAGGCCACCTTCTCCCACAAGGGGAGCAGGAAGAGCGGGCAGCGCTAGCGCCATAAAGTCCGGAAATCAAGCCGCCTGGCAGGCCTCGAAGCTCTTCTTCAGCCGCTCGGCGTCGAGTTCCCTGCCGATGAAGACCAGCCGGCTTTCATGTTTCTCGCCGTCCTTCCAGGCGCGCTGGTGGTCGCCTTCGATGATCATGTGCACGCCCTGGATGACATAGCGCTCGTCGTCGCCCTTGAGCGCGATAATGCCTTTCAGACGCAGGATATTGGGGCCCTCCATCTGGGTGATCTTCTCGATCCAGGGGAAGAACTTCTTCGGGTCCATCTCGCCACCGCGCAGCGACACCGACTGCACCGTCACGTCGTGAATGTCGGAAGCGTGCGCGTGATCGTGATGATGATGATCGTGGCCACCATGATCGTGGTGATCATGGTCGTGGTCATGGTGGTCGTGATCATGATCATGCGCTTCGAGGAAATGCGGGTCGTTTTCCAGCGCGCGCGACAGGTCGAAGGCGCCGCGGTCGAGCACTTCGGACAGTGCCACGCCGGCGCGCGTGGTGCGGTGGATCCTGGCCGCCGGGTTGATGGCGCGGATGGTCGCTTCGACCTTGGCGAGTTCCTCGGGCGTGACCAGATCGGTTTTGTTGAGCACGACGACATCGGCGAAGGCGATCTGGTCTTCGGCTTCCCTGGAATCCTTGAGCCTGAGCGGCAAATGCTTGGCGTCGACCAGCGCCACCACCGCGTCGAGCTTGGTCTTGGAACGCACGTCGTCGTCCATGAAGAAGGTCTGCGCCACCGGCACCGGGTCGGCGAGACCGGTGGTCTCGACGACGATGGCGTCGAAACGGCCGGGACGGCGCATCAGGCCTTCGACGACACGGATCAGGTCGCCGCGCACCGTGCAGCAGACGCAGCCATTGTTCATTTCGTAGATTTCCTCGTCGGATTCCACGATGAGTTCGTTATCGATGCCGATCTCGCCGAATTCATTGACGATGACGGCGTAACGCTTGCCGTGGTTTTCCGACAGGATGCGGTTGAGCAGGGTCGTCTTGCCGGCGCCGAGATAGCCGGTGAGAACGGTCACGGGGATCTGCGTCGTCTGTGCATCGCTCATGTCTTGCCTCAAAATGACTGGGCCACGAAATTCCGGGCCGCAGGAAGGGATTGTTGGCCTGATATAGGATGTGTGCCGGCCTTTTGCACGAGGCAAACCGCATGGGCGTTTGACCCAGGGGTGACAAGCGGATGGGTGGGCCGGAATATCACCCGTGCGAGGGGTGCGGACCGTCCAATACGTCGCCGGGAACGCTTCTTCGTTGACCCTGTGCAGAGCCGCTCCGCGTTAAACCACTGCAATCGCCTTGGCGGAAACTTGTTTGTCATCTAACTGAAATAAACATCTGGCATCACCACGGTCGGCACCACAAATGCTTGCCGGCAAAGCTGTTTCGAAAGCCGGAATCTTTTTGATCGTCGATTGCCAACCGACCGGCTGCGTCTATGCTGCACGCACCGGTTCGGCCGAAGAGGGATCACCATGGCCAAGGCGGACAAGACTGCAACGATGAGCCGGCTGCATTCGGCGGCAAGGCTGGCAAGGACCGCGCTGGCGGCGCGGCTTCTGGCGCATGGCTTCTATGCCGGCCAGGACCAGATCATGCTGACGCTCGACCGCGAGGACGGCCAGACGCCCGGCAATCTCGCCGGCCGCCTCGGCGTGCGTCCGCCGACCATCACCAAGACCATCAACCGGCTGCAGGCGCAGGGTTTTCTAGAAAAGCGCGCCTCCTCAGCGGATGCGCGCCAGGCGCATATTTTCCTCACCGACACCGGCCGTGAGATCATCCACGCCATCGAGAAATCGGTGAAGAAGACCGAAAAGCAGGCCTTGAAGGGCCTCGACAAGAAAGAGCAGAAGACGCTGTTCAAGCTGCTCGCCCGCATCGAAGCCAATCTGTCGAACGAAGAACTGGTGCTTGTCGACGACGATGCCGACATCGACGATTGATCGGCGCGTTTTGAGCTAGGCCGCCACGGAAGGTCCGCGCACCAGCATCGACCAGCGTCCGGGCGTCAGGCCGAATGCTTTCTTGAAATGTCTGTTGAAATGGCTCTGATCGCTGAAGCCGGCGCCAACAGCGATTTCGGCCAGAGGCTCGCCCACCTCGATCATCCGCCTTGCCCTTTGCAGCCGGCGCATCAACAGGAAACGATGCGGGCTGGTGGAATAGGTTGCGCGGAAATGACGTGACAGTGCATAGCGGTCGAGCCCGGTGATCGCTTCCAGCTCATCGGAACGGACGGGCCGCTCGGCATTCTCCTCGAGATAGTCGCGCGCCAGCGCCGCGGCGCGCCAGGCCGACTTTCCCATCGGCTTTGCCTTCTGTCCGGCATGGCGCCCCAGATGCTGCGCCAGCTCTGCAATGAAATCGGCGACGAACAGGTCGTCCAGTTCCTCGTCGAGCGGCAACAAGGCCGAAAGCAGCGTACCGCGCAAGGCGGCATCGCTCACCACCGCATCCCTGACGAAAGGCAGCGGCGCGCCGTCGAGGCAATCGAGCAGCAGTGACGGCTCCAGATAGAGGATCCGGTAGCGCAAGCCGTCCTCGGTGCCGGCGCCGCCATCGTGCACTTCGTCGGGATGCAGCACGATCACCTGGCCTGGCATGCTGTACTGGATTGCGCCGCGGTAGTGGAAACGCTGCACACCGGACAGCGTCACGCCGATGGCAAGCGTATCGTGGCGGTGCAGATCGAAGGCGTTGCCATGGAAATGCGCCTCGATGCGCTCGATCCCGGTGGTAACAGGCGCCGACACGATGCGGTCCCCAGGTGTGACCGAATCCGCGCACGAACGTTCAAGACCCTGTGCCGCCTCACCGTCTATACCGTGCGCCATCGCCTATCCCTGCCCTTCATGGGCGTGCCCTCGGAGTCCTAATCTTGGTGTTCGATACAAAATTTGCAATCGTGCTGCGGGACGATCTCCCCGTCTGGCAGAAGCTGAACGTCACCGCGTTCGTGACCAGCGGCATCGTCGCGCAATTCCCCGACATTATCGGCGAGCCTTACCGCGACCGCGCCGGCAACCTCTACAATCCGCTGTCTATCCAGCCGGTCATCGTGCTTTCGGCCGATGGACCGACACTCAATGCCATCCACCGCCGGGCGCTGGAGCGCGGGGTGACGACATCGGCCTATGTCGAGGAGATGTTTGCCACCGGCTTTGATGCGGCCAACCGCACCGTGTTCGCCGAATTCGCGCCCGATGACGCCAAGGTCGTCGGCATCGCGCTGCGTGCCGACAAGAAACTCGTCGACAAGATCACCAAAGGCGCCCGCATGCATGCCTAATTCTTAGGCAATGGGCGCGCAGTGCGCTGAGCCTGTCCTCGGCGCCTGTTGTGCCAGTCGCTTTTGGCTTGCCGGGCACAGGCGATTGCCGCAAAGGTTAAGCGTCGATCCTCCCTGCCGGCCTGACCTTGAACGTTCCCGCAAAATCAGACGAAAGCGCAACGCCGCCCGCGGCGATGCTGTTCATGCTTTCCACCTATGTCTTTTTCACCTTTCTCGACACGTCGAGCAAATATCTGGTGCTGGCCGGCGTCTCGGCGCTGATCGTCGCCTGGGCCCGATTCACCGTGCATGTCCTGCTCGTCGGCGTCTTTCTGCGTGGCTGGCGCGAGCCGTCGCGGTTCCGCGCCAACAATCTGCCGGCCCACATCCTGCGCGGCGGACTGCTGTTCGGTTCCACCATGTGCAACGTCATGGCGCTCAAAACCCTGCAACTGGCCGAAACCACCTCGATCTACTTCTTCGGTCCGATGGTGATCACCGCCCTTGCCGGCCCGCTGCTTGGCGAATGGGCCGGCTGGCGGCGCTGGCTGGCGATCCTGTCGGGCTTTGTCGGCGTGCTGGTCATCACAAGGCCGGGCGTCGGTGTCTTTGGCGTCGGCCATCTCTTTGCGCTCGGCTCGATGCTGTCGAACTCCTTTTACGTCATCATGACGCGACGCATGTCGGCCAGCGAAAGCTCGGAGAGCCTGATCCTGTTTTCGGCGCTGGCGCCGGCTCTGCTGCTTCTGCCGATGCTGCCGTTCTCACATCAGTTACCGCAGGATGGCTGGCACTGGTTTATCCTCGCGATGCTGGGCGTGTTCGGCGCCGGCGGCCACTGGCTGCTGGTGCAGGCCTACCGCCTGGCGACGACCACGGCGCTGGCGCCGTATCCGTATTCGCAAATGGTCTGGATGATCCTGTCCGGCTGGATCATCTTCCACCAATTCCCCGACCGCTGGACGCTGGTAGGTGCTGCCATCATCGTCGCCAGCGGCCTCTACATCATCCATCGCGAACACCGTCTGCGCCTGCGCAATCGCACGACTGTCGACGTCGAGGCGGAGGCGCTGGCGAAAAAACTTTGATTTGCTCCGAATCCGATGGCATAACGCCGCATTTAAAAAATTTAAAAAACTCGGGGAGCGAAGGGCTGGCACAGAAGATCAAGCTTTCGACGATCGCGGATGCGCTTGGCGTGTCCACGGCCACGGTCTCGCTTGCATTGCGCGACAGCCCGCTCGTCGCCGGCGCCACGCGCGACCGCATCAAGGAACACGCCCGCGCTATCGGCTATATCTACAACCGCCGCGCCGCCTCTCTGCGCACCTCGCGCTCGGGCATTGTCGGCGTCGTCGTCCATGACATCATGAACCCGTTCTTTGCCGAGATCCTGCGCTCGATCGAAAGCGAGCTCGACCGCAGCCGGCAGACCTTCATCCTGTCCAACCACTACGACCAGCTCGAAAAGCAGCGCACCTTCATCGACACACTGCTGCAGCTCGGCGCCGACGGCGTCATCATGTCTCCGGCCATCGGCACGCCGGCTTCCGACATCGTCATGGCCGAGGAAAACGGGCTGCCGGCGGTGCTGATCGCGCGCACCGTGGAAGGCGCGGACGTTCCGGTGTTTCGCGGCGACGATGCCTATGGCACCGCGCTTGCCACCAATCATTTGATCTCGCTTGGCCACAAGCGCATCGCCATGATCGGCGGCACCGACCAGACCTCGACCGGACGCGACCGCTACCAGGGCTATCTCAACGCCATGGAAGCGGCCGGGCTTGAGGTCAGGCCGTCCTGGCGCATTCCCGGGCCGCGCACCAAGCAGGGCGGATTCGAGGCGGCTGGACAGTTTTTGGCGCTGAAAGACAAGCCAACCGCCGCCTGCTGCTGGAATGATCTGGTTGCCATAGGACTGATGAACGGCATAGCCCGCGCCGGCCTGGTGCCGGGCGCCGACATCTCGGTCACCGGCTATGACGATCTCGAGGAGGCGGCAATCGCAACACCGGCGCTCACCACTGTCTGGAATGGCCAGCGCGAGGTCGGCCGCCGCGCCGCCAGCGCGCTGCTCGACAAGTTGAACGGACAGGCGGTACGGCCGTCGCAGGAACTGATCAAGCCGGAACTGCATGTGCGCCAGTCGACCGGCAAGCCGGTGGAGCGTGCATGACCAAGCCTGAGCAGTTGCACTCCGTCGCCGTTCTGGTGCCGGGGCATTTCAACGACCATGCGGTCGAACGCATCGACCGCACCTTCAGACGGGTCAAGATCGAACGCGCCGATCCGGCGCTGGTCACCGACGAAATGCGCCGTGACGTGCGCGCCATTGCGTCCTTCGCCGGCATCAGTGCGGCGATGATGGATGCCTTGCCCAACCTTGAACTCATCGCCTCGTTCGGCGTCGGCTATGATTCGGTCGATGCCGTTCATGCGGCCAAGAAAAACATCATGGTCACCAACACCCCCGATGTTTTGACCGAAGAGGTCGCCGACACCACGATCGGCCTTTTGCTCAACACCGTGCGTGAACTGTACACCGCCGAGAAATGGCTGCGCGACGGCAGCTGGGTGAAGAAGGGCGACTATCCGCTGAGCCGGCTGACCTTGCGCGGCCGGCATGTCGGCATTTTCGGCATGGGCCGCATCGGCCTCGCCATTGCGCGCAGGCTGGAAGCGTTCGGGCTGCCGGTCGCCTACCACAACCGGCGCAAGGTCGAAGGTCTCGCTCACCAATACCACCCGACGCTGAAAGGCCTTGCCGAAGCGGTCGACACGCTGATTTCCGTGGTGCCGGGCGGTGCTTCCACCGAAAAGGCGGTCAATGCCGAAATCCTGACCGCGCTTGGCGCCAATGGCGTGTTCGTAAACATCGGCCGCGGCAGCACGGTCGATGAGCCGGCTCTTGCGGCGGCGCTTGCCAGTGGCACCATCGCCGCCGCCGGGCTCGATGTCTTTGCCGACGAACCGAACGTGCCCAAGGCCTTGCTCGAAGCGCCCAACACCTCGCTGTTGCCGCATGTCGGTTCGGCTTCGCACCACACACGCCGCGCCATGGCGGATCTCTGCGTCGACAATCTGGTGTCCTGGTTCAGCGAGCGCCGGCCGCTGACCCCGGTGCCCGAGACGGTGAATGTGAAGGCGGCCGGTTAACGCCGGGGCACGACGGCCACATTTATTAACGTCAGCTTAACCCTTCGAAATGATTATTCATCCGGGGCGTATGCGTGGATGAATACCAGAATGAAAACACTTTCCGCATTGATCGCCGCCGCGGCGCTGTTTGGCGGCGTTCAGCTGTTTCACGGTGGCGCTGGCCAAAGCGCCGCCGACGAGGTCACGCCGTCCACCAGCTTCCGGCTGGTCGCCAATGGCGATGAAGGCGACTGCGCGGTGACCCGCGGCGCCGCGATCAACGACGGCCTGTCGCTGCTGACGGTGGCGCCGAATTGCCGCCGGCTGCTGCCTGGCATCGAGCGGGCGAAATTCTGGCGCGAGGGGCAGGACGGCACGGTCGCTTTCAGCGCCGACGGCATCGATCCGATCGTTACCTTCTCGGTCGCCGATGGCGATGGCTACGAATCCTACGCGCCGGCCACGCCGCTGCTGTCGCTGGCGACAACCGACGATCGGGATCGATCCGCCGGCAATTGATCGTCGGGATTTACTCGGCCGCCGCCCGCGCGCCGGCCTTCGCCGCCGCGTGCAGGCGCACGGCATCGCCGAAGGCGCGGAAAATCTTGGCCGAGTTGCTGTCCGACTTGACCCAGTATTCGGGGTGCCACTGCACGCCGACGGCGAAGGCGCGGGCATCCTTCACCGAAACCGCCTCGACCGTGCCGTCGGCGGCCACCGCTTCGACCTGCAGTTTCGAGCCGAGCCGGTCGATCCCCTGGCGGTGCAGCGAGTTGACCTTGATGTCGCCGGGGCCGAACACGCCGGCCAGGCAGCTGCCGGGCTTGATCGAAATGGTCTGGTGAATGGCGAAACGCTCGTCCTGGTTGTCGCTCACCGGCGCGCGGTGGTCGAGCGTGCCCTCGCGCTCCTGGATCTCGGTGCCCAGCGTGCCGCCCAGCGCCACGTTCAACTCCTGGATGCCGCGGCAGATGGCAAGCAGCGGCACGCCGCGCTCGATCGCCTTGCGGATCAACGGCAGCGTGGTGGAATCGCGCGCCGGATCGTAGGGGCCGTTGGCCTCGCTGGCGTCGCCGCCATAGAGCGAGGGATGCACGTTGGACTTTGAGCCGGTGACCATGACGCCGTCGACCGACGACAGCAGTTCGTCGAAATCGAGCCGGTCGCCGAAGGACGGCACCAGCAGCGGGAACACGCCGGCGCCGGCAAGTGCTGCCTCGATATATTGCTGCGGGGCGGCATGCCAGGTGTAGTTGTCGAACTGACGGACGTCGGTCGATATGGCGACGAGCGGCTGGTGCATTTTGGGTCCGGATTCTCTTTGACGCGAAGCGATAACCTATTGTGCCTGCAAAATAGGCGATCCGAAGGCGCTTTTCCATGGCAAGTTTCGTTGTCTCGCATGGGCCACGCTATAAACGTTAGACTATAGTTGCAGGCCGGGCGCCCGCCTCGCGGATTTGTCACCAGTGCCGCCGTCAAATCCCGCTGCCATGCTGGACTCGACCCCTTGCCCGTGTATTGTTTCGGGCAAACCGATACCGGGCGTGAGGAGATGTCCCTGATATCGGTTTGTTGGTCCAATAGGGAGGAACTGCATGGATCGTCGTTCATTCATCCGCAAGGCCGGGGTTACCGGCGTGGGCGCCGCGGCGGCTGCCGCCACGCTAGCCGCGCCGGCAATCGCCCAGTCCAATCCGAAAGTGACGTGGCGGCTGGCATCGTCCTTCCCGAAATCGCTCGATACGATCTATGGCGGCGCGGAAGTCTTCTCGAAAATGCTGTCGGAGGCGACCGACGGCAATTTCCAGGTCCAGGTCTTTGCCTCCGGCGAACTCGTGCCCGGCCTGCAGGCCGCCGACGCCACCACCGCCGGAACCGTCGAGGCCTGCCACACGGTGTCATACTATTATTGGGGCAAGGACCCGACATGGGCGCTGGGTGCGGCGGTGCCGTTCTCGCTCAATGCGCGCGGCATGAATGCCTGGCACTACCATGGCGGCGGTATCGACCTGTTCAACGAGTTTCTCGCCACGCAAGGTCTTTTCGGCCTGCCCGGCGGCAACACCGGCGTGCAGATGGGCGGCTGGTTCCGCAAGGAGATCAACACCGTCGCCGACCTTTCCGGCCTCAAGATGCGTATCGGCGGCTTTGCCGGCAAAGTTGTCTCGAAGCTCGGTGTCGTACCGCAGCAGATCGCCGGTGGCGACATCTATCCGGCGCTGGAAAAAGGCACGATCGACGCCGCCGAATGGGTCGGCCCCTATGACGACGAGAAGCTCGGCTTCTACAAGGTCGCGCCCTACTACTACTATCCCGGCTGGTGGGAAGGCGGCCCGACCGTCCATCTCTTGTTCAACAAGGCGAAATACGAAGAGCTTTCGCCGGCCTACAAGTCGCTGGTGCATACCGCCGCGCAGGCGGCCGACGCCAACATGCTGCAGAAATACGACTATCTCAATCCTGCAGCGGTGAAGCGGCTGGTGGCCGGCGGCGCGAAATTGCGCCCGTTCAGCCAGGACATCATGGCTGCCTGCTTCGAGAAGGCCAATGAGGTCTACACCGAAATGGAAGCCACCAACGCGCCGTTCAAGAAGATCTGGGACTCGATCAAGGGCTTCCGCAAGGAGCACTATCTCTGGGCCCAGGTGGCCGAATACAATTACGACACCTTCATGATGGTCCAGCAGCGCAACGGCAAGCTGTAGGCACACTGGCCACATTCAAAAGAAACCCCGGGCGGCTCGCCCGGGGTTTTTCTTTGCCTGCGTAGCCTGAGGCCGAGCGGCTCAGCTTCGTCCCGGCACCACCAGCACCTTGACCTCGCCTGGCGCTGCCGGGTTGGCGATCACCGAGGGGGCTTCCTCCAGGCCGACCTGTCTTGAGATGAGCTTGTCGATCTCGATTGCCCTGGACGCGACAAGGTCCGCTGCCCGCCTGTGGGTGAAAGGGTTGATGAACGAGCCGAGAACCTTCAGTTCGCGAAACAGCACATCGAACGGTTCGAAGGGCACCTTCACGCCTTGCGGCATCACGCCGACAATCACCACCGTGCCGCCAGGTTTCGCCAGCCGCATCGATTGCTCGACGGTGTCGGAGACACCAGCGCATTCAAGCACCACGTCGACCCCACCGGGCACAAGGCCGGCTGGCCCGGCGATCGCCTCAATCGGGTCGACGGCGCTTGGATCGACCGTCGCGGTTGCACCGAGCTCTTCGGCGAGCGCCCGGCGGGAGGCTTGCCGCGTCGACAGGATGATTGTCGCCGCGCCTGCGAGCCTGGCCAATTGCACGGTAAGCAGGCCGATGACGCCGCCACCAAGCACCACTACCGAAGCGCCGGGCCTGATGCCGGCGAGGTCGACAGCGTGCAGGCAGCAGGCCAGCGGCTCGCAGAAAGCGCCATGCGTTGGTTTGAGGTCCGCAGGCAGGAGGAAAGCCTGGCTCTGCGGCATCACGACAAAGTCGGCGAAGCCGCCGTCGCGATGGATGCCGATGGCCCTGAGATTGCTGCACAAATTGACGCGACCGGCCCGGCAATGGCTGCAGCGCCCGCAGAAGATGTTGGGATCTCCGGTGACGCGGTCGCCCACGGCGATGCCGGAAACCGCTTCTCCAACGGCCTCGACGATGCCGCAGAATTCGTGACCAAGTGTCACCGGCGGGCTCGACGGGAATTCGCCGTGGAGGAGGTGACGGTCGGTGCCGCAAACGCCGCAGGCTTCGATGCGCACGAGAACATCCTGCGGTCCCGCTACGGGCTTGTCGACTTCCCGCAGCCCAACGCTGCCCACCGCTTCCAGGCGCACCGCTCTCATGACGTCCTCACTCAGTTACCGGTACTTTGGGCATCAGTTGAAATTCGGCGGCTGCGACAGGTCGGTTGCAGGCGCCGCCGGCTTGGCGGGCGGCGTCTCGCCGAAGTTCGGTGGTTGCGACAGATCGTTCGAGGGTGGCGCCGCGGGTGACGCGCCGCCATCGGCTGGCGGTGGTGTGCCGAGAGGCGCAAGGCCCGGCATGTCCGGCAACTTGATCTCGATCGTGCCCGGGTCAACGGCCGCACCCTTGTAGCGCATGACCATTTGCGGGAAGGCGATGGTCAGCCCGATCATGATCACCTGGATGCAGACGAAGGGTACCGCGCCCCAATAGATTTGGCCGGTGGTCACCGGCGCGATCTGCTTGCCGGTGAGGCGGTCGAGATAGGGCACGCGGGCGGCGACCGAGCGCAGGTAGAACAGCGCAAAGCCAAAAGGCGGGTGCATGAAGGAGGTCTGCATGTTGACGCCCAAAAGCACGCCGAACCAGATCAGGTCGATGCCGAGCTTGTCGGCGGCCGGCGCCAAAAGCGGCACGATGATGAAGGCGAGCTCGAAGAAATCGAGGAAGAAGGCGAGTACGAAGACCAGGATGTTGACGCCGATCAGGAAGCCGACCTCGCCGCCGGGCAGCGACGTCAACAAATGCTCGACCCAGACGTGGCCGTTGACGCCGTAGAACGTCAGCGAGAATACCCGCGCGCCGATCAGGATGAACAGCACGAAGGACGACAGCCGCGTTGTCGAGGCCAGCGCCTGTTTGACCACGTCGAGCGACAGCCGCCCTTTCATCGCCGCCATCAACAGCGCGCCGACCGCGCCCATGGCGCCGCCTTCGGTCGGGGTGGCGATGCCGAGGAAGATGGTGCCGAGCACCAGGAAGATCAGCGCCAGCGGCGGGATCAGAACGATGATCACCTGCTGCGCCAGCCTGGACATCATGTTGATGTTCAGGCCCTTGTCGGCGATCGCCACGATGTAGATCAGGATCACGCCAACGCTGGCGCCCAGAATATCGGCATTGTCGCCATGCGCCGGCGCGAGATAACGGTAGGCGGCATAGGAGACGGCGACCGCCACCACCAGCGCCGCCAGCAGCGAGAGCACGCCGTGGCCGAGCGTGCGTGCCGCCAGCGGCAGCGCCGGCATCGAGTTCGGCCGGACGATCGACATGATCAGGATGTAGAGCGTGTAAAGGCCGGTCAGAACCAGTCCCGGGATCAGGGCGCCGGCATACATGTCGCCAACTGATTTGCCGAGCTGGTCGGCTAGCACGATCAGCACCAACGATGGCGGGATGATCTGCGCCAATGTGCCGGAGGCGGCGATGACGCCCGACGCCACCCGGCGGTCGTAACCGTAGCGCAGCATGATCGGCAGCGAGATCAGACCCATGGCGATGACCGACGCCGCCACCACGCCGGTCGTCGCCGCCAGCAGCGCGCCGACGAAGATCACGGCATAGGCAAGCCCACCGCGGACTGGCCCGAACAGCTGGCCGATCGTGTCGAGCAGGTCCTCGGCCATGCCGGATCGTTCGAGCACGATGCCCATGAAGGTGAAGAAGGGGATGGCCAGCAGCGTGTCGTTGGACATCACCCTGCTGCCGTAAAAATTGTCGGGCAGGGCGTGCAGCAGCGGCCAGGCGAGGTTGATCGAGCCGCCCGAATAGGGCGACAGCACGACGCCGATGAAGAAGAACATCAGGCCGTTGGCGGCGAGCGAGAAAGCAACGGGATAGCCGATCAGCAGGAAGATGACCAGCGAGGCGAACATGATCGGCGCCATGTTCTGGGCGATGAACTCGATCATGGACGCGTCTCCTGGGCGAGCGCCTTGGCTTCTTCGGCGAGTGCCTTCGCCTCGAGCTCGGCCTGTTCATGCGCCGAGATGAACGGGGTGGGATCGTCCATGTCGCCACGCATGATGGCGATCTTCTTGATGATCTCGGAAATGCCTTGCAGCGCCAGCAGGAAGAAGCCGACGAGCAGGATCGCCTTGGCCGGCCAGATGATCAGGCCGCCGGAATTGTTCGACATCTCGCCGTTGCGGAACGACAGCGACACATAAGGCACGAAATAGATCACCATCAGCGTCACGAACGGCATCAGGAAGAAGAGATGACCGAGCAGGTCGATCCAGTGCTGCACCCGGCGCGACCACATGCCGTAGACGATGTCGATGCGGATATGGTCGTTCTGCTTCAGCGTATAAGCGGCGGCCAGCATGAAGGCGGCGCCGAACAGGTACCACTGCAGTTCCAGCCAGGCGTTGGACGAGGTGTCGAAGACCTTGCGGATGATGGCGTTGGCGGCGCTGACCAGGATTGCCAGCAGGATCAGCCACGATATCCACCTGCCGATGAACTCGTTCACACGGTCAATCGTTCTGGATAGAGCGAGCAGCCCTGCCATGCATTCCTCCCTGATGTCGAAGGCGCGCCGGCTCCCCTTATTTTTCCGCCGCGCCGCTGTGGCCCAACGGTATGCCGCGCGTGGTTCGGCGGGTCAACATGGCATAGGCGCGATCAACGCCGTTGTGACGGGAGGCAGGCGATAAAGTGCCGACCGGCTGCTACGTCATGCAACCAAAGTCTGACACCGGATGCGGCGATCAGGCGATCTTCTGCTGGTCGCGGCCGGGACCGATCAGCACGAGTGCTGCGACCAGGAAAAGATACATCCAGCCATCGCGCCATTCGATCGGGAAATAGCCGGCCCATAACGACTCCGCCATGCCGAAGGCGGCCGCACCGAGCGCCGCCCGCGGTGGCGAGAGATAGCCGCCCACCGCCGTCACGAAGAGGATTTTCAGCCCGTAGACGAGGCCGGAGCCGAAGCTGACATTGCCGTAGTAGAGGCCGGCCATGACGCCGGCCAGCGCGGCGCAGAAACCGCCGAACAGCACCGCATGCCGGAACACCTTGCGCACATCGACACCGCACAAGGCTGCCGCGTGGGGATCGTCGGAGACGGCGCGCCAGCGGCGGCCGAAGCCCGAGCGGGCAAACGCCCATGCGGCGAGGATGATTGCCGCCAGAACTATCGCGCAGTCGATGAGCTGGATCAGCGTCAGCGTCGCCTTGAAACTGGCGTCTTGAGCAAAAACGATGGGTTGCGCCAACATCGGCGGCAGCCACCAGTCATGTGTGTCGGCGGCAATGCGGCTTGCTTCCGACAGCACTAGCAGAATGCCGAGCGTCGTCACCACGATCGCATTGGGCGTCCGGTCGGCCAACGGTTCGAAGACGCTGCGCGACAGTACATGGCTGATCAGCGCGGCATAGAGAAAAGCCGTGACGACGCCGAGCACCACTGCCGCCAGCAAGGTCAGCCACAGCACCTGATAGCTGAAGGCCACGGTCAGGATCATCGTCTGGCCGCAAAAGGCGAACAGCGCGCCATAGGCAAGGTTGGTCCGGTGCAGGATGCCGTTGGTCAGCACGTAGCCGAAGGCGAGCAGCGCATAGAGCGCGCCCGAATGCAGCCCGTTCAGCACCTGCTGGAAGAAATAGAGCATGGACAACCTTCAGAGCATGTCGCCCAAAAGTGCAACGCGGTTTTGGGGCGACGACATGCCTCAACAAAGTCCTGCGGAGGCCGCGCCCGGGTCAAGGTTTGCATTGTGGAATCTAACTTGTCAAACGCGATTTATCGGTTAGGTTTCTGATATGACGGTATCCTGGACCCCGCATCGCTTCACCGGCGGCATTCTTGCGCTCGACACGGCCAACACCGTGGTGCTGCGCAACGATCCGGAAAAAACCTTCGACCGCTTCGCCGATCCGGCCGAGATCGCGCGCTTCGCTGAAGCCGCAAGCGGCTTTCGCGGCACCGAGCTTGGCGGCAGACGGCTGGAGGCGGGCTCGCCGGACAGGATCGCGCCGGTGGTGCTGTCGATCCGCGAGACCACCGACCGGCTGTTTCGCGGCGCCGTGTCGAAAGGTGCGCTTGCCGCCGGCGATCTCGCCCCTTTTCTAAAAGCCTGCGCCAACGGCCTCGATCAGAGCCCGGCTGAGATCGGCGCCCCGGGCAGACCGTTCGGCGATCCGGCGACACCGATCGCCTTTGAGGCGGCGCTCGCGGTTTCAGCCTTGTCGCTGCTGCGCGACGATACGGTTTCCAGGCTCAGGATCTGTCCCAATTGCAGCTGGCTGTTCGTCGACAGAAGCCGCAATTCCAGCCGCCTCTGGTGCGACATGGCGGTGTGCGGCAACCGCCAGAAAGCAAGCCGTCACTATCGCCGCCGCCGCACGGCGGCTCACGAGGTCAAGAATGCCTAGGGGTTTTTTCCGTTCGATCCTTATCGGCGCAGCACTCACTGCCGCCGTTGCGCTCGGCGCCTGCCGCGACACCGGCGGCGATGGCAAGCTGTTCGAGGTTTCCGGCAAGGTCGTCGTCTTCAACTACCGTCTCGCCCGGGCGACCTATGTCGTGACGCTGCGGCCCCTGCAGCCGATGGGCGAGGGCCAGGTTGCGGTCGCCAGCTTTCAGAATCCGGCCGGTGGTCCTCCCCTGGTGGTCGAGCAGAAGGTCTGGCCGAAGCTCGACAAGGTCAGCCTGGAAAGCCCGGCGCTGACCTGTATCGTCAAGGATAAACCCTACGCGATTTCGATCAGCATCAGGGGTCCTGACGGCACGTTCCTGCAGAAGATCGACACCACGCTGATCTCGACGGAGGACCAGTCGATCCTGCCCGACCGGCCGCTGGTGGTCGACCAGCTCTATACGGCCAATCCTGACCTTGCCGGCCACCCCGACGGTAAGCTGCCCGGTGAGCCCAAGCCGGATTGCTCGAAGGGCTGACGCGTCTTTGCCCGGTGCGGCTCAGTAGAAATTTTCGGTCGCCGGACAACCGCCGCGGATAGGTTTCGTGCTGAAACGCAATGGCGGCAGACCGTTCATTGCGCTTTGCCTGGCGCTTTCGATTTCGTTTGACCTGCCTTGCAAGCGGAGAAAGACTGCGCCATCTCACTCCTACGTTGGCTGCGCCGCCCCCGCCGCCGCCTCCGCAGAGGAAATGCCTGATGACGCTGCACGACGTCGCGCTCGACGACAAGTTCGATCTTGGTAAGGAGCGCATCTTCCTGTCTGGCGCGCAGGCGGTCATCCGCATGCTGTTGATGCAGCGCGAGCGCGACCGCCGCGCCGGCCTCAACACGGCCGGCTTCGTTTCCGGCTACCGCGGCTCGCCGCTCGGCGGCCTCGACATGCAGCTGTGGCGGGCGAAGAAGCAGCTGGCGCAGGCCGACATCGTCTTCCAGCCTGGCCTCAACGAGGAGCTTGCCGCCACCGCCTGCTGGGGCTCGCAGCAAACGGAATTGCTGGGCGAGGGCACGCATGACGGGGTGTTTTCGGTCTGGTACGGCAAGGGGCCGGGCGTCGACCGTTCGGGCGATGTCTTCCGCCACGCCAACCTCGCCGGTTCGTCGAAGCATGGCGGTGTGCTCGCTTTGATGGGCGACGACCACATGGCCGAATCCTCGACCAACGCGCATGCCACCGAATTCCTGTTCGTCGACACCATGGTGCCGATCCTCAACCCGGCTGGTGTCCAGGAGATCATCGACTACGGGCTCTACGGCTTTGCCATGTCGCGTTTCGCCGGCACCTGGGCGGCGATCAAATGCGTCAAGGACAACATCGAATCGACCGCCTCCGTCGATGCCGCGCTCGAGCGGCTGAACATCGTCGTGCCGGAGTTCGACATGCCGCCCGGCGGCCTCAACATCCGCCATGAGATCGACATGCTCGGCCAGGAGGAGCGGCTGCATGAGCACAAGCGCGCCGCGGCGTCCGCCTTCATCCACGCCAACGGGCTGAACCGCATCGTCTATTCCGGCGGCCGCAGCCCGAAGCTCGGCATCATCACGCTGGGCAAGAGCTATCTCGACGTCCGACAGGCGCTGGAAGACATCGGCGTCGACGAGGCCGCCGCCAACCGCATCGGCATCCGCCTGTTCAAGGTCGGCTGCCCGTGGCCGCTCGACCTGCAGCATATCTCCGAATTCGCCCGCGGCCTCGACACCATCGTCGTCGTCGAGGAGAAGCGCTCGCTGATCGAGGTGCAGCTGCGCGAAAGCCTCTACGGCACCGCCACCCAGCCGGCCATTGTCGGCAAGAAGGACGAGCGCGGCGACTGGCTGTTTCCGGCCAAGGGCGCGCTCGACCCCAACGAGATCGCCATTGCGCTGGGCGAGCGGATTTTGCGCACCATCGGCCCCTCGGAAGAAATCGCCGCGAAGGTGGCAAAGCTGCGCCAGTTTCAGGCGATGCTTGCCGATACCAGCGATATCGGTTCGCGCACGCCGTTCTTCTGCTCCGGCTGCCCGCACAATTCCTCGACCAAGGTGCCCGACGGCTCGATCGCCGCCGCCGGCATCGGCTGCCATTTCATGGCGCTGTGGATGGATCGCAACACGGTCGGCTTCACCGCCATGGGCGGCGAAGGCGCGCAATGGGTTGGCCAGGCGCCGTTCTCCAAGCGCGAGCACATTTTCCAGAATCTCGGCGACGGCACCTACAACCACTCCGGTACGCTGGCGATCCGCTTCGCGCTGTCGACCGATGCCAACATCACCTACAAGATCCTCTACAATGACGCCGTCGCCATGACCGGCGGCCAGCCGCATGAGGGCGGCCTGACGGTCGACATGATCGCCAGGCAAGTGCGTGCCGAAGGCGTCGACCGCATCGCCATCGTCACCGACGAGCCGGACAAATATGCCGGGAAGGCCGAGTTCCCGGCCAGTGCCACCATCCATCATCGCGACGACCTCGATCTCGTCCAGCGCGAGCTGCGCGACGTCAAAGGCGTCTCGGTGCTGCTCTACGACCAGACCTGCGCGGCCGAAAAGCGCCGCCGCCGCAAGCGCGGCACCTTCCCGGATCCCGACAAGCGGGTGTTCATCAACGAACTGGTCTGCGAGGGCTGCGGCGATTGCGGCGTGCAGTCGAACTGCGTCTCGATCCAGCCGGTCGAGACCGAGTTCGGTCGCAAGCGCAAGATCGACCAGTCGAGCTGCAACAAGGATTTCTCCTGCGTCAACGGCTTTTGCCCCTCCTTCGTCACCGTCCACGGCGCCAAGATCCGCAAGGCTGAAGGCATTGCCGGGCGGACCGATCCGCTCGATGGCGTGCCGGTCCCGGCTGAATTCCCACTCGGCAGCGAGGGCTGGGCGGCGATCATCGACGGCGTCGGCGGCACCGGCGTCGTCACCATCGGCGCGGTGCTCGGCATGGCCGCCCATCTCGAGGACAAGGGCTGCGGCATGATCGACATGGCCGGCCTCGCCCAGAAGGGTGGTTCGGTGTTCACCCATGTCCGCATCGCCCGCACCCCCGACGATATCCATGCCATCCGCGTTTCGGCAGGCAAAGCCGACCTGGTGCTCGGCTGCGACCTCGTCGTGTCCGGCGCCAAGAAAGTGCTTGGCGCGGTGCGCGAAGGCCATACCATCTTCCTCGCCAACACCGCCGAGATCATGCCGGGCGAGTTCGCCCGCTCGGCGGATTTCTCGCTGCCTATCGAACGGCTGAAGAAGGCGATCCGCGCTGCTGCCGGCGACGACAAGGCGCATTTCTTCGACGCGACGCGCACCGCCACGCAATTGTTCGGCAATTCGCTCGGCGCCAACATGTTCATGCTCGGCTTCGCCTTCCAGCATGGCGGGCTGCCGCTCTCGGCCGAAGCCGTTGAAAAAGCTATCGAATTGAACGGCGAAGCGGTGGCGATGAACATCGCTGCGTTCCGCTGGGGCCGGCGCGCCGCGCATCAGCCAGAGTTTGTGCGCGGCCTCATTGCGCAGCCGGGCAAGGTCACGCCGATCGCCGAGACGCTGGACGATGTGATCGCCCGCCGCGTCGCTTTCCTCACCGCCTATCAGAACGCCGCTTATGGCAAGCGCTATGCTGGCAAGCTGACCGTTTTGCGTGCCGCTGAGGCAAAGGCCGTGCCGGGTTCGACCGCGGTCACCGAGGCTGCGGCCAAAAACCTGTTCAAGCTGATGGCGATCAAGGACGAATACGAGGTGGCGCGGCTCTACACCGACGGCTCCTTCGCCACGGAACTGTCAAAACAGTTCCAGAGCTACGAAAAGCTCGAATTTCATCTGGCGCCACCCATCATGGGCAGGCGCGGCACTGACGGCAAGCCGAGGAAATCGAGCTTCGGCCCGTGGATGATGAAGGGTTTTCGCCTGCTGGCGGCGCTGAAAGGCCTGCGCGGCACTGCTTTCGATCTGTTCGGCTACAGCGTCGAGCGGCGCATGGAGCGGCAGCTTCTGGCCCGCTATGAGGCCGATCTGGAGCTTATCGCGGCGGCTCTTGCACCGGGCAGGATCGAGGCCGCAGTCGCGCTAGCCTCGGTGCCGGCGCTCATTCGCGGCTATGGCCATGTCAGGCAGGCCAGCGCCGAAAAGGCCGATGGCGAACGAAAAAGACTTGTCGAGCGACTGGCCAACACGCCAGCGCGGCCTGAACTCCAGGCCGCAGAGTGACGCCTTGTTTACCTGAACAAGAATTTCCCCGGCTTACGGTGGGGTAGCCGACTTGACGACAGACGCCGAAACGGCATCTCTAAACCTTTCTTAAGGCGAATGTGCCATGACTGCGGTTCGTGCGACACCGCAGGCCATGCAAGAAAACAAAGCCGCAGAGATAGGTGAGGACGTCTATGCTGGGTTCGTGCGATCGTTGTTTAACGATCCCGGGATCCTGCTGATTGGCGCGTTTTGCCACGGCCTCATCGGTATTCTCGTTTATTTTACCTCAGGGCATCCGGCCTATCTTGCACTGGCTGCGCTTATGCTTGCGGCCGGCCTTTACCGTTATTACGGCATCCGCAAAGGCCTGCGCATAGGCAGTTTCGAGACCTATGAACAAGCCAAGAAGTGGGAACGCTACTACCTGGTTGGCGGCACCATCCAGGCCTTCTTCATGGGGTTTTTCTGCTTTACCTCGATCTATCTCATTCCCGACGTCTTCGGGGAAAGCGCTGCCATTGCCGTCATAATGGGCTCGACGGTGACCATTGTCGGCCGCAATTACGGCTCCAAGACCATGGTCGCGGTGCAGGCTTTCACGGTCGTCCTGCCGATCGCCGTCGGGCTGATGCTCAAGGGCCATGTCGGCGATTTCATCCTCGGCCTCTACATCGTGCCGTTCATCTTCATCATCACCCGGATGGCCAGCCACGTTCGCACCGTGCTGTTCAACGCCATATCGGAGCGCAAGACGGCGGCCAGGCTCGCCGAGCGCTTCAACCGCGCGCTCAACACCATGTCGCATGGCCTGGTCATGCTCGGTCCCGACGGCAAGGTCGTGGTCGGCAATGCCGAAGCCGCGCATCTGATGTCGCTGCGCTCGCCGGACCAGCTGCTCGGGCGATCGATCCATTCCCTGCTGCTGCGCGGCGTTGCCGGCGGCATGCTGGCGCCGAAGGACTGCCGCTATGTCGAGGCGCAGCTGACGCGCGCGCTGCGTGAAGGCCGTGACCGCAAGGTGCTGGTCTCCTTCTCCAACGGCCAGTACTTCGAGTTCTCTGCCCGCGAGGGCAATCAGGACCTCGGCGTCATTACCTTCGAGGACGTCACCGCCCGCGTCGAGGCCGAAGAAAAGATCCGCTTCATGGCGCGCTACGACAGCCTCACCGGCCTGCCGAACCGCGCCTATTTCCATGAGCTGGTCGGCGAAGCGATGGCGTCGGGCAGCCGCGACCGCCTGTGCGCGCTGGCGGTGATTGATCTCGACGATTTCAAGAGCGTCAACGACACGCTCGGCCATCCCGTCGGCGACGGGCTGATCTACGCCGTTGCCGAACGCCTGGCGGCCGTCGCCGGACAAGGTGTCAATGTCAGCCGCTTCGGCGGCGACGAGTTCATGATCTTCTTCGACCGCGTCGAGGATGAAAGCCATCTGACCGGCTTGCTCGACCAGATTTTCGCCGATCTGCAGGGCGAGGTCGATGTCGCCGGCCACGGCCTGCGCATCCAGGCCAGCGCCGGTGCTGTGCTGTCCAGGGTCGAGGACACCGATGTCGACGCCATGATCGTCAAGGCCGACCTGGCGCTCTACAAGGCCAAGGAACTCGGCAAGAACAACTGGCGGCTGTTCGAGGCCGCGATGGATGCGGCGTTCCGCAACCGCCAGCTGATGAAGGCGGATCTGCGCACCGCCGTTGAAGGCAAGGCGCTGCGGGTGGTCTATCAGCCGATCGTGGCGATGAGCACCATGCGCATCGCCAGCTGCGAGGCGCTGTGCCGCTGGGATCATCCCGATCTCGGGCCGGTTTCGCCCAGCGTCTTCATTCCGCTGGCCGAGGAAATGGGCATCATTTCCGAGATCAGCACTTTCGTGCTCGAGGCGGCCTGCGTCGAATGCGCCAAATGGCCCGGCCAGACCAGCGTCTCGGTCAATCTTTCGGCCAAGGATTTCCGCAACCGCGACGTCGTCCAGAAGGTTGCCGATGCGCTTGCTAAATCGGGGCTCGCCGCCGGCCGCCTCGAGATCGAAGTCACCGAAACCGCCCTGCTCGACGACAAGTCGCTGACACGCCAGTATATCGAGGAAATGAAGCAGCTTGGGGTGCGCATCGCGCTCGACGATTTCGGCACCGGCTATTCAAGCCTGAGCTATCTCCACAAGCTGCCGCTCGACAAGATCAAGATCGATCGTTCGTTCCTGATGGACGTGACCCAGAACAAGCGCTCGCTCGACCTGTTGAAAGGCATTGTCGACCTGACCCGCGTGCTCGGGCTGTCCGTCACCATCGAGGGGGTGGAAACCTTCGAGCAGCTGAAGGTCCTGGTGCATTCGGTGAAGCCGGATCTTGTCCAGGGCTTCCTGTTTGGCGCGGCACTCAGCGCCTCGGGCATCGAAACCATGTCTAATGTGACCTGGCCTTTCGCCGCGGAGCTGCGGCCGGTGGCAAAACTCGCCACGCCCTGACTTTACCGTGATTAATTTGCGCTTGAAAAGCCCGTCTAAAAGGCGTTGTATTGTCTAGGCGTTAACCGTTTGTTAAGGTTAACGTTCAGTAAACGCAGACGATTTAAGTTTCATCTTCTTGTTCCTGCGGTCGTCCGGTATTGTTCTCCTGCGGCGGTACGAGGGGAAGTAATGGACACGCATCAGTCAGGCCTGCCTTCGGGTGCGGCAGTCAAATCCGAGTCGATTTCGTTGTTCGCCCGCAATGTGCTCGACGTCCTGGAGCGCATCGAATACCGGCGCTGCGAAAGCGGCGAGGATCTCGAAGCGGTCTACCGGCTGCGCTACAAGGCTTTTCACACGCACGGGCTGCTTGACACCATCGTCGAACAGAAGCTCGCCGATCACCTTGATGAAGCGCGCAATTGCTACTGTTTCGGCGTCTTCATGGATGGCGAGTTGGTCAGCACCGTTAGGCTCCACCATTTGACCCGCGAGACCCCCGAAGCGCCGATCATGACGGTCTTCGGCGACCGGCTGCTGCTGCGGCTGGCGCGCGGCGAAACCTTCATCGACCCGAGCCGGCTGGCGATCGATCCGCAAATGTCGTCGGCCAACCGGGCCTTGCCCTATGTCACGCTGCGGCTAGCGGTCATCGCCAACACCTTCTTCAACGCCACCAGCTGCATTTCGATGATCCGCGAAGAGCACACGGCGTTCTACCATCGCATCTTCGGCTCGGTGCAGGTTGGCGAGCCGCGCCTCTATCCGCCTTTCACCATGCCGATCTTCTTCTATGAATCGATCTGCGAGCAGAACATGGCGCCGACGCTGCAGCGCTTCCCCTTCTTCCAGTCGACGGCGCTGGAGCGGCGCATGCTGTTTGCCAAGGCGCCGGCCGGCGAGCTGGCGCCGCTGACCATCCTGCCGACCGCCAAATATTTCCGCGAAGCAGCGTAACGCCGGCAAAGCCCACGAAATTTAGCACGTTGGTTCTGGAGCTTTCCCGCCGCTTCGGCGTTCTGGATGACGCCGACGCGTCCATCGAAAGGAAAACGACATGCATATTTCCACACTTACGCTCACCCCGCTGATCTCGCTGATCGCCGGCGTGCTGATCCTGGTGATGCCGCGGCTCCTCAACTACATCGTCGCCCTCTATCTGATCGTCGTCGGACTGCTCGGACTGTTCCCGCATCTGGCCGGCTGAAGCGGACACCGTTTCAAACTCTTCGTGGAATTGCTCAGAGCTAGCCCTAACTCTTTGTTTTGACGAATTTTCCAAGGGAAAGCGCTGCGCGCTTTTCACAGGAAAACCGTTTCAAATTGCTCTAGCATCCTGCTACCGGCCGGGCATTGATTCGAGTGCCTGCTCAACGGGGTGGGCAAGGGGCGCAGATGTATCTTTCCATTCTTGCCGGCCTGTTCCTGCTCATTGTAGGCGGCGAGCTTCTCGTGCGCGGTTCTGTCGGTGTGGCCGCCATGTTCGGCGTCTCGCCGCTGCTGATCGGCCTGACGCTCGTCGGTTTCGGCACCTCCGCTCCCGAACTCGTCACCTCCATCCAGGCCGCTCTTGCCGGCTCGCCCGGAATTGCCATCGGCAACATCGTCGGCTCCAATATCGCCAATTCCCTGCTGATTCTCGGCGTCACCGCCGTCGTTGCGCCAGTCGCCGTGCAGTCGCAGTTGCTCAAGCGCGACGGACTGGTGCTGATTGCGGTTACCGCCCTGTTCATTGTGATCGGCGCTACGGTCCCGCTTGGTCGGCTGGTCGGTCTGGTTTTCGTGGCGATGCTGTGCGCCTATGTCTATCTCGCCTATCGCCAGGAGCGCTCGCCCGCTGTCGACGGTCAAGGCGCGGCCGTTGGCCGGGGTCTTGCGGCGCAGCAGGCCGATCCTGGCTTTGTCCCGCCGGCAAACGAGAAATCGGTGTGGCTGCCGTTGATTCTGGCATTTGCCGGGCTGGGGATGATCCTGTTCGGCAGCGATTTCCTCGTCGATGGCGCCGTGAGGCTCGCTCACAGGTTCGGAATATCGGAAACAGTGGTCGGGCTGACCATCGTGGCGGTCGGCACCTCAATGCCAGAACTGGCCACCTCCGTCGTTGCCTCGCTGCGCGGACAGTCCGAACTCGCCCTCGGCAACGTCCTCGGCTCTTGCCTCTACAACATTCTGGGCATTGGTGGCGCAACGGCGATCGTTTCGCCGATCTCGGTGCCGAGCAGCATCGTCCATTTCGATTTCCCGGTCCTGTTTGTCGTGACCTTGCTGATCCTGGCCTTCGCCTGGAGCGGTCGTAGGATCGAGCGAAACGAGGGCCTCGTGCTGTTGGCCTGCTACGCGGCCTACATCGTCGTCCTGATATGGTAGCAAGGCTGGCTCTCTTCAGCAGTATCATGCTTTTCTTGACGCTCTTGTCGCAGCCGCAAGGGTAATCCTGCCATTGCTCTTGGCCCGGCTTTTCGCTATGTGCCTCAAAGATGTCTTCGAAGGGGTATTCCTATGGCTGATCACACGCCGACCGGTCCTGTCGAACTGGGCGCGAAGATGGACTATGCGGAACACGACCGCACCTATCACGGCTTTCTCGCACTGGCCAAATACGGCTCGCTGTTTTGCGGCGCCCTGCTCCTGGCCATGGCTTTCGGCTTCTTTGCAGGCGGCTTCTTCTCGGCGACCATCCTGTTCGTGCTGATCCTGGCCGTCGGCGCCTTCATTCTCCGATAGACTTTCAGACCCTTCGTCCGACGCCGCCGGACATCCGGCCGGTGACTTGCGCGAACAGGTTCCAGCCGAAAGGATCATGCGGTGGGACAGACGGTTTTCATCCCTCGTGAGCTCGACGCCAACGAGCCGCGTGTTGCCGCCTCGCCGGATACGGTGAAGCGACTTGCGGCGTTGGGGTTCGACGTGATCGTCGAGACCGGCGCCGGCACCAGGTCGCGCATTCCCGACGAGGAATTTGCCAAGACCGGTGCTGTGATAGGCAAGGCTTCGGATGCCGGCAAGGCCGACGTGGTGCTGAAAGTGCGCCGTCCCACCGATGCCGAGTTGAAAGGCTACAAATCGGGCGCGGCGATCATCGCTATCATGGATCCCTACGGCAACGACGCCGCGGTCGCAGCCCTTGCCAAGGCCGGCGTCACCGCCTTCTCGATGGAATTCATGCCGCGCATCACCCGCGCCCAGTCGATGGACGTGTTGTCGTCGCAGGCCAATCTCGCCGGCTACCAGGCGGTGATCGACGGCGCATCGGAATATGACCGGGCGCTGCCGATGATGATGACGGCGGCAGGTACCGTGCCGGCGGCAAAGATCTTCATCATGGGTGTCGGCGTCGCTGGGCTGCAGGCGATCGCCACGGCGCGCCGCCTCGGCGCCGTCGTCACCGCAACCGACGTTCGTCCCGCCGCCAAGGAACAGGTCGCCTCGCTCGGCGCAAAGTTCCTCGCCGTCGAGGACGAGGAGTTCAAGGCGGCCGAGACTGCCGGCGGCTACGCCAAGGAAATGTCGAAAGAATATCAGGCCAAGCAGGCTGCGCTCACCGCAGAGCACATAGCCAAGCAGGATATCGTCATCACCACGGCGCTGATCCCCGGCCGTCCGGCGCCGAAACTGGTGTCGGCGGCGATGGTCGCCTCGATGAAGCCGGGCTCGGTGCTCGTCGACCTTGCCGTCGAGCGCGGCGGCAATGTCGAAGGCGCCGTTCCAGGGCAGGTGGTCACCACGGCCAACAATGTGAAGATCGTCGGACACCTCAATGTGCCCGGCCGCGTCGCCGCGTCGGCTTCTCTGCTTTATGCCCGCAACCTGTTCGCTTTCGTGGAAACACTGGTCGACAAGACGACCAAGACGCTCGCCATCAATCGCGACGACGATCTGGTCAAGGCAACCATGCTGACCGACGGCGGCAAGATTGTGCATCCGGCCTTCGCCAAGGTGGCGGAACAGCCGCATGTCGAACCGCCGGCCATCCCGGCCAAGACCATGGTCGCTGATGCCGCGCCGAAGAAGGCTGCACCGAAAAAGGCGTCCGACAAAGCCACTGCCGGCAAGTCCGCCGCCAAGCCGAAGGGGATCGCGTGATGGATCAGACCTTGCAGAAAGCCCTCGACCAGCTCGACCAGGCAAGTGCCGCCGTCCGGCTGGCGGTGCAGAACCTCGCCAATGCGCCCGGTGGCGCCGATGCGGCGGGTGATGCCGCGCACGCCCTGTCCGGCGGCGCCATCGATCCTTTCGTCTTCCGCTTCGCCATTTTCATTCTGGCGATCTTCGTCGGCTACTACGTCGTCTGGTCGGTGACGCCGGCGCTCCACACGCCGCTGATGGCGGTCACCAACGCCATCTCCTCGGTCATCGTGGTCGGCGCGCTTTTGGCTGTCGGTATCTCGGCCTCCGGCATTGCCACCGGCTTCGGCTTCGTCGCGTTGATGTTGGTCTCGGTCAACATTTTCGGCGGCTTCCTCGTCACCCAGCGCATGCTGGCGATGTACAAGAAGAAAGAGAGCGCCAAGTAGGCGGCCGACACATGGGAGGGATCGCACGGCTCATCGTGGTGGCATTGGCGCTCGCTTTCGCGAGCGGCATAGTTGCCGCGCGCCCGCTGACGGATAGCGAACGCTCGGGCCTTGCCGATACGGTTGCCACGTTTGATGCCGCGATGCGCGGCGCTGACTATGCCGCGGTGTCCAAGACCATTCCGCCAAAGGTTCTCGGCTTTATCGCGAACAAGGGCGGGATGGACGTCGAGAAGTTGCGCGAAGTCGTCATAGAGCAGATGACGAAGGCACTGGCCGAGGTCAAGATCGAGGCGTTCAGCATGGATCTGGCCAATGCCGAGTACCGCGAGCTGCAAACCGGCGAACCCTATGTGTTGATCCCTACCGAGACGATCATTAACGCAGGCGACAAGGGCCGGTTCAAGGCGAAAGCGCAGACGCTGGCGCTTATCGATGAAGGCAAATGGTATCTGCTGCGTGTCAATGAGGACAAGCAGGTCACCATCATGCGTCAGGTTTATCCGCAATTTGTTGGCGTCGAATTCGACAGCGGTTCGGTGGAGGCTTTGAAGTAACATGAACGCCAACTTTGCGTCGTTTCTCTATCTGGTCTCCGGCGTCCTGTTCATCATGGCGCTGCGCGGCCTGTCGCATCCGACCACCAGCCGCCAGGGCAACATGTACGGCATGATCGGCATGGGTATCGCCATCGCCACCACGCTGGCGCTGGCCGTTCCTTCGGCCGGCGGCTTCGGCCTGATCGTGCTTGGCCTGGCCATTGGCGGCGGCGTTGGCGCCGTCACCGCGCGCCGCATCGCCATGACCTCGATGCCGCAGCTGGTCGCCGCCTTCCACTCTCTGGTCGGCCTCGCCGCCGTGATGGTGGCGGCTGCCGCTATCTACGCGCCGGAAAGTTTTGGCATCGGCACCAACGGCGACATCCACGCCCAGGCCCTGATCGAGATGAGCCTTGGCGTTGCCATCGGCGCCATCACCTTCACCGGCTCGGTCATCGCCTTCCTGAAGCTCGACGGCCGCATGTCCGGCAAGCCGATCATGATCGGCGGCCGCCACTTCATCAACGCTGCACTCGGCATCGCGCTGATCGTGCTGATCGTGCTGCTCGTCACCACCGAGGCCAAGCTGGTGTTCTGGCTGATCGTCGCGGCGTCGCTGGTGCTCGGCGTGCTGCTCATCATCCCGATCGGCGGCGCCGACATGCCGGTGGTCGTCTCGATGCTGAACTCCTATTCCGGCTGGGCCGCGGCCGCGCTCGGCTTCACGCTCGGCAATCTGGCGCTGATCATCACCGGCGCACTGGTCGGCTCGTCCGGCGCGATCCTGTCCTACATCATGTGCAAGGGCATGAACCGGTCGTTCATCTCGGTCATCCTCGGCGGCTTTGGCGGCGAGACCGCGGCAGCCGCCGATGACGGCATCGAGCGCACGGTCAAGCAGGGCTCGGCCGACGATGCCGCCTACCTCATGATGAACGCACAGAAGGTCATCATCGTGCCCGGCTACGGCATGGCGGTCGCCCAGGCGCAGCACGCGCTGCGTGAAATGGCCGACAAGTTGAAGGCCAACGGCGTCGATGTGAAATACGCCATCCACCCGGTTGCCGGCCGCATGCCCGGCCACATGAACGTGCTGCTCGCCGAGGCGAATGTTCCATATGACGAAGTGTTCGAACTTGAGGACATCAACTCCGAATTCGCGCAGGCCGACGTCGCTTACGTCATCGGCGCCAATGACGTCACCAATCCTTCGGCCCGTGACGACAAGTCATCGCCGATCTACGGCATGCCGATCCTCGACGTCGACAAGGCGCGCACCTGCCTGTTCGTCAAGCGCTCGCTCGGCTCCGGCTATGCCGGCATCGACAACACGCTGTTCTACAAGGACGGCACCATGATGCTGCTCGGCGACGCCAAGAAGATGACCGAAGAGATCGTCAAGGCGATGGATCACTGAGCCGGCGAGCGCCGCAACCCACAGGAAACGCCCGGCTCCATGTCGGGCTTTTTCTTGGCCAGACGGCGGTTTCAGCGTTACGATGATGCCTTCCCGTCCTGTCGGCGGGATTACCGTCAAGGGAGACGTTGGTGCCCAAAGCTGTCGCATCGCCGGCTTCCAAACAAGCCTCGCACAAGCCCAGCCAGGCGGTTGTGATCGTGCATGGCATGGGCGAGCAGCGGCCGATGGATACGCTGCGCGGCTTTGTTCAGGCGGTCTGGAGCGGTGACCCGACCCGCGCTCCGCCTTATGCCCAGATCCCTGATCCGGCTGCCCCCGGCACCACGATCAACCAGAGCTGGATCACGCCCGACAGCCGGACCAAGTCGCATGAGCTGCGCCGCATCACCACGCCTTACGATGTGGATGGACGCCGCACCGATTTCTACGAACTCTATTGGGCCGATATCACGCAAGGCACGACGCGCGGGCGGCTGGCTGCCTGGGTGACCAACCTGTTGTGGCGCAAACCCGCCGACATTCCGCCCGACGCCCGCAAGCTTTATGTCGCAACGCTTTTGATCGTCATCGTCATTCTCGGCGCGGCGCTGGTGCTGGCGACGTCGGTCTGGCAACACGCCGTCAGCTTGACCACCGGCCTTGTGATCACCGCTCTCGCCTCTTTTGTCATCTGGGCAGTCGACCAGTTCGCCCTTCCCTATTTCGGCGATGTCGCCGCTTATGTGCGCGCCGAAGCGGCGACGGTCGAGAAGCGCGCGTTGATCCGCGACCGCGGCCTGACGCTGCTCAAGACGCTCATGACGGACGACCGCTACGACCGCATCGTGCTGGTCTCGCACAGCCTGGGGTCGATCATCGCTTACGACCTGCTGCAGATCTTGTGGTCCGAGTTCCGGCCACGAAAACTGGAAGCCATCCGTGACAAGGCGAAACTGGAAGCGGTCGAGGCCAGCGACAAGGCAACGCTCGGTTCCGATGGCTCGACGTGGCCCGCGAGCCTTAGGGATCTCGCCGGTTTTCGACGCGGCCAGTGGGCGCTGTACCGGCAGCTTCGGACCAAAGACGCCGACCATCCACTGCCGTGGAAGATCAGCGATTTCGTCACGCTTGGCAGTCCGCTCTCCCACAGCGAGTTTCTGGTGACCTACAATCTCGCCGAATTCCGGCGCGGCCTTGCCGAGCGGCTGTTCTCGGCCTGCCCGCCGATTGCCGACGGCGGCCAGGCGGGCGGTACCGTGCTTTATCAGGAAGGACACAGCCCCGCCGGCAAGGCGCAGCGCGCGATGCATCATGGCGCGGTGTTTGCGGCGACGCGCTGGACCAATGTCTTCGACCGCGGCAATGGCTGGGCGACAGGCGATCCGATTTCGGGACCGATGACGGAAAATTTCGGCCCCGGCGTGGAGAACATCCAGGTCGAGCTGCGCAGCTCGCTCGGCCGCGTCTTTACCCACACGCTTTATTGGTCAACGACGGCAACCGGCGACGAGGTCGCCCCGTCGGCGGAAACCGCGCGACGCTCGCATCTGCAAGTGCTGCGCGACGCTGTCGACCTAGGCCGCAAGCTGGAGCCAAAAGCCTAACCCCCGGAGCTCTGCTCCTGCGGCAAGGCGCTCGGCGTCAAATATCCAGATTGGCCACCGACAGGGCATTGTCCTGGATGAATTCGCGTCGGGGTTCGACCTCGTCGCCCATCAGCCTCGAAAACAGCGAATCCGCATCGGTCGCATCATTGACCTTGACCTGCAGCAGCGAGCGCACATTCGGGTCCAGCGTGGTTTCCCACAGCTGCTCGGCATTCATCTCGCCAAGGCCCTTGTAGCGCTGCATGGTCAGGCCCTTGCGGCCGGTCGCAAACACCGCGTTGAGCAGCGCCAGCGGCCCGGAAATGGTTTCGGCGACATCCTTGCGGCGCAGCACCGGCGGCTCGCCATAGACCTCGGTGAGGCGCGGCGCGTAGCGGTCTAGCTGGCGTGCGTCGGCCGAATTGATCAGCCCGGCGTCAATCTGCGCGAATTCCTTGACGCTGCGCACCGTGCGCTCGAACACATAACCGCCGACGCCTTCATTGGAGGTCGACAGCCGGCCGGTCCAGCCGCGCTCGGTGTCCTCGGCGATGATGTCGAGGCGCTGGGCGACGCGTTCGGCCATGGCGTTGGCGCGGCCGAGGTCGTTCAGCACGTCGGCGTTGAGCGCGCCGGCGATCGCCGCCTGTTCGACCACGCCTCTGTTGTAGCGCGTGTGCAGCCCGTTGATGAGCTGGCGCACCGCTAGCGCATCGTCGATGGAGCCGCGCAGATCCTGTCCGGCCCGCGCTTCGCCGGAGGCAAGCGTGAGCGACGCCTCTTCCAGCCCCGAACCGATCAGGAACTCCTCGAAGGCGCTTTCGTCCTTGATGTATTGCGAGCTCTTGCCGCGCGTCACTTTGTAGAGCGGCGGCTGGGCGATGTAGAGATGGCCGCGCTCGATCAGCTCCGGCATCTGCCGGAAGAAGAAGGTGAGCAGCAAGGTCCTGATATGGGCGCCGTCGACGTCGGCGTCGGTCATCAGGATGATCTTGTGATAGCGCAATTTATCTGCGTTGAACTCGTCCTTGCCGATCGAGGTGCCGAGCGCAGTGATCAGCGTGCCGATCATCTCGGAGCCGAGCATGCGGTCGAAGCGGGCACGCTCGACATTGAGGATCTTGCCGCGCAGCGGCAGGATCGCCTGGTTCTGCCGCGAACGGCCGCCCTTGGCCGAGCCGCCGGCCGAGTCACCCTCGACGATGAAGATTTCGGATTTCGCCGGATCGCGTTCCTGGCAGTCGGCCAGCTTGCCGGGCAGCGAGGTGACGCCGAGCGAGCTCTTGCGGGTGATGTCGCGCGCCTTGCGCGCGGCTTCGCGCGCCGCAGCCGCCTGGATCACCTTGTCGATGACCACCTTGCCCTCGGTCGGGTGTTCTTCCAGCCAGGTGCCGAGCGCCTCGTTGACCAGGCCTTCGACCACAGGGCGAACTTCTGACGAGACCAGCTTGTCCTTGGTCTGCGAGGAGAATTTCGGGTCGGGAACCTTGACCGAAAGCACCGCCGTCAGGCCCTCGCGGCAATCGTCGCCGATCAGCGCCACCTTTTCCTTCTTGGTCAGACCCGACGACTCGCCATAGCCGGTGATCTGGCGCGTCAGCGCGCCGCGGAAGCCGGCCAGATGGGTGCCGCCGTCGCGCTGCGGGATGTTGTTGGTGAAGGCCAGCACGTTCTCGTGGTAGCTGTCGTTCCACCACATTGCGACTTCGACGGTGATGCCGTCGCGCTCGGCCTTGATGGCGATCGGCTTGTCGATCAGCGGTTTCTTGACCCGGTCGAGATATTTGACGAACTCCTCCAGGCCGCCATCATAGTGCAACTCGTGGCGCACGACGTCAGCATGGCGAGCATCGGTCAAAACGATGCGCACACCCGAATTCAGGAAGGCGAGTTCGCGCAACCGGTGCTCCAGCGTGCCGAAATCGAACTCGACCATGGTGAAGGTTTCTGACGACGGAAAGAAGGTGATCTCGGAGCCGCTGCGGCCTTCATAGGTGCCGGGCTGCTTGTCCTGCTCGTAGCTGCCGGTGGCCTTCAGCGGCGCATCGGAATTGCCATGCGTGAAGCTCATTTCAAAAATCTGGCCGTTGCGGCGGATCTTGAGCTTCAGCCAGGCCGACAGCGCATTGACCACCGAGACGCCGACGCCGTGCAGGCCGCCGGACACCTTGTAGGAATTCTGGTCGAATTTGCCGCCGGCATGCAGCTGCGTCATGATCACTTCGGCCGCCGAAATGCCTTCGCCGGTGTGGATATCGGTCGGAATGCCACGGCCATTGTCGATAACGGTGACAGAACCATCGGGATTGAGCGTCACTGTGACGAGGTCGGCATGACCGGCCAGCGCCTCGTCGATGGCGTTGTCGACCACCTCATAAACCATATGATGCAGGCCCGAGCCGTCATCGGTGTCGCCGATATACATGCCCGGCCGCTTGCGGACAGCGTCCAACCCCTTCAAAACCTTGATTGAATCGGCGCCGTATTCGGCTTCGACGCCGTTGGTGTTCTCGGTCTGGTCGCTCATGAAAACCTGTTGTCTAGATGCCGTTTGTACAGCGCGAAAAATCGGCCCCGAATCGCGCCTCTGATATGGCTTAGATATAGGCGCTAAAGGCGGTTTTTCCAAGGTTTGCGGGGATTTCGGGGCCGAATCCCCAGCCGGCAGCCGGCTATTTTTTCCGGGCGTTGGAATGAGCCAGAAGGTTGCGCAGATATTTGATCATGAATTTGTCTCCGGGCGCCAGCCGTCCCGTACGGTCAAGCTCCTGCGTCAGCTTGAGCGCCTTGGTCAGCGCCACCTTCGGATCCCTCGCCACATAGGCATAGGCGACGTAGGCGCGCGCCAGATCGGCTTGCCAGACCGCATTGTCCGGATCGGACTGGGCCAATTTCTGGGCAATGGCGAGGCTGGCTTCGAAGGCCGCCTTGGAACCCTCAAAGTGACGTCGGTCGGTTTCCAGATAGCCGATCTTCTGCAGGGTGATCGACATATCGCGTTGCCAGTTCGAATTGGCGGGATCGAGCTTGGCCAGCCGGTCGGCTATAGCAAGACTATCCTGATAGTTTTGCAGAGCACCGCCGGCATCGCCCTGCTGTCTAAGCACCTCGGCGACCTGTTCGAGACACACCGACAGGTCGCGCTGCCAGTCCGTGTTGCCGGAATCGATGGCGGCAAGGTCGCGCGCAGTGGCCAGCGCCTGCTGGAAGGCGTCCAGCGCGGGCGGCCAATCCTTCTGGTCGCTGTAAGCTTTGCCGATCTTGGCGTAACCGACCGACAGGTCGCGCTTCAAATCGGTGTCGTTTGAGTCGCGGCGCACAAGCGCTTCGGCGATCACCTGGCTCTTGTTGTAGGCGTCGAGCGCACCGGCAGCGTCGCCTCGCTCGCGCAGAACGTCGCCGATCCTGGTGTAGCTGACGGAGACAGCGCGCTGGTGCTTGGGGTCATCGGGGTTGTTCTGCGCCAGCGCCAGCCGAATTCTCAGGCTCTCTTCGAATGCCGTCTGGGCGCCATCCAGCTGGCCGGCGGTGCGGGCAAGGTCGCCGATTTCGTCATAGGTAATGGTCAGGTCGCGCAGCAAATAGACGCTGTTCGGCTCCGCATCGGCCAACTGCTGCTTGATCGACAGGCTTTGCTGATAGGCTTGGGCGGCCGCACCCACATCGCCTTGCGTGGCCAGCACATTGCCGATCTTGTCGTTCGCCATGGCCAGATCGCCGAGCCAGGTCTTTTTGTCTGGAACCCGTGCGGTCAGATCCTGCAGCATGTCCCTGGCCGCCTCATAGTTTTGCAGGGAGGCCGGCAGATTGCCTTGCGCCATCTTGATGTTGGCGAGCTTGATATGGCCGATGGCGAGATCACGTTTGACGCTCGGATCGGTTTCCTGACGCGACCGCTGCTCGAGGTTGGCCAGCAGTGCCGTAAAGGCGCGGCCAGCGGCTTCGACATTGCCGACCGTCGTGTAGAGGATGCCGAGTTCCTCCATCGTGCGGCTCTGGCGGTCGGCCTGTTCCAGGCTGAGCGAAGCCTGCCCGGCCTCACCGTAGAGCGACAGCACGGTTTCATAGTCCTTGATGGCGGTGGGATAGTCGAGCCCGGCACGCGCCGCGCCGCCTGACAGAAACCGCGTCGCGGCCTCGGAAAGGGTGCGGCTGACGAATTTGGATTTCAATGTGTTGCGCGAGACATTGTCGATGTCGGCGGCCTTGGCAAGGATCGCGCGTGCGCCATCGAAGGCGCCGAGCGACAACTGCTCCTCGGCCTGTCGACGCAGCTCCGTCACCGTCGGATCATCGGCGGCCAGGGTCTTCATGTCGTCGCGCACCTTGACGAAGGCGTCGGCGGCCTCGCGCAATTTGGCGTCCAGGCTTGCCCCCGAAAGATGGCTGGTGTCGGTGGTAATCAGCGCGCCATAAAGCGGCGCCAGCGGCATGTCGGCGTCGCTGGCGATCCGCTCGACCGCGCCACGCATTTCCGGCGTCACGTCGGCCATGGCGAGCAGCAGCCGCTCGCGCTCCGGCAATTGCTCCTTGGCGGCCGAGGCGAAGAACAGCTTCGGCAAGCCGTTTTCGACATAGGGCAATTGCTTGCCCCGCGACTGGTCGTAGACCTCCTGCTGCACCAGCGTCAGCACCGAGCGGATTTCGAGCCCGTCGGTGCCGAGATATTTGGTCAGCGCTGCTGTAAAGGGCGAATTCGCGCCGGTGCCGTCGGCCGCTGTCTCACCCGGTGCCGCCGAAAAGGCGAACAGGATGTTTTCCGCCTTGCCGACGCGTCCGAGGCCCGGCTTGACCTGATCCACCATATCCTTGATCAGCGATGTCGCGCTGCGTCCGTCTCCACTGCCGCCTGTGAACGGATCGCTGCGGCAGGCGTCGAGCACGATCAGCCCGACCTTCGCCGTGGCGGCAACCGCGTCGCGCACCTCCTCCAGCGGCAGACTGGTCTTCTCCAGCTGGTCGAGCGAGGAGGCGTCGGCGTCGACCGGCAACAGCCGGTTGTCGCCGGATATCTCGACACCATGGCCGGAAAAATAGACCAGCGCCACATCGGCGCCCTTGGCATCCTCGCGAAAATCATCGAGCGCGCGGCGCATGCGCCTGAGATCGCGGTTGGTTTCGAGAACGACCTCGAAGCCGAGCTTCTTCAGCGCCGCTTCCATTGCCTCGCCGTCATTGACGGGGTTGGCCAGCGGCCGCACCAGCCGGTAGTCGTCATCGGCAATGACCAACGCCACGCGCCGCTCCGCCGCCGCAGTGGCGCTGGTCGCAAGCATCAGCAGCAAGGCAAACAAAAAACGCAAGTCGAACCGCCCCCGGCTCAGTCACCAGGCGACCATTCCACCGGTTTGTGGCGAGGGCAAGTCCGGGCTGAAGCGGGCCGTCTACGCCGCCCGTACCGGCTTCAGCGTTTCGCTTCAGGGAACTATTCGTCCAGCATCAACCTAGCTTCAGGGACATATTCGCTGGGTCGGAAGGCGTCGAGCGGTTTCTTATGTGCCGGCAGGGCCACATCTTCGCGAATCGGCATCACTTTGACCAGCAGCAGCTTGATCGCTTCCGCCGCGCTCTGATGGCCTGAAACACTGCCGTAGCTGGCGATGGCGGCTGGCTTGTACATGTACCCGAAGGCTGCGTCATCCACTGTCAAAGATGGACTGGCGATTGGCTACGTACGGGAATCTAGTGTTCATTCGCCAGTAGGCACGCATATGTTGTCCTTGGCTAGTTGCAAGTAATTGACAAACATAGGATCAAGATTGGGAGACTTCGAGTAATCTATATAGAATCCAGACATTAAATGCTTGGTGTCGTAATAACACGGTTTGAAAAAGGATAATGTTCGCAAAGCATACAAAGAATGACTATAATCTTCTATATTAGATGTTCGTATTATGGATGTAGATATCTTTATTCTTGAATCATAATTCACAGTGTTATTAAAAAGGTCTACAATTTTATTGCTGTTGGGTATTTGATTATAAGTGAGAAGCCCTGCAATTAGCGTGGAAAGACCAATTTCATCTTGCTGATCGTCAGACATGCAGTTTTCATCTAGTATTTCACCAGTATTTTCTAATACTTCGGCGCCAGAAATCTTTGCACGCAAATTGTTGTCTTTCAAGAGCATGGATTTTATCGAATTCAATATGTTGTCGGCGAGAGGTTTGTCATCGCCGGTGTCTACCACCAAATTGTATGGGCCGGCCTTAGAGGATATGGTTAGGTCGACACGTTTGCCGATGATCCTGCGTATGCTTCGCGCATATCCGCGCGCCTTGCCGCAGTCGGATTCGTCAAACAGCAGCACACGCCATTTCCCAAGCACGAGATTTTCAATTGGTCCAATCTTTGGAGCGTCCGGAGGCGGGGCCGGCTCAGCTTTTTTCTGCTTCGTTTCAGGCCTGGCAAAAACCGCCAAACGGACAATATTCGCCATTGTCAAATCATAGTCACGCGGCTGGGCGGCGATATTCAGGAACACTAGCCCGAGATACACTAGAAGTGCCAGAACCAATATCACAATTCCAACCCGCTTCATCAAAGGTCGGGCTGCCTGCTTGTCGGCTTGCGAAATACTATTTTCCGTGACGGCCGGCGTATCCCGTTCGTCACCGGCTCTGGCCCTCTCCTCTTCCCTGCGGGTCGTTGACACACTTTGTTCAATTCTCACCTGATAGGCATCGAGAGCAGCTTTCAATTTCTCCCTGAGCTCAAAATCCCGCTCCTTGCCTAGAGGATCGTCTGTGTTTAACCGGTTGTCGAAGGCGGTTTGAACAAGGCCTGCCTTATAGGTGTCCTTCCCAACCAGAACCCGTGCCAGTTGCTCAATAGCGTAGCTGCGCTCGGCGAGGCTTTGGCTGACCAACTGGTCGAGCAGACGCTGATCCAGCGGCTTGCGCACATTCGGATTGCTGCACAGAACCAGGGTGTCGCTCTGGTTGAATACGGTCAGTTCTGGGGTCGTCTCCACGCTGCCCCGGTTTCTGTGTTCGCGAATATAATCGTGGATCTCTGAGACCGTGATATCCTTGCTGTCGGGGGCTGCGTCCCCCGTCCGGATGGCATCGACAATGAGGCTGGTGTAGATCGACTTTGCGGTCTTGGTTTCCGGATCGATCTCCTCGAATGCGCTTTGCCCCGATTGCGACGCCGCCAGAATGTAGGTGCCGGTGCCGCGAGGCAGGAAATTGCTGCGCACTAGGCCGGCGTCATAAGAGGCGCTGCGCGCGCGCAAGGTTCCGTCTTCGAACACGGCGCCGGCATGACAGCAATCGAGGATCAGCACTTTGCGCCGGGAGGCCGACCGGGACATCTCGTCGAGAATGAACTGAGCTGGCAAAGCGGTGGCGTTCAGCCGCTTGATCTGGGTTTTTTTGACCGCCAGATAGAGCCTGCCGTCATTGTCCCGGACACCGTGTCCGGCGAAATAGAGCAGCAGCAGGTCGTCTTTCTTGGCGTCGGCGAAAAGATTGCTGATGGCCAGCCTGAAGTCCTCGGCGCTGATGTCGAGTTGCGGCGGAGCGACATCGAACCCGCCGATCGCGGGGTCGGACAGCAGCGCGCCAAGTTTCTCGATATCGGTCCTGGGGGCCAGAAGCGGCGTGATGGCCGGATCGACATAAGCACTGTTGCCAACCAGCAGCGCCTTGCGGCTGGGGTGTGCGCCGTCTCCTCTTGCGCCTTGGCTCATGCGTCAGTGCTTTCCTCAGCTCTCCAGATATGACGCAAAGTCCGAAAGTAGAGTGCGGATCGCGGCTACCGAGTGGGCATAATTGCCGATCTTTGGATTGCCGCCGAAATGCAGGCCAATGACGCGCAGCCCGTCTTCCCCGAGGTCGACAATGGCCGAGCCCGAACTGCCGCCAAGTGTCGTGCAGTCATGGCTGAACACCGTTTGCCTGGGATCGGTGTCCAGATGCGCGTGCTCGATTTGCCCTGGCGAATAGCGTTTGACGCCGAACTTGAAGTCGAACATGGCTTTCAACAGGCTGAAGGGTTCCGCGCCCGGGCGCGGTTTTCCCGGAAAGCCTATCGCGTAGGTGTCGCGGCCCTCGATCACGTCGCTCTGTTGGCTTTCCAGGCTGAGCCGTTCTGGAAAGGCGCGGTCGCCGACCTCGCAGCGCAGAACGGCCAGATCGATCTTTCCAAAGTCGATTTTGGCAGGATCGATTGTGGCTGCTGTCGTCAGAACCAGCTCGGCCAGGGCGAATGGTTTTACCGGCACCGCCGCGTTCTCGCCGCCAAAGTCGATGCCCGCCTGTTCCTGCAGACGCCATTTGCCGTTCTCGTCCGCAACGGCGAGGTCCTGCAGCACATGCCGGTTGGTCAGCACCAGGCCGGGGCCGATGGCGAACCCAGTTCCGACATGGTTTCCTCCAAGGTTGATCCGGCCAACGGAACTGCAGACTTTCGAGATCGCACCGGCAAAGGCGGTGGTGGCATCACGCCAGATACCGAGCCGGGCGTCGGCGAAATCCAGGCCGCAATCGGTCAGCGCGAGCGAAGGGCGTTGACCGGTGGCGATGACGATAGCCTCCAGCCCGACGGTCTCGTCCGTGGTCAGGATGGCTGCGTCGCCGTCTTGTCCTAGTTTGCCGAGGCCCCTTTTGCCGTCGGCCAGAACTTTGGTCATGCCTTCGTTCTGGGGCAGGCTTTCCATGCCGGAAGACTCGACGGCAATGGAAAGGGCCTCGGTTGCCAGTCCAGCGATCTCGTCGGCGCGTCCCTGGTCCAGTGCCTTCACATCCGACCGGTCTTGCGGTGCGCGTATCGACCGCTCGGTGAATGTGCCGGCAGCATTGTTGCCAGCACCGAGAATACGTAGAAACCTTTCGGCAGCCCGACCAGTCATTTTGCCCCCCAGCAACATCGAGCTTAATGAGTTGAGGGGAAAATACAATATGTAGCTAGGAGTGCTACGGGATCTTCGGGTTTATTATCGAATATCTCAAGAACCGCGATGTCGCGCCACCTGCCAACACTTTACGCCACCCGCATCGGCTTCAGCGCCTCGCTCCAGCGCGACAGCTCGTCCAGCATGGTCTTGGTTCCACCCTGTACCTGCTCACTAGCCTGGAAGGAGCCGTCGCTCTCCAGCAGTTTCTGATACAGTGGCAGCGCGACACCTTCGGGGACCGGCATGATGCCGACCGAGGTCAGCAGCGGCTTCAGCGCTTGCGCGGCGCGCAGGCCGCCGGAGACGCCGCCATAGCTGAAGATGGCGGCTGGCTTGTATTTCCATTCGCGCAACAGGTAGTCGATGGCATTGACGATCGCCGGCGCGACGAAATAGTTGTACTCCGGCGCCACGAAGACGAAGGCGTCGGCGGCATCGATTGCCTTCGACCAGGCTTTGGTGTGATCGTTCTGGTAGTTGCCGAGCCTCGGGTGGTGCGGTTCGTCCAAAACCGGCAGCTGGAACGCGGCAATGTCGGTCAACACCGGCTCGAACTTGCCGTGCTCGCGGGCAAAACCCTCCAGCCAGTGGGCGAAGACCGGCCCGGCGCGGCCCGGCCGCGTGCTGCCGATGATGATGTTCAGCTGGTGCTTCAAGGCGGGCTCTCCTGGGCGATTGGCAGTATCTGTTGGTGACTGTCACCTACGGCAGAGTGTCCTATTGGACAAGGCGCAAGCGTTTCACAAGCGGTCACAATCCGATGAACACACTGTCCGCCGAAGCATGGCCGCGCCCCCGGCGTTCCGGTCTGCCCTTCGGTCACATGGACGCCCGGATTGCCAGCCACTACATTGAGACATCAGCGGAGTACCTCATGGACACGCAGCCCGTCCCCTTCGTGCCGCCGGCGCCCAAGCCGCGCACGACGCCGCCTTCGACGCTGGAGATGATGCGCATCGTCTACCGCAATCCGCTCGAATTGTGGGGCGAGCATACCTACAACGAACCCTGGATTTCGGCGAATGGCGTCGGCGGGCATCTGATCGTCGCCAACGATCCCAGCCTCATCCGCCACGTGCTGATCGACAACGCCAAGAACTACAAGATGGCGACGGTGCGCCAGATGATCCTGCGCCCGATCCTGCGAGACGGTCTGCTGACCGCCGAGGGCGAGGTGTGGAAGCGTTCGCGCAAGGCGATGGCGCCGGTGTTTACGCCGCGCCATATCTTCGGCTTTGCCGAGCCGATGCTGCGCCGCACGATGCAATTCGTCACCCGCTACGAGAATGGCGGCATGTCCGATATCGCCCATGACATGACGCTGCTTACCTACGATATTCTGGCCGAAACGCTGTTTTCCGGCGAGATTTCGGGCGAGCCCGGCAGTTTCGCGCAGGAGATCGATCGCCTGTTCGAAACCATGGGCCGCGTCGATCCGCTGGATCTGTTGCGCGCGCCCGAATGGCTGCCGCGGCTGACCCGCATCCGCGGCCGCAAGACCATGGCCTATTTCCGCAAGATCGTCACCGACACGGTCAAGATGCGCGAAGAGCGGCTGAAGCGCGACCCCGACACCGCGCCGCAGGATTTCCTGACGCTTTTGCTGCGGGCCGAAGGCCCGGAGGGGCTGACGCGCGCCGAAGTCGAGGACAACATCATCACATTCATCGGCGCCGGCCACGAAACGACCGCACGGGCGCTCGGCTGGACGCTCTACTGCCTCGCCGAAGCGCCGTGGGAGCGCGAAAGGATCGAGCACGAAATCGATGCCGTGCTGGCGCGAGAGCCCGACCCGACGAAATGGCTGGACGCCATGCCGTTCACCCGAGCCGCCTTCGAGGAGGCGCTGCGGCTCTATCCACCGGCGCCGTCGATCAACCGCGAGCCGATCGAGACGGAGACGTGGAACGATCTGGTGCTCCCCAAGCGCGCCGCGGTACTGGTGATGCCTTGGGTCGTGCATCGACACAGAAAACTGTGGGACAGGCCCGACGCCTTCATGCCCGAGCGCTTCCATCCGGGAAACCGCGAGAAGATAGATCGCTTCCAGTATCTGCCGTTCGGCGCCGGTCCGCGCATCTGCATCGGCGCCAGCTTCGCCATGCAGGAAGCGATCATCGCATTGGCCATCATGCTGTCGCGCTTCCGCTTCGATGCGACGGCGGAAACGAAGCCGTGGCCGGTGCAGAAGCTGACGACGCAGCCGCAGGGCGGCCTGCCGATGCAGGTGACCCGCCGCGTTTGACGCGACGCCTTAGTTAGCGATACCTGCGGGCTTGCGCTGGAACTGGCCGGCGGCGCGGAAGCGCCAGAGATAGCTGGGCAGGATGGCGCCGATCGATTGCGGCTGGATGTCGAGGCCGGCAAGGGTCCGGTTGGCCTTGTTGGCCTCCTCCGAGACGATGTTGTGCTCGCGCAGCTGCAGCACCTGGTCCTTGGTCAGCAGCGGATTGGGCAACAGGCCGAGGACCGAGGCCTGCAGATTGGCCACCCACCACGGCACCGGCACCAAGAGCCGCTTGCGCTCGATCACGGTCAGCAGCTCTTCCATGCATTGCTTGAAAGTGAGCACTTGCGGTCCGCCGAGCTCATAGATCTGGCCGCCCTTGATCTTGCCTTCGACCGAACGCGCCACCGCTTCGGCGACGTCGCCGACATAGACGGGCTGGAACTTGGTCTGGCCGCCGCCGATCAGCGGCAGGACGGGCGAATAACGCGCCATGTCGGCGAAGCGGTTGAAGAAGCTGTCCTCCGGTCCGAAATTGATCGACGGACGGAAGATGACGGCGTCAGGGATGGTTTCCAGCACGGCCTTTTCGCCGAGCGCCTTGGTGCGGGCATAGTCGGACTGGGCGTTAAGGTCGGCGCCCAGCGCCGAAATGTGAGTGAGACCTGCGCCGACCGAGCGCGCGGCTTCGGCGACGGCGCGGGAGCCGAACTCATGCACGGTGTTGAATTTCTGCCGGCCGCTCTCATGCAGGATGGCGACCAGATTGATGACGTGGTCGGCGCCCTGCACGGCGCGGTCGACCGACCAGCGCACGCGCACATTGGCCTGCACCGGCTGGATCTGGCCGACATTGCCGAGCGGCTGCAGATGTCCCGCGAGATCGGGCCGGCGCACCGGAACCCGGATACGGTAGCCGCGCTTGGCCAGCGCCCGCACGATGTGGCGGCCGACGAAGCCGGAGCCGCCGAAGACGACCACGAGCTTGGGGATTTGCAGGATTTCGGTCATGGCTGGCTCCGGCGCTCGAAAGCTTGGCTGAAGCCGTTTCATAGTCCGTTTTGGGCCAAAGGCAAAGGGTGACGCGTCGTCGCTGCCACCCCCTTTTCCAGAGCAATTCCAGGAAAAGTGTGAAGCGGTTTTCCGTCCGGAATTGCGGCAGGACAAAGCCTTGTCAGAACGCCTTGCCGATGCGCGCGTCGACCGACTGGCGGTTGCCTCCGCGGATGACGAAGAACAGCAGGATCGTCACCCACAACAGCGATTTTTCGGCGCCCGAAAAGCCCTGGCCGACAGTGATCCAGTGGAACCAGACGGTGACCAGAAGCACGACCATGCCGGCGAAGGCGGCAGGTCGGGTCAGCAGGCCGATGGCGATCAAAATGCCGCCGAAGAATTCGGTGCAGGACAAAAGCAGCGACCAGAACGCGCCGGGATAGAAACCGAGACCCTCGACCATCTCGGCGGCGCCGAAAGGGTTGGTGATCTTCTGCGAGCCGTGGATGGTGAGGAACCCTCCGGCGACGACGCGAAGCAGGGTTTCCACGCCGTCATGCAACGACGAATACAGGCGGCCAAACGCCGGGATGATCAGTCTGCCGCGGGAAGCGTCGGTGGTTACGGACATCGTAGCTCCTGTTGTTGTGATGACCCCTCGCAAACGCCCGATGGTCCGCATCGAGTCAAGTTAACAAAAGTTAACTTTCACCATCATGTTTAGCGCACGGAGCACGAAACGCAGAAAACCCCGCCGAAGCGGGGTTTTCCGGGTGACGCAACGGTCGAGACAGGGCTCGAGGCGGCTGACCTGAGACGGCATACGCCCGGCCGGCCCTAAACGCATCCGACAGAAGACACCGACCGGGCAAACCCGACCCGGCAGCTATGGGTCGCTGCGATCGGCAGAAAGGTTCAGCCAAGGCGCGGAAAAATCTGTTTCGAGCAGGACTGCTTCAGCCCGAATAGCGCTCGGCGAATTCGGAAATGCGCTGCACCACGGCCTTGGGGGCATTGATGCCGCGTGCCTGCGCCTTCTCCGCCGCTTCGGCGCGGGCACGGCCCGGCACGTGCACGCCGAAGCGCCGACGCAGCCGGTCGAGCTGGTCCTTCATGCGCTGCTCGAAATCGGGATCGAGCAGTTTTGGCTCAACGGCGAGCACGAACAGGCCGGTTCCCGGGCTGTCCGGTCCGCCGGTGAACCAGGGCGCGTCGAGCGACCAGTTGGCGCCCGACAGGCCGGCCGCCAGCACTTCGACCATCAGCGCGATGTTGGCGCCGCGCTGGCCACCAAAGGCCAGCATGGCGCCTTTCATGGCGGCCGCCGGATCGGTGGTCGGGTTGCCGCTGACGTCCAGCGCCCAGCCTTCCGGGATCTTCTTGCCGTCCTCGGCTGCCTTGCGGATGTTGACGAAGGCGGTGGCGCTCGACGACTGGTCGATGACCAGCGGCGCGCCATCGGCGGCGGGTGCGGCAAACGACATCGGATTGGTGCAATAGACCGGCTTGACCGAGCCCGAGCCGGCAAGCACCGCCGGCCCATTGGTGGCGGCGAAGGAGACCATTCCCAGCTGCGCCAGGCGCCCGGTGAAATAGCCAAGCGCGCCGCACGTATAGGCATTCTTCTGCGAGAAGATGGCGACGCCGAACAGCTTTGCCGCCTTGGCGAGATCGTCGATGGTGCGGTCGAAGCCGGTATGCGCCAGCCCACCGCGCGCATCGGAGAGATAGACAGCGAGCGCCGGCCTGGTGATCACCGGGTCGGCATTGCCGTCGATGCGGCCGGCTTCCAGCGCTTCGAGGTAATCGATGAAGTGGGTTAGCCCGACGGTCGACAACCCTTCCGCCTCGGCGGCTATGATCGATGCGGTGAGCGACTGCGCCGCCTCTTCATTGGCGCCGGCGCCAAGCGCTGCCATCCGGCAAAGCCCTGTTGCCTGGTCGAGACTGAGTTGCATCATGGCGGTCCTGCGATTGTGGAATCTGAATTTGTGTCAGATGGTCTAGCAGCACACGCGCGGGCGTTGGTGTTGAAAATCGTCCGCGACTGCAAGAAAAGCGGCTGATATCTCCGCGCTTGCGGTGTACCGATCAGCGTGGCGCCTCTAACCGACCTTGTTGGGAATCCGCGCCTCGATCTTGCTGAAGGCAAACACCAGTATGCCGGTGATGATCATGTAGATCAGCGCCAAGAGCAGCAGAGGTTCGTAGGTGAGGTAGGTGTCCTGCCGGACCTTGGACGAGACGGCGAAGATGTCGATGACGCTGATCGTCGCCACCAAAGGTGTCGATTTCAGCTGCAGCACGGTTTCGCCGGTCAGCGTCGGTAGCGCGCGGTAGATGGCTTGCGGCAGCCAGATGCGGCGGAAAATCTTCCAGCGGCTCATGCCGAAGGCGCGGGCGGCTTCGAGTTGACCTTTGGGCACGCCGGCAAAGGCGCCGCGCATCACTTCGCCCTCGTAACCGGCGAACGACAAGGTCAGCGCCAGCACGCCATAGGGCCAGGCCTGCCTGAGATACGGCCACATCCAGGATTCGCGGATCCACGGATATTGCGGAAACAGCGAACCCAGCCCGTAATAGAGCAGCCACAGCTGGATCAGCAGCGGCGTGCCCCTGATGACGGTGCAGAATGTCCTGGCGGGGGCGGAAAACCAGAACGAGCCGGCGGCCTGCGCCAGGCCGAGCGGCACGGCGAGCAGGAAGCCGAGAAAGCAGGTGACGGCCAGGATCCACAGCGAGCGCCAGATGCCGAGCAGTCCCATTTCATAATATTGCGGCAGCCAGTCCCAGCGCATGAAGAAGGCCGCACCGAAAACCAGCGCGAGCGCGATCAGGATCAGCACGATGCGATGCGGCTGCAGCCACAGCGACGTCCGCGCGGCGGCGTTGATGAGGGCCGCTTCACCGGCCATCAGCGCGCCTCCTTGAGTGAAGGCATGCCGCGCCGCGACCAGGCCTCGACGCGTCCGATGAGCAGGTTGGAAACCAGCGACAGGATGAGATAGAGCACGCCCGCGGCGAAAAAGAAGGTGAAATAGGCTTTGGTGACACCCGCCGCCTGTCGCGTCGCCAGCGCCAGCTCGTAGAAACCGACGACCGCCAGAAGGGCTGTGTCCTTGGTGGCGATCAGCCACAGATTGGCGAGGCCCGGTATGGCGAAGGGCAGCATTGCCGGCAGCGTTATGCGCCGCAGCATCAGGCCGGGCGACATCCCATAGGCGCGGGCAGCTTCGATCTGGCCCTGCGGTATCGCCAGGATCGCGCCGCGGATAACCTCGGTCGAATAAGCGCCCTGGACAAAGCCGAGCACGGCGATGCCGGCGGCAAGGCCGCTGATGTCGACGCGCTGGTAGCCCATCGCGGTCAACGCCTGGTTGATGAGGTCCGTCCCGGCATAATAGAGCAGCAGGATCAGCACCAGTTCGGGTACGGCGCGCACAACGGTCGTGTAAACCGCCAGCAGATCGCGCACGACCGGGCCGCCATAAAGCTTGCCAAAGGCGCCACCGGTGCCGATGAGGAGACCGAGGACCGTGGCGCCGAGCGCGATCTCGATCGAATGCAGCAGGCCAAGCAACAGCGTGCCGCCCCAGCCCGGCGGATAGGGCGAAAGAAGTTCGATGATGCCGGCCGCCGAGGCCGAAAGAAGTGCGTCGATCAGCGTCGCCCCCGGATTGCTGGCTCTAACCGCCGACGGCAGCGCCGGCGGCAAGCATGTCTGGGAAAGGTCGGGCAGGGAGGCATGGCGCTGGCGCCATGCATCCTAGCTCATGCGAGGATCGTCAGTTCGACTGCGCACCGCCGCCGCCGTAAATGTCGAAATCGAAGTATTTCTTCGAGATCTCGTCATATTTGCCGTTCGAGCGGATCGCCTTGATGCCGGCGTTGATCTTGCCCTTGAGCTCGGTGTCTTCCTTGCGCACCCCAGCGCCGACGCCCGGTCCGAGCACTTCATCGTCGGGAGCCACCATCCCCTTCAGGTCGCAGCAGGCCTTGCCCTGGTCCGACTTCAGGAATTCGCCGAGCGCGATCGAATCGGCCTGCACCGCGTCGAGACGGCCGGCGGCAAGATCGTTGTTGGCTTCATCCTGGGTCTGGTATTCCTTGATCTCGGAAGCCCCGGTGAAGTGCTTCTTGGCGTAGACGGCATGCACGGTGGACACCTGCACACCAACCACCTTGCCCTTGAGATCGTCCGGCGTGGCGCCGAATTTCTGGTCCTTCGGGCCGATGATGGCGGTCGGCGTGTTGTAGTACTTGTCCGAGAAGTCGATGGTCTTCTCGCGTTCGGCGGTGATCGACATCGAGGAGACGATGAGGTCGATCTTCTTGGTCGTCAGCGCCGGGATGATGCCGTCCCACGCGACAGGCGTGATGACGCAGTCGAGCTTCTCCTCGGCGCAGACGGCGTCGATGAACTCGATTTCCCAGCCGACCCATTTGCCGGAAGCGTCCGGCGAGGTGAAGGGCGGATAGGGCTCGGCGGCTACACCGATCTTGACCGGATCGGCCTTGGCCACGCCCATGGCAGCGACGCCGAGCAGCAGCGCTGCTGCGAATGTTTTCAGAACAGTCTTCATTTTCACGACTCCCAGTTTGTTGTTGGTTCCCGGTTTTCTTCCGTCCCGGCTTTCCTAGCCGATGTTGCGGATGAACTGCTTCAGCCTTTCGGATTTCGGTGCGCCGAAGATCTGCTCCGGCGGCCCCTCTTCCTCGACCAGCCCGTTGCAGAGGTAGACGACATGGGTCGCGACCTCGCGGGCGAACTTCATTTCATGCGTGACCAGCACCATGGTGCGCCCCTCGCGCGCCAGGTCGCCGATCACCTTCAGCACCTCGCCGACCAGTTCCGGGTCGAGCGCCGAGGTCGGCTCGTCGAACAGCATGACACGCGGATTGATGGCGAGCGCGCGGGCAATCGCCGCGCGCTGCTGCTGGCCGCCGGAGAGATATGCCGGATAGACGTCGCGCTTTTCGGCGAGACCGACGCGTGCCAAAAGCTTTTCGGCTTCCCTGATCGCGACGTCGCGCTTGACGCCCAGCACATGCACCGGGACCTCGATGACGTTTTCGATCAGCGTCATGTGGCTCCACAGGTTGAAGTTCTGGAACACCATACCGAGCTTGGAGCGGATGCGTTCGATCTGCCGGCGGTCGGCGGGAATGGTGTGGCCATGGCTGTCGGCCTTGAGTTTGATCTCTTCGCCATTGACGCGGATGATGCCGCTCGTCGGATTTTCCAGGCAGTTGATGCAGCGCAGCAGCGTCGATTTGCCGGAGCCCGAGCCGCCGATGATGGCGATCACCTCGCCGTCACGTGCCGACAGCGAAACGCCCTTCAGCACATGCAGCTGGCCGAATTTCTTGTGCAGGTTCTCGACATGGATGGCTTCGGCGGCGCTGTTCTGCGCCTCGCCGGATCGGACTGCGGCGGCTCCCACCGCGCTCACCGGGCGACCTCTACCACAGAGTCGACCGCAGATCGTCGAACGTCTATCCGGCTAATCAACATACGCTGTAATGCCCACTCCAGACTTCAGCATGGACCCAACAGCGCGAGCCCGTCAATCCCGCTCATTACGGCACTTGCAGCCTTATTGTGCAAGTGTATAAATAGCTTTCGATGAAATTTCTTCCATTTTTTTCACCTGGAAAAGGGCACTGATGAGCGCTTTCGGATCACAGTCCATGGCGGCGCCGTTGCGGCGTGTGCTGATGCGGTCGGCGGCCAATGCCATGCGCGGCGCCGACAGGGCTACCTGGCACTATGGCCCGGGTTTCGACCCGGCGAAAGCGGCGTCGCAGCACGCGGCCCTCGCTGAACTGGTGACGGCTTCCGGCGCCGACATCGAATGGATCGATGACAAGGCCGACGGGCTGTCGGATTCGGTATTCACCCACGACCCGTCGCTGATGACCAACCGCGGCGCGCTGATCCTGTCCATGGGCAAGCCATTGCGCGCCAGCGAGCCATCGCTGCATGAGGAGACCTACACGCGCCTGGGTATTCCTATCCTCGGCCGCGTCGAGGCTCCCGGCCAGGTCGAGGGCGGTGATTGCGTATGGTTGGATGCCCGCACTCTGATAATCGGGCGCGGTGTGCGCTCCAACCAGGAAGGTATCCAGCAGGTTTCCAACCTGCTGACGCCGCTGGGCATTTCCGTCTACGGCTTCGATCTGCCGCTGTGGCAGGGCGAAGAGGCATGCCTGCATCTGATGTCGGTGATCAGCCCGCTGGCCGACGACCTCGCTTTGGTCTATTCGCCGCTGTTGCCCGCGCCGTTCTACCAGTTGCTGAAGGCGCGCGGCATCCGGCTGGTCGAGGGCGACGCCGAAGAGTTCGCAGCGTCCAACGGACTCAGCCTGAACGTGCTGCCAACCAGCCCACACAAGGTCATTGCCGTCGCAGGCTTTCCCAAGACCAGGGCTTCGATGGAGGCAGCCGGCTGCACGGTTCAACTCTTCGAGGCGGATGCGCTCTGCATCGCCTGCGAAGGCGGGCCGACATGCCTGACGCGGCCCATCCTGCGCCAATGAATGAGCGCCGCAAGTTCCGCCGCGAGGGCGAGGAGCGGCGGCGGCAGGATTTGATCGACGCAACCCTGGACAGCGTGGCCGAACATGGGCTGGAGGGCGCCAGCCTGCGCACCATCGCATTGCGCGCGGGCGTCACCGCCGGGCTGATCCGGCACTATTTCCCAGGCAAGGAAGAATTGCTGCAGGAAGCCTACGCGGCGCTGATGGGCCGCATGACCGAGCAGGCGAAAGCGGCATTGGTCATGGAAGGCGCCTCGCCTCGCCAGCGCCTTGCGGCCTTCGTCACCGCCAACCTCAACGCGCCGATCATCGACGCGCGGGTGTTTTCGCTCTGGGCAACCTTCATCGGCCGCGCCGGCGCGGATCCGACGCTGGCTCGCGCCCATCGCGAAGGCTATCTCGGCTTTCGCAACGAGGTGGAAGCAGTCGTGGCCGAAGTGCTCGGCGCCGAACAACGCAGGCCGGACGCAAATGAACTGCGCCACCATGCCATTGCGATCAACGCGATCCTCGACGGGCTCTGGGTGGAAGGCTGCCTGGCTGGCGAGATGTTCTCGCCTGGCGAATTGGCGACGATTGGCGTCAAAGCCATAGAGGCCGAGCTCGGCCTCGCGCCGGAAAAGGGAGAAGACAAGTGACCACCATCGGCGAAGCCCTGATCACCCTGCTCGAAGCGCATGGCGTCGACACCGTCTTCGGCATTCCGGGCGTCCATACGGTCGAGCTCTATCGCGGGCTGGCGCGCTCGAAGATCCACCACGTCACGCCACGCCACGAACAGGGCGCCGGCTTCATGGCCGATGGCTATGCGCGCGCCAGCGGCCGACCGGGGGTCGCCTTCGTCATCACTGGGCCGGGGCTGACCAACACCATCACCGCCATGGGCCAGGCGCGCGCCGATTCGGTGCCGATGCTGGTGATTTCGGGCGTCAATGCGATGCCGACGCTGGGCAAGGGGCTGGGCTTCCTGCACGAGCTGCCGGACCAGCGCGGCATGATGGAAAAGGTGGCGCTGTTTTCGCAGCGCGTCACCGAGGCAAGCGAATTGCCCGGCGCGCTGGCGCAGGCTTTCGCCCTGTTTTCGTCCTCGCGCCCGGGGCCTGTGCATATCGAGATCCCGACCGACGTCATGGTCAAACCGGCCGACGGCATCACTGCTTCGCTTAGCAATGCAGCGCCGCCGACGCCCGATGGCGCGGCCATCGCCGAAGCCGTCAAGCTGATCGCAGCCGCGCGCCGGCCGCTGATCCTGGCCGGCGGCGGCGCCAAGCGCTCCGATGAGCCATTGCAGCGCCTGGCCGAGCGGCTGGGTGCGCCCGTCGTCCAGACCGCCAATGCGCGCGGCCTGCTGCACGCGCATCCGCTTTGCGTGCCCGCAAGCCCGAGCCTGAAAGCGGTGCGGGCGCTGATGGCCGATGCTGACCTGGTCATCGCCGCCGGCACCGAATTCGGCCCGACCGACTATGATGGTTACAGCGACGGTGGCTTTGTGCTGCCGACAAATCTGATCCGCATCGATATCGGCGCCGACCAGCTCGCCCGCCGCCCGGTGAGCGTCGCCATCCAGGCCGATTGCGCGGAGGCGATCGAAGCTTTGCTCGGTGCGATCGGCACTGGTCATGCCGCAGCGAGGGACGCCGAGGGGCGAGCCGCCACGGCTCGAGAGGCGGCTTTTGCCGAATTGAGCCCGGCCTATGCCGCGCAGGTGCATGCAGTGGAAACCATTCGCGACGCCTTGCCAGGCGCCATCATCGTCGGCGATTCCACACAGCCGATCTACGCCGCCAACCTCTATTACGACCATGACCGGCCGGGCGGCTGGTTCAACGCAGCCACCGGCTTCGGTGCGCTCGGCTACGGGCCGCCGGCGGCGATCGGTGCGGCGCTCGCCATGCCCGGCGTGCCGGTGGTCTGCCTCACCGGCGATGGCGGTTTCCAGTTCACCCTGCCGGAACTTGGTGCGGCGCTCGATGCACCGGCGCCGGTCATCTTCGTCGTCTGGAACAACAGGGGCTATCGCGAGATCGAGACCTCGATGCTCGACGTCGGTGTCGAGCCGGTCGGCGTGTCGCCGGCGCCGCCGGATTTCTGCAAGCTGGCCGAGGCCTACGGCATTGCCGCCGAACGGCTTGCCGGCACTGCAGGCCTCGCCGACGCGCTGAAACGCGCACGCGCAACTGGCCTGCCGCACGTCATCGAAATCACCATCGATTGACGCTTTGCCGTCCGCCGTACGTCCACGCGCCGGCAAAGCGGGCGGCCGGCGGCTTCGAGCGATGCAAAGACGCAACACTGCCATGTCGAGATGGCGGTTGAGTGATCGTGCAAAAGGCGCGACGCTCTGCGTCGGGCGCGGCATAACGACAGACATAATCATAAAAAACGACAGGAGCGTCCAGGATGACGGAAACAGTTCAGGGAAAGCATATCGTGGTGACCGGTGGCACCGGGGCACTCGGTGCAGCGGTCGTCGGCAAACTATTGGCCGATGGCGCGACCTGCCATGTGCCCAATGCCCATGCCGCGGCCCCCTCGCATTTTCCCTTCGTGTCGGATGATCGCGTCCGGCTGGCGCATAATGTCGATCTTGCCGATCCCTCCAAGGTCGATGCCTTCTACGCCAGCGTTCCCGATCTGTGGGCCTCCATCCATCTGGCCGGCGGCTTTACCGCAGCGCCGGTGGAGAAAATCGAATCCGCATCCTTTGCCGAAATGATGGACACCAACGCCCGCACTGCCTTCCTGTGCTGCCGCGCCGCGGTGCGCTCCATGCTTGCCTCGGCTACTGCGGGCCGCATCGTCAATGTCACGGCGCGCGCCGGGCTCGACCCGCGCCGCGGCGCCGGCATGGTCGCCTATACCGCCAGCAAGGCCGCTGTCGCAGCCATGACCGTGGCGATGGCGGAGGAGCTGAAGCACAAAGGCATACTGGTCAACGCGGTCGCGCCCTCGACGCTCGATACGCCCGCCAACCGTGCCGACATGCCGGATGCCGATGTCACCAAATGGGTCAGCCTGGAAGCCGCAGCCGAGGCCATCGCCTATCTCGCATCGCCGGCCAATCTGGCGATGAGCGGAACGCTGGTGCCACTTTACGGCCGCGCCTGAAGAAGCGCCGCGCAGGGCGCCTCATTTGCAGACGAGGTTGCCTATCTGCAGCTTGAACTTGCGCGGGCCCGGCATCGGTTCTGCGCTCGCATCGTCGACGATAAACACATCGAGCGTGCAGCCGCCGCCCACCCGGTAGTGGTCGTTTCCGACATGCTCGATCACGTCGATGGGGCCATGATTTTCCAGCTTGCGCGCAACATCGCCACTGTCGGTGATGGCGTCGATCTCGGCCTTGCGCTGCCAGTAGGGAGGTAATGCCGCCGACGCCGCCGCAGCGCCGGCCAGCAGGAATGCTGCGACAAAACCGATGCGAGTCATAGGGCCTCCGACCGACTGGCTTCCAATGGCGGCCATTGCCAACTGGCGAGCGTGGCGGCCGCTGACGCTCTACGGCGTTAGAAGAACCCGCGACTATGTCAGGTTCGAGACGCCCGCCTCCACGACCTCGACTGCATCGCCGATGGCGATCGTGCCGGCGTTGTTGGGAATCGCGTTCTGACCGAAGATGATGCCACCCTTGGCGGAGCGGTGGAGTTTGCCAAGCGTCTGCAACGGCTCGCGCGGGTCCGGCTGCTCGCCGCTGTGCGGATCGCGGGTGGTGATGACACAGCGCGAGCAGGGCTTTGCGATCCGCAGCTCGACAGAGCCGATGCGGATCGTCTTCCAGCTGTCTTCGGGCCATGCGCCTTCTGCGTCGAGGACGATGTTTGGCCGAAACCGCGCCATCTCGATGGGTCTGGCAAGATGGCTGTTCAGATGCTCCAGCGAGCCCGTCGTGGCGATCAGCAGCGGAAAACCGTCGGCAAAGCTGACATAGTCGCCAAGCTGGCCGAATTCCGGATCGACCGGCCGGTTTCGCGGATCGTCGAAATAGACGAGATCGACGGGCCGGCCAAGAATCGTGGAGAGATAAGCGCCGGCGGCCGGATCGCCCGACCGCGCAGCGACCATATCTTTCCAGATCTTGACCTGACGGAGCGCAGAACCTGAGCCTGGAGCGTCAACGGCATGCGAGCCATGCCTGTCATGTTTCAGCAGGATGCCCGCGCCGCGATGCTCGACGTCGATCGTCGTCATTGCCGGTATCTGGCGAATGGTGAGGAATTGTCCGTCCTTGTCGACGACCATCCAGCGGCGGTCCCCGGCCATGCCCATGGTCTCGACGTCAGAGCTCTGCACGGCATGGCCGCGCAGGCTCTTGACCGGATAGCGATAGAGTTCGACGACCTTCATGCGCAATGCTTCTCTGTTGCCCGAAGGGCGTGGCTTCTCGTGTCATTGCCCACATACGCCCGACCCTACAGCCGTGCGTGCGGAGGTGAAGGGGTTGTACCGTATTTGTCTTGTGCCACCCGGCTCTCACCGAGCATGAAAAAACCCGCGAGCCTTGCGGCCCGCGGGTCTCCTTGTTCAGACCGCGCGCGAGGCGCGGCAGGCAGCCAAAACTTAGCTGCCCTGCTTCTTCAGCGCGGCGCCCAGAATGTCGCCCAGCGAAGCGCCGGAGTCGGTCGAGCCGTACTGTGCGACTGCTTCCTTCTCTTCGGCGATTTCCAGCGCCTTGATCGAGACCTGCAGCTTGCGGGTCTTCTTGTCGAAGGCGATGACGCGAGCGTCAACCTTCTGGCCGACGGTGAAGCGCTCGGGGCGCTGCTCGTCGCGGTCACGGCTGAGGTCGGAGCGCTTGATGAAGGTCTCGATGCCGCTGTCGACCAGCCGCACTTCCAGACCGCCATCCTTGACGCCGATGACCTCGCAGGTGACGACCGCGTTCTTGCGCAGTTCGCCTGAAGTCGCCGCTTCGCCGACCGTATCCTTGGCCAGCTGCTTGATGCCGAGCGAGATGCGCTCCTTGTCGATGTCGACGTCGAGCACCTGCGCCTTGACCATGTCGCCGCGATTGTACTCTTCGATGACCTGCTCGCCCGGACGGGTCCAGTCGAGGTCGGAGAGGTGCACCATGCCGTCCACGTCGCCTTCGAGGCCGATGAACAGGCCGAACTCGGTCTTGTTCTTGACCTCGCCCTCGACCTGGCTGCCGACCGGATGGCTCGACGCGAAAGCCTGCCACGGATTCTCGAGCGTCTGCTTGAGACCGAGCGAGATGCGGCGCTTGGCCGGATCGACCTCGAGCACCACCACGTCGACTTCCTGCGTCGTCGACAGGATCTTGCCGGGGTGCACGTTCTTCTTGGTCCACGACATTTCCGAAACGTGGATGAGGCCCTCGATGCCCGGCTCCAACTCGACGAACGCGCCGTAGTCGGTGATGTTGGTGACAGTACCCTTGATCTTCTTGCCGATCGGGAACTTGGTGCCGATCTCGGACCACGGATCGCTCTCGAGCTGCTTCATGCCGAGCGAGATACGGTGGGTTTCCTGGTTGATGCGGATGATCTGCACCTTGACCGTCTGACCGATGTTGAGGATTTCGGTCGGATGGTTGACGCGGCGCCATGCCATGTCGGTGACATGCAGCAGGCCATCGATGCCGCCGAGGTCGACGAACGCACCGTAATCGGTGATGTTCTTGACGACGCCTTCGACAACCTGGCCTTCTTCGAGGTTCTGCACGATTTCCGAACGCTGTTCGGCGCGGCTTTCCTCAAGCACGGTGCGGCGCGACACCACGATGTTGCCGCGGCGGCGATCCATCTTGAGGATCTCGAAGGGCTGCGGGTTGTGCATCAGCGGGGAGACATCGCGGATCGGGCGGATATCGACCTGGCTGCGCGGCAGAAAGGCCACGGCGCCGTCGAGGTCGACAGTGAAGCCGCCCTTGACCTGGTTGAAGATGACGCCTTCGACGCGCTCACCCTTGGTGAACTTCTCTTCGAGCTTGACCCAGCTCTCTTCGCGGCGGGCCTTGTCGCGCGACAGGACGGCTTCGCCCAGCGCGTTCTCGATGCGCTCGACCATGACCTCGACCGTGTCGCCGACCTTGAGCGTCGAGTCCTTGCCCTTGACGCCGAATTCCTTCAGCGGCACGCGGCCTTCGACCTTGAGGCCGACGTCGATGATGGCCATGTCTTTTTCGATCGCCAGGATCGTGCCCTTGACGACCTGACCTTCGCCGGAGTGACCGGTGGTAAATGATTCTTCGAGCAGGCTCGCGAAATCGTCGCGAGTGGGATTTGCAGCTGACATATTTTCTCCTGGAGTGCCCCGCATCTGGAAGCGGGACGGGCGCCGTGGGTTAGCGTTGCGTTAGCCTGCCGGCGTTCCGGGCTACAAAAGCCCTGGGCCGCCTAAGCGGCAATTCCGGCGCATGAAGAATGCTGGCAGGCTGGTTCGTGTCCGATATGGGTATTTTCTTCGCTTCCGGCAATCGGTGGCAGCGGGAAAACCTTCAATCAGACTTTATCTCTCTTGGCCAAGGCGTCGTCGATGATCGCTTTGGCCGCCAGAAACGCGGCCTCTATAGCCATTTCGGAGGTATCAAGCAAGTGTGCGTCGGTGGCGGGCTTCAGCGGCGAGTCGGCCCTGCCCATGTCGCGCTCGTCCCGGCGCACGATATCGGCGAGGATTTCGGAAAAATTGGCGGAGCCGCCGATGCTCTCAATCTCGGCCAGCCGACGCTGCGCGCGCACCTCGGCGCTGGCCGTCACATAGAGTTTGATGTCGGCGTCCGGGCACACGACGGTGCCGATGTCGCGCCCGTCAAGCACGGCACCCGGCGGCGTTTTGGCGAAGTCGCGCTGCTTCTCGACCAGGATGCGCCGCACGGTAGGATAAACCGCGACCTTTGAGGCTGCTTCGCCAACCGCATGCGCCGACAGCACCGCCCGGTCGAGCTTCGCCAGATCGACCTGCCGGGCGGCGGTTTCTGCGGCCGAGACGTTGTCGAGCGGCAGCGCGTGCTGGATCAGCGCATGGGCAACGGCTCGATAGGTGAGGCCGGTGTCGAGCAGGTTGAGGCGATAGTGGTCGGCGAGGCGCCGGGCCAGCGTGCCTTTGCCGGCGCCGGCGGGTCCGTCGATGGCGATGGTGAAGGTCATTGGCAGGCCAATGAAAAGTGCAGGCGTGGCGATCCTTCGCGCCCCCCTCTGTCCTGCCGGACATCTCCCCCACAAGGGGGGAGATTGGCAGGTCTGGCGCTCCGCTCAATTCTGCAACGTTGGCGATTGGCGAAAGCCGCAGTGACAGCTGATCTCCCCCCGTGTGGGGGAGATGTCCGGCAGGACAGAGGGGGGCGCTGTCCCGCCAGCGTTCCAGTTTGGCTCCAAACCATCAACCTTTTACCCGATCTCCGCGCCCAGCCCCGTCATCAATCCCATGAACTCCGGGAAGCTCGTCGCGATCATGGCGGCGTCGTCGATTGTCACCGGCTTTTCCGTCGCCAGGCCCATCACCAGAAAGCTCATGGCGATGCGGTGGTCGAGATGCGTCTGCACGGTGGTGTCCTGGCCATTGGGATGGCCACCCAGCCCTTTACCGCCGGGCTTACCGCGCACCGCAAGCGAAGCCTCGCCTTCGGTGCAGTCGACGCCATTGATCTTCAGACCGTTGGCGACCGCCGACAGCCGGTCGGATTCCTTTACCCGCAATTCTTCCAGCCCCTGCATCAGCGTCTCGCCCTCGGCGAAGCTCGCGGCGACAGCCAGCACCGGGTATTCGTCGATCATCGACGGCGCCCGCTCGGGCGGCACGGTGACGCCCTTCAATTCGGAATAACGCACGCGCAGATCGGCGACATCCTCGCCGCCGGCATTGCGCGGGTTCAAGATGTCGATCTTGCCGCCCATTTCCTGCAGCGTCAGCAAAAGGCCGGTGCGGGTTGGGTTCATCAGCACATTCTCGATGACAATGTCCGAACCCGGCACGATCAGGGCCGCCACCAGCGGGAAGCCGGCCGAGGAGGGGTCGCCGGGCACCGCGATGATCTGTCCCGTCAGCTTGCCCTGGCCTTCGATGAAGATATGACGCACGCCGCGCTCATCGGTCTCGACCGACAGATTGGCGCCAAATCCCCTAAGCATCTTTTCAGTGTGGTCGCGCGTCATCACCGGCTCGATCACGGTGGTGATGCCGGGCGTGTTCAAGCCGGCGAGCAGCACCGCCGACTTCACCTGTGCCGAGGCCATCGGCACGCGGTAGGTGATGGGTGCAGCGTGTTTCGGTCCATGCAGCGTGATCGGCATGCGGTCGCCGGGCGTCGCCTTCAGCACCTGCACGCCCATCTGGCGCAAGGGTTCGAGCACGCGACCCATCGGCCGTCCCGACAGCGAAGCGTCGCCGATGAAGGTCGTCTCCATATCGTAAGTGCCGACAAGGCCCATGGTGAGGCGCGAGCCGGTGCCGGCATTGCCAAAGTCGAGAGGGCCTTCCGGCTGCAGCAGCGCGCCATTGCCGGTGCCGCGGATCACCCATTCGGTGCCGCGCTTCTCGATATGCGCGCCCATCGCCTTCATGGCCGCGGCCGTGCGCATCACATCCTCGCCTTCGAGCAGGCCGGTGACCCGGGTTTCGCCGGAGGCCAGGCCGCCAAACATCATGGAACGGTGTGAAATCGACTTGTCGCCCGGCACGCGGGCGGTGCCGGAAAGGGCTGGGGATTTGCGGGCGGTGGCCGGCTTGGCAGCGGCGGCGTGAGACATGGAATTTCCCTGGACGGAATGCCGGCGCACCGGCGCTTTTCATTTGTTGCGGCGGTCTCGTATCACGGCGGGCACAAATGGTCATCCCCATGGTCGTCACTTGGCGCGAGGCCTTTCAGTACTTGGTTTTGTGACGCCGGCTTTTCGCTTTGACAGCGCGGTAAACTGTGGTTAAGGGGACCACTCTTTTACTGACGAGGCTTGCCGTGGCAAAAAACGAACTTGGCACAAAGCGTGTCGACCCTGAGACGGGCCGAAAATTCTACGACCTGAACAAGGACCCGATCGTCTCGCCCTATACGGGCAAGACATATCCGCGTTCCTACTTTGAGGAAGGCAAGATTGCCGCCATCGAAGAGGAAGAGGAAGTGGCCGAGAAGGAAGTAGACGCCGAGGAAGAAGAAGGCGTTGAAGTCGTCTCGCTTGAAGAGGCCGACGAAGACGTCAAGGCCGGCGACGACCTTCCCGATCTGGGTGACGACGAGGACGATGTGGACCTCGGCGACGACGAGGACGACACCTTCCTTGCCGACGAAGAAGAAGAAGATGACGACGTCGCCGACATGATCGGCGTCGGCGACGACGACGACGAGGTCTGATCGGCCGCGGGCAGCTACGCCCGCAGGCTTTCTTGCGCTGTTTCGAAAAAGCGGTTCTTGCAGGCTTGATATTCAGGGAAGGCGGGGTTAGAAGCCGCCTGCACTAAACGGCGCGGTGTTGAAAATCGCGCCGGACCTCTACGCCGGTAACGGCGCCGGCTGACTGCCGGAGTGGGGCCATAGCTCAGTTGGGAGAGCGCTTGAATGGCATTCAAGAGGTCGTCGGTTCGATTCCGATTGGCTCCACCAGTCACTCTCTAGGTTTCAAGACTTTATTTCGCGAATGTGGTGCACAGCGGTGGACCACAATGCAGGAATCCGTGCCTTGTCGGGGGTATGTCCAGCTCCGCGGTGATGTGTATTGAGTTCGATTGCGCGTCCCGGACGCCGTTCGAACCGATGTTGGTAAGGCCGAAATCAAGATATTCCTTAAGTCCTCCGATTACCGAGAGGTCCGACGGCGTGGCCGTATTGAGCGAGTGAAGATCGACGTGGATTGGGAGCCAGTCGTCGCAGGCTTTCGCTCTTGGAACGCTATTTGTCCGCCGTCCTCGCGGCCGATGTAGTCGGCTGGTTCGCCAATTTGACAAGCTGTATCTGTTCTGTGACGCTCGATGTTGGCTATTGATGTGTGGGGAGCCAATAATGTCCGAGACATATGAAATCCTGGCCGTGAAGTATGCCTTTCATGACAAGCGCACACGAATTGATAACTTCATGCTGCCGGACGATCACACCAATATTGAGCCAATCGACTACTTCATATGGGTCATCCGCAATTCCAACCGAACCATCATCGTCGATACAGGAATGGATCGCGCCGAAGCTGAGGGGCGTGGGCGCAAATTTATTCAGAAGCCGACAGAAGCATTGGCGCAAATCGGAATTGAAGCGCACGCAGTCGATAGCGTGATAATCACCCATATGCATTTCGACCATGCGGGAACGCTTGACGATTTTCCGTCGGCGCATTTTCATCTCCAGGAAGCCGAAATGGCTTTCGCAACCGGCGCATGCATGTGCGATGAGTTCGTGCGGCGCACCTTCAACGTCGAGCATGTCTGCGGCATGGTCCGCCGCGTCTTTTCTGGCCGTGTGCAGTTCCATGACGGCGATGGCGAAGTCGCCCCCGGTGTCAGCGTGCATCGGGCGGGCGGACACTCGCTCGGCTTGCAGTGCGTGCGCGTAGCGACCGACTCTGGTTTTGTGGTGCTTGCCTCGGATGCCACCCATCTCTACGAGAATTTCGAACAGCGGAAGCCGTTCTCCATCACTGTCGATGTTGCGCAGACGCTGCGAAGCTATACGCGGTTGGAACAGCTGGCGACGTCACGGGCGCATATAGTGCCCGGCCACGATCCGTTGGTGTTAGAGCGCTATCCGGCGTGGAAAACCCAGACCCAGGGACGTGTCCATCGACTGGATGTGCCGAGGCTCATCTAGAACAGACAAAGTGGGTTTGACTAATGCCTCTGTTTTGCGGCGACAAAGCACGCAGTCAGAGGTCCGCTATGTCGAATTCAATCGCAAATCCTGCGTCGATCGCACTTCGCGCGATGAGATCGCCAAGTTCCCAATCCGTGAGTTGGCAAAGTGAAAACGTGCTCCTCACGGCGCGGTTCACTTCGGATATCGAAATGGTCGGCGTGCCGACATTGTCGATCAGGTAGCGGACAATCGCCTGGCGAATGTCGGATACGGTAGGCGTCTGCGCGAGCGCGGGCATTTCCGGCACTACGAATGGAGCCGTGGTTCTGCGCCATCGGCTGTTTTTGCGTCGAAGGCGACGGGCACACCGTGAACGATGGATGCGGCCGCCAGCAACGCCTCCAACTCGCGGTCGGTAGCATTGCATGCCGGCATCAGTGTTCGGATGGCGCGGATCGCCTGTGCGATGGAGAGAAACCGGGCCCTGCCTCTGGAGAGGACATAGGCTTCGGCGGCTTTTTCGACCGTGACTGTATGAAAAGTGTTGGTCATCGAGAATTCCTCCCTGAAACTCCGACCAACCCGATTTAGGGCAGAAATTCACGGCCTTTCAAGCGTCCGTCCGATACCGAACAATCACGCGAAGGCGAGGGAGAAATTGCGCTGCTCCTCCTCATGCGTATTGCGTTGCGACGAAATCTCAAACTTTGCAACCATGTTCAAAAATGGTAGATATGCCAAGCATCGCCTACATATAGGCGAACTGTTTGTTTTTGTTAAATTTTTGAACAAGGTTGGTATCCGGTTGGCTCCACCAAACAGTCTTTTTCCGACGCTCGGTTTCGCGGCATTCATGCTTGTTGCCTGCCAGTCGGCGCCTGAACCACCATCCCCGCCGCCAGCGCCGGCACCCCAGCCGATGGCGCCTGCCGCGATCTCTGCCGGAGATGGTGCGGCTGTCCTCGATCCGTCAGTGCGGGTCATGCCCCCAGGCGAGGGCATCCCGGCCAAATATGTCGCATTTTCCGGCATTTGGGGCGGACAGCTGGATGGGATGTATGACGGCAAGCTTGCCGTGCTGACGATTTCGCGCGGCGGCAATGTCACCGCCACCTACGCCTGGGGCGATATCGCCGACAACAAACCGGGCGTGGCCGACGGCGAAGGCAAGATTTTTGGCAACACGTTGAAACTGCGGCGGCTTCCCAATGGCGGGGACGTCAGCGCGGTCATGCAGGCGGACGGAACGCTGGCCGTCACCTATGGGCTTGCCGACCGCACTTATACGGGCACGTTCACCAAGCAGTAGTCGTGGACGACATTCCGCGTTCAGGCAGCAAGGCCGACCCTGTTGGGTGCGCCGGCCACCCGGCATGCCTCAGCGACTGCCTGTCGGGCCCGCGCCAGGACGGCTTCGGACACCAGCACGCCATTGGCGAAATCCTTGTCCGAGGCGTAGATCGCGGTCGGCATGGTCTGCGCCTCGAAGAAGCCGAACAGCGGCCGCAACTGGTGCTCGACGATCAATGAATGACGCTCGCCGCCACCGGTTGCCGCGAGGATGATTGGCTTGCCGCGCAGCGATGATGGGTCGAGCAGGTCGAAGAAGTGCTTGAAAAGCCCGGTATAGCTGCCCTTGAAGGTCGGCGAGCCGACCACCAGCACATCGGCGCCGAGCACCAACTCGACAATGGCGCGGGCCGCCGGGTCGAGATCGGCAAGCTGCCTGGCCGGCGGGAAGGATGGGCCGAGATCCTCGATGTCGAAAACGCTCGAAGCCGCGCCGGCACGGCTCGCCAGCTCGCAGGCGATGTGGCTGACAAACGCATTGGTCTTGGACGGACGGGTCAGGTTGCCCGACAGTCCCACCACCAGCTTTTTCGACATTTCGGGCTCCTTGCACGGTTGGCTATCCGCGTTAAGCCTACTGATTTTGTAGAAATTAAATGAGCGAGAAGATTTCAAAACCGGCCCGTGAAGCGAATGGAGTTTGCGGCACATCGCCTCTGGTTGGTTCATTTGCGCCAAAAGGCGCGGCGCGGCAGATGCTGGCATGGCCGCACAATGGCATCGCTGGCGGTCATGGCCTGATGCGTTGCACACTGATGGGTATCGTCGCGAAACCGTCAAGACCGCTGCCATTGACACTGCGTTGCGTGAGATACGATTGAACCCAGTCGCACGGGCGACGAAGTAGGGACCTGCAAAGAACAGGACGCGCATATGAAAAAGATCGGCTTTCTTTCCTTCGGCCATTGGTCGCCCTCGTCGCAATCGCAGACGCGCTCGGCTGCCGACGCGCTTCTGCAGTCGATTGACCTGGCGGTAGCGGCCGAGGAGCTGGGTGCGGACGGCGCGTATTTTCGCGTCCATCATTTTGCCCGCCAGCTCGCGTCGCCCTATCCGCTTCTGGCCGCTGTCGGCGCCCGCACCAGCCGCATCGAGATCGGCACCGCCGTCATCGACATGCGCTATGAAAATCCGCTCTATATGGCCGAGGATGCGGGTGCTGCCGACCTGATCGCCGGTGGCCGGCTGCAGCTCGGCATCAGCCGCGGCTCGCCGGAGCAGGTGATCGACGGCTGGCGCTATTTCGGCTACGTGCCGCAGGAAGGCCAGAGCGATGCCGACATGGCGCGCAACCATGCCGAGGTTTTCCTCAACGTGCTGCGCGGCGAAGGCTTTGCGCAGCCCAATCCGCGGCCGATGTTTCCCAATCCGCCCGGAATGCTGCGCCTCGAACCGTTCTCAGCCGGCCTGCGCGACAGGATCTGGTGGGGCGCCGCCACGAACGCCACTGCCGAATGGGCGGGCAAGCTCGGCATGAACCTGCAAAGCTCGACGCTGAAATTCGACGAGAGCGGACAGCCGCTTCACATCCAGCAGGCCGAACAGATCCGCGCCTTCCGCGCGGCGTGGAAGGAGGCCGGGCATGCGCGCGAGCCGCGCGTGTCGGTCAGCCGCAGCATCTTCGCGCTGGTCGATGACCGCGACCGTGCCTATTTCGGCGGCAATGACAGCGAGGACCACTTTGGTTACATCGAACCGGAGAAGCGCGCCGTCTTCGGCCGCACCTATGCCGCCGAGCCGGATGTGCTGATCAAGCAGTTGAAGGAGGACGAAGCAATCGCCGAGGCCGACACGCTGCTTCTGACCGTCCCCAATCAGCTCGGCGTCGAGTACAACGCCCACGTCATCGAGGCGATACTGAAGCACGTCGCGCCGGCTCTCGGCTGGCGCTGACGCGGGCGCATCCGGCCATGCCGCGCGCGAGCTATCTTGGCCGATCTATCTGGGCTTCTGGCCGAGCCCCATGGACTTGGCCAGCGTCGAGCGCCTTGTGGAATAGTTTGGCGCCGTCATCGGATAGTCGGGAGGCAGGCTCCACTTCATTCGATATTGATCCGGTGTCAGGCCGTAGTGCACGCTGAGATGCCGCTTCAACGATTTGAACGGCTTGCCGTCCTCGAGGCAGAAGATGAAGTCGGGTGTGATGGATTTCTTGACCGGAACAGCCGCCTTGAGTTCGTTAGCTCGGGCGGCAGGGGACCCATCCGCGAGATGCTTGAGCGAGCTGTAAACCTGACCAATGAAACCAGGCAGGTCGGCTGCGGGGAGAGAGTTGTTGGAAATGTAGGCCGACACAACGCCGGCGGTGACGGACACAATCGGGTCGAGGTCATTCTTTTGCGCCATGGCAACAATCTCTCCGGCAGCAGCAAGGTTCGTATGGGGGATTTTTTCAGGAGTGGAATCGGCAGAGATTGAGTTTCTTTGGGGTTTGCTGCCAAGCCTGCCTAGAACAGGCTTTACATACGTCTTCTTCAAATACCTCTCCTTTGCCGTGGTTGCAGGGCGCCCCTTGTCATGATCCCACAGTTGAATCGAGCATGTGGGAAAAAGTCACACGCGTCAACTCGGGCAAGGGCCTTGGCGCACTCTTGTGGAGACATTTCCCACACGGTAGGTTCGGCGAGCGTCTTTTGAGGGATGGACGATCGATTTCGTGATCAGCAAGTGAAGGACGTGGGCGATGAACAGATCGGGGGGGCAAAATCTGGATGCCACCGGGGTCCAGGGCGCGTTGAACCGGCTGCTTCGTCCGCTGGTGCGGCTGGCGATCCGGTGCGGGGTGACGTTTCCGACCTTTGTCGATCTGCTGCGCCAACTCTACGTCAATGTCACCGAGCATGAATTCGCCCTGCCCGACAAGCAGCAGACGGACAGCAGGGTCAGCCTGCTGACAGGCATTCACAGGAAGGAAGTCAGCCGGCTAAGAGGCGCCGGCGCGCCGGTACGCGTGGTGCCCGAGTCCGTATCGAGAACCAGCGCCATCGTCGCGCGCTGGCTTGCCGATTCGTCCTTTGTCGATGCCAAAGGTGTGCCGTTGCCCTTGCCGCGCGCGAGCGAAGCCGGGGAGGCTTCCTTTGCCGGGCTGGTGGAGTCGGTGACGCGCGATTTGCGGCCGAGGGCCGTCCTCGACGACTGGCTCGACCGCAAGCTCGTTGAGATCGACGAGAAGGACCGTATCGTCCTCCTGGAAAGGGCAATGGTGCCGCGCGAGGATGGCGAGGTCCGGCTCTACTATTTTGCCCGCAATCTCGGCGACCACGCCGCTGCGTCTGTCGAAAACGTCCTTGCCGACGATCCGCCGTTCCTCGAGCGCGCCGTCCATTATGACGGGCTGTCCGAAGAGCTGGCCAGATCGCTGGAGGCGTATAGCCGCAAACTCGCGATCGAAATGCTGCTGCAACTGAACAAACACGCAAACCAGGCTGTCCGGACCGATCCGGGCGGCAACAGCCGGTGGAATTGCGGCGTCTACATCCTCACCACGGACGGGACGTCGCTGGTTGCCGAAGACGTGCCCCAGCGCAAGGACGGCGGCGGAGACGCCGCATGAGCCGGAGCCTGACAAGGCGCGGTCTCCTGATGCTCGGAGCCGCCTTGCCGACGCTGTTGCGCGGCATGGCCGCCGGCGCGGGGGAAGCTTCGAAAGACCAGGGCATTGGCGGCACCGGCTGGACGGCGGGGACCGACAGCGACCAGGGTATTGGCGGCACCGGCATCGTTGGAACCGTCCAGCGTTTCGGCAGTATTTTCGTCAACGGCGTGCGCGTTGGCTATTCCCCTGACGTGCCGGTCTGGATCGACGGCACCCGCACCACCGCAAGCAGCCTGAAGATAGGGCATGTCGTGCGGGTCGCGGTGATGATGGTGGCAGGCCGTACCGTCACCCGCGCAATCCACGTCACCAGCGAAGTGGTCGGCCCCGTTGAACGCGTGACTGCCAGCTCCTTGTGGATCCTGGGGCAACAGGTCGACATTGCTCGCCTCTCCAGGCGGTCCAGGATCAGGCCCGGCGACGTCATCGCTGTCTCCGGTATCCGCCGGCCCGACGGGAAGATCGTCGCAAGCCTGATAGAGGCCAGGCCTGATGAAACGCACTATCTGGTCCGCGGCCTGGCGGTCGCAAAGTCAGGCGCACTGCTGGTCGGACGGCTCAAGGTCGGACCGCAATCGTCGAGGCTTGCAGGCCGGCGCGTCGAAATGGCTCTGGCCAGGACACCGGGCGGATACAAGGTGCTGCATCTGGCGGCGGAAACTCCGATCCCCCACAGCCACGTCGGCGGCGTACTCTACGAGACGTTCGTGCAGCGTCAGGGACGAAGGCTCAAATCGGGCCTGGGCTTTGCGCTTGACGACCAGAACGATGGGCCGAAAGGCATTGTGCGGGCGTTTCTCGACGTCCGCTTCGATCGGGAGGGGCATGTTGTCTCGGCATCTCGACAAGAGAGAGCCGGAAGCCAGTCGCCGGACCAACCCGGCGCACCCGCCCAGCGCGCTAGCAACCCCGATGATGTCCCGGCCAGCCCGGCCACCGGGCCACAGGATGGCGTCAATGCGCCTGACCGAACGGATGGTTCTGGCACACCCATGGGATCACCGGGTGGCCTTGGAGCGCCCGGCCGGATGGGTGGCCTCCGCTCCTCGCCCGCCGGCTCGGTCAAGCCATAGCCGTCGTGCACGCAGACCTAAGAGAGCAGACCCTAAGAGAAGAGGCGGCTAAGCATCCGCCTTAAAGGTCTGCTTCTGCTGGCCAAGCCCCTCGATGCCGAGCTCCACCACGTCGCCGGCCTTCAAGAACACCGGCGGCTTCATCCCGAGGCCGACGCCGGGGGGCGTGCCGGTTGAGATGATGTCGCCTGGGTGCAGCGACATGAACTGGCTGAGGTAGGAGACGAGATAGGCGACGCCGTAGACCATGGTCTTGGTCGAGCCGTTCTGCATGGTCTTGCCGTTGACCGTCAGCCACATTTTGAGGTTCTGCGGGTCGGCCACTTCGTCCTTGGTGACAAGCCACGGGCCGGTCGGGCCGAACGTGTCGCAGCTCTTGCCCTTGGTCCACTGGCCCTGACGCTCGGCCTGGAAGGCGCGCTCGGACACGTCATGGGCGACGGCGTAGCCGGCGACATAGTCCAGCGCCTCGGCCTCGCTGACATACTTTGCTGTCTTGCCGATGACCACGGCGAGCTCGACCTCCCAGTCGGTCTTCTCCGAGCCGCGCGGGATCAGCACGTCGTCGTCCGGGCCGACAATGGCCGAGCTGGCCTTCATGAAGATGATCGGCTCAGGCGGCACGGTGGCGCCGGTTTCGGCGGCGTGGTCGGAATAGTTCAGGCCGATGCAGATGAATTTTCCCGTGCCGGCGACGCAGGCGCCGAGACGGGGCTTGCCGGAAACGACAGGCAGCGACTTCGGGTCGAGCTTCGACAGCATGTCCAGCGAGGTCGGATGAAGCGCGGTGCCGGCAATGTCGGCGACATGGGCGGAGAGATCGCGGATCGTTCCGTCCGCATCGAGCAGGCCGGGGCGTTCGCTCCCTGTCTCGCCATAGCGCAACAACTTCATCGTATTTCTCCTGTTTGAGGGCGACCGGTGCGCGTGATTCCTGGAGCCACCGATCCCCGATAAGGGCTGGAAGCGGTCAGATCGACCAGCCGCCGTCGATATTGTAGGCCTGCCCCGACGTGTAGGTGGCGCCGGCGAGATAGACGGCAAGGTCGGCGATTTCCTCTGGCGTGCCGAGACGGCCCATCGGCTGGCGGGCGATGAAGGCGGCCCGCGCCGCGTCATAGTCGCCCTGCGCATGCATGCGGTCCTGTAGCGACGGGCTTTCGACGGTGCCGGGGCAGATGGCGTTGCAGCGAATGCCCTTGGCGACATAGTCGGCGGCGACCGCCTTGGTGAGCCCGATCACGGCGGCCTTGGTGACGCCATAGGCGAAGCGGTTGGGCACGCCCTTGCCGGCGCCGGCGACGGAAGACATGTTGATGATCGAGCCGTCGCCACGCTCCAGCATGCCGGGCAGCACGGCCCGAATGGTGCGGATCATGGCGCGGACATTGAGGTTGAAGGCGAAATCGAGATCGGCATCCTTCATCTCGAGGATCGAGCCGGAATGGACGAAGCCGGCGCAGTTGAACAGCACATCGACGCGGCCGATTTCGGCAAAGCCCGATGTCACTGCATCGTCATTGAGAACATCGAGCTTGCGGGTCTTGATCCCTGATGTCTTGGCGAGTTCGGCCAGCAGCGCTTCGTTGATGTCGGTGGCATGGACGACGGCACCTGCCTTGGCGAAGGCCAGCGCACTCGCCTTGCCGATGCCTTGCGCCGCCGCCGTGACGACAACGACCTTGCCTGCCAGATCCGCCATGCTTTTCTCCTCGCCCTGTTGGCTCAGTCCGATTTACTGACGGCTGACCAAGGCGTCCTGTACCAGACAGGCGCGACTATGCGGCCTGCACAATCCATCAGTCCACGAATAATATATGTTTTTTCTCGTTAAAGAACACAGGTTCAGGCGTCAAGCCCGAACGCGATCACCTTCACGACAGCCGATGTAATGCACATCGCCTGCTCTGACGCAACGACATGTATGACAACAGGACAATGAGTCACGCTGCCTTGGTTCGTTCAAACACGAAGCGCCTCAGCGACATTCAGTCGCCGTAAGGCACCCAGACGTTCTTCACCTCCACGGCGCGGCGCAGCAGGGCATCGCCGGCGGCTTCATCGGACGCCCAGTCGAGGCTGCGGCCGTTGCCGGTCCAGACGCGCTTGAGATTGCCGATGGAATCGGCCTCCGCCTTGGCGCAGGTGTCGGCATCGGCGAACAGCCAGAGCCCGTCGACATCGTCGTGCTTGGCCAGCACGCCGGCAAGTTCCGCCGTGCGACCGGTGACGATGTTGATGGCGCCGGCAGGGACGTCGGAATATTCGATCACCTGGTAGAGATCGGTGGCGAGCAGCGGGTATTTTTCCGACGGCACGGCGACCACGGTGTTGCCCATGGCAAGCGCTGGGGCGACCAAGGAAATGAATCCGAGCAGCGGCCCGCTGTCCGGTGCCACGATGCCGACGACACCGACCGGCTCGTGCAGCGCCAGCGTGACGGCGCGGGCCGGCGGCTGATGCACCCTGCCTTCGAACTTGTCGGCGAGGCCGGCATAGAGGAAGAGGCGCTCTATGGACTGTTCTACTTCTTCCCGCGCCGCCTTGGCGTTGGCGCCGGTCAGTTCCGTGAGACGGGTGGCGAACTCGCCGGCACGTCCGGACAGATTTTCGGCGAGGTAATAGAGCACCTGGGAACGGTTGTAGGCGGTCGCTTCCGGCCAGGCTTTACAGGCGCGGGCCGCCGCAACGGCGTCACGGATATCCTTGCGGCTGCCGAGGCCGACTTCGCCGGCGAGCTTGCCCTTGGCGGTGGCGACGGCGAGTGAGTAGTTGCCGTCCGGCCGGACCTGCTTGCCGCCGATGAACAGCTTTGCCGTACGATCGATGGCGCCACCATCCGCTTGCTCGACAGGCTGTGCCGAAGACATTGCCGGCTTGATGACAGGGCCAAGCGGCAGTTTTGCCGTGAGATATTCGAGCATGCCCTCGCGCCCGCCTTCGCGACCAAAACCGCTTTCGCGATAGCCGCCGAAGCCGCAGGCAGCGTCGAACATGTTGGTGCCGTTGACCCAGACGACGCCGGCCTTCAATTGCGGCGCGACGTGCAGCGCTAGGTTGATGTTCTCGCTCCACACCGAGGCGGCAAGCCCATAGCGCGTGTTGTTGGCAAGCTCGATCGCTTCCTCGGTGTTGCGGAAGGTCATGGTGGCCAGAACCGGGCCGAACACCTCTTCCTGTGCCAATATGTTAGCCGGCGAAACGCCGGTGGCGAGCGTCGGCAGATGATAGTAGCCGGAAGACGGCAGCGCTGCGTCCGGCTGCCAGCAGACGGCGCCTTGTTTTGCGCCCTCGGCGACCAGACCTTTGACCCGGTCGAGCTGCGTGGCGTCGACCAGCGGGCCGATATCGGTGTTCTTGTCGAGCGGGCTGCCGACGCGCAGCCGGCTCATCCTGACCTTGACCTTGGCGATCAAGGCTTCGGCAATGCCTTCCTGCACCAGAAGCCGCGACCCCGCGCAGCAGACCTGGCCCTGGTTGAACCAGATGCCGTCGACCAGACCTTCGACGGCGCTGTCGAGATCGGCGTCCTCGAAGACGATGAAGGCCGACTTGCCACCGAGTTCCAGCGACAGTTTCTTGCCCGATCCAGCCGTGGCCTTGCGAATGATCTTGCCGACTTCGGAGGAGCCGGTGAAGGCGATCTTCTGGATGCCGGGATGGTTGACGATGGCCACGCCCGCTTCCGGTCCGCCTTGGACGATGTTGACGACGCCTTTCGGCACGCCGGCGCGCTCGCAGATTTCGGCAAACAGAATAGCGGTGAGCGGCGTGAATTCGGCCGGCTTCAGCACCACCGTGCAGCCGGCGGCAAGGGCGGGCGCGATCTTCCAGGCCAGCATCAGCAGCGGGAAATTCCACGGGATGATCTGGCCGACGACGCCGACGCCCTTGTTGCCTGGGAAATCCTTGTCCAGCGCCTGCGCCCAGCCGGCATGGTGGATGAAATGGCGGATGGCGAGCGGCACGTCGATGTCGCGGCTTTCGCGGATCGGCTTGCCGTTGTCGATTGTCTCAAGCACCGCGAACAGGCGCTGATGCCGCTGCATGGCGCGGCCGATGGCGTAGAGCACTTTGGCACGCTGGTAGCCTGAAGATGCCGACCATTTCGGCAGTGCCTTGGTGGCTGCGGCAACCGCGGCGTCGATATCCGCGGCGCCTGCATCCGAGATCTTGCCCAGCAGCTTGCCGGATGACGGCTCGCTGGTGTCGAAGGTCTTGCCGCCCGCAGCGGCTTTCCAGGCACCGTCGATGAACAGCGCCTTGCCGAAGTCGCGCGCGGCGAGCCACGCATCGGCCTCGTTGCGGGCTTCCGGCGCCGGCCCGTATTCCATGGCGTGATAGCGTTCGAGAATGTTCATGTGGTGCCTCCTTCACCCTCCTCCTTGTGGGGAGGGTCGATCGGCAAAGCCGATCGGGGTGGGGGTTTCACGCCATCGCGTGGCGATGATTGGCCGAATAGTGCCCGGTCAGGTGGTGCTCGAGCTGGCGCTCGATATCGGTCAAAAGGCTTGAGGCGCCGAAGCGGAACAGGTCCGGCTCCAGCCATGGCCGTCCGAGTTCTTCCTTCATCAGCACCAGCCAGTCGAGCGAGGCTTTGGCGGTGGAAATGCCTCCGGCCGGCTTGAAGCCGATGAGAAAGCCGGTCTCCTCGAAATAGGCCCTGATGGCGCGAACCATGGCGAGGCCAACGGGCAGCGTGGCGTTGACGCTTTCCTTGCCGGTCGAGGTCTTGATGAAATCGGCGCCCGCCATCATCGCCACCATCGAGGCCAGCATGACATTGCGCAGCGTGGCGAGGTCGCCGGTGCCGAGGATGACCTTCAAATGCGCATCGCCGCAGGCTTCGCGCATCGAGACGATCTCGTTGTAGAGCTCCTGCCATTTGGCGCCGAAGACCAGGCCGCGCGGGATGACGACGTCGATCTCGTCGGCGCCGTCGCGTACCGATGCCTCGATCTCCTGCAGGCGCGTCGACAGCGGCGCGAGGCCGTGCGGGAAGGCGGTGGAGACGGCGGCGACATGGATGCCGGTGCCGCGCACGGCATCGACAGCCGTGGCGACGAAGGGATGATAGACGCAGACCGCCGCCGGGCGGATTTTCTCGCCTTCGATGCCAAGACCCTCGACGATGTCGCGGCGGAACGGGTTGATCGCCTTGGCGCACAGACGGCGCACCCGCTCTTCGGTGTCGTTGGAGTTCAGCGTCGTCAAATCCATGCAGGAGACGGCGCGCAGCAGCCAGGCGGCCTGGTTGTCGGCCTTGATCGAGCGCCTTTTGGTCAGGCTGGCGACGCGGCGCTCCAGCGCCGAGCGGTTGACGGAGCGCACCGATTCCATGAAGCCGAGATCGAGCCGCATGCCGGTGTTGCGGGCAATGCCATGGGTTTGCGGCACGGGCGTGTTGGCGGCGGCACGCGCCGGTAGCGGCGTGATCTTGGATGCGCCGAGATCGGCTTCGCGGATTGTGCTGCTCATCTCCTGCCCTTTCGCTCGACGATTTTACGTCGTGGTGTGTGTCGTTGCTCCCGGACCGCATAGCGGTTTTGGGCGACACACGCCGAAGATAGCCCGTGAATCGATGCTTCACGAGTCCTTCAAGCGGTCATAGCGGAAAAAGGCGGCGAGAGCAGCTGAATTTTGACCGTATGGTCAAAACGTGAATCCGAGAGCGCAGGCGCCGAAGCGCCGGCTGATGTCAGCCGACGAAAGCGCGCTCGACGACGAAAGTCGAGGGATGGCTGAGCGAACCCTCATGGAAGCCGAGGCTTTCGGCCAGTTCCTTGACGTCCTTCAGCATGTGCATCGAGCCGCAGATCATGATGCGGTCGGTCTCCGGATTGAGCTTCTCGATGCCGAGGTCGGCGTAGAACTTGCCGGAGCCGATCAGCGCGGTGATGCGGCCCATGCGCGCCGAGTCTTCGCGGGTCGTCGAGTTATAGAGGGTGACGCGGCCGCCGGTCAGTTCGCCGATCAGCGGGTCGGTCTCGAGCCCCGCCACCAACTCCTGGCCATAGACCAGTTCGGCATTGTCGCGGCAGGTGTGGGTCAGGATGACCTGTTCGAACTTTTCGTAGGTGTCGGGATCGCGCAGCAGGCTGGCGAAGGGCGCAATGCCGGTGCCGGTCGAGATCATGAACAGGCGCTTTGCCGGGGTCAGCGCGTCGACGACCAGCGTGCCGGTCGACTTCTGGCGCATGATGACGGTGTCGCCGACCTGGATCTTCTGCAGCTCGGAGGTCAGCGGGCCGTCCGGCACCTTGATCGAGAAGAATTCAAGCTCTTCGTCCCAGGCCGGGCTGGCCACCGAATAGGCGCGGTATACCGGCTTTTCGGCATTGGGCAGGCCGATCATGACGAACTCGCCGGAGCGGAAGCGCAGCGACTGCGGACGGGTGATGCGGAACGAGAACAGGCGGTCGGTGTAGTGCTTCACCGACACCACCGTTTCGGCATAGACATTGGCCGGAATCGGGAACTGCAGCGGACGGGCTCCGGCCGTGTTGAATGCGGATGTGGTGTTCATCAAATCCAACTCTGTCTTGCCCACTCAACTATGCGGGCGCCAAACCATTTCCTGCGCGCCCGGACCGTTCAGGTCCCGGCGTGCCGTTCACACACATCGAAGCGGTAAGCCTTTGGAAAGCGGTAAGCTCTTGTGTCCGGAATTTATTAGTATACAAACGATATTTGCGTCAAGATACCACGGTAGAACAGCTTTCCAAACTGCGGCACATTCGTAGTCCTGGCATTTCGGGTTTCGACAATGAAAGAGAATTTTTCGGTGCAACAGCCGGATTCCCTCGGTAACGTCGTTGCCGGCATCGATGTCGGCGGAACCTTCACCGACCTCATTTTGATCGACGGCAAGGACGGCGGCAGGGTGCATATCGCCAAGACGCCGACCACGGTCGACAACCAGGCTTTCGGCGTGGTTTCAGCGCTTGGCGCCACCGGCTTTGCCATAGACGGCATCGACCTCATCGTGCATGGCACGACCACCACCACCAATGCGGTTCTGGAACGCCGGCTGGCGAAGACCGGCATGATCACCACGCGCGGTTTTCGCGACGTGATCGAGCTTGGCCGGCGCACACGGCCACAGCCCTATGGCATGACCGGAACGTTCGTTCCGATTATCCCGCGCGATCTCAGGTTGGAAGTGTCGGAGCGCGTCGAGGCCTCGGGCGCGGTACGCACGCCGCTCGACGAGGCCGAGATGCGCGCGGCAGTGAACGTGTTGGTCGACCTCGGTTGCGAATCCCTGGTCATCCATTTCCTGCACTCCTATGCCAACCCCAGGCATGAGCGGCGCGCCGCCGAAATTGCCGCCGAGCTCTGGCCGAACAGCTACATCACCACGGGCCATGCGCTGCTGTCGGAAGCGCGCGAATTCGAACGCGGCGTGACCGCCGCGGTCAACGCCTCGGTGCAGCCGATCCTCGAGCGCTATGTCGAGCGGCTGCGCAAGGAATTGGCCGCCAAAGGCTATGCCCGCGACTTCCTGATCATGAACGGCAATGGCGGCATGATCTCGGCCCGTTTCGTCACCAGGGAATCGGCCAAGACCGTGATGTCGGGCCCGGCGTCCGGTGTCATTGCCGCCGCCTATACGGGCAAGCGTGCCGGCTTCGAGAATCTCGTCACCTACGATATGGGCGGCACCTCGACCGACGTGGCGCTGATCCGCAACGCCGAACCGGCGGTCTCCAACGAGATCGAGATCGAATATGCGATGCCGATCCATGTGCCGATGGTGGCAGTGCACACAGTCGGCGCCGGCGGCGGCTCGATCGCGCGCGTCGATGCGGCCGGCCTGATCCAGATCGGCCCGGAAAGTGCCGGCGCCAATCCCGGCCCGATCTGCTACGGCCGCGGCGGCCTGGAGCCAACCATCACCGACGCCAATCTGGTGCTGGGACGCCTGGCGCCGAAGAAGCTGCTGGCAGTTGAAAACCCGGTCACGGTCGAGCGCGTCACCGGCATTTTCGAGAACAGAATAGGCAAGGCTACCGGCCTTTCCGGCGTCGAGGCGGCGGGCGCAATCCTGCGGCTCGGCAACATGAAGATGGCCGGCGCCATCCGCATGGTCTCGGTGTCGCGCGGCCATGATCCGCGCGATTTCGCGCTGTTCGCCTTCGGCGGCGCCGGGCCGCTGCACGCATCCGCGCTGGCGCGTGAACTCGGCCTGCCCCGTGTGCTGGTGCCGGCGCGTCCGGGCATCACCAATGCGCTTGGCTGCGTCGTCGCCGATCTGCGCCATGACTTCGTCAACACCATCAACCAGCCGGTCGCTGTGCTCGATGAAGCCAGGCTTCGCGAGGTGCTCGAACGCCACCGTAGCGAAGGCGAAGAGCTTATCGGCAAGGAAGCTGTAAAGCCGGAGACGATCCGCGTCACCCATTCCGCCGACATGCAGTTCGTCGGCCAGACCCACATCATCAACGTGGCGCTGCCGTCGTCATCGGTGACGCGGAACGAGTTGCAGGCGCTGTTCGAAAAGGCCTATTTCGCCCGCTTCAAGGTCGAACTGCCGGAAATTCGCGCCAATCTGGTCAATCTCAACACCTCGGTCACCGGCGTGCGGCCGGCGATCGACCTGTCGCGGCTGATCGACCCGGCCGGGCGCGCCAGGACGCTCGACGAGGCGCTGCGCGAGACAAGGCCGGTCTGGTATGCCGGACGCTGGCACGATACGCCGGTGTATGCGCGCGAAAAGCTGCCGCTCGATGCCGTCATCGAAGGGCCGGCGATCCTCGAACAGATGGACGCCACCACCGTGCTTGAACCCGGCGACCGCGCACGCTCGGACGCCGACGGCAACATCATCATCGACATCGGCGAGGCCTGAGATGCAAAAGCTCGACGCCATCACGCTTTCGGTTCTGCAGGCGGCCTTGCAGCAGGTCTGCGACGAGATGGACCTGACCTTTTCACGCGCCGCCTTCTCGCCTGTCATCGCCGAGGCCAATGACCGTTCCGACGGCATCTATTCGGCCGTCGACGGCTCGCTGATCGCACAGGGCAGCCAGGGCCTGCCGGTGTTTGTCGGCGTCATGCAGTATTCGACCAAGACGGTGATCGAGATGATCGCCGACGGCCGTTGCCTAGCGCCGGAGCCGGGTGACATCTACATCGTCAACGACCCCTATCTCGGCGGTACGCATCTGATGGATGTGCGCTTCGCCATGCCGGTCTACCGGGACGGCAAGATATTTTGCTGGCTATCGAATACCGGCCATTGGCCCGATATTGGTGGCTCGGTGCCGGGCGGCTTCTCCGCTTCCGCCACCGCCGTCGAACAGGAAGGCCTGCGGCTGCCACCGGTCAAACTGTTCAAGAAGGGCGTGCTCGATACGGAAATCTACGCCATCATCTGCTCCAACATTCGCGTCGCCGACCAGCGCATCGGCGATATCCGGGCGCAGGCCGCGGCACTGCTGATTGGCCAAGACCGGCTCAATGGAATCCTGGATCGTTACGGTGACGAAACTGTTGTCGAGGCGATCGCCGAACTGCGCCGCCGAGCCGCCGAGCAGATGCGCGCCAACATTGCAGCCATCCCCGACGGCACTTATAGCTCGAAGGCCTTTGTCGACTCGGATGGCGTGGTCAACGAGCCGCTGACCATCGCGCTCGCCGTTGAGAAGCAGGGCGACACGCTGACCTTCGATTTCACAGGTTCATCAAAGCCCTGCGCCGGGCCGATGAACAGTGTGCTGGCGACGACCTTGTCCTCGGTCTACCTCGCCATGCGCCATATTTTCCCTGACGTGCCGATCAGCGCCGGGGCTTTCGAGCCACTGATCGTCAAGCGGCCTGAGGGCACTTTCCTCGATGCGAAATATCCGCGTCCGGTTTCAGGCTGCGCGGCGGAAGTCTCGCAGCGCATCGCCGAGGCGGTGTTCGCGGCGATGGTGCAGGCGCTGCCGGAGAAAGTGACGGCGGCGCCCGCCGGCTCGAGCGGCAATTTCGCGCTCGGCGGCAACGATCCGGCGCGCGGCCGCGACTATGTCATGTACCAGATCTCCGGCGGAGGCTATGGCGGTAATTCAGGCCATGACGGCCTGACCAATGGCTGCTCGACCATCGGCATTTCGAAATCGCCGCCGGTCGAGATCATGGAGCAGGCGTTTCCGGTGCTCTACCGCCACTACGCCTTGCGCGAAGGCTCGGGCGGCGCCGGCAAGCAGCGCGGCGGTTTCGGGCTTGCCTATGAAGTCGAGATATTGCGAGGAGAAGCCCGCGCGTCCTTTGTGATGGACCATGGCCGCTTCGGCCCGCAAGGCGCGCTTGGCGGCAAGGACGGTGCGCCCAATACGGTCACGGTGTTTCGCGGTGGCGAGGCGCACGTACCGCCGCATCTATCCAAGGAGCAGGACATCGCACTGAAGGCCGGTGACCGCGTGCGCGTCGGCACGCCGGGCGGCGGCGGCTATGGCGATCCCTCCCAGCGCGATCCGAAATCGGTCGCCGAGGATGTCCGGCTTGGCTACTACACGACTGAGCAAGCCAGAGACCTTTTCGGGGTGAAATAAACTCGACGGCGCCTTGGCGCCGCCGACAGGTAGCCCAACCATCAAGTCTGCAGCTTTGCCTTCAACGCATCGGCGAATTTCTGCGCGATCTTCTTGAAGCCGGCGGGATCGGGATGCAGCTCGTTGGCCCAGTCGGCCACCTTCAACGTTCCCTGCGTGTCGACCAGATGGAAATTGTTGCGCGGCTCGTCGGCCAGGCGCTTCACCACATCGCGGAACGCCGCCAGCGTGTCGTGAACGATGACCGTGCCCTTGGCCACCGACCAGTTGCAGAAGTCGAGCGACGGTTTCAGCCACGGGCCGACACAGGACGGATGCGAACCGTTCGGGATCGGAAAATCATAGCAATGGCCGAAGATCGGCACGCCGGGCGCCACCCGGTCGCGCAGCGCGAACAGATCGAGGTAGCAGGCCTCGACCATGCCGAGCGCCTTGGTGAAACGGTCCTTGTTCAGCCCGGCGGCATGGCCGTCATTGAAGTCGAGGAAGATGCAGAACTGGTCGCCGGCAATGTCGTTGCCGCCGGCCGAGAACAGGATGGCGTCGGGCTTGCCGTCCAGCCAGTTCGCCTTGTTGCGCAAGGCTGAAATCATCCGTTGCTGCTTGGGCAGCGACATCTCGTCGGTTGCCGCATCGCCATGATGGGCAAGGTTGAGGATGGTCGGCGGCATCGGGCCGATCCGGCGCAGCTGCGCGATCACATCGGTGTCGACGAAGGGAAATCCGTTGCCGGTCAGCGGATAGTCAAACCAGGAATCGCCCTGCGCCAGCATCACCAGCGGACGGTTGGCGACGGCGGCTTCGAGATTGCCGGCACTGTCCCTTGCGGTTTCAAGCCGCTCGATATTGGCTTGGTGGACCTTGATGCGCTTGGCGATGTCGTCGTCGATGCGCCGTTGCGCGGCTTCCTGCACGAATTCCTGCTGGTCCATCGAGGTCCTCCCATGACCGTCACAAGGGCTGAACTGCCTGTCTCCAGTCAGCATCTGCCTGCCCACATCAGCAATATGTAATTTAGATCACAGTCAGGCAGCTGCCGCGCCGTGATCGCCGCAGAGCATGTCGTTTCCGTCTCCGCCGCACATCGCAAAGACCGTAGACTTCTATCTTGCTTTTTGCGCAATTCCGGACGGGAAACCGCCAACACTTTCCCTGGAATTGCTTTAATCAAACGGGGAACCAGAACATGCGTCTTTTCGGTCGTTTCGTGCTTGCCGCTTCCGCCGCTCTGCTGCTTGCCACCGGTGCTGCCTCTGCCGAGAAACTCAGGATCGGCACCGAGGGCGCCTATCCGCCCTTCAACTATGCCAATTCGGACGGCACACTGGGCGGCTTCGACATTGATCTCGGCAAGGCGCTGTGCGCTGAGATGAAGGCCGAGTGCGAGTTCTCCGTGCAGGATTTCGATGGCTCCATTCCGGCGCTGCAGGCCGGCAAGTTCGACGCCATCATCAACATCACCATCACGCCGGAACGGGCTGAGAAGGTCGAGTTCACCCACAAATACTACCAGACGCCGCCAGCCATCGCCGTGCCGAAGGATTCGACCGTTGTCGGCACATCGCCCGACGATCTGAAGGGCAAGGTGCTGGGCGTGCAGAGTGCCACCATCCACCAGAATTTCGCCGAGCAGAAATACGCGGGCTCGACCGTCAAGGCCTATCCGACTGGCGACGACGCCCGCACCGACATGGCCAATGGCCGATTGGACGCGATGATGGACGGCTCGATCATCCTGACCGAATGGCTGAAGAAGCCGGACGGCGCCTGCTGCAAGCTGCTCGGCACGCTGACGGCCGACCCGGCCATTCACGGACCCGGCGTCGGCATCGCCCTGCAGAAGGGTAACAAGGAACTGGCCGACAAGTTCAACGCCGCCATCGACGCGCTGCGCGCCAACGGCAAATACAAGGAAATCAACGACAAATATTTTTCGTTCGACGTGTACGGGGGTTAACCCCCTTCACCGATCCGACCTCGGCAGCGCCGCCCGGCGCTGCCGTTTTTCATGCATGACGGAGAAGTTTCTTGGTTGAGCGGCGCTCCCCTTTCTACAACAGCATTGTCGGCCTGGGCGCCACGATGGGCCGGGTCGGCGGCGAGTTCGTCTCGGCCAAATATTATTCCGGCATTGCCGACGAGCACCTGAACACACGCAAAAATGTCGGCGTGCAGGACCTCAGCACGATGGGCAAGATGGATATCAAGGGGCCGGAAGCCGAGGCGCTGGTCAACCATGTCATCGTCAACGATGCCGCCGCCATGAAGCCGGGACAGGTGCGCTATTCCACGGTCTGCCGCGACGATGGCGGCATCATGGACGACCTCACCGTGTTCCGGCTGGGATCAGAGCATTTCATGCTGGTGACCGGCTCGGTCAACCGGCTGAAAATGCTGCCCTGGCTGCAGCATCATGCGCAGGGGCGCAAAGCCTATGTCACAGACATCACCGCGGCCGTGGCCTTCCCGACCATACAGGGGCCGCGCTCGCGCGAACTGCTGAAGGCGCTGGTGTCGGATGCCGATCTCGACGGGCTGAAGCGCTGGGCGTTCACGACAGGGCGCGTCGGTGAGACCAAGGTGCTGATCTCACGCACAGGGGTGACCGGCGAGCTCGGCTTCGAGCTGTTCGTGCCGGCTGACGAGGCTGCCTCTGTCTGGGACGCGCTGATGCGGGCTGGCGCCGATTTCGGCCTGAAGCCATACGGCGTGCTGGCGATGTTCACGCTCGGGCTGGAAAAGGCCTATCCGGCGCATGGCATCGACATGGACGAGAGCCGCACGCCGTTCCATGTCGGGCTCGATCGCTGGATCAAGTTCGACAAGGGCGATTTCATCGGCCGCGAGGCCCTGCTCAAGGGTCGCGACAAGGGGCTCGACGAGCGCTGGACCGGGCTGATCCTCGACGGTGACAAGCCTGCCGCGACCGATGCCAGGGTTTTCGCCGACGGCGAGGATGCTGGCGTCGTCACCTACAGCGACCACGGCTATTCGCTGGGCAAGGTGCTGGCGACCGCGCATCTGCGGCTGCCGTTCACCGCCATCGGCACCGAACTCAGCATCGACATTGACGGCAAGCCGACACGCGCGGTGGTGGCGCCGATGCCGTTTTTCGATCCGGAAGGCGCGAGGCTGCGCGCCTGAAATTTCTTTGTTTGACGCAATTCCCAAGGGAAAGCGCTACGCGCTTTTCCCGGGAAAACCGCTTCGCACTTTTCCTGGAATTGCTTAGGCGAGTTTCGCCAACAGTCGCATAAAGGTTGCTGCCTCCTTGGCGGTCAGCGGCGCCAGCGTTTCCTGGGTGATGGCGCGTGCCAACGGGATCAGCCGTTCGATGGCCTCGCGGCCTTCCGGTGTCAGATTGACCAGAAGGCGCCGCTTGTCGACCTCATGTTTGGTGAGGTCGACGAGACCTCGCGCTTTCAGCCGGTCGATGACGCCCTTGACCGTCGCCGCATCCATGGCGATCAGCGTGCCGAGCTGGTTCTGCGAGGTCTCGCCGACATCGTGCAGCTTGGCGAGTGCTGCGAATTGCGGCGGCGTCAGATCGCCGATCTGCGATGCAAAGATCGAGACATGGCGCTGATGCGCCTTGCGCAGGATGAAGCCGACCTGCTCCTGCAGGCGGTAATCATTATCGTCAGGCTCTTCGGCCTCGACCAGTTTCAGAAGATTGTCCCCGCCGCTCATCGCAAGCCGTCCCAAGCCTTGATGTCGCCGACGGCCAGGCCACCCATGCGGTCATGCACGCGCGGACCGCAGCTCATGGCGAGGCAAAACAGGATTTCGTCGGCACGTGGCCCGTCGCTGAGGCCGACCTCCATGGCGTCGAAATGGCTGCGGACATAGGCGGCGTTGGTGTGGCCGAGCGGCACGTCGAGCCGTGAGCCGAAGGCGCCGACCTTGGTTGCCGACGGCACGATCGCCTTGGCGTCGCCGAGCCGCTCGCGCATGGCATAGCCGCCAGGAACGTGCCACAGCGCGCCATGTTCGAGCTCACCTGACGAGCCGACGATGGTGCCCTTGCCGTAGGCGTCGATCTGCTTGATGTCGCCACCCAATGCAGCAATGAGCTTGTCCGTGAGCAGCAGGCCAAGCGGCTTCAGATCGTCCATGGCGCTCTGCAGTTCTTCCACGTAACGGCCGGCGAACGGGTTCTTCACCAGCGCCACGGCCGCGGCGCGGCGGCGCGGCGCGGCTGCGACCGGCCCGCCATCGTGAAAGATCTCTTCGGTCAGAACCGCGATCTTGCGGATCGGAAACTCAGGCATGGGCAACTTCCTTCCCTGGACTTTTGTTGGGCGCGGCAAGCGCCATGGAACCACTGATGCGGGTCTCTCCGCCAAGAAACAGCGCCGATGCGGCAATCAGGCCGCGCCGGCGAAAATCTTCGGCGACAGCAAGGCCGTTGTCCAGCGCCCGCTCCACGTCGCCACGTGCAAGCGTGCCGACGGCTTGTGTCACCAACCGCGCGCCGAGGTCGCTGTCGGGCGACAGCTCCTGTGCGGGAATGCGCTTGATGGCGGGATTGCCGGGCAGGTCGACGGCGTTGGCAATGAGCGTCGCCGCCGCATCGGCCTCGGCGCCGCTGCGCGCCAGCACTGTGACGGCGTCGGCAATGCCCAGCGAAAACGAGCGGCCGCGCCAGCCACTGGTGGCGACGCCGCGCACACCGTCTGCTGAGCGAATGGTGATGCGGTCGGCCATGCCGTTGCCGGTGCCGGCGATCGCCAGGTTCATCGACTGGCCCTTGCCGATATGAAGCGCGCTGTCGCCGCCATTGTTGACATAGGCGCGATCGAGCTTGCGGCCGGCAAGCAGTGCGGCGAGCATTTCGTCGGCTACCGATCCCGCAACGGCAGCCATCGGTGTTATGAAGCATTCCGCCAAAGGCATGATCGCTGCTTCCATGCGCCGCGCCGTCGGGCCGGCAAAGGTGCGGGGCGCCAGGAAAAATGCCGGGAGCCGCAATTCGGGAAGCTCCTCGACCAACTCTATCAGGATCGTCTGGAAGCGCGCGACAACCTGGTCGTAGGCGGCACGACACTCCTCCGCCTCGCCGAAGGCTTCGACGATCAGGTCGATCGGCCCGTGGTTGAGGTGCAGCCGCTTGCCGTCCTGCAGCCAGTTGACCTGCGGGCCTTGCATCAGCCGGCCCCGGTGGAGCCGGCGCGGTGCAATTGCGCCAGCGGCGGCCAGGGATTGTGTGCCTCGGCACCGGTGCCACGGCGGGGATTGAGGTATTCGCCGCCCTTGGTAACAATATCCTCGACGCTGCGGATCTCGGCCTCGTAGCCGCCCAGCCTGACATAGTCGTCGCGGCGCAGCGTGAATTCGATCGGCGCTACCAATGCCGGGGTCGGCACATAGCCGAAGGCGCCTTCCGGCACGCGGGTGACGTCGACCATCAGCGTGATGCCGCCGCCCGGCCAGACATAGACCGGTGCGCCGCCGACCGTCACATAAGTCTTCAGGCCTTGCACCGAGCGGGTGAGATTGACAGGGTTTTCGGTGACGCCGGCGCGCAGCGATCCGCCGGCGCCGCCGATAAACAGCACGGTGCAGAGCGCTGGCTCGCAATTGTCCTCGATCAGGCCGACCGATTTCTGCAGCCGCTCCGGGAACGGTTTTTCCACAGGCTTCAGATCGTCATCCAGTTCGTAATAGGCGAACTGCTCGCCGGTGGTCGAAACCATCAGCAGCGACAGGCCCGGGCGCGCGCCCTTCTTGGCGTTCCACTCGCCGAGGATCGACAGCGGGTCGGAAATCGAGGTGCCGCCCCAGCCGAGGCCGGGCTCGGAGACCTTGAAATAGCGGCCTGGCGTCGAGCGGCGGCCGATGATCTTGATGCCGGTATCCTGCCAGCCCAGCACCTTGCCGGCCTGATGCTCCGAGACAACGCCGGTAATGTGATCGTCGACCACCACCACCTCGTCGACGAGGCCGCGCCATTGCGTGGCGAACATGCCGATGGTGGCCGAACCGCAGCCGACGCGCATGCGGTGTTCCTGCTTGCCGTCGATGGCAGGTGGTTTGCCGGCTTCGACGATGATGGTGGCGCCGCCGTCGATGGTCAGTTCCACCGGCTTGCGGTTGCACAGATTGAGCATCGCGTCACAGGTTGCCCGTCCTTCGGCCTTGGAGCCGCCGGTCAGATGATGCACGCCACCCAGCGACAGCATCTGCGAGCCATATTCGCCTGTGGTGACGTGGCCGATCGCCTCGCCTTGCGAGCGCACGATTGCCGTCTCCGGGCCGAGATGGCGGTCGGTGTCGATCTTCACCTTGACGCCGCAATAGGAGAAGATGCCCTCGGTGACCACCGTCACCAGCTCGACGCCCTCGACCTCCTGGCTGACGATAAAGGGCGCCGGCTTGTAGTCGGGATAGGTGGTGCCGGCGCCGATGGCCGTGACGAAGCGGCGGCCGGTGTTGACCAGTTCGCCATCCCATTGCTCACCTTCAGCGGTGAAAGGCACGACGGCGCCGCCAGTCTCGGCCGCGTGGTCGAGAATGGTCAAAGGGTCCATGCGCACGATGCTGCCGCCGACGTTGCCGTAGCGATCGCAGGCGCCGGTGCGGCCATCGGCGATGTAGCACATGACCGGACAGGCATCGCAGCGGATCTTCTCCGCCACCAGCTTCTCGCCGGGATCATGGGTTTCGAAGCGTTCGGCAAGCTCGCTCATGCGCGTGCCTCCTTGTCGCGAATCGCGGCGCGGATGCGCGTCGGCGTCGCCGGGACCTTGGTGATGAGAACGCCGGTGGCGTGGCGAATGGCATTGAGGATCGCGGGTGCGGTCGGGATCAGCACATGCTCACCCAAGCCCTTGGCGCCGAACGGCCCTTCCGGATCGGGAACCTCGATCAATATGTGCTCGATCGGCGGTACGTCGCCGATGGTCGGGATGAGATAGTCGTGCAAATTCTCGGTGCGACCGGGGATGTACTCCTCCATCAGCGCCATGCCGATGCCTTGCGCGATGCCACCCTCGATCTGACCTTCGACCAGCAGCGGGTTGATAGCCTTGCCGACATCGTGCGCGGCGGTGATTTTCAACAGCTTCACTGTGCCGAGCTTGAGATCGACTTCGAGTTCGGCGATCTGCGCGCCATAGCCATAGACGGCGTAAGGCTTGCCCTGGCCCTTGGCGTCGAGTGGCAGCGTCGGCGGATCATAGGTTTCCTCGGCGCGGAAGACGAAGCCGTCGCTATCCATATCAAGTGCGGCGAGATCGATGCGGCGAGTGGCTTCACCCTCGCGGATGACGATCGCCGGACCGTCCAATTGCAGAGATGCCTTCTCCGAGACATTGGCAAAACGCAGGATTTTTTCGCGCAGCGCGCGGCCGGCCTTTTCCGCAGCCTTGCCCGTCACAAAAGTCTGGCGCGAGGCCGATGTTTTGCCGGCGTCGGGGCTGATCGCGGTGTCGGCGCTCTTCAGCCGGAATCTTTCCAGCGGCAGGCCGAGCGCGTCGGCGCAGATCTGGGTGATGACGGTGTTGGAGCCCTGGCCGATATCGACGGCACCCTGATGCAAGATGACCTCGCCCGCTGGCGCAATACCAACCCTTATGGTCGACGGATTGGGCAGCGAAGTGTTGCCGCAGCCATACCAGCAGGACGCGACGCCAACGCCGCGCTTTTTGCTCGTATTGGAGGAATTGAATGTATCTGCGTCAGCCGTCGCGCGAGCCCAATGTGGCCGCAAAGAGTCGAGGCACTCGAAAATACCGACGCCCGACTCCAGCCTCTGCCCGGTAACCGTTTCGGAACCGTTCCGAAGGCAGTTTTTCAAGCGGAAATCGAGCCGATCCATGCCCAGTTTGCCAGCGAGCTCGTCATAGAGCGTCTCCTGCATGATCGTCGCCTGCGGCACGCCGAAGCCACGGAAGGCGCCGGAGATCGGCCCGTGCGTGTGGATGGCGCGGCCTTCGGCGCGGTAGTTCGGTGTCGCATAGGGGCCGGAGGCATGCACCGGCACACGGTTGGCGACGGTCGGGCCCCAGCTGGCATAGGCGCCGGTGTTGAAATCGCCTGTGAAGACCATACCGGTGACGCGACCCACGGCATCGGCGCCGATGGTTGCCTTCATCTCGGAGGGATGGCGCTTGGTGGTCGACATCATGGATTCGTTGCGGGTGTAGGCCAGTGCTGCCGGCCGGCCCGTCTTCAGCGCCACAAGGCCGATAAGAGGCTGCAGCGAGACGTCGAGTTTCGAGCCGAAGCCGCCGCCGGTCGCGGTCGGCACGATGCGCACCTTGTCGACGGCAAGGCCGAGCACCTTGGCCGTGTCGTCGCGGTCCATATAAGGTGCCTGCGTGCAGGCAACGACGACCAGCGTGTCGCCATCCATATAGGCATGGCCGGCTTCCGGCTCGATATAGGCGTGCTCGACATAGGAGGTGTCGATGGCACCGGTCGCGGTGAAGGCAGCGCCGGCAAGAGCCGCTTCCGGGTCGCCGCGTTCGACAAAGCCTTTGGTCAACAAATTGTCGGGGCGGTTGGCGTGGATCAGCGCCGCACCGTCGGCCTGCGCGTCGCCGGGCAGCAGAAAATGCGGCAATTCGGTCCAGCGGACCGGGAAATCCTGGAGGTCGAGATCGAGCATCGTCTCACGCTCACCGGCGACCAGCGCGACAGCCTCGCCGCGCAAACGCGCAAAACCTTCGGCCAGCGCCGGCTGGTCGGCGAACGGCCCAATGACACCGAAACAGTTTTTTCCCGGAATGTCGGCGGCGGTGAAGACACCGGCGATGCCGGGGTGCTTCTTCGCCCAGCCGTCGAGATCACCGAAGGCGAAGCTGGCGTGATAATGCGGCGAACGAACCACCAGCACGGCCAGCGCATCGGCGGGGAAGGAATCGCCGCCGAACTTCTCGCCGCCGGTGACTTTTGGCACGCCGTCGAGCCGAACCGGCGACGAGCCGATCGCATGTCCCGATTGCGGCATGCGGAAATCCAGGCCGGCTGCCTGCAAGGAGGCATCCATCACCGCCGCGACGATCTTCCTGTAGCCGGTGCAGCGGCAGAGGATACCGCCCAGCGCATCCTGCACCTCGACCTCTGTCGGGTTCGGCTTTGTCTCCAGCAGTGCCGTTGCCGCGACCAGCAGCGCCGGCGTGCAGATACCGCATTGCGCCGCACCATGCGCCAGGAAAGATGCCTGCAGCGCCGACAGAAGGCCATTGGCGAGGCCTTCGACGGTCGTTACCGATGTCCCGGCTGCGGAGGCCGCAGGCATCAGGCAGGCGCAGACGGCGTCGCCGTCGACCAGCACCGTGCAGGCGCCGCAGTCACCGGCGTCGCAACCGACCTTGGTCCCGGTCAGCTGCAATTCGTCGCGCAGCACCTGCGACAGCCGGCGCAGCGGCGGCACATTGACCGAAACGGCGGCGCCATTGACGGCGAAAGCGATGTCCGCGCGCTCGAGGCCGAAGCTCGGCAAGAGGTCGGGCAGCGCTTCGATCATCTCGGACTGGCTCATGCCGCCACCATCCTGTTGTCGTTGGTCAATCCGCAGGCTCCCAGCACGGCGCGGGCGACGAGCTCGCGCGCCGCATCGAGCCGGTATTCGGCTGTGCCACGCACATCGGCGATCGGCGACAGCTCGGCCATCGGCGCAGACAAGACTGCGTCGGCGAGTGTCGAGAGGGCAGGCTTGCCGCGCAGCACAGCTTCGACACCGGAGAGCCGGCTGGCGACAGCTGAACAGGAGCCAACGGAAACGGCCGCTTCCGTGACTATGCCCTTGTCGATGACAAGGCGCGCCGCCACCATGGCGATAGAGATGACGAGGTAGCGCCGCGCGCCTAGCTTGACGAAAGCGGAGGTACCGGCGGCCGCATGCTTGGGGACGCGGACGGCGGTGACCATTTCGCCGGGCAGCAAAGCCGTGCGGCGGTTACCGAGAATGAAATCCTGCAGCGCCAGGTAGCGCGTCGTCGCCGCCGAGCGCAGCTCGACTTCGGCGTCCAGCACCAGCAGGCCCGGCACGCCGTCGGCAGCCGGCGAGGCGTTGCAGAGATTGCCGGCGATGGAGGCGACATTCTGGATCTGCAGGGAGCCGACCTCGCGCGCGGCCTGCTTCAGCGCATCGAACGCCGCCGGCAGGGGATGGCGAACCAGATCGGTCCAGGTGGTGCGGGCGCCCAAAACCCAATGGCTCTCGGTCTCGGCGATGCCGCGCAGGCAAACCAGGCCATTGATGTCGAGAACATTGTCGCGGAAGGGCTTGGCGCCTTGCGCTGGATAGAAATCGGTGCCGCCGGCAAGCACGCGCCAAGCGCCCTCGCCAAGCAGAGCAAGCGCCTCGTCCAGCGTGGTGGGTTTCGCGTAACGGATCACGCCTTACCTTCCAAGAAAATTTGCCTTCCCAAAAAAGGGCCTTCCATTGGGGCCTTGCCAAAAGTGGGGTCTTCCCAAAAACCCCGCCAGTATTCGATCTGGCCAAATTCATTCGTATGCAAATGATATCAAGCTGGCAGAAATTGTCAAAGCCGGAGTTTGTGGGAACCCGGCCGCCACGCATTTGTTACGCTTGTAGAGGTTGACGCAGGCCGCCATCTGGTCAAGTTTCTGCATCCGGTCGCATCCGCGGCGTTTTACACTCGATCCCCGCTCGAGACGAAGAAGAGGAGAGGCGCCATGGCCGACGAAGCGCTTGTTGTCATCGACCTGCAAAACGACTTCTGCCCCGGCGGCGCGCTGGCGGTTGCCGGCGGCGACGAGATCGTGCCGCTGGTCAACGATTTGATCCGGCACGCCGAGCATGTCGTGCTGACGCAGGACTGGCACCCGGCCGGACATTCGAGCTTTGCCTCCAGCCATCCGGGCGCGCAGCCTTTCAGCGCGATCGACATGCCCTATGGGCCGCAGACGCTGTGGCCGGACCATTGCATCCAGGGCAGTCTAGGCTCGGACTTCCATTCCGGGCTCGCCTGGACCAAGGCCGAGCTGGTGATCCGCAAGGGGTTTCGCCCTGATATCGACAGCTATTCGGCCTTCTTCGAGAACGACCACAAGACGCCGACCGGACTTGCCGGCTACCTCAAGGAGCGCGGTATCGACACTGTTACCCTGGTCGGCCTGGCGACCGATTTCTGCGTCGCCTTCTCGGCGCTCGATGCGGTGAAGCAAGGCTTCAAGACGACGGTGCGGCTCGACGCCTGCCGCGGCATCGATCTCAACGGCTCTGTCGAAGCGATGCTGAAGCGAATGCGTGAGGCCGGGGTGATGCTCGAAGATCAAACTTCGGACTGATGGCTACCCAAATCCTGTCGAGCTATTCGACCTTGACCAGCAACAGCCCGTAATACAGGCCGTTGCCCTGGATCGAAGAGTTCGAATTGCTTTGCACGGAGCCGCCGAACGATGCCTTCAGGGATTCGATTACCAGGCTCTTCACTTCCGCGGACGCGCCGCGCTTGAAGTTGGCGGTATAGACCACGTCGGCCCTGATCGCCCCCTTGGTCTGATAGGCGATCGATTTCTTCTTGAAGCTCTCGACAAGGTCGGCGCAGACAGGTCCGAGCTGCGACCGGATGGTGGCGAGGTCGTCGAAGGCCAGTTGCTCGATCTTCACATTGCTGAACTTCATGGTCACGGATTCGACATTGCTCACACCGGCACTGATGCCGAGATCGGCCAGCGCCGTGGCGTCGAGCTTGAAGGTGCCGTTGAACTCGCGTGATGCTTCCGACGAGGCCGCCGTGTCGATGATCGGTGGCGGCGCATTGGTGAAATCGGGGCGGCAGAGGTAGGTCAGCTTCAGCGGCGAGGCAAAGCCGGAACCCTTGACCGATGTCACCAGCGAGCCCGGGCCATAGGCCGTCGACGGCAAGGCGACGGCTTCGTAGCCGAGCTTTTGTATGGCCGCGGTCGGCGATGGCGACGGCGCTATCGGATCCGGCGTGGTGCAGCCCGCCAACGCGACTGCCCCAAGGACAGCGGCAACTCTCCTGAACATGTGACGCCCCCAGAATTCCCTGAAGTAATGAAGCACGGCAGGAAAAATCATGCAATGCGATTTACTTGGGCAGGGAAGACATGCCGAAACAAAGTCGCCCACAGTGTCTTTACCGCTACATGGGCTGGTGTCGCGACGAAGCTTGTTTCGGCCTCGATCCGCTCCGCGCACCGACCGGCCGAAGCGACCGGGGTTGCGCCGCGCGGCTGGAGCGGCCATTGATCCCTTGCACCGCGCAATCAGACCAGCAGAGGTTCCATGCGACCACCGACAGGCAAGACTGCCCTCCTTGCCAGCCTGTTTCTCCTGGCAACAATAGTGGGCGCTTCGGCGGCCGAAGAGCACGGCCTGCCGGGTGCTGCTATGTCGTTGTGGTGGGGGCTGCCGTTTGCCGGCCTGCTGTTGTCGATCGCCACTGGACCGCTGCTGTTCCACCATGTCTGGGAGCATCACTACGGCAAGATCGCAGCCGTATGGGCGGCGCTGGCGGTGGTGCCGCTGGCGATCGCTTTCGGCATGTCTTTGGCGAGCGAGGCGGTGCTGCACACGCTGCTCACCGAATACATGTCGTTCATTATCCTGCTGTTCGCGCTCTATACCATTTCCGGCGGCATCCTTGTCGCCGGCAACATCCACGGCACGCCGCTGGTCAATGCCGGGCTGCTGCTCGTCGGGGCGATGCTGGCTTCAGTGATCGGCACCACCGGCGCCTCGATGATCCTGATCCGGCCGATGCTGCGCGCCAATGACAACCGGCCGTTCAACGCCCATGTCGTCATCTTCTTCATTTTTCTGGTCTCCAACATTGGCGGCTCGCTGACGCCGCTCGGCGACCCGCCATTGTTCGTCGGCTTCCTGCGCGGCGTCGACTTTTTCTGGACAACCACGAACCTCTGGCGCGAGACGCTGTTCACGGGCGGCCTAGTACTGCTTGTCTTCCTGGCCATCGACATCGTGCTGCATCGCCGCGAAGGCAGCGCGCCGAAGATCAAGGATCCGACGCCGGATACGAAGGTGCGCATTCGCGGCCTGGCCAATCTGCCGCTGCTGGCCGGCGTCATCGGCGCTATCCTGCTCTCGGCAGCATGGAAGCCGGGCGTGAGCTTTTCCGTCCTGGGCATCAGCCTCGAACTGCAAAACCTGGTGCGCGACGCCATCATCCTGGCGCTGGCCTTTCTGTCGCTTGTTGTCTCCTACAAGAGCCATCGCGAGGCGAATGGCTTCACCTGGGGCCCGATCGCGGAGGTGGCAAAACTGTTTGCCGGTATCTTCATCTGCATCGTGCCGGTCATCGCCATCCTGCGCGCCGGCCATGATGGCGCACTGGCGCCCTTGGTCGCGCTGGTCACTTCGCCCACCGGTCAGCCCAACGATCTCGCCTATTTCTGGCTGACCGGCGGGCTGTCGTCCTTCCTCGACAATGCACCGACCTATCTGGTGTTCTTCGAACTGGCCGGCGGCGATGCGCAACGTCTGATGACCGAGTTCGCCTCGACGCTGGCCGCAGTCTCCGCCGGCGCCGTGTTCATGGGCGCCAACACCTATATCGGCAACGCGCCCAACTTCATGGTCTACGCCATCGCAAGGCATCGCGGCGTGAAGATGCCGGGCTTCTTCGGCTATATGGCGTGGTCGGGCGCGGTGCTGGTCCCGATATTTTTGATTGCCGGCTTTTTGTTTTTCGGGTGAGCAGGGCGCTGAGCCCTACCTCCCCCTTGTGGCGAGGTCGGACCGCAGGTCCGGGTGGGGGTCGGCGCCGCACCCCCACCCGGCTGCTTCGCAGCCACCCTCCCCACAAGGGGGAGGGTAGTCCTTATCCTACCCCCACATAGCGCCTGACAGCCGACGGATCGGCGCGCAGTTGCTCGACATCTACAGTTTCGCGGTTGCGGCCATTTTCGATGAAGCAGACGCGGTCGGCGACCGACAGCACGGCGTCGACCCGCTGCTCGACCAGGATCGTCGAGACGCCAAGCTCTCGCAGCTTCACCACGGTCTCACGGATCTTGGCGATCATCGACGGCATCAGGCCTTCGGTCGGCTCATCGAGCAACAGAACCTGCGGCTCGAGACACAGCGCACGGGCCATGGCCAGCATCTGCTGCTCGCCGCCGGAAAGCGTGCCGGAGCGTTGTCTCAACCGCTGGCGCAGCAATGGAAAAAGGTCGAGGACATTTTCCCGCACGGCCTTGCCCTTGCCGCGCGCCATCAGGCCAATCTCGATGTTTTCGGCCACCGTCATTTCGGCGAACAGCCGCCGGCCTTGCGGCACATAGGCGACGCCGGTCTTCGGCACCTCATGCGCCGGCAGCCCGGTCAATTCCTTGCCTTCGAGCCTGATCGAACCGGCACTTGCGGGAACCAGGCCCATGATCGCCTTCAGAGTTGTCGTCTTGCCGGCGCCGTTGCGGCCGAACAGGCACAGCACTTCGCCCTTGTTCAGCACCAGGTCGAGGCCATAGAGCACCTGGACTTCGCCGTAGAAACAGTCGAGCCCGGAGATGGTCAGCGCCTCGGTCATCGGGGCTTCGGTCATGGCGCCGTCCCCAGATAGGCTTCCTGCACCTGGGTGTTGGCGCGGATCTGTTCGGGTGTGCCTTCGGCCAGGATCCTGCCGGCATTGAAGACGGTGATGCGGTCGGCCAGTTGCATGACGACCGGCATGTTGTGCTCGATCAAAAGCAAGGTGGCGCTTTTGGCGATCTCGCGCACCAGTTCGATGAAATTGTCGATCTCGCTGTCGGCCAGCCCTTGCGTCGGCTCGTCGAGGATCAAAAGGCGCGGCTTCAGCGCCAGGCCCATCGCCACCTCCAGCAGGCGCTGATGGCCGTAGGAGAGCTGGCCGGCCGGCATATGGGCGCGGTCGGCAAGGCCGGTGCGTTCCAGAGCCGCCATGACGCCGGTGCGCACCGCGCCTTTCGACCGCCCATCGGTCAGCGTGCGCTGCACCGGCAGCGCGACATTGTCGTAGGCCGAGAGATTGGCAAAGACGCTGGTGATCTGGAAGGTGTAGGCGATGCCCTGGCGCACCCTGAGATAGGCCGGCTGGCTGGTGATGTCGGCGCCGTCGAAGACGATCATGCCCGAGGACGGCTGGATGCGGCCGCTGATCAGGCTGACGAAGGTGGTCTTCCCGGCGCCATTGGGGCCGATGACGGCGCGGATTTCGCCCGGCATCAGCTGAAAGTCGACACCGTCGACAGCGCGCAGGCCGCCGAAATTACGCGCCAGGTTCTTTGTCGTCAGCAACGGCATCATGGCAGCCACCCCAGCCAGCGCTGGCGGATGGTGCCCAGAATGCCTTTGGGGAAAAACAGCACCAGAAGGATGAGCGCGATGCCGACAATCAGCAGATAGGCCGAGGTGTAGCCGCTGGCGATGTCGATGACATAATACATGAAGACCGTGCCGATCAGGCCACCGAGCGTCGTGGCCGCGCCGCCGAGCAGCACCCAAAGCAGCGGCAGGATGGAATACTGCACCGAAGCAAAGCTCGAACCGACATAGCCGAACAACAGCGCATAGGCCGCACCCGACGCCGCGCAGATGGTGCCGGAGACAACGACGGCGATGAGTTTGTTGGAGAAGGTGTCGTAGCCGAGCATTTTCGTGCGCTCCTCGTTTTCGCGCACGGCGACCAGCACGCGGCCGTAGCGGGAGCGGACGATGGCGAGCGTGATGAGCAGCACGATCGAGAACAACGCCAGCGCGCTCATGTAGCGCACGGTCGGGTTGGTGAGATCGAGCGATGTCGCGCCGAAGCTCAGAACCCGCGCCGGCTGCGGCACCACCAGGCCTTGGTCGCCACCGGTCCAGGCGGCGAAATAGAGGATGACGAGATAAAACACCTGCGCGAACATCATGGTGACGATCATGAAGGCGACGCCAGTGGTGCGCAGCGCCAGCAGGCCGATCACCAGCGCCAGCAACGCGCCGCAGGCGATGCCGGCGAGGAAGGCCAAAGGCACGTTCCAGCCGAGATGGATGACGGCGAGGCCTGCACCGTAGAGGCCGGCAGCAAAGAACATGGCGTGGCCGAGGCTAAGCAGGCCGACATAGCCGAACAGCATGTTGTAGCCCATGGCGAACACCGCCAGCACCATGATGCGGGCGAGCAGGCCGTGATGATAGTCGGGCAGGACGAAGCTCAGCGCAAAGAGCAGCGCGATGACGCCGAGATGCAACGCATAGGCTTTTGCCGGCGAAGCTTCGCTCATCGCGACGCCGTCCCGAACAGGCCTTGCGGACGGAACACCAGCACCATGGCCACCAGCAGCGTGGCGATGATCTTGGCCAGAGTCGGCGAGAAGAACACCGAGATGATGCCGTCGGACAGGCCGATCAGCACGGCGGCGACGACCGTGCCGCGCAGCGAGCCGAGCCCGCCGATGATCACGACGATGAAGGATAACAGCAGCGGATCTTGCCCCATCAGGTAATGCGCCTGGCTGATTGGTACGATGAGCACTGCGGCAATGGCCGCCAGCATGGCGCCGAGCGCAAAGACGCCGGCATAGACGCGGTCGACCGGAATACCGAAGGCCTGCGCCGTCTCGCTGTCATATTGGGTGGCGCGCATGATGAGGCCGATCTTCGTGCGCGTCAGCACCAGCCAGGTGGCGACGAGCAGAAGCGCCGAGGCGGCGATGATCGACAGCTTGTAGCCGGAATAGCCGAACCAGGGCAGTAGGATACGGTAGCTGAAGGGCGGCTCCACCGGGCGCGCTTCCGGGCCATAGAAGCTCAGCGCCAGCTGCTGGATGATGTAGAGCATGCCGATGGTGGCGACGATGGTGGCTTCCGGATTGTAATTGAGCCGGCGCAGCACCAGCCGCTCGGCAAGCAGTGCAATGGCGCCGACAATCAGCGGCGCCAGCACAAGAGCCGCGAGGAAGCCGACCGTGGGATGGCCCGGGATCGCCGTCGAGATGGCCCAGGCCAGCACCGCGCCGAGCATGAAGAACTCGCCATGGGCGACATTGACGACGCGCATGACGCCGAACACCAGCGACAGGCCTAGTGCGGTCAGCGCCAGCACGGCTGAGGTGACGAGGCCTTCGAGGGCGGCGAGGAGGAGATGGGGTCCAAAATGCATTCAGGGCGCCCTTACCCTCCCCCTCGTGGGGAGGGTGACCGCGGAGCGGTCGGGTGGGGGGTGGGGCACGGGCCGTAGTGACCCCCACCCCGTCTCATGGGCTTCGCGACGTGCGAAGCCCATTCGCCGACCCTCCCCACAAGGGGGGAGGGTGAGGCGCCTAAAGCGCCTGCGTCGTGTAATCCCCTTCGGCCTCGTACAGCCCATCCTCGATCTTGGTCTTGTGGACGACCGTCAGCTTGCCGCCTTCGACCTTGGAGATGTTCTGGATGCCAAAACACTGGTGGATCTTGCCGTTGAAGGTCTTCGGCCCCTGCGGATGCTCCGGTCCTTCGGCGAATTCGGTCAGCGCCTCGGTCGCCTCGACCAGCTTGGCGCGGTCTTCCGGGCCCTTGTAGCCGGCGTCTTCCATCGCCTTCTTGACGACATAGAGCGTTTCCCAGCAGCCGAACATGTGCGAGGCGGTTGAGACGTCCTTGGGATCGCCGACGGCGGCGCCATTGTCGTCGATGCCAACGGCAGCGCGATAGGCTTTTTGCGCGGCGGAATCATCGGCTTGCGCATAGCGCGGCGAACCTTCCCAGAAATGGCTGCCGTCCAAAAACTCGAGGCCGGGGCTGTTGATGTCGGTGGCCTCGAGTGAATCCATGAAGCCGAACAGTTGCGGCCGGTTGGAGCCGTAGAACTCGCCGAGTTCCTTGACGAAGGTAAGCACGGCCGGGCCGACCATGACGTGGTAGATCACTTCGGTTTCGGCCGGAATCTGCGGAAAATATTTGGTGAACGAGGATTCCGTCGGCGGGATGGCGATCTGGGCGATGACCTCGGCGCCTTGCGCCTTCAGCGCCGGCGGCAGGTAGTCGCGGTGGTCGTAGCCGAAGGCGAAATCGGGGAAGATCTGCGTAACCTTCTTGCCGGCATTGGCGGCGATCCACGGCGCCATCGACTGGATCTGGCTCTTCACGTCGGTGATGCCGGGCTGGAAGACGTAGCGGTTCAGCTTGGTCGAGGCGACGTGGTGGCCTTCGCTGACGACGAAATAGGGGATCTTGTTTTCGCCGGCGGCGGGCGCCGAGCCGATGACGACATGCGAGAACAGTGTGCCGAACACGATGTCGGTCTTGTGCTGGGTGGCGAACTTGCCGACCACTTCGGCGCCGCGGCCGGGATCGGTGCCGTCATCCTCGATCACCAGTTCGACCGGACGGCCGTTGATGCCGCCGGCATCGTTGATCGCCTTGACCGCGGCCGCACTGGTCTTCTCGTACCAGCGGCCATAGGCGGCGCCGATGCCGGTGCGGTGCGACTGGAAGCCGATCTTGATCGGCGCGGAGCTCTGCGCCTGGCTGTAGCGGACGAAGCCCGGCGCGAGCGTCAGGCCGGCGCACGCGGCGAGACCCTTCAGCGCGGTACGGCGAGAAAGCGTGGATTTGGAGAGATCGAAAAACCCATTCTTGTCAGTCACGGCAGTTCCCCTGTTTTTGAGTTTTGACTGTCTGTAACGAGGCAAGGCCACTCCCTTGCAGGAGGGGCAGAAATCGCATGTATACAAACTAAATCATCAAAGCCTCGACCTGGCAAGCGAGCTTTCCGCAAAGGCATGCCGGTCGTCTTTTGTCATCCGGCCGTCGGCGTGGCAAGCAACCAGAGGCCGAAGATCGTGTAGGCGATCATCAGCACGGTGAGCGGCAGCTGGCTGAGTGCGGCGCGCGATGGAACCGGGTGCAGTCGCCAGGCCAGACCATGGGCGACGAGCACCGCCAGCATATGGCCGGCGATGATGATGCAGGCCTGCACATTCCACAGCCACCATGCGGAGTCGGCGCCGGCGACGATGCCGGCTTCGATTTGCATGTCGGCGGTGCCGAACAAGTTCCAGCCCAGCGCGAACGGGTCGGACAAAGCGGCCATCGCATACTGGCCGTCGACCAGAAGCGCCGTCAGATAGTGGGCGACATGATAGGCAAGCGCGATCGGCGCGATCGACCAGACCAGCAGCCCGGCAGCCTCGCCGAGGGAATGCCGGCTGCCGGCAAGGCGCTGGCCGAGGATGACGGCCAGCAGGAACGCCGCCGCCAGCAGCACGAAGGTCAGCACCAGACCGAAGCTGCCGATGCCGATCAGCGCCGTGCGGCCGGGATATTCCAGCGGATTGATGCCGAACAGGCCGAGCCAGAAGAAGGTCTTCGACAGACCGTCGAAGGACACCGACGACAGCGCCAGCAGCAGGAAAGCGATGCCGCTGGCCGGCAGAGGCCCGGCCGCGAGCAGTTTTGCGCCGGCCCAGCAAAGGTTGAGCCGGCCTTCTTCGTCGCGTTTGACAGGAGCAAAACGCGCCACCATGGCGAAGAACACCGTCAGGAATTCGCCGCGCCAGCTCCAGTTGGGATAGCCGAAGGCGAGCACGGCAATGAAGGTGAACAGCCAATAGAGGCCAGCAGCGTATGCCAGACGCGCGGGATCGTCGGGCGCCGGGTCGATCAGTTCGAACCAGGCAAAGGCGAAGAACAGGATGACAGCCGGCCAGCAGCCTAGCCATTGCGGCAAACGCGGCTCCTGCGCCTCGGCATCGCGCTGGCCAATCAGGCGGGTGACGATGCGCCATGGGCCGTACCACGGGTTCAGCCAGGACCAGAGATCGCCGAGCAGGCCTTGTGCTATGGCGAGACCCACCCAGAGCAGCGTCCAGATGGTGAGGGGCAGTGGGTTGGAGAGCGGGTCGCGGCTGCCGAACAGGCCGGCGGCGATGAGGGTTGCGAAGCCGGCAAAAGAGATGAGGCTGACGATTGTGCGGGGCTTGTCGGCGAGTGTGAAGAGCGGCAGGCGGCGACGCCAGAAGCGGTCGAGGGCGTCGGGCGGCAGCAGGGCCAGGATGAGGAAGCTGACGGCAACCGCGAGCGCTCCGCCGGCGATGTAGTAGCCGGTGGGGAGGAGGAGGACGTGGCCACGGTCGGAGGCGTGGGCGAAGGCAGAGGTGGGGAGGAGTGTGAGGGCGATGGTGAGGAGGGCTGACCGGCGACGGCAGCGCTGTACGGCGCCCCCCTCTGTCCTGCCTCGGATAGCTTGGCGCCCTTCCTCTCCCCCGTCGATCGGGGGAGAGGTGTCGAGCGCAGCTCGACGGAGTGGGGGTCGACCCTGGCGCGGGTCAAGGCGATGCTTGCGCGTGGTCCTCTTTCCCATGTGCGTTGCGGCGGTTGCCAAGTGGTTCCCCCACTCCGTCGCCGCTTCGCGGCGCCACCTCTCCCCCCTCCGGAGGGAGAGGAAAGGAGCCTCTGCTGGGGAGAACCCCACCCTCAAACCTTGACCAACTGCTCCACCCGGTCCTTCGCCCCGAAAATCCTGAGATAGCGCTCGATCTCTTTCTTGTCGCCCGTCGCCTTGGCTGGATTGTCCGACAGCTTCACCGCCGGCCTGCCATTGGCCTCCGTCACCTTGCAGACCAGCGATATCGCATCGAGGCTGTTGGTTTCGGTCGGCGCGCAGCCTTCGAAATCGTTGGTGAGGTTGGTGCCCCAGCCGAAGGACATGCGCACCTTGCCCTTGAAGTGCTGGTAGGTCTCCTCGATGGTCTCGACTTCGAGCCCGTCGGAGAAGATCAGCAGCTTCTGCCTGGGGTCCTTGCCCTTCTCGCGCCACCAGTCGATGATTTTTTCGCCGCCTTCGATCGGCGGCGCGCTGTCGGGGCGAAAGCCGGTCCAGTCGGCAACCCAGTCGGGTGCGTCGCGCAGGAAGGATGCGGTACCGAAAGCGTCGGGCAGCACGATCAACAGGTTGCCGCCATAGTAGCGCTGCCAGTCCTGCAGCACCTTGTAGGGCGACTGCTTCAGTTCCTTTTCAGTCTTGGCGAGGGCGGCAAACACCATCGGCAGTTCGTGTGCGTTGGTGCCCAGCGCCTCGAGGTCGTTGTCCATGGCCAGCAGCACGTTGGAGGTGCCGGTGAAGGCCTCGCCGATGCCTTCCTTGAGCGCCTCGACACACCAGCGCTGCCACAGGAACGAGTGCCGGCGGCGGGTGCCAAAATCGGAAATGCGGATGCCGGGCAACGCCTTCAGCCGCTCGGTCTTGGCCCACATCTTGGCCTTGGCGCGGGCATAGAGAACGTCGAGCGCGAACGGGCCGTAGGCGCGCATGGCTGCGCGGGACCTGAGTTCATTGATGATGGCCAGCGCCGGGATTTCCCACAGCGTGGTATACATCCACGGGCCACTGAAGGAGAGCTCGTACTGGCCGTCACGCTTGGACAGCTCATAGTCGGGCAGCCGGAAACCTTCCAGCCAGGCGAGGAATTCCGGCTCGAAGATCTGCTTGCGGCCGTAGAAATTGTTACCGCCGAGCCAGATCATCTCCTTCTTGGAGAAGCGCAGCGTGCGGGCATGGTCGAGCTGTTCGCGCAACTCGCCTTCGTCGATCTCGTCGGCAAGCCGCACCGATGTGGTGCGGTTGATCAGCGAGAAGGTGGTGTCGACCTTGGGATACATGCCCCAGATCATCTGCAGCATCAGCAGCTTGTAGAAATCGGTGTCGAGCAGGCTGCGGACGATCGGGTCCAGCTTCCAGGTGTGGTTGTAGACGCGCCGCGCTATATCGGTTCTTGCCATGTCCTGCCGTCGCCTTCGCTGCTTGCGGTCGCTTTTCCAACGCATCTCCGGACGGAAAACCGCTGCGCACTTTTCCTGGAGCTGCTTGGCAAACCCCTAATAGCATTCAATTTTTGAAAGCGCTTCCCGCTTTCCGGGCTGGCCCGACAAAAAGCAGCTGCTCCGGTCCAGCCTCAACTCTTGGCGCCGACCACCCGCAGCGCCGGGCGCTTCCTGCGAATGCCGATGCGACCGGCCACCGGCGCGTCGGCACGGCTGTCGGCCTGTTCCTTCTCGGCAAACAGCCAGTCGATGAACAATTGCACGATCGGCGCCGAGCGCATTTCGTTGCGACAGACAACGTAGAAATCGTCGACCGCCGGCACCGACAGGCTGAACGGCGCCACCAGCAGGCCCCTGGCGAGCAGCATGCTGGCGGTGACGGAATCGCCAAGCGCCACGCCATGGCCATGCACCGCGGCCTCGATGGCAGTGCGCGCGTCGCCGAGATGGTGTCGCCGGCCACGCTCGAGGTCGAGCCCGTCGGCGGCGGCCAGCCAGGTGTGCCACTCGCGGCCGTCATCGCCATGCAGGATGACATGGTCGGCAAGATCCCGGCAGATGCGGATCGGCCGGTTGTTGATCAGCGTCGGGCTGACCACCGGGAACAATTCGAGGCCCGACCATTTCCGCATCCAGCAGTCGGTCCAGCTGCCGTCGCCATAGAGCACGCAGACGTCGACCTGCGGCGCGCGGATGTCCTTGGGGTCGTTGGACGGGATCAGCGTCAGCCTGATATCGGGATATTGCGCCATGAAGCTGCCGAGCCGCGGCGTCATCCACAGAAGCAGCAGCGCCGGCACGCAGGAGACCGACAGCGTACCGGCGCTGGCCGGCCTGGTCATGCGCTGGGTGGCGGCGGCAATGCCGTCAAAGGCGGTCGACACCGCCGGCAACAGCTCGGCGCCATGCGGTGTGAGCTTTACCCGCTGCCCGGTGCGCTCGAACAGTTTTACGCCGAGTGACTGCTCGAGCGCCTTGATCTGATGGCTGATGGCGCCATGGGTGACATTGAGCTCACTCGCCGCCTTGGTCAGCGAGGCGTGACGCGCCGTCGCCTCGAAGGCGCGCAGGGGATTTAAGGGGGGCAGACGCTTGGCCATTGGGCAACGGATACTCTGTGAGATTTTCTCACAATCTGTACCCTAACAATATCAATTGATTTTTCAATGCGGCTGCCGGACACTTTGTCCCAGAACAGCATCAATGACGTGAGATCTGCAGGCAGCCAGCGGGATAGCGACCCGGCCGGATGACGGTCAGTTCGCAGATGTCGCCACGGCCGCATGCGCCGGCCCGGCAGGAGGAGACCGACATGGGTTATGATCGCGGCAAACTCGACGCGTTGCGCCGCAAATATGGCGAGAGCCATGGCGGCGAGATGTTCGACCCGAAGTTCCGCAAGGTCGCCGACAAGATATTCTCCAAGAGCGGCACCAGGCTGGCGCCCTATTCCGGCATCCCGACTTTCCTCGCTGCGCCCTACCGCGAAATCGCTGCCGACAATCCGGATTTCGGCGATTTGCAGGTGGCGATTATCGGCGTGCCGATGGATCTCGGCGTCACCAACCGGCCCGGCTCGCGCTTCGGGCCGAGGGCGCTGCGCGCCATCGAGCGCATCGGCCCCTACAACCACGTGCTGGAGTGCGCGCCGACGCATGAGCTTCGGGTCGCCGACATCGGCGATACGCCGTTCCGCAGCCGCTACCGGCTGGAGATCAGCCATGAAGACATCGAGCGCCGCACCAACCAGATCGTCGACGCCGGCGTGCTGCCGTTGTCGGTCGGCGGCGACCACTCGATCAGCCATCCGATCCTGAAGGCGGTCGGCAGACAAGCGCCGGTCGGCATGATCCACATCGACGCCCATTGCGACACCAGCGGGCTGTTCGACATGACCAAATTCCACCATGGCGGCCCGTTCCGCAACGCGGTGCTGGACGGCGTCCTCGACCCGACCCGCACCATCCAGATCGGCATCAGAGGCTCGGCCGAATATCTGTGGGAGTTTACCTACGAATCCGGCATGACGGTGGTGCATGCCGAAGAGGTGACTGGCCTCGGCATCCCCGCCATCATCGAGAAGGCGCGCAAGATCGTCGGCGATGGCCCGACCTACATCTCCTTCGACGTCGACAGTGTCGATCCGGCCTTCGCGCCGGGCACCGGCACGCCGGAGATCGGCGGCCTGACGACGCGCGAAGTGCTCGAACTGCTGCGCGGCCTGAAAGGCCTCAACATTGTCGGCGGCGACGTCGTCGAGGTGGCGCCGCAATATGACGCCACCACCAACACCGCCCATGTCGGCGCGCAGGTCCTGTTCGAAATCCTGAGCCTGATGGTGTTCAGCCCGGCCATTACGGGCAAGGGGGCCTGACGGACTTCACATGCAAAGGCGGCCGCCGCGCTGGAGCCGGCGGCCGTTTCAAAACAAACAAGCTTCCAGAAGGGAACCACAATGAATTTTCACATGAAATCAACCGTCGCCGCCGCGCTGATGCTCGCCGGCCTCGGCCTTACCGCGCAGGCGCATGCCGACGCCGTCGACGACATCACCAAGGCCGGCGCCATCAATGTCGGCATCTTCTCCGACTTCCCGCCCTTCTCCTCGGCCAGCGCCGATATGAGCATCAAGGGCTATGACGTCGACGTCGCCCAGGCGATCGCCGATTCCTTGAAGGTGAAACTCAATCTGGTCAGCGTCACCGGCCAGAACCGCATCCCGTATCTCACCGACAAGCGCGTCGATATTTTGATGAGCGTCGGCTACTCCAAGGAGCGCGAGGAGGTGATCGACTTCGCCGCCGCTTATGCGCCCTATTACATCGCCGTCATCGGTCCGGCAGCACTTTCGGTCAAAGGCAAGGAAGACCTCGCCGACAAGTCGATCGCCGTCAATCGCGGCACCCTTGAGGACACCTCGCTGACTGAAGCGGCGCCGGCATCGGCCGACATCAAGCGCTTCGACAACTACAACTCCGTCATCCAGGCCTTCATCTCCGGTCAGACCCAGCTGATGGTGGTCGGCAACGACGTCGGCGCCCAGGTGCTGGCCAAGCAGGACGCGCTGAAGCCGGAGCAGAAGTTCCAGCTTTTGACCTCACCCTCCCATATCGGCCTCAACAAGAAAGAGGACCGTCTGAAGGCGGCGGTCAATGATGCGGTCGCCAAGATGCTGGCCGACGGCAAGCTCGACGAGAGCTCGAAGGCCTGGCTGAAGACGCCGCTCAACCCCGACAACCTCAAGGATTGAGTTGCCGTGGCCTTTGGCTGGCTTGCAGGCGCCCTGGGCGACATCGCGCGTGGCGCGCTCACGACGATCCTGTTGATCGTCGTGACCACGCTCGTGGGTACGCTGCTCAGCATCCTCGGCGCTGCCGGCCGGCGCAACGGCCCGGTAGTCGTGAAGCGCGCCATCGCGGTCTATGTCGAGGTGATGCGCAACACGCCGTTCCTGGTGCAGCTGTTCTTCATCTTCTTCGGGCTGCCCAGCCTCGGCATAAGGCTCGATCCGATCCTGGCCGCCATGCTGGCAATGACGCTCAACATGGCGGCCTACACCATTGAAATCGTCGGCGCCGGTCTCGATGCCGTGCCCGGCGGGCAGACGGAAGCCGCTCTTTCACTGGGGCTTCGGCCACGCCAGGTGTTCATCAAGATCGTGCTGCCGCAGGCGCTGAAGGTGATCTACCCCGCGCTGACCAGCCAGATCGTCATCATGATGCTGGAATCGGCCGTGGTGTCGCAGATCGCGGTGCGCGAGCTGACCTACGAGGCCGACATGCTGCAGGCGCGCACCTTCCGTTCCTTCGAGACCTATTTTGTCGTGACCTTGGTCTATCTCGCTTTGTCGATGGCATTGCGCCGGGGACTGGTCACAGGTGGGCGCCGCGTCTTGGGGGCTGGCGTGTCATGATCGAATTCACCTTCTGGGACATCGTTCGCAACCTCTTGCTCGCCGCGCGCTGGACGGTGCTGTTGTCGCTGGCAGCCTTCGTCGGCGGCGCGCTGGTCGGCCTGATCGTGCTGTTTTTCCGCATCGCGGAAAATAAATGGAGCCGGCGCATCGCTTCCGGCTACATAGCGCTGTTCCAGGGCACGCCGCTGTTGATGCAGCTGTTCCTGATGTTCTTCGGCCTGCCGATGCTCGGCCTGCGCATCGAGCCGTGGACGGCCGCGGTGCTCGGTCTCACCTTCTTCGCCAGCGCCTATCTTGCCGAGATCTGGCGCAGCGGCGTCGACGCGCTGCCGCGCGGGCAATGGGACGCCGGCGCCAGCCTTGGCCTGCACCGGCTGCAGGAGCTGAGGCTCGTCATCCTGCCGCAGGCCTTCTCGATCACAAGGGCGCCGATCGTCGGCTTCCTGGTGCAATTGATCAAATCGACGGCGCTGACCTCGATCATCGGCTTCGAGGAACTGGTCAGGACCTCCAACGCCATCAACAACGCCACCTTCGAACCGTTCAAGGTTTACGGGCTGGTGGCGCTGATCTTCTTCGTCATGTGCTTTCCACTGACGCAATACGCCCGTACGCTCGAACAACGAGCGGCGGCCCACTGACGCCAGGCGGCGGACAGTGTGTGAAGGGAACCTGCCGGCATAGCCGGCATCAACTGAGGAGAAATCGGATGAACAGACTGATCGGAAAATCCCTGACACGGCGCGGCGTGCTTGGCGCGGGCCTCGCCATATCAGGCGTGCTCGCCATGCCGTCGATCCTGAGGGCGCAGGACAAGTCGCTGAAGGTCGGCGTCTATGGCGGCTACTTCAAGAAATCCTTCGACGAGCACGTCTTCCCCGACTTCACCAAGGCAACCGGCATTGCCGTGGAATCGGTCGCCGAGCCGACCGGCGAGGCCTGGCTGGTGCAGCTGGAGCAAGCGGCCAAGGCCGGTCAGGCGCCGGCCGACCTTTCGATGATGTCGCAGACCTCGACGCTGAAGGGCCAGTCGACGGAATTGTGGACGCCGCTCGATACGTCGAAGTTCAAGCACTATGGCGACCTGCTGCCGCGCTTCATCAACAAATACCCGGATGGCCGCGTCGCCGGCATCGGCGCCGTCGCCTGGTGGATCACGTTGGTCAGCAACACCGACGTCTACAAGGATGCGCCGACATCGTGGGCGGCCCTGTGGGACAAGGCCAACGAGGACAAGCTTGGCCTTTTGGCGCTTGCCTCCAACTCGTTCCTGCTCGAAGTGACAGCCAAGACTTTCATGGGCGGCACCAACGCGCTCGACACCGAAGAGGGGCTGAACAAGGCGTTCGAGAAACTTGCCGAGGTCAAGCCGAATGTCCGCCTCTGGTATCGCGACGAAGCGCAGTTCGAACAAGCGCTGAAGTCGGGCGAGATCCCGATGGGCCAATACTATCACGATGTGACCGGGCTGGCGGTCGCCGACGGCTTCCACGTCCGCTCGACCTTCCCGAAGGAAGGCGGCATCCAGGATTCCGGCAATTGGGTGCTGTCGCGCGCCTCGACCAAGGTCGACGAGGCGCATGTCTTCATCGACTATATGAGCCAGCCGTCTATGCAGGGCGTGATGTCGCGCAAGGTCGGCACCACGCCGACGCTGAAGAAAGAAGTGCTCGACCTCAAGCCGGAAGAGTTCGCCGCAGTGTCGTCGGACATCGATCCGATCATCCCGCGTTACGACCTCTATACGTCGAAGGCCGACTGGATCAACCAGAAGTGGACCGAGCTGATCGTCGGGTGAGCGCCTAAGAGCTCGCCTGACCTCGCATAATGCCTCTCCCCTGACAGGGAGAGGCCGCCGATCGCCGAATTCCCTTTCGCATCGCGGAGCGGGGAAGCAGTGCCATTCGCAATATCCTCCGGTTTACAGGATCAACTCATGTCCGGACTAGACATCAACGCCATCACCAAGATGTTCGGCAATTTCGCCGCCGTCGACAATGTCCAGCTCAACGTGCCGCATGGCACGTTCGTGTGCCTGCTAGGCCCGTCCGGCTGCGGCAAGACCACGCTGCTGCGCATGATCGCCGGCTTGGAAGAGCCGACCAGCGGCGCCATCGTGCTCGACGGCGAGGACATCACCCCGCTGCCGACGCACAAGCGCAATCTCGGCATGGTGTTCCAGTCGCTGGCGCTGTTTCCGCATCTCTCCGTCGGTGACAACATCGCCTATGCGCTGCGCATTCGCGGCGCCTCGAAGGACGGGCAGAAGAAGCGCGTCGACGAATTGCTGAGCCTGATCCATCTGACCGGCTTTGCCGACCGTCCGGTGGCGAAACTGTCGGGCGGCCAGCGCCAGCGCGTGGCGATTGCCCGCGCGCTTGCGCTGTCGCCGAAACTGTTCCTGCTCGACGAGCCACTGTCGGCGCTCGACGCCAAACTGCGCGAGGCCATGCAGGTGGAACTGCGCCAGCTGCAGCAGCGGCTCGGCATCACCACCATCGTCGTCACTCACGACCAGCGCGAAGCCATGACCATGGCCGACCTCGTCGTCGTCATGGGCCATGGCAAGATCCTGCAGGCGGCGCCGCCGATCGAAATCTACCGCAAGCCGGCCGACGCCTTCGTCGCCGACTTCATCGGCATCACCAATCTGCTGCCGGCCGAAATCGACAGCACCGGGCGTACCACCATCCTCGGCACCGCCATTCCAGGCCTTGCCATGCCGGCGGGCCAGACCAAGGCGTCTGTCTCTGTGCGTCCCGAGGATGTGCATCTGGGCAGCCCCGGCGGCTTGGCCATCACCGGCGAGGTGAGTTTCGTGCGCGATCTCGGCGGCACCATCGAGACCTTCGTCGACGTCGGCGGCACCAGCATCATCGCGGTGACGACGCCACGCGAACGGCATGACGTGCCGGTCGGCGCCAAGGTCGGCGTCACGCTGCCACCGGCCAGCTGCGTGGTGCTCGGCGCATGAGACGCGAAGCCCCGAAATCGGTAGCCGACTACACGCCGCTGTTCTTTCCGGCGCTGATGCTGATCGTATTCTTCGTCGTGCCGTTCTCGACGATGATCGCGGTCAGCTTCTTCAAGCGCAATCCGTCCGGTTTCTACACGCCGGACTTCGTCTTCGACAATTACGCCCGCTTCCTGTCGGTGTTCTTCGGTGGCGTGCTCGGCTTTTCGCTGATGCTGGCGGTGCTGGTCGCCGTCTGCTGCGTGGCCATCGCCTTTCCCTTCACCTACCTTTTGACCCGGCGGCCGCGTCGGGTGCAGACACTGTGGCTGGTCGGCCTCTTGTCGGTGCTGTCGCTGTCGGAGGTCATTATCGGCTTTGCCTGGTCGACACTGTTTTCGCGCACCGCCGGGATCACCAATCTGTTCGTGGCGATCGGGCTGATGGACAAGCCAGTGGCGCTGCTGCCGACCTTTGGCGCGGTGCTGACCGGCATGGTCTACCAGGCGTTGCCCTACACCATCCTGGTGCTTTACCCCGCTTTGGTCCGCTTCGATCCGACATTGCTCGAAGCGGCGCGCACGCTCGGCGCTTCGCCAATCCGGGCCTTCTTCAATGTCGTCGCGCCGGCGCTGCGCAACACCATCGTGGCGACGCTGATCATGGTCTTCGTCTTTGCGCTCGGCTCCTATCTTTTGCCGCAGATTCTGGGACGGCCGCAACACTGGACGCTGTCCGTGCTGATCACCGACCAGGCGATCTACCAGTCCAACATGCCGTTTGGAGCCGCGATGGCGGTATTCCTGGTACTGATCTCGCTGGCGCTGGTCGGACTGACGCTGCTCGTCGGACGCCGGGAGAACGCACTATGACCGCGACCTTGCTGCGCCGTGTCTATTTCACCATTGTCGCTTTGTTCCTGGCGGCGCCGCTCATTGTCGTCGCCGGCGTGTCGGTGAATTCGCGCCAGGAGCTCTCCTTCCCGCCGGTCGGCTTCTCGCTCGCCTGGTACGCCCAGATCTTCACCGACCCGGAATGGCGGCTGGCGCTGATCCATTCGGTGACGCTCGCCGTCTGTTCGGCCGCGATTGCCGTTGCGGTCGCGCTGCCGCTGGCCTGGTTCCTGTGGCGACGCATTGCGCCATGGGCGAACATTTTCCAGGTGCTGGGGTTGGCGCCCTTCATCCTGCCGCCGGTCATCACCGCGCTCGGCTTTCTCAGCTTCTGGGCGACGGTCGGGCTGTTCGGCCAGTTCTTCACCGCCATCGTCAGCCACGCCATCTTCTTCGTGACGCTGCCGCTGGTGACGCTGTCGCTGGGCTTTGCCTCGATCGACCGCTCGCTGGTCGAGGCCGCCGCGACCATGGGCGCCGACGACCGCACGGTGCTGAAGACGGTGGTGCTGCCGCTGATCCTGCCTTACCTCGTCTCGGGCTATGCCTTCGCCTTCGTGCTGTCGCTCAACGAATACATCGTCGCCTATATGACGATCGGCTTCACCACAGAAACGCTGCCGATCAAGATCTTCAACGCGCTGCGCTACGGCTACACGCCGACCATGGCCGCGGTGTCGGTGTTCTTCGTTGCGGTGGCGGCACTGGTGTTCGGCGCGATCGCCAGGTTCGGCGATATCCGCAGGCTGCTCGGCGCGATGTCGTCGGAGGGGAATTGAGCGAACTGGCAAAACGAAGTGGCCGCCGGAATTGTCCGGTCGCCGTTTCGTTTTCAATGGCCGAAGACAAGCGGTGGCGCTATGCGGTCGCGCCTGAGCCAGCGGGCCAGGAGCAGCGCCGCCACCACGGCCAGACCCGAGGCGAGGCCGATCCAGATGCCGACACCGTCGAGGCCGAAATGGAAGGCGAGCAGCACGCCGAGCGGCAGGCCGATGCCCCAATAGCCGATCGCGGCATAGATCATCGGCACCTTGGTGCGCGCACGTCGGGCATCGTACTATGGCGACCGCAAGCAGCATGCTGCCGCGGTCGCGGCGATCTCAGAACTCGCCGCCGATACGAGCGCTGAGGCCGTGCGACTGCCCTGCGTGGTGATCTGGCCGGCATAGTCCGGCGGCATGCGCTCTCCTCGCGACGCGAAGCTCATCGACCCGGCCCGCGGATACGAGCTGACTTCTTCAACACTATCCGCCATAAGCGGCCGTTTTGCCTGTCTCCGAATACGGATATCCCTCAGACTTGCGATCGCGACGGGAACCGATATGAGCGTGTTGGACTCCAGGTGATGGCCTTGGCAGGTCCGCTCTGAGTCTTTTAGACTTGTCATTTCGGCCAAGTTCATTAACTGCGCCATATCAGTTGACCGGCCAGCATGGCATCCGGAAGCACACAACGAAGGATTGAGGGACTTGGTCGATCTCAACAGCCACATTGCGCATGCTGCGCGTGATCGAAACTCCCCACGAGTCGTCGCGGTCCTTACAACACGGAACGAAGAACGGTTCGTCGCCGGATGTCTCGAGAACCTCTTTCGTCAAGGCGTGCAGGTCTACATTTGCGACAATCAGTCGACGGACCGAACGCTTGAGATTGCCCAGAGCTACCGCGGGGCCGGATTGATAGGATTCGAAAGCATCCCGCATAGCGGCTGGTATTGCTGGGAGCAGCTTCTTCGTCGCAAAGAGGAACTTTTTCAGTCTCTCGAAGCAGACTGGTTCATGCATGTTGACGCTGACGAGATCCACCTTCCGCCGACTTCGTACTCATCGTTGGTCTCCGCCATTGCGGCAGCCGACGCACTCGGCTTCAATGCGATCGAGTCTTCCGAGTTCACGTTCATTCCTACGAGGGAAGCCCTCGATCACGACAATCCCAATTATCAACACACGCTGCGCACCTACTACCCGTTCCGGCCGTGCTCCCCACACTGCGTCCGTGCGTACAAGAAACAGGACGGCCCCATGGAGATTGCGTGGTCAGGCGGCCATCGCATACGCTTCGAGGGTCCGGTGAGGCTCTCCCCCGAGCGTTTTCGCATGAAGCATTATCTGTTCCTGAGCGCAGAGCACGCCGCGCGCAAGTATGCTGGCCGCCGGTACCTGAGCGAGGAGGTCGATGGTCGTGGTTGGCACGGATGGCGACCCCGCTTGCGACCAGAGGATATCCAGCTGCCGGATACTACCCAGGTGCGCACCACTGCGACGGACGACGATCTGGACGAGGTCAATCCATGGTTGGCGCACTGGCTTGCGCGGTACGCCACGTGAGCGATGTACACCTCCCCCGCATCCTGGCGATTGCGGACCGACCCGGTTGGGCGATCGATCGCAAGACCCAAAATCTCCAGCGCGTTCTGAAAGGAAGGTTCGAGATCGTCGAACGATTTCAGCATGATGTGACTGAGGCCGACGTGAACGCGGCGGACATCGTGCTCATATTCTATTGGTTTCAGATCTCGAAGCTGCCCCTGCCGGAATCGGCCCTCGCCCGGCGGTCTGACAGGCTGCTCATCGGGGTCTGCAGCCACAGAGAGCTGGAGGGCGAATTCCGAGAGCCCGGGCTCGCTACCCTGCATCGGCTGGCGCGCGCTGTCTTTGTTAACAATCGGAAGCTCGAGCACGAATACGGTCCTCTACTGCGTGTTCCGGTCCACTACACGCCCAATGGAGTCGACACGACATTCTTTTGTCCCGCACAAGAGCCACAACCCTATTCCGGCGAGCTTCGCGTCGGATGGGCGGGAAGTCTCAGCAACCATGGTCCGGCCCATCGCGGCTTCCACGACGTCATCGAGCCCGCGGTCGCTGCCGTGCCGGACGTGCGACTACTGACTGCGGTTCGGGAGCAATACTGGCGTAACCATGACGAGATGCTCGACTTCTATCGGGATCTCGACGTTTATGTCTGCGCCAGTCGCAGCGAAGGCACTCCCAATCCTTGCTTGGAGGCGGCGGCTTGCGGCGTCCCTTTGGTGACGACCCCTGTGGGAAACATGCCCCAGCTGATTCGCGATGGCGACAACGGGCTGTTCTTCGATGGAACTGCGGAGGGGCTTGCGAACAAGCTCGCCCTGTTGCGGGACACGCCATCGCTCCGGTCGCGGATGGCCGTCCGCATGATCGAGACGATCCGAGAGTGGGATTGGGGCGTGCAGGCGGAAAACTACGCGCGCATGTTTACCTCGTTGCTTGCCGTAGGCGGAGCCGCCGGGCCTGTGAGACGCGCGGCTTCAGACGTGTCCGGCCAAACCTGACCTTTGTAGCGCCACACGAGATTTCCCGGACCCTTGCTCTTCCATACCTCGCTACGACCGAGTTCACTGTAGAAGGGCCGCAGATGCAAGCGCAGGCCAGACAGGTCTACGAAGCGGTCGATCGAGCGCACAAGATGGTCGGTCGGAACATGACGCTCGCTGGAATCAGGACTCCACACCAAGGCGCCGCGCCTAACCCTAGCGGACGTTTCTTGGGATATGAAGGCGCCGACTAATTAGCGCTGGGACTGACGGCCACCTGGCAACCTGCAGCCGTTTTGCTTTCAATGCCCGAAAACGAGCGGTGGCGCCAGGCGGTCGCGCCGCAGCCAGCGAGCCAGGAGCAGCACCGCCACCACCGCCAGCCCGGAGGCCAGGCCAATCCAGATGCCGACGCCGTGCAGGCCGAAATGGAAGGCGAGCAGCACGCCGAGCGGCAGGCCGATGCCCCAGTAGCCGATGGCGGCATAGATCATCGGCACCTTGGTGTCGTGCAGGCCACGCAGCATGCCGGCGGCAACGGCCTGCGCGCCGTCGAAAATCTGAAACAGCGCGGCAAAGGCCAGGAATGACACGGCAAGCGCGATCACCCTGGCATTGACCGGATCGGTCATATCGATGAAGGCGCTGATCAGCGCATGTGGCCACAGCACCATCACCAGACCCATCAGCGCCATGAACGAGACGCCGATGACGAAGGCGGTCCAGCCGGCGCGCGAAACGCCTGCCGGGTTGCCGGCGCCATGGGCAAGGCCGACGCGCACCGTCACGGCCTGGTTGAGGCCGAGCGGCACCATGAAGGAGATCGAGGCGATCTGGATGGCGATGGCGTGCGCTGCCAGCGAATCCGCATCGATCAGGCCCATCAGGAGCGCGGCTGCGTTGAAGATGGTCACCTCGAAGGCAAGGATGCCGGCGATCGGTAGGCCAAGCCGCAACAGGCCCTTGAAGCGCGGCCAGTCGGAACGCCAGAAACGGCCGAACAGCCGGTAGCGGCGGAACTTCTTCTCCAGCATTACCACCGCCGCCATGCCAACGAACATCAGCATGCTCGACAGCGTTGTGGCCAGGCCGGAGCCGGCGATACCCATTGCTGGAACACCGAGATTTCCGAACATGAAAACCCAGTTGAAGAGCACGTTGCAGGCGACGGCAACGAAGACGATGACCAGCGCCCAGCCGGGGCGCTCCATCGCCGAGATGAAGGAGCGCAGCACGATGTAGCCGTAGAAAGGCAGCACCGCCCATTCGAGCCAACGCAGATAGATACCGGCTTGATGGGCGAGCGCCGGCTCCTGTCCCATGGCCAGCAGAATGGCTTCGCCATGCCAGAGGACGATCCAGATCGGGATCGAGATCAGGATCGCCAGCCACAGGCCCTGGCGCACGGTGCGGCGCAGGTCGCGCACCGAATAACGGCGGCGGCCAAGCTCGGTCGCCATCATGGGCGAGGTTGCAAGCATCAGGCCGAGGCCGAAGATCAGCGGCATGAAATAGAGATTGGCGCCAAGTGCGCCGCTGGCCAGCGTGTCCGCGCCCAGACGCCCCATCATCATGACGTCGGTGGCGGTCATCGCCGTCTGGCCGAGATTGGTCAGCACCATCGGCCAGGCCAGCGCCAGTGTCGCCCTGATTTCCTGACGCCAAAGATTTTCCGGCGCATGAGCGCCGGCTTCGATCGCAGACATTGTCCTGCTCTTTCCGATTGCGGCGCGTCGGCAACGAGGCCGGAAGCCGCACTTCCAAACGGCAAAACCTTCGGTTTCGCGGCGTTTGCGTCGTTCTATTGGACGAAATGCGACATGATGGCAAGGGAGGACGGGCAGGCAGCGATTGAGCCAGAAGGCAAATTCCGCCTTCTCGCTTGGGCAGAGAAGCCCTTGCTCAGCCGATGCTCTCGCCACCGTCGATGACCAGCGCCTGGCCGGTCATGAAGGATGAGCGGTCGGAGACGAGGAACAGGATCGCTTCGGCGATCTCTTCGGCGCTCGCCCAGCGCCCCATCGGGATCTTGGTGCGGACATAGGTTTCGATCGCTTCGCGTCCGCCCATCTGGGCGATGAACGGCTCGTTGAATGGCGTGTCGACCCAGCCGGGGCAGAGCGCGTTGACGCGGACATTGTGCCGGGCATAGTCGAGCGACATCTGCCTGGTCATCGCCACCACCGCATGTTTGGAGGTGGCATAGGCGATCATTTCGCGGTCGTAGAACACGCCCGAATTCGAGGCCGTGTTGAGGATGACGCCGCCGCCTTGCGTGACCATCGCCGGCATGACCAGACGGGCCGCCAGGAACTGCGCCCGCACATTGATGCGCCAGGACGCATCCATGCCATCGACTTCGACCTCGGTCAGCGCCCCGCCGACCTGGATGCCGGCGTGATTGTGCAGGATGTCGATGCGGCCATATTTGCCGAGTGTGCCCGTGATGAGCTGCCCGACCGCCGCGTCGTCAGAGACGTCGGTGACAATCGCCTCGGCGCGCCCACCCGTAGCGCGGATGTCCGCCGCTGTCGACTCGCCGCTGGCCTGATCCCGGTCGGCGATAACCACCAGCGCGCCTTCCCTGGCCATGATCATGGCGCCGGCACGACCGATGCCGGAGCCAGCGCCCGTCACCACGGCGATGCGGTCTGTGAGGATCATGATCTCGGCTTTCAGTTTGACGGCTTGCGCTGGCGCAACTGCCATTGGGCAAGCACCACGAGCAGGACCGAGGCGACGAGCACGATGGTGGCGATGGCATTGATTTCCGGTGTGACGCCGCGCCGGATCGAGGCGAAGACATAGATCGGCAGTGTCGTCTGCGCGCCGGCGACGAAGAAGGCGACGATGAAATCGTCGAAGGAGAAGGTGAAGGCAAGCAGGAAGCCGGCGACCACCGCCGGCATGATCTGCGGCAGGACAATCGAACGGAACGTCGTCAGCGGCGTGGCGTAGAGATCGCTCGAAGCCTCGACCAGATTACGGTCGAGGCTGGCGAGACGCGTGCCGACGATCATCGTCACCAGCGCCATCGAGAACAGGCCATGGGCGGCGATGATCGATCCATAGCCCAGCGACAGGCGCGGCGGCTGGTCGTCAGGCCAGATCGAGGCGAGGAACGGGTTGAGCACGCCAAACAGCTGGACCAGCGCAACCAGCGTCGAGATGCCGATGACGACGCCGGGAACGACGATCGCGGCACCCATCAGCGCGTCGAAGACGGCCCGGGTTCTGAGCCCGACACGCGACAGGCCGAGTGCCGCCGCCGTGCCGCACACCGCCGCCAGAAGCGCGCTGGTGGTGGCGATGAACAGGCTGTTCTTCAGCGCCTCGACCAGGAACGGGTTCGACAGCGCCGTGCCGTACCACTGCACCGAAAAACCGGTGAATTCACTGGCGTGACGACCGGCGTTGAACGAGAACAGCACGACCAGCGCGATCGGCAGATAGAGGAAGGCGAAGACGGCGGTGACGAAGGCGCGCATCAGATCAGATCCACCCTGCGAGCGCCCGATACCCGTGTCGAAATGCGGTTTGCCGCGATCAGAACCACCACCGAAACGGCCACCAGCGTGATGGCGATGGCCGATCCGAACGGCCAGTTGCGCGACTGCAGGAACAGATCGACCAGCGCGTTGCCGATGAAGAACACCTTGCCGCCGCCAAGCAGCGTCGGGATCAGGTATTCGCCAAGCAGCAAGATCATGACCAGCGAGAAGCCGGTCATCACGCCCGGCAGCGACAGCTTCAGGGTCACGCCCAGAAAGGTCGAGAACGGCGTCGCGCCGAGATCGGCGGAGGCCTCCAGCAGCCGCCGGTCGAGCCGCTCGAGACTGACATAGATCGGCAGGATCATCAGCGGCAGATAGCCGTAGACGATGCCGAGCAGGACGGCGCCCGGTGTGTTGATCAGCCTGACATCCTCGATGCCGACAAATGCCAGCAGCGCCGGGATGCCGCGTCCGCCCAGAATGTACATCCAGGCATAGGTGCGCATCAAAAGGCTGGTCCAAAACGGAATGACGACGAGCGCAAGCAGGATCAGCCGCCAGCGCTGCGGCGCCTTTAGGGCGAGGTAGTAGGCGACCGGGTAGGCGACGAGCAGACAGGCGAGCGCTCCCACCGGCGCCAGCATCATCGTGTTCCAGAAGGCGGTCGCCCTTGCCGGCAGGTTGGCATATTGCGCCAGCGTGAAGGCGGCCTGGTAGCCGCCCTCCGGCGCCCGCTCGCCGACACTGAACACGGCAATGGCGATGAACGGCAGCACCAGGAACACCACCAGCCACGCTGTGGCCGGAGCGAGCAGCAGCGCCGTCAGAAGATTATGCCGAAATCTGTTGCCGTGCATGAAAACCGCCCCGAGGCCGGCGGACATAGGCCCGCCGGTTTTCCGTTTGCGTCAGGCCAGCCTCAAGCCGACTTGAAGCGCGCCATCAGCTCGGCGCGGCCGGGATCGGTCAGCGTCGCCGCCGCGCCGAATTCCAGCGGCGTCAACAGGTCGGCCGCAGGATAGAGGATCGGATTGTCCAGCACTTCCTTGGGCAGCAGCTTGTTGACGCGCGCATCGGTCGAGGGCGCGCCATTGGCCAGATGCTCCTTCACCGCGACCTCAGGGGTCATCAGATAGTTGAGCAAGGCATAGCCGGCCGGCTTGTTCGGCGCGTCCTTCGGGATGGCGTAGAAATCGGTCCAGATCTCGCCGCCCTCCTTGCCCAGCACATAGGCGATCTCTGGGATATCGCGGTGCAATTGTGCGCCGTCATTCGTCCAGCACATGGTCATCCAGGCGTCGCCCGCCCGCATGCCCGGCTGATAGTCGGACGAGACCGCGAACAGATGCGGCTTGACCTTCAGCAGCAGTTCCTCGGCCTTGGCCAGTTCATCCTGCTTCAGCGAGTTGAAGGAATAGCCATAATATTTCAGCGCGTTGCCGATGGTGGTCAGCTGATAGTCGTGCACCATGGTGCGTCCATCGCCCTCAGTCATGGCGACGTCCCAGAATTCCTTCCAGCTGGTCATCGGCTTGGCCAGCTTCTTTGTGTTGACGGCAAAACCGGTCGTGCCCCAGTTCTTCGGCACCGCGTAGGTCGTGCCGTCGATCGTGCCTTCCCCAGTGAAGCGCGGGTCTTCCTGGGAGCCGTCGAAATTCGGCAGCTTGGCCATGTCGAGCGGATCGATGATGCCGAGCTTCTTGTAGGTCGAGATCGTGTAATTGGTCGGCACGAACAGGCTCCAGCCCGAGGCGCCTGCCTGCAGCTTGGCCAGCATTTCCTCGTTTGAGCCGAACACGTTGACCTCGACGGCGACGCCGGTGTCCTTCTTGAAATTCTCGAAGGTCTGCGGGTCATGATAGTTCGGCCAGGTGGCGATCGACATGCGGTCGCCAAGGTTTTCGGCGGCAAAGGCGGGCGTTGGCATGATGCCGATCTCGCGCGCCATCACCGCGGTCGCGATGCCAAGGCCGGTGAGGCCGAGGAAGTCGCGGCGGCCGATCGAGCCGCGCTTCAAACGCATCAGTTGGTCGACGAAGTTCTCAGGGCTTATCGGCAGTCCGTCACGATATGATTTCGACATTTTTTGCTACCCTCTGGTTGGTCCCGTTGTTCTTGGTCTCCTGAAACGCCAGCGGCGTTCCGGAGGCAAAGCCGATGGCGACGGGTTCACCCGGCTTGAAGAGATTGCCATGGCCGATCACATGGTCGGCCTTGGCCAGCAGCGTTCCGATGCCTTGGACCTCGATGGCGTATTCCGCGGTCGAGCCCAAAAAGATCCGGTTGCGGACGATGCCCTTGAACGGGCTGCCTTCCGTGGCGCCGAGGCTCAGCGATTCAGGGCGCAGGCTGACCGAAACGGTCTCGCCCTTCTGCAAGGCGGTTCGCTTGCGCGCGGCAATGACGGTTCCGTCGGCGAGCGCCACATTCACCAGATCGCCTGTATGCCCGGCGACCTTGCCGCTCAACAGATTGGTCTTGCCGACGAAATCGGCGACGAACAGGTCGGCCGGCTCGTCATAGATTTCACTTGGCTGGCCGAGTTGGACGATACGCCCGCCGTTCATGACGCAGACGAAATCGCTCATCGACAGCGCTTCCTCCTGGTCGTGGGTGACCAGCACGAAGGTGATGCCGATCTCACGCTGCAGGTTCTGCAACTCGATCTGCATGTCGGTGCGCAGCTTCTTGTCGAGCGCGGCCAGCGGCTCATCAAGCAGCAGCACCGCCGGCTTGTTGACCAGCGCGCGCGCCAGTGCGACGCGCTGCTGCTGGCCGCCGGAGAGTTCGTGGATCTTGCGGCCGCCATAGCCGGCGAGCCGCACCATTTCGAGCGCCTCGCCGGCGCGGCGGCCGATTTCCTGCGACGACAGGCGCGGCCGTGCCTGGCGCAGCCCGTAGGATACATTGGCTTCCACATCGAGGTGCGGAAACAGCGCATATTGCTGGAACACCATGTTGACCGGCCGGCGATAGGGCGGCGTGCCGGCCATGTCCCGGCCGCGGATGAACACCTGGCCTTCGCTCGGCTGCTCGAAGCCGCCGATCATGCGCAGGCATGTCGTCTTGCCGCAGCCGGACGGTCCGAGAAGGGCGACAAAGGCCGACGGAGGGACGGTCAGATCGATGCCGCTGACAGCGGTCACCGCGCCATAGCGCTTGGTGACGCCGCGAAACTCGATGTCGGGCACTGCGGTCAAAGTGCGGGCTCCAGCAACAGGGCTATGTCAGGACGCTACCAGAGCCAATGCCGGCTAGTATATACCTCTCAGGTGGTATATCTGATCTATTTTCTCGTTTAAGGGGGTATGATTTGAGTGCGTCCCGCAGCGACGAATACAGCCAACTCGCCGCGCTTGTCGCGGCAACGCGAGAGACCAGCGGCGACCTGTTCGGCCAGGCAATGGTCTGCTGGCTGAGGCAGCATGTCAGCTTCGACCACTGCGTGATCTTCGGTTATCGCGGTGCCTCGCGACCGCCGCTGCTGTTCGAAACCTTCTCGCCTGCCGAGAGCCATGTCTTCGTCACGCTCTATCAAGAAGGGCCTTATCTGCTCGACCCGTTTCATCACGCCGCGTTGGAACGCAAGGAGGGATTCTGGCGCATGCGCGAACTGGCGCCCGACCGCTTCTATGCCAGCGAGTATTTTCGCACCTACTACAGCCAGACAAGGCTGGCCGAGGAGGTCGGCTTCTTCGTGCCATTGCCCGGCAAGGACGCGCTGGTGCTGTCGCTGATGCGATTGCATGCCTCGGGACCTTTCGGCACCGCCGATGCCAGGCTGCTGCGCGACATGGCGCCGGCGGTGATCGGTTTCGCCCGGTTGCGCTGGCCAGCTCTTGCGGCCGACGAGCCGGACGAAGCCGAGCACGAGACGATCGCCGCGGTCAACGAGTTCGACCGCGCCCACATCTGGGAGAGCCTGTCGCTGACCCCGCGCGAAAAGCATGTCGTCGATCTGGTGCTGCAGGGGCATTCCACCGAGTCGATCGCGAGGGCCATGCGCATCGTGCCGGGAACCGTGAAGGTTCACCGCCGCAACATCCATCGCAAGCTCGGCATCAAATCCCAGGCCGGACTGTTCGCCCGTTTCATCGAGATCATCGAGAGCCGGCGTTGAAATCGCGAAGGCTTGTGAACTGGGCTTCCTTCGTCCCGCTTTAGCGGATAGCGTCGAGCGCCTGCCGCTGTCGGTGCATCTCGAGAAAAATCTTGTAGTCGCGGTCGAAGCGGCCGGACGCGGCCGGGTTCGAGGCGCGCGTTCTGCCGCCTTGCTGCATGGCGACGCAGGCGGCGTTCAAATCGGGAAACAGCCCGGCGGCAGTGGCGGCGACCATGCCGGTGCCGAGCAAAACCGCTTCGTCGGCCAGCGGCTCGATCACCGCGCAGCCGGTGGCGTCGGCATAGAGCTCCATCAGCAGCGGGTTCTTGGTGTGGCCGCCGGTGACATGCAGCGTGTCGATCAAATAGCCATTCTCGTTCAGCGCCTCCAGCACATGGCGCACCCCAAGCGCGATGCCGACGGCGGTGCGCCAATAGAGCTTGCACAGGCTGTCGAAGGAGGAATCCAGCGTCAGCCCGCTGACCACGCCGACGGCGTGCGGGTCGGCAAGCGGCGAACGGTTGCCGTGGAAATCCGGCAGCACATGCAGCCTGGCGGCGAGCTTGTCGCCCTCGGTGGCGCGCAGTTCAGCGACGCGCCTAGCGATTTTGGCATGCATGGCCGCATCCGGCTCGCCGCCAGCGCCATGCCAACGGATGATGTGGTCGAGCAGCGCGCCGGTGGCCGACTGGCCGCCTTCCGACAGCCACAGTTTTGGAAGTGCAGCACCGTAGTATGGGCCCCAGACGCCGGCGAAAGGCTGCGGGTCGGGTGACATCGCCATGACACAGCTCGATGTACCGGCAATCAGCGCCAGATGGCGGCCGATATCCTGCTCGTCGCCGGCAAAGCCGCCGAGCACGCCAAGCGCGCCGGCATAGGCGTCGATGACGCCGGCGCCGACCCGGCATTTTTCCGTCAAACCAAGCTCGGCGGCCGCTTCCGGCGTGAGCGTGCCGATGTCGGCGCCGACGGCACTCGCCTTCTCCGGCAGGTTGCCGTGCTCGAACAGATCGCTTAGCCCGACCGTCTCGAAGAAGTCGCGCCGCCAGCCGGTGTCTTCATGTGCCAGATAGGTCCATTTGGCGGTCAGTGTGCATTGCGAACGCGCCAGCGATCCTGTTGCCTTCCAGGTCAGGAAGTCGGTGAGGTCGAATAGATAGCCGGCTTCATGCCATGTTCCGGGCAGATTGCGCTTCAGCCACATCAGCTTCGGCGTCGCCATTTCCGGCGACATGACGCCGCCGATATAATCGAGCACGGCGTGGCCGCTTGCCGTGCACTCGTCGGCTTCGGCGATGGCGCGATGGTCGAGCCAGACGATGGTGTCCCAGCGCCGTTCGCCGGTCACCGAGACGCTGAGCTGGCCGCCATCCCTGTTCAGCACCACCAGCGAGCAGGTGGCGTCGAACGAGATGCCGACAATATCTTGTGTCGCGACACCAGCCTTTTCGCGCGCCGCCCGCACGGCAATGCACACTGCCGACCAGATATCCTGCGAATTGTGCTCGGCGTGATCGGCCTTCGGCCGGTTCATGACGATCGGATGCTCGGCGCGGCCGAGCAAGGTGCCGGTGGTGTCGAGAATGCCCGCGCGGGCGCTCCCGGTGCCGACATCGACCGCGCAAACGAAGCTTTTCGTCAAGATGCTTTTACTCTCGCTCCCAGGCCTGCAATCAGATCGGGCAATTGCAGCATGTCAGCGAATATAAAGTCCGGTTCACTCGACGCAAGCCGCGCTTTCAAGGCCGGGTTGCCGGCGTGCGAACCGCCGGTGAAGGCAAAGACGCGCATGCCGGCCGCGCGGGCCGCGGCGATGCCCGCCGGGCTGTCCTCGACGACGATGCAATTGCGCGGATGGGCCCGCATCGAGGCGGCGGCATGCAGAAAAAGGTCCGGCGCCGGCTTGCCGCGCGCGACCATGGCGGCGCTGAACAAATGCGGTTCGAGCAGGTGGAGAAGGCCGGTGACGTCGAGCACGTAGCGGATGCGGTCGAGCGTGCCGGAGGAGGCGACGCAGCAGGGCACGCCCAGCTTCGGCAGGACGTCCTTGATGCCGGGTATCGGCTTCAGCTCCTCGCGGAATTTGCGCATCAATTCGACGCGCATGTCGGTCAGATGCCGATCGGTGATGTCTACGCGGAAGTCGCGGCCGAGGATTTCGCGCACGCTCTTCATGCTTTTGCCGAGGAAATGCTCGTAGGCGGTATCCTCGCTGACCGAGCCACCGGCTGCAGAAATCATGCCGAGCAGGGCCGAGACGGAGAGCGCCTCGCTGTCGACCAGCACGCCGTCACAGTCGAAGATGACCAGTTCGGGCGTCATTGCGGCTCGCGTCAGAGCTTGCCGGCGATGTAACGCGTCAGCGTCGCGCGCGTGCCATTCGCCCATAAGACGTTGAGCGCATGGGCAAAGGCCTCGGCGAACGGTGCCGAGCGGCCGACATCGCCATAGATGTCCTCCATCGCCAGCCAGGCGCCGGGCTTGTCCTTCGCCGCCTTGGCGGTTGCCTGCAGCCGGTCCCAGCTCGGGTCGTTGGCTTCGATGATGGCGCCGCCGTCGGTCGTGCCGAAACAGTAGCGGCACCACAGCGCCGACTCGAGCGCGAGACCTGCAACGCTCTTTCCCGCTTTCAGCCGGTCGGCGATGGTCGGGATGATGAATTTCGGCTGCCGGTTGGAGCCGTCGAGGCAAAGCCGCCGGATGGTGTCGCCGATCTTCGGGTTGGAGAAGCGGTGCTCGATCAGCTGATAGTAGTCTTCAAGCACGGTGTCCGGGACCGGCGGCACGGTCGGAATGATCTCGTCATGTTCGAGCTTGGCGAGGAAGCCGCGCACCAGCGGCTCCTGCATCGCCTCATGGACGAAATGGATATCCATCAATCCGGCCGGATAGGCGATGGTGGCATGGCCGCCATTGAGGATGCGGATCTTCATCAGCTCATAGGGGGCGACATCCCTTACGAACTGGACGCCGACCTTTTCCAGCGGCGGCCGGCCGTCGGTGAAATGATCCTCCAGCACCCATTGCTTGAACGGTTCGCAGAACACCGGCCAGTTGTCCTCAAGGCCGAATTCCGTCGCCAGAATGCCGCGCTCGCGATCGGAGGTGGCCGGCGTGATGCGGTCGACCATGCCGTTCGGAAAGGCGACGTTGTCGCTCACCCAATTCGCCAGATCCTCGTCGATCAGTCGGGCCATCCCAATGACGCCATCCGAGGTGACATGGCCGTTATGAGGAATGTTGTCGCAGGACATGACGGTGAACGGCACGATGCCGTCGGCGCGGCGGCGCATCAGCCCGGCGAGGATGAGGCCGAACACCGTCTTCGGCGTCGTGCCGGCCTGCGCATCGGCGACGATGTCGGGATGGGTCGGGTTGAACTTGCCAGAGGCCGGATCGATGAAATAGCCGCCTTCGGTGATGGTCAGCGAGACGATCTTGATTGCCGGATCGGCAAGCTGGTCGATGATGGCATCCGCATCGCCGGGCGTCAGGAAATCGATCATGACGCCGGTGACGCGGGCGCTCATATGGTCGGAATCCTGCTCGACCACGGTGGTCAGCCAGTCCTGCTCCTGCAGCTTGGAACGGCCGATTTTCTCGCCCTCGAAGACGCCGGCGCCGATCAGCGCCCAGTCGTGGCCGATGCCCGCATTGAAGAGGTCGTCGAGATAGACGGCCTGGTGCGAGCGATGGAAATTGCCGACGCCGAAATGGACGATGCCGGCCTTGAGCCTGGCGCGGTCGTATTTCGGACCGGCAACCTTGGCGGGGAGCTTGGCGAGGATGGAGGAAGAGAGTTTCACGGTCATCTGCTTTACCCTTTTGCCGGTGCTTACCGTTGCCGGCCTGACAATTCCGCCCTCAGCCCTTCAGGCGGGAGTGCGTGGGCGGCACGTGCCTTTGGCATTCATGCCGCCCCGCCCCGCGACGCCGTTCTCCCCGGAGGAAAGGGATACGGGCGCCTCCCCCTCAACTCATCCGCGTCAACTCATCCATTGGCCGCCATCGACATTGTAGGTCTGGGCGACGATGTATTCAGCGTCATCGCTGGCCAGGAACACGGCCATGCCGGTCAGGTCCTCCGGCTTGCCCATGCGGCCGTAAGGTACGCCCTCACCGACCAGTCGCTTCTTCTCGCCCTTCGGCCGGTTCTCGTATTTGGCGAACAGCGCATCGACCTCATCCCACATATCGCTGTCGACGACGCCCGGAGCGATGCCATTGACGTTGATGCGGTGCTTGATCAGGTCGAGCCCTGCCGACTGGGTCAGCGAGATGACCGCAGCCTTGGTGGCGCAGTAGACGGCGACCAGCGGCTCGCCGCGCCGTCCGGCCTGGCTGGCGATGTTGATGATCCTGCCGCCCTTGCCCCTTGCGATCATCGAACGGGCCGCGGCCTGCAGCATGAACAAAGTGCCGGCGACGTTTACCGAAAACAGTTTGTCGTAGCTCGCCTTGGATATCTCGACGATCGGCGCCAGGTCGAACAAAGCGGCGTTGTTGATCAGTATGTCGAGGCCGCCGGTCTTTTTCTCGACAGCACCCACCGCGGATTCGATCGAGGCAAGATTGGTGACGTCCAGCTTCACGGCATAGGCGCCGCCGCCAATCTGCGAGGCCGTCTTTTCCGCGGCCTCCAGATTGATGTCGCCGATCGCGACCACAGCACCTTCGCGCGTATAGGCTTCGGCAAAAGCCCTGCCGATGCCGCGTGCGGATCCGGTGATCAGCGCCGATTTGCCTTTCAGCCTCACTGCGTCAGCGCCTTTCCGTCGGGGCCGAAGCGATGCATCCGAACCTTGTCGGGCGTGAGGTAAATGGTGTCGCCGTGACGGACGGGCATTTCGCCATCGGCGCGCACGGTCCGCGACCCGACGCCGTCAGCCTGGACGTGCAGGAAGGTGTCGGATCCCAAATGTTCGGCGACGCCGACGGTGGCTTTCCAGTCGCCCGCCGTGGTCGAGATGTTCATGTGCTCGGGACGGATGCCGATGGTCTTGGCGTTGTATTTGGCGGCCGGCGCGCCTTCGATCAGGTTCATCTTCGGCGAACCGATGAAGCCCGCCACGAACAGGTTCTTCGGCGACTTGTAGAGCTCCATCGGCGAGCCGACCTGTTCGATGTTGCCGGCGTTAAGCACGACGATCTTGTCGGCCATGGTCATGGCTTCGATCTGATCGTGGGTGACGTAGATCATCGTCGTCTTGAGCTGATGATGCAGCTCGCTGATTTCCAGCCGCATGGTGCCGCGCAGTGCGGCATCGAGGTTGGACAGCGGCTCGTCGAACAGGAAGGCCGAGGGCTGGCGCACGATGGCGCGGCCGATGGCAACGCGCTGGCGCTGGCCGCCGGAGAGCTGGCCTGGCCGGCGCTCGAGATAGTTGGTGAGGTTCAGCACCCGCGCCGCGTCCTTCACCTTCTTGTCGATCGTCGCCACATCCTCGCCCGCCATCTTCAATGGGAAGCCGATGTTCTTGGCCACCGTCATATGCGGGTAGAGTGCATAGGACTGGAACACCATGGCCAGTTTGCGCTTGGCCGGCGCCTCGCCGGTGACGTCACGGCCATCGATGTTGATGGTGCCGCCGCTGGTGTCCTCGAGACCGGCGATGAGGCGCAGCAGCGTGGACTTGCCGCAACCCGACGGGCCGACGAAGACGACGAACTCGCCATTCTCGATGACCAGGTCGAGACCCGGAATGATGATCGTCGATCCGAAATGCTTGGAGACGTTCTTGAGCGTGATGTTTCCCATGGTTTCCTCCCCGAGGGGTTATGTCTGCCGGTTGCTTCAGGCAATTTCGGTTACTTCACGGCTCCGAATGTCAGACCGCGCACAAGTTGCTTCTGGCTGAACCAGCCCATGATCAGGATGGGGGCGATCGCCAGCGTCGAGGCCGCCGAAAGCTTGGCCCAGAACAGGCCTTGCGGGCTTGAGAACGAGCTGATGAAAGCCGTCAGCGGCGCCGCCTCGGTGGTGGTGAGACGAATGGTCCAGAACGCTTCGTTCCATGCCAGGATGATGTTGAGGAGCATGGTCGAAGCGATGCCGGGCACCGCCATCGGGGTCAGCACATAGACGATCTCGCCCCACAGCGTGGCGCCGTCCATGCGCGCTGCTTCCAGGATTTCGCCAGGGATTTCGCGGAAGTAGGTGTAGAGCATCCAGATCACGATCGGCAGGTTGATCAGCATCAGCATGACCATCAGGCCGATGCGGCTGTCGAGCAGTCCGGCATCGCGGAAGATCAGGTAGATCGGGAACAGCACGGCAACCGCCGGCATCATCTTGGTCGAGAGCATCCACATCAGGATGTCCTTGGTCCACTTGCCCGGCGAAAAAGCCATCGACCAGGCGGCCGGAACCGCGACGATCAGGGCCAGGATGGTCGAGCCGACCGAGAGCAGCACGGAGTTGAAGAAGAACTTGAAGTAGCCGCTCTGCGCCTGAACCTCGGTATAGCTCTCGAACGTCCCTGACGGGATCAGCGCGAAGCCCTGGATCGCCTCCTGCTCCGACTTGAACGAGGTGATGATCGTATAGAGGATCGGAAAGAAGATCAGCAGAGCGACGATCCAGGCGGCGCCGGTCGCGATGACCTTGTGTTGGGTGGTGACTGCACGTGCCATCGTATCCTCCCTTACTTGTCCAGGTTCTTGCCGACCGCGCGCATGGCGAAGAAGGCGACGATGTTGGCGAGAATGACGGCGATGACACCGCCGGCGGATGCCTGGCCGATTTTGAACTCCAGCAATGCCTTCTGGTAGACGAGGAAGGGCAGGTTGGTGGAGGCGTAGCCGGGGCCGCCATTGGTGGTGACCAGGATCTCGGCATAGACCGACAGCAGGAAGATGGTCTGGATCAGAATGACGACGGTGATGGCGCGCGACATGTGCGGCAGCGTCAGATAGATGAAACGGCTGACGAAGCCGGCGCCGTCCATCTCGGCGGCTTCCTTCTGCTCACCGTCGAGCGACTGCAGCGCGGTCAAAAGGATCAGCGTGGCGAAGGGTAGCCATTGCCAGGCGACGATAATGATGATCGCCGTCATCGGATGCTGCCCGAACCAGTCGATCGGTTGAGCCCCAAAGAAGCGCGCAATGTCGGCAAAGACGCCGTATTGCGGGTGCATGATCATGTTCTTCCAGACCAGTGCCGCCACCGGCGGCATGACGAAGAACGGCGAGATGACGAGGATGCGCACAATCCCCTGGCCCCACATCGGCTGGTCGATCAGCAGCGCCAGCAGGATGCCGCCGATCACGGTGATCAGCAGCACGCTGCCCACCAGGACAAGCGTGTTGAGGATCGACTGCAGGAATGCCGGGTTGGAATAGAACAGCGCGTAGTTGGAGAAGCCGACGAACCCGTCGCGGACCGGATTGAGCGGATTGTACTGCTGGAAGGAGAACCACAGGGTGATGACCAGCGGCACGATCATCCAGACGAACAGCAGCACCACGGATGGCGCCATCATGAAACGGGCAAGCGAACGGGTCTGCTGAGTAGCCATGACGGTCACCCTTCAAGGTCAGCCAAATTTTCAAGTGTGTGAAAGGGGCCGCCCGAACTGGGATTCGGGCGGCCGTTGCCGGCCAGGAAGGCGGCCGGCAGTCGGCACCGGGAGGAGCCTTACTTGATATAACCGCCTTCGGTCATTGCCGCGGTGGCAGCGTCCTGGGCCTGCTTCAGGGCATCGTCGACGCTCGACTGGCCGGCGAGCGCCGCCGAGAAGAGCTGGCCGACGGTGGTGCCGAGACCTTGGAACTCAGGGATGGCGACGAACTGGACGCCGACATAGGGCACCGGCTTGACGGTCGGATGCGTCGGGTCGGCGGCGTTGATCGAGTCCAGCGTCATCTTGGCGAACGGAGCCGCCTTCTGGTACTCGGCATTGGCGTAGAGCGAGGTGCGCGTGCCAGGAGGAGCGCTGGCCCAGCCTAGCTTGGAAGCGACGAGCTCGGAGTAATGCTTGCTGGTTGCCCAGGAGACGAACTTCTCGGCCGCGTCTGCCTTCTGCGTGCCGGCGGGAACAGCCAGCGACCAGGCCCACAGCCAGTTGCCGCGCTTGCCGAGACCGTTGTCAGGAGCAAGCGCATAGGCGACCTTGTCGGCGACCTTCGAGCTCTTCGGGTCGGAGACCATCGATGCGGCGACGGTGGCATCGATCCACATGCCGCACTTGCCCTGCTGGAACAGCGCCAGGTTTTCGTTGAAGCCGTTGGACGAGGCGCCCTCGGGGCCGTCGGCCTTCATCAGGTCGACGTAGAACTGCAGCGTGCTCTTCCATTCGGGCTGGTCGAACTGCGGCTTCCAGTTCTCGTCGAACCAGCGTGCGCCGAAGGAGTTCGACATGGCGGTGAGGAAGGCCATGTTCTCGCCCCAGCCGGCTTTGCCGCGCAGGCAGACGCCGTTCACGCCATTGGCGCGGTCGGTCATCTTGTCGGCGGCTTGCTTGATGAAGTCCCAGGTCGGCGCGTCGGGCATGGTGAGCCCTGCCTTCTCCATCAGATCCTTGCGGTACATGACGAAGGAACTTTCGCCGTAGAAGGGCGCGGCATACAGCTTGCCGTCGACCGACAGGCCGCCGGCGATGGCCGGCAGGATGTCCTTGGCGTCATAATCGTCGCCGAGCTTGTCGAGCGGCAGCAGCCAGCTCTGGTTGGCCCAGATCGGAACTTCATAGGTGCCGATGGTCATCACGTCATACTGGCCACCCTTGGTGGCGATGTCGGTGGTGACGCGCTCGCGCAGCACGTTCTCTTCGAGCGTGACCCAGTTGAGCGTGATGTCGGGGTTCGCCTTGGTGAAGTCGTCCGTCAGCGTCTGCATGCGGACCATATCGGCATTGTTGACGGTGGCGATGGTGATGGATTCGGCGTGAGCGGCGAACGCAAGAGCGCTGGCCGACAACAGGCCCAGTGTGAGCGTGCGAAGTTTCATCAAATTCCTCCCATAAACCAAGATGAGCATTTGCCTTGGTGATGAGCAATTACTCACTCGGTGTTAATTATGTCAAGCCGGATTCGATGCTGCAGCGCAGCACGCGCGGACGCTGGGCGACGTCGAGCGGAAGAGAATATTGGTAGTGGCCCGTCGTGGCGCGAACATCAGGGTGATGCCAGCCATCGCAACCCTTCAACCATGGAGCTACAGGCCGAGCCCTCAGCCGTGGGCCGGGTAGCTTCCGACGGAATATTCGAAAACCCTGCCATCGCGGGTTTGCTTGGCTCTGGTCAGCGTTTCCGTCACCCGGATCCAGTTGGATTCGTCCTTGCGCAGCCTAACGTCGCGGCCGATTGCCTTTATGGCAGCTTGAAACGGCGTCAATGCTTCAACCGTGTGCGTCACACGCACGGTGTTGTTGTCCATTTCTTCGACGCGATAGACTTTCATCAGCCCGCTGATCGGTCCTGTTTTCAATCTGCAGACGATTGATCAGCGTCGACTGAGTCGCCACAAGTGCGGGCGAAGCCCGGCGGATGATATCGACAGTGTTTTTCTCAAGCTTGGTTAACCGGGCGACCCGACCGTACTTGTCGATCCTGGAAAACGCGAACTGCGCCTTAAGCGCAGGCGATCTCGGCCAGGATCCAGTCGCGGAAGGCCTTTATCTTCGGCACGTTGCGGCGCGCCGTCGGATAGACCAGCCAATAGGCGTGCCCATCGTCGCCGACCAGGTCGAAGGGCTGGATGAGGCGGCCGGCGGCGAGCTCGGTCTTGAACAGCGCCGTGGTCAGGATCGCCACGCCATGGCCGGCGATTGCCGCATTCGCCTCATAGGCCTGCGCGCCCATGCTGGTGCCGGTGCGGCTGGCAAGTTCATCCGCCGGCACGCCGGCAAGGGCGAACCATTCCCGCCACCAGATGTCGGTGGGATCGAGAATGGGCAGTTTGAACAGATCGGCCGGCTCGTGGACGCCACCGATAGTGGCAGCGAGTGCCGGGCTCAGCACCGGGGTAAAATCTGCCTTGAACAAAAGATGGGTTTCCACGCCCGGCCATTTGCCGCTGCCGGAGCGGATGGCGATGTCCATATCCTCGCGGGCGAAATCGATAACCCTGTTCGATGTATCGACACGCACCGCCAGCGATGGATGCGAGAGCTGGAAGGAGCCGAGATGCTGCGCCAGCCAATTCGAGGCGAAGGTCAGCAGCGTCGACACGCAAAGCACGCCATCGGCGCCCCCACGCGCGGCGGAATAGGCGCTGCTGAGCAGGCTAAACGCCTCGCTGACGGCGGGCGCCAGCCGCTGGCCGGGTTCGGTCAGCACGATCTGGCGCGGCTGGCGCAGGAACAGCGGCGAGCCGATGCGCTCTTCCAGGAGCTTGATCTGGTAGCTGGCGGCGGCCTGGGTCATGCCCAGCTCCTCCGCGGCCTTGGTGAAGGAGAGATGCCGCGCGACGGCCTCGAACACCCTGATGGCCTGCAGCGGCGGCAGTTGAGCAAGCTGTGGTGCCTTGAGTTCGGGCATAAGCCCTCCTTATGGGTCATGATCGACGTTTGATTGGAAGCAGGAGCCGATCAGACCGATATTTGGTGCCGACGATCAATCCAGGTCAAGCATAGCGGAGGCTGAAGATCATGACCACGGTACAGCAAAAGCTCCATTCGAGCCCGGCACAGAGCTGGTTTTCCGTGCTGACGCACGAATTTTCCCAGCTTTTGAGCCGTCGGCGTGGTTATGTCGACGTCAGGGACTTGTCGCCGCATTTGCAGCGCGACATGGGTTTCCTCGATGGCAACGACGTTTGCGGGCGGCATAAATAGCCGTGCCGATTTTATCGCCAGTTCAGGCGTCGAGCAGGGCAGTGGCGGTTCGCTCGTCGGTGATGAGGCCATTGACCAGCCGCCGGTTCACCGCGGCCAGAATGCCCGGCAATTTGCGCTCGCCCATGGCGAGCGCAATGACCAGCGACTTTTCGCGTGACGGCAAAGCGGCCGACGACACCCGGTCGTTGGTGATGCCCTCGATCATGCGGCCTTCCCGGTCGAACACCCAGCCGACGATCTCGGCAACGCCGCCGGCCTTTTGCAGCGCCTTCAATTCACTTTCCGAGATGAAGCCGTCCTCGTAGAGCGGTGCCTTCGGGCCGAGATCGCCGATGCCGACAAAGGTGACGTCGGCCTCGGCCGCCAGCGCCAGCGTCGGCTGGATCATCGGCTGGGCAAGCAGCATTTCGCGCTCTTCGGGCGACGAGGCGATGACCGGCAGCGGCATCGGGAACGAGCGCGCCTTGACCCTGTCGGCCATGGTGAAGATGACGTTGTAGAAGGCGGCCGAACCGTCGGGCGAGATGTTGCCGGTCAAGGACACGACCTTATGCTGCTGGCATTCCATCGGCGGCAACTGCTCGATCGCCGCTTTCAGCGTGCGCCCGGTACCGATGGCCATGACGATCGGCGTCGGCGACCGCAGCCGCCGCTCGATCTCGGCCGCGGCCGCCTCGGCAATGCCGATCGTGGTCGAAGACGAGGTCGGATCGCTCGGCACCACTTCGACCAGATCGAGGGCGAAGCGCGATCTCAGCCGCGCGGCAAGGTCGAGGCAATTGGCGATCGGGTGGTCGACGCGCACCTTGATCAGCCCTTCCGACACCGCCAACGACACCAGGCGCTGCGCCGTCTGCCGGGAAATGCCGAGCGTGGCGGCGATCTGGTCCTGCGTGTTGCCGGCAACATAGTAAAGCCAGCCGGCGCGCGCCGCCTCGTCCAGCCTGTTGCTGCCGCCGTCCTGCCGCGAATTCAAGGTCTGCCTCCCAAGCCGCCCCCTTTGGGCGAAGCGCTATAGTCTTGCAGGGAATGAGCTGGTGCGCAATTGTCTATGCGAAGGGCAATTGCTTGCGGCGTCGGCCTGACGGCAACGAGGCAATCGTCTTAGCCAAAATCGCCAGCGAACCGGTTCGGCGGTTTATCTCCCGGTGCAAACGCTTTAAGGGGATCGGCAAAAGGAGCCTCGCATGACGCCGAAAGCGGTTTTCTGGGATATGGACGGCACGCTGGTCGACAGCGAGCCGCTGCATGAGGCTGCCTTGGTGGCGGCGTTGCGCAGCGTCGGCATCGCGCCGCCGGTCGACCTGCATGAGCGGGTGCTGGGCGTCGCCGCCGGCCCGGTCTACGACATGCTGCGCAGCGAGTTCGGCCTCGACCTGCCCTTCGACGACTGGATCGTGCGCAAATACGACCACTACATGCCGATGGCCGAGACGCTGAAGCCACGCCCCGGCGCGATCGAGGTGTTCAACGCATTGCGCGCGCTTGGCGTGCAGCAAGCGGTGGTGTCCAATTCCGACCGGGTGATCGTCGACGCAAACTTGAGCGCGGTCGGCCTGATCTACCCCGGCATGCGCACGATCAGCCGCAACGACGTGCGCGAAGGCAAGCCGCATCCCGAGCCCTTCCTGCGCGCCGCATGGCTGGCCGGCGTCGATCCCTCAGATGCGGTGGCGGTCGACGACAGCGTCACCGGCGCCACATCCGGCCTGGCCGCGGGGATGCGGACGATCTTCTGGCCGGAAGCGCCGATGGAAGGACCGCCGGGCGCTGTCGTGATCAACAGTGCCGAAGAGTTGCGCAAAGAGCTCGGGCTCTAGAGATCAGCTCCGGTAAACCGGCTCGTCTTCATCGAGGATCGCCTTGAGCTCGGCAAGATGGCGCTCGGCCTGGCCGGGATAGTCGTCCATTTCGCTGGCGGCCTTTTCGGCAATGGCGTCGGAGAGCGTGCGCAACGGACGACCCGTCCACAGCGCCTTGATGTAGGTCTCGGCGGCGCGCTCGAAATAGAACATGCGGTTGAAGGCGTCGGCGACGGTATCGCCGATGACCATCACGCCGTGATTGCCCATCACCATGACCTTGACCTTGGGATCGGTGAGCAGTTGTGAGCAGCGCTCGCCCTCTTCCTCGAAGGCCAGTCCGCCATAGTAGGCGTCGACAACGTGGCGGTTGAAGAACATGGCCGAGTTCTGGTCGATCGGCGGCAGGGTCGAGTCGGCCAGCGAGGCCAGCACAGTGGCGTGGATGGAATGCACATGCATGGCGCAGCGTGCATGTGGCACGTTGCGATGGATGGCGCCATGCAGCCCCCAGGCCGTCGGATCGGGCGCATTGGGGCCGGTCAGCGTGTCCGGATCGTTGGCGTCGATCAGCAAAAGGTCGCTCGCCTTGATGCGCGAGAAATGCACCTGGTTGGGATTCATCAGGAATTTGGTGCCGTCCTCATTGACGGACAGCGAGAAATGATTGGCCACCGCCTCATGCATGTTGAGCCGCGCCGTCCAGCGGAAGGCGGCGGCGAGATCGACGCGCTCCTCGTAGTAGGGCAGGTTGGTCAGCGTTTCCTTCTGCAGGCGGGCGATGCTCATCTGAAAACCTCCGTTTTCGAGAGAATGCCGCGCCCGACCTTGGCCAGCAACCGCAAACTGGTGGGTCAGGCTGTCCTGCGTCAGGCGGCCGAGCGTGCCGACTGCAGCCCGCCATGCTCGACGATGAAGTCGATCACCTCCTGCAGGCCCTTGCCGCGAGACAGGTCGGTGAAGCCGAATGGGCGCTTGCCGCGCATGCGGGCGGCGTCGCTCTCCATGACATTGAGGTTGACGTTTACATAGGGCGCCAGATCGCTCTTGTTGATGACGAGGAAATCGGAACGGGTGATCGCCGGTCCGCCCTTGCGCGGGATTTCCTCGCCCTGGCAAACCGAGATGACATAAAGCGTCAGGTCTGCAAGGTCGGGCGAGAAGGTGGCGGCAAGATTGTCACCGCCGGATTCGATGAAGACGATGTCGAGATCCGGAAATTTCCTGTTCAGCCCGGCGATCGCCTGCAAATTGATCGAAGCGTCTTCCCGTATGGCAGTGTGCGGGCAGCCACCGGTTTCGACGCCGACGATGCGATCTTCGGGCAACGCCTGCAGGCGGGCCAGCATCATGGCGTCTTCCTTGGTGTAGATGTCGTTGGTGACGACGGCGATGGAAAAGTCGTCGCGCAGCGCCTTGCAGAGCTTTTCCGTCAGCGTCGTCTTGCCGGAGCCGACCGGGCCGCCGATGCCGATGCGAAGAGGGCCATTGGCCTGGGTCATGCCGAAAACTCCGTGATGGCGAGGATTGCGAAGCTGAGCCCGATGAGCAGGCAGAGCGGCGAATAGAAGCTGGTATCGAGCCGCGCAAAAGGTTGCTCCGGCGCCAGTCTCCGCCACCAGGGCGTGAAGCCGGCAATGCCGCGGCCGAGAAACACCAGCCCGATTAGCAGCGCTGTCGCGGCAAGGCCTTCCCTCGGAAAGGGCGAGGCAAAGACGCCCGCGAGTGCCAGGGGCCACAGGGTCGCGAGGCACAGGCACGCGGCAACGGCAAAACAGGCAAACGGCGTCGGCATCTCGTCGACGCCGCGAAAGCCGACAACGGCGTGGGCGCAGGAGGCGCCGTCTTTGCCCGGCCAGATGCCGCCAAGGCCCCAATAGACATGCAGCGCCGTGATCAGCAGCAGGACAGCCGAGAGGGCGAAGGCGAGTGTGGTCATGAGCGGAACAGCCTGGAATATTGTGTCTCGTGCTTCATCGCCATGATGTCGGAGATGAAGGCACAGCCGCCGAGATCGTCAAGCGTCAAGCCGGCGGCACGCGCCGCGGTCGCCAGCGCCAGCGGCTCGAAGCCGGCGAGCAGGGCCGTCGCCCCGCTTTGGCCGACGACGCCTAGTCGTATGGCGGCCTGGACGAGGTTGGAGAAGAAGGCCTGCAGGAAGGCGGACAGCGCATCCTGAAGCGCGATGCCGTTGCCGCCGGCAACCGCGCCGACGGCGACACAGTAGGCGCATTCGGCCGGCAAACGGTCCAGCACGGGATTCGGCCATGCCGCTGCCGCTTGCAGGAAGGCGGCGCCTTGCAGCATCGTCTCGGTGTGGCGCTCCTGCGAGCCGGCCAGCGCTTCGGCGAGATCGGCAATCTCGGCGAGATCGCCGCCGTCACGGGCGCGGCGCCAGCTTTCAGCGAAGAGCACGGCATCATTCCAGCCAGATCCCATCTCGAACAGCGTTTCGAGCCAGCCGGCGAGACTTTCGCTGTCGGCCACCAACCCGTCATGCACGGCGCGTTCGAGGCCGTGGCTGTAGGAGAAGCCGCCGACCGGAAAGGCCGGCGACAGCCACGCCATCAGCCGCAGCAAGGCGATGCCGGATGGCTGCTCAATCATGATCGTGATGATGCCCGTCATGGGAATGGCTGTGCGAATGGGAATGCGATTCGCTGTGTGAGTGAGAATGCGCCTCGGCATGGCTGTGTGCACGCGCTTCGGCATGCGCATGGCCGTGATCGTGGCCGCCGGAATAGGCGCCGCGCACCGGTTTGAACGGCTCGGAGACGTCACGCACCGTGGCGCCGAGTCCTTCCAGCATCGCCTTGATGACATGGTCGCGCAAAATCAGGATGCGGCCGGGCTCGATCGCCGCCGCAAGATGGCGATTGCCGATATGCCAGGCAAGCTTGGTCAGATGCACAGCGTCGTGGGCGCGGATATCGTAGACCTCTTCGGCTGCCGCGATGATCTCGATATGGCCGCCGTCCTCCAGCACCAGCCGGTCGCCATCGTTCAGGGTCACGGGTTCAGGCAGGTCGACCAGCACCTTGCTGCCATCGGCAAGCTCGATGGCACGCCGGCGCAGATGCCGCTCGTCATGGGGCAGAATGGCGCGGCCGGATGGCGGTGTAGTTCCTGCGTTGCCGGCAGGCAGCACCGAGACGGCGCGCGGAAATTTGGTGAAGTCGGTGTTCAGGTTGAGTTTCATTTCATCGCTCCACCATTAACCTGCGCCCGCGCCCGGGCCGGCCGCGACAGCAGGCGGTCGAAATAGGCGTTGACGCGCTCGGATTCGATCGGGAATTTTCCGGCACGGGCCCAGTTGCCCATGTCGCCCAACAGCACGTCGACGGCGGAAAACCGGTCGCCCAGTGCAAACAGCCGGTCGCCCAATCGACGGTCCAGCGCCTTGGTCTCGGAGGCGAAATCGTAGACGGCAGCGGGGCCGACATCGACCCGCACTTCCTTCGGCAGCAGGAAGCGGTGGCGCAATTTGTTCCACAGCGGCGCCTCGAGCTCCGACTGCGCGAAATGCATCCAGGAATCCATTTCGGCGCGCCCGGCGAGGCCAGGATTGGCGCCCATGCCTTTGTCGGCATGCTTGTCGGCGAGATAGACGCAGATTGCGGCCGAATCCGTCACCGTCAGCTCGCCGTCGATCAGCACCGGCACCTTGCCCGACGGGTTGAGCGCATAGGCCTCCGGCGAGCGCAGCTTCACCTCGACGAATTCATAGGGCTGCCCGAGTTCCTCGAGCATCCACAGAACACGGCTGACCCGGGAGCCACGCGATCCGATGGCCTTGTACATGGTTGAACTCTCTTTCCCTTAGACCGTAGACCATCGCGCTCGCTCAGACGATGGTGTCGAAGAGCCGCAGGATGAACGATACTTGGTAGATCAGCGTGCCGACGACGAAGGCGATGTGAAAGCGGCGGTCGCGCACCAATATGGCGGCGATGCACAGCGCCACGAAGACCGGCGTGCGGAACAGATATTCATTGCCGTAACGGGCGAAATGCTCCGGGCCTTTCAGCAGCGTGTCGACGACGTCGAGCAGGTAGGTGGTCGCCAGCAGGCCGAAAAACCACCCGCGGCGCGAATAGAAAAAATCCTCATAGCTGGTGTAGTCGAGCATCGAATCCGGAAACAGCAGCGCGCACAGCAGGAACAGCGTGATGGCGTAGAAGATGAGGAACAGGTACTTGCCGAAGGTCCAGGTCTCGATGGCATAGAGGCCGAACTCCCACCACCAGAAATGCACCAGCAGCAACAGCATGGAGGCGACCCAGGCGAGGTGCACGGGGTAGAGCTTGTACTGGCCGGGATGCTGGACGATGCGGGCGAGCCCCGACAAAAGGCGCGTGACGCCGAGCCCGATCACCATGCCCATGACGATGCGGATATGCGGGAAGATGTCGTGGGCGGAGACGATCTCGGTGGCCATGACCAGTTACGCGGTTTCGTTGAGCCGCATATTGCGGCGGCACCAACCGGGTCGCAACGGACTTTGGCGGATCGATCCAATCGCCCCTAGCATCAAAACAGAAAATACCGCTGCGCCATCGGCAGCACGGTTGCCGGCTCGCAGGTGAGCAGTTCGCCATCGGCGCGCACATCGTAGGTCTCCGGGTCGACCTCGACATGCGGCGTGGCGTCGTTCAGCACCATCGAATGCTTGCCGATGCCGCCGCGGGTGTTTTCGACGGCGACGAACTGCTTGTCGACGCCAAGCCTGCCATGCAGGCCTGACTCCAGCGCTGCCTTCGAGACGAAGGTCACCGACGAGTTGGTCCTCGCCTTGCCATAGGCGCCGAACATCGGCCGGTAGTGCATCGGCTGCGGCGTCGGGATCGAGGCGTTGGGGTCGCCCATCGGGGCTGCGGCAATCATGCCGCCGATCAGCACCATGTCGGGTTTCACACCGAAGAAGGCCGGGTTCCACAGGACCAGGTCGGCGCGTTTTCCCACCGCGATCGAGCCGATATCCCTGGACAGGCCATGCGCAATGGCCGGGTTGATGGTGTATTTGGCGATGTAGCGGCGGACGCGGAAATTGTCATTGTTGCCCGTCTCCTGCGGCAGCGAACCGCGCTGGCGCTTCATCTTGTCGGCGGTCTGCCAGGTGCGGATCGCCACCTCGCCGACACGGCCCATGGCCTGGCTGTCGGACGAGATGATCGAGAAGGCGCCAATGTCGTGCAGGATATCTTCCGCCGCGATGGTCTCCTTGCGGATGCGGCTTTCGGCAAAGGCGATGTCCTCGGGGATCGACGGCGACAGATGATGGCAAACCATCAGCATGTCGAGATGCTCGGCCAGCGTGTTGACGGTGTAAGGCCGCGTCGGGTTGGTCGAGGACGGGATGACGTTGGGCAGGCCGCAAACCTTGATGATATCGGGCGCATGGCCGCCGCCGGCGCCTTCGGTGTGGAAGGCGTGGATGGTGCGGCCCTTGATGGCTGCCACGGTGTTTTCGACAAAGCCCGATTCGTTCAGCGTGTCGGTGTGGATCATCACCTGGACGTCGTAATCGTCGGCGACCGACAGGCAGCAGTCGATGGCCGCCGGCGTCGTGCCCCAATCCTCATGCAGCTTCAGCGAGCAGGCGCCACCCAGCACCATTTCCTCGAGCGCTGCCGGCAGCGAGGCATTGCCCTTGCCGGACAGGCCGATGTTCATCGGAAAAGCGTCGAAGGACTGGATCATGCGCGCCATGTGCCACGGGCCGGGCGTGCAGGTGGTGGCCAGCGTGCCATGTGCCGGACCGGTGCCGCCGCCGAGCATGGTGGTGATGCCCGACATCAGCGCTTCGTCGATCTGCTGCGGGCAGATGAAGTGGATATGCGCGTCGAAGCCGCCGGCGGTGAGGATCTTGCCCTCGCCGGCGATGATTTCCGTGCCGGGTCCGATGATGATGGTGACGCCATCCTGTGTGTCCGGATTGCCGGCCTTGCCGATGGCCGCGATGCGGCCGTCCCTGAGGCCGATATCGGCCTTGAAGATGCCGGCTGAAGCGTCGATCACCAGCGCGTTGGTGATGACGGTGTCGACCGCACCCTGGGCGCGGGACACCTGGCTCTGGCCCATACCGTCGCGGATGACCTTGCCGCCACCGAATTTCACTTCCTCGCCATGGATGGTGAGATCCTTTTCGACCTCGATGAACAGCTCGGTGTCGGCAAGCCGCACCTTGTCGCCGACGGTCGGACCGTACATCTGCGCATAGGCGGCGCGGGTGATTCTAGCCATCAGTCAATGCTCCCCAAACGCAGTCCGGTCGCAGCCGAACTCCACATCGTCGCCATCCAATGGTCATACAATGACCCGCTCGGCGACACCTTCTGATCCCATTTGGCCGTTGAGGTGTGCGTGCCACCCCAAACCGCCCGTTTGCCAAACCCTTGGCCAAATCGATGGAAGGAAAATCCATGCGCAAAATCATCGTTCTTGCAGCCGCCGCCACGCTGGCCTCCGCGACCGTAGCCGGCGCCCAGCAGCAGCCCACGCCGCAACCGAAGCCGGCGGCGCCCAGCGCTCAGCCGGCGGCGCCGGCGATCCAGAAGGTCAACATCGTCGATATCAGCGAATTGCCCCAGGCCACCCAGACGCAGGTCAATCAGGTGATCGCCCAGCGTGGCGATGCCGGCCTGCAGAAATTGCGCTCTTCGATCGACGCGACGCCGCAGATCAAGTCGGCGCTCGAAGCCAAGGGGCTCACCTCGGCACAGGTGGTCGCCGCCAGCATGACCACCGATGGTGCGCTGACGCTGGTCACCAAGAAGGCGAGCTGACGACAGCGCCCGGCGGGCCGGTATCCGGTCCGCCGGCCCTATTGCTGAGGGAACCTTCGCCGGACGGGAGTCGTTTGGCTTCTTTGGCGCCGAACTGCGTTGCGCAGAAAAGTCTCCAGGGAGCGAGCGATGCCGACCATTCCCTTTGCCGACACCAGATGGCTCCACGCCATAGCCGCTTGCGCATTCCTCGCCGCCTTCGATGCGCACGCCGCGCAAACCGTTGAAAGCCAGGAGACCGTGAACCGGATCGTCGGTTCCAATGTTCGACAGGAAGAGGCGCGGACGGAGACGCAGACCAAGAAGATCATCTCCGCGATCGAGCGGACGCGTGAGAACATCGGCACCGTGCGCAAGACATCCAAGCTCGACAGCGTCGATATCGTCTTCCTCACCGATGCGGCGCGCAGCGAGGGCGGTCCGCCGCCGGCTGTCGAGAACAAGGTCAAGGAGCACCAGGACGACATCACGGAATTGCGCGAGGAGATCGAGGCCAACGCCTTGCTGTTCAACGCGATCGATTCCAGGCGCGTGCTTGCCGAGGACGTTCTGGCCGTCGAATTCGACGATCCCGGAAAGCTCGTGATCTATGCGGCGGCCAAGCCGCCGGGTTGAACCGGAGACGCTCGACGCCGTCGATCTCACAGTTTGCCCATGATTTTCTGCTGAAAACCATAGACCTCGCGTTTTCCCCCGAGCGGCACCAGCGTGACGTCACGCTGCTGTCCCGGCTCGAAGCGCATCGCCGTGCCGGCGGCAATATCGAGACGCATGCCGCGCGCCTTGTCGCGATCGAATTTCAGCCCCTCATTGGTTTCGAAGAAATGGTAGTGGCTGCCGACCTGGATCGGCCGGTCGCCGCTGTTGGCGACTTTGAGCGTCACGGTCGGCAGACCCTTGTTGAGCTCGATGTCGCCGCTTGCGGTGATGACTTCGCCGGGGATCATTTCAGGCCCTCACAGAACGCCGAAGACCAGGCCGACGCCGACCGCAGCACACGCCGCACCGGCGGCGCGGGCAAGGCCGCGAAAGCGCAGGCCGACACCGAGGCCCGCCGCGATGCCTATGGCATGGAGAAGCGCGGTGGCAGCGGCAAAGCCTGCCATATAGTCAAGCCCGCCGGCATTTTCCGGCACTTCGGTGCCGTGGGCATGGCCATGGAACAGTGCGAACAGGCCGATGATGGCGACACCGGCCGAGACCGGCAGGTCGACCGCCAACGCCACCAGCAGACCAAGCGCCACGACGGAGGCCAAAATACCCGGTTCGACGAAAGGCACCGGCATATGCAGCATGCCGAGCGCGCCGCCGACCAGCATGACGCCGACAAAGGCCAGCGGCCAGGCCCAGATCGCCTTGCCGCCCTTGAGCGCGGCCCACAGGCCGACGGCGACCATGACAGTCATATGGTCGAGACCGGACAGCGGATGCGCAAAGCCCACCACGAAGGACGAGGTGGTGCCGATGCCGACATGGGCATAGGCGGGCATGGCCGCCGCCAGCAGCAGGATCGCGGCTAGCGTGGTGCGTTTGGTCGAAGCGGAGATCATCGGTCCTACCTTCCAATTCGGGATAACAATCACGCGGCCTTGCGGGGGCCGCAGCCTTCGGCCTTGAGCACGCGGCTGGTCGAGGCCGGATATTTCTTCAGCTTCTCTGCCGGCCGGATCGGTCGGGCCGAAAAATTGCCGCCGCAGTTCGGGCAGACGCCGCCCAGGACGTTTTCCACACAGACGGCGCAGAAGGTGCATTCAAAGGTGCAGATCAGCGCATCAGTCGCTTCCGGCGGCAGGTCCTTGTCGCAGCATTCGCAATTCGGTCGCAGCTCAAGCATGTTTTTCTCCTCACCGGATCGGTTCGTGCACGGTCACCAGCTTGGTGCCGTCGGGAAACGTCGCTTCGACCTGCACGTCGTGGATCATCTCGGCGATGCCTTCCATCACCTGCGCACGGGTGACGACATGGGCGCCGGCCTCCATCAGTTCGGCGACCGGGCGGCCGTCGCGAGCGCCCTCGACGACGAAATCTGTGATCAGCGCGATCGCTTCGGGGTGATTGAGCTTGACGCCGCGTTCCAGCCGCTTGCGCGCAACGATCGCCGCCATGGCGATGAGCAGCTTGTCCTTTTCACGCGGCGTAAGGTTCATGCACTTTCCCGGATTTGGCCTGGATTTGGCTCAGAGTGACCATAATTTGGGCAGACCGGCCCGCCCGTTGAGCAGTTCGACGAGCGGAACCAGCCGCTTGCGCAGCTGGTAGCCGTCCTCGGCAAACAGCCTCGCAAGAAGCTTGCCAGATTTCTTCACGCTCCAGGCGCTGGCATCGCCCTCAGCGCCGATGATGTCGCGGGCCGGCTCGAGCAAGGCTTCGGCCCGCGGCGAAACCATCAGCAGCGTCGCCACCGCAATGGCGCCGCCGGCAACCGCCGGGCGGCCAAGGGCAGCCGCAATGGCCGGTCCGATGCGGAAATCCTCGGCATGAATGAGCGCACCGTCCTGGCGGACCCGCCAACGGTCGTGGAAATGGCCGTGCGCGGCCTGTTCGCCCATGGCCAGGCGGCCAAAGACCGTGGCCTCGAGCAGCAATGCCCCGGCGCCTGCGGCAAGCTCGACGTCGAGCGTGCGGGCAAAGGCCGAGCGGTCGAAGACGATGGTTTCCTGCGGCAGCCAGGCAATACGGCCGTTCGCGCCAACGCTGAGCTTTACCCGCACTTCGGCACGGTCGCTTTCGGCGCGATAGATCTTTTCGCAGGCCTGGGTGGTAATGGAAGCCGAGGCACCTGGCCCGACATCGATTTCCCAGCCAAGCCGATCGCCGCCAGTCAGCCCGCCCGCGGTGTTGATGAGCACGGCTTCAAGCGGATCGGCCGCAACGGCCGGCATGCGGATCTTTGCCGATCCATCCTGATAGAGGCGCGAAAGCCTGGTGCGGCCGGCACTGACGCCGCATGCAAGCCGAGCCGCACCAGCGACGCGCTGGGCCGGCAGCGCTGCGGTCGAGCCATGTTGCAACGTATCCATCGCCCCAACGTTAAGCACTCCGGCCGCTTTGTCGATATGGTGCTTGTTGATATAGCTTGTTGCTTGACAGCGTTTCCGTTTCTATAGAGGGAGCCTCTTTGGAACGGTCAATGCCGCGCTTGGCGGGGTTTTGAAGGCGACGGCGATTTTCAGTCCACGCAACAAGGGCGCCAACCGATCGGCACCCGAAATGAAAAAATTGGGGAAGGAATCGAATGGCTGACGAGCTGGCAACGGAAATCATCGCCAAGATCAGGGCACATGCGGAGCCCGGCGGCGAAGAGATCACCACCAATACGGAATTGACCGCGCTTGGCATCCATTCCCTGGAACTGACCGAGATCATCTTCGATCTCGAGGAGCAGTACGGCATCGAGATCGAGATGAACACGGTCGATGCCTGGAGCAATCTGAAGAATGTCGGCGATATGGTTGAGGCTGTTCGCGCGCTGATCGCGAAAAAAGCTTGAGCTGAATGCAAAAGCGCGTCGTCATTACCGGCATCGGCGGCATATGCGGGCTCGGCACCAATGCGCCTGCGATCTGGAACGAAATGCGCGCCGGACGTTCGGCGATCGGCCAGATCGACAACCCGCTGCTGCATGATTTGAAGGTCAAGGTCGGCTGCGAGATCAAGGCGATGCCCGAGCATGGCATCGGCCACAAGCAGACCGTGTCGATGGACCGCTTCAGCCTGTTGGCGACGATCGCGGCGCGCGAGGCCATGCAGCACGCCGGCCTGACGTCGAACGAAGCCACCACCTACCGGATGGGCACGGTGGTCGGCGTCGGCGTCTGCGGCTGGGAAGCGATCGAGGAAAACTATCGCGCCATCCTGATCGACGGCAAGAACCGGGCCGGCATCTTCACCGTGCCGAAAGTGATGCCAAGCGCGGCATCGGGCCATGTCAGCATGGCGCTCGGCCTGCGCGGGCCGGTGTTCGGCGTCACCTCGGCCTGCTCGTCGTCCAATCACGCTTTTGCCTCGGCGGTCGACCAGATCCGGCTTGGCCGCGCCGACGTCATGGTCGCTGGCGGCACCGATGCGCCGCTGGTCTGGGGCATTCTGAAGGGTTGGGAAGCGCTGCGGGTGCTGGCGCCCGACACTTGCCGGCCGTTCTCGGCCGACCGCCAGGGCCTGTCGCTGGGCGAAGGCGCCGGCATGGCGGTTCTGGAAACCTACGAGCACGCCATGGCGCGCGGGGCAACCGTTCTGGCCGAGATTGCCGGCGCCGGCCTTTCCGCCGACGCCTCCGACATCGTCGCACCGACTGTCGAAGGACCTACAGCGGCGATGCGCGCCTGCCTGGCCGACGCGGGGCTCAACCCCGAGGACGTCGACTATCTCAACGCCCACGGCACCGGCACCAAGGCCAACGACCAGATCGAGACGGCGGCGATCAAGCGCGTCTTTGGCGACCATGCCTACAAGCTCTCGGTGTCGTCGACCAAGTCCATGCACGCCCATTGCCTCGGCGCCTCGGGCGGCCTGGAGATGATCGCCTGCGTGATGGCGATCCGCGAAGGCATCGTGCCGCCGACGGCCAATTTCCGGCAGGCCGACCCCGATTGCGATCTCGACGTCACGCCCAATGTGGCGCGCGAGCGCAAGGTGCGGGCCGCGATCAGCAACGGTTTTGCCTTTGGCGGCACCAATGCCGTGGTGGCATTCAAGGCGGTCTGACCAGAAGCCGCCGGCCCTGAATCGCTGGTGAAGACGGTGTGTGCACCGCCGGCCGGTTGATCGGCAAAGACGTCGCGGATACTCCTTCGCAACCCGCCAAACGGCACGATGCCGCGCCAAATTCCCGACCGGAGCTTTCGATGACCGACCTGTCCGCTTTTCCGATCACCAAGCGTTGGCCGGCCAGCCATCCCGATCGCCTGCAGCTCTATTCGGCGACAACGCCGAACGGTGTGAAAGTGTCGATCGCGCTGGAAGAACTCGGCCTGCCCTACGAGGCGCATCTGGTGGACATCGGCAAGGACCAGAGCTGGACGCCGGAATTCCTGTCGCTGAACCCGAACGGCAAGATACCTGCGATTGTCGATCCCGACGGACCGGGCGGCAAGCCGTTTGGCCTGTTCGAATCAGGCGCCATCCTGCTCTACCTCACCGATAAAACCGGCAAGCTGATCCCGGCCGATCCGGCGCGGCGCTATGAAACCATCCAGTGGGTGTTCTTCCAGATGGCAGCGATCGGCCCGATCTTCGGACAGGTCGGCTTTTTCAACAAATTCGCCGGACGCGAGATCGCCGACAAGCGGCCGCTGGATCGCTACCGCAACGAATCGCGGCGGCTGATCGGCGTGATCGAGACAAGGCTGAAGGGCCGCCGCTGGATCATGGATGACGATTTCACCATCGCCGACATTTCGATGCTGGGCTGGGTACGCAATCTGATCGGCTTCTACGAAGCGCGCGAACTCGTCGGCTTCGACGATTTCCCCACCGTCGCGGCATGGCTGGAACGCGGCCTGGCGCGGCCTGCGGTGCAACGCGGCCTCACCATCCCCGCCAAGGGCTGAAGCCGGTCGACTTAAGGCCGCCCGAAAGCAGTTGGACTACTTTGCCTTGGCTTTGGCCTTGGAGCCGCCTCTGCCCATGACAGACGCAGCGAGCGAGGCCGCGCCCCTGGCCGTGGCGACAACCGCGCCGGCGGCGACATTGGCGACCGTACGCATGGTGCCTGCCGAACTGCCTGCCGGCTTCCTGGCCTTGGCCGGTTTTGCCGCCACCTTTGCTGTTGCAGTCGGCACCACCTTTTTCGGCGCCGCCTTGCCGAAAGCCGGCTTTGCATCCCTGGAGCGCGCGGCGATTGCGGGGCCGGCGCCTGCCTTTGCCTGCGTGGCTTTGGCTGACGTGGCCTTGGATTTGGCTGCGGGTTTTCTTGCCTTGGTTGCCATCGGACGAAATCCCTCTGTGGCTAAATTGCCTTAGGGCACGATGCCGAAAAGTGTGAAGCGGTTTTCGGACGACATCATGCTCTGCTTATTTGATCCAGAGCGATAACGACCTGAAAGTCTTAAGGTTCCCGTTCGGAATTGCTGAGAATTAAGCGGGATCGCCCACAACCAGGTCGGCGGAACGCCGACGGCCAAGCACGCGGTCGATGTTGGGCATGTCGTTGGAGGCGATCCAGGCGCGGGCGTCTTCGTCGGAGCGGCCATGCTCGTGCCAGCGCACCAAAAGGCGGCGCTCGAGTTCGCTACGCGGCACATCGACAAAGATGGTGAAGTCGAACAACGGTGCCAGCCGCGCCCACGGTTCCTCGTCGAGCAACAGGTAATTGCCCTCGACCAGGATGAATTTGGTCTCGGCGGCGACAATGGCGGCTGCGGCGCGCGACAATTCCATGCTGCGATCGAAGACCGGAATGGCGATGTCGGGTTCGCCCGAACGGATGCGCTTCAACAGCGTTTCAAAACCGGCGAAATCGAAGGTTTCGGGCGCGCCTTTTCTTGGCCGCAGACCGCGCTGGTTGAGCACGATGTCGTCATAGTGAAATCCGTCCATCGGCACGACTTCCGAGGCGCCCTCCGGCAACAGATCATGCAGGCCGGCCGACAGCGTCGACTTGCCGGAGCCGGGCGGCCCGGCAATGGCGACGATGAAGCGCTTCGCCTTGCCGGCGCGCTTGAAGATGGTGGCGGCGAGGTGGGCGATTTCGGACATGAGAGCCTTTTTGGCAGCCGGACGGTTTCAGCCCGCATCTTGGCGGCTGTTGGTGGAAATTTCAAACCGGGATTTGCGCCGCCTGGGGGAAGGCCAATTGCTGAGGCCAGCGCTGCCCCTCATTGCCCTGCCGGGCTTTCTCCCCGTAAACGGGGAGAAAGAGGCTGTCGCAACCCTGCTGCTCAGACGCGCAGGAAATCGCTGTCGAAGGCGACGTCGCGGGTCGAACCGTCGGCTCCGGTGAGACGCATGTGACCCGACGCCGTAGCGAGATCGCGCGGCGGCTCGCCATCCGCCTGCGGCAGCGCGCCGATCACATGGCGGAAGGAGACTTCGCCGCCGAGCGTGAAAGCAGTTGCCACGCCTTCGCGCTTCAACCAGTTGTCGCCGATCGACGCGGCGTGGCCGACGGCGGCGCGGCCATCCTCGATGCCGAGCACGCCGCGATGGCGGCCGCTCCACGGCGCGTAATCGCGGCCGCCATTGCTGAACCACAGCATGGTGACCGGCAGCTCCGTCGGGTTCTTCAACACCAGCACCAGATCCTGCTCGGCCCGCCGCGCCAGGGCGGTCCAGCCCGGACCGCCATGATCGGCCTCGACCATGGTGATGAAGTCCTCGCGCTGATCTTCCATCCGGTAGTCGGTGAGATCGAGCGTGCCGCCGCCGGTGGCCGGAAAGCGTGCCAGATCGGCGGTGCGCGCGGGATAGGCAAGCCGGAAGCGGCCGCGGGCCGGATCGGGCTCCAGCGATGTGTCCAGCGTCGCGGCAAAGCGCTTGGGCGAAAAGGCCAGCCGGCCGCCATCGCGCATCGCCGTCATCGGATGATGGGCGGCGGACACCGCACCCGAGCCGCCGGAAAAGACATGCTCCTGATAGAGGAAGGGATGACTGTTACGAAGCGTGAATATCTTGTCGACCGTGGCGCCCATGACCGTGCGGCGCAACCGGAACACAGCCCGCCAGCCGTCTGATGTTGCCTCATTGGAGACGACATCCCAGCCGCTGTTGGCCGGCCAGCCATGCAGCGGCGCGGCCTCGATATCGCTGGCCGAAAACGGCGCGCAGAGGAAATCGCCCGACAGCCGCACCGTGCCTTCAGGCAGGTCCGGCGACAGCGTTTCGCCGGCATCGACCCATGGCGCGCGGTGCAGCGGCTTCAGCTGCCGGCCATCGCTGTCGACCGTCACGTCGGCGATATGGCCGACCGTGAGGTCGAGCGTGACCGAGATGCCTTTTGCCTTGATCGTGACCGTATCCACCCGCGCACCTGCTGATTCTGATGGCAGCGAACAAACCCGCTCCGCGATAGATGCGCAAGCACAGCTTCCGGCATTTTGCATCAGACCAGTTCCACCCTCCGCCGGGAGCGCGGGTGCTACTGCCGCTTGTATTCTCTGACCGGCGACTTGGTGCCGTCGGTGTAGGTGACCTGCACCGCCATTGAGGTCACGCTGTCGGCAACCTTGAAATAAGGCTGGTAGTCATAAGGGATGGCGTAGGGATCCTTCTTGTCGCAAGGCGGCATCTTGATCTCCTTGTCGAGCGCCGTGCCGTTCAGGCTGTAGCGCACCTCCTTGATGCCGCAACGGTACGACAGCATCTGCGAGAAATAGACGAGGCCGTGATTGCCGCTGGCATCGAAGGCGATCCACGACGTCCAGAACTGGTCGAGAATCTGCTTGTTGCCCTGCTGGAGCGCGGCTTCCGGATCGAAACTTATGTTGAACGGCCCGGTCTCGCGGCCCCTGAGATCGAGATATTTTACCCCGATGGTGGTAGCCGTGGTGCTGTCGGGCAATTCGAAGCTCGGATTGGGCATCGGCTTGCCTGTGCGCTGGTCGTTCATTGCCATCAGCCCGGTGTCGGTGAACGGACCGGATTCACCCAGGCGCCAGGAAATGCCCGTCGCCGCCTCGGGCAGCGAGATGGAGATCGTCCAGCCGGCATTGGAGCGCATCGGCGTCAGCGACGGGGCAAAGCGGCTGGGGTCAAGCACGTCGCCAAGGGCTGTCAGCCGGCTGCGGCTGCGGTCGAGCCAGTCGGCGAGCTGCGTCTGGTCGACGAAATATTTGAGCAGCCCGCCATCCTTTTCATAGGAGACGAACTTGGTCAGCGCCTCAGCCTCGCTGCGCTTGTCGGACAGCGACTGGACGCCGAGGCGATCTTCGGAGAACTCCTGCGCGAGCAGATAATAGGCCGACGCAAAATCCGGATTGGCCGCGATGAAGGCATTGAGCTTGTCGAGGCGCTGAGCATCGTCGAACTGCAGGATATGGACCAGCTTGATCGACAATGCCTTGGCCTTGTCGGCAAGCTGGCCGAACACTTCGCGGGCGCCGGCCTTGCCGTCCTGCACGCGCAGCAGCGTGGCAAAGCGCGTGTAGGGATCGACGGCGTCGACGTCGAAGCCGGCAAAGGCGAGATAGGAGCGCCGGGCGTTCAGCATGTCGCCGGACAGCTCGTAGACGCGGGCATTGTGGTAGAATTCGTCGGGCCGCTTCGGCTCGGCGATCGCTCCACCTTGCGCAGCCAATGCAGCAAAACCCTTGGCGATGGTGTCGATCGAGGCAGCGATCTGCTCGGTCGTCACCTGCAGCTTGTCGGCCTGCTCGGCCTGTTTCTGCTGACCGGCAGCGAGCGTTTCGGTGGTCTGCTTGACCTGATCGACGGTCTTTTGCGTCTGCGCGCCCTGCTCGGTCTGCTGCTGCTGGTTCGACGCAATCTCCTCTGCCTTTTTCGCCACCGCGTCGGTCGACTGCTTGACCTGGTCGACCGTCTGCTGGGTCTCAGTCACCGTCTGCTCGATTTTGGCCACCCTGGCCGAGACGATGCCCATCTGCTGCTGCAGTTGCGCGATGGCCGGCACCAGGCCGGCGATGATCCCGTTCTGCGAATTGGTCTGTTGCTGAAGGCCGTAGACGCCGCCGGCAACCGCCGCAGCAGTGGTCGCAAAGATCAGCGCCGGCAAAGCCTTGGCGGCCAGCACCAGCCGCAGAACAATGGCGATGGCGATGATGGCGGCAGCAACCGAGGCGACCAGCGCGATATAGGCGGCGAACGGCGCCAGCGGATTGAGGATGTCGGAGGCCGCCCCGCCGATGAAAGCGACGCTGCCGGCCCATTTGCCGGTGCGGCTGAGCGAAGCCCTGATAAGAGATGGCGCAACCGCGCCGATGTCACCGGTCATTGTCAAATCCCCCACGCAATTGCCGCCTCTATAGCAGCAGCGCGACCCCGCAGGCAAAACAGGACAGGAAACAGGCGTTTTCGGGGAGAGGAAAACCAGCCTTGTGCGTTAACCAAATGGACGCGGCCAATGGGTTAGGCTAGGTTCCGGCCCTCTCAGCAACGCCGGACTTACCTTGCCCGACTTCCATTTCCCCTCCCTCATCCAGAGATTTGTCGCAGCCTTGCTGCTGTTCGTCTTCGTTGCCGGCTGCAGCACTGCGCCGCCGCCCGACAGCGTACTGGCGGTGCCCGCGCCACAGCAAAAATATGCGGCGATCGTCGTCGATGCCGCCAGCGGCAAGACGCTGTTCGAGGTCAGTTCGACGGCGCGACGCTATCCGGCGTCGCTGACCAAGATGATGACGCTCTATCTGCTGTTCGAGGCGCTGGAAAGCGGCCGCGTCAGCAAGGAAACGCAGATCCCGGTTTCCGACAACGCCGCAAGGCAGCCGCCGACGAAGTTGCGCTTCCGGCGTGGCGAAACGATCGACGTCGATTCGGCCATCCGCGCGATGGTGGTGAAATCGGCCAATGACGTGGCGGTGGCGGTCGGCGAATATCTCGGCGGCTCAGAGGAGCAGTTCGCCGCCATGATGACCGCCAAGGCGCGCCAGCTCGGCATGACCAGCACCAATTTTCAAAACGCCTGCGGCCTGCCTGACGACGGCCAGGTGACGAGCGCGCGCGACATGGCGGTGCTGGGTATGGCGCTGCGTAACCGCTTCCCGCAGCACTTCCACTATTTCTCCGAAAGCGACTTCATGTTCCGCGGCCGGCTGGTGCGCGGCCACAATGACATGCTTGGCCGGGTACGCGGCGTCGACGGCATCAAGACCGGCTACATCAGGGCCTCCGGCTACAACATCGTAACCTCCTACAATGCTGACGGCCGGCATCTGATCGTGGTGGTGATGGGGGCCGACAGCGCCAGGCAACGCAACGACCATGTCGAAGCGCTGATCCAGCGCAGCCTGTCGCCAACGATGGCCGACACGAAGACGCGGCTGATGTTTGCCCGGCAGCAGCAACCGGGTTCGCCGCTTCCCGCCTTGCCAGGTTCGGCGCTTCCCGGGGTACCAGCTCAATAAACGGCCGGCGCGATCGACCCTAGCGCACCACCAGAACCGGTGTCTCCGTCAGCGACAGCACTTCGGCGGTCTGGCTGCCGAGCAGCAGGCGGCCGAGGCCCCGGCGACCATGCGAGGCCATGACGATCAGATCGCAGGCTTCCGTGCGGGCGACATCGAGGATGCCCTCGGCGGGCGTCTTGTTTTCGATGTGCAACGTCTTTGCCGGCACGCCGAGTTCGTCGGCCGAGGCCTTGCAGCGGTCGAGCACGTCGGTGGCATAGCGGCGGGCATTTTCCTCATAATTGACCAGTTCGTCGCCGGCCGCGAACCCGGCGACAGCGCCACCCCAGGCCAGGACCGGGAACGGCTCGGAGACATTGACGAAGGTGACGGTGGCCGCAAGGCTGTTGGCCAGCGTCAGCCCGTGAGCAACGCCCTTGCCGGCGAGTTCCGATCCGTCGGTGGCGATGAGAATATGCTTGTACATGGTGGTAACCCCTGTTCTGGGCCATCCATTGCCCTGGTGGCCTGGCGAAGCGCTTCGTGGCGACACCGTCAGCTCTCTTCTGGATATAAGCGCCCCATCAGCCTGGCCACAGGGTCACGATGGGGCCAGCCGGCGATGACCATGGCGCCAGCGGGCACGCTGCCTGCGGGCGCCGGACCTGCTCGATCACAAGAATCGCGCACCGGCAGGCGAAGCATCCGAGGGGCCGCTGCCGGCGCAGCAAATAGCGACTTTCCCTTTTCGGGATCATGGTCTAGGCAATCGTCAGATAGCGCCCGCAAACAGGGCGCCCAAAAAGGGCTGCATCATGAGCAGGAAGACCCTGATCGCGCCATCGGTGCTGGCGTCGGATTTCTCGAAGCTCGGCGACGAGGTCGAGGCGGTGGCCGCAGCCGGCGCCGACTGGATCCATCTCGATGTCATGGACGGGCATTTCGTGCCCAACATCACCTTCGGCCCGCCAGTGATCAAGGCCATCCGCAACCGCACCAAGGCCTTCTTCGACTGCCATCTGATGATTGCGCCGGCCGATCCCTATCTGGCCGCCTTTGCCGACGCCGGCTGTGACGGCATGACCGTGCATGCGGAGGCCGGACCGCATCTCGACCGTTCGCTGCAGACCATCAAGGGTCTCGGCAAGAGGGCTGGCGTGTCGCTCAATCCGGCGACACCGGAAAGCGCGATCGAATATGTGCTCGACCGGCTCGACCTGATCCTGATCATGACCGTCAATCCGGGCTTTGGCGGCCAGGCCTTCATCCCGGCCATGATCGACAAGGTCAAGCGGGTCAAGGCGCTGATCGGCAACCGGCCGATCCGCATCGAGATTGACGGCGGCGTGTCGCCGGAGACAGCTCCCCTGGTCACATCAGCCGGCGCCGACGTGCTGGTGGCGGGCGCCGCCATCTTCAAGGGCGGCAGCGTTGAAGCCTACCGGGCCAATATCGAAGCCATCCGAACCGCGGCCGACCGGGCTGCCGGCTGACATCGGCCTCAAGACAAATGCCGACGGTTCTGATCTCTTGGACTGGTCTCTCGGCCTGATCTTTGCGCCAGTCGACAGGTCGGACCATCACGGCGGGCGACACGATCACCACATCTGACACTACATTAGGCAGCCAAAATCTAGTTGACGAATGTCGGAAGTATCCTCGTCGCGGGAGCGGCCAGTTCGGCAACCTGACGCGCGTTAAGAAAAAATTACCCGTACTCCTGACCTTACAACCATGTCGCGAAGACGCGAGCCGCACCATGGGGCAAAGTTTCTTCACAAGAACAAGTTTTTCACGATATTCGTTACTTCCCCCGAGTAAGATGTGCAAACCTTCCTCTTTAAGTCGAATATCGTGATCTTCCCCTTGAGCCATGGATGCCTCGAGGCATATAGTACAAGTACGGGCGAATCGTTTGCTTCGCGAGCGGGCTGGCGGAGCATGGGAGAGCGATAGGAGCCATATTGACCTACGGATCTGCCGATATGAGCGAAAGCGCGGGGGCCAAGAGCACGCTCGCCAGTACGGTCTATCAACAGCTTCGCGACGATCTCCTGCGCGGCGTGTTTGAAAGTGAAAGCAAGCTGCGTGTCGAATGGGTGGTTTCCCGTTACGGCGCCGGTGCCTCACCGGTTCGCGAGGCTCTTAACCGGCTTGCTTCGGAAGGCCTGCTCGGCCGCCACGACCAGCGCGGTTTCTTCATCATGCCGGTCAGTGCCCCGGACCTCGAGGAATTGACGCGCACCCGCTGCTGGCTGGAAGAGCGGGCACTGCGTGAATCCATTGCCAACCGCACCGGTGAATGGGAAGAGCAGCTGGTGCTGGCCTTGCACCGCCTGGCGCGCGCACAGCGCCGTTTGCCGGAGGATCCGTCCTCGAACAATCCGGAATGGGAAAGGCTGCATCGCGCTTTCCATCGGGCACTGATCGCGGGCTGCCGGTCGCATTGGCTGACCGGCTTTTGCGATCAGCTTTCCGATCAGGCCTCGCGCTACCGGCTGATCTCCCAAGAGGGGGCCGAGCGCGACGAAATCGGCGAGCATCGCCTGATCGCCGAGCGCGCCGTGGATGGCGATGCCGATGGCGCCGTCGAAGCCTTGCTCAACCACTACCGTCTGACGGCAGCTATGTGCATGGAGCGCTTCAACGAAAGTGGCGATCACCGGGTCGGCAAGGCGCTCCGCGGCCGCAGATAGCATCACTTCCGTTTCGATCCGAAATCCGCTTGCTGCGGTTTTCCCAAAAGCGGTTGTTTTTTTTCGAGGCCATGCGCTAGGGAAGACGCATGAGCAATCACCTGTTCGACGCCTTTCGCGACAGCATATCAGCGCCCGAGCGCACCCTGATGGAGACCGATGACGGACGCTCGATCCGCTATGGCGACATGCTGGCGCGGTCGGCGCAATTAGCACAGGCGCTGAAGCATTTCGGTGTCGAGCCGGGCGACCGCGTCGCGGTGCAGGTTGAAAAAAGCCCCGATTGCATTTTCCTTTACCTCGCCTGCCTTCGCGCCGGCGCGGTCTTCCTGCCGCTCAACACCGCCTACACGCTGACGGAGCTCGGCTATTTCTTCGGCGATGCCGAGCCGCGGCTGGTCGTCTGTGACCCGGCGCGGGCAGGCGACATCGCCCCGTTGGCGCAGGCGTCAGGCGCCGTCACCGCCACGCTTGGCCGCAATGGCGAAGGCTCGCTGACCGATTATGGCGCGCAGCAGCCGCCGAATTTCGACGATGTGGCGCGCGGGCCCGACGATCTGGCGGCGATCCTCTACACATCGGGCACCACCGGCCGCTCGAAGGGCGCCATGCTCAGCCACGAAAACCTGGCCTCCAATGCGCGCGTGCTGGTCGAGCAATGGCGCTTCACTGGGGAAGACGTGCTGATCCACGCGCTGCCGATCTTCCACACGCACGGCCTGTTCGTCGCCACCAACGTCACCCTGATGGCCGGCGCCTCAATGTTGTTCGAGCAGAAATTCGACGCGAGCCGTATCGTCTCGCTGTTGCCGCGCGCCACGGTGCTGATGGGCGTGCCGACCTTCTATACCAGGCTGTTGCAGCAGGAGGGACTGGACGCCCAGGCTGCGAAAAACATCCGCCTGTTCATTTCCGGCTCGGCGCCGCTGCTTGCCGAAACGCACAAGGCCTGGCGCGAACTGACCGGCCACGCGATCCTCGAGCGCTACGGCATGACCGAGACCAACATGAACACGTCGAACCCCTATGAGGGCGAGCGCCGGGCCGGCACGGTCGGTTTCCCGCTGCCCGGCGTTTCGCTGCGCGTCGCCGATCCGGACAGCGGTGCTGCCCTTGCCCGGGGCGAGGCCGGCATGATCGAGGTCAAGGGGCCGAATGTCTTTTGCGGCTATTGGCGCATGCCGGAGAAAACCAAAGCGGAATTCCGCAGCGACGGCTTCTTCATCACTGGCGATCTCGGCATCATCGACGCCGATGGCTATGTCCACATTGTCGGCCGCGGCAAGGACCTGATCATATCGGGCGGCTACAACATCTACCCGAAGGAGATCGAGAGCGAGATCGACGCGCTTGCCGGCGTCTCGGAAAGTGCGGTCATCGGCATTGCCCATCCCGATTTCGGCGAAGGCGTTACCGCTGTCGTGGTGCGGGCGTCGGCGTCGCAGATTACCGGCGCCGAGATTGTTGGCGCCATTGCCGGCCGGCTGGCGAAATACAAGCACCCGAAGCAGGTGATCTTCGTCGATGAATTGCCGCGCAACACGATGGGCAAGGTGCAGAAGAACCTGTTGCGCGACACCTACAAAGGCCTCTACGGCTGATCGGAAGCCGGCTAAATAGGTCATCTGTTCGCGGTTCGGCCGTGTCGCCTTACTTGCGAGGCCGCTCGATCCGCGTGCCGGAACCCCACAGAGCGCGATTAAGCAAGCTGCGTTTGCGCTTGCGCGGAATGAGGTCGACATCGCTGACGAGTTTGGCGCCGCCCTCACGCCGCTCCAGGGTGATCTTGCGGCTATGGAAGGCTTCCAGCTCCGCGCGGTGCGCCACGCTGATGATGGTGACATCAGGCAGTTCGCGGATCACCGTCACCATCATCGTGTCCTGGCTCTTCTCGTCGAGCGCCGAGGTCGCTTCATCCAGCACCACGATATCGGGGCGATGCAGCAGCAGGCGCGCGAAGGCGAGGCGTTGCTTCTCGCCACCCGACAGCGTCTGGTCCCATGGTGCGTCTTCCCTGATCCTGTCGGTGAGATAGCCGAGCCCCACCTTGTTGAGGGCAGCCTTGATCTGCTTGATCGTCCACTTGTCCGCCGCCGCGGGATAGGCGACCGCGCGGCGAAGCGTGCCGGTGGGGATGTAGGGGCGTTGCGGCAGCATGAACAGGCGCCTGTCGGCGTGGAAATTGACGTTGCCGCCGCCCCATGGCCATAGGCCCGCAACGGCCCGCACCAGCGTCGACTTGCCTGAACCAGATTCGCCGGCCACCAGCACCCGCTCGCCCGGCTCGATCTCAACCTTTGTTTCCTTGACCACGGAGGTGCCGTCGTCGAGTGTCACGGAAAGATTGTCGAGGCTGAGGATGGCGCCGTCTTCGGTTTCGCCCCGGTTGATGCGTCCGAGCGCATCGCTCTGCTCGGCGCGCTCGAGCCCGTCGAGCGACATCATCAGCGAGGCAATGCGCCGCGCGGAGGCGTTCCAGTCGGCGAGACGCGGATAGTTGTCGACCAGCCAGCCGAACGCGCCTTGCACGATGCCAAAGGCAGACGCCGCCTGCATCACCTCGCCAAGCGTCATCGAGCCTTCGAGGAATTTTGGCGAGCACAGCAGGATCGGCACGACCGGCGCAAACAGGCTCGATCCCTGCGACACCGCCGCCGTGCGCATGTGCTGTCCGGTTAGCAGCGCCCACTGCCTCAGAACATGGCCGAAATTCCTGTCGATGCCGCCGCGCTCCTCCTCCTCGCCGCCCAGCAAGGCGATGCTCTCGCCGTTTTCGCGCACGCGCGTCAGCGTGTAGCGCAGTTCGGCCTCCGCCTGGTTCTTCCGCTCGGAGAGTTGGACGAAATTGCGGCCGATGACCACCATCGAGGTCGAGGTGATGGCGGCATAGATGATCGCAGTGATGACCAGGAAGCCGGGAACGGTGATGCTCTCGCCGCCGATCGTCAGGGTGAGCGCGCCGCCGATGGTCCACAGCACGACAATGAAGGTCGAGGCCGACAGGAACGCGTTGAGGACGCCGGCGATGAAATCGACCGGCGACTCGGTGGCGATGCGCAGATCCTCGGTCATGCGGGCCTCGGGGTTCTGGTGGTCGCCGCCCACGAGGTTCAGCTGGTAGTAGCGGCCGTTTGCCAGCCAGCGCGCGACGACCCCGGTCGTCAGCCAGGAACGCCAGCGGCGCTGGATCGTCATGCGCAGGTAGACCTGCGCGACGACAAGGCTGCCGCTGCAGATCACCAGCGGCACGAATACGGCGCTGAGGAAATAGACTGTGCGGGCGTTGCGCTGCTCGAGGGCATCGAACATCGAGCGGTTCCAGACATTGATGCCATACTGGAAACCGATGTTGATGCAGATCAGCAGCAGCACTCCGATCGTGAATGGCCAGGCGAGCCGGTCGCCGCGCCGGCTCCAGTAGCCGCGCGCGCTGATCCAGAAACGCCGCAGCAGGTATTTCTTGCGTGCCTGCTCGGCCTCTTCGGGCGTCAGCTGCGGATCGGGTTCGATAGCTTCCGGCGGCGGCCCCGCCTGGCCGTCGACCTCCGGCGCCGCGTCGGCGCGCGTTGGCTTCTTTTCGCGCGGCTTCTCCTCGCCCGTTCGTCGGTCGCGCGGCTTTTGTCGTGACGGCTTTTCCCGGCGCGACTTCGGGGCATCGCTCGGTCTGATGCCGTCGGTCGGTTTCGATTTGGGTTTCGCCTCGGACATACGCCCCGACAACGGCCTCAAAATCAAAAGGTTTCATGGCTTGAGATGGCACCAGCCCCGTCATTCCAGGCTGAGCAGCTCCACGACATGGTCAGCGATCGCCAGGCTTGCCGTCAGGCCGGGGCTCTCGATGCCGAACAGATTGACGATCGGCCCAGCGCCATGGTCGGCCGGGCCCTGGATGATGAAATCGGCGACTGGTTGGCCCGGACCGGACAGTTTTGGCCTGACACCGGCATAGGCTGGTTGCAGGGCGCCGTCCGCTAGGCCGGGCCAGTAGCGCCGGATTTCGTCATAGAAGGCAACGCCTCGAGCCGGATCAACGGTATAGTCAATGTGGTCGATCCATTCGACGTCCGGGCCAAAGCGTGCGCTCCCAGACATGTCGAGGGTCAGGTGCACGCCGAGGCCGCCATGGACCGGCACCGGATAGATCAGCCGCGAAAAGGGCGAGCTGCCGGACAGCGCGAAATAGTTGCCCCGCGCCAGCCATCGGGGCGGAACAAGGTCTTGCGGAAAACCTTCGATGCGGCCGGTCAAGGCCTGGGCATCGAGGCCGGCGGCGTTGACGAAGGCGCCGGCTTTCAGCGCGAAACGCTCGCCATCGGCATCGCGCGTATCGATCCGGATTCCGTCGGCTTCGATGGTTGCGTCGGAGACCGTGGTGTGCATGGCGAAGGAGGCGCCGGCCCCTTCCGCGTCGCCGCGCAGCGACAGCATCAGCGCTTGGCTGTCGACGACGCCGGTCGACGGCGACAACAACGCGCCGGCGCAGGTCAGTGCGGGTTCCAGGCTTTCAACCTCTTCGCGTGTCAAAAGCACGAGATCGCCAACCCCGCAGATCCGCGCATTGGCCTGGATCGCCTGCAGCCTGTCCAACTGGTCGGGTTCGACGGCAACGATCAGCTTGCCGGTGCGGCGGTGGGCGACGCCGTGCTCGCGGCAATAGGCATAGAGCAACTCGCGTCCCTCGACGCACAGCCGGGCCTTCAGGCTGCCTGGCGCATAGTGGAGCCCGGCATGGATGACTTCCGAATTGCGCGAACTGGTGCCCGTGCCGATGGCATTGGCCTTCTCGACCACCAGCACCTCGCGGCCAGACAGCGCCAGCGCGCGAGCAATGGCGAGGCCGACCACACCCGCCCCGGCAACAACGCAATCGACATCATGCATGGGCGGGACTCAATCGCGGTTCACCGTTTCGGAGAAACGGCGAACCTGGAATTAGCGCGGACTTCCCCCGCGTGCAAAAACCCTGTCGCCGCCGATCCACACGCCGTTGACGTCGAGATCGTCCGACAGAGCGACGATATCGGCTGCGGTGCCGTTGGCGAAGCGGCCGAGCCGGTGCGCCTGGCCGACCGCTTGCGCCGGATAGAGCGAGGCCATGCGCAGCGCTTCCGACAGGTCCAGCCCGACGACCCGGTGCACATAGCGGACGGCCGAGATCATATCGAGATCGGCACCGGCCAGCGTGCCGTCGGCAAGCCGCAGGCTGCCGTCCTTGCGATAGATGATGCGGCCGTTGAGGGTGAACGAGGTCATGTCGGTACCGATCGTCGCCATGGCGTCGGTGACCAGCACGATCCTGCCCGGTCCCTGCTTGGCGCGCAGCGCGATTGCCATGGTGGCGGGATCGACATGGATGCCGTCGGCGATGATGCCGGCCGAGAGGCCGCCAATGTCGATGGCCGCACCGGCCAGTCCCGGCTCGCGGTTGCCGATCTGGCTCATGGCGTTGAACAGGTGCGTGACCACGCTGGCGCCGGCGTCGGCAAAGGCTCTGGCCGTGGCGTAACCGGAGTCGGAATGGCCGAGGCTGACAATCACGCCAGCCTTGGCCAAGGCCGCGACGCGGGCAGGCTCGACGGATTCAGGCGCAATCGTCGTCAGCAGCACCGGCAGGTTTTTCCGCGCCGCGATCAGGGCCGCCTCATCCGCATCCGTCATTGGCCGGATCAGCGCCGGATCATGCGCGCCCTTGCGGGCGATCGAGAGATGCGGCCCTTCGAGATGCAGGCCCAGAAATCCCGGCAGCTTCTGCCGTGCCGCCTCGGTGCCGGCGGTAATGGCCGCGGCGGTGATCTCAGGCGTGTCGGTGATCAGCGTCACCAGAAGCGCCGTGGTGCCGAATGGCGCATGCGCCCGGCAGATGGTTGCGAGCGAGGCGACATCGGGATGGTCGTTGAGCATGACGCCGCCGCCGCCATTGACCTGCAGGTCGACGAAGCCCGGCGCAAGCATGCCGCCGCCGGTGTCGATGCGGACAACCCCGGACGGAATGGCGCCGTCGGAGACAATGGCCTCGACCAAACCGCCATGCACAATAAGGGCGGCATTGTCGTGCCAGTCGTCGCCGTCGAAAATGCGGGCGCCAGTCAGGGCAAAACGGTCGCTCATACGGTTTCCGTCACCTTGCGCAGATTGCGCGGCACATCGGGATCGAGGCCGCGATGGCGGGCGAAGGCCTCGACGAAACCGTAGAAGGACACGATCAGCGTCAGCGGGTCGGTCAAGGGATGACCGGTGGCGACATGCGGCAGCCGTGCGGCGCTCTTGGCTTTGTCCGAGGTTACAAAAACGGTGGCGCCCTTGCCGGCAAGGTTGTCGGCGGCCTCGGCCACGGACGGCTCGGAGGCATCGCGGGCGGCCAGCGCCAGCACCGGGAAGCCCGGCCCGACCAGCGCCAGCGGGCCGTGCATGACTTCGGCGGCACTATAGGCCTCGGCATGCATGCCGCAGGTCTCCTTGAATTTCAGTGCTGCCTCGTTGGCCATCGCCGCGGACGGGCCGCGGCCAAGGATGAACAGCGACTGCGGCGTCTCCAATGCACCGGCCAATGCCATCCAGTCGCAGGCGATCGCCTTGCTGAAATGTTCGGGCAGGCGGGCAAGGGCGGCCAGCAGCTTGTCGTCGCCGGTGCAATGCGCCATCAGCGCGAGGCCGGCGACCGCCGAATTGACGAAGGTTTTCGTCGCCGCGACGCTGCGTTCAGGCCCGGCCAGGATGTCGATCGCAAAATCCGAGGCGCGCGCCAGCGGCGAATCGGCGGTGTTGGTGATCGCAACGGTGAGCGATCCGCCGGCCCGCGCCGTTTCGGCCATGGTAACGATGTCGGGGCTCTTGCCCGACTGCGAGATGGCGAGGCAAGCCGAACCGGCAAGCTTGAGCTTGGCGCCGTAGATCGAGGCGATGGACGGGCCGACCGACGCGACGGCGAGACCGGCGGTCAACTCGACGGCATATTTCATGAAGGTGGCCGCATGGTCGGACGAGCCGCGCGCGACGGTGACGATGAAGCTCGGATCGCGCTCGCGAATGCCGCGCCCGGCTTCGGTCAGCACCGCCGCCGAGCCGTCGAGCAGGCGCGCGACGGCTTCCGGAATCTCGTCGATCTCGCGCCGCATATGAGTGGTGTTGGGGATCATGGTCGGCCCTCTTCGCTCGGCCCTGTCAGCCGCAGTTCGGCGACGAAATCATAGGCGTCGCCCCGGTAGATGGAGCGGGTGAATTCGATCACCTTGCCGCTCGCCAGATAGGAAATGCGTTCGATGTGCAGGCCGGCAACACCCGGCGGCACTTCAAGCAGTCGCGCATCGGCATCGCCGAGATTGGCGGCGGAAATGCGTTGCACCGCCCGCACCGGCCGGTTGCCGGTCAATTCCAGCGCCGCGTAGAGAGAGGAGCCTATCCCCGCCGGATCGGGCAGCGCGCTGGCCGACAGCGAGGCGCGCTCGATCGCCAGCGGCGTGTCGTTAGCGATGCGCAGGCGCGACACGCGCGCCACCAATTCGCTGGAGGACAGGCCGAGCACCATCATCTCGTCGGGCGAGGGCGCGTAAAGGCCGCGGTCGAGCCAGGCCGAACGCACCGCCATGCCGCGCCGGGCCATGTCTTCGGTGAAAGAAGTGAGCCGCGACAGCGACTGCTCGACACGCTCCATGCGCGGCGCGACGAAAGTGCCGGAACCGTGGCGCTGCACAAGGATGCCGCCCTTGACCAGATCCTGCACCGCCTTGCGCACGGTGACGCGCGAGATATCCGCCTTGGTCGCGATGTCGCGTTCGGAGGGCAGGGCATCACCCGGCCCGATCAGGCCGCGATTGACGGCGTCCTCGATGCTTTTCCTGAGCTGCAGATAGAGCGGCGCACCGCTCTGCGACGATTGCTTCAGGGTGGCGAAGATCTGGTCGGCGGCGTCGCTCATCGCGCCGCCTCCGCTTTGGCGAAGATACGGGCCGCCATCTGCACGGCGCCGCCCAGCGCATCGTCGAGCGGTGCTTTCAGCAATGCCTGGTAGCGCGGGGAAAGGCGCGGCGCATAAAGCGGCGCCAGCCCGCCGAGCAGGCAGAGCGGGGCATCGTGCGAAAGGTCGAGCGCGCCAAGCGACGCCTCGACATCGACGACCGCCTTGTCGACGATCCAGTTGGCGACGCTGTCGCCCTTTTGGGCATGCTCGAACACTTTGGGCGCGAAGCCGCCGAAATCGCCGGGCTTGGCGTTGGTGGTGAATTCGACCACGTCTTCGGGATTGTTACGGAAGGTGGCCATCATGCTGTCGGTCAAGGGCGAGCCCGGTCGGACGCCGTCATGGGCAAGCAGCGTCTGTTCCAGGAGATCGCGGCCGATGCGGGCGCCGCTGCCCTGGTCGCCGACCTGGAAACCCCAGCCGCCAATGGCGCGCGATGTGCCGCCCTTGCGCGCCATATAGGCGGTGCCGGTGCCGAGGATGGCCATGGCGCCATCGCCCGAACCAACAGCGCCTTCGAGCGCGATCTCGGCGTCGGTCTCGACGCGGCTGATGCTGAACGGCAGGATTGCCTCGAGCTGCTGCCGGTAGGTGCCGACATTGGCGCCGGCCAGGCCGAGAATGGCGGGTGTCTGCGGGATCAGATCCGGGTCTTGCCCGGCGGCGATGAAGGCCTGCCTTGCCGCCTCGACGATATGTGTCCTGGCGCCGGTGAGATCGGTGCGGATGTTTGCAGCGCCACTTTTGGCAAGGCCAATGACAGCGCCATCGCCTGTCGCAAGGGCTGCCCTGCAGCTGGTGCCGCCGCCATCGATACCGAGCACGAAATTCACGCGATTTCTCCTCCGGACGGATAATACCAATAAAATACCAATAGCCAAGGATTAATTTCCGTTTCAAAAAGATTAAGGCGTATTTTATTGAAAAACCTAGGAGATTCGCCGGCTCAGCGATTTCCGCCGCTCAAATCCGTTAATGCGTGTGGACAAGTGGTATTTTTTTGGTATTGTTTCCCTCATCGGAGGGACAGGGATGGCCGAACCGCGCACCGAAGCGCTTCACAGGAATGCCGAGGGACTGGATATCCAGGCCCCGGACACCATCCTTTCTTCTTTGGTCAATGCACAGATCGAGGCCGCCAAGGCCGTCCGCGACGCCATTCCCGCCATCGCTGCCGCAGCCGAGATCATTGCCGGCCGGCTGAATGGCGGCGGCAAGCTTGCCTATGCGGCGGCCGGTAGCTCCGGCCTGATGGCGCTGGCCGACGCGCTGGAATTGCCCGGCACGTTCGGCATCAAGCGCGAGCGCATCGTCATCCTGATTGCCGGCGGCGACGAGGCCTTCAAGACGCTGGCCGGCGGGCCGGAAGACGACACCGACGAAGCCTCGGCGGCTGTTGCCGGCGCCGGCATCGGCAAGAGCGACTGCCTGATCGCGATTTCGGCCAGCGGCTCGACACCCTATGCGGTCCAGGCGCTGAAGGATGCGCGCGGCCGGGGTGCGGCGACCATCGCCATCGCCAACAACAGGGACACGCCGCTGCTCAATCTGGCCGATGTCGCCATCCTGCTGGAAACGCCGCCGGAGGTGATTGCCGGCTCGACGCGCATGGGCGCCGGCACTGCCCAGAAGATCGCGCTCAACATGCTGTCGACGCTGACCGCCATCCATCTCGGCCACGTCCATGACGGCTACATGGTCAATCTCACCGCCGACAACATCAAGCTGCGCGACCGCGCGGCACGCATCGTCGCCGCCATCAGCGGCCACGACAGGCAAGATGCCGCGCGCCTGCTCGAAGCGAGCGACGGCGTGGTCAAAACCGCCATTCTGCTCGCCGCCGGCGCCGCCAACGCCGATGTGGCCGAGAAGATACTGGAAGGGACCGGCCAGAAGCTCAGGCCAGCACTTTCCGCGATCGAGGGGAACAAGGGCGCGAAGGCCCCTGTTCTCAAAACCGAACCTGAAAAAGGTCAACAGGGAGACTAGCATGACAACGAAACTACTGACGGCACTGCTGCTCGGCACCAGCATTCTCGGCACCGCCGGGTTGGCTCACGCCGATGACGTAACGCTCAACATCGAAAGCTGGCGCGGCGACGACCTTGCCATCTGGAAGGACAAGCTGATCCCAGCCTTCGAAGCCAAGAACCCGGGCATCAAGGTGGTGTTCGCACCGTCGGCTCCGACCGAGTATGACGCGGCACTCGGCGCCAAGCTTGCCGCCGGCTCGGCTGGCGACCTGATCACCTGCCGCCCGTTCGACAAGTCGCTCGAACTGTTCAAGAAGGGCAACCTCGCCGATCTCGCGGCACTGCCCGGCATGGAGAACTTCTCGCCGGTCGCCAAGGCCGCCTGGCAGACCGACGACGGCAAGTCGAGCTTCTGCGTGCCGATGGCCTCGGTCATCCACGGCTTCATCTACAACAAGGACGCCTTCGACAAGCTCGGCATCAAGGTGCCGACGACGCGTGACGAGTTCTTCGCCGCGCTCGACAAGATCAAGGCCGACGGCACCTACATCCCGATGGCGATGGGCACCAAGGACCTCTGGGAAGCCGCGACCATGGGCTACCAGAACATCGGCCCCAACTACTGGAAAGGCGAAGACGGCCGCGCAGCCCTCATCAAGGGCGAGCAGAAGCTGACCGACGCCGACTGGGTCGCGCCCTATGCCGAACTGGCAAAATGGAAGCCCTATCTCGGCGACGGCTTCGAAGCCCAGACCTACCCGGACAGCCAGAACCTGTTCACCCTCGGCCGCGCCGCCATCTACCCGGCCGGCTCGTGGGAAATCGGCCTGTTCAACACCCAGGCGCAGTTCAAGATGGGCGCCTTCCCGCCGCCGGTCGAGAAGGCCGGCGACACCTGCTACATCTCCGACCATACCGATATCGGCATGGGCCTGAATGCGGCGTCGAAGAATGCCGATGCGGCCAAGACCTTCCTGTCCTGGGTCGCCTCGCCGGACTTCGCCACCATCTACGCCAACGCCCTGCCGGGCTTCTTCAGCCTGAACTCCAGCCCGGTGAAGATGGAAGACCCGCTGGCGCAGGAGTTCGTCTCCTGGCGCGACAAGTGCAAGTCGACGATCCGCTCGACCTACCAGATCTTGTCGCGCGGCACGCCGAACCTGGAAAACGAGACCTGGGTTGAATCGGCCAACGTCATCAACGGCACCGATACGCCGGAAGCTGCCGCCAAGAAGCTGCAGACCGGCCTCGACAGCTGGTACAAGCCGGGCAAGTAAGAGCTCAGAGACAGACCGGCCGGGCGCGTGCCCGGCCGGCCTTCAATCTACAGATTGCGATTGTCGGCACTGCCTCTCGGCCTTACCCTCTTGTCTGTGGGGAAAGGCTAGCTGACCAGTCGCAGGCCTTCGTCCTGCCCATGCCGGGCAAGGACATCGGGGCCGTGCATCGAGGCATCATCTGGCATCGACACCCTTTTGGAACCGAGAGACGGCGGGGACCGCACTCATGGCCGCAGAAACACGACCGAAACGACCGTTCCGCTGGCATATCGGCATCTTCCTGGCGCCGGCGCTGCTGGTCTATACGGCGATCATGATCCTGCCGCTGGCCGGCACGCTGCAGCTGTCGCTGTTTCGCAACATCGAGCAGCATCAGGTGTTCGTCGGCTTCGAAAATTTCCGCACCTTGTTCGGCGACCCCAACTGGTCGGTCAATTTCTGGAACGCGCTGAGGAACAATGTCTGGTTCTTCATCATCCATATGCTGGTGCAGAACCCGATCGGCGTCATGCTGGCGGCCTTGCTGTCCAGCCCGAGGCTGAGATTCGCCGCCTTCTACCGCACGGCGATCTTCGTGCCGACGATCCTGTCCTTCGTCATTGTCGGCTTCGCCTGGAAGTTGATCCTGTCGCCGCTGTGGGGCGTGGCGCCGCATCTGATGGACCTAGTCGGCCTGAAAAGCTTCTTCACGCCATGGCTCGGCAAGGAACAATACGCGCTGACCGCGCTCAGCCTGATCTCGGTGTGGCAGTTCATCGGCATCCCGATGATGCTGATCTATGCTGCCCTGCTGTCGATCCCCGAAGAGGTGATCGAAGCCGCCGAATGCGACGGCATCACCGGCATGTCGCAGTTCTGGAAGATCAAGCTGCCGCTGATCCTGCCGTCGATCGGCATCATCTCGATCCTGACCTTCGTCGGCAATTTCAACGCCTTCGACCTGATCTACACCGCGCAAGGCGCGCTCGCCGGGCCGAACTATTCGACCGATATTCTGGGCACCTTCCTCTACCGCGCCTTCTTCGGCTTCCAGCTGCAGGTCGGTGACCCAAATATGGGCGCGGCGATCGCCACGATGATGTTCCTGATCATCCTCGGCGGCGTCTGCGTCTACCTGTTCCTCGTCCAGACGCGCCTGCGTCGCTACCAGTTCTGAGGGGGCGAGATGTCGAGCTTGAACACCCCCCTCTGCCTTGCCAGGCATCTCCCCCTCAAGGGGGGAGGTCAGATGTCATCGCTGCTTTCGCCAATCACCAACGTTGCAAGGCGGACGGCAAGGGCAACGCTGCCAATCTCCCCCCTTGAGGGGGAGATGTCCGGCAGGACAGAGGGGGGTGCCTTGGCACCATTGCTTGGAAATACAGCTCGTCAGGAGACCATCCAATGAGCACCGCAACCCGTTCGCTGCCCCGCACCATCGGCGCCCACGCGATCCTGTTGACCTACACAGTGATCGCGCTGTTTCCGGTGATCCTGGTCATCATGAACTCGTTCAAATCGCGCGCCGGCATCTTCAGCGAGCCGCTGACGCCTCCGACGCCAAAGACCTTCGACCTGATCGGCTACACCACCGTGATCGGCCAGGGCGACTTCATCCACTATTTCCAGAACAGCCTCGTCGTTACCGTCGCCTCGCTGTTCTTCGTGCTTCTGTTTGGCGCCATGGCGGCGTTCGCGCTGTCGGAATACCGCTTCCGCGGCAACACGCTGATGGGGCTCTATCTGGCGCTGGGCATCATGATCCCGATCCGGCTCGGCACCGTCGCCATCCTGCAATTGATGGTGGCGAGCGGACTGGTCAACACGTTGACGGCGCTGATCCTGGTCTACACCGCGCAAGGCCTGCCGCTGGCCGTCTTCATCCTGTCGGAATTCATGAAGCAGGTGTCCGACGATTTGAAGAACGCCGGCCGCATCGACGGCCTGTCGGAATACACCATCTTCTTCCGGCTGGTGCTGCCGCTGGTGCGGCCCTCGATGGCGACAGTCGCCGTCTTCACCATGATCCCGATCTGGAACGATCTGTGGTTTCCGCTGATCCTGGCGCCGTCGGAGGAAACCAAGACGGTGACGCTCGGCGCGCAGCTGTTCCTCGGTCAGTTCGTCACCAACTGGAACGCCATCCTGGCGGCACTGTCGCTGGCGATCATGCCGGTGCTGATCCTCTACGTCATCTTCTCGCGGCAGCTGATCCGCGGCATTACCTCCGGAGCCGTGAAGTGAGCGGGGGGCAAGAGGCTATCGTACAGGCTCTCGTAGAGACCGCGAGCCGCTATGGATTCCGGGGCGTTCGTGCCAAAAACTTCTATCGCGAGCGGCCGGAAACGATCTGCGTGCTGAACCTTCAGAAGTCTTCCTGGGGGCCGCAGTTCTATCTGAACGCCGCAGTGTGGTTTACGCGGCTTGGACCGGAGCGCCGGCCGAAGGAATACAATTGCCACATCATCTGGCGAGTCAATTCTCTAATGACGAGCGAGCAATCCAAGGCATTCGAAGAGGCCCTCAATCTGGACCATTCGATCCCGGATGACCGGAGATCTTCTCTGATCAAAGAGGGTGTCGATACATATGGCTTCGGGCTTCTGGCCCGTTGCGAAAGCGAAGAGGCCGCCCTGCAGATCGCCAGTGAGAATGGGCCGAACGTCAGGGTGGCTCTCGCGGCCCGCAGTCAAGAAAAGGCGAATTGAAATGGCTCAACCTCTTCGCGTCGTCGTCGCCGGCCTCGGCAATATGGGCCGCAGCCATGCGCTGGCCTATCATAACAATCCGGGCTTCGAGATCGCGGCGCTGATCAACCGCTCCGACGTGCCGCTGCCCAATGGGCTGTCGGGCTATGGTATCCGCCGCTCCTTCGACGATGCATTGCGCGACGAAAAGCCGGACGTTGCCTGCATCGCCACTTATTCCGACAGCCACGCTGACTATGCGGTGAAGGCGTTCGAGGCCGGCTGCCATGTCTTCGTCGAAAAGCCGCTGGCAACGACGGTCGCCGACGCCAAGCGCGTTGTTGCTGCAGCCAAAGCCAACGGCAGGAAATTGGTGATCGGCTACATCCTGCGCCATCACCCCTCCTGGGTCCGGTTGATCGCCGAGGCGCGCAAGCTCGGCGGCCCTTACGTGTTCCGCATGAACCTCAACCAGCAATCGTCAGGCCCTACCTGGCAGACGCACAAGCAGCTGATGCAGACGACCTCGCCGATCGTCGATTGCGGCGTGCACTATCTCGACGTGATGCTGCAGATCACCGACGCCAAGCCGGTCGAGGTGCGTGGCATGGGGCTGCGGCTGACCGAAGAGGTCGCGCCGACCATGTACAATTACGGCCATCTGCAGGTGCTGTTCGATGACGGTTCGGTCGGCTGGTACGAGGCTGCCTGGGGACCGATGATTTCCGAAACCGCCTTCTTCGTGAAGGACGTGATCTCGCCCAATGGCTGCGTGTCGATCGTGATGAAGGAAGGTGTGAAGTCCGACGACATCGACACCCACACCAAGACCTCGACCATCCGCCTGCACAGCGCGGCAACCGGGGCGGACGGCAAGTTCGCCAGGCCGGACGAGATGCTGTCGATGGAAGGCGAACCCGGCCATCAGGACCTCTGCGACCTCGAACAGGCCTTTGTGCTGAAGGCGATCCGGGAAGACATCGACCTGACCCGCCACATGGACGACGCAGTGAAGTCGCTCGCCGTCTGCCTTGCCGCCGATGAGAGCGTGCGCAGCGGAAAGGCGGTGCGTCTGTGACATATGGATTATTTTCGAGGGTCGCGGCCGGCACTGCCCCCCTCTGGCCTGCCGGCCATCTCCCCCTCAAGGGGGGAGATCAGCTGTCGCGTCTGCTTTCGCCAATCACCGACTTTGCAGGAAGAATGCCTTGGTCGAAGCCGCTAATCTCCCCCCTTGAGGGGGAGATGGCCGGCAGGCCAGAGGGGGGTGCCTTGGCGCCTACTCATCAATTTGGAGGACTGCCGTGGGCTCGCTGGTAATCGAGAATGTGAAGAAGGCCTTCGGGCCGGTCGAGGTGCTGAAGGGCATCAACCTCGAAGTGACCGACGGCGAATTCGTCGTCTTCGTCGGCCCGTCGGGCTGCGGCAAGTCGACCTTGCTCAGGGTCATTGCCGGGCTGGAGGATTCGACCTCGGGCCGGGTGGTGATCGACGGCGCCGATGTGTCCGCCACGCCACCGGCAAAACGCGGCATCGCCATGGTGTTCCAGACCTACGCGCTCTATCCGCATTTGACGGTGAAGAACAATATGGGTCTTGGCCTGAAGCAGGCCGGCACGCCCGCCCCGGAGATCGAGCGCCGCATCGGCATCGCCTCGTCGATGCTGTCGTTGGAGCCTTATCTCGAGCGGCGGCCGGCCGAACTGTCGGGCGGCCAGCGCCAGCGCGTCGCCATCGGCCGCGCCGTTGTGCGCGAGCCAAAGCTGTTTCTGTTCGACGAGCCGCTGTCGAACCTCGATGCCGCCCTGCGCGTCAACACGCGACTGGAGATCGCGCAGCTGCACCGCCGGCTGAAGGCGACGATGATCTACGTCACCCACGACCAGGTCGAGGCGATGACGTTGGCCGACAAGATCGTTGTGCTTAATGCCGGCAAGATCGAGCAGATCGGCGGACCGATGGAGCTCTACAATTCGCCGGCAAATGAATTTGTCGCCGGCTTCATCGGCTCGCCGAAGATGAACTTCATCGATGGCGCACGGCTGGGCGAGACGGCCAAGACCATCGGCGTGCGGCCGGAGCATCTGACCGTGGATCCAAAGTCCGGCGCCTGGAAGGGAACGGTGGTGCACGCCGAACATCTCGGCGCCGACACCAACCTCTATCTCGACTGCGAGAAGGCCGGACTGATCACCGTGCGTATTTTCGGCGTCTACGACGCGGAGCCGGGCGCGACGCTTTATGCGACGCCGGAGCCGGGGAAGACATACCGATTTGGGGCGGACGGCAAGACGATCAAGTAGTCCTCCGCCGACAGACCAGAGCGATCATACCGCGCCGAGCAGTACCGCGCCGTGAATGGCCGCCTGCCAGCCCAGGGCCGCCCAGCGTATGTCCAGAGGCTGGACAAGAAGCGAATGCGGCAGGCTCTCCGCGATGCGCTGTTTGAGCGTCTGGCGGGGATAGGACTTCATGTCGACGATCCCGCCGCCGATCAGGATCGTCTGCGGGGAAAACAAAGCGGCTGCCGTTGCGATGGTCACCGCCTGCTGCCAGACGATCTCATCGAGCCATTCGCGCAGCGACGGCGGCTGCCCGGTCGCCGAAAACAACTCGGCCACCGGGATATCGTAATCCGTCGCCAGTTCGACGAGCGTTGCCCCCGAGGCATAGGTCTCGACCCGGTTTGGTGGTCCGCTTTCGTCGGGCCGATAGATCGGCATATGGCCGATTTCGAGCGCCCAGCCGCCACCCCTGAAAATGCCGTCCTTGCCGAGATAGGCCGCACCGATGCCCGTGCCGAGATAGACCGCCAGCACTTCCTTTTGCCGCTTTACCGCGCCGGCAACGCTTTCGCCCAGCAATTGCAGCACGACGTCGCGCTCCAGTCGGACAGGGATGCCAAGTCTTGATGCCAGTTCTGTACCCAGTCGGATGCCGTTCAGTTCGGGAATGTTGGCGGTGTGCAGCACCGTGTCGAAATCGCGGTCTATGAAACCCGGCACGGTTGCAACGACGCGCGCAGGTTGGAGGCCAGCATCGCGGCAGGCCGCGGTGACGGCGTCGGCCAACCCCGCCACCGGTGCTCCCTGGCGCAGCTGCGCGGTCGGGTAGGTGCGGGCGAAATCCACCGGGATGCCGTGGTCGGCAAAGCCAACCTTGACCGACGTGCCGCCGATCTCGACCACGGCGATTGTGTCATCCGTCGTTTTGTCGGTCATGCGAGCGATTCCAGAAATTCCGAAAGACAGGCGCGAAATTCCCGCCGGTAGGCGGCGCGATCCTGCGATTTGGCGGTGATGGTGCAAAGCCGGGCCGACGGGATGAGCCCGGCCAGCGCCTGCGCGTCGCCCAGTCGATGGACGAGGTCATGGTCATGGCCGATGACCAGGGTCGGCACGGCAATGGCGCGGATGTCGCTCTCGCTGACGCCGGGGCCATCGCCGGCGATTGCCACCAGCAGCTTGCCGAATAGAACCGGGTCCGGGCGATTGAAGAAGCCTTGCAGGCTGCTGAGATTGTCCGGCGCCAGCCTGGCCAGTTCGGCGGCAACAGGGCTTTCATCGAACAGACGCCTGGCATGCTCGGGCGAATGGCGCATCAAGAGATCGCCGACCACGGCATAGGGCCTCATATTGGCCGGCGCCGCCTTGGACACCCAGGCAGGACGGGCGAGCACCAGCGCGCGCACACGAGCCGGCTTATGCACCGACAGGCGCAGTGCCAGCGCCGCGCCCATCGAGATGCCACCGACGACGGCCGGGCCGATGGCGAGATCGTCGGCCAGTGCTTCGATGTCTTCAGCAAACGTCGCGATCGAAAGCCGATCGACAGGCCCGTAGCCGGATCCGCCCTGCCCACGGCATTCGAGCGTCACGCGCCGCGTCACCGGCAGGTCCGGAAACACATCGGCGACTTGTGCCTCATCGCCGCCCAGCCCATGCTGGAAGATGACGGGAAGGCCGGCGCCGACGTCCCGATAGGCAAGGTCGACGCCGTCGCGGCGAAAAGTCTTTTTCACGTGTCGTCGCTCGCTTCCAGCACGCTGCGCAGAAAGGCGCCGACGCCGGGCGCCTCGACCTCCGTCAGGCCATGGGTGATCAAGGGGCCGTCGAAGCCAGCGGCTTTCAGGCGGCCGATGAAATGCGGGAAGTCGACAACGCCCTGTCCGGCGGCGGCAAAACTGCCGTCGGCATTGCGGTCCTTGGCATGGGCCATGCCGATCTCGGCGGCCAGCAAGCCGACGGCCTCGTCGATCAGGCGATGGCGCTCTGCACTGTCAGTCACTTCGAACAAATTGGCCGGGTCGAGCACGATGCGCAGGCGCTTGCTGTTCATCTCGTCGAGTAGGCGTCGTGCAGCCCGTGCGCTGGAGACGACATTGGCCAGTTCCGGCTCGATACCAAGCTCGATGTCGAAGCGCTCGGCAATCGCGATCGCCGCTTCCATCTCTATGCGGAGATCGGTCCAGGCCGCCTCGCCGGCATTGTCGGGATGCCAGCGCCACTGATCCTGCGCATCCCGGGTGCCCGTGCACAACGTGATCAGCCGCGTGCCCATGCCAGCGCATGACGCAGCCAGCACTTCGAGCCGGGCGAGCCCCTGATCGCGAACCGTGCGATCGGGGTGGATCATGTTGTAGGTCCCAGACACGGCCGCGATCGAAACGCCGGTCTTGCCGCTCGCCACGGCGACCGATCGGGCCGTGCCGGGCTCGATACTGTCCGGCATGGACGGCAGGCCGAGGCACGCCATGTTGAACTGCGCCGCCGCGTAGCCGGCATCCGCCACCGCGCGCAGCACCGGCAAGGCCTCGGTGGCGGCGAAGGTCTTGGCGAAGATACCAAGCTGCATCACACCACCCCATCGACGTCGGCGAGGCGGACGGCACAGCCGCCGGCAGCCGCGGAGCGCGCTATGGCCGCCATTCCCCTGACCGATGCGATGCCGTCGTCGATGCCGGCGCCGACCATGGGCACGCCATTCAGCACGACATCGGCAAAGCCTTCGAGCTGGCGGCGATAGAAGTGGCCGTCCGCGCCAAGCGTGCGATGCCAGCTGCCATCGGCCTCGCGGAAAATGTCGACCTCACTGCTCTTGTAGTACCAGGGGTTATAGGTCTTCGCGAGAACGCTGCCGTTCTGGCCGTAGATCTGGAACCCTTCGTGCCAGTCCATGCGCACGGCGACCGTCAGGTCGAGATGGCCGACCGAACCGTCGGCGAAGATGGTGGTGACGAACCAGCAATAGGCGCCGTAGCGCTCGGTAAGCCGGGCCTCGACGGCCTCGATCGGCCCGTGCAGATGGCGCGCCGTGTCGATGAGATGGCTGCCGTGGGCCAGCATGTAGTACTGGCGCAGGTTTGCCTTGGGATTGACCGAAGGCTTGCGCGCCTTGGCGCTGGTGATGATGAGCGGCTGCACCGCGTCGGTCATCGGGTAGCGATGGGTGCTGTCGCAATACCAGCCCTTGAACGCCAGCCGCTCGCCCATCTCGTCATCGACGAAGGCCTTTGCCGCCTGGATGCCGGGATCGAAGCGCTTCATATGGCCGACCTGAAGCACCTTGCCGCTCTTGTCGAGCGCGGCTCGCAAGCCTTCGACCTCCTCGACCGAAACACCCAGCGGCTTTTCGCAAAGCACGTGCTTGCCGGCATCGAGCGCCAGTTCCGCGGCCTTGACGTGAAACGTGTCCGACGTCGCGATGATGACGGCGTCGAGATCGGGATCGGCCAGCATCTGGCCATAGTCGGCATAGGATTTTTCGGGCGCGAAAGTGGCGGCCATCCTGTCGCGCAGATCGTCGGCGACATCGCAGATCGCATAGAGATCGGCATTGCGCGCCTTGGTGCAGGATTCGAAATGTGCCGCCTGCGCAATCGGGCCGCAGCCGAGCACGCCGACACGCAGCCGCTTTTCGTCTTTGCGAGGCATGAATTCTCTCCTGATTAGCGCGCGGCGAGGCCGCGAAGTTGAAATTTCGGATCGCCCGACAAGGACGCCTGATGCAGCAGGCAGGCAGCGCCCAGTGCGGGACCGTCGGCGCCGACGCGCGACAGTTCGACCGTGGGAACGGGATAACCTTCAGCCAGGAAGTCCGACAGGAAAGCTTCCACCTGTTCGGCGACAAAAGGATAGACGGCATTGACCGAGCCGGAGAGAATGATGCGTTCCGGCTGTAAGGTGCAAGCGAGCGTCGCCAGGCCGCGGCCGAACCACAGCGCCCAGTCGCGCGCGGTGGCGACGGCTGTCGGATCGCCGGCGGCCAGCGCTGCGACAAACTCATCCACGCCGGCGCGCCGTCCGCTTATGTGCAAATAGCGAGCCAGCAAAGCATCCTTGCCGACATAGGATTCCAGCCGGCCCGGGCGTTTCGCGTCGAAGACGAAACCTTCGTCGCCGATGCGCAGATGCCCGATCTCGCCGGCGCCGCCGAGCCGGCCGCGATGCAGCCTGCCGGCATTGATGATGCCGCCGCCAACGCCGTTTTCGATCAGGATGACCAGAGCATCCTCATCGTCCTTTCCCGGCTGCGCCCTATATGTCTCGGCCACCGCGACGGCATTGGCATCGTTCTCCAGCAGGATCGGAAAATCGTCGCCAAAGGCGTTGCCCAGAAGCTCGGCGAGATTGACCCCGTGCCAGCCAAGGATGGTGGCATGGTATGAAACGCCGTCGGCGGCGGGGAAGCCGGGCACCGCGACATTGAGCCCGTAGGGGCGCGTGCCCTCAGGCAATTGCGAGCGGATCTCGGCGACGAGCTCCTCGATGATGGCGACCGCGGCTTCGGGCGTGCTGCCGGGGCCGGCAAACGCTCTCGAGGCGCTGGCACGCTGCGCGCCGGCAAGGTCGACGGCGACAGTCGCGATCCAGTTGACGCCGATATAGGCGCCAAGGAAGAAGCCGCCATTGCCTTCGATCTCGACCAGGATTCCGGGGCGGCCGACCCGGCCCTCGCCGTCTTGCTCATCATCCGCTCCATCCGACCGCTCGCGCGCCAGACCGGCTTCCGTCAGCCCCAGCACGAGGGCGCCGGTGGTCGACCGGGTCAGACCGAGATCACGCGCCAGCGCTGCCCGGCTCAACGCGCCGGCACGAAACAGCGCCGCAAGGGCCCGCGTTTCATTCGGCCGAAGATCGGTCGATACCAGCACGTCTTCCTCCGTGATTTGTTTGATTGGCATACTAATTTACTTTCTATGCGGTTTGAAAGAGCCAAAAATAAGGTGCGCTGCAACAAAATATTTGGCATTCCGAGCCTATTGACCCAAGTTTCAAACGATGATTTGTATCGAAAACTTACAAATTGGCATGGGAGGATGCGATGCCGGTTCTAGCGCGTCTCGAACATATCGTGAAGGATTTCGGTGCTGTTCGCGCGCTGGACAATGTCTCGCTCGACATAAATGAGGGCGAGGTTCTGGGCCTGATGGGCGACAATGGCGCCGGCAAATCGACGCTGGTCAAAACCATCGCAGGCAATTTCCAGCCGACGTCCGGCACCTATGTCCTGGAAGGCAAGCCGGTGCAGTTGTCGGGGCCCGCTGATGCACGCAGGCACGGCATCGAGGTCGTCTACCAGGACCTGGCGATTTGCGACAATCTGACCGCGTCGGCCAATGTCTTCCTCGGCCGCGAAATCATGAAGAGCCTTGGGCCGCTAAAGGTGCTCGACCACAAGAGCATGAACCAGCGCTCGGCCGAGATCTTTCGCGAGCTGAAGTCGGAGACGCGGCCCGCCGATCTGGTCGTGCGCATGTCGGGCGGCCAGCGGCAGGCGGTGGCCATCGCCAGGACCCGGCTGGCCAAATCCAAGATCGTGCTGATGGACGAGCCGACCGCGGCGATCAGCGTCAGGCAGGTCGCCGAGGTGCTGGCCCTGATCCGCCGCATGAAGGACCAGGGGCTTTCGGTCATCCTGATCAGCCACCGCATGCCCGACGTGTTCGAGGTCTGCGACCGTGTGGTGGTGATGCGCCGCGGCCGCAAGGTCGCCGACAAGCGGATCGCGCAATCCAGCCCCGAGGAAGTGACCGGCCTGATCACCGGCGCCATCCAGACCGCCTGAAACAGCCTCGCCACGGAGCCATGCCATGAGCGCCCCCGACGACCATCCCGGAATGGAGATCGACCTTCTGAAAGGGTCGAGCCGTACGCTGTTGAACCGCGTGCTTCTGGCGCAGGAAACCTGGATCGCGCTCGCCATCCTGGTGCTCGGTCTCGTCGTGTCGATGATCGCACCGAAATTCGCGACTTCAGGCAACCTGCTCAACATTTTCCAGAACGCCTGCTTCATCGGCATCATGGCCATCGGCATGACGCCGGTGATCATCAGCGGCGGCATCGACATTTCGGTCGGTTCGATCCTGGGCATGTGCGGTGTCACCCTGGGCATCGTGCTCAACGCCGACATGCCGCTGGTGGTCGGCATCGCGGCGACGCTGGCAATGGGTGTGCTGTGCGGCACCGTCAACGGCGCGATCATCGCCTACGTCAAGCTGCCGCCCTTCATCGTCACCCTGGCGACGCTTTCGATCGGCCGCAGCCTGGCGCTGGTGCTGACCAACAACCAGGTATTCTACGAATTCGGCCGCGCAAGCGAGTCAATCGTTGCGCTCGGTGGCGGCTATACATTCGGCCTGCCCAATGTGGTCTACGCCCTGGTCGTCGGCGTCATCGTCCTGCATTTCCTGCTGACAATGTCGCGTTGGGGCCGCTATCTCTTCGCCATTGGCGGCAACGAACCGGCGGCGCGGCTGTCGGGCATCCCGGTCGATCTGATCAAGATCTCGGCCTATGCGTTCAGCGGCTTCATGGTTGCTGTGACTGCCATTTTCCTCGTCGGCTGGCTGGGCGCGGTGACCAACTCCATCGGCACCGGCTACGAGCTGCAGGTCATCGCGTCGACCGTCATCGGCGGCGCGTCGCTAACCGGCGGCTTCGGCTCGGCGCTTGGCGCTGGCATCGGCGCCATCCTCGTCGAAACCATTCGCAACGCGCTGCTTCTGGCAGGCGTCAATCCGTTCTGGCAGGGCACGTTTGTCGGGTGCTTCATCCTTGCAGCCGTCCTCCTGGAAAGAATCCGCTCTGTGCGACGCTAAGAGCATGATCCCGAAAAGTGGAAACCGGTTTTCGGAAAAGATCATGCTCCAACAAAAACCGAGCGGACACGTCACGGCGAACCCAAATGGAGGAAACAATGTCGCTGTCGAAAACGCTTAAAACCACGCTCTCTCTCGCCTGTCTTGCAATCGGCATGACGGCCGTCCAGGCCAATGCCGAGGAGCGCGAATTCGCGCTCGTCTTCAAGGTCCTCAACAACGCCTTCAGCCCGCCGATCCAGGCCGGTTGCGAAGCCGCCGCCAAGAAGCTCGGCGACGTCAAATGCACCTATATCGGGCCGACGGAATATGACGAGGCCAAGGAAGTGCAGTTGGCGCAGGACATGGTCACGCGCGGCGTTGCCGGCCTCGGCATTTCGGCCGGCAATCCGAAAGCCATGGCGCGCATCATGAAGATGGCCAAGGAAAAGGGCATTCCAGTCGTCACCTATGACACCGACGTACTGCCGGAAGATGCCGGTCTGCGCTCGACCTATATCGGCACCGACAATTACGAGTTCGGCGTGGCGCTGGCGCAGAAGGTGCTCGCCCACAAGAAGAACGGCACCGTCTGCATCCAGTCCGGCGCGCCGGCTTCCGAAAACCTCAAGGCGCGCGTGCAGGGCATCCGCGACACGCTGGCCGGCGTCACCAAGGACAAGGGCGTCGAGACGCTGACCGGACAGAATGGCTGGACCGAGCCGGCGGGCTGCCCGGTCTACAACAATGACGACATCACGCTTGCCGCCCAGCAGGTGCGCGACGTCATGACCAACAATCCCGAACTCAGCGCCTTCGTCGCGGTCGGCGGTTGGGCGCAATATGCGCCGGAAGCCTACAAGCAGGCGATGACGCCGCTCAAGGCACGTCTCGACAGCAAGGATCTGGTGGTCGTGTTCGGCGACAATTTCGGTCCGCAGCTGCCGCTGCTCGCCGCCGGCCTCAGCCACTACAATATCGGCCAGCGCCCCTATGACATGGGCTTCGAGACCATCATGGCGTTGGACAAGCTGAGCAAAGGCGGCACGGTCGAACCGTTCATCAAGACCGGCACCGAGATCTGCACACCGGAAGACGCTCTCACCACCTGCGGCAAGGTCGCCAACTGATCAGGCCCCCCAAGCCTGTCCTCCGGCCGCATCGGCCGGGGGACATCTCTTCGAGGGCAGGCTTGTCGGTTGGCCCGGCCCGCTTCGCAATCAGAGATCGCTTGCGTCTCTCCAGCAGGCGATCAGATGACCGTCGCCGGCCTGCCTGACCGGCGGTTGCGCCTTTCGGCAGTCGGGCAGGGCCATTGGACAGCGGCTGGCGAAGGCGCATCCGGAGGTCTCGGTGTCCTGCGCCGCGACGTCGAGCTGAGCCGGAGCCTTCGGCACCGTCTCATCCGAGGACGCGGCCAGAAGCAGTTTCGTATAGGGATGGTTGGGACCGCGAAAAATCTGCTCTGACGAACCGGTCTCGACTAGCCGGCCGCGATAGAGCACGCCAATACTGTCGGCCATGTAGCGCACCACCCTGAGGTCGTGGCTGATGAACAGGTAGGTGGTGTCCTTGTCGCGCTGCAGGTCGTTGAGCAGATTGAGCACGGTCGCCTGCACGGAGACGTCGAGCGCTGAGGTCGGCTCGTCCAGCACCACCAGTTTCGGCACACCGGCGAAGGCCCGGGCAATGGCTGCGCGCTGGCGCTGGCCGCCGGATAGCGATCGCGGCTTCTGGTCGACGGTCGCGGCAGCCAGGCGCACCGAGGCCAAAAGGTCGCCGACGCGCTGCCTCACCTCACCGCGACCAAGGCCGGCCAGCCGCCGCAGCGGGCGGCCGAGGATCCTGCCGATCCGCTGGCGCGGATTGAGCGTACGGTCGGGTGACTGGAAGACCATTTGCACGTCGCGCCGTTCGCTCGCACTTCTCTTTTCGACGCGCGCCGCAACCGCGCGGCCGAACAGTTCGACCGATCCGGCATCCGGCGTCTGCAGGCCGGTAACGATCCTGGCCAGCGTCGATTTGCCGGACCCGGACTCGCCGATCAGCCCGAATGTCTCGCCCTGGCCAATCTGCAACTCTATGTCGTGCAGCACGGCCTGAGCGCCGAAGGCATGGCTGATGCCTTTGCAGGCGACGGCGATCGGACGCGCGGCTTGCGGCTGATCGCTGTGGACAGGCGCCGACGGGCCGGTTACGTGCGTCTCGGCCAGCCTGCCGTCGCGCTTGGTGAAGTTGAGTGCCGGGATCGAGGCGATCAGCGCCTTGGTGTAGGTGTGAACAGGGTTCTCGAAGACGTCGTTCGCGATGCCGCTTTCGACCACCGTCCCCGACTGCATGACGGCCACCCGGTCGCAGGCGCGGCGGATCATGTTGATGTCGTGGCTGACCAGCAAAACGCTGGTTTTGTGGTCGCGCCGCAAATCCTGCAGGATGGCGATGATCTCGGACTGGACGCTGGCGTCCAGTGCGGTCGTCGGCTCATCCAGCACCAGCAGCGACGGGTCGAGCGCAATGGCAATGGCGATGTTGGCGCGCTGCTGCATGCCGCCGGACAGTTCATGCGGATAAAGATCGAGCACCCGTTCCGGATTGCTCACCCTGACGCGGCCGAGCAGTTCGGCGGCACGCCCGCGCGCCTCGTCCGGCCGAACCGGGCGGTGCCGCATGATCGTCTCGGTGATCTGGCGGCCAATCGTCATGGCTGGATTGAGTGCGGCGCCCGGATGCTGATAGACGGCCGCGATGCGATCGCCCAATAGCCGGCGAAGCTGCTCGGGCGAGAGATCACGGATCTCCCGGCCCTGGAACTCGAGCGCCGACGCGGCGACCTGGGCGTTGCGCGGCAGATAGCGCAGAACAGCGAGCGCCACCGAGCTCTTGCCCGATCCGGACTCGCCGACAAGGCCGAGCGCCTCGCCTTCGCCGATATGCAGCGACACGCCGTTGACGGCCGGATGCGATGCCCGGCGCCCATCATAGGCGACGGTGAGCTGTTCTACCTTCAGAACCGATGACGACATGGGGCCCTTGAAACCACTTTCTTCCAGCGCCGCCATCGAGGGCAATCGCTTCCGCTTACGCAACACATAATCTCTATAAAATTACTCGAATTAAGCTGGAGCGCAATCTACCTTTTATCGCTCAGGAGAGATTGTCGCGGCCTTTTCAGGCAGCGCGACGGTCCTTCGGAGCAGATCTGGAAGGAGGCCGCCATGGCACGAGACCACATGATCCTCAGCGCATTTTTCTTCAACCCGCAGGGCGATCATCGCATGTCATGGCGCCATCCCCGGGCGCCGGGCCGCGAAGTGCTGGACTTCGATTTTTACCGAGATCTCGTCCAGGCAGCCGAGCGCGCCAGGATCGATACGATCTTCGTCGCCGATCATGTCGCGATCTGGGATTCGGTGCAAAGCGGCGTCGCGCACTACGCCAATGCCCGCCTGGAACCGCTGACGCTGCTGTCGGCACTTGCCGGCGTGACCAAACATATCGGCCTGATCACCACCGCATCGAGCTCCTACAGCGAGCCTTACAATGTCGCGCGCATGTTCGCCTCGCTCGACCATATCAGCAAGGGCAGGGCGTCGTGGAACGTCGTGACGTCGGCCATGGACGAGGAGGCGCGCAATTTCGGCCGCGACGGCAATATCGAGCATGCCTTCCGCTACGACCGCGCCACCGAATTCCTCGATATCGTCAAGGCGCTTTGGGACAGCTGGGAAGACGAGGCGTTGCTCATCGACAAGGCAACGGGCTATTTCGCCGACCCCGACAAGGTCCACGCGATCAACCACAAAGGCCAGCATTTTAGGGTACGCGGACCGCTCAATGTCTCGCGCCCGCCGCAAGGCCATCCGCTGATCGTCCAGGCCGGCTCTTCCGAAGACGGCAAGAATTTCGCCACTGCCCATGCCGACGCGCATTTCGCCATCTACAGCACCAGGGAAGACGGCATCAAATACCGGCAGGACATCAACGAGCGCCTCGCCCGTTATGGCCGCAAGCCCGAGAGCTTCAAGATCCTGCCGGGAATCCTGCCGATCGTCGCGACCTCCGAAGCGGAAGGACGCGAGCGACAGGAATATCTGCAGAGCTTGCTTCCCGATCGCGTCGGCATCGATCTTCTGTCGAGCTGGAGCGGCGTGGACCTCTCGGTCTATCCGCCGGACGGCCCGCTTCCGCCGCTGCCGGACGAGAGCACGTTCAATGGCGGCCGCACCTCACTCAACCGGGTCAAGGAGTGGTCGAAGCAGAATCTCAGCCTGCGCGAGATCGCCCGCAGGCTCGCCAACAGCGGTTCGGTGCCGACGGTCGTCGGCACGCCCACGCAGATCGCCGACCAGTTGCAGGACTGGTTTGTCTCAGGCGCCGCCGACGGCTTCAACCTGATGTTCCCGCTGCTGCCTGAGGACTGGGTGAATTTTGCCGAGCAAGTCGTGCCGGAGCTGCAGCGCCGCGGCGTATTCCCCACCGAATATGCGCCGGGAACGCTGCGCGACCGCTTCGGCCTGGCGCGGCCGGCCAACCGCTTCGCCGAACAGCGCGACAATGTGCGCGCCGTTTCCTGACTTGGAGCAACTGATATGACAGCAGCGCCAAAACTCCAGCCCCGCGAAGCCACGGCTCCGCAGCTCATCAATGTCCTGCACAGCCCCAAGCGCATCAGGGTCAAGTTCGCCGGCCGCACCATCGCCGACAGCCGCAATGTCCTGGTGCTGCGCTCCAACCATTTCCTGCCGATCTATTTCTTCCCGGCCTCGTCGGTGGACCGTTCGCTGCTGAAGCCCTCCGAGCATCGCCAGCCGCATCCGGTCGGTGGTGAAACCACCTATTGGGATCTGGAGACAGGATCGAAAGCGTCGCCCAATGCGGCCTGGTCATTTGTCGCGCCGCCGGATGAAAACCTGGCGCCGCTGGCCGGACGTATCGCCTTCACCTGGAAGGCGGTCGACCAATGGTTCGAGGAGGAGGAAGAGGTCTTCGTCCACGCGCGGGACCCATACGCCCGCATCGATGTGCTGCAGAGCTCAAGCCACGTCCAGATCTGGTTCGACGGTGAGCTGATCGCCGACAGCCATCGACCGGTGCTGCTGTTCGAGACGCATCTGCCAACGCGTTTCTATTTGCACCCCGACGATGTCAGGCTGGACCGGTTGGTCGCCTCGGACACCACGACGCGCTGTCCCTACAAGGGCATCGCTTCTTACTGGTCAGGCCTGCGCGCCGACGGCTCGGTAAGTCCTGATATCGCTTGGAGCTACCGCGATCCCATTGCCGAAATGCCCAAGATCAAGGGCCTCATCGCCTTCTACCCGCAAGCCGTCGACCGCATTCATCTCGACGGCGAACCCGTCGCCTAGAACATCAACCGTCATTTCAGACAGGGGTTTCAAAATGAGCAAACGCAACGACATCGATACGCTTCGCAATCTGTCCGGCGACATCTGGAATGTCGCCGTCGACGAACACCAGGCCGGCTTTCTCAAACGCCGCGATCTCCTGAAATACGCGGCCTTGATCGGCCTTACCGGCTTTGCCGCTTCGCACGGGCTTGTCGGTTCCGGCGTGGCGCGCGCTGCCGGCGCTGGCGGCACGGTCCGTGTTGGGCTCGGACAGCCGACCAAAGCGATCGATCCCGTCTCGATCACCGATCCGGCCAGCATCGGCGTCATCAGCCAGGTCGGCGAATATCTCATCCTCGACGATCCCAAGGACGGGTTGCAGCCCAAGCTCGCTTTGTCCTGGGAAGCCGACGAGACCGCCAGCCGCTGGACCTTCAAATTGCGCCCGGGCGTGAAATTCCACGACGGCCGCACCGTCACCGCCAAGGACGTGGTGGCGAGCTTCGAACGGCTGGTCGATCCGGCCAGCGGATCGTCGGCTTTGTCGGCTTACAAAGGCATCCTGTCCAAGGGTGGCGCCAAGGTTGTCGACGACGAAACCATCGCCTTCGATCTCGATGGCCCCAACAGCAACTTCCCCTTCTATGTCTCGTCCGACGTCTACAATGCCGTCATCCTGCCGGCCGACTATGCCGGTGATTTCGAGAAGAATTTTAACGGCACCGGCCCGTTCAAGCTCGAATCCTTCCGCCCCAAGCAAGGTGCCAGCTTCGTGCGCAATCCCGACTATTGGGGCGACAAGGCGCTGCCCGACCGCGTCGAGATCAAGTTCTTCGACGACGAGCAGGCGCAGGTGCTGGCGCTGCAGGCCGGCCAGCTCGACGTCATCCCGAGCACGACCCGGCTTGAACTGGCGATCGAGGGCAATCCCAACTTCAAGCTCCTGAGCGTGCAGGCGAGCTCGCATGACGAGGTGCATCTGCGGACCGACCAGGCGCCGTTCACCGACAAGCGCATCCGCCGCGCGCTGGCGCTCACCATCGACCGCGAGGCGGTGGTCAAGGGATTGCTCAAGGGCCGCGCCATTGTCGGCAACGACACGCCATTCGCGCCGATCTTCCCGTCGGCCGATCCGTCGGTGCCGCAGCGCAAGCAGGACATCGCCGAGGCCAAGCGCCTGCTTGGCGAAGCCGGCGTGCCGAACGGCTTCCCGGTGACGCTGACCACCGAGCGCGCCTATGACATTCCCGACTATGCCGTGATCATCCAGAACTTCGCCAGGAAGGCCGGCATCGACATCAAGCTCAACGTTCTGCCGCAGGACGCCTATTACGGCTCGGCGAAGTTCGGCAGCTCGCCATGGCTTGATTCCAATCTCGGCATCACCGATTTCGGCCATCGCGGCACGCCCGACATCTTCCTCAACGCAACGCTGAAGAGTTCGGGTGCCTGGAACGCGGCGCATTTCAACAACCCGGCCTATGACGGCCTGCTGCTCGAGTACGGCAAGGCCCGCGACCTCCAGGCGCAACGCCTTGCCGCCGGCAGGATCCAGACCCTGCTGCTCGACGAGACGCCGCTGATCATCAGCTACTTCTCGCAATACAGCCGCATCGTCTCGTCGAAGGTCGAGGGCGTCCGCTTCACGGCGATCTCGCATCTGCTGCTCGACCGCGTCACCTTCGCCCAGGCATGACCCGTGAAACGTCCAGCCATGCAGGGGACCGGAATCCGATGCTGACCGGCCGCACTTTGTCGGCGCGGGCAGCCACGCTTCTGCTCACGCTGTGGCTGGTCAGCATGCTGGTGTTCTTCGCCGGGCAGGTTCTGCCCGGCGATGTCGGCCGCCTCATGCTCGGGCCGTTCGCCGACGCCGAGGCGGTCGCCGCGCTCAACAAGCAGCTGGGCGCCGACCAGCCGGTGCTCGTCCAGTACTGGCACTGGTTCAGCAATGCGCTGTCAGGCGATTTCGGCACCTCGCTGTCGCTGCGCTTGCCGGTGGCGCCGTTCGTGCTGGAAAGCCTCAAGCGCTCGGCTGCCCTTGCCGGTGTTATCCTCGTCTTTCTGCTGCCGCTCGGCATCGGCACCGGCATCGTTGCCGGGCTCAACCAGGGCCGCTTTATCGACCGGCTGATTGTGCTCGCCGGCGTGTCCTTCGGCATTGTCCCGGATTTCGTCTCCGGGCTGCTGCTGCTCATCGTGTTCGGCCTGTGGCTGAACTGGTTCCCGATCACCGGCGCTGCTCCCGATGGCGCCGGGCTGTGGGTCAGTGGCTACTACCTGATCCTGCCGGCGCTGCCGCTGGTGCTGAACCTCGCCGGCTACATCGCCCGCATGACGCGGGCCGGCGTGATCGAGGCGCTGGCAGCCGACTATACGCGCACCGCCGTCCTGAAAGGACTTGAACGGCGCGAAATCCTGATCCGCCACGTGCTGCGCAATGCGCTGACGCCGACCATCGCCGTGTTGGCGACCCAGACCGGTTACATGCTCGGTGGGTTGGTGGTGATCGAGGCACTGTTCGGCATCCAGGGCCTCGGCAACCTTGTCCTCAACGCCGCCAAGTCGCGCGACTTCCCGATGCTCGAAGCCGGCGTGCTGGTGATGGCGACGATCTTCGTGCTGTCGGCCGCGGCGGGCGATCTCGTCCAGGCGCTGCTCGATCCGCGGCAACGCCGCCATGTGTCGCCATGATGGAACTGATGGAATTGCCGCGACGCGGTGCTCTGGGCTGGCGGGCCGCGAGCCGCATTCGCGAGACCGTTTCGCAACTGCCGCCTTCGGTCATCGTCGGCTCGTTACTCCTGCTGTTCTGGGTCGGCTGCGCCGTCTTCGGCAGCCTGTTTGTGCCCTACGACCCCTATGCCGAGGATTTCCTTGTCATGCTGGCGCCGCCCGACGCCGCGCACTGGTTCGGCACCGACCAGCTCGGCCGCGACGTGCTGTCGCGCATCGTCGTCGGCTCGCGCGACATCCTGCTGGTGGCGCCGGCAGCAACCTTGCTCGGCGTTGCCGCCGGCAGCGTGCTTGGCCTCGTGCTCGGCTATTTCGACGGGCTGGTCGATGCCATCGGCGCACGGCTGCTCGACACGCTGATGGCCTTTCCCTTCATCGTCCTTGTCACCATGACGCTGGTCGCGCTTGGACCGTCGAACCTGACAGTCATCCTGGTGATCGGCATCGCCTATGCGCCGCTGGTGGCAAGGACGGTGCGCGCGGCCGTGCGCGAGCAGCGCAAGCGCGACTATGTCAGCGCCGCCCGGCTCGGCGGCGAGAGCGCCCTTGCCATCATGTTCCTGGAGATCCTGCCCAATGTCAGGGAAACCATCCTCATCGAGTTGGTTACAAGGCTCGGCTACGCCTTCTTTTCGATCGCGACGCTGAGCTTCCTCGGCCTCGGCATCCAGCCGCCCTCCGCCGATTGGGGATTGGCCGTCGCCGACGGCTACGGCTTCCTGACCGGCGGCAAATGGTGGGTGGTGATCTTCAACTCCGCCGCCATCGTTTCGCTGGTCATGGCAACCAACCTGATCGCGCAAGGCATGGGCGCCTTCGAAAACAGCGATCGGTGAAGAGCGGAACGCTCAGCAAAGCTGACGCGCAATCCTGGACCGTGCGCTAAAATCGTTCCCTGTGATTCGGCCCGGATCGGGCCCCAAAACAAGGAATGGCATGAGCAAGGCTCTCTCCACATTCGCATTGGTCGCGGTGTTCACCGCATTGCTCATGGCGCTCAGCCTGGCGGTGGCCAGGCACGGCTATCCCTATGGCGCGATCGGCGTGAGGCGGCTGGACGGCATTGCCGATGCCGGCTCGTTCCTGCCGCTCGCCGCCGTCTACTTCTTCAGCGCCATGCTGATGATGATCCTGCCCATTCGAGCCGCCGGCATCGTCTTGACCCATGCTGCGGACGCGCTGTTCTGGGCCGTGATCGCCTTGTTCGCGACCATTGTCGGCTGCCTCGTCGCTCGCTGGGCTTTTGGCCAGAGCAGCGTGCTGTGGGCGCTGGTGAACTGGCGTTTCCTGTTTGCCGCGGCAATCGTCGGCTGCCATTTCACTATGAATGAGCTGCGCCGCAACATCCTGCTCAGAAGCCTGTTCTTCGTCATCTTCGCCGCGGCGACGCTGGCCTGCCTGTTCTGGACTTTTCCGACCTGACAAAGGCCCGCTTCAATTTGTCGGCGCAGTCGCGGCTTTCGCAGTCGCGCGCCATCGGCTATCCAGTCCGCAGCCAATCTCTGCCCTCACAGTGTCGTCATTTGTCTGATAAATGATTCAGGCATACGGCACCGCCAGCGAACCATGACAAGGAAGACCGCGATATGACACTGTTCCGCAAGAATCTGATCGATGGCGAGTGGGTGGGCGAGGCCGGCTCGCGCAACATCAACCCGTCCGATACCGGCGATGTGGTTGGCGAATATGCCTCGGCGGGCGCCGAACAGGCAAAGCAGGCCATTGCGGCGGCCAAGGCCGCTTTCCCGGCCTGGTCGCGCTCGGCGCCGCTGGTTCGCCATGCCGTGCTGAAAAAGGCCTCGGACGAGATCATGGCGCGCAAGGACGAGATCGGCCGATCGCTGTCGCGCGAAGAGGGCAAGACGCTGGCCGAGGGAATTGGCGAGACCATCCGCGCCGCCCAGATCTTCGATTTCTTCGCCGGCGAGACGCTTCGGCTCTCGGGCGAGCTGGTGCCCAGCGTGCGCCCGGGCGTCGGCGTCGAGATCACTCGCGAAGCCGTCGGCGTCGTCGGCATCATCACGCCATGGAATTTCCCGATCGCCATTCCGACCTGGAAGATCGCGCCGGCGCTCGCCCACGGCAACACCATCGTCTTCAAGCCGGCCGAACTGGTGCCTGAAAGCGCCTGGACCATCGTCGACATCCTGCACCGCGCCGGGCTGCCGAAAGGCGTGCTCAATCTGGTGATGGGTAAAGGCTCGGTGGCCGGCCAGGCCATGCTCGACAGCCCCGACCTCAACGCCATTACCTTCACCGGCTCGGTCGGCACCGGAAAACGCGTCGCGGCGGCAAGTGTGGAGCACATGCGCAAATTCCAGCTCGAAATGGGCGGCAAGAACCCGCTCGTCGTGCTCGACGACGCCGATCTCGCCATAGCTGTCGATTGCGCGATCAACGGCGCCTATTTCTCGACCGGCCAGCGCTGCACGGCCTCGTCGCGCCTGGTGGTGACCGAAGGCATTCATGACCGCTTCGTCGCCGCGCTCAAGGAGCGCCTGGAAAAACTCGTCATCGGCGATGCGCTCGACGCCAAGACCCAGATCGGGCCGGTCGTCGATGCGAGCCAATTGAAGCAGGACGAGGACTACATCGCCATCGGCAGCACTGAAGGCGCCAACCTCGCCTTCGGCGGCGAGCGGCTCGACCGCGAAACGCCTGGCTTCTACCTCCGGCCGGCGCTGTTCACCGAGAGCACCAACGCCATGCGCATTTCGCGCGAGGAAATCTTTGGCCCGGTCGCCAATGTCATCCGCGTCAAGGACTATGACGAGGCACTTGCCGTCGCCAACGACACGCCCTTCGGCCTGACCTCCGGCATCTGCACGTCGAGCCTCAAGCACGCCACGCATTTCCGGCGCAATTCCGAAGCCGGCATGGTGATGGTCAATCTGCCGACGGCCGGCGTCGATTTCCACGTCCCGTTCGGTGGCCGCAAGGGCTCGAGCTACGGCCCGCGCGAACAGGGCCGCTATGCCGCGGAGTTCTACACAACGGTGAAGACAGCCTATACATTTGCCGGCTAATCGATGGCGCATCGATGACTTCGCCGAAAGAGGACCTGACCTGGCTCAACCCGCCGCCGCACCATGCTTTCGGTGACGACACGGTGCATGTGCGCACCGGCAAGGAAACCGACTTCTGGCGCGAAACCTTTTACGGTTTCTGGCGCGACAATGGCCATTTCCTCTACCGGCCGGTCGATGGCGACTTCAGCGCCGAGGTTACCGTCAAGGGCGATTACAAGGTGCTCTACGACCAGGCCGGGCTGATGCTGCGGCTGAGCGAAACGCACTGGATCAAGGCCGGCATCGAATACACCGACGGGCTGGCGTACTTTTCCGTCGTCGTGACCAACGACACCTCGGACTGGTCGCTGCTCAGCATCCCCAACGATCCCGACGGTGTCCGCATCCGCCTGACCCGCCATGCCGAGGCCATCCGCATCCAGTATCTGGATGCGGCCGATGGCCACTGGAAGCCGGTGCGGCTGGCCTATTTCCCGATCTCGAAGTCGGTCGATGTCGGCATGATGTGCTGTTCGCCGCAGCGCGAAGGGTTTGAAGTCACCTTTTCCGATTTTACCATCGGTCCGCCGATTTCCCGGCAATTGCACGACTGACAGCCGCCCGCCCGATGCGGAGTGGCCATGTGTCGCTAAGGTCAAGCCAGACCCGTTGGATCGATCAGCGAAGTGGTTCGGCGCAAAACACCTTCTGGACGATTAGCCAGCGGCCGTCGAGGAAGAGGCACGACAAAAGGTCGGTCACCTCACGCGGCGGGATTCGTAGGCTAAGCTTGAGGAGCGCCATGTCGCGCACTAGGTTGATCGAGAGAATCTGGTCCTTGCGCTCGGCACCGGTTCCTCGCGGCGACTTCAACGTCCGAACGGTGTCCAGCCAGGCGGCAACGGGGGTAACGACGACCGTGTCGTTTTCGCCCCTTCGCGTAACAAAAGCCGCCTCGTGGAAGATGGAAGCGAACTTGCCGGCGTCCATATCATGGGCGGCGTCGAAGTAGGTTTGAGCCAGAGCGGCCAACCCATCTATCTCAGGCAATTGGATGTCTGGCGTGGTCATGATGGCTTCCCTTCAGGTCTGGCAATGCGCTTGCTATAAGGGGTTCGCAGGCAGCGTTTAACCGGCGCGCCCTTACCGGCCTTGTTAGCTGAGCTACTCAATCACGGGTGATCATGGACCCTGTCCGTCCGTCTGCCGGCGACTTCAACCAGCTCCGCGCCTTTGTGGCCGTGGCTGGCTCGCTCAATTTCAGTCGCGCTGCGGAGAAGCTCGGTGTGTCGTCTTCGGCCCTGAGCCAGATGGTCCGCGGGCTCGAGGAGCGCGTCGGCGTCAGCCTGTTCAATCGGACCACCCGAAGCGTCTCCCTGACCGAGGCGGGCGCCAAACTTTTCGCCCGCGTGAAGCCCGCCGTCGATCAGCTCGGCGAGGCTTTGGACGAAACAAGCGAAGGCCGGGCCCACCCCGCCGGGACAGTGCGGATGCACTGCTTTCACAATGCCGCCAGCCTTTACCTGACGCCCATATTACGGGCGTTCAGCGACGCCTATCCGCAGGTGGTCCTGGACGTCACGCTCGACGACACTGTGGTGAACATCGTAGCCGAGGGCTATGACGTTGCTATCCGGCTCGGAGAGGTCATCGACAAGGATCTGATCGCGGTGAAACTCGGTCCCGACCTGCGCCAGACCGCGGTCGCGTCACCTGACTATCTCGCGCGACGCGGGACGCCTGCTCACCCACGCGACCTGCTCGCCCACAGCTGCATCGGCTGGCGATGGCCTGGCCAGGCGACTCCGTACAAGTGGGAGTTCATGGCGGACGGCAAGTGGTTCGAGGTCGCCGTGGAAGGTCCTGTGATCTCCAGCCAGAAGGACTTTGGCGTGCAGGCAGCGGTCGACGGGCTGGGCATCGCCTTCGCGAGCGAACAGCTGATCGAGGGGCATATCGCCGAAGGGCGCCTCGTCCCGGTGCTCGAGGCCTGGTCGGCGCCCTTTCCAGGCTACTATTTGTGTTATCCGGCACAGCGGCAGATGGCGCCGGCGCTCCGCGCCCTCATCGATACCATTCGCCGGGGAACGCGTCCGTCAGAGGCGACGAGCTCCTAACTATCCGCCCGGTGCTGGAAGAACTGCAGGAACAGCTCGCGCTCGGTGGTGATGTCGAGCTTGTCGTAGATGCGGCGGCGGTGGTTCTTCACCGTGCCAACGGTGATGCCGAGACGCTCGGCGATATTCGCCGTAGGGTGACCGGCGAGGATGAGCTGGACAAGTTCTCGCTCGCGCAGCGACAGTTCCGGCCACAGGCTGGTCGGGATGGTTGGCTCCTGCCGGGGTGAGGCGCCGGGGCCGGTCGGCGCCGAAGTGCGGGAGAATTCTGTCCCACGCGCCTTGGTGTCCAGCGCATGCAGCGCCTCGAACACCGGCAAGCGCTCATCCAGCAGGGCGATCTCGCTATCCTTGAATGAGGCGGTCGAACGGTCGAGGAATATGCCGAGGCACCAATCGCCGCCATCGGCCAACATGATCCCGACCTCGTCGCAGATTTCCGACTGCGCCAGGAAGCCGGCTATGTACTGGCCGCGCTTGGCCTCGTCGTCGGCAAGCCGCTTCAGCGGCAGGATGCCGAGCCTCCGCTCGCGCCGCCATGAGGCATAGAACGGGTCGAAGACGTAGTAATTGTCGAGATAGCGCCGGACCATTTCGTCCGAGAACCGCCGGTGCTTGATAAACTCGGGCGTCTGCGTCGCCGAATAACGCGTTACTGTCACCAGATCGTGCTCGATGTCGGCGCCGATCAGGTCGATCAGGCAGTCGACATGCCCGTCCGTGCCGGTGGCGGCAATCGCCCTGGCCAGCGGCGCCCAGATGTTGCTGCCCATGCGCATGCCCTTTTCTCGGCGATCCCGGTCAAAGCGTCATTGTGTCTTTTGGCATATGGCGCAAGGCCGCCCAATGAATCTAGCCTAGCCCCATCCTAGACCAATCCTGAGGCGACCGTGACCCAACCCAACCTCACCAGCCCCATCGTCGGCAATCCCATCGTCATCGGCATCGACGCCGGCGGCACCATGACCGACACGATCCTTGTCGATCAGGACGGCCACTTCAAGATCGGCAAGTCGGCAACCACGCCCAAGAACGAGGCCGAAGGTTTCTTGGCCTCGGCCGAGGACGCGGCGGATGCCTGGGGCATCTCGCTGGAATCGCTCTTTTCCGGCGTCAACGTCGTGCTCTATTCCGGCACCGGTATGCTCAACACGCTGTTGTCGCGCACGGGCCGCCGGCTCGGCCTGATCACCACCAAGGGTCTGGAAGACATGATCCTGATGGGCCGCGGCCTGCAGGCCTGGGCCGACTATTCCTATGCCGACCGGCTGCATGCGGTCACCCATCACCATCCCGATCCGCTGGTGCCGCGCCGCCGCACCCATGGCGTCACCGAGCGCATCGACCAGTTCGGCGACATCGTGCTGCCGCTCTACGAGCATGAGGTCTCGGCTGCCGCGAAAAAACTGATCGCCGACAAGGTCGAGGCGATCTGCATCATGACCATCTTCTCGCACGTCAATCCGGTGCACGAGAAGCGCATTGCCGAGATCTGCCGCGAGGAAGTGCAGAAGGCCGGCGCCGACATTCTCGTCTACACCAGCCACGAAGTCCGCCCGGTCATCCGCGAACAGTCGCGGCTGAACTCGGTGTTGATCGAAGCCTACGCCACCTCGCGCGGCCGCAAGCAGCTTAGGGGTATCGAGGACGTCTCGAAGAAATACGGCTTCAAATACGGCGTGCAGACTTTGCTGTCTTTCGGCGGCCTGACTTCGATCAACCATCCGCGCCTGCACGAAACCATGATTTCCGGTCCGATCGGCGGCATTCTCGGTGCAGCCTATGTCGGCAAGCTGATCGGCAACGACTCGCTGATCTGCTCGGACATGGGCGGCACCTCCTTCGACATGGGCGTGATTTCACGCGGCCAGACCCGGATCGAGAACGAGCCGCTGATGGACCGTTTCAAGCTCAACGTGCCGACGCTGCATCTCGACACGATCGGCGCCGGTGCCGGCATGATCCTCAAGGTCGACCCGCTGACCAAGAAGGTCTCGCTTGGACCGGAAAGCGCCGGCTCGGATCCCGGCCCGATCTGCTTTGCCAAGGGCGGCACCGAACCCACCATCGCCGATTGCGACGCCATCCTCGGCCGCCTGAATCCGTATTACTTCCTTGGCGGCAAGGTCGTCTTGCAGGTCGAGAAGGCGCGCAAGGCCTTCGAGGAAAAATGCTCCAACATCCTTGGCGTCGGTGTCGAGGAGGCGGCCGAAGGCATGATCGACATGCTGGAGGCCGACGCCAACAACGCGCTGCGCCGCGTCATCTCCGGCCAGGGCATCCACCCCTCCGAATTCACCCTGCTATCCTATGGCGGTTCGGGTCCGCTGCATCTGGCCGGCTGCTCCAGGGGCATCGGCTTCAAGGACATCATCACCTTCCAGTTCGCCGCCGCCTTCTCGGCCTTCGGCTGCACCACCGCCGATTTCATGCGCCGCCATTCGGTGTCGACGCAACACGACATCGGCGCGCGGGCAAGCGATGACGAACTGCTCGCCTTCGGCAAGAAGGTCACCAATGTCTGGAACGACCTGACCAAGGCAGCGGTCGACGAGATGATCACCGATGGGCATGCCCGCGACAAGATTAAGACCGTGCCTTTCCTGATGATGCGCTACACCGGCCAGCTCGAGGACGTCGAAGTCATGGCGCCGCTTGCCGAGGTCAATTCGGCTGACGACATGCGTAAGGTTATCGACGAGTTCGAGGCGGTCTACGCCAAGGTCAACCACCGCGTGTCGCGCTATGGCGAGGCCGGCTTCACCATCACCGAACTTGGGCTGATTGCCACCGCCGACAAGGTCAAGCCGGTGCTGCTCAAGCGCCCGCTCGGCAAGTCGGATCCGACTGCCGCACACAAGGGCGTGCGCGAGGCTTACATTGGCGGGCGCTGGCACAAGGCCAATCTCTACGAGATGGATCTTCTGCAGCCCGGCCATGAGGTTATCGGCCCGGCCATCATCGAACATCCCGCCACCACGCTCGTCGTTCATCCGCAGGACCGTGTCCATGTCGATGAGTGGACGCTGCTGCACTACACCCACGCTTGAGAGGGCACCGCCATGTTGGACAAACCTGCCTCAGTGCTGCGCCTTCGCGAACGACTGCTCGATTCCGAGCGGCTGATGGAAGAGACCGGCTGCTATGACGGCATCACCGAACTTACCCTGCGCAACGAGGATCCGCTGAAATTCGAGACGCTGCACACCAAGCTGCGCGCCTATTGCGTCTCGGCCCGCGAAATGGCCCGCCGCATCTCGGCCTCGCCCGGCGTGCGCGAGGTCGGCGAAATGGTGGTAGCGATCTATACGCCCGAAGGTGACGCCATCGCGCTCTCCAACGGCATCATGGTGCATGTCCATACGATGAGCCGCTTCATCAAGTGGATGATCAAGAACAATTACGAGGAAAACCCGAAGATCCGTGAAGGCGATATCTTCGCCAACAACGATGCCTTCATCGGCACCGTGCAGGTGCCCGACGTCATGGACGTGGTGCCGATCTTCCATGAAGGCACGCTGGTTGGCTGGGCCGGTGCCGTCTGCCACGAACTGGAAGCCGGCGGCATTACCCCTGGCGGTGACGTCTGCCTCGCACAGGAGCGCTTCACCGAAGGCCTGTTCGTCTGCGCCGAGAAGATCGGCGAGAATGACGAGATTCGCCGCGACTACGTCATCCGCTGCGAGCGCAATCTGCGCATGCCGATCTACTGGGTTCTCGACGAGAAGGCCAAGGTCGCCTCCTGCATCGACATGCGCGAAAGCGTCAAGCAGCTGATCTCCGAGATCGGCCTCGACTACTGGATGAAGGTGTCGAAGGAGTTCATTGAGGAAGGCCGCCGCGCCCAGCTCGCCCGCACCCGCCAGCTCACCGTGCCCGGCATCTATCGCGGCCACACCTTCTATGGCCACGTCACGGCGGGCAAGCCGGGCTTCCAGCTGCTCGGCGATCCCGATTGGCTCTACAACATTCCGATCGAGATGGAGATCACCACCGACGGCAAGATCACCATGGATTTCGAGGGCACGCAGCCCTGGGGCTACCATTCGATGAACTGCACGCCGGCCGGCATGGATGGCGGCATGTTTGTGACGCTGACCCAGCACATGAATTTCGAAGGCCTGGTCAATGACGGCGCCTGGATGGCGACCGAGCTGAAACTGCCGCATGGCACCTGGACCAACCCCGACAATGAGATGGTGGCGACCGCCACCTCATGGGCGCTGCTGCTGCCGGCCTATGGCGTCTTCCAGCGGCTCTTGTCGCGCGGCTTCGTGGCTCGCGGTTTCGTCGAGGAAGCCTTCGTCGGCCAGGTCAACAGCCCGATGATCGAGATGGGCGGTGAAAGCCAGTACGGCACGCCGTTCGGCATGGCGCATTTCGAATGCGCCGCCGCCGGCTCCGGCGCGTTGGCCATCGCCGATGGTCTCGACACCGCCTATGTCGGCTGGAATCCGGAATCCGACATGGGCAACATCGAGGTCTGGGAACAGTCGATGCCGATGGTCTATATCGGCCGCTCGATCGTCCCCAATTCGGGCGGCGCCGGCAAATATCGCGGCGGCTGTTCCTTCGTCTCGACCTGGCTGATCAACAAGACCTCGCATCTGCGGCTCCACACTTCGGAGCATTCCTCGCGCGTGTTCGACAATTCTGGCATGTGCGGCGGCTATCCCGCGCCGACCTGCCAGAAGCATCGCGCCGTGCGCAACTCCAACATCCATGAACTGGCGGCAAATGGCGAACCGCTGGCGCATGCACCGGGCATCGACCCTGATGTCTCCGACTACGAGAAGAACATCGGCGGCGACCATGTTTTGGTCGAAGGCCCCTACATCACCTCGCCGCACAAGTCCGGCGATATCTTCAGCCATTCCTACAATGGCGGCGGTGGTTACGGCGACGTGCTGGAGCGCGATCCGATCAAGACGGCATGGGATGTCGAGAACGGCTACCTCACCCGCGAAGCGGCGATCCAGGTTTTCGGTATCGTGCTGAAGGACGATGCCGAGGGTTATCCGGTTGCCGATATCGATGCCACGGTTGAACGCCGTGCGGCAATGCGCAAGCAGCGACTGGCCAAGGCGATCCCGGTTTCGGACTGGATCGCCGCTGAGCGCGGCCGGGTCGAGAAGGCCGACTTCGCCCCTGAGGTGAAGAAAATGTATGCCAGCGCGATCAAGCTGTCGTCTCGCTTCACCAAGGATTTTAGCGATTTCTGGACCGTCGACGCCAAATCGATCTTCATGCCGGGAGCAAAGCCATGACCTCATACAGCAAGGAAGTCCTCGGCGATCTGGCCGCCGGCAAGCTGCCCTGGCCGCAGACAAGACGCATCATGAGCGCCTACAAGGATGATGACCGCTTCTTCAAGATGGTCGCCGTCTATCAGGATCGTGTCGCCTGGGCGGATCCGATCCTGCTGCCAGTCTCGGATCACCTCTTCATCTGCCAGAGCGGCGACGAGCGCATCACCCGTTGCGAATGCGGCCACTCCTTCGGCGACTATCGCAAGAACTGGAAGCTCAAGGCGGCGATCATCGTGCGCAACACCGAGGAAGCGCTGCGCGAAATCTATCCCAACAGCGATATCCCCGATCCGCAATGGATGGAAATTCGGGAATTCATCTGCCCGGAATGCGGCACCATGCACGAGGTTGAAGCGGCGGCGCCGGGCTATCCCATCGTGCATGACTTCGAGCCCGATCTTGAAGGTTTCTACCGCGAGTGGTTGGGCAAACCCCTCTAGCGATGTCGTGGTCAGCGCTGCAGGCAAGGTAGCGCTCGTCCCCGGGCTGGGTCTAAGACTATCGCATCAAACGTCGGCATCGGAGCCCCATTGCTCATGACAGACCTTTCCGGCCGCAGCGCCATCGTCACCGGCGGGTTTTCCGGTATGGGTTTTGCCATTGCGACGGCCCTGGCGCAGGCAGGCGCCAATGTCGCCGTGGGCTCCTACATCGCGCCTGCCGGCGCCGACAGATCTGACGCCGCCTACTATCCCGGCGCCGATGAGATCGAGCGTGTGCGCTCAGTCCTGTCGGCTCATGGCACCAGGGTCCACGCGGCGCATCTCGATGTCCGCGATAGCGACATCACCAACCGGTTTGCGGCAGACGCAGAAGGCGCCATCGGCCCAGCAGACATCCTGGTCAACGCCGCCGGCACCACCGCCGAGCAGCCGGTCTGCGGCCATTCCGACGCGCTGTGGGACAAGATCGTCGACACCAATCTGACCGGAGCGTTCCGCGCCACGCGCGCGGTCCTGCCGGGCATGATCGAGCGCGGTTGGGGCCGCATCGTCAACATCGGCTCGACCGCGGCTTCCGTCGGCTGGAAAGACAACCCGGCCTATTGTGCCTCGAAGGCCGGCCTGCTCGGCCTGACCCGCTGTGTGGCGCTGGAAGGCGCCGCGCACGGTGTAACCTGTGTCATGATCAGCCCGACCTGGGTCGAGACCGAACTGATGCGCCGCAACGTGGCGCAGGTGGTCGAACGCGAGGGCAAGGGCCGCACGGCCGAGGAAGCGATGGCCGAGATCGCCAAAGGCAATCCGCAGCAGCGCATGCTCCAGCCGCAGGAGATCGCGGCTCTGGCCGTCTTCCTGTGTTCGGACCTGGCCAAGGGCATCACCATGGAAAACATCCAGGTCACCGGCGGGGCGCTGTGGTAGCGGCCAAGCTCTGATTTTGCGCGAAGCCGCATTCGCGCCATCTGGCCGTTGCATGGTCGTTTTGGCCGGTTCGCCTACCCCGTGACAACTTTGCCATTGAGTGACAGGCGATACAGGTTATATTGCACTGCACAATGGATGCTCCGGATTGGGCTCCAGCAAAGGCAGGTTCCGGTGTGCATGCGGCCACCGGCGGGCATGACGTCCGAGGCCTGACGCGGAAAAGCCGGTTCATGGGCGCTTATGCGCGGCTGAAAGGCGGCGTGCCCAGTTGAAAGGCGGCAAGCATGAGAAATCCGGTACGGATATGAAGATCCCGAAATCCATTCTGATCGATCCGGACAACAACAAGGCCTATGCGGCCTTTGCCGTCGCCGTGTCGGTTTTTGCCTTCGCCTATTCCACCAATTTCGGCCAGATCCTGATCCTCGCCTACTATCTGGTGTGGTTGCCGTTGCTGTTCGTCGACTACCGGCGCTTCGCGCGAGATGTTTCCAGCGCCTGGCTGCCGCTGCTCTTTGCGGCCTATGTCTGCCTTTCGCTGTTCTGGTCGCAAGCGGCCGGCACCAGCGCGCGGGCGGGCCTGCAATATTTCTCCCACATCCTGTGCGCCTACATCGCCGCGCGCACCATCAGCACGCGCACGCTGGTGCTCGGCTCGCTGATCGGCATCTTTATCGTGCTGCTTTATTCGCTGAAAGTCGGCGCCTATGCGCTCGACACCATTGACGGCACCACCAACTTCGTCGGCGCCTTCGGCTCCAAGAACCAGATCGGCTTCTTCGCCTCGCTCGGCATCTTCTTCTGCCTCGCTTTTCTGGTCTTTTACCGGCGCAACTGGTTGAGCTTCATCTGGACCGCTCCGATCATCCTGCTGTCGGTCTACATGCTGGCGATCGCCCATTCGGCGACATCGGTTGCTTCGCTGCCGGCAGTGATCGGCGTCGTTGCCTTGCTCACCATGAGCAAGGTTCTGTCGCGCCGCTACCGCCGCGTGCTGTTCGTTGTCGGCGCTACCGCGCTGGTCGGGGGTGTGGTGGCTGCGCTGAACCTTGGCCTGCTCGATGTCGTGCTCGGCATCTTCGGCAAGGATTCGACGCTGACCGGCCGCACCTATCTCTGGGAACAGGGCTGGGAAGCCGCACAGCAGCGTCCGCTGCTCGGCTATGGCTATGCCGCCTACTGGATACAGGGTTTTGCCGATCCGGAACGGCTCTGGGCGGAGTTCTACATCTCGACCCGCACCGGCTTCCATTTCCACAACACCTATATCGAGACGCTGGTCGAGCTCGGCTTCGTCGGCGTGACCATGCTGGCGCTGATCATCCTGCGCTCCTTCTACGGCCATGTCTCGAAAGTGGTGTTCGGCGACTGGAGCGCCGATTCGGTGGTGCTTGCCGGCGCGGTCGGCCTGATGCTGATCCGCTCCTTCTTCGAGGTCGAGATCCTCGGCCCTTATTTCATGGCCTCGTTCATCGTCTATTACGGTCTGTTCAAGCTGCGCCCGGTGCCGGTTGCCAGGGCAAGGCGGGCCTATGCTCCGGTGCAGGACGACAAGGCCGCCAACGGCGGCATGCCGGCGCGCGTCTGAGACTTATCAGGCGACGGCCCGCTTGCGCTGCATCAGCCGCTGCAGGAAGCGCCGCAGCGGCTCGTCATAGAGGCGCGTGGCGATGTCGGCGATGACGATGACTGCGACCGCCATGACGATGCCGAACCAGGGATGATGCGCGAACGGATCGATCGCCGCGGCCTTGCCGGCGCCGGCGATGATCATCAGCATCGGCGTGTGGATGATGTAGATCGGGTAAGAAATCCGCCCCAGCCAACCATAGAAGACTGACAGGCGCGGCGCCGTCGGCGCTATGGCGCCCGCCACCACCAGGGCCGGGAAGACCAACACGATGCAGGCGAGATCGTAGGCGACGCGCGCGCCGCCGGCCGGCGCGATGGCGAAGACGATGAGCGTCAGCGCGATCGCGACCTCTACCCACCAGCCGCGCCGCAGGAAGCCGAGCCCGCCTTGATAGCGCGCCATGGACCGGCAAAGCAGCACGCCGAGAAAGAACGAGAAACAGACGCGTGGCAGGCCGCTGATGATGGTCGAGCCGGTCATGCCGAAATCGAGCGTGCCGGCCACGATCGAGGCAACCACCAGCAGCACAAGGCTGACGGCGATGAGAACTGTCAGCACGCGTTTCGTCAGCAGGAAGAAGACGGCGACATAGGCGATGTTGACGATCAGCTCGAAGAACAGCGACCACGACGCCGGATTGAGCGGAAAAATCGTGTGATAGGCATCGCTGACCAGCGGGATGAAGAACATGCCCGTCGTCAGCATGGTGCCGATCTCGGAGATCGGCATGTATTCCGCCGGGATGAGCCGGTTCTTGACCACGAGGTAGAAGAAGCCGAGTAACGTACCCGCGAGGTAAAGCGGGTAGAGGCGGATCAGGCGGATCGCCACGAACGTGCCGAAGCCCATGCCGTTTTCGATCTTGCGATCATAGGCATGCGCGATGACGAAGCCGCTGAGCAGGAAGAACAGGTCGACCGCGAGATAGCTCGACGGCAGCACCTTGCCGTCAGCCAGGAACGGCGAGAAGTGGTAGAGCATCACGCTGATCGCCGCCACGCCGCGGATGGCGTCGAGATTGAGGTAGATGTGGCGCGGGGCGGCGGGCTGCATTGTATGCCTTCAAGCGGTCGAAACGGTCAAAGCAATTTCCAGGAAAAGTGTGTGCGGTTTCCCGTCCGGAATTGCTTAAAAACAAAGAACTGGATCGGTTCGCCGTTTTCTTGAAACGGTGAAACGATCCAGCCCGCCCGCGCCCTGGCGCGAACGAGCCGAAAATTGTTCCTCCCGCCTCCGTCGTTCCAGTCTAGCCGAGCGAGACAGGAACTACTGGCTGGCCATCGGCGCCAGCTTCACCTTGATGACGTCGCCCGGCAGCACCGGCGTATCTTCCTTGGCGTCGATCTCGCTGGTCTTGCCGTCGGTAACGCGCACCAGTGAATAGATGAGGGTCGGCTCTTCACTGTTGTTGGTGATGGCGGCGGTCGTGGCCGGGTCCGATGCCTGGGCCATCAGGCCCTTCTGCATGTTGACCCTGAGTGCCGCCTCGTTGAGGTCGGCTTCGACCTGCTGCCGGTCGGCGGCAAGGCTTGAACTCAACGTGTTCTGGGCGTCGATGGCGTCCTGCGTCGCCTTGCTGACCGACTGCTTGGCGGTGAGGATCGCTGTCTCATAGTCCAGGATCTTGCCTTGCAGGTCGGTAACCGATTGCTGCGAGGAAAGCAGGCGTGCGTTGGCGATCAGGCCCTTCTGCGCCAGCGGACCGATGCTGTCCGCCTGCTGTTGTGCCAGCTCGACCTGCTTCTGCTGGTTGACGATCTTTTTCTGCAGCGCGTCGATTTCCCCCTGCAGCACACCTTTCAGATCATCGAGCGCCTGCAGCTTCAGCTTCAGCGCTTTCTGGTCGGAGGTCAGGATCTGCATTTCGTCGGCGACGATGGTTGGCAAGCGCGGATCGCCCTCGACCTCCTTCGGCGCTTCGAAACTCACCTGGCCGGCGAGATCGGCGTCGATGCGGGCGCGCCTGACGATCAGCCGGACGCGCTGGTCGTCATAAATGTCGAAATTGCCCTTGGCGGTCACCAGGTCCTTGCCGAGCTGCGAGCCAAAGTCGGAATTGCGCCTTATACCGCCGGCGATGCTGATCGCCTTCAGCACGGTCAGCTCAGGCACATAGGGGAATTGGCCAGGCGTCTGGATCTCGCCGGAGATATAGAACGGCCGGAACTGCACCATTTCCACCGAGGCTTCCGGCTTGTCTGACAAGGCGAGCTTGCGCTGCAGGGCGACGCTGATGGCGGCCGCAATCTCCGACGTGGTCTTGCCGGCGGCCGGCAATTCGCCGACGAACGGCACCGACAAATTGCCGGCCGGGCCGACCGAATATTCGCCGTTCACCGCCGACCAGTCACGGAATGTGCCTTCGACGGTCTGCCATTCGGCGACGCGGATGTTGAGCTTGTCCTGCGAGCCGAGCCGGTATTCGTCGGCCATGGCCGGAACCGTGAGCGACAGTGCGAGGCACGTGGCGACGAGCCGTGCGGGCCGCATCGGGCCGGCAACGCGAAAATAGGCTGATATGTCTGTTTTCAACTGAACGTTTCCGATCCGTTTTGGCCCCATCCGCCCGATAGGCCTGCTGCCGAATGCTGATTGAGCACCGCGGCTGCAATGCAAGGCCGGCCCATCGCCGAATGGCTTTGGGCCGGATTGGCTTCGGGCCGGACCGGCCCGATTGCTGACCAGTTCCGGTCGGTCAGTAGGAACCGCGCGACATCCACACCGCAGGTACGGTCTTGAGGATGATGCGAACGTCTTCGAACAGCGACCAGTTCTCGACATAGTGGCGGTCGAACGCGACGCGGCTGTCATAGGAGACATCGTTGCGTCCGCTGACCTGCCAGAGCCCGGTCAGGCCCGGCCGCGACTTCAAATAGTAAACCGCGGCGCTGCCATAGATTTCAAGCTCGTCGCGCACCACGGGACGAGGCCCGACAAGGCTCATGTCACCCTGCAGGATGTTGATGATCTGCGGCAGCTCGTCGAGGCTGAGCTTGCGGAGAACGGCGCCGACGCGGGTGACGCGCGGATCGTTCTTCAGCTTGCGGGTCGCGATCCATTCGGCGTTGGCTTCCGGATTGGCCGCGAGATAAGCGGTCAGCACGCGTTCGCCGTCTTCGACCATGGTGCGGAACTTGAGGCAGGGGAAAATCCGCCCGCCGCGTCCGATTCGCTTGTGTCCGTAGAAGATCGAGCCACCGTCGGAAAGCTTGACCAGAAGAGCCACCATCAGGAACAGTGGGCTGAGCGCCACCAGGCCGAAAAGTGAACCGAAAATATCGAAACTGCGCTTCAGCAGCCCGCCGATCGGTGGCGGAAAATCAACGCCGACCTGCGAAAATGCCGCATTGGCCGACTTGGCAACGTCCCTCATGCAAAGCTCCATACGTTGAACGGATGGTTTATGGCACGATACCAAAAAAATGCTGCAGCGCAACACACAATTTCCCATACGAGTGAAATAGTCACGTCATGAATTGACTAAATAATAAACGCGCCCTGCCCAAATTTTGCCCTTTATGGCAAGTTTGTGACGAATAATTAGCAACGTCAGGAAATGTAATGCCTTTTTCCGGCCAATTTTGGGCGAATCGTCCTTAACCGCAGAGGGAATGGCTTTAACTGATTTTCGAATCACTTGTTTTGCCAAATTATTCAAATAAAATACTAATCAACATTGTAGATTCTACTGAAGTAGGAATCGTTTGACGAGTTAGGCCACCACCCATGCGTGTGCATCGCAGCATGGCAGAGTCGAACGCGTTGGCAGACTGAAAATTATCGCAGGTTGCCCTTGCCGTCAGTTTCGCGCCTTAATAGAGTCGCAAATTATTCCTGTTAGAGTCTGGATGGGTTGGGAAGGCCGGAAGCAACCGGCCGAAAAAGAGCAGCTGAATAAGCTCGCATGGCGAATGGGGAGATACTCGGGTGGGTAAGTCATCGCTTTTGCATGCTCGGGCCGGTTGACGGGCCGCCGAACATGTCGTTACCAAAATTCGTCATTGGAATGGTCTTCGCCCTCGCGATCGTGGTCGCGTGGTCCTATGTCGACGGCGCAACGTTCACCACAACGGTGCTTCGCGTCATCGGCTGCGCTGTCCTCATCCAGATCGGCTATTTCCTGCTGGTCTATGTGATGATCGCCAGGAGCGCGCCGACATCGGCCGACCGGGCTCGCGACGCCGAAAGAAGCCTCGGCGCCGACAAGGCGGCTGAAGGCGAGAAGCTCTCGGCCAGGCGCAGCGTGCATTGAATGGTCCGAGGCCGCGACGTCGGCCTCGGATCATCTTGCAGTCGGACTCAGCTTGCTTCGGCCGGCTCCGGTTCCGATTGCTCGCCTGAAAGCATTTTCGACAGGCGGCTGCCGGCCTTCGCTTTCAACCTCTGATATTGCCCGACTTCGACGATCCGTCCGTTTTCGACTGCAACCACCCAGTCGGCGAAGGCGATCATCGATGGCCTATGCGCAATGGTCAGGATGGTCATCGATCCGCGCAACCCGTCTATCGATTTGGCGATCAGAGACTGGTTCTGCCAGTCGAGCGCGCTGGTCGCCTCGTCGAGAATGAGTAGCAAGGGCTTGCGCAGCAGCGCACGCGCCAGCGCAATGCGCTGGCGTTCGCCGCCTGAAAGCCGCACACCACGATCGCCGACCACCGTGTCGAGCCGCAGCTCCAGTCTTTCGACGAAGTCGGCGCCATGCGCCGCGCGAAGTGCAGTCCACAGCTCCGCGTCACTGGCTTGCGGCGCGGCAAGCCGCAAATTGGCGGCGATCGTGTCGTGCAGCAGGAACACATCCTGCGGCACATAGGCCACCTGGTCGCGCCAGTGCCGCCGGTTGGCAGCAGTGATTTCGACGCCGTCGGCCAGGATCTTGCCTTCGCTGGGTTCCAGCAGGCCAAGCAGCATGTCGGCAAGCGTGCTCTTGCCCGAGCCTGACGGGCCGATCAACGCCGTCACCTTGCCGGCGGGAAGACCGAAGGTGACGTCGCTCACCATAGGCTTGCCGCCGGCCTCATAGGCAAAGGAGACGTTGCGGATGTTGAGCCCGATATCGAGCGTCAGCTTGGCCGCGGATTCGAGATTCGCCGGTTCGCGCTCGGCATCGAAACGCGCCTGCATGTCGCGCATCGAGGCATAGGCGGGCAGGTTGATCAGCACCTGCTGCGCCTGCATCTGCATATCCATGAAGCGCGGCGCAATGCGCATGAACACAAGAAGCAGCACGACGATCTCGGCCAGAGAAAGATGAAAGCGGACCAGAGCGACATAGATGAACAGGCTGAGGCCGATGACGCTGGCGACCTGGAACAAAGCGGTGCCGATGGTGCTGTTGCGCACATAGTTGATGTTGTCGGCCTTCATCTTTTCCAGCGTCGCGCGAAGCTGCGCATAGTAGGTCGCCTCGACATTCAGGCTCTTGGCCACCTTGATGCCGCCGAGGAACTCCGAGACCGTGCGGTATTGCTCCTGACGATTGGTGGTCAAAACCCGGCCGAAGGCGCTGGCCCGCGCGCGAAACGGCTGCAGGGCCAGGAACGTGACGATGCCGACGACGATGGCGAACGCCGTCATGACGGGCGAAATGAACAGCGAAACCACGAGATAGCCAGCCAGAAGCACGGCGATCTGCACCAGCATCAGCAGCGAGAAGGCCGCCGACTGCACGCGGTCGATGTCGCCGGTCAGCGCGTGGTCGAGGTCGGAGCTGCGCATGCGCGCAAAAATCCCCCAGCGTGCTTTGCCGATGCTCTCGAACAGGTTCATGCGCAGGCGGTTGATGAAATCGAGCAGCAACCTGGCCATGTAGACGGATTTGTAGCGATTGAACGCCGCCTGCAGCGCGACAAGCCCGACCAGCAGACACAGCACTGTGGTCAATTGCAGCGTCCCATCCGGCGCCAGCCAGCGCACGAAGTCGTTGTTCGGCAGCTTGACCGCGAAATTCTGCTCGGGGCGCCCAACCAGATGCAGCAGCGGCACCAGTAGCAGGATCGAGATGCCTTCGGTCAGGCTTCCCAGGATCAGAAACAGCAATGCCGTCAGCGTCCTGCGCCCGCCGATCCGGGCCATGGCCGCGCCAAGTCCGGCGACATCTAGGTAAAACGACAGTTGCAGGATCTTCGACACCGACATGCTCGGCTCACCGCGGCCCGTTGTCGGCCGCCAGATCGTTTTCGATCAGGGCGACGGCTTCGCCGATACGGTCGAGCCCGGTCGGCACTTCGAGGCGGCAGACGCCGATCTGGTTGGCCAGGGCCGCGCACTGGCGAAGATGCGTCGCGGCAAAATCGCCGACCAGGGCCGGGCGGCCGAAACGCGTCACATAGGAGAATTTGATGATTGCCGGCAGGGCGGCCACGCTCGGCAGCGGTGTAATCGCTGCCTTGTCGCTGCGCTCGAGGATATAGATCCGGGTCGCCCGCACCGCACCGCCTGAGAACCCGCCGTGAAGGCGATGCTGCATCTTGTCGATCGCCGGATGCACCTGCGGGCGTATTTCCGCCTGGATCGGGATAGCGGCGGCGGCATCGGCGGCGAGCTTCAACTGCGGAAAGCCCGGAACGATCATCGGTTGGCTGGCGAGATCGAGCGCCACGACATCATCGGTCAGCAAGCGATGGCCGTCACGGAGCATTGCGCTCGCCGTCGTCGATTTGCCGGCGCCCTTGTCGCCCATGAAGACGGCGCTTTTGCCGCCGACGGCAATGGCGCTGGCATGCAGGATCAGCAGGCCGCGCTGATGCAGGAGCAGCGCGATGACCGGACCGAGCAGTGGAAACGCCAGCAGCGCATCGTCCACATCAGGTGCCGGCTCCACCTTGATGCGGCAAGCGTCGGTGATCAGGAAGGCGCCGACCGTCTGCCATGCCAGATATTGCTGCCGAGGCTCGAAGCGGAAAGCAGTTCCGGTCTCGGGCGAGGGTTTTGGCAGATCGATCGCGCCGACGGTGATCAGCACATCGACAGCAGCCGGCGCGCTCGGCTCCAGCTCGGGCAATTCGATCTGCGAAGCGATCGTCAGGCCATAAGCCTTGTAGAAGCGCTGCGCGCGAGCCTTGGGTTGACCGGCATCGGGGTTCGAATCGGCGGCGAGTGGCATGTTGGCCGGCATCATGCGTGGCTCCCGCGCAGTTGCACTTGCCTTAGCCACAGCGACAGCGCGATCGAGCGCCAGACATACTGGACATCGGGCAAGGTGGCCGCCTCCGGTTGCCGCGAGATCCGGCCATAGGCGGCGGTCACTTCGGGCAGGTTGACGTAAGGTGCGATCAGGGCCGCATCCGCCACCAGCACCTTGTCGAGGAGATCGCGATGATTGCCGAGCATGCCTTTGACCAGGTTGGAGGTGAAATCGATCTTGTCGCGCCGCCACTGCACCGCCGGCGGCAAAATTCCTTCCATGGCCCGGCGCAGCACCGAGCGGCCAAAACCCTGGTTCAGCTTTTCCGCGCCGGGGAGCGCCAGGCAGAACTCGACCAGCGGCTTGTCCCAGAAGGGGTAGCGCGGCTCGACGCCGAAATTGGCGGCGGCCTTGTCGAGAACCTCGAAAGCGTGCGGCACCATGCCGTTCGACAGCAGCCAGCGATGGGTCAAGGTCTCGCTGGCGCTGACCGCGGGCGGCATATAGCCGGCCCGGCGAAACCGCTCGACGAGGTCCGTGCGCATCGCCAGATCGGGATTGATCAGCCCGCGCCAGCTCGTCGCCGGCCGCCCAGTGGGACGGCGCCGCAATTTGTTGATCGCGCGGTTTGCCAGCCGTTTGATTTTGGCGAGGCGCCAGGCCGGCCCGTAAAGGGTGAGGAACTGATAGTACAGGCCGAGCATGCCGTCGCCATAGGTGTTGGAAGCGCTGCGCAGTTCCCGCCACAGCTCCATCCATCTGCCGGCATCGGCGAGTTCATGCAGATGGCCGTGGCCCTGCGAAACTACCTCGTCGCCGCCATGACCGTCGAGCAGCACCTTCATGCCCTTGGCGCCGGCGGTCCTGTAGATATCGCGGGTCAGCGACAGGCCAGGCGCCAGGAACGTTTCTTCCTGCTCTTCCAGAATGCGTTCGAACTCGGCGAAGGGCGCGTAGTTGCCAACGCTGATGAGGGTGCCGTCGACCTTCTGCTGCGCAAGCACCGCCTCGATGAAGGGGCGCTCGTCCATTGGCGAGCCCTTTTCGAACACCAGCGAAAAGGTCGGCAACCTCGGCTTTCGCTGCGCAGCATTCTGCAAGCCAGCCACGCAGGCGATCGAAGAGGAATCGAGCCCTCCGCTCAGCATCGCACCGACCGCCGGCGTGCCGCGCATGCGGTTGCGCACCGATTGCGAAAACAGATGGCGGAACTCTTCGGCCGCGTCCGACCGCATCGGCCTTTGCGACGGCTCGATCTGCCAGTAGCGGCGCAGCACCACCTGGTTGCCGGTCACCGTCAGGCTGTGGCGCGCCGGCAGGCGAAAGATATCGGCATAGGCTGTCGATTGCGGATCGTCCGGCAGCCCGGCGAGAAATCCGGAAATCTGGTGTTCGCTGATGCGCATGTCGACGCCGCCGACATCGAGGATCGGTCCGATCTCCGAGGCAAAGACAAAGCGCCGGTCGCTCGAATGGTAGTAGAAGGGTTTGACGCCAAAATGGTCGCGCACGCAAAACAGCTGTTGGCGCTCGCCATCCCAGATGGCAAAGGCAAAATCGCCTTGCAGATGTTTGGGGCAGGCTTCGCCCCAGCGCAGATAGGCGCGCATTAGAAGCACGGCGTCGGCAACCGAACTGTCCCGGATGCCGAGCCTGGCCAGCAATTCGTCGCGATTGTCGAGCCGACAGTCGGCGGTGATCGCGAGCTTGCCGCCGGCCATGGTCAGCGGGCCGGGGCCGGCCTCATCGGTGGTGTTGAGCCAGGCGTGGCCAAGAACGACGCTTGCGTCCATCCACCACGAACTGCCGTCAGGCGCGCGATGCTGCATGCGGGCAAGCATGCGTTGGATGTCGGCCGCAGCGGCGGGCTTGCCTTCCTGCCTGAGCAGAATTCCGGCGACGCCGCTCATCGGTCACTGGCCGTGGTCGACGAGATGGGTAAACCTGCCGAGCGAGCCGCCAAGCACGATGTGGTCGCCGCTGACCAGCCAGGCATGCGCCTTCAACTCGGTGCCGGTGTCGCGCTCGATGCCGATGCGGATCTTCGAAGCGCTGCCCTGGCGGGCAAGCAGATATTGGCCCGAAAGCGCCTGGGTAAGGCAGGTGGCACCGGGCACCAGCCGGGCCGCGGCGGCAACGCCCCAGGCGACACGTCTGAGATCGCCGATGCCGGCCGGCTCGTGCGCGTCGAGCCGCGTCACCATGCGGCGCATTTTGTTGTAGGAAAGCAGGGTAAGACCCAACCGCACCGCGACGACCACCGCGAGGCAGTGGGCGAGAAAGAGCATCTCCGGCCCGCTCAGCGAGAGAACCCTGGAGCAATTCCAGGGAAAGTGTGTGCGGTTTTCCCGTCCGGAATTGCGTGAAAACAAAGAGATAGAGCGGTTCGCCGTTTCTGTGAAACGGTGAAACGCTCTAGACAAGTTCCTCATCGTGGAGCCTCGCAAGCCCGGCGTCCGCCAGGCCTTTCAACAATCCGTCAACATCGGCCCTGCAGCGTTCGGGCTCGACATTGTAGCGCTCGAGCACGGCGCTGCGGATTTCCGCTATCGGCTTCGGCTCCTGGATCAGTTCCCAGATATAGGCCCCGACGCTGTTCAGGCTGTAATAGATGTTGGACTGCATATCGAGCAGCGCCAAGCCGTTGCCGAATTCGCAGGCCACGGCATCCTTGCTCGCGCTCACCCGATCACGCTCCGAGGGGTTCCAGTCCATCCTAAACCTCGCTCACACACTGCTTACAACACCAACGCTTCGGCAATTCCAAACAAGGCGCGAGAGCCGGGGTTTAAGCCCCGACTCTCCTTAGTGCCCTTAGTGCGCTCTGTTTCAGAGTCCGGACTTTGTCACCCCAACGAGAAGAGTCTCAGGAGAAGGTGAGTTCGCCGACCGGCGTATGTGCCGGAAACGAGGCGTCGAGTGCCGTGGTGCCGCTACCGCCTTGCGTGATGGTCTCGATCGAGCCGTGGACCGTCAGGCTTGGGGTTTCGTACTCATGCTTTTCAACATTCTGTTCCATTTTACTCTCCACTTATGGACTGGAAGCGGCCTGTCGATTGCCGGCAGCGACCTATTGCTGCACCGCAATAGCTGCATGGCAGCATTTATGAGTCAAGCCTGATTTACCCGCCGTTAATCAATTCTCGGTTGCGGCTGCCTTCAATGGTGATCAAAACGCTTGCATCTGCACTTTAACCGCGCATCCCGGAAGAATTCAACACGGTCTCCGTGGTGCTTGATTAAGCAACTGATTTAATTATACTAAATTTTTCACCTGGTATGCCTGCCTTTTAGGCGCGGCCACATTCGCAAAAAATTGCTGCAGGCGTGCCGGCGACAGGCCCGATTCCGGCAGCGTCTTGCGCTCCGTTGCGCGATTGTGTTGTTAACCGTCCAGGTTGCAGGACAATTGCCGCCGAAGGAAAAACTGGACGCGGCAGATGATTTTGGCGATGCTTTGCTTCGCACGTGCAATATAACGCGCCTCACGAAATTTTTTGCGGAGATGCTGCAGCATATGGCCTTGCAGGAAGGGACCTTCGAGAGGTTGCGCGCCGCCGGCTGCGCCGACGAAGTGGCCTATGTGCAGGCGTGCCTGCGGCTATTCTTCAATTCGGAGGCGAGCGCCAGCACCGCGCCTGCGCCGGCCATCTCCGTTGCCAATGTTTGCGACATCGCCAGGCTGAACAAGGTCGCAACCTTCGTCCTGAAGGCCTTGTTGCGCCCACCGGCAGGCGAGACGCCGCCGGGGCTGCTCGAGTGGCTCGACACCTATCGCCGGCGCACCATTGCGATGAACTCGTCCGGCATTATGGATTCAATGGCCATCGACAAGGCGCTGCGCGACAGGCGGATCGATTTCGTCTTCCTGAAGGGACCGTTCCAACAGCAGCTGCTCTATGGCGACCACTTCATGAAGCCGTCTGGCGATGTCGACATCTTGGTGTCGCCGGCCGGTTTCTTCAAAGCCCGTGATGCGCTGCGCTCGATCGGCTACGAGGTCGCGGGCAAGTCCCGCTCCGTCTGGTGGGTGCGCTTTCTGGGCGAGCAGCACATGGTTCGCCGTCAGGGCCTAAAATCGTCCACTGTCGATCTCCATTATCGGCTGCAGCAGCCGGGATCGCCGAGCCCGCGCGACACGGACGGGTTCCTGCGCCGCAAGCGCTCGCTTGCGATCGCCGGCTCCAGCGTGCCGTTCATCTCGGCTTCCGACACTTTGCTGTTGTCCTGCATCAGTGTCGCCAAGGCGTTGTTCAACCGCGAACCTTGCGCGGGCTATGTCTGCGATATCAGGGCCGCCGCCAGCCGCCTGAGCGAGGCCGAGCAGCAGAATGTGCTCGACTACGCGGCCGAGCAGGGGCTGGCCGACACGTTGCTGCTGGGCCTGCGCGCCGCCGACGTGCTGCTTGGCGGCGCCGGCACGCTGCTCTCGGATCGGGCCACCAGGATCCTGTCACGCATCGGCAATGAAGACCTGTTCCACATGGTCATCGCGCCGTGGCTGTCGTCGCTGAAGTGGCCGCAACGGCGCACCGTTTTGTGGGAACTGTGCGGTCGCGAACCTGTCCGCTACCTGACCGAGGCTGGCTGGGCCGCGTCCGCCGATCTCAGCCGGCGGATTTTCGAACGGCCGGAAAGCCAGTGACGATGGCTATCGCGGAACGGCAGCAGGCAGAGACGGTTCCGTCCCGGTTGGGTGGCGACGGATCATGGGAGGATGGGTTGGGCTCCGGACAGGCCAAGGGCGGGGAAGTCAGCAACCATCTGTGCAATCGAAAGGCATCCCCATGACAGTACCCCAGGTCTGCGTGATCATCGCGGCCCGCAACGCGGCCCGGACTATTCCCGCGGCCATCGCCTCGGCGCTGCGCGAGCCGGAGGTGGCGGAAGTCGTCGTCGTCGACGATGCCTCCACCGACGACACCGCAAAAGTCGCCACTGCCGCCGATGATGGCAGCGGCCGGCTTTCGGTCATCCGCCTTGACGTCAATCGTGGACCGTCCTTTGCCCGCAATGCCGCCATTGCCGGGTCGAAATCGCCCTTCATCAGCATTCTCGACGCCGACGATTTCTTCCTTGAGGGCCGGTTCCGCCAGCTGTTTGCCAGCGCCGATTGGGATTTCGCCGCCGACAACATCATGCTGATCCGAGACGATACGGCGACCGATGTCTCCAAGATCGTCGCCCCGACCTTTTCGGCTGACCCGGAATTCCTCGATTTCGAGCGTTTCATCGAGGGCAACATTTCAAGGCGGCGCGTCCAGCGCGGCGAACTCGGCTTCCTCAAGCCGGTCATATCAAGGGCTTTTCTCGACAGGCATGGGCTGCGCTATGACGAAAATCTGCGCCTGGGCGAAGACTATGAACTCTATGCCCGCGCCTTTGCCCGCGGTGCGCGCTTCAAGGTCATCCGGTCCTGCGGCTATGGCGCAATCGTGCGCGCCGATTCGCTGAGCGGCCGGCACAAGACGCAGGACCTGAAGCGTCTGGCCGATGCCGATCTGGCGCTACTGAAGATCGATAGTCTGCCCGAGGGGTCAAAGGCCGTGCTGCGCAAGCACGAGCGGCATGTGCGCGACAAATACCGGCTGCGCAATTTCCTCGACGTGAAGGCCGAGCGCGGCATGGCTTCGGCCGCCGCCTATGCGCTGGCCAGCCAGTCGAACCTCATTCCCATCGTTCGCGGTGTGGCCTCGGACAAGCTGGATGCGTTGTTTCGCCACGCCGGTCTGTCCCCACGGCAGCAGCCGGTGCCGCCCTTGCGCTTCCTCATGGCTGGCACCAGCACGGCGACGGAAAAGTAGAGTACACTAGCCTCGGACAACCGCCGTGAGGCTGAAAAAATTACCTTTCTGAAACTCGGAGGTTGCCTACGCGCTCCGACGATGGCACTGTATGTTGCGGTGCAGCAATTTTGGAAGGCCAACCGAATGGCTTCGATTTTCGGCTTCAGGTCGAGAGACCCGGCCCGGGACAAACAGACCGATCTGGCACGCTTCGATCGTCTGGCAAAGCTGCTGGATCAGATCACAGCCGAGATCGCGGCCGAGAAAACCGGGCTGGAGAATCGCTATCGGTCGAAATCCACCAACGCGGCCTTCCTCGTCGAGTCGATGGAGAATGGCTCGTCGTCGGCGAGCAAGCAGTTTGAGGTCGGCGAGTTGACGAAATCGATCCTGAATTGCGAACACCGCATCGCCGAATTGGTGCGCCAGACCAGCCGGATGAAGGAACTGCGTCATTCACTCGACGCGATCGTCGACGAGAATGGCAAGGGTTCTGATTCGCAGGCCGAACACGTCAAATCCGCAGGCCGCTTCGGCTGAAGCCGTCATACGAGGCACAAACAAGAAAGTTCGAGGGGACGGAGGATCGGGATCGGCCCGTTGGGATGTGGGCCAGTCGGTGACTTTGGGTTGGGGCGGAACAGCACAAAGGTGAATTGATATGAACGCAGATCCGAAGACGACCCCCAGCGTGGCAGTCGATGCCATGATTTCGGCGCAGCCAAATCGGCAAATGCGTCTTCTCTCCGTTGGCGCGCTTCTGCTGGCGGCGGCCGCAGCTCTTTTCGGCGCCGCGCAGCCCGCGCGCGCCCAGGACGCTTCCCCGGAGATGCAAAGCGCCCCGTCCTTCGTCGACGATTTCAAAAGTTTCGATCGCTCGCGCTGGTATGTCTCCGACGGCTGGTCGAACGGCAATCACCAGAACTGCACTTGGTCGAAGAGCCTGGTCAAACTTTCCGACAACATGCTGACGCTCGGCTTCGAAAAGCGCAAGCTGAAGGACCGCGAGTTCGCCTGCGCCGAGATCCAGACCAAGCAGCGCTTTGGCTACGGAACCTATGAGGCGCGGATGAAGACCGACACCGGCTCGGGCCTCAACGCCGCGTTCTTCACCTATATCGGCCCGGCCGACAAACAGCCCTGGTACGAGATCGACTTCGAGGTCCTGACCAAGGACACCTCAAAGGTCCAGGTCAACAGCTATATCGCCGGCAAGCCCAAGAACGAGAAGCTGGCCGAAGTCGAAGGCGGCACCGACAAGGGCTTCAACGACTACGCCTTCATCTGGGAAAAGGACCGGCTGCGCTGGTACGTCAACGGCAAGCTGGTCCAGGAAGTCACCGATCCCGAGCAATTGCCGACCCATTCGCAGAAGATATTCTTCAGCCTCTGGGGCAGTGACACGCTGAAAAACTGGATGGGCGCCTTTTCGGATCCCGGCCGCCAGGTGTCGATGCAGGTGCAGCGCGTCGCCTTCACCGCGCTCGGCCAGCCGTGCCAGTTTCCGGAATCGCTGGCATGTAGTGTAAGCAGCATAAAGTAGATCTGAACCGGCTCGGCCATATCAGGCCAAAGGGCGTGAACAGGAATTAACCCGAATGAATTTGACGGTCTTTGGAATTGGCTATGTCGGTCTCGTGCAGGCCGCGGTGCTGGCGGAAGTCGGGCACCAGGTGGTGTGCGTCGATGTCGACGAAAAGAAAGTCGAGCGGCTCAACCAGGGCCTGGTGCCGATTTTCGAGCCGGGACTGGAGGCCCTGGTCAAGGAGAACCACGCCGCCGGCCGCATCAAGTTCACCACCGACGCCGCGGCCGGCGTCAAGCATGGCGAGATCCAGATGATCGCGGTCGGCACGCCGCCCGGCGAGGACGGCTCAGCCGACCTCAAATACGTGCTGGCGGTGGCCGAGACCATCGGCCGCGAGATGGACTCGCCCAAGATCGTCGTCGGCAAGTCGACCGTGCCGGTCGGCACCTGCGAAAAGGTCAAGGCCAAAATCGCCGAGACGCTGAAGGCGCGCGGACGCGAGGACCTGGCTTTCGACGTGGCCTCCAATCCGGAATTCCTCAAGGAAGGCTCCGCCGTCGCCGACTGCATGAAGCCGGACCGCATCATCGTCGGCACCAACAGCGAGGACACCGAGGCGGTGATGCGCGAGCTCTACGCGCCGTTCAACCGCAACCACGAGAAGATGATCGTGATGGACGTGCGCAGCGCCGAATTCACCAAATACGCCGCCAACTGCATGCTGGCGACCAAGATCTCCTTCATGAACGAGATGGCCAATCTGGCCGAGGAACTCGGTGCCGACATCGAGGAGGTGCGCAAGGGTATCGGCTCGGATCCGCGCATCGGCTACCACTTCATCTATCCCGGCCTCGGCTATGGTGGCTCGTGCTTCCCCAAGGACGTGCGCGCGTTGATCAAGACCGCCGAGGGGGTCAAGTTCGACGCCAAGCTGCTGCGTGCCGTCGAGGAGCGCAACAACGCGCAGAAGTCGGTGCTGTTTGACAAGGTGAACCGCTACTTCAAGGGCAACCTCAAGGGCAAGACTTTCGCGCTCTGGGGCCTCGCCTTCAAGCCCAACACCGACGACATGCGCGAGGCGCCGGCACGCGTCCTGATGGAAGCGCTGTGGCAGGCCGGCGCCAAGGTGCAGGCCTATGATCCCGAGGCGATGCAGGAATGCCAGGCCATCTATGGCCTGCGCGACGATCTGCTTTTGTGCGGCACCAAGGAGGCGGCGCTACGCGGCGCCGACGCGTTGCTGATCGCCACCGAGTGGAAGAGTTTCCGCGCCCCGTCCTTCGACGCGGTAAAGGATGCGCTGACCACGCCGGTCATCTTCGACGGCCGCAACCTCTACGATCCCAAGGTCATCGCCCGCCACGGCATCGAGTATTTCTCGATCGGCAGGATGGCGGCGTGAAGACAGGCAGCGAAAACAGATTGACCGACCGGTTGGGCCTCGACGAGCGACAACGAGGCCACCGGTTGAATGCGCCAGTCGTGAAAGAAGGCAGGATCTGATGGTGCTGGACGTCAAGCCCGAGCAAATCGCCAACGAGCATTTCGATCTCGTCGCGATCGGCTCCGGTTTCGGATCGGCCTTCTTCCTGCATGCCTTCGCCCAGCGGCGCAAGGCGCGCATCCTGGTGCTGGAGTGGGGCCGCCACAACACGCATGAATGGCAGCTCCAGCAGAATGCCAACACCGACATCGATGACGAGACGACCTACAAGACCGACAATGCCGACAAGCCGTGGAACTACACGATCGGGCTCGGCGGCGGCACCAATTGCTGGTTTGCGCAGACGCCACGATTCCACCCCAACGACTTCCGCCTGAAAAGCCTCTACGGCATCGGCAATGACTGGCCGATCTCCTATGACGAGCTCGAGCCTTTCTACTGCGAGGCGGAGGAGGTCATGTCGATCTCGGGCGATCCCGACATGGCGACGATGCTGCCGCGCTCAAAGCCGTTTCCGCAGCCGCCGCATCGCATGTCGACGCCGGACCGGATGATGAAGGCGGCGCAGCCGGGCCAGCATTTCGTCATGCCGACCGCCCGCGCCCGGGTGCCGACGTCGCAGCGCACATCGTGCTGCGCCAATCTGCGTTGCTGGCTCTGTCCGGCCGATGCGAAATTCACCGTCAACAATGGCCTCATGCACGTCTTCGAGCATCCCGACGTTTCGGTCTGCCTCGGCGCGGAAGTGCGGCGGCTCGATCATGTCGGTGGTTCCGTGCGTTCGGTGACGTTCATGCATGACGGCAAGGAGTACACGGTCAGCGGCGACCTGTTCGTGCTCGGCGCCAATGCCATCCAGAGCCCGGCGATCATGCTGCGCTCCGGGCTGGGCGGTGAATTCGTCGGCCTCGGCCTGCATGAATCCTATGGCTGGAACTTCGAGGTCTATCTCGACGGCATCGACAATTTCGACGGCTCCACCATCACCACCGGATTGAACTTCGGCCTCTATGACGGGCCGCACAGGGCGGAGCACGGGGCGGCGCTCGTCTATTTCGAAAACCGCTGGCAGCACGGCATGCGGGCGGAGAAGGGACGGCTGCGGCAGACATTGCCGATCGTCATGGTGACGGAGAACCTGCTCGACCCGGAAAATCTCGTCGTCCTCGACAAGGACGAGAATGCCTTCGTCTCTTTCAAGGGGGCGTCCGACTACGCCGTCAAGGGTATGGCGAAAGCGCTGGACAAGCTGCCGGCGCTGCTCGGCCCCCTGCCGGTGGAAAGGATCTTCGACCGTGGCATCCGGCCGACCGAATCGCATGTCCAGGGCACGTTGCGAATGGGCACGGGTCCGGCCGATTCGGTGATCGACCGCGACATGATCCACCACCAGGTGAGGAACCTGGTCGTCGTCGGCACCAGCTCTTATCCGAGCTGTTCCTGTGTCAATCCGAGCCTGACAGCGGCAGCGCTCTCCTTGCGTGCGGCAAGCCGGATAGCGGCATGAAAGGAGCTGCCGGAATGACGAAGATATCACGACGTGCAGCACTGGCCTTCGTCGCCGGCGGGGTTGCCTCGACCGGCATCGCCTATGCCGCCGTGTCCTCCTTCTCGGACGAGGATCTGGTCCTGATCACGCTCGAAAAATACCTCGGCAAATTGAACATACGCGTAGAACATCTGCAGCAGTTCGTGCTGGAATTTCAAAACCGCAATCCCTGGATATCCCCGGGCGGAAACCTGGGCGACGCCATCACCCTGCTCGAGACGGCGAGACTAGGTGAGGCGCGCCAGCTGCTGCCGCGGGAGAAAAGGCGCTATCTCAGGCATTTCGACCGCGTCGTGCTGGCTGAATTCCACATGCTGACCGACTATGCCTGGCGCAGCTCGCCGAACGACCCGATCCGCTTCACCGGGTGGCAGTCATGCACCAATCCATTCGCCAATCTGGAGCCGCCAAAGGTCGCGTAAGCCCGGCAACAGCGGCGTCTGTCGCCATCCAGAATAACGACAAGGAGCCTAGTCCGATGAAAGTGCTTTTTGCAGGCGGCAGCGGCTATCCGCCCGAATTCAGCGGCGGCGTCCAGTCCAGCACGCACCATCTGGCCGAGCAGTTGCTCGAACATGGCCACGAAGCCTCGGTGCTGGCCGCGCTGTTCGGCGATGGCATGTTCGGCCTCAAGGCGCGCGCCAAGATGAAGCTCCTGCGGCAGCGCGGCGCCATCGATTCCCACCTCGGCTATCCCGTGGTGCGGGCCTGGTATCCCTGGGAGGCGGCCGGCTTTGCCGTCAAGAAGCTCAAGCCGGATGTCGCCGTGGTCCAGTGCCACAACTCGGTTCCGATCGGCAAGGCGCTGCAGGTCGAGGGTGTGCCGCTGGTCGTCTATCTCAGGAATGTCGAATTCCACGAACTGGCCGGCGACCTGCGCGAACTGGATTCGGCGCTTTACATCGCCAATTCCGAATTCACTGCGCGCACCTACAAGGAAAAATTCGGCATCGATGCCACCGTCATTCCGCCGATGATCAACCCGGCGCATTATGCGACGCCGACGACCGGCGAATTCGTCACGCTGATCAATCCCTATGAGGAAAAAGGCTTCGACCTTGCGGTGCGCATTGCCGGCGCCTGCCCCGAAATTTCGTTCCTGTTCGTTGAAAGCTGGAAGCTGGAAGACGACCATCGCGCCCGCATCGAGGCGACCATCGCGCCGCTCGGCAACGTCACGCTGGAGAGCCGCACCAGCGACATGAAGACCGTTTATGGCCGCACAAAGATCCTGCTGGCCCCCTCAAAGTGGGAAGAGGCCTGGGGCCGTGTGGCGTCGGAGGCCCATTGCAGCGGCATTCCCGTGGTCGGTTCGCGCCGCGGCGGCCTGCCCGAAGCAATCGGCTCCGGCGGCGTGGTGCTGGACTATGACGCGCCGCTCGCCGACTGGGCAGCGGCGGTCAGGCGGCTGTGGAACGACGCTGAGGAATACACGCGGATATCAGCGGCAGCGCGGACCTTCTCGGAGCGGCCGGCGCTCAACCCCGAAGCCCAGTTCGCGACCTTCTTCTCGCTGATCGACCGGGCGGCGCAACAGAGGCCGCGCCGAGCCGCGTAGCACGCTGTGTCGACGGACTTTAAGCTGGCCGCTTGACCCGGTTCTTCAACGTCTCGTAGCCGCGCTCGCCCAGCAGCGTGCGCGCCGCCTTCTTGACCACAGACTTGCGCCCCTCGGGCGAATTGATCTGGCGCAGCCTGGCCGGCAGGTTGCGCGCCGCCTGCTCCAGCGCTGGCAGCGACAGCGCGTCGGGGAAGCTGACGATGTTGGTTTCGACACACAGCACCGGCTTGCCCGACAGCTTGGCGATCTTGAGCGCCTGCTCATGCTCGCTCTCGATGAACAGGATGGCATTCGACTTGCGGTAGAACTCGGCCTTGAAGCTGCCATGCGCGCCGAGCCTTTGCCGCTCCGCCTTGCTCGGCAGGTCGAGCATGATCAGGTGGTCGTATTTGATCTCGTGTTTGGCGAGCCAGGCTTCGGTCAGCTTGCGGTATTTTTCCAGCCGGCTGGTGACCAGCCAACCGATCTTGCGGGTCGGCCCGAGCAGCGTCCGCGCCTCGGCCAGGAATTTCTCGTAGATCGGCCCGTCGTCGTTTTCTTCCTCGGTCGGGTCGAGACAGAGCACGCCGTCAATGTCGACGCAGCACTGTTCCAGGAAGATGTGGTGCATGAAGTTCCACTGGAACATCCGGGGATGCGGCACGACCTCCAGCACGATGTCGGTCTCCTGATGCTCGGGCTGCAGGCCAAAGACCGCAGCGTAGACGAAATCGCCCTGGATACCGGCGGCAGCGATCTTGGTACGGGCGTCGCGTATCGCATTGCCGCCGGCGATGCTGTCGTCGATCACCAGGATCTTGCGCATGTCGCCATGCTGCCGGTCGAGCGCGGCGCGCCGCTTGGTGATGCCCGACGTGTAGATCCTGCCGGCGAGAAAGCTGTCGAGATCGGTCATCGGGATGTTGGCCGTCAGGCTGACCAGCGTCGCCGCGAGAATGCCGCTGCGGGGAACGCCCACCACCAGGTCGATGTCGCGCGGCAACCGGTGCAAATTGCGCAGGATGGCGTCGTTCATGTCGGAGATTGATCGGTAATTCATGCTCTTAGCCCTTAAATCGGCGCGCGACCGGCATGGTCACTTCGCCTCGCTGGGTGCCGGGGCAAAACCCCGTGCGGGTATCAATTTCACCGCCTCCCGGAGCGCCTCACGGCCGGCGCCGAACAAAAGCGAGACGAGAATGGTGATGGCGTAGGCGAGCATGGCCCCGGCAGCCAGCGCGATGACCGGCTGTGCCGGTAGCAGCGGCTTGGCGAACCACACGGCGGCCAGCGCCAGATGCGCGCCAAGCACGAAAGGTGCTGCCGCGTACAGGACATGGCGCGCCTGCAACGGACCGCTTTTGCCGACATAGAGCCACAGGAACGGCGTCCGCAGATATTCGCTGACCGCGTAGGCGACCGCGACGCCGAACGCGCCATAGGGCAGGCCGATGGCGAAGGCGATCACCGATGTCACCGCCGTGACGATGCCCCAGCGCATGAAGTCGCCGGAGCGGCCCTGGCTGACGAACAGCCATCCCGCCGGATTGTTGAGCGGCTGCAACAGCCCGGCAAAGCCGAGCGCCAGGAAGATCGAGGCGCTTGCACGCCACTGTTCGCCAAGCACGAACGGAATGAGCACGTCGGACATGGCGGTGGCGAAGGCAACGCCCGGCAGTGCCACCAAGAGGATCAGCGGCATGACGCGCAGGTAGGCGCTGCGATAGCGGTCCGGCTCGTCCTTCAGCCTGGACAGTGCCGGCACCATCACTTTCGACAGCGGATTGGTGATCTGGCTCAGCGGAAACAACAGCAATTTGTAGGCGCGGTCATAGAGGCCGAGCTGGGCTTCGCCCCAATATTTGCCGATCAGCACATTGTCGAGGTTGCGGGCAAAGAAATTGGCGAAGTTGAAGCCGGTAATGCCGGCGCCGAAATTGATCAGCGCCCTTATGCCGTCGACCTTGCGCGGCAGGCCGGGGCGCCATTGCGAGCTTGCCCAGTAGCAAAGCGTCGGCAGCACGGCACCTGTGAGCGTACCGGCAAACAGCGCCCAATAGGAGCGGTCGATGAAGGTCCAGGCGATTGAGACGGCGAGCCCAATGACGGCGCTTGCCACATCGATTGCCGCCAGCCGGGCAAACTGCATGCGGCGTGTCAACAGCGCCAGATGCTGGGCGCCGAGACCATAGGCCATGATCTGCAGCCCGAACGCGGCCACCAGGCCCGTCACCCGCGGTTCGCCATAGAATGCGGCAACCAGCGGCGCTGCACCCACAAGCACGCAGGCCAGCACCGCACTGACGGCGACATTGACCCAGAAGAGGTAGTTGACCTCTTCGTGCCGGATGCCGGTCTTCTGGATCGTCGCCTGGGTCAGGCCGAAATCCTGAAACAGCGCGATGAAGGCAAGCACTGGCGCGCACATCGCCACCACGCCGAAATCCTGCGGCGACAGAAGCCGCGACAGCACGACAACGGAGACGATCTGCGTTGCGACCCGGACGCTTTGCGCCATGGCGGTAACGACAGCGCCGCGTCCGACCGATTTGCGCAGTGAGCCCTCGGGCGGATCGAATGCACTGGTTTCCAAATTCAGGATTCCTGATTTTACGCCGGTCCGACATCGTCATGACCGGCGCCCGCCGCCATCAACAAACTACAGCAATACGTTTTTGCAGTGCAACAAAAAACGTGCACCCATTGCTACGCCGCACCAAAAATGTTGCGATGCAGCAAAAGCTGGGTTAGCATTCCCGTGGGTGGGCCAACAGCGGTCGAGTTTTCATGCTGCATGTCTTGTACCTTGTGCACGACGTCTCCGACCCGGCAGTGCGCCGGCGGATCATAATGCTCAGGGCAGGCGGCGCGCGGGTCACATTGGCCGGCTTCCGTCGGACCACAAATGCTGTTCCCGACGTCGAGGGGCTGCAGCCGATCGACCTTGGCGCGACGCGTGACGGCCGATTCGGCCAGCGTCTGGCGGCGGTCGCCAAGGCGGCGCTGTCGATCGGCTCGAAGCTTGCGGCAATGCCGAAGCCCGACCTCATCATCGCGCGTAATCTGGAAATGCTGGCGCTGGCGAGGCGCGCCAAGGCCGCCTTTCGCGGCGGCGTGCCGATCGTCTACGAATGCCTCGACATCCACCGCCTGGTGCTGCGCAACGACTTGCTGGGCAAGGCACTGCGCACCGCCGAACGCTATCTCGCCCGCGACGTGAAGCTTCTGGTGACCAGCTCGCCAGCCTTCATCGCCAACTATTTCAAGCCGTTCGGACAAGTCGCGGCGCCGGTGGAACTGGTCGAAAACAAATATTTCGAAACTGCGCCAATGACCGTGGACGACCGGCTGAAGGCCGAAAACCCTGCAGCACCGCCATGGCGCATCGGCTGGTTCGGCGCGCTGCGCTGCCGCCGCTCGCTGGAGCTGCTGGCCGACTTCACCCGCCGCCAGGGCGGGCGCTTCGAAGTCGTCCTAAGGGGCCGTCCGGCATTGTCGGAATTCCCGGATTTCCACGCTTTTGTCGAAGCCGAGCCCTATCTCTCCTTCCGCGGCCCCTACCGCAACCCGGAAGACATGGCGGCAATCTACGGTGAAGTGCATTTTTCCTGGGCCATCGACTTCTTCGAGGAAGGGCAGAATTCGGAATGGCTGCTGCCCAACCGTCTTTATGAGGGCTGCCGCTTCGGCGCCGTGCCGATCTCGATGGGCAACACCGAGACCGGGCGATTCCTGAACCAGCAGGACATCGGCGTCCTGCTCTCGGATGCCACGCCCGAGATGCTGGAAACCACGCTCGGCCGCATGGACCAGGAGCGCTTTGGCAAGGCCAAGGCGCGCGTGCTGGCCCGCAATCCAAGGACGTGGAGCTACGACCGCAGCGACTGTCGCGCCTTTGTCGACAGACTGCGGGGACTGGCGGTTTCACCCGGCCCCTTCGTCACCGAGGCACTGGCGTAGGGATGGCTGGTGATGGGAAAAGTGCACAGCATGGGAAGACACCGATGACGCAAACCGGAGCGCTTCCGCCAAGCCTGATCGTCATTCCCTGCCTCAACGAGGCGGCGCATATCGGTGCGCTGCTCGACCAGCTCAGGCCAGCCTCGCTAAGGCTCGACGCCCGCATCGTCGTTGCCGATGGCGGCAGCACCGACGGTACTTTGGCCATTGTCGAGGCGATTGCCGCTCAGGATCCCCAAATCATCCTCCTGCACAACCCAAAGCGCATCCAGAGTGCGGCGATCAACCTCGCCGTCGCCAGCTTCGGCGCCGGCGCTGAGTATCTGATCCGCATCGACGCCCATGGCGGCTATCCCGCCGATTACTGCGACCGGCTGGTCGACGAGGCGCTGGCTACCGGTGCCGATTCGGTCGTCGTCTCGATGCTGACCAGCGGCAGCGGCGCGGTGCAGAAAGCGGTGGCGGCGGCGCAGAATTCCAAGCTCGGCACCGGCGGCTCCAAGCACAGGCACCTCTCGGCCGGCGAATGGGTCGACCATGGCCATCACGCGCTGATCCGGATTTCGGCCTTCACCGCGGTCGGCGGCTATGACGAGACCTTCAGTCACAATGAGGATGCCGAGCTCGACTACCGGCTGCGCCAGGCCGGTTACCGCATCTGGATGAGCGGCAAGACGCAGATGGTCTACTATCCGCGCTCATCGCTGAAAGGCCTCTATTTCCAGTATCTCGGCTATGGCCGCGGCCGCGCCAAGAATGTGCTCAAGCACCGCATGATCCCGAAGGTACGGCAGATGATCCCGCTGCTGGTGGCGCCGGTGGTCCTTCTCGCGGCTTTCTCCTTCATCCACTGGCTGGCGGCGGTGCCGCTGCTGGTCTGGGCCTCGGTGTGTCTCGGCTATGGCGTGTGGACCGCGATTGCCCAGCGCAATCCCAACAATGTGCTGGCCGGCATTTCGGCGATGGTCATGCATCTCGGCTGGTCGGTCGGGTTTTGGCTGCAGCTGCTCGGGGCGCGATCGCAGCGCAAGGTGGCGTGATGAGCATGGCCAGGGATCGCCGCATCGACATCTGTGTCTGCACGTTCCGACGGCCGGAACTGGCCGATACGCTGCGCTCGCTCGCTGCCATGAACATGCCTGCCGGCTTCGGCATCGGCGTCATCGTCGCCGACAATGACGACGAGCCGACTGCACAGGCGCTGGTGACCGAACTGGCGCGGGAGTTGAAGCTGCTGGTCCGCTACCGACATGCCCCGGCGCGCAACATCTCGGTCGCCCGCAACGCCTGTCTTGACGCCAGCACGGCGGATTTTGTCGCCTTCATCGATGACGATGAAACCGCCTCCGCGCAATGGCTGGCCGAACTGGTCGCTGCGGCGCAGACAAGCGGCGCCGAGGCCGTGCTTGGTCCGGTGCGAGCGCTCTATCGCCCGGATGCGCCGGACTGGATGCGCGAGGGCGATTTCCATTCGACCTTGCCGGTCTGGGTGCAGGGCGAAATCCGCACCGGCTACACCTGCAACGTGCTTCTCAGAATGGGTGCCGGCAGCCTGCGCGACCGGCGTTTCAGCCTGGCGCGCGGCCAGAGCGGCGGCGAGGACACCGAATTCTTCGATCGCATGGTTAAGGAAGGCGGCCGCATCGCCTTTGCGCCGCAGGCCTGGGTCGAGGAAGTCGTGCCGCGTTCGCGAGCAGCGTTCGACTGGCTGCGCCGTCGCCGCTTCCGCTTCGGCCAGACGCACGGCCACCTCATCGGTCAAAATGCCGGTATTGTCAGACGCACGAAGGATGTCGGCCTTGCCTCGGCCAAGGCCGCCTACTGTTTCGGCATGGCGGCGCTGACCGTGATCAGCCCGGTCCGCCGCAACCGCAACGTGTTGCGCGGCATCATGCATGTCGGCGTCGTCAGCGGCCTGGTCGGTATCAGCGAGATTCGCCAATACGGCCTGCCTTCTCCACAGCAAGGAGGCAAGCGTGCAGCCTGACGTCTCCTTTGTCATCGCCGCCTACAATGCCGCGGCCACGCTCGACCGGGCGATCGTCAGCGCCATCGCCCAGCGCGATGTCAGCGTCGAGATCATCGTCGTCGACGACCAGTCGCGCGACAACACGCTCGACGTCGCAAGAGCCTATCCCGAAGATGTCGTCAAAGTGATTGCGCTGCCGGCAAATCGCGGCCCTGGCGGCGCCCGGAATGCCGGCGTTGAGCTGGCCTCCGGCCGCTGGGTCGCGGTGCTCGATTCCGACGATGCCGTCCTTCCCGGGCGGCTTGCCGCCATGATTGCGCGGGCGGAGAAAGCGGGCGCTGTCATAGCCGTCGACAATCTCCAGGTGATACGCGAGGACGGCGTTGCCGAAGCGACGATGTTTCCCGCCGAATATCTGGAAGGCCTGCGCGAGATCACACTCGCCGACTACATCGCCGGCAACATCGTTTTCGAATCCACATTCAATCTTGGCTATCTCAAGCCGATCTTCCAGCGCCGCTTCCTGACCGAAAACGGGCTCCGCTATGATGAAAATCTGAGCATCGGCGAGGATTATCTCCTGCTCGCCAATGCGCTGGCCAAGGGCGGCAAATGCGTGGTCGAGCCGACGACCGGCTATATCTACCACATCCGCACAGGCTCGATCTCGCGTGTGCTCGAGCTTCACCATGTCGAGGCGATGCGCAAGGCCGATGCAGTCTTCGCCGAGACCAATTCCATGGACGCGGCTGCCGCGGCCGCCTTCGCCAGGCGCGCCCGCAGCCTGCGCAAGGCGGCATCGTTCCTGTCGCTGGTCCAGCACATCAAGGCGCGTTCGCCGTTGAAGGCGATACGCACCGCGCTAAGTGATCCGGCGGCAGTCAGGCATATGTCGATGCCGATCGCCGTCCGGCTCAGAAGGGTTGCGGCACAGTTTGCCGTGGGGACGGGGAGATGAAGCATGCAGGCCAAATTTAACAGCCGGCGATAGTTGGAAAATCGTTTCTCTCAGAAGGAATACCAGATGCAGAAAGTCAGGAAGGCAGTCATCCCGGTGGCGGGGCTTGGAACACGGTTCCTGCCGGCGACCAAATCGATGCCGAAGGAAATGCTGCCCGTGGTCGACCGGCCCGTCGTCCAATATGCGGTGGACGAGGCCTTCGAAGCCGGCATCGAGCACATTGTGTTCGTCACCGGCCGCAACAAGGCTGTCATCGAGGACTATTTCGACCTGCATCCTGAATTGATCGGAACGCTGGAACAGACCGGCAAGAAGACCCAGCTCGAGGCGCTCGAAAGCATGCTGCCTGTGGCCGGCGCCACCAGCTTCATCCGCCAGCAGTCGCCGCAAGGTCTCGGCCATGCGGTGTGGTGCGCGCGCGAGGTCATCGGCGACGAGCCGTTTGCCCTGCTGCTCCCCGACATGGTGTCCTTCGGCGGCCGCGGCTGCCTCGCCGAGACCATGGATCTCTACCGGCAGACCGGCGGCAACGTCATCGCCGTCGAGCGCTGCGATCCGTCCGAGACCAGCAAATACGGCATTGTCGGCCGTGGCGCTGAGGCCGGCAGCGGTTTCGAGGTGACGGCCATGGTCGAAAAGCCGGCGCCGGCCAACGCACCGTCGAACTATTACATCAACGGCCGTTACATCCTGCAGCCCGAGATATTCTCGCTGCTGGGCAACCAGCAGCGCGGCGCCGGCAACGAAATCCAGCTCACCGACGCCATGGTCCGCCTGGCGAAAAGCCAGTCCTTCTTTGCCCAGCCTTTCAACGGCCGCATGTTCGACTGCGGCTCCAAGGAAGGCTTCATCGAGGCCACCATCGCCTTCGCGCTGGCGCGCGACGACATGAAGGGGCCGGTGCTTGAAATGCTTCAGGCGTTCGTGCGGTCGCATGAGCGTCAGGAAGTGGCCGCATAATGTCCATGTTTCGAGGGCATATGCGTTTGGACGATGGCGCAGCCCATGCCTGCGCGCCTGGCCGTTCAGGTCCGGCGCCAGATGGCATGAGGCTTGCGTTGCATGCTTTGCCCCCGATCTCCGCAGCTTCGGACGAGGTGGGGCCTGACCCCGTCTCGCTCCGGCGCCTGTAACCTAGAATTGGACCGAAGATGAACTATGCCAGCTTTCCTCTCGACAAGAGGATGCCATTGCCCAACACCGATCAGGAAAAGGGTGAAGACTTCATCGACGTCGAGCGCTTGCTTGGCATGGCGGCGCGTCAGGTCAAGGTGGTGGCGGTCTGCGCCATCATCGGCCTGTTCCTGGGCGTGCTTTATCTTCAGACCACGCCCAAGCAATACATGTCGGTTGCCAGCGTGCTGATCGATGAAGGCCTGAACAAGGTCGTCGACGATATCTCGGCTGCGTCCGTCACCATGCAGACCGATGCCGCCCTTCTCAGCCAGATCGAAATCATCACCTCGGCGCGGCTGGCCTCGGTGGTGGTCGACAAGTTGAAGCTCGACCAGAACGAAGAGTTCATGAACCCGCCGCAATCGGCCCTAGCCAAGGGCATCGGCTTCGTGCGCGGTGTGGTCGGCTATTTCCGTAGCAGTTCCGCCGACCAGATTCCCGGCATGGAAAACGTCGATGAGGCGACACGCCAGGCCATGATGCAGACGGCGCGCCACGACTACGCCGTGCTCAAGCTGCAGAGCGAGGTGCTGGCGCAGCGCAACGGCCGCAGCTATGTGCTTGCCATCGGTTACCAGTCGTCGAATCCGGCGCTCGCCACCGCCATCACTAAGGCTTATGCCGACGCCTATCTCGCCGACCAGCTCAACGCCAGCTTCGACGCCACCGAGCGCGCGGCGGTCTGGCTGCAGGGCCGGCTGACCGAGCTTCGGCAGAACTCGCAGGCGGCCGCTCTGGCGGTCGAAAAATTCCGCTCTGAACATGGACTGGCCGCCAACAGCGATGGCCAGCTGATCAGCGACAAGCAGATCGCCGACCTTACCGCTCAGCTGATCGTTGCACAGGCCGATACGGCGCGCGCCAGCGCCCGCTATCAGCAATACAAGACCATCGTGGACAGCGGTTCGGACAACGCCTTCAACGATTCCGCCATATCGAGCGACCAGCCGGCGAGTTCCGTCATTGCAACGCTCAAGACCCGCTATCTCACCGTCGCCAAGCGGCTGCAGGATGTGACGGCCAATTTCGGCGCCGAACATCCGCAAGCGGTGGCGCTGGCTAAGGAGAAGGCCGATCTGTCGACGCAGATTTTCGGCGAGTTGAAGCAGCTGACTGAAAGCTACCGCAACGAATATGAAGTCGCTCTGTCGCGCGAGACGTCGCTGAGGCAGAAGATCGCCGACGCGGCCGGCAAGAGCTCCGTCGACAACCAGAGCCAAGTCAAGCTGCGCGAGCTCGACCAACAGGCGCAGGCGCTGACCACGCTCTACCAGACCTTCCTCGGTCGCTATGAGGAAGCCTCGCAGCAGCAGTCCTTCCCGGTCGGCAAGGTCCGCATCATCTCGGATGCCTCAGCGCCGCTTTCCGCCTCCAGCCCGCGCACCTCCAGGGTTCTGGCGCTGTCGCTGGTGCTTGGCGTGCTGCTCGGCGCCGGCTTTGGTGGCCTGAACGAGTTCAACGAACGGTTCTTCAGGACCGGCGAGGACATTCGCGATCGCGTCGGCCTCAAATTCCTCGGCTATTTGCCGACGATCGGCGGCAGGCTCGGCAAGGACGGCGACGATGATGCGGCGGATGCCAAAAGCACTAACACATTGTCGGCGGCCGAAAAACGGGCGCGCATGCGGGTCAGCGTCGATGCTCCGGCATCGATGTTCTCGGAGACGCTGCGCAACGCCAAGATCGCCTTCGATGTCGTCATGGAAGGTCAAGGCAGCCGGGTCATCGGCGTGGTCTCGGTCCTGCCTGGCGAGGGCAAGTCGACGGTCGCGGCCAATCTGGCCGGGCTGCTGGCCGCCAACGGCTCGAAAACCCTTCTGATCGACGCCGATCTGCGCAATCCGGGCCTCAGCCGTAACCTCGGCATGGAGGCCGAGCAAGGGCTGATGGAAGCCGTGGTCAACGGCCAGACTTGGCAGTCAGTCGGCAAGGTCGACCGGCAGACCAAGCTGGCGATCATCCCGGCCGTGCTGCGCGGGCAATTCTCGCACACCAGCGAGCTGCTTTCGTCGGCCGGCATGCGGCGCTTTATCGACAACGCCAAGGAGACGTTCGAGTACATCGTCGTCGACCTGCCGCCGCTCGGCCCCGTGGTCGACGCCAAAGCCTTCGCGCCGCTGGTCGACGGTTTCGTACTGGTTGCCGAATGGGGCCGCACGCCGCGCGCCATGGTGCGCTCGCTGCTGGAGCAGGAACCCTACGTCGCCAACAAGGTCGTCGGCGCCGTGCTCAACAAGGTCGACCTGAAGAAGCTGGCGAAATACGGCTCGCTCGGCGGCTCGGAAAAGTTCTTCGACCGCTATTCGACCTATTATCTCGAGAAGTCCGACCTGCGCGCCAAGACGGCTGCCTAGAGTCGGCGCAGAACGACTTCAAGCAGGCCAGTGTTAGACGCTGGCCTGCTTTGACGCCTTTGCTTGTGGAATGGGACAGCTTGCCGGCGCCGGCGGTATCGCGCTGCTGACCGGCGGGTTCGGATAGTACTGCGTCGTCTGTTGAACCGCCTGCGCGGCAACCGTTCCCTTCAACAGCTGGATAAGCATCAGCGCTTCGTCCAGTCCCGACGAAATCCCGCCGCCTGTCAGGCGGTTGCGGTCGAGGATGAAACGCGGATTGCCCTCGGCGACGATGACTTTGGGAAAGCGCTCGGCAAAGCAGGGAACGAAGGCCCAATGCGTGGTCGCATGATATCCGTCCAGCAATCCTGCGGCGGCAAGCAGCATGGCGCCTTCGCACACCGAACACACCATCGGCGTGGAAGCATGCGATAGCGAATCGCCAGTCGTTTTCTGCGCTCAGGAAAAGATCAGCTTGCCGAATTTGTCGGCGATCCTGACGGCGGTCAGCCGGCCGCTGTGAAAGGCGCCGGTGTCGATGTCGAGCCTTCGCCCGTCGAGCCTGGGGATGTCGACCGGCGTGTGCCCGTGCACCACAAAGCGGTCGAGCAGATGGGCGGCGTCGAAGAACTCGTCGCGGATGTTGAGCAGGTCCTGCTCATCCTGCGCCACGAGGTCGATGCCCGGCCTGATGCCGGCATGGACGAAGACGAATTTGTCCGAACAGAGCAACACCGGCAGGCTGCGCAGGAAGTCGATATGGCTGGCCGGGATGACCTCCTTCACACGCCGGTCGACCTCGTCGCTCGAGGGATAGATGCTTGCAAGCCGCGCCGGATCGACGCCATAGGAAAACAGCGTTTCGCGGCCGCCGACCGCCAACCAGCGGTCCCGCGACAGATAGCCGTCGAGATAGTTGAGCATCGCGACTTCGTGGTTTCCCGCCAGGCAGACGCGCAGGAAGCCCTCTGGCGGCAGCGCCAGCAGATGATCGATCACGCGCGCCGATTGCGGCCCGCGGTCGATATAGTCGCCGAGCATGACGATGATCTTGCGCCCGCTGAATTGCCGCGCGTCGAGCGCTATCTTCTCTTCCAGCGACTTGAGTTCCTTGTAGCAGCCATGCACGTCGCCGACCGCATAGACGACCGTGTCCTCCATATCCATTTCCAGGCGCTCGCGCGGCGTCGGCCGAGGGGGTCTGGATCGCTGAAACAAGGCCACTGGGCTCGATGCCTGCCGAAAATCGGGTTTCGTTTTCACGCTACGCCGTCGTGGCGCACCGCAGAACCGTGGATACAGGGCAGGCGTTGGAAATTCCATAACGGCGACCGACTGCTTTCGCGGCCGTCCACTCAGCTTGGCGATCAGGCGGCCTTGAGGCGGTAGCGGAAGACGGTGTGGTCGAGCAGCAGCCGGATGCGCGGCTCGGCCTCGATCGCCACCAGCCAGCTCGCGGCAATCATCGTCGCCCCGGCAACGGCGATCGAAAGCAGGTAGGGCACGCCGGCGCGCATCATAGCGCCGATCATCGCCGCGCCGACGACGTCATGGATCAGGTAGAGCGGATAGGTCATCAGGCCGATGCGGCGCCAGCCGGACCAGGACAAATCGAGCCGCAACGACCATGCCATCAGCGCTATCGCCGCGAGGAAGATGACGATCGGCGTCGCATAGGGCATCGCCGCCTCGACCTTGATGGCGTGCACGTCCACGGAACTCATGATCTGCAGCGCGCCGCCCAGCAGGAACAATGCAGAGAAGCCGAGCCGAACTGGGGTCACAGCCTTGAACCGCATCAGCCACAACAGGACGCCGAGCGCAAAGAAGGCGCCATGATGCACCAGCGTCAGTTGTAGCCAGCGCGTTTCTGCGAGGTTGGAAAGATCGAGCGGATAGTACAGGCACCAGAACAGCGTGCTGACCAGTCCGATGACAACAGCCACGGTCTCCATCAGATCGAAGCGGCCGAGTCGCAGCAAGGTCCAGACGATGGTGTAGAAGGCGATCTCGATGCCGAGCGTCCAGTAGACGCTGTCCACCCACGGTTCGAAGGGAACGAACAGTCCGGTCCGCACGAGCCGGACCACCGCGTCTGTCGGCCAGCTGAGGCCGAGATAAAGCAGCACGACAGCGGTGATCGGCGCGCAGACCCAGACCGCTGGCGCCAGCCGCTTCACCCTTGCCTCGAAGAACCGCAACGGCGTCGACTTCTCGGCGCTGAAGGCGATGACGAAGCCGCTGATGACGAAGAAGATTTGAACGCCGACCCAGCCGGAACCGACAAAGGCCATTTCAGGATGGGGCGGAATGCCGCCGGTGGCGCGGGCCGAAATGCCGCCGGGAAACGCCCACACCCAGAAGCCATAGTGATAGAACATCACCATGACGGCGGCGAGAAAACGCAATATGTCGACACCGCCGAATGTCGTCTTGTGCTGAGTCATGCCGTACCTTCGGAATGACCCCCCGCGCAAATTCTAAAGTCTGTTGCTGCATTGCACAACAGGCGATTGCAGTGCGGGATGATTTTGCCGCGACGCCTCTATGTCGCGTCGGGATCGGCAACGCAAGCGGTCAGACCCCGATGCCGCGGGCTTTGAGCGCCGCGGTGATCTCGTCGAAGATGACGGGATCGTCGATGGTCGCCGGCATCGTCCACTCTTCCTTGTCGGCGATCTTCTGCATCGTGCCGCGCAGGATCTTGCCGGAGCGTGTCTTGGGCAGGCGCTTGATCGTCACCACCGTCTTGAAGGCGGCGACCGGGCCGATCCGTTCGCGCACCAGGGAAACCACCTCGCCTTCGATGGCGCTAGTGTCCCGCGCGACGCCGGCATTGAGCACGACGAAGCCGAGCGGGACCTGGCCCTTCATCTGATCGGCGATGCCGATGACGGCGCATTCGGCGACGTCGGGATGCGCCGAAAGCACCTCTTCCATGGCGCCGGTCGACAACCGGTGGCCGGCGACATTGATGATGTCGTCGGTGCGCGCCATGACATAGAGGTAGCCGTCCTCGTCGACCATACCGGCATCCGCCGTCTTGTAGAAGCCGGGGAACTCCTCGAGATAGGCCTGCCGGAACCGGTCGTCGGCATTCCACAGCGTCGGCAGGCAGCCGGCCGGCAGCGGCAGTTTCACCACCACATTGCCAAGCGTGCCGCGCGGCACTTCGTGGCCGGCATCGTCGAGTACGCGGATGTCGTAGCCCGGCATCGGCACGCCCGGCGAGCCGTATTTCACCGGCAGCAGGCCGAGGCCCGCCGGGTTGATGGTCATCGGCGAGCCGGTCTCGGTCTGCCACCAATGGTCGACCACCGGCACATTGAGTTTCTGCTCCGCCCATTTGATGGTTTCGGGGTCGGCGCGTTCGCCGGCGAGGAACAGAGTGCGGAATTTGGACAGGTCGTATTTCGGCACGAATTCGCCCTTGGGGTCCTGCCCCTTGATGGCGCGGAAGGCGGTCGGCGCCGTGAACAGGGCCACCACGCCGTGTTCGGCGATCACCCGCCAGTAGGTGCCGGCGTCGGGCGTGCCGATCGGCTTGCCCTCGAACAGCACGCTTGTCGCGCCATGCAGCAGCGGCCCGTAGACGATGTAGGAATGGCCGACCACCCAGCCGACATCGGATGCCGCCCAGAACACCTCGCCCGGCTTGACGCCGAACTCGTTTTCCATCGTCCATTTGAGCGCGACCATATGGCCGCCATTGTCACGCACGATGCCTTTCGGCTGGCCGGTCGTGCCGGAAGTGTAGATGATGTAGAGCGGATCGGTGGCGAGCACCGGAACACAGTCGACATTGGCGCCCGCCGCCCGCTCGCGCGCAACCGCGTCGGCAAAATCGATGTCGTAATGCCCCTTCAGATCGCAGCGCAGCTGGTCGCGCTGCAGGATGAGGCACGCGTCCGGCTTGTGGCGGGACATCTCGATCGCCTTGTCGAGCAGCGGCTTGTAGGCAACGACGCGTCCAGGCTCCAGACCGCAGGACGCGGAAATGATCAGCTTCGGCTTGGCATCGTCGATGCGGGTGGCAAGCTCGTGCGAGGCAAAGCCGCCGAACACGACCGAATGCACAGCGCCTATGCGGGCACAGGCCAGCATGGCGATCGCCGCTTCGGCCACCATCGGCATGTAGATGATGACGCGGTCGCCCTTGACGATGCCGCGGTTCTTCAGCACCGATGTCAACGCCACCACTTCGCGCTTCAGCTCGGCATAGGTGAATTTCTTGACCGTGCCGGTGATGGCGCTGTCATATATCAGCGCGACCTGGTCGGCGCGACCGCCGGCGACATGGCGGTCGAGAGCGTTGAAGCAGGTGTTGCAGGTGGCGCCGTTGAACCAGCGCCCGTAAACGCCTGCCTTGGTATCGAATACGCTGGTCCATGGCGAATACCAGTCGATCGCCTCGGCGGCATCAGCCCAGAACTGTTCCGGGTCGCGTTTCCAGCCGTCATAGACCTCGTGGTAGCGTGACGCCATTCATCCCTCCCGGGAAAATTCCCTATCTTGCAATAGCCTAAGCGGGTTTTCCCGGCCATGTCTTCCCCCAAATGCCATCTCTTTCCCAAAATTTGGCGGATAGTCGATCTCGCCTTGGCCGCAAATCGCAGGCACGATTGCCCGGGTTTGAAATCGGGGCAGGGCGCGCGATGATGGTGGGATACGGGGTTGGGTCTGCCGTCGGGGCAGCGCTGCTGCTGACCGTCGTTTCCGCCGCGCAGGCCGGTGATGCCGCGGCCAGGCGCATCATCGGCTTCTCGCCCGACGGCAATTATTTCGCCTTCGAGCAATATGGCAAGATAGACGCCGCCGTTTCCGGTTGGTCTGAGATCGATATCATCGACACGAGAACCGACGAGTTCGTCGGCGGCAAGCCGATCCTTGTCCTCGACGAATCGGAAGAGGCGACCACGACGGTGGAGCAGGCACGAGCGCGGGCGGCAAAGCAGGCGGCGTCCATCCTGGCCAAATATGCCATCGCCGCACGCGGTGAGCGCACGGCCTTTGACAGGTTCACCTTCCCGGACGACACGGTCGAGTATAACGACATCTTCCGCCTCGAGCAGGCCGGACAGAAATGGCTGTCGCCATTTTATGATGAAACAGGGATCTCGACCATTCAGCTCGACGAGATCCTGGCCGACAGCAAGACGGATTGCTCGGCAAGCTTCGACGATACAAAGCCGGACGATCAGCAAGGCGACAAGGCACTTCAAGGTGACAAGTCACTTCAAGGGGACAAGACGGGCAAGGCGCTCGGCTTCCGCCTGTCGCTGCAGGGGCAGGACGGCAAACCGTTCAAGGTCCTGCACGAGGACAAGACTGTGCCCGGCTCGCGCAACTGCCCGACCTCCTACAGCCTGTCGGAATCCTACAAATACACCCCGCCCGGCAAACCGGCCGTGCTGGCCGTGCTGGTGCAGCGCTTCAGCCAGGGTTTTGAGGGACGCGACCGCCGCTTCATCGCCGTGACCGGCCAAGCACGCTGAGCCACAGCCTGCCTTGCAGGGTGCAAGCTCATGCGCCCCACAGGGGCTCGTGTCGGATATCAGTACTTAAAGCGGCAAGGCCGCCAGCATCAAGCCGACGCCACCCGCAATCAATATGGCGGCTGCCAATGCCTTCCGATGGCGTTCGAACGCCGTCGGAGCCCGCTCCCAATTGTAACGCATACCCAATGCTCTCCCAAGACCCCGGCGACTCCATAGCTTACTTAAGGTAAGAAAAGCAACACCTTGACCCTGTCCGACAGCCGGCTTGACGGTTTTCGGCGGTGATTTTCAGGCGCGATCACCGACTATTTCTGGGGCGGATTCCTGCTCTCACCCTGCAACGGCGTGGAAGTTACCACAACCCAGGATTGGATGTCTCCACCGTGTTTTGGTTGGGAGTGTCGTAGAGGTGTTGCCGTTGCCGGATTGCCACAGATCGGCCAGACCGGGCTGTTCTCCCTCCCATCCGCGCAATGGACAGCGCCGCATTGCCGCGCTATCTCCTCACCAGGAAAATGGTCTGGAGGGGCTCCATGGCCCAAATCGCTTCTGAAATGGTTCTGCGGCTGGCGGACGACGCCTCGGTCCAGCATGTCGGCGACGGTGCCGTCGTGCTTTTGGCGCGCAGCGGCCAGCTTTACACCTGCAACGGCACCACCGAAGCCTTTCTCGACAAGGTCGACGGCGCCCGCAGCCTCGACCAGATCGTCGTCCTGCTTTCCGACGAGTTCGAGGTCGACAAGGACACGCTCGACCAGGACATGGCGGCGCTGGCCGCCGAACTGGTGAGCGAAGGCATTCTCGCCGACCCGGCTGCGTGATGGCGGACGGCATTCTCCTGCGCACCCTGTTTCGCGTCCACCTGTGGACAAGTGCGCGGCTGATGCCGGTCCTGATCGGCCGCCGCAGCTTCGAATCGGTGTTGAAATGGGCCCCGCTCAGCGCGCCTACCCCTTATCGCGGCCTGTCGTCCGCCTACATCGTTTCTGCCGTCAATCGCACCGTCCGGCACCCCTGGCTGATGCGCGACCGCAGATGCCTGCGCGAGGGCCTGCTGGCTCACCGCTTCCTGCGCTTTGCCGGCTTCGATCCCGATCTGCGCTTCGGCGTCGATCCGCAGTCGATGCAGGCGCCGCGCATGTCCGCCCATTGCTGGGTTTGCCTCGACGGCCGGCCGGTGGTCAGCGACAGCCTCCCCGGCATGGTGCAGATCTATCGCCATCATGCCGATGCTGGAAAGGCGCACGCGGCTTGAGCGATTCGGCGGCCACTTTCTGCTATGACCTCAAGGGCCAGGTCATCAGCATATCCGCCTCGCGGGCCGATCTCTGGCCGAGCTTCGACCTCATGCTCGGCACGCTGCGTATGGCCGAACCCGTCGAGCCCGGTTTCCGCGTCAACATCGTCGAGACGTCGGCGCTGCAGGAATTGCCTGCCGGAAAACTCGCTTTCGACGGCGAGGTGCCGGAGGACGGCCATTGCCGGCTGATCGACGGTGGCGGCATCGTTCACCTGATCTTTCCCGGCCTGCAGACCGCCTCGATCAATGCCGATGAGGGCTGGGCTGAAATCTACGTTCATCCCGACGCCAAGGTAAAATGGACGTTGCTGATGATGGTGCTGGATGCCGCGCTCGATGCAGGTGGTCAGCACATGCTCCACACCGCCGGCCTGACGTTGCCCGGCCGCGAGGTGCTTGTGCTGATCCACGCGCCGAGCGGCACCGGCAAATCGACAACGTCGCTGGCGCTGGCATCGCAAGGCTTCGGCCTGTGCTCGGACGACGTCATGATCCTCAAGCTTGCGTCCGGCGGCGGCATCACGGCCTGGGGTTTGCCGCGCAAGGTGAAGGTCCACCGCCACACGGCGGCAATGCTGCCTTTCGTGGCCCCCTGCCTCGGCGACAAATGGGACGCCAATGGCGAGCAGGCCGTCTCGCTGGAGCGCCTGGCCGAGATCATCCGCATCGAGGAGACGGCCGACAGGCCGGTTGCGGCGCTGCTTCATCTCGCCCGCTCGCCGGACGCGCAAACCCGGCTCGTGCCGATGGCCAGGACCGACGCCATGGTGGCGCTCGCCGCCGACAATGTCAGGACCGGCATGACCGGCCTTTTGCCGGCGCAGAAGCGCCGCATGGCAACCATCGCGATGCTGGTCAAAGCCGTTCCGACGTTTACTCTGGAAGTCGGCGCGAACCCGACCGAGGCGTCAACATTGATCCGTGCCGCACTGGCCGACTGAGCCACACTCAATCTTCAGATCCAAATTTTCGTATCGGAAGCGCCGGCCTTCGCTGCCCCACGGACCCGAGCTTTCGCTCCAGTTGCATAAGCAGTCGGGTTAGCCGGTTGTAGGCCAGGTGGACAACGCGCCGATCTGCGCAGTCAAATGCCACAACTCCCCATCGTTGCATCGGCGCCTTGCCGGTCACGGGTCGGGGCCGCAGGATAGGCTGCGCCAGTCGAACCGGTTTTCCGTTTACCAGCACGTTGACCGCAACGCTGGGCCCTATGATGCGGCATAGTCGGGCGACATGCGCGCTCGACGATTCACCGCCAACGATCAGCGGGCTTCGCTGCAGTTGCGCCCAAACATACTCGCCGCTGGGCTGGGGCATGCCGGTTAGCCGGCCGCGGCAATGCTCGGGTGCGGCGTCCACCACCAGCCTGGCCATTGCTCTGGCTATAGCCGCCGAGACTGTCGCTGCCGAATGCCAATCCTCGATGGGCAACGCAACCTGCGCCAGAATATCACCCTGGTCGAATGCCGGCGTCATCTTGTGAAGGGTCACTCCGCCGTGGATTTCGTGGTTGCCGTCGATGACCAGCCTGTGAATCGGATGAGGGCCGCGATAGTGCGGCAGCAGCGCCGGATGAAGGTTCAATCCGCCGTTTGGAAACAGTGTCAGCACCGCCTGCGGGATTAGCCCACGAAAACCGAAGCAGATCAGGAGATCGGCCTCGAGCCCAGCTAGCTTCTGCCCCAGCTCTGCCCAATCATAGGGCGGAGCGAATTCGATCAGGGGTGGGTGTCCGTGGCCAAGATAGCGCTTTAAAATCGGCCGACGGCGCTGGTGCCGGCGCCAGGTGCTGAAGCTCGACTGCTTGCCCGGCAGCGGGCCGGGCACGACAACGGCTGCGATGCGATGACCTTTCTCAGCCCAGGCAGCCAGCATCGGTGCGGTGAGAGAGGAGATTTCGCTGACAAAGACAGCTGAGAGCGACGCTTCCGGGTCCAATGCCTGCTCAGGCCGCATGGGGCTTGGATCGGGCAAGCCGCTGGACCCAGCGGAAGGCGTCGCGGCGCAGGCGCGAATGCATCTTGTCCCTGGAATTGACGCCGAGCAGCGTATCGCCGGTGATGAGCCATTTGGCCAAACGTATCGAGATGTCGGGCTTGATGCGCTCAGCAAGTTCGATCGCGCGCGGTGCATTAAACAGCTGCCCCGTCACATTGAGAACCGTCGCCAGTTCGAGCTCGATGCCGCTCATGCGCGCCGCCTCGAACAACCGGTCCTCATCCACGGATGAGCGCAGCGCGCGTACGCCTTGCAGCACGTCGACGCAAAGCTGCAGCCGGTGGAACTTGTGGCCGCCCGCGGCGTGCACGATGGCGATGGTCAGCAGCGCGGCCGGCGTGTCGGCCTCGCCGCCATCGATGGTCTGCAATTCGCGAAAGCCCAGCGACAACCGCCGCCGCATACCGGAATCATGCACCAGGTTGCCGTGCAGTTCGATCAGCAGGCTGGTATTCTCCTTCTCCAGCCATTTGAACTCCTGCAGATCCTGCGACTGCGCTTCGCCGCTCCACAGCTCGAAGCCGCATCCGGCAATCACCGTGTTGGCCTCGGCGATGCTGGCCGGCTCAACCAGGATGTCGATGTCGGTGAACGGCCGGTCGGCGGCGTGGCGGTAAAGTTTGCGCGCGAAGACCGGACCCTTGACGATGCGGGCCGGAACGCCTTTCGCCGCCAATGCCTTCATGATGCGATCACCATGATACTGCAGCAGCATCGATTGGCCGGTTGCCAGCGTCGACTGGTCGCGCAGTTCCGACAATTTCTGCTGCAAGGCTGCGTCCGCCGGCAATTGGGCGTCGCCGATTTCCCTGAGCTTGCGCAGCATGATCGGCAGCACGCCGTGGAACTCGGCATTGGCGAGCAGCGCCAGCAAGCTTTTGGCAGCAACGTCACTGCCAACGGCAGCCGGCGCCTCCGGATCGGCGAAGGTCAGCAGCAGTTTTTCATCGGCAGGTGCAAGAGATGGCAGCATCAAACCCGGATGACGTTCGCCCACAAGAGCAATTCCAGGAAAAGCGTGTAGCGGTTTCCCACCGGAATTGCGTCAAACAAGCAACCAAGAGCGGGCCGCCGGTTCAGTGAAACGGCGAACTGCTCTGAAAGGAGCGTATGTTGCAGAAAAGCATGCATGAAGCCAGCGCGTGGTGGCAGGAACCGGCTCACGAATTGACTTTCCACGGTTTCCGTCCATTCTTTTGCGCTGGACTCAAAGGGTGTTTGGAAATGACCAAGAAAGAATATGAGGCGCCTGTGCTGCGCAAGGCGGGAAAATTGTCCAGCCTGGTGGCCGGTGGGCCGTCAAAGGGGCTTTAGGACGTCTGCGACGTCGTTTGGCTGAAGCCGGAGTGCCGGCCAGGCAGGCCGCATGACCGGTTGCGCGCGTGACTGCTGGACTTGCCGACAAAGGGGGAATGCGATGACCAAGAAGCGATATGAGACGCCGGTGCTGCGCAAGGCGGGAAAACTATCCAGCGTCACGGCGGTCATCGCTCCGTCGGGTCCGACGGGTCCGTCGGGCTGACCGCCAGGGCTGCCATGGAGCAGGGGGAATGCGATGACCAAGAAAACATATGAGACGCCAGTGCTGCGCAAGGCGGGCAAACTGTCCAGCGTCACGGCGGACACGGTTCCGTCGACCCGATAGACTGACGGCTAGGTCGCCTGTCAGCGTCTCGGCACACAAAGTCTTCCCGCTAGACCCCCCAGCGTAGCGCGGCCGTGTGCACCGGTGCGTCCCACAATGACGTCGCCTCATCATCCAGCATGGCCAGAGTGATCGAGCAGCCGGCCATGTCAAGCGACGTCACATAGGACCCGACCAGCGAGCGGGTCACCATCACGCCGTGCTTTTCGAAGATTGTGCGAGCGCTGTTGTACATCAGATAAAGCTCCATCAGCGGCGTGCCGCCGAAGCCGTTGATGAACAGCAGCGCCGGGCCTTTCGCCCTGTCGCCCAGATCGCCCAGAATCGCGGTGCAGATCTCTTCGGCGATGACATCGGCGCTTTTTAACGTATCGCGACGCCGGCCGGGCTCGCCGTGAATGCCGACCCCGAATTCCATCTCGCCGTCCCCAATGTCGAAGGTCGGCCTGCCGGCTGCCGGCACGGTGCAGCTGGTCAGCGCCACACCCATCGAACGCGTCGCACCGTTGACCCGATCGCCGAGCGCCTTGAGATCCGCCAGTGCCATGCCTTGTTCGGCGGCGGCGCCGACGATCTTCTCCACCACCAGCGTGCCGGCAACGCCGCGCCGGCCGGTTGTGTAGGACGAGTTCTCGACCGCGACGTCGTCATTGATCACCATTTGCAGGACGCCGTCGGTCATCTCGGCCGCCATGTCGAAATTCATCACATCGCCCTCATAGTTCTTGACGATGAACAGGCAGCCGGCGCCGGTATCGACGGCCGCCGCAGCCGCCAGCATCTGGTCCGGCGTCGGCGAGGTGAAAACCTGGCCGGGGCAGGCAGCGTCCAGCATGCCGTGGCCGACAAAGCCGGCGTGCAGCGGCTCGTGACCCGAGCCGCCGCCCGAGATCAGCGCCACTTTCCCCGGCTTCAGCACCTTGCGGCGGATGAATTTGTGCTCGTCACCCAGCACCAGAATGTCGGCATGGGCGGCAACGAAACCATCGAGGCTTTCGGTCAGCACCGTGTCGACTGAATTCATAAATTTCTTCATGTGTCCTCCCGACACGGCACGCGACAATCAGCCACCACTCCTGCCGGTGATGCTGGTGATCTTCTGGATGAATTCGTTGATCGCGCGGTCGAGCGCCGCATTCTGCCTGTCGTCACCGAAATCGGGCACGATCAGCGAGACATGCCGCGTTTTGCGCATGCCCGCCGCGATAGACATCTTGCCTGGATGCGCCAGATGGTAGGCGGCGAGGAAATGATCGCGCTCGGCCGGGCTGAAGTGGCAGACCGAGAAAATAGCCGGCAAATGTTTTGACGGGATCGGGATCGAATAGGCCGGGCTGGAGATCTGCGTGACGAAGCTGCGGTGCTTGCCCAGCGCATCGGCAAGACGCTGGCGCATGCCCGACGGGCGCTGGTCGATGACCTGCGACAGGATCGTCTTGTAGGCGCGGATCGCTTCTTCGGAGCCGGGTTCTGGTGTCTTGTCGACCATCTCAGCCACACCTAGACCGCAACATCTGAGATGGCCGCTTTGGCCATGGCGAGTTGGGCAGGGGCCACCGAGAGATCGCGCAGGCCGGCCTCGAGCAGCGCCGGTATTGAGGCCGGGTCGCCGCCAGCATCGCCGCACAGGCTGACCGGGATTTTGGCTCGCAAGCCGAACGCGGTCACCGCAGCGATCAGCCGCAGCACGGCCGGATGGCGCACCGAATTGAGGTGCGCCACCGCGGCGTTGTCGCGGGCGGCGGCCATCACATATTGGGTCAAATCGTTGGAGCCGATCGAGAAGAAGGCGACATCGGCAAACGCATCCGGCGCGATCGCCACAGACGGCACCTCCACCATGATGCCGAGCGGCGGCATTTTCTGCGCGATGCCACGCGCGATGAGGCCAGCCTGCTCCTCGGCGAAAAGAGCGGCGGCACGTTGGTACTCCTCCGTGACGGCGATCATTGGAAACATGACCTTCAGATTGCCGTGCACGGCGGCGCGCAGCAACGCCCGGATTTGCACACGAAACACGTCCGGCCTTGCCAGCGACAGCCTGATGCCGCGCAGTCCGAGGAACGGGTTGCTCTCCTCGACGGTGAAGCCCGGCACCGGCTTGTCGCCGCCGGCATCGACAGTGCGTATGGTCACCGGCTTCTCGCCTGCCCATTCCAGCACCTTACGGTAAGCGCGGTACTGCGTCTCCTCATCCGGCGGCGCCTTGCCGAACAGGAATTCGGTGCGCATCAGCCCAACGCCGTCGCAGGTTGCGATGTCGATGCCGTCGACCTCCGACGGATCGGCGATGTTGACCTGCACGCGCACCGTCGTGCCAGCCCGAGTTACCGCCGGTTTCGCCAGATAGGCTTCGGCCTTGTCCCGGCGTGCCGCAAACGAAGACGACGACCGGCGGAAGGTTTCGATCTCGGCCTTGGACGGCGCCAATACAATGCCGCCATGCTCGGCATCGAGCAGCGCCAGGCCATTGGGATTAGCCGGCGAAGAGCCAAGCCCCACCACCCCAAGTCCCACGATCATAGGCACACCGCGCGAGCGCGCCAGCATGGCGACGTGGCTGGCGGTGCTGCCGGCCCTCAGCGCGATGCCGCCACCGGCGCTCCAGTCGGTCTCGAGAAAGCGTGTCGGCGCAATGTCCTCGCCATAGAGAATGGCGCCGGCAGGTGCGGCGCTCTCCTGCTCCTCCGTCAGCGCGCGCAGCACACGGTCGCGGATATCGCGCATGTCGGCAGCGCGCGCCCGGAAGTAGTCCTGGTCGGATGTTTCATAGCCGGCGATCTCGGCGTCCAATGCCTGCCGCCAGGCCATGTCGGCCGGCACGCCCGACGGGATCGCCACAAAGGCCGGTCCGGTCAGGGCATCGTCCTCAAGCATGGCGAGCTGGAATTCGAGAATGCCGGCGGCCTCGTCATCGGCGGTTTCGATCAGGGTCGCGAGCCGGTCACTCGCGCTGGCGATAGCTGCTTTCAGTGCGGCCTTCTCCTCGCCGGCCGTCGCCTTGCCTGTGTAGCGCGCCGGGCCGCGGTCGAGATTGAACAGCGGCCCTTCGGCATAGCCGGCCGAGGCCGAAATGCCTTGCAGCCTAAGCGGTTCGGGCATGGCCCGCGCCCTCGTCGAAATCACGCCGCACCAGCTCGGCCAGCGCGCCGACCGCCTCAGTGGCGGCTTCGCCGCTGGCTCTGATATGCAGCATGGTGCCTTTCGGCGCTCTGGTCGCCATCACCTTGACGATGCTCTTGGCGTCGAACCACGGGCCGTTGGCGGCAAGCGCGATTTCCACCTCGGCGGCAAAGCTCTTGGCAAGCTTGGTGAACTTCACTGAAGGGCGCGCGTGCAGACCCACCTCGTGGGTAATCAGGACGGTGGCTTCGGCAAATGCGGACATGCGCTCAAAATTCCCGTTCACTCACGACGGCGACAATTCATGCGCCGTCGCCACCACTTCCTTCAGCGAGGCGCCGCCGGACGCCTCCGTCGCGGCCATCACCGCGCCTTCGACAATCGGCGCGTTGCAGACGATAATCTTCTGCGCCCGCGGCTCGCCGATCATTTCCACCGCCATCTCCGAGTTGGTCTCGGCGCCGCCGAGATCGACGAGGATGGCGACACCCGCCTCCGACCACGCCTTTTCGATGGCGCCCATGATCGCCTCGACGCTGGTGCCGAGCCCGCCATGGCCGTTTCCGCCGCACCATGCAAGCGGCACTTCGTCGCCCACCATCTGCCGCACCATATCGGCCGTGCCTTCAGCGACCAGTGGCGAATGCGAGACGATGACGATACCGACATTGCTCATGGCTGACCTTCCAGCGTTTCGCCGATCGTCCGCACCAGCAGCGCGACCGAGCGCCCACCGGCATCCATGTGACCGATGGAACGGTCGCCAAGGAACGAGGCGCGTCCGCGCAGAGCCTTCATAGGCACGGTGGCATCCGCTGCACGATCGGCGATATCGGCGATTTCCGCCGCCGACTTTCCCGCCACCAGCGCCTCGTATGCCGGCTGCAGCACATCAAGCATGGTCTTTTGCCCGACTTGTGATTTGCCGCGCGCGCCCACGGCTTCGATTGCCTTGCCGAAGGCCGCCGTCAGGTTGGCGCGATCCGGCGTGGCCGAAATCTCCTTGCCCAGCGCCAGGAACAGCGTGCCGAACAGCGGTCCGGAAGCGCCGCCCACCGTCATCACCAGCTTGGTGCCGATCGCCTTCAGGGCCTCGGGCAGCGGCTTTGCCGAAAACGCCTGGGCCTCGGCCCGCACGGCCTCGAAGCCGCGCTTCATGTTCAGCCCGTGGTCGCCGTCGCCGATCGCCTGGTCCAGCGCCGTCAGCTCTTCCGCGTGAGCGGCAATCGTATCCGCGGCGGCCGTGATCAGCCTGGCAAGGTCCAACGCCGCCATATCCCAATTCCCGGTTTCGGTCCTGCCGGCAGTATCGAAAGAATTTTCATTCGACAACTGAAGCATGCCATCAGGCCGTTGCATGCAGCGCGGCGGCGGCCGCGAACACTTCGGCCACGGCATGGGCGCCGGGGTCGACCACGCCCTGCAATTTGGTGCCGACATAGGCGGAGCGTCCGGCCTTCGCCTTCTCCATGGCCGCCGTCGCTTCGGCACCGTGCCGGGCGGCTGTCGCCGCCGCCTCCAGGCTTCTGGCATCAAGCGCTTTCAGCGCCGGCTCCAGGGCATCGACCATGGTGCGGTCGCCGATCCTTGCGCCGCCGTAGAAGGTCATGCGGTCAAGGCCGGCAAGCAGCGCCCTGGACACGGCCGCGCCAGTATTCGAAGCCTGCGCCGCCGCAGTGAAGAAGATCGACAGCAGCACACCTGAGGAGCCGCCCATGGCGACCCCCAGACTATCGCCCACCGCCGCAAGCGTCGCGGCCGGGTCGGCAAGCGGCAGCGTGTCGAGCTTTTCCAGCACGCTGCGCGCGCCGTTCGCCACCGTAGAGCCGGTATCGCCATCGCCCGCCTTGGCGTCCAGCCCGTTCAATGTCTCTTCGAGTGCAATCAGCCGGTCGCAGATCGTGACGACAAGCCGTCTGGTGTTTGCATTTTCGCTGGGCTTGCGCGTCGAGCTTTGTCCGGCTGCCTTCGCCATCGGCACAATGGCCGGAGCTGCAACCGGCTTTGCCGGCATCCAGGCATGCGGGCCGACGGGCGCCAGCAAGGCCGCCTCGCGCACGGCATCGAGCTTGATCAGCGACAGCGAGAAGCCGTTCATGTTGAGCGCCGTCATCAGCGGCCCGGGGCCGATCGCAAGCTTCACCGTCTTGGCGAGCGGCGAGGCTAGCACCGCATTGGCAACCAGCGACATTTCGAGCGGCGGCACCGAGCCGAGATTGTTGATCAGGAGAGCGTGGCTGGCCTCCGGGTCGAGCCGTGCGGCAAGCCGCTCCGCCATGATCGCGACAAGCTTGTCGGCGCTTTGCACCGCGATCCGCTCGACGCCCGGCTCGCCGTGGATGCCGAGGCCGAGTTCGCCGTCGTTTTCGCCGAACCTGTCTTCATGCGGTTGGCCGGGGATGGAGCAGGAGGACAGCGACATGCCGAGCGAGACGATGTCCTTTGCCGCCGCGCGAGCCGCTGTCGCAATGGACGTCAGATCGCTTCCGGTTTCTGACAAATGGCCGGCGATCTTGTGCACAAACAAGGTGCCGGCGACGCCGCGCGGCTGGTTGATATATGGCAAGGCGATATCGTCGGCGACGATCGCCATTTCGACGCGAAACCCCTCGGCGCGCGCCTTCTCGGCAGCCAGGCCGAAATTGAGCCGGTCGCCGGTGTAATTCTTGACGATCAGCAAGCAGCCGGCCGGGCCGGTCACTGCGCGGATCGCGGCCAGCACCGCCTCGACGCTCGGCGAGGCAAAGATCTCGCCCGAGACCGCCGCCGTCAGCATGCCCTTGCCGACGAAGCCGGCATGCGAAGGTTCGTGCCCGGCGCCGCCGCCGGAAACGACGGCAACTTTGGCCTTGTCCCAGTCGGCGCGCAGCACAACCTTGATCTCGGGATAACCATCGAGGCGCGCCAGATCGCCGGAACCGATGGTCCGCAACAGGCCGTCCAGCGCCTCGGTGACGATCGTTTCCCTGCGGTTGAAAAAGTGCTTCATCGAATTCGTCCTGTATTCGTCAATCAGCAGCCGGTGCCGAGCCCTTGGCGAGACACCGAAAACCTCGCATCAGCCCCATTCACATCAGTCTTTGCCCATCGGCGCCGAAATAGAGCGGTGAGCGGTAGCGGATCACCACTTTGTCACCCTCGGCCAGATCCGTGTCGGGGTCGGTCAGCGTCACCAGTTTCTTCGGGCCGACCGTCACATGCAGATGGTTCTGGTCGCCGAGATGCTCGACCCAGTCGACGACACCATCGGCGTGGCCGTTTGCGGCCCTCTCGATCGACAGGTGCTCGGTACGCGCGCCAACCGTCTTGGTTCCCGCCGGCGCGCCGCCATCGGGCAGCAGCCCGGCAGGGAGCAAGTTGATCGCCGGCTGGCCGAGCCTAGCTGCGACATGAAGATTTGCCGGCTCCGAATAGATGGTGCGCGGCGTGCCGATCTGCACCAGCACGCCATCGGCGAGAATGCCGATGCGGTCGGCCATGGTCATCGCCTCGATCTGGTCATGGGTGACGTAGAGCATGGTGGCGCCAAGCTCGGCCTGGATGCGCTTGAGTTCGAGCCTGAGATCGGCGCGCAGCTTGGCGTCCAGCGACGACAGCGGCTCGTCCATCAAATAGATCGACGGCTTGCGCACCAGGGCGCGGCCGATGGCGACGCGCTGCATCTCACCGCCCGACAGCTTGGTCGAGCGGTTGGCGAGCTTGTGGTGGATGCGCACCATCTTCGCCACCTCTTCGACGCGGCGGCGGATCTGGTCCTCCGGTATTTTTCGCGCCGGCGAGCGCAGCGGAAAGGCGAGGTTGTCGTAGACCGACAGATGCGGATAGAGCGAATATTGCTGGAACACGAAAGCGGTGTCGCGCTCGGCCGGCGACAGCGTGGTCGCATTGTGCCCGCCAATATGGATCGTGCCGCTGTCGGGCCGCTCCAGCCCGGCGATCAACCGCAGCGTCGTCGTCTTGCCGGCGCCGGTCGGCCCAAGCAGCACGACGAACTCGCCATCCTTGATCTGGAGGTCGAGATTGCTGACGGCGGCGTGCTCGCCATAAGTCTTGGTCACGCCTTTGATGTGTACGTCAGCCATGCTGCGCTCTCCCTTGAGAGGCCGTATCGTGGATCGCGGTGCGCACGGCGCGGCCCGATCCCTTGTCGAACAGCGACAGCCGCGCGCTGTTCAGGGTCAGGCCGACATGATCGCCGGCAGCGAGCCGGATCTCGGCCGGCACCCGCGCCTTGATGATGCCATCGGCCGTCTCCACCGCCACGATCTGCGTGGTGCCGAGATACTCGGTGCCGTAGATGGCGCCACGCAGTTTCGACGCATCGTCGAAGCGAATGTGCTCGGGCCGGATGCCAAGCGCCATGTCGGCCGGCGCGATATCCTCGCGCACCTCCGGCACCGCCACCTTGGCGCCCTGCACGACGATCTCCTTGGCGCCCTTCGCCAGCCCGCCGCTGAAGCCGAGAAAATTCATCGGCGGCGAGCCGATGAAGTCGGCAACGAACATGGTCGCGGGACGATCATAGATTTCGCGTGGGCTGCCGAACTGTTCGATGACGCCATGGTTCATGACAGCGATCTTGTCGGCCATCGACATCGCTTCCATCTGGTCGTGGGTGACATAGACGGTGGTGGCGTGGATGCGGTTGTGCAGCTCGCGCAGCTCATGCACCATCAAATCGCGGAACTCGGTATCGAGCGTGCCGAGCGGCTCGTCCATCAGGAAGCATTTTGGCCGCCGCACGATGGCGCGGCCGAGCGCCACGCGCTGGCGGTCGCCGCCGGCAAGCCCTGAGACCGATTTGTTGAGCAGATGGTCGATGCGCAGCAGCTTTGCTGTCTCTTCGACCCGCTCACGGATCTCGGCCGACGGCATGCCTTGCGCCAAAAGCGGAAAGCCGATGTTCTTGCGCACATTCATGTGCGGATAGAGGGCGAATAGCTGGAACACGAAGGCGATGTCGCGTTCTCGCGCCCGGCGCATGGTGACGTCCTCGCCGCCGAGCAGGATCTGGCCACCGGTCGGCAGTTCCAGCCCGGCGATCATGCGCAATGTCGTCGTCTTGCCGCAGCCCGAGGGACCAAGCATGACGAAGAACTCGCCATCCTCGACAACGAAGCTGGAATCCTGCACCGCGACGAAATCGCCGAAGGCCTTTCTCAAATGTTGGACGCGGATTTCAGCCATGACTATTCCGGGAATTTCGAGACGATGATGAACATCACCGTGCCGGCGAGCATGGTGATGAAGGAGTAGGTGTAGAGCGACAGCGCGAAGGGCTGGAACAGCATCAGGAAACCGATGGCGATGATCGCGGTCGCGATGTTTTCCAACAGGCCGCGCCTAGCCCAGCGCGGCCAGCGCGATTTGCGTTTGGTGGGCTGGCTGAGGCTCATTTGCGCACCGCGCCGAAAGTGATGCCGCGCAGCAATTGTTTGCGAAGCAGGATGGTGAAAACCAGGATCGGCACCAGGAAGATCGTCGTTCCGGCCGCCACCGCCGGCCAGTCCTGGCCGCCTTCGCCGATAATGGTCGGGATGAAGGGCGGCGCAGTCTGTGCAGTGCCCGAGGTGAGCAGGGCTGCGAACGCATATTCGTTCCAGGCGAAGATCAGGCAGAAGATGGCGGTCGCGGCGATGCCGGTGGTGGCCTGCGGCAGCACGGTGCGCCAGAAGGCCTGCAGCCTGGTGTAGCCGTCGATCATCGCCGCTTCTTCATACTCGCGCGGGATCTCGTCGATGAAGCCCTTGAGCAGCCACACCGCCAGCGAGACGTTGACCGCCGTGTAGAGCAGGATCATGCCGAGCGCGGTGTCGGACAGGCCAAGCTCGCGGTACATCAGGTAGATCGGAATAGCGACGGCGATCGGCGGCATGAAGCGCGTCGACAGGATGAAGAAAAGCAGGTCATCCGCCAGCGGCACCTTGAAGCGCGAGAAACCATAGGCTGACAGCGTGCCGAGGAAGACAGCGCAGAACGTCGAGCCGAAGGCGATGATCAGCGAATTGACGAAGCGCGGCAGGAAGTTCGACGGGCCGGCAATCACCATGTTGCGCTTGCGCACCGTCTCGTCGCAGAAGCCGGTCGCCGGCCCCAGCGAGTTGATGTATTCCGGCGTCTGCCGCGTCCGCGTCGTGAACAGGTTGCAATAGCCTTCGATGCTCGGCTGGAAGACGATCTTCGGCGGATAGGCGATCGAATCCGGCGGCGTCTTGAAGCTGGTGGCAAAAATCCACAGCAATGGCACGATCGAGATCAGCGCGTAGGCGACGATGATCGTGCCGGCGATGCCTTTTGCTGTTCCCGACGGGGCAACGACGGAGTGGGCGGTGGTCAGGCTCATCTCTGCTTCACCTTGTTGAGCGCCTTGACGTAGATGTTGGCCAGCCCGAACACGGCGACGAACAGGATGATGGCGAAGGCCGAGGAATAGCCGGTGCGCCAGCTCTCGAAAGCCTGCCGTTTCAGCGTGATCGACGCGACCTCGGTGGTCGAGCCCGGCCCGCCGCCGGTCAACAGGTTGACCATGTCGAACATCTTGAAGTTCTCGATGCCGCGAAACAGCACCGCCAGCATGATGAAGGGCAGCGCCATCGGCAGCGTGATCGACCAGAACTGCCGCCAGTTGGAGGCGCGGTCGACCTCGGCCGCCTCATAGATGTATTCAGGGATGGAGCGCAGGCCGGCGAGGCAGATCAGCATCACGTAGGGCGTCCACATCCAGGTGTCGACGATGATGATCGACCACGGCGCCAGTGACACGTTTGACAGCATCTGGATATCGGTCGGCGGGATGCGGGTGACGAACGAGATGGCGTAGGCGAACAGGCCGATCTGCGGCTCGTAGAGGAAGCGCCAGAAATTGCCGACCACCGCCGGCGACAGCATCATCGGCACCAGGATGATGGTCGTCCAGAAGGCGTGGCCGCGGAACTTGCGATCGATCAGCCATGCCAGCGTGAAGCCGATCAGGGTCTGCAGCAGGATCGTCCAGAACACGAAATGCGCGGTCGTCTGCATGGCGATCCAGATGTCCTGGTCGCCGAGGATGCGTTGGTAATTGGCAAAACCGAGATTCTTCACTACCTCGTTCGGGCGGTTTGCCCGGAAGTTGGTGAAGGACAGATAGATCGCCCAGAACAGCGGGAAGATGTTGATGGCCAAGAGCAACAGGATCGTCGGCGAAATGAACAGCCAGGCGAGGCCCTTGTCGCTGATGCCCCGGACCTTGCGGGCCAACGGCTCCGGGGTCGCCCGGGCAACGTTCTCCGCAGTCCGATTGAGCATGGTGAGTCCTGCTTCGGTCACGTGGGTCGTCTCTGTCATGAATTTATCTGAACTGCGTCCCGTGCCAAGGGCGGCACGGGACGCGTCGATGTAGCTCGGGAGGAGCCGGTTACATCTTGCCGTCGTCTTGGAACACTTGCGTCCAGTCCTTGACCAGGCCGTCAAGCGCATCCTTGGCCGAACCCTGGCCGGCGACGACATAGTCGTGGAAGCGCTTCTGCGAAGCCTGCAGCAGCGGTGCGTAGCTGGGCTCGGCCCAGAAGTCCTTCACGATCGCCATCGAGTCGAGGAAGGTCTGCGCGTAGGGCTGGCTGGCCGGGAAGGCCGGGTCCTTCACCACCGCGTTCAGGCAGGAATAGCCGCCCAGCGACCACCACTTGGCCTGCACATCCTTGTTGGCGAACCACTTGATGTATTTCAGCGCCGATTCCTGCTTGTCGGAATAGGACACGACCGAAATACCCTGGCCGCCGAGCTGGGCGAACTGCTCGCCGTCCGGACCCTTGGGATTGACGAAGTAGCCGATCTTGTCGCCGCCGACATTCTCGTCCTTCTGCAGGCCGGGCCAGGTGAAGGCGAAGTTCATATGCATGGCCACCTGGCCGGATTTGAAGGCGTCGACGCCTTCGCCCATGTAGCTGTTCGACGCGCCGGGCGGGGTGCAGCAATCATAGAGCGCCTTGTAGAATTCCAACCCCTTCACCGATTTCTCGGAATTGACGAAGCCTTCCATCTCGTAGGGCTTCTTGGGGTTTTCGTACTGGAAGCCGAAGCTGTAGAGCACGTCCATGGCACCCATGGTGATGCCTTCCGAGCCGCGCTCGGTATAGATCGAGGCGCCATAGACGGTCTTGCCGTCGATCTCGCGCTTCTGGAAGAACTCCGCGATCTGCTTCAGCTGGTCGAAGGTGGTCGGCGGGCCGAGATCCCAACCGTACTTTTCCTTGAATTCCTTCTGCAGTTCCGGCTTGGAGAACCAGTCCTTGCGGTAGGTCCAGCCGACGACGTCGCCCATGGCAGGCAGCGCCCAGTAGTTCGGCGTGTTCTTCGGCCATTCGGAATAGCCGACGACGGTTGCCGGCACGAAGTCGTCCATGCTGATCTTCTCCTTGTCGAAGAAGTCGTTCAGCTTGACGTAGTGGCCGTTCTCGGCCGAGCCGCCGATCCACTGGCTGTCGCCGATGATCAGGTCGCAAAGCTTGCCATGCGAGTTGAGCTCGTTGAGGAAGCGGTCGGCATAGTTGGTCCACGGCACGAATTCGAATTTCATGCCGATGCCGGTTTCCTTGGTAAAGTCCTTGGACAGTTCGACAAGCGCGTTGGCAGGATCCCAGGCGGCCCAGCACAGCGTCAGGTCTTCAGCGTGCGCAACGTTCGAGACGGCTGTCGACGCAGTAATCGCCGAGGCCAGTCCCAACGCCAGTTTCAAGCTCGATTTCATGCCTTCCTCCCATTTGCGAAACGCGCCCGGATGGCGGTTTCAAGAGCCCTTCAACCCTCGCTCCTCCGAGGGCCCAAACATGGCGGCGCGGTGCGTCGCAGATGTTTAGTAATTTGTTTAGTGATGCAATTTTTACTAAACAAGGCAAGCGAATTCGTTGCTGCGTTGCAGCATCACGAAACGAGGATTGAAATCGTTGGGAAATGATTGCCGAAGGGTTCGCTCGGAAGTTGTTTAGCTGGCGTCTCTTACAACGTTGGTCTGTGGTGTCACCGGCCGGACAGGCGGCGCCGGCGGCAGCAATGCGCGGATATCGGCGAAGGGAAATGTCGGCTCGAAGCGGAAGGCCTCGGCCAGTGAACCGGGGACGCTGTTGCACTGCCCGGCGCGAAACTCATTCTGGACACGCGCTCGGTCGACATATTGTTCCGGCATCTGCGACCGGTGCGCGCGGATCGCCTGCGTTTTGACATCGCGGTATGCGGAAATGTCGACGTAATGCGTCGGCGAAAATCCAGTGCCGCCCATCGTATCGGCATGCAGCACCGGCACAGAGAAGGAAGCCGCGATGCGCATGCCGTCCGACAGCGCGCGGTGGTCGGCGTGATAGTCGTTGGCCGCATGCGTGATAACCAGATTTGCTCCGGTTTCGCGTATCAGCGTTTTCAGCGAACCGATCAGCGCCGCATCGGCCACCAGTTCGCCGTCGGGAAAGTCGAGGAATCGTGGGGTCGCGCCGAGCAACGCCGCAGCGGCCGTCGCTTCCTCGCGCCGGACACGAGCCAAAACGCTCGGGTCGCCCTTGCCGCCCTTGGCGCCATCCGTGGCTATGGCGAAAGTCAGGTCTGCGCCTTGCGCCGCATAGGCGGCCAGCGTACCGAACATGAATATCTCGATGTCGTCCGGATGCGCCCCGAGCGCCAATACCTTCACCGCACTCTCCCCGGAAATGGAAAAACGTGACGAACGGAATCCTGCTCGCCCTCATCGCCTATGCAAGCTATTCGTGCAGCGATGCCGTTATCAAGAGCCTTGGCGCACAGTTCACCGTCTTCGAGATCGCCTTCTTCGTGACGCTGTTTGCCGGCGGCTTCCTGTTTTTCAGCCGGCCGGCCGATGAGCGCTGGCGTGGTTTCTGGCGCACGAAGCGGCCATGGGCGGTGCACGCCCGCGCCTGGGCCGGCATGGCATCGGGCTTGCTCAGCGTCTATGCCTTCACCACCATTCCGCTGGCCGAGACCTATGCGCTGATCTTCCTGGCGCCGCTCTGCGTTACGATTCTGTCGACGCTGGTGCTCAAGGAGAAGGTCGGACCCTGGCGCTGGCTGGCGGTGTTTGCCGGCTTTGCCGGCGTCATGCTGGTGGTGCGGCCGGGTTTTCGCGAATTGCATCTCGGCCACCTCGCCGCCTTCACCGTTGCCTTCCTGGCCGCCACCAACATCATCCTGACCCGATCGCTGGCGCAGCAGGAAAAGCGCACCACCATGCTGGGCGTGCTGGTCGGCTATGGCCTGGTGTTCAACGGCATAGGCGTCGCCGTCACATCGTTTACCCTTCCCAACGCGATGCAACTGCTGTGGCTGGTGATGGCGGGCGCGTTCGCAGCTTGCGGACAGTTGCTGCAACTCCTGGCCGCCAAATACGCGCCCGCCAACCGCATCGCGCCGACACATTATTCGCAGATCGTGTGGGCAGTGATTCTCGGCGCGCTGTTCTTCCAGGAATATCCCGACTGGCTGTCCCTGGTCGGCCTCGCCGTGGTTGGCGCTTCCGGCCTGCTGACCATGGTGCGCGAGGAAGTGCGGTTGGGTACGGTGCGCTGGAACCCGCTTTCGCGGACAAGACTGTGAGCGAGCGGCGGTTGCACGGCAAGGGCGGCCGCTGATATGCGGACGCGATGACGACAAGACCCTTGCCGGAGCTTCCGGTGTCCGCCGTACTGCCGGCTCTGAGCGAGGCGCTCGGCGTTGGCAACAGCGCCGTGCTGGTGGCGCCGCCCGGCGCCGGCAAGACGACTCTGGTGCCGCTGGCGCTGCTCGACGCGCCCTGGCTGGGCGCCGGCAAGATCGTCCTGCTCGAACCGCGCCGGCTCGCCGCCCGCGCCGCCGCCCGTCGCATGGCCGAATTGCTTGGCGAGGAGCCGGGTGAGACCGTCGGCTACGCCATGCGCATGGAAAACCGCACCTCGGCCCGGACAAAAATCCTGGTCGTCACCGAAGGCGTGCTGGCGCGCATGATCCTCGACGATCCCGAACTGCCCGGCATCTCGGCAGTCATTTTCGATGAGTTCCACGAACGCTCGCTCGACGGAGATTTTGGTCTCGCGCTGGCGCTGGATGTGCAAAGCGCGCTACGGCCGGACCTGCGGCTGCTGGTGATGTCGGCGACGCTCGACGGCGCGCGCGTTGCGAAACTCCTGTCCGGCGCCCCGGTGATCGAAAGCCAAGGCCGCGCCTTTCCCGTCGACATCCGTTACGACGAACGGCCAGCCGGCATCCCCATCGAAGACGCCATGGCCAAGGCGATCCGTTCCGCCCTTGCCGAGGAGAGCGGCAGCGTGCTCGCTTTCCTGCCCGGCCAGCGCGAGATCGAGCGCACCGCCGAGCGGCTGCAGGGCCGCCTCGGCGCCGACACCGACATCGTGCCGCTCTATGGCCAGCTCGACAACAGGGCGCAGGACGCCGCCATCAAGCCGGCGCCGCCGGGTCGCCGCAAGGTGGTGCTGGCGACGTCGATCGCCGAGACCTCGATCACCATCGACGGCGTGCGCGTCGTCATCGATTCCGGCCTGTCGCGCCTGCCGCGCTACGAGCCGGCGAGCGGCCTGACCCGGCTGGAGACTGTGCGTGTTTCCAGGGCATCGGCCGACCAGCGCGCCGGCCGCGCCGGCCGCACGCAAGCCGGCGTCGCCATCCGCCTGTGGCGGGCCGAACAGACGGCGGCACTTCCCGCCTTCACCCCGCCCGAAATCCTTGAAGCCGATCTGTCCGGCCTGCTGCTCGACTGCGCAGCTTTCGGCGTCGCCGATCCAGCGAGCCTCTCCTTCCTCGATCCGCCGCCCACCCCGGCGCTCAACGAAGCGCGGGCGCTGCTCAGTGCGCTGCACGCCATCGACGCCGCCGGACGGCTGACCGAGGCGGGTGGCGCGATGCGCAAGCTGGCGCTGCCGGTAAGGCTGGCGCACATGGTCGCTGAAGCCGCAGGTACCGGCCACGCGCTCGAAGCGGCGACGCTCGCCGTGCTGCTCACCGAGCGAGGCCTCGGCGGTGACGGCGCCGACCTCGAACGGCGTCTGATGCGGTTTCGCAGCGAGAAATCGCCGCGTGCTGTGGCGGCAAGGCAGCTTGCCGAGCGGCTGGCGAAGCAGGCCTCTTCACCCTCCCCCTTGTGGGGAGGGTCGATCCGCGAAGCGGAGCGGGGTGGGGGTAGGCCGAGCGCGGCACCCCCACCCCGTCTCCCCCGCCTTGCTGCGCAAGGCATGCTCGCCGACCCTCCCCACAAGGGGGAGGGTAAGAACGCCGGTCTTTTGCTCATCCATGCCTGGCCGGACCGCGTCGCCAAGGCGCGTGGCGAGCGCGGGCGTTTCGTGCTGGCCAATGGCTCCGGCGCCATGCTCGACGCCGCCGACCCGCTGGCGGGCGAGGCCTGGCTGGTCGTCGCCGATCTGCAGGGCAAGGCGCAGAATGCCCGCATTACCGCGGCGGCAGCGGTCGACGAGGCCGACATCCGCGCAGCGCTCTCCGACAGGATCGAGACCCGCCGCGAGGTGAGCTTCGACCGCGAGCGGCGCGCGGTGCGGGTGCGCGAGACGGCCAGGCTTGGCGCCATCACTTTGTCCGAGCGCATGCTGCCGGCGCCGACCGGCACTGACGCTGACCGTGCCATATTGGAAGCCTTGCGCGAACACGGGCTGTCGCTGCTGGAGTGGGGCAAGGACGGGGAGACGCTGCGGCAGCGCCTTGGCTGGTTGCATCGCGGCCTGGGCGCGCCTTGGCCCGATGTTTCGGACGCGGCCCTGCTCGAACGCCTCGACGACTGGCTGCTGGCGTTCCTGCCCGGCAAGGCGTCCTTCGCATCGATCGATCCTGGCGCGCTGTCTTCAGGACTGATGGCGCTGGTGCCGCATGAATTGCAGCGCAAGATCGGCACACTGGCGCCGACCCATTTCGATGCGCCGTCCGGCAGCCACGTGCCGATCCGCTATGACGGCGAATGGCCGGTGCTGGCTATCCGCGTGCAGGAACTGTTCGGCCTCGACCGCCATCCCGCTATCGCCAACGGCACCGTGCCGCTGACGCTGGAGCTGTTGTCGCCGGCGCATCGGCCGATCCAGACGACGCGCGACCTGCCCGGCTTCTGGCGCGGCTCCTGGGCCGAGGTGCGCACCGACATGCGCGGCCGCTATCCCCGCCATGTCTGGCCGGAAAATCCGCTGCTCGCCGCCGCCACGGCGCGAGCAAAACCGCGGGGGACCTAGACCATGATCCCGAAAAGTGGAAACCGGTTTTCGGAAAAGATCATGGTCAAACAGTAGCGCTCGTCCTTTCCCGGTTATAATCCTTGGCCATGATCAACATTCTGCACGCGCCAGACTTCCAGCAAAGCCAGCGGCTGCGCCTCAACACACTGATCCGGCTGCGCTGGCTGGCCATTGTCGGCCAGAGTCTGACCGTGCTGGTCGTCGCCTATGGGTTGAAATTCCCGCTGCCGGTCAGCCTCTGCTTCGCACTGATCGCCTGCTCGGCCTGGCTGAACCTGGTGCTGACCTTCCGCTATCCGGCAGCGCACCGGCTGACCCCGTTCCCGGCCTTCTTCATCCTGACCTTCGACAGCCTGCAGCTTGCCGGCCTGCTCTACATGACCGGCGGTCTCACCAATCCGTTTTCGCTGCTGATGACCGTGCCTGTGGTCGTCTCGGCGACATCGTTGCCACTGCGGCTGACCGCCATTCTCGGCGGGCTGGTGATAGTGGGGGCAAGCTTGCTGGTGTTCTTCCATCTGCCGCTGCCCTGGTATGAGGGCGCGCCGCTGCCCATGCCATTCATCTATGTCGCTGGCATATGGATGGCGGTGTTCTCGTCGATCGCCTTTACCGCCATCTACGCCTTCCGCGTCGCCGAGGAGGCCCGCCTGCTCGCCAACGCGCTTGCCGCCACCGAACTGGTGCTGCAGCGCGAACAGCATCTGTCGGCGCTGGATGGCCTCGCCGCCGCCGCCGCGCATGAGCTCGGCACGCCGCTCGCCACCATCGCGCTTGTCTCCAAGGAGATGGAAAAGGCGCTAGGTGACGATCCGAAACATGGCGAGGATGTGAAGCTGTTGCGGTCGCAGAGCGAGCGCTGCCGTGAAATCCTGAAGCGCCTGACCAGCCTGTCCTCCGAGGGTGAGGCGCATCTGTCGCGCCTGCCTCTGACCTCGCTGGTCGAGGAGGTGACGGCGCCGCACCGCGATTTCGGCATCTCGATCAAGCTGCGGCCGGGCGAGCGCATCGGCCCTGAACCGGTCGGCCGGCGCAATCCTGGCGTCATTTACGGCCTCGGCAATCTGGTCGAGAACGCCGTCGACTTCGCTCGCACGACGGTCACCGTGCGCTGGAGCTGGGACGAGCTCGACGTCACCTTCTCGATCATCGATGACGGGCCGGGCTTTCCGCCCGAAATCATCGACCGCATCGGTGAGCCCTATATGTCGACGCGCCAGGGCAACGAAGCCGGTGGCGGCCTCGGTCTTGGGCTCTTCATCGCCAAGACCTTGCTCGAACGCTCCGGCGCCACGCTCGATTTTCGCAATTCGAGCGGGCTGGGCGAGGGCGCCATCGTGCAGATATCGTGGCCGCGCACCGTGTTCCTCAACCCGGAATCGGTGGGGATCTCGATGTTCGACACCGCCTGAAGCCTTGGGAGCAGCCGGCAAAATTGGACAATGGCGTTCAGGAACTATATCTGCGTAAAATTAAGGCAGCAGGATTTTTTGAGACAATGACTGGCGAAGAAACAATCGGTGCAATGGTTGAAGGCGAGGACACCTCGCTGCTGATCGTCGACGACGACAAGCCGTTCCTGACGCGGCTGGCCCGCGCCATGGAAACCAGGGGTTTTTTGGTCGAGACTGCCGAGAGCGTCGAGGAGGCGGTGGCCAAGGCGCGCGCCCATCCGCCGGCCTATGCCGTGGTCGACATGCGGCTCGGCGACGGCAACGGCCTCGACGTCGTCGCCGCCATTCGCGAGAAGCGCGACGACGCCCGCACCGTCATCCTCACCGGCTATGGCAACATCGCCACCGCGGTGACGGCGGTGAAACTCGGCGCCATCGACTATCTGTCCAAGCCCGCCGATGCCGACGATGTGTTTGCAGCCCTGACCCGGACCGCCGGCGAGCGCGCCGCCCCGCCCGAAAACCCGATGTCGGCCGACCGCGTGCGCTGGGAACACATCCAGCGCGTCTACGAAATGTGCGACCGCAACGTCTCCGAAACGGCCCGCCGGCTGAACATGCACCGCCGCACGCTGCAGCGCATACTGGCCAAGCGCGCGCCGCGTTAGGACTTCCAACCGTCGAAGTCAGCGCCGCCCCTCATCGCCCTGCCGGGCACTTCTCCCCGTATAGTGACGGGGAGAAGGAGGCTGGCCGCAACGCTGGCGATTGGCGAAATCCTGGGCGAAAGCGCCCCTCGCCCCGTTTACGGGGAGAGGATGCCGGCAGGCAGGTGAGGGGCGGCGCCAACGCTTCGCAAGTGTGACGCTTGCCCTGCCGTCGAGCTTTGCGCATCATCGCAAACAACGCCGAGCCGGCAACGGAGGACACATGCGCGACGAGCGGCCGAAATCCATCCTTCGCGAATTCCTCGACGGCGAGGCTGCGGGCGGCATCATCCTGATGGTGGCGGCGGCCCTTGCGCTGATCGTTGCCAATTCGCCGCTGGCCGAAACCTATTTCGCGGCACTCCACGCGTATCTCGGCCCGCTCAGCCTCTCGCACTGGATCAATGACGGGCTGATGGCGGTGTTCTTCCTGCTGGTCGGCCTCGAGATCAAGCGCGAGATGCTCGATGGCCAGCTCTCGACCTGGCCGCGCCGCGTGCTGCCGGGCGTCGCCGCCGCCGGCGGCATGCTGGTTCCCGCGCTGGTCTATGTCGCCATCAACCGAAACAATTCCGCCGCGCTCTCGGGTTGGGCGATTCCGACCGCCACCGACATCGCCTTTGCGCTCGGCGTACTGTCGCTGCTCGGCAACCGCGTGCCGGCTTCGCTGAAGATATTCCTCACCGCGCTCGCCATCATCGACGATCTCGGCGCCGTCATTATCATCGCCATCTTCTACACGAGCGGCCTGTCGCTGGCCTATCTCGGCGCCGCCTTCGCCGTCATCGCGGTGCTCATCGGGCTCAACCGCATGCGGGTGACGACGCTGACGCCCTATCTCGTGCTCGGCGCCATCCTGTGGGTGCTGGTGCTGAAATCGGGTGTGCATGCGACGCTGGCCGGCGTTGCGCTGGCGCTGACCATCCCGCTCAAGGTCTCTCCCGGCAGCGGCCACGATCTCGATCATTCGCCGCTGCACCGGCTGGAGCACGGCCTGCACAAGATCGTTCCCTTCTTCGTCATCCCGATCTTCGGCTTTGCCAATGCCGGCGTGTCGCTGGCCGGCCTCAGCGCCGCCGCCCTGGTCGAGCCGCTGACGCTCGGCGTCGCCGCCGGGCTCGTGCTGGGCAAGCTGGTCGGCGTCTTCGGCTCGTCCGCGCTGGCGATCCGCCTCGGCTTCGCCGACTTGCCGGTCAATGCCGGCTGGCTGCACATGATCGGCATTTCGCTGCTCTGCGGCATCGGCTTCACCATGAGCCTGTTCATCGGCCTTCTCGCCTTCGCCAGCGACGTGGCACTGCAGGACGCCGTCAAGGTCGGCATCCTCGCGGGCTCGCTGATCGCCGCACTGCTGGGTGCCGTTGTGCTGTTGATGGCGCCGGCGGCGGGTGAGGCTACCGACGAGGATTAAGGCCAGACAGGCGGCAGGCCGAAGGCCTTGAACAAGTCCTGGCCGAGCGAACCGACATAGACCGTCAGCAAGGCGATCCTGTCATCGGCAGGCTCGATGACATGCAGGGATTGGGCTCGCCACACGGGATCCTGGTGGCGGCGCGCGTAGACCGCAACCGCGGGCTGGCCGTTGGCGCCGGTGGCGACCGCATGGTAGCCGGCGAAATTGCCCCAGACGGTCTCGAAGAAACCCCGGATCGCCTCGCGTCCCTGGTACCAGTCCCGCCATGGCGGCATGTGATAGGTGGCATCCTCGCGCAGCAGTTCGATCAGACCGTCGAGACTGGCAGCCTGCCAGGCCCGCATGTAGCGTTCGAGCAGCTGGGCCTCCTGGCGGCTGGGCTGCGATCGATGCAGGGGACGTCCCTGCTTGTATCGCGCGCCAAGCGTTGCGCGGGCCCGCTGCAGGGCGCTGTTGATCGAAGCGGTCGACCCGCCCAGCAATTGTGCCGTCTCGAGCGCCGACCACCCCAGCACGTCGCACAGCAAAAGGGCGGCCCGCTGCCTGGGCGGCAGAAGCTGGATCGCGGCGACGAAGGCCAGTTGCACGGCCTCGCGCGTTTCGTAGCGCGCTTCCGGACCGGGCTCGCCGTCAACGAGGTCCGGAAGCTCCGCGTCAGGATAAGGCTCCAGCCAGGTGAGCTCTGGCGCCGGCCCGCCTGTGGCCGGCCCGCGCGAGGGCGGACGCTCGGGCTGTTGGAGAATGCGATGCATCGCCGACCTCGCCTTGAGCGCATTCAGACAGCTGTTGGTGGCGATCGTGTAGAGCCAGCCGCGCAGCGAGCCTCGCGCGTCGAATTGCGACCGCCCGCGCCAGGCCCGCAAAAGCGTATCCTGGGCAAGGTCGTCCGCCTCGTGCAGCGAACCCATCATCCGGTAGCAATGGAGCTTGAGCTCGCGGCGGTGGGCAGCCGTGAGACGCTCGAAGGCCGGCCGATCGAGGATCGGTCGGCCCAGTGGCTCAACAGGGCCAGGAGCATCCGTCATAGGCAGCCTGTGGTGCTGAAATCGCCTTGCATCCTGAGCGCCTCAGGCCGCTGCCGCAAGCCCGCTGCCGCTGACGGTGAAGGAGCTGCCTTCCGATTTGCCGGTGGCGAGCGCGACCACCGCGCGGCCGACATCGGCCGGCGTCTGCAGGTCGGTCATGCTCGCGAGGACGTCTGCAGGCCGGATGCCCAAATAAGCCGCAAAACCATCGAGCCCGGCATCGCCTATGCCGGTCCCTGGCATGATGCGAGCCGGTGCCAGCGCCATAAAGCGCAGGTCCAGTCCAAGCCGATCCGATTCCTTTTGGCAATGACCGGCCAGGAACATCTGCATGCGTTTTGCGCCCGCATACCCGCCGGCGAACGGCGGTCCGCCGCTCAAGGCTGCGCCACTGGAGATCAGCACAACCCGGCTCCCCGGCTTGAGCGGATTGTTGAGCGCGGCCTTGCAGAACAGGAATGCCGCCTTGACGTCAGTTTCCCAGTTTGCGGAGAAGACCTCCCAGCTCTGTTCCTGCAAAGGCGCGGAGGGGGCAAGGGCGCCGGCGCAGATCACCAGCACATCCGGCGCAAGTGTGTCGAACACCACTTCCGGCGTGGCCTCCTTTGTCGCGTCGACCGCGAGAGTCTTCACGCCTTGTTTCTCCCAGGAAAGCTCCTTCAGCGCCGCTGCGCCACGGGCAACGGCAAGCACTGTCGCGCCCTCGCCGAGCGCAGCCTCGACGATTGAGCGGCCGACACCCGGCTGCCTCCGACGACGACGACATTCTGACCTTGTAACGATCGCATGGATCACCTCGCTCTACGGCCACTGGACCATCCAGCGCCTATTGATCAGGACAGCGCAGGGGAGTGGAAATCATCGGTGCAGGATAAAAAATCTTCGCGGCTATCGGCAGCGCCCGCGCAAAAAAACTTGACCGGGCGAAATCGACAGGCGGCGACACAGCGGCGTTGCGGCGCACATTTGCGCCGGGCTTACTCGCTCTCCCCTTCCAGCGCTGGCACCGCCACGCCCGCAAGCTCCGCCGCCAGCAGCCGCGCCGCACCGGCGCGTGCAATGCGCAGCATCAGCGCCTTGCGCGTCGCCGCCGCCATGCGGTGCTCCGGCGCGTCGCGCAGGATCTCGGCGCCGTAGCCGTCGGAAAGGATGAAGCCGCATTCCTCGGGGAAGATCTCCGCTGGCACGCCGGGATGGGTGGCGAAGAAGAAGCGGTCGGAATGCAGCCGGTAGTCAGGCCATTTGCGGTCGACGCGAAAATCCTCGATCGACGATTTGATCTCGATGATCCAGATGTCGCCCTGCCGCGTCAGCGCGACAAGATCGGCGCGCCGGCCGGTGGCCAGCGACAGTTCGGGCAGCACATGCATGCCCATTTGCATCAACAGCCGCTGCACACCACGCCGCACCAGCATGGCGCGTTCGGACTGGCGGCCGTCGATCAGGGGATTGAGGGGAATCGGCGAAATGATCGGCATGGCAGTCACCATGCCAGATTTTGTTCACGGTTTGAACCTGTTTTTGAAGGGCGATTATGTACTTTGCGAACACAAGCCATAAAAGGCGACATTGTACTTCGCAAACCCAGTGCTAGACCTTGTGGATTAGCATCGCTGCGAACTCATCCGGGTTTTTCGGCGTGATCGCTAGGAACCGGGGCCACCACCGCTTTTCGACTAAGACCCACCTTCGAGGCAAACGATTGCCCATGCTGACGGTATTACAAGGATGCGAGCCTAGATTCAAGATAGCGGCGAAATTGAAACGACCTTCGATGACGTGGGCGGCGACGATATTCGTCGTTTTCAGCCGATAGATCGGCAGCAACCGAAAGAGTCGAATCTCAAAGCATTCGGGCGTCGCATAGAATTCCCAGAGCAGACCCCACATTCTCAGGTCCTTTTGGAGGGCGATTATATACTTCACAGACCTACTCGATCACCACAGTGACTCAAACAGTCCTTGAGAGATCGTCTCCTCGTAGCAATTGTCGGAAAAGCCAGGATAATCGAGGCGGAGCCTATCGACCGTCTCCGCATAAGTAAGCCGCCTCTCACGTATATCATCGCCGGCTTGGTAGGCGTTTCTGAAAAGCGCGATCACACGGTGAGTTGCGTCATCGATTTCGCCCTCCGAAAAGCGATATCTTAGGACATCCCAATCAATCGGAGGCGGCTGTTCAGCGATTGGCCCAAACTGACGACGATAATTGTTGTAGTGGTAAATCGCGAATGTCGCATCTAGCAGGCCAGCGCTGAGTGCTTCTGCTTCAGCCTTTGCTCGGACGGAAGCTCGACGTTTTTCGATTTCTTCTTTGTTGATCATTCGCGCCATTCCCCGCTCCACACCGGAGAATGCGGTTCTTGCCCGGTCCGAGTCCAGATGGGCTAGTTCACCCGACTCGTTCCGTTCCACTGGATGAACGCCGCCTTCTTGCCGGTGATTTTCTCTATCGATTTCAACAGCGGCTTATGGATGTCACGTAGCGCGCGGTAGTGCTCGCTGTGGTACGGCCAGCCAGGAGCGGACCGACGATGCTCTGTGCAGCGCTTCGTCCTCGACAGGCCGGCAATCATTCGGAGCTTTCTCTATTAGTTAGTGAGGACTAATATGCTGACTTCTCCGGGTGGAGAGGGCCGCGTGCATGTCGGATCGAGATGCTTCAGCTCCGGCTACAATCGTGCCAACCACGATGCCGATCCCCATTTGCCTTGGCGTCACCCCTGAAGGGCTTTGGGTGGAAGCATTCCAAACCGATGAGGATGTCCGCCATTATTGGCGAGGTTATGCTCTTGGGGGCGCGGCATGCGCCGTTTTGCTGATCATCGAGCTTCTGGCAATTCACCTGCTGCTCTGAGCTGGCCCGCCCTTCCAAAAGGCGGGCCGTTCGCGTTATGAATGAGGTTCCTACTAGGGAAGGGGGGAACTATGCTTTCGCGAGGAGTTGTAGTTGATATAGTCGTCACGGTTGCAGCGGGCATCGCTACTATCGTGTGCGTGCTCTTGTCTCAAAGGTACAAGTTCACGCCATCATCTCTTATCCGCTTGTTTGTCATGGTAATGTTTGCGTCGATTTTGCTGGAAATGCAGGTGGCAGTCGCTCTCGGAGTCTATGTTCCAACCCGTTAGTTCATCGGCCTTGTCCCGTTCCAGCGATGATTGCACACTGGTACGGGGTATATATGGTCTGACCAGAACGTTGATCCCAGCGTCAGCGCCTCATTAGGCGATTATCCAGTTGGCAAACCCGGGTGACGGCTTGATCCAGCGCCTTCCGCGATCGCACCATATTTGGTCTGGGTGCAGTCTGGTACTGATCCGCGGCGGCCCTATGTCGTGCAAATCAACTTCCGTTCTTAACTATAAGACGGCAGGACTAAAGTCTTGTGCCGTGAACGCAAAGGTCTGATGTAACCGCTTTGGTTCTGTTCTTGTCCATTGGACGTTCCGTAGTTTAGCCAAACGAGATATTAGACCTATGGCGAAGTTTTCGCGCGCGTCCGACGCCCAGTCTATTCCGGCGCCAGCCTTTCAAGCCGTGGCCGGCCTGTCTGCGGCCAGCGCCGAGCCCGCAATATCATCCAGGATCGGGCAGTCCGGTCTGTCGTCACCATGGCAGGCGTGGATCAGCTTCTGCAAGGTCGTGCGCATCGACTGCAGCTCGCGCACTTTCTCCTCGATGGCGCTGACATGGGCGGCGGCGATCTCGCGCACATCGTGGCTGGCGCGGCTGCGGTCCCGGTAGAGCGCCATCAACTGTCTGCAATCATCGATGGAAAAACCGAGGTTGCGGGCACGGCGCAGGAAGGCCAGCCGGTGGATGTCGTCGCCCGAATAATCGCGATAGCCATTGCCGGCGCGCGCCGGCGCGATCAGGCCGATCTCTTCATAGTAGCGGATGGTCTTGGCCGGCAGGCCGGACCGCGCCGCGGCATCGCCAACATTCATAGTGGTTCCTCTATTTCGGGCTATCCGACAGGACCGCCCATTGTTTTTCCTTCACAATCTCGTGACCCCTGTTGCCGAAATGCCATAGTTGACGGCTTACCGGCACGTAAGCTCTTGCATATAGGCATCGCGCGCTTGGCAAGCAAAGCAAATGCCAGCATGAATGATTTCAGGAAAAGCGGCCGTAACGTGCCGCTCGATCTGGGCGGGGCATCGGACCAATTCATGCGCATGAAGTCATTTGCAATCGTCGCTGCACTTGCGTTGTCGACCGCGATCTCGGGTTGCAGCACGATCGGCTCACAGCTCTTCACCAACAACTACGGTTCGGTGAATGATGCAGGCTACCAATTGCCGCGCATTCCGATCGAGAAGGTGCCGCTGAAATACCACCGGCAGGAGGTGAACTACGACACCTCGGAAAAGCCGGGCACCATCATCGTCGATACCCAGAACAAGTTTCTCTACTTCGTCGAAGGCGACGGCCGGGCGATCCGCTATGGCATCGGCGTCGGTCGCGAAGGTTTTGAATGGCACGGCACCGCCCACATCGCGCTGAAGCGCGAATGGCCGACCTGGACGCCGCCGCGGCAGATGATCCAGCGCCAGCCGGAACTGGCCAAGTTCGCCGGCGGCATGGAGCCCGGCCTGAAGAACCCGCTCGGCGCGCGCGCCATGTACCTGTTCAACAAGGGCGGCGACATGGGCTACCGCCTGCATGGCAGCCCGGAATGGAATTCGATCGGCAAGGCGATGTCGTCGGGCTGCATCCGGCTGATGAACCAGGACATCATCGACCTCTACGACCGCGCGTCGGTCGGCGCCAAGGTCATTGTTATGTGATTACCCTTCGTACGCGGACCGTCTAGGCAACAACTGACGTCCCAAACAGAAAACCGGGCAATTCGGCCCGGTTTTTTGTTATCTGCGTGAAGGTGTCGAGGCGCTTAGGAAACCTGCTCGACCTGCTGAACTTCCGGCACGAAGTGGCGGAGCAGGTTCTGGATGCCGTGCTTCAGCGTCGCTGTCGAAGACGGGCAGCCGGCGCAGGCGCCCTTCATGTGCAGGAACACGGTGCCGTTCTCGAAGCCGCGGAAGGTGATGTCGCCGCCATCCTGGGCAACCGCTGGGCGCACCCTGGTGTCGAGCAGTTCCTTGATGGTTATGACCAGTTCCTCGTCGGCCTTGTCGTAGAATTCGCCGGTCTGGCTGGTCTCGGCGGCGGGGCCGGCATTGACCATGACGGGCGCGCCCGACATGAAATGCTCCATGATGGCGCCAAGGATGGCCGGCTTCAGATGCTGCCAGTCGGGGCCGTCCTTGGTCACGGTGACGAAGTCATAGCCGAAGAACACGCCGGTGACGCCGGGAATCTCGAACAGCCGGCCGGCCAGCGGCGAGGCGCTCGCGGCACTGTCGGCGTCGCGGAAATCGGCGGTGCCTTCGACAAGCACTTCCTTGCCGGGCAGGAACTTCAGCGTTGCCGGGTTCGGCGTCGATTCGGTCTGGATGAACATGGCCGTCTCCGTGCCCAAGGTGAGCAGCTAGTTTGGAATAATTCTAAGTAGGCTCAATCGGCTCTACATTCAAGCGAAACGCATCGCTCAAACGGCGGGCTGGCGGAATGTTTTTGCTGGCTGGGGACCTTTGTCCCGGGCGGGCTCTAAATCCAGGAGCATGAGATTGTCCAAAAACCGCGTCACACTTTTCGGCATTATGCTCTAGGCAAGGCTGTCGATTTCCTCGTCCGACAGATTCTGCGGCACCACTGTGACCGGAATAGGGAAGGCGGCGCCCTTGCCGGCCACCGCGCCGACCAGCGGTCCGGGACCTTCCTTGCCGGCGCCTGCCGCCAGCACCAGGATGGCGATGTCCTGGTCTTCCTCGATAAGCTTGTGGATTTCCTCGGTCGGCTTGCCTTCGCGCACCACCATTTCGGGCTCTATGCCGAGCTTCTGGCGCACCTTGTTGGCATGGCCGTCGAGCGCCGCGCGCGCCGTGGCGTTAGCCTCCTCGCGCATGATCTTCTCGACGCCCAGCCAGTGCTGGAAATCGTCCGGTGTGATGATGTAGAGCAACACCAGCGTGCCGCTGGTGCTCTGTGCCCGCTTCGAGGCGTAGGCGACGGCGCGTTCGCACTCCGGCGTGTCGTCGATGATCGCCAGGAATTTCCTGCGATGGCCGGCTTCGCGACTGAGGCGTTTGGAGACCATGTCTATCTACCTAGTGTCGTGATTTCGAAGTTCGCCTGACTTCGATATCGCGCTATGAGCGAACTTCGAAATCAAAACGACACTGGAAATCAATAGGTTGCTCGTATCGCTGATTTTGAAATTCGCCAGAGTTGGATATCGAGGGCAGTGCGAATTTCAAAAATCAGCGATACGAGTGTCAATTCGGCCGCAATCTGCCACCTCGACAGACCGGCGGCAAGCCGCCGGCCTTATGCCAGTGTGGTGCAGTGCACTGTGACGGCTGGGCTCAGCCCTGCAGCAGGCCGATAATGTCGCGCACGGTTTTCATCGTGGTTTCGGCCAGCACGCCGGCGCGCTCCCCGCCATCCTTCAGCACCGCATCGACATAGGCGCGGTCGCCCTCGATGCGGCGCATCTCGCCGGCGATCGGCGCCAGTTTTTCCACGGCAAGATCGGCCAGTGCCGGCTTGAACACGGAAAACTGCTGGCCGCCGAACTCTTTCAGCACGTCGGCCTTCGACATCTCGGCCAGCCCGGCATAGATGCCGACCAGGTTTTCCGCTTCCGGGCGGCTTTGCAGTCCGTCGACCTCGCTCGGCAACGCTTCCGGATCGGTCTTGGCCTTGCGGATCTTCTTCGAGATGGTGTCGGCATCGTCGGTCAGGTTGATGCGCGACAGGTCGGACGGGTCCGACTTCGACATTTTCTTCGAACCGTCGCGCAGGCTCATGATGCGCGCCGCCGGACCACCTATCACCGGTTCGGTGATCGGGAAAAAGCCGTTCACCGTCTCTTCGCCCACCTGCATCTCGACGCCGACGCCAAGGCTGGCGATGCGGCTCGAAAAGTCGTTGTTGAATTTCTGCGCGATGTCGCGGGTCAGTTCCAGATGCTGCTTCTGGTCCTCGCCCACCGGCACATGAGTAGCGCGGTAGAGCAGGATGTCGGCGGCCATCAAAGAGGGATAGGCGAGCAGTCCCAGCGAGGCGTTCTCGCGGTCCTTGCCGGCCTTGTCCTTGAACTGCGTCATCTTGTTCATCCAGCCGATGCGCGCCACGCAGTTGAAGATCCAGGCGAGCTCGGCATGCTGCATCACCCGCGACTGGTTGAAGACGATGTGCTTCTTCGGGTCGATGCCGGAGGCGAGGAAGGCGGCGGTGATCGAGCGGGTCTGGTCGGCGAGGTCGTCGTGGACGAGCTGCGCCGTCAGCGAGTGCAGGTCGACGACGCAATAGATGCAGTCGGACGTATCCTGCAGGGCGACGAATTTCTTGATGGCGCCGAGATAGTTGCCGAGATGCAGATTGCCGGTCGGCTGGACGCCGGAAAAGACGAGCTGTTTGAAGGCGGTCATGGGTTCCTCATGGCTTGTGGAGGGCCGTACTAAGCGTGATTCCGAAAAGTTGCAGACTTTTCGGAGCCAATCACGCGGCTGGAAACCACGCGCGGCGAAAGTCTTGCGACGGCGCGCTTATGGACGAAGGGGCGGACGGGATCAAGACCGGCGTTGCCCGTTAACTCGCCCGCACTATTCGTCCAGATCGACCTTTGGCGCTGGCGCCGCTGCCTTGCCCGACCCGCGCTTGACGTTGCGCCGGATCATGCCGAAATCGGCGCCGCCGGTGGCAAACGCGGTGACGAAATAGAGAGCCGCGCCGCCGGCCACCAGCGCCAGCAGCGTCGTCGCCTTGATCACCAGTGGCGAGCCAGGGCCGAGCCGGACGGCCAGCCAGTGCTCGGCGAAATAGAGCGCCGCCGCCATTACCGCCGCCGACAGCACCAGGCGCGGAATGCGTTTCAGCAGCGGCAGGTCGCGGCCCCAATGGCCGCGCCGGATCAAGACCGCAAGCAGCATCACCGCATTGACCCAGCCGGCGACGGCCGAGGCCACCGCAATGCCGGGCGCGCCCATCCTGGGAAACAGCGTCAGCGCAGTCGCGACGTTCACGCCGACCGAGATGGCGGCGAACATCATCGGCGTGCGCGTATCCTCTCGGGCAAAATAGCCGGGCGTGAAGGCCTTGATCAGCACGAAGGCTGGCAGGCCAAGGCCGAAGATCGCCAGGATCGCGGCCACCGTCGGTGTCGAGCCGTTGGCGGCAAAGGCACCGCGCTCATAGACCAGCCGCACGATCGGTTCCGCCATCACCCACAGGGCGGCGGCGGCCGGCAAGGTCATGAACAGCGTGAACTCGACCGAGCGGTTCTGCAGATTGGCCGCCTCGACCAGATTGCCCGACTTCAGCGCACGCGACAGTTCCGGCAACAGCACGATCGCCACCGCGACGCCGACGACGCCGAGCGGCAGCTGGTAGATGCGGTCGGCGTATGCCAGTGAGGACACGGCACTGTCCTGCGCCGACGCGATCGCCGTGCCGATCAGCTGGTTGATCTGGGTGATGCCGCCGGTGATCGCCGCCGGCAGCGCCAGGATCAGCAGCCGCTTGACGTTGGGCGTCATCTTCGGCCGGCGAAAACCGATGGCGATGCCGGCATTGCGCACCGCAACCCAGACGATGGCGAGTTGCACGATGCCCGCCGCCAGCACGCCCCAGGACAGGCTGAAACCGACTTCACGCGCATCCATGCCACAGTACCAGGCATAACCGAGCACACTGATCAGGATGATGTTGAGGAAAGCCGGTGCGACGGCGGCGGCGAAATAGCGGCGCAGCGAATTCAGCATGCCGGCCATCATGGCCGCGAGCGACATGCAGATGAGATACGGGAACATGATCGTCGCAAGCAGGACGGTCGTCTCGAATTTGCCCGGCGTGTCGGCAAAGCCCGGCGCCACCAGGTAGCGCACGATCAGCGGCATCGCCAGTTCCATGACGATGGTCAGCGCCAGCAGCGCCGAAAACAGCACGCCGAACACTTCTTCCGAAAAACGCTTGGCGCCGTCGGTGCCGTGGGTCTCGATCTCCTTGGCAAACAGCGGCACGAAGGCGGCGTTGAAGGCGCCTTCCGCAAACAGCCGGCGAAACGTGTTGGGAAACTGGAAGGCGGCGTTGAAGGCGTCGGCCACAGGTCCGGTGCCGAGGGCTGCCGCCATCAGCATCTCGCGGCCAAAGCCGAGCGCGCGGCTCATCAGCGTGCCGGACGCAACTGTGGCGAATTTCTTGACGAGGCTCATGCGCGCGGAGATTGCCTGGGTGATTGGGACAAAGTGATGGTCACTCGGCGGCCGCCTTGGCCTTGCCGCCACGCTCGGGGGCAACGCCCTCAAGTGCTGCGATCAGCCTGGTGTGAATGGCGGCGGTGCGCGCCGGGTTGTCGATCTTCTGCCCGGTCAGGTCGGTGACATAGAAGGTGTCGATCACCTTCTCGCCGAAAGTGGTGATGTGGGCCGAGGCGATATCGAGCGACAGGTCGGACAGCGCGCTGGTGATCTCCGACAACAGGCCCGGCCGGTCCAGCCCTTCGACCTCGATCACCGAGAAGCGGTTCGACAGCGTGTTGCGGATTTCGGCGCGCGGCGGAATTTTGAACACCTTGGCGCCGCGCCGCGGCCTGGTGCGCTTTTCGATCATCTCCGGCAGCCAGCTCTTGCCCGACAGCACATCCTCGATCAGCCGCCCGACGCGCTCGGCGCGGCGGCGCTCGTCCTCGTCGCGGTCGAACTCCCTGGAGATCAGGATGATGTCCAGGGCGCGGCCGTCGGATGTGGTGAAGATCTGTGCGTCGACAATGTTGCCGCCGGCGCCCGCACAGGCCCCGGCAATCACCGAAAGCAGACGCGGATGGTCCTGCGCCAGCACGGTGATTTCGGTCACCGCCTCGAACTGGTGGGTCCTGACCACGGTGGCGAGTTTCTTGCCCGCCGCGTCCGCTTCGCGGATGAATTCGGCATGGCGCAGCTGGTCGGCAAGGTCGACGGTCAAGAGGTAATTCTCATAATGCAGGCCGACATAGCGCTTGCGCGCCTTGTCCGGCCAGTCGGCAAGCGCCTCGGCCAGCCGCTCGCGTGACGCCGCCGTCCGCTTGGCGCGCGACACCTCCGAGAACCCGCCGGTCAACAGCAGCTCCGTCTCGTAGTAGAGCGTGCGCAGCAACTGGCCCTTCCAGCCGTTCCACACGCCCGGCCCGACACCCCTGATGTCGCAGACGGTGAGGATCAGGAGCATCTTCAGCCGTTCGACCGACTGCACGATCGAGGCGAAATCCTCGATCGTCTTGCGGTCGTTGAGGTCGCGGGTCTGCGCCGTCATCGACATGACGAGATGGTTCTCGACCAGCCAGGCGACGGTCTCGGTGTCGGCGGCCGACAAGCCCATATGCGGGCAGATACGCCGCGCGATCCTTGCGCCGGCCTCGGAGTGATCCTCCGGCCTGCCCTTGGCGATGTCATGCAAGAGCACTGCGACATAGAGCGCCTCGCGGCTCTTCTTCAGCCCCGGCATCAGCGTGTGCGACAGCGGATGCACCTTTTCGCCGTCGCCGCGCTCGATCTCGGCCAAGACGCCGATGCAGCGGATCAGGTGCTCGTCCACCGTATAGTGGTGGTACATCGAGAACTGCATCATGGCGACGATCTTGCCGAAGTCGGGGATCAGCTTGCCGAGCAGCCCTGCCTCGTTCATGCGCCGCAGATTAAGCTCGGCATTGCGGTCCGAAGTCAGGATGTCGAGGAACAGCCGGTTGGCCTCCTTGTCGCGCCGCAACGACTTGTTGACCAGACCGAGCGAACGGGTGAGCAGCTTCAGCGCATCGGGATGAAATTCCAGCCCGTGCTTGTCGGCGAACCAGAACAGCCTGAGCAGGTTGACCGGGTCGCGCTCGAACACCGTGTCGTCGGCGACGTTGATGCGATGGTTGTCGACGATGAAATCGGACGTGCCGGCCAGCTTGCGCTTGCGGCGCTGGAAGGTGAGGAAGATGCGGTTGAAGCCCGGCACGTGCTTGGCCTGCTCTTCCTCCAGCGCGGCGCAGAAGATGCGGGTGAGATCGCCGACATCCTTTGCGACGAGAAAATAGTGCTTCATGAAGCGTTCGACCGCCGACAGGCCGGGATGGGTGGTGTAACCGAGACGCTCGGCGATTTCGCGCTGGATGTCGAAATGCAACCGCTCCTCGGGCTTGCCGGTGAGGAAATGCATGTGGCAGCGCACCGCCCACAGGAAGTCTTCGGCCTTCTGGAACTCGCGGTACTCGGCCTCGGTGAAGACACCTTTCTCGACCAGTTCCTCGCCGGTGCGCACGCGATAAAAGTATTTGGCGATCCAGAACAGCGTCTGCAGGTCGCGCAGGCCGCCCTTGCCGTCCTTGACGTTGGGCTCGACCAGATAACGGCTTTCGCCAGCCTTGGCATGGCGCTCGTCGCGCTCGGCGAGCTTGGCCTGCACATATTCCGGTCCGGTGGTGCGCACCACTTCATGGTCGAAGCGGGTCAGCAATTCGTCAAAAAGCTTCTGCTCACCCCACAGGAACCGGGCTTCGAGGATCGAGGTTCGGATGGTGATGTCGCTGCGCGACAGCCTTAGGCACTCGTCGATGTTGCGGGTGGCGTGGCCGACCTTCAGGCCAAGGTCCCACAGCATATAGAGCATGTATTCGACGATCTGCTCGCCCCACGGCGTCTGCTTGTAGGGCAACAGGAACAACAGATCGATGTCCGAGCCTGGCGCCAGCGTGCCGCGGCCGTAGCCGCCGACCGCGACGACGGCCATGCGCTCGGCGGTCGACGGGTTTTTCACGCGATAGACATGGGTCGCGGCGAAGTCGTAAAGGGCGCGGATGATCTCGTCCATGAGATGCGACAGCCGGGCGGCACAGGCCGCGCCGCTGCCATCGTCCATCAGCATGCGCTCGGCGATCTTGCGGCCCTCGGTCAGCCGTCCCTTCAGCAGCTTGAGCGCGCCGACGCGCGCGCCGGGTTCGGCGCCGTTGCCGGCCGAGGTCAGCGCCGTCATCTCGCGGCGCAGCGCCTCGCTGTCGATCAGCTCGTCGAGTTTGAGGGAGATTTTTGCCATAAGTTGCCGATTGGCCTCGCCTTTCGGCGGCGTCTATAGCGCGTTTTCACGGCGCTGTGTATGGGGCCGACGGATGCGCCGGCCGCGATACTCGAACGGGATGATTTTCTCCCGGCGTAAGCGGAAGAGATCGGCGATTTGCCTCGCTAGTCGCCTTGTCTCGATCCCTACCTTGGCCGCAATCGGCTTGTCGCGCTTCTTGCCCCTCCCGCTTGCCACCCATTCCTCTGTGCGCTCCTGCTTGAGCAGGCTCGGCAATTGCACTGGTCCGCCGCCAAGGAACTGAGCCTGCAAGCACAAAGCCGGCACAAGCTGGTAAATGACGTGGCGGGACGAGGTCGCAAAACGCGGATTGAACACGAGATGATCGACGGGAATGGCGATCTCATTCGTCGCCTCGATGAGGTCTCGGGCGGCCTGTCTCGACAGGATGTACCCGGCCGTGCCGATATGGACGGCGTGCAGCCTGCTCGCGGAAAAACCGTGACCACAGGCAACCTGCTTGCGTGAAATCACGGTTCGATTGAAGAACGTTTCCAGTTTGACGATGTCGGCATCGGCGGGGATCCAGTCCGCACCGGCAAGCAACGGGCCAGCCTTGTCGGCGAAGACGATGTCGTCCTCGAAGATGGCGCCATAGGCATCCTCGCCTGCCGCGATGATCGACCAGCATTGTTTGTGGCTGAGCAGGCAGGCGATCTCGCCGTCGGCCATACGCAAATGCTTCTTGCCCTGTGGCAGTGCGGCCAGATTCGGCCGGTCGCGTGCGTCGACGGCGGCGACCCGTTCAAAGGCGACGCAGATACGGGCGAACTCGGCCGTCACATGGGCGAGGCGGTCGCGGGACCGATCGAGATTGATAACCAGGCATTTCATTTGAGTGGGATCGATGCAGTGGGTGCGGGTGGTCGCGTCCATAACATAGGAAAGAAATTGCGTAAGGGATTTTTCCCTCGATGCCGCCCGATGGCGGCCATGATCGAAAAGTCGAAATCGCCCCTTGACCTTCCAGTTACTGGAAGCACTACCTCCGCACCCAGACAGACATGAAGGCATTTTTTCGATGGCGCATTCCGAGCATCACCACCACGCGCACGCGGCCGATGGCAGCTGCTGTACGGCAAAGGCCGCTGCGCCGGCCGCCGAAGCCGTGGTGCGCGATCCCGTCTGCGGCATGCGCGTCGATCCGGCCGCCGGGAAACCGACGGCCGAGCGTGGTGGCCGTCTCTTTCACTTCTGCAGTGAGGGATGCCGCACGAAATTCGCCGCCGATCCGGAAAAATACCTGACCGCCATCGACCCGGTCTGCGGCATGAGCGTCGACCGCGCCGCCGCGAAGCATTTTTTCCGCCACGAAGGCCAAGGCTTCTATTTCTGCTCGGCCGGTTGCCAGGCGAAGTTCGAGGCCGAACCGCAAAAATATCTCGGCGACAGGCCGACGCCGCAGCCAATGCCGAAAGGCACGCAATACACCTGCCCGATGCATCCCGAGGTGATCCGCGACAAGCCCGGCTCCTGCCCGATCTGCGGCATGGCGCTGGAGCCGATGGGTGTTCCCACTGGCGATGAGGGCCCGAACCCCGAATTGATCGACTTCACCAGGCGCTTCTGGGTCAGTGCGGTGCTGTCCATACCGCTGCTGATAGTTGCCATGGCGCCGATGCTCGGCCTGACCTTCCAGGCCTTTGTCGACGAGCGCACGATGGTCTGGCTGGAACTGGCGCTGGCCAGTCCGGTCGTGCTGTGGGCGGCATTCCCGTTCTTCCATCGCGGCTGGGATTCGCTGGTCAACCGCAGCCCCAATATGTGGACGTTGATCTCGCTGGGTGTGGGTGCAGCCTATCTCTACAGCGTCGTCGCCACACTGTTTCCGGACATCTTTCCGCATCAGTTCCGCAGCCATGGCGGCACTGTTCCAGTCTATTTCGAGGCGGCTTCCGTCATCGTCGCGCTGGTGTTCCTTGGTCAGGTCCTCGAATTGCGGGCGCGCGAAAAGACCGGGTCGGCCATCCGTGCGCTGCTCGACCTGGCGCCAAAGACGGCACGGCTGATCGGTGACGACGGCTCCGAGACCGACGTGCCGCTCGATGCGGTCAAGACCGGCGACCGGCTGCGCATCCGTCCGGGCGATGCCGTGCCGGTCGACGGTATCGTGCTGGAAGGCCGCTCTTCCGTCGACGAATCGATGATTTCGGGCGAGCCGCTGCCGGTCGAAAAGACGCAAGGCGATGCCTTGACCGGCGGCACGCTCAACAAAAACGGGTCGCTGATCATGCGCGCCGACAAGGTCGGCGCCGAGACCACGCTGGCGCGCATCGTCGAACTGGTGGCCAAGGCGCAGCGTTCGCGCGCGCCGATTCAAGGGTTGGCCGACCGTGTCTCCTTCTACTTCGTGCCCGCCGTCGTGCTGGTCGCGCTTGCTGCCTTTGCCGCCTGGGCGGTGTTCGGCCCCGAGCCCAGCCTGATCTTCGCCATCGTCTCGGCAGTCTCGGTGCTGATCATCGCTTGTCCCTGCGCGCTCGGACTGGCGACGCCGATGTCGATCATGACCGCCACCGGACGCGGGGCGCACGCCGGCGTGCTGATCAAGGAAGCGGCCGCGCTCGAGCGCTTCGCTTCGGTCGACACGTTGATCGTCGACAAGACGGGCACCTTGACCGAAGGCAAGCCTCGCCTGACCGACGTCGTCGCTGACGAAGGTTTTTCGGAGAATGAATTGTTGGCGCTCGCCGCCGGCTTGGAAAAAGGCTCGGAACATCCGCTGGCCGAGGCCATTGTGGGCGGCGCCGGCGAGCGCGGCCTGACACTCAGTGAGGCCAGCGGCTTCGAAGCCGTCACCGGCAAGGGCGTCTCCGGCACAGTGTCAGGCAGGAAGATCGCGCTCGGCAATGCCGCCATGATGGCCGATCTCGGCATCGATACCGCTTCCCTGTCTAGCCGCGCCGAGGCGCTGCAGGCCGAAGGCAAGACCGCGATGTTCGTTGCCTTGGACAAAAGGCTGGCCGGCATCGTCGCTGTCGCCGATCCGGTCAAGGCAACCACGGCAGAGGCGATCAGGGCGCTGCACGACAGAGGCTTGCGGATCATCATGGCGACCGGCGACAATGAGCGCACCGCGCGCGCCATCGCCAGAAGCCTCGGCATCGATGAGGTGCGCGCCGGCCTGCTGCCGGAACAAAAGGCAGCCCTGGTCGAGGAATTGCGCGCCAAGGGCGCCGGCGTCGCCATGGCCGGTGACGGCGTCAACGACGCACCGGCCTTGGCCAGCGCTGATGTCGGCATCGCCATGGGCACCGGCGCCGATGTCGCGGTCGAGAGCGCCGGCATCACTTTGGTCAAGGGTGATCTCAACGGCATCGTCAGGGCGCGAACGCTTGCCCAGGCGGCGATCCGCAACATCCGCCAGAACCTGTTCTTCGCCTTCCTCTACAATGTGCTTGGCGTGCCGGTCGCCGCCGGGGTGCTCTATCCGCTGACCGGCACGTTGTTGTCGCCGATGCTGGCGGCGGCGGCGATGAGCCTGTCTTCGGTTTCGGTCATTGCCAATGCATTGCGGCTGCGGACGTTGAAACTCTGAGCGAAGCCCCCAAATACGAATTTCAATCAACAGGAGATCATGGATGACCTTGGCTAAAAAGATCGTGCTTTTGCTGATGGCGGCGGGAATGCTGCTGGCCGTTTTCCTGGAAAGCGTTCCAGCGCAATCCGAAGAAATGAAACATGACATGGGCGCGATGGCGACAGACGCGACCAGTCCGTCGACCGCAGGCTACAAGGCGGCGATGGACAAGATGCATGCCGACATGATGGCCTCGCAATATACCGGCAATGCCGACGTCGATTTCGTGCGCGGCATGATCCCGCATCATCAGGGCGCGATCGACATGGCCAAGGTGGAACTCGCCAACGGCAAGGATCCTGAAATCCGCAAGCTGGCCGAAGGCGTGATCGCCGCCCAGGAAGCCGAGATCAAGCAGATGCAGGACTGGCTCGCCGCTCATCCGGCGAAGTAAGGGCATCGGCGAACGGCCGTGGCGGAATATCCTTTCCGGATGTCTCCCGCCGCCTACGGTGCCGGTGGCAGAAATGCGGCAAGAGGGGCTGGATGATAGATAGGTGTTAGGCAGTTGCCATCTTGCCCGTGATCCTGGCCTTCAAGCTTGCCACCGCGCCGGTTCTTATCCTTTGCCTTACGCTGCTGAGCCGCAAATACGGCCCCGCCATAGGCGGAATGCTTATGGGCGTTCCGCTGATAACGGGACCGATCTCGGTCTTTACGGCCTTGGAGCATGGCGCTTCGTTTGCACAGCACGCGGCAGTGGCGAACTTCGTCGGCCAGGTCTCGACCTGCATCTTCTGTTTTACCTATGCGCTGCTGGCGAAGCGGCTCAATGTGGCCCTGACCGTCCTATGTAGCGTAGGAGCTTTCTTTGCGGCGACATTGATCTGGAATGAATTCGAGTGGACCGTCACATCCGGATTGGGGCTGGTTCTGATAACAATCTTGCTCCTTATGGCCCTATTGAAGCCTGTGAACATTGACGCCGCTGCAAAGATCACGATCCGTTTTGATCTCACTCTGCGGATGTTGGTATCAGCGGCCTTCGTGCTTCTGATCACATTCTTGACAGGGCATTTCGGTGCAAAGCTAAGCGGTCTTCTTGCGCCATTTCCGGTCTTCGTTCTGATTCTGAGCGTTTTTACGCACCATCAGATGGGGACCGGGGGCCGCATCAAATCTTGTTAGAGGCGTGATCACTGGCTCGTTTTCGTTTGCCGCGTTCTTCGCAGTGGTGGCAGTCTGGCTGGACAACCTTGGCATTGCTGTCACCTATTCAGCGGCTGCGCTCGCGAGTGTGATGGTAAGTGGATTGGTCTATCTGATCCTCCACCGTTCAACCGCATCTGCCGCATAGTGGGGTTTGTCGAACAATCGCCCGGCGAAGGCGAGGAAGCTTCAGTCTGGATTTTCGGCCATGGCTGTGCTGCGATCTAACTTCACACGGAGCTGGCCATGTCATCTAAAATCAGAACCACCACGCTGCCTTCGGGCGAGCCCGTCCAGGTGCTGGGCCAGGGCACATGGAAGATGGGCGAGGATATCCGTCGCCGCGCCGGTGAGATCAACGCGCTGAAGCTTGGGTTCGATCTTGGCATGACGCTGATCGACACAGCCGAAATGTATGCCAGCGGCGGCGCCGAGGAGGTGGTGGCCGAGGCCATTGCCGGACGCCGCGACGACCTCTTTCTTGTCTCCAAGGTGCTGCCGTCCAATGCCTCGCGCGCCGGCGTGGCGCGGGCCTGCGAAAACAGCCTGAAGCGCCTGCGCACCGACCGCATCGATCTCTATCTCCTGCACTGGCCGGGCAGCGTGCCTCTGTCTGAAACCGTCGAGGCTTTCGAGGCATTGAAGAAGGCCGGCAAGATCCGCCATTGGGGCGTCAGCAATTTCGACACCGATGAGATGGAGGAACTGACCGGCCTGCGCTCGGGCGGCAATGTCCAGACCAACCAGGTGCTCTACAATCTGTCGCGGCGCGGTCCTGAATTCGACCTCGCACCGTGGAGCCGGCAGCGCGGCATCCCGATCATGGCCTATTCGCCGGTCGAGCAGGGCGCGCTGGCGCGCAATACCAGGCTCGACGTCATTGCCGCCCGCCACAACGCCACGGCAGCACAGATAGCTTTGGCCTGGGTGGTGGCGCAGCCGGGCGTCATCGCCATCCCAAAGGCCAGCAGCCAGGAGCATGTCCGCCAGAATGTCGCCGCGCTCGATATCAAGCTGACCAGTGAAGACTTCGCCGATCTCGACCGCGCCTTTCCGCCGCCGACGCGCAAGCGCGGGCTGGAGATGATCTAGATTCCGAAAGCCGGGAACCGGGTTCGGAAGAATAGCGGGTGAACATTAGAACGAATTTCGGCCGGGCATCATCATACGGGGTATAGAATCGGAGCATGACGGTCACGTCATTGCGCGACGGCTATGTCGACATGCCAGTCCGACGACTACGCCAGCCCGGAGATCGGGCATTCGGCGATGACCTGCCATCTCAGGTATCGCTCGTTGACGGCGCGCTCAGGCTGTCGGTCAACACCTTTGCCATCGATGACGGCGACGACATCACGCTGATCGACACAGGCGCTTCGAACGCCTGGCACCCGACAATGGGGCACCTGCCCGAGGCGCTGCGCGAGGCGAAGATCGCCATCGAGCGGATTCGGACCGTTGCCTTCACCCACACCCATCTCGACCATATCCACGGGCTCATCCTTGCCGATGGTCGGGATGGCTTCCCGCAACTCACTCGCCTGCTTGTCCCGCGAGCTGAGCTAGGCATGTTTCGCGAGGAGACGAGGCTGGAACGCTTCCACAACCACGCCCAGCCTCTCGACGCCGGGCAGCGCGTCAGCGCGCATATCGAGACGATTGCCACCCCTGGCCATGAAGTCGGCCACACCTGCTTTCGCGTCATGAGCGGAGGCGAAACATTGTTGATCTGGGGCGACATCGTGCATGTGCCGTCGCTTCAATTCGATCAGCCGGAGATCACGTGGGAGTTCGACGCCGACCAGGATCAGGCGAGGACAAGCCGGCTGCAAATACTGGCGATCGCAGCCGGTAACGCCTGCTACGTCGCGGGAGCGCATCTCGATTCACCGGGCGTCGGTAGGGTTTTTCGAACCGAAACGGCCTTCCGCTTCGAATCCTTATAGCACTCTAGCCGAGCGCCACTCGTGCTCGCTGCAGCGCGCGTGAAAACACGGCGGTGTCGTCGAAGGCGCGTGCCAGCGTGAGCGCGCCCTGGATGGCGCCGACCGTCTCTTCGGCAAGTTCTCCCGCCTTGGCCGGACTGTGTCCGGTGCGGGTCAGCGCTTCGGCAAGATGCGCCACCCAGCGGCCGAAATAGCTTCTGATCGCCTTGGCGAAGAGGTCGCGGGACTCGTCCAGCGCGAAGGCGCCGATCAGGCACACCCGGCGACCGGAGCGGAAATAGCTATCGGTCGCCTCCAGCATGCGCCCGATGCCGGCATGCGGGTTAGCCCTGTCCTGCAACGGCACGAAGACATTCTGCTCGAACCAGCCGTCAATATGGGCGATGACGGCCGCCGCCATCTCTTCCTTTCCACCGGGGAAGAAGTGATAGAGGCTGCCCTTGCCTAAGCCGGTCGCCGCGCCGATCAGCGCCAGGCTCGCCCCTTCATAGCCGTGCTCGCGGAAAACCTCGCCGATGATGGCGAGCAGGTCGGCTCGATTCGGCGCGATCCTGCGCATGCGCTTAGTCTTTCCCTTTGAGCATGATCTTTGCCAAAAGGCGCGACACAGTTCTAGGGATCATGCTCTAGAGCCCGAGTTCGGTAAGGCCGGGATGATCGTCGGGCCGGCGGCCGAGCGGCCAGTGATATTTGCGCTCAGCCTCAGTGATCGGCAGGTCGTTGATGCTGGCGACGCGCCGGCGCATCAGCCCGGCCGCGTCGAACTCCCAGTTCTCGTTGCCATAGGAGCGGAACCAGTGGCCGCTGTCGTCGCGCCATTCATAGGCAAAGCGCACCGCGATGCGGTTCTCGTTCCAGGTCCAGACCTCCTTGATCAGCCGGTAATCAAGCTCACGCGCCCATTTGCGCTTGAGGAAGCCGACGATCTCGCTTCTGCCGGCGACGAATTCAGCGCGGTTGCGCCAGGTGCTGTCCTCGGTATAGGCGAGCGAAACCCGTTCCGGGTCGCGGCTGTTCCAGGCATCTTCGGCCAGCCGCGCCTTTTGCGCGGCGGTCTCGGCGGTGAAGGGCGGCAGCGGCGGACGGCTCATCAAAATTCTCCCATCGACAAAGGCGATGGTGAGTATTGTACCAATCGGTACAATCGGGTCAAGGCTGAATCGGGCTACGGCTTTCCAGCCAGCCCCTTCAGCCTGTAGAGCGCTTCCAGGGCTTCGCGCGGCGTCATCTCGTCGGGGTTGATCTCGCCGATTGCAGCACCCAGAGCATCGCTCTTCGCCGGCTTGGGCGCTTCCCGCCTCGCCGCCACCGAAAACAGCGGCAGATCGTCGACCAACCGGTTGGCCTTGCCTGAGACTTCACCTTCCTCGAGCTGGTGCAGCACCTCTTTGGCGCGGCCGACCACCGCTTCCGGCAGTCCAGCGAGGCGAGCCACCTGGACGCCATAGGAACGGTCGGCGGCACCCTTGCCGACTTCGTGCAGGAAGACGACGTCGCCTTCCCATTCCTTGACCCGCATGGTGACATTGTGCAGGCGCGGCAGTTTGCCGGACAGCGCCGTCATCTCGTGGAAGTGAGTGGCGAAGATCGCCCGGCAGCGGTTCTTTTCGTGCAGGTACTCGACGGCCGCCCAGGCAATCGACAGGCCGTCGAACGTGGCGGTGCCGCGGCCGATCTCGTCCAGGATCACCAGCGCCCGCTCACCAGCCTGGTTGAGGATTGCCGCCGTCTCGACCATCTCGACCATGAAGGTCGAGCGGCCACGCGCCAGATCGTCCGAGGCGCCGACGCGCGAGAACAGCCGGTCGACGACGCCGATATGGGCTGACGTTGCCGGCACGAAGGAGCCGGTCTGGGCGAGGATGGCGATCAGTGCATTCTGCCGCAGGAAGGTCGACTTGCCGCCCATATTGGGACCGGTCAGAAGCCAGATCGCACCTGCCTTGGCGCCGCCTTGCGGCGACAGATCGCAATCATTGGCCACGAACGGCCCTTCGCCCGAGCGCCGCAGTGCCTGTTCCACCACCGGATGGCGTCCGCCCGCTATGTCGAAGGCAAGGCTGGAATCGACCAGCGGCCGGCACCAGGCTTCGCTCTCCGACAACAGCGCGAGTGCTGCCGACACGTCGAGCACGGCGAGCGCATCGGCGCCGGCGCGGATCTTCTGCGCCTCGCCGACAGCTTCAGCCGTCAGCGTGTCGAAAGCGGCAAGCTCGATGCTCAGCGCCCGGTCGGCGGCATTGGCGATCTTGGTCTCGAGTTCGGCAAGCTCGGTCGTGGTGAAGCGCATGGCGTTGGCCATGGTCTGGCGATGGATGAAGCGCGCCTTGGCGCCGTCGCTGCTGGTCATGATCGAATGGTGGTTGGCGGTCACCTCGATGTAATAACCCAGCACATTGTTGTGCCGGATTTTTAGCGAGCGGATGCCGGTCTCCTCAATCAGCGAGCGCTCCAGCCCGGCTATGACCTTGCGAGACTCATCGCGCAACGCCCGCATCTCGTCGAGCTCGGGGTGGTAGCCGCCGCGCACGAAGCCGCCGTCACGCCTGAGCAATGGCAGCTCGTCGCCGAGTGCTTGCGTCAAATGTTGGGCGAGTGCTTCAGGCAACGCTTGAATAGCAGCAAGGGCTTCCGCCAATTCATGCGGCAAGGTGGTGGTCGCGAAGATTTCGGCTATCGCGCCCGCCGCCTCGAAACCGGCGCGCAGCGCGCCGAGGTCGCGTGGCCCGCCACGGTTGAGCGCCAGCCGCGACAGCGCACGCGGCATATCGGCGACGCTCTTCAGGCTTGACCGTACCGCCTGGCAGAGCCGAGTCTCGGCGCGGAAGAACGACACCGAATCAAGCCTGGCGCCGACCGCCGCCGGGTCGGTCAGTGGCGCCATCAGCCGATCGGCAAGCAGCCTTGCGCCGCCGCCGGTCACCGTGCGGTCGACCGCCTTGAACAGCGAGCCGTCGCGGCTGCCGGACAGCGTGCGTAGCAGTTCCAGATTGCCGCGCGTCGCCGGGTCGATGAACAGCGTCGATCCCTGCTCCTCGCGTTCGGGACGTGACAAAGGCGGCCGCTCGGCCTTCTGCGTCTTTTCGACGTAAGCGATCGCGCCGGAGATCGCCGACAATTCGGCGCGCGAGAAGGCGCCGAAACTGTCCGGCGTCGCCACCTCGAAAAAACGTGCGATCCTGCCCGCGGCCGAGGCCGAATCGAACAGCGATGGCGGCTGCGGACTGGCGACGCGGCCGATGACGTCGAACACCGGCTTCAACTCGGGATCGTAAAACACCGGCTCGGCGACGATCAGCTCGCGCGGATCGACGCGAAACACATCGGCCAGCAGGCGGTCGGCTGTGGTCTCGGCAACGCGAAAAACGCCGGTCGAGATTTCGATCCAGGCCAGCGCAAAGGTATGGTCGCTGCTGCCGCCCTTCACCCGTCCCAGCGCCATCAGGAAACTCGATTCCGACGGCGCCAGCAATTTGTCCTCGGTGATGGTGCCGGGTGTTACCAGCCGCACCACATCGCGGCGCACCACCGATTTGCCGCCGCGCTTCCTGGCTTCCGCCGGATCCTCGATCTGCTCGCAGACGGCAACGCGAAAACCCTGGCCGATCAGTTTCTGCAGATAGTCGTCGGCCGCATGCACCGGCACGCCGCACATAGGAATGTCATGGCCCTGATGCTTGCCGCGTTTGGTGAGCACGATGCCCAGCGCCCGGCTCGCCTTCTCGGCATCGTCGAAGAACAGCTCGTAGAAATCGCCCATGCGGTAGAACAGCAGCGAATCCGGGTTCGCCGCCTTGATCTCGATATACTGCTCCATCATCGGCGTGACGCTGCCGGCGGGCGCCGACGGTGTCACCTCGGGGGCGTCGGTTTCTGCTGAAGTGTGCATGTTCATGCCGGCACGCTAGCAGATGTGGGTGCGGGGTTTAATGCCGGCGGCTCGAAAAGCAGGGGACGACCGGGCCTCAGTGACGGCTTGCGGCAAGTCTGTGCCGCGGTCGGCTTTTACCGTGCCTTCGTCAGCGGGGGTACCGCTTGATCTGCCCCGACACCGAGAGATTTCGCTGCATGCATGAAGATCGCTTGGCGGTTTACAGCGGTGGCGTGTAGCCTTAATCCGGAAGGTCAAGAACACACACCCGTCTCAAGGGTGCGGCACCGGCGAGGAAATCAAGAGCATCATGGCCAAGAAAACCGAAAACAGCGGCCCGTCCGTCAGCGCCCAGGAGGCGCTGGAATTTCACGCCATGGGCCGCCCCGGCAAGCTGGAGGTCGTCGCCACCAAGCCGATGGCGACGCAGCGCGATTTGAGCCTCGCCTATTCGCCGGGCGTTGCGGTTCCCGTTCTGGCCATCGCCGAGGACCCCAGCCGCGCCTTCGACTACACGACACGCGGCAACATGGTCGCCGTCATTTCCAACGGCACCGCCATTCTCGGCCTCGGCAATCTCGGCGCGCTCGCCTCCAAGCCGGTGATGGAGGGCAAGGCGGTGCTGTTCAAGCGCTTCGCCGATGTCGATTCCATCGATCTCGAGGTCGACACCGAGGATGCCGACGAGTTCATCAATTGCGTGCGCTTCCTCGGGCCGTCCTTCGGTGGCATCAATCTTGAGGATATCAAGGCGCCGGAGTGCTTCATCATCGAGCAGCGCCTGCGCGAACTGATGGACATCCCGGTCTTCCACGACGACCAGCACGGCACCGCCATCATCTCCGCCGCCGGCCTGATCAACGCGCTGGAGGTCACCGGCCGCGACATGAAGACCACCAGGATGGTCTGCAATGGCGCCGGTGCTGCCGGCATCGCCTGTATCGAACTGATGAAGGCGATGGGTTTTGCCCCCGAGAACATCATCCTGTGCGATACCAAGGGCGTGGTCTATCAAGGCCGCACCGAGGGTATGAACCAGTGGAAGTCGGCGCATGCGGTCAAGACCGACACGCGCAGCCTGGCCGAGGCGCTTGATGGCGCCGATGTCTTCCTCGGCCTGTCGGCCAAGGGCGCGCTGACCACCAAGATGGTGCAGTCGATGGCCAAGAACCCGATCATCTTCGCCATGGCCAATCCCGACCCGGAAATCACGCCGGAAGAAGTGGCCGAGATCCGTACCGACGCCATCATGGCGACCGGGCGGTCTGATTATCCCAATCAGGTCAACAATGTGCTCGGCTTCCCCTACATCTTCCGCGGCGCGCTGGATGTCAGGGCCACCACCATCAATGACGACATGAAGATCGCTGCCGCCCGTGCGCTGGCCGAACTGGCGCGCAAGGACGTGCCTGACGACGTCGCCGCCGCCTATCAGGGCAATCGGCCGAAATTCGGCCCCAACTACATCATCCCGGTGCCGTTCGATCCGCGCCTGATCTCGGCCATCCCGCTCGCGGTGGCCAAGGCGGCGATGGAGTCCGGCGTCGCCCGCAAGCCGATCCTCGATCTCGACCGCTACGCGCAGGAGCTGTCCGCCCGCCGCGACCCGATCGCCTCGACCTTGCAGCGCATCTACGATCGAGTCCGCCGCCAGCCCAAGCGCATCGTCTTCGCCGAGGGCGAGGAAGAGCAGGTGATGCGCGCCGCTGTCTCCTATGTGAACCAGAAGCTCGGCACGGCAATCCTGCTCGGCCGCGACGACGTCATCAAGGAGAACGCCAGGCACGCCGGCATCGACTTGAACAAGCAAGGCATCGAGATCATCAATGCCCGGCTGTCGCGCCGAAACGGCATCTACACCGACTTTCTCTACGAGCGCATGCAGCGCAAGGGCTTCCTGTTTCGCGACTGCCAGCGCCTGATCAACAACGACCGCAACCATTTTGCCGCCTGCATGGTGGCGCTGGGCGACGCCGACGGCATCGTCACCGGTGTCACCCGTAACTATTCCACCGCGCTCGACGACATCCGCCGCATCATCGACGCCAAGCCCGGCCACCGCGTCATCGGCGTGTCGATCGTCCTGGCGCGGGGTAAAACGGTCCTCGTCGCCGACACCGCCGTGCACGACATGCCCAATGCCGAGCAGATTGCCGACATCGCCGAAGAAGCCGCAGGCTTCGCCCGCCGCATGGGTTACGAGCCGCGGCTAGCCATGCTTGCCTATTCCACCTTCGGCCATCCGCAGGGCGAACGCTCCGAGCGGGTGCAGGAAGCAGTGCGCATCCTGGACAAACGCCGGGTCGATTTCGAGTATGATGGCGAGATGGCCGCCGACGTCGCGCTCAATGCGCGGGCCATGGCGCAATATCCGTTCATCAGGCTCACCGGCCCGGCCAATGTGCTGATCATGCCGGCATTCCACTCGGCCTCGATCTCGACCAAGATGCTGCAGGAACTCGGCGGCTCCACCGTCATCGGCCCGCTGCTGGTCGGCCTGAACAAACCGGTGCAGATCGTCTCGCTCAACGCCAAGGATTCCGACATCGTCAACATGGCTGCGATCGCGGCCTACACGGCGGGGACTTGAGGAAAACCGTTCGAAACTAATATTCAGCTATCACAAGGGACCAAAGTGCCGAACGAAAAGGCAATCACTCCAATGGCCCGGATTCGGGGTTCGGCCGTGGGAGCAGTCATAGGAGCCACGTGGCCCGTCCGCGTTGAATTTCAGCCCATAAGAGATTGATAATATTCAGCTGATATAGGAAGCCTCTTGCCGACTTGCCGTAACGGCATCTGCGGCGCGCTCAGACCGCGAACTGGGGGTGCGGGCATGAAGCATCATGGGGTTTCGATATCCGGGGTCGGCCAGGGGGTCTACCACGACGAGCGGCTGGATGCGCTGCTCAGCATCACCGGCCGCATGGATGGTTATCTGTACCGTTGCCGTAACGATGCGTCCTATACCATGCTCTACATCAGCGACGGCATTTTCACTGTCAGCGGCTATCGGCCGAGTGACTTCATCCACAATGCGGTACGCGACTACGTCTCGGCCATCCACCCGGATGACCTCGCGGTTGTCTATAACGCCGTCGATCGGGCGATCGAGGCGCGCTGCAACTGGAATGTCGACTACCGCATCGTGCCCCAGGTCGGCGAACCGCTCTGGGTCCGCGAGATCGGCGGTGGCGTCTGGGATGACGCCGGCGAGCTCGAATTCCTAGAGGGTTTCGTCGTTGACATCAGCGACCGCAAGGTCGTCGAAGACCTCAATGCCCAGCTGCTGCTCGACCTCAAGGCCGCCAACGAGGAGCTGTCGGCGCAAAAGCGCGAGATCGAGCTGGCCAAGCAACAGAGCGATCATTCGGCCAACCACGATCTGCTGACCGACCTGCCGAACCGGCGCGCCTTCCACAACGAACTCAAATCGGTGATCGACCGTTGCGCCGGCACCGGCGATGCAGCCGGTCTTCTGTTCATCGACCTCGACCGGTTCAAGCAGGTCAACGACACGCTCGGCCACGAGGCTGGCGATGCGCTGCTGCAGCGCGTATCGGACAAGCTGCGCACCATCCTGCGCAGCGCCGATTTCGTGGCGCGGCTCGGCGGTGACGAGTTTGCCTTCCTGTTTTCGGGGAACGCGGAGCAGGCCAGGGAGAAGGCCGTGCGCGTGGCGGAGCGCGTGCTGGAGCGGCTGCGCATCAAGGTTCCCGCTCCGGGTGGCGACATCCATGTCGGCTGCACCGTCGGCGTTGCGATCTATCCGACGGAGGCTGCCGATCCGGACGCGCTGGTCGCGCTCGCCGACCGGCTCATGTACATCGGCAAGAAAAACGGTCGTGACCGGCTGGTCACCACCGACGCTTTGGGGTCCGAAGCCGGCGAGCTTCGCCAGTCCGCCTGAGCGAAGCGCTCATCGCGACGACACAGCAACGCCCGGTGCTCGAATGAAAAAGGCCCGCAGCGTGCGCTGCGGGCCTTTTTCAAGATGGATCGGATCGATCAGAACGAGCGCTGGAAGCGGAGGATGCCGCCAAGGCTGCTCTTCTTGTTGGCCTTGGTCCAGTTGTTGAAGTCAGCGTCGCCGAATTTTCCGGCATTGAGGTAATCGACTTCAGCCGTGACGGTAAAGCCAGGCACGACGGTATAGGCAACGTTAGCGGCGACGCCGAGGTTCTTCCAGTCGTCGTAAGAGACCTGGGCGTTGAACGCAGTCTTTTCGTTGAACTTGTAGGTGCCGCCACCCCAGATTGCCCAGTTGCCACCCCACTGCTTGTAGAAGCCGCGACCGCTGGCGTCGATGGCGTTGCCAGCATTGTCGGTGAGGTTGTCGTCCGTACCGTAGCCGCCCATCACGAAGAGCGAGAACTCCTTGCTGACATTGACGTCCAAACGGACCTTGCCCGCCACTTCCTCGTAGTTGCTGTCATAGGCGACGACGCCCGTGACCGCACCCCAGTCGCCCTTGTACTTCACGCCGCCGACGACATGCGGAACATAGCTGTCAATGGTGCCAACCGCGCCAGCGCCTTCTTCGAGAGAGACCACAGCGGAGAAGCCGTTGCCTGCGTCGAAGTAGTACTGAACGACGTTGCTCTCCTGCCCACCGTAGGGAACAAGCGTATCCTGGATAACGCTGCCGGCGTAGCCGATGAACGTATCGAAAGCCGTGTCGTCCTTACCGACGCGCAGGCCACCGAGCTGAATCCAAGCATAGCGCAGCGACAGCGACTTGTTACGACCCTGCCAGTCGTTCGCATTGGAAGCCGCTTGGTTGAGATAGTCGCCGCTGCTGTTGCCGAAATTGAAGCGGGTCTCGGTGAAGGTCTTCAAGGTGCCGAGTTCGGTTTCCTGGCCGGTCCAGGTCCTCAGCGTGAAGCGGGCGTTCTTGTAGAAGGTGTCCTGGCTGTCGCCGTCCTGATGGTCCGGTACGTTATTGACACCATCGAACGAGCCGACATCGCCGACACCGGCGTCATAGCGGATGTAGCCGCCGATGCGCAGGCAGGTTTCGGTGCCGGGGATGTAGAAATAGCCAGCGCCGTAGACATCGCAGATCTTGACGTATTCGGCCGGTTCCGGCTCGGCGACGACGACCGCGTCGGCGGCGCGCGCGCCCGAGACCGCGATCAGGGCCGCGGCGGAGCCGAGAAGAAGGCTCTTGATGTTCATTTTCTTGAATCTCCAGTCAAAGGTTCAAAATCAGGTCGGACATGACTCTAAGGCCTGCCGATACACCCCATACTGAAAGCCGCGCATCGCGCCGTGCTCTCGCCTTCGACATGGCCTAAGCAGCGGCGGCGATCAACAGAGATTGTGTCTGAAACGCAGCTTTTGGACTCTTCGAAAAGTATTGTTGCGCAATTATCACGTCATATATTTGACAATATGGCACAAATGGCACAAGCTGTACATAAGAGACGGGGATATATGAGGATATATGGCAAATAACGCGGTTCGAATTCGATTATGACTGTTTTGTGAAATCTATTTACCTGGCTTAGTAGTGCCAAAGGCACGAACAGCCGATCGTTCTCGATCGAGGTGGAAAATCAGGTCGTCGCAAATCCGCGTGCGGCCAGAACGACTTCCTGCACCATGTCGTGCTTAAGCATCTCGATCGGAACGCGGCCGCCAAGTTCCGGCGCGGCGCGGTTTAGCCAGAACCAGGCAAGCCTTGGATTTGCGATCGCCGACAGCACATCGTTGATCCCGGCAGCCGGCCTGCCGTCGACGAACTGCGCCAGCGGGAAGACATGCTTGCGGCCGCCCTTGCGCAGCGCAATGACCTCGTTGCGCCTTTGCCAACGATGCAGCGTCGAGCGCGGGATGCGGAACTTCTCCTCCAGATAGGTCGACCCGGCGACCTCGCCGGCCCAGTCCTCGATCAGCATCGACTGAAGCATCCGCTCCCTGGGCAGGAGAGAGGCGGGCTTGTCTGAATCGTCTGCGGGAGCCGGCTCGTTAACCACGGCAACATTGCGGGTCGTCGTGCCTTGGCGCGTCGCCTTTTCCGCCATCGACTGGACGAATTCGGTGGCGAGCGCAGTCCATTCGCCTCTGAAGGTCTCGATGGCGAGCCGCTGTGTCTGCGAAAGGAAGGTCAGGGCGGCGGCGACGCTGCCGGCAATGGCACCGGCCGAAGCCAATGCCTGCGGGTCCATGGCCATGCCGTGCTGGACCAGAGCCTGCTGCACCGCCTCGGCCACGAGGCCTGCCAGGGCCTCCTGCGAGATTCCGTCCGTCGGGTTCTGAAATCTGGTCATACATCTGTCTTGCTGGCCACGCACGCTCCTCCCAGGCTGTGGCCGGTTCGTTGAACGGCTATAGCGGAGAGCTGAAAGCGCAGCGGCAACAGACGCAGCGACCCGAGAGGTAGCTGTCTTGCATTTGGACACCCCAACTGACTTCCGGCGTCCCGAATGTCAGCCGCGGAACGCCCTACTTTGCGTGTAGGTGTGCTCCATGACAGGCGCACGACAGATGGCGTCGTTTGACGCCTCGTCAGGGGTGACGCAAGCGGGACTACAGCAGCCCTGCCAGTTGGGCAGCGCTGCGCAGGTTCTGCCGCGGTCGCGGCCCGAGCTGCTGGATCACCAGCCCGGCGGCCAGCGAGCCGAGATCGCCGCAATCCTTCAGGCTGCGTCCCGTCGTGTAGCCGTAGAGGAAGCCGGCGGCATAGAGGTCGCCGGCGCCGGTGGTGTCGACCAGTTCGCGGATCGTCGTCGCTTGAATGGTGACGGTCTCGTCACCGCGCACGATCACCGAGCCCTTTTCAGAGCGGGTGACGGCGGCAATCTTGCAGTCCTTGCGGATAGCCTCCAGCGCCTCGTCGAAGGATTTGGTCTGGTAGAGCGACTTGATCTCGTGGCTGTTGGCAAAGACGATGTCGACAGTGCCGGAGCGCATCAGCTCGAGGAATTCGTCGCGGTAGCGGTCGACGCAAAACGAATCCGACAGCGTCATCGACACTTCGCGTCCGGACTCGTGTGCGAGCTTCGCCGTCTGCCGGATCGCCTCCTTGGCGCGCGGCGGGTCCCACAGATAGCCCTCGAAATAGGTCACCTTGGCGCCGGATGCCTTGTCGGCCTCGACGTCTTCCGGGCCGAGTTCGACGCAGGCGCCGAGATAGGTGTTCATCGAACGCTCGCCGTCGGGGGTGACGAAGATCATCGAGCGCGCCGTCGGCGGCTGGCCTTCGAGCGGCTTGGTGTCGAAGGCAACGCCCTGGGCATGGATGTCGTGGGCATAGATATCGCCGAGCGGATCGTTCGAAACCTTGCCGAAGAAGGCGGCGCGGCCGCCGAAGCTGGCGACGCCCGCCGCCGTGTTGCCGGCGCTGCCGCCGGACGCTTCGATCGCCGGGCCCATGCGGCTGTAGAGCAGCTCGGCGCGCTTGGTGTCGATGAGGTTCATCGCACCCTTGATGATGCCGTTGGTTTCGAGAAAAGCGTCGTCGCACTGGGCGATGATGTCGACAATGGCATTGCCGATGCAAAGCACGTCATAATCCGGCATCAATGTCTCCGCCTTGGAACCTGCCGGCTTTCTGCCACGCCGGCCGGGCGCGGGTCTAGCGAGTCGGAGCCGCTTTGCCTACCCCGAAAATCGGCATCGCCTTCCGCCAAGCCGGCTTCTTGTCGGCTGCGATGCTTGGGGCTGCTGCAGCCATCGCATCGAACTGGCCCATATCGGGCGCGACGATGACGGCTATGGTTGCATCGCGATCGAAACATTTCCGCCTCGCCGTGAGCTAGAAGCGGGTCCGATCAATTGTGAAAGTGCGAACGAGCAATGCCCGCAAAGCCCGACATGACCACCGAACTGGCCCTGCTCGGCGTGCTGGCTGTGCTGTGGGGTGCGTCCTACTCCTTCATCAAGGTCGGCGTCGAGACGATCCCGCCGGTGACCTTCATCGCAGGGCGGACTTTGATCGCCGGCGGCATCCTGCTGGCGTTCATCCGCTGGCGCGGCCTCGCCATGCCGCGGGATGCGGTGACCTGGCGCCGGTTCATGTTCCAGGCCTGCCTGAACAGCGTCGTGCCGTTCACGCTCATTGCCGCCGCCGAACGCTCCATCGATGCCGGCCTTGCCACCATCCTCAACGCGACCTCGCCGATCTTCACCTTTCTGCTGACGGCGCTGATCACCCGCCACGAGCCGGTGACGCTGCGCAAGGTGTTCGGCGTCGGCGCGGGCATTGCGGGCATTTGCCTGATCGTCGGCACCCAAGCGCTTGGCGGGCTCGGCCATCAATTGTGGGCGCAGCTTGCCGTTGTCGCTGCCACCGTCTGCTATGCCGGTGCCGCCATTTTCGGCCGCGGCTTTCGGGGACTCGACCCGATGCTGCCGGCCGCCGGCTCGATGCTGTGCGGCGCGGTCATTCTCGTCCCCTTGAGCCTGGTTTTCGACCGCCCCTGGACGCTGTCGCCGTCGACGGCTTCGATGCTGGCCTTGCTGGCCTTGTCGGTGTTTTCGACGGCGCTGGCCTTCTGCATCTTCTTCCGCCTCATTCACACGCTGGGTTCGGTCGGCACCACCTCGCAGGCCTATCTGCGCGTGCCGATCGGCGTCGGCATCGGTGTCCTGTTCCTCGGCGAAAGCCTTGGACCGACGGCGTTCTGGGGCATGGGCTGCGTCGTCGCAGGCGTCGCGGCGATGACCATTCCCGCCCGCTCGCGCGTGCTGGCGCGCTAGAGCGGCTCACCGTTCACGGAAACGGTGAACCGCTCTATCTCATTGTTTTGACGCAATTCCGGACGGAAAACCGTTCACACTTTTCCTGGAATTGCTCCAGTTCCGTCCGGAATTGCGTCCGCTCCAGGAGGCTTGCGACTGGCCGGGTCTCCGCCTATGTCGGAGATATCAGTTTGTTCCCCCGGGGGTGGAAACGCCGTGATCTCCAACGCTGCCCGCGCCGCCTTCAGCCGGCTGTTCTCTCCCGAATTCCGCTTGGTTTTCCTGAAGACGCTGGGCTTGACCGTGCTGGCGCTGGTTGCTCTGTGGTTCGCCCTGACCGGTCTTGTCGATTGGCTGGCACTGCCATGGGTTCACTCGCTGTTGCCCGGCCTGCCATCCTGGGCCGGATGGCTGAGTGGCATCATCGCGGCAATCGCTCTTGCCTTCGGGATGGCGCTGCTGATCGCACCGGTTACGGCGATCATCGCCGGCCTCTTCCTCGATGATGTCGCCGAAGTGGTCGAGCGCACCGACTATCCCGCCGATCCGGTCGGACGCGCCATGCCGGCGCTACGCTCGCTGGTGCTGTCGGTGAAATTCTTCGGCGTCGTCATCCTGGGCAACATCGTCGCCCTGCTGCTTCTGCTGGTTCCGGGCGTCAACATCGCCGCCTTCTTCATCGTCAACGGCTATCTGCTCGGGCGCGAATTCTTCGAATTCGCCGCCATGCGCTTTCGCCCGGAGGACGAGGCAAGGGCGTTGCGCAGGAAATATGCCGGCACTGTGTTCCTGGCCGGCCTGCTCATCGCCGCCTTCCTCGCCGTACCGCTGCTCAACCTTTTGACGCCGCTCTTCGCCGCCGCCATGATGGTCCATCTGCACAAGGCGATCGGCGCGCGGGAGAGCGCCAGGAGATAGGCCTTTCAACGCAGAAGAAAACCGCGTCCCAATTCGTCATCCGGCTCGACGGTGAACTCTGCCCGGCCCGAATAGTAGGCGCGGCCACCGACGCGGGCGATGATCGCATCATGCGCGCCAGCCATGGTCGTGCGCGCCACCGCGCCGGAGAAGCGCGAGCCGGCGATGCTTTCGAAAGTCCGCTCCTGACCAAGGTCGATCCCGCCCTTGGCATACATCGCCGCCAGCCGCGCGGTGACACCGGAGCCGGTCGGCGAACGGTCGACCTCGGCATCGGCAAAGACGCAGATGTTCTTCGTCGCCTCGCCGGAAAATCCATCCCGTCCGTCAGTCAGGATGGTGCCGTAAAGAAAAGCGAGATCGGCATGGTCGGGATGTGAAAGCGGGAACTCCGCCTTCAGCCGCTCGGTCAGCGCGGTTGCCGCGTCGACGAAATCGCGCACGCGGCTGCGGCCGAATTCCAGGCCGAACTGATGGCAGTCGGCCAGCGCATAGAAGGCGCCGCCATAGGCAATGTCGAAGGCAATCTTGCCGTATCCCGTCAATTCGATCTGTTGGTCGCGGGCAAACAGGAACGCCGGCACGCTCTCGAACGACACCGAGCCCGCTTTACCGTCCCTGACCTCCACCGAAGCGACAACCAGACCGCACAGCGCCTCGATGTTGACGGTTGTTATTGGCTCCTGTTTCGCCACCAGACCTTCGTCAACGGCATAGCGGCCAAGCGCGATGATGGCGTGGCCGCACATGGTCGAATAGCCCTCATTGTGCATGAACAGCACGGCGAGGTCGGCGCCCGGCAGATCGGGCTCCACCAGCAGCGCGCCATACATGTCGTAATGGCCGCGCGGCTCGAAGATCAGCAGCTTGCGCAAATGGTCGAGATGGTCGCGCACATAGGCGCGCTTCTCCAGGATCGTACCCTTGGGGATCTCAGGATAACCGCCGGTGACGATCCTGAGCGGCTCGCCGCCGGTGTGCATGTCGACGACGGTGAGTGTCATGCGCTGGACCCCTTAGGCTGAGGATTTGGAAAACAGCGCCTGCAGCTTGCCGAACGGCATGGCGGCGCGGGTGAAGCCGAACGTGCCGTCCTGCTGGATTTCGCGCGCCGCCGTCTCCAGCATGCCGAAGGCGAAATTGGTCAGCCACGGGCCGAGCGAGATGCGCTTGACCCCGGCCATGGCGAGGTCGGCGATGGTGAAACCCGGCAGCGCCATGACATTGACCGGCCTGCTCACCGCCGAGCAGACTTTCTGGATCGTTTCGACATCGTTGAGGCCAGGTGCATAGAGGACGTCCGCACCGGCCTTCTCGAAGGCCTGCAGCCGCTTTATCGTGTCGTCGAGGTCCGGCTTGCCCCACAGGAAATTCTCGGCCCGTGCGGTGAAGACGAAATCGTGCTTGAGCGCCCGCGCCGCCTCCGCTGCCGCGGCGACGCGCTCGACGGCATGCGCAAAATCGTAGATCGGCTTGTCCGGATCGCCGGTATGGTCCTCGATCGAGCAGCCGGCGAGACCTGCCGCTTCGGCCGCAAAAACCGTCTCGGCGGCACTCGTCGCACTGTCGCCCTTGCCCTTCTCGAGATCGGCCGAGACCGGCAGGCTGGTTGCCGCCGTCAGCTCGCGGCAATGGTGGATCATCGCCTCGAACGTCACAGCGCCATCGGGCAGGCCGCGCGAAAAGGCAAAGCCGGCGCTGGTTGTCGCCAGCGCCTTGAAGCCGAAGGACGCCAGAAGCTTGGTCGTGCCGACGTCCCATGGATTGGGCATGACGAACGTCGAGGCGTGCAGGTCGCGAAAGATCTTGCCCTTGTCCATGGTGCTTCCCTTCATGTGCGGAAATGTCTGCGGATTCTATCGTGCCGATTTGCACCGGGCAAACGAATGCGGTTGGCTCAGAAGCGTTTGGCGTTCTCTCCTGCCAATTTGTCCAGCGCGTCGGAATCCTTGACGTAATGCGACGCCTTCTCGTCCCAGTGATAGGTGACGGAAATCGCGTGAGATTCAGGCTTGGGCGGTTGCTCGTCGCAACTTTCACCGCTCGGCACTGTGGCATCGGTCACAGTCACCTTGATCGCAGCATAAGGCCGGTCGTCAGCGATCGTCTGGAAAGCCACATCCTGCTTGCGGCTGTAGGCGCAGAGGTTCTCGTCGAACGTGTAGATCATGTCGATCAGTTCGAACTTGTCGTCGCGCACCATGATCAGCGGCGTGATCACATAGCCCTGGCTTGAATTGAAATGCGTGCTCATGGTGACGAGGACATCGTCGCCGGCGCTGACGGGAAGTTTGCCCGGCTCGCGGAAATAGGTACTGCGGTCGACCGCTACATTGACGGCGTCGAGTAGCTTAGGCTTTTCGGTGATGTCGTACAGCGCGAGCACCGCATAGCCCTCGGCGCTATCGGGCGAGTCGCCGAGATCGTAAAGCATCGCCAGCCGGTCCTTGTCGCCGGCCTTGACGGCTAGAACGCCGGCGTTGGAGAGGCCCGATGTATCGGGTGGCGAACCGCCGCCATCCGGTCCCTCGATATGGCGCATCTCGATCGGCAACCCGCCCTTGTAGAAGCCGTCACCGTCGCCCGCGAGGTCGGGAATGACCATCCTGGCGAGGTCGAGATAGGTCACATCCGTGTGGCCGCGGATGGTGCTGCCGAACTCCGGAAAAGCTGACGGCCTGTGCGCCGGCTGAGGTCCACAGCCACGGCAGCAGCACGAGCGCTAGGGCGAGGCGAAACGGAATGGATCTCATAAGCGGGGGCCGCCTCTGGCTGTAGAGCGCGCGGAAGCTAGCACGGACGATTGGTCTGTGCAGCCCGTATGAAATCAGGTCAGAGGATCGGCACCAGCCCTGCCAGTTCGCGCATGTCGTCGAACAATATGCCGCCGGCGTCGGTCAGCCCATCGCGGTCGGAATAGGGGTCGCCATGATAGGAGTAGACGCGCATGCCGGCAGCAATGCCGGCCTGTGTTCCGGCAACGCTGTCTTCGATGACGATGCAGTCGGCGGGCGCAAAACCCATGGTCTTTGCCGCATGCAGGAACAGGTCCGGAAAAGGCTTGCCGCGGCTGACCATGGTTGCGGAAAACATCGCATGCTCGAACAACGGCAGCAGCCCGGTCTGACCGAGCGTGATGTGCATCTTCGAAATGCGTGCCGACGTGGCGACGCAATAGGCGATGCCGGCCGCGCGCACGGCTTCAATGAAGTCGCGAACATAAGGGATCGCTTCGACGCCGTGCGAGAACAAATCCGGCAGGCCGGCGTTCCAGCGATCGACGAAATCGGCGCCGAGCCGGACGTCGGTCGCCGCTTCGATCTCCTTCTGCACCGAAACCATGCTGCGGCCGGAGAAATGCTTGCGGCAATATTCGAAGGTGGTGGGATAGCCCGCCGCGCTCAGCCACTCGGCGAGCCGCCGGTTGGCAAGGTTCTCGGTGTCGACGAGAATCCCGTCGCAGTCGAAGATAACCAGTTTGGGTATTCTCATTCAGGCGGTGCCGGTCGATCCGAACCCGCCGGAGCCGCGCGTCGTTGCGCCGGCCAGGCTGCGCTCCTCGACCGTCGCCTGCGTCACCGTGGCAAAGACGATCTGGGCAATGCGCATGCCGCGCGTCACCGCGAAATCCTCGTCGCCAAGATTGACCAGCAGCACCTTGACCTCGCCGCGATAATCGCTGTCGACCGTGCCTGGGGAATTGAGGACGGTCAGCCCGTGTTTGAAGGCAAGGCCGGAGCGTGGCCGCACCTGGCCTTCCATCCCCTCGGGTATCTCCAGGATCAGCCCGGTCGGCACCAAGGCGCGTTTTCCCGGCAGGATCAGCAGCGGCCGGTCATCCGGCACTGCGGCGCGCAAATCCATGCCGGCGGCGCCGGTGCTTTCATAGGCGGGGAGGGGAAGTCCTTCACCATGCGGCAACCTGACGAAGCCGACAGTGGGACCAATGACGGAGGAATTTTGGAGGGCTGCGCGCATAAAATCGATCCTATCGGCGCGAACGGCGATTCGGTCAACTCGCCCGCCCCGCTATCAACGCCTTTCTTTGCGGCGTCACGATGACCCTGCCGCCCAACGTGCGTGCTTTGCGATTGGCGAAGGCACAACCAGGTTCGTCATCCACGGGCGAAGCAAGGAGCGAAGCGACGCGGCGCAGACCGAGGATCCATGCCGGGGCACATGAGCGTTGCAACGGTGCAGGATTCTGCGCCGCTGCTCTCCACGGCCAAGGTCGCGGCATGGATCCCAGGGTCTCCGCGACGGAGCTTCGCTCCTGCGCCGCCCAGGGATGACGAAGCTGAGAGGCCGCGGCCAATCTCGAACGCAGCGATACTGCCTAGCGCAGTTCCACGGGCACGACCGTCGTTTCCTTGATCTCTTCCATGACGAAGGAGGCCGAGACGTCCGACAGCGCCACCTTGGCGATCAGCCGCTGGTAGAGCCGATCATAGGCTTTCACATCGGCGACGCGGGCGCGCAGCACATAGTCGAGGTCGCCGGACATGCGGTAGACCCCGGTGATCTCGGGAAAGCCGGTCACCGCCGCCCGAAACTTCTGCAGCCAGTCCGGATCGTGGTTGGAGGTGCGGATCAGGATAAACACCGAAAGCCCGAGCCCGAGCTTGTCGGCATCGACCAGCGCCACCCGGCCGGTGATGACGCCGTCCTCCTCCAGCCGCTTCACACGGCGCCAGCAGGCGTTGCGCGACAGCGACACTTTTTCGGAGAGCTGGTCGACCGACAGCGTGCCGTCGCGTTGCAGTTCGGCCAGCAATCTTCGGTCGATTTCATCGAATTCAAGCGCCATGTTGGGATGAATGTCTCGAACCACAGCGTTAGACAAGGACAATTTGAGACCGATGAACCTTTTCCCCGTGGCAGGATACCCAGCATCGGGGCTTATCCCGGCAGGAGGGATCACCATGACGACACGGCTTGCAGGGCTTTTCACCTCTCACCCGGCCAAGGTGGGCGAGACCTATTTCAGCCATATGGCTTTTGCCGCGTGGTTCTGCTCGCGCCTGTCGATGGCAGCGGGTGCAGCACTCGTTCACGCTTTCTTGCCATTTCTCTTCGAGACTACCGCAAGCCGAATCGTTCGCGAACTCTATGAGCGGACGCACAACAGAGGCTCACACGCGACCGAGGAGCCGTCGGCTCTTATGGATCGCGCCTAAGGAACGGTCAAAGCGATGTGCCGTTGGGCGGCCTATCTTGGTGAAGCGGTCTTCCTCGAAGACATCGTCACCGCGCCCTGTCACTCGCTGATTGCCCAGAGCCATTGCGCCCAGGAAGCCAAGTCGCCGACCAATGGCGACGGCTTCGGTCTCGCCTGGTATGGCGACCGGCCCGAGCCCGGCCTCTACCGCGACATTCTTCCGGCCTGGTCGGACCCCAATCTGAAAAGCCTGTGCCGGCAGATCAAATCCGGCCTGTTTCTCGCCCATGTGAGGGCATCGACCGGCGGTGCCACCAGCCGCATGAACTGCCATCCGTTCATCTCCGGCAACTGGTCGTTCATGCACAACGGCCAGATCGGCGGCTTCGAAAAAATCCGTCGTGCGCTGGAGAATTCGCTCTCCGACGCCGTCTTCGACCAGCGCGAAGGCACCACCGATTCCGAGCTGTTTTTCCTGCTTATGATCGACGAGGGTCTCACCGGCGACCCGCAAGGGGCAGTGTCGCGCGCCACCGCCCGCGTCATCGAGGCATCGCGCCGCGCCGGTCTGGAGCCGGCCTTGAAACTCACCGCTGCCTTTTCGGATGGTCGGGCGTTGTATGCCGTGCGCTATGCGAGCGACGCCCACGCGCCGACGCTCTACACTTCGGTTCGCAATGGCGGCCGTTGCATCGTTTCCGAACCCTTCGACCGCGAAGGCGGCGACTGGCAAGCCATCCCGCCGGCGAGTTTTGTTACCATTACTGGTGATGGCATGACGATTCGGCCGTTTGCGCCGGTTACGGCGCAGCTGGCGCTGGTCGGCTGAAGCATAAATCTTCAGGCTGCATTCCTTCGCGCCCCCCCTCTGTCCTGCCGGACATCTCCCCCACGAGGGGGGAGATTGGACGTCGCGCCGGCTTTCGCCAATCGCCGACGTGGAAAGAATGGCGCCGTCGGCAACGCTGCCAATCTCCCCACCCGTGGGGGAGATGTCCGGCAGGACAGAGGGGGGCGCCGTAGAGCGCCGGCTTCGATCGACCTAGCAAGCGCAATTCCGATCAAGCGCTCTCTGTCCTAGAAATGCTGAACTCACTTCAAGCCGCGCCTGCCATTTGGCGAAGGCGTCGCTGCCGGAGCATTCGTCATGGACCCCGTCTTCTCCTCGACCACCGACCTCGCCGCCGCAATCGCGGCGCGAAAAATCTCCGCCGCCGAAGCACTTGACGCGCATCTCGCCCAGATCGACCGGCACAACGAAGCGGTCAACGCAGTCGTCAATCTCGATCGGGAAGGCGCCTGCGAGCGCGCAAAAAAGGCCGACGCGGCGCAGGCGCGCGGCGATGCGCTCGGCCCACTGCATGGCGTGCCTTTCACTTTGAAGGACATGCACGAAACCGCAGGCGTGAAGACCACCGTCGGCTTCCCGCCATTCGCCGACTATGTGGCAAAAGCGGACAGCCCGGTCGTTGCCCGATTAAAGGCTGCCGGCGGCATTCTGATTGGCAAGACCAATGTCGCGACCATGCTGGGCGACTGGCAGTCGGACAATCCGCTGTTCGGCCATTCCAGCAATCCGTGGAATCTTGCGCGCACATCGGGTGGCTCCAGCGGCGGCGCCGCAGCAGCGGTGGCAACCGGCATGACGCCCTTCGATGTAGGCACCGACATGCAGGCTTCGATCCGCCTGCCGGCCAGCTTCTGCGGCGTCTATGGCTTGAAGCCGACCGAACACCGCGTCTCCCTGGCCGGCGCCTTTCCCGACCCCGCCGGCGTCGCGCGCAGCGTGCGGCTGATGTCCTGCCTCGGCCCGCTGGCTCGGTCCGTGGATGATCTGGCGCTGATCTACAAAATCATCGCCGGCCCGGATGGTGCCGACACTGACCTTGCACCGGTGCCGGTCGAGGCAGTGCCGAAAATCGACCTCAAATCGCTGCGCATCGCCGCCGCACCATCCTTTGCCGGCTTTCCAGTGGCTGGCGACATAGCTGCCGCTGTCGACTCTCTGGCGAAGCAGCTTCAGGCGGCAGGTTCGACCGTCGAGCCGGCAAAGCTGCCGAAGCTCGATCTTCATGACGATCTGGAGCAAGGCGGTGTGTTGATCGGCATGATGCTGGAGGCTGCGCAACCCGAACCGCCCGAAAACCCGACGCCGGTGTCGCGCTGGTTCGAGGCGCTCGCCCGTCGCGACAGCTCAATCCTCGCCTGGGACAGTTTCTTCGAAACCTGCGATGCCTTGCTGTGCCCGGTCGCCATGACCACGGCCTTCCCGCATTGCGAACCCGGCACGCCGATCGAGGTCGATGGCCAGGAGCAAAGCTACTGGATGCTGCCGGCCTATGGCGCGGTCTTCAACTATTCCGGCCACCCGGCGCTGTCCATACCCTTCGGACAGGACCGCGATGGTCTGCCCATCGGCCTGCAACTGGTCGGCGCGCGCTGGTCGGAGGCACGGCTGCTCGGTATCGCCAAGGCGATCGAAGCGCTGACCGGCGGCTTCAAGCGTCCGCCGGATTATTGAGCGAAGCGCTCCAGCCCATAGGGCGCCAGCAGCGGGTCGCGCTCGCCGTCGAGGATTTCGCGGGTGGCGAACAGTCCAACCGCCGGCGCCAGCGTGATGCCGGAATGCATGACCGCGATATAGAGACCGTCCATGCCTTCGGCGCGGCTGATAATCGGAAAGCCATCGATCGGCGTCGGCCTGTAGCCGACGGTGTGGAAATCAAGCTCCAGCCCGTCGGCGGCGCGCAAGGCTGCCTTCGCTGCCGCGAACAAGTCCCGCGCCGTGGCGTCGGGGTTGTCGCCGGGATCGCCGCCGGCGAAATCCGAGCCGGCGATGACGCGGCCCTCGGCGGTCTGGCGCATGTGCAGCTTTTCGGCGTGAACGAGCCCGTTGAGCAGCTTCTTGTATGGCCGCGAATGGACAATCAGGCCGGGCGGCGTCTCGATCGGCAGCTTGACACCGGCGGTAGCGGCAATATCGGTCGCCCCGACACCGGCTGCGATCACCACCTCATCGGCGGCAATCGTCTCACCCGAAACGATCACGCCGTTCACCTTGCCGTTGACCAGAGCGAGCCTGTCGACTGTGCCCGCAACCAGTCTCGCGCCACGCCGTTCGGCATCCGCCAGCAGCGCCTTGGCTGCCGCAACCGGTTCGGCCACGCCTTCTCCCGCGACATAAACCGCGAATTCAGGCGGCTCGACTAGATTGGGCTCGATCTGCGCCGCCCGCTTTGCGTCGACGCGCTCGATGCCGTAGCCCCATGAAGAATGTTCGGCCGCGTAGGCCTCGAGCCTGTCGGCCGGCAGATCCCAGCAAAGGCCGCCGCACCAGGCGAGCGGCAGTTCAGGCAATTCGTTTGCCAGCCGTTTCCATTCGGCCATGGCGCGGGTGCGCAGCCGGAAATAGATTTCCGGATTGCCCCAGCTCGCGTTGATCCAGGCAAAGGAATTGGGCGTGGAGATGCCGCCGGCGCCACTCTCCGAAACCACCGTCACCCTCACGCCGGCCTTCGTCAGGTGCCAGGCGATCGAGGCGCCAATAATGCCGGCGCCGATGACGATAATTTCTTTCGCGCTGCTCATACCGGACCTCTCAGAATGGGCTTCCCTGATGCCACCGCAGCGGGTCAAGCTCAAGGGCGGTCAGGGTCTACTGGCCCGAAACTGTCGACAGGCCGGGAAAGCGCTGCTAGAAGCCCGCGCCACAGACAGGATTCCACAAATTGGCAGAAGACATCGAACAGGCGGTATCGCGCCGCCGCACTTTCGCGATCATCGCGCACCCCGACGCCGGCAAAACCACGCTCACCGAAAAGCTGCTGCTGTTCGGCGGCGCCATCCAGCTTGCCGGCGAGGTCAAGGCCAAGAAGGACCGCATCCAGACCCGGTCCGACTGGATGAAGATCGAGCGCGAGCGCGGCATTTCGGTTGTCACCTCGGTGATGACCTTCGAGTATGAAGACAATGTCTTCAACCTGCTCGACACGCCCGGCCACGAAGATTTCGCCGACGATACCTACCGCACCCTGTCTGCGGTGGACTCGGCCGTCATGGTCATCGACGCCGCCAAGGGCATCGAGCCGCGCACGCTAAAACTGTTCGAAGTCTGCCGGCTGCGCGACATCCCGATCATCACCTTCATCAACAAGATGGACCGTGAAAGCCGCGACCCCTTCGAAATCCTCGACGAGATCGAGCAGAAGCTGGCGCTGGACACCGCGCCCATCACCTGGCCGATCGGCCGCGGCAAGACGTTTTCCGGCACCTATCACCTGGCGCTGAACGCTGTGCGCAAGGGCGACGCGGAGAAAGACCGCACACCGGTCAACGGTCCCGATTCCAACCGCGTCGCCGGCCTTTTGCCGGAAAACGAGCGCGAAGCCTTCATCGAGGAGCTGGAACTCGCGCGCGAAGCCTGCCGTCCGCTCGACATCGATTCCTTCCGCGAGGGCCACCTGACGCCGGTGTATTTCGGCTCGGCGCTGCGCAATTACGGTGTGCGCGACCTGATCGAGGCGCTCGGCGCCTTCGGCCCGCCGCCGCGCGCACAGGAGGCCGACACCCGCAAGGTCGAAGCGACCGAGGAGAAGATGACCTCCTTCGTCTTCAAGATCCAGGCCAACATGGACCCCAACCACCGCGACCGCATCGCTTTCGTGCGCGTCTGCTCGGGCAAGCTCGAGCGCGGCATGAAGGCCAAGCTGGTGCGCACCGGCAAGCCGATGAGCCTGTCGGCGCCGCAATTCTTCTTTGCCCGCACCCGCGTCACCGCTGACGAGGCGTTTGCCGGCGATGTCGTCGGCATTCCCAACCACGGCACGCTGCGCATCGGCGATACGCTGACCGAGGGCGAAGAAATCCTGTTCCGCGGCGTGCCGAATTTTGCTCCGGAAATCCTGCGCCGCGTCCGTCTCGGTGACGCGATGAAGGCCAAGAAACTCAAGGAAGCGCTGCACCAGATGGCCGAGGAAGGCGTCGTGCAGCTGTTTTCGCCGGAAGATGGCTCACCGGCCATTGTCGGCGTCGTCGGCGCCCTGCAGCTTGACGTGCTCAAGGAACGGCTGAATTTCGAATACACGCTGCCGGTCGAATTCGAGATGTCGCGCTTTTCGGTCTGCCGCTGGATCTCCGCCGACGACAAGGCCGAGACGCTTCGCTTCATCGAGGCGCATCGCGGCGACATTGCGCGTGACCTCGACAACGACCCGGTGTTTCTGGCTCAGCACGCTTTCTCGCTGAACTACGAAGCCGAACGCTGGAAAGCCATCCGCTTCGCCACGATCAAGGACTACCAGGTCCGCGACAAAGCAGCGTAAGGCGCTGCTTTTTTTCCTTCTCCCCGTTCACGGGGAGAAGGTGCCCGAAGGGCGGATGAGGGGCGGCGCCGACGCTGAAGGCTTCAACTCAGCCTTTGGCCGCCGCTTCGATCTTCGCAATATCGATCTTGCTCATCTGCATCATTGCCGACATCACTCGGCCGGCCTTGGCCCGGTCCGGATCCATAAGCAGGCGCGGCAGCTGCTCCGGCACCACCTGCCAGGAGACGCCGAATTTGTCCTTCAGCCAGCTGCATTGCGACGGTTCGCCGCCACCTTCGATGAGCTTATCCCAGAAATAGTCGACCTCTTCCTGCGTCTTGCAGTCGATCGACTGTGACATCGCCTCGTTGAACTTGAATTGTGGTCCGCCGTTGAGCGCTTGAAACTGCACACCGTCGAGTTCGAACGTGGTCACCAGCGCTTTGCCTGCATCTGCGTGACCCTCAGGCCAGCGCAGCACGCTCAGCACCTTCGAATTCTTGAAGATGGAGACGTAGAAATTCATCGCCTCTTCGGCCTGGTCGTCGAACCACAGGCAGGTGGTGATCTTTTGCATGTCGTGCTCCTCGTTTTCTCTTGGGGATGATGGAAGGGTCAGGCGGCGCCCTTTGCCGCGTCCTGAAGGGAAGCGAGATAGGAATCGAGCTGGGCGTAGCTCTCAGCCATGCCGCTGGTCATGCCGGTGCCGAGCGCGCCGTCACGCGCCGCCTGCGAGGCGTAAAGCACCGTTTGCGTCAGCAGGGTCTTTCCGGTCTGCTCGGCAAAGGTCACCGTTCCGACGGTCTCGCCACCGGTCCAGTCCTCATCGAACAGTTCGCTGGCGACGATCCGGCTTGGCCGCACGATCTCGCGATAGGCGCCGCTCATGCCCATGCTGCGACCGTCGCGGTGCTGCCAGACATAGCGGGTGGCACCGCCCACTCTGAGGTCGATTTCGCAGACCGCCAGCCGCCAGCCGTCGGGGCCGTGCAGCCAGCCTTTCAAAAGCTCCGGCACGGTCCAGCAGTCGAACACCATCGGCCGCGGCGCGTCGAAGATGCGGGTGATCTGGACTTCACGGTCGCTCGGCGTGGTTACGGTCAATGTCGCAACGGTCGAGCCGGGCAAGGTGATGGTGCTCACGATGGTCCTCCTGCGCTTGTCTGTTTGCCCAAGGACGTCCGGCCAACTGACGATCCGACACGGGCTTCTGATTTTCTTTCGGCTATTGGTCTGCCTCGCCGGGAGCCTTTTCGGCCTGCATGGCGCCCAGCAGCGCGTCGAGGCGCTGAAAATTGCCTTCCCAGATATTTCGGTAGCGCTCCAGCCAGTCATTGGCTTCGGCCAGCGGCCTCGCCTCCAGCCGGCAGGGCCGGCGCTGCGCGTCGCGGCCGCGCGAAATCAGCCCCGCGGCTTCCAGCACTTTCAGATGCTTGGAGATCGACGGCTGGCTCATCGCGAACGGTTCGGCCAGTTCCATCACTGAGGCTTCCCCCTGGATGAGCCGGGCAAGGATGGCGCGCCGGGTCGGATCGGCAAGCGCGGCAAAAGTGGCGTCCAGCTGGTTCATTTCATGTCCATAGCCAATGAGGTATATACCCATTTGGCTATATACAGATGAATGAACCTCGTCAACTGGCTTGCGCCCCGCGTTCTGGCGCATTGCAAAAATCTGGCCAGACCATACTTGCCGGTCTATAAACCCTGCGATCCAAATTCAGCGCCGCCACGCTCCGCACTGGGCGCAGCCAGCCAGCTAAGGAATATCCATGCCTGCCTATCGTTCCCGCACCACTACCCATGGCCGCAACATGGCCGGCGCTCGCGGCCTGTGGCGCGCCACCGGCATGAAGGATTCGGATTTCGGCAAGCCGATCATCGCTGTGGTCAACTCCTTCACCCAGTTCGTGCCCGGCCATGTCCATCTGAAGGATCTCGGCCAGCTGGTCGCGCGCGAGATCGAGAAGGCCGGCGGCGTGGCGAAAGAGTTCAACACCATTGCCGTCGATGACGGCATCGCCATGGGCCATGATGGCATGCTCTATTCGCTGCCGTCGCGCGAGCTTATCGCCGATTCCGTCGAATACATGGTCAATGCGCATTGCGCCGACGCCATGGTCTGCATCTCCAATTGCGACAAGATCACCCCTGGCATGCTGATGGCTTCGCTGCGCCTCAACATCCCGAGCGTCTTTGTCTCCGGCGGTCCGATGGAAGCCGGCAAGGTGGTGCTGGCCGGCAAGACGCAGGCGCTCGACCTGGTCGACGCCATGGTGGCGGCCGCCGACGACAAGATTTCCGATGAGGACGTCAAGGTCATCGAGCGTTCGGCCTGCCCGACCTGCGGCTCCTGCTCGGGCATGTTCACCGCCAATTCGATGAATTGTTTGACCGAGGCGCTTGGCCTTTCGCTGCCGGGCAACGGCTCGACGCTGGCTACGCATGCCGACCGCAAGCGGCTGTTCGTCGAGGCCGGCCATCTGATCGTCGATCTCGCCCAGCGCTATTACGAACAGGACGATGAGGCGGCACTGCCGCGCAGCATCGCTTCGAAGGGCGCCTTCGAGAATGCCATGACGCTCGACATCGCCATGGGCGGCTCGACCAACACCGTGCTGCATATCCTGGCTGCCGCCCATGAAGGTGAAGTCGACTTCACCATGGAAGACATCGACCGGCTGTCGCGCCGGGTGCCCGTGCTCTGCAAGGTGGCGCCGGCCAAGTCCGACGTGCATATGGAAGACGTCCACCGCGCCGGCGGCATCATGGCCATCCTCGGCCAGCTCGACAATGCCGGGCTGCTCAACCGCGACCTGCCGACGGTGCATACAGCAAGCCTTGGCGAAGCGCTCGACCATTGGGATATTTCCCGGACAACAAGCCAGAACGTGCGCGACTTCTTCCTCGCCGCCCCGGGCGGCGTGCCGACGCAGGTCGCGTTCAGCCAGGACCGCCGCTGGGACGAGCTCGATCTCGACCGTGAGAAAGGCGTCATCCGCTCGGCTGAGACGCCGTTCTCGAAGGACGGTGGGCTCGCGGTGCTGAAGGGCAATCTGGCGCTCGACGGCTGCATCGTGAAGACCGCGGGCGTCGACGAGTCGATCCTGAAATTCACCGGCCCGGCGCGGGTGTTCGAAAGCCAGGACGCTTCGGTGAAGGCGATCCTGTCCAACGAGATCAAGGCCGGCGATGTCGTCGTCATCCGCTATGAAGGACCGCGCGGCGGCCCCGGCATGCAGGAAATGCTCTATCCGACCAGCTATTTGAAGTCGAAAGGGCTGGGCAAAGCCTGCGCGCTGGTCACCGACGGCCGCTTCTCCGGCGGCACCTCCGGCCTGTCGATCGGCCATGCCTCGCCGGAGGCCGCGGAAGGCGGCACGATCGGACTGGTGCAGGAAGGCGATACGATCGAGATCGACATTCCCAACCGCACCATCCGTCTGGCGGTCAGCGATGCCGAACTCGATGCCCGGCGTGCTGCGATGGAAGCGAAGGGCGGTTTGGCCTGGAAGCCCGAGGAAAAGCGCAAGCGCAAGGTGACGACCGCGCTGCGCGCCTACGCCGCCTTCGCCACCAGCGCCGACAAGGGCGCGGTGAGGCATGTGCCGGAGTGATCCTGCCCGGCTAGTGGTACTGGCCGTACCAAGGCGATTTCGGATCGGGAAGATAGGGCCAATCCGCACGGGTTGGCAGCGATCGCTTTGCGTCTTCCGCCTGTGATGGTGTCAAGAAGATGCCGAACAGGTCGTTTCCACCGTTGAGCGCGTAGTATCGCACGCCCGAATGGGTGAGTTGGTCATTGATGATTTTGAAGAAGACATAAGTGGCCGTGCCCCAGCTTTTGTCTTCGCTGCCCACACTATCCGGGGCGTATATCACGAACTCCTGGCCAGCCGCGCGCACGGCGTATCGTGACGCGTAGGTGTCTACGCTCTCCTCGATTGCGATTGGGTTTTTCACATATTGCCGAAGCTCGGGCAAAACTTCTTGGTAGGTCTTTGCGATTCCTTGTTCGGCGAGGTTCTCCGCGTCGAGGTGATGCGCCTTGTCGTAGTCGAGGGCCATAGCAGGAGATTGCACGGCAAAGGTGCCCAACAAGACGGATCGTAGAAAGGACATGAGCCGAGCAGCGCGCATAATCGCACTCCGTTATGGCATCAACTGATATTCATACAGCTTCTGGTACAGCCCGCCCTGGTTGAGCAGCGTGCGGTGCGCGCCGCTTTCCACCACCTTGCCGGCTTCCAGCACCACGATCGTGTCGGCCTGGTGCACGGTCGACAGGCGGTGAGCAATGACGATCGTGGTGCGTCCGACCGTCAGTTGCTGCAATGCATCGCGAAACAGCGCCTCGGATTCGGCGTCGAGCGCGCTGGTTGCCTCATCGAGCAGCAGGATCTCTGCGTTGCGCAGCATGGCACGCGCGATCGAGATGCGCTGGCGCTGGCCGCCTGACAGCAGCGCGCCGTTTTCGCCGACCTCCGTCTCATAGCCCTTGGTCATGGCGCTGATGAACTCATGCGCATTAGCGGCCTTGGCGGCGGCGATCACCTCGTTGTCGGTCGCGTTCTGGCGGCCGAGACGGATATTGTGCATCACCGTGCCGGCAAACAGGAACGTGTCCTGGCTGACATAGGCGATCTTTTCCCGCACCGAGGTAAGCGTGGCGTCGGCAATGTCCTGGCCATCGAACATCACTTTGCCGATCTGCGGATCGTACATGCGCATTATCAGGTTGAGGATGGTCGATTTGCCGCTGCCCGAGGGCCCGACCAGCGCTGTCATCTGGCCGGCCGCAAGCGTCAGGTCCAGCCCTTCGAACACTGGCGGGCTTTCCGGGTAGGCGAAGCTGACATTGTCGAAATGGATCTCGCCCGGCCCTGCCTGCAGCGGCTTGGCATCCGGCTTCTCGGCCAGCGTCAGCGGCCTGTCGGCAAGCTGGAACATCATGCGCACGCCGACAATGCCGGTTTCCAGCGAGATGCGCACGCGCGCCAGGCGCTTGGCCGGTTCGTAGGCCAAAAGCAGCGCTGCAATGAAGGCCATGATGTTGCCCGGCATCTGGCCTCCACCCAGAACCAGAAACCCGCTGACCAGTACGGAGCCGGAAATTGCCAGCCCGGCGAGCGTTTCCATCACCGGGCTGGTGGCGGCTTCCAGCGTCGCGATGTTGTTGGCGCGGTTCTCCACGTCCGACACGGCCTTGTACATGCGCTTTCGCATCGCGCCTTCGAGGCCGAAGGATTTCACCACGCGCACGCCCACCGCCGTTTCCTGCATCACCTGCACGATCTGGCCGAGCGATCGGAATTCCTGCGCGGCGATCTTGCGCACGCGCTTCAGGATGTGGTTGACGCCGTAGATGGCTATCGGCCCGATGACGAAGCAGATTAGCGACAGCGCCGGCTGCTGCCAGATCATCACCCCGAGCAGGACAATCATCGTCACCAGATCGCGCACATAGGATGTGACGACGAGGTCGAGCACACTGCGCGCTGCCTGCGCATTGTTGGTCATGCGCGTGATCAGCTCCGACGATGAGGTCGAATGATAGAACTCGATGCCTTGCGCCAGGATGCGGTCGTAGATCTTGCGTTGCCGGTCGGCGATGATGCTGTTGCCGACGCGGCTCATGAAATAGGCCTGGACGAAGTTGGCAATGCCCTTCAGGACGAAGATCGCCGCGACCCCTCCGGCAATCAGGTTGACGCGGTCGAGCCTCTTGTAGATCACGAACTCATTGGTGATCTCGCGCAGAATCCAGGCGCTGGCTCCTGTCATGGCGGCCACCACCAGCATCGACGCGATCGCGGCGGCGTAGCCAAACTTGTGCTCGTGGAAGGATTCCCTGACCAGCCTCGCGATGAGGCGCTGGTTTTCCGTCGAACGGAAGAAGCGAAACAATGGTTGATCCCATGCCTGACTGAGACGAATTTCGGATTCGCCACGGGGGCGACTGGCGGCTTATAGAGCGAGTTGCCGCCGGATGGAACCTTTGGAAAAGCGGGGTACCCTTCGCGCGACAATAGGGCGCTCAATCTGCAGGGAGATGACGAAAGATGGATTTCGACCTTGTTGTGCGCGGCGGAACACTGCCCGACGGTACCGTCGCCGACCTCGGCATTGTCGGCGAGACGATCGTCGCCATCGAGCCCGAACTGCATGTCACCGCCGGCACCGCAATCGACGCCTACGGCAATTTGATCTCGCCGCCCTTCGTCGACCCGCATTTTCACATGGACGCCACGCTGTCCTACGGCATTCCGCGCATCAACGCCTCGGGCACGCTGCTCGAAGGCATTTCGCTGTGGGGTGAACTGAAGCCGCTGCTGACGCATGAGGCGGTGCGCGAGCGGGCGCTCGCCTATTGCGACTGGGCGGTCTCGATGGGCCTGCTCGCCATCCGCACCCATGTCGACGTCTGCGACGACCGGCTGCTCGCGGTCGAGGCGCTGCTCGACGTCAAGAAGACGGTCGCGCCCTATATCGACCTGCAACTGGTCGCTTTCCCGCAAGACGGCTTCTACCGCTCGCCGACGGCGCGGCAGAACACGCTGCGCGCGCTCGACATGGGCGTCGACATCGTCGGCGGCATTCCGCATTTCGAACGCACCATGGCCGACGGCACGCGCTCGGTCACCGAACTCTGTGAAATCGCGGCCAAGCGCGGGCTGATGGTCGATCTGCATTGCGACGAGACCGACGATCCGCTGTCACGCCACATCGAGCAGCTTGCCTATGAGACGCAGCGCCTTGGCCTGCAGGGCAAGGCGGCCGGTTCGCACCTTACCTCCATGCATTCGATGGACAATTACTACGTCTCCAAGCTGCTGCCGCTGATTGCCGAGGCCGGAGTGTCGGCGATCCCCAATCCGCTGATCAACATCATGCTGCAGGGCCGCCACGACACGTTCCCCAAGCGCCGTGGCATGACCCGGGTGAAGGAGATGCTGGCGCTCGGCATCCGTGTCGGCTGGGGCCAGGATTGCGTGCTCGACCCCTGGTATTCGCTGGGTACCGCCGACATGCTAGACGTCGCCTTCATGGGGCTTCACGTCGCCCAGATGTCGAGCCCGGCCGACATGGCGCGCTGCTTCGACATGGTCACCAATGTCAACGCTGCCATCATGGGGCTCGATCATCTCGGCCTTGCCGTGGGCAAGCGCGCCAGCTTTGTCATTCTCGACGCCGGCAATCCGGTCGAAGCCTTGCGCCTGCGCGCCGAACGGCTGTGCGTCGTCGCCAGGGGCAAGGTGGTGGCCGAGCGCGCGAAGCAGGAGACGCGGCTGTCGATTGCCGGCCGACCGCGCGAGGTCAACCGGCGGCACAAAACTGCGTAGATACGGCCGGTTTCCGCCGCTGGTCTTACCGATTTGCCTCGTCAAAGCGGCGACTTGGAGCTAGGGAGCCGGCATGGCCCAGTCGCTTGCTCGCAACTTTACGATCAGGAACGTGCTTTTGGCCGGCATCTTGTTGATGCTGGCCGGCGACTTCATGTTCGCGCTGAACGACGCCATGGGCAAATGGCTGGTCGCCAGTTTCTCGGTCGGCCAGGTGGTGTTTATCCGCTCGATCGGCGCCTTCATCGTGCTTGGCCCGATGATCGCCAACCAGGGCGCTGGCAGACTGTTCCGGATGGAGCGGCCAGTCCTCCAGTCTCTGCGCGTGCTGGCGACGACGGTCGACACGGCGCTGTTCTACGCCGCCGTCGTCTATCTGCCGCTTGCCGACGTGATGAGCTTCTACATGGCCGGGCCGATCTATGTAGCGGCGCTGTCGCATTTCCTGCTCGGCGAAAAGGTCGGCTGGCGCCGCTGGGCAGCCATCCTGGTCGGCTTCTGCGGCGTGCTGATCATACTGAAGCCGTCCTCGGCGGCCTTCTCGCAGTCCTCGCTGTTCGCGCTGGTCGGCAGCATCGCGTTTGCCTTTGCCATCATCCTCAGCCGTCGCCTGCGCGGCACCAGCGACACCACGCTGGTCACCTGGCAGACCATCGGCACGTTGCTGGTCGGCGCCGTGATGACCATCGGTGCCTGGCGCACGCCGTCAGCGCTCGATTTCGGCGCCATGCTTTTGCTCGGCATCGTCTCCTGCGCCGCTCATTTGATGATCACCCGGGCGCTGAAACTGGCGCCGGCCTCGACGCTGGCGCCGCTGCATTACAGCCTGCTTCTGTGGGCGGTGATCTTCGGCCTGGCCTTCTTCGGTGACGTGCCGGGACCGCGCATCCTGATCGGCTCGGCCATCGTCGTGCTCGCCGGCCTGTTCATCTTCCACCGCCAGAAGGTGGTCGAGACCGTGGTGCCGCCTGAGAACGTACCGAAGGGCGTGAATTGAGGGGGTCGGGGCCGCTAGCTAGCCCTTTCGCACCGCCGCCAGATGGCGTGAAAACTCAGGCGTCTCCATCAGCGCCTTGCAGCGGGCGAAACGGCCGTCGGCATAGGCACGGAAATCCTCGACCGGGTTGTTGTTGGCAAGCTGGATCAGCCCCCAAAGCGTCCACAACAGATCGCACATCGCCTTGTAGATGACGATGCGGCCGCGTTCGGCCGGCTTTGCCTCGCCGCCGAAATAGGCGCGCATCATCTCTTCCTCTTGCGCCGCATCGAACCTGCCTTCGACCGAGAGGTCGCCGAGATCCCAGAGCGGGTCGTTCATCCCGGAATATTCCCAGTCGACGATCCACATCCGCTCGCCGGTATCGAGAAAATTCTCGCACAGCGGGTCGCAATGGCAGGCGGCAAGCGGCAACTTATGGGCGGCAAGGGCGGTACGCACGGCTTCGGATTCGCGCACCACATCGTGGTAGCCAGGCGGCAAGGCGACATCCTTGGTCGATAAAACCTTGAGATAGTCGTCAATCATCGCAAACAGTTCGAAGCGGAAAGGGAACACCGCGCCAGACGAATGCAGCTTGCGGAAGGCCTCGCCCGCGCGCGCCGGACTGCCGGCGCGCAGCTTGAATTTTTCAGGCGACATCGTCTCGGCGCCGGCGACGAAGCGGCTCGCCATCACGCCGGTCGCGGCATCGACATGCAGCACTTCCGGACTGACGCCGGCCTTGGCCGCCTCGCTTGCCGCCACCGCTTCATTGGCGCGGTTGATATACTCCTCGGTGCCTTTTCCGGGGATGCGCAGGCAGATGTCTCCGGCCCGGAAGACCAGATTGGTCATCCCGCCCAGCCGCTCGATCTTGCCGTCGAAATCCTTCAGCGACGGGATATCGGCCATGGCCTTTCGGGCAAGCGCGAGGTCGTCACTCATGCGCGCAGCCTTTCCATCTTGGGATCATAGAGCGTACGCGGCCCGCGCGTCGCTTTGTAGGTCTTGCCGAAGGCCTCGATCTCGAATGTCGTCTCAATGGCCAATTCCACAGGGAGATAGCCGAAGGCAATGGTCTTGCCGAGCGTATAGCCATAGCCGGTCGACGAGGTCGAACCGACGACCTTGCCACCAAACAGGATCGCCTCGCCGCCGTGGAACGGCGCAAAGCCGTCGACGGTGAAGGAGCACAGCTTACGCGTCACGCCCTGTGCCTTGATCCGCGCCAGCGCCTCGCGGCCGATGAAATCGCCCTTGTCCAGCGCCACCGCAAAGCCGAGCCCGGCTTCGTAAGGATTGTAGTCGGGCGTGATATCGCCGGACCAGTAGAGATAGCCCTTCTCCATGCGGCAGGCGTCGATGGCGCGGTAGCCCGCATCGGCAATGCCATGCGGCTCGCCCGCCTCGCGCAATGTCTCGTAGACATGCACCGCGTATTCCTGCGGCACGTAGAGCTCGTAGCCGAGCTCGCCGACATAGCCGACGCGGACAGCCAGCACGGTGGCGTTGCCGACCTCGATGTTGCGCGCCGCAAGGAAAGGCAGGGCGTCGTTGGAAAGGTCGTCATCGCTGACCGATTGCAGGATGTCGCGGGCACGGGGGCCGCACAGATTGATCACAGCGTACTGGTTGGTGACATCGCGCAGTGAGACATCGGACGGCAGATGCCCCGACAGCCAATGCCGGTCATGCACGCCGAAGCTGGAGCCGGTAACCAGCAGGAAGCGGTCGTCGCCGACATGAACGATGGTGACATCGGCTTCGATGCCGCCCTTTTCGTTGCAAAGCTGGGTGTAGACGGCGCGGCCGGCTGCGCCGGAAAGATCGTTGGCGGCGATGCGCTGCAAGGCCGCCTGTGCGCCCTTGCCGGCAATCTCGAATTTCGAGAACGAGGTCTGGTCGATGAGGGCGGCGCGTTCGCGGATGGCCCGCACCTCATGGCCGACGGCATCGAACCAGCCGGGCTTGTCCTCGAAGCTACCCAGCTCGATCGATTTGCCGTCGTCGACCGAGAACCAGTTCGGCCGCTCCCAGCCGAATTTGGAGCCGAAAACAGCGCCATTGTCGCGCAGTATTTCATGCAGCGGTGAAAGCCGCAGGCCTCGCCCGGCATGCGATTCCTCGGCCGGCCAATGGATCTTGTAATAGGCGCCATAAGCCTCGATGGCGCGCGCTTCCAGATACCTGCCTTGCGCCTGCACCGCGCCGAAGCGGCGCACGTCGAAAGGCCACAGATCCATGCCGGCATCCCCATGCAGGATCATGTTGGACAAAGCCAGCCCGGCGCCGCCGGACGCCGCGATGCCGGCGGTGAAGCCGCAGGCGACGAAGAAATTGTCGAGTTCCGGCGCCAGCCCCATGATCGGCTCGCCGTCGAAGGAGACCGGGATCGGTCCGTTGATGACGGTCTGGATGCCGATCTCGTTGAGCACCGGCAGCCGCTCGGCGGCCGGCAGCGCGAACAGCTCCAGGCGATCCATGTTGGGCGGGAAGAGTTCGCGGCCGAAATCGAGCGGCGGCATGCCGCGCCAGCAGCCCTTGGTTCCGTCTTCCCAGCCGCCAATGGCAAAGCTGCCGGTGTCCGGTTTGAGATAGAAATTATGGTCGGGGTCGCGCAGCGTGGTCAGGTTCGGGTCGAGCTTGAGCGTCTTTTCGGTGAGAAAATACTGGTGCTCGACGACGCCCGCCGCCAGCGGCACGCCGGCCATCTTGCCGACGCGCCTGGCCCACAGGCCAGCGCAATTGGCGAGGATGTCACAGGAAATCGAACCGCCATTGGTGATGACGCCAACCGCATGCCGCCTTTCGATGACGATGTCTTCGACGCTCACGCCCTCTTCGATGCGGGCGCCGTTCTGCCGTGCACCCTTGGCATAGGCCATGGTCAGCGAATAGGGGTCGATATAGCCGTCGCCGGGAATGTAGGCGGCGCCCTCGATGCCGTCCCTGAGGATGTAGGGGAAATGCCTGGCGGCTTCATCGGCCGACAGCGAATGGCATTCGACACCAAAGCTCTTGGCCTGCGTCATCGACCGGCGGATTTCGCTCCAGCGCGCAGCGCTGCTGGCAAGCCGCAGCGAGCCGACTTTCTTCCAGGAGATCGCCTGTCCGGTCTCGGCCTCCAGCCGGTCGAAGACGGCGACCGAATTCTGCATCAGCCGCGTCAGGTTGCGTTTGCCCCTGAGCTGTCCGACCAGCCCGGCCGCATGCCAGGTGCAGCCATGGGTGAGCAGCGATTTCTCGACCAGCAGCACATCCTTGGCGCCGTCGCGGGCGAGGTGGTAGGCAACCGACGTGCCGACGGCGCCGCCGCCGATGATCAGTATGTGGACGTGGCGATCCGCACGGAAACTCATCGCTGCACCCGCTACGCCTTGATCTTGCTCATCGCCGGATCGTACATCGGCTCGAGATGGATCTTTGCCGGCGTCCGCTCCATCGCCACCACCAGCTCATAGTCGCCGGAGCTGAGAAAGTCGTCGCTGATGCCATCGGCATTGCGCACATAGCCATAGCCGATGTTCTTGCCCAGCGTGTAGCCATAGCCGCCGCTGGTGAGATACCCGACCGGCTCGCCATTGCGCAAAATCGTCTCGCGTCCGACAAGCACGATATCGGGATCGTCGACGGTAAAGCCGGCAAAGCGTTTCTTCAGTTCGGCGCCGCTGATCTTTTCGAGTGCCCGGCGGCCGACGAAATCCGTGTTCTTCCTCAGCTTCACCGCCCAGCCGAGACCCGCCTCCTGCGGCGTGTCGTTGGGCGTGATGTCGGAACCCCAGGCGCGATAACCCTTCTCCAGCCGCAGCGATTCCAGCGCCCGGTAGCCGATCGGTCGGATGCCGTGCGGCCCGCCTGACGCCATCAGCGCATCGAAGATTTCGCCGGTGGCGGCGATCGGCACGTGCAGCTCCCAGCCGAGCTCGCCGACATAGGTGACGCGCAACGCCCGCACCATGTGACCGGCAATCGCGATCTCTCTGATATGGCCGAACGGGAAGCCTGTGTTCGAGACATCGGCATCGGTCACGGCAGCGAGCACGTTGCGGGCCCGTGGCCCCATCAACGACAGCGTTCCAAAATCCTCGGTGACGTCCTTCAGTGTCACGTCGAGTTCCTTGCCGACATGGTCGCCAATCCAGGAGAGATCATGCGTGCGGAAGCCGGTGCCGGTGACGATGTAGAATTTGTCGTCGGCGAGCCTCGCCACCGTCAGATCGGCCTCGATGCCGCCGCGCGTGTTGAGAAGCTGTGTATAGGTCAGCCGGCCCACTGGCTTGGCGACATCGTTGGCGCAGATCCAGTCCAACGCCTTCGCCGCGTCAGCGCCCGTCATCTCGTATTTGGCAAACGAGGACTGGTCGAAGATGCCGACCTTTTCGCGCACATGCCGGTGCTCGTCGCCGACGGCTGAGAACCAGTTCTGCCGGCCCATCGAATAGATGTCTTCGGGCTTGGTGCCCTCCGGCGCAAACCAGTTCGGCCGCTCCCAGCCAAGCTTGGAGCCAAACACGGCGCGGTGCTCTTTCAGCCGGTCGTAGAGCGGCGAGACGATACGCGGCCGGCCCGAGACGTACTCCTCATGCGGAAAACCGATCGTGTAGTGCTTGCCATAGGCTTCCAGCGTACGGTCGCTGACCCATTGCCGGTCGCGATGCAAATTGGAAAAGCGCCTGATGTCGACCACCCAGAGGTCGAGCGGCGCTTCTCCGTCGACCACCCATTGCGCCAGCACCCAGCCGGCGCCGCCGCCCGATGCGATGCCGAAGGCGTTGAAGCCGGCGCCGACGAACATGTTGGCGCATTCGGGCGCCACGCCGAGGATGAAATTGCCGTCCGGCGTGAAACTCTCCGGCCCGTTGATCATCTGCTTGACGCCGACAGTTTCGAGCGCCGGCACCCGTGCGATCGCCTGGCTCATATGCTGCTCGAAATGATCGTAGTCGTCGTCGAACAGGCGGAACTCCCAATCGTCCGGCACATCGCCGCCGGGCATGCCGGTCGCCCAGACCTGCGGGTTCGGCTCATAGCCACCCATCACCAGCCCGCCGACCTCTTCCTTGAAATAGGTGCGCCGGTCGGGGTCGCGGATGGTCGGCGCGTCAGTCGCCAGGCCGTCGATCTTCTCGGTGATGATGTACTGGTGCTTGACCGGCTGCAGCGGCACGGAAATGCCGGCCATGACACCGACCTGGCGCGCCCATTGCCCGGCGCAGTTCACCACCTTGTCGCAGGCAATGTCGCCCTTGTTGGTCTTCACCGCGGTGATGCGCCCGTCCCTCGTGTCGAAGCCGGTAACGCGGACATCCTCGAACAGCTTGGCGCCATGCATGCGCGCGCCCTTGGCCAGCGACTGCGTGATGTCTGAGGGGCTGGCCTGGCCGTCGGTCGGCAGCCACGAGGCGCCGACGAGGTCGCTGGTCTCCAGCAGCGGCCACATCTTTTTGACTTCGGCCGGCGACAGCAACTGCATGTCCATGCCGAAGCTCCTGGCTGTTGTCGCCAGTCTTTTGTATTCGGTCCACCGGTCGGCATTGGTGGCAAGCCTGAGGCAGCCGGTCATCTTCCAGCCGGTGGCGAGCCCGGTTTCGGCCTCCAGCCCTTTGTAGAGCTCGACCGAATATTTGAGAACCCGGGTGGTCGAGGCGGACGATCGCAATTGGCCGACCAGCCCGGCTGCATGCCAGGTCGAGCCGGAGGTCAGCTTGCCCTGCTCCAGCAGGACGACATCGGCCTTGTGGTCGCGCGCCAGATGATAGGCCGTCGAACAGCCGATAATGCCACCGCCGATGACGACGATGCCGGCATGGGTGGGCAAGGTCATGGCTTTGTCCCGTATTTCGTGCGGTAATTGTCCAGCGCCGCGTCGAGCCGCGTCAGGTTCTCTGCGGTGTAGGCGATGTAGTCGATGCCGGGCGCGTCGAGATAAAGCTCGGAAACCATGCTCCACATCGCCTCGCGCAGCAGCGACGCGCATTGCATGGCGGCGTGCGAACGGCGGATCGCCTCATCCGGCTCGCGCATGAAGTAGGCCGTCAGGAAAGCGAAAGACTCCGCGTCGCTCATCTCGGCGTTCGAGGCGACGCCGGCCAGGTCGAACATCGCCGTGTTGAAGCCGGCATATTCGAAGTCGATCAGCCATAACCTATTACCATCGTCGAGAATATTTGCCGGCAAAAGATCATTGTGGCCGAAGACGATCGGCAGCAGCTTCTGCGCCCGTTCCAACTCGTCGGCCAGCGCCAGCAACCTTGGCAACTCATCGCGCTTGCGGCTGCCACCTTCGTTCAGTGTGCGCGCATAGTCGCGGATGACATGGAAGACCCAGAACATGAAGCCGGCGCCGGAGATGTGATTGGGCATCTCGCGATGGAACCCGCGCATAAGTGCTGCGACGCGGCCGATATTGGCGCGCACGTCTTCGGCGGCATAGGTCTTCGCGCCGAGAAATTCCGTGACCATGATGCCGGGTTCGGAATAACGAACCGCCGGCGCGAAGCCCGCTTCATGCGCCGCCCGCGACGTCATCACCTCGCGATCGCGGAAGACGTGGTGGAACGGATAGTCCTGGCCGAAGCGCACGACGTGCCGTCCGGCGGCATCCTTGACCAGATAGTTTGCGTTGCTGAGACCGCCCGGCAGCGGCGCAATGTCGACGCTGCCGTTCCAGCAGGGCAGGGCTCGGATGCGATCTTCAGCAGTCACCGGGCCACCCCTGATTTGTCGGAGCTTGGACAAGGCGCCATGCGCCGCGCAAAGAGGGTTGGGGAGCGCAAAAAATCTCGTCGGTGCGGGACGCCGGGACTCTCCTGTCCCGCGCCGCACCGACGAGCCCCTTGGCCAGGTGTTGATACCCGGTCTCCGCCCCCGCGGATTTGAAAAGTCCTTGCGCCAGATCAATCCCAGACGGTCTGGCCAGACGGTCCGGTCCGTGAAATTGCGGCTCTGCCATCACCCTCCCGTGGCAGTTCCGAAGCCTGTCACGCCATTAATCTCATGCCAGTGCCGCCCGACTGTCAATCAAATGTTGTGACTTTTTTTGGGTGTTTTGCCCGAAACCGCCTGCAATTCCTTTAAAAACGTCTGTATTGCCCTAAAACCGGGCAGGTCACAGAATTCGGGAGGCCACATGATCCATTCGAAACGGCACGGCGAAATCCTCCGCCTCCTGAAGGAAGAGGGCACCGTCACCATCGCTAGCCTGGCCGACCGGTTGGGGGTCTCGCTTGAAACCGTGCGCCGTGATGTCAAGCCGCTGACCGGCAACGGCTCGGTGCTGAAGATGCATGGCGCCATCGGTCTGCCGTCGATGACCGGTGAGGCGCCGTTCGAGCGGCGCATGCGCGACAATGCCGAGGCCAAGCGGCTGATTGCCCGCATGGTCGCCGCCACCATCCGCGACGGCGAGTCGGTGATGCTGGACACCGGCACCACGACCTCTTTCCTCGCCCGCGAACTGCTTGGCCACCGCCGGCTGACGGTGGTCACCAACTCGTCCGACATCGCCCGCACGCTGGCCACCGTCAACGGCAACAAGGTCTATATGGCGGGCGGCGAGCTGCGCAGCGATTCCGGTGCGGCCTTCGGCGCCTCGGCGATCGACTTCGTCAGCCGTTTCTCGGTCAGTCACGCGGTGATTTCCATCGGCGCCGTCGATGCCGCCGCGGGTCTTTCCGACTATGATCTGGAAGAGGCGGAGTTCGCCCGCATGGTGCTGTCGCGCGGCCAGCGCTCGCTGGTCATTACCGACCACACGAAGTTCGGTCGCCAGGGACTGGTTCAGGTCTGCGGCTTCGACGGTTTTTCCGAACTGGCCACCGATCAGCCGCCTCCGCGCGACATTGCTTCAGCACTCGCCGAGGCGGGAGCGCGCCTCAGCATCGCGGTGGCCTAGCGCAATTCCAGTGGACCAGTTCTAGCTAAACACCAGAGACTGGTGCGCCGCGATCCCCGCCGTGCCGCCGCCCGATACCGCGAAGGCGATGTTGTGCATCATGTGTTCGACGCCCTTCGGCCGGACGCAGCACTCTACCAATACACATTGGGCAGCCGTTGCCCTTTCGACCAGGCATTGCTCGACAGGCTCGACCTGGAAGCGATCCGGCTTGGCCGCACCTTTCGCAACTTTCCGCCGGCGACGGTGTATAAGGTATCCCGGATCAAGAACCTCAAAACCTATGACTGGCGCTTCGCATGACTGATCCGTTGTCGGCGATCCTGGGCTTCGGCCTGCTCGGCGTCGCTTGCCTCGCCTTTACCGAAAAGATCCTGCCGCTGCCGCCCTCGCATGTGCTGCTGCTGTTCCTCGGCATGACCGCTGCCCCGGATCTCCCGACGCTGGCGATCCTGCTCCTGGTGACGACGCTGTCCGCCATCACAGGCTGCCTTGTCTGGTATTGTGTAGGTCGTCGGATTGGGTTGGATCGTGCCGACAGGCTGGTCGAGCGTTTCGGCAAATATGTCTGCCTGCGCTATGCGACCTACAGCAGGCTTGGCCAGGCCTATCGCCGCCATCATGTCCGGGTATCCTTGCTGGCGCAGTTCATCCCGACGGTGCGCAACTACCTGCCGATCGCGGCCGGCGCGCTCCGCCTGCCGCTCTTGCCCTTCGCTGCGGCGACGCTTCTCGGTGCCACTTTGTGGAATACCGGCTTTCTCATCACCGGCTATCTCATGCGCGGCAGCGGCCGGGATTCCTATGCCGTCGGCTTTCGTATCATCGTTATCGTCTTGGCGCTGGAGATGGCGTTCATGCTCGCGCTACGCTACGGTCCTGCCTGGCGGCGGCGCCTCGGGTTCGGTTGACAGGAGGCGCCGCAAGCCGCCACGGGATAAGCTCTGCCTTCGGCTTTCCTTCGCTGCCGCGCCGGTGTTTAGTCCCGCCATGGCCTTCACCATCCGCCAGCTACAGTTCTTCATTGCCGTCGCCGAGCAAGGCACAGTGTCGGGCGCGGCACAGAACCTCTCCATCTCGCAATCCTCGGTCACCGAGGCGATCAAGGAACTGGAGAGCGATCTCGGCGTCGAATTGTTCGAACGCCATCCGCGTGGCCTCAACATCACCCACAAAGGCCACCAGTTCCTGCGCCATGCGACCAAGATCCTGGCCGACGTCTCCGATGCGCGTCGCGCTTTCTCTGACGACCAGGTGGTGGCTGGCGGACGCCTGCAGCTCGGTGTCACCTCGCTGGTCGCCGGCTATGTGCTGTCCGATCTTCTGGCGCGCTACCGCCGCGCCTATCCTGGCGTTGATGTCTCGGCCATCGAAGACAATGGCGACTATCTCGAGCACCTGCTGATCGGCGGCAAGCTCGACATCGCCGTCATGGTCACCTCCAACTTGCGCGACCGCACCGCATTGCAGTCGGAAATCCTCGAGGTCTCGGCCTACCGGCTGTGGGTGCCGCTCAGCCACAAACTGGCCAGCGCCGACATTATCGGCATTGGCGACATTGCCGGCGAGCCGCTGATCATGCTCACCGTCGACGAGATCGAGGAAAGCACCGGCAAGCTCCTGGCCGCGATCGGCGCCAAGCCCTATGTCGCCTTCCGCACCCGCTCGGTCGAAGCGGTGCGCAGCCTTGTCGCCACCGGTGCGGGCGTGGCGCTGCTGCCCGACCTCGTCTACCGGCCTTGGTCGCTGGAAGGCGACCGCATCGAATCGCGCGATATCTCAGGCACTTTGCCGGTGGTCCAGGTCGGCATGGTCTGGCGCCGCGGCTCCGGCCTGCCGCAGGCGGCGCGCGACTTCATCGGCCTTGCCCAGTCGCAGCGTACGGTACGCCAGCAGCGGTGATAGCCTTTGTTTTGATGCATGTCGTTCTCTCAAAACCGGGGCCACTTTTGAGCGACATGCATTAGGTATCTATCTATCGGAAAAACCGATATCGTGTTTCTGATAAATGAATTTGCGAAACCGGAATTTTCCAAGCACTTTCATTTCAGGGACCGAACCGCCGTAGAGCGGTAAGCGTCCATCGGACGAACTGACGCTTTTCAGCCTGCGGCTGACCGCAGCGAAGACCGGCTTCGCAGTCAGGCGCCAAAATGGGAGATTGACGATGAATTCATTTCTGAAGACGTGCACGGCTTTGACGGTCGCGCTGACCTTTTCCGGTCAGGCCGTCGCCCAGGTCAAGGAACTTGGCAAGGGCGAAGGCGAGGTCAGCATCGTTGCCTGGCCCGGCTATATCGAGCGCGGCGAAACCGACAAGGGCTATGACTGGGTGAGCTCCTTCGAGAAGGAGAGCGGCTGCAAGGTCAACGTCAAAACCGCCAACACCTCCGACGAGATGGTCTCACTGATGAATGAGGGTGGCTTCGATCTGGTCACCGCCTCGGGTGACGCCTCGCTGCGCCTCGTCGCCGGCAAGCGCGTGCAGCCGATCAACACCGATCTCATCCCGAGCTGGAAGAGCGTCGACGACCGGCTGAAGGATGCGCCCTGGTTCACCGTCGACAAGGTGCATTATGGCGTTCCCTATCAGTGGGGCCCGAACGTCCTGATGTACAACACCGATGTCTTCAAGGAAGCGCCCAAGAGCTGGAACATCGTCTTCGAGGAAATGAACCTGCCCGACGGCAAGTCGAACAAGGGCCGCGTCCAGGCCTATGACGGCCCGATCCACATTGCCGATGCCGCCAACTATCTGATGTTCCACAAGCCGGAACTCGGCATCAAGGACCCCTACGAACTCAACGAAGACCAGTACAAGGCCGCGCTCGAATTGCTGCGCGTCCAGCGCACGCTGGTCGGCCGCTACTGGCATGACGCCGCCATCCAGGTCGACGACTTCCAGAACGAAGGCGTCGTCGCTTCCGGTTCGTGGCCCTACCAGGTCAACACGCTGGTCGCTGCCAAGAAGCCGGTCGCCTCGACCGTGCCGGAAGAAGGCGTCACCGGCTGGGCCGACACCACCATGATGGAGGCCGACGCCGCGCACCCGAACTGCGCCTATATGTGGCTCGAGCATTCGCTGTCGCCCAAGGTCCAGGGCGACGTCTCGGCCTGGTTCGGCTCGCTTCCCGTCGTGCCCGCCGCCTGCAAGGGCAATGAATTGCTCGGCGAGGAAGGCTGCAAGACCAACGGCTACGACAACTTCGACAAGATCAAGTTCTGGAAGACCCCGGTCTCCAAATGCGCCACCCAGAACGACCAGTGCGTGCCCTACTACCGCTGGGTGTCGGACTATATCGGCGTCATCGGCGGGCGTTGATCTCCCTTACCCTCCCCCTTGTGGGGAGGGTAGACGACGCAGCGTCGGGGTGGGGCAGCGCGCGAGCGTTGGCGCTAATCACCCCCACCCGCGGCTTCGCCGCGACCTCCCCACAAGGGAGGTAGGGCGTCGCGCGACATCAACACATCAAACAGGCAACAGACTGGCAGCCCATGACCTCGGCCGTTTCCTTCCAGAAAGTCTCTCGCCATTTCGGCAGCGTGCGCGCCGTCGATGCGGTCGATCTCGATATCGTGCCGGGCGAGTTCTTCGCCATGCTCGGTCCGTCGGGGTCCGGCAAGACGACGTGCCTGCGCCTGATCGCCGGCTTCGAGCAGCCGACCTCGGGCTCGATCTCGATCTTCGGCGAGCGCGCCGAGGGCGTGCCGCCCTATCGCCGCAACGTCAACACCGTGTTCCAGGACTATGCGCTGTTCCCGCATTTCAATGTGCTGGACAATGTCGCCTACGGGCTGATGGTCAAGGGCGTCGCCAAGTCGCAGCGGCAGAAGGCGGCGGAAGAGGCGCTGTCATTGGTGCGGCTTCCCGGCTACGGCGCCCGCCGTCCCGGCCAGCTCTCCGGCGGCCAGCGCCAGCGCGTCGCGCTTGCCCGTGCGCTGGTCAACCAGCCCAAGGTGCTGCTGCTCGACGAGCCGCTCGGCGCGCTCGACCTCAAACTGCGCGAGAATATGCAGGAAGAGCTGAAGTCGCTGCAGAAGGCGCTCGGCATCACCTTCGTCTTTGTCACCCATGACCAGGGCGAAGCGCTGTCGATGGCCGACCGCGTCGCCGTCTTCAATGACGGCAAGATCATGCAGATCGGCACGCCGGAAGACATCTACCAGCGGCCGAAGACCCGCTTCGTCGCCGATTTCGTCGGCTCCTCCAACGTGCTGCCGCCGGATTTCGTCCAGCGCTATTCCGGCCAGCACCGCTGGGGCAGCTTGCGTCCTGAATCCATCCGGATCGGCCGCGCAGCCAAAGGCGAAGGCGTTGCCGCGCGCCTGGTCGGAACCAACTATCTCGGCGCCACCACAAGGCTGGCGCTCGATGCCGATGGGCTCAGGCTGCACGCCATCGTGCCGGCCGGCACGAAACTGCCGGCGGAAGGCGAAGCGGTGGTGCTCACCTTCAACCGCGAGCACCTGCATCTGATGGATGAGCCGGCATGATCACGGTTGGCGCGAAGCACCCCCCTCTGTCCTGCCGGACATCTCCCCCTCAAGGGGGGAGATTGGCTGTCACCACTGGCTTCACCAATCTCCAACGTTCCGGAATTGGCGGGGCAGAGAAACTGCTGATCTCCCCCCTTGAGGGGGAGATGTCCGGAAGGACAGAGGGGGGTGTGACGGAACGCGGCCTCTCAAAAAATCAACAACAAGCGGTGGCGCCATGACAATCGCCGCGCTCAACTCAACCTCTGCCTCCGCCATTCTGCCCGGCAGTGGTGGCATACGCGGTGCGCTCTCCGACCTGTTCTGGCGCCGGCCACAATTGCTGCTGTTTCTCATGCTGCTGCCGCCGGTTTTGTGGCTGGGCGTCGTCTATATCGGATCGCTGTTCGCGCTGCTGGCGCAGAGCTTTTTCTCGATAGATGAGTTCTCCGGCCTCATCAACCATGAGTTCACGCTGAAGACTTACGGCGACCTGTTCCAGGCGGCCAATCTCGACATCATCCTGCGCACGGTGACGATGGCGGTGCTGGTCACGCTGGCATCCGCTGTCATCGCCTTCCCCATCGCCTATTATGCGGCGCGTTATGCGCGCGGCCGCTGGAAGGCGCTGTTTTATCTCGGCGTCATGCTGCCGCTGTGGTCGAGCTACCTGGTCAAGATCTATGCCTGGAAGCTGATCCTCGCCAAGGAAGGCATTCTGACCTGGCTGCTCGCCAAATTGCATCTGCTCTGGGTGCTCGATGGCTGGCTTTCGCTGCCGGTCGTTGGAGGCAACTCACTGTCGGTTTCCGCCACCGGCACCTTCATCGCTTTCGTCTATGTCTGGCTGCCCTTCATGATCTTGCCGGTGCAGGCGGCATTGGAACGCGTTCCCGGCAATCTGGTCGAGGCTTCCTCCGATCTCGGCGCGTCGCCGGGCCAGACCTTCCGCAACGTGCTGTTTCCGCTGGCGTTGCCCGGCATCGTCGCCGGCTCGATCTTCACCTTCTCGCTGACGCTGGGCGACTACATCATCCCGCAGATCATCGGCACATCCAGGCTGTTCATCGGCCAGGCCGTCTATTCGCAGCAAGGCACTGCCGGCAACATCCCGCTCGCCGCCGCCTTCACCGTCGTGCCCATCGTCATCATGGGTTTCTATCTCTGGGGCGCCAAGCGCATGGGGGCGTTCGATGCGCTCTGACGGTTCGCAATCCGCGCCGCTCGGCCTCAAGATCGCAGCCGCTTGCGGTCTGCTCTTCCTGCACCTGCCGATCCTGCTGATCTTCGTCTACGCCTTCACCACGGAAGAGAAGAGCTTCGTCTGGCCGCCGCCAGGGCTGACCACGCAATGGTTCGCCGTCACCTGGAACCGGCCGGACGTCTGGCAGGCGCTGTCGCTGTCGGTCCGCGTTGCCGCCATCTCGACGGCTATTGCCTTGATCCTGGGCACGCTCTGCGCCGCCGCGGTCTCGCGGACAAAATTCTTCGGCCGCGAGACCATCTCGCTGCTCGTCATCCTGCCGATCGCGCTGCCCGGCATCATCACCGGCATCGCCCTGCGCTCGGCCTTTTCGCTCGCCGACATACCGTTCTCGTTCTGGACGATCGTGCTCGGCCACGCCACCTTCTGCGTGGTCGTCGTCTACAACAACGCCGTTGCCCGTTTCCGCCGCTCCTCGGGCTCGATGATCGAGGCCTCGATGGACCTCGGCGCCGACGGCTTCCAGACCTTCCGGCATGTCGTGCTGCCCAACATCGCGACCGCTCTGCTTGCCGGCGGCATGCTCGCCTTCGCGCTGTCCTTCGACGAGGTCATCGTCACCACCTTCACCGCCGGCCAGCAGCAGACTGTGCCGATCTGGATGCTGGAGGAACTGATCCGTCCGCGCCAGCGCCCGGTCACCAATGTCGTGGCCATGGTCGTGGTTCTGGTGACGCTGCTGCCCATCCTGTTTGCCTATTACCTGACCCGCGACGGCGACCAGATCGTCGGCAGTGGAAAATGAAACAAGCGAATAGGGAGTAGCGAGTAGCGAATGGGGAAAGATCGACGACCAACCCTACTCGCTATTCGCTACTCGCTACTCGCTCCTGACAAGGGAGAAATCCATGGACACCCAGATGCTGATCGGCTCGATCTTCGACAAGGGCACCGAGACCGAGGAGCCGATCCTCAATCCAAAGACCGGGGCGACCATTCTCAACCTGCCGGAAGCAAGCCCGGCGCAGATCGAGGCAGCTGTCGCGGCGGCGGAAAAGGCGTTCGTCACGTGGTCGCGCACCACGCCGGCGCAGCGCTCGGGCTATCTTCTCAAGATCGCCGACCGCATCGAGGCCGAGGCCAAGGAGTTCGCCGCGCTCGAGGCGCTGAACTGCGGCAAGCCGATCAATGCGGTGCTCAATGACGAAATTCCGGCGATCGTCGACTGCTACCGCTTTTTTGCTGGCGCGGTCCGTTCCATGCCCGGCGTGGTCGCCGGCGAATATCTGCCCGGTCACACCTCGATGGTGCGGCGCGACCCGATCGGCATCGTCGCCTCGATCGCGCCCTGGAACTATCCGCTGATGATGATGGCCTGGAAGCTGGCGCCGGCGATTGCCGGCGGCAACACCGTCGTCTTCAAGCCGTCGGAGCAGACGCCCCTGACGGCGCTGAAGCTGGCCAGGGTCCTCGCCGATGTGCTGCCCGAAGGTGTCGTCAACGTCGTGCTCGGCCGCGGCGACAGCGTCGGCAACGCGCTGATAAACCACGCCAAGGTCAACATGATCTCGATCACCGGCGACGTCGCCACCGGCAAGAAGGTGCTGCAGGCCGCCGCCAAGTCGGTCAAGCGCACGCATCTCGAACTCGGCGGCAAGGCTCCGGTCATCGTCTTCGACGACGCCGACCTCGGTGCCGTGGTCAACGGGCTGCGCGCTTTCGGTTATTACAATGCCGGCCAGGACTGCACGGCCGCCTGCCGCATCTATGCCGGCAAGAAGATCTACGACAAGCTCGTTGCCGATCTCTCTTCAGCCGTCTCTACCATCAAATACAACCAGCCAGACGACACCGAGAACGAAATCGGCCCGCTGATCTCGCGTCGCCAACGCGACCGCGTCTCGAGCTTCGTCGAGCGTGCCTCGGAATTGAAGCACATCGAGATCACCACCGGCGGCAAGCCGGGCGAAGGCTCCGGCTTCTACTACCAGCCGACTGTCGTTGCCGGCGCGCTCCAGGAAGACGAGATCGTGCGCCGCGAAGTGTTCGGCCCGGTCGTCTCGATCACCCGTTTCTCCGAGGTCGACGAGGCGGTGAACTGGGCCAATGACAGCGACTATGGCCTGGCGTCATCGGTGTGGACCAAGGATGTCTCGCGCGCCATGGCGACAGCTGCTCGCCTGCAATACGGCTGCACCTGGATCAATACCCACTTCATGCTGACCAACGAGATGCCGCATGGCGGCCTGAAACAATCCGGCTACGGCAAGGATATGTCTCTCTATGCGCTGGAGGATTACACGGCCGTGCGCCACGTCATGGTGGCCCACGGCTAGCGTTTGAACGTGCAAAGCAAGCATTTAATATCAGGGAGGAGAAAACCATGCATCGCCGCCAGTTTCTGACATCCGCAGCCATCGCCGCTACATTGCTGGCCACAGCGCCGTCCTTTGCCGCCGATACCGCGCAATCGGTGGTCGAAGCCTATCTCGCCGCCTGGAACGCCCATGATTCGGCCAAGGCCGCCGGCTATTTCGCTGACGACGTCACCTACTACGACGCCTCGGTCGGCACGCCGGTCAAGGGCAAGGAAGCCGCCAAGACCGGTGTTATCGACAATTTCCTGAAGGCTGTTCCCGACGCCGTCTGGACGATGAAGGGCGCACCGGTGGTCGAGGGCGACCGAGTCTCGTTCGAATGGGAGTTTTCCGGCACCAACACCGGCTCCTGGGCCGACGGCACGGCTGCCACCGGCAAGAAGTTTTCCTTCACCGGTGCCTCGATGTTCTCGATCAAGGACGGCAAGATCACCACCCAGAGCGACTACTACGATGCGCTTGGCTTCTACAAACAGCTGGGCCTGATGTAGTCAGCCCTCGTCGAGTCTTGAACAAAGGCATGGCGGCGGTCCGCCATGCCTAAAGTATTCATCGTCCAGGTCGGCATCTGTTAAGCCTGTTGAACTTTCGCGGCTCGGCGACAGTTCACAATTTACTGAATATTCAACCGGAACGAGCAGCCTCCTTGCCGGAAAACCGCGCGGCGAGGGGGTTTGCGCATGAACACGGCCAAGATCAAGCTGGTACTCATTGGCGGCTTCTGCATGCTGATCGCTGTGTTCGGCGGCAAGGACATTATCAAGAAAAGCGGCTGGCCCGAGGCGCCAGCCGAAATCCTTGCGGTCGCTGTCGAATGCGACATGGAATCGACCGCCCACAAGATCGTCTACAAGACCGTCAGCACCGCTACGATCCCCTGCGAGCTGGTTGACGCGTTCAAGACGGTGCACGCCGACAAAGAGTGGAAGGTGACCCAGAAATTCACCGGCACCTTGCGCGTCGGCACCGGCGCCGATGCCGTCGAGGCCACGATGGAGCTGAACAAGAGCGGCGACCGCGAACCGCAGGTCGGCGACAAACTCACCGTCGTCCAGAACCCCGCCAAACCCACCCAGATCGAACGCACGGGCATGACCGGCACGCGCCTGACCATCGTCATTGGCGCCGGACTGCTCGGCGCGCTGCTCCTCTATTTTGCCTTCCGGCCGCGCAGGCAGGCATTGGCCTCCGCGACGGCTGGGACCACTGGCGGCGATGCCGGCGCGGACCAGCGCGCCCGCCAGGCCGACGCCCTGATAGCGGCGGCTCTGGCCAAACAGGCCACGCTGCCCAATCAGCCGGCGCGTACCGCGCCGGCCGGATTGGCCAGGGAAGGCCGCTTCGCCGGGCAGCGATCGAATTTCGGCCGCCGCAACTGACGGCCGAAATTCACGGCGCTCTCTTTGTTCTTTCGCAATTCCCAAGGGAAAGCGCTACGCGCTTTTCCCGGGAAAACCGCTCACACTTTTCCTGGAATTGCTCCTACTCCACGATGCGGTAGATGTTCCAAAGGCTGGTGCCCGACACGACGTAGGGCTCCATCTCCTTGCCCCATTTGGCGTGCGCATCGATCTTGCCGATCTTGGCGAAGAACGCCTCCAACTGGGCCAGGCTCTCGACCTGGTGATGCGACTCGACCGTCGCCTCCCGCGCGCCGATCGAGCCGGTCATGATCTGGAACTCGAGATCGGCGATGCCGACCTGAGAGCCGATCTCGCGTTCCCATTTCTTGAGCAGGTCGAGCACGGTCTGCTTGTGTCCGAACTTGGCGTCGATCTGCCATCTGGCGCTGAACATTTTTGTGTCCTCCAGTTTTGCGGCCCAAACCGCGGTTGATCTCTTCGCGGTTGACCTACTCGTCCCAGGCCTGCACGACGGTCTGTCGCGCAATCCGTCCGTTCTTCAGCTCCAGCATCGCCGCGCAGAACACTTTCGTGCCGTCCGGATAGGCGCAGGCCTGGGTGAAGGCGAGATTGTCGCCATCGGCGATGGTGGTGTCGACCTTGTGGGTCATTGCCCGGCTGCAGATGTCGTCCCAGAACGTGCTGATCGCCGCCCGGCCGCGGATCTCGCGCGGCTTGCTCGGCGGGTTGTTGCGATCGATCACCCGCACCAGCGCATCGTCGGCATAGAAGCTCGCAAGCATCCTGCCGTCCCGTCCTTCGATCGCTTTCTTGATCGCCGCGCCGTCCACGCTTTGCGTCATGGTCAGCATTTTTTCCTCCATGGCCCGTCGATCGGGCGGTTGATGATCACAAGCACTGCCCGGCGTTCATCGCCGGGCAGGGTCTTTCACTGCGACTTGGCTTTGATGGCCGCGAACACGCCGTCGGTCTGCTGTTTGAAGGTCGCGAAATCGACGTGGCTGCCGTTGAGCATCGTCGACCAATGGCGCACGATGGCCGCCATCGCGATCGCCTCCTTGATCTCCTCATCGGTCGCGCCATTGAGCTTGGCCGCCTCGGTGTGGAAATAGATGCAGTACTGGCAGGGAATCTGCGAGGCGACGGCCAGCCCCATCAGTTCCTTGGTCTTGCCGTCGAGCGCGGTCTTGGGCGTGCAGCTCAACCCGCCCTTGATCTCGGCCCAGGCGCCGGCAACCGCGACATCGGGCAGCGTCTTGAACATGTCCGGCACCGAGCCGAGCGTCGCCTCGATGTCCTTGTAGGCGGCGGCCGCCATGGCGTCCTCGGCCTTGGCAGGAAGGATCGTGAAGAGCGCGCCAACGCCTGCCGCGATCACCAGCAACTTCAATGTCGACTTCATCATGTCATCCTCCGTTCGCGGTGCCTTCCCGGCGGCATCCGCCTGGGCTGCATGGAGAGAATTGGTAGCGCCTGCGCGCCCTTGGCCGCTTCGCCCGAAAGCGCCATGGCTCCTATGGCCCGTCCGGGCCAGTATGTCTGGCGGAAAACGCCGCTGCCGCCGCCCGCGACGGCAGGTCGAGCTTCAGCAATATGTTGGCGACATGACGCTTGACGGTATGTTCGCTGAGCCTCAGCTCGGCAGCGATTGCGGCATTGCTCTTGCCGTCGGCGATCAGGCTCACCACCTCGCTTTCGCGCGCCGTTAGTTGAGCCGGCTCGGCAGGCTTGGCCTTGGGACGGCAGGCCGGTTCCAGATGCTGTTCCGAAATCATTTGGACCAACGCCAGCGGCTCGTCCAGCTCATCCACCGTGACACGCCCGGCATCGATGAAATGCAGGCCGGAACCCGCCGCCAGATCGGCGACCAGCCGCGACGCCAGAATATCGCCGCGCCCGGCATGGGCGGCGATCTGCATCGTCACCCGTGCCATCAGCCCCACCGGTGGCCCGCGCATTTCGACCTCGCCGACATGCGCGCCCTGGGCGCTTGCAATGCCCATACGCTGCGCCGCATCGCGCAGCGCCGCCGCGCAGCGTATGGCCCGCGCCGGCCCGTCGAAGCGTGAGATCATCAATTCGCCGTGGATGCCGGCGACGCGTCCGCCATGACGGCCGACCAGCTGCCGCCAGCTCTCCTGGAAGCACTCGCTGCGTTCGCTCCACATGCGGTCGCCCACCCGCGCCGTGTCGTAGATGCGTGTCGCCAGAAGAGCGGCAAGCACGCGCTCCGCTTCGGCCAAGGCACGCTCGCCGGTCAGGAATTCCTCGATCAGGTCTGCCACCCGGTCGACATCGCCGGTCCAGATCGGGTGATCGCGGCCGGGGATTTCGACCAGTCGCGCATTCGCGATCTTTTTCGCCAGGAAGCGGCTGGCGTCGGGATCCACGCGCACATCGTTGCGGCGATGGATGAGCAGGGTCGGTGCGCCGATCGCCGAAAGCACCCCGCGCACGTCGACCCCAGCATTCATCCGGGCAAGGGCGGCCGCTGCCGTCGGGCTCGCCGACAGCCGTTCGAAGCGCGCCCACCACTGGGTGAAATGCGCGTCATCGACGCGGCCCGGCGCGAAGTTGGGCAGAGTGGCGCCGGTGCCCCAGGCCGTGCCGGCGGTCGCGATGAAGGTCTTGAGGCGTTCGGGCGGCATGACCCATTTGTGGAAATGCGCATAGCCGCCATAAAGCACCAACGCCCGTGTCCGCTCCGGATAGGTGGCGGCGAACAGCATTGCCAGCGGCGCGCCTTCCGAGGCGCCGAGCAGCGCCGCACGGCCACTGCCGGTGGCATCCATCACCGCGCGCACGTCGTCCATGCGGGTTTCGAGGTTGGGCAGATGGCGTGGGTCGACGCGGTCGGACAGGCCGGTGCCGCGCTTGTCGAACAGGATCAGCCGCGAGAACGCCGAGAGCCGTTTCAACAGCCTGGTATAACCCTCGTCTTCCCAATGCAGATCGAGGTTGGAAATGAAGCCGGGCACGAAAACCAGGTCGAACGATCCCTGGCCGACCACCTGATAGGCGATCCGCACGTCGCCGCTGAGGGCATATCGCGTCTCGATCGGCCTCACGACTGCATCCCGCCCGGCCAGACGACTTCTGATCGTCGACCATAGCAGACACCTGCCGGGTGCGGCAGTCAAACTTTAGAAGACAGGAATATAGCCCCGACGCGAACCGCGTTCGCCCCGGTTATTTCTGGCGCCCGACTATTTCTGGCGATCGGCTATTTCTGGGGAGCGGCGCTCTCTGCACCCGTGGGTTCGACGTAGCCGATGCTCATATCGGCCTGCTCCTCGGTCTTCGGCCGCTTGATCCTGGCCGAGGCCACAACGACAAGCTCATCAAAGTCTTCGCTGCCGCTATCCAGCATCTCGAAGAACTGCCGCCGCATCCTGGGCTCCCAGAACTTGTTGATGTGTTCGGCTACACCCACCACGCCTTCCTCGCGCGGCCTGGAATGGAAGAAAGCGGCGATCTGATTGGCCATGCGCACCAGCTTTTCCCTGGTGCTCGTGATGTGCTCTTCGTCATGCGACATGCTGGGCAACTCCCAAGACCACCCGTTCCGGGTGGGTGAAAACATCGAAATCGTCGCCGCGCACCAGCGCCACCAGCGTCATTCCTGCCTCTTCCGCTGTGCGGATGGCAAGCGCGGTCGGCGCCGACACGGCCATGATGAAAGCCGAGCCGATGGCCGCCGTCTTCTGCACCATCTCGACCGAGACGCGTGAGGTAACGACCACGGCGCCCGAGGCACCGTTAATGCCGGCCTTCGCCAGCGCGCCGGCCAGCTTGTCCAGCGCATTGTGGCGGCCGACATCCTCGCGCGCCATGACGATGCCCTTGCCCGGGATGTAGAAGCCCGCGGCATGCACGGCGCCGGTTTCTGAATGCAGCGGCTGCACCTTCGACAACAGCCTGACCGAGCGAACAATGTCGTCGGCCTCAAGCGTAAGTTTTGACGCACCAACCTTGTCGACCGAGCGCATAGCTTCCTCGATGGATTCGATGCCGCACAGCCCGCAGCCAACCGGCCCGGCCAAGCGCCTGCGTCGCGCCTCGAAGCGCGTATTGGCCTGATCCTTCAGCCGGATCTGGATGTCGATCCCGGCGCCATGGTCCTCGACCTCGATCGCCTCGATCTCGTCAGGCAACGCGATGATGCCTTCCGTCAGCGAGAAGCCGAGCGCGAAATCCTCGAAATCGGCCGGGCTCGCCATCATCACCGCATGGGTGGTGCCGGCAAAAGAGAACGCCACCGGCGTCTCTTCCGGCACCATGCGGTTAGCCGCCGCAGTGCCGCTGGCACGGTGCGCCAGCCGCGATATCTGCGTCGTTGCTTTGCGGCGCGCGGCCAAGTCTACTCCGCCGCCTGTAGCGGAGCGATGCGGCGGCTGTTGCGCGCCTGCTCGTCATAGTCGCGCTGCCAGTCCGAAGGCCCGTTGGAGGCGCCGACCTGCACTGCCGTCACCTTGTACTCCGGACAATTGGTCGCCCAGTCCGAGAAGTCGGTGGTGATGACGTTGGCCTGCGTGTCCGGATGATGGAAGGTGGTGTAGACCACACCCGGCGACACCCGGTCGGTAATCAGCGCACGCAGCGTCGTCTCGCCCGAACGGCTGGTCAGCCGCACCCAGTCGCCATCGCGCAGGCCGCGGTTCTCGGCATCGTGCGGATGGATTTCCAGCCGGTCTTCCGAGTGCCACATGACGTTTTCGGTACGCCTTGTCTGTGCACCGACATTGTACTGGCTCAGGATACGGCCGGTTGTCAGCAGCAACGGGAAACGCGGCCCGGTCCGCTCGTCGGTCGCCACATATTCGGTGCGGATGAACTTGCCCTTGCCGCGCACGAAGCTGTCGATATGCATGATCGGCGTGCCGAGCGGGGCCTTCTCGTTGCAGGGCCATTGCACCGATCCGACACGGTCGAGCAGATCGAAGGAGACGCCGGCGAAGCTTGGCGTCGTCTTGGCGATCTCGTCCATGATCTCGGAGGGATGCTGGTAGTTCCAGTCAAGCCCGATCGCACGGGCAAGCTCCTGCGTCGCTTCCCAGTCGGCGTAGCGCGCCTTCGGCTCCAGCACCTTGCGCACCATGTTGATGCGGCGCTCGGCATTGGTGAAGGTGCCGTCCTTCTCCAGGAAGGTCGAGCCCGGCAGGAAGACATGCGCGTAGTTCGCTGTCTCGTTGAGGAACAGGTCGTGCACGACCACGCATTCCATCGCCGCCAGGCCGGCCGCGACATGCTTGGTATCAGGGTCGGACTGCAGGATGTCCTCGCCCTGGATGTAGATGCCTTTGAAGGAGCCGTCGACAGCGGCATCCAGCATGTTGGGGATGCGCAGGCCCGGTTCGTCGTCGAGCTTCACGCCCCACAAAGTCTCATAGATGTCGCGCACCGCCTCGCCGGAGATGTGGCGGTAGCCCGGCAGTTCATGCGGGAACGAGCCCATGTCGCACGAGCCCTGCACATTGTTCTGGCCACGCAGCGGGTTCACGCCGACGCCCGGGCGGCCGATATTGCCGGTCGCCATGGCAAGGTTGGCGATAGCCATAACCGTGGTCGAGCCCTGGCTGTGTTCGGTGACGCCGAGGCCGTAATAAATCGCGCCGTTGCCGCCCTTGGCATAGAGCCGCGCAGCACCCCGGATCAGCTCCGGGTCGACGCCGGAAAGCTTGCCGACGGTCTCGGGGCTGTTCTCCGGCAAAGCGACGAAGGAGGCCCAGTCCTGGAACTCCGTCCAGTCGCAGCGTTCGCGGATGAAGGCTTCGTCGAAAAGCCCTTCGGTGACGATGACATGCGCGAGCGACGTCAGCACCGCTACGTTGGTGCCGGGCTTCAGCGGCAGGTGGTAGTTGGCCTCGACGTGCGCCGACTTGACCATTTCGGTACGGCGCGGATCGAGCACGATCAGCTTGGCGCCCTGGCGCAGCCGCTTCTTCAGCCGTGAAGCAAACACAGGATGGGCGGAAACCGGATTGGCGCCGATGATGACGGCGACATCGGTGAACTCGACGGAATCGAAATCCTGGGTGCCGGCCGAGGTGCCATAGGTCTGGCCGAGGCCGTAGCCGGTCGGCGAGTGGCAGACGCGGGCGCAGGTGTCGACATTGTTGTTGCGGAAGCCCTGGCGCACCAGTTTCTGGACCAGATAGGTCTCCTCGTTTGTGCAGCGCGAGGACGTGATACCGCCGATCGAGGTGCGGCCGTATTGATATTGGATACGGCGGAATTCCTTGGCTGTATAGGCGATCGCCTCTTCCCAACTCACCTCGCGCCAGGGATCGCTGACCTTTTCCCGGATCATCGGCGACAGGATGCGGTCCTTGTGGGTCGCGTAGCCATAGGCGAAACGGCCCTTCACGCAGGAGTGGCCGTGGTTCGCCTTGCCGTCCTTGTAGGGCATCATGCGAATGACTTCGTCGCCCTTCACTTCGGCCTTGAAAGAACAGCCGACGCCGCAATAGGCACAGGTGGTGACGGCGGAGCGCTCGGGCATGCCTTTCTCAAGCACGGTCTTTTCACGCAGCGCATCGGTCGGGCAGGCCTGCACACAGGCGCCGCATGACACGCATTCGGAGGCGATGAAATCCTCATGCATGCCGGCGACCATGCGCGATTCGAAACCGCGGCCCTCGATCGTCAGCGCGAAGGTGCCTTGCACCTCCTCGCAGGCCCGCACGCAGCGCGAGCAGACGATACATTGCGCCGGATCATAGGTGAAATAAGGGTTGGACTCATCGCGGGCGATGTAGTCGACCGCCAGCGAGCCATGGCCCGGCGCCACGCCGTTTTCCTGCTTGACGTGATTGCGGCCCTCGATGCCGAAACGGTTCTCGGTCAGGCCGACCGACTTCGCCACAACGTCGAACTCGCTGGCGCCGGTGCCGGCCTTCTCGTTCCAGCCGGTCGGATGGTCGGAGACGTAAAGCTCCATGACACCGCGGCGGATGGCGTCGAGCCGCTCGGATTGCGTGCGCACCACCATGCCTTCGCCGACCGGCGTCGTGCAGGATGCCGGCGTACCGCCGCGCCCTTCGATCTCGACCAGGCAGACGCGGCAGGAACCGAACGAGTCCAGCATGTCCGTGGCGCAGAGTTTTGGGATCTCGACCCCGCCTTCCATCGCCGCGCGCATGATCGACGTACCCTCCGGCACGCTGATACTGCGGCCGTCGACGATCAGCGTGACCTGCTTTTGCGCCTTCGATTCCGGGGTTCCGTAGTCGAGTTCTTCGATGAGTGTCGGGAAGTCGGCCTTGATATTCATCTGCCAGCTCCTATTCAGCAGCCACGCGCGCCGGAGCGGGCTTGAAATCTTCGGGGAAATGGGTGATCGAACTCATCACCGGGTAGGGCGTGAAGCCGCCCAGCGCGCAGAGCGATCCGAACTTCATCGTGTTGCAGAGATCGGTGACCAGAGCCAGGTTCTTTTCCGGCTCGATGCCGGCGGCAAGCCTGTCGATGGTCTCCACCCCGCGTGTCGAGCCGATGCGGCAGGGCGTGCACTTGCCGCAGCTTTCGATGGCGCAGAACTCCATGGCGAAGCGCGCCTGCTTCAGCATGTCGGCGGTATCGTCGAACACGGTGATGCCGGCATGACCGATCAGCCCGTCGCGCTTCGCGAACTCTTCGTAATCGAACGGCGTGTCGAACAGGCCGCGCGGGAAATAGGCGCCGAGCGGGCCGCCGACCTGCACCGCCTTAACCGGGCGACCGGTGGCCGTACCGCCGCCGATATCGTCGACGATTTCGCCCAGCGTCATGCCGAAGGCCGCCTCGAACAGGCCGCCGAACTTGACGTTGCCGGCGATCTGGATCGGGATCGTGCCGCGCGAGCGGCCCATGCCGAAATCCTTGTAGAAGGCCGCACCCTTGTCCATGATGATCGGCACGGAAGCCAGCGAGATGACATTGTTGATCACCGTCGGCTTGCCGAACAATCCCTGGATCGCCGGCAGCGGTGGCTTGGCGCGCACCACGCCGCGCTTGCCTTCAAGGCTGTTCAGCAGCGAAGTTTCCTCACCGCAGACATAGGCGCCGGCGCCGACCCGGATTTCCATGTCGAAGGCGTTGGGCGAACCCAGCACGTTGACGCCGAGCACGCCCGCCTTGCGGGCGACCTCGACAGCCTTGTTCATGACAGCCACCGCATGCGGATATTCCGAGCGGATATAGACGAAGCCCTTGGTCGCGCCGGTGGCGATGCCGGCAATCGTCATGCCTTCGATGAGCACGAAGGGGTCGCCCTCCATGATCATGCGGTCGGCGAAGGTGGCGCTGTCGCCTTCGTCGGCGTTGCAGACGATGTACTTGCGCTCACCGGCGGTATCAAGCACCGTCTTCCACTTGATGCCAGTCGGGAAGCCAGCCCCGCCACGACCGCGCAAGCCCGATTCCGTGACCTGCTTGACGATGTCGAGCGGCGCCATAGCCACCGCGTTCTGCAGGCCCTTCAGTCCGCCCAGTGACTTGTAGGCGTCGAGCGACAGCGGGTCGTTGATGCCGCAACGCGCGAAGGTCAGGCGCGTCTGCTTGGCCAGGAATGGGATCTTGTCCGGTGCACCCAGCCAGCGCTTGTGATGGCCGCCGGTGAGAAAGCCGCTGTCGAAGAGGCTCTTGACGTCTGAGGGCTTGACCGGCCCGTAAGCGACGCGGCCCTTTTCAGTCGCGACCTCGACCATGGGCTCGAGGAAATAGGCGCCGCGCGAGCCGTTGCGCACGATCTTGGCCTCGATGCCGCGTTCGGCGAGCTCCGCGCGAACCGCCTTGGCGACCTTTTCGGCGCCGAGCGCCAGCGCGCCGGAGTCACCTGGAATGTAGATGCGCGGGATCATGAGCGTACCTCCGCGACGATCTCTTCGATCTTCTCGTCATCGAGCCGCCCGATCACCTCACCATCCAGCATCGCCGACGGCGAACAGGCGCAAAGCCCGAGGCAATAGACCGGCTCCAGTGTAACCGATCCGTCGCGGGTGGTCTCGTGAAAACCGATGCCGAGCAATTGCTTGATCTTGGCGGCGACGGCATCCGAACCCATCGACTGGCAGGCTTCCGCCTGGCAGAGCTTGAGCACGTGCCGGCCGGCCGGCTTGGCGCGGAAATCATGGTAGAAGGTGACGACGCCGTGCACTTCGGCCCGCGACAGGTTCAGCCCATCGGCAATGACCGGCAGCACGTCGTGCGGCACATGGCCGAACTCTTCCTGGATGCCGTGGAGGATCGGCAGCAATGGACCTTCGAGGTCCTTCAACTCCTGGACGATCGCCGCTATGCGCGATGCGATCTCGGTACTTGCAGGCTGCATCGTCATGCAGCGCCCTCCCTGGTCGATAGCTTCTATCGCTAAGTCTTTACAAAATCAGAGGAAACCTCTGGAATCAATAAAGCTGATCCGTTGTTTGATAGAAATTTTCTATCAAGCTCGCCCAACCCGCACTGTCTAGCTCAACGACGGGTGTGAAAATCGTCTGCCAGCGCCATCGCCTCGTCCAGCAGCGCCTGGACCAGCGGCGTATGCGGCTCGCGCGGCGTCGCCACCAGCCCGACGGTGTGGCTGGCGTCCGGCTCGACGATCGGAATGGCCCGGATCGGCTCGGAAAAACCGAATGTTTCCGCGAGGTTGAGCGGCATGATCGACGACCACTTGCCAGTACGGATATGCGAGAACAGCACAATCATCGAGTTGGATTCGAGGGTCGGTCGTACCTGCACGCCGGCCTCCGCCAGGTGCTGGTCGATGATGCGGCGGTTTTGCATGTCCGGCGTCAAAAGGCAGAGCGGCAATTGGCTGATTTCCGCCCATGTCACTTTGTCGCGGTCGGAATAGGGGTTTCCGACCGCCGTGATCAGCTGGTAGCGCTCGTCATAAAGCGGCACGCTGGTCACCCGCCCCAACGGCTCGTTGTCGAGATAGGTAATGCCGGCATCGATGTCGAAATTGCCGAGCAGCGACAGCACCTCGATCGAGGTCCGCGACAGCACCGAGAAGGTGACGCCCGGATGCTTTTCGCGAAACGGCGTCGTCAGCCGCGCCACCATGGCCAAAGCCGTGGGGATGGCGGCGATACGGATGCGCCCGGATAGGCCGTGGCGCGCCGCCCGCATCTCCTCGCGCATGGTGCGGCTGTCGCCGACGATGCGGCGCGCCCACGCCAGCACCTGTTCGCCTTCCGGCGTCAGCCCCTGGAAGCGTGAGCCGCGCAGCACCAGCATCACGCCGAGCTGGCCCTCAAGCTGCTTTATCCCGGCCGACAGCGTCGGCTGGGTCACGCCACACACTTCCGCGGCCCGACCGAAATGCTCTTCCTTGGCCAGAGCGATGAAGAATTCCAGCTTGTCGATCATGCACGCAAGCTATCTGGCGCTGCTTGCTTGCGCCAGATCATGCCCGCGCCGCCTGGCCGCCTATTTGTCCACCAGGTTCAGGATGTTGCCGTCCGGGTCCTTGAACCAGGCGACCTTCATGCCGTAGCCGACATGGATATCGCCTTCGAGCGAAAGGCCGGGCATCTCATAGTGCTCGAAGGCGACGCCTTTCGATTTCAGCGATTTGACGACGCTGCCGATCTCATCGCCAACCGTCCAGGTCACCGCCGTCGCCTTGTTGGTTCCGGCGAATTCGGAATGATAGACGTTGATGACGGTGTCGCCGCTTTTGTAGACGACCAGTTCGTCACCCATGTCGTCCACCTGCTTGAGGCCCAGCGTCCCTTCGTAGAAGGCTTTTGCCTTCGCCAGGTCTTTCACCGCCAGGTTTGCCGTTGCATTGCTGTTTGCGAGCATGATCCGTCTCCTTCCCTTGATGTCGTGCTCCTGCTGCTCCTTCAGATAGGTCGCGCCGGATAGTTGGCGACCGTCGATCAGGCAAATCCGACAGCTTCGGTCGTTTTCCGGGGCACACCGGGCCGGCCGTTGCTCCACGGCTTGGTTCTGTCTGGAAACTGCACTATCTCAGGCGCAAGCTTGCATAAGGAAGACCTGATGTCCGTTACCAAGGAAATCGTCACCGAGCGTCTGAAGACGGTCAATGGGCCGGACTTCACCGGCAATATCGTCGACCTCGGCATGGTTTCGGAGATTTTCATCGCCGATTCAAAAGTGTTTTTCTCGATCACCGTTCCCGCCGCCCGTGCGCAGGAGATGGAACCGCTGCGCGCCGCCGCCGAGCGTGTTGTCAAGGCGATTCCCGGTGTCGCCGGCGCAGTCGTGGCGCTGACGGCGGAAAAGAAGGGCGGTGGCATGGAGGCGCCGGTTCCGGCGCGTCCCGTACCCAGACCGGCACCGCCGGCTCCGCCAGCCGCGCCGCGTCCCGCACCGCACGCCCCGGCCTCGCAAAGCTCGGGCAAGCGTGGCGTGCCGGGCATCGAGGCGATCATCGCGGTGGCCTCCGGCAAGGGCGGCGTCGGCAAGTCGACCACCGCCGTCAACATCGCGCTCGGCCTCGCCGCCAATGGTCTGCGCGTCGGCGTGCTAGATGCCGACATTTACGGGCCGTCCATGCCAAGGCTGCTCAATATCCATGGCCGGCCGCAGACGGTTGACGGCAAGATCTTGAAACCGATGGAGAATTACGGCCTCAAGGTGATGTCGATGGGCTTCCTCGTCGACGAGGAAACGCCGATGATCTGGCGCGGCCCGATGGTGATGTCGGCGCTGACGCAGATGCTGCGGGAGGTCGAATGGGGCCGGCTCGACGTGCTCGTCGTCGACATGCCGCCCGGCACCGGCGATGCCCAGCTGACCATGGCCCAGCAAGTGCCGCTGGCCGGCGCCGTCATCGTCTCGACGCCGCAAGACCTGGCCCTGATCGACGCCCGCAAGGGCTTGAACATGTTCAAGAAGGTCGACGTGCCGCTGCTCGGCATCGTCGAGAACATGAGCTATTTCGTCGCTCCCGATACCGGCAAGCGGTACGACATCTTTGGCCATGGCGGGGCGCGGCGCGAGGCAGAGCGCCTCGGCGTGACCTTCCTCGGCGAGGTGCCGCTGGAAATGGGCATTCGCGAAAGCTCGGATGAAGGCTCACCGGTGGTGGCGTCGAAGCCCGATAGCCCCGAGGCGAAGATCTATCGCGACATTGCTTCGAAGGTCTGGGATCGGGTCAACGAAGAACGCGGCGCGGCGGAAGCGGCGGTGCCGAGCATCGTGTTCGAATAGCGCGGATATCCCTCCCCTTGAGGGTCCCTCAAGGGGAGGGTGGCCCGAAGGGCCGGGTGGGGTCCGCCGTGACGCGCTCGGCGCTATTTCTTCACCGATTGAAGCAGCTCAACTCAGGTTGAGGCAGCTGAGGCGACCCCACCCGCCGCGCTTCGCGCGGCACCCTCCCCTCAAGGGGGGAGGGGAACGCTCAGCCGCCCACCTTCTCGCCAAACGTCGAAAAAAATTGCCCGGCCAGTTTCTTCGAGGTCGATTCGATCAGCCTGCTGCCGAGCTGGGCGATCTTGCCGCCGACATCGGCCTTGGCCGCGTATTTGAGCACCGTCGCATGCGGCCCGTCCGCCGTCAGCGTGACATCGGCGCCACCCTTGGCGAAGCCGGCAATGCCGCCCTTGCCTTCGCCCTGAATGGTGTAGGCGTGCGGCGGCTTGAGGTTCTTCAGCGTCACTTCGCCGTTGAACGTCGCCTTGATCGGCCCGATCTTCAGCACCACGGTCGCGGCCATTTCGGTCGGCGATTTCATCTCCAGGCTTTGGCAACCGGGAATGCTTTCCCTCAGAATGCCCGGATCGTTCAGCGCTTCCCACACTTTCTGCAGGGATGCGGCAATGCGTTCCTCGCCTTCGATCACCAAAGCCATCAAAACCTCCCGCACCAGACTGTTTAAAGGCCTAACGCACGGTCTGGTCTCTGTCTATCGCACCAAAGTCCGGTTGCGACGGTGCGCCCTCTTGCCTGCTTCCGCGCGTTGCCATATCGATTTGTCTTACAAATACGGAGACCACGATGGCAGGCGCCCCCACCAGGAAGAAGAAATTTCGCTCGCAGGAGTGGTTCGACAATCCCGACAATCCGGGCATGACCGCGCTCTATCTCGAGCGCTACCTGAACTACGGCCTGACGCGGGCCGAGCTGATGTCGGGCAAGCCGCTGATCGGCATCGCCCAGACCGGTTCCGATCTGTCGCCCTGCAACCGCCACCATATCGAGCTCGCCAAGCGCGTGCGCGAAGGCATCGTCTCGATGGGCGGCATTCCCTTCGAATTTCCCTGCCATCCGATCCAGGAGACCGGCAAGCGCCCGACCGCAGCGCTTGACCGCAACCTCGCCTATCTGAGCCTCGTAGAAGTGCTCTACGGCTATCCGCTCGACGGCGTCGTGCTCACCATCGGTTGCGACAAGACCACGCCCGCGCTTTTGATGGCGGCGGCCACGGTCAACATTCCGGCTATCGCCCTGTCGGTCGGCCCGATGCTCAATGGCTGGCACAAGGGCAAGCGCACCGGATCGGGCACCATCGTCTGGGAATCGCGCCAGCGGCTCTCGGCCGGCGAGATCGACTATGACGAGTTCATGGACATTGTCGCCTCCTCGGCACCGTCCACCGGCTACTGCAACACCATGGGCACCGCCACCACGATGAATTCGCTGGCCGAGGCGCTAGGCATGCAATTGCCGGGTTCGGCGGCCATTCCGGCGCCCTACCGCGAGCGCGGCCAGATCTCCTATGAGACCGGCAAGCGCATCGTCGAGATGGTGCATGAGGATTTGAAGCCGTCCGACATCATGACCCGCAAGGCCTTCGAGAACGCCATTGTCGTCAATTCGGCCATTGGCGGCTCGACCAATGCGCCGATCCATCTCAACGCCATTGCCCGCCATCTCGGCGTGCCGCTCACCAATGACGACTGGCAGGCGATAGGCCTCCATGTGCCGCTCATCGTCAATCTGCAGCCGTCGGGCGAATATCTCGGCGAGGACTACCATCACGCCGGCGGTGTGCCGGCGGTGGTGGCCGAGCTGATGAAGGCCAAGCTGCTGCCCTATCCCGAAGCGATGACCGTCAACGGCAAGACGATCGGCGACAATTGCAAGGCGGTGGTCAACGAGAACACCGACGTCATCCGCACCGTCGCCGAGCCGCTGAAGGCCAACGCCGGCTTCATCAACCTCAGCGGCAATCTGTTCGATTCCGCGATCATGAAGATGAGCGGCATCTCGCCGGAGTTCCGCGAGCGCTATCTGTCCAATCCGAAGGACCCGGAAGCCTTCGAGGGCAACGCCATGGTCTTCGACGGGCCGGAGGATTATCACGCCCGCATCGACGATCCGGCGCAAGGCATCGACGAGCATACCATCCTGTTCATGCGCGGCGCCGGTCCCATCGGCTATCCCGGCGGCGCCGAGGTCGTCAACATGCAGCCGCCGGCCTACCTCATCAAGAAGGGCATCCACGCGCTGGCCTGCATCGGCGATGGCCGCCAGTCGGGCACATCGGGCTCGCCCTCGATCCTCAACGCCTCGCCGGAAGCCGCAATAGGCGGTGGCCTTGCGCTGCTCAGGACTGGCGACCGCGTTCGCATCGACCTGAAGAAGGGTACGGCCAATATCCTCGTCAGTGACGAAGAGATCGCCACGCGGCGCGCGGCGATGCAGGGCAATGGCGGCTATCACTATCCGCAGCACCAGACGCCGTGGCAGGAGATCCAGCGCGGCATGGTTGACCAGTTCTCCGAAGGAATGGTGCTGAAGCCGGCGGTGAAATACCAGGACGTCGCCCACACCAGCGGCGTGCCAAGGGACAATCACTGAGCGCCACATGGCTCGGTGAAATCAAAGGCGGCTTGCCATTGGGCAGGCCGCCTTTTCTCTTGGCGGCGCTCTTGTATCGGTTGGGTCGGACCTACAGATACGTCATCTCGCGGCGTCCTGCACAGAGATGAGACCATCATGACGAAACGGCGCTCTTCCCTCGGTTTTCTCGGCATGTTCGGCCGCTCGGGCGACCTCAGGGAACTCGACAATGCGCTGCGCGATGCTGACCTTCACCCGGCCCTCGTGCCGGAGGGCGTCAAGCTCACCATCGTCAATCTGATGAAGGACCATTGGCCGGACGAGCCGCCGGCGGACGCCTATCGGTCCGTGGCGCAACTGTTCGGCTATTGCATCGCAGGCCCACAAACGTTCGAGCAGGCCAACGGCCCGGAGCGACGGCTGGACGCAGAGCGCCGCATCGAGGCAGCGCTTGAGACCGGTGACAGCCTCGATGCGCAGATCGTGCTGATGGCGCTGCACGGCAAGCTGATCAGCGCCGAGGTCGTCGAGCGTTTTGGGCTAAGCGCGGACTGATTTCGTAAGCTGAGACTTACCCGCCCATGCCGCTACGCGGCAGCTTGATCATCTCGCCGAAGCGGGCGCGCAATTTGTCGTCGAGCAGCTTCGGCACATGGCGGGGGAAGCGCTCGGCAAGCACGCGCTTCTTCTCGATGATCGCCCGCTGCAAGATGTCGGGCCTGCCCTTCTCGTTCCATTCCTTGGGCGAAAAGCGGTCGCCGACGGCCGGATAAAAATACTCTGTCTGCATCAGCCGCAGCGTCTGCTCGTTGCCGAGATAATGGCCCGGGCCGTTCATGCAGACCTCGGTGATGGTGTCGATCGACAGCGCTTCGTCGGTCACCTCGATGCCGCGCACGCAGCGCAGGCAGTGACCCAGCATGTCGTTGTCGATGATCAGGCTCTCCAGGCAGAAGCCGAGCAGCGAGGCATGCATGCCGGCCGATTCATAGACCAGGTTGAGGCCGGCAAGACCGGCCATCACGTCGGTGATGCCCTTTTCATAGCCGGACTGGATGTCGGGCAGTTTCGAATCTGTCATGCCGGCGGCCGAGCCGCCCGGCAGGTCATAGAATTGCGCCATCTGTGCGCAGGCCGAAGTCAGCACCGCCTGCTCGGCCGAACCGCCCGACATGGCGCCGGTCCGGAGGTCGGAGACGAATGGCCAGGTGCCGAAGATCGCCGGGTGTCCCGGCTTGATGGCGTTGACATAGACGAGACCGACCAGCACTTCGGCGACCGCTTGCACGACGGCGCCGGCAATCGCCGCCGGGGCGGTGGCGCCGGCCTGACCGGCCGATAGCAGAAGGATCGGAATGCCACCGTCGACACAGGCCTCGAGCACGCCGCAGGCGTCCTCGGCGAATTTCATCGGTGGCACGACGAAGCAGTTGGAGTTCGACACGAACGGCCGTGCGCGAAAGTTTTCCTCGCCGCCGGCGATCGCATAGAGCATTTCCAGCGCCGGCTGCACGTTCTCGCGCACCGTGAACGAAGTGCCGACATGCTTCGACGTCCCCATCACGCAGGCGTAGAGCGTGTTGAAGTCCATTTCGAGCGGATCCGGAATGTCGCGCGGCACCATCGGCCGCTGGAAGAAATGGATGTTGTCGAGCCCTTCGACGAGGCGGGCGGCGTCGTAAATGTCCTGCACCAGCGACTCGCGGTATTCGCGCTTTTCGACATCGACCAGATGCACAGCGGCACCCGCGGTGCCGTAATGCACGCGTTTGCCCTGGATCAGCATGTCATGCCTTGGATCCTGGCCGTGCAGCGTAAAATTCCGCGCTGCCTTCTTGATGGTGTCCATTACCAGGCCGCGCGGGAAGCGGATGCGGCCGTCATCGGCATAGATAGCACCGGCTTTCGTCAGCGCCTCGATGCAGGAGGGAATGGCATTGGCGAAGCCGACGGTCTCCAGCAGCGTCAGCACTGCTTCATGGATGCGCTCCTGGTCGTTTTGCTTGAGCGGGCCGTAGCTGCCGCCTTCGAGGCCGGCCCGCACCGGCCTGATGTCGTCGGCCAATGGCGCCGCCCGCATGGCGCGGCGCGCTTCGCGCCCGCCGGATCGCCGCGATCGCTGGTCGGCTGCGGCATCTTTAAGGGCCGCATCCTGCTTCTCAAGAGCCACTGACATGGGAGGCACTCCACCTTTAGCTTGCGAAACCGGACGCGGTGATTGGTCCACCGTCGGCCTGCTTCGTCCCCTTTGTCAGCCGACTATGCCGCCGGCATTGGCACAGCCTATGGGCCAGCGGGCCCCGTCGCATATGCCAAGGCGCTAAAGAGCGATGCTAGGGAAGATGCCGGTGGCCGGGGCTGTTCAACGCCCCGGCACTGGGAGATCAGGCAGCTGCCGGCCTGCGTCCGGCCGCGGTCGCGAGTTCGCGGATGCCCGGCTCGATATGCTGCAGGGCGATAGAGGAAATGCCCAAGCGCATGAAACGCGACGGCTTTTCGGTGCGGTCGAAGAAGCGGTCGCCGGGCTCGATGATGACGCTGCGCGACGCCGCGGCCTCGGCCAAACCCCGCGCATCCGTACCGCGCGGCCCCTCGAGCCAGAGCGATGTGCCGCCGGCTGAATCGGTCGAGCGCCATTCCGGCAGGAATGCGGAAATCGCATGGACCAGACGCTTACGGCGCTCGTCGAAGGCCGACGACAGCCGCCGCACCAGCGCCTCGTGGTGGCCGAGCGACAGGAACAGCGCGACTGCGCGCTGGTTGTTGGCCGGCGGATGCCGCAGCATGAAGCGGCGCAGCGCCCTGAGCTCAGAGATTAGTCCAGCCGAAGCCACGATGTAGCCAAGCCGCAGGCCTGGAGCCAGCGTCTTCGACATCGAGCCGACATAGATGACGCGGCCGGAACGATCCAGGCTCTTCAGCGCCTGCTGCGGCGCCTCGTCGAGGAGCTGGCTGTCATAGCCGTCCTCGATGATGATCTGGTTGTGGCGGTTGGCGCGCGCCAGAAGATCCTGCCGGCGCTCCGCCGACAGCGGCACCATGGTCGGGCAATGGTGGCTGGGCGTCACGAAGACAAAGCCGGAATCATTGGGAATGGAAGAGGTTACGATGCCGGACTGGTCGACCGGAACCGGCTGGATGTCGGCGCCCGCAAGCCGGAAGATCGAGCGTGCGTCGGGATAGCCCGGGTCTTCCATCGCCACCTTCGAGCCCTTGGTCATCAGCAGCGTCGCCAGCATATAGAGCGCGTTCTGCGCGCCGAGCGTCACAATGATCTCGTCCGGATTGGCGAAAATGCCGCGCCGCGGCAAGAGCCGCGCCTGGATCTGCTCGATCAGCAATGGATCGTCGCGGTCGACCATATCGGAGGCCCAGTTGCGGATCTCGAGCACCGCCAGCGCCATGCGGTTGCACTCGCGCCATTCGGCGGTCGGGAACAGCGCCGGGTCGAACTGGCCGTAGACGAAGGGGTAGGACGACTTGATCCAGTTGTCGTGCTTGGCCGGCGGCGGCATGTCGCTGGCGGCGATCTGCCGGCGCGCCTTCCAGTCGATCTCGTTCTGCTGGTCCGGCGCCTTCTGGTGCGGTTTGGCGGGGGTGGCCAGCACATCCGGATTGACGAAATGCCCGCGCCGTTCGCGCGCCACCAGGAAACCCTGGTCGACCAGTTGCTGGAACGCCAGCACCACGGTGCCGCGCGCGACGCCGAGCTTTTCGGCCAGGATGCGGCAGGACGGAAGCGGCATCGAAGCGGCGATCTGCCGGTCGAGGATGGCGGCGACGATCGCCTGGCGGATCTGCGCCTGCAGGGTCTGGCCCGATTCCGCCGAAATCCGGAACAGGCCGGACCATATGGCCGTGTCGTTACGCTGTGGCATGGAAGATGTTCCTCGATGGCCAAGCTTTTTTGCTTGGCTGGACCAGCGGAAGGTAACCGTGGCACAAGGGGTTGCGCCAATCAATTTTTCTGATCGCTGGGATTTATGCCAGTGATCTATGCCGGGGTGATGCGCAGCATCATCCCCACGCCTGCGTGACGCGAAGCGTCGTCGCGCAGCATTATCCCCGGGTGACGCTTGCGTCATCCCGCCAGCGTGACGCGCAGCGTCATCGCTTCCCAGTGCGCCCGCGACCCCACTTTGTCGTGCCACCAGTTTGCCGCACTGCGTCATCCCCACGCATTGAAACAGATGAAATTCGGCTCAATAACTCCAGCGCGACACGCGCCGGAAACATCCGGTCTGATAAGATGTCGTGAAAAAGCGTCAGGAGCCGGCATTGGATCACTCGTCCTTCGACAAACAGCTTGTCGCCTTGCGTGCTGCGCGCGCAGCGGCATCGGGCACGATGCGCGAGGCTTTTGCCGCCGACCCCAAGCGCTTCGAGACATTTTCGGCCAGTGACGGCGACCTTCTGCTCGACTGGTCGAAATGCGCAGTCGACCAGCGCACGATGGAGCTGCTCGAAAAGCTCGCCGGCGCCGCCGACCTCGAGGGACGCCGCGCGGCGATGTTTTCCGGCAAGAAGATCAACATCACCGAGGACCGCGCCGTGCTGCACACGGCGCTGCGCAACCTCTCTGGCAAGGGCGTCACCGTCGACGGTCAGGACGTCAAGGCGGATGTGCTTGCCGTGCTCGATGCCATGGGCGCTTTTGCGGATGCCATTCGCTCCGGCAAGGCCGCCGGCGCCACCGGCAAGAAGATCACCGATATCGTCAACATCGGCATTGGCGGCTCCGATCTCGGCCCAGCCATGGCGACGCTGGCGCTGGCGCCCTATCATGACGGCCCGCGCGCGCATTACGTCTCCAACATCGACGGCGCCCATATCCACGACACGCTGAAGGAGCTCTCGGCGGAAACCACGCTGTTCATCATCGCCTCGAAGACCTTCACCACGGTCGAGACGATGACCAATGCCGAGACAGCGCGCAAATGGGTGCAGAAGGCGCTCGGCAAGGAAGCCGTCGGCAAGCATTTCGCCGCCGTCTCGACCGCGCTCGACCTGGTTGCGAAATTTGGGATTGAGGCCGATCGCGTGTTCGGCTTCTGGGACTGGGTCGGCGGCCGCTATTCGCTGTGGGGCGCCATCGGCCTGCCGGTGATGATCGCCATTGGCCCACGGAACTTCCGCGCCTTCCTCGACGGCGCGCATGAGATGGACGAGCATTTCCGCACCGCCCCCCTGCGGAAGAACCTGCCGGCGCTTTTGGGACTGGTCGGCTGGTGGCATCGCGTGATCTGCGGTTATCCGGCGCGTGCCGTCATCCCCTATGACCAGCGCCTGTCCAGGCTGCCAGCCTACCTGCAGCAACTCGACATGGAATCGAACGGCAAGGGCGTCACCCTCGACGGCACGCCGGTGACGACGCCGACCGGGCCGCTGGTCTGGGGCGAACCCGGCACCAATGGCCAGCACGCCTTCTTCCAGCTGCTGCATCAAGGCACCGATTTCATTCCGGTCGAATTCCTCGCCGCCGCCGTCGGCCATGAGCCTGATCTGAAGCACCAGCACGATCTGCTGCTCGCCAATTGCCTGGCTCAGTCGGAAGCGTTGATGAAGGGCCGCACGCTGGAAGAAGCGCGCGCGCAGATGTTGGCCAAGGGCATGAAGCCGGCCGATGTCGACAAGATCGCTCCGCACCGCGTCTTCTCCGGCAATCGTCCGTCGGTGACGATCCTCTACCGCAAGCTCGACCCGCGCACCTTCGGACGGCTGATCGCGCTCTACGAGCACCGCGTCTTCGTCGAAGGCATTCTGTTCAACATCAACTCCTTCGATCAATGGGGCGTGGAGCTTGGCAAGGAGCTGGCGACGGGCCTGCTGCCTGTCGTGGAAGGCAAGGAGAGCGCCGCCAAGCGCGACGCGTCGACCGCCGGGCTGGTTGCGCGCATCCAGCAGCTGCGGGGTGCGGCATGAAAAACCCGGCCGACATCAAGGGCATCTTGTTCGACAAGGACGGCACGCTTGTCGATTTCAACGCGACCTGGCTCAGCATTGCCGATTTCATGGCCATGGACGCCGCCGAGGGCGACCGCTGGAAGGCCGACAGGCTGCTTTCGGCGGCAGGCTTCGATTTTGTCGCCAAGCGCTTCAAACCGGATTCGATCTTTGCCTCGGGCACCAACATGGATGTCGTCGAGCTGTGGTTCCCGCGCCTGTCCGACGAGGACCAGATGCTGGCCGTCGCCCGCTTCAACGAGATCACCTCGGTGCAGGGCTCGTCGATGGCGGTGGCGCTGCCGGGCATCGTCGGTGCGCTGACGGCGCTGCACAAACGCGCCTACCGGCTCGGCGTCGCCACCAATGATTCGACCGCCGGTGCTGAGAAGACCATGGTGACGCTCGGCGTCGCCCAGCTCTTCGACGCCGCCTATGGCTATGACGCGGTGGCCAATCCGAAACCGGCGCCGGACACGATCCTCGCCTTCTGCGACCTGACCGGGCTGAGGCCCGCCGAGATCGCCATGGTCGGCGATAACCGTCACGATCTGGAGATGGCGCGCGCCGGTGGCTGCGGACTGGCGATCGGCGTGCTCTCCGGCACAGGCACCCGTGAATCGCTAACGGCGATCGCCGATGTCGTTCTAGATTCTGTTGCCGACTTGCCGGACTTTCTGTCGGCGCGGGTCAAGGAGACGGTCTGACGGGGAAGGCCTGGGGTTACGGGCTCACAGGTGCCATAGCGTACCCAAACTCAAGTGCTGAAAACTCACTGCCGCGCAACCGATCGGTAAAGGCTGCAACGGCAGAGGCGTCACTGTCGGGCGGAAATACGACGAAGAGTTCCCATCCTTCCGGCGCGTCCATCTGTTTGCTCGGAAAGCCGCTCTTCGTGGCAAAGGCCTGCAATCGGTCCAAGTCAGCTTGCGGCCCCGTGGCGATAATGCCGATCATTTGTTGAGTGGCTGGTGAGGCGTTGACGGGAGGCGGGGCCATGCCCGCAATGGTAGGTGTCGAGCAAGCGCCTAGAGCGAGTGCTGCGGCCAAGAGGGGCAGGGGATGCGTCCGACAATATGCATTGGCAAAGTGTGCACTGGCCCTCTAATGTCTGCAATGGGTGGCGGGTTCAACCGATCGCTGCAACGCACTCAGCGAACTTCTCCGCCGGGGTCTTATCGAGCAAGGTCTTTCCGGGGCGTCGTTGAGCTGCCGCGCGATGGCGCTGAGCTTTGCCTGGCTGTGCAGGGATAGAGCCGGATCGCGGCATGAACGGGCATTCGAGGTGTGGTTTATCCGTTTGCCTTTGTGCGGAAGCCGGTATTCTTCCTCTGGTCGGCGAAAAACTGCTTGCGACGCGGGGAAACTGCTAAGGTATGCGTCTGAAACATGCGGGGCAACCGAGTATGGAACGCCGCCTGACAGCAATACTGGCCGCCGACGTGGTCGGCTATTCCAGGCTGATGGGGCTTGACGAAGCCGGCACGCTGTCGGCGCTCAAGACGCATCGGCGCGAGATGGCCGACGGCAAGATCGCCGAACACCAGGGCCGCATCGTCAAACTCACCGGCGACGGCATGCTTGTCGAGTTCCCGAGCGTGGTGAACGCAGTGGCGTGCGCCGCCGACATCCAGCGCCGGATGCGCGAGCGCAATGTCGATGTGCCGGAGGAGCGCCGCATCGAGTTCCGCATCGGCGTCCATCTCGGCGATATCATTTTCGAGGACAGCGACATCTACGGCGACGGCGTCAACATCGCGGCGCGTATCGAGAGCATCGCCAGGCCAGGCGGTGTAGCCGTCTCTGGCTCGGTCCGCGACAATGTCGGCAACCGGCTCGATCTCTCCTTCGAGGACACCGGCGAGCAGACCCTCAAGAACATTGACCGGCCGGTCCGTGTCTACAACGTCGACCTCTTCGCCGGCGCTCCGCCATCGCGCGCGACGAACGGCGTAGCGTCGGCCAGGCCAGCGCCGGCGAAGGAAAAGCCGTCGATCGCCGTGCTGCCGTTTAACAACATGAGCGGCGATCCGGAGCAGGAGTATTTCTCCGACGGTATCACCGAGGACATCATCACCGATCTGTCAAAGATTTCCGGCCTGTCGGTGATCGCCCGCAATTCAGTTTTCACCTACAAGGGCAAGTCTGTCGACGTGCAGGAGGTCAGCCGGCGCTTCAATGTCGCAACGGTGCTTGAAGGCAGCGTCCGCAAGGCCGGCCAGCGCGTGCGCATCACCGCGCAGTTGATCGACGGCAAGGACGGCACGCATCTGTGGGCCGATCGTTATGACCGCGACCTGACGGACATCTTCGCGATTCAGGACGAGATCACCCACACCATTGTCGACCAGCTCAAGGTGAGGCTGCTGCCGGAGGAAAAGAAGGCGATCACGCAGGCGCCGACCGAGAGTGTCGAGGCTTACACCTACTATCTGAGAGGGCGCGAGTTCTTCCACCGTGGGTCGAAGTCGTATTATGTGCTAGCCAAGCGCATGTTTGCGAAGGCGATCGAACTTGATCCGCTCTACGCTCGTGCCTATGCCGGCGTTGCCGATTGCGATTCGTTTCTCTTCCTTCATTATGACGAGAAGGTCTCCGTCGAGGGCATTTTGGCGAACAGTGCCAAAGCGCTGGACCTCGAGAGCGGTCTTGCCGAAGCCCACGCCTCACGTGGCCTTGCCCTCTCGATCAACCAGCGCTACGCCGAAGCAGAGCGTGAATTCGAGCTGGCGATCGCCAACAATCCGAACCTTTTCGAAGCGCACTATTTCTACGCCCGCACTTTCCTGGTGCAGGGAAAGCCCGAGCAGGCCGTTCGATATTACGAGCGTGCAGCCGAGATCAAGCCGGAAGACTTTCAATCCGTCAACTTCCTCCAAGCGGCATACCGATCCTTGGGGCGGCCAGAACAGGTGAAGGACGCGGCTCGCAGAACCGTGGAGCGCGCCGAGCGCGAACTGGCGCGCAACCCGGAGAATCCACGACCTGCCTATTTGGGAGCGAATGCGCTCGCCGTCCTTGGCAACATTGAACGTGCAAGGGATTGGGCCTCGCGGGCGCTCGCCATCGATCCCGACGATATTCTGACCCAATACAATATCGCTTGCCTCTACTGTCTGTTCGGCGAATTCGATGGCGCGCTGGATCTCCTGGAGCGCCTGCTTCCGCACGCCAATCAAGATACAAAAGCATGGACTCGGCAAGACTCTGACTTCGAGCCGCTGCACAGCCTTCCGCGCTGGCAGACGGTGCTGGAGCTTGCGAGATAGCAATGGAACGCCGGCTTACCGCCATCCTTGCCGCCGGCGTGGTCGGCTACTCCAGGCTTATGGGGCTTGACGAGGCCGGCATGCTGTCGGCGCTCTGACTGGAATCGGTCGAACCCGCTCATTCAGCGCCAGCGCTCTCCCGCCTCAAACGAAAACACCCCGCTCGGCTTGGTCTCGGCGCCCTTCGCGTCGCCGAAATCCGGCACCTGATACTCCGCCAGCAACCGCAGCCGGGACAGCGGCAGGTCGTTGCGACGGGGATCGCCGACCAGCACGTCGATGCCGGCCGCCAGACAGCGGTCGAGGAATGGGATAACCCGCAGAGCGACCTCCCGGCCGTAGAACACGTCGCCGGCAAGCACGAGGTCGACCGCCGGCGGCGGGCCCGTGATGATGTCCTGGTCGACAATGGTGATCTCGGCGCCATTCGCCGCGGCATTGAGGCCTATGGCGGCAACGCCGTTGCGGTCGATCTCGGCGGCGATCACTGTGCTGGCGCCGGCCTTGGCGGCGGCGATGCCGACGAGGCCGGAGCCGGCGCCGAGGTCGAGTACGCGGCGGCCGGCGACGCTTTGCGGATGGTCGAGTATATAGCGCGCAAGCACCGCGCCGCCGGCCCAAGCATAGGCCCAGTAGGGTGGCTGTGGCTCAGGCTCGTTGGCCTCGGTGCCGTCTTCCGGCCCATGGTCCTGCCACTCGACAAGCCGCCTTAGGCCGCTGCCTGGATGAGCCGTGTAGAGCAGGATTTCGGGAAGAGCTGGAACAGGCGCAAGGCGCATGTTCGCCTTGATGAACGTCGCCGCGTCGGAACGCGGATTGTTGTCTGCATCGCGACTGCGCTCGTCGTTCAAATCTATTCCCGCAGCGCCCGGCGCAAAATCTTGCCGACCGGCGTCTTTGGCAGTTCGGTCCGGAACTCGATGTATTTCGGCCGCTTGTAACCGGTCAGGTTTTCGCGGCAATAGGCGGTCAGCGCCTCGACGGTCAGCGCCGGATCCTTCTTGACCACGAACAGCTTCGGCACTTCGCCCGAATGCTCGTCCGGCACGCCGATTGCCGCCACTTCGAGCACACCCGGATGCTGCGCGACGACTTCCTCGAGTTCGTTCGGATAGACGTTGAAGCCGGAGACCAGGATCATGTCCTTCTTGCGGTCGACGATCTTGGTGTAGCCGCGCTCGTCCATGAAGCCCATGTCGCCGGATTTGAAGAAGCCGTCCTTGGTCATCACCTTGGCGGTCTCGTCCGGCCGGTTCCAGTAGCCGGCCATCACCTGCGGCCCGCGGATGCAAATCTCGCCGACCTCGCCCAGCGGCAGATTGTTGCCGTCATCGTCGCGGATGACGATCTCGGTCGAAGGCAGCGGCAGGCCGATCGTGCCGGTGAAATTGCTGTCGCTGAACCTGTTGGCGGTGGCCACCGGCGAGGTCTCCGACAACCCGTAGCCCTCGGTGATCGAGTTGCCGGTCAACGCCTTCCAGCGCTCGGCAACCCCCTTCTGCACCGCCATACCGCCGCCCAGCGTCATGATCAGCGGTTTGAAGTCGAGCTTGCGGAAATCCTCATTGTTGAGCAGTGCGTTGAACAGCGTGTTGAGACCCGGGAAGATGTGCATCGGGTACTTCTGCAGCTCCTTGACGAAGCCGGGAATGTCGCGCGGATTGGGAACCAGAACGTTCTGGGCGCCCTGCTGCATGCCCATCAGCGCGTTCACCGTCAGCGCGAAGATATGGTAGAGCGGCAGCGCGCAAATGAAGTTGAGATGCGCCGGTTTCGGCTTGATCGTGTAGGCGTCCTGCAGCCACAGCGTGTTCTGCGCGACATTGGACAACACATTGGAGTGCAGCAGCACAGCACCTTTGGAAATTCCCGTGGTGCCGCCTGTATATTGCAGGAAGGCGACGTCGTTGGCTTCCATCTTGGCCGGTTTGAAGGCGATGCCGGCGCCGGCCTTCACGGCCGCATTGAACTTGACATGGCCGGGCAGCGACCAGGCCGGCACCATCTTCTTCACCCGCCGCACGACGAGGTTGACGATCGTGCCCTTGAGGCCGCCGAGCATGTCGCCCATCGCCGCAATCACCACATGCTTGACCGCCGTCCTGGCGATCACCGCGTCCAGGGTGCTGGCGAAATTCTCGAGAATGACGATCGCCTGCGCGCCGGAATCCTTGAGCTGGTGTTCGAGCTCGCGCGGCGTGTAGAGCGGATTGATGTTCACCACGATATAGCCTGCGCGAAGCACGGCCATCATCGCCACCGGATATTGCAGCACATTCGGCATCATCAGCGCCACGCGTGCGCCCTTCTGCAGGCCCTTCGACTGCAGATAGGCGCCGAAGGCAGCCGATTGCCGCTCAAGTTCGGCGTAGGAGATCGACTTGCCCATGCACACGAATGCCGGCTGGCCGGAAAACTGCTTGCAGGCGCCGACCAGGAAGTCGCCGATCGAACTGTAGGGCAGGGTGCCGATCTCGGCCGGCACGACTTTCGAATAGCTTTTGAGCCACGGCTTTTCCGGCAGGCCTGCGGCAAGCGCCGTCAGCGTCTTCGGCAGTTTTTTGGCCGGGCTCGGCGCCGGCTTTGCCGCCGCCGTTTTCGCTGCAGCGCTGGCGGCGGGCTTTGCAACAGGTGCTGTCCTCGCGGCCGCGGGCTTGGTCGCAGGTTTCGCTGCCGGCTTGGCGCTTGCCTTCGCCGGCGCGATGGTTGCCTTTGGCTTGGCGGCGGGAGCGGTTTTGACCGAAGGCGCTTTCGGTTTGGCGGCAGCGGCGGCCGGCTTTGAAGCAGACCCTGCTTTTGCTTTCGCCGGGGCCGTTGTCTTTGTTGCTTTTGCCACCTCTAGCCTCCCTCAGTCGTTCGTTGCATGCTCCATGCTGCACCGCCTCTATATAGTGAGGCGTCCTCCGCTGCAGCGATGTCGCGGATTCCCGGGAAATCCGGCGTGTCATCTATCTATTGCGACTATCGGCGGCCGTGCAAGTCTTGCCCCAACGGCAGGACGGCAAAGATTTGCCGTCAAAATCTGTCCTGCGCTGTTGCCTGCGGCACCTGCTTGTCGCGACGGGCGTGAGCGGCCCCAGGCCTGCGGATCATTGTTCCAGCGATACCGGCGATCAATGAAAAAATGCGGTCGTTAACAATCCCGTGATTAGCAGATTTTGCTATTTCTTTCTGAAATCGAGCAAAAGCCGAGAAATATTTTCTGCTTACGGTGGGGTAGGCAAACAGGGAGTTCCAAAGCCGGAAAAACGGTGCTTATATGCGCGCTTCGCGAGCCTGATAGAGGGGCTTGGAAGAACATCAGGGAGTGCTCAATGAAAAAGAAACTGACTTTTGCAGCCGCGTTGCTGGCTGCAAGCGTCCTCGGCGGCGTGGCCAATGCCAAGACGCTGGTCTATTGCTCGGAGGCCTCGCCAGCCAACTTCGACCCGGGCACCACGACGGGCGGCAACGACTTCGATGCCTCGTCGCGTACCGTTTATTCGCGCCTGGTCGAGTTCAAGCATGGCGGCACCGAAGTTGTGCCCGGCCTCGCCGACAAATGGGAGATTTCGGACGACGGCCTGGTCTATACTTTCCACCTGCATCCGGGTGTGAAGTTCCAGACCACGGATTTCTTCAAGCCGACGCGTGATTTCAATGCTGACGACGTCGTCTTTTCCTTCGATCGCCAGTTCAACAAGGAAAACCCCTGGAACGGCGAAAAGTACCTGCCGAACCTGACCTGGGACTACTACACCGGCATGGACATGCCGAAATACGTCGCCAAGTGGGAAAAGGTCGATGACCTCACCGTGAAGCTGACGCTGACCGAGCCGAACGCGCCGATGCTGGCCAATCTCGGCATGGACTTCGCCTCGATCGTGTCGAAGGAATATGCCGACCAGCTGGAAAAAGACGGCAAGATGGCCGACTTCTCGACCAAGCCGATCGGCACCGGCCCGTTCCAGTTCGTCGACTACCAGCTGGATTCGGTGATCCGTTATGCGGCCAATCCCGATTACTTCAAGGGCAAGGAAAAGATCGACGATCTCGTCTTCGCCATCACGCCGGACGCCACCGCCCGCATCCAGAAGGTGCTCGCCGGCGAATGCGATATCGCGCCCTATCCGAATCCTGCCGACATCGGCATGATCAAGGCCAACAACGACGTGACCTTGATGGATCAGGCCGGCCTGAACATCGGTTATATGAGCTACAACACCACCATCCCGCCGCTCGACAAGCCTGAGGTGCGCCATGCGCTCAACCAGGCGATCGATCGGGAATCGCTCATCAAGTCGCTGTTCCAGGACGCCGGCGCCACTCCGGCGGTAAACCTGATCCCGCCGACCATGTGGTCGTGGGACAAGGACGTGAAGTCCGACGCCTATGATCCGGAAGCGGCCAAGAAGGTGCTGGCCGATGCCGGGTTGAAGGAGATCCAGCTCTGGGCCTCCGATCGCGTTCGTCCCTACAACCCGAACTTCGCGCGCGCCGCTGAACTGATCCAGGCCGACTGGGCCAAGGTCGGCGTCAAGGCGGAGATCGTCAACTACGAGTGGACGAAGTACCGCGAGGAAGGCAAGAAGAAGGACCGTCCCGGCGCATTCCAGATCGGCTGGACCGGTGACAATGGCGATCCGGACAACTTCTTCGCCACGCTGTTCGCCTGCTCGGCCATCGGCGTGTCGAACTACTCCAGCTGGTGCGACAAGGACTTCGAGGACCTGATCCAGAAGGCCAAGAAGACCAGCGACCAGGCCGAACGCACCAAGCTCTACGAAGAGGCGCAGGTTGTCTTCCAGAAACAGGCTCCGGCCTTCCTCCTGGCACACAGCCAGGTCTACGCAGTCGTGCGCAAGAATGTCAGCGGCTTCATGATGGACCCGCTCGGCATTCATCGCTTCGACGGCGTCGACAAGGCCGAATAGAACTGTTAGGCGGGCGGCGCGCAATCAGGCGCCGCCCCCTTTTCAAGATGCTCCGATATCTCCTCAACAAAATCGTCTTGGTGCTCCCGACGCTGATCGGCATCACCATCTGTGCCTTCGCTTTCGTCAGGCTGCTGCCCGGCGATCCCATCCTTGCCATGGCCGGCGAGCATGGTGTGTCGCCCGCGCGCTACGAAGAACTGAAGGAACAGTTCGGCTACAATCTGCCGATCTGGCAGCAATATGCGCATTATGTCCGCGATGCCGCGACCGGTAATTTCGGCGTCTCGATCTCTTCCAAGCGTCCGGTCATCGAAGATTTTATGACGCTCTTCCCGGCAACCATCGAGCTCTCTGTTTTCGCCTTGATCTTCGCCATGGTGCTGGGCATCCCGGCCGGCATCTTTGCCGCGGTCAAACGCGGCTCGTGGTTTGACCAGGGACTGATGGGCACCGCCCTTGTCGGCTATTCCATGCCGATCTTCTGGTGGGGTCTGCTGCTGATCATCTTTTTCTCCGGCTATCTCGGCTGGACCCCGGTTTCAGGCCGCATCGGCCTGCAGTTCTTCTTCAAGCCGATCACCGGCTTCATGACCATCGACACCCTGCTCTACGGCAAATGGGATGCCTTCCGCTCGGCATTGAGCCATCTGGTGCTGCCGGCGGTCGTGCTCGGCACCATCCCGCTGGCGGTCATCGCGCGCCAGACGCGCTCGGCCATGCTCGAAGTGCTGGGCGAGGACTATGTGCGGACCGCCCGCGCCAAGGGTCTTTCCTCGACCCGCGTCATCGGCGTGCACGCGCTGCGCAATGCGCTGATCCCGGTGGTCACCACCATCGGCCTGCAGGTCGGCGCGCTGCTCGCCGGCGCCATCCTCACCGAAACCATCTTTGCCTGGCCGGGTATCGGCAAGTGGATGGTCGATTCCATCTTCAAGCGCGACTATGTCGTCGTGCAGTCAGGCTTGCTCTTGATCGCCCTTATCGTCATGGCCGTGAACCTGATCGTCGACGTGCTCTATGCCGTCATCAACCCGCGCATCAGGGCGGCGTGATGAGCCAGTCCACCGAAATCGCCCCGATGGCCGCCGGCAACCCTGACCGCCTGACCGGCTTCAGGACCTTCTGGCACTATTTCTCGGTAAACCGCGGCGCCGTCATCGGCCTGTTCGTCTTCATCCTGCTGGTGCTGGCCGCACTCTTTGCGCCGCTGCTGGCGCCTTATGCGCCCGACATCCAGGACAAGACCGCTTTCTTGCGGCCGCCGGCCTGGCAGGCAGGCGGCAGCGCCGAGTATCTGCTCGGTACCGACGCGGTCGGGCGCGACATGCTCTCGCGCCTGCTCTATGGCGCGCGCTTCTCGCTGCTCATCGGCGCCGTCGTCGTCACCCTGGCGCTTACCGGCGGCATCACGCTCGGCCTGCTGGCCGGCTACTTCCGCGGCTGGGTCGACGTCGCGATCATGCGCGTCATGGATTTGATCCTGGCCTTCCCGTCGCTGCTTTTGGCGCTGGTTCTGGTCACCATCCTCGGCCCCGGCCTGTTCAATGCCATGCTGGCCATCGCGCTTGTCCTGCAGCCCCACTTTGCGCGCCTGGTGCGCGCCGCTGTCATGGCCGAAAAGGGCCGCGAATATGTGATCGCCGCCAAGGTTGCGGGCGCTGGGCATATCCGGCTGATGCTGCGCACCATCCTGCCCAACTGCCTCGCGCCGCTGATCGTTCAGGGCACGCTGTCCTTCTCCAACGCCATCCTCGAGGCGGCCGCCCTCGGCTTCCTCGGCCTTGGTGCGCAGCCGCCGACACCGGAATGGGGAACCATGCTCGCTTCGGCACGGGAATTCATCCTGCGTGCCTGGTGGGTGGTGACCTTCCCTGGTCTGGCCATCCTCATCACCGTGCTTGCCATCAACCTGGTTGGCGACGGTCTGCGCGATGCGCTCGATCCGAAGCTGAGGAGGTCGTGATGGCGCTGCTCGACATCCGCAATCTCGTCGTCGAGTTCCAGACCGCATCCGGCCCGTTCCGCGCCGTCGACGGCGTCTCGCTGCATGTCAACGAGCGTGAAGTGCTGGCCATCGTCGGCGAATCCGGCTCCGGCAAGTCGGTGTCGATGCTGGCTGTGATGGGCCTGTTGCCGTGGACGGCGACGGTCACTGCCGACGAGATGAGCTTCAATGGCCGTGACCTTCTGAAGATGACCCCGGCCGAGCGCCGCAAGATTGTCGGCAAGGACATGTCGATGATCTTCCAGGAGCCGATGGCCAGCCTCAACCCCTGCTTCACCGTCGGCTTCCAGATCGAGGAAGTGCTGCGCTTCCATATGGGCATGGATAAAGCCCAGCGTCGGGAGCGGGCCATCGAGCTGCTGACGCAGGTCGGCATTGCCGAGCCGGCCGAACGGCTGAACTCGTTCCCGCACCAGATGTCGGGCGGCCAGTGCCAGCGCGTCATGATCGCCATCGCCATCGCCTGCAATCCAAAGCTTCTGATCGCCGACGAGCCGACCACCGCGCTCGACGTCACCATCCAGAAGCAGATCCTCGATCTGCTGGTGTCGCTGCAGGTCAAATACGGCATGGGCCTGATCATGATTACCCACAATATGGGCGTCGTGGCTGAGACCGCCGACCGCGTCATCGTCCAGTACAAGGGCCGCAAGATGGAAGAGGCCGACGTGCTGTCGCTGTTTGAATCGCCAAAGAGCAACTACACCCGTGCGCTTTTGTCGGCGCTGCCGGAAAATGCTGTCGGCGACCGATTGCCGACCGTCTCCGACATGTTGTTCGAACCTGCCGCCGGAGTCGCCTGATGAGCATCAAGGTCGTCGAAGGCAAGAACATCAAGCGCGACTATCATGTCGGCGGTGGCCTGTTTCGCGGCGCGCGCACCGTGCATGCGGTCAAGGGCGTCTCGTTCAGCGTCGACAAGGGCAAGACGCTGGCCATCGTCGGTGAAAGCGGTTGCGGCAAGTCCACGCTGGCGCGCATCATCACGCTGATCGATCCGGCGACGTCGGGTGAGCTGTTCATCGACGGCAACAAGGTCGACATCGCCAGGAATGGCCTGACCAAGGAGATGCGCCGCAAGGTGCAGATCGTTTTCCAGAACCCTTACGGATCGCTCAATCCGCGCCAGAAGATCGGCGATGTGCTGGGCGAGCCGCTGCTCATCAACACCGACAAGCCGGCCGAAGAACGGCGCGACCTGGCCATGAAGATGCTGAAGAAGGTCGGCCTCGGGACCGAACACTACAATCGCTACCCGCATATGTTCTCGGGCGGCCAGCGCCAGCGCATCGCGATCGCCCGCGCGCTGATGCTCAACCCAAGCCTGCTGGTGCTCGACGAGCCGGTCTCCGCGCTCGATCTGTCGGTGCAGGCGCAGGTGCTCAATCTGCTCGCCGACCTGCAGGACGAATTCCAGCTGACCTATGTCTTCATCAGCCACGATCTGTCTGTCGTGCGCTACATCGCCGACGATGTGATGGTGATGTATTTCGGCGAAGCCGTCGAATACGGCGCGCGCGAGGAGGTCTTTGCCGACCCCAAGCACAGCTACACGAGGACGCTGTTCGCCGCGACGCCGCGCGCCGACGTAGCCTCGATCAAGGCCAGGTTGGCCAAGAAAAAGGCCGCCTGACCTCTCCCTGGCAATTGCTTTTGCAAAATCGGAAATGCGTCGCGGCGGTGGTTTGCCGGCAGGATTGATCGCAATCCGCGAGCTGCCGCGCGCAAGTCCGCGTCGCAGATTCGGGTGCGCCCCATCACTCACCCGCTCCGTGCTGGTAAAGCTCGTCCATGCTGAGCTTTGCCAGCGTTGCGAAGGCGGCCTGTTTCTTCACCCGACCGCGGCTCAAGATCACCACGTCGTCGCAGAACGAGATGGTGCTGTGGTGATGGCTGATGACAATGGTGGTGCGGCGGCCGGCCCGCGACTTCAGCGTCTCGACAATAGCGGCTTCCGACAACCCATCCACCGCACTGGTGGCTTCGTCGAGGATGAGGATATCGGGATCGCGCACCAGCGCCCGCGCCAGCGCGATCCTTTGCCTTTGTCCGGCTGACAGGTTGATGCCCCGGTATCCGACCAGTGTCGCATAACCCCGCGGCAGGTGCTCGATGAATTCATGTGCCTCGGCCAACCTTGCGGCGCGCATGGCGTCGCTGGCCGACGCCGCGTCGTGGCCGTAGACAATGTTTTCAAAAATGGTGCCGTCGACCAATTCCAGCTCCTGGCTGGCCAGCGCAATGTTCCGCAGCCACTGGCTTGGGTCGATTTCACCGAGCGGTGCCCCATCGACGAGGATCCTGCCGCTGTCGGGTTTGACGAAGCGGCACAGGAGATTGACGATGGTCGTCTTGCCGGCGCCCGAGCGGCCGATCAGCGCCGTCGAGCGGCCGCTGCGGATGTCGAACACCGCCTGATGCAGCACCGCCTCGCGCGTGTCGGGGCCGGACAGGGGACCGGAATAGGCGAAGCTCACATCATCGAAGCTGATCCCTTGGCGCAAGCCGTCGAACGGCAGGCTGCCCTGCGGCGCCTCGGGCTTGTCGGAAGGATCGAGCAGCCATTGCACCTCCTCCAGCGAGCCGCTCATGCCTTGCAGCTGACTCCACGACATCTGCAAGGCCCGCATATGCGGCTGCAGCCGGTAGAGCAGGATGAGGAAGGCGACGGTCAGCGGGAAGCTCACATTTGCCAGCCAGGCTCCGATCACCACCGCCAGGAACAGCATCGCGTGCAACACCTCGGTCAGTGGCGGCAAGACGCCCTGGCGGATTGAAAGCACGAAAGCCGCCCGCCGCACCCCGTCGGACGCTTTGGCGAAAACCGCCTTTTCGTGGTTCTCCTGCCCGAAGATGCGGATCAGGCGCCCAGCATGCACCAGATGCAGCATCTGCGACGCGAGTGCGCTGTTGCGCGAGACGACGCTGCGGCTCGGCGCCTTCAGATTGGACGACAAAACCCCGTGCGCCAGCTGGACAAGCGCCAGCCCCAGCGTCACCAGCAGCGTCATCTGCCAGGACAGGAGAAGGAGGAAGGCGAGCAGGATGACGGCGGCCGAGGCACTGACGATCGCGCCGAGCAGGGCCTGGATAGCGTCGGACGCTCGCCAGGATTCGTTGGAGATGATGTTGAGCAGCCGTCCGGGGCTTTGCTGCAGGAAAAAGGGGTAGCCGACCCTGAGCAACTGCTCCGACAGTGCGCTGCGGATCGAATAACCTGCCTTGCCGTAGATGAAGCTGGTCAGCAGCGTGTTGGCGAAGGCAAAGACATTCTTCAGCACGATCGAACCGAGGATCGCGGCCGAAATGGCGATCAGCCGCTCGCGCTCGCCGAGGTCCGCTCCAGCCTGCTGGAGGAGGGCGGAGAAACCGGCCATGCCCGACGTTTCGCCATGCCCCATAATGATGCCGAGCAGCGGAATGATGAGGCCGATGCCGAGGCCTTCCAGCGCGGCGCCCGCAAGCCCGAGCCCCACCACGACGGGAACGAGCCGCAACAGCCTGCCCCCAAGCGCGCGGCGCAGCATTGGCAGGGCTGATGGAATCAGTGACATTATCGCGCTCTGGCCTCCGCATTGGCTTCGCTGGCTTGCCGGTCCTGGCGTGGCGGCAGCCGTTTTGGCCATCCCATCATGACGAGCAACGCAAATCTGGCGGCACCTGCCAGATTCATGACGACAATAGGCCAGTGCGACAGATCGAGGTCGCGGTCGAAGCGAGGACGGCCCGCCAGTTCCTTGAACGCGGCCCGCGCTGACCAATAGACATGGCGAAGCAGCCAAGGGGCGTGGCGGACATGTTTCAGGCACAGCGCACCATTACCGAGGCTATAGTCGCGGTGCAGCCTGTCGATCGATTTGCGGTCTCGCCGCCCGTGATGATGCAGGACCGTCATGTCGGGCACATACTCGACCGGCATGCCAAGCAGCATTGCCCGCACGAGATAATCCGTATCCTCAGCCGAGCGTAGCGGGCCGCCAGCGCCGAAGCGTTCGTCGAACGGCCCGATGCGGGCCGCGACGTCGCGGTGCATGGTCATGTTGCAGCCGAGCACGAAGCCGCCCGGGTGGACCGCTGGGGTCAGCCGCTCGCGTGCCTCGCAGCGCTTGATGGTGAAGGGCAGGTCCCGGGCATCGCCGAGCTCGACTCGGCCGCCGCGGATCAGCCACTTCTCGCCGCTCCGGTAGTGCCGCTCGAGGTCGAGGAGATAGTCGCGATCGAGCTTGCAGTCATCGTCGATGAAGACCAGCACGCGGCCTCGCGCTCGCGCCAATCCGGCATTGCGGGCAGCGGCCAGTCCGGGGCGAGTCTCCGAGACGGCTGTGACTGGGATGTCTGATGTTTCGGCGATACCGGCCAGCCGCTTTGACGTGCCGTCCCGTGAACCATTGTCGACCACCACCAACTCAGCCGCGAAGGCGGCGTGCGCCCGGCATGCAGCCTGGATTGACGCTATGCAGGCCTCCAGTACAGCGGCGCGGTCGCGCGTGCAGACGATGAAGCTGACCTCGGGCGACGGCCGCTCCGATCGGGGAGATGCCGGGACAGGCGCACTCGCAGACGGGTGATCGCGCAGGAGCGGGTGGGGCCTGTCGGTCATACCAGTCCCCGCTGATAACGCGCCAGCACCGCTTCGGCAGGCGTGGTTTTGAAGAAGTACGCCACCGCGTCCGCCCGCTTTCCGGCCGCTATCGAGGCCAGGCTGAGCCAGGGCGCCCAGACGCCGGGACGCAGCGCATATTGTTCGCGGCGCCGGATGAAGTTCCACCTCGCCGTCCGCGTGAGCAATTCGTGCGTCAGCGGCGGCTCTCTTTCGTCGCTGACGAGCTGGTAGAGGAAATAGAACAGGTTCAGCGCGCCGGCCTCGAAGCTTGGCCGTGTGCCGGCCGGCAGCGCCGAAATCCGCTCTTCCAGCGCACGGATGAAATCGGCTGCGCGCGCAACTGTGTCGAACGAGACGGCTTCGCCGATGTCGCGCAGATCCGCGGTGGCTTCCGCGAGCCCCTCACGCTCGAGATTTTCGGCCACGATCCGCAAATGCGTCCTGCGCATTTCCTTGGCATGCCGCATGGTCACGCTTCCCGCATGGATGCGATAGACGAGCAGGTTCTCGGGCAACATGGTCGCCGGGAAACGGCCAGCAAGCCGCCTGAAGAGATCGAAATCCTCGGCGTGCCTGTAGTTTGGATCGTAATAAAGATCGTCGGTCCCTATGACCTTCCTGTTGTAGACCACCGTCGGATGCATGAATATCGTAAAGAACATCGACAATATGTCGAGCCGGCCGAGCCGGAACACCGGGTCGAGCCTGCCCTTGGCGATACGGCCGTGAAGCAAGGTATCGACGCAGGCGCCGCAGAAGCCGAGCTCGGGCTGCCGCTCGAACAGTGCCACCTGGCGCGAGAGGCGCCAGGGATAGGCGACATCGTCCGCATCCATTCGCGCAACCAGCTCGCCCTGGGCCAGTCGGAGCCCTTCATTGAGGGTGGCGACGAGGCCGCGGTTTTCACGTGAGATGACAGAAACGCGATTGTCGGCCCGGCGGTATCGTTCGAGGATCTCGAGTGAATTGTCGGTCGACCCGTCATCGATAGCGATGACCTCCAGGCGATCGTAGTCTTGCCGCAGAATGCTCCCCAGCGCAGCGGCGAGATAAGGCTCGGCATTGTAGACCGGCAGCAGGACGGAGACGAGCGGCGCGGCGGTCATCTCTGCGCATCCGTTCGCTGGAGATCGAGCGCGGCGCGGCCATCGGGGGATCCACTGGGATAGGCGTCCGCCGCCCTGCCGAGCCAGCCGGCATCGCCGGCGCGTGCCTGGGAGCGGTGGCGCGCGACATAGGGGAAGCGGCGCTTGAGGCCGTTGAGCGGCTTTTCGAAAACCGTCCACGAGATCGAAGCGACGGCGATCGTGGCGGCGCTCGCGACCATGAATCGCCCTGGCCCCTGCTCCGAGACATTGAGCGGAATCCAGGGCTGTGACTTGACGGCGAGCGACAGAAGGATCGGATGGTAGAGATAGACGCTGTAGCTGATGCGGCCCAGTGACAGCAGCGGCGGCAGTTCGAAAACCCTGCCGAGGGCGCCGCCAAGGCCGGCTGAACAGGCGGCGACAACGGCCACCAGCGGCACCAGGGGCAGGATCTGCAGCAGCGCCCAGCGGGCCCATTCCAGCATGGGATCGGCCGGCGCCGGGACAAGCCACTCAATCGCCAGGAAGATGGCCGCAAGGGCTGGCCAGCCTAGCCGCATCCATTGCGGCAGGGCGGCGCCTCTGGTCCGCCGGCAGGCAAGCAGAGCACCCAACGCCAGCGCATCCATCGATGCCGGCGGCAGCAGGTCGCGCGCCAGCGCCGGGGTGGCGGTGATCGGCCAGTAGAAGCGATAGGCCAGCGACAACAGGATGACGCCGATAGTGATCGCTTCCACGCGCCGGCGCGGTGCAAGAAGCACGACCAGCGGCCAGGCGATGTAGAACTGCTCCTCGATGCTCAGGCTCCAGAAATGGCAGAGTAGCCAGGGCGTCCATTCGTTGCGCAGCGCGTACCAGAAATTCGACAGGTAAAGCGCATGCCAGACGAGCGATCCGCTGGACTGTTCCAGATCGGTCAGCCAGACGAACCCGAGCACGGCGAAATAGGGCGGGAATATGCGCAGCGCGCGCCTGATGTAGAAGGATCTCAATGCAGGGCCGGCTTCGAATTCGGCCGCGGCGCGGGCTTCGAGCAGCAGTCGGGTGATCAGGAAGCCGCTCAGCACGAAGAACAGCCGCACGCCGATATGGCCCCAAAAGGAGGACCCGTTGGGTGCCAGGAAATGAGAATAGAGAACCATCGTGACAGCGATGGCGCGAAGCGCGTCCAGCTGATTGTCGCGCGCGACCGCCATCAGCCATTTCCGCCGGTCTGATATCTCCGACGAAGCCGGCGGCCCGCCGTTCCGTGCCACAGGTCGACGCCTGCAAGCGTTGAGAATGCGCCGACAACATCAAACCCGCGCCTTGTGCGCGAGGCAGCCTCGAAATCGGTACTGGCCAGCGAAAAACTCAAGCTGGTCAACTTGGCGGAATCCTCCACGGCGTACGTCCCGGTACTGAATCCCCCAGGAAATGGTGTAGCCGGGCAATGGTGCAGTGCAACACAAAATATCTACCGAACTGTAATATTTATGTGAGTGAGCGTTAAAAGTGGATATGATTTGCAAATGCGTCGCGTCGCTGACGGTTTTTCACGTGCGCGCCATGCTATCGGATAAGTTGTATCGTATCGGAAAAACCTTGTTTAATTACTAGCTGCAAATCTCTAGTGTCTGATGTAATCAGCAACTAACAAGGTTACTTAGTAAGATAGGTGTTGTATTTCATGATTGAATTTTATATTGTAGAATAATCGGAAAAATCGAAACTATCAATTTTGCGCAATGCAGCATGATCGATGGTCAAGCGTCTGACGACGCAATCCTTCCCGATGGCGCGGTCAATGCCGATACTGGAACCGACAACCGGAGACATCCGCACCTGTGGCGGCGGCCATATGGCGCATGTCGACGCGGCGGGCAGGAAGTACCGGCGTTTGCGTAGGGGGTGACGTGTATTGGCCTTGCACCGGCCCGTCGCGCGCTTGCGTCGGATGGGGAACTGGTGCCGCTTAGGTGACTCGAACACCTGACCCCATCATTACGAATGATGTGCTCTACCAACTGAGCTAAAGCGGCCCGGGAAGCGCGGGGCCTCCAAGATCGGCTGGGTGATAGACTCAACCGGCCGCTAATTCAAGATGGGCAACCGCGATTTCAAGGCGAGACCCGGCAATTTGTCCCGACGTTTCCCGTTGGCGCGGAATGACCCGCCGTGCGGTTTCGTTGTTGGGCCGCGCAAGGTTGTCTCGGCCGATTGCGCTCAAATTGCCCCGGACGTCGGTGAAACAGGTTGATTTCATTGTCAAAAAGTACCGAAATGGGCTTTAGCCGGGCCTGCAAGGCAGAATGCGGACGCTCGCCCGTTGATTGATTGGTCGCCTGCGGCTAACGATCATGGCAATGTGAGCGAACAGACAGGGGAAATTCGCTTGGACGCGATCGAAAAAGCGATCCGCAACGCCTTCGAGAAAGGCAATGCCGAGGACCGGGCGTTTCGCGAGAGGGTCTATAGGTCGGCCTTCGCGGCGCTTGACCGCGTCCTTCAGGCCAATCCCGGCGTGACGGTGGAAGCCGCCATCAAACGCCGCAAGTCGGTGCAGGAAAAGATCGCCGAGATCGAATCCGAATTCCTGCCGGCAGTCCCCGATGTCGCCGCGCAGACGCAAGACGCTGCGCAGACGCAAGACGCTGTGCAGACGCAAGATACCGTGCAAGCGCTAGGCGCCGCCGAAGCGCCTGCGGTCGATGCCCCGACAAGCGTCGTGGCCGGCCCATCGCCGGCGATCATCGTAGACGGTCCGGTGCGGCCCGACGCATCCGACGCGCCGCGCTCACGCGTCCTGCCGGTCGTCCCCGACATTATGCCCGACGCCACGCTTCCCCGCGCCCCGGCTATCGATATAGCCGATTCCGCGCCGGCCGAGGCCGCGACGGAAGTGGCGCCTGACCGCGACGAACGGCGGATAAGGGGCCGCCGCCTTCCGCTGACGGCGATCTTCTTCGGCGTCACTTTGCTCGCAGCCGCCGGCATCGGCCTGTATTTCGCCGTCCAGACCGGCGTCTTCAAGACGCCGGCGCAACTCGACACGGCCCCGCCCGAGGCGCCGCCGACGGTCGACGATGACGATTTCACGCCGCCGGCCGATACAAACGCGCCGCAGCAGCCCGGCGCGCCGCTACAGCCAGGTGCGGCCGAACAGACGCGTGACTGGATCAACGTGTTTGCGCCCACCGATCCGACGCATGTGGCGACGCCCTCCGACGCCAAGGCCGATGTCGTGCAAGACGATACAGGTTCCTTCCTGCGCATCCGCTCCGGCGCTTCCGGCTCGGCCATCAGCTTCGATGTCGGGCAGGGTGTGCTCGAGAAGCTTGCCGGCAAGCATGCCGTGTTCGATATCGTCGCCCGCGCCGAGGACGGCAAGGACACGCAGATTTCCGTCGACTGCAACTTCGGCGACCTCGGCGACTGCGGCCGCAAGCGCTATGCCGTTGGACAGCAGCGCAACGAATATTTGTTCGACGTGAAGTTCCCCGACAAGCCCCCGGGTGCGGCCGGCAGCATCGCCATCAACTCCGACTTCGACAAGCAGGGCAAGGCGGTCGACATCTACGAGATCCGCGTCTCGATCGAACCGTGAGCCCGGCCTGGGTTGGCACTGTCGGTTCTGAATTACGCCTAGCGATCGAGAAGTTCCTGTAGCGTTTCGATGCGGTCGGCTTCGGCTGTCGGCTTGTCCCAGCGCAGCCGTGAAATACGGGGAAATCGCATCGCGACGCCGGATTTGTGCCGGGTCGAGCGGTTGAGACCTTCGAACGCCACCTCGAGCACCAGGCCCTGCTTGCGGTCGGCGCGCACCGAGCGCACCGGGCCGAAACGCTCGACCGTATTGTCCCTGACATATTTGTCGATCTGCTTCAGCTCCTCGTCGGTGAAACCGAAATAGGCCTTGCCGACCGGCACCAGTTCCTCCGCGCCTTCGGGCCCAGACCAGACGCCGAACGTGTAGTCCGAGTAGAAGCTGGAGCGCTTGCCATGGCCGCGCTGCGCATACATCAGCACCGCATCGACCGTGTGCGGATCGCGTTTCCATTTGAACCACGGGCCTTTCGGCCGTCCCGCGAGATAGGGTGAATCCCAGCGTTTCAGCATCACGCCTTCGATGATCGGATGCGGCGGCGCCCGCCGCAATTCCTCCAGCGCCGGCCAATCGGCGAAATCGACCAGTGGCGAGAGATCGAAGCGGCTGGGGTCGAGCGTTCTGATGAAGGCCTCGAGACGAATTCGTCGCTCGCGAAAGGGCAATGCGCGCAAATCCTCGCCGCCGATCTGCAGTACATCGTAGCAGCGCATGAAGGCCGGGTACTGCTGCTGTATCTTCGGCGTCACGCTCTTGCGGTTCAGCCGCTGCTGTAGGTCCGAAAACGTACCGGTCGCCGCGGGCTCGCCGACCAGCAACTCGCCGTCGAGCGCGGCGGAAAAATTCATCGCCTGGGCGAGATCGGGAAAGGCGCCGGATACATCATCGCCAGTGCGCGAATAGAGCCGGCGGACGCCGCCTTCGCATACCGCCTGGACGCGGATGCCATCCCATTTCCATTCCGCCGCATAGTCGGCCGGATCGAGCTTTTCGAGATCGCCGTCACCGACCGGGTTCGACAGCATCACCGGGCTGAACAGGGCAAGCGCCGTCCGCTCGGGCTTTCCGGCTTTGCCCTCCAGCCAGGCGAACAGCGAGATGTAAGGTGGCGTCAGCCCGTGCCACAGCTCTTCGATCTCGGCGACGTCGACTTTGCCGAAATCGGCCAGCGCCTGTTTGGCCAGTCGCGCCGAAACGCCGATGCGCAAGCCGCCGGTGACCAGCTTGATGATGGCAAAGCGCGCCGAAATGCCGGCGCTGTCGAGCAGCCCGGCCAGCACCTTCGGCCCGTCGGAGCGGCTTGCCGTCTGCAGCTTCGCCACGACATCGCCAAGCGTCGGCTGCCGGTTGGGGATATGTCCCGGCGTCTGCGGCCAGACCAACGAGACGGTTTCGGCGAGATCGCCGACATAGTCGTAGGAATAGCCGAACAGCACCGGGTCCATGCGCTCGGTGACCAGCGTACGCAGCATAGCCGGCTTGACCGCCGCGATGTTGAGATCGCCAGTGATCGCGGCCAGCGCCAGGCCGCGATCGGGGTCCTCGACAGTGCGAAAGTAGTCGACCAGCAGCGTCAGCTTGCCGTTGCGCGATGGCGTCAGCACCAGGCGGTCCAGGAGTTCGGCGAAGCGGTTCATGGGTGGGCCACACGTCGTGATTGGCGCTTCGGCACACCCCCCTCGGTCCTGCCGGACATCTCCCCCGCAAGGGGGGAGATTGGCAGCTTTGAACTCGCCGCCTGTCTTGCGACGTTGGTGGCTGGCGAAAGCCGAGGCGACATCCGATCTCCCCCCTTGCGGGGGAGATGGCCGGCAGGCCAGAGGGGGGTGTGAAGGATCGCGGCGCTGGCAATTCCCATCAATCGCCCTCGTCCTCATAGCCGACCAGATGCAGCGGCCGCGCCGCGATGCCTTCGAGTTCGCACCAACGCACCAGCGCTTCCTCGCGGCCATGCGTCACCCAGATTTCACCGGCGCCGGTTTCCTTGATGGTGGCGGTCAGTTCGTCCCAGTCGGCGTGGTCGGAGATGATCAGTGGCAGTTCGACGCCGCCTTGCTTGGCGCGCTGGCGAATGCGCATCCAGCCCGACGCAAAGCACGAGATTGGATCGGGAAAGCGGCGCGCCCAGCGGTCGGCAAACGCCGATGGTGGGCCGACGACGATTGCCCCAGTGAAATCCTGCTTGCCGCCGCTGTCGACGGTTGCCGGCTCCAGCTGGCCGAGGTCGATGCCCTGGCGGCTCTGGTAATATTCGCTGAGCTTGGCCAGCGCGCCGTGGATATAGATAGGCTTGTCGTAGCCGGCATCGCGCAGCAGCCGCATCACCCGCTGCGCCTTGCCCAGCGCATAGGCGCCGACCAGATGCGACCGCTCGGGAAACTGCGCCGCTGATCTAAGCAGGCGAGCGATTTCTTCCGTGTCGGGCGGATGGCGGAATACCGGCAGGCCGAAGGTCGCTTCGGTGATGAACACGTCGCATTGGACCGGCTCGAACGGAGCGCAGGTTGCGTCCTTCTGGCGCTTGTAGTCGCCGGAAGCGACGATGCGTTTGCCCTTGTGCTTGACCGCGATCTGCGCCGAGCCCAGCACATGGCCGGCCGGATGAAAGGTGACGGTGACATCGTTCAGCGCCATCGCCTCGCCGAGTATCGCGGCCTGCGTTGTCCCCGCAAAGTCCTCGCCATAGCGCAGCCCCATGATGTCGAGCGTCTGCTGGGTCGCCAGCACCGAGCGGTGGCCGGAGCGGGCATGATCGGAATGGCCATGCGTGATCAGAGCCCGGTTGACCGGCCGCACCGGGTCGATGAAGAAATCGCCGGGCGGGCAATAAAGGCCTTCGGGCCGGGGGTGAAGCAGGTCGCTGGCGCGCATCCCGTCAAGATAGTGGCTAATTGCGGCGCGGGAAGCCTGTTGCAAGAGACTGCTGACTCGTCCTACAGCCAGCCACCGGCCGCATCAGCCGGCGGACCCATCGCCATGCAACCGCTGAAAACCTCGTCCGGCGACCTGACCACCGACCGCCGCGCCGACTATGCCGAGATGTTGTTCGGCTCGGGCGACCCAGCGGCAGCAGCGGAACTGCTTCTCGGCGCGCTGGAGTTGGCGCCGCAATGGGCGGCGGGCTGGTTTCGCCTCGGCGAGATGCAGGAAACGACCGCGCGTCTCGACCTGGCGGCGCAGGCCTGGGCAATGGCGCTGAAACTCGATCCGGCGGATCGCCTGGGTGCTGCGCTGAAGCTGCAACTGATCGGCAAGGGGCCGGCTGCCGCGGCTCCGCCCAGTGCTTTCGTCGAAACGCTGTTCGACCACTATGCCGAAAGCTTCGAGGGCGAGCTGGTCGATAAACTCGGCTACCGGCTGCCAGAGTTTCTCGATCGCGTCATTCGAACGGCAAGGCCGGGTCGCTTTTCGCTGGCTCTCGACCTCGGCTGCGGCACCGGCCTGATGGGCGAAAGACTGCGGCCGATCGCCGACCGGCTGGAGGGTTACGACATCTCCGCCGCCATGCTGAAAAAGGCCCGCGCCAAGGGCGTCTACGACCTGCTCGCCAAGGCCGACCTGCAGCATTTCGCCTATGCCGGCCCGAAAGCCGATCTGGTGCTGGCCGCCGACGTGTTCATCTATGTCGGTGCACTCGATGGCGTGGTGAAGACCGTCGCCGGCATTCTGGCCGGCAATGGCCTGTTTGCCTTTTCCGTCGAGACGCCGGCTGAAGGCGAGGCGGCCGGCGAAGCCGGCTTTGCGCTACGGCCGTCGCGCCGCTACGCCCATTCTCAAGCCTATGTCGAACAGGTGCTTACCGCCAACGGCCTGTCGGTCCTGTCCATGCAGCCGATCATCATCCGCTGGGATCGCCGCCAGCCGGTCGATGGGCTGGCCGTGCTGGCGAAGCTGTCGTCCGGCTGATGTCTCGTCCTGTTCGAAAATGTGACTGGGATTTTTGCGGCTGGCGCGGCATCAGATAGGATATATGCCGAGAAAAGATCCGATCGGTTTGGCATTGAGGAGGAACAGATGCGCTGGAACATGATGGTCTTGGCATCTTGCCTGGCGATGACCGGCTGCATGGGCAGTTCGATGTCAGAACGGCAGGACCAGGACGTGCAATCGTCACTGCAGTATGACAACGTGCCTTGCGACCAGTTGCTGGCGCAGCGCAACGGGCTGGCGCAGCAATATCATCTATCGACGGACGCCAAGCCGAGCTTCTCCAATCCGGCGATGGGCTTCGGCCCGTTCACGCCGGATATGCGCTCCAAAAGCAAGCGCGACACCGACCTGGCAAGCGGCAAGATCGACGCCATGAACCGCTCGATAGAACGTCGCGACTGCGGCAAGCCCAACAAGCAGAAGAAGTTCGCTCTGCCGAGCTGAGCCCAGCGGAGTCCTTAGTACCCGGCCTTGCGGTCCACCAGGTTGTCGAGCTTTTCGCCGCGCTCGAAAGCATCCATCTGCCGAAGCATGCCCGGCGCCAGGTGGACAGGGTCGGAGGTTGCCGCCGCATGCGGCGTCACGAACACCTTCGGATGGCCCCAAAGCGGGCTGGTCTTCGGCAGCGGCTCAACCTCGAACACGTCGAGGCTCGCCTCCTTCAGCGTGCCGTCATCCAGCGCGCGCAAAATGTCGGCGTCCTTCTGCAACCGGCCGCGCCCGGCATTGATCAGTACCGAGCCGCCGAGGCCATTGCGCTTGCGCAATTCCTTCAGCACGCCGTGGTTGATGATGCCGTGTGTGTCCGGCGTCAGCGGTAACAGCACCACCAATATGTCGGTGGCGTTGAGGAACGGGATCAGCCCGGCCTCTCCGGCATAGGTCGAAACACCTTTCATGGCCTTGTCGCTGCGCGACCAGCCATTGACGGCAAAGCCAAGCGACAAGAGCACCGACGCCGCCGCGCGGCCGAGATTGCCGAGCCCCATAATGCCGACCGAGATGTCGCCGGCCGGCCGTTGCGGCGGTTCGTGCCAGATCTTCTTCGGCTGCTGCGCCCGGTAGAGCATGCCTTGACGATGATGGTCGAGCACCCGCCAGACGACATATTCGGTCATGTACTGGGTAAGGTTATCAGCGACCACCTTGACGATCGGCACATCGGGCAGGCCGGGGTCGGCGAAGATGTGGTCGACACCGGCGCCGATCGAGAAGATGGCGCGCAGATTGGGCAGAGACTTCAGGAGGTTCGGCTTCTGCTTCCACACCACCGCATAGGTGATCGATGGGTCAGAGGCGCCGTCAGGCTCCAGCACCACCTCACGCTCGGCTGACAGCAGCTCGCGCCAGCGCTGCGGATGAAAGCCGGTGACGGCAAGCAGGATTTTGCCTTTTTCCATTTGCGGATTGTATTCCCTGTTATTCGCTGACGATACCGACCGGCGCCGTCTCGATTCTGAACGCGGCCGAGATCAGCGCCTTGGTATAATCAGTCTGCGGCCGCTCGAAAATCTGTTCGGAAGGACCGGCTTCGACGATCTTGCCATTGCGCATGACGATGACGTCGTTGGCAAGGGCGCGAATGACTTTCAGATCGTGGCTGATGAACAGATAGGCAAGGTCGTGCTTGGCCTGCAGGTTGCGCAGTAGGTCGACCACTTGCGCCTGTACACTCATGTCGAGCGCCGAGGTCGGCTCATCCAGCATGACGAAGCGCGGATTGAGCACCATGGCGCGCGCAATGGCGACGCGCTGGCGCTGGCCGCCGGAGAATTCATGCGGGTAGCGGTTCCTGGTTGCGGGATCGAGCCCGACCTCTTTCAGGACGGCGACCACCTTGTCGTCGCGCTGGTCGGGCGACAGCTTCGGCTCGTGGATCTTCAGACCTTCCTCGATGATCTCGGACACCGACATGCGCGGGCTGAGTGAGCCGAACGGATCCTGGAAGACGATCTGCAACTCGCGCCGCAGCGGCCGCATGGCGTTGAAGGTCAGCTGGTTGATGTCGCTGCCGTTGAACTGAATGGTGCCGGTCGACGAGATCATCCGCGCCAGCGCCAGGCCGAGCGTCGTCTTGCCCGAACCGGACTCGCCGACGACGCCGAGTGTTTGGCCGGCGCGCACGGTGACGTCGATGCCGTCGACCGCCTTCACATTGTCGACGGTGGTGCGGAAGAAACCCTTCTTGATCGGAAACCAGACTTTGATGTCCTTGCCGGTCATCACAGGTTTGGCGGTGGCGTTTGCGGCCGGCGGCTTGCCTTTCGGCTCGGCGGCCAGAAGGTGCTTGGTATAGGCGTGCTGCGGGTTGGCGAAGATCTCCTTGGTCGGCCCGGTCTCGACGATCTTGCCCTTGGTCATCACGCAGACGCGGTCGGCGATCTTGCGGACGATGCCGAGATCATGGGTGATGAACAGCATCGACATGCCCTTGCGGCTCTTCAGCCCCGCCAGCAGTTCGAGGATCTGCGCCTGCACGGTGACGTCGAGCGCCGTCGTCGGTTCGTCGGCGATCAGCAGTTCCGGTTCGTTGGCCAGCGCCATGGCGATCATGACGCGCTGGCGCTGGCCGCCGGACAGCTGGTGCGGAAAGGCGTCGAGCCGCTTTTCCGGCTCGCGTATGCCGACCTCGTTGAGCAGCGCCAGTGTGCGCGCCTTGGCCTGGCGGTCGCCCATGCCCTGGTGCAGCGCCAGGATCTCGACGATCTGCTGCTCGATCGTATGCAGCGGATTGAGTGAGGTCATCGGCTCCTGGAAGATCATGGTGATCTTGTTGCCGCGCACGCTGCGCAGCTGCTTTTCGTTCATGGCCAGCAGGTCGGCGCCCTGGAACAGGACCTTGCCCGAGGGGTGGCTGGCCGTCGGGTAGGGCAACAGCTTCAGCACCGACAGCGCTGACACCGACTTGCCGGAGCCGGATTCGCCGACCAGTGCCACCGTCTCGCCCTTCGCAAGGTCGAAAGAAATGTGGTCGACCGCAATCGACTGGTTGCCGCCTTGCGTGAAGGCAACGCTGAGATCGCGGACGGAGAGCAGGGGTTCGCTCATCGGAACGCCTTGCGCGGATCGAACGCGTCGCGCGTGGCTTCGCCGATGAACACCAGCAGCGACAGCATCAGCGAGATGACGACGAAGCCGGATATGCCAAGCCAGGGAGCGTTGAGATTGCTTTGCGCCTGTTTGAGCAACTCGCCGAGCGAAGCGGTGCCTGGCGGCAGGCCGAAGCCGAGATAGTCGAGTGAGGTCAGCGTCGAGATCGAGGCGCTGACCAGGAAAGGCATGAAGGTCAGCGTCGCCACCATGGCGTTGGGCAGAAGATGGCGCAGCATGATGGTGCGGTTGGACACGCCAAGCGCGCGGGCCGCATTGACATATTCGAAGTTGCGCGCGCGCAGGAATTCGGCGCGCACCACGCTGACCAGCGACGTCCAGGAGAACAGCAGCATCAGCCCAAGCAGGATGAAGAAGCCCGGCGGCAAGATGGCGGCGACGATGAGCAGCAGATAGAGCAGCGGTATCGCCGACCAGATTTCGATGAAGCGCTGAAACAGAAGGTCGGTCCAGCCGCCGAAATAGCCTTGCAGCGCGCCGGCCGCGACGCCGATCACCGACGAGCCCGCGGTCAGGATCAGTCCGAACAGCACGGAAATCCTGAACCCGTAGATGATGCGCGCCAGCACGTCGCGCGCCTGGTCGTCGGTACCCAGCCAGTTCCAGTTGCCGACAATGCAATCAGGATCGGCGGCGCCCTGCGGATACTGGCTGCATCGCTTCTGCGCGTCGTATTCCCATGACGGTTTTGCCGGAGCTGCGTCGGGGATCGCATTGTTGACGGTGCGGTAGGAATAGCGGATCGGCGGCCAAATCATCCAGCCATTGGCGTTGATCTCGTCGCGGATGACCGGGTCGCGATAGTCGGTGACGGCGTAGAAACCGCCGAATTTTTCTTCGGGGTAGGCGACCGCCACTGGGAACAGGATCTCGCCCTTGTAGTAGGCGACGATCGGCCTGTCGTTGGCGATCAGTTCGGCAAACAGCGACAGCACGAACAGAGCGAGGAATATCCACAACGACCAGTAGCCGCGCCGGTTGGCCTTGAAGTTCTGCCAACGCCGCCTGTTGAGCGGCGACAGCCAGGGCCGCGCGATCCTTGTCGGTGCCGTCTCGGCTGCGGCCTGCGTCATCAGACGTCTCTCCGCTCGAAATCGATGCGCGGATCGACCCATGTGTAGATCAGGTCGGACAGCAGCGTCACGAACAGGCCAAGCAGCGAGAATATATAGAGGTTGGCGAACACGACCGGATAATCACGCGCCAACACCGACCTGAAGCCGAGCAGCCCGAGACCATCGAGGGAAAAAATGTTCTCGATCAAAAGCGAGCCGGTGAAGAAGGCCGAGATGAAGGCGGCGGGAAAACCGGCAATGACGATCAGCATGGCGTTGCGGAACACATGTCCGTAAAGCACCCGCCACTCCGACAGACCCTTGGCGCGGGCCGTCACCACATACTGTTTGCGGATCTCTTCCAGGAAGGAGTTCTTGGTCAGCAACGTCGTCGTGGCAAAGGCCGACAGCACCAGCGCCGTCAGCGGCAAGGTCATGTGCCAGAAATAGTCGACGATCTTGTCCGGCCACGACAACTGGTCCCAATTGTCGGAGACGATGCCGCGCAACGGGAACCAGTCCCAGAACGAGCCGCCCGCGAAAAGCACCATCAGCAATATGCCGAACAGGAAGGCCGGTATGGCATAGCCCACGATGATCACGCCGCTGGTCCAGACGTCGAAGGCGGAGCCGTCCTTGACCGCCTTGCGGATGCCGAGCGGGATCGAGATCAGATAGGACAAAAGCGTGATCCACAATCCGAGCGAGATCGATACCGGCATTTTCTCCAGGATCAGGTTCAGCACCGAGATGTCACGGAAATAGCTGTCGCCGAAATCGAAGCGCGCGTAGTTCCACAGCATCATGCCGAAGCGTTCGAGAGGTGGCTTGTCGAAGCCGAACTGCTTTTCCAGCTTCTTGATGAACTCGGGATCGAGTCCTTGCGCGCCGCGGTATTTCGAGCCGACGTCGCCGGCCACATCGAAATTGCCGCCACCTCCTGCATCGCCGCCGCCGCTGCCGAGGCGGTCGCTGCCGCCCTGGTTGGTCAGGCTGGCGATGACCTGCTCGACCGGTCCGCCCGGTGCGAATTGAGTGACGACGAAAGCGACCGCCATGATGCCGAACAGGGTCGGGATCATCAGCAGAATGCGGCGCAGTATGTAGGCGCCCATCAGGCCGCCAATCCTGCACGAACGGTCATATCAGGCTTTGCCAATTTTTGCCGCCTTGCCCTTGTCGACCCACCACAGCGCTTCGACCGGAAAGTCGAAATCGGGTTTCCGCTCGGGAAAACCGAACATGTCCCAATAGGCGCTTCGGTGATTCGCCAGGAACCAACTTGGAATCCAATCGCGTCGTGCACGCAAGACCCGGTCGAGCGCGCGCATGGCAATTGTCAGGCTTTCGCGATCCTCGGCGGCGCCCGCGGCGTCGACCAGGGCGTCGATGGCCGGGCTCGATGTTCCCGGCAGATTGCGTGTGCCGGACAGGGTAGCTGTTCGCGAGTGGAAAAAGGTTTCGAGGTCGTCACGGGTTGGTGTCGCCGGAAACCGGGCCGCAACCGAGATAAGATCGTAGTCGAACAAATTCTGCCGCAGCTGATACTGCGCCGCATCGACCAGCCGGATCGAGGCATCGATGCCGACCGCCTTCATGTTTTCGACCCAGGGCGAATAAACCTGTTCGAAGACTTCGTCGTCGACAAGGATCTCCGCCGACAGCCGACCGCCCTTGTCGTTCACGACGAAATTGCCGGAGCGTTTCCAACCGGCGTCAGCCAGGAGCTTGGCCGCTTTGCCAAGCAGTTGCCGGTCGCGGCCGGAGCCGTTCGACACGGCTTGGGTCACGGCTTCACCAAAAGCCTCGGCAGGTATCTGGTCGCGCAGCGGTTCGAGAAGAGCCAATTCCCCCGGCGATGGCACGCCTTCGGCGCGAAAATCGGATTGCTCGAAGCAGGATTGCGAGCGCTCATAGGAACCGTAAAAGAAATTGCGCCGCGTCCATTCGAAGTCGAAGCACAGACCGATCGCCTGCCGCACGCGCGGGTCGCGGAATTGCTCGCGCCGCTGGTTGACGGCGGTGGCCTGCATGGAGGGCATCGTTTCGGCCGGGAATTCGTGTTTCACCACCTTGCCGGCAATGAAAGCGGGGAAGTCGTAACCCGTCGCCCAAATGCGAGAGACGGCTTCTTCCTTGTAGAGGATCTCTCCCTTCTTGAACGCCTCGAAGGAAGCGTTGCGATCCTGGTAGAACTCGACGCGGATGCGAGCGAAATTGTTTTGGCCACGATTGACCGGCAGGTCGTTGCCCCAATAGTCGGCCACACGCTCATATTCGATCCAGGCCCCTGCCGACCAGCGGCCGACCTTGTAGGCGGCTGACCCCAGCGGCGGGTTCATCTGCGAGGAATCGAACGGGTTGGCTGTGTAGAAAGCCTTTGACAGGATCGGGAACGCGACCACGTTGAGGATGGTGCGGCTTGTCTGCTTGCCGGAGAAGTTGAGCTGCACCGTGTGGGCATCCACGGCGATCGCGTCATCCAGATGCGTCAACGGCAGCGAATAATCCGGGTGTCCCTTGTCCTTGAGCAGCTTGAAGGTAAAGGCGGCGTCCTCAGCCGTCAGCGGCGTGCCGTCATGGAAACGGGCCTGCGGGCGCAGCGAGAAGGTGAAACCGTTGCGGTCGTCGGAAATCGTCACCCCGTCGGCGATCAGCCCGTAGACGGCGTCAGGCTCGTCAAATGCTCTCACCATCAGTGAGTCGAAGCACATCTCCATGCGTTGCGGCGAATCGCCTTTGGGAACGAACGAATTCAGCGTGTTGAAGGTCAGCGGCGTCTGGTTGGAGCCCCAGGTGCGTGGCAGGAAATTGAAAGTGCCACCTTGCGGCGCATCGACATTGACATAGTCGAGATGGGTGAAGTCGGGTTTGTATTTGAGATCGCCGAAAGCGGACAATCCATGCAGTTTCTCGCCGGTCGGGCTGGCGGCGAAAGCCTTGCCGGGCAACAGCGCAGCGGCGGTCGCTGCAGCGCCGAGCGCCAGGAAATCGCGGCGAGGGAGCACCGCCATCAATTGCTGCCCTTGTACTTGGCGGCTAGCGCCTTTTCCTTGTCCGCATCGATCCACCAGGAATCGATGTCGGCGCCGCGGTAGCCTGGCTGCTTTTCCGGGATGCCGAACTTGTTCCAGTAGGCCAGCCACACCACGGCACGGTAGTATTGCGGCACGACATAGTAATTCCACAGCAACACGCGATCGAGCGCATGGGTGGTGGCGACGAGGTCATCGCGGTCCGTGGCAAAAATGATGCGGTCGACAAGGGCATCGACGACCGGGTTCTTGATGCCGGAATAGTTGCGCGATGCCGGTGTGTCGGCGGCCTTGGAGCTCCAGAAGTCGCGCTGCTCGTTGCCGGGCGATTCCGACTGCTGAAGCTGTCCTGTGATGACGTCGTAATCGAAATTTCTGACGCGGTTGGTGTACTGGCTCGGGTCGACGATGCGCAATGTCGCATCGACGCCGATCTTGCGCAGATTGGCGATCCAGGGGCTGGAGATGACCTGGTCGGTTTCACCCGAGCCGAGGATTTCAAACTTGAATGGCTCGCCGGTCTTGGCGTTGACCATCTTGCCGCCCTTGATCACCCAGCCGGCCTGGGCGAACAGGTCGACCGCCTGCTTCAGATATTTGCGCTCGGCCTGCGGCGAATCGTAGACCGGCAGCTTGAATTCCTGCGTGAACAGCTCCGGTGGCAGCCTGTCGCGGTACTTCTCCAGGATTTCCAGTTCCTTGCCTTGCGGCAGGCCGCTTGAGGCCAGTTCCGTGCCCTGGAAATAGCTGTGGGTGCGGGTGTTGAAGCCGAAGAACAGCGTGCGGTTCATCGATTCGAAATCGAAGGGGTAGGTGAGCGCGGCCCTGACCAGCCGATCGGCAAACAGCTTATGTCTCTGGTTGAGCATGAAGGCCTGCATCGGCTCGGGCGACGTGGTCTTGAACTCCTGCTTGATCACGTCGCCAGCCTTGATCGCCGCGAAATCGTAAAACGTCGCCCAGCGCTTCGAGCTGTTTTCCGGCTTGATGTCGTCGAGGCCGCCCTTCTTGAACGCCTCCCAGGAGGCGTTGTCGTCAAGAATGTAGGTGAAATGCTGGGTGTCGAAATTCTCGCGACCGATCTTCACCGCCAGCTTGGCGCCCCAATAGTCGGGCACGCGCTGCCAGACGATTTCCGACCCCGCTTTGAAGCTGGCGATCTTGTAGGCAGCCGAGCCCAGTGGCGGTTCCAGAGTCCCCTTGGTGATGTCGCGCTTCTTGCCGTTGGCGTCGGTGCCCTCCCACCAATGCTTGGGCAGCACCACAAGGTCGCCGAGAATTTTCGGCAGTTCGCGATTGCCCTTCTGGTCGAAATGAAACTCGACCTCGCGATCCGAGATGGCAACCGCGTCGGTGACGTTTTCGAAATAGCGGCTGTACATCGGGCTGTTGGCCTTCAGCACCTGGAACGACCAAATCACGTCGTCGGTGGTTATCGGCTGCCCGTCATGCCATTTCGCGCGCGGGTCGAGCCGGTAGGTGGCCGAGGAATAGTCGGTCGGGTACTTGTAGGCATCGGCGATGAGCGGGTGGCTGACGCTGCCTTCGTCAGTCGCCTGGTCCATCAGCGTGTCGTAGAGCAGGCCGCCGCCAAATGGCTGCAGGCCGGCCGCCGGCGAGCCCTGCACGATGTAGGGATTGAAGCTGTCGAATGTGCCGGAAACCACCGAATTGTAGGTTCCGCCCTTCGGCGCGTCCGGGTTCACATAATCGTAGCGCTGGAAATTCTCGCCGTATTTCGAAGGGCCGATCAGCGAAGAGGTGGTGTGCCATTCATCCGCATCGGCCGCCTGCAACCCGGCAGCGACAACGACTGCTGCCAGCATGGACCTCAGAAGCGTTCGGCCAACCGTCATGCGTTCTCCTCTTCGCGATGCCCGGCAATCCTAGATGATTTGACGCCGGTGAAAACCGCCATGCGCCGGCTTTGTCGCCGCATATGCGATTTTCCTAACAAAAAAGCCGGGCTGAACCCGGCTTTTCTGAGGTCATCGAGATGACAATTTGGTTATTTGGCAGGCGCTGCCGGAGCCGCAGGCGCCGCACCTTCAGCAGGTTTTGCCGGAGCGGCGCCCTCAGCGGGCTTGGCCGGCGCCGTGGCATCTGCTGCCGCACCTGGAGCCGGCAGCGGCTTCGGGCTGTCCGACAGCGTGCGCAGATAGGCGATGACGTTGGCGCGGTCCTCGTCCTTCGGCAGGCCGGCAAAGCCCATCGCCGTACCCTTCACGAACTTCTTCGGCGAGGTGATGAAGTGGTTGATGTTGTCGTACGTCCACTTCTCGGTGCCGCCCTTGGAAAAATCCTTCATGCCGGCTGAATAAGCAAAGCCCTCATGCGCGGCCACCGGGCGGTCGATAAGATCCCACAGATCGGGGCCGACCTTGTTCGGGCCACCCTTTTCGCCGGAATGGCAAGCCTGGCATTTCTTGAACACGGCTGCACCCTGCTCGACATTGGCCGTGGCCAGCAGGTCGGCAATCGGCTTGGCTTCAACGGCAGGTCCGGCAGCGCCGCCTTCGGCTGGCTCGGTCGCCTCGATGGCGAAGCCCGGCTTTTCCGGCGCCGGCGAGGCGAACAGCGCGTCAGACACAAGACCGACCGAGAAAACGACGAAACAGGTTCCGAGCAATCCGGCGAGCAGCTTGTTGACTTCGTTGGAATCCATGCGCCCCTTGCTCCCTTTTCCGGCGGACCGATCGTCCACTCCGTCCGTCGGTATCCTGACCCGCCCCGTCGAGCCGGTCAAATCGGGCGGAAACTAGGTCTTTTGCTCCAGCGTTGCAACACCTATAAGGGCGCTTCCAGTGAGACCTTTTGCCACTTTTCCCATCGTCTTTTCAAACGCCAGCAGCCCCAATGTCCACGCTCATCCTGATCCCGGCCCGCATGGCCTCGACGCGCCTGCCGGGCAAGCCACTGGCCGCCATAGCCGGCGCGCCGATGATCGTGCATGTCGCCCGCCGCGCCGCCGAGGCCGGGCTCGGCCGGGTGGTAGTGGCAACCGACACGCAAAGCGTGGCCAAGGCGGTGCGTGCGCACGGTTTCGAAGCGGTGATGACGCGCATCGACCATGAATCCGGCTCAGACCGCATTTTCGAGGCGTTGACCGCGCTCGATCCCGGCCACAAGGTCGAGACCATCGTCAACGTCCAGGGCGACCTGCCGACCATCGATCCGGAGATTATCGGGGCAGCGCTGCGGCCGTTCGAGAACGCCGCAGTCGACATTGCCACGCTCGGCGTCGAGATCGTCCGTGACGAGGAAAAGACCAACCCCAATGTCGTCAAGATCGTTGGTTCACCAATCTCGACGACTCGGCTCAGGGCGCTTTATTTCACCCGCGCCACCGCGCCCTGGGGCGAGGGGCCGCTCTATCACCATGTCGGCCTCTACGCCTATCGGCGCACCGCACTCGAGCGTTTCGTCGCGCTAAAACCGTCGCCGCTGGAGCGGCGCGAGCGGCTGGAGCAGCTGCGGGCGCTGGAGGCCGGCATGCGCATCGACGCCGAGATCGTCCAGTCGCTGCCGCTTGGTGTCGACACGCCGGAAGACCTCGAACGCGCCAGGCAAATTCTTTCCTGAGACCACAAATCCTTTCAACCTGAGATATCGGCATGCCTGAAAAGACCAACAGAATATCCTTCCAGGGCGAGCCGGGCGCCAATTCCGACACCGCCAGCCGCAACATGTTCCCTTCGATGGAACCGTTGCCGTGCCCGACCTTCGAGGATGCCTTCAACGCGGTCGAGACCAACAAGGCCGACCTCGCCATGATCCCGATCGAAAACACCATCGCCGGCCGTGTCGCCGACATCCACCATCTGTTGCCGGAATCGAAGCTGCACATCGTCGGCGAGTATTTCCTGCCGATCCACTTCCAGCTGATGGTGCTGCCGGGCGTCAAGCGCGAAGAGATCAAGACCGTGCACAGCCATATCCATGCGCTGGGCCAGTGCCGCAAATACATCCGCAAGAATGGCTGGAAGCCGGTGATTGCCGGCGACACGGCGGGTTCGGCCAAGCTGGTGTCGGAGCTCAAGGACCGCACCATGGCCTCGCTCGCGCCGGCTCTCGCCGCGGAACTCTACGGGCTCGACATCATCGAGAGGAACGTCGAGGACACTGACAGCAACGTCACCCGCTTCGTCGTCCTGACCAAGGACAAGCGATTGGCCGAACGGCCCTCGGCCGACACCAAGATGATGACGACCTTCATGTTCCGCGTCCGCAACGTGCCGGCTGCGCTCTACAAGGCGATGGGCGGCTTCGCTACCAACGGCATCAACATGACCAAGCTGGAGAGCTATCAGCTCGGCGCCTTCACGGCGACGCTGTTTTACGCCGACATCGAGGGCCATCCCGATGATCCGCTGGTCAAGCTGGCGCTCGACGAACTGCGCTTCTTCTCGCGCGAAGTGCGGATACTCGGCGTCTATCCGGCCAGCGAGTCGCGCGAGCAGTGGAAAGTCGCCGACTAGGCTATCGACGCCGCCTAGACGAGCAGGGTCAGCGGCACGTAGTCGATTTCCATGAAGGTTTCGACTTCCGGGATCCAGCGGTCGCGGACGAAGGCAACGTGGTCGGGATGCTCATTGTATCTCGTGTAGGCAGCCTGATCGGCGAACTCCATCGAGAAGCCGAAATGGTAGTCGTTCTTGGGGCTGACCTGCCGTAGCGGCTCGAACTGGGTGACGCCCTTGATCGCGCTGAGAATGCGCTTGGCGTCGGAGAGGAACCTCTTCTCCTCCAGCGAGTACTGCGGGTGCTTCAGGGTGAAAACCACGGTGTGGCGGATCATTTCTTGCTCCCGTTATCCCTACTTACTCGCTGTCGACCCAGGCGCGGATCAAATGATGTGCGATCGCGCCTTTCGGCGGCGTGACCAGATTGTCCTTGTGCGTTCTCTCCAGCATAGAGCGCACCTCGTCGCGGAAAAACCAGCGGCAATCTTCCAGCTCGTTGAGATCGGCCTGGATGCCCTCGTTGAGCGGTTCGCCGAAACAGCCGATCATCAGCGAATAGGGGAACGGCCATGGCTGGCTGGCATGGTAGACGACGCGGCCAAGCCGGATGCCGGCTTCCTCAAGCGTTTCGCGGCGCACCGCCGCCTCGATCGTTTCGCCCGGCTCGATGAAGCCCGCCAGCGCTGAGTACATGCCGGGGCCGAAATGCCGGCCACGGCCGAGCAGACATTTTTCCCGGGTCGCCGTCAGCATGATCGCCACCGGATCGGTGCGCGGAAAATGCTCGGTACCGCAGTTCGGGCAGTGCCGCTTGTAGCCGCCCGCGCGCATTTGCGATTCATGGCCGCATTTGCTGCAAAAGCGATGGCTGGCATGCCAGGCGAGCAGGGCGGCCCCTTGCGCCAGCGCGCCCGCCGCGGCTTCGTCGATCAGCCCTTGCATATAGACCGAGCGATAGTCGATGGCCTTGATGGTCTCCGGCAACTGCTCCGGCTCAATGCCAACCGGCACCGCCAGAACCGGGCCCCTTTCGGAAAAACCAAGCAGCACACCCTGTGCGAGCGATGGCTGCAGCTTCTGGCTTTCAGCCAAGTCGAACCAGGGGTCAAAGCGGCCGTCGTTCAATTTCAGGTACAGCCGGCCACCATGCATCGGCAACAGCCGTGCCGAGGGATCGGCCAGCGCCTTTTCGACGGAATCGTTGGCGCGGGTCTCGGATTGTCGGTCGATCGTGTTGCCGGCGAAACCGACGAACTGACTCGGTTCGCGCAAGGGCGCGTCAAACAGGCGAAAGGTCATGGAAGCTCAAAACGCTAGAGCATGATGCCGAAAAGTGTGAAGCGGTTTTCGGACGACATCATGCTCTCTTTCTTTGATTAGAGGCGGATTCAGATTTCAGGTCGAACAGACCTGAAATCATCCGGCTCTGGGATGGACACGGTGCGCGTTATAGCGCTGCCTTTATCTGTTGCGCAAACTGGCGAAGGTCGAAGCGCTCATAGGGCTCGCGCATGCCATGCCCCCAGACCGGGCCCGGCCAGCCCGGATCGCCTTCCGAGCGGGCAATGACATGGACATGCAATTGCCGCACGATGTTGCCGAGCGCGCCGGTGTTTATCTTGGTGCAGCCTGTGGTTCTTTTCAGCGCCTGCGCCACCATATTGGTCTCGAAGGTCAGCATCGCCTGGTCGAGCGGCGTCAGGTCGTGGATTTCATCGATGCCCGGCCGCTGCGGCACCAGGATGAGCCATGGCCAGCGGCGGTCGTTCATCACGCGCAATTCGCACAGGCCGAGCCACATCAGCTGCTCGCTGTCCGCCTCCAGTCTGGAGTCGAGCGTGAATCCGGCCTTGAGGCCCGGCAGCATTGGCGTTTCCCTAGCGTTTCTTGCATTATTTCCCAAACTCATGAACGCTAGAGCGGCTGCACGGGGGCTGCAAGCGATTCATTGAGGGGTGGAGCTCAAGGGCGTCCGATTCTCATGCACCCTTGCATTTCATCGCTGAATTGCCGATATGGAACGCGGGAGGTTGGTGGTGGACGATCCACTCGCCAACCGGGTCAGGTCCGGAAGGAAGCAGCCCTAACGAGCCCGGAACGGGTCATTGTTCCAGCCTCCCACCTCATCGGCCCCTCTCGCGACATTGACGACGCATTGCAGCGCGGGCGAGACTATTAGCAGGAATCGGCCAGCCTCGGACGCGGCCTTTTGGAGCTTTACGGGCGAATGAGCGAAGCCGGAAATGCGGGCCCAGAAAACCTGGATAAGCAAAAGGCCGCCGCCTATCGTGTGCTGGCGCGCAAGTACCGTCCGTCGAATTTCTCCGAACTGATCGGCCAGGAGCCGATGGTCCGCACGCTGACCAACGCTTTCTCCACCGGCCGCATCGCCCAGGCCTGGATGCTGACCGGCGTGCGCGGCGTCGGCAAGACGACCACGGCGCGCATCCTGGCGCGGGCGCTCAACTACAAGACGCCGACGGTCGACCAGCCATCGGTCGACCTTGCCATTTTGGGCGAGCATTGCCAGGCGATCATGGAAGGCCGCCACGTCGACGTCATCGAGATGGACGCGGCATCGCATACCGGCATCGACGACATCAGGGACATCATCGAGCGCGTGCGCTACGCCCCGGTGTCGGCGCGCTACAAGGTCTACATCATCGACGAAGTGCATATGCTCTCCACCCAAGCCTTCAACGGCCTGCTGAAGACGCTGGAAGAGCCGCCGCCGCACGTCAAATTCATCTTCGCCACTACCGAAATCCGCAAGGTGCCGATCACCGTCCTGTCGCGCTGCCAGCGCTTCGACCTCAGGCGCATCGATGCCGGCGCACTGGTTGCGCATCTGTCGTCCATTGCCGGCAAGGAAGGCATTTCGGTCGACGACGACGCGCTGGCGATGATCGCGCGCGCCGCCGAAGGGTCGGCCCGCGATTCGCTCTCCATCCTCGACCAGGCCATCGCCCATGGCGGCGGCGCCGTCAGCGCCGAGGCGGTGCGCGCCATGTTGGGTCTGGCCGATCGCGCTCGCATCGTCGACCTGTTCGAACATGTGATGAAGGGCGATGTAGCGGCGGCTTTGGCTGAATTCCGCAATCAGTACGACACCGGCGCCGATCCGGCCGCGGTGCTGACTGATCTTGCTGAATTCAACCACCTCGTCACCCGGTTGCGCTTCGTGCCGACGGCAGCCGACGACGCCTCGCTGTCCGAGGACGAACGCCGGCGCGGCGCCGAATTCGCCAGCACGTTGTCGGTCAAGGTGCTGTCGCGGACCTGGCAGATGCTGTTGAAAGGCATTCCCGAGGTGCAGTCGTCCAATCGACCGGTCAGTGCCGGCGAGATGGTGCTTATCCGCCTGGCGCATGCCGCCGACCTGCCGACGCTGGACGAGGCGCTGAAATCACTGGAGAGCGGTGCCCCCGCGTCGAGTGGCGCACCGCGCCCGAACGGCGCGCCGGCCAACTCCGGCCCGGCGACCCCAGGCAATGGCGGCGCAAGCGCCGTGGCGCAGTCGCGCATGCCGAATTCCGGCGGCAGCGGTGCGCAGACGATGCGGCTGGTCGAGCCCGAACCGCTGCCGGCTAGCTTCGTTGCAGCACCCGAGCCGGTGGTCGAAACGCCGCCAGTGCCGGTCAAATCGCTGGCCGATATCGTCGCCCTTGCCGACCAGCAGCGCGACATGGCCTTCAAGGTGCAGGTCAAGCGCTGCGTGCGCCTGGTGCGCATCGAGCCCGGCCGCATCGACGTCAGCCTGACAGATGACGCGCCCAAGATGCTGCTCAACGAACTGACCGCCAAGCTGCGCGCCTGGACCGGCCGCAACTGGCTGGTGTCACTGTCGAAGGAAGAGGGCGGCCAGACGCTGGCCGAGATGGAATCGACCAAGCGCGAGACCGCTTTCTCCGATGCCAGAAGCGATCCGGCGGTGGCCGCCATCCTGGCGCGCTTTCCCGGCGCCAAGATCATTGACGTGCGCATTCCCGACGCGCCGGAAGTCGACACGGACAAGGCTGAAGTGCCGGTCGAGCCGCCGGGCGACGACGACGAAAACTGACCACAGCACGAATCGGCAAAGGACCCGACCATGAAAGATCTTCTCGGCCTGATGGGCAAGGCGAAGGAAATGCAGGCCAAGTTCCAGGCCATGCAGGACGAGATCGCCACGCTTGAAGCAAGCGGGCAGGCCGGCGGCGGCCTGGTCAACGTCACGCTCACCGGCAAGTTCGAGATGAAGTCGCTGAAGATCGATCCGTCGCTGTTCAAGGAGCACGAGGTCGAGATCCTCGAAGACCTGCTGCTTGCCGCCCACAATGACGCCAAAAATAAGGTCGAGCAGATTATGCAGGAGAAGACCAAGGCGCTGACGGCAGGCTTGCCGATCCCGCCCGGAATGAAATTGCCGTTCTGAGCCGGCTCCCACCAGTTAATTGATTATGAACGGAAATCGGCTGTAGGGGCTATTGTTAACACTTTCCCCGGCTTTGCTCACGGGGACATATCTGGGCATTTATAAAGTTTTACCTATGCTGCACGAATGCTAATCCTTTAGCCATCTTTTTGCCCGAAAGAGTCTCATTCTTGCCACATCCTGGGACGGGTTGGCATCTGGAAAATGAGGCACTTTTGTTGATCGCTACGCGATGGAAGACGCCGCTGTTGCTCGGCATCATCTTCTCCCCGCTGTTGCTGGCGGGTTGCAGCCAGACCACATCTTCGCACGGCATGTCGGTCGCCAGCCTGACCGACGCCATCACGCCCAGCTTCCTCTCGACGCGCTCCTACGGCCACACGCCAAAGGAGAAGGAATGTCTTGAGCGGGCGATGTTCTTCGAGTCCAACCGCTCAAGCCGCGACGGCATGATTGCCGTCGGCACGGTGGTGATGAACCGTCTGCGCTCCGGCAATCATGGCAGCACCATCTGCGAGGTGGTGGGCGAACCGGGCCAGTTCGCGCCCGGCGTGATGACGCGGCCGATGAATTCCAAGGCCATGCCCGACGTCGAGGAAGCCGCCGACGCCGTGCTCAAGGGTGAGCGCAAGGCCAAGCTGAAGAACACGATGTACTTCCACACCGCCGGCTTGCGGTTCCCATACAAGAACATGCACTACACCATGGTTGCCGGCGGTAATGCCTTCTATGAGAAGCGCGGCCGCAACTGGCAGCCGCTGCCGGATGAACCCACGACCATGGTCGCTTCGGCAACGCCGCGCGCGCCGGTGCCTGAAGCGCCGGTACAGGTGGCTTACGCCGAGCCGGTGGTGAAGACGATCGTCCGTGCCGATCCTGCCAAGCAGGCCGCGGCAGTTCGCGCGGCCAAAGCAAACCGCGCCCCGGCCGAGCAGACCCCCGCCGAGCAAACCTATGTGACGGCTGCCGTGGCCCCAGCGAAGGGCGGCCGCGTCGCGGTAAAGCAGACCGAAGTGGCGATGCAGGAGCCGATGGCCGAGCCCGATGCCTCGCGCTTCGGCGGCACCCTCAACGCCCGCTACATCACCTCGGTGCCGAACGGGACACAGGAAGCGTCGATGGGCTTCCAGTCGACACCTGAGAACACCGACGCCATTGGCGCGATGATCGCCGACCAGACCCGGCCGGCATCAGCCTACTAAGGCCTACAGCATTTTCAGAGCCCGCCATGGCAGCATGGCGGGCTCTGTGCGTATGCGGCATGTTTCAAAGCGCGCGGAAAAATCCAGCTTGTCGTTTGGACGCAATTCCGGACGGAAAACCGCTTCGCACTTTTCCTGGAATTGCTCTAGATCAGTGCGATGTCCAAGCGAATCGCCGGTCCCGAGATCGAACGCCTGATCCAGCTCCTGGCCAAGGTGCCGGGGCTCGGCCCGCGTTCGGCCAGGCGCGCGGCACTCCATCTGATCAAGAAGAAGGAGCAGCTTTTGTCGCCGCTCGCCGCCGCGATGGGCGAGGCGGCGGACAAGGTGCGCATCTGCACGACCTGCGGCAATGTCGATACGTCCGACCCCTGCATGATCTGCACCGATCCGCGCCGCGACGCCTCCACCCTGATCGTCGTCGAGGATGTCTCTGATCTCTGGGCGCTGGAGCGGGCCGCGGCGATGAACGTGCGCTACCACGTGCTCGGCGGCACGCTGTCGCCGCTCGACGGCATCGGTCCTGAACAACTCAACATCCGCTCGCTGGTCGACCGCGTCGCAGGCGGCGAGGTCAAGGAAGTGATCCTCGCCGTGAATGCCACCGTCGAGGGCCAGACGACTGCGCATTACCTGACCGACCAGCTCTCGGGTTTCGAAGTCAAGGTGACCAGGCTCGCGCACGGCGTGCCGGTCGGTGGCGAGCTTGATTATCTCGATGAGGGAACGCTCGCCGCCGCGCTGCGCTCGCGGACGGCGTTTTGACGCAATTGGCGGGGAGGGTGTGCAACATGATTGCTACGTCCCTTCGAAGGTTGTCACTCCGCACCGCCCCCCTCTGTCCTGCCGGACATCTCCCCCTCAAGGGGGGAGATCAGCAATTTCACGGACGGCATTCTCTTTTCAACGTTGGCAGTTGGCGAAACCCGAGCCGACAGCCAATCTCCCCCCTTGAGGGGGAGATGTCCGGCAGGACAGAGGGGGGCGCGACAGAACGCAACCTTCGCATATTCGGTTTTGCACTCCTTCTGATCGCACTGATCAGCCTCCCCATCACTCCCGCCTCCGCCGCCAAAATCGACGACCAATTCCGCGCCTGGCTGCAGACCGACCTTTGGCCCGAAGCCCAGGCCAAAGGCATCTCCAAATCCACCTTCGACGCCGCGTTCAATGGCGTGAAGCCGAACCTCAAATTGCCCGACCTCGTCCTGCCTGGCGAAAAGCCCAAAACCCCGCAAAAGCAGCATCAGGCCGAGTTCGGCTCCCCCGGCGCCTATTTCGCCGAAAAGACGGTGCGCGCCGTCACATCAGGCGGGCGCACGCGCGAGGCGGCCAACGCCAGGACGCTGGCGGCCATCGAGAAACGCTACGGCGTGCCGGGTGAGGTGCTGCTGGCGATCTGGGGTCGCGAGACAGGCTTCGGCGCTGCGAAGATGCCCTACGATGCTTTCGAGGTGCTCGGCACCAAAGCGTTCATGTCGACCAAGAAGGACTTCTTCCGCACCGAAGTGTTGGCGGCGCTCGAAATCGTCGAGCGTGGGCTGGCGCCGGTCGGCGCCATGAAATCGTCCTGGGCCGGCGCGCTCGGCCAGCCGCAATTCATGCCGACATCGTTCCTGAAGCATGCCGTCGATTTCGATGGTGATGGACGCCCCGACATCTGGAATTCGACCCCGGACGTGCTGGCCTCGATCGCCAACTATCTCCTCCATTATGGCTGGGTGAAGGGGCGCGGCTGGGGTTTTGAGGTGACGGTGCCGCAAACCGTCTCCTGTTCGCTCGAGGGCCCCGACCAGGGCAAGAAGATCTCAGCCTGGGCGGCGATGGGCATCAGCCGTGTCGGCGGCAAAGCCTTTCCGGCCAGCGAACTGAAGGCGGAAGGTTTTCTCTTGATGCCGGCCGGGCGCAGCGGCCCGGCCTTCATCGCCACGCCCAATTTTTATGTGTTGAAGCAATACAACACCAGCGACCTCTATGCCCTGTTCATCGGCCATGGCGCCGACCGCATCGCCCATGGCGACGCTGACTTCGCCGGCAGTTGGGGTCCGGTCGGCGGGCTGCACCGCTCCGACATCGCCGCCTTGCAGCGGGTGCTGGAAGCCAAGGGCTACGACGTCGGCAGCGCCGACGGCCTGCCCGGCTTCAAGACCCGCCGCTCGATCGGCGACTGGCAGGCCAAAAACGGCCGCGCCGCCACCTGCTTTCCCGACGCCGATCTGGTCGCCGCGATCAAGTAGCACTGACAACGGCAGATTGTTCCCCGTCGTGGCTGCAATTGGCCGGCCATGCTTCGACGACCGTCGCTCATTCCGCTCCAATATGCCGGCTCATAAATGCCCGTTGCCGGTTGGAGGGCTGCCGGATAGGGTGTTGACCAACTGGACAAAAACCAACACGGTAAGGGGTCGAACGATCGTCCCACGACCGCGAAAAGGAGCGCTGCAGCCCTGAGCCGGGAACTCGGGGTCAACAATCAACAAAACAGGGAACAATCACCATGATGCTGGAAAAGTTTGCTCTACGCTCTCGCGCCTTGCTCGCGGGCGCGGCGTTGTCGGCCTTGCTCGTAGCGCCGGCCTTTGCCGTGACGCCCGCCGACACGCTGGTCGAAGGTTTTGCCATCGACGACATCATCTCCATGGATCCGGGCGAGGCGTTCGAACTGTCGACCGCCGAGGTCACCGGCAACACCTATGATTTGCTGGTCCGCCTCGATCTCAGCGACACCTCCAAGGTCAAGGGCGATCTCGCCGAAAGCTGGACCGTCTCCGACGATGGCCTGGTCTACACGTTCAAGCTCAAGCCCGGCCTGAAATTCGCCTCCGGCAATCCGATCACGGCGGCCGATGTCGCTTATTCCTTCGAGCGCGCCGTCAAGCTGGACAAGAGCCCGGCCTTCATCATCGGCCAGTTCGGCATCAGCGGCGACAACGTCACCGACAAGGCCAAGGCGGTCGACGATGCGACCTTCCAATTCACCGTCGACAAGGCCTACGCGCCGAGCTTCGTCTTGAACTGCCTCTCGGCAACGGTTGCTTCCGTGGTCGACGCCAAATTGGTCAAGGAACATGTCTCTGCGGTGACGCCCAGCGCCGACTACAAATATGACAATGATTTCGGCAACGCCTGGCTGAAGACCGGCTATGCCGGCTCCGGCGTCTACAAGCTGCGCGAGTGGCGGGCCAACGAGGTCGTCGTTATGGAGCGCAACGACAATTACTTTGGCGAGAAAGCCAAGCTTGCCCGCGTCATCTACCGCAACATGAAGGAAAGCTCGGCCCAGCGCCTGGCGCTTGAGGCTGGCGACATCGACGTTGCCCGTAATCTCGAGCCGAACGATCTCGACGCCATCGCCAAGAACGCCGATATAACGACCACCGCTGCGCCGAAGGGGACGGTCTACTACATCAGCCTCAACCAGAAGAACCCGAACCTGGCCAAGCCCGAGGTACGCCAGGCGTTCAAATATCTGGTCGACTACGATGCGCTGAGCACGACCATCCTCAAGGGTATTGGCGAGATCCACCAGTCCTTCCTGCCCAAGGGTGACCTCGGCGCCGTGGACGACAATCCCTTCAAGCTCGACGTCGCCAAGGCCAAGGAATTGCTGGCCAAGGCCGGTCTTCCCGATGGCTTCAGCGTGACCATGGACGTACGCACCGGCCAACCGACGACGGGCATGGCGGAATCCATCCAGCAGACGTTGGGTCAGGCCGGCATCAAGCTGGAGATTATTCCTGGCGACGGCAAGCAGACGCTGACCAAATATCGCGCCCGCAATCACGACATCTATATCGGCAATTGGGGCCAGGATTATTTCGATCCGAATTCCAATGCCCAGACCTTTGCCTCGAACCCCGACAATTCGGATGCCGGCAAGTCGCACACGCTCGCCTGGCGCAACTCCTGGGACATTCCGGAGCTGACCAAGGAAACGGAAGCGGCTCTGCTCGAGAAGGATTCCGGCAAACGCGCCGACATGTACAAGGATCTGCAGCAGAAGATCCTCGACACCAGCCCCTTCGTGATCATTCACCAGCAGCTCGAAGTGGCCGGCCTGCGCAAGAACCTCAAGGGCTTCGCGCTCGGCCCGAGCTTCGATAGCAACTTCGTCGGCCCGGTCTCGAAAGAGTAATGCCCACGGGCGCGCCGTATGAGCGCGATTGAAAACCAAAGCGGGCGCGGCAGCGCCCGCGCCGTCGCTATTGCATCGGCGATCGGCCGCTTCCTGGTCATCGCGATCACGACCTATCTTGGCCTGCTCGCGGTGACCTTCTTCATCGGCCGCGTCATCCCGATCGACCCGGTGCTGGCTGTGCTGGGTGACAGGGCGCCTCTCAATGTCGTCGAGCGCACGCGCCGCGAGATGGGGCTCGACCTGCCGCTCATCGAGCAATTCTATATCTACGTGAAGAATGCCCTGAATGGGAATTTCGGCACTTCGGTGCTGACCACCAATCCGGTCATGACCGACATCCGTCGTGCCTTTCCGGCAACCATCGAACTCGCGACTTTGGGCACTCTGATCGGCTCGGTCATCGGCGTGCCGCTCGGCGTGCTGGCTGCGGTTAAACGCGGCAGCGTCATCGATCAGATAGTGCGTGTCATTGGCCTGATCGGCTATTCGGTGCCGATCTTCTGGATCGGACTTTTGGGACTCGTGCTGTTCTACGCCAAACTGCAATGGGTGGCTTTCCCGGCGCGGCTCGATGTCGTCTACGAGTACACCTTCACGCCGATCACCGGCTTCTACCTTCTCGATGCCGCAATGCAGGGGCAATGGGATGTCTTTTACGACGCCTACCGCCACATCATCCTGCCGGCAGGATTGCTCGGCTATTTCTCGCTGGCTTACATCAGCCGGATGACGCGCTCCTTCATGCTGAACGAGCTGTCGCAGGAGTACATCGTCGCCGCGCGCGCCAAGGGCCTGTCGGAAACACGCATCATCTGGGGTCATGCGCTGCGCAACGCGGCGGTGCCGATGGTCACGGTGATCGCGCTTTCTTATGCCGGGCTGCTCGAAGGTTCGGTGCTGACCGAGACCGTGTTCTCCTGGCCCGGCATCGGCCTCTACATCACGAATTCGCTGCAGAATGCCGACATGAACGCCGTGCTTGGCGGCACCATCGTCATCGGCTCGGTGTTCATCGGCATCAATCTTCTGTCCGACCTGCTCTACCGCGTGCTCGATCCGAGGACGAAGGTTCGATGAGCAGAGCTATCCTACTTTCGGGCTCGGTTGCGGCCAATCACCCCCACTCCGGCCCTTCGGGCCACCTCTCCCCCTGCCCGGGGGAGAGGAAAACCCGGTCGCACGCTTGGCGCCTTTCCTCTCCCCCGTCGAACGGGGGAGAGGTGGTCTGCGAAGCAGACCGGAGTGGGGGTCGACGGCTTCAAGAGGCACCGTCATGACCGCCTCCGACGCCCGCCCTCTCTCCAGACGAGACTGGCTGCTCAGCGATCGGCCGGCCTCGCGCATGCAGGCAAGGCTCGGCCGTGCCTATGTCGCCTGGCGGCGCTTCTCTGCCAACCGGCTGGCATTTCTCGGCCTGCTCATCATCATCGCGCTGCTGGTGGTGGCCGCCTTCGCCGATGTGCTGGCGCCCTATTCGCCGACCATCGGCGACCTGAAGAATGCGCGGCTTTTGGCGCCAAGTGCCGCGCACTGGTTCGGCACCGACGATCTCGGCCGCGATATCTATTCGCGCATTCTTTTTGGCTCGCGCTGGACGCTTTATGTCGTCATTCTCGTCGCCGTCATCGCAGCCCCCATCGGCCTTTTGGTCGGCACCGTCGCCGGCTATGCCGGCGGCTGGACCGATGCCATTCTGATGCGCATCACCGATATCTTCCTCGCCTTCCCCAAGCTGATCCTGGCGCTGGCCTTTGTCGCAGCGCTTGGACCCGGCATCGAGAATGCGGTGCTCGCCATCGCCATCACCTCCTGGCCGCCTTACGCCCGAATTGCCCGCGCCGAAACGATGACCGTGCGCAACTCCGATTACATCAAGGCGGTGCAATTGATGGGCGCCTCGCCGTTCCGCATCGTGCTGCGCCACATCATGCCGCTCTGCATCTCCTCGCTGATCATCCGGGTGACGCTCGACATGGCCGGCATCATCCTGACCGCCGCCGGCCTCGGCTTCCTCGGCCTCGGTGCGCAGCCGCCGCTGCCGGAATGGGGCACGATGATCGCATCGGGTCGCCGCTTCGTGCTCGATCAATGGTGGGTGGCCGGCGCGCCGGGCTTCGCCATCCTCATCGTCAGCCTCGGCTTCAACCTGCTCGGCGACGGTCTGCGCGACGCATTGGACCCACGGAGTGGCGACCAATGAGCGGCACCCTTCTCGATGTCGACGATCTGCGCGTCGATTTCCCCACCCGCACCGGCCTGATCCAGGCGGTGCGCGGCGTCTCTTTCTCGCTTGGCCGTGAGCGTCTGGGCATTGTCGGCGAAAGCGGCTCCGGCAAGTCGCAGACCGGCCGCGCCATCATGGGGCTGACGCCGCCACAGGCCCGAGTGTCGGCGAAGAAGCTTGCCCTCGACGGCATCGACCTTCTGGCCATGCCGGCCCGGCAGCGCCGGGCGCTGCGCGGCAAACGCATCGCCATGATCCTGCAGGATCCGAAATATTCGCTCGATCCGGTGATGAGCATCGGCCGCCAGATCGTCGAGACGCTGCGCACCCATGAGAAGGTCTCCAAGGCCGAGGCGCGCGAGCGGGCGCTGGCCATGCTGGAAGCGGTGCAGATCCGCGACCCCGCCCGCGTCTTCGACCTGCATCCGCATGAGGTCTCCGGCGGCATGGGCCAGCGCGCCATGATCGCCATGATGCTGATCGCCGGCCCGGAGCTGATGATCGCCGACGAGCCGACCTCGGCACTCGACGTTACCGTGCAGCTCGATGTGCTGGGCATTCTCGACCGGCTGGTCAGCGAGCGCGGCATGGGCCTGATCTTCATCTCGCACGATCTGCGCCTGGTCGCCTCCTTCTGCGACCGCGTCATCGTCATGTATGCCGGCAAGGTGGTCGAGCAGCTCAAGGCCTCGGAACTGCGCGACGCCCAGCATCCCTACACACGCGGCCTGCTCAACTGCATGCCCAGGATCGGCTACGAGCGCCACCCGCTGCCGGTGCTCGACCGCAAGCCGGAGTGGGCGGCATGACGCCAGCCATTTCCATCGACGGGCTGGAGGTGGCGTTCGACCGCTTTCGCGCGCTGAAGGGTGTCAGTCTCGAGGTGAAGTCCGGCGAATCCTTCGGCCTGGTCGGCGAGAGCGGCTCCGGCAAGTCGACGCTGCTGAAAGCCATTGCCGGCCTGGTGCCGGCCAAATCCGGCAGCATCACCGTCAACGGCAAGACATTGGGCGCGCGCCGCGACAAGGCCTTCTACCGCGAGGTGCAGATGGTCTTCCAGGATCCCTATGGGTCGCTGCATCCGCGCCAGACAGTCGACCGCCTGCTGCAGGAGCCGCTCGCCATCCACGGCTTTGCCGACGGCGAACAGCGCATCCAGCGCGCGCTGGACGAGGTCGGTCTCGGCAACGGCTTCCGTTTCCGCTACGCACATCAATTGTCCGGCGGCCAGCGCCAGCGCGTGGCGATTGCCCGGGCGTTGATCCTCGAGCCGTCAATCCTGCTGCTCGACGAGCCGACCTCGGCGCTCGATGCCTCGGTGCAGGCCGAAGTGCTCAATCTGCTCGAAGAGGTCCGGCGGCGGCGCAAGCTGACCTTCCTGATGGTCAGCCACGACCTCGCCATCATCACCCACATGTGCGAACGGCTGATGGTGATGCAGAATGGCGAAGCGGTGGAAAATCTCACCGCGAGCCAGCTGATCGGACACCGCGTGGAGAAGGATTACACGCGCAATCTGTTGAGGGCGAGCGAGGGGTTTGTGCGGACGGCTTGAATTCGTTTGGACTGTTTTGGGGGAATGTCATGGGCGAGTGGAAGTTTTCAGATCCGCCCAATGTCGCGGTGTTCGTTGATAGGGGCATCTTCCGTCGGGATGATTGGATCGCATATGTGTCTCATGACGATGACGACGGCAGCTGGCAATTTCACAACAACGAGTCCGGACCAGTCGAAGAGGGCGACATAATGATCGTCAGCCTGCAGAATGTGGTTCAGCGAGATGAGAGCATCCTGGAATTGGCCGACCTACCGGAAGGCTGGCACGCCTGGCGCAGCTCAAAATCGTCGCCATGGCAGCGCGCCAAGTCGCGGCCTGTGGGCTTCAACGACAACGACTGATCCAGCAAAGCCTACGCCGGACCCCGCGTCGGGTTTGTGCGAACCGTCTGCGTTTACTAGAATTTCCCTCTCACTGCACGCAGAACCGTTGGTTTAAGGGGAATCCCATGGATGAATGGAAGTTCGAAGACCCACCCAATGTCGCTGTGATTTCTGATCGAAGTATATTTTCAAGCGGCGATTGGGTCGCTTACGTTTCGCATGAGGATGACGACGGTAGTTGGCTGTTCTACAGCAGCGACAATCGGGATTGGGATGAACGCGACGTAATGCTGGTGGGCTTGCAAGAGGTGGTTCAGCAGGACGAAAGCATCCAGGAATTAGCCGACTTACCGGAAGGCTGGCATGCTTGGCGCAACTCGAAATCGTCACCGTGGCAGCGCGCCAAGTCGCGGCCGGTAGCCTTCAACGACAACGAATGACCCGGCAACGTCCTAAGTCGGCCTCTCCACTGTTTCGCCACTCCCCAAAATGGACGTCCCATCCCTGTCCTTCGGCTCCTTGATCCGGAACCATGTCACGTAAAGCGCCGGCAGAAACAGCAGCGTGATCGCCGTGCCGGCGATGATGCCGCCCATCATGGCGTAGGCCATCGGCCCCCAGAACACTTCGCGCGCGATCGGGATCAGCGCCAGGCTGGCGGCAGCAGCCGTCAGCGCGATCGGCCGCATGCGGTGCTCTGTCGCCTCGATCACCGCCGCCCAGCGGTCCTTGCCCTCGGCGACCAGATCCTCGATCTGCACGATCAGGATGACCGAATTGCGGATCAGGATGCCGATCAGCGCCAGCACGCCGAGAATGGCGACGAAGCCGAGCGGCGCGCCGCTGGGCACCAGGGCCGCGACGACGCCAATCAGGCCGAGCGGCGCCACCGCCACCACCAGGAACAGGCGCTGGAAGCTCTGCAGCTGGATCATCAGGATGGTCGCCATCACGAACAGCATCAACGGCACGACGGCGGCGATCGGTCCCTGGCTTTTGGCGCTTTCCTCGACAGAGCCGGCGGTGGCGACCGAATAGCCCGGCGGCAACTTGGCGATGAAGGCGTCGACCGACGGCTTCAGCTCGTTGACGACGGTTGCCGGCAGCACGTCGCCAACCAGGCCGGCGCGCACGGTGATCGTCGGGATGCGATTGCGCCGCCATACTGTCGGCTGCTCGAGGTCGTAGCGGAAGTTGGCGACCGCCGCGAGCGGGATCGCCTCGCCGTTCGCGGTCGGCAGCTGCAAGTTCTGCAGCGTGCCGATCGAGCCGCGTTCGGCCTCGCGTGAGCGGGCGATGACGTTGATCAGGTAGGTGGCGTCGCGAACCTGGGTAATGGTGGCGCCGCCGACCGTGCTGTTCAGTGCGCTGGCGATGTCGGAGGAGGTGATGCCGAGCTGGCGCGCCTTGTCCTGCAGCACGTCGACCCGAAGCACACGTTGCGGTTCGTTCCAGTCGAAGGTCGGCGCCGCCAGCTTCGGATTAACCGCAATCAGGCCGGAAAATTGCTGCGCCAGGTCGCGCACCTTTTGGATGTCTGGTCCGCCGACGCGGTACTGCACCGGGCGCCCGACCGGCGGCCCGAGTTCGAGCGGCTTGACGAAGGCATCGGTGCCGACGAATTCCTCGCGCAGCAGTTTCTCCAGTTGCGGCTTCAGCCGGTTGCGTGCCTCGATGCTCTTGGTGACGATGACGGTCTGGCCGAAATAGGGATTGGCCGGCTGCACGTCGAAGGCGAGCAGGAAGCGCACCGCGCCCTGGCCGATATAAGAGCTGAAATGATCAATGTCGGGATTGCCGGCAAGCGCGCGGCCTTCGAAACGCTCGATCTGGTCGCGGGTTTCGGTCACCGACGAGTTCTGCGGCAGGTTCCAGTCGACGATCAGTTCCGGCCGGTCAGACGGCGGAAAGAACTGTTGTTGGACAAGGCCGAAGCCGGCTATCGAGCCGGCAAACAACAAGACCGTGACGAAGATGGTCAGCCAGTGATGGCGCACCGAGCCGACCAGCACACGCCGGAACAGGCTGGTGAAGCGTCCCGGTTGCTCGTGCTTTTGCTTCATCGTCGCCGGCAGGATGGTGACGCCGAGCAGCGGCGCAAACAACACCGCCACGATCCATGACACCAGAAGCGAGACCGCGATGACGACGAACAGCGTAAACGTATATTCGCCGGCGGCGCTGTTGTTGAGGCCGATCGGTATGAAGCCGGCGACCGTCACCAGCGTGCCGGTCAGCATCGGGAAGGCCGTCGAGGTGTAGACGTAGGTCGCCGCCTTGCGCAGATTGTCGCCGACCTCCAGCCGCGCCACCATCATCTCGACCGCGATCATGGCGTCGTCGACCAGCAGCCCGAGTGCGATGATCAGCGCGCCCAGCGAAATGCGCTGCAGCGAGATGCCGAGATAGGCCATGACCGTGAAGGTGATGGCCAGCACCAGCGGGATAGACAGCGCCACGACGAAGCCGGCGCGCATGCCGAGGCTGATGAACGACACGGCGAGTACGATGGCGACCGCCTCGGCCAGCGCCCGGGTGAAGCCCGAAACCGCTTCCTCGACGATCACCGGCTGGTCGGCGACAAGATGCACACCGACGCCGACCGGCAGGTCGGCCAGCACCTCGTCCATTTTCTTCTCGAGGGCCGCGCCGAATTCGAGCAGATTGGCGTTGGGCTTCATGCCGATGGCAAGCCCGATCGCGTCCTGGCCGTTGAAGCGGAACAGGGCCGTTGGCGGGTCGGCATAGCCGCGCCGGATCGTTGCCACATCGCTCAGCCGGAAGAAGCGGTCGTTGACGCGCAGATTGATGCCACGCAGGCTCTCCTCGGAGGTGAACTGGCCGCCAACGCGCACGCTGACGCGCTCGGGGCCGGATTCGACGACGCCTGACGGGGTGATGGCGTTCTGCGCCTGCAGGCTCGCCACGATCGCCTGCTGGTTGAGGCCGAGGGCGGCGATCTGGCGGGTCGAGAATTCGAGATAGATGGCTTCGTCCTGGGCGCCGACCAGATCGACCTTGCCGGCGTTGGGCACGGCCAGGATCGCGGTCCTGACGTCCTCGACATAGTCGCGCAGCTGGCGAGGCGTCAGCCCGTCCGAAGTAAAGGCGTAGATATTGCCGTAGACGTCGCCGAAGCGATCGTTGAAGAACGGCCCCTGCACGCCTTGCGGAAATTGCGCCCAGATGTCGTTGACCATGTTGCGCACCTGGGTCCAGTTCGGCACGACATCGCGCGCCTTGGTGGTGTCCTTCAGGTTGACGAAGATGACGGTCTTGCCCGCCGTGGTGACCGAGCGGGTGAAGTCGAGACTGTCGAGTTCCTGGAGCTTCTTCTCGATCCGGTCGGTGACCTGCCGCACCGTCTCGTTGACTGAGGCGCCCGGCCAGTTGGCCTGGATAACCATGGTCTTGATGGTGAAGTTCGGATCTTCCTCGCGGCCGAGATTAAGGTAGGCGAAGATGCCGGCGACGACGAAGACCAGCATGAAGTACCAGACCAGCGAGCGATGGTTGAGCGCCCAGTCGGAGAGGTTGAACCCCTTCATGACGCCCCTCCTTGCGGGATCTTGACCTTCTGGCCCTCCACCAGGCTGTGGACACCGGCGGTGACGACGCGCATCCCCGCTTCGAGCCCTTCGGCGACGATGAAGCTGGCGCCGCTCTTCGAAGCGATCTTGACGTCGCGCGTCGAGACGCTCGATGTCTGCTCGTCGACGATCCAGACCTTGTCGCTTCCATTCTTCTGCAGCAGCGCCGACAGCGGCAGCTCGATCGTCGGAGAGACCTTTGCCACGCGTGTCGCCGTCACCGTCGAGCCGAGCCGGAAGGCTTGCGGCGGATCGGTGAGCGTCAGCCGGACTCGGCGGCTGCGCGTCGAGGCGTCGGCCTGCGGCGCGATCTCGCGCAAAGTCGCCTTGGTCTGGATGGACGGCAACGATTGCAGAATGACCTCGAACGGCGTGCCGACGGCGAGGTCGCCGGTCAGTTGGTCGGGAATGTCGACGACCGCTTCGCGTAGATCCGAGCGCGCTACGGTGACAATGGTCTGGCCGGCCGAAACCGTCTGTCCGACTTCGGCGCCGGTGGCGGTGACGACGCCGTCGAAGTCCGAGAACAGCCTGGCATAACCGAGCTGCTCCTGCGATTTGGCAAGGGCGGCCTTGGCCCGTTCGACGCCGGCTTCCGCCGCTTGCCTCGCCTGTTGCGCCGCGTCGAACACGGCCTGCGAGGTGTTGGCGGCGGCAAGCAATTGGCGCTGGCGGTCCTCGCTGGCGGCGGCGTTGGTGAATTGCGCCTCGGCATTGGAGAGTTCGGCCTTGGCCGCCTGGACCGCAAGTTCCAGCGCCGTCGGGTCGAGCGTGGCGATCGTCGTGCCCTTGCTGACGATATCGCCGACCTTGACGTCGCGCGAGACGACGCGGCCGAGCAGGCGGAAGGCCAGGTCGGCGCTGACCTGCGGCTCGATGGAACCGGCAAAGCCGAAGGTCTGCGTTGTCTGCGGCTCGATCACCATCGACAGCACCGGCCGGACGATCTCGGGCGGCTTTTCATCCGATTTCGAGCAGGCAGCGAGCGCTGCTATTGCAAACAGGGCAGGCACGAGAAGCAGGATGCGCGGCCATCTCATTGTCCGGCTCCCGAAATCTCGACCGTCTGTCCCGGGCTGAGCAACTGGCCACCGGCGGTGACGACGCTTTGGCCGGCCTCCAGGCCCTTGTCGACGACGACCACGCCGGAATCGAAGGCCAGCACATTGACCAGGGCTGTCGCCACCGCCTTGGTCGAGGGATCGACCACCCAGACGGCCGGCTTGCCCTCGATCGAGGTCAGCGCCTGCCAGGGCAGGATGACCGCTTTCGCCGGTATGGCGTTGACCGAGCCGATGACGGTGGCGCCGAGCGGCATGCCGGTCGGCGTGTCGGCAATGCCGACCTTGACCCGGACCGACCCCGACGCCGGATCGACCGCCGGCGAGACTTCGCGCACCTTGCCTATCGCCTTCACCTGCGGGTCGGCCAACAGCGTGATCGCCACCGAGGGCGATGGCGCCGTCTTGGCGACCAGCGTTTCCTGGACGTTGAACACCGCGTCGCGGTCGCCGTCCTCGGCGACGGTGAAGACGGTTTGCGCCGCCTGCACCACTTGCCCGGCTTCGACCTGGCGGGCGGTGATGACGCCGGCGGCACCGGCCTTCAGCTCGGTGAAGGACAGGTTCTCCCTCGCATTGGAGAGCGCGCTTTGTGCCTGATCGACACTGCCTTGCGCCACCTTCTGCGCCTGGTCGGCCGCATCATAGTCGCGCCTGGTGGTAAAGCCCTGGGCAAGCAGCGTCTTTTGCCGTTCGAAGGCGGCCGCGGCCTGGGTCAGTTGCGCTTGTGCGGCGTCGAGATCGGCCTGCGCCGAGCGCAAATCGGATTCCTGTTCCTGCGGATCGATGCGGGCGAGCACGGCATCCTTGTCGACATGCTGGCCGACATCGACAAGCCGTTCGGCGACGCGGCCGCCGACGCGGAACGACAGATTGTTCAGCGTGCGTGCCGCGATCACGCCGGTCAGCGAGGTCCTCGGCGCATAGTCGGCCATCGCCACCGTCTCGGTGCGCACCATGATCGGCAGTTTCTTGGCAGCCGCCTCCTGCTTCTGGCAGCCGGCCAGAACGAGCGGCGCCATCGCACAGACGAAAAGGATCGGGGAAACCGAAAATAGGCCGGAGGCCCGGGGCTGCGGGGCGGACGATGTCGCGTTCCTGCTCATGGGGTCCCTCACCGATCCGGGACGCTCATGACGGGGCGAGCTGTCACAGACGTCAGGAGGATAATCGATCCCAAGGAAAAGGAAACCTGTCTCGTACGTGTATCGGCCGGCTGTTAAGACCGGCCCGTCGAAGTGCCGCGCACCGACCGCAGGCCCAATCGCCTGATGACGGTGCCGACTTGAGGAAAACGTGAAATAAGGTCAGAAGAGGCCTTGGCATTCATCAAACGAGAACGGGCGTCGGCCCGATGAGGGACGAAATGAAGAACGCAGCCATTTCCGAACGCAAGAACCAGTCGATTTCGCGCGGCGTCGGCATGACGACGCAGATCTACGCCGACCGCGCGGAAAATTCTGAGATCTGGGACGTCGAGGGCCGCCGCTACATCGATTTCTCCTCGGGCATCGCCGTCGTCAACACCGGCCATCGCCACCCCAAGGTGATCGAGGCGGTCAAGGCGCAGCTCGACCGCTTCACCCACACCTGCCACCAGGTCGTGCCCTATGAGAGCTATGTCAGGCTGGCCGAACGGCTGAACGCTATGCTGCCCGGCAAGTTCGAGAAGAAGACGATTTTCGTCACCACCGGCGCCGAGGCGGTGGAGAACGCAATCAAGATCGCCCGCAACGCCACTGGCCGCCAGGCCGTCATCGCCTTTGCCGGCGGCTTCCATGGCCGCACCTTCATGGGCATGGCGCTGACCGGCAAGGTCGTGCCCTACAAGGTCGGCTTCGGCGCCATGCCGGGCGACGTCTACCATGCGCCGTTCCCGGTGCCGCTGCATGGCGTCTCCGTCGCGGATTCACTTGCCGCACTCGACAGACTGTTCAAGGCCGATGTCGATCCGGCCCGTGTCGCTGCCATCATCATCGAGCCGGTCCAGGGCGAGGGCGGTTTCTACGACGCGCCGCGCGAATTCCTGACGGCGCTGCGCAAGCTCTGCGACCAGCACGGCATGCTGTTGATCGCCGATGAGGTGCAGACCGGCTTTGCCCGCACCGGCAAGATGTTTGCCATGGATCACCACGAGGTGGCTGCCGACATCACCACCATGGCCAAGAGCCTGGCGGGCGGCTTCCCGCTGGCGGCGGTAACCGGCCGCGCCGAGATCATGGACGCGCCCGGCCCCGGCGGGCTCGGCGGCACCTATGGCGGCAGCCCGATCGGTGTCGCCGCAGCACACGCCGTGCTCGACGTCATCGAGGACGAGAAGCTGTGCGACCGAGCCAATACACTTGGCGCGCGACTGAAGCAGCGGCTGCAGTCGATCCGTGACGATGTGCCCGAGATTGTCGACATAAGGGGCCTCGGCTTCATGAATGCGGTCGAGTTCAACGACGTCAAGAAGGGCCTGCCGTCGGCCGAGATCGCCAATGCGATCCGGCTGAAGGCGCTCGACAAGGGCCTGATCCTGCTGACCTGCGGCGTCTATGGCAACGTCATCCGTTTCCTGGCACCGATCACCATCCAGGACAACGTCATGAACGAGGCGCTCGACATTCTGGAAAGCTCGATCCGCGAAGTCTGCGCCGCCTGAAGGGCAACGCCTTATTTCTCCTGACGGCTACGCAGAACGTGCCGTCAGGGGCTTGGATTCTGTAGCCAGGCTGGAATGTCCATCTTGGCGTGCAGAACCCGCCACACATCGATATGGTCGTTCTGTTCGATATAGAAAATTAGGTATGGGTAGCGTTTGAATTGAACGCTGCGCAGACCGGGCAATCCAATTTCGTAGCCATATCTCAGAGAGCCCGATGCCGGATGGCTGGCGATCAGTCTGTACGCATTCTGAAGGTCCTCGACATAGCCCAACGCCACGTGCGAACCGACTTCGCGTGCATGATAATCGACAGAGTGCTCGATATCTCGCAAAGCAAGTGTTCGAGGAACAATTGCCTTTGTGGTCACCTAACTTATTGGCCTAGCGCTCGTTTTCGCAGCGCTGCGAAATAGTCATCGTCAACGGGAGTGCTTGGCGTGGATGACGCGCCTTCAAGGAGCAAACCGCGCAGCAGTTGACGATCTTGATCGTGGCGGATCAATTCACGCACATATTCGCTGCTCGTGCCATAGCCGCGATCCGTCACTTGCCGATCGACAAAATGCTTCAAGCTCTCGGGCAGGGAGATGTTCATGGTGCTCATACAGGCATTTTATGGCGTATGGCAAAAATTGGCAATCCTAGGCACTCGCCCTGGCGAGCTCCATACTCTGGAACGCGGCCAGTGCCGCCTTCAAACCATCAGGTCCCTCAGCAACCGTCTGCGGCGTCGGCGAAAACCCGGCGCCGAGCATTTTTCGGCCGAGCATATGGTCGCCAGGCCGGTTGACCGATTCGATGCCGAGCAGCCGGCTCCCGGCATAGTGGTAGATCGAGAACTTGTTCTCAGCCAGATCGCCCAGCACGACATGGCTGTCGCCGCCCGAGGTCAGCCCGACCATCTGCAGTTTCATATCGCCGATGTCCGACCAGAACCAAGGCACGGCCGAATAGCTGTCGACATGGCCGGTGATCGTGCGCGCGGCAAGCCGCGCCTGGTCGGTGGCGTTCTGCACCGATTCCAGCCGCACGTCGCCGCCGGTCGACCAGTGACGGTAGGAGGCGGCGTCGCCGATGGCGAGGATGTCCGGCGCTGACGTGCGCATCTGCTGGTCGACACGGACGCCATTGGCGACGGTCAGCCCGGCAGCTTGCGCCAGTTCGATATTCGGCACTGCGCCAATGCCGACGATGATCATGCGCGCTGGCAGCCTTTCGCCGGTGGAGGTGATGGCAGCGCAGACATGGCCGTTTTCGCCTTCCAGCCTTGCAATGGTGGTGCCGGTGAGGATGCGCACGCCAATCGTTTCCAGCCGCTGGCGGACATGGCTCGCCACCACCGGGGCCACGGCGCGGCCGAGCAAGCGGTCGACGGCCTCGACCACTGTAACTTTGCGGCCGGCCGCTCTAAGTGTCGCCGCGATCTCCAGCCCGATGAAACCGCCACCGAGGATGACGATATCGTCGCTCTGCGCGCTGAGCTCGCGGATCAGCCGCGCATCGGCGATCGAGCGCAGCGACAGCACGCCTGGGAGGTCAGCGCCCGGAAGCGGCAGAAGCCGCGGTCGCGACCCCGTGGCGAGGATCAGCCGGTCGAAGGCAAGCGCGCCGCCGCCCGCTATCTCCAGCCTGCGGCCTGCCGGATCGATGCGATCGATTCGAATGCCCGGCCTGAAGTCGATGGCGCTGCCGGTATAAAAGGCCTCGCCGCGCAAGGGCTGCGGTTTTGCCTCGGCATCCTTGATGAAGGTCTTCGACAGCGGCGGCTTGTGGTAGGGCAGCTCGTTTTCGTCGCCGATCAGCACGACGGGTCCGTCATAGCCTTCCTCGCGCAGGCTGGCGGACGCTTGCACGCCCGCATGACCCGCACCGACAATGACGACACCGTTCTTCATCGCAACCCGAATTCCTGTTTCAAATCTAGAGCATGGTGCCGAAAAGTGCGAAGCGGTCTTCTCGGGCAAACGGACTCCGCTTGTCCAGACATCATGCTTTGATTGTGAGCCGTTCCGCCAGATGGCGATTGTCTGCCGCCGTCGCAAGAGGCCCGGTCCGGGTCGCACCCGGAATGGTGGTCTGTCAATCGCCCCGTCTCGCGACGGTCCCCGCACGGTACGATTTAAAGTTGATAGTCCTAGTTTAGAATAATTCTAAACTGTTGTTTCAATTGAATTTTCTGGGATTCACCAGTTGACTTCCGGCCCCGCCATCGTTTTATGGAGGCTCGCGCGTCAGCGCATTCCTTTGATGTTTGGGCCTTGAACCCGTTCGATTGGAGGCATTTGGTGTCTTTCTTCCGTGAGCCGCGCAGCGGCGCGGCATCTGTTGTGTCCTATGGCATGCCTATGTCCTGGCACCGCTTGGCACGCGCGCCTTTTACCGAATTCCCTTTGAACTGGAGAATGATGATGACAGCACGATATGGCGGCAGGCTGGCTGCGATCGGTGCCACGGCTATGTTGACGGCGGCGGTTTTCATACTGCCGGCCAAGGCGGCGGAGACCGATGCCAAGGCGGTCATCAAGACCTATTCCGACATCGCGCTGGCCAAATATGAGGATTCACTGACCACCGCGCAGGCGCTCGACAAGGCTGTCGACGCGCTGCTCGCCAATCCGTCGGCAGACACGCTCAACGCCGCCCGCGATGCCTGGAAGGCGTCGCGCGTGCCTTACCAGCAGACCGAGGTCTATCGCTTCGGCAACACGATCGTCGACGACTGGGAAGGCAAGGTGAACTCCTGGCCGCTGGACGAAGGCCTGATCGACTATGTCGCCAAGAGCTATGGCGCCGAGTCCGATGCCAACGCGCTCTACACCGCCAATGTCATCGCCAACAAGGAAATCGAGATCAACGGCAAGAAGGTCGACGCCTCGAAGCTGTCGCCGGAGTTCCTCTCCGGCACGCTGCAGGAGGCCGGCGGCATCGAAGCCAATGTCGCGACCGGCTATCACGCCATCGAATTCCTGCTCTGGGGCCAGGACCTGCATGGTACCGGCCCTGGCGCCGGCGAGCGTCCCTACACCGACTATGACCTGAAGAACTGCACCGGCGGCAATTGCGATCGCCGCGCAGAGTATCTGAAGTCGGCCAGCGACCTGCTGGTCTCCGACCTGCAGGAGATGGTCGGCAACTGGAAGGAAGACGGCGCCGCCCGCAAGAACCTCGTCGACGGCCAGCCGAACACCGCCATCTCGGTGATCTTCACCGGCATGGGCTCGCTGTCCTACGGCGAACTGGCCGGCGAGCGCATGAAGCTCGGCCTGTTGCTGCACGATCCGGAAGAGGAGCACGACTGTTTCTCCGACAACACCTACAACTCGCATCTCTATGACGCGATCGGCATCCGCGCCGCCTATCTCGCCACCTACACCCGCCTCGACGGCACCGTCGTTTCGGGCCCGTCGGTGCACGATATGGTCAAGGCAGCCGATCCGGCGATCGACAAGGAACTGTCCGACAAGCTCGACGTCACCGTCGCCAAGATGGAGGCGATCAAGGCGCGGGCCTTGGCCGGCGAGGCCTATGACCAGCAGATCGCCGAGGGCAACACCGAAGGCAACGCCACCGTGCAGGCAGCGATCGATGCGCTGGTCGACCAGACCAAGTCGGTCGAACGCGCCGTCGGCGCGCTGAAGCTCAGCAACATTGCCTTCGAGGGGTCCGACAGCCTCGACGCACCGGACAAGGTGTTCAAGTAGCACCCCAACCAACCACCAGCCAAACGGCGCGGAGGAGGCGCCGTCAGCCAGAGCCAATCCATGCTGATCTGCCATTGCAACATCATCACTGAAAGGGAGATTGAGCAGACGATCGTCGATCTGCTGGATCAGGATCCCTGGCAGCTCATCGTGCCGGCGAAGGTCTATCACACCATGCAAAAGCGCGGTCGCTGTTGCGGCTGCTTCCCAAATGTGGTCGAAACGATCATTCGGGTTACCGAAAATTACCACACCCGCTCGGAGGCGAGCGGCGCGGACATCGTTTCACATCTGGATCGCGTCAGAGGCCTGCGCGTCCAATACGGGAGCAGAACCCATGAAAGGCGAAAAGCAGATCATCGAGCGGCTTAACGAGGCCCTTTTTCTGGAGCTCGGCGCCGTCAATCAATATTGGGTGCATTTCCGTCTGCTGGAGGACTGGGGATACGCCAAGCTGGCAAAGAAGGAACGCGCCGAATCGATCGAGGAGATGCACCATGCCGACCGGCTGGTGGCCCGTATCATCTTCCTCGAAGGGCATCCCAACCTGCAGTCCGTGGCGCCGTTGCGCATTGGCCAGAACGTCAAGGAAGTGCTCGAATCCGATCTTGCCGGCGAGTATGACGCGCGCACCGCTTACAAGCGTTCGCGCGAGATTTGTGAAGAAGCAGGCGACTACGTGACAATGAAGCTGTTCGAGGAATTGCTGTCGGACGAGGAAGGTCACATCGACTTCCTCGAGACGCAGCTCGACCTGCTGGCTTCGATCGGCGAGGAAAAGTACGGCCAGCTCAACGCCGCATCGGCGGACGAGGCGGAATAGGACCATGCAGGAATGCGGCGCCCCCTAGATCTTCTGCGCCGCTTGCGGCGGGCCAACGGCCCGCTGCCCCTCAAAAACCCGCGATATCAGGCGTTTCGTGGGTTTGTGCTCGTAATCCTCGCGATAATTTCTGCCCCTTCCATGGCCGGCTCGCCGGAACCGGTTGGCCTCGCCACCAACCGCACCGACCTGACGCCGAAGGACCAGGGCCGCGTCCTCGCCGTAACTCGGCCGACCACGGATTTCTCGAAGCCCGAATCCTTCGAAACGATGCAAGGCGGCGCCGGCACGTCGAGAAAGGACGTCAACCGCGACGCCTTCTCGCAGCCCTCTGAAAACATCACCTTCGAGGAACAGGGCACTTTCAAGCTCGGCAATGCGCTGTTTCGCAAGAACTGGGTGTCGTCGCCGTCCTCGACCCAAGCCTCGGATGGCCTGGGGCCGCTGTTCAACGAGCGCGCCTGCCAGAATTGCCATCTGAAGGATGGCCGCGGCCGGCCGCCGACACCAGACAGCCGCACCACGTCGATGTTCCTGCGGCTGGCGCGCGATGCGAGCACGGCTGAGGAGAAGGCAGAGATTGCCGGACACAAGGTGCTGAACTTCCCCGATCCGGTCTACGGCACGCAATTGCAGGAACTGGCGGTCCCCGGCCTCAACGGCGAAGGCCGCATGCATGTCGACTATGGCGACGAGAAGGTCACACTTGGCGACGGCAGCACCGTTTCGCTGCGCAAGCCGAGCTATTCGGTCGACGGCCTTGGCTACGGCCCGCTTGACCCTCGCACCACACTGTCGCCGCGCCTGACGCCGCCGATGATCGGGCTTGGCCTGATCGAACAGATCGTGCCGGCCGACATTCTCGCCCATGCCGATCCGGACGACCGTGACGGCGACGGCATTTCCGGCCGGCTCAACATCGTGCGCGACGGCACGAGCGGCGAACTGACGCTCGGCCGTTTCGGCTGGAAGGCGCAGACCGCGTCGATCCGCCAGCAGGCGGCGGATGCCTTTGCCGGCGATATCGGCATTTCGACGACGGAAGAGCCCAACCATTGGGGCGATTGCACCGCAGCCGAAAAGGCCTGCCTGGCCATGCCGAATGGCGTCCAGAAGCGGCTTGGCCCGGTCGAAGCGCCGCCGCCTGTGATGGACCTCGTCACCTTCTATTCGCAGAACCTTGCCGTGCCGGCGCGGCGCGATGTGGCTGCGCCCGATGTGCTCGCCGGTAAAAAACTCTTCTATGAGATGGGCTGCATTGCCTGCCACACGCCGAAATTCGTCACCATGCGCGGTACGCCGAACAAGGCGCAGGCCTTCCAGCTGATCTGGCCTTATTCCGACTTTCTGCTGCACGACATGGGGCCTGGTCTCGCCGATGGCCAGGTTGTGGGGGATGCCACCGGCAGCGAGTGGCGTACCCCGCCGCTCTGGGGCATCGGGCTTACCAAGACGGTCAACGGCAACAGCTTCTTCCTGCATGACGGGCGTGCGCGTACGCTTACCGAAGCGATCCTCTGGCATGGCGGCGAGGGGCAGAAGGCGCGGGATCGCTTTGCCGCCGCCGATTCCGCCGACCGCGATGCTCTCATCAAATTCCTGGAGTCACTCTGATGCTGAAGCGCTTCCTGCCTGCCCTCGCTCTGGCGCTGGCCATGTCCTCCCCGGCATCGGCATCGGTGACGGCCTCCGATGTCATCCAGCGCGCGATCGACGGCTTTGTCCGCCCCGCCTATGCCAGCCTGCATGACCATGCCGGCGGCCTGGCCAAGGCCATGGACACGCTTTGCCAGGCGCCCTCGCAGGGCAATCTCGATGCGGCACATGCGGAATTCTCGGCCACGGTCGCAGCCTGGTCGTCGGCCGAAATCATCGGCTTCGGGCCGATCAAGGAGAACAACCGGCTGGAACGCATGCTCTACTGGCCGGACCGCAAGAGCATCGGCCTGAAGCAGGTGCAGGCCGCGCTCGCCGGCAGGGATCCGACCGCCACCGATCCGGCGCAGCTGGCCGGCAAGAGCGTCGCCATGCAGGGGTTAGGGGCGCTGGAGTTCGTGCTTTATGGCGACGGCTCCGAGGCGCTGGCCGGTAAGGACGATCCCTATCGCTGCGCCTATGGCGCGGCAGTCGCCAAGAATATCGCGACGATGGCGGCCGACGTCAACGCGGCCTGGAAAAAGCCGGACGGTTTTGCCGCCCTGTGGGCCAATCCGGGACCCGGTAACGCGCTCTACCGCGACGGCGCCGAGGCGGTGACCGAACTGCTCGGCGTCTTCATCAATGAGTTGGAGATGGTCCGCGACGTGCGCCTCAAAGGCTTGCTCGGCGCCAAGCCGGATGCCGACAAGCCAAGGCAGGCAATCTACTGGCGCTCGCAAAACACCGCTGCGTCGCTGGCTGGAAATCTCTCGGGCATCGATACGCTGTTCCAGGCCTCGAAGCTCGGCGACGCGCTGCCCGAGGATGCGCGCTGGATGGCGGAATCGATCCATATCCAGCTCACCAATGGCGTCGCCACCGCCAGGTCCATCCAAGGTCCGATCGACAAGGCGCTCGCCGATCCGGCTGAGCGCGAAAAGCTCGACCATTTCGCGCTGATCACATCCAGCCTGTCGGGCCTGATCGGCGCCAGGCTTACAGCCGAATTCGGCCTGACCGCCGGCTTCTCCTCGCTCGACGGAGACTGATCATGAGGACGCCGCTGATCGACCGCCGCGACTTTCTGAGGGCTGCCGGCGCCGGCTTCGTCGCGGCTATGGCGCCTCAGGCCTGGGCGGACACGCTTGCCGCGGATGCGGTCTTTGCCACAGCCTTCGTCAAGCGCGACGGCAGCTTTGGCGCGGCGGTGTTGTCGGAAGCCGGCAAAGTACTGCATGCGATCGATCTGCCTGATCGCGGTCACGACGTCACCTTCGATTCGGTATCGAAGCGCTCGGTGGTCTTCGCCCGGCAGCCCGGCACTTTCGCCGTGGTCTTCGACCACACCGGCCGCGAAGCGCCGCTGACCATCGCCAGCATCACCGGCCGGCATTTCTTCGGCCATGGCGTCTTCTCCACGGACGGGGCGCTGCTTTATGCCACCGAGAATGACTTCGACAATGCCGCCGGCGTTGTCGGCGTCTATGATGCGCGTGCCAAATTCAGCCGGGTCGGAGAGTTCCCGACCTATGGCATGGGGCCGCACGAACTCCTGCTGCTCGGTGACGGCAGGACGATCGCCATCGCCAATGGCGGCATCGAGACCCATCCCGACTATGGCCGCGCCGAACTCAACATCGCGACGATGAAGCCGTCTTATGTGCTGGTCGACCGCATCACCGGCGATCTGATCGAAAAGCACGAACTGCCGGCGTCTCTGCACCAGCTGTCGATCCGCCACATGGATGCCGATCCGTCCGGCGCCATCTGGTTCGGCTGCCAGTATCGCGGGCCGGGCACCGACCGTCCGTTGCTGGTCGGCCGGGCCGCGCGCGGCAAGGAATTGCAGCTGCTCGACATGCCACAGGACGTGCTTTCCGGCTTTAGAAACTATATCGGCTCGGTTGCCGCCAATCCGGTCGCCGGAACCATCGCGGTGTCTTCGCCGGAAGGCAATTCGCTGGCCGTGATCGATGCCGCCAGCGGCAAGATCGTCGCCACCAAGGCGGTGGTCGAGGTCTGCGGCCTGGCGCCCGACGGCCCGGGCTTCATGGCGACAACGGGTGCAGGCGAGATCATCGAAGGCAGCGGCACGACGCGCTCCGAGCCCGACTATGTCTGGGACAACCACATGCTGCGCATAGCGCAGACGGCATAGGCCCGAAGCGAAGCCGCTTAACAATTTACGCGCTGGCTCTTGCGGCGACGCGCCGTGGCGGGCAGAGGGAGACTGTTTTTCGAACCGGTCGCCCATGAAACTGCTCGCCATCGACTGTGCCGCCAATCTTTGCGCCGCCTGCGTCTACGATGCAGTGGCTGGCAAGGAACTCGGCCGCTCCGTGCGCGACCTCGGCAAGGGCCATGCCGAACACCTGATGGCCGTCATCGACGAGGCGCTGAAGGCGGGCGGAACCGACTATGCCGGCCTTGGCGCAGTCGCGGTCTCCGTAGGCCCGGGCTCGTTCACCGGTCTGCGCGTCGGCGTCTCGGCGGCGCGCGGCCTGGCGCTGGCGCTGAAGATCTCGGCAATCGGGGTGACGACGCTGGACGCGCTGGCAGCCGAGGCGAGGGCGGCATTCCCCGGCCGCCCGGTCCTGGCCGCGCTCGATGCCGGCCGCGAGGAGATCCATGCCGCGTTTTACGATGCGGAAGCGATTTTGCGCTATGGTCCGGCGGTGACCACACTTGCGCAAGCCGCGGGAATGGCGGCGGACAATCTTCCGGTGCTAGCCGGCACTGCCGCCATGCAAATTGCGACCGCGACTGGACGCCACCTCGATATCGGCCCGACCTCGGCCACTGCCGACATTGCGATCTATGCCCGTTTGGCCTCTGCCAAGGGCGAGGGGGAGAAGCCGAAACCGCTTTATCTGCGCGGCGCTGACGCCAAACCGCAGGCGGGTTTCATTCTTTCACGGCAGGAAAAGTAATGCGCATTCCTTTCCTCCAGCCGCGCCGCAGGGACTATGCGCTCGAACCGCTGACCATCGCCGACAGCCCGGCGGTGTCGGCGCTGCATCGCGAGGATTTCGTCCGGCCGTGGACCGATGGCGAATTCGCCTCGCTGCTCGAGCAGGACACGGTGTTCGGCTATGCCGCGCGTGAGATCGGCCAGGGCGCCAAGCCGCCGGTCGGCTTCGTGCTGGCCAGGCTCGCCGCCGGCGAGGGCGAGATCCTGACCGTGGCGGTGGCGCGCTCGCATCGCCGCCAGGGGCTCGGCTGGCAGTTGATGGACGCGGTGCTGCGCGAACTGCATGCGCAGCGCGCCGAGGCGCTTTTCCTCGAGGTCGACGAGACCAATGTCGCTGCGATCGCACTCTATCGCAGGCTCGGCTTCCGCCAGGTCGGGCACCGCGCCAATTATTACCGCTCGACCGAACATGGCCCGACCGGCGCGCTTGTCATGCGCCGCGATCTTCGCTAGCCAAAGTTTTGAGGCAGGGCCAAGCCGCATGATCGGAAAAATCAGGATTTTCCTGGCGCTGAGCCTCGTTGTCGTCGGCTCCCTGGTCTTTGTGCCGTTGCAGCTCCTGTCGATGAAGACCGGCATCTGGCGCGAGACGGTCATTCTGAAGGTCTGGCACAAGCTCATCGTGCGGACGCTCGGACTGCGCATTCATGTCAAAGGCGCGCTGTCCAGCCGGCGCCCGCTGCTGGTCGCCTCGAATCACATCTCCTGGACCGACATCATGGTGCTCGGCTCCTTTGCCGATGTGACGTTCATCGCCAGGGCGGATATGGAAGGATGGCCGCTGATCGGCTGGCTGTCGAAACTACAGCGCACGGTCTTTATCGAACGCGAGCGTAAGCGCACTGCAGGCGATCAGGCCAGCGAGATTGCCAGCCGCATGGCCAAGGGCGACGCCATGGTGCTGTTCGCCGAGGGCTCGACCGGCGACGGCAACACCATCCTGCCGTTCAAGAGCACTTTGTTCGGTGCCGCCTCGATGGCAATCTCGGAAGGTGCGGCCGAGCAGGTCTTCATCCAGCCGCTGGCGATCGCCTACACACGGGTGCATGGCGTGCCGCTCGGCCGCCGGCACCGGCCGCTTGCTGCGTGGATCGGCGATCAGGACCTGATGCCGCATCTCAAGGTGCTGATGGCCGAAGGCGCGCTAGACGTCGAAGTGCATTTCGGCGAGCCAATCGCCTTCTCCAAAGGCTCGAACCGCAAGGAAACGTCGAAGCTGATGGAAAGCCAGGTGCGCGCGATGATGCAGGCCGCGCTCGCCGACCCCCGCCCGAGCAGCTAGGCCGCGGCCAGAATCGTCTGTTTTTTGTCACGGAAAGGCGTTAGAAGCCGCCGGATGGATTTAAACACGATAGAGCGGAACGACGCCGATAGTGCCGCGCAAAGCGTTGGCGTGGCGTCTGCCCCGGCCAAAAAGGTCTTCGTCAAGACCTATGGCTGCCAGATGAATGTCTATGACTCCCAGCGTATGACCGATGCGCTGGCCGCCGACGGCTATACCGCGACCGACGCCATCGCCGAGGCCGATCTGGTTCTGCTCAACACCTGCCACATCAGGGAAAAGGCGGCGGAAAAGGTCTATTCCGAGCTTGGCCGCATCCGCGACATGAAAGCAGAACGCGCGGCAGCCGGGCGCGAAATGCTGATCGGCGTCGCCGGCTGCGTCGCGCAGGCCGAAGGTGCTGAAATCATCCGCCGTTCGCCGGCTGTCGACCTTGTCATCGGCCCGCAGACCTATCACCGGCTGCCGGATGTACTGGCGCGGGTGCGCGGCGGCGAGAAGATCGTCGAGACCGAATACGCCGTCGAGGACAAGTTCGAGCATCTGCCGCAGCCGAAGCGCGCCGAAGTGATCAAGCGCGGCGTCACCGCCTTCCTCACGGTGCAGGAAGGCTGCGACAAGTTCTGCACCTTCTGTGTCGTGCCCTATACCAGGGGATCGGAAGTGTCGCGGCCGGTGGCGCAGATCGTGGCTGAAGCCGAGCGGCTGGCCGATGCCGGCGTGCGCGAGGTGACGCTGCTTGGCCAGAACGTCAACGCCTGGCACGGCAAGGGCGAGGACGGCACGGAATGGGGCCTTGGCCGGCTGCTGTTCCGTCTGGCCGAAATCCCCGGCCTGGCGCGATTGCGCTACACCACCAGCCACCCGCGCGACATGGACGACGAGTTGATCGCTGCCCATCGCGACCTGCCGGCATTGATGCCTTATCTGCATCTGCCGGTGCAGTCGGGGTCTGACCGTATCCTCAAGGTGATGAACCGCAGGCACACCGCCAGGGACTATCTGGCGCTGCTCGAGCGCATCCGCGCTGCCCGTGCTGACATCGCGCTGTCCGGCGACTTCATCGTCGGCTTCCCCGGCGAGACCGAAGAGGATTTCGAGGCGACGATGGAGCTGGTGCGCCAGGTGAACTACGCCTCGGCCTTTTCGTTCAAATATTCGCCGCGTCCCGGCACGCCGGGCGCCGAGATGCCCGATCATGTGCCGGAGGCAGTCAAGGATGAGCGCCTGCAGCGCCTGCAGGCCCTGCTGCTCAAACAGCAGCAGGATTTCGGCCTGAGCCTGGTCGGCAACACCATCGATACGCTGATCGAGAAGCCAGGCCGTCAGGCCGGCCAGAAGGTCGGCCGCTCGCCCTGGCTGCAGCCGGTTATTGTTGATGAAAAGGCCGGCGAAATCGGTGACATTATCCGGGTGCGAATCACGAAGACGGGCTACAATAGCCTGTTCGCCGAGTTGGCCTGATGCATGTCGCTCAAAGTGGTCCCGGTTTTGGGACGACGACATGCATAGCAACAGACCTCGGCAGATGAGGAGAGACGGTTGAGCGCTGCTGAAGTGAAGACTCTGCCCCAGAACCAGACATCCGGGGCCTCTGACATGGCGCACATCGTTCTGACTTTCGACAACAACAAGCTTGCCAGCGCCCTGTACGGCCAATTCGACGAGAACTTGGCCCGGCTCGAGCAGAAGCTCGGCGTCGACATCCGCTCGCGCGGCAACCAGCTGACCATCAAGGGCTCGGCCTCCGCGGCCGAGCAGGCGCGCCGTGCGCTCGACAATCTCTATGGCATTCTCCAGAAGGGCACCGATATCGGCCAGTCCGACGTCGATGGCGCCGTGCGGATGGCCATCGCCGCCGACGACCAACTGACGCTGCCGACGCTGGAACGCAAGGGCAAGGTCTCTGCCGCCCAGATATCCACTCGCAAGAAGACCATCTATGCCCGTTCGCTCAACCAGGACGCCTATATGCGGGCGCTGGAGCGTTCGGAACTGGTGTTCGGCATCGGCCCGGCCGGCACCGGTAAGACCTATCTGGCGGTGGCGCATGCGGCGATGCTGCTCGAACGCGGCATGGTCGAACGCATCATCCTGTCGCGCCCGGCGGTCGAGGCCGGCGAGCGGCTCGGCTTCCTGCCCGGCGACATGAAGGAGAAGGTCGATCCGTATCTGCGGCCGCTCTACGATGCCCTCTACGACATGATGCCGGCCGACAAGGTCGAGCGTGCTATCGCTGCCGAAGTCATCGAAATCGCGCCGCTCGCCTTCATGCGCGGCCGCACGCTGGCGCACGCCGCCGTCATCCTCGACGAGGCGCAGAACACCACGCCGATGCAGATGAAGATGTTTTTGACCCGCCTCGGCGAGAATTCGCGCATGATCGTCACCGGCGATCCGACGCAGATCGATCTGCCTCCAAGCACCAAATCGGGCCTGGTCGAAGCCTTGCGCGTCCTTGACGGTGTGGCCGGCGCGGTAACCGTGCGCTTCAACGATGTTGACGTCGTGCGCCACCCGCTGGTGGCGGAAATCGTCCGGGCCTATGACCGCGACGCCAAGCTGGCGCGCGGCCTCGGCGCCGAGAACTGATGTGACGATGCGGGCTCATGCCTGAGGATATGAAAGCTGGCGGCGGGGACAGTTCGATCCCCGTCGAGATCGACCTGTCGGTGGAGGCCGGCGATTGGCCCGACAAGACGGCGCTGACGCTGCTGGTCGACCGCGCCGTATCGGCTGCCTTTGCCGAAACCGGCGTTGCGGGCCATTCCGAACTCAGCATCGTTTTTTCCGACGATGCCCATATCCGCACCCTCAATGCCGGCTGGCGCGGCAAGGACAAGCCGACCAACGTCTTGTCTTTCCCGGCTTTTCCGTTCCCCAAGGGGGGCAAGCTGCCGCCGATGCTCGGCGATATCGTGCTCGCGTCCGAGACGGTGACGCGCGAAGCGGCCCTGGAAGAGAAGCCCTTCGAGAACCATATCACCCATCTCGTCATCCACGGCCTGCTGCATTTGCTGGGCTACGATCACGAGACCGATGCAGAGGCCGAGGAGATGGAAGCCATCGAGCGCGCAGCGCTTGCAAGGCTTGCCATTCCCGATCCCTACACGTAATGACAAAAGACCAATTGACCGGACGACGATGAACGACAAACCAGAAACTGCCGCCCGCCCCGAGGCTGGCAGTGCGACCAAGCCTTCCGATACGACGGAAGAGGGATCGAGTCCGAGTACCAGTTCCGGCAGCCCCGTTTCTGGCAACATTGCCAGCGAGCTATCGCCTGCCGGTCCGTCTTTGTTCGACCGCGTTTTGGGCCTGTTCCGGCAGCGCAACGGCACCAGCCTGCGCGAGGAGATCGCTGGCGCGCTTGCCGAAACGACAAGCGATGCCGGTGCTTTTTCGCCCGGCGAACGCGCCATGCTCAACAACATATTGCGCCTGCGCGAGGTGCGCGTCGAGGACGTCATGGTGCCGCGCGCCGACATCGAGGCGGTCGAGATCACCACGACTTTGGGCGATCTGCTCGGTCTGTTCGAGCAGTCCGGCCATTCCCGTATGCCGGTCTATTCCGAGACGCTCGACGATCCGCGCGGCATGGTCCACATCCGCGACGTGCTGGCCCACATCACCAAGGTCGCTCGCGTCAAGAAGGGCAGGACATCGAGGAAGACGCCGGCAACGACGCTTCTCGATCTCGCCCAGGTCGATCTCAGACGCACCATTGGCGACCTCAATCTGATCCGCCCGGTGCTGTTCGTGCCGCCCTCCATGCTTGCCTCCGATCTGATGGGCCGCATGCAGACGACGCGCACCCAGATGGCGCTGGTCATCGACGAATATGGCGGCACCGATGGCCTGGCTTCGCTGGAAGACATCGTCGAGATGGTCGTCGGTGACATCGAGGACGAACATGACGAGGACGAACCGCTGATCACCCAGACCGGCGAGGGCGTCTTCGTCGTCGACGGCAAGGCCGAGATCGACGAGGTCGCCAAGATGATCGGCGAGGATTTTACCGCCGGCGAGCATGGCGAATATGTCGATACGATCGGCGGTATGATCTTCAACACGCTGGGCCGCGTGCCGGCGCGTGGCGAAGTGGTGCAGGCCATACCAGGCTTCGAGTTCCACGTGCTCGACGCCGATCCGCGCCGCGTCAAGCGGGTGCGCATCGTCCAGAACCAGAAGGGCGAGCGCCGCCGCCGCGCAACCGCGCGCACCGAGCAGGCCTGATTTCGCGCCGCATGACGGTCGACGACCCGTTCAAGCACGCCGCTTTCGGTTCCGGGGTTTTCTATCGGAATCCAAGGGCGGCGTTGATCTGGCTTGAAGCGGCCTTCGGTTTCGAACCGGGCATGGTGGTCAGCGACGCCGACGGACGGCTGGTCCATGCCGAAATGCGTTTCGGCGACGGCTACATCATCGTCGATTCCGAATGGGCCGATCACGTCGCCAGCCCGGCAACCGTCGGCGGCAAGAACACCCAGTCGGTCTGTGTGCGGCTGAAAGACGGCCTGGACGCGCATTGCGAACAGGCGAGGGCGGCCGGAGCCGAGATTGTCGAGGAACCCGCCGACCAGTTTTACGGTGAGCGGCAATATCGCGCCCGCGATCCTGAAGGTCATGTCTGGACCTTCACCCAGACCTTGCGCGCCGTTCCGCGCGAGGAGGCCGAGCAGCTGAGCGGCCTCAGCATAGAAGGCTGGCACCGGTAACATCAGATTGCGCTTATCGATGTTTGGAGCACGGCGCGCGGCCTGATAAATCTTGGCTCCTGATTCGCACGACTTGGGAAGTCTGCATGGAGCGCCTGGCCGGCCGGATAATTCTGCTTTGGGGCTGGCGGCGTGCGCTGGTGGCGTTTCTCGCCGGCGCGCTGGCGGTGCTCGCCCAGGCGCCTTACGATTTCTTCGCCGTTTGTTTCGTCTCGTTTCCGTTGCTGGTCTGGCTGCTCGACGGCGCCACCGGCGAGGCCTCCGACAGCTGGCTCAGGCGCCTGCGGCCGGCTTTCGCCATCGGCTGGTGGTTCGGCTTCGGCTATTTCCTTGCCGGCCTGTGGTGGATCGGCGAGGCGCTTCTGGTCGAAGCCGACAGTTTCGCCTGGGCCTTGCCGTTCGCGGTCGTCGGCATTCCTTTGGCGCTGGCGTTTTTCTACGGCTTCGCCACGGTCGTCGCCCGGCTGTTGTGGACCAACGACATTGGCCGCATCGCCGCTCTTGCCTTTGCTTTCGGCCTGACGGAATGGCTGCGCGGTTTCCTGTTCACCGGCTTTCCCTGGAATGCCGTCGGCTATGCGGCAATGCCCGTGCCGCTGTTGATGCAAAGCGTGTCGGTGACCGGCATGATCGGCATGAACGCGTTGGCGGTGTTTGTCTTCGCCATGCCGGCTTTGCTCGCCGCGCGCCGGCATCTGCGCCTCGGGCTGGTATTGCTTGCCGCTCTCGTCGCGGCCCATGCCGGCTTCGGCTATTTCAGGCTGGCAACCCCCGACAGGCCGGCAACGCAAAATCTCGATGTCCGCATCGTGCAGCCGGATGTCGATCTCAGCGAGAAGTGGGACGCTTCGGTGCGCGACCGCATCTTCGCCACCATGATGGGCCTGTCGGCCGCGGCACCTGATCCTGGTCACAACAAACCGCAGTTGATCCTGTGGCCGGAGACCTCGGTGCCGTTCCTGTTCACCGAGCGCCCGGACGCGTTGACGGCGCTCGGCGACATGCTGCAGCCCGGGCAGATGCTGATTGCCGGCGTCGTGCGCGAGGAAGGCGGATCGGGAGCGGATGCCGGCAGCCGCTATTACAATTCCGTGGTGGCGATCGACGACAAGGGCGAGATTGCCGACGCCGTCGACAAGGTCCATCTGGTGCCCTTCGGCGAGTATCTGCCGTTTTCCGGCCTGCTCAGCCGCTTCGGCATCGAACAGCTGGTCGCCGGGCCGATGAACTTCGCCGCCGGCAATGAACGCCACCCGATTGTCTTGCCCGGCGGTATCAGCGCCTTGCCGTTTATTTGCTACGAGGTGATCTTTCCCGATCTGGTTGCAGTTGACGCTACGTCATCCCAGCTTATTGTAAATGTCACAAACGACGCCTGGTTCGGCGACACGCCCGGGCCGTACCAGCATTTCAGGCAGGCACAGATTCGCGCGGTGGAAAATGGATTGCCCCTGTTGCGCGCAGCCAACAACGGCATTTCGGCCGTTGTCGATACGCGCGGACGCATCGTTGACGCGCTGGCGGTCGATGCGCGCGGCGCCATCGACGTGCGGGTGCCCATCTCCGGCCAGGCCTTCATCTCCGCCGCTCAACGGCGCATTAACGGAATGCTGATCATGTTCCTGTTTGCCGCGATCGCCTTCAGCTTGAACGTAAGGCAACGGCTACGGGTGAATTGACAGTCGACACATTAGAAACTCATACTGTTATCGCCTAATTTTCTCGAAGTCGGTTGGTGTTTCTGTTGGGGCAGGTGGCTCCGGCTTCGTTTGGGCGAGAAAAATAGAAAAGGCCGGAAAAATTCGGCGAGGAAAAAATGACAGAAGAAAACAAGAAAAAACCGAATCCTATCGACATCCATGTCGGAAGTCGCGTCCGGCTTCGGCGCAATATGCTTGGAATGAGCCAGGAAAAGCTGGGTGAAAATCTCGGTATTACGTTTCAGCAGATCCAAAAATATGAAAAGGGAACGAACCGCGTCGGCGCCAGCCGTCTGCAGGCAATAGCCTCGATACTCAGCGTGCCTGTCGCCTTCTTTTTCGAGGATGCGCCAGGGCAGGAGCCGGTGGGTAACAGAGGATTTGCCGAGGACGCTTCGATGGCTTTCGCCGTCGAATTCTGCGGCAGTCCGGAAGGACTTCAGCTCAACCGCGCCTTCGTCAAGATCGCGGACGTAAAGGTGCGCCGCCGAATCATCGATCTGGTGAAATCCCTTTCTGCCGAAGGTGCGGAGTGATCCGCTGGGTCGATTGACGCATTGGCCCGAGTAGCCCCAGAGGCTCGACCGCCGGCGGCGCCAAAGCCGCCGGTGGTACAAGATATATTGCTGCGACATTCATGCCAGAACCGCGGCACCGCTTGACGAGCGGCGCCCGGCACCGTTAACACGTGGCGCGCCAAAATCGGCAGCCCTGCCGATCGTTTTTTCAAGAGGGGACACCCGTGACGCGGCAGAACTACTTCTTCACCTCGGAATCCGTTGCCGAGGGCCATCCCGACAAGGTTTGTGACCGCATCTCCGACGAGATCGTCGATCTGGTCTATCGCGAGGCCAAGAAGACCGGCATGGACCCGTGGAAAGTCCGCGTCGCCTGCGAGACGCTCGCAACCACCAATCGCGTTGTCATTGCCGGCGAGGTGCGGGTTCCCGAGACGCTGCTGAAGAAAGACAAGGCCGGCAAGATCCTGATGGATGCCGCCGGTCATCCGGTCGTCAATCCGGCCAAGTTCAAGTCGGTCGCCCGCAAGGCGATCCGCGAAATCGGCTACGAGCAGGCCGGCTTCCACTGGAAGACGGCAAAGATCGAGGTTCTCCTGCACGGCCAGTCGCCCGACATCGGCCAGGGCGTCGACAACGCCGCCGATCGCCAGGGCGAGGAAGGCGCCGGCGACCAGGGCATCATGTTCGGCTATGCCTGCCGCGAGACGCCGGACCTGATGCCGGCGCCGATCTACTACAGCCACAAGATCCTCGAACTGCTGGCCGCTGCCCGTCACGAAAACAACGGCGAGGCTGGCAAGCTCGGACCCGACGCCAAGAGCCAGGTCACAGTCCGCTACATCGACGGCAAGGCGGCCGAGGCGACGCAGATCGTGCTGTCGACCCAGCACCTCGATTCAAGCTGGGACTCCAAGAAGGTCCGCAAGGTCGTCGAACCCTACATTCGCGAGGCGCTCGGCGATCTCAAGATCGCCGACGACTGCATGTGGTACATCAACCCGACCGGCAAGTTCGTCATCGGTGGCCCGGACGGCGACGCCGGCCTTACCGGCCGCAAGATCATCGTCGACACCTATGGCGGTGCGGCCCCGCATGGCGGCGGCGCTTTCTCCGGCAAGGACACCACCAAGGTCGACCGCTCCGCCGCTTATGCGGCGCGCTACCTCGCCAAGAACGTCGTGGCGGCGAAGCTCGCCGACCGCTGCACCATCCAGCTTTCCTATGCTATCGGCGTCGCCCAGCCGCTGTCGGTCTATGTCGACCTGCACGGCACCGGCAAGGTCGATGAAGCCAAGCTCGAGGAAGCGCTGCGAACCGTGATGGACCTTTCGCCGTCCGGCATTCGCCGTCATCTCGACCTCAACAAGCCGATCTATGCCAAGACCTCGTCCTACGGCCATTTCGGCCGCAAGGCCGGTCGCGACGGGTCCTTCTCCTGGGAGAAGACTGATCTGGCCAAGGCGCTCAGGGACGCGGTCGCCGCCTAAGGGCGGCGCGCGACCCGGCCATGGACCCACAGGACAGGCGGAGCCGCGCGACCGAAGGGTTCTTCGGCCGCCGGCACGGCAAGACCATTCGCCCGCAGCAGGCGGCGGCGCTGGAAAGCGGTCTTGGGGCCTATGGCCTCGACCTCTCCAATGAGGCGCCGGCAGAATTGCGCACCCTGTTCAGCGCGGATGTTTCAACGGTTCGGCTGGAAATCGGCTTCGGCGGCGGTGAGCATCTGCTGCATCGGGCCACGGAGGCCCCGGCGGCCGGCTTCATCGGCGTAGAACCGTTCGTCAACGGCATGGCCAAGCTGATGATGGCGGTGCGGGAAAAGCCGCTCGCCAATCTTCGCGTTCACAATGACGACGCCACGCGCCTGCTTGATTGGTTGCCGCAGGCCTCGCTCGACGGCATCGACCTGCTCTATCCCGATCCCTGGCCGAAGAAAAAGCACTGGAAGCGGCGCTTTGTCAGCCCGCTCAACCTCGATCGCTTCGCGCGGGTGCTGAAGCCGGGCGGAAAATTCCGCTTCGCTTCCGATATCGACACCTATGTGAACTGGACCTTGTTGCACTGCCGGGCGCATGGCGCGCTCCTATGGCAGGCGCAAGATGCGGCCGATTGGCATCGGCCCTATGAAGGCTGGCCGAGCACGCGCTACGAGGCAAAAGCCATTCGCGAGGGCCGGCGGCCGGCCTATCTCACCTTCATCAGAAAATGACCGGACACGGGACCAAGAGGTCCCGCATCGTCAGTTTGTCCGGCTTTAGAAACGGCCGATCCTGTTGAAGACGGCTGGATCCATACCGAGCCGGCGCAAATCGTTGGCGCGCGGCTTGCGGCCGGCTTCGACGGCTCGCGAGGCGGCAACGGCGCTGCCGAACAGGGCAAAGGCGTCGCCTATGGCGGAAAACACGGTACGGTTGCTCATTGTCTTGACCTTTCGCGCGCCACCGCGCGCCATCTCTGTTTGTGCGGTGCAACATAGATAGGGATGCGATGTCCGAGATCACAGGGCCGTTGCCGCATAGGCGGCATGCGCTCCACGCAATGCAACTTGTCCATTGACGAACCGGGTTGGTTCTACCACATTCGACATGAACCAAATTGGTTTCAACCGGACCGGAATGGAGGCGCCGATGGCTGCTTTTACGGTAAGACTCTCTGATGAGACGGCAGCCAAGCTCGACCACTTGGCGGGTAAAGTTGACCGCTCCCGCTCCTACGTCGCGGCTCAGGCGATCGAAGACTACGTTGCCAGGGAAGAATGGCAACTTGCAGAGATCGAGGCTGGGCTAAGCGAGGCCGACCGCGGTGAATTTGCAAGCGAAAAAGAGTTGGCCGATGTGGTGGCGAAATACGTCAAGCCGTCTCTCGGCCGATGAGCCGGGTCCGCTGGACGATCCGCGCACTGCGACGGCTCGATCAGATTGGCGCCTTTATAGAAAAGGATAACCCCAACGCCGCCGCACGGGTCGTTGCCCGCATCGTTTCTGCGGCGGACAACCTTGCCCAACAACCGGCAATGGGACGCATCGGGCGAATAAGAGGCACGCGAGAGCTTGTGCTGACCGATATCCCGTACCTCATTCCGTATCGGGTGGTCGGTCGCGAGATCGAGATCATCGCAGTCATGCATGCATCCCAGAAGTGGCCGCGGCAGCTATAAGCATCGGCCGTCACGATCGGCGCTGGCATCGAGACTTGAAACACCGGCCGGGATCGTCTATATCAGCGTCAAATTCTTGGTCGGTATGACGAAGAGTGGGTCCACCCGGTCCCGCTCTTTTTTATTACCTGCCGGTCAGCCATCTGAGCATGATCCCGAAAAGTGGGAACCGGTTTTCGGAAAAGATCATGCTCCAGCAAGATAGACCAGAATGACGACCGAACGTCATCCTGATCTGTAGAACGACAGGAACCGCATGACTGCAACGGCAAGCGAAGCCGACGACCGCATCATCCGCGAAAGCGGCATCGATGCGCGCATCGCGCTGATCGTTCAGCCGGTGTTGCGCGGCATCGGTTTCCGCCTCGTGCGGGTGCATCTGTCGGGCCAGAACGGCCTGACGCTGCAGATCATGGCCGAACGCGAGGACGGCACCATGACCGTCGAGGACTGCGAAGAGGTCAGCCGCGCCGTGTCGCCGGCGCTCGACGTCGATGATCCGATCGAAAAGGCCTATCACCTCGAAGTGTCGTCGCCAGGCATCGACCGGCCGCTGGTGCGCAAGTCGGATTTCGTCACCTGGACCGGCCATCTGGTGAAGATGGAAACCTCGGTGCCGGTCGCCGACCGCAAGCGCTTCAAGGGCAAGATCGCCGAAGCCGGTGAAGACGATATTCTGCTCGAGCGCGACAAGGCCGCCTATGGCGAAGAGCCGACGGTCCGCATTCCTTATGACACGATCGCCGATGTGCGGCTGATCCTCACCGACGACCTCATCCGCGACGCCCTGTCGAAGGACAATAGGGAACGCAAGGAAGCCAAGAAACGCCGCGGCGAGCCGGAAGACGATGTTTCCGAAGACGCCACGGAAGAACACGAACAGGAATAACGATTGAGCTGCCGGGCCAAAGCTCCGGCACCCAGTTCGGGAGATAAAGACATGGTTGTAAGCGCCAACAGACTTGAACTGCTGCAGATCGCCGACGCGGTCGCGCGTGAAAAGTCGATCGACAAGTCGATCGTCATCGCCGCCATGGCCGATGCGATCCAGAAGGCCGCGCGCTCGCGCTACGGCCAGGAAACCAACATCCGCGCCGACATCAACGCCACCACCGGCGAGATGAAACTGCAGCGGCTGATGGAAGTGGTCGAGAAGGTCGACGACTACGCCACCCAGATCGCCATTTCCTCGGCGCGCGAGCGCAATCCCGACGCCCAGCTCGGCGACTTCATCGCCGAACAGCTGCCGCCGATGGATTTCGGCCGCATTGCCGCCCAGTCGGCCAAGCAGGTCATCGTGCAGAAGGTGCGCGAAGCCGAGCGTGACCGCCAGTATGACGAATACAAGGACCGCATCGGCGAGATCGTCAACGGCACGGTCAAGCGCGTCGAGTATGGCAACGTCATCGTCGATCTCGGCCGTGGCGAGGCCATCATCCGCCGCGACGAGCTGATCCCGCGCGAAAACTACAAATACGGTGACCGCGTCCGCGCCTATGTCTACGACGTGCGCCGCGAACAGCGCGGCCCGCAGATCTTCCTGTCGCGCACCCATCCGCAGTTCATGGCCAAGCTCTTCACCATGGAAGTGCCGGAAATCTATGACGGCATCATCGAGATCAAGTCGGTTGCCCGCGATCCGGGCTCGCGCGCCAAGATAGCCGTCATTTCGCGTGACTCGTCCATCGATCCGGTCGGTGCCTGCGTCGGTATGCGCGGCAGCCGCGTTCAGGCCGTGGTCGGCGAATTGCAGGGCGAAAAGATCGACATCATTCCGTGGTCGCCTTCGGCCGCCTCCTTCATCGTCAACGCACTGCAGCCGGCGGAAGTCGCCAAGGTCGTGCTCGACGAGGATGCCGAGCGCATCGAGGTGGTGGTTCCCGACGACCAGCTGTCGCTGGCCATCGGCCGCCGCGGCCAGAACGTGCGTCTTGCCTCGCAACTCACCGGCTGGGACATCGACATCCTGACCGAGGCCGAGGAGTCCGAGCGCCGCCAGAAGGAATTCGTCGAACGTTCGTCGCTGTTCATGGAAGCGCTCGATGTCGACGAGATGGTCGGCCAGGTGCTGGCCTCCGAAGGCTTCACCAGCGTCGAGGAAGTCGCCTATGTCGATTCGGGCGAGATCGCCTCGATCGACGGCTTCGACGAAGACACCGCTTCGGAAATCCAGACCCGCGCCCGCGAATATCTGGAGAAGATCGAAGCCGAGCATGACGACAAGCGCAAGGCGCTGGGCGTCACCGACGAGCTGCGCGAAATCCCCGGCGTCACCACCGCCATGATGGTGACGCTCGGCGAGGACGGCGTGAAGACGATCGAGGACTTCGCCGGCTATGCCGCCGACGACCTCACCGGCTGGAAGGAACGCAAGGACGGCGAGACCAAGGTCTATCCGGGTGTGCTGGCCAATCACGGCGTGTCGCGCACTGACGCCGAGCAGATGGTTCTGGCAGCCCGCCTCAAGGCCGGCTGGATCACCGAAGACGAGCTTGCAGCCGAACAAGTCCCGGCCGACGAAGCCGTTGGTGCGTGAGGTGAAACCGCATCGCACACAACCCGCCCCAGGACGAGATGAACGATCGCACCTGCATCGTCACCCGCAAGCAAGCCGAGCCGGATGAGCTGATCCGTTTCGTCGTCGGCCCGGATTCGGCCGTCGTTCCTGACATCAAGAGAAACCTGCCCGGCCGTGGTTGTTGGGTGAGCGCCGACCGCCTACATATTGAGAAGGCGGCGGCGAAGAACCTGTATGCCCGCGCCTTCAAGGCGCAAGTGACCGTGCCGCCCGATCTTGGCGGCATGGTCGACGGACTGCTTTCACGATCCGCTTTGGGCATGCTCGGCCTTGCCCGCAAGGCCGGCGCGATCGCTCTCGGCGCCACCAAGGTCGAGAGCGCGGTGCGCAGTGGACTGGCGCTTTTCGTGCTCCACGCGACCGAAGCGTCCGACGATGGCGTGCGCAAGATCAGCCAGGCGCGGCGGGCAACTGTCCACCTCGGCGGGCCTGCAGTCCTTGCCTACAAACTTTTCCCCGAGGCCGAGTTGAGCTTGGCATTGGGGGGCACAAATGTGATACATGCTGCCGTTCTCGCGGGAGACGCGGGCAAGGCGGTTGAGAAGCGCATGGTTGCGCTCGACCGATATCGGGGCGGAACCCCCGACGATCTGGCAATGCTTGCGGCCGTTGCTGACGAAGATGATGCTGCAGAGGATATGGAATGAGCGATACGAAATCGGGCGACGACAAGACGTTGAGTGTTACACCGAAGAAGACCTTGACGCTGAAGCGCCCCGGTACCGAGCAGAGCGTCGTGCGCCAGAATTTCTCGCATGGCCGCACCAAGCAGGTCCAGGTCGAGATCAAGAAGCGCAAATTCTCCATGCCCGGCGACAAGCCGGAGCCGGTGGCTGCACCCGTTTTGACGCCCAAGCCCGCGGTTGTGGCAGCCCCCGTCGTGCAGGAAGCGCCCAAGGCGCCGCCTCCGCCGCCGCCGGTCGAACGCAGCGGCATGGTGCTGAACGAATTGTCGCGTGGCGAGATGGAAGCCCGGCGCAGGGCGCTTGAAGGCTCCAAGGTGCGCGAAGTCGAGGATCGCCAGCGCGCCGCCGAAGACGCCAAGCGCCGCGCCGAGGATGAGGAACGCCGCAAGCGCGAGCGCGAGGACTCCGCGCGCCGTCAGGCCGAGGAAGAAGCCCGTCTGCAGACCGAGGCCGAGTCCCGCCGCCGTGCCGAGGAAGAGGCGCGCCGTCGCGCGCCGCTGGCCGCCGAACTGGCGACGGTCGACGACGAGGAAGAGGCCAAGCCGAAGCGCCCCGGCGCCGGCGCCCCGGTTCGCCGTCCGGTCACGCCCGAAGTGGCGCGTCCGGCCAAACCGACCAAGGCCGAGGAAGACCGTCGTCGCGGCAAGCTGACCCTCAATACGGCGCTTTCCGACGAGGATGCGCGCGCCCGCTCGCTGTCGTCGATGCGTCGCCGCCAGGAAAAATTCAAGCGCGCGATGCACAATGAGCCGCGCGAGAAGGTTATGCGCGAAGTGATCCTGCCCGAGACCATCACCATCCAGGAACTGGCGCAGCGCATGTCCGAGCGCGCCGTCGATGTGGTCAAGTACTTCATGAAGCAGGGCCAGATCCTGAAGCCGGGCGACATCATCGACGCCGACACGGCCGAGCTGGTCGCCACCGAATTCGGCCACACGGTCCGCCGCGTCGCCGAGTCCGACATCGAGGAAGGCCTGTTCAACATCGCCGATAACGCCGAGGACCTGGTGTCGCGGCCGCCGGTCGTGACCATCATGGGCCATGTCGACCACGGCAAGACCTCGCTGCTCGACGCCATCCGCAATGCCAATGTCGTCTCCGGCGAGGCCGGCGGCATCACCCAGCATATCGGCGCCTACCAGGTCGAGAAGAACGGTCAGAAGATCACCTTCATCGACACGCCCGGCCACGCCGCCTTCACGGCGATGCGCGCCCGCGGCGCCCAGGCCACCGACATCGCCATCTTGGTGGTGGCGGCCGACGACAGCGTCATGCCGCAGACGATCGAATCGATCAGCCATGCCAAGGCAGCCGGCGTTCCGATCATCGTGGCGATCAACAAGATCGACAAGCACGATGCCGATCCGCAGAAGGTGCGCTCGGAACTGCTGCGCCATGAGGTGTTCGTCGAATCGATGGGCGGCGAAGTGCTGGACGTCGAAGTGTCGGCAACCAAGGGCACCAATCTCGACAAGCTGCTGGAAGCGATCCTGCTGCAGGCCGAAATCCTCGACCTCAAGGCCAATCCGGACCGTACCGCCGAGGGCGTCGTCATCGAAGCCCAGCTCGACAAGGGCCGCGGCCCTGTCGCCACCGTGCTGGTGCAGACCGGCACGCTGATGCCGGGCGACATTCTCGTCGCCGGCAACGAGTGGGGCCGGGTGCGCGCGCTGGTCAACGACCGTGGCGAACAGGTCAAGGAAGCCCCGCCGGCAATGCCGGTCGAGGTGCTTGGCCTGCAAGGCACGCCTCAGGCCGGCGACCGCTTCGCGGTCGTCAACAACGAGGCTCGCGCCCGCGAGATCACCGAGTATCGTCAGCGTCTGGCGCGCGAGAAGGCGGTGGCAAAGCATGCCGGCCAGCGCGGCTCGCTCGAACAGATGATGTCGCAGTTGCAGACGAGCGGGCTGAAGGAATTCCCGCTGGTCATCAAGGGCGACGTGCAGGGTTCGATCGAGGCGATCAACGCGGCGCTCGACAAGCTCGGCACCGACGAGGTGCGTGCGCGCATCGTTCATGCCGGCGCCGGCGCCATCACCGAAAGCGACGTGTCGCTGGCGGAGACCTCGGGCGCCGCCATCATCGGCTTCAATGTCCGCGCCAATGCGCAGGCACGTGCCGCCGCCGTCGCTGCCGGTATCGAGATCCGCTACTACTCGATCATCTACAACCTCGTCGATGACGTGAAGGCGGCGCTCTCGGGCCTGCTTTCGCCGGAACGCCGCGAGACCTTCATCGGCAATGCCGAGATCCTCGAGATCTTCGACATCACCAAGGTCGGCAAGATCGCCGGCTGCCGTGTCACCGAAGGCAAGGTCGAGCGTGGCGCGGGCGTGCGCCTGATCCGCGACAACGTCGTCATCCACGAAGGCACGCTGAAGACGCTCAAGCGCTTCAAGGACGAAGTTGCGGAAGTCCCAGGCGGCCAGGAATGCGGCATGGCCTTCCAGAACTACGAAGACATGCGCGTCGGCGACATCATCGAGTGCTTCCGCGTCGAGATGGTGACCCGGACGCTCTGAGTTCGTATACTGTCGATACGACCGGGCGGTGGTCGAAAGACCGCCGCCCAAATTTAATGCCTGTCGCCCAAAAGTGCGTAGCGGTTTTGGGATAAACGACATGCATAGAACAAGTATGAGACGTGCGGCACGGTCCCATCCCGCGCCTCACGCTTTCAGGATTGAGAAAAATGCCCCGTCCAACCGTCTCCAGCCCATCCCAGCGCATGCTGCGCGTCGCCGAACAGGTGCGCCATGCGCTGTCCGAAACCTTGCAGCGCGGCGAGATCATCGATCCGCTGATCGAAAATACTGTGGTGTCGGTCTCCGAAGTGCGCATGTCGCCTGACCTGAGGGTTGCCACCGCTTTCGTGTCGCCGCTCGGCGCCAAGGATACCGGCGCGGTGATCGATGCGTTGAACAAGCATGCGAAATTCGTCCGCGGCCGCGTCTCAGGGGCGCTGCGGCAGATGAAGTTCATGCCGGAGTTCCGCTTCAAGCTCGACACTTCGTTCGACAATTTCGCCAGGATCAACGATTTGCTGAAATCGCCCGAAGTCGCGCGAGACTTGGGTGCCGATGGCGAAGACAACGACAAGGACGAGAAATAGTGGGGCGCCGCGGCAAGAAGAAGGGGCGGCCGATTTCCGGCTGGGTGGTATTGGACAAGCCTGTCGGCATGGGTTCGACCGAAGCCGTCTCCAAGATCAAATGGCTGTTCCAGGCCGAAAAGGCCGGCCATGCCGGCACGCTCGACCCGCTGGCCTCGGGCATGCTGCCGATCGCACTCGGCGAGGCCACCAAGACCGTGCCTTATGTGCAGGACGGCGCCAAGATCTACCGTTTTACGGTCGCCTGGGGCGAGGAGCGCTCGACCGACGACCTCGAAGGCCCGGTGACCAACAGTTCCGACAAGCGTCCGGCGGAAGTCGACGTCAGGGCGCTGCTTCCGAAATACACCGGCGTCATCATGCAAACGCCGCCACAATTCTCGGCCATCAAGATATCAGGCGAGCGCGCCTACGACCTCGCCCGTGGGGGCGAGACCGTCGACATTCCCGCGCGCGAAATCGAGATCGGTCGTTTGGACATCGTCGAGCACGCCGCCGACCACACCATTTTCGAAGTCGAATGCGGCAAGGGCACCTATGTGCGCTCGCTGGCCCGCGACATGGGCCGCGACCTCGGCTGTTTCGGCCACATCGCCGAATTGCGCCGGGTCGAGGTCGAGCCGTTCACCCCGGAGGATTTTGTCACGGTCGCTGAACTGGAGGCCGCCCGCTTCGGCGAACAGCGCGAAGCTGACGGCGATGGCGACGCCGATGTTGTCGATGCGCCGATCGACTTCGGCGCCATCGATGCGCTGCTTGTCGACACGGCCGCCGCGCTCGACTGCCTGGCGCAGATCGCCATCAGCGACGATGCGGCAACCAAGATCCGGCTTGGCAATCCCGTCATCATCCGCGGCCGCGACGCGCCCGTGGAAGCCGAGGAAGCCTGCGCCACCGCCCGCGGCAAGCTAGTCGCCATCGGTGCCATCGAGCAAGGCATGTTCAAGCCGAAGCGGGTCTTTGCCGGCTGATTCCTGTCGTCTAATCTCAATCGGACGTTACACCCGAGGGGCACATGGCAAAGGCTGATACGGTGAAGAAGCGGGCGCCGGTCAAAACACGGCGGCCGCCGGTCGGCGCCTCGCCCGGCACGCTGATCGCCGATCCTGCGGCCCGCCGCTCCGAACTCAGGCTGACGCTGATCTCGCCCGAAAAGTTCAAGACCATCGACAAGGCTAGCATCGATGATCTCAACACCCATTGCGACAACTGGCCGGTCGTCTGGCTGGACTGCACCGGGCTTGCCAACATCCAGCTGATCGAGGAGATCGGCCGGATTTTCAATTTGCATCCGCTGGCGTTGGAAGACGTGGTCAACACCGGCCAGCGGCCGAAGGTCGACTTCTTCGAAGACCACGCCTTCGTCGTCATGCGCATGATCGACGACGTCAAGGTGCATCGCTATGAGCAGATCGCGGTGTTCTTCGGCAAGAATTTCGTCGTCACCTTCCAGGAACGCGAAGGCGATCCCTTCGATCCCGTGCGCAAACGCATCGCGGCGGCGCTGCCCAACCGCTTGCGGTCGCGCGGCGCCGACTATCTGGCCTATGCGCTGATCGACTCCATCGTCGACAGCTATTTCCCGCCGATAGAGGCCGCGAGCGAGGAGGTCGACGGCATCGAGGACGAGATGCTCAACACGCCGCACAAGCATCAGATGCGCCAGCTGCACGAATTGCGGCGCGACGCCAATGTACTCAAGGGTGTGCTGTGGCCGATGCGCGATGCGCTGGCGACGCTGATCCGCAACGACGTGCCCTATGTGAAGCCCGAGACGAAGATCTTCTTCAACGACACGCTCGACCACGCACTGCGGCTGATCGAGCTGGTCGAGAACCAGCGTGATATGCTGACCGGCCTGATCGAGATGCACCTGTCGCTGAGCCAGGCGCGCACCAACGATGTCATCTCTTATCTGACCATCGTCTCGGTGATCTTCATGCCGCTAACCTTCCTGGTTGGTATATGGGGGATGAATTTCGACCCCGAAAGCTCGCCATGGAACATGCCGGAACTGAAGGCCTATTATGGCTATCCGGCTTCGCTGCTGTTCATGCTGGCCGTTGCTGTCGGCCTGATCGCCTTCTTCAAAAGCAAGAAGTGGCTCTAATGCATGTCGCCCAGAAGTGTCAGCGGTTCTGGGTCAACGACATGCAGAACAAAGACCTCGAGCGCGTAACCCCACGCGCTTGAGCCTTCTGGCATCAGGGAAATCTTGGTTTCCGAGCAAAAACCTGCGACAAGCCGGCTTTATGAATTGGGCTGGTGTTTTCCGGGGAATTGCCCTATATGCCCCGCAGCATCGCGCCGTGTCGCGTTGCTTGCACCGGCCCCTGCTGGACGACATCCCGGCTGAGGGCGACCCGTTTCCTCAAACAGATAAGGAAAAACACGATGTCGATTACTGCCGAGCGCAAACAGGAATTGATGGGTGAATTCGCAACCGCCAAGGGCGATACCGGGTCTCCGGAAGTCCAGGTGGCCATCCTTTCCGAGCGCATCAAGAACCTGACCGACCACTTCAAGGACCACAAGAAGGATAACCATTCCCGCCGTGGTCTGCTCGCTCTCGTCTCCCAGCGCCGCAGCCTGCTTGATTATCTCAAGCGCAAGGATGACGCGCGCTATCAGACGTTGATCGAGAAGCTCGGTCTGCGCCGTTGACGAATTGACCGGCGGGCTTTCGAAGGAGAGTCCGCCGGTCGCGCATTCTGCCAGTCGCATCGATTGGCCAGACCCGGTTTCGAGCGTGCAGAGGGCCACTCGAAACCGCCCATGGACGGTCATGGGGCAGGATTGCAGGACGCTCGTGCGCTCGCCAGCGCCGAAATTTACCCGAGCTTCCCGTTGTCTTGCCCGTGGCTGCCCGAGAAAGGAAGCCAGGGAAAGGGCATCCGCGCACCGTGAAACGGCGCGGCCCTTTCCGCTTATTAAGGACAAGACATGTTCAACTACCACAAAGTGGAAATCGAATGGGGCGGCCGTCCGCTCATCCTGGAAACCGGCAAGATCGCACGTCAGGCTGACGGCGCGGTGCTCGCGACCTACGGCGAAACCAAGGTTCTCGCCACCGTCGTTTCGATGAAGGAGCCGAAGCCAGGTCTCGATTTCTTCCCGCTGACCGTCAACTACCAGGAAAAGACCTACGCCGCCGGCAAGATCCCGGGCGGCTATTTCAAGCGCGAAGGCCGTCCGAGCGAAAAGGAAACGCTGGTTTCCCGCCTGATCGACCGCCCGATCCGCCCGCTCTTCGCCGACGGCTACAAGAACGACACCCAGATCGTCGTCACCGTCGTCCAGCATGACCTCGAAAACGATCCGGACATCCTGTCGATCGTTGCCACCTCGGCCGCTCTGACGCTCTCCGGCGTGCCCTTCATGGGCCCGGTCGGCGGCGCTCGCGTCGGTTACATCAACGGCGAATATGTGCTCAACCCGCATGTCGACGAGATGCAGGAATCCAAGCTCGACCTCGTTGTCGCCGGCACCGCCGACGCCGTTCTGATGGTCGAGTCCGAAGCCAAGGAACTTGGCGAAGAGCTGATGCTCGGCGCCGTCATGTTCGGCCACAAGGGCTTCCAGCCGGTCATCGACGCCATCATCAAGTTGGCCGAAGTTGCCGCCAAGGAGCCGCGCGATTTCACTGCGCCGGATTATTCCGCGCTTGAAGCCGAAATGCTGAAGATCGTCGGCGACGAGCTCAGCAACGCCTACAAGAATGTCGACAAGCAGAAGCGCTACGCCGCCGTCGACGCCGTCAAGGCGAAGGTCAAGGCAGCATTTGCCCCGGCCGAAGGCGAAGACGCCAAGTACACCTCCGAGCAGATCGGTTCGGTGTTCAAGGAACTCCAGGCCAAGGTCGTGCGCTGGAACATTCTCGACACCGGCTCGCGCATCGACGGCCGTGACCTGAAGACGGTCCGCAAGATCGTCTCCGAAGTCGGCGTCCTGCCGCGCACCCATGGTTCGGCGCTGTTCACCCGCGGCGAGACCCAGGCGCTGGTCGTTGCCACGCTCGGCACCGGCGAGGACGAGCAGTATGTCGATTCGCTGACCGGCATGTACAAGGAGAAGTTCCTCCTTCACTACAACTTCCCTCCCTACTCCGTCGGTGAGACCGGCCGTATGGGTTCGCCGGGCCGCCGCGAAATCGGCCATGGCAAGCTCGCCTGGCGCGCCATCCGTCCGATGCTGCCGAGCGCGGACCAGTTCCCCTACACGCTGCGCGTCGTCTCAGAGATCACCGAGTCCAACGGCTCGTCGTCGATGGCCACCGTCTGCGGCACCTCGCTGGCGCTGATGGATGCCGGCGTTCCGCTGGCCAAGCCCGTCGCCGGTATCGCCATGGGCCTGATCAAGGAAGGTGAGCGCTTCGCGGTTCTCTCCGACATCCTGGGTGACGAAGATCACCTCGGCGACATGGACTTCAAGGTCGCCGGCACTGCCAACGGCATCACCTCGCTGCAGATGGACATCAAGATCGAGGGCATCACCGAGGAGATCATGAAAATCGCGCTGGACCAGGCCAAGGACGGCCGCCAGCATATCCTCGGCGAAATGGCGCATGCTTTGACCGGCGCCCGCCCCGAACTCGGAGAGTTCGCACCGCGCATCGAGGTCATGCACATCCCGACCGACAAGATCCGCGACGTCATCGGCTCCGGCGGCAAGGTTATCCGCGAGATCGTCGAGAAGACCGGCGCCAAGATCAACATCGAGGACGACGGCACGGTCAAGATCGCTTCGTCGAACGCCAAGGAAATCGAGGCGGCCAAGAAGTGGATCCACACCATCGTCGCCGAGCCGGAAGTCGGCGAGATCTACGAAGGCACGGTCGTCAAGACCGCCGACTTCGGCGCTTTCGTCAACTTCTTCGGTCCGCGTGACGGCCTCGTCCACATCTCGCAGCTTGCCAACGACCGGGTCGCCAAGACCTCGGACGTCGTCAAGGAAGGCGACAAGGTCTGGGTCAAGCTGATGGGCTTCGACGAGCGCGGCAAGGTCCGCCTGTCGATGAAGGTCGTCGACCAGGCCACCGGCAAGGAAATCGCCCGCGACAAGAAGGCCGAAGGCGAAGAAAACGCCGCCTGAGCGGTCTGAGAATGACATTGAAACGGGCGCGGCATATGTCGCGCCCGTTTTCGTTTAAGGCATGAGATCGAAGAATGGCCGCTGAGCCGCTGAAGACATTGTTCCATCCGTTCGAGGCCGAGGCGCTCCCTCTCCCGCAAAAGGGCGAACGTGTGCTGTTCCTGGGTGCGGAACCTGGTTTCCGTTTGCCTGAAGGTTTCGAGGCGGCGCTTCATCTCGTGCAGGGTTTCCGGCCGCATTTCCGCGTGCTGGAGCGTGCCGGCCACACGGTGACGCCGCGTCCGGAAGGCGATGCATTCGATGCGGGCCTCGTCCTCGTCGGCCGCCATCGCGGCCAGAACGAGACGCGCATAGTCGAGGCGATCGAACGCGTCGCACCTGGGGGTCTGATCGTTGTCGCCGGTGGAAAAGAGGACGGCATCGACAGCCTGCGCAAGCGCATTGACGAGCTTGTGCCGCTCGAAGGGCACCTGCCGAAACATCACGGCATTGCCTTCTGGCTTCGCCGTCCTGTCGATCTGGCCGCTGCGGAAAAACTCCGGACCGCCAATCCTGTGGCGCTGATCGAAGGCCGTTTCCGCACCGCGCCCGGCATGTTTTCCTTCGACCGCATCGATGCCGGCTCAAAACTTCTGGTCGATAACCTGCCCAAAGATTTGCGCGGCAACATCGCCGATTTCTGCGCCGGCTGGGGTTATGTTGCGGCCGAGGTCGCAGCCCGCTCACCTGGTCTGACGGGGCTCGACCTCTACGAAGCGGATTTCGACGCGCTTGAGGCCGCCAAGGGCAATATCGGCCAGACGGGCTTCGAGCCGGGCTTCTTCTGGATCGATCTGCTGAGCGAGCCGGTCGAGCGCCGCTACGACGCCATCGTCATGAACCCGCCCTTCCATCGCAGCCGGGCGGCCGAGCCGGAAATCGGCGCCGGCATGATCCAGGCGGCGGGCAAGGCGCTGAAGCCGGGCGGGCGGCTGTTCATGGTGGCAAACCGCCAGCTGCCTTACGAACCGGTTCTGAAGGCTGTCTTCTCCAGCCATGCCGAGATCGCCCGTGACGGAATGTTCAAGGTCTTTGTCGCGCGTCGCTGAGACGCCTCAATGCATGCTGACGATGCGCGCCGGCTCGTGGACGGGAATGGTCGCTCTGATCTCGCCGGGCTTGATCTTGAGCGGCGCCGGCCTGCCGAACAGATAGCCCTGCACCATCTCGCAGCCGGCCGCTCTCAAAAGCGTCGCCTGGTTCTCGGTCTCGACGCCTTCGGCGATAATGCCAACGCCGAGCGCCCGTGACAGGCCGACGATGGTGGAGACGACGGCACCCGAATTCGAATCGGTGTCCATGCGGCTGATGAAGGAGCGGTCGATCTTCAACTTGCCGAAGGCGAAGTCGATCAGATAGCTCAGATTGGAATAGCCGGTGCCGAAATCGTCGACGGCCACCGAAATGCCCATGTCGGCAAGCTGCTGCAGGATGATGGCGGCGCGGTCGCGATCCTGCATCATCGCAGTCTCGGTGAGTTCGAGCTCCAGCCGTGACGGCTTGATGCCGGTACTGGCCATGGTGTCGCGCACGATGCCGACGAAATCCTTGGTCATGAACTGGACCGGCGAGATGTTGACGGCAACGAAGCAGTCCTCGGGCAAATGGCGGGCGTCGCTGCAGGCCTTGTGCAACACCCAATTGCCGATCGGGTGGATCATGCCGGTCTCTTCGGCGATCGGAATGAACTCCATCGGCGGGATCATGCCGCGTTCGGGATGCTTCCAGCGGATCAGCGCCTCGTAGCCGACGATGCGGCCGCTCCGCAGGTCGAGCTGCGGCTGGTAGTGGAGGTCGAAATCGCCGCGGTCGAAAGCAATGTGCAGTTCGGATTCGATCCAGTGGCGGTAGTCGGCGACCTGGCCCATGTCGGAATGGAAGACCGACCAGTTGCCCACCCCGCCGGCGCGGGCATTCTGCAGCGCCAGGTTGGAGCGGCGCAGGACGAGGACCGGATCGACGCCGTCCTTCGGCATCGCCACGATGCCCACCGACAGGCCTACCGTTTGCAGGTGGGAATCGAGCTGATAGGGCTTCAGCATCTCCTCGATAAGGGTTTCGACAGTGGCTTCCATCGATCCCTCGATCTCATGTTCCGAGACGAGAATGGCGAATTCGCCGGCGCCGATGCGCCCCATCACCGTGCCCTCGGGCATGCAGGCCCTCAGCCGCTTGGTAAAGACGCGGATCAGTTCGTCGCCATGGCTGTAGCCGATGGCGTCGTTGATCTGCTTGAAGCGGTCGATGTCGATATCGATGAGGAACACCGGCTCGCCGGTCTTGATCGTCGCCGACGCCGCGTCGGCAACCTTGCCAACCATGGCCGGCCGCGCCAAAAGCCCGGTCAGCTTGTCGAAATGGGTTTCGTTGAAGACGTAGTCCACCGATTCATCAACGCCGGCGAAGAAGGACAGGGCCGCACCGGCGGCGGCCAGCGCGCACAAGGCCGACGCGATGCCGACCATGGTTCCCGCCTGCATGCCGGCAAAGCCGTCACCGAAACCGAACTGGAGACCCCACAGGCCGAGAATGAAACTGCCAAGCCCCGAGGCGGCGACGGTGAGCAGCCGGAACACAGGTGTTCGCTTCGGGTTGCTGACAGCAGGCATTGCTCAGTCCCTGTTGCATGATTCCAAAAAACCAACTCGACTTTCCGGAAAGATCACACGCAAATTCATAGATCCTAAAGCATCCTTTGCGCCCAGAAAGAACGCGCGGTGCCCTAGCCATAGGACTTATAGCGGATATCTCCTTAAAATGAGTTTCCGCCAATGCATCTAATTTTACTGGAAGAACTGGAGCATAATCCCGAAAAGCGGTCTCAGGTTTTCTCGGACAAGCGGGAACCGTTTGTCCAGAGATCATGCTTAACCAAACGAGATAGAGTCACATCCCCTTTCCATTGGGATGGAACAGATCTAATCGCGTCCGCTGTCGGTCTGCTTCAACTCATCCAGTGTTGGCATGGACACGATGTGATAGCCAGAATCGACATAATGGATCTCGCCGGTGACGCCTGACGAGAGGTCCGACAAAAGATAGAGCGCCGAGCCGCCGACCTCGTCGATGGTCACGGTGCGGCGCAGCGGCGAGTTGCGCTGCTGGTAGGAATACATGTGCCGCGCATCCGAAATCCCCGCGCCGGCCAGCGTGCGCACCGGCCCCGCAGATATGCCGTTCACCCTGATGCCGCGCGGGCCGTAATCATTGGCAAGATAGCGCACGCTGGCTTCCAGCCCGGCCTTGGCGACGCCCATGACGTTGTAGTTTGGCATGACGCGGACAGAGCCGGCATAGGTCAGCGTGATCATCGCGCCGCCGTCGCTCATCAGCGGGGCGGCGTGGCGGGCGATCTCGGTGAAGGAATAGCAGGAGATCACCATGGTGCGGACGAAGTTGTCGCGGCTGGTGTCGGCGTAGAGCCCCTTGAGCTCGTTCTTGTCGGAAAAGCCGATGGCGTGGACGACGAAGTCGAGCCCGCCCCATTCCTTGCCAAGTGTCTCGAAGGTGGCCGCGACCGATGCGCTGTCCTCGACGTCACATGGCACGACCAGCGACGCCCCGAGCTTTTCGGCGAGCGGCTTGACGCGGCGCCCGAAGGCGTCGCCCTGATAAGTGAAGGCGAGGTCTGCGCCATGCTCGGACAATTTCTTGGCGATGCCCCAGGCGATCGAATGATCGTTGGCGACGCCCATGACAAGCCCGCGCTTGCCCTTCATCAGTCCGTCCATGCCCGGCAAATCCTTATGCGGAATAGCGCTGGAAAATCAGCGTTGCGTTGGTGCCACCGAAACCGAACGAATTGGACAAAACCGTGTCGATCCTGGCGTCGTCGATGCGCTTGCGCACGATCGGCATGCCCTCGAATTCGGGATCGAGGTTTTCGATATGGGCGCTTTCGCCGATGAAGCCGCCTTGCATCATCAGGATCGAGTAGATCGATTCCTGCACGCCGGCCGCGCCCAGCGAATGGCCGGTCAGCGACTTGGTCGAGGTGATGAACGGCATCTTGTCGCCGAACACCTCGCGGATGGCGCCCATTTCCTTGGAATCGCCGACCGGCGTCGAGGTGCCGTGGGTGTTGATGTAGTCAACCGGCGTGGACACCGTTGCCAGCGCCTGGCGCATGCAGCGCACCGCGCCTTCGCCCGACGGCGCCACCATGTCGTAGCCATCCGACGTCGCGCCATAGCCGACGATCTCGGCATAGATCTTGGCGCCGCGCGCCTTGGCGTGTTCGAGTTCCTCCAGGATGAGGACGCCCGCGCCGCCGGCGATGACGAAGCCATCGCGATTGGCGTCATAGGCGCGCGAAGCGGTCGACGCCTTGTCGTTATACTTTGACGACATGGCGCCCATGGCGTCGAACAGGTCCGACATCGTCCAGTCGAGGTCTTCATGGCCGCCGGCAAACATCACGTCCTGCTTGCCCCACTGGATCAGTTCGTAGGCATTGCCGATGCAATGCGCCGAGGTCGAGCAGGCCGACGAGATCGAATAATTGACGCCGTGGATCTTGAACCAGGTTGCGAGCGTCGCCGAAGCGGTCGACGACATCGCTTTCGGCACCGCGAACGGGCCGATGCGCTTGGGGCTGTTATTCTTGAGGGTGATTTCGGCTGCCTCGACGATGGTGCGGGTCGAGGGGCCACCAGAGCCCATGACGATGCCGGTGCGCTCATTGGTGATGTCGCTTTCGCCAAGCCCCGCATCGGCGATCGCCTGGTCCATTGCGACATGATTCCAGGCAGCGCCCTGGCTCAGGAAGCGCATGGCGCGGCGGTCGATCATGGCCGACGGGTCGAGCGTCGGTGCGCCCCAGACCTGACAGCGGAAGCCGTGTTCGGCGAAGGAATTGGAGAAGCTGATGCCGGATTTGGCATCGTAGAGCGAGGATTGCACCTCGTTGGCATTGTTGCCGATCGACGATACGATGCCGAGGCCTGTGACGACGACCCTTCTCATTCGCAACTCCTTCCAGCGGATGATCCCGAAACCGTAGTCGGTTTTCGCCGGCGATCATACGCAAAATCAAAGTGCTGCAGCGTCTTTGCGCGTCTCAGAAGAAACGCCCTGCTGCAGTGGCGCCGGTCAGGCGGCCGATTGCTTGGACAGCCCCACCTTGAGGTCTGTCGCCGCGTATATGGATTCGCCGTCGGCCTTAAGCCAGCCATCGGCGATGCCGAGCACCAGGCGCCCGCGCATGACGCGCTTGAAATCGATGCCGTATTCGACCTTCTTGACCGACGGTGTCACCATGCCCTTGAACTTCACTTCGCCGGTCGACAGCGCCATGCCCTTGCCTGGTTCGCCGAGCCAGCCGAGATAGAACCCCGTCAACTGCCACATGGCGTCGAGGCCCAGGCACCCCGGCATGATCGGATTGCCGATGAAATGGCAGGCGAAGAACCACAAGTCCGGCTTGATGTCGAATTCGGCGCGGATGAAGCCCTTGTCGTGGGCGCCACCGGTCTCGCTGATCTCGGTGATGCGGTCGAACATCAGCATCGGCGGGTAGGGCAGCTGGGCGTTGCCAGGCCCGAACAGCTCGCCGCGGGCGCAGGCAAGCAATTCCTCATAACCGTAGCTGGATTTCGAACCCGCCATATGTCTCGTCCCCATAATCGTCCCGGGCGGTGGGGCGCCCTTGTCGTTGGTTTCCTAACACAATCCCTTTCGGGCCGGAAACCGGCGTTTGCGCTTAACCCGCCCGTCTGCCCGGGTCAATGCGCGCTATTGATCGTATTCGGCCAACAGAATATATGTCGCGAGGTATCCAGTTTCGGCCGATGACGTTTTTTCGCCACTCTGGGCGTGTCTTGAGGCAGAACTGTGGGCTTGGACGGATAGATGGATCTGGGCTGCCGGAAGGAAAATGTCGCTGTGGACAAGCGGGTTCGCGAAGCCGGCCTGAGGCCGACACGCCAGCGCATTGCGCTGGCCGATCTGCTGTTTGCCAAGGGCGACCGCCACCTTTCGGCCGAGGAACTGCATGAGGAGGCGACCGCCGCCAGCGTACCGGTCTCACTCGCCACCGTCTACAACGCGCTTCACCAGTTCACCCAGGCCGGCCTGCTGCGCATCCTGGCGGTCGAGGGGTCGAAGACCTATTTCGACACGAACACCTCCGATCACCATCATTTCTACATCGAAGGCGAAAACCGGATCTTCGACATAGAAAGCGGTCCGGTGACCGTCTCCAACCTGCCGGAGCCACCCGCAGGCATGGAGATCGCCAATGTCGACATCGTGGTTCGGCTGCGCCCGAAGCGCGGCGTCTGAATAGAAATTCGATGAAACCTGTGGATCTGGCGGTCCGGCTCGAATGGCCGCTGTCGCCGTAGTGGCTATCGTCCTTTACGCGCTGTCGGGTGCATCCTGGTGGCTGTTTGCCCTGCTCATCCTGGCGCCTGACCTGTCGATGCTGGGTTATCTCGCCGGGCCGTGCGTCGGCGCCGTCGCTTATAACGCGTTGCACATATTGATCGTCCCGCTGCTGCTGGCGCTCGGTGGATATGTGCTTGGCAAGTCGATGGCGACCGCGATCGCGCTGATCTGGATTATCCACATCGCCATCGACCGCGCTCTCGGCTATGGCCTCAAGCTGTCGACCGGCTTCCAGGACACCCATCTCGGCCGGATCGGCCGTTAGCGGCCTTCCACCAATCTCAGTTCTTGACGTGCTCGCCGGGATAGGCGCCCCAGACCTGCGACTGGGCGATCCAGCCGGTGTGGCCGTCGAAGGTCATCTCGCACCACTGGCCATCGCAGGTTTTGATCGTGCCCGTCACGCCGGGCTCGATGATGGCGATGACGCTCGCATCCCTGTCCGCATCGTCGAGCAGATTGATTCGGCCCCCTTTGGTGCGCTGCCAGGGCGCGACGATCGCGGTGCGGCGACCCGACAGCAGCGACTGGTTGATCCAGCCCTCCGAGCCATCGGCATCGCGCACGCGCCGCCAGGTGTCGAATTCCTGGATGATTTCCATCGGCAGGCCGGCCTTTGTGTACATCCAGTCGACGGAATAGTTGGCGCCGGGTCCGACGCGCGAGTTGACGCGGGCCGATTTCAGGCTGACGAAGCGCGGCAGCGGCAGGCCGCTGGGCCCAAGCGTCACCGTCTGCACAGGTGCGGCGGCACCTTGCGCCGCGGCGTGCGGAGAATGCAGGAGAGCGCCGAGAAGCGCTGCGCTGAGGATCAGGCGAAGCGACGCGAAACCAGACACTTTCATTCCTTTCGGCGCGTGCCTGTTGGCCTGGGCGCCCCTTTTTCTTTGTCTTCGGCGGCACCGCTTGTTACAGGAGTGGCAGGCACCGCGACCGGTATTCAGTTTCGCCTGTCTTGGTTAAAGAGGTCTCAACGAGATCGGGTTCGAGGAAACAATGGCAGGCAAAAAACGGCCTCTCGTCGTCATCACGCGCAAGCTCCCCGATCCGGTCGAGACCCGCATGCGCGAACTGTTCGACGCCAGACTGAATGTCGAGGACAGGCCGATGACGCAGCCGGAGCTGGTCGCGGCGATCAAGGAAGCCGACGTGCTGGTGCCGACCATCACCGACCAGATCGACGCCGCGTTGATCGCCCAGGCCGGCGACAATCTCAAGCTGATCGCCAATTTCGGCAATGGTGTCGACAAGATCGACGTGGAGGCGGCAGCCAAGAAAGGCATCACCGTCACCAACACGCCGAACGTACTGACTGAAGACACCGCCGACATGACCATGGCGCTGATGCTGGCGGTGCCGCGCCGCCTGGCAGAAGGCGCAAATGTGCTGACCAGCGACAAGAAATGGGCTGGCTGGTCGCCGACCTGGATGCTCGGCCGGCGTATCTGGGGCAAGCGGCTCGGCATTGTCGGCATGGGCCGCATCGGCACTGCGGTTGCGAGACGCGCCAAGGCCTTCGGCCTGTCGATCCACTATCACAACCGCCATCGCGTGCTGCCGGCAGTCGAGGAAGGACTGGAGGCAACCTATTGGGAAAGCCTCGACCAGATGCTTGCCCGCATGGACATCATCTCGGTCAATTGCCCGTCGACGCCGGCCACCTTCCATCTTCTGTCGGCGCGGCGGCTGGCGCTGATGCAACCCACCGCTTACATCGTAAACACCGCGCGCGGCGACATCATCGACGAAGAGTCCCTGGTCAAGCTGATCCAGGACGGCAAGATCGCCGGCGCCGGCCTCGATGTCTACGAGCATGAGCCGGCGCTGAACTCGAAGCTTTTGAAGCTCGCCGCCAAGAACAAGGTGGTGCTGTTGCCGCATATGGGCTCGGCGACACTCGAAGGCCGCATCGACATGGGCGAGAAGGTGATCATCAACATCCGCGCCTTCTTCGATGGCCACCGTCCGCCGGACCGCGTGCTGCCGCTCAGGACCTGACCCACCCGGGTTAGAAGTCGCGCTTCATCATCATCCATTCCCTCGGCCCGCTCCTGGCACCATATGCGATCCATGGGAGACGGTCGGTAATGGCGAAGCCCAGTTTCTCGTAGACGGAAATTGCCGGAAGGTTGGTGTCTTCGACGACAAGACACAGCCCCTTCGCCCCAACATTCCGGGCCACCTCATCAGCATGATGGATCAGCTTTGCCGCAAGCCCCTTGCCGCGAAACTCCCCATAGACCGCGACGCCGAGAATAGACCAGTATCCGATCAATCGCGTTTCCAGTGTCACGAGTGGCGCCAGAGCAGGCGAAATCTCGGCAGCGTAGTCCTCGTTTTGTGAAATCAGTTCCCCGACCAATCCACCGGCGATCACGCCCTCCACCTCGATGAGGTAAGCCTTGGAGAAATGATAGGGTGAATTCGGGTCTTCGGAGGCTGCGCGTCGTGCGGCATCCAGAACCGCGTGATTGTCGCCGCTGTTCTTGATCCAGCTTTCGAGGTCGATGCCGTGCCCGGCAATGTCAACGATCGCTGCGACGTGGAGTGCGTCGTTGGCGCCAGCGGGGCGGATCCGGCCGCTCACAGAGTTGGGCTCGAAGTGGTGTTTTGAGTGTCGATGTCGATCGACCCTTCTAATCCAACATTCAGCCTTTTGCCTCGGAAACGTTCAAACTGGTCGCATCCGAGCCGCAAAGCCAGTGGCGTCTGCCAGCCCATTTCCCGGGCCACGATCAGCCCCAGCAGCAGGATCGCGTCCGGCTCGTGCAGCACGAGGGCCGCCGGCGCATGGCCATTGTGGACAAGCTCCAGCAGCACGGCCGACGCGGAGGACGAGCCGATCGTGCCCGGCAGGAACAGTACACGGCCGGCAATGCTCTCGCCATGCTGCGGGTGGCGGACATCGGCGATGCGGCCGTTCTTCGGATCGACGCCGCCCCAGAAGCTGATCGGCGCGGTCAGCACCAGGGCTGCGCCTTTGCCGCCGCTGCCCGGCACCAGGATTTCCGCGGCGGCGCTCATGCGGCGATATCCGTAAAGCGTGGCTTACCGATGACGGCGCTTTCGACGCAGTCGGCCAGCGAGCCGTAAAGCACGGCGTAGCCGGTATTGCCTGGCGCGTATTGCGCGAATTTTCCCGAATTGGTCATCAGCACGCCGTTGCCGAGCTCCGGCAGGATCGGCGTCACCACCACGCAAGTGTCGGCGACGATGACGACGCCGCTTGCCTCGAGCGTCTTGCGGCGGCCGCTCTGTTCGAGCGTCGTGAGCACATGGCGGCCGGTGCAGGCGTAGATCGGTACACGGAGTCGCCGCCCGCTGATCAACTGCTCCAGCGCTTCGAATTCGGCCGAAGACAGGTGCGGACTGCCGATCGCCACCGCATCGATGGCGTTTTGCGTAGCTGCGGTGGACAGGCCCGCGCGGGCTTTGGCGACCATCTCCGGCGTGACTCGGATCACCGTCTCCGGCCTGCCGCCGGCCAGGACGGTCTCGGCGTCGGGCGCCTCAGGCGTCACGCCGGCAATGTGGAACAGGCCGACCGCGCCCGATGATGCCGCAGCAGCGCCAAAAGCTTTCAGCGCATCCTCGCCGGGATGGCTGGATATTCCGGTGACGACGCCGACCGCGTTGCCAACCTCTCGGCCATAAAGGCTGCCCAGCACCGGCCAGGCGATCTCCGAGCCAAGGAAAGATGCGGAAAGGCAGGAGACGTCGAACACCAGCCGCGCCCGCCGGTTCTCGGCGCGGTGCAGGCCGTAATCCGGCGCGCGGCCCGATATGGCGCAGGCGATGTCGAGGAAGTCGCCATAGCGGTTGGTGCGCGCGCCGAGCACCGAATTGCAGAACACCACGGCGTTGGATTCGCCCCAGGCGACATCGCTGCCCTGGGCTGGCCTGTGGCCGGCCTGATAGGGCGCGCAGGTCCAGCTCTGCTCGCAGCCCAGTTTGCGGTAGGCTTCCATCATCCGCCGCGCCATGCCGCGCGCCGGCTCTTCGAGGCGCACGCGCGAGCAGCCCATCAGGTCGAGCGCGCCGACATTGAGCGTCGAACGCACGGCAACCTCGGCGCCGCCATCGACCAGCCTTTCGGCAAACAGCGTGCCGGAATCGCCGTGATAAAGCGCCCCGTCTATATGCGCCGAGGCGATCGGTATTAGCCGCGGCGCACCCAGCAGCCTGGCGCTTTCGGCAACAATGCGCATCGCCATTGCCGCCCCGTCATGGCCGGAGGCGACTGCCTTCTCCTGCGCACTGAGAGCGAGGCTCACGCCAGCACCTTGCGCATGGTGATCGAGGTCGGCCGGTCATAGCCCTCATGTGCGGTGCGTTCGGTTTCGCGAAAGCCGAGACGGGCAAAGGTCGCGTGATTTGCCGTGAGTTCGATCCGCGTCTGCAGTTCGATGGCGGGTTTGCTGCAGCGGCGGGCAAAATCCTCGACAGCCTGCATCAACTGTCGGCCGATGCCTCGTCCCTGAAGCTCAGGTTCGACGGCGAGCTTGCCGACATAGAAATCATCTGTTCGCTCCAACGCGAAGACGCAGCCTTCAATCCGACCGTCCTGCAGCGCCAGGAACGCTATCTCCCGGCCGGCCTTGTCCCGGAGGTTTTCGACGTTCAGCAGATGCGCTGAGGAGGGCGGGTCGATGACGCCGTCCATCGGTGCGAAGGCGCGCATGATTAGGGTGAGCAACTCGTCCCAACGTTCAAAGCCGGGGGCAAGTTGCGTTATGAAAACGCCTGCGGGCTGATCCATGCGCTCAGCTTCTCTTGTAACGGATCGTATCGAAACGCGCCGACAGCGCATCGTAGAGCAGCAGCCGGCCGACCAGCGGTTCGCCGATGCCGGTGATCAGCTTGATCGCTTCCATCGCTTGCAGCGTGCCGACGACGCCGGTCAGCGCGCCGACGACTCCGGCGACAGCGCAGGATGGCACCAGCCCTTCCGGCGGCGCTTCCGGAAAGAGGTCGCGATAGCCAGGGTTCGGCTTGCCGTCGGCGCCGGTCGCGAACGGCATCAACACGGTTACCGAGCCGTCGAAGCGGCCGACGGCGGCATGCACCAGCGGCCGCTTTTCCGCGGCGCAGGCATCGGCCACGACATAGCGCGTCTCGAAATTGTCGGAGCCGTCGACGACGATGTCGTAGCGCGCGATGAGTGCAGCGGCATTGTCGGCCGTCAGCCTGAAATCGTGCAGTTCCACCGTCACATTGGGATTGATCCGGGCGATCGCCGCCTTGGCGCTCTCTGTCTTCGCCGTGCCGATCGTGTCTGTGGCGTGGATTACTTGCCGTTGCAGATTGGAAAGCGAGACGGTGTCGTCATCGACGATGCCGAGCGTGCCGACGCCGGCGGCGGCGAGATATTCCAGCACCGGCGCGCCGAGCCCGCCGGCGCCGATGACCAGCACCCGCGCCCGCTTCAGCCTCTGCTGGCCGGCGCCGCCGATCTCCGGCAGCACGATGTGGCGCGCATAACGCTCAAGCTCTTCGTCGGTGAAGGCGGCAGGGGTCATTGCCGGATCATATAGCGGCTAAAAAACCTTGTCAGGTCCCTTCGGTTGGCCCAACCGTGCCGTGGTCGACGGTGAGGAACTGCGCGCGTCCCCTGAGGCTGGAAAACAGCGCCGCATCGGTTCCGGTCATGAAGGCCTGGCAGTTCAGCTCTTCCAGGATCGAAAACAGCGCGGCGCGCCGGCCGGCGTCGAGATGCGCGGCGATCTCGTCGAGCAGCAGGATCGGCGTCATCCCCGACATCTCGCCGGTCAGCCTGGCATGCGACAGCACGATGCCGACCAGCAGCGCCTTCTGTTCGCCGGTCGAGCAGAGTTCGGCCGGCATCGCCTTGGGGCGGTGGCGCACGAGAAGATCCGAACGGTGCGGGCCGTCCAGCGTGCGTCCGGCAGCGCGGTCACGCTCGCGGCCTTCGGCAAGCGCGGCGCGGTAGCGTTCCTCGACATCCACCGCTGGCGCATTGGCGACTTGTTCTTCCAGGTCGCCGGAAAGACGGATGTCGGCCTGCGGAAACGGCCCGCTGCTGGGCAGCCTGTCGATCATGGCCGCGAGCAGGCGCACCAGTTCGGCACGCGCCGCGGCGATTGCCACGCCGGTTTCTGCCATCTGCATCTCGATGGCCTCGAACCAGCCACCGTCGCGCGAGCCGTCCGTAAGCAATCGGTTACGTCCGCGCATCGCCTTCTCATAGTCGAGCGCACGTTGGCCATGGCCAGGATCGATCGCCAGCACCAGCCGGTCGAGAAAACGCCGGCGGTCGGCGGCAGGTCCTGGAAACAGGCCGTCCATGGCCGGCGTCAGCCAGACGACGCGCAGCCACTCGAGCATGGCGTCGGCCGACCGCGCCGGTGCACCATTGATCCGCACCTTGCGGCCGCCTTCGCCGGCGGCTTCGCCACCGGTGATGCCGGTGCCGATCTCGACCTGGCCATCGGGCCCGTCGAGCCGGGCGTGCAGCGCAAAGCCGCCATCGCCGCCTTCTCGGGCCACGTCGGCATAAGGCGCGCGACGCAGGCCGCGGCCCGGCGTCAGCAGGGAGATGGCTTCCAGGAGATTGGTCTTGCCCGCACCATTGTCGCCGGAAAACACCACGGCGCCCGGAGAAAGGTCGATCGTCAGGGACGCATAGTTGCGGAAATTCGTAAGTGTTAGCTTACTTATATGGCTTTGCTCGGGCAACCGCTATCCGCCTGTAGAAGTCGCCGCAATCGTCACGCCGAAGGTTTGCCGCAGCGCGGCTACACCCGCATCGGCATCAGCACGTAGAGCGCGGTCTCGTCAGCCATGTCGTGGATCAGCGTCGGTGAACCGGCATCGGCCAGCATGAACTTCGCTTCCGTGCCGGTCAGCTGCGCGGCGACGTCGAGCAGGTATTTGGCGTTGAAGCCGATCTCGATCGGGTCGGACGAATAGTCGGCCGCCAGTTCCTCGGTGGCGCTGCCCGAATCCGGATTGTTGACGGCAAGCGTCACCTGGCCTTCGGTGATCGAAAGCTTCACCGCGCGGCCACGCTCGGAGGAGATGGTCGAGACGCGGTCGACGGCGGCAGCGAAACTCTGGCGGTCGATGATCAGTTTCTTGTCGTTGCCGGTCGGGATGACGCGCTGATAGTCCGGGAAGGTGCCGTCGATCAGCTTCGAGGTCAAAACCACGCTGCCGATGGTGAAGCGGATCTTGGTGTCGGACAATTCGGTGGTGACAGCGACATCCGGGTCGTCGACCAGCTTCTGCAACTCGCTGACCGTCTTGCGCGGAATGATGATGCCCGGCATGCCTTCGGAACCCGCCGGGGCGTCGATTTCGGCGCGCGCCAGGCGATGGCCGTCGGTCGCCACCGAGCGCAGCTTCAGCTTGCCGCCGGTCTCATGCGTGTGCAGGTAGATGCCGTTCAGATAATAGCGCGTCTCTTCGGTGGAGATGGCGAACTGGGTCTTCTCGATCAGCCCTCTCAAGGCGACGGAATCGAGCCGGAAGATATGCGAGAAGGATCCGGCCGAAAGCTCGGGGAAATCGGACTGCGGCAGACACTGCAGACGAAAGCTCGAGCGACCCGACGTCACCGTCATGGCGTTGCCGTCCTCGTCGGTCTTCAGCATCACTTCGGCGCCGTCGGCCAGTTTGCGCACGATGTCGTAGAGCAGGTGCGCCGGGACCGTCGTCGCCCCGCCGCGCTCAACCTTTGCGGGTGTCGCTTCGGTCACTTCGAGGTCGAGGTCGGTGGCTTTCATTTCAAGGCTGGCGCCCTCGGCGCTGAGCAGCACGTTCGACAGGATCGGTATGGTGTTGCGCCGTTCGACCACGCGATGAACGTGGTTGAGCGACTTCAGGAGATTTGACCGTTCCAGGATAACACGCATGACGAAACAGGCTCGCTTGAATGAATGAACGGGTCACCAGTGGGCGGCGCCCCGCGAAAGGTCTGAACAGGCTCAGAATCTATGCAAACTGACAGGAAAAAGCCAGTAAAGGCAAGCCCGCGCCACCGGTTCGCGCCGGTTACGCGGGCTTTCTGGGGATAAAGCTGGCAACGACTGCCAACCGGCGTTTCCTGGGCCGATCAGGCCTGGTCGTTGATCAGTCTGCGCAACAGTTCCAGCTCCTGCGCCAGCGTATTGTCGACGCCGGAAAGGTCCTCGATCTTGCGCACGGCATGCAGCACCGTGGTGTGATCGCGACCGCCGAAACGCCTGCCGATCTCCGGCAGCGAACGTGGCGTCATCACCTTCGACAGGTACATGGCGACCTGCCGTGGCTTGACGATGGTGCGCGTGCGCCGGTTGGACAGAAGCTCTGTCTTCGAAACATTGTAGTGGCGCGCCACGATGCGCTGGATGTCCTCGATACGCACCCGCTTCGGCTCGCCCGAGCGATAGATATGGCCGAGGATTTCATCGATGCGGTCGATGGTGATCGCCGGCTCGAACGACTGACGAAACAGCAGCTGGTTGAACGCGCCTTCCAGTTCACGACCGCTGCCGGTCACAGTGCGGGCGACATGGTTGAGGATCTCCTCCGAAATATTGAGTGACGCATCGTCGACCTTGGCGGTGGCAAGCCGCAGCTTGAGCATGCCGATGCGCATGGCGAAGTCCGGCGCCGACATTTCAAGCGCGACGCCGCCATTGAGGCGCGAGCGCACGCGCGGCTCCAGCGATTCCAGTTCCGACGGCGGCCGGTCGGCGGCAACCACCACCTGCTTGGCGCTGTCGAGCAGCATATTGATAAGATGGCAGAATTCATGCTGGATCGACTTGCCCTGCAGAAACTGCATGTCGTCGATGATCAACAGGTCGATGTCGCGCAGTTGCTCCTTGAGCGTCAGCGCATTGTTGTCGCGGATCGCGGTGGCGAAGCGCCACATGAAATACTCGGCCGTCAGGTAGACGACGCGCGATTTCGGGTTCTGCTTGAGCGACTCGGCTGCGATCGCCTGCAAAAGGTGCGTCTTGCCGAGGCCGACGGTGGCATGGAGGAACAACGGATTGAAGCGCACCGCGCTCGACTGCGATTCCGCCACGGCTTTGGCGGCAGCGAAGGCCACCCGGTTCGACGGTCCTTCGATGAAGGAGCCGAACGTGTAGCGCGGGTCGAGCGGTGACCCCAGCACATTGTGCCGGAACTCGGCCTCGATCGGCGTACCCGGGCGAGGGGCAGGCGCCCGCTCCACCCGGCCTGGACCCGCCGTGCCGGCCGCCAGTGCGGTCTGCGTCTGGGTCATCTTGCGCGCAGGCACGGCTTCGGGCTCGACGCCATTGCGGGCCGGGCGGGTCGCGGTGCGCACGACGATCTCGATCTTCAGGATCTCGGGATCCTCGTGCTTCCACAGATCGGCGATGAGATCGAGATAGTGACCATTGATCCACGAGCGCAGGAACGCCGTGGGTACAGAGATGCGTATAATGCCCCGGGAAGCCTCCGCCACCTTCATCCGCCCGAACCAGCTCGAATAGACCTCGGTTCCCAGACGCGCCTTCAACTGAGCCTTGACCCGGTCGAACTTTTGTTCCGCGTCGCTGGAAGCCGCCATGTCGTTCGTTCCGACCAATGTTCCAGGAAATGGCAGGTCGCCCGTAAGCTCCCGCTCGATGCCGCTCTGCATGATTGTGCGTCCCTTGCTCTTTTGTACCTTTTTTCCGCCGGGAGTGCGCCTCCTGCACCCATGTTTCCAGCGACCGTATCTTCGCTACAACACCACCGCCGCCGCTGGCGGATGACGTTGCCTCGTCAGCAAGGGATCGGTCCCGGCTGCTTAAAGCCAGTCCGTCTGACATGTTCGGGCAAAGCAACACCACCCGGCGAAAACGCCGGTGCGCCATCAACCTGCCATGTACAATTACGCCAGTCCCCTACCGCACGGAAAAGACAAACCATACCCGTTCGCGGAATTGATCCACGTCATGAATTCTGCCACTGTGAGCTGGCCGATTCAGGCTGGGTTATATGGGCTAATGGCCCGTCCCTTTCGATGGACAGACACTACCGAAATCGCTGTGGATAGGGCAAGGCCACGTCTAACGGATTTTTAAGGAATCTGGTTACTGATGAAGGGTTCGGGTCCCGTCCTGGAACCGCAGATTTTGACAAAGCCATTGTGATTCAAACCCTTTTGCCGCGAATATGAAAATGGCTGTGCGGTTTGAAATTTTCTGAAATAATTCGCTTGACACCAACTTGCCGCCTGTCGCCCACAGGCTATGTGAACAAGCTGTGGATCACCGGCCGCAAGTATTTGAAAAATATCAGTAATTTGTGACAGCCAAATTTATTGGCGTGGGCCGTTTCGGCGGATTGGACTATCAGTGGGAGTGTATATGCCGGCAAAGCATTCCGAACTCTGGAATGCGGACCGGGCGCGCTTTGCGGGCGTTCTTTTAAGTACTTGCCGGCAAACGAAAAAACCCGGCACAATCGGCCGGGTTTGAAAGAACGACAGTTCAGGAACAGTCGATCAGGCCGACAGCACCTTGAGACGGTGAGCCAGACGCGACACCTTGCGCGATGCCGTATTCTTGTGGATCACGCCCTTGGTCGCGGCGCGCATCAATTCCGGCTCTGCGGTCTTGAAGGCTTCCAGCGCGGCTGCCTTGTCGCCGGCAGCCAGTGCCTCTTCGACCTGGCGGACATAGGTACGCGCGCGCGAGCGGCGGTTCTTGTTGATCGCTGCGCGGCGGGCGATCTTGCGCGTTGCCTTTTTGGCCGAGGAGGTATTGGCCATGGTGCCTCTCTTCTGATCTGGTGAGCGCATGCGGGATGCCGCAGGGCGCAAAAAACAAACGGGCAGCCAACGGCCGCCTCGGTTGGAGCGGCTTATAGTTCAGCTTTCCCGGCACGTCAACGCCGCTTTGGCTTCTTTTTGGCCTCTGCCGCCGGAGCATGATGCCGAAAAGTGTGAAGCGGTTTTTCGGAGGGCATCATGCTCTAACGCGTTGACGCTAGCGATTGGTGAAATTCGGCTTCCGCTTCTCGGCAAAGGCCGCCATGCCTTCCTTCTGGTCGTCGAGCGCAAACAGCGAGTGGAACAGCCGGCGTTCGAAGCGCAGTCCCTCGGCCAGAGTCGTCTCGTAGGCGCGGTTGATGGCCTCCTTGGCCATCATCACCGAGGGCAGCGAAAATTCGGCGATCCGGGCCGCGGCCTTCAGTGCCTCCTCGACCAGCTCGGCGGCGGGCACGACGCGCGACGCCAGGCCGCTCCGCTCGGCCTCGGCGGCATCCATCATCCGGCCGGTCAGGCACATGTCCATCGCCTTCGACTTGCCGACAAAGCGGGTCAGCCGTTGCGACCCGCCCATGCCGGGAATGACGCCGAGCGTGATTTCGGGCTGGCCGAACTTGGCCGTGTCGGCGGCAATGATGAAATCGCACATCATCGCCAGCTCGCAGCCGCCGCCCAGCGCATAGCCGGCGACAGCCGCGATCATCGGCTTGCGCGTGCGTGTGAAGTCCTCCCAGCCGACGAAAAGATCCTGCACATAGGCGTCGGCGTAGGCGATGGTCTGCATTTCCTTGATGTCGGCGCCCGCCGCAAAGGCCTTCTCGGAACCGGTGATGACAATGGCGCCGATGCCCGGATCGGCGTCGAACCCCTTTGCCGCCACCAATATGTCCGCCAGCACCTGGGCATTCAGCGCGTTGAGCGCCTTGGGCCGGTTCAGCGTGATCAGGCCGACCTTGCCGCGGGTCTCCACGATGATGGTTTCATAGTCCATGGGCTGGCCTCCTCGTTCCGGCAATGAAGAGACCGGTCTAGCTCACCGCTGACAGGTCCGGCAATAGAAGGTCGAGCGGCCGCTTTGCACGACGCGCTCGATGTGGCCGCGGCAGCGGGGCGTCGGGCAGGGCTCGCCCTCGCGATCGTAGACCGCGAAGGAATGCTGGAAATAGCCCAGCGACCCGTCTGTGTGCACATAGTCGCGCAGCGACGACCCGCCGGCGGCGATCGCATCGGCGATGACCGAACGGATTGCCTCGGCCAGTCGTTCGCTCTGTTCCTTGGCCTTCTTGCCGGTCCCGGCGATGGTGCCTGCCTCGCGCAATGGCGACAGGCCGGCGCGCCACAGCGCCTCCGACACATAAATGTTGCCGAGTCCGGCAATCAGCTTCTGGTCGAGCAGCGCCGCCTTCAACGGCGATCTGCGGCCCTTCAGCAGCGAGGCGAGCAGGGAGCCGTCCAGCGCATTGCCGGTCGGCTCGACGCCCAGTCCCGCCAGCATCGGATGCGCGTCGGCCAGCCCTTCGGCAAACAACATGAAGCCGAAGCGGCGCGGGTCGTTGAAGACCACGCGAGACTGGACGCCGGCTGGCGACACGACATGGAACACGACATGGTCGTGCTTGGCATCCTTCGAGCACTCGTGATGGAATGCGCCCGGTGTCTCGCTATCATCGACGGTTTCGATACGGAAAGAGCCCGACATGCCGAGATGGCAGATCAGCACCGGGCCGCCGTCCAGATGCATGGTCAGATATTTGGCGCGGCGGCCAAGCGCGGTGATGGTCTTGCCGGTCAGCCGCTGCGCAAATTTCGTCGGAAACGGAAATCTGAGATCGGGCCGGCGTGCCTCGACGCGCACGATGCGCGCGCCTTCCAGAACCGGCTGAAGGCCACGCCGGACCGTTTCGACCTCGGGCAGCTCAGGCATGGCCGCCTATCGTCGCATGAAAGGAAGTACCGTGTCGGCCTTGCGCCAGCGCGAGGTGTTCGGCCACGGTTTCACCGATGTCGGCGAAGGTGGCCCTCAGCCCGATGTCGCCGCCCGTGAGACCCGGTGCGGTGCCGATCACCGGAATGCGCTCGCGCGTGTGGTCGGTGCCGCGCCATGTCGGATCGTTGCCATGGTCGGCGGTGAGGATGAGCAGGTCGCCCGGCCTCAGTTTCGCCAGCGCCTCGGGCAGCCGCCGGTCGAAGGCTTCGAGCGCCGCCGCATAGCCGGCGACGTCGCGGCGATGGCCGAACTCGGTGTCGAAGTCGACGAAATTGGCGAACACCAGGTCGCCGTCGCCGGCCTCGTCCATCGCGCCCAGCGCCTTGTCGAACATCGCCATGTTGCCGGGCGCCTTGCGCACTTCCGAGATACCGCGATGAGCGAAGATGTCGCCGATCTTGCCGACCGCTATCACCCGGCTGCCGCGCGCTGTCAGCCGGTCGAGCAGCGTCGGTTCGGGCGGCGGCACGGCGTAGTCATGGCGGTTGTAGGTGCGCTCGAAGGTGGCTGATGTTTCGCCAAGGAAGGGCCGTGCGATCACCCGTCCGATTTTAAGCGGGTCGACCAGCCGGCGCACCGTCTTGCAGAACTCGTAGAGCCGCTCCAGGCCGAAATGGACCTCGTGCGCTGCTATCTGCAGGACGGAATCGACCGAGGTGTAGCAGATCGGCTTGCCGGTACGGATATGCTCCTCGCCGAAGCGCTCGATGATCTCCGTGCCCGGCGCATGGCAGTTGCCGAGAATGCCCGGCACGTTGCCCTCGCTGATCATCGCTTCGGTCAGTTCGGCAGGGAAGGCAGGCACCGTATCGGGGAAATAGCCCCAGTCGAAGCGCACCGGCAGGCCGGCGATTTCCCAGTGACCCGACGGCGTATCCTTGCCGCTTGAAATCTCCTGCGCCGCGCCGTGGAAGGCGGAGGCTAAGACAGCGCCGGCACTACTGTCGAATCGAAACCCGGTCGCAGTGTGCGCGGCGCGGCCTAGACCGAGTGAAACCATGTTGGGCACCAGAAGCGGTCCCTTGCGCAGGCCTTCGCGATCGGCGCGGCCTTCCGCGCAGGCCTGGGCGATATGTCCGAATGTGTTCGAGCCGGCGTCGCCATAGCGTTCGGCATCGGCCGCGCCGCCAATGCCGAAGGAATCGAGAACGAAGAGGAAAGCGCGCGCCATCGGTGCCGTCATTGCCAGTCTGGGTGACCAGACATAAGGTCCCGTCGCGGCATTGGCAAATCGGAAACCAGGCAGCAGCTGCCTGGCACAATAGTCGCGATGGCAGGCAGGCGCGCTGCACGGATTCTTGCGAGATGCGACGTGCTTCGAGGAACGGCGGTACGAGGCATGAAACGATGAGACGGGCGGATCTCGCCACGGGGCCGGCCATGGGGCCGGGTTGGAGGGCATTGGCGACCACCGTGGCGTTGCTGGCCTTGCCGTACACCGCGCACGCCGACTGGCGCGACCAGATCGGGACGTTTCGGATCGGCATCGTTGCCGAGCCGGGAGCCGGCAACACGGTTCCAGGCCTGGCTCTGCTGACAGATGCCTACGGCAAGGCGCTCGGCATGAAGGTGGAATTCGTCGTCGCGCATGACTATGCAGCGCTGATCGAGGCACAAGCCAATGCCCGGATTCAGTATGCGGTCTATTCGGCGACCGCCTACGCCACCGCCTCGGAGCGCTGCGGCTGCGTCGAAGCTCTGGTGGCGCCGGTCGATGCCGACGGCGCCACCGGCATTCGCTCCGTGCTTTTTGACGCGCGACGGCAAGCTTCCTGATCTCGCAGCCATGCAAACGCACCGCATCGCCATGGCGCCTTCCGACAATGTCGGCGGTTCTCTCCTGCCGCTTGCCGGGCTGGCGGCCGATGGCATCAAGATCAGCCAGGATGCGCCATTCCTCACTCATGCCGGCTCGGCTGCCGCTGCCGAAGCGATGCTTGTCGATGGCCAGGCCGATGCCGTGTTCGGCTGGGAGCGGGCCGCGGTGGAAAACCGGACGGCGATTGCTGGCGATCAGCCGGCTGATCCGGACGGCACGGCGGAGCGGCTGGAGGCGGCGGGAATTCCGAAAGCCGCGCTCCAGACCATCTGGACCTCCGCTGTGTTGCGATACGGACCCCATGCCGTCCGCAGCGATCTCGACCCCGAAGCCAAGCGCCGGCTGACCGTCTTCCTCACCAATCTCAGATCGCAGTCGCCGGAAGTCTACGATCTCGTGGAATCGAAACATTCCGGCGGCTTCATATCAGCCGCCGCTGGCGACTATGCGATGGCAATAGCCATCGTGCGCCTGCTGTCGGACAGCAGCGGTCAATAGATCCGGCGCTTCAGCAGTTGCCGCAGGGGATCGTCGTGCTCCGGCGCGGCCTGAGGTAGTAGGTCTCGCCCATCGTTATCGAGTCGAAGGCCGAGGTCAGCCCAAGTCGCTTTTCGCTGTCGGCAGACCAGGTGACGATGGGCTTGTAGGCGAGCTGGCTTTCGACGCGGATGAGAAAAGTGTCAGCGATCTTGAGCGTTGCGGGGACTGTCGTGATGGTGTCCTTGGCGGCGTCGACGATATTGGTGCCAGCGACCAGCTTGCGCGACCACACGACCTTTACCTTCGGCGGCGTCTCGGTCGTGACCTGTATCGCCGTGACGATGATGGTCGGCGTTGAGCGGTTGTAGGGCTGCAGGGTCGAGGTGCCGATCTTCATGATCGCATCGATGTCGGCGGCCACGACTGTCTGCTGCTGTGTGATCAGATCCGCAACCATGGAGCCGATGCGGCTGACCTTCTTGCTGGTCTCGATGGCCTGCGAGGCCTCCATGGTTACGAAATACATGATCAGGAGCACAGGCACGATGAAGGCGAACTCGATGGCCGCGATGCCGCGGCGATCCGAGCAGAACCGCGTCGCTCTTGCCCAGATACCCGAAAATCCCCGATGTGCCCCCGCACGATACATGCCTGTTTCCCTTTAAGCCAAAATAACGCTGAGTTCTCAGTCGTCGAACGGTTCGTTCTGCCAGGTCACCGATGCGAAATGCAGCGTGTTGCCGTCTTTCAGATTGGCCATCGACTTGGCCATGAAATCGGTCATGACCGGCCATTTGTAGAAGACCCTTAGCATGTTCTTCGTTTCCGCCAGGCCCGGCGTCACGGCGAAGCTCATCGAATTCGTGCCTTGCGTCAGCACGATCTCGCCATCGACGATCTTGAAGCCAGCCGTAGCGGCATCGGCAAAGGTCGGATATTCGCGCAGATCCACCAGCAAGCCCGGGCAGGTCTTGGCGACCATGATCTCCAGCCGGGTGCAAATGATGTCCCTGAGCTTGGTCCCGGTCAGGTCGGTCGGCTTTAATTGGCCGGTGCGCACCTGGCGGGCGACATCGTCAGTGATGTTGGCCATCACCTCCTGTCCGGCAAATGAAATGCAGCTCTCGAGGATGGCGAAGACGAGAAGCGCAAACGGGATCGCCAGCATGGCGAATTCCATCGCCGTGCTGCCGCGACGATCGCCAAGGAAGCGGCGGCCGAGCTTCGCCGGTCCTGCACTTGCCTTGCCGATTTCGGGTGTTGAATCCTCGCCCATGTTCCGTCCCTGCCGATCCTGATGCGGTGCCAGCAGCCACATTTAGCGAGAACCCATTGAGGCCCGGTTTGGATGACCGCTAAATTCGGCGGGAAGGCATTAACCCGCCGCTAACCGAAGCGACATTTCGGGGAAACAGCGAGCACCCCAGGCGCTTACTGGCCGGCGCTCATTTCGGCTTCGGAGGTCTTCTCCGACTCGCTTTTGAACGAGCTCTCGCAATAGGGCGTGCAGGACATGGTCTGTACCGAAGCGCGCCTGTAGATACGCACCGACGATGCGTCCTGGCGTACCACGGTTACCTGCTCGTCGACGATTGGGCTACCATCCTGATCGAGCACAACCAGATTGGTGACGCCGAACCCCTTGCCCGTCAGCACGATGGTCGATGCATCCTGGACGGAGGCATCGGCAATCGCCGGATTGCCGATGACGATGGTGTCGGCCGGGCGTGTCAATTTGACGATCTTGGCCTGGTTCATCGTGACTTCGATGCCGGCTCCGGCCTTGGCCGGCAGCACAAAAGCCGGGACGGCGAGGAGCGCGGCAAGCAGGAATGACGATTTCATGGCGGTCATCGAGGCGCTCCACGGCAAACTTGTTCAACGGAACATGAACGAGATTGGTGAACCAACGGTTAAGCCGATGACCGGGCCTGGGATATCCGCCGGCATTTTGCCGCTAGCTAATATAAAGAGCGTCCTGCCGATAGCCGCGAAGCCCTAGCTTTCGCGGCCTTTTGACGGGCCGGCGAGCCGCTGTCAGGCGTTTAGTTTACGGTTAACCACGCACGCTGTTCGAAGCGCGAAAGGAATCGGTAAGGCTGTTTATTAAGCCGATTGAAAGAGCTTCTCCCTAGATTGGCAGCATCCGATCAACCACCACAGAAGTTGACGGAAGTGCTGTAACACGTGGAGTAGGAGCTCTCGAATGTCTAATCTCATCGCACGTTTCGTGAAGGACGAGTCCGGCGCGACCGCTATCGAATACGGTCTGATCGCCGCTCTCATCGCGCTTGCCATCATGGTCGGTGCTGGTTCGCTCGGCAACGCCCTGGGCGTCAAGTTCAATGACATCGCCACTGCCGTCTCGACCGGCGTCGCTCCGTAATACTTACGGATCAACGATTGTTTGGGAACAAGGGCCGCTCTTTGCGGCCCTTGTTTCATTTGTGCGATGCGCAGGATCTGAATCCGCAATTCGCAGGCGACACCAGTAAATTTGAGATCGCTGCCTCATCAATCGTTAATCGAACCTGTCTAGGCTGAAGTCCGATACAATTTGACCAAGGCGCCGCGCCGATGCTTGAAGCCCTGATCTTTGTCGTCTTTCCCTTCTGCATGCTCTTTGCCGCGATCTCCGACATGCTGTCGATGACGATCGCCAACCGCGTACCGGTGTTGCTGCTGGCGGTGTTTGCCCTGGTTGCGCCGCTGACGGGCATGGACTGGGCAACCTATGGCTGGCATTTCGCTGCCGGCGCCCTGGTGCTGGCCGTGACGTTCGGCCTGTTTGCGCTTGGCGGCATGGGGGGCGGCGACGCCAAGCTGCTCGCCGGCACCGCCGTCTGGATGGGGTTCAACCCTCACCTCGTCGAGTATCTGGTGATCTCGACGTTCATCGGTGGCCTGCTGACGCTCGCCATCCTTGTCTATCGGAAATCGCCGCTGGCGACTTACACCAGCCACAATCCGTTCCTGCGCCATTTTGCCGACGACACGACCGGCGTTCCCTACGGCATTGCACTCGGCATTGGCGGGCTGCTGACCTATCCAGATTCACCTTTGATGGTATGGGCACTGGCAAGGCTGGCGGCCTGATACAGCGAGCCTCTTTGCCGCTCCGGGATCGGTGAAAAGAGGCGGCTTGGCCGCCTTTCTGTTTGTCGCAGCATTGGATGCGTCTAATTTATGTAAACCTTAAATTAATCACGATCGTAAGCATTACATTAACCTTGTTTTGACGATTGCCGCTGCAAAGTCCGGCCTGGCTAGGTGTATTGCCTAAAGGCGAGGGTTCGGACAGATGCCAGCATCCCGACTGATCATTCTGGGCGTGGCGGTGGCTGCGGCGGGTGGTGCAGGTTACGTTGCGAAGAACATGGTGGCGGTCTCGCCGCCCCAGCAGGTCGTTGCCGACGCGCCTCAGGCGCCTGCAATCGCCTTGCAGGACGTGCTCGTGCTTTCCGGCGACGTCGCCATGGGCAGTCCGCTTGAGAACAACATCAGCTGGGAGTCCTGGCCGGCCGAAGGGATCAACGCGAATTTCATCACCCGTGCCGTCGAACCCGACGCGCTGGACAAGCTGAAAGGCTCGGTCGCCCGCGTCGCGATGTACACCGGTGAGCCGCTGCGGCGCTCCAAGCTGATCGGCGAGGGGCAGAGCTTCATGTCGTCGATCCTGCCTACCGGCAAGCGGGCCGTCGCCACCGCGATCTCGGCCGATACGTCGGCAGGCGGCTTTATCCTACCCAACGATTTTGTCGACGTCATCATGACCCGCAGATCCGACACCGGCAACGCCGGCAGCGGATTCACCACAGAAACCATCCTCAAGAACATCCGCGTCCTGGCGATCGACCAGACCATCCAGGAGGACGAGGAAGGCAAGAAGACCAGGGTGGGACAGACGGCGACGCTGGAGCTGACGCCGCAGCAGGCCGAGATCATCACGGTCGCTCAGCAGATGGCCGATCGCCTGACGCTGGCACTGCGCTCGATCACCGACAACAAGGAACAAGGCACCGATGAAGCCGACTACCTCGTTTCCGGCAATGGGCGGCGCGGAACGGTGCGGTTGATCAAATCGGGCGAAGTTTCCGAAGTAGGGGCAAGGAAATGAGGTTAATCGCTAAACTGCCGGTCACCATGGCTGCGGCAATCGGCCTGCTTTTCCTCGGCGCCCATGCAAGTGGCCTCCTCGAGGCCAAGGCCGCCGGCAAGAGCGCCGGTGTCACGGCTTCAACGGCCACGCAACGCGTCAAGCTCGGCCTCAACAAATCGGTGGTCATCGACCTGCCAAGCGACGCCTACGACATCCTTGTCGCCAACCCCGCGGTCGCCGACGCGGTGACGCGCACGGCAAGGCGCATCTATCTGTTTGGCAAGGCAGTGGGCGAAACCAACATCTTCGTCTTCGGTCCCAATGGCGAGCAGATCGTCAGTCTGGATCTGGCCGTCGAACGCGACGTCGCCGGGTTGGACGACTATCTCAAGCGCTTTCTGCCGACGGCCGACATCAAGGTCGAGTTGCTGAACGACAACGTCGTCCTGACCGGCACCGTGGATACGCCGCTTGATGCCAAACGCGCCGTCGATCTGGCAACCATCTTCGTGTCCGGCGGTGAAGCGACGACCGGCCAGTATTCGCAGACCGCGGCCGGTGGCAATGCCAATGGCGGCGTCGACATCAACAATCCGGATGCCGAGCGCCGGGTCTCGAAGATCGTCAACCTGCTGCAGATCATCGGCGACGACCAGGTGACGCTGAAGGTGACCGTGGCCGAAGTCAGCCGCTCGGTGATGAAGCAGCTCGGCGTCAATATGGTCGGCAACGGCAGCATCGACGGCATTTCCTACGGTGCGCTGAGTTCGCCCAACTACGGGCTGGGCAAACCGCTTTCGCAGAATTCGGCGCTGAATCTGCTGGGTGACGGGAAAGGCAATGGCCTTCAAGCCTACATCAACGCCATGGAGCAAAGCGGCGTCATGAAGACGCTTGCCGAACCGACCCTCACGGCGGTTTCGGGCGAGAAGGCAACATTCAGGGCCGGCGGCGAATTCAATCTTATCACCGCACGTACGAACAACGTTTCGACCGACAACCAGACCGGCCAGGTAACCTACACCAATGAAAAGCTCGAATACGGCATCGGCCTCGAGTTCCAGCCCGTTGTGCTGTCGGCGGGCCGGATCAGCCTCAAGGTCAGGACCTCCGTGTCAGAGCCGACCATGGAAGGTGCGACCACCCTGGAAGGCGCCGCCAACTTGCCCGGCACGACGCTCCTGTCGATCCGCAAGAGGCTTGCCGACACCACCGTCGAATTGCCGTCAGGCGGCTCGATGATGATCGCCGGCCTGGTTCGCGACGACGTCCGCCAGGCGGTCTCGGGCCTGCCCGGCCTGGCCAAGATCCCGGTGCTCGGCACGCTGTTCCGTAGTCGCGATTTCGTCCGCAATGAAAGCGAGCTGGTGATCATCATCACCCCCTATCTGGCGCGGCCGGTGGCGCGCAACGACCTGGCCAAGCCGGACGACAATTTCAACGCCGCCGGCGATGGCCCGGCCATGTTCCTTGGCCGCGTCAACCGCGTCTACGGCACCATGCAGACCGACAAGCCCAACGGCCGCTACCACGGCGTTGTCGGCTTCATCTACAAGTAAGCGGGGAGCGGACATGTCTCAGTCAGCATCGAAGGCAATGGCGGTCGCCGCAACAGTGCGGTCCGGTGCCCGGATCCGCCGATCGGCAATACCGATCCTCGCGATCGCGATCGCGGCCTCGCTCGCCGGTTGCGCCAAGCGCGACAGCATCACGGTTGGGGCAATCCCTGATGACTATCGCACCACGCATCCGATCGTGATTGCCGAGAAGAACCAGAAGATCGACCTTCCGGTCGGCGCCGGTGATCGCGGCATGACCGGCTCGCAGCGCGACACGCTTCTGGGCTTCCTCGACGGCTACGACAAGAGCGCCGCCCCGGCGCTGACGATCGCAACCCCGATCGGCTCGGCCAACGAGGTGGCAGCGACTGCCGCGGCGCGCGATTTCGCCAGGCTGGCGATTGCCAGCGGCATCAAGCGAAACCGGATCGTCGTTACCTCCTATCAGTCGGTTTCCCCGGAAGCCTCGGCGCCTATCCGCGTCTCCTATATTTCGGTGAGAGCCCAGACCGACAAATGCGGACGCTGGCCCGAGGACCTGTTCGAGTCCTCGGAAAACAAGCACTACGCCGACTACGGCTGCTCGTCTCAGAACAACCTCGCCGCGCAGCTCGCCAATCCGGCCGATCTGCTCGGGCCAAGAAAGTCGACGGATATCGACGCCGAAAACCGCGGCGCGGTGATCGACGTCTATCGCGGCAGAGGTATTTCGGACGAGTTCCTCGGCAATTCGGAAGTGACGTACTAGGAGCGCCAGCCCCGCGTAGAGACTGGAAAGAGAAGTCACAGAAAGAGCATGACGATGAGCAATCTTGCCTACGACGCGCCCGTAGACGGCGGCGACAGCTCGCAATCGGATATTGCCGCGATGCAGGCGCTGCGGCCGGTCCCGCGTATTTCGATACAGGCATTTTGCGAGACCGAAGGTGTCGCGCATCCGGTGGAGCGGGCCGGTGAGGATCGCCGCATGGCGAAGGCGCATCTGAAAGTGCATATGGGCGGCATCGCCACGGCGATCGAATTCTACCAGTCGGCGCCGACACCGAACCTGATCCTGCTGGAATCGCGCAGCGAGCCGAAGCAGTTGCTGGAGCAGCTTGCCCAGCTTTCCGAATATTGCGATCCCTCGTCGAAGGTCGTGGTGATCGGCCACTACAACGATGTCGGGCTTTACCGCGAACTCATCCGCTTCGGTATTTCCGAATATGTCATCGCGCCGGTGTCGATGGCCGATGTCGTCTCCGTGGTGTCGTCGATCTTCGTCGATCCGGAAGCCGAGCCGATCGGCCGCTCGATTGCCTTCATCGGCGCCAAGGGCGGCGTCGGCTCCTCGACCATTGCCCACAATGTGGCGTGGGCGATGTCATCGCTGTTCAAGTCGGAAGTGGTCGTCGCCGATCTCGACCTGGCTTTCGGGACGGCCAACATAAATTTCGATCAGGACCCGGCGCAAGGCATCGCCGAGGCCGTGTTTTCGCCCGAACGCGTCGACGAGGTCTATCTCGACCGGCTGCTTGCCCAGTGTGCCGAGCATCTGTCGTTGCTTGCCGCGCCCTCCACTCTCGAACGGGTCTATGACTTTGATCCCGAAGCCTTCACGCAACTCATCGACACCGCGCAGCGCAGCGTGCCGCTGCTGGTGCTCGACGTCCCCCATGTCTGGACCGGCTGGACCAAGAACACGCTGATCAAGGCCGACGAGATCGTCATTACGGCGACACCGGAACTGGCCAATCTGCGCAACACCAAGAACCTGGTCGATATGCTGAGCCGGCTTCGCCCGAACGATCCGCCGCCGAAACTCATCATCAACCAGGCCGGCGTGCCGAAACGACCCGAGATCTCCGCTTCCGACTTCGCCGAGCCGCTCGGCATCACGCCGATGTCGGTTATCGCTTTCGATCCGTTGCTGTTTGGAAACGCCGCCAACAACGGCCGTATGCTGGGCGAAATGGATGCCAAGAGCGCGGTCGTCGGCATGATCAATGAAATCGCGCATGTGCTGACCGGTCGTAGCGAAATCAAGGTCAAGAAGAAGGCAGGCCTTGGCGGCCTGCTCGGCAAGCTTTCGCGTAACAAGAAATGACGCTTCTCAAGCGGAATTGGTAGTCGATCATGTTTGGTAAAAGAGGCTCCGACGACGGCGGCCGGTCCACTCCGGAATTCCGTCAGCCAGCACCGCCGCCCGCGGCGCCGGCGGCTGCAAAGCCTGCGGACACGGCCGTTCTTGCTCGGCCCGCCGCAGCGCCGCCGTCTGCTGCGCCGGCAATGCCGCCCGCTCGCCGTGCTGTTGAGGCGCCGCCGATGGCGCCGGAGCCGGCAAGAAAGGTTCAGCGCGAACGCAGCGAGACCTACTACGACACCAAGAGCCAGGTCTTCTCCGCGCTTATCGACACCATCGACCTGTCGCAGCTCGCCAAGCTCGATCCCGAGAGCGCGCGCGAAGAAATCCGCGATATCGTCAACGACATCATCGCCATCAAAAATTTCGCAATGTCGATTGCCGAGCAGGAAGAGCTGCTCGAAGACATCTGCAACGATGTGCTTGGCTACGGCCCGCTGGAGCCGTTGCTCGCCCGCGACGATATCGCCGACATCATGGTCAACGGCTCCAAGAACGTCTACATCGAAGTCAACGGCAAGGTCGAACAGACCGGCATCCGCTTCCGCGACAATCAGCAGCTGCTCAATATCTGCCAGCGCATCGTCAGCCAGGTTGGCCGCCGCGTCGACGAATCGAGCCCGATCTGCGACGCCCGCCTGCCCGACGGCTCCCGCGTCAACGTCATCGCCCCGCCGCTGTCCATCGACGGCACCGCGCTCACCATCCGCAAGTTCAAGAAGGACAAGCTGACGCTCGATCAGCTGGTCAAGTTCGGCGCTATCTCGCCGCAGGGCGCCGAGATCCTCAAGATCATCGGCCGCGTCCGCTGCAACATCGTCATCTCCGGCGGTACCGGCTCCGGCAAGACGACGCTGCTCAACTGCCTGACCAACTATATCGACCGCGAGGAACGCGTCATCACCTGCGAGGACTCGGCCGAGCTGCAACTGCAGCAGCCGCATGTGGTGCGCCTCGAAACCCGCCCGCCCAATCTCGAGGGCGAAGGCGAGGTGACCATGCGCGACCTGGTCAAGAACTGCCTGCGCATGCGGCCCGAACGCATCATCGTCGGCGAAGTGCGCGGACCGGAGGTTTTCGACCTGCTGCAGGCGATGAACACCGGCCATGACGGTTCGATGGGAACGATCCACTCCAACAGCCCGCGCGAATGCCTGAACCGTATCGAATCGATGATCGCCATGGGCGGCTATTCATTGCCGCAGAAGACCGTACGCGAAATCGTCGTCGGCTCCATCGATGTCATCATCCAGGCAGCAAGACTTCGCGACGGGTCGCGCCGCATCACCCACATCACCGAGGTGATCGGCATGGAAGGCGACGTCATCATCACGCAGGATATCGTGCTCTACAACATCAAGGGCGAGGACTCGAACGGAAGGCTGCTTGGCGAGCATGTGTCGACCGGCATCGGCCGTCCGCATTTCTGGGATCGCGCCCGCTACTATGGCGAGGAACAGCGCCTCGCCAATGCGCTGGAATCGATGGAGAAACGCGCTGACTGACGCATCTGGAGGCGTGGGGACCGAGGTTGATGTTCGGAATTGACACCACCGTACTGGCGTTCATCGTGCTCGCCGGCTTCAGCGCCGGCGCGGTCGCCTATGCATTCTTGTTCACCCAGATGAGCAACGAGAAGCAGGCCGGCAAGCGGCTCGAGACGATCAAGGCCGCCGAGACCGATCGTTCGGTCGTCAAGGCGTCACGCGACCGTGTCGCGGAGGCGGTCAAGCGGCGCAAATCCGTTCAGGATTCGCTGAAACAGCTCGATGAAAAGCAGAAGACCAACGAACGCGTTGTCAAGAAGCCACCGCTGAAGGCACAGATTCGTCAGGCCGGCATGCAGGTCTCGATGGAGCGTTTCTATCTCTACTCCGTCTTTTGCGGCATCGCGCTGACGGCGCTTGCCTATTTCGCCGGGGCGCCGATGCTGGTCCTGCCAGGCGCGCTGCTGGCCGGCGCGCTCGGCCTGCCGCGCTGGTTCGTCTCGTTTCGCCGCACGCGCCGGGTCAAGGCGTTCCTCAACGAATTTCCCAACGCCCTCGACATCATCGTGCGCGCCGTCAAATCCGGCCTGCCGCTCAACGACGCCATTCGCCTGATCGCCAATGAATCGCCGGAGCCGGTCAAGACCGAGTTCCGCCGCATCGTCGATTCACAGCAGATTGGCATGTCCATCCCCGACGCCACCTTGCGCATGGCCGAAACCATGCCGTGCAGCGAGGCAAGCTTCTTTGGCATCGTCATCCAGATCCAGTCGCAGGCCGGCGGCAATCTCTCCGAGGCGCTGGGCAACCTTTCGCGCGTGCTTCGCGATCGCAAGAAGATGAAGGCCAAGGTCCAGGCGCTGTCCATGGAAGCAAAGGCGTCGGCCGTCATCATCGGCGCACTGCCGTTTGTCGTCGCCCTTCTCGTCTACCTGTCGAGCCCGAATTACATCATGCCGTTGTTCACCACCAGCACCGGCAATCTGATCCTGGGCTGTTCCGGTGTCTGGATGTCGATCGGCATTCTGGTGATGCGCAAGATGATGAACTTTGAGGTTTAGGCCCGACTTCGGAAAGCTCGAACGAAAAGACTGAAAACGAATGACCGACCAAGTCGTCAAATCGCTGACCGATCCCGCCTTCCTGATCGCATTGCTGGTCGGCATCGCGGTGTTCGCGACCGTCTTCACGCTGCTGCCGGCCCTGGGTGGCAACCAGCTCAAGGCACGCATGAAATCGGTGGCGCTGGAGCGTGACGAACTGCGCGCCAAGCAGCGCGTACGGCTGGCCAACGAAGCCGATCGCCGCCGCAAGGGCCTGCGCGAGGAACAGTCGGTCGGCATGCGCAATATCGTCGACAGGCTGGACCTGCGGCGTGCGCTGGCCGACGAAGGCACGCTGCAGAAGCTCAAAGTGGCGGGCTTTCGTGGCCAAAACCCGTTGACGCGCTTCCTGTTTTTCCGCCTGGTCCTGCCCTTTGTCGGTTTCGCGCTGGCGGCGATCTATCTGTTCGTGCTCGGCGGGCTGCCGGACCGGCCGGCTTTCGTGAAAATCTTCGTCTGCATCCTTGTCGCCTATGCCGGTTTCTACGCGCCGATCCTTTACGTCAACAACCGTGCCGCCAAGCGCAAGCAGTCGATCCAGCGGGCGTGGCCGGATGCGCTCGACCTGATGCTGATCTGCGTTGAGTCGGGCATGTCGGTAGAGGCTGCAATGCGCAGGGTCGCCGATGAGATCGGCTCGCAGTCGGTGGCGTTGGCGGAGGAGTTCGTGCTGACCAATGCCGAACTCTCTTATCTGCAGGAACGCAAGCAGGCTTATGAAAACCTCGCGGCTCGTACCGGCCTGGAATCGGTGAAGTCGGTGTCCCAGGCGCTGGTTCAGGCCGAGCGCTACGGCACCCCCGTGGCGCACGCATTGCGTGTGCTGGCCTCGGAAAGTCGCGACATGCGCATGAATGCCGCCGAGAAGAAGGCTGCCGCCCTGCCGCCGAAGCTCACCGTGCCGATGATCCTGTTTTTCCTGCCGGTCTTGTTCGCCATCATTCTTGGACCAGCCGGCATGCAGGTCAGCCAGCGCGGCATCTTCGGCGACCAGCACAATTCCTCAAGCCAGTAGGCCTTGTTGCAGCCATACGAAAGAGCCGCGTTGCTGATGCAATGCGGCTCTTGGTTTTCAGCTTTGATGTGGATGGATTTTGCGCTGCGGAGGATGCGCTAGGCGCTCATGTGGCGCTCAGTTGGTCGCCGGCTTGCCCTTGTCCTGATCCTTGAGCTGGCTCCAGGCGTTCTGCTGGGCAAGCATCTGGCGAAGGTAGGCCACATTGGCTTGCGCCTGTTCGGGCGAAAGCTCCTGCGAGGCGATCTTCTCGGCCTCGTCGAAACGGCCCTGAAGTCCCACCACCAGCGCCAGGTTCTGGCGCACCCGGCTGTCGGCGTTCGGTTGCTGGGCGGCCGAGCGCATATAGGTCTCGGCGGTGCGCAGATCGCCTTCCAGCACATAGGACATGCCGAGATTGGAAAGTATCGAGGGTTCGTTCGGCTTTAGGTCCAGCGCCTTGCGGTAGTTCTGGCGCGCTTCATCTTTCTGGCCGATCTGGTCGAGAATGGCGGCCTCCGCCGACATCAGCCGCCAGTCCGGATATTCCGGCGTCTGCGCCCGGCGCACCGCGTCGAGCGCGGACTCGAATTGGCCGTTGGCGGCGAGTGCCTTGCCATAGGCGGCGAGCACGTCGCGATCCTTGGGGTAGGCGATCGCCAGCTTGCGCATCACGGCAAGCGACTGGTCGGCATCGCCGTCCATCTGCAACGCCGCCGCAAAATTTGTCGCCAGCCGCTTGTCGTTGGGATTCTTTGCATAGGATTCGCCGAGCCGCGTGGTCGCGCTGTGCAACTCGCTGGCCGACATGGTTTCCAGCGGTTTGCCGCTGGTGCGCCCGATCGAGCCGGTCGTGAGCTTGCTGGTTCCGCACCCGGCAACACCGGCCGCGAGCGCCATCAGCAACGCCGTGGTGACCAACCGTTTGCCCGTGACGTTCATCCTGCGGTTGGTCGGCATCGGCACGGGGCTCTCCATTCCTGCGCGCGGCCATTGCGTGGCCATCTTCATTCCCCCAGAAATATTCTGTTAACCCTAACGGATAGTTAAAAGGCGTCCCGTTGAGATCGGTACGCGGCGCGCCGGAAGCCATTGGCTTGGCATTTTCCTATGCCTGGCCTCTGTGCATAGATGTTGAAATCATTCGACGTCCCTGTCAGGTGACTGGGGACGACTTGCAAGCCTGCGCCGGAGACCATCGAATGCCCGTCGAATTCGTCGAGACACTAAACACGGCCTTGCCGGTCCATCTGGTTGCGAGAGATGGCTTGGAGGCCTTGGGGCTTTCGCCCTCCACGATCGCATGGGCGGCCGCCAATGGCTTTTCCGGCGAAGCCGGCAGGACTCTCGCCGTGCCCGGCGAAAACGGCGCGCTCGCCGGCGCTCTGTTCGGCATCGGAGAAGGCGAGGGCGCGCTGGCCATCGGTGCGCTGGCGAAAACCCTGCCGGAAGGCGACTGGCACCTTGCCTCGGCGCATGCCGAGCCGGAGCTCGCGGCCATAGCCTTGGTTCTCGGCGGCTATGTCTTCACCCGTTACGGCAAGAAATCAGGCAAGGCTCTGCGCTTTGCGCTGCCGCCCGGTGTGGATCCAGGACGTGTCCGCCGCATCGCCGACGGCGTCTTCCTGGCACGCGATCTGGTCAATACGCCGACCAGCGACATGGGGCCGGATGAGTTGGAGAAGGCCGCGCGGACGCTGGCGGCCACTCACAAGGCCGAAATGTCGGTGATCAAGGGTGATGATCTCCTGAAGCAGAACTTTCCGATGATCCATGCGGTCGGCCGCGCCTCGGTCGGCGCGCCGCGCCTGATCGACATGATTTGGGGACCGGAAGGCGCACCGAAGGTGACGCTGGTCGGCAAGGGCGTCTGTTTCGATACTGGCGGCCTCGACATCAAGCCGTCGTCGGGCATGCTGCTGATGAAGAAGGATATGGGCGGCGCCGCCAATGTGCTGGGCCTTGCCTCGATGATCATGGCCGCCGGACTGAAGGTCCGGCTGCGCGTCCTGATCCCGGCGGTTGAGAACTCGATTGCCGGCAATGCCTTCCGGCCTGGCGATGTGCTGACCAGCCGCAAGGGCATCACCGTCGAGATCGGCAACACCGACGCGGAAGGGCGGCTGGTGTTGGCGGATGCACTGGCGCTGGCCGACGACGAGGAGCCTGAACTGCTGATCGACATGGCGACGCTGACCGGAGCCGCGCGTGTCGCGCTCGGGCCAGACCTGCCGCCTTTCTACACCGGCGACGAGACGCTGGCGTCCGAACTGGCGGCGGCCTCGATGGCCGTAGAGGATCCGCTGTGGCGCATGCCGCTGTGGCGGCCATACGACGCAAGGCTGGCGTCGAAGATCGCCGACATCAACAACGTCACCACGGACGGTTTTGCCGGCTCGGTCACCGCGGCGCTGTTCCTCAAGCGCTTTGTCGAACGAACAGCGGGTTGGGCGCATTTCGACATCTTCGCCTGGAACCCGTCCGACCGCCCCTACGGGCCCGCCGGCGGCGAGGCGCAAGGCATCCGTGCGCTGGAGCGGATCATTTCGAGGCGTTATGCCTGAGGTCGTAAGGCCTGGCGGACGGCTTCCAAACTGAAACGGAACCGAAACAATTTGCCGTCATGCTCGGGCGATGTCGATTTCGATGCGTCCAAGCCAGGCGATGCGACTGTGGCAGCAGGTGATGCTGTCACAGGTGCGCGACGACGCGCCCGATCTCACCATGCGCCAGACCGCTATCCTGTTCACCATCTATCTCGACCCGCCGCCGCACACGGTGCGCGGCCTGGCAGCCCGCCTCAATGTCACCAAGCCAGTCATCACCCGCGCGCTCGACACGATGGGCGCGCTGAAGCTGGTGTCGCGCCATCGCGACGAGCTCGACAAGCGCAATGTGCTGATCCGGCGCACGGTCGAAGGCGCGCTCTTTGTCGAGCGCTTCGGCGATGGTATCGTTGCCAAGGCTCACGAATTGCCTATCTGACCATTACCCAATAGCTGGATTGCTGATTTGACCGCCAGGGATGCACGCCTTCACGCCTTCCGTTCCGACCTCGCCGACGCCAGGCTGAAAGGCGAGGTTTCGGCCGATCGCTTTGTCACCGGCCGTCCGGCGCGCATCACTGCCTCCGTGGCCGATATCCGCAAGGCGCCGCGCCCCGACGCCGGCGTCAACACGCAGGTTCTGTTCGGTGACGACGTGCTTGTCTTCGAGGAAGCCGAGGGTTGGGCCTGGGTCCAGGCCGAACGCGACGGCTATGTCGGCTACGTCGGCGCCACTATGCTGGGCGCACGTGAACACGCGCCAACCCATATTGTCGCGGCGCCGCGCACCTTCCTCTATCCCGGCCCGGATCTGCGCTTCCCGATCAGCGGCCAGTTATCGATGGGCTCGACGGTGACGGTGACGGGCGCTGCCGAAACGCGTGGCACCCACTACGCGCTGCTGCCCTCCGGAGAAGCGCTGATCGCCGGCCATGTGCGCCCGCTCGGCGACGTCGCCGCCGACTATGTCGCGGTCGCCGAACAGTTTCTCGGCACGCCCTATCTCTGGGGCGGCACCTCCGGCTTCGGCATCGACTGTTCGGGCCTTGTCCAACTGGCAATGCGCATGGCCGGCCGCAATGTATTGCGCGATTCCGACATGCAGGCGGCAGGCCTCGGCGAGCCGCTCGATCCGGGACCGGATTATGCCGGGCTGAAGCGCGGCGACCTTGTGTTCTGGAAGGGCCACGTCGCGATCATGACCGACGCCGAAACGATGATCCACGCCAATGGCCACACCATGCTGGTGTCGCGCGAGGGGCTGAAGGACGCGGTTGATCGCATCGGCTATCTCTATGGCGGCCCGACGGGGTTTCGCCGGCCGTAGCGCTGGTTTTCCCTTCTCCCCTTGTGGGAGAAGGTGTCGCCGAAGGCGACGGATGAGGGGTGTTCCAGGGAACGCCAACGTCTCACTCCGCTGGAACACCCCTCATCCGTCTTGCCGCTTCGCGGCAATCCACCTTCTCCCACAGGGGGAGAAGGTAAGAGCTGCAGCGATCACCTTTTGTTCCGATTTTCCTTGGCGATTGCGCGTCGTCGCGCTACCTCTTTCGCGTGACCGAGCAGCCGCGCCTTGCCGAACACAATGCCAACGTCGCCCTGCCCGAACCATTCATCAGATGGTTCGGCGAGAAGGGCTGGTCGCCGCGCGCCCATCAGATCGAGCTTTTGGCGAGAGCTCAGGCCGGACAATCGGCGCTGCTGATCGCGCCGACCGGCGCCGGCAAGACGCTGGCCGGCTTCATGCCGTCGCTGACCGAATTGGCCAACCGTCCGAGGCGAAAGCCAGGCCAGGCGCATCGCGGCATCCACACGCTTTACATCTCGCCGCTCAAGGCGCTGGCCGTCGACATCGAGCGCAATCTCGGCAAGCCGGTGGAAGAGATCGGCCTTCCCGTCACCATCGAGACGCGCACCGGCGACACGCCCTCGCATAAGCGCCAGCGGCAGAAGCTGGCGCCGCCCGACATCCTGCTGACGACGCCCGAGCAACTGGCGCTGCTAATTGCGGCGCCCGATGCCAGGCGCTTCTTCGAAGACCTGCGCTATGTCGTGCTCGACGAATTGCACTCGCTGGTAATTTCGAAACGCGGCCACCTGCTGGCGCTCGGCCTGGCGCGGCTGCGCACTTACGTGCCCGAACTGCAGACGATCGGCCTGTCGGCAACGGTGGCTGAGCCCGATGAATTGCGGCGCTGGTTGGTCGGGCAGAATCCACCGGGCGAAATGGCTGGGCTGATCACCGTCTCCGGTGGCGCCAAACCCGACATCTCCATCCTCGACTCGCGCGAGCGCGTGCCGTGGTCGGGCCATTCGGCGCGCTATGCCACTCCCGAGATCTACGAGGCGATCCAGAAGCACCGCATGACGCTGCTCTTCGTCAACACCCGCAGCCAGGCCGAAATGCTGTTCCAGGAGCTGTGGCGGGCGAATGAGGATTCGCTGCCGATCGCGCTGCATCACGGCTCGCTCGATGTCGGCCAGCGCCGTCGCGTCGAGAAGGCGATGGCCGACAATGCGCTGCGTGCCATCGTCGCCACCTCGACGCTCGACCTCGGCATCGACTGGGGCGATGTCGACCTTGTCGTGCATGTCGGCGCGCCCAAGGGCGCCAGCCGGCTGGCGCAGCGCATCGGCCGCGCCAACCACCGCATGGACGAGCCGTCAAAGGCGATCCTCATTCCGGCCAACCGCTTCGAGGTGCTGGAATGCCGGGCGGCGCTGGACGCCAATTATCTCGGCGCGCAGGACACGCCGCCGCTGATCAATGGCGCGCTCGATGTGCTGTCGCAGCATGTGCTGGGCGTCGCCTGCGGCGCGCCTTTCGACGCTGACCAATTGTTCGAGGAGGTGCGCAGCGCTGCGCCCTATGCGGAGCTGCAGCGCCAGACCTTCGACCGCGTCATCGATTTCGTCGCCACCGGCGGCTATGCGCTGAAGAACTATGAGCGCTACGCCCGCATCCGCCAGACCAGGGACGGGCTGTGGCGCGTCTCCAACCCCCGCATCGCGCAACAATATCGCCTGAATGTCGGCACCATCGTCGAAATGCCGGAGCTCAACGTTCGCTATGTCCGGCAAGGACGCGGCATGGCCGGGCGCGGCGGGCCGGTGCTCGGCAAGATCGAAGAGTATTTCGCCGAGACGCTGCGGCCCGGCGACAATTTCCTGTTTGCCGGCAAGGTACTGCGCTTCGAGGGCATTCGCGAGAACGAATGCGTGGTCTCCAACGGCGCCGGCGCCAACATCATCGTGCCGTCCTATGCCGGCGGCAAGTTTCCGCTGTCGACCTATCTTGCCGACCAGGTGCGCGGCATGCTGGCCGATCCCCACAAATGGCAGGCATTGCCCGAGCAGGTCGCCGACTGGCTCAGGCTGCAAAAGGAAAAGTCGGTGCTGCCCAAGCGCGGCGATCTTCTGGTCGAGACCTTTCCGCGCGGCAACCGCCACTACATGGTCGCCTATCCCTTCGAGGGCAGGCTGGCGCACCAGACGCTCGGCATGCTGCTGACACGACGGCTGGAGCGGGCCAATGCGAGGCCGCTGGGCTTTGTCGCCACCGACTATTCGCTGGCGGTGTGGGCGCTCGACGATATGGCGGCCCTGTTCAAAGCCAAGAAACCGTCGCTGGCCGCTTTGTTCGACGAGGACATGCTGGGTGACGACCTCGAAGCATGGCTGAACGACAGCTGGATGCTGAAGCGCACCTTCCGCACCTGCGCCGTCATTGCCGGGCTGATCGAGAAACGTTTTCCCGGGCAGGAGAAGAGCGGCCGCCAGGTGACGGTCTCGGCCGACCTGATCTACGACGTGTTGCGCAGCCACGAGCCCGACCATATCCTGCTGCAGGCAACGCGTACCGATGCATCGGCCGGCTTGCTCGATGTCAGCAGACTTGCCGAGATGCTCTCGCGTGTGCGCGGTCGAATCATGCATAAGCATCTCGACCAGATTTCGCCGCTGGCTCTGCCGGTGATGCTGGAGATCGGCAGGGAATCGGTCAATGGCGGCGCCAACGAGTCTCTGCTTATGGAGGCCGCCGATCTGGTCGAAGAGGCCATGGGGCCAAGGGCGAAACCGGACCAAGAGGGTCTGACTTGAAATGAATTTTTCGCTGGCGCGCGCAACACTGATCGGCGAGGTCGGCATCGCCGGCGAGCGCGCGGTCTGCGATCCTCGCGGCGTGCTCTATTTCCCCGATCTCAGGCTGCTCGCGGTCTCCGACCTGCACCTCGAAAAAGGCTCGTCCTTCGCCAGGCGCGGCGCGCTGATCCCGCCCTACGACACCGGCGCCACCTTGCTGCGGCTACAGGCGGTGATCGCGGACTACCAGCCTTCGATCGTCATCAGCCTGGGCGATTCCTTTCACGATGGCGGCGGCGCCGAGCGCATGCATCCATTCTTCCGTGAGTGGCTGGAAGCGCTGATGGCCGGCCGTGACTGGTTCTGGGTCGCCGGCAACCATGATCCGGAAGCGCCGGCCGACCTGCCCGGAGAGACGGTGCGCGAACTCGCCATCGGCTCGCTGCTGTTCCGCCACGAGCCGTCCAAGGTGAGAACCGAGGGCGAGGTCGCGGGCCATCTCCATCCTTGTGCGCGCATCGTCCAGCGCGGCCGCTCTGTGCGGCGGCGCTGCTTTGCCGGCGATGGCGGCCGCATGATCATGCCGGCCTTCGGCGCCTATACCGGTTCGCTCAACGTGCTCGACCGCGCCTATGCCGGCCTGTTCCGTCGCGAGACGCTGATGGCCTACATGCTGGGCGCCGAGCGCATTTTCGCCATTTCCCACGCCATGCTGCGGCCTGGCTGAGTTCTACGGAAGTAGCACTGTTGCACCGGTCGTCTGCCGCGCTTCGAGCCGGCGGTGCGCCTCGGCCACCTCTGCGAGCGGCATGCGGGTGTGCACAGGGATTTTCACCGCACCGCTGAGGACGACGCTGAACAGCTCGTCGCTCATGGCGACAACGTCCTCGCGTTTGGCGAGATGATGGAACAGCAACTGCCAGGTGGCGAACAGCGAACCCTTCTGCATCAGCAGCATGATGTCGAATGGCGGGATCGATCCCGACGCCGTGCCGAAGCTGACGAACGTTCCGAAGGGTCGTAGGCAATCGAGCGAGGCGGGGAAGGTGGCCTTGCCGACGCCGTCATAAACGACATGGCAGCCCTCGCCGTTGGTGATCTCTTTCACCCGCGCGGCAAAGTCCTCCCTCGAGTAGTCAATGATATGGTCGCAGCCATTGGCGCGCGCCAGGTCGGCCTTTTCGGGCGAGCCGGCCGTGCCGATGACGGTCGCGCCGAGATGCTTTGCCCATTGCGTCAGGATGAGGCCGACGCCGCCCGCCGCGGCATGCACGAGGATGGTGTGGCCTGCCTCGACGCGAAACGTGCGGCGCAGCAGATATTGCGCCGTCAGCCCCTTCAGCATCATCGCCGCACCCGTCTCGAAATCGATGGCGTCGGGCAGATGCACGACGAAATGCGCCGGCACGATGCGTTCCTCGGCATAGGCGCCGAGCGTCTCGACATAGGCGACGCGATCGCCTGGGGCGAAGTCACTCACCCATTCGCCGACGGCGACGATTTCGCCGGCGCCTTCATTGCCCGGCGTGAATGGAAAAGCGGGCGGTGCATATTCACCGGTGCGGAAATAGATATCGACGAAGTTGAGGCCGACCGCTCGGTTGCGCACCCGCACTTCTCCGGGACCGGGCTGGTCGATGTCGACATCCTCATAGGTAAGCACGTCTGGCTCGCCATGGTGGTGAACACGGATCGCTTTCATGGTTTTCTTCCCTGCGCTGTTCTCTTTGACGGGAGATAGCGCGCGGCGTGATATCGTTGTAGACTGATATCGATGACATCAGAGTTCAAACAAAATGATATCCGAACAGATCGGCCTCGACCTTCTTCGCACCTATGTGGCGGTCTGCCGGCAAGGCAGCCTCAGCAGGGTCGCCGCGCAGACCGGCAGAACCCAATCGTCGCTGAGCATGCAGATGCGCCGGCTCGAAGGTCTGCTTCAACGGCACCTGTTCCAGCGCACCGGCCGCGGCGTCGTGCCGACCGCGGAGGGTGAGCTGTTTCTGGGTTATGCGACCCGCATCCTCGCTCTCGGCGATGAAGCGGTGGCGCGTCTGCAACAGGCCGGCATAGGTGGCGGCGTGCGCATCGGCCTTGCCGAGGAGGTCACCACGGCCGCGCTCTCGGCCGCACTCGGGCGGCTTCATCGCACCTATCCCGACATCAGCCTCGACGCGATGGTTGAGCACAGCGTCGCGTTGGGGCGGCTCTGGAGCGAGGATGCGCTGGATGTCATGATCGCCCCGACATCGGTCGTAACAGCTGATGCCTTGACGACCTGGAATGTCGAACTGCAGTGGGTCTGTGCTCAGGACTATGTTCTGGATCAGGAGCGGCCGCTCGATCTTGTCGCCTTCGGCGCAACCTGCCCTTGGCGCAGGCGCATGATCGAGGCGCTGGTTGCCGCCGGTCGGCAGCACAGGATCGCTTTGTCGTGCCAGAGCATCACCGGCCTGCAGGCGGCAATCGAGAATGGGCTGGGCATCGGACTGCTTCCGCCCGAGTCCATTCGCACCGGCTCGATGCGGGTACTGAAGACATCGACCGGCCTGCCGGAGCCGCTGATCGTTCAATACGGTCTCTACGCGCACGACCGCCGGACTGCGGTCGTCAATGCCGCGCTCGATATCTTGCTTAAGGATTTGCCCGTGGCGCCAGAAGCGCGAGCCGCCTGACCGCGCTACCGGCCGTAATAAAGAGTGACGGTGTGTTTGGCCTCGGCGAAGAACAGCCAGCGCTCGACCAGCATGCCGGCGAACTGGGCGATTGCCGCAACCACCGACAGGATCGCCGTGAACGGCCAAGGCAAGGCGAATAGAACAGCAAGCAGCAGGGCAGGCAGGGCAAAGGCCAGCAATTGCGTGATCAGGCGCAACTTGGCGGCGTGCTTGCGGGCAATGCGAAAACCCATTTCCTTGAGCAGGTAATTCTCTTCGGTGTGCGGCCATTCCACCGACCGCACCGTGCCCCCGGCGAGCCCCGTCGCCGTGTTGGCGGTGGTCGCGATCTCCAGCGCGTCATTGTAGCGCCACGTCGCCAGCTTCCAGCCCCAGCCGAGCAAGGTCAACAGCAGGGCGGCGGCGGTAATGGCGGTCGCGCCGATCACAAAAGCCTGCAGCAACGCGTTCAACAGCACGCTGCCGGTCATCGCTGAGAAGATGAGATAGCCGGGTAGCGTGTAGCGACTGTGCCACTGCGCGATCGGCTTCAGCGAGGCATAGATCATGCCGGTGGTGCAGACGGTGGTGACCGCGCCGATGGCCGCAAGAGCTCCGGCGATGGCCACCCAACCGCTGGTGCGACCGAAGAACACCCAGCCGATGCCGAACAGTCCGGCAGGAATGAAGGTCGCGACCGACGACACGCCTTCGCGTGACAGCCAGGAACTGCGCCATTGCGAAAAGGCCCGCCAGGCGCGTTCGGGGCGCCCGAGGTGGGTGGTCGAGGACAGTAGGCCGGCGGCAATCAGGCCGAGCGCTAGCCCCATTCCGACAAGGCCGAGCCAGAAATCGGGCGAGATGAATCCCAGTCCGCCAAGCACGCCTAGCAGCGCCAGCAGGCCGTAGCCGGCACCGGTTGCGGTGGTGAAGAAGACGACGGAGAAGGCTGGATGCATTGGTCAGTTCGAAAGCATGCGGTCGACCCAGCCGAGGAAACCGCCTTCGGCCTTGACCGGCTCGAGCCTTGGCGCCGGAACCGATGCGGCACGCTCAGTGTGGGCGCGTGGCGGCAGATATTTGTTGGTCGGCTTGTAGCCCATCTCCGGCATCAGGTCGACGCCGCCACGGCTGGCCACCAGTTGCGAGACCGCCGAGGCGGGGTCGCCGAGATCGCCGAAATGCCGCGCGCTGGTCGGGCAGGCGGCAACGCAGGCCGGTACACGGTCCTCTTCGGCCAGATTGTCATTGTAGATGCGGTCGACGCACAGCGTGCATTTCTTCATCACGCCAACGTCGGTGTCGAACTCGCGCGCACCATAGGGGCAGGCCCAGCTGCACAATTTGCAGCCGATGCATTTGCTTTCGTCGATCAGCACGATGCCGTCCGACGCCCGCTTGTAGGAGGCGCCGGTCGGGCAGACGGTGACGCAGGCCGGCGTCTCGCAATGCAGGCAGGAGCGCGGGAAGTTGACTGTGCGCCCGCCCGCCTCTGTCGTGTGCTCATAGCTGTGCACGCGGTTGAACCAGACGCCGTCGACATCGCCGCCATAGGGGTCGATGTCGGTCAGCGGCGCCATGTGGCCGCCGGTGTTCCATTCCTTGCAGGCGGTGACGCAGGCCTGGCAGCCGACGCAGGTGTCGAGGTCGATGACCAAGCCGAGCTTCTTGTCGGTATGGGCGGGAAGACAGGTCATTCCACGGCTTCCCTGTTTGCGCGGAATTCGGCGCCGAAGCGGAGGATGTCGGGCGAAGGCTCGAAATGCGGCGGTTGGCTGAAACGCTCGAATTGCGGCTCGGTGAAGCCGGCCTCCTCGGCCGCGCATTTGACGATGCGCACGCGCAAATCAAACCACGCCGCCTGTCCGGTGACCGGATCCGAATTCGAATAGCGCTTGCCGTTGGCGTCGGCCGAGGTCTGGTCGCCGATGATGTGGTTGAGCAGGAAGCCGCGATTGCTCTCGGCAGCATTGTCCTTCAGCCCCCAGCTGCCGCGCCTCTTGCCGATGGCGTTCCAGGTCCACACCGTATCCGCATTGACGCCGTCGATCAGCTTGATCTGCCCCTTCACCCGGCCATTGATGCTTTCGATCCACACCCAGTCGTCGTCGACAAGGCCAAGGCCGGCAGCGGTCTTGTGGTGCACGAACAGGCGGTTCTGGCTGGTGATCTGCCGCAGCCACGCATTCTGCGAACCCCAGGAATGATACATGTGCATCGGCCGCTGCGTCAGCGCATGCAGCGGATATTTTTCGAGATCGACGGCGGCCTCTTCGAACGGCGTAAACCAGAACGGCAGCGGGTCCATATAGGTCTCGATGCGGTGGCGTTCGCTGTCGGGCGGCTGGACGCGACCATGGCCGCGCGCGGCGAGGCGAAAGCGCTGCATCGGTTCGCAATAGAGCTGGAACACGATTGGCTCGGCCTTGGGGATGAACCCCATCTGCTCCGCGAAGTCGAGATAGGAGCGGTTGGCCATCTTGTAGTAGCGCTGGTCGGCGGCAAAGTCCTGGTGCCAGAAGCCGCCATTGTCGATGTAGCGCTGCAACTGGTCGGGATTGACTTCGCCCTTGCCGACAGACGTGCCGTCCTTGCCGCGCCAGCCCGCGAGTGGGCCGATGCCCGGCGTGCGCTCGTGATTGACGATGTACTCGGCGTAGTCCCGGTATTTCGCTGAACCATCATCGTTGGTGAAGCAGGGCAGGCCAAGCCGCGCGCCGAGCTCGATCAGCACCGACTGGAACGGCCTGACATCGCGGTCCGGCTCGACCACGGGATGGCGGATTGCGTCGCCCGGCCCGTCGGCATGGCTGATCGGCCGGTCGAGCAGGCTGATGCAGTCGTGACGTTCGAGATAGGTGGTGTCGGGCAGCACCAGATCGGCGAACGGCACCGTCTCGGAGTAATAGGCGTCGGAATAGATGATGAAGGGGATCTTGTAGTTACCGGCCTCGTCATGGTCGGTCAGCATCGCAATGGTCTCGACGGTGTTCATCGAGGAGTTCCACGCCATGTTGGACATGTACATCATCAGCGTGTCGATCGGGTACGGGTCGCCGGCCCAGGCATTGCGGATGACGGTGTGCATCAACCCGTGCGCGGCCAGCGGCGCATCCCAGGAATAGGCCTTGTCGATGCGCAAAGGCGTGCCGGCCTCATCGACCAAGAGATCGTCCGGCCCGCAGACGAAGCCGAGCGGCACGCCGTCCAGCGGCGTCATCGGCTTTACATTTTTGCCGGCCGGCTTCGGTCCCGGCGGCGCCGAACGCGGGTAGGGCGGTTTGAAACGAAAACCGCCGGGAACATCCACCGTGCCGAGCAGCACCTGCAGCAGGTGGATGGCGCGGCAAGAGTGAAAACCGTTGGAGTGGGCCGAGATGCCGCGCATGGCGTGCATCGACACCGGTCGCCCCTTGATCGTCTCGTGCCGCCGTCCGGCCCAGTCGGTCCACGCCACCGGCAGTTCGATCGTCTGTTCGAAGGCGACGTGGGCGAGTTCGGCGGCGATCCGGCGAATGGTATCTGCCGGGATGCCACACCGCTCGGCGACCGCATCGGGTGCGTAGCCGTCGCCCATGTAGCGGTCGGCGATGAGCTGGAACACCGGCACGCAGCGGCGGCCGGCGACGGTGTAGCTGCCGGTCAGCGCCGGCTTTGCCTCTGGATCGGCTGCGTCGACGGAGGTCTTCGCCACTCGGTCCCAGGCCAGCGGATTGCAGGCATCGTCGCGCAGGAATAGCCCGTCATCGGCAGCACCCGGTTCCTGGATGACCAGCACATGCGCGTTGGTGTAGCGCAGCAAATAATCGAGATCGACGCGGCCCGCCTTGAGCAGTTCATGGATGAGGGCGAAGACAAACAGGCCGTCCGTGCCCGGCCTGATCCCGATCCAGTCGTCGGCAATCGCATTGTAGCCGGTGCGGCAGGGATTGATCGACACCACCTTGGCGCCACGCGCCTTGAGCTTGCCGAGCCCGATCTTGATCGGGTTGGAATCATGGTCCTCGGCGACGCCGTACAGCATGAAGTATTTGGTGTTGCCCCAGTCGGGCTCGCCGAACTCCCAGAACGAGCCGCCGATCGTGTAGAGGCCTCCGGCCGCCATGTTGACCGAGCAGAAGCCGCCATGGGCGGCGAAGTTCGGCGTGCCGAACTGGCTCGCCCACCAGCCGGTCAGCGACTGCGACTGGTCGCGCCCGGTGAAGAAGGCAAGCTTTTTGGGATCGGTGCGACGGATATTCGATAGCCGCGCGGTCGCAATCGAAAACGCTTCCTCCCACTCGATCTCGCGGAAGTCGCCGGAGCCGCGCGGACCGCTGCGCAACAGCGGCTTCTTCAGCCGCGCCGGGCTGTAATGCTGCATGATGCCGGAGCTGCCCTTGCCGCAGATCACGCCGCGATTGACCGGATGGTCCTTGTTGCCGTTGATGTAGCGCACCTTGCCGTCCTTGACGTGGACGTCGATGCCGCAGCGACAGGCGCACATATAGCAGGTGGTCTTGGCGATGCTGTCGGAGACATCGGGCGAGGTATCGACGCCGTCGCCTTCATCCGGCGCGCGTGTATCGGCAAGCGGCCGTTGCGACGGTGCGGCATTGGCCCCGCGCGGCGCTTCGTGGTTCATAGGCCAGGCGTGCTTTTGCGGTCCGCGAATTTGGCCCTCGTCTTCGGCCCGGGGCCGCGCATATAATGCTCTTCAGGGTGATAGCGGTCGCCGGCCAGCCGCCGCCTGAGGCCACGCGTCCAATGCGCAAGCAGGGATCTGAACCGCCCGATCATTTGTTGGCTGCGATCTATTGGCGAATTTTTTCTAACTTCGGCTGAAAAAGTAGAATAAAGCTATCGATCTGTCTAATCAGTTGTTCTTGTAAATTCGATCGAAATTGGTTCTTAATGCATGTCGCTCAAAAGTGGTCCCGGTTTTGGGAGAACGACATGCATCAAAAACAAAGACTCAAAGCGCGTCGCATGAATCCGTTCAACGCGACGCGCTTTGACCCCGCATGACCCTGGACCAGTTGCGCATTTTCGTCGCCGTCGCCGAGCGCGGCCATATGACCAAGGCGGCGGAGCTTTTGGGCATTTCCCAGTCGGCTGCCTCGGCCGCCATCCGGGCCCTCGAAGAGCAACACGGCGTTCACCTTTTCAACCGGGTCGGCCGCAACATCGAGCTGGCCCAGACCGGCCATCGCTTCCTGCCGGAAGCAAAGGCCGTGCTCGAACGTGCCGCCGCTGCCCGTAATGTGCTGGAGCATGTCTCGCAGACAGTCGCTGGCAGCCTCTCGATCGCCGCCAGCCTGACCATCGCCAGCTATTGGCTACCGCGCCGACTGGCTTCTTTCCATGAAGCCTACCCGGCGGTGCGGCTGAGCGTCACCATCGGCAACACCAGGCAGGTGGAAGCCAACGTTCTGGACGGCACCGCCGATCTCGGCCTGGTCGAGGGGCGCACCGAATCCGATATCCTTCGCCGCACCAAGGTCGACGTCGACAGGTTGATGCTGGTTGTCGCCGCCTCGCATCCCGAGATCGTCGAAATCGCGCCGGGCCGCCCCGATATCAGGGGGCTACGCTGGATCATCCGCGAGGGCGGTTCGGGCACGCGCGAGGTGCTGGAGGATCTGGCGCGCCGCGAGGGGATTTCGCTTGCCGACCTGCAGATATTTCTGGTGCTGCCAAGCAATGAGGCGGTTCGCCAGGCGGTCGAGGCGGGCGCCGGCGCCACCATTATCTCGGACCTCGTCGTCGGACGCGCCGTGGCCGAGGGCAGCCTGCGATCGGTGCCGCTCGAACTGCCGAAGCGCGACTTCGCCATGATCACCCATCGCGATCGCCAGGCCAGCCTGGCGCAGATGGCGCTCAAGGCACATCTTGGCGCTTCTGCAGATCACGGTTGAGGGATTAGCTGAACTTTCGCTGCGCATCGAGCGCCAGGCCAAGCCCCACCGAGCCGAACATGTCGCCCTCGATGACAGCGGCCTGCGGCACCAGCGACAGGATTTCTCGCCGCGCCAACGGAATGGCGGTCGAACCGCCGGTCAGGAACACGGCGGTGATGTCGAATGCTTTCACGCCGGCGTCGGCAATCGTCTGCCGCACGGTCGCGGACACCCGCTCGATGTCGGCGGCAATCGTCTCTTCCAGACCGGTTCGCGTGATCTCGGCTGCGAAATGCACGCCGGGCAGCGCCACCGTCACATCAGCCGAGGCCTGATCCGTCAGCGCGATCTTGGCCCGTTCGACCAGTCCGGCCAGCGCATGGCCGTAGCGGTGTTCGACAATGTGGATGAAGCGCTCGACCAGGTCGGCGCGCTTGGCTTCGAAGCGGATCTGCCTGAGGTGCGTCATCGCCTTGGCGGTGTAGACAAGGTTGATGCGCTGCCAAGTCGCCAGGTCGATGAAGTAGCTCGCCGGCAGATTGCGCTTGCCGTCTTTCGTAGGCGTCAGATAGCCGAGCTTGGGCATGACATGGGCGATGCTGAGCAGCCGGTCGAAGTCGGTGCCGCCGATGTGGACGCCGCGGTTGGCCAGGATGTCGTCCTTGCGGTCGCTTGAGCGGGCGCGTTGCGGCGAAACCCGCACGATCGAGAAGTCGGACGTGCCGCCGCCCATGTCGACGATCAGCGCCAGTTCCTCGCGCGCCACACCCTGTTCGTAATCGAGCGCCGCCGCGATCGGTTCGAACTGGAAGGCGATGTGCTTGAAACCTTGTGCGCGCGCGGCTTTTTCAAGCTCGCCCTGCGCCTTCGCGTCGGCTTCCGCATCGTCGTCGACGAACTGCACCGGGCGGCCAAGCACGACGCTCTCCACCGCAGCGCCGGCATCTTCCTCAAGCTGCTTCTTCAAATGGCCGACGAACATGCCAACAATGTCGATGAAACCGATCTGGCGTGCCTTGATGCGCGTCTTCTCATGCGCCAACGAACTGCCGAGCACGCTCTTCAGCGACCGCATCAGCCTGCCTTCGATGGCGTCTGTATAGTCGGCAATCGCGCGGCGGCCGAAATAGGTGTGGCCGTCCTCGAAGTTGAAGAACACCGCACTTGGCAATGTCGGCTGCTCATCTTCCAGCGCCACCAGTCGTGCCTGGCCGTCGCGGATCACGCCCACCGTGGAATTGGACGTGCCGAAATCGATGCCGCCAAATGCCTGGTGCATTGCAGCCTCCTGTCATTGGGTCGTCGCGGTGGCAGGCGTCGCAAGGCGCGCGCCGTCCAGAGGCCTGACCGTTCTGCCGAATGATTGTGCGTGTTTACCCGAGGGTTGGGAGGCGGCGGTCTATCGCAAGATTGAGAAAAGGGGAACCCCTTTTCCCCGGGAAAATGGCCTTCCATTTTTCCCTAGGGCGTCAGTCCTTGCGGAAGATCAGCCTGCCCAGCCAACCAGTGATCATGGCCAGCGACACGGCGAAGACGCCGTAGAGGAAGGAATAATCATGCGCGACGCGGAAGATCGACTGTTCGAAACCCGACTTGCGGATTTCGAGCTGGGCCGAGCTTTCTTTGAGGAACAGGCCGCTCTTGAACAGGAACGCGCGGGCTTTATGCGTTCCAACCGGGACATTGGGCGCCAGCCGCACCGTGGCGCGAAACAGGTTCTGCGACAGGAACTGCACGCCGCCGACATTCTCGCTGTAGAGACCGGTCGCCGCCTTGCGTTCACGCAATGCCACGGTGAATTCCTCGATCGTCGCCGGGCTGTCCGTGGCGTCCGCCGGCTGCATGTAAAGGTTGGAGGCGCCGAGTGACAGCTGCTTGTAGCTGTTGGGTTCGGTGATGTCCTGCAGCGGTCGCGTCGTGGCGACGGAATAGGACACCGGCACGTTCTCGAAGGTCTCGGATTCCAGATTGACCCAGACGCCGAGCACCCGGTCCTTGCGGCGCACCACCACCGGCCGCGGCGGCCCTTCGAGCACGACGATGACGTCATAGCGCCCCTGGCGCGCGACCAGCGGATCGGGGTTTTCCAGCGACCCGAAAATGGTCAGGTCGGCGCCGGAAAAACCGGCGGTGATCGACACGGCGTCGGTGGAAAGACCGATCTGGATGCCTTCCGGCAGCGGGTTCGGCGACTGTGCTGCCGCCGGCAGAGCGAGGGCGAACAGCAAAGCGGCGGTCGCGAACGTGCTCCAACCCCGCATCAGTTCAGGCCTGCGGCGGTCAGCGAATAGAGGTTAGGCGGCGTGACGAAGAGATCGATGGCAAGCCGGATGGCAACCGCCAGCACCAGCAGCGCCAGCAGCGCCCTGAGCTGTTCGCCGCGCAGTTTCTGGCCTGCCTTGGCGCCATACTGCGCACCGGCGACGCCGCCCGCCATCAACAGGAAGGCGAGCATGACGTCGACGGTCTGGTTGGTGGTGGCGTGCACCAGCGTGGTGTAGGCCGAGGTGAAAATGATCTGGAACAGCGAGGTGCCGATAACGACGTTGGTCGGCACTTTCAGCAGATAGATCAGCGCCGGCACCATGATGAAGCCGCCGCCGACACCCATGATAGACGACAGGAAGCCGATGCCGGCGCCGAGCCCCAGTACCGGAATGACGCTGACGAAGAGTTTCGAGGCCCGGAAGCGCATCTTCAGCGGCAGCCGGTGGATCCAGTTGTGCTGGCCGGACTTCTTCAGGACCGGGGCAGCACCGCTGCGCGTGGCGCGCAGCGCATTGACGCTCTCGACCAGCATTAGCCCGCCGACGGTGCCGAGCAGCACGACGTAGAGCAGCGAGATGAACAGGTCGAGCTGGCCGAGCCGGCGCAGGAAGGCAAAGACGAAGATACCGCCGGTCGAGCCGACAATGCCGCCGGCCAAAAGCACCCCACCGAGCTTGAAATCGAGCGTGCCGCGCTTCATGTGCGACAGCGCGCCGGAGAAGGAGGAGGCGATGACCTGGTTGGCGCCGGTGGCGACCGCGATCGCCGGCGGGATGTTGTAGAAGATCAAGAGCGGCGTGATCAGGAAGCCGCCGCCGACCCCGAACATACCCGACAGGAAACCCACCGCCGCGCCCATCGCCAGCAGGACGAAGACGTTGACGGAAATTTCCGCGATCGGGAGATAGATGCCCACCCGTCAGTCTCGATCAGTTTGCCTGTCGGCGATTGCAGCCATTCGCGGGCATTGTCGCACCGAAAAGCCAATTTTTTCTTGCGTCCCCGGAGCGGTGGGATCAAACCCCGCCGCCCTGCCGAAACAAAAAACATCTCAATCAGTTAACAGGCAAATGTGTGGCAAGGGCGTCGCGTTAGCGACGCATCTGCCGTTATTTGTGCGCCAGCAGCGCCCTCACCAGCTTTTCATCGATTTCGCCGGTCGCCTGCATCTTGTTGTCGGTCTGGAAAGCCATGATCGCGGTCTTGGTCTTGCCGCCCATCACGCCATCGGCGCCACCGGCATCGTAGCCGTTCTTGTTGAGGATAAGCTGGATGTTCTTGACCGCCTTCTTCATGTCGACGCTGGCGGTCGTCTGCGGCGTGCCTTCCTGCCAGGATTCAGGGATGTCGGCCGAGTTGGAGGCCGGGTCGAGCGGCTTCGGCTTCCACAGTTCGGTGGCGGCGCGCGCGCGCTCGAGCTGTTCGGGCCGCAGCGCAGTGGCGACCTCGTCGCGCTTGGCCGCCGCATCCTTGTCGCCGGTCTTGGCGACGAGCGCGAACCATTTGTAGGATTCTTCCAGGCTCTGCTTCATGCCGACGCCCTTGGCCGCCAGGATGCCGAGATTGAACTGGCTGTCCTTGACGCCGACATCGGCCGCCGCCTGGAACCAGTGCGCGGCCGATTCATTGTCGGTCACGCCGTCCGCGGCCATGGCGAAGAGCACGGCCAGATTGTGCATGGCGCTGGCGTTACCTTGCGCGGCGGCGAGCTGGTAGAAGGTCTTTGCCTTCTTGATGTCGCGCGTGACGCCGATGCCCTTTTCGTAGAAATTGCCGATGCGGTATTCGGCAGGCGCGAAGCCGAGCTCGGCCGACTTTTCGTACCATTTGGCGGCAGCCCCCATGTCTTCTTTCACGCCGCGCGATTCCGCGTAGCGCGAACCGAGCTCGAACAGCGCCTTGGCATCGCCGCCGGCGGCGGCGTCACGCAAGGCCTGCGGGCCGGCATCGGCCGGAATGTCGATCTTGGCGACGACAGGCGTTGCCGCGGCATCGGCGGGCGGGACTGCGCCGGTCGTATCCGAGGTCGAGGGCGCCATGACAGCAGCCGCAGGCTGTGCGTCAGCCGCCGCCGGTTCCGCCGTGGCGGTCGGTGGCAGTGTTGCGCTTGGCGCTGAAGCCGGATCGGCCAAAGCCATCGGCACTGGCGCGGGTTCGACGGCCGGCACTTCGGGGCCGGTAGCCGAGGCCGCATTGATCGGCGCTTCGTTGCCAACTGCCGCCTCCGAGGGCTCCGCCTGCCTGACGACGCGGGCCGGCGCGTCCTGCACGGCTGCCTGCGCGTCTGCCTTGGGCTGGCTGGCAGCGTTAACCGAGGCGATCTCGACCGGCTGCGATGCGACAATAGGCGCTGTATCGTTGCGTGCGACCTCAACCGGGTCGGCGAAGAAGGCCTTGCCCAGCTGCAGGCCGGCAAGCGCCAGCATGATCGCGATCGCTCCCATCAGGATCGGCTTGCGCCGCGCCTTGAGCAGGTCGCCGATCCGCAGCGCTTTCACCGGGCCCTTCATGGTGGACTGGCGTTTCAGGGCGTCGGCCTCGGCCGCCGCTGCCTGCGCCGCGCGCCGGGCGGCGGCAATGAAGTCGGATTTCGACGCATCGCCGCTGCTTTGGCGCGCCGGCGGGCCGCGCTCATCGCGCACGCGCTTCATGATGGCGTTGAGGTCGGGCGCGCCGGAGCCTGGCTCTAGCGGCCGGTTGGCAAGCTTCGGATCGAGCGGCTCGTCGAGATCGACGCTCGGCATGTCGACATTGGGCGCCGAGCCGGCAAGCGGCGGCATGTCAGCCTGCTTCTTGCCCCTGAAGGCGCGCGCCAATCCGCCGAACAGCGACTTCTTGGCCGTGCCTTCGCCTTTCTCGGCAATCGTGCCGGAACCGAGCGCTGCCTGGGCAGCAGCAGCAGCAGCCTCGGCCGGCGAGCGTCGCACCGGCTCGCTGCGCATGTCTGGTTCGGCGCGCATATCGGGCTCGTTGCGCATGATGGCGGCGGCGCGGCCGTCGAGGTCGGCCATGTCTCCGGTCAGCGGCAGCGGCTGGTCGATGTCCATCGACGGCGCGTCCTGCACTGCTATCTTGGAGGCGCGGGCAGCGCGGGCCCGCCGCGCCGGCTCGGCCGGCGTGTCCAGAAGTTCGCTCACGGCATCGACCGGTTCGCTGGTTTCCAGCGAGCCCAGGCGATCGACGATCTTGAGCAGCGTGTCGTGAATGGCCTCGAATGTCCGCGAATTGCGCTCGTCCGAACGGCGCGTCAACGCTTCCAGCGTCTTCAGATCCTGGGCAAGGCCGGTGACCGCCGCGGTGTTGGCATTGGAATCGGCCAGCGAGCGCACGGCGCTCTCGGCCGCTTCGCGTGCCGCGCCCATGATGGATTCGCGGGTTCCGGCCAGCGACTTCTCGATTTCGTTGAGGCGCGGGCTGATGTCCTCGAATTCCGGCAGCGGCGTGCCGGGCTTCGACAGATGCGCCGACAGGCCGGAGACTTGCGCCTCCAGGCTGCGGATCAGCGCCGGGTCGATGCCGGCGACCTGCGCGGCCGACGATTCCAGCCGGCTTGAAATGTCTTCGAGCCGGCTTTCCAGGCCGCGGATCGCCGCCTCGTTGGCAGGATCGGGAACACGCGTCTCCATGCGCTTGGCAAGCGCGGTGAAGCGGGCGTCGATGGCATCCATGATGCCGGCGCTGTCGGCTTGCGGCTGACGCTGGTCCAAACGTTCGGCAACCTCTTCCAGCCGCCGCTCGAGGTCGCGAAACAGCATGTTGCCCTGTTCGATGGCGTCGCCCTGCCGGCGTTCCATCATGCCCGACAGCACGTCGAAGCGCTGTTCCAGACCCTGGAAGATATAGTCGGCGTCGGGCATGGCCGGGGCGCGGTCGATCTTGTCGGCAATCATCGCGATCTGCTTGCCAAGGCGCTCCATCGCCTGCTCCGGCAGATTGGCGCGGCCGGCGAGATCGTCGACCCGGTTCGACAACATGCTGAGACGGTCGAGAACCTCGCCGCTCGGACGAGCCTGCACGACTTCCTCGATCTGCTGCGCCAGCGAGGCGATCCGCTTCTCGATGCGCTCGAATGGTTCGGGGTCGAAGGAACTGGCCTGGGCGGCGACGGTCGAGGCGACGATGGCGCGCGAAATCTCGTCAAGCCGTTCGTCGATCAGGCCGAGCGTGTCGCCGCCGCGGTTGTTCTGCTGGCTGACGAAGTGATCGACGGCGCCGGCAAGCGTGCGGACCTTTTCCTCCATCGAGCGAAGCGACAGCGATTCCGGCAGATTGTTGACGGCATTGCTGATCTGCTCGAGCCGGTCGGTCAGCACCGAAAATCCTGGGCCGTCCGCGCGGTTGCGCTGATCGGCGTCGACGCGGTCCTCGAATGCGCTCCAGCGGCGGTCGAAATCGTCCCAGCGGCGGTCGACCTTCAGCACGCTCTCTTCTCGCGCCAGCGTGTCGAGCGCGGTCTTTACCTGTTCGAGTTCGAGCCGCAGCATGTTGACGCTTCTGTCGTCGCTCTTTTCGGCCAGCGTCTGGATGGCGCCGGACAGCCGCTCAAATTCGAGGCCGAGTTCGGCGCTGCCCTTGCCGGGCAAGCCGCCTGATTGGCCTCCTGATTGGTTGCTCGCCTGGAACGCCCGTTCGATGTCCTTGCGCAGCGCGGCGAATTCGCGCTGCAGGCCGGCAGTCATCTGATGGCGCAGTTCCTCGCGCAGGCCGCGCAATTCGCCGGCGATCTTGCCGACCACGGCGACGCTGTCTTCCTGGCCGCGCACGCGGTCGATGTCGCGCGCAAGCCCCTGATAATTCTGGTCGAAGCCGGTCGTCACAGGGCTTTTCGGCCGCGGCGCGGGCTGCGGGTCCTCATACCAGCGCGGCGGGGCGTAGGGCTGGGCGCTGGCGTAGCGCGGCTCGACCGGTGGCCGGCGCGGATCGAGGCGCTCTCCCGCGTCCTCGCGCTTGCGCTCAAGTCGCTGTTCCAGCGTTTCCAGCGAGCGGTTCAATTCATCAAGCGTGGTGTTCGGCCTGCGCGGCCTGCCGGCGTTGAGTGTATCGAGATAGGACCGCTTGCTGTTCATCGGTGCGTCCGTTTTTCAGAATGGCCGGCTTGCTGCCAGTTTTCCCCAAAGTCCCTGTCGGGAACGAAGGCGGCCGCGCGGCTATGCTGCGGCGGAAGACGAGCTTCCCGGGCCAGGCCCGCTCTCCGAAAACCGTGAAAAATTCGCTACAGGATAAACACGGATGACCGACATGCGCACATTTCACCCATCGTGGTAAACAAGGCGTTAACCAAGCTTAAGAAGTTGCAGCATTGCTGAATTACAAGCAGTGCCATCTCGGACCGGATACCGAGGGTGCGGCATAAGGTTTCGCAATCCCAGAACGCCCTTGCGTCATGAGGCGGCTATCGATATAGAATTGACGTAAACGTAAGAGGGGCGCTTTTCGTGCCTTTTGCGATGAATTCGTTGAAACCCACGACTGGAAGCATGCCCCCGCTTCCACTCAGGCGTTGCACGGTCCGAGACCGCGACGCCACTACAGGGGAAAGCCAGTGACCATGAAACTTTATTCGCCCGGCGAAGCCGCGGCCAACACCAACAATATGTCTGTCGAAGCCGGCGAGGAGCTCGTGCGCATCGGCGAGATGGCCAAGAAATACGGCGTGACCCTGCGCACGCTACGTTTCTACGAAGACAAGGGCCTGCTCAATCCGAAGCGCGACGGGGCAACGCGCCTCTACACGCGCCGCGACAAGGCTCGGCTGAAGCTGATCCTGCTCGGCCGCAAGGTCGGGTTCTCGCTGCGCGACGTCAAGCAGATGATGGATCTTTACGATCCGACGGGATCCAACACCAAGCAGCTGCGGCTGGCTCTCGACAAGTCGGAGAAGCAGCTTGCCCGCCTGCAGAAGCAGCGCGCGCTGATCGACGACGCCATCAACGAGCTCAGCGGCTCGATGTCGGCCGTGCGTCAGATGCTGTCCGAGCGTTCAGCCCCGGCCAGCGCCGCCAGTTGATCTCGCTCAGAGCAATTCCAGGAAAAGTGTGAAACGGTTTTCCGTTCGGAATTGCGTCTAAACAAAGAGAGCCAGTTCCGGCCACAATTTGAAAAGAGCCGCGCGGTTAGTCCGCGCGGCTCTTTTCGTTTACCGTCCATCATTGCCTGATCAACTCATGCTCCACGCTGGTGCCCGCTGCCCCGTGCCGATAGGCTGGCACAAGGAAATTTTGTCGCGGCGATAAAATTGACGTTTACGCAAACGTCAATTTTTGCTATCCCGCTTTCAACATTGGCCCGCACGCTGCCCCGACCTCATTTTCGGGGCCCGATCTCGCGGCCAAGACCCGCATGGTGGAGGAAACACATGCCGATCTACAGGGCGCCGGTCCAGGACACGCTGTTCGTGCTCAATGACGTGCTGGGCTACCAGCGCTATTCCAATCTCCCCGGATTTGCCGACGCGACGCCCGATGTGGTCGAGGCGATCCTCGCCGAAGGCGCCAAGCTCGCCGAAAACGTCATGCATCCGCTGAACCGCGTCGGCGACATGGAAGGCTGCGTGCGTCATGAGGACGGCTCGGTAACGACGCCGAAAGGCTTCAAGGAGGCCTACGATCAGTATCGCGAAGGCGGCTGGATGGGGCTGGCCGCACCGGTCGAATTCGGCGGCCAGGGCCTGCCCTATGCCGTGCACACGGCGGTTGCCGAATATATGGTCTCAGCCAACATGGCGCTGATGATGTATCCCGGTCTGACGCAAGGCGCGATCGCGGCGCTCATCACCCACGGCACCGACGAGCAGAAGGCGACGTGGCTGCCGAAGCTGGTTGAGGGGTCCTGGACCGGAACCATGAACCTGACCGAGCCGCATTGCGGCACCGATCTCGGCCTGCTGCGCACCAAGGCGGTGCCGAACGGCGATGGCACCTACAAGATTTCCGGGCAGAAGATCTTCATCTCGGCCGGCGAGCACGACATGTCGGAAAACATCGTACATCTCGTGCTGGCCCGCATCGAAGGCGCGCCGGCAGGCGTGAAGGGCATCTCGCTGTTCATCGTGCCGAAGCTCAAGCTCGATGCCTCGGGCAATCCGGGCGAGAAGAACACGCTCTCCTGCGGCTCGATCGAGGAGAAGATGGGCATCCACGGCAACTCGACCTGCGTCATGAACTATGACGAGGCCGAAGGCACGCTGCTCGGCGAGGAGAATGGTGGCCTGAAGGCGATGTTCACGATGATGAATGAAGCCCGCCTCGGCGTCGGCCTGCAGGGGCTGTCGTTGTCGGAAATCGCCTACCAGAACGCCGTGTCCTACGCCAAGGACCGGCTGCAGGGCCGCTCGCTGTCGGGCGCCAAGGCGCCGGACAAGAAGGCCGACCCGATCATCGTCCATCCCGACATCCGCCGCTCGCTGATGACCATGAAGGCCTTCAACGAGGCCGGCCGCGCGCTGGCGCTGTGGACGGCGATCAAGTCCGACATCGCCCACCGCTCCGCCGACGACAAGGACCGCCAGGCCGCCGACGACTATACCGGCCTGCTGACACCGGTGATCAAGGGCGTGCTGACCGACAAGGGTTTCGACCACGCCGTGATGGCGCAGCAGGTGTTCGGTGGCCACGGCTATATTGAGGAACACGGCATGAGCCAGTTCGTGCGCGATGCCCGCATCGCCATGATCTATGAAGGCGCCAACGGCATCCAGGCGCTCGATCTCGTCGGCCGTAAGCTTGGCCTCAATGGCGGTCGCGCCGTGCAGGCCTTCTTTAGGGATGTCGGCGAGTTCTGCGAGGAGAACCGTGCCGACGAGAAGCTGGCACCTTTCACCAAGGCGCTGAAGAAGGGCCTCAACGATCTGCAGGCGGCGACCATGTGGCTGCTGCAGAACGGCATGGCCAAGCCCGACAATGCCGGTGCGGCCTCGACCGACTACATGCATCTCTTCGGTCTCGTGGCGCTGGGCTACATGTGGGCGCAGATGGCAAAGGCGGCTCAGGCCAAGACCGGCGCCAACGGCTCCCAGCCCTTTTACGACAACAAGGTGGTGACGGCGCGCTTCTTCATGGAGCGGATCATGCCTGAGACGTCGGCACATCTCGCCCGCATTTCCAGTGGTGCGGACACGCTAATGGCGCTGCCCGCGGAAGCGTTCTAGGTTTGTCGGGCCGGCACCGCCGGCCCACATTGTCGGAACGCGGAGGAAATCGTGGCGACAAATCCAGCCGAAGTGCTCTCTTTGCCGAAGCCCGCCTGGGCGGCGGACGAGGTCGGCATGCTCTACGACATGGCGCATCGCTTCATGTCGGAAGAGATCGCGCCGCGTTACGACGAGTTCGAGAAGAACGAAATGGTCGACCGCGAGAGCTGGCGCAAGGCTGGTGCGGCCGGCTTGCTCTGCGCCTCGATGCCGGAGGAATATGGCGGCTCCGGCGGCACCTTCGCGCATGAGAGCGCCATCATCGAGGCGATCGGCCATGTCGGCGTCGACGGTTTCGGTATCGGCCTGCACAATGCGATCGTCGCCCCTTACATTCTGCATTACGGCTCCGAAGAGCAGAAGAAGAAGTGGCTGCCGAAGCTGGCGACCGGCGAACTGATCGGCGCCATCGCCATGACCGAGCCGGGCGCCGGCTCCGACCTGCAAGGCGTCAAGACGCGAGCCGAGAAGGACGGCAACCAGTACAAGATCAACGGCTCGAAAACCTTTATCACCAATGGCCAGCTCGCCAATTTCATCATCGTCGTCACCAAGACCGATCCAGCCAAGGGCGCCAAGGGCACCTCGCTGATCGTCGTCGAGACCGACGAGGTCGAGGGGTTCGAGCGCGGCCGCAACCTCGACAAGATCGGCTTGAAGGCCAACGATACCTCGGAACTGTTCTTCAACGAGGTGCGCGTGCCGACCTCGAACCTGCTTGGCCATGAAGAGGGGCAGGGCTTCATCCAGCTGATGCAGCAATTGCCGCAGGAGCGCCTGCAGATCGGCACCGGCGCCATCGCCATGATCGAGCGGGCGCTGGCGCTGACCATCGACTACGTCAAGGATCGCAAGGCCTTCGGCAAGGCGATCATCGAGTTTCAGAACACCCAGTTCAAGCTCGCCGAACTCAAGACAGAGGCCACCATCGGCCGTGTTTTCTACAATGATTGCGTCACCCGCCACGTCAATGGCGGCCTCGATCCGGTGACGGCCTCGATGGCGAAATACTGGCTCTCGGACCTGCAGGGAAAAGTCGTCGACGAATGCCTTCAATTGCATGGCGGCTATGGCTACATGAATGAATATCCGATCGCCCGCATGTTCCGCGACGCCCGCGTCCAGCGCATCTACGGCGGCACCAACGAGATCATGAAATTGCTGATCGGCCGCTCTCTCTGAGAGCCACGACCGGCAAAGCAAGGAGCAAGAAAATGGCCGAAGCTTATGTCTATGACGCCGTGCGCACGCCGCGCGGCAAGGGCAAGAAGGATGGCTCGCTGCACGAAGTGCCGGCGGTGCGGCTCGCTGCCAGGACGCTCGAGGCGCTGCGCGACCGCAATGGGCTCGACACCGGCAATGTCGACGACATCATCTTCGGCTGCGTCGATCCGGTCGGCGAAGCCGGCTCGGTCATTCCGCGTGCCGCCGCCTTCGAGGCCGGTTACGACAACAAGGCTCCGGGCATGCAGATCTCGCGCTTCTGCGCTTCGGGCCTCGACGCCATTAACTTCGGCGCCGCCAAGATCGCTCAAGGGGCCGACGAGATCGTCATTGCCGGCGGCGTCGAATCGATGTCGCGCGTCGGCATGGGGGCATCGGGCGGCGCGTGGTTCATGGACCCGTCCGTTGGTCTGCCCGGCTGGTTCGTGCCGCAAGGCATTTCGGCCGACCTGATCGCCACCAAATACGGCTTTTCGCGCGACGACGTCGACGCCTATGCGGTCGAAAGCCAGAAGCGCGCCGGCAAGGCCTGGGCCGATGGCCGCTTCAAGAACTCCGTCATTCCAATCAAAGACCAGAACGGCTTGACCATCCTCGATCATGACGAGCATATGCGGCCTTCGACCGACATGCAGTCGCTGGCCTCGCTCAACCCGTCCTTCGTCATGCCTGGCGAGATGGGCGGCTTCGATGCTGTTGCCGTGCAGAAGCACCCGGAAGTCGAAGAGGTCAATCACGTCCACCATGCCGGCAATTCGTCCGGCATCGTCGACGGTGCGGCCGCCGTGCTGCTCGGCTCCAAGAAGGCCGGCAAGACCATGGGGCTGAAGCCCCGCGCGCGCATCCGCGCCTTCGCCAACATCGGCTCCGAGCCGGTGCTGATGCTGACCGGTCCGGTCGACGTCACCGAAAAGCTGTTGAAGCGCGCCAAGATGAAGCTGTCGGATATCGACCTGTTCGAGCTCAACGAGGCCTTCGCCTCGGTGGTGCTGCGCTACATGCAGGCCTTCGAGATCCCGCACGACAAGATCAACGTCAATGGCGGCGCCATTGCCATGGGCCATCCGCTCGGTGCCACCGGCGCAATGATCCTGGGCACGGTGCTCGACGAGCTCGAGCGTCGCGACCTGAACACCGCGCTGGTGACGCTCTGCATCGGCGCCGGCATGGGCACCGCAACGATCATCGAACGCGTCTGATTTTCGGCCGGAAGGAGAAAGACATGACTTACACAAACTTCACGGTCGAAACCGACGCAGACGGTGTCGCGCTGGTTACCTGGAACATGCCGGATCGCTCGATGAATGTCTTCACCGAAGAGGTGATGAACGAGCTCGACAAGATCATCGACCAGGTCGCGGCCGATGCCGGCATCAAGGGCGCGGTGATCACCTCCGGCAAGGACAGCTTCTCCGGCGGCGCGGACCTCACCATGCTGCAGAAGATGCTGGCGGTCTTCGCCAAGGAGAAGACCAAGGATCCGGAGAAAGCGGCAAAGTTGCTGTTCGACAATGCCGGCCGCATGGGCGCCCTGTGGCGCAAGCTCGAAACATCGGGCAAGCCCTGGGTTTCGGCCATCAACGGTACCTGCATGGGCGGCGCTTTCGAATTGTCGCTGGCCTGCCATGGCCGCGTTGCCGCTGACTCCGACAAGGTCAAGATGGCCTTGCCGGAAGTCAAGGTCGGCATCTTTCCCGGCGCCGGCGGCACCCAGCGCGTGCCGCGGTTGACCGACCAGCAGCAGGCGCTGCAGATGCTGACCACGGGCCAGAACCTGTCGCCGCAGAAGGCCAAGGCCATGGGCCTGATCCACGAGGTCGCCGAACCGGGTAAACTGATCGAGACCGCCAAGGCGATGATCAAAAACGGCCTGAAAGCTGTCCAGCCCTGGGACGAGAAAGGCTTCAAGCTGCCTGGCGGCCAGATTTATACGCCCGCCGGCTTCAATCTGTGGCCGCCGGCCATCGCCATCCTGCGCCGCGAGACCTATGGCAATTATCCGGCCGCCGCCGCCATCCTGAAATGCGTCTATGAGGGCCTGCTGGTGCCGTTCGACACCGGTCTGCGGATCGAACAGCGCTATTTCACCGAAATCATGCAGTCCAAGGAAGCGGCGGCGATGATCCGCTCGCTGTTCGTGTCGCTGCAGGAGCTCAACAAGGGCGCCCGCCGTCCGGCTGGTGTGCCGGAAACCAAGTTCAAGAAGATCGGCATTCTCGGCGCCGGCTTCATGGGCGCGGGCATCGCCTTTGTCACCGCCAAGGCCGGCATCCCGGTCGTGCTGCTCGACCGCGACATGGCGCCGGCCGAAAAGGGCAAGGCACATTCCGACAGCCTGATCTCGGATCAGGTCAAGAAGGGCCGCGCCAAGCCCGAGGAGCGGGACCAGCTTCTGTCGCTGATCACGCCGACCGCCGACTATGCCGACCTCGCCGGCTGCGATCTGGTCGTCGAGGCGGTGTTCGAGGATTCAGGCGTCAAGAAGGCTGCCACCGAGCAGGCGGAAGCGGTGCTGAAATCGTCGGCGATCTTTGCCTCCAACACCTCGACCATCCCGATCACCGCGCTGGCCAAGAATTCGGCGCGGCCGAAGAATTTCGTCGGCATCCACTTCTTCTCGCCGGTCGACAAGATGATGCTGGTCGAGATCATCCTGGGCAAGAAGACTGGTGACAAGGCGCTGGCCACCGCGATCGACTTCGTGCGCACCATCAAGAAGACGCCGATCGTGGTCAACGACACGCGCGGCTTCTACGTCAACCGCTGCGTGCTGCGCTACATGTCGGAAGCCTACAAGATGCTGATCGAAGGTGTTCCGGCGCCGATGATCGAGAACGCGGCCAAGGCCGCCGGCATGCCGGTCGGTCCGCTGGCGCTGACCGACGAGACGGCGATCGACCTTGCGCAGAAGATCATGAAGCAGACCATCAGGGATCTCGGCGACAAGGCCGTCGACCCCAGGCAGATGGCGCTGATCAACACGATGGTCGACACCCATGGCCGCTTCGGCCGCAAGAACGGCAAGGGCTTCTACGACTATCCGGCGAAGCCCGCCAAGAAGAAGCTGTGGTCCGGCCTCAAGGACCTCTATCCGCAGCTGAAGGCCGAGAAGGTCGACTATGAGGAGCTGCAGCAGCGCCTGCTGGTCACCATTGCGCTGGAAGCGGCGCGGGTGATGGAAGAGGGGATCGTCACCGATCCGCGCGAGGCCGATGTCGGTTCGATCCTCGCCTTCGGCTTCGCGCCGTTCACCGGCGGCGCGCTGTCCTATATCGACGGCATCGGCGTCAAGGAGTTCGTCAAGATCGCCAAGGCTCTGCAGAAGAAATACGGCGCCGAATTCAAGGCGCCCAAGCTGCTGCTCGACCTGGCCGAGAAGGGCGAGACCTTCTACCAGCGCTTCGATCCCTATGCGAAGGGCGAGGTGAAGAAGGCCGCTTGATCTAGCGCCCCATGTACGTCTGGGGGCGCCTGGCGCGCATGATGGCCACGGCATCGCGCCGTGGCCCCTATATGGTCGGCAGCGAAAGCCGGCTGGCTTTCCGCTGTCTGCCGACGGATATCGACTTCAACAGCCATCTCAACAATGCCCGCTACATGATGCTGGCCGATCTCGGCCGCATCGACATTTTTCTGCGCGTCGGTCTCATCGCGCTGGCGAGGAAGAACGGCTGGGCGCCTATGATCGGCGGTCTGGAATCGGTCTATGTGCGCGAGATCAGGCTGTGGCGTCGTTTTGAGGTGGTGTCCTCGATCGAGACCTCATCGGCAGGCACCGGTTTGTCCTCGACAATGGCGAGACGGCCGCTTTGATCATGACGACGGGCGGTGTCTACGACCGTCCCGGCCATCGCTTTGTCGACATCGACGAGGTTGTGGTGGCACTTGGCCGTTCCGTTCAGCCGCGGCCGCCGACAGAGGCCGAGCGGGCTTTCATGACCTCCCACCAGGGATTGCGCAGCCTGGCCAAGCAGACTGCCTGACGAGTTCGCCTTGTCGACTTCGCCTCACACAGCTTTGTAGGCGATCGGCCTGCGCGTCGGTGGACAATCGGGTGGCCGCGCGCTAGAAGGAAAAGGTATTTTTTCCTGTTTTTGAGGAGAGCGAATTGCTCTCGCATGATCGCGTTTGGGCCGCCATCGACGCTCTCGCCGAGCGTTATTCGCTGTCGGCCTCGGGCCTGGCCCGGCGTGCCGGTCTTGATTCGACCGCGTTCAACAAGTCGAAGCGACTGTCCTCGGACGGGCGGCCGCGCTGGCCCTCGACCGAATCGCTGGCCAAGATCATCGAGGCGACGGGCGCCTCGCTCGACGAATTCACCGGGCTGGTCGAAGGCCGCGCCAAGGTTGCTTCAGGCTCGGCGGCCGCGCAGCGTTCAGCGGTGCCGCTGCTGGGCTTTGCCCAGGCCGGCGCCGGCGGCTTCTTCGACGATGCCGGCTATCCCTCCGGCCAGGGCTGGGATCTGGTGGAGCTTCCGGCACGCGCGACTGAAACCTCCTATGCGCTGAAGGTGCAGGGCGATTCCATGCTGCCGCTCTACCGCAATGGCGATGTGCTGATCGTCGAGCCGGGCGCTGCCACCCGCAAGGGCGACCGCGTCGTCGTCAAGACCAATAGCGGCGAGGTCATGGCCAAGGTGCTCGACCGCCAGACGACGAAATCGATCGTACTGATCTCGCTCAATCCCGACCACCCGGACCGTGACATCGCCATGCGCGATGTCGAATGGGTGGCGCGCATCGTCTGGGCAAGCCAGTAGTGCGGCTGCTGCAACTGGCCCTGGCCGTGCTGGCGATCCCGGCGATGGTGGCCCTGGTTGTCGCCGGTGGCCGCGTCTTGCAGCCCGAGCAGAGCAGCGTCACCATCGACCAGATCGACCCGGGCGCTGACGCCGTGCCCGAGGAGCCGGCGACCTCGGCCATTCCCGAGATACAGCCGGCCAAGCCTCCGGTGCCTTTGCCTCCGGTGCATTCGAGAGCGATCGATCCAGAGACCATTGCACCGCCGCCGCTGCCGGCAGAGGAGCTCGAACGGGTCGAACCGCGCGCACCGCTGAGCGACCTGGCGCTGGCCGGACCGCCCAAGCCGCGCAGGCCGAGAGCGGTCGACGACTGGGGCGGGACAAAACTGTTCCAGCCGGTCGCATCCGCCGCCGGCCTGATCGAAGCCAATGGTTATTCCGTGGCGGTCTCCGGCATCGACATCGTCAAGGAGGACGAGACCTGCACCGATGATGGCAAGTCCTGGGCTTGCGGCGCTCGTGCGCGCACCGCGTTCCGGTCTTTCCTGCGCGGCCGGGCCGTGGCGTGCAAGGTGCCGCCGGAGGCCGACCACGACCTGATTGCAGCCGAATGCCGCATCGGCAAGCAGGATGTCGGCCAGTGGCTGGTCGAAAACGGCTGGGCGCGCGCGGTCGCAGGCGGCCCCTATGTCGAAGCAGGCGACAAGGCGCGCAGCGCCAGGAAGGGCATCTTCGGCGCCGCGCCCGATCTTGGCGGCCTACCGCCGGCGCCAATGCCGGTTGCCGCACCGACGGCGTCGCAACCGATCCTCGATGCCCCGGCGACAGACACGCCGCCGGTTGGGGCGGATGCTACGCCGCCAGCTGACCAGCCAGCGCCCGCTCAATGAGGGCGCGCGTCTCGGCGATGCCGTAGAGCGCCGCGAATGAGCCGAAGCGCGGGCCGCGTTCCTGGCCGATCAGCACCTGGTAGATCATCTGGAAGAAAGCGCCGGAAACGCCGGGGCCGCCGTCTGGGCTCTGCTTGGAATGGTCCTGATAGCGTTCGATCTTGCGCGCGACGTTGAGCGAAGCGTTCTGGATCGCTTCGCCGTCAGCGCCGGCCGGCAGGCCGCCAAGCGCGTTACTGAGAGCTTCGAGCGCTGTGCGTTCGACGTCGTCGGCCGGCCGGAACGTCTTCGTCGGCTTTACGAAATCGTCGAAATAGCGGATCGCGAAGCCAACCAGCTGGTCGAGTTCGGGATGCGTTGCTGGCGTCACGCCTGACGCATGGCGCGAGATGAAGCCCCACAGCACATCCTTGTTTTGCGCGTTGGAGGCGCTGACCAAATTGAGCAGCAGCGAGAACGGCACCGGCAGGTCGATCGCCGGCGGCTTGCCGTCATGCATGTGCCAGACCGGATTGCCCAGCCGTTCCTTCCAGTCCTGGCGCGGATAGGCGCCGAGGAAGGTGTAGTATTCGTCGACGGCGCGCGGGATGACGTCGAAATAGAGTTTTTTCGCCTGCCTTGGCCGCTGGTACATATAGAGGCCGAGGCTCTCGGTTGGCGCATAGCGCAGCCATTCGTCGATCGTCAGCCCGTTGCCCTTCGACTTCGAGATCTTCTGGCCGTTCTCGTCGAGGAACAGTTCATAGACGAAATGCTCCGGCGCGCGTCCGCCGAGTATGTTGCAGATGCGATCATAGACCACAGCATTGGTCTGGTGGTCCTTGCCGAACATTTCGAAATCGACGCCGAGCGCTGCCCAACGCATGCCGAAATCCGGCTTCCACTGCAGCTTCACCTTGCCGCCGGTCACCGAAAGCGTGGTCTCGGTGCCGTCATCGTCGAAGGTGATGGTGCCGGCCTTGGCGTCGACATGCTTCATCGGCACGTAGAGCACGCGGCCGCTTTTCGGCGAGATCGGCAGGAACGGGCTGTAGGTCGCCTGGCGCTCCGGCCCGAGCGTCGGCAGCATCACCGCCATGATCTGGTCATAGCGCTCGGCGGCGCGCAGCAGCATCGCGTCAAAGCGGCCAGCCTTGTAGTACTGCGTCGCGCTGGCGAATTCGTAGTCGAAGCCGAACGTGTCGAGGAAGCGGCACAGCATCGCGTTGTTGTGGTCGCCAAAGCTCGCATAGTCGCCGCCGAACGGATTGGGCACCGACGATAGCGGCATGTGCAGATAGGGCTCGAGTGCTGCGCGATCCGGCACATTGTCGGGGATCTTGCGCATGCCGTCCATGTCGTCGGAGAAACACAGAAGCTTGGTCTTGACCTTGTTTCCGGTCAGTACGTGGAAGGCATGCCGCACCATCGAGGTGCGCGCCACCTCGCCGAACGTGCCGATATGCGGCAGGCCGGACGGGCCGTAGCCGGTCTCGAACAGGACGGTCTCGGGAAAGTCGGCACCCTTGTAGCGCTCGATGATCTTTTTGGCTTCCTCGAACGGCCAGGCCTTGCTTTCGGCCGCTGCCGCAAGCATTTCGGGGTTGAGATCGATCGTGTTTGATCCCGTCATGTCAAAGTTCCAGTCATGGGCCGGCTTCGCGGCTGGTAAGATTTTTCAACCGGGTCTCTAGGCGCGACAGGCGGGAGCGTCAACGATATCAGGCGGTTTTCCTTGCGGCGCCTTCGTGGCGTCCCTACGTTCCAGCCTCACTATCAAGGAGTTTTGAATGCCGTTGCCGTCCACCCATGAAGCCCTGATCTACCTGATGGTCATCACGTCGGCTTCCGATCGCGACATGACCGATGTCGAACTGGCGCGCATCGGCGACGTCGTCCGCAGCTGGCCGGTGTTCGAGGATTTCAACCAGGACAGGCTGATTGCCATCGCGCAGGACTGCCAGAAGATGCTGGATGAAAAGGATGGGCTGGAAGGCGTTCTCGAGCGTGTTGGCAAGGCTTTGCCCGAGCGGCTGCATGACACCGCCTATGCCGCCGCCTTCGAGGTTGCCGCCGTCGATCTCGAAATGCGCATGGAGGAGGTTCGGGTGCTGCAGCTCATCCGCCGCCAGCTCGATCTCGACACGCTGACCGTCGCGGCCATCGCGCGCGGCGCGAAGGCGCGGCTGCGCACGCTCACCTGATATCAGCAGCCCTCAGAAAAAGCTGATCGGGGCCGGATCAGAAGAAACTGACCGGGGCCGGATCAGAAGAAACTGACCGGGAAATAGCGCAAATAGAACTCGGCGAAGGTGCCCTTCACCGAAATCTCCTGCAGCGCGTAGTCCATCGCTGCGGCGAGCGCCGGATCGCCGGCCCGGGTGGCAATCGTCATGCCGGATCCCAGATATTCCGGCGCGAGATAAGGGCCCCCGGCAAAGCGGCAGCAGCCGGCCGCGTCCCTACCGCCCAGCCAGAAGGAAAAGCGCATGCCGTCGCCGAACGCGGCGTCGATCTTGCCGGCCTTCAAGTCGCTGTAGAGGCCTTCCGGCCTGTCGAAGAGGATGATCTGCACGGTGCCGAAATAATCGCGCAGCATCTTTTCATGCGCCGAGCCGGCCAGCACGCCGACCCGTTTGCTGCGCAATTTGTCGAGGATTGGCTCGGGAAAGGCCTTGGCCTTCGGCATGATGAAGCGCGCCGGAAATTGCAGATAGGAGCGCGAAAAACTGTATTTCGCCCGCATTTCCGGCGTCGCGGCGATGCCGGCGATGATCGCCTCGCCTTCGCCCTTCTGCAGCGCGTCGTCGAGCTCGGCCCAGGGCAGCGCCTGGATCTGGCATTTGTCGGCGATGTCGAGTTCGGCGCAAATCGCCCGCGCCAGGTCGATGTGGAAGCCGGACAGCCGGCCAGCGCCGTCGAGAAAGTTGAAGGGCGGGAAATCGGTCGTGGTGAGGAATCTGAGCCTGGGCAACGCCGAGAGATCTGGCTTCGGCAGCCGTTCCTTGGCGTCCCAAAGCACCGGCACCTGCGGTTCCGCCGCGCGCGCTGCGCCGGCAAACGGCTGCACTCCAACCAGCATCGAGAGGAACGCGATGGCAATCCAGCGAGATATCACGAAAAAACTCCGCCCGTTCTGCCGTTGGCTTTTGATACGAAAACGACGCGCGTACAATTGTTTTTGATTTCAAAGGGCCAATTTCGGGTTATGCTTTGGTGAGGTTGCAAATAGCCGCGCAGAGTCGGTCCGAGGGCAAGCGGTCGCTGCGCAAAAAAAGCCAAGCATGCGGCTTGCAATCCGGGGTTGATGGCGAAGTGCGGATCAGGCACGTAACATCGGTCTCAAGAGCGGTAGGCAACATGGGGTAGATGTTGCGATGGGTCAGTTCGATCGCACGCTGGAATATATAGACCAACTGCAGCATGCCGACACGGCGGCCGCGGTTTGTGAAACATTGCTTGGCGTCACCTCGCATTTTGGCCTGACGGCGCTGATGGCGGGAACGGTTCCGCAGCCCGGCACGCCGCGTGGCCAGCAAAAGGATCACGTGCTTTTGTGCGACTGGCCGGTGGAATGGCTGGAGCGCTATGTGGCGCGCAACTATGTCGACCATGATCCCGTCGTCAGCCACATGAAGGAATTGCAGGCGCCGTTCCAATGGCGCGAGGCGTCGCGTGGCATCCGCGTCGACAGGGAAAGTGGCGAGGTGATGGGCGACGCCAGAGAATTCAAGCTGCGCGATGGCCTGGCCTTTCCACTGGTGACGCTCGAAGGCCAGATCGTCATGGTCTCGCTAGGTGGCGAGGCCGTCGAATTGTCGGGCGCCGAGTTCGGACTGGTGTCGCTGGTGTCGACCTATGCGGTCGGCCGCGCCATGCAGCTGCACACGATGGCGGCCAACACCATCGATCACATCGAATTGACCCCGCGTGAGCGGGAATGCCTGAAATGGGCAGCCGTCGGCAAGTCCGAATGGGAGATTTCGCAGATACTCGGCATCTCGGAGCACACCTCCGAAAAACATCTCCTTAACGCTAAGAGTAAACTCGGTGCCGTCAACAGGGTGCAAGCTGTCGCCGAAGCGATTAGGCGCGGCTATATTAGCTAGGTCGGCCGTGCCGACCTAAAAAATTCCTGCCTGCGTGATCACGCAATTTTATCTGGAACGTGCGGCCGTATCTTCCTCTTGAGCCCAGGAGACGGCTAATGCTTTTCGCCCTTACAACACAGGAATTGATGGAACGTCCCGACCTTTGGGAGGCTGTCCATCGTCTGCGCTACAAGATCTTCGTCGAAGAGATGGGCTGGACAGATCTGAAGCGTCCCGATGGCCTCGAGATCGACCAGTTCGATCATGACGAGGCAGTGCACCAGCTGGTCATCCGCGGCGGCGAACTCGCCGGCTATCAGCGCATGCTGCCGACGACGCGGCCGCATTTGCTGACTGAGGTGCTGGTCGATCTTTATGAAGGCACGCCGCCATCCGGACCGAAGGTCTGGGAGCTGACCCGCTACGCGGTGGCGCCCGGCTATCGAGACGGCAAGCGCGGCGTCTCGACGGTCGGCACCGAGCTGATCGCCGGCTTCGTCGAGTGGGGACTGAAGCGCAACGTCAACCAGGTGATCATCGAGTTCGAGCCGATGTGGGTGCTGCGGGCCCTGCAGCTGCATTTCCTGGCAACGCCGCTCGGTTATCAGCGCACCTATGGCAACCAGCAGGTCGTCGCCACCTTGCTGACCTTCAACACGCACACGCTCGATGTCGTGCGTTCGCGCCGCAACCATCACGCCCCCGTGCTGGCCAGGGGCACACCCGACATGCTCGGCATGCGGCAGGCGTCGTGAGATCGGAGACGACAAATGAGCTTTGACCCCCAACCCGAATTGCGTGGCCACACGCTGGTCGTCACCGTGTCGTCGCATGACGGCCGGCCGGTGCTGGACGGGCGCGCCTATGCAAGCCTGGCCAGGACCTTCCATGAAGCCGCCGTCGACGACAATGTCCGTGTCGTGGTGCTGCGCGGCCTCGCCGGCTGCTTTTGCCTCGGTGGCGATTTCTCCGAGTTCCTCGACTCCACCAAGCACCAGCAACTGATCGCCGCCGTCACCGACATGTTCCGCACGTTGGCGACGTTCCCCAAGCCGGTGCTGGCCTGTGTCGACGGCGATGCCGTCGGCGTCGGCTGCACCATTCTGTTCCACTGCGACATGGTGATCGCCTCGAGCAACAGCACCTTCCGGGTGCCGTTCGTCGATTTCGGTCTGGTGCCGGATGCGGCGACCTCCATCCTGGCGCCACAGAAGCTCGGCTATGCCGGCGCCTTCCGCTTCTTTTGCCTGGGCGACACACTCGGTGCCGAGGACGCAAGGGCACTTGGCCTCGTCGCCGAGATCGTGGCCGATGGCAGTGCCGAGGAGGCAGCGCTCGGCAGGGCAAGGCAACTGGCCAAGAAGCCGGTTGCAGCCCTTCTGCAGACGCGCGGTCTGCTCAAGGGCGATACGGGCGTGCTCTGCGACCGTATCGATCAGGAGATCACGCTGTTCCAGCAGGCGCTTCAGGACGACACCACGCTGAAGCGGCTGCAGCGGATCGCCCGCCTGGCCGCATGACGCCAGCCGCATAGTCGCGATGAAGACAACAGAGCCCGTCCCGTATCAGGGATGGGCTCTCTACCTTCAGCGTCTATTTCTCCAGGAATGACGGCCCTTCGCCGATGATCTTCTTGTCTTCCTTGCCGATGGCGTCGAGATCGCGCCCATCATAGGGCAATGACAACAGGATGCGCCGCATGACAGCCAGCCGCGCGCGTCGTTTGTCGTTTGCCCGCACGATGATCCATGGCGCGAACTGCTTGTGCGTGCGCTCGACCATCTGGTCGCGGGCCTTGGTGTAATCGTCCCATTTGGTGATGCCGGCAATGTCGATCGGCGAGAACTTCCAGTTCTTCAGCGGAGACCAGCGGCGGTCGTGAAATCGTTCGAGCTGGGTTTCGCGGCCGATGTTCAGCCAGAATTTGAAGAAATAGATGCCCTCATTGGAGATCATCCGCTCGAAATGTGGCGTCTCGTCGAGGAATTTCTCGTGCTGCTCCGGCGTACAGAAGCCCATCACCGGCTCGACGCCGCCGCGGTTGTACCAGGAGCGGTCGAAGGTGACGAATTCGCCCGATGTCGGGAAATGGTCGACATAGCGCTGGAAGTACCACTGCCCGACTTCCGTCGGCGTCGGCTTGGTCAGCGCCACATTGCGCGCAGTTCGAGGGTTGAGATACTGGCGCAGCACGAAGATGGTTCCGCCCTTGCCGGCGGCGTCGCGTCCCTCGAACAGCGATATCACCCGCTTGCCGGTCGCCTGCAGCCAGGCCTGCGCCTTGACCAGCTCGATCTGCAGCCGCTCCAGCGTCTCGTCGTATTCCTCGCCCTTCATTTTCTTGTCGTAGGGATAGTCGCCGGCAGTCAGTTTGTTGTCCTCGATCCAGTCCGGAAGCTCGGGATTCTCGATATCGAACTCCCGCTCTTTGCCGTCGATCCTGATCTTCAGAGGACCTTTTGCCGGCTCCGCGGCGGGACTTTCCTTCGCTTTTTTCATCGAGACGCACCTTTCCAGCTTGCGGACTCATGCTATGGGGAGGCCTAAACCCGGTCCAGCGGAAGTTTCGGCCGGCCGGCGCAAGGGCTCGGGACGCGCGAATGGCCGACACTGGCACAGAGCGGAAAACGACAGTGCAAGCCGTAGCCGCCCGGCTGTGGAACGGCCGCTGGCTGCTCGCCGCCGGCATCGTTGCTGTTGCGGCCGCCTACGGCTTTGCCGGCATGTCCGTCTATGTCGTTCTGCTCGCCTGTGCGGTGCTGCTTGCTGCCGCGATGCTGCCGACCGGCGGCGCCAGCCAGTCCATCCAGAGCGATGCCGCGATCGAGGCGAGCGGGCTGCAGCGGCTTACCGGCGAATATCTCGCAGCCGCTGTTGCCGATCCGCTCATCATCTTCGACCGCACCGCCACCATCGTCCATGCCAATGCCGCCGCCTTCGCAGCCTTTGGCGGGATCGCACCCGGCCTGTCGCTGCCGCTGAAATTCCGCGCCCCCGAAATGCAGGCCTTGCTCGACGGCGTGCTGTCAGGAAGCGTCGCCTCGGATGCCGTCGATTACACCGAAAAGCTGCCGGTCGAACGGGCCTACCGGGTCAGTGCATCCTCGGTCGGCCACGCTACCGATCTCTTTGTGCTGGTGTTCAAGGACCAGAGCGAGACGCGCCGGATCGACCGTATGCGCGCCGACTTCATCGCCAATGCCAGCCATGAGCTGCGCACGCCGCTGGCCTCGATTTCGGGCTTCATCGAGACGTTGCGTGGGCCGGCCCGCAATGATCCGGCGGCGCGCGAGCAGTTCCTGCAGATCATGCAGAACCAGACCGGCCGCATGGCGCGCCTGATCGACGATCTCCTTTCGCTGTCGCGGCTGGAAATGAAGCCCTATCTGAAGCCGGGAACCGAGGTCGATCTGCGCCAGACCATCGACAGCGTCATCGATTCGCTCGGGCCGCTCGCCAGGGAAAACGGCGTCGTCATCGAGCGCGACTATGCCGAGGGGCCGCTCGACGTGCCCGGAGACCGGGACGAGCTGTTCCAGGTGTTCGAGAACCTGTTGGAAAACGCCTGCAAATACGGCCAGCCGGGTGGACGCGTCACGGTGTCGATCGCCGGGGGCGAGGCCGGTCCCGAACCGGGCATCGACGTCACCATCAGGGACTATGGCCCTGGCATTCCCGAAGAGCACATTCCGCGCATCACCGAGCGCTTCTACCGCGTCGATGTCGAAAGCAGCCGCACCCAGAAAGGCACCGGCCTCGGCCTGTCCATCGTCAAGCACATACTGACGCGTCATAACGCCAGACTTTCGATCAAGTCGGAAGTTGGCAAGGGCGCGGCGTTCACGGTCCATTTGCCTGCGGGCTGAGGCAGTACTATTTGCTAACTGCCTGTTTCTTCGTTCTGTCATCCGGCTAGCGTATCAGCACAGGATTCGAGGAAACGACTCAAAAGGCCAAAGATTCCGGGCCAAGGATTCCAGGAAGGCATACCGTCCATGCAGTCCGTACACATCGTCAGCGCCTATGACGAAGAACTGAAATACCTGTCGAAACGCATCGCTGCGATGGGCGGGCACGCCGAGCGCATGGTCGAGCAGGCGATCCAGGCACTGGTCAATGCCGACCCGGGCCTCGCCCAGAAGGTCATCCGCGATGACATTGTCCTCGACGAGGGCCAGCGCGAAATCGATGACAAGGCCATCGTCATCATCGCCAAGCGCCAGCCGATGGCGACGGATCTGCGCGAGATTGTCGGCGCCATCCGTATTTCGGCTGACCTCGAGCGAGTCGGCGACCTCGGCAAGAATGTTGCCAAGCGAGTGGTGAGCGTCATCGACGGCCGCCAGCCGACCAGCCTGTTTCGCGGCCTCGAGGCGCTGGCCGATCTGGCGCTGACCCAACTGAAGGAAGTGCTCGACGTCTACGCATCGCGTTCGGTCGACAGGATAGGCTTCGTGCGCGACCGCGACGACCAGATCGACGCCATGTATACATCGCTGTTTCGCGAGCTCCTGACTTATATGATGGAAGATCCGCGCAACATCACGCCGTGTACGCATCTGCTGTTCTGCGCCAAGAACATCGAGCGCATCGGCGACCACGCCACCAACATCGCCGAGACCATCTATTACATCGTCACCGGCGACCAGATGCCGGCCGAGCGTCCCAAAGGCGACAAGACCGACAAGGTGGCGCTTCCGGCGCTGCCGGTGAAGTGATCGCGCCCCCCTCGAACGCTTAATCATATTGCGCTAAACTATCGCAGCGTTAAGCTTCTCAGGCCTATTGAAGGTTCTGCGTTCGGAGGCTGCGATGGAATATGTCCGAGAGTTCAAGCCGGCGCCGGCATCGTCCGGCATCATCGCGTCGAGCGTCTACACCGCCGGCAAGCGCATAGCCGACATCCCGATCGAAGAGGCCGGCGAATGGGCGAAGAAATCGGGCCATGTCGTCTGGATCGGCCTGCTCGAACCCGACCGCGAGCTGTTGCTGCGCGTCAAGGCGCAGTTCCATCTGCACGAACTGGCGATCGAAGATGCCGAACATCCGCACCAGCGGCCCAAGATCGAGCAGTATGGCGATGCCCTGTTCATCGTCGCCCGCACCGCCCAGCTGATCGACGGCCGCGTCACCTTCGGCGAAACCCACCTGTTCGTCGGCTCAGGCTATATCGTCAGCGTCAGGCATGGTCCCTCGACATCCTATGCCGCCGTCCGTCAGCACTGGGAGAGCTGCCCGCATTCGCTGGCCAAGGGCGAGGACTTCGTCCTCTACGCCATTCTCGACTTCATCGTCGACAATTACATGCCGGTGCTCGAGCAGATCGAGGACGAGGTCGAGGCGATCGAAGACAGGGTGCTGCTGAAGCCGATGACCGGTCCCGACATCGAGCGGCTCTACATGCTGCGCCGCGATCTGTTGCGTCTGCGCAACGCGGCGCTGCCGCTGGTCGAGGTCTGCCGCCGGCTGACCAGCGCCGACCTGCCGCAAATCCATAGTGCCATGCACCCGCTGTTTCGCGATGTCACCGACCACATCCGTACCGTGCAGGAAAAGATCGACAGCCTGCGCGAGGTTCTGGCCTTCGCCTTCGAGGCCAGTCTGCTGGTTGGCCAGAGCCAGGAAACGGCGAATACCAAGAAGCTGGCGTCATGGGCCGCCATACTGGCGGTGCCGACGGCGCTCGCCGGCATTTACGGCATGAATTTCGATGACATGCCGGAACTGAAGATGGAATATGGCTACCCGGTGGTTCTGACCGCGATCGCCTTGATCTGCTCGTTCCTGTACTGGCGGTTTCGCAAGAACGGATGGCTTTGAAAGAGGGCGCGAGTCGCGAATAGCAAAAACGGCTTGCTCCCTGTCACAGAAGCCAAGCCGTTTCTATTCGCTATTCGCTATTCGCTATTCGCTATTCGCTCACCTGCTCCGCCGCCGCTCCGAAGCCGGCTGGAACGCCACCCTTGCGTGGTACTTGCAATAGGGGCCGGTTTCGGCGGCTTCGTTGCCGCAGAAGTTGAAGTCTTCCGACAACGGATCGCCATTCGGCCATTTGCAGGTGCGCTCGGTCAGGTCGGTGAGCTGCAGATGCCGCGAGATCGGCACGACAACGTTTTCGACCGGGCGGATGTAGTGGCGAGCCACCGGCTCGGCATCGAACTGCGCCTGCAGCGCGGTCGCCCCGATCGACGTGGTGACGTGGCGCTGCGTGGTTGCGGCGCGCGACACAGACTTCTGGATCGACGATCCCTGCGCCGTCTTCTTCTGGCGCGCCGGCGTTGCGGTCGAGCGTCCGCGGCCCGACAGCTTCAGCCGGTGCACCTTGCCGATGACGGCGTTGCGGCTGACCCCGCCAAGTTGTGCGGCGATCTGGCTTGCGCTCAAGCCCTCCGACCACAGTTTTCTGAGAAGTTCGACCCGCTCGTCAGTCCAGTTCATGAGACCGCGCTCCTGCTAAGCGTGCGGCAGCCGGAATCCATTCCCGACCCGGCAACCTTTGCCGGGGCAGACACCACATATATTAGGTGATTAGGTCCGCCGCACGAAATCTAGTTATTTCCCGACTACAATTACCTCATGTGTTGACTCGGTGACAAGAGTCCCAGGTGCAACACGAATCGGTTTTTTCGGTTTTCCCCAACTTGCCCGGTCGCTTATGAGCCGGCGTCTCGTCGGGAGCTTGCCGCGCGCCTTTGCACGACGTTTTCGTTGACTTCATGGCCGAAAAACACGATAAGCCGCACAAGGCCGCCGCTTTGGCGGCTTTTTTGATTTTCCGGTACCGGAGACGCATATAATGAGCGGTTCGGCGCTTTACGAGACCTTTGCTCGCGCACCCTTGGCCTTCGACCACGGTGAAGGCACCTGGCTGGTTACCGACAAGGGCGAGCGATATCTCGATTTTGCTGGCGGCATCGCGGTCAATTCGTTGGGCCACAGCCATCCGCATCTGGTCTCGGCGCTGACCGAGCAGGCGGCCAAGCTCTGGCACGTCTCCAATCTCTACGAGATCCCTGGGCAGACCCGGTTGGGCGAGCGGCTGGCTGAGGCCACCTTCGCCGACAAGGTGTTCTTCACCAATTCCGGCGCCGAAGCGCTGGAATGCGCGATCAAGACGGCGCGGCGCTACCAGTTCGTCAAGGGCCATCCCGAGCGCTTCCGCGTCATCACCTTCGAAGGCGCCTTCCATGGCCGTACGCTGGCGACCATCGCCGCCGGTGGCCAGTACAAATATCTCGAAGGCTTCGGCCCCAAGGTCGAGGGTTTCGACCAGGTCGGCTTCGACGACATCGATGCCGCCGAGAAGGCGATCACATCAGAGACCGCCGCGATCCTGATCGAGCCGGTGCAGGGCGAGGGCGGCATCCGCCCGGTGCCGACGCAGTCCCTGAAGCGGCTGCGGCAGCTCTGCGACCAGCATGGCCTGCTGTTGATCTTCGACGAGGTCCAGTGCGGCATCGGCCGCACCGGCAAGCTGTTCGCGCATGAATGGACCGGCGTGACGCCCGACATCATGGCGATAGCTAAGGGCATTGGCGGCGGCTTCCCGATGGGCGCGTGCCTAGCCACCGACGATGCCGTCGTTGGCATGACGGCAGGCGTGCATGGCACCACCTTCGGCGGCAATCCGCTGGCGATGGCGGTCGGCAACGCTGTACTCGACGTCGTGCTGGAAGATGGTTTTCTGGAGGACGTCCAGCGCAAGGCTTTGCTGATGAAGCAAGGGCTGGCAGGCGTCGCCGACGAGTTTCCCGATGTCATCGAAGGCATCAGGGGCGTAGGGCTCATGCTTGGCCTTAAATGCGCCATGCCCAACACCAAGGTCAACATGGCGCTGCGCGACCAGCATCTGCTGGCGGTGCCGGCTGGTGACAACGTCATTCGGCTGTTGCCACCGCTCACCGTCACCGACGCCGAAATCAGCGAGGCGCTCGACCGCATCCGCGCCGGCGCCAAGGGCCTGGCCGACGCCATCACCGCGGCCGCCGCGAAGTAACCCCGGAACCATTCCTGATGTCACTTCGCCATTTCACCGATCTTTCCGCCGTCTCCGAAGGCGATCTGCGGTTCATGCTGGACGATGCGGTGGTGCGCAAGGCGCGCCTCAAGGCCGGCGAGCGCACCAAACCGCTCGAAGGCAAGGTGCTGGCCATGATCTTCGACAAGCCGTCGACGCGCACGCGTGTCTCCTTCGACGTCGGCATGCGCCAGCTCGGCGGCGAGACCATCATGTTGACCGGCACCGAAATGCAGCTCGGCCGCTCCGAGACCATCGCCGACACCGCCAAGGTGCTGTCGCGCTATGTCGACGCCATCATGATCCGCACGACGTCGCATGAGCGGCTGCTCGAGCTGACCGAGAACGCCACCATCCCGGTTATCAACGGGCTGACCGACGATACCCATCCTTGCCAGCTGATGGCCGACATCATGACCTTCGAGGAACATCGCGGTCCGGTTGCCGGCAAGACCATCGCCTGGACCGGCGACGGCAACAATGTGCTGCATTCGCTGCTCGAAGCCTCGGCGCGCTTCCGCTTCAATCTCAATGTCGCGGTGCCGGAAGGCAGCGAGCCGGCGCAGAAGCATATCGACTGGTCGAAGACCAACGGCGGCAAGCTGCATTTCACCCGCTCGCCCGAGGAAGCCGTCGATCAGGTCGATTGCATCGTCACCGACTGCTGGGTGTCGATGGGCCAGGAGCACCGCGCCCGCGGCCACAATGTCTTCTCGCCCTATCAGGTCAATGCGGCGCTGATGGCAAGGGCCAAGCCCGACGCCCTGTTCATGCACTGCCTGCCGGCGCATCGCGGCGAGGAAGTCACCGACGACGTCATTGACGGGCCGCATTCGGTGGTCTTCGACGAGGCCGAGAACCGGCTCCACGCCCAGAAGGCGGTTTTGGCCTGGTGTCTGGGCGCTTGATCTCCAGGCGCTTGATCTGCGGGGGCGCGATGCCTATTTGCGCCCCATCACGCAAATCAAGCGCGTTTGGACGCATGTGCCCCTCCGGGCCGCATGGCCGCGCCCTGGAGCTTTGTCATGTTGGAAACGTATCAAGTGACTGAACATCACCCCAAACTCGGCGAGTTCGGCTATGCCGGCGACGATCATGTCGTGCCCTTCGAGGTCGGCCCGCTCGACGTGCGCGGCCGCACCGTGCAGCTCGGGCCGATGCTCGACGCCATCCTCAGCCGCCACGATTACCCCGAGCCGGTTGCCCGCCTGCTGGCGGAAGCCTGTGTGCTGACGGTGCTGCTCGGCACCTCGCTCAAATTCGAGGGCAAGTTCATCCTGCAGACCCGCACCGACGGGCCGGTCGACATGCTGGTCGCGGATTTCTCCACGCCCTCGGCATTGCGCGCCTATGCGCGCTTCGACGCCGATCGGCTGGAGGCCCTGGTGGCCGCCGGCGAGACCTCGCAGCAGACGCTGCTCGGCAGCGGCGTGCTGGCGCTCACCATCGACCAGGGCGCGCACACGCAGCGCTATCAGGGCATCGTCCAGCTTGACGGCGAGACGCTGGAAGACGCCGCGCGCACCTATTTCCGCCAGTCGGAGCAGATCCCGACCGATCTCAGGCTTTCGGTGGCCAAGCTTCTGACGCCCGGCCCCGGCGGTGCGCGCGAACAGTGGCGCGCCGGCGGCATACTGGCGCAGTTCCTGCCGCAGTCGCCGGAGCGCATGCGCGTGCCCGACATTTCGGGCGGCGATGGCGATCCGCGCGACGTCACGCATGAACCGGCCGACAATTCGTGGCTTGAACTGGTGGCCCTGCTCGGCACCATCGAGCCGACCGAACTGATCGACCCGACCATCGGCGCCGAGCGGCTGCTCTACCGGCTGTTCCACGAACATGGCGTGCGCGTCTTCGGCGGCGTGCCGGTCGCCGACCAGTGCTCATGCTCAAGGGACAAGATCCGCGGCATTCTAGAAGGCTTCTCCGCCGAAGAGATCAAGGAGAGCACTCAGGATGGCGGCATCCACGTCGCCTGCGAGTTCTGCTCGACACAGTACGACTTCGACCCGGCCGAATTCGCGGCTCAGTGAAACGCTTCCTTCTCCCCGTTTCACGGGGAGAAGGTGCCGGCAGGCGGATGAGGGGCAGCGCGACGTGGGCGAATAGCCGCCGCGTATCTCACTCAGGCGCCGTTGTGGGCGGAAGATAGTCTCACCAGTCCGGCGCCGCCCCTCATTGTCCTGCCGGGCGTTCGTCACTCGAAAAGCCAAGCAATTGGCTTTTCGTCCGCTTCGCGGACCATTCCTCAATTCCCCGTAGAACGGGGAGAAAGACGCTAATTCACCGTCCGCCTCGTCCCCGGCAAATCCAGCGAAAACGCCGGAATAGCGATGTCGAACGTCTCGCCCCTTTTGTTGCGCATGGTGTAGTGCCCGACCATGAAGCCCGACGGTGTCGAGAGCGGGCAGCCGGACGTGTATTGATAGCTGTCACCGGGATTGAGTTCGGGCTGGTCGCCGACCACGCCGGCGCCGCGCACCTCCTCGACCCGGCCGCTGCCGTCGGTGATGTGCCAGTAGCGCGACATCAGCTGCACGAACTCGTCCGACTGGTTGTCGATCGTCACCTGGTAGCCCCAGACATAACGGTTCTCCTGGGGATCGGAGCGATCCTCCAGGTAGAACGGTCTGACCTGCACTTCGATGTTGCGCGTGACGGCGCGGTACATGGGCTGCTCCAGTTGCGCGGCAGGAATATTTGTCGCGTTGCGCGGTTGATACGCGCAGAGCGGCATGTCCTGCCAGCCTCAAAGCGCAGGTGCCGACAAACAATGTCATTTAAGTGACACATGACAATGTTGGTGTGCACAAACTTTGCCGGGCGACTCAAGGCCCCATCTGTCGACTGACGAAGTGGCCGCGAGCGGCCTTTCCGGAGTGACCAGATCTCGATGGAACTAGCTCTCACAGCCGCCTTCGCTTCCTCCGCTTTGCTTCTTTCCAATCTCGCCAGCATCCTGCTTGCATCGTCGAAACTGAAAGCGCGGCGCCTCATCCCTCCGCCATCCGGCAACCAGCCGCCGGTCTCGATCGTCGTGCCGTCGCGCGGCGTGGAGCCGTTCACGCAGGAGACGCTTCAGCGCGCCCTCTCGCTCGGCTGGCCGCGCTACGAGTTGATCTTCTGCGTCGCCCATGCCGAAGACCCTGTGGTCAAGCTCATCAACGCCGCAATCGCCGGCCATCCCGAGATTCCGGCACAACTGCTGATCGGCGATGACCGGGTTAGCGCCAACCCGAAGCTCAATAACTGTGTGAAGGGCTGGCAAGCGGCGCAGCACAATTGGGTCATCCTGGCCGATTCCAACGTGCTGATGCCTGTCGACTATGTCCAGCATCTAATGGCGGCCTGGCGGCCGGACACCGGGCTTGTCTGCTCGACCCCGATCGGCTCGCGGCCGGATGGTTTTTGGGCCGAGGTCGAATGCGCCTTCCTCAACACGCTGCAAGCGCGCTGGCAATATACCGGCGAGGCGCTGGGCCTCGGCTTTGCCCAGGGCAAGAGCATGCTGTGGAACAAGCCGATGCTCGACGCCAATGGCGGCATCGAGGCGCTTGCCGCCGAGATCGCCGAAGATGCTGCCGCGACCAAGCTGGTCAACGGGCTCGGCCTGCGCGTCAATCTCGTCGCCTCGCCGTTCGAGCAGCCGCTCGGCCAGCGCACCTGTGCCGAGATCTGGTCGCGACAGACGCGCTGGGCGCGGCTGCGCCGCGTCACCTTCCCGCTGTTCTACACGCCCGAAATCCTGACCGGTGTGGCGGTGCCGCTGCTGCTCGCGCTGGTCGCGGCGGCAAGCGCCGGCGTCGGCCTGCCCACCACGGCTTTGTGCGTCCTGGCCTTCGCCTATGCGCCGGAATGCCTGCTCGCTTGGGCCAAGGGCTGGTATTTGTCACCGCGCATCGTCACTGCCATGATCGTGCGCGATGTGATGCTTCCAGCCATCTGGACGCGCGGCTGGCTCGGCGGCGCGGTCGAATGGCGCGGCAACGCCATGACCATCCGCACCAAGGCGATGACGGAACTGGAAGAGGCCTCGTCAGGGGCGTGATTCCGGCAGCTCAGCTTGATTTCCCGATTCAATTATCGTATATACAAAAATTATTGAATTTCTCTCTATTTTTGTGTACACATAATTTATGGAATGCGCCGTTGGCGATGCTGTTCGAGTGGGATGAAAACAAGGCAAAGACAAACAGGGCCAAGCATGGCGTGGACTTTGCGATCGCTCCGTCCTTCGATTTCGCCAATGCTCTTATCAGGCTCGATGACAGTGAGGACTTTGGCGAGGATCGTCTCGTTGCGATCGGTCTGATCGCGGCTGGCGTCTATATGATGGTTTATGTCGAACGACGCCACGCCATCCGCGTTATTTCACTACGCAAGGCCACAAGGCAGGAAATTAAGGACTATGTCGAAAACCTCTAAGACCATCGTGCACCGCGAGGCTACTCCGCCAAAGCAGTCACGTGCTGATGCCTTGGCGCTTGCCAGCAAGGCGCTGGCCGCGATGACCGACAAAGAAGATGCTGCGATCACGGCTGCCGCTGAAGCCGATCCTGATGCGTTGCCGACAGATACGGTTTCTCGCCGCAAGGCTGGCCGGCCGCCGCTCGCGCGACCCAAACGTGCCGTACAATTGCGCCTCGACGCCGATGTTCTCGACCGCTTCAGGGCCGACGGTGACGGTTGGCAGACGCGGATGAACGAAGCGCTGCGCAAGGCCGTGGGTCTGTAATCCCCGGTCTGCCTCTTTCCGCTATTTGGCCGCCTTCAGCGCCTGCTCGATATCCTCAAGCAGATCGTCCGTATCCTCAAGACCAACCGACAGCCTCAGCGTTCCCGGCCCGATGCCGAGCTCGGCGCGCGCCTCATCGCTGAGGTTCTTGTGCGTCGTCGTGGCCGGATGGGTGATCAGGCTCTTGGCGTCGCCGAGATTGTTGGAGATCAGCACGATGTCGAGCGCGTTCTGCAAGGCGAAGGCCGCCTGCTTGCCGCCTTTGACGTCGAGGCAGATCAGCGTCGAACCGCCCGTCATCTGCTTCTTGACGATGTCGGCCTGCGGATGGTCGGCGCGGCCGGGATAGATGACGCGCGCAATCTGCGACTGCCCGGCCAGGAAATCGGCGATCTTGCCGGCACTTTCCGTCTGTTGGCGCACGCGCACCGGCAGCGTCTCCAGGCCCTTCAGCAGCGTCCAGGCGTTGAACGGCGACAGGCTCGGACCGGTGTGGCGGAAATAGTCGTGCAGATTCTCGTCGATCCACTTCTTGTCCGACAGGATGATGCCGCCAAGACACCGCCCCTGGCCGTCAATGTGCTTGGTTGCGGAGTAGACGACGATATGGGCGCCGAGTAGCAAGGGCTTCTGCTGCAAAGGCGTGGCAAAGACATTGTCGACGATCAGCCTTGCGCCGATCGAGGTCGCCAGCGAGGCGACAGCGGCGATGTCGACCACTTCCAGCGTCGGATTGGTCGGGCTCTCCAGGAAGAACAGCTTCGTGTTCGGCCTGACCGCCTTCTCCCAATTGGCGATGTCGGTGCCGTCGACCAGCGTCGCCTCGATGCCGTATTTCGGCGCCAGCGTCTCGACCACCCAACGGCAGGAGCCGAACAGCGCGCGCGCCGCCACAATGTGGTCACCGGCCTTGGCGCTGCACAGGAGCGCCGCCGTCACGGCCGCCATGCCCGATGCCGTAGCGCGGGCATCTTCGGCGCCTTCCAGCGCGCACATGCGCTTTTCGAACATGTCGACGGTCGGGTTGGCGTAGCGCGAATAGATGAAACCCGGCTCTTCGCCCTTGAAACGGGCTTCCGCGGCCTGCGCCGTCTCGTAGACATAGCCCTGGGTCAGGTACATCGCTTCCGACGTTTCGCCGAACTGGGAACGCAGCGTTCCCCCGTGCACGAGTGCGGTTTGAGGCTTCCAGTTACGCTTCTTGGTGCTCATCGCTTTTTGTTCCAGACACAAAAAAACCGGCCGCGAAAGTCGCAACCGGTCCATACGGCCTTGCGGCCCGACGGTCCTTTAGCGACTTGTTTAACGTGGCTGCAAGCCGACCGGCCAAATCACCACGGGATAACGACCCTTTAGACCTCAGCCATGCTTGCGTCAATTGCCGGCTTCATTAAGAGGTTTGTACCAGGCAGGTTCCGCAAAAGTGTCCAGCGGTTTTGCGGCAAGAACCTGCCACAAAGAGACCGGCCTTGGAACGGAGCCAGCCATTGCGGCAGACAGGCATTCTTCCCGATCAGGATATTTCCGCGCTGTTCCAGTCCGGCGCGTTGAAGTCGCCGCGCGCTCTCGATTCCGATCAGGTGCAGCCGGCCAGCCTCGATCTCAGGCTCGGCGACAAGGCTTTTCGCGTCCGCGCCTCCTTTCTGCCTGGCCCCAACCACAAGGTGTCGGAGAAGCTCGAGCGGCTGAAGCTGCACGAGATCAGCCTGACCGAAGGCGCGGTGCTGGAAACCGGCTGCGTCTATATCGTGCCGTTGCTCGAAAGCCTCGCCCTGCCGGACAACATTTCGGCTTCGGCCAACCCCAAGAGCTCGACCGGACGGCTCGACATCTTCACCCGGGTGATGACCGATCGCGGCCACGAGTTCGACAAGATCGCCGCCGGCTATCACGGCCCGCTCTATCTCGAAGTCAGCCCGCGCACCTTCCCGATCGTCGTGCGCGCCGGCTCGCGCCTGTCGCAGATCAGGTTCCGCACCGGCAATGCTTTGCTGTCGGAGGCGGAGCTGAACGAATTGCACCGGGCCGAGATGCTGGTGGCGACCGAGCCGCCCAACATTTCCGGCGGCGGCATCGCGCTGTCGATCGATCTGGACGGCGATCACAATGGGCTGGTCGGCTACCGCGGCAAGCATCACACCGGCCTGGTCGATGTCGACAAGCGCGCCGCCCAGGATGCCGTCGACTTCTGGGAACCGCTCTACAAGAGCGGCGCCGGCGAACTGGTGCTTGATCCCGACGAGTTCTACATCCTTGTCAGCCGCGAAGCGGTGCACGTGCCGCCGCTCTACGCCGCCGAGATGACCCCCTTCGATCCGCTGGTCGGCGAGTTTCGCGTCCACTATGCCGGCTTCTTCGATCCGGGCTTCGGCCATTCGGCCTCCGGCGGCACCGGCAGCCGGGCGGTGCTGGAAGTGCGCAGCCACGAAGTCCCGTTCATCCTCGACCACGGCCAGATCGTCGGCCGGCTGGTCTACGAGCACATGCTGAAGCGGCCGCAGGCGCTCTACGGTACCGATCTCGGCTCGAATTACCAGGCTCAGGGCCTGAAGCTTTCCAAGCATTTCCGCACCGCCGGCTGAAATCACCGTCGGGCAAAATACTTGCCTGTGCCGGCTCGTCATGCTTGGCTATCCCTGCTGCCGGAAAACAACGGCCTAGGGGAACAAAAATGCAAATATCGAAATGGATCATATCGGCAGCCGGCGCTGCCGTACTGGTGTTAGCAGCCGGCTCGCTGGCGCAGGCACAGGAGAAATTGAAGATCGGCACCGAAGGCGCCTACCCACCCTTCAACACCATCACCGCTGACGGCAAAGTCGAGGGCTTCGACATCGACATTGCCAATGCGCTGTGTGCGCAGATGAAGGTCGAGTGCGAGATCGTCACCCAGGACTGGGACGGCATCATTCCCGCCCTGCAGGCGAAAAAATTCGACGCCATCATCGCCTCGATGAGCATCACCGAGGAGCGCAAGAAGCAGGTCGCCTTCACCAACAAATACTACACCACGCCGCTGGCGCTGGTGGCGCCGAAGGACAGCGATCTCACCTCCACCGAACCGGCCGCCCTTGCCGGCAAGACGGTCGGCGCGCAGGCCTCGACCACCCAGGCCGACTACGCGCAGAACGCCTATGGCAAGGCCGGCGCGGAAGCCAAACTCTACCCAACCCAGGAAGAGGCGATCACCGACCTGCAGAACGGTCGTCTTGACGCGGTGATTTCAGACAAGTTCGTGCTGATGGACTGGCTGAAGAAGGCGAGCGAAGGCTGCTGCAAGCTGGTCGGCGACGTCAAGGGCACCGAGACGCAAGCCGGCATCGCCGTGCGCCTGGAAGACACCGCCCTTCGCGACAAGCTCAACACGGCGATCGACGCCATCGTCGCCGACGGCACCTACAAGAAGATTCAGGCCAAGTATTTCGATTTTGATATTTATTGAGAAGTCGACGCTGCTAATCTCCCTCCTCGTGGGGGAGATGCCCGGCAGGGCAGAGGGGGGCGCGAAGGATCGCGACTTCTCGCTAAGACCAGTCTGAAGGCGCAGTTGTTTTCGATTGAAGGTTGGCGGGACAGCGCCCCCCTCTGGCCTGCCGGCCATCTCCCCCACGAGGGGGGAGATCACCTAGTCTACAACGCCTTCACCGCCACCTTCACCGGCTCCTCGATCTCCAGCGGGTTGCGCAGCGGCAATCCGAAATCTCCGGCCTCGATCTCGAAGACGTCACCGGCCTGCGTCCTGATGCCGTCAGCAAACGACAGCGTCGCCGTGCCGAACATGTGTACATGCACGTCACCGGGCTGGCGGAAGGCCGAATATTTGAAGTGGTGGTGCTCGAGATTGGCGATGGTGTGCGACATGTTCGCTTCGCCCGACAGGAACGGCTTTTCCCACAAAAGATTGCTGTCGCGATAGATTCGCGATGAGCCTCTGATGTCGGCCGGCAGGTCGCCGATGAGTATCTCCGGCCCGAACGAGGCGTTGCGCAGCTTGGAGTGCGCCAGGAACAGATAGTTCACCCGTTCGGTAACGTGGTCCGAAAACTCGTTCGACAGCGTGAAGCCGACGCGGAACGGCGCGCCGTCGTCGCCAATGACATAGATGCCGGCGATTTCCGGCTCCTCGCCGGCGTCCTGCGCAAAGGCTGGCGACATCAGTGCCGCGCCCGGCGCCACCGCCATGGTGCCATTGCCCTTGTAGAACCATTCCGGCTGCACGCCGGTCTGGCCCTTGGCAGGCTTGCCCCCTTCCAGCCCCATGCGGAACATCTTCATGGAATCGGTGAGCTGCTCCTCGCCGCCGTCGCTGAGCTTCTTGTGCATGGAATCGCGTGTCGCCGCCGAGCCGAGATGGGTCAGGCCGGTGCCGGTGAGATGCAGATGCGCGGGATCGGGATGGTTGATCGGGGACACCAGCCGGCCTTTCTTGTAGACGGCGTCGAGGTCGACGGCTTCACCGTATCCCTTGCGCTCGATCAGCGCGGCCAATCCGACGCCGGTGCGCGCAGCTTCCATCGCCAGCGAATAGACGCTGCGGGCGCCATTGATGACCCTGGTCTTGCCGCCGCCATTGCGGGCGACGACACGGATCGTCTCGGCGTCGTCGAGAATCTGGGAGATCAGCATGATGAAACCCTCTCTCATGTGCCTTGGCCCGGTTGCCTCTTGGCAAACCTTGACCTGCGCGGCTCGGACCTCGCCGCGCCACGGGTTGAACTCTTCGTCCGGATTGCGCTCGCGGGCTCGATCCCCAAGGGAACTTGCTGATGCCGGCAGGTTGCCGGCAACATCGCGATCTTGACCCGTATGCCTTCTTCGTTGCCTCGCCTAAAGCCTGTCAGGCCTTGTTCTTGTTGTAGACGTCGAAGATCACGGCGCCGAGCAGCACCAGGCCTTTGACCACCTGCTGCCAGTCGACATTGACGCCCATGATCGACATGCCGTTGTTCATCACGCCCATGATGAAACCGCCGACGACCGCGCCGATGACCTGGCCGACGCCGCCCATCGCCGAGGCGCCGCCGATGAAGACGGCGGCGATGACGTCGAGTTCGGAGCCGAGACCCGCAGCCGGCACAGCCTGGCCAAGGCGAGCCGCGATGATCAGGCCGCCCAGCGCCGACAGCACGCCCATATTGATGAACACCATCAGCGTCAGCCGCTCGGTGTTGATGCCCGACAGCTGCGCCGCCTTGGCATTGCCGCCCATGGCGTAGATGCGGCGGCCGATGGTCATGCGCTTGGTGACGAAGACGAACAGCGTGATCAGCACGCCCATGACCAGCAGCACCACCGGCAGGCCCCGGTAGCTGGCGAACTCATAGACCAGGAACAGCGCCAGCGCGCTGGCGACCAGCGTCTTGACGATGAACAGGGGGAAGGGCTCGGCCTCATAGCCATGGCGTTCGCGCTTGCGTCGCGTGCGGACCCCGAAATAGGCATAGGCCAGCACGGCGATCAGGCCGAGCACGACCGTCGTCATGTGCAGGGTCACGCCGCTGCCCAGTATGGTCTTGCCGGCCGCGTTCACTACCGGCGGCACGAGCGTCAGCGGGCCGATAATGTCGGGGATGAAGCCGGAACTGAGCATCTTGAAGTCGTCGGGAAGCGGCCCGACCGAGGAGCCGCCGCCCAGCAGCGCCTGGCAGATGCCGCGGAAGATCAGCATGCCCGCCAGCGTCACGATGAAGCTCGGTATCCGGTGATAGGCGATCCAGTAGCCTTGCGCGGCGCCGATCAGGCCGCCGACGATCAGGCAGACGATCGAAACCACCAGCGGATTGCTGAGCGGTCCGAGCTGCCAGATGACCATCATGTTGGCCGCCAGCGCGCCGATGAAACCGGCGACCGATCCGACGCTGAGGTCGATGTAGCCGGATACGATCACCAGCAGCATGCCCAGCGCCATCACGATGATGAACGAGTTCTGCTGCACCAGGTTGCTGAGGTTGACCGGCTTGAACAGTGTCCCGGACGTGGTGAACTGGAAGAACAGCATGATGACGATCAGCGCGATGATCAGGCCGTATTCGCGCAGATTCGTCGTCAGCGCCGAGACGGCGATGCGCGGGCGCTGTTCTTCGGCGACGTTGCCCTGCGGGGCCGGGGCGATTTCGGTGCTCATGCTGCTTTTCCTTCTCCCCGAACGATGGCGCGCATTATTTTTTCCTGGCTTGCTTCAGACGCCGGCATTTCGCCGACGATGCGCCCTTCGTTCATGACGTAGATGCGGTCGGTAATCCCCAACAATTCCGGCATTTCCGACGAGATGACCACGATCGACTTACCTTCCGAGGCAAGACGGGCGATGATCGTATAGATTTCATATTTGGCGCCGACATCGATGCCGCGTGTCGGCTCGTCGAGGATCAGCACGTCCGGGTCGGCGAACAGCCATTTCGACAGCACCACCTTCTGCTGGTTGCCGCCCGAAAGATTGCCGGTCATCTGATAGACGCTGGACGCGCGGATATTGGTCTTCTTGCGGTAGTCGTTGGCAACCGCGAGCTCGCGCATGTCGTCGATCACGCTGTGGCGCGACACGCCGCCGAGATTGGCGAGCGTAATGTTGTGCTTGATATGGTCGATGAGGTTGAGCCCGTAGGTCTTGCGATCCTCGGTGACGTAGGCGATGCCATGTTGGACCGCCTTGCTTACCGTGGAGACATCGACCGGCTTGCCCTTGAGCAGAACCTCGCCGGTGATGCGGCGGCCGTAGGAGCGGCCGAACAGGCTCATGGCGAATTCGGTGCGGCCGGCACCCATCAGCCCGGCGATGCCGACCACCTCACCCTTGCGCACATTGATGTCGATGCCCTTGATCACCTGCCGCTCGGCATGGAGCGGGTGATAGACCGACCAGTTCTTCACCTCGAACACGACTTCGCCGATCTTCGGCTCGCGCGGCGGATAGCGGTCGTCGAGCGAGCGGCCGACCATCGAGGTGATGATGCGATCCTCGCTGATGTCCTTCTTGGCCAGCGTCTCGATGGTGCGCCCGTCACGGATGACGGTGACCTTGTCGGCGACCCGGTTCACCTCGTTGAGCTTGTGCGAGATGAGGATCGAGGTCATGCCTTGCTTCTTGAATTCGAGCAGCAGGTCGAGCAGTGCCTGGCTGTCCTTTTCGCTGAGCGACGCTGTCGGCTCGTCGAGGATCAGCAGCTTGACTTCCTTGCTCAGCGCCTTGGCGATTTCGACCAGCTGCTGCTTGCCGACGCCGATATTGGTGATCAGCGTCTTGGGGTCCTCCTTGAGGCCCACCTTCTTCAACAGGGCGCCGGTGCGCTGCTCGTTGGCGTCCCAGTCGATGACGCCGTATTTCGCGTGCTCGTTGCCGAGGAAAATGTTTTCGGCAATCGACAGCATCGGCACCAGCGCAAGCTCCTGGTGGATGATGACGATGCCTTTGTGTTCGCTGTCATGGATGCCTTTGAACTGGCATTCCTGGCCCTGAAAGATGATCTGGCCGTCATAGGTGCCCGCGGGATAGACGCCCGACAGAACCTTCATCAGCGTCGACTTGCCGGCGCCGTTTTCGCCGACCACGGCATGTATTTCGCCTTCCTCGACACTGAGGTTGACGTTCGACAGCGCCTTCACGCCGGGGAACGTCTTGGTGATGTCGCGCATCTCCAAAATCGTCGAGGTCATCAGGGTAAGCTCCTCCTGTTGCATGTCGCTCAAAAGTGCTCGCGGTTTTGAGACAACGACATGCACGGAAACAAGGTCCGGTAGAAACAATACCGGGGTCGCTTGTGAACGGAAAGGGGCCCTGCGTTGCGCAGGACCCCTGTCTTTGCAATCGGATTACTTCAGTTCGTCGGCCTTGATGTAGCCGGAGTCGACGACCAGCGCCTGGTAGTTCGACTTGTCGACGTCATGCGGCGTCAGCAGGATCGAGGGAACGACCTTGACGTCGTTGTTGTAGGTCTTTTCATCGAGGCCGTCCGGCTTGCCGCCCGAGAGCACCTTGTCGACGAGTTCGACGGTGGCCTTGGCCAGTTCGCGGGTGTCCTTGAACACGGTCGAGTACTGCTCGCCCGTGATGATCAGCTTGACCGAAGCGGTCTCGGCGTCCTGGCCGGTGACGATCGGCCAGGGCTGAGCGTCGGTGCCGTAGCCGACGGCGCGCAGCGAGGCGGTGATGCCGCGCGACAGGCCGTCATAGGGCGATAGAACGCCATCGACGCGGCTGCCGTCCGAGTAGTTGGCCGACAGCAGGTTGTCCATGCGCGCCTGGGCGGTTGCGGCGAGCCAGCGCAGCGTGCCGACCTTGTCCATGCCGGTCTGGCCGGACTTGATCTTGATCGAGCCGTCGTCGATCAGCGGCTGCAGGACGGAGATGGCGCCATTGTAGAAGAAGAAGGCGTTGTTGTCGTCGGGCGAGCCGCCGAACAGTTCGACGTTCCACGGCTTGGTGTTCGGGAAACGCTCCTTGAGGCCCTTGACCAGCGAGTTCGCCTGGATCACGCCGACGCCGAAATTGTCGAAGGTGGTGTAGTAATCGACATTGGCGGTCTTCTTGATCAGGCGGTCATAGGCGACGACGACTACGCCGGCGTCAGCGGCCTTCTGCAGCGCATCCGACAAAGTGGTGCCGTCGATCGAGGCGATGATCAGCGCCTTCGGGCCCTTGGTTATTTCGTTTTCCAGCTGGCTGAGCTGGTTGGGGATGTCGTCCTGCGCGTATTGCAGGTCGACCGTGTAGCCGAGAGCTTCGAGCTGGGACTTGACGGCATCGCCGTCATTGATCCAGCGCTGCGAGGTCTTGGTCGGCATTAGCACGCCGACAAGACCCTTGTCGGCGGCGTGCGCCGAGTAGGTCATGGCAGCGATGCCAAGCGCCGCGACTGCGGCCAGTGTCTTGATGATTTTCACGTAAAACTCTCCCTGGTTGATGGACGCGACACCTCGGGGCTTCGCGGGCCGCGCAGTCGGGCGGATGCGCCAAAGCGCCGCCGCCGTCATATCGATCTCCGGTATCCTCCCAATCGGCCCTCAGTCGCTTGATTTAAATCGATACGATTTTGCTCGTCATCGACCGTCAAGTCTTGAGGACGCGCGAAGGGTGTGTCCCTTTGCCATAACTGTCAAATGCGATCTTCGGTGGTTGCTATACCGAAACCGGTATATGACAGAGGTGGGTCGGAGCAGTAGCTGGAGTGGGCGACATCATGGCGGCGTTGGGCAATCCTCGCGGAATTTCAGACAGTTACGATGAACTGCCGGGCGCTGGCGAAACACTTCTGCGCAGCGGCTTGAGCCTGCGCCACATGCGCATGATAGCGGCGCTGGACGATCACGGTCGGGTGAGTGCGGCGGCGCAGGTGATGAACATCTCGCAGCCGGCGGCCTCGCGCATGATTTCCGAGATGGAAGCGGTGCTTGAGGTAAAGCTCTGCGAAAGGCTGCCGCGCGGCATCACGCTCACCCCTTACGGCAAGGCGCTGGCCCGGCGCGCGCGTTCGATCCTGCTCGAAATGCGCGAGGCCGACCGCGAGATTTCAGAACTCAAGGCCGGCAAGGGGGGCTCGGTGTTCCTCGGCGCGGTCACGGCGCCGGCGATCGAACTGGCGGTGCCGGCGATCCGCGAGATACGCCGCCTCTATCCGCGCATCGAGATCACCATGCAGGTCGAGACGTCGAACGTCTTGGCGCGCGAACTGATCGCCACGCGCCATGATTTCATCATCGCTCGCATCCCCGACGACCTCAATCCGCGCCTGTTCGAATCGCGCGTCATCGGCGTCGAGAAGGCCTGCCTGATCGTGCGCCGCGGTCATCCGCTGAGCAATGGCCATCCTCTTGGCACTGGGAAGGCGGTGCGGCTGGAGGACACCGCCGCCTATGACTGGGTCTTCCAGTCCGGCGGATCGCCGCTGCGCCAGGCGATGGAAAGCAATTTCCTGAACCGCAACATCGCCCTGCCGGACCGCATCCTCAACACCTCTTCGCTACTGCTGACCCTGGTCATGGTGGCGCAGTCCGATGCCATCGCCCCGGTGTCGATCCAGGTGGCGAAGTTCATCCAGAACCCCGACGGGCTCGCCGGCGCCATCGACGTCGTCCAGACCGAGTTCGACATCGAGGTCCGCCCCTACAGCCTGATCACGGTGAAGAACCGCGCGCTGTCGCCGGCCGCCAAGATGCTGCACGATTTCATCCTGCGGGAAGTGGGATGAGGGCGGCGTAGTGGAGCAGGTCTCCCATCGCCGGCATCACCACCACCATCATCGCAGGCACGGCTGGAGAAGGGTCTGCCACCGCGATTGGCGCCACGGCCGGCGTCACGTCCGCTGCTGGCGCAGACGCGTCTGGTTGCGCGTCTGGCTCTGAGAAACCGGCAACTGGTGCGCCGGCCCTCACAGCTATGCGGCCGATGGGTACCTCTCGAAGCGAGCTTCACCAATTCCTGGGCCGTTGCCTCCGAAAATAGCTTTCTTCACGTGCTCAAATGTCGCGATTGCGTCGGTTGAAGAGACCGCTCTCGATCTATATTAGCGCTGGCTACAATTCAAAGGCAGCCTGTTGTTAACCATCTTGATGGTAGCGTGGATGTCATGTGACGAGCGCGAGGTTAACAGCAATGCCCACCAATCTGCCGCCTGCATGGGTTGGATGGACGGTGGCCATGGCGACTGGGTTCTTCACCGTCCTGACGATGCTGCCCGCGAACGCGGAGACGGTGAGCGGCAATCCCGGTGGCCAGATCGTGACCTTCGCTTTGCACGTCGCCAAACTGCGCGCCGCCGACGAGCCAGTGCACTTTGACGGGGCGTGCGACAGCGCCTGCACGCTCTATCTGTCCCTGCCCGTCGAGCAGCTTTGCGTTACCCCGCGTGCATCCTTCGGCTTCCATCTGCCGTACGGCGTCGGCGCCCGTCAGAACGCGGTCGCTGCCAACTACCTGCTCTCGCAATACCCCGATTGGGTGCGGCAATGGATCGAGGAGCACGGCGGCCTGTCGCACACCTTGATGCGGATGGAAGCCGACGAGGTGGCAATGCACCTTCCCATATGCGTCGAGGTGCAGGCGTGAACAGGGTCGCAATGCGCAGGTCTGCGGCAGGGCGGTTGCCAGCAAACTCGGTCTAAATCATTGATTTTTGCTGGAGCGGGTAGAGGGAATCGAACCCTCGCGTTCAGCTTGGGAAGCTGACAAGCTACCATTACATCATACCCGCGTCGGCCTCTCGATATCATGATGCGCCCGCATCGGGCAATCGCCCTTGGACAGCTGTTCGGAAACGGCTGTTGGAAACCCCACCGGCAGGAACACTGCCGTACGGGCAGTTCCATGCGCACCCGCGCCATGAACCGTTCAGAATCCGGATCGTCCCGTCATGCAGGCCGGCAATCTGCCGGGCAAGGTTCAGGCCGGCGCCGCGCGACTGCGCCGCCGCCGTGGTCGATCGCGCGGAGCAGAGTAGACCGCTGCTCCGCTATCGCTTGGCTGTCCCGGCTTGATGCCGAGCGGCCAAGTGCGTATTCGTGGGCCTGTACCCCGAATCTGGGGACACGAATCTGGAGGCAGGCCTTTGTCCGCATTGACGCGCTTTCTCGGCGACTCGCCCGTCAGGGTGATCGTCAAGCTGCTGGTCGTGTCTTTCCTCGTCGGCCTTGTGATGAACGCGTTCGGCTGGACGCCGATGGACGTCTTCTACGGCGTCCAGAAGTTCTTCATCGATCTGTGGAATCTCGGCTTCCACGCCATCGACCGCTTCCTCGGCTATATCCTGCTCGGGGCCGCGATTGTCGTCCCGGTCTTCATCTTCTTGAGGATTGCCAACTACCGGAAGTAACTTTCGTTCCTCAGGCGAAGGTCGCCGCTACCTCGAACAGGATGGCGTGGCGCGCCGCCAGTGCCGCCACATCGGTCGAGTAGCCGCCGCCGATGACGCCGCAGAGCGGAATGCCCAGTGCACGGAAATGGCCGATCACCATCGCGTCGCGGGAGCGCAAGCCGTCATCGCTGAGCGATAGCCGGCCAAGCCGGTCCTCGGCATGGATGTCGACGCCGGCATTGTAGAAGACGATGTCCCAGCGCGCCTTGGCCGAGAGCTTCGGCAGGAGGACGCCCAGCCGTTCGAGATAGGCGACATCGCCGGTGCCGTCCGGCAGCGCGACGTCGAGATCGGAGGCGATCTTGCGCACGGGATAATTGCGCTCGCCATGCATGGAGAAGGTGAGGGCGCGCGGTTCGTCTTTCAGGATGTTCGCGGTGCCGTCACCCTGATGCACGTCGAGGTCGACAACCAGGATGTTTTGGGCAGCACCTTCGGCGAGCAGCACCAGCGAAGCGACGGCGACATCGTTGAAGGTGCAGAAGCCCGCGCCCTGCGCGCGCCTTGCATGGTGGCTGCCGCCGGCGGTGTTGCAGGCAATGCCATGCTCCAGCGCCAGTCGCGCCGCCAGCACCGTGCCGCCGGCGGCGAGCTGCGCCCTGAGCGAAACGCGTGGGCTTACGGGAAAGCCGATCTCGCGCTCGATTTTTTCAGGCACCGAACACGTGATGACCTGGTCGACATAGTCAGCCGCATGGGCGAGCTTCAGCCAGGAGGCCAGCGCCGGCTCGGGCATCGACAGCGCCTCGGCCTGGATCAGACCCCGCACGTGTAAGGCCTGCATCAGCAACGGATATTTGCTCATCGGAAAGCGATGATTGACCGCGAAGCCGGCATCGTACTCGGGATGGTGGACGATCTGCAGGGGCATGGGCTGGATCCGGCGAGCTCGCCAGACCGGGATTTCGGTTGGCCGTCACGGCAAAGGTGATTGCGCGGTGGCCGGAAAATGGGGCACATCGGCTGTTCGATCAAGCCGCAATCAGCAAGGCAGCTATCCCCTGGACACGGGCGCAACTCCAGCCGACGCGAGACCCTTCGCCGTCACCAACCGGTCGGTGCTTGCCATCGCCGTGCCGATGACGCTGGCCTATCTGACGACGCCGCTGCTCGGCATCGTCGACACGGCAGTGGTCGGGCAGTTTGGCGATGCGGCCCTGCTCGGCGGCCTGGCGGCCGGCGCGCTGGTCTTCGACGTCGTTTTCAACACCTTCAATTTCCTGCGCTCCGGCACCACCGGCCTCGTCGCCCAGGCTTTCGGAGCCGGCGACGAACTGGAGGAGCAGGCGGTGTTCTGGCGCGCCGTGCTGATCGCGGTCGCCGCCGGCATCGCGCTTGTCGGCCTTGCGCCGCTGATCGCCATCGCGGGCCAGAAATTCATCGGCGCCGAGCCGCGCGTCAGCGAGGCGATGGGCATCTACATCCGCATCAGGATGCTCGCCGCCCCCTTCGCGCTGATCAACTACGCCATCCTGGGCTATGTGCTCGGGCGCGGCGAAGGTGGGCTTGGGCTGATGCTGCAGGGGGTGCTCAACGGCATCAACATCGTGCTCTGCATCCTGCTTGGCCTGAAGCTTGGCTGGGGCGTCGCCGGCGTCGCCTGGGCGACCGTCACCGGCGAATTGCTGGCCATGCTGCTGGGGCTCGCCATCATTGTCTGGCGGTTTCGGGGCGCACCACGCCTGCCGCGGCATCGTCTGCTCGATATGGCCGCCTTCCTGCGCATGCTGTCGCTCAATCGCGATATCATGATCCGTTCGTTCTCGCTGCTCGCCGCCTTTGCGCTGTTCACCCGCCAGGGCGCGCAGTTCGGCACGCTGACGCTGGCCGCCAATGCCGTGTTGATGAACTTCTTCCTCATTGCCGGCTATTTCCTCGACGGTTTCGCCACCGCCGCCGAACAGTTGGCGGGACGCGCCATCGGCGCGCGCGCCGAAACCTCGTTTCGCCGGGCGGTGCGCCTGACCCTGTTCTGGGGTTTCGGCCTGGCGGGAACCGCGACGCTGATCTTCTGGCTTGGCGGCGCCAGCCTGGTCGCCCTGATCACCACATCACAGGACGTTCGCGACGTCGCGGATGTCTATCTGCCATGGGCGGCGCTGACGCCGCTCAGCGGCGTGCTCGCCTTCCAGATGGACGGCGTCTTCATCGGCGCAACCTGGTCGCGCGACATGCGCAACATGATGCTCGTGTCGTTCCTGGCCTTCAGCGCCGCATTGTTCAGCTTGGCGCCCCTGGGCAATCACGGCCTGTGGGCGGCGCTGCACGTCTTCCTGCTGGTGCGCGGCTTCAGCCTGCTGGCGATCTTGCGGCTGAGAATGCGCACGGCATTTTAGAGCGATCCGGCGGCTGTCTGCTCCGAGACCACAAGGCGAGATCAGAAACGGCCACGAGCCCAATCTCGAGTCATCTTTCCCGCTGCCTCGCAAACGTCCATAGCTGCCTTTGAGTCGTCAGGTCTCAGTGCAGCTACCACCGCGCCACAGCTTTTGGCTGGCTGACCCGCATAGACCATGTCCGAGTAAGCGAATAGACAGACAGCGGCAGACTGCAACGCGACTGACGAAGGAACGTTCACCGGCAAGGCTTGCACCTTGGCCTGTTGGCAAAGCTGCTGCACGTACGGTTCCAATTGGCCGTTCTCAAAGGGGACTATCAAGGTCGCAAGGACGAAAGTCGCGGTCCATCGCATCGCAGCCTCCCTTTTGGTCCGAAGCAGCCGACAAGCCCAGTTTGTTCTAACTGTGGCGTGAGATGCTGCGGCAGAACACCGGCTATCTTCACCGCTCAGATCAACTTCTCGGCGCAGCCGTTGATTGAAGCGGTTTCGAAGCCCATTCATCGAGACGGCTGTCGCGCAAGTCGCGGATGGACTTTAGCGCTTCCTTGTCGGCAAAATTCACCATTCCGGCAAGGATGCGCCCCGGCAGCGCGGGGCCGGCATAGATCATGCCGGTGTAGAGCTGGACCAGATCGGCGCCGGCGCGGATTTTCTCCAGCGCGGCCTCAGCCGAATCGACGCCGCCGACACCGATAATGGCGCGCTCCGGCCCGAGCAGCTTGCGCATCTTGGCCAGCACGATGGTCGAGCGTTCGAACAGCGGTTTGCCGGAGAGTCCGCCGGTCTCGCCGGCGACAGCCGCGCTTCGTAATCCGGTTCGCGCCAGCGTCGTGTTGGAGACGATGACGCCGTCGATCTGCTTTTCGGTTACCTCGGCGGCGATGTCCTCCAGTTCGGCCTCGACCAGGTCCGGCGCGATCTTGAGGAAGATCGGCGGTTTTGCCGAAGCTGCCGCACGCGCAGCCATGACGCGTACCAAAAGCTCGCCGAGCTGTTCGCGCGCCTGCATGGTGCGCAGGCCCGGCGTGTTGGGCGACGAGATGTTGACCGTGAGATAGCTGGCGTATTTCGCAAAGCGGGAAACGCCCAATTCATAGTCACTGACACGGTCGGCGCTGTCCTTGTTGGCGCCGATGTTGACGCCGACGATGCCGCCGCGCCCCTTGCGCGCGGCAAGGCGTTTTTCCGCCGCTTCGTGCCCCTCATTGTTGAAGCCCAGCCGGTTGATCACCGCATCATCCTGGGTCAGCCGGAAAATGCGCGGCTTCGGGTTGCCGGCCTGTGGCAGCGGCGTCACCGTGCCCACCTCGGCAAAGCCGAAGCCGAGGCCAAGCAGCGCATCTGGAACCTCGGCATTCTTGTCATAGCCGGCGGCCATGCCGAGCGGGTTCGGAAAATCGAGTCCGCGGAGGCTGACGTTCAGCCTGTCGTCGCGCACCGGCCGCGCGCCAACCGGCAGGCCGCATCGCAGTGCGGCGATCGACATGCCATGCGCCGTTTCCGGATCGAAGCTGAACAGCAGCTTCTGGCCAATGCGGTCGAGCATGCTCATTCGGCCTCCAGCGCCGGGAATTGATGCACGCCGTCGGCGCCGACCGGCAAAGGCCGCACCCACAGCACGGCGTTCATGTCGAGCACGCCATAGAGATGCGGGAACAACGCGCCGCCGCGCGAGACCTCGTATTTCAGCGCTTCGCCCAGCCGGGCTCCGTCGATAGCGACCAGAACCAGATCCGTCTGGCCGGCGAAATGCTTGGCCGCCGTCTCGCGCGCCTGGCTTGCGGTGGAGAAATGGACAAAGCCATCGGCGATATCGATCGGAGCGCCGGTGAAGCGGCCGTTTTTCTCGGCCTCGCGCCAAAGTGCTTGGGGCGCGATCTTGTAGATAATCTGAGACATGGCTGCGCTATAGTCCGAACCGATCATGCGGGGAAGGGCAACTCTTCCGCATTTACGGCGCAAAGCTGTGATAGGCTCTCGCACACTGGCTCGTGGAGGATGGAACATGCGTCTGCAGCACATACTGATCCCCGCCGCACTGGTCTCGCTGGTCGCGGCATCGGCCTGGTCCGAGGAGACCGACCGTTACCGGCTTGAAAAATCGGCCAACGGCTATGTCCGCATGGACACCCAGACCGGCGCCATGTCGATCTGCGAGGAGCGCTCAGGCCAGCTCGTCTGCAAGATGGCGGCCGACGAACGCGCCGCCTTCCAGGATGAAGTCGACCGTTTGCAGGCCTCGATGAAGGCCATGGACGAACGCGTCACCAAGCTGGAGAATTCGCTGTCCGCCCGCCTCGAATCGAAATTGCCGAGCGAGGAGGATTTCGACAAGACAATGAACTACATGGAGCGCTTCATGCGTGGCTTCATGGGCATCGTCAAGGAGATGGACAAGGATAATGGCGACGGCGCCAAGCTCAATTCGCAAAAGACCTGAGCCGCATCCGGCCATTGCCGCTTGAAAACAGAACGCTTCGCCGCATAATCGTCCGGTCCCATAAAAGCCGCTAATCAACAACGGGATTTGGGGAGGAACATTTGCCGTCGGGCTACACCTTCGTCATCGCCGACGATCATCCGCTTTTTCGCGGTGCGCTGAAAGAGGCGCTTGCCGGCGTCGGCGATGTCGCCGCCATCTATGAGGCCGGCGATTTCGAGAGCGCCAAGGCGCTGGTCGTGGCCAATGAGGATGTCGACCTGGTGCTGCTCGACCTGTCGATGCCGGGCGCCAGCGGCCTGTCCGGCCTGATCTCGCTGCGCGGCATCCACCCGGCGGTGCCGCTGGTGGTGGTGTCGGCTCACGACGACCCGGTGACGATAAGGCGTGCGCTCGATCTCGGCGCGTCCGGCTTCATCTCCAAATCGGCCAGCATGGAGGAGATCCGCCGCGCCGTGCAGACGGTGCTGGCCGGCGACATCGCCGCGCCCGTCGGCATCGATCTCGGCGTCGAGCGCGACCCTGAAATATCTGACCTGATCAAACGGCTGCAGGCGCTGACGCCGCAACAGACCCGCGTGCTCGGCATGCTCGCCGAAGGCCTGCTCAACAAGCAGATCGCTTACGAGCTCAGCGTCTCCGAAGCGACGATCAAGGCGCATGTCTCGGCCATCCTGCAAAAGCTCGGCGTCGACAGCCGCACCCAGGCGGTGATTCAGTTGTCCAAGATAGGCAGCGATCCGCTGCAGCCGGTGAGCTGAGGCCGGAGGCACTCAGCTCTGTTCGGTTGCCGCCAACCAATCCGCCGGCGGCCTTAGCTCAGCTTCACCGACAGTTCGACGTCGTCGCCGAAAGGCGTCGACATGTAGCCCGACACCGGCGAGCGCACGCGCTCCAGATACTCTGGGCTGAAATCGGCGTTGTCGGCGATCACCAGCGCGCCGGGCCTGAGCCGGCTTTCGACCAGGCTCAATATCTCCGGGTAGATTGCCTTGGCGCCGTCGAGCAGCAGGAGATCGATCGTTTCGGGGAGATCGGCGCTCAGTGTCTGCAATGCATCGCCCTCGCGGACTTCCACCAGATCGATGAGGCCGCCCTCTGTCAGATTGGCCTTGGCCCGCATCACCTTGGACGGTTCGAACTCGGTGGTGATCAGATGGCCGCCGCCATTGTCCCGGAGCGCTGCGGCCAGATAGAGCGTCGAGATGCCGAACGAGGTGCCGAATTCGATTATGACACGGGCGCCGCTGCTGCGCGCCAGCATGTAGAGCAGCGTGCCGGTTTCCGGCGAAACCGCGAGCCAGAGGTCCTTCAGCCGCCCGTAGAAGTCGACATACTCGGTCTTGCTGCTGAGCAGACGTGCCCGCTCGTCCTGAGAGAGCCCGGCCGCTGCCGGGCTCCTCGCTGCTTCGGCCTCCTTGAACAGGCGGGCAAGCAGCGGTGCCAGCGGGGTGAGAGTGGTCATGAAAGGTCTCCAATCGAACAATGGCTGTGTTCTTGTGTTGCCCAGAAAATACGAATAATCCTTCAGGTTTCCAATTCGCATAACCGGACAGCGCTATGGCCGAACGTCCAAGTCCTTCTATTTCCTCGCGAAAACAGCCCAAGCAGGCGCGTGCGGTCGAACTCATTTCGGCGATTTTGGAAGCTGCTGTTCAGGTTTTGGCGAGCGAAGGCGCGCAGCGGTTCACCACCACGCGCGTGGCCGAAAGGGCTGGCGTCAGCGTCGGTTCGCTCTACCAGTATTTCCCCAACAAGGCGGCGCTGCTGTTCCGGCTGCAGAGCGACGAATGGCAGCAGACGACCGACCTTTTGTGCGCCATTCTTCAGGACGTCGAAAAGCCGCCGCTCGAACGGATACGCATCCTGGTCCACGCCTTCATCCGCTCGGAATGCGAAGAGGCTGGGCTGCGCGTGGCGCTGAACGACGCTGCGCCCCTCTACCGGGATGCGCCAGAGACGCAAGAAGCAAGGGCCATGGCGGACCGCACGGTCGAGGCTTTCATGCGCGAGGCGTTGCCCGAAGCCTCGGATGCGGCCCGGGATCTCGCCGCCGATCTGATCACGACTGCGCTAAGTTCGGTGGGCAAGGATTTTTCAAGCAGCCCGCGCACCGACACGGAGATCGAAGCCTATGCCGACGCCATGGCCGACATGTTCTGTGCCTACCTTATAAGCCTTGGACACCGCTGAGACGGGCCAGGGCGCCTATTCGGCCGCCGAAGCCAGCGGCCTGACCCTGGCCATCATCGAACGCAGCACCGCCGGCTTCAGCGGCTTGTTGATCACCGGCACGTCGAGGGCAGCGGCGGCGGCACGGACCTCCGTGGAGCGGTCGGCGGTAACCAGTACGGCCGGCAGATCTCGGCCGTGGATCTCACGCAGCCGCGCAATCACATCGAGGCCGCTCCTGCCGTCGAGATGATAGTCGGCAAGCACGATGTCGGGACGATCGGCCCTGGCGAAATCCTCTGAGCCGGAAAACGTGCCGACGCTGCAGCCCCAGCCTTCGAGCAAAAGCCGCATGCCGTCGAGGATGCGGGCGTCATTGTCGATGCACATGACACGCAAGCCGGCCAGCGAGTTCGCGGTGCGAGAAGGCGCCTTCGGCTCGACCTCGCGTCGCGGCGCTTCAACCGCCGCAACCGGCAGGATGACGGAAAAGCGCGTGCCTTTGCCGGGGTTGGAAAAGATCCGGATTTCGAGCCGCAGGACGCGGGCGATGCGGTCGACGATGGAGAGGCCGAGGCCGAGACCTTCAGCCTCGCGCATGCCTTCATCGAGCCGGGCGAACTCGTTGAAGACCGTGTTCAGCTTGTCGCCGGCAATGCCGATGCCCGTGTCGATCACCTGGATTTCGGCGAGCTCGCCGCGCCGCCGCACGCCGACGAGGATGCGGCCATTGCGTGTGTATTTGATAGCGTTGGAGACCAGATTCTGGATCAGCCGGCGCAACAGATTGCGGTCCGTCATCACGCTGAGCGACGAGGCCATGATCGTCAGCTCGAGTTTCTTTTCGGCGGCGAGTGGCTGGAAGTCGTTACCGATCTGGCGCAGCAGCCCGTCCAGCCGGAAGGCGCTGTCCTCGGGTTTCATCGCGCCGGCGTCGAGGCGCGAAATGTCGAGCACGGCGCCCAGAATGGTCTCGACCGATTCCAGCGAGGATTCGATGTTGACGGCGGCCTTGCCAGCTGGGCCCTTGCCGGCCTTTTCGATCAGTGACGAGCAGTAGAGCCGGGCGGCGTTGAGCGGCTGCAGGATATCGTGGCCGGCGGCGGCGAGGAAGCGCGTCTTGCCCAGATTGGCCTCCTCGGCCAGCATCTGCGCCTGCGCCAGTTCCTCATTGACGCGCGTCAGTTCGATGGTGCGCGTCTTGACCCGCTGCTCCAGCGATTCATTGGCCCGCTTCAGCGCCAGATCCTGTTCGACGCGTCCCGAAATGTCGGCATAGGTGGCGACGATGCCGCCGTCCGGCATCGGGTTGGAGCGCAACTCAAGGATACGGCCGCTTGTCTTCAATTCCATCTGCCATGGGCTGACGAAGCTGGTCAGCCGGTTGAGCATCGCCACGCGCTGGTCGGTCGGAATATCGCCGCGCTCGGCGAGGTGACGCAGGATACGGTCGAGGGAGACGCCGACCTGGCCCATCTCATCGGGCAGGTCGAACAGCGCGCGATATTGCCTGTTCCAGCAGATCAGGCGGAAATCGCGGTCGAAAACGGTGATGCCCTGTTCCATCTGGTCGAGCGCGATCTGCAGCAGATCGCGATTGTGCTGCAGCGCCTCGGTGGCGTCGTCGAGCAGGCGGAAGGCGTCCTTGGATTCGCGATCGTTGCGGCGAAACAAAAGCGACAGGATCAGCCGTGCCGACGAGGAGCCGACTGCGCTCGCCAGCAACTGCTCGGAAAAGCGGATGACATCCATGCTGGCCTGCTCATTGCCGTGCAGCGAGACGCCGGTGCTTTTCTCGAAGGACTGGAAGGAACGCTCGGTGCGCTCGACGCCGAGATAGCGCGAAATGGTGTCCTTCAGCACGTTGACGGTGATGGCGGTGCGGAAGCGGCGCAGGCTGGGCATCGGGCTGGCCTCGCGCGGCACGAAGATCGAGGCCTGGATGCGCTCCAGCGGCACCGACGTGCGCGACAGTGAGCCGAGGACAAAAAACAGCGTGTTGACCGACAGGCTCCACAACACGCCGTGGTTCAACGGCTCGGCGATGGTGCCGAACAAAGCCTGCGGCCGCAGCGCCTCGAAGCCGAACAGGCCCTGCACCACGATGGCAGCGTCGGGCGCGGATAGCGACGGCAAAAGCAGCGTGTAGCCCCAGACGAGGATGCCGGCGACCATGCCGAGTGCTGCACCCCTGCCATTGGCGCCGCGCCAGATCAGCCCGCCGATCAGTGCCGGCGCGAACTGGGCGATGGCCGCGAACGACATCAGGCCGATCGACGACAGCCGCACCGCGTTGGTGCTTTCGCGGTAGTAGAGGAAGGCGATGAACAAGAGGATGAAGATCGCGCCGCGCCGCACATTGAGGATCAGCGTCGACCAGTCCTCATTTTCCGAGGTCGTGGTCTTGAGCAGGCGGCGCACGAAAAGCGGGATGACGAGATCGTTCGAGATCATGATCGACAGCGCCACGCTTTCGACGATCACCATGGCGGTCGCCGCCGACAGGCCCCCGATGAAGGCCGCCATGGCGAGCACGTCATGGCCGCTGAACAACGGCAGCGACAGCACGTAGAGGTCGCTGCTGGTCCTGGTGCCGACCAGCGACAGGCCGGCGAAGGCAATCGGCAGCACGAACAGGTTGATCGCCACGAGATAGAGCGGAAACACCCAGGTCGCTGTACGCAGCTCAGCCTCGCCGCGGTTCTCGACGATGGTGACGTAGAACTGGCGCGGCAGCATGATGATGGCAAAGCCGCTCAAACAGGTCAGCACCAGCCAGGTGGCGAGCGAGGTGTTGTAGCCCATGGCGTGCCGCACCTGGTTGTTCTGCGCGAGCTTGTCGATCATATCGCCCGGGCCGCCGAAGATCAGGAAGGTGACCATCAGGCCGATCGCCAGGAAGGCGGCGAGCTTGACCACGGTTTCGACCGCCACCGCCAGCACCAGCCCGTCCTGGTGCTCGGTGGCGTCGGCATGGCGGGTGCCGAACAGCACCGCAAACAGCGCGAGCAGCATGGCCACGACCAGCGAGATGTCGCTGACGAACGGATCGAAGGACGGCGGCGATCCGGTATAGTGCTCGACCATCAGGCCGACCGAACCGGAAATCGCCTTCAATTGCAGCGCGATGTACGGGACCGCGCCGATGGTGGCGATCAGCGTGGCGATCGCCGAGACGGCAAAACTCTTGCCGTAGCGGGCGCCGAGGAAGTCGGCGATCGAGGTGATCTTCTCGCTCTTGGCCAGCCGCACGATGCGGTTGAGCAGCGGAAAACCGAACACGAACACCAGCACCGGGCCGGTATAGATGCCGAGAAATTCGAGGCCTCGTTCGGAGGAAAGCCCGACCGAGCCGAAGAAGGTCCAGGAGGTGCAGTAGATGGCGAGGCTGAGCGCGTAGATGAAGGGCCGGGCACGGCCAGGCCCCGAAGCCGCCGAACGCCGGTCGCCGAGGCTGGCGATGGCGAACAGCAGCGTCACATAGGCGATGGCGATGATGACGATGAACCAGCCCTGCACGGCCCGAAAGTCCTCCCTGGCCGGTATTCGCCCGGCGCGCCCCAGACGCAATCACAGCTTTGGGGTCGAGTCCATCGCGGCTTTCGGCGCATGGCGGCTGCGTGTCGCTCTGTCGAGCCATGACCTGAGGTAAGGAGAAAGCGGTGTTTTCCAGCGTTTGCTTCTGTTGCAACCGCAGGTTTTTGTTATGGTATGTGCGGGCCGGCGCCAGAGGACGGCGGCAGCGCGGCCTTGTCGTGACAAGGAGGGTCGAATGCTGAAAGAGTTCCAGGAATTCATTTCCAAGGGCAACGTGATGGACTTGGCCGTCGGCGTCATTATCGGCGCTTCCTTTGGCACTATCGTCAAGTCGCTGGTCGACGACGTCATCATGCCGATTGTCGGCGCGATCTTCGGCGGACTGGATTTCAACAACTACTTCCTGGGACTTTCGTCGGCCGTCAACGCGGCCACACTGGATGCGGCCAAGGGGCAAGGCGCGGTCCTTGCCTATGGAAGCTTCATCACCGCGGTGCTGAACTTCCTTATCCTCGCCTTCATCATCTTCCTGATGGTCAAGGCGGTGAACAATCTGCGCAAGCGGCTTGAGCGCGAGAAGCCCGCCGCCCCGGCGGCTCCGCCGCCGGCTGACGTCGCCCTGCTCACCGAAATTCGCGATCTGCTCGCCAGGAAATAGCTCCGAGGCAGGTCCTTGGACCAAAACCCCGGTCGTTCGCGGCCGGGGTTTTCTGTTGTCGCATCTGCTAAGAGCACTGGCTCGATATCAAGACGGACGTGTCCATGACCCTGATCGATAGCTTGCGCCCCGAGGCCGTGGCCGCACCCGAAAGCGGCATTGTCGCTGTCGTCAACTACGGCCGCACACGCGAGGGCATGATCCCGCTCTGGGCCGGTGAAGGCGATTTGCCGACGCCTGCCTTCATCTCGGAAGCCGCCACAAAGGGGCTCGCCAATGGCGAGACCTTCTACACCTGGCAGAAGGGCATTCCGGAGCTGCGGCAAGCGCTCTCTCGCTACTATCTCAGGCATTTCGGCAAGAATTTCGCCGAGGAAGAATTCATCGCCACCGGATCCGGCATGCATGCCATCCAACTGGCGCTCGCCGCCGTCGCCGGCAGCGGCGACGAGGTTGTCTATCTGTCGCCGGCGTGGCCGAATTTCGCCGCCGCCGCCGGTGTTTCTGGCGCTACTCCTGTGGCGGTCACGCTAGATCAGTCGGGCAATGGCTGGTCCTGCGATGTCGGCAAGATCGCTGCCGCGGTCACGCCGCGCACCAAGGCGCTGTTCGTCAACACGCCCTCCAACCCAACCGGCTGGACCGCCGACCGGGAAACGCTGCAGGCGATCCTCGATCTCGCCCGCGAAAAGGGCCTGTGGATCATCGCCGACGAGATTTATGCGCTGTTCCACTACGGCCATGGCCGCGCACCGTCCTTCCTCGACATTTCGACCGCGGAAGACCGCATCCTGTTCGTCAATAGTTTTTCCAAGAACTGGGCGATGACCGGCTGGCGCATCGGCTGGATCAAGACCCATCCCGACCTGCAGCAGGTGTTCGAAAACCTGATCCAGTATTCGACCTCGGGTGTCGCCCAGTTCATGCAGCGCGGCGCCGTCGCCGCCCTCGACCACGGCGATGGCTTCATCGTCGAACAGGTGGAGCGGGCCAGGAAGGCGCGCAACATGGTCTGCAATATCCTCGGCGCCACCGGCAAAGCGCGCTTCACCGTGCCGCAAGGCGCGTTCTACCTGTTCTTCACGGTCGACGGCCTCACCGATCCGCGCCGGGCCGCCTTCGACATCGTCGACAAGGCCAATGTCGGTCTGGCCCCCGGCACCGCCTTCGGCCCCGGCGGCGAAGCGTTTTTGCGGCTATGTTTCCACCGCCGCCTCGATCAGCTCGAGGAAGCCGCGCATCGGCTGGCGAAGTGGATGAAGACGGTTTAGCCAAACCGCCGAAGAAGCCCGAATTGAAACTCGCTCCGGTGAGTCAGCTGGTGTGGGTTTCGAGAACCGGAGCGCAGCAGACATTTGGGTCCGTGAGCACCGGAAGCGCAGAAAACCGAACCAGATGGCCGCCGGAGTAGGGTTTCAAACGGGCTTCAGCCGCCCGACTTCGGCACCAGCAGGGGAACGATTCGGTCGCTCTTTGCGACGGCGGGCCGTCCGGCGGAGCCGTAGGGGATGCCGAGTGCATCCCATGTCTCGACCAGCGCGTCCTGCAGTCCCGCAATCAGTTCATCGGTATGGAACGGCGTCGGCGTAATGCGCAGCCGCTCGGTGCCGCGCGGCACGGTCGGGTAGTTGATAGGCTGGATGTAGATGCCGTGCACGCCGAGCAGGCGGTCGCTGGCCATCTTGCAAAGTTCGGGGTCACCGACCAGCACCGGTACGATGTGCGTCGGCGACTCCATCACCGGCAGGCCGGCTGCGCTGAGAACCTCCTTGGTCCGCGACGCCTGGCGCTGCTGCGCATCGCGTTCGGCCTGCGAGCGCTTGAGATGGCGGATGGAGGTGGTGGCGGCAGCGGCGATTGCTGGCGGCAGCGCCGTGGTGAAGATGAAGCCCGGCGCATAGGAGCGCACGGCGTCGATGACGGCGCTGTTGCCGGCGATATAGCCGCCGAGCGTGCCGAATGCCTTGGCCAGCGTGCCCTCGATGATGTCGATGCGGTCGGCCAGCCCCTCGCGCTCGGTGATGCCGCCGCCGCGCGACCCGTACATGCCGACGGCATGGACCTCGTCGACATAGGTCATGGCATTGTAGCGTTCGGCCAGTTCGACGATCTGCTTGATCGGCGCAATGTCGCCATCCATCGAATAGACGCTCTCGAACACGATCAGCTTGGCGCGTTCGCGGCCCGCCGCCTGCAGCAGGCTTTCGAGATGCGCGACGTCATTGTGGCGGAAAATCTTCTTTTCGGCGCCCGAGCGCCGCACGCCCTCGATCATCGAGGCGTGGTTCAGCTCGTCCGAGATGATCAGGCAGTTGGGCAAAAGCCGTGCAATGGTCGAGATCGAGGCTTCGTTGGAGACGAAGCCGGAGGTGAAGACCAGGGCCGCTTCCTTGTCGTGCAGGTCGGCCAGTTCCACTTCGAGCTCGACCAGCGGGTTGCTGGTACCTGAAATGTTGCGGGTGCCGCCGGCGCCCGAGCCCATCTTGCCGGCCGCATTCTGGAACGCGGCGATGACATCGGGGTTCTGGCCCATGCCGAGATAGTCGTTGGAACACCAGACGGTTATTTCCTCGGCGCGGCCGTTGGAACGCCAGATGGCGCGTGGAAACTTGCCGACAATGCGCTCGAGATCGGCGAAGACGCGGTAGCGCCGCTCGGCATGGAGCTGATCGATCGCTTCCTCGAAGAACCGCTGATAGTTCATGTCGCCTTCCCAGTTTTGCGCGGGATCATAATCATTGGCCCATTCGTCGTCCACCGGGGCTGTTTGGTCAAAATGCCACGCCCCGCCACTGTTCCTAACGATCCGGGATCGTGCCCTATTCCCTTGATGTGCATCAACTTTGTTTCACTACGATGCCTTGGGCCGCTGAGACTGTTACGGACTTAACATACCGGTCTTGTATAGCCCTGCGGCGGTCTTTCCAGTAAGGCGGCATTTGAGACAGTTTCCGATAAATCTTGAATAGCGAGGATACGGAATGACGGTTTTGGTAACAGGCGGCGCCGGCTATATCGGCAGCCACATGGTCTGGGAACTGCTGGATGCCGGTGAGAGCGTCGTCGTTCTCGACCGGCTTTCCACCGGCTTCGAATGGGCGGTGGCGCCGGAGGCCAAGTTGGTCGTCGGCGATGTTGCCGACAAGGAACTGGTTGGCTCGATCATCCGGGACAACAAGGTTGATGCGATCATCCATTTCGCCGGCTCGATCGTGGTCCCGGAATCGGTTACCGATCCGCTCGCCTATTACGAGAACAACACCTCGAAGACCCGCACGCTGATCGAAACCGCGGTGCGCGAGGGCGTACCGCATTTCATCTTTTCCTCGACCGCCGCCGTCTATGGCGGCGCCGGACTGGAGCCGGTGCGCGAAGACGCCCGCCTGGCGCCGGAATCGCCCTACGGCCTGTCCAAGCTGATGAGCGAATGGATGCTGCGCGACGCAGCGCTTGCCCATCCCTTGCGCTATACGGCGCTGCGCTATTTCAATGTCGCCGGCGCCGACCCAAGGGGTCGCACCGGCCAGTCGACGCCGGGCGCCACGCATCTGATCAAGGTCGCCTGTGAGACCGCGCTCGGTAAGCGCGCGTTCATGCAGGTGTTCGGCACCGACTATCCGACGCCGGACGGTACCTGCATGCGCGATTACATTCATGTCAGCGACCTGGTCGCGGCGCATCGCCTGGCGCTGCAACGGCTGCGCGCCGGCGGCAACAGCCTCGTCGCCAATTGTGGCTACAGCCACGGCTATTCGGTGCTCGAGGTCATCGACAGCGTGCGACGCGCCTTCGGCCGTGATTTCGAGGTCAAGATGGGTGACCGGCGCCCCGGCGACGCCGCCGCCATCGTCGCCAATTCCGACCTTGCGCGCGCCGAACTCGGCTGGACCCCGCAGCGCGACGATCTCGACCAGATCGTCGCCGACGCACTCGCCTGGGAGCGCATCCTGACCAGCAAGAACTCTGCCCGGGGCTGAGCCTAGCGTCCCCAAGGGCTCGCAAGGCGCGCGGCGAAGCGCTATTGAAGGCATTCGCGATGCAGCGTGGAGGCGCGGCGCCGCGAGGAGCTTTTGGGGGATGGCATGAAGATAACGGTGCTCGGAGCCGGCGTTGTCGGTACAGCGGCCGCCTATTATCTGGCCGCCGATGGCCACGAGGTCACAGTCATCGAGCGCCATCCGGCGCCGGCACGCGGCACCAGCCAGTCCAATGCCGGCCTGGTATCGCCGGGCGATGCCACCGCCTGGGCCTCGCCGGCGGCGCTGAAGACTTTTCTGCGCGCCCTCTGGAACCATGATCTCGGCATTAAAGTCAGGCTGCGCTTCGATCCCTATTTCCTCGCCTGGAGCCTGCGCTTCCTGCGCCAGTGCACAGTGGCGCGGCTACACGCCAACAGCCGGGTCAAATTGCGCCTCGCGCTCTATTCGCGCGACTGCATCAACGCCATCTCGGCCGACACCGGTATTCACTATGACGAGCGCAAGAAGGGTATCCTCTACTTCTTCCGCTCGCAGCGCAGTCTCGACACCGGCACCGACAATTACCGCTATCTCGCCGAGCATGGCCTGCCGATCGAGATCGTCGGCCGCGACCGGCTGATCGAGCTGGAGCCGGGTCTTGCCGGGGTGAAGGAAAAGATCGCCGGCGGTGTCTATTCGCCGATCGACCAGACCGGCGATTCCCGGCAGTTCGTGGAAAAGCTCGCCGCCTATGCCGCCGAGAAGCTCGGCGTGAAATTTCTCTATGGCACGACGGTCGAAGGCCTCGACATCGAAGGCGACCGGGTGCGCGCGGTGATCACCTCGGCTGGCCCGGTCACTGGTGATGCGGTGGTCATCTCGATGGGGCCGGAAAGTGGCCTGCTCGGCCGCCGTTACGGCATCGACTTGCCGGTGTATCCGGTGAAGGGCTACACGGCGACCATACCGCTGGACGACGAGAGCAAGGGTCCGACCATGGGTGGGGCCGACGAGGACCAACTGATCGCCTATTCCAGGCTGGGCAACCGCTTGCGACTCGCCTCAACCGCCGAATTCACCGGCTTTGACCGTAGCCACAAGCCGAGCGATTTCGCCGCCATGTTCCGAACCGGCAAGGATCTGTTTCCCGGCGCCTTCGACGAGAAGAAGGCCGAACTCTGGGCGGGCCTGCGGCCGATGATGCCGAACTCCGTGCCGGTGATCGGACAGGCGCGCTACAAAAACCTCTATCTCGATACCGGCCACGGCCATGTCGGCTGGACCATGGCCTGCGGCTCCGGCAAACTCCTGGCCGACCTCGTCGCCGGCCGCAAGCCCGAGATCGACCCGCAAGGTCTGGTCTACGGAGGCTAGAGATGTCGGGACCGCAAGTCGCCATCGATCTTGGCCGCATCGAGCGCAACGCGCGCACCATCGTCGACCGTTGCGCGCTGTCGGGTATCAAGGTGTTCGGCGTCACCAAGGGCACCTGCGGCATGCCGCAAGTGGCGCGCGCCATGTTGCGCGGCGGTGTTGCCGGTATTGCCGAATCGCGTTTCGAAAACATTCGCCGGCTGCGCGACAGCGGCATTAGCGCGCCGATCATGTTGTTACGCAGCCCGCCCATGGCGCGTGTCGAGGAGGTGGTGCGCACCGTCGACATCAGCCTGCAGTCGGAACTGACCACCATCCGCGAGATATCGCGCATTGCCGAGCGCATGGGCCGCGTCCACGACATCATGCTGATGATCGATCTCGGCGACCTCCGTGAAGGCATCTGGCCCAGCGACCTGATCCCTACCGTCGAGCAGATCCTTGCGTTCAAGGGTGTGCGCATCGCTGGCATCGGCACCAATCTCGGCTGTTTCGGCGCCATCATGCCGACGCCGGAAAACCTCGGCCAACTGGTCGCCCATGCCTACAAGACCGAGCGCCTGTCCGGCAAAAGCCTCGACTTCATTTCCGGCGGCGCCTCGTCGTCGCTGACGCTGCTGCTCGAAGGCAAGTTGCCGGCCGGCATCAACAATCTGAGGGTCGGCGAGGCGATCCTGCAGGGCGGCATCGAAACCTTCCGCGATGTGCCGTGGCCGGAGCTCGAGCCCGATGCCTGCCGGCTGACCAGCGACATCATCGAGGTCAAGCTCAAGCCGTCACGGCCGATCGGCGAATCCGGCTACGACGCTTTCGGCAACCAGCCGGTTTTCCCCGATGAAGGCGACCGGCTGCGCGCCATCGCCAATATCGGCCGCGAGGACGTGCTGGTCGAAGGGCTGACGCCGATCGCCAAGGGGATAAGGGTTCTCGGCGCGTCCAGCGACCATCTGCTGCTCGATGTGCAGGACGCCGATCCGCGTCCCGCCGTCGGCGACCGCGTCGCCTTCCGCATGAATTATGGCGCCATGCTTTTGGCGATGACCTCGGAATATGTCGAAAAGGCGCCGATGCACGATGTGGCGGATTTCTCCGGCCGCAAGATGGTGTCGATCTCGGCCGGGCAGGAGGCCGCCGGCATTCTGGCTCGCGAGGGAACTGGCGCGCGGCTGGAGGCGATGAATTTCGACGTCGTCGAATTGGCCGACATCGAGCGACCGCCATCGGGCCTGATCCGGCTCGCTGCCGGTGCCGACCGCCGCATCGCCCACAAGGCGCTGACCGCAACGGCGCGCGCGACGCATTCCTTCGGCCTGATCTGGATCGATTCCATCGCCGCGCTGATGCCCGAGGACGAAGACGCCACCGCTATGCCGGAAGCCTCGGTGCTGGCGCGCACACTTGGTCTCGATCACAAGGCCGGAGCGCTGCAGCCGCAACTGTCGCCGGAAAATGTCGTCATCATCGGCCTGCGCCATGCCGATCCGGCCGAAGCGAGGGTGCTGAAGGATTCGCGCGTTTCGGCCTTCACGATGACCGACATCGACGCTATGGGCATGCGCGACCTGATGCATGAGGCGATCCGCATCGCGACGTCAGGCACGCAAGGCTTTCATGTCAGCTATTCGCCGACGGCGACCGAGTTTGCCGGCTGGGCGGCAGGCTCCGGCGGGCTGACGGTGCGCGAAACGCATCAGGCGATGGAGGCGATCGCGCTCTCCGGCGGTCTGCTGTCGATGGATGTTTCCGGGCTGACAGCGGAGCTCGAACCCCGGATCGCCACCGACGCCGTCAGCTTCGTCATGTCGGCCTTCGGCAAGCGGATTTTGTGATCAGCCCTGCGCACGTACAGCCGCGCGCCACGCCCTGACATAGGCCACCCAGATCGGGTCGGTCTGCGGTTCTATTCGCTCGCCCTTGCCGTGCACCGGCGTCTCTTCGGATGCCAGCAGCGCCGCGCCGATGCTGGTGCCGGTGGCCGCCTCCGAGGCGATGACGGTGCGTGTGGTCGCCGCGGCCAGCATGCCGACAAAGAGGCGGTTGCGGGCGAAGGGGCCTTCGACGGTGGTCGGACCGTCGGCGCCGATCAGCTCGAGGCAGGTCGCCGTCATCAGCGCCAGGTAGAACGAGATGGCAGCGAAGCGCTCGCCCTTGCTGATGCCGTCGGTATTAAGCCACGCTGCCTCATGGTGCGGGAAAGGTCCCGATCCCTGCTGCGTCGACGGCAAAAGCAGCATCTTTTTGGTCAGGACCGCCAGCACATCGCTGCCGCTGCAATCCTGTGGTTTGTCCTTGGTCAGCAGGGAAAATTCACGGCCGCCCATGAAGCGTGCCGACGGGACGGGAGCACCGAGCGCACTGACATTGACCAGCGTGTCGCGCGCCGGATCGAGGTCGACCGTCCTGCCGCCGACCGCCATCGACACCACCCAGGTCCCGGTCGAGACGACCGAGAAGGGCGGTGCGTCGGACAGGAGATGCGGCAGCAGCGAGGCGTTGGAATCGTGCAAGCCGCAAAAGACTGACGTCTGCGGACCAAGCCCGGTTCGCGCGGCAAGCGCCGGCAGGATCGGGCCGAGCCGGTCCCTGGCCGGTCGCACCGGCGCCATCAGGCTGCGCCAGCCCAGACTGTCGACCATTGATGAGAAATCGCCCGTCCACGGGTTCCACAGATCGGTGTGACAGCCAAGCGAGGTCACCTCATTGGCGGCGATGCCGGTCAGGCGCAAGGCCCAGTATTGCGGGTACATCAGCATCGTGGTGGCTTTGGCGAACTCCGCCGGGAAGCGTCTCTGCTGCCAAAAGAACTGCGCGCCGAGATTGAGGCCGACCGGCAGGCGCGGCGTACCGGTTTCAGTGAAGGGCGGTCGAACAGCGTCATACTCCGACACCACCCTGTCAGGTCCGTCGAACTCGTAGTCGAGGATCGGCAGCACCAGTTCACCCGCGGCGTCGACCAGCACGCCGGTCGCACCATGCGTGGTGATCGAAATCGCGTCGATACGCTGTTCGCGGTTGAGGCTGGCCAGGCTGTTGAGGATGAACGTCCACAGCGCCTCGACATCGTGATGCGGGTAGGGCGCTTGCCGCAGCGGCGCATTGGCCATGCGGCGCAACGCCACCTCGCTCAGCATGACGAGATCGACCAGCGCCACCTTGGCGTTGGTCTTGCCGATATCGATGACGGCGATATGGCGCAGCCCACTCATGCCATATGGAACACGGTTTCCAAGGGGATGGCCACCGGCTCGTTGTCGGGCCTGGTTTCCATGATGTCGGCCATGTGGGCCCACCAGCGCTGCATCACCGGATGTTTCGGCAGGTCGGCCATGCCATGGTCGTTCCGCCGCCACAGTACGCCGAACAGGATGTTGGTCTCTTCATCGAGATGGATCGAATAATCCGAAACGCCGGCTTCTTTCAGCAGCGCCACCAGTGCCGGCCAGATCTCGTCGTGGCGCTGCTTGTACTCGGCTTTCATGCCGGGTTTGAGTTTCATCTTGAACGCGTATTTCTCGGCCATCAGCTGTTACCACGCAGCCGCCGCCAGACGATCGGCAGCGCGATGACGACGATCAGCAACAGGCCGATGAAGATCGACATGACGATGCCGGGCACGTTGAGCAGGCCAAGCCCGAAGGTCACCAGCCCCATGATGAAGGCGGCGAGCACGACGCCGACAATGCTGCCGGAGCCCCCCAGGATGCTGACGCCGCCGAGCACCACCATGGTGATGACTTCGAGCTCATAGCCCTGCGCGATCGATGGCCGCGTCGAGCCGAGCCGCGAGGTGATCAGCACCGAGGCGATGCCCGCCATCAGCCCGGTCAGGCAAAACAGGATGAATTTGATACGGCCGACACGCACGCCGGAAAACTGTGCCGCGACCGGATTGTTGCCGATGGCAAAGACGCGACGGCCGAAGCTCGTGCGATGCAGCAGGAACCAGTAGACGACGGCCGCGATGAGGAAGAGCACCAGCTCGAACGACACCACCCACCAGACATAGCCCTGGCCGAAGAAAGCAAAACTCTCGGGATAGCCCTTGTAGGCCTGGTCGCCGAGGATGATGAAGGCGATGCCGCGAAACAGGCTCATCGTGCCGATGGTGACGACGATGGAGGGCAGGCCGAGCCTTGTCACCAGCAGTCCGTTGAAGGCGCCGCAGCCAAGACCGACGAGGATGCCGATCGCCACCAGCACTGGCGTGTCGGCGCCGGCCTGCACGGCCATCCCCATCATGGTCGAGGCGAGCGCGATGATGGCGGCCACCGACAGGTCGATCTCGCCCGAAATGATCAGCAGCGCCATGGCGAAGGCGATCAAGCCCTTCTCGGTGAAGTTGAAGGTCAGGTCCGACAGCGAATAGGCGTCGAGGAAATAGGGTGAGGCGAAGCTGTTGATGGCGAAGATGGCGACCGCCACCACGACCAGCAGCGCCTCCCAGGAAAAGATCGCCGAGGAGAGCGGCTTGTCGAGCCGGTCGGGGATATGGCGCGGGGCAGGAATGTCGCTCATGCCGCCTCCGCTTTTCTGAGAATAATGCGGCCTTTCTGGCGTTCGCCGCGCGCGTTGAGCACGACGGCCAGGATGATGGCGCTGCCAGAGATCGCCATCTGCCAGAAAGGCGAGATGTTGATCACCGGCAATGCATTGGAGATGATGCCGAGGAACAGTGCGCCGAGCACCGCGCCGCCGACCGAGCCGATGCCGCCGGCGATCGAGATGCCGCCGATGACGCAGGCGGCGATGATGTTGAGCTCATAGCCATTGGCGACCTCGACCGAGGCGATGACATAGCGTGAGATCCAGAGGTAGCCGGAGAGGCCACCGATCATGCCGGAGATGCAGAAGACGATGAACTTGGTGCGGCCGACATCGATGCCGGCATAAACCGAAGCCGTCGGATTGACGCCGATGGCATAGATCGAGCGGCCAAGCGCGGTGCGCGTCATCAGCACGAAGAACAGCGCGATGACCAGGATGGCGATCCACGACAGAACCGGAATGCCGAGCAAGGCGGCGCGCTGGAAGCCGATGAACTCCGGGCTCATCTTGTCGGCATTGACCCAGGCGCCGCCCGACAGGACGAAGGTGGCGCCGCGATAGATGGTGAGTGTGCCCAGTGTCACCACGATCGAGGGGATGTTCAGCCGCCACACCAACAGACCGTTGATGGCGCCGAGCACCAGCCCGACGGCAAGCGCGATAACGATCAGCAGCGGGATCGGGATCGCCGGATGCGCGGCGTTCAGCATCGCCACCACCATGCCGGTGAAGCAAAGGTTCGACGCCATCGACAGGTCGATCGACCGGGTCAGGATGACAACCATCTGCCCGAGCGCCAGGATCATCAGGATCGACGTGTCGTTGAACACCTGGGCGAGATTGCCGGGCTCGGCGAAGCCCGGAAAGCGTGTCGAGATAAGCCCGATCAGCACGATGATCGCCGCGGCCAGCCAGATCTCGCGGTATTTGAGAAATGCCTTCATGCCGCGATCCCCGCTGCCGTGCGGACCAGCGTCTCGGCATCGAGGCCCTTATTGTCGTAGATCGCAGCGACAAGGCCTTCGCGCATGACGACGACGCGGTCGGACATGCCGAGGATTTCCGGCAGTTCCGACGACACCATGATCACCGACAGGCCTTGCGCCACGAGCTCGGCCATGAAGCCGTGCACGGCGGCCTTGGAGCCGATGTCGATGCCTTTGGTCGGCTCGTCCAGAATGATCACCTTGGGCGCCGTCGCCAGCCATTTGGCGATGACGATCTTCTGCTGGTTGCCGCCCGACAGCGTGCCGACATCCTGGCTGAGCGAGGAGGCGCGCAGGTCCAACCGCTCGGTGTACGAGCGGGCGAGCGCGAACTCTTCCGACAATCGCAGCAGGCCGGATTTCGACGTGCGCTTGAGGGAGGGCAGCGAGACATTCTGGAAGATCGGCAAGCCGATCACCACGCCTTGCTTGCCGCGTTCTTCCGGCACATAGACGATGCCGGCCTCGATCGAATCCGCAGCCGATTTCGGCGCGATCACCTTGCCCTCCAGCGTGATCGTGCCGCCCGATGTGCGGGTGATGCCCGATATCGCCTGCATCACCTCGCTGCGTCCGGCGCCGACAAGGCCGTAGAAGCCGAGGATCTCGCCCTTGTGCAGCTCGAAGCCGATGTCGTTGAACTCGGTCGGGTGCGACAGGCCGGAGACCGACAGCACCGGCGCGCCGATCTCCGCCTTGCGCTGCGGGAAAATATGGTCGACGGAGCGGCCGACCATCATGCGCACGATCTGGCTCTGGCCGGCATCCCTAATCAGGCCTTCGCCGACCATCTCGCCATCGCGGAACACCGTGTAGCGGTCGGCGATCCGATAAATCTCGTCGAACTTGTGGCTGATGAACAGGATCGCCTTGCCTTCCTCCTTGAGGAATTCGATGAGCAAAAAGAGCTCCTCGATCTCCTTCATCGAAAGCGCAGCAGTCGGCTCGTCCATGATGACGATCTGCGCATCGATCGACATGGCGCGCGCCACGGCGACGAGATGCTTGTTGGCGATGCCGAGATCCTTCAGCCGCGCATCGGCGTCGATATGGCCGGCATGCATGGTGTCGAGCACTTCGCGCGCATTCTTGCGCATCATGCGCCAGTCGATGGTGCCGAAGCGTGTGCGCGGCGCATGGCCGAGAAAGATGTTTTCGGCGACGCTCAGATCGTCGAACAGCACGGTCTCCTGATGGATGGCGGTGACGCCGTGGCCGAAGGCGGCATGAGCGCTGGGCAGGGTGACGGCCTGGCCGTCGATGCTGATCGTACCTGCATCGGGCTGGTAGATGCCGGTCATGATCTTGACCAGCGTCGACTTGCCGGCGCCGTTTTCGCCGATCAGTGCGGTCACCTCACCGGGATAGAGCGACAGGCTGACATTGTGCAGCGCGCGCACACCGGGAAAGCTTTTGGAGACGCCGGACAGCGTCAGGCGCGGGGCCGCCTTACCCTCCCCCTTGTGGGGAGGGTCGCGAACGAGGTGAGCGGGGTCTACTAGCATATCAAGGTCCTGGCACATGGAGATGTCGCCACCCCCACCCCGTCTCGCCGGTTTTGCTTCGCAAGACCGCCTCGCCGACCCTCCCCACAAGGGGGAGGGTGCTGGCGCTCCAGATCAATAGATCTTGGAGAACTTTTCGATGTTGGTCTTGTCGAACTGGAAGGGCGGAGCCATCGCAGCCGAGTTCGAGTCGTCGAGCGTCACCTTGCCGACGCGGCCGATCGACAGCGTCGCGCCGGGCTTCGCCTCTTCCTTCTTCACCGCCAGATCATGGGCGAGGTAGACGGCGGAGTAGCCGAGGTCGATCGGGTTCCACAGCGCAACCGCCTGGCTGGAGCCGTTGTCGATGAACTTCTTGAACTCGGACGGCAGTGCCAGACCCGTGACATTGACCTTGCCGATCAGGTTCGCGTCGGTGACGACCTGGGCGGCGGCAACGACGCCGACGGTGGTCGGCGCGATGATCGCCTTGAGGTTCGGGTAGGACTTCAGCAGGCCCTTGGCTTCGTCGGTGCTCTTGGCCGAATCGTCATCGCCATAGACGGTGGCGACGAGTTTGATCTTGGGGAATTTCTCCGGCAGGATTTTCTTGGCTGCGTCGATCCAGGCGTTCTGGTTGGTCGCGGTCGACGAAGCCGACAGGATGGCGACTTCACCGCCTTCCGGCAGATAGTCGGCGGCAAGCTTGATGATGGTCTCGCCGATCAGGCCGGTGTCGGACGGGTTGAGGTGCAGCTGGCGCCCTTCCTTGGCGACGCCCGAATCCCACGAGATGACGGTGATGCCGCGCTCCATGGCTTTCTTCAGCACCGGCACCAGCGCGTCGGCGTCATTGGCCGAAATCGCGATGGCGTTGACCTTCTGCGCGATCAGCGAATTGACCACTTCGATCTGCGCTTCGGCGGTCGCCTTGGTCGGGCCGGTGTAGATGATGTCGACATCGCCGAGTTCCTTGGCCGCCTCTTCGGCGCCCTTGTTGGCGGCATCGAAGAAGCCGTTGCCGAGCGACTTCACCACCAGCGCGATCTTGACGTTCTCCGCATAGGCGGCATTCACGAACATGGCGGCCGAGAATGCCGCCGTCACCATCAATTTCTTCAGAAAGCTCATCGTATTTCCTCCCTTGAGCGTTGCATTTCATCGCCGCTGCGGGCGCGAGTTGGTCTCAGGCCTGCAGCGAAGATTCTTCCTTTGCCGACTTGCGGGCGACGATCAGCGTCACACCCGCGGTCTCCAGCATGTTGGCTTCGCGATCCTCGATGCCGTCATCGGTGATGACGGTGGCGATGCGCTTGAGACCGCACAGGATCAGGCTGGAGCGCTGGCGAAATTTCGAGGAATCGACCAGCACCACCAGCTCGTCGGCCTGGTCGATCAGTTTCTGCTCCGCCTGGATCAGCAGCGGGTCGCCCTCCATCAGGCCGAGCGGCCCAAGCCCCTGTGCACCCATGAACATGCGGCGCGCATAGAAATTGCGCGTCACGTCATTGTCGAAGGGCGACAGGATGATGTTCTGCTCGCGGTAGATGGTGCCGCCCGACAGCATGACGGTGTTCTTGGAGTGCTTCAGCAGATGCTCGGCGATCGGGAACGAATTGGTGAAGATCGGCATGCGGCGGCCGGTCAGGAAATGCACCATCTGAAACGTGGTGGTGCCGCCATTGATGATGATCGGCTCGCCATCCTTGCACAGCTCGACCGCTTCGCGCGCAATCGCGCGCTTCTGTGAGGCATTGAGCGTTTCATTGACGGAGAAGGGCCGGCCGGCGAGGCCGATGAACTGTGGTGGCGAGATCGCCTCGGCGCCGCCGCGCACCCGGCGTAGGCGCTTTTGCACGTGGAGAGCCGCGATGTCGCGCCGGATCGTCGCCTCGGAGGAGTCCGTCAGGTCGACCATTTCCTGCACCGTCACCACAGGCTTTTCCTGGACGGCGGACAGAATGATCCTGTGGCGCTCTTTTTCGTGCATGGTTCCTCCCTGCACGGTCATGAGGCACTAGAAAACAACCAGTGTCAATCATTTCCGATCAAATAATTTCATTGTGCAGTGCAATATGATCGATATTGATCGTTTGTGATTGACAACGGACCTGCTTGCGTAGACATTTCCGGCAAAATGGACTGCGCCTTTTTGCGTCCCAGGGAGGATAATCATGCTCGACAAGCGCTCCGGCTCGCGCCTTGCCAATCTGTGGGACGACGCGAAAGCCGAAGGGATGAGCGGGCCTGAGCTTCTGGTCTATCGCTCCAACACGCTCGGCTCCGACAAGCGCGTCACCAACTATGGCGGCGGCAACACCTCCTCGAAAATCTGGCAGAAAGACCCACTCACCGGCGCTGATGTCGAAGTGCTGTGGGTCAAGGGCTCGGGCGGTGACAGTGCCTCAATCAAGCTTGACGGCTTCGCCACGCTCTACATGGACAAGCTCCGCGCGCTCAAAGGCCTTTATCGTGGCGTCGCGCATGAGGACGAGATGGTGGGCTATCTGCCCCATTGCACCTTCAACCTCAATCCGCGCGCGGCCTCGATCGACACGCCGCTGCATGCCTATGTGCCGAAGCCGTTTGTCGATCACATGCATCCCGATGCCATCATCGCGATCGCCGCGGCGAAGGATTCCAAGGCGCTGACCAAGGAGATCTTCGGCGACGCCATCGGCTGGCTGCGGTGGAAGCGGCCCGGCTTCGAACTTGGCCTGTGGCTGGCGAAATTCTGTGTCGAACATCCCGAGGCCAAGGGCGTCATTCTGGAAAGCCACGGCCTGTTCACCTGGGGCGATACGCCCAAGGAATGCTACGAAACGACGATCTCGGTGATCAACCAAGCGATCGAATGGTTCGAGCGCCGATCCGAGGGACTGCCGACCTTCGGCGGCGAAGTGGTCAAATCGCTCGATGCCACGGAGCGCCGCGCCATTGCGGCAAGACTGATGCCGAGGATCCGCGGCCTGATCTCGGAGAAGAGCCACAAGCTCGGCCATTTCGACGATTCCGCCGCCGTGCTCGAATTCGTCAATTCCAGGGATCTGCGCCCGCTGGCGGCGCTCGGCACCTCATGCCCGGACCATTTCCTGCGCACAAAAATCCGCCCGCTGGTCATCGAGTTCGACCCGGCCAAGCCTGATGTCGATGCCGTCATCACGCGCCTCGCCGACGATATTGCTGAATACCGTGTCGGCTACCAGGCCTATTACGACAGCTGCAAGCATGCGGACTCGCCCGCCATCCGCGACCCCAATGCGGTCGTCTATTTGATGCCCGGCGTCGGCATGTTCACCTTCGCCGGCGACAAGGCGACGGCGCGCATCTCCGGCGAATTCTACGTCAACGCCATCAATGTCATGCGCGGCGCCTCCACCGTCTCGTCCTATGTCGGCTTGCCGGCGCAGGAGGCCTTCGACATCGAATACTGGCTGCTCGAGGATCTGAAGCTGCAGCGCATGCCGAAGCCGAAGTCGCTAGCCGGCCAGATCGCTCTTGTCACTGGCGGCGCCGGCGGCATTGGCCGCGCAACCGCCAACCGCCTGCTGCGCGAAGGCGCCTGCGTCGTGCTAGCCGACATCGACGCGACCGCGCTCGCCAGCGCCAATGAGGAACTGGCGCAAGCCTATGGCAAGGACTTCGTCCGGCCGGTGCTGATCAACGTCACGGCGGAGGAACAGGTCGTCTCCGGCTTTGCCGAAACATCAGTCGAGTTCGGCGGCATTGATATTCTCGTCTCCAACGCAGGCCTCGCTTCTTCGGCGCCGATCGAAGAGACGACGCTGGCGCTGTGGAACAAGAACATGGACATACTGTCGACCGGCTATTTCCTGGTCTCGCGCGAAGCGTTCCGGCTGTTCCGCGCCCAGAAGATCGGCGGCAATGTCGTCTTCGTCGCCTCCAAGAACGGTCTTGCCGCCTCGCCCAACGCCGCCGCCTATTGCACCGCCAAGGCCGCAGAAATCCACCTCGCGCGCTGCCTGGCGCTGGAAGGCGCCGAAGCGCAGATCAGGGTCAATGTCGTCAATCCGGACGCGGTGCTGCGCGGCTCGAAAATCTGGACCGGCGAGTGGAAGGAACAGCGCGCCGCCGCTTACAAGATGTCGACCGACGATCTGGAGGAGCACTATCGCTCGCGCTCGATGCTGAAGCGCTCGGTGTTTCCGGAAGACATCGCCGAAGCGATCTATTTCTTCGCCTCCGACATGTCGGCCAAATCCACTGGCAACATCATCAACGTCGACGCCGGCAACGCCCAGAGCTTTACGCGCTAAGCTTTTTACCCTCCCCCTTGTAGGGAGGGTCGGCGGGCAGTCGCCGCGAAGCGGGGAATGCCGGCCGGGGTGGGGGACCCCCTCCCGGCCCTACGGGCCACCCTCCCCACAAGGGGAGGGTAAAGGCTGCACCATCGGGAGGAATAGCACTTGTCCGAAACCATCATCTCCGCCGACCTCGTCGCCAGCCACAACACCGCACGCAAATCCGACCTCGATCGCGACTACGCCGCGCTCGGCGAACGCCTCGACCGCCGTGGCATCGCCATCGACGCTATCAGAGACAAGGTCGAGAAATTCGCGGTGGCGATTCCCTCCTGGGGCGTCGGCACCGGCGGCACGCGCTTTGCCCGCTTTCCCGGCGCCGGCGAACCGCGCGACATCTTCGACAAGATCGAGGATTGCGCCGTCATCAGCCAGTTGACGCAGGCGACACCGACCGTCTCGCTGCATATCCCTTGGGACAAGGCCGATCCGAACCGGTTGAAGCAGTCGGCCTCGCGTTTCGGCCTCAGCTTCGACGCCATGAACTCCAACACCTTTTCCGATGCCAGGGACCAGAAGCTTTCCTACAAGTTCGGCTCGCTGTCGCATTCCGATGCCGGCACGCGCCGTCAGGCGGTCGAGCACAATCTCGAATGCATCGAGATCGGCAAGACGCTTGGTTCCAAAGCGTTGACGGTGTGGATCGGCGACGGTTCGAACTTCCCCGGCCAGGTCAATTTCGCCAAAGCCTTCGAGCGCTATCTCGACGCCATGAAGGAGATCTATGCCGGGCTGCCTGCCGACTGGAAGCTGTTCACCGAGCACAAGATGTACGAGCCGGCTTTCTATTCAACGGTCGTGCAGGATTGGGGCACCAACTATCTCATCGCCAAGGAGCTTGGTGACAAGGCGTTCTGCCTGGTCGACCTTGGCCACCATGCGCCCAACGTCAACATCGAGATGATCGTGTCGCGGCTGATCCAGTTCAAGAAACTCGGCGGCTTCCACTTCAACGATTCGAAATATGGCGACGACGATCTCGACGCCGGCTCGATCGATCCCTACCGCCTGTTCCTCGTCTTCAACGAACTGGTCGATGCCGAACTGTCCGGCGCCGAAGGGTTCGATCCCGCCCACATGCTCGACCAGAGCCACAACGTCACCGATCCGATCGAAAGCCTGATGCTGTCGGCGGTCGAGGTGCAGCGCGCCTATGCGCAGGCGCTGCTGGTCGACCGCAAGGCACTCGAAGGCTTTCAGGACGGCAATGACGCGCTGATGGCGACGCAGACGCTGAAAGCTGCCTACCGCACCGATGTCGAGCCGATCCTGGCCATGGCGCGGCTGAAAACCGGCGGTGCCATCGATCCCGTCGCCGCCTACCGCGCGGCGGGATACAGGGCGAAGGTCGCGGCGGAACGGCCTGCGGTTGTGGGTGGTTCAGGCGGGATTGTTTGAGATTGGCTAATCTCCCCCCGTGTGGGGGAGATGTCCGGCAGGACAGAGGGGGGCGCTGTCCCGCCGGCTCTCAAAATCTTCCGTTTGCATATCAAACAGATTTGGATGGTCGAGCATCCGCAGGCTGACGATCCTTCGCGCCCCCCTCTGCCCTGCCGGGCATCTCCCCCACGAGGGGGGAGATTGGCCGGCCTCGGCCTCGGCTCTCTTTCCTGCAGCGTGGATGGCGAACTGGGCCTGGGAGCGAACACCAATATGTGTTCGCTCATATTGATGATGGACTCGGCCGCTCCAAGTAGCTCTTCTAAGCACGCTGAACCTGGAGCACCGCCATGCCCTTGACCCGCCGGACGCTGATTGGCGTCACCCTTTCGCTCGCAATAGCGCTCGCGCCATCCGCAGCGCTCCATGCCGCTTCCCCGCAACCGTCCAAGGGTGAGCACGGCATGGTAGTCACCGCCCAGCATTTCGCGTCGGAAGCCGGCGTCGAGGTGCTGAAAAAGGGCGGCAACGCTGTCGATGCCGCGGTCGCCGTCGGCTATGCGCTCGCGGTCCTTTACCCTAATGCCGGCAATATCGGCGGCGGCGGGTTCATGACCATCCGCTTCAAGGACGGCAAATCGACCTTCCTCGATTTCCGCGAGCGCGCGCCGCTGGCGGCAACCAAGACCATGTATCTCGACAAGGACGGCAAGCCGGTGAAGGGCGCCAGCCTTACGGCTACCTAGCGGTCGGCGTGCCGGGTTCCGTGGCAGGTTTCGAGATGGCGCGCGAAAAATACGGCACGCTGCCACGCCAGGATTTGATGGCGCCGGCAATTGCCTATGCCAAGGATGGCTTCATTCTCGACCAGGGTGACGCCGCTTCATTCGCAAGCAATGCCGCTTGGCTGGCGAAGGACCCTGCCGCGGCCGCCATCTTCCTGAAGCCTGACGGCAAGCCTTATGGCGCCGGCGAGCGTCTCGTCCAGCCCGATCTTGCCGCCTCGCTCGCCACCATTTCCGAAAAGGGCACCGACGCCTTCTACAAAGGCGCCATCGCCGATGCCATCGTCAAGGCGAGCGGCGCCAAGGGCGGCATTCTCGCCAAGGCCGATTTCGAGCAGTACGCGGTGCGCGAGCTGAAGCCGGTGAGCTGCACCTATCGCGGCTACGAAATCGTCTCTTCGCCGCCGCCAAGCTCCGGCGGCGTCATCATCTGCGAAATCCTCAATGTGCTGGAAGGTTACCCGCTGTCCTATCTCGGCGCCGGCTCGGCCGAAACGGTGCATGTCATGGTCGAGGCGATGCGCCATGCCTATGTCGACCGCAACTCGGCCCTTGGCGATCCCGATTTCGTCGACAACCCGGTCTCAAAACTGCTCGACAAGGGGTACGCCAACGACATCCGCGACAAGATCGATCCGTTCCGCGCCGGCGTCTCTCAGGACCTGATGCCGAAAGGCTTTGGCGAGTCGAAGGAGACGACGCACTATTCGATCATCGACAATGACGGCAACGCGGTCGCGGTCACCTACACGCTGAACGGCTCGTTCGGCGCCGGCGTCGTTGCCGACGGCACCGGCATCCTGCTCAACAACGAGATGGACGATTTCACCCAGAAGCCCGGCGTGCCCAATCTCTATGGTCTGGTCCAGGGCGAGGCCAACGCGATCCAGCCGAGGAAGACGCCGCTGTCATCGATGAGCCCGACCATCGTGACCAAGGACGGCAAGCCGTTCATGGTCATCGGCAGCCCCGGCGGCTCACGCATCATCACCATCACGCTGGAAGCCATCGCCAACGTTATCGACCACGGCATGAATATCCAGGAGGCGATCGACGCACCGCGCATCCACCATCAGTGGCTGCCGGATACGGTCTACGTCGAACCGTTCGGCCTGTCGCCCGACACCGAAAAACTGCTGGCCGGCATGGGCTACCACCTCGATCTCGCTGATTCGACCTGGGGTCAGGCGGCCGGCATCCTTGTCGGCGGCAAGAGCCTGGCGGAAATCGAGAAGGGCGGCGGCGCCCGCTACAACGGCGCCATCGACAGCCGCGCCAAATCCGGCGAGGCTCTAGGATACTAGATCATGATCAAACAAAGATCGATCAAAGGACGAGCGTCAGGGTCGATCCAACCAGCATCAGCGCCGCGATGCCAACGAACAACGCGTAGATGCGCGGCCGGTCGAGCAGCAGCGCATTACCCGATATCCAGGCTGCGGTCGCGCCGCCAAGCGCAAACAGGAAGCCGTTGCGATGGCCGAAGGTCATCGCAGCCGCCATCAGCCCGCCAATGATCACCGCGCCGAAGACGATGATCACGGCGACGGCGTATTTCTCGAAATCATTGCCGCTGCCCATGGCCGGACCGATCGCGTTCAAATTCTGCAGATCGTCCGGATCGAAGGGACTGGTCGACCCATACTCATCTTGACCGGCAGGTTCTCGCATCACTCATTCTCCGCTGACCGGCAACAAATCATCAACATCCGCCGAGCGCAACCGGATCGCGCCTTGCCGAAGGCGGCCAATGCGGTCTTCAACACCTTCTGATGCCGACTTGCCACGGTTTTTTCGGATAGGGTCGCAAAATCCGCCATGCTTCGGGCTCACACCACTGAATTACCTGGAAAAATCGCTGCGCACGATGCCGTGCCGCTGCAGCTTGTCGTAGAAGGTCTTGCGCGGGATGCCGAGCGCCTCGATCGTGCGCCGGACATCGCCGTCATTGCGGCCAAGTGTCTCGCGGATGACATCGGCCTCATAGCGTTCCAGGCGTTCCGGCAGCGAGCCGGCAGCATCCGATTCTGCCGAAGCGGAAGGCGGCACCTGACCCACTTCCTCCAGCCCGAGTACGAAACGCTCGGCGAAATGCGCCAGCTCCCGCACATTGCCCGGCCAGTCATGCTGGCTGAGATAGCGGTGCACCGAAGCAGGCACGGCAGGCATTTGACGGCGGAAGCGGGCGGCTGCACGCTCGGCGAAGTAGAAGAACAGCAGGGCGACGTCGTCGCGGCGTTCCCGCAGCGGCGGGATCGAGATCGTCACCACATTGAGCCGGTAATACAGATCCTCGCGGAAGGCGCCGCGCTGGTTGGGATCGCCGAGATCGACCTTGGCGGCGGCGACGACGCGCAGATCGACCGGCCGGATCTCGTTGGTGCCGAGCGGCGTCACCTCGCGCATCTCCAGCACCCTGAGCATTTGCACCTGGGTTGACGCCGGCATGCTTTCGATTTCGTCGAGGAACAGCGTGCCGCCGCTTGAATGCTCGATGCGGCCGATGCGCTTCTTCTGGGCGCCGGTGAAGGCGCCGGCCTCATGGCCGAACAATTCGCTTTCGATGACCGTGTCCGGCAGCGTGCCGCAATTCAGCGCCACGAAATTACCCCCAGCGCGGCGGCTCCAGCGATGCAGCAGGCTCGCCACCACCTCTTTGCCGGAGCCGGTCTCGCCGGTCACCAGCACATCGACATCGGTGTCGGCGATCTGTCTGAGCGTGCGGCGGAGCCGCTCCATCGCCGGCGTCTGGCCGATCAACGGCAGGCCGTCCTGCGCCTGTTCGGCACCTTCGCGCAAGGCGCGGTTCTCCATCACCAGCCGGCGCTTTTCCGCCGCCCGCGCCACACTTTGCGCCAGCCGGTCGGCGGCGAAGGGCTTGGTGATGAAGTCGTAGGCGCCGTCCTTGATTGCCTTGACCGCGACCGCGATGTCGCCATGCCCGGTGACCAGGATGACCGGAATGTCGGGATCGAGCTGCAAGACGCGGTCGAAGAGCTGCAGGCCGTCGACGCCGGGCATACGGATGTCGGACACCACCACGCCGGAGAAGTTGGCGTTGAGCCCGGCCAGCGCCTCAGCCGCAGTCGCAAAGGCCGACACCGAAAAGCCGGCCAGCTCCAGCGTCTGCCGCGTGGCTCTCAGCAATTCGCTGTCGTCGTCGATCAGGATAACCGATCCGGTGTCCATCATTGAGCCCTGGCGAGGTGAACGGTGAAGCGCGTGCCGTCTCCGCCGCTCGCCACCTCGATGCGTCCGCCATAGTCGGCGACGATGTCCTGCGAGATGACGAGGCCGAGCCCGAGGCCCTTTTCCTTCGACGTGTTGAACGGCGTGAACAGCGATTTGAGGACGGCGTCCGGAATGCCCGGTCCATTGTCGGCGACGACAAGCGCCACGCCGCCGGCGGTTTCCTCGGCTGATATCAGCACCTTGGCTCCGTCGCGGCCCTCCAGCGCTTCCAACGCGTTCTGGAACAGATTGATCAGCACCTGTTCCAGCCGCAGCCGGTTGCCCATCACCTTGAGCGTCGGCGGCGGGAGCGTGATATCGAGCGCCTCCAGCCGGCCGGCAAAACGGCTCCTGAGCAGCACGACCGCCCCCTCGATGACGCCGCGCAATTCGACCGGCTCGGCCGCAGTTCGGCCCTTGCGGGCAAAGGCTTTCAGCTCCTCGGTGATGCCGCCGATGCGCTCGGTAAGTGCTGCGATCGCGCCAAGGTTTTCCTCGGCCGGTCCGCTCTGCTTGCGCTCCAGGAACACGCGGGCATTGTCGGCATAGGCGCGGATGGTCGCGACCGGCTGGTTGATCTCATGCGCGACGCCGGCGGCAACCTGGCCGAGGGTGGCAAGACGGTTGGCCTGCACCAGCTCCTGCTGCATGACCTGCAGCTTGGCCTCGGTGCTGCGATGGTCGGTGATCTCGGCCTGCAGCCGGTCGCGTGCGAGGCTCAAATCATGCGTCCGTTCGACGACGCGGCGTTCCAGCTCGATGCGCGCCGCCTGTTCGGCGGCAATGCGCATTTGCGCCGACTGCCGGCGCCACAGGAGATAGCCGGCCAGCGCCAGCAGCGGCACCACGACGCCAAGCGCCAGCAGCCGCATCTCACGCACCGCGGCCGCGATAGGCGCTTCGGCTGGAACGAGATAGTCGAGCCGCCACGGCGTCGATTGGACCAATGTCGAAAGCCTGAGATATTCGGCATCGCTGCCGCCCGGCGTTATCGCATGCACCATCGACACGTCAGGGCTCAATGCCTCGGGGCGGGTGATGGGCAAGGGGATCAGCGGCGCGTTGCCGAATTGCTGGCTGCTCCGGATGGCGGCAGCCACCGGACCGGCCAGCGGCGCGGTGGTCATGAAGCGCCAGGACGGCACGCTGGTGATCAGAACGACGCCATGGTCGTCGCTGACATAGGCCGGGCGGTTGGCCTCGTGCCAGTCAGCTTCGAGCTGGTCGAACTCCATCTTGACGACGACGACGCCGAGCGGTGCAGCCGCATTGCCGACGCGCCGGGAAATGTAGAGGCCGGGGCGTTTGCTGGTGTTACCGAGCGCAAAATATTCGGCGGTTCCGGATTGCATGGCACCGGAGAAGTAGGCGCGGAAACCATAGTCATTGCCGACGAAGCTGGTAGCCTCGCGCCAGTTGCTGGAGGCGATCGCGAACCCGTCGACGCCGGTGACATAGAGCACCGAAGCCTTGGTGCCGGAAACCAACCCTTCGAGCTTGCGGTTGAGCACGTCGATCGCGACCGCGCCTTTGTTCTGCAGGGCGTCATGCACCTGCTGGTCCTCGGACAAGAGCAGCGGCAGCGCCCGCGGGCTTTCCAGCACGGCGCGCAGCAGCGCAACCTTCAGGTTGGCATCGGTGCGGCCTTGCGCCGCCAAAGTTGCGACCTCGGCCCGGCGCGCATACAGGCCGGCGCCGATGAGCGCCGTCGCCACGATCACGAGAGCGATCGCCGCAAACAGCAGCCAGGCGCGGCGAGCCCGCTTGCCGAGTTGCTCAGGCGTCGATGACAAGGCAGCGGCAGGGCGTTGCATCATCGCCCATTTGTGCATGATTTCGCACAAAGCACAATTCGCTCATGCGGATGTCCGCACTTGCGTTCGAGCGACACCAGCCTCGATCGATCGAAATAGTCAACAAAATCAAAGCGCACGACCTCGCCATGCAGTTTGGCACGGCAGTTGCACAAGATCCGTTCAGCAGTCGCGAGGCTGCGGAGGTCAAAACAACTGCCCCGGGAGGTCGAGCTTTCGATCGGGGCGCCATGGAGGACGTCATGCAGCCAGCATTCGCTGCCGCCGAACCGCGCGGCAAGGTACCTTTCTACCGGCATCTTTATGTGCAGGTGCTGACGGCGATCGCCGCCGGCGTCCTGCTTGGTCATTTCTATCCCGAACTCGGTGCTTCGCTGAAGCCGCTCGGCGATGCCTTCATCAAGCTGGTCAAGATGGTGATCGCGCCGGTCATCTTCCTCACAGTGACAACCGGCATTGCCGGCGTCTCCGACCTGAAAAAGGTCGGCCGCGTCGCCGGCAAGGCGATGATCTACTTCCTGGTGTTCTCGACCCTGGCACTGGTCGTCGGCCTGGTCGTCTCCAACGTCGTTCAGCCGGGTGCCGGCATGCACATCAATGCAGCGACGCTCGATCCCACCAAGGTCGCGACCTTCACCGAGAAGGCGCATGACACGACCATTGTCGGCTTCCTCTTGAACATCATCCCCGACACCATCACCGGCGCCTTTGCGCAGGGCGACATCCTGCAGGTGCTGTTCTTCTCAGTGCTGTTCGGCATCTCTCTCGCTTTGGTCGGCGATCGCGGCCGTCCGGTGGTCGACTTCCTGCAGGCGCTGACGTCGCCGATCTTCCGCCTCGTCGCCATCCTGATGAAGGCCGCCCCCATCGGTGCTTTCGGCGCCATGGCCTTCACCGTCGGCAAATACGGCATCGGCGCGATCGCCAACCTCGCCTTTCTGATCGGCACCTTCTACCTGACGTCGCTGCTCTTCGTGCTGGTCGTGCTCGGCGCAGTCGCCTGGTACAACGGCTTCTCGATCCTGGCGCTGATCCGCTACATCAAGGAAGAGCTGCTGCTGGTGCTTGGCACCTCGTCTTCGGAAGCAGCACTTCCCGGCCTGATGGCCAAGATGGAGCGCGCCGGCTGCAATCGTTCGGTGGTCGGCCTGGTCATCCCGACCGGCTATTCCTTCAACCTCGACGGCACCAACATCTACATGACGCTGGCAGCTCTGTTCATCGCCCAGGCGACCGACACGCCGCTCACCTATGGCGACCAGATCCTGCTGCTGCTCGTCGCCATGCTGAGCTCCAAGGGTGCCGCCGGCATCACCGGCGCCGGCTTCATCACGTTGGCCGCAACGCTCTCGGTGGTGCCTACGGTGCCGGTCGCCGGCATGGCGCTTATCCTCGGCGTCGACCGCTTCATGTCGGAGTGCCGGGCGCTGACCAACTTCGTCGGCAATGCAGTGGCGACCATTGTGGTGGCGCGCTGGGAAGGTGAACTCGACCAGACAAAGTTCGCCGCCGCCATGGCCGGCACATTGTCCGAGGAAGCCGACCTGGCGCTGTCGGGCGATCTGCAGCCCGCCTGATCTCCCAAGTCGTTCGACCTCAGGCCGCAGCCGGTTCGCCGGCTGCGGCTTTGTTTCTTTAGCAGCGGTGCCCGGCGCGGCTGGTACAGGCGACGCCTTCCCGGCTAGGGTGCGGGTGTTTCTCGAAACCTGAAAGGCCCGTGCATGAGCAACGCGTTTCCCGAGATCTACCTGGTCCGTCACGGCGAGACCGAATGGAGCGCTTCGGGAAAACACACCGGCCGCACGGACATACCGTTGACACCAAAGGGCGAGGCGGCCGCGCGCGGCGTGGCCGACCGGCTCAAGGGCCTGTCCTTCAAGGCTGTATGGTCAAGCCCGTCGCAGCGGGCCTTCAACACCTGTACGCTGGCCGGCTTCGGCGCTTCCGCCGTCAAGAAGGATGATTTGCAGGAATGGGACTATGGCGCTTATGAGGGCGTGAAGACAAAAGAAATTCTGGGTGAGCGTCCCGGCTGGCAATTGTTTCGCGACGGCTGCCCCGGCGGCGAGGCCGCGGCGGATGTCGGCGCCAGGGCCGATACGATCATCGCCGGGCTGCGCGCCATTGAAGGCAGCGTGCTGGTGTTTTCGAGTTCGCATTTCCTGCGCGTGCTGGCCGCACGCTGGCTCGGCCTGCCGCCTGAGGGTGGCGCGCACTTCGTACTCGACACCGCCAGTATCAGCATCCTCGGCTACGAGCACGATTTGACCGAGCCCGTCATCCGCAAATGGAACCAGAAATAGTCGTCCCTACACTTTCTCGCGGAAGCGCCAGGCCCTCTCATCCGGCCGCTTCGCGGCCACCTTCTCCCCGCTGGGGAGAAGAGGCGAGCACCGACGCCGGCGACCTCCTCTCCCCTCGGGGAGAGGTCGGATTGTCCCGAATTGCCCTTTGCAATTCGGTTGGCAATCCGGGTGAGGGGGCTACCGCAGTCCCGAATTTGCAAGCAACGCCAACTCCTCTGCCGTCAGATGCCGCGCCTGACCCTTGGCGAGTTCGCCGAGCAGCAGACCGCCGATCGCCACCCGAACCAGCCTCAGCACCTCGATATCGAAGGCACCGAGCAGGCGGCGAATCTGGCGGTTGCGGCCCTCATCGAGCACGATCTCCAGCCACGCGGTGCGGCCGCCGCTGCGCAGCACGTCGATCGAGCTTGCGGTCAGCAGTTCGCCATCGACGGCCACGCCTTCACGAAACCGCGCCAGCATCGCCTCGTCGGGCACGGCCCCTATCTGCACGTGATAGGTCTTGTCGACATGCGACGCCGGATCGAGCAGGCCATTCGCCCAGCGCGTGTCGTTGGTCATCAGCAATAGGCCTTCGCTGGCCTTGTCGAGGCGGCCGACCGGCGACACGAAAGGCAGGTCGAGCCCGATGAGGCAGTCATAGACGGTGCCGCGCCCCTGCGGGTCGTCGCGGGTGGTGACCAGCCCGCGCGGCTTGTTGACCATCAGATATATCTTTGCCCCGGCAACAACGTGCTCGCCGTCGACGGTGATGCGGTCGCGGCTGAGATCGACGCGGAGCGACGGATCGCGCACCACCTTGCCGCCGACCCGCACGCGCCCCTCGGCGATCAGCAGTTCGGCCTGCTTGCGCGAGCACAGGCCGAGCTTGGAAAGCGCCCGGTTCAGGCTGACGCCTGCTCCCGGGGCCGGTTGTCGGGTAATATTGGGCGGCTGCGCCATAATCCTGTTTTGCGTCAAAATGAGCGGCAGCGACAGATGCCACGCGGCGCGATGGTGGCGCAACATGCCATAGTGCAAACATCGGGTTTGCCGGGGGCGAAAGGTCCAGAGCTGTTCTCGGCAGAAGCCGAGTTCTCCAGCTCAGGGGCGCCGGGCTCAGCGCCGGCCATGGAACGCGGCCTCGCGAAAGACGTTGTTGCTGACGAGCGATCCGTCGCGAAGAGCATTGGTATGAAGAAAATCTACGAAAAACCGACACTCGTGAAGCGAGGAAGGCTCACCAGCGCGACAGCCCAGATTGTCGCTTCCGGGGTCATTTTGGGTGAATAATCCGCGGATGACAGATGGATAAACAGATGAGCGATCGCGACGTTGATTTTCTGCAAGGCTGGATACACGAGCACCTGCCGGGCGAACTGACTGCCGACAAGGCAACGGCTCGAACCCTCAGCACGCGGGCTGCGCTGCGGCACTGCGACCTCGACGTCAGCGAGATCGAAGAGGAGTTCGGTTCGCTGGAACAGGTGATTTTCGAGGCACTCGATCAGCACGGTATCTGAACGCATCGCAGGCGCATATCGGCCCATCGCCTTCTCGGCGGTGGGCTTTTATGATTGCAGCCTTGCGTTGCGGGCCTTGCCGGGGCGGTTAGTGCACAGCCCTATGCGGCCCGCACCGATTGCGCTGCCCGCGCCGGCGGCAGTTCGAACACCGTGGCGCCGTTCTCCTGGCCGCTTTCGACATAACCGATGACGCGGAACCATTTGGCGACGTCGGCCCGCTGTAGCCAACTGCGCGAGCGGATCGGAAGGTTGCCGGCGAGTGCCTGGATATGGAGGATGTGGCGCCTGCAGAAACGGACCGTTACGGCGTTGAAAAACCCCTCCTGCGCGGCAAACAGCGTGTCGGCGGCGTCGCTGCTCTCATGCCAGGCGATGATCGCCACCGTCTTGTCGCCCTCGACCAGCGCGTGGGCGCGGCCTTCCTTCAAATTCATCATCAGATTGTCGTAGGCCACCTTGCTATCCTTGCCGGCGGCCACATACTCGTCCGACATCCGCGTGGACAAATCCCGGAAAACACCTTCGAGATCGCCGATCGTAGCTGCGCGTGCTCGCATTTCTCCTCCTGCAGCCCCGCAGTCAGTTTGCCCTAGGAAGAGGGGTTCTCCAAGCAATCTAAATCCGCGATCTGGGCTATGCGCGCAAAATGATTTCGGCCGGCGGAGTTTTGCGCGTTGGCAGATCGTGCCCGTGGAACCGAACTGGCTCTGCCGAATTGACTTGCGGACGCGTTCGGAGGGAAAGCATGCAAGACCAGCGTTTCGAAGAGCCGGTCCGCGTCGCGCTCGGCAGGTCCAGAAACACGATCTACAAGGTGGAGCGTGTCGCGCAGGCCGCCGACATCCTCATGAACCGCTGGCCCGCGAAGACAGGCCGCTATCACGTCGCCGCCCGCAAAGCCTGCCTTGGCGTTCTTGAAGGCCTGAAAGAGGCGCATTATGCCCGCGCGGCCTTCGTCAATGCGGCGATCGAGGCCGATATTCTGGTTGAGCGTGACGCCTAGCCCGCTGCTTTTCATCGCTGCGTCGTTTGCCGTATCGTAGATGGACAGTCCGGGCAGGAGCCTTTTATGTGCAACGACTACGAGCAGCATATTCTCTGGGCTGAATATTGCCGGATGCTGGAGTCGCTGGCCCTCGAGATCCCGACCCACCAGACTGAACTTGACCTGCCGCAGGCGGACGACATCCACATCAATGATCCGGCCCCGATCATGCGCGCCGCCGGCGACGCCGGCGTTGTTGAACTGGCTTCGATGACGTTCGGATTTCCACCGGCCGGACCAAAAGGCGGACCGGTGTTCAACTTCCGCTCCGAAGGTCGGCAATTCGCCGGCAGCAAACGCTGCCTCGTTCCTGCATCCGCCTTCTTCGAATTCACGGGCACGAAGTACCCGAAGGCCAAGCATCGCTTCACCCTGAACGGCTCTCCGTTCATGGCCATCGCCGGGCTTTGGCGTGAAGCCGTCGGCAACAAGCCGCCCAGCTTCACCATGCTGACGACCGAGCCTGGACCGGATATCGCGCCCTATCACAATCGGCAGGTCGTGGTGCTTCAGCCTGAGGATTGGTCCGCCTGGCTCAATCTGACGAAGCCGGAAGCCGAACTGTTACAGCCACTTCCGATCGGTTCGCTGGGCGTGGAGACCGTGCGCCCCGAAAGTTCATAGTTCGGTTGCGAGGTCTACAGCGAATTTCTCGCCGACTGTGCGAATTTGGCGTTGCCATTGTCAGCGCTATCGCCGGTGTTGGACTTGTTTTGTGGTGCTGGTGGCGTACTCCTCGGCCCTCAGGGGCTAGGCGACTGATCCCCATGCTTCACGAGATAAATGCGGCTAGGCTGAGGGTATTAGCTCTACTGGACATTAGCAACCGTTTGATATAAAGGCGCTTTTATCGATTTGGTTGTGGGTTCGTTCACGTGTTTGTCGACCCACCGTGTCAAGCGCTTTATTTGCGCTCGTTGCCTTACCAACCCGCCAAGATCACGGCTAAATCAGTTTGCTAATCGATGCGTCGCTGATACCGTTTGCGCACATTTAGTGATTGGGCAATATCCGCACGCTAAATACGTTTTAGTTAGTTCCGACGAAACAACACGCAACGCGCATCCTCCCGTGCGATCGGAGAAGCTATGACCGTCACAATCGACCTCGCCCAGATTTTGGGCGTAATCGCTAGCATCATCGCGATCATCGGCGGCATTGTCGCGTTCGCCCGCTTTATCAAATGGTGGTGGAAACGCCCGCTGGACTCGGCAGAATGAAGCTGTCGAACGTCCAACTTCTCAGTGTCTTCAGCCATGATGCTGTGGGTTGCGCGAGCGAAGCTCGAACTCCGGTGTGAAGGCTAGTCGGCGAGATCCGCAAGGATGCGTTGTTCGGGCAGATGTGGCCTAGTCGCGCCGGCCCTACCTTCATGCCAATCAGTTTTTTGCGCCTCAAGCAAGACAGCCCGTGGGACAAGCTAGCGGCGCGCGAGCCGCTGGCGCCGCTGATCATCCAACCAGCGTTAAGTCGTTGACCTGATCGCCCGATCCAAATCCAAAATTGCCTGAGCAACCTTTGTCATAGCAGGTGCGCTCATCGCGCGAACTGTTGCCTCATAGCTTCCGTCCCGAGCGTCTGTCACTTTGCTTAACGCCTTGTGGATGCCTTCATATAGAACGCTCAGTTCTGGGAATTGGGTAAAATCTCCCGGTGCTATGCCGAGCATAATTTTCGCCGCCAAAAGCAACCGATCTCTAGTGCTGCCGCCACCAGCCAAAATGTCAGTAGCTTCGCCGACAACTCCAGAGGCGTGGGAAAGGCGGATATTCATATTGGCTCCCTCCGTATTTTTTCGGTCTCTGACAAGTTATCGACTAAACACGTCGAAATCGGTTTCAGCTCTACCCATCGACTGGGTACTACGATCTCGATTCGCACCTCCCTTCGGAATGCGAACATGGACGGTGAACTTCACTCTGCTGGTGTTCGATGCAGATTTTGATGACCCATCATCGACTTCAATAGTCGAAACGCGGACGCTGTTCCCGCCTTCTCGGCTTTCCGCGATCACAGATACATCAAAATCTACAAGGGTGAAAAAGCCGCTTGTCCCACCGCTGATCAAGTTTCCTTGGCCTGCGAGATAGCCATCCGCGCCCACATTATCGCCGCCAGGCCGCTGCTGAGCCTCTTTGATTCCATCTAAGATTTGAGAGAGGCTTTCAGTAACGAAGGATTTCAAATCCACGGTCAACCTCCTAGCAGCGCCGCTAGTCCCGCGAGGAAAGGCGCGATTACAGTTACATGGTTTGCTGCTGCAGCGATGAAGTTCTGATAGGCCTTTAGGTAAGAATTCCGATCACCGCTCGCGGCCTCCATGGTGCTGACTAATGCTAAAAGCGCTGTGCGATCCGCCTCGTTCGATACTCCACTCTCGATCGCTGTTCGGACATTGCCAAACACACTGTGGTCAACAACAACGTTATGGGAGTTGTCGCTTGAGTTCACATTCACCCGTGAGTTCGAGCCGGTCACGTGAATGGTGTAATTGCCGCCAGTGCCCTGGGGGAGCATCCCTTTTCGACGAATTTTCACCTGATAGTGCGCCGGAATGCGGCCATGAGATTGATAAAAAATTGGATCTAGAACTTCAAACGTTTCTTCCGCACCGCTTGGGATTAGTCGCCGAATTTCGTCACCTGCAAAAATACTAACTGACTGATCAGGAATCACGATCGGGTCGCCCATTATGGCTTTTGTTGTGTGGCGGACGTCGCCATCCTTTCCTATGATCGTGATCTCAGATTTTGGGACATTTTTGAACATCCGATTGCCTCCATCAGCTCGAATTCTTGAGCTTGTGCCACGTCAAAGCAATCGATTTCTTTCAGGCGCGCACTCACACCGCAGCTGTGATCCACTGGCCGTTGGCATGCGCCCCGCGAAGATCGGAGTCGTTTGAATCTGTTAAAAAAAATGGTGCCCAGAGGCGGAATCCAAGTGAAGGAAATCTAACTTTATTTTCAAACAACTACGGCCACGCTGTGGTGAGGACTACCAACGGAAATACCAACAAAATATTTCTGTGGATGGGTTCGATTCCCGATGACTCTCGAAGCATCCATATGTCGTGCCCCTCGGCATGTTGGCAGCACTGGTCGCCGTGCTCTCTAGCATTGGCCAGGCTGATCAGCGTGCGATCTGGCAGGCTGATCAGGGATCATCGCTCATTTGGCCGATCCTTTCCAGATGGGATCGATGCCAACCTTCCAATGGGCTTCATCTGAGCGCGTGACGCTTTATGCTCGATTGAGGCTCGGTAATTGCAACAACGAAAAACTGGATCAGCAACCAGTGAGTCAGATGGAAAAGCGGGGCTTCACGCGGCGGTGCGCAATAATACCCGGAATTCCGCCGCTCACCACAGGGACAAGGCTCGGTGCTCCTTCCATTCGCGGCTTGACCGCGCGTAAAGCTGGACGTCGTCGCTCGACAGGAGCCGCGGCCATGCCTAAACCCTGACCCTCGGATCGCTGGTCCATCGTCCCAGTTGCCAGGGTGGCCGAGCTTCACATTATCCGCAACTTTGGCAGTCGCGGGCAACAAGGGGGCGTGAACCGTTAAAAGGGCACGGCGACAAGTCACACCCGTGACAACCAAGTGGACATTTGTGGATGCGCTGTTGCCCTTTGCTTCCACTGTGCATAGAAGCACTATGCTGCGGGCTATACGGGGTCGGGTAGTAGGGCGTGGGTTCTAAATTCGAAAAACTAAATAGGTTGCGCGAGTCTCTGCGCGAGTCCAACCATGATTTTCGTGCGAGTACCCAGCTTTTCAGTAGCTTAGACGTCGCAAAGATTGATCGCGATATGGATCTCGCTGGTCGCGGGAAGGAACGTGGCGAGGCGAACCAGCCGCCAAAGACCGCCAAGAATCTCGATGATGTCGAACATGCCATCATCGAACGAGTCGAGGACGAGAAGAAGGCTTCCTATCATACTCTCGAGGACAGTTTGCAGCTTCTCGGCGGGCGCCTCGCCGGCCTGGATTTCGAAGAACAGTTCGGTCTGATCCGCCAGGCGAACGCAGCGAGCGTGTCGGACTTCAAGGCTTCTGTAGCCGTCGGTCTGGACGAACTCCACGGACTGAGAAGGGCTCTCAACGACGCAGAGAAAGAGCACGCTTGGTTTAAGGGAAAGCACGGATTGGTTCGTGCCGCGCGGGTTCAGCACGGGGCGGCTCACGTCTTTAGGCTCTCGCTATTGCTGTTTCTGTTTCTTATCGAGACCGCAATGAACGGCAGTTTCCTTGCCAAGGGTAACGAGCAGGGTCTGTTTGGCGGTATTCTCGAGGCCGCGGCATTCTCCTTCATCAACATCGGCGCTGCCTTGCTACTGTCGGTTTTCTGCGCTCGCCTGGTCACCCACCGGGCGGTGCTAGGAAAGCTGGTGGGGATAGTATCGATCATTTTTTACGTCGCCCTGGCCGTCACCATAAACCTCGCATTGGCGCACTATCGAGAGGTGAGTGGCTCGCTCGCGGATGGTGCCGGCACAGAGGTCATTCGCAATATGATCGCGAATCCAGCGGGCCTCACAGACGTGAAGTCATGGTTGCTCTTCGCCATCGGCCTCATGTTCTCGATTTTCGCGTTTATCGACGGCTGGTTCGTGTTCGATCCTTATCCCGGGTACGCCGGCGTCGAAAATCGGCTGGTCGCCAGGCGCGAGGACTATATCGATCGCAAGAAGGAACTGATTGAGGAGCTTCAAGACGTTCGCGACGACCACAACGAAAAGGTTGAGGAGATCGTCAAGGAACTTGGCAGCCGCCGTAGGGAGCACCGCGCGATTGTCGATCATCGCTCGAGGCTTCTAGCGCTTTTTGCGCAGCATCAGGACCAGTTGGAGCGAGCCTGTAACCAACTTCTATCAAAGTACAGGGAGGCAAATATCCAGGCCAGGACCGAGCCTGCCCCCAAGCATTTCGGGGCGGCTTACAAACTCGACCGCATAAAACCGCATATTTCGGGTGACGGGGAGTGGAGCGAGGGTGACGTCGGCGCATCGATCCGCGGGGCGCAGGACGAGCTCAACGCTCAGGTCCGCCTCATCGGTCAGGAATGCGAGCGGGGGATTGAGCAGTACCGCGACCTCGACAAGCTCCATCCGGACAACGTGAATGGCTAGGCGGTCTCGCAGACGCAAGACGGGCCAAGCAGGCACGATCTTCGCGGCTGTCGTCCTTGGCATCCTGTCCATCGCGATGTTGGGTGGCTTTGCCTGGATGTGGTCAAGATCGGGTAAGGGTCAGATCGACGCCAGCACGAATTGCCCGTTGGGCGGGCCAACCAGTCTTACGGCGGTTCTCATCGACGCCACGGATCCGATTTCGGCAACGACGATGACCGATCTGAAGAATGAGTTCCGCAAAACCATCGGAAAGGTAGAGTCCGGCGGCTATGTGAGGATTTACACTCTGAACTCTGCCCCCGGCGACCTGACAGTGATGTTCGATGGATGCAATCCGGGCGATGGGTCAACGGTGGACAGTTGGACGAACAATCCGGCGCGACGCCAGAAGAAGTGGGAGGACGCCTTTGGTGATCCTTTGAGCAAACTCCCTGACCAAATTCCGAATGGTGACTCAGCAAGCCAGTCTCCAATCATGGCCGGCATCCAGAAGATCAAACTGTCGCTCTTCGATAGCGGCCTCGCCAAACAGGACAGTGCAAAGCGGTTGGTGGTTGCGTCAGACATGATCGAGCATACGGCGCTTTATTCGCAGTATCGATCGGGGCTCGACTACCAGAAGTACCTCGCAAGCGCTGCCGATCGGACCTATGGCACCTCGCTCGACGGGGTGAGCGTCACAATTCTCTACATCGACCGGGCAAAGAAGCCATTCAAGTCGCTCGACCATGCCGAGTTCTGGACTCAATGGGTCCAGAACCATCACGGAGAATTCGAGAAGTTGGTTGGCTTAGAGGGGTTAAACTGATGGCCAGGAAGCGCGACAATGCCCTGTTGGGCCATCCGGGCTTTCCGCTCGTTGTATTTGCGGCGCTGACCTTTGGCGGCTGCATCTTCATCGCCATTGCCAAGCTGTCGGGTGTGAACCCAATAGTGGGGTCGGGCATACCGGTTTGCCTGATGTTCTTCTATTTGGGTGTATCGGTCTTCACGGGGAAGCTTAGGCTGCACGACGAGCAGACCGGCGACAACCTCTATTACATGGGCTTCCTGTTCACTCTAACGAGCCTCGGGGTCTCGCTGTTTCAGTTTGGCTCGGAAGGCTCGACCGAGACCATCGTCAGGAACTTCGGTATCGCTGTTACGTCGACGATCACCGGCATTGCGCTCAGAATTTTCTACAATCAGATGCGACGCGATCCTGCCGATATTGAGCGAACGGCAAGGCACGAACTCGCAGATATGACGCGGCGGGTCAGAGCCGAGATGGAAAGCGTGACCAGGGAATTTGCCGACTTTCGTCGCGTCAGCCACCAGATGCTGGAAGAAGGCTTCGCGGAGATTGCCGTTCAGGCCGAGCGGAACGGCGAGCATATTAGATCCGCCCTCGACAAGATTGCGATGGAATCCATCAAACCGGTCCAGGAGGCGTCAGGCAAACTGAGCGATGCGCTCAAGGACAACTTCGGTCAGGTCGAAAGTCAATTCTCGTCAATCGCGCAGCGTGTCGAGGCGGCCGCCGATTTGCTCGACAAGGCCAACGGCTCGATGTCCTCGTCGGTGAGCAAGCTTGGTGCGCAAGCCGACAGCGTAGCCATGAAACTAGAGAAGGTTGTCGTCCCGGACGAGGTGCTGAAGAACGACCTGGCGCCAATGGTGAAGCTTCTGGGCAGCGCTGTTGCGCAGTATGCGGTGAAGACTGAGAGCGCCTCCCAGGAACAGCAAGCGCGTATGACAGCTCTGGCTGATGCAGTCGCCAAGGTGGCGAGTGGCGTGGAGCGGGCGGCAGCCGCGGCAGAGAAGACCGCAGAGACTGTTCAGGCGGGGCAGCGATTGACCGAGGCGCTTGCGGCGGTAGTGCAGAAGCAAAGTACGGACACCAGTGAACTCGTTGCAACGCTGGCGGAAAAGAGTCTTCAGGTCTCGCGCCCGAACCACTCCGCCAACGGCCCAATAGCAATCGACCCAACGCCTCCGGTGATGCCTCCCGCCAGTGTCGGCGAAGAGGCGCCAATCAAGATTTCCGACACCCCGCACGACGATTCCTTCGAAACTTTGAGCGGCACGCCCCAGACAGAGAAGGTTGAATCCCCGAGGAGATCCGGTTGGTGGGGCAGGTGAGCGACGGCGGAACATCAGTCGCTTTCGAGCGCAAGGGCTATGGCCGCGGGCTGATCCTTGGCTTGACGATGGCCGAGACAATGCTGCTTTTGGTGTTCTGCCTTCTGTTGGCAGCCGGCGCCATCATACACAAGAAGGAGCAAGAGGCTGCGGAGGCGCAAAAGATTGTCCAATCCGTCGAGGAGAAGGTTCGCAAGCTCGACGACGAAAACAAGCGGCTGCTTGCCCAGCTGAACGCATTGATCAAACCGGCGACGGGAGGCAATGTGCCCGACCAGGAATGGCGTGAATTGGTCCTGGCCAAAGAGGCCGTGGAAACGATCAAAAAGGCAGGCCTTACGGTCCAAGAAGTGGCCAAAAACGCCCGGGTCACCAAAATCCTTACAGACAATCACGTCGACCCCGCGCAAGCCAACGTGATGATCGAGCATATGAAAGTGCTGAAGGAGTTTGGCTATGTCGGCGCTGGCAAGACATCGAATGACCTTTCGGAAGCGCTGAAGAAAGCCGAACAGCCTGTCATGGCTGCAAAACCACACGATTGGCCGCCGATCATCAGTCTTAGCGAACTCGATGGCTATAACTTTGATACAGGAAGCGCGGAGCTTTCCGGTCGGTTCAAAACGAAGCTGCGCGATCTCTCGAAGACGATTGCGGGCATTGCAACATCATACGGTGTCGACGTGATCGAAGTGATCGGTCACACGGACGAGCAGGCAATGTCCGGCGAGTCATCGAATATGGACAAGGGGCTGCAGTCGGTTTTGGCCGGCAAAATTGAGGTTGGTTCCCTTCGCCCCGCCGACAATGCGGGCCTTGGACTTGCGCGTGCGATTTCGGTTACCCGTGTACTCAGCGAGATGCACGACCTGGATGGTTTCACGATCCTGCCGATGTCGGGGGGGCAGTTGATCCTGCCTGGGGACCATCTGACGAACGGAGCGCAGACTGGTAACGTGAAGGCAAGACGGCGAATTGAAATTAGGGTGAGACAGCGTTCCCACGAAACGGACCTCGCGCCGGCTCAGGGATCGAAGTCATGAGTGGGAAAGAATGGTTGTGACCTAGCGTTCACAGCAATCAGATGGGGGCTCAGGGGGATGGGTTTTTACCTTCGCAAATCGGTCAGCGCAGGACCGTTCCGGTTCAACTTTTCATCGGGCGGCGTTGGCGTCTCCGTCGGCGTGAAGGGCCTTCGGATCGGGACAGGGCCACGGGGCCATTACATTCATGCCGGCGTTGGCGGTCTCTATTATCGCGGCACGCTCGGAAAGGCCGGCGCAAAAAACATCGCTCGACAGCCGGCGCCTCAAACGCCGCAGATACAGCCGCAACCGTCAGCGCCGGAATACGTCGCCGATGGTGTCATGATGAGGGAGATCGAGTCCGGCGACGTGATGGACATGCGCGATGAGACCTCTTCCGATGTGCTGGACGAAATCAATGCCAGGCAGTCCCAAAGGCGGCTCTCCGTGATACTGGCAGTCTTATTCGGCATCGTAGGCTTCCTCGTCGGCAAAGCGATCGGAGGTGTAGGGCCGGTGCTGGGGACAGGTGCCTTTCTACCGGGCATGCTGATAGGCAAATGGTTTGACGGCTATCGCCGGGTGAGCGTGCTTTTCTATGATCTGGAACAAGACGCCGAGGCTGCCTATGGTAGGCTGGTGGCCGCTTTCGAGACGCTCACCGGTTGCGCCGGAAGGTGGCATGTGGCGGCAGGGGGCAAGATCGAGGATCTGACGACTTGGAAGCGCAACGCCGGCGCTAGCATGCTGGTCGATAAAAAGCCGACGACACTTGCAAGCACCTTACCGATCGTTGTTCGCAGCAATGTCACGCCGCCTTCAATTCACGTTGGCCGACAAGTGCTCTATTTCATGCCGGACCTTGTCCTTATAAAGGACGGAAACCGGTACGGCGCGGTCGGCTATGGCGACCTTCGAACCCAATTTGCACCGAGCAATTTCATCGAGACCGGCCAAGTTCCGTCCGATGCTCAGGTCGTAGGACATACTTGGGCACATCCAAACAAAAGCGGCGGCCCCGACAGGCGGTTCAAAAACAATCGGCAGATTCCGATCTGCCGATATGAGGCATTGCGTCTGTCTAGCGCGAGCGGGCTGAATGAACTCGTTGAATTCTCGAAAACGAATGTCAGTCAGCCATTTTGCCAGGCTATATTAGCATTGGCCCAAGTGCATGGCGCAGCCCGAACGTCGTCGCCTTCGGCGGGGCAGCGGAGCCTGACGGCTGGTTTCTAAACGAGCGAAGCTGGCCCGATCCGCGCCCCGACAGATCAGCAGAGGCCCTCGCAAGGAATCCCGTCGCCATCACGGTCCAGCTTCCTGCCCCATGAGCAATTGTTAAGGTACCAATGCGCCTCTTCGCAGGAGGAAATCTGAGAGCAGTAGCGTCGAGGCTGGCAGGAATAGCTCTGCGCTATCTTACTTGGGGTGATCACACCCAACTTGCGGTTCGTTGACGGCTTTGGATCGTCAGAATGATCGGCGCGCCAGTCCCATGGCGCTTCGAACTCACCAGTCCACAATCCGACTTTCGCTGCTTTCGCTTGCGCCTGCTGTTCAGCATACGCGCCGTGGCTGTAGCGAGGCCAATCCAGAGCCTGACCGTGTTTGACCATCCAGGAACCAACACTGGCGCCATCGGCCCGGCGACAATCGCCGACGAAGCGGTGATACCTGTCCCATGCCACGAACGTGCATTGTGCTGGACGAGACACGGCCAAAAAGGTGTCTAGGGCCTCGGCGGATCGACGCCCGCAGGGATAATCCAGGCCATTAGCATCTTTGCACAGCTGCCGGCTTTCGGGTGCATCGATACCGTTGAAACGGATACGCTGACCGTGGATCTCGACCGTGTCACCATCCACAACCGAGGCCGTCCCCATGATGGTCGGTCGGCTTGCAGTGGTCCAGTCGGCGATCACTGAGCCAAGTTCCCTGTGGTTGCCTCCCGTTAGGGAAAAAAGGGCGTAGGCTGAAGCAGACAGGCCAGCGACTGCTAGGGATACGATGGCAACGGTCCGGCCGCGGGAAACGTGGCCGAGGAAGCTTCGCCGCCCGCGCCCTAGGCGCGACCGGTGTCGGTGGGATTGCCGATCGTTCTTCAACTGCTAGCTCCCCGAACGAGAAAAGGCGTGCCTGACCTACCGTGTCTTTCCCTTCTTCGCCGGCGCCTTATCTGCCGCGGCTGCCTTACGTCCAAGTCCGATCGATTTGGCGAGAACCGAACGGCTCTGCGAATAATTCGGAGCTACCATCGGATAGTTGTGCGGCAGCCCCCATTTTTCCCGATACTCGTCGGGTGTGAGGCCGAAATGAGTGGTCAGGTGTCGCTTGAGCGACCTGAACTTCTTTCCGTCCTCGAGGCAGATTATATAGTCTGGCGTCACTGATCGCTTGGGGTTAACGGCAGGGGGCTGTGTTGGCTTTTCAGGTTCGATCGGCCGACCAATACGTGCCAACGACGAATTCACACTCTCGATGAGATCCGGCAGCGATGATACAGGAACGGCGTTTTTGCTGACATAAGCTGAAACAATGTTGGCCGTGAGCTCGATGACTGATCCCAAGTGGTTATGATCTTCGTCAGCCAATTCGATGCTCCACAAATTACCCAAGCAGCTAGTTGTCTCCGACCATATTTCAAAGGGCCGATCGGCCGAATCCAATCCTGCACGAATTATTGTTTTACTAATAGAGGACGGAATGCGACGCCAGCCTGGCGAGAGCCAATTTTCTCTGTATACAGTCGAGCTCGCGGCTTGAGAAGAGGCATATCACCATCCTACACTAAGGGTATCAAGTAAGGGGCGCAGAAAGTGAAATCTTCCACGCCCGCTGGTAACCTTACGGCGCCCGGGAGAGATCGTGTTGTCAGATGGCAGCCGAGTGCTCGCCAGAGCTTGCGACCGCGGAATCTGAAAGTTTTCCAATAAGATCATTAAGTTCCAAACAGTGTTGGTTGGTGCTGTTGGTTGGAACAAAAGAGAGACAAGCAGGGCCAAAAAGGTGGTGCTATTGCGTCTCTGGGTTGGGCAATTGTTCCATACGTCCGGAGTGGAGCTATTGCTTGAGATTTGAGGGAAGGCAGCCCGTCGGATCGGTTTCACAAATATTGAGGCCTAGCCGGCATGAAACCTTTTATTCACAAATTTCAGAAGCGGCTGGTTTTTTTGTTGCGACTGCCATTGCGTAGGTTCTATGTGTTTCGTTCTGCGCGGGGGGTGTAGTTGTCTGACGTCGAAAAATCGGTCTTCCAAAGCGACCTGCCTCTGAAGGAGAAACTCGAGCGCGCCAGGATGGAGTTGCTCGATCTTTCCGCCCGCAACCGGCTATTGAACGTGCCGCGGTTTTCCAAGAGCGCGAAAACGATCGACATCGTCGATGAGCGGTCATCCGAGGTCTATCGTTTGCTGGCGAACGAAGGGAAGGTTTTTACCTTCCTCGCCGGCAAGCCCGATAGACCGAGGGCAGGCCAAGAAAGTACCGCCACGGAAGACGACATTGATTTCTCCCCCATTTCCCTTGCTCAGCCAGAGGACGATGACGTCGACGATAGGGGGGTGTCTGCGCGACATTCAGACACCAAACTGCAGACGCGGATGACCCCAACCGGGCTACAACGTCGACTTCTTGATCTCTACCATGATGCCAGGACTCTAGAAGAGGAGCAGGGCGTCAACATCCTCTTTTTAGCTCTGGGGATGCTGAAGTGGATTGATCCCAACAACAAAGAAAACATTCGTCAAGCGCCGCTCATTTTGGTGCCGGTCCGGCTCGAGCGAGGAACGGCTGGAGAGAAGTTCCGGCTACGCGCCAGGCCAGAGGATCAGAGCGCGAACCTTTCCCTCGAGCTCTATCTCGATCGGATGCACAAGCTCGCCATGCCGAGCTTCGACGCGGGAGACGACTTCGACGCCTCAAAGTATCTCAGTGCCGTGGCCGAAGCGGTTTCAACCAAAGAGGGTTGGGAGGTGCTCCGGGACGACATGGTCCTGGGCTTCTTTTCGTTCGCGAAGTTCTTGATGTACCGGGACCTTGATCCCGAGATCTGGCCCGAGGGCTCCAAGATCATCGAGCAGCCGAAGATCTGCTCGCTCCTTTCAGACGGCTTTGAAGCACGCGAGCCGTTGATGTCGGATGATATCGCGATTGATCCGCACATCGCGCCTGCGGAGATGTTGCATATCGTCGACAGCGACAGTTCCCAGACGCTCGCGATCCACGACGTAAGAAAGGGACGCGATCTTGTGATCCAAGGTCCCCCCGGCACAGGAAAATCGCAGACAATTGCAAACGTTATCGCGTCGGCCGTGGCCGACGGAAAGACCGTGCTTTTCGTTGCCGAAAAAATGGCCGCGCTGGAGGTCGTGAAGCGCCGCCTCGACAATGCCGGGGTAGGGGACGTGTGTCTGGAGCTCCACAGCAACAAGGCGAACAAGCGCATGATGCTGGAGGAGCTGCGTCGTACCTGGCAGCTCGGATCGCCTCGAGGACAATTCCCGTCTGCGCTCACTGATCAGTTGTCGCAGGCGCGCGACAAGCTCAATGCGCATGCCGACCGGATGCATGTTCCGTTCGGCGCATCCTCCCTGACCCCTTACCAGGTTTTCGGCCAGCTAACCCGGCTGAGGCAGAACGGGCAAAAGCCCGTAGATATCGAGCTCGAAGGTGCCACCGATTGGACGAGTGAAGGCGTTTCGTCACGCCGGAAGCTTCTGGACGAGGTCTCTCAACGGATCAACGAAATCGGGCTACCCATCCACCACCCCTGGAGAGGGGTAGGCTTGGATGTCGTACTGCCAACCACCGTCGAGCGGCTCGTCCCGCGCATCGGGTCGTTGCTCGATCAGGCGAAGGCCGTGCAGGCAAAGCTGATCGACATTGCCGCGCGGATCGAAGCCGAGGCCCCGCGAATTCTCAGCGACAGCGGCGACATAGAAGATCGTGCAGAACTGCTCGCGTCCGCACCAGAGCTCCCCGCCGACGCGTTGGTCTCACCGGTGTGGGATGACCATCCTAAGGAGATTGCATCACTTCTTTGGACAGGATCGGATTTCGCCCGCAAATTCGAAGACCTTTCGCAGCATTTGGCGGCGACGGCGATCGACACGCCAATTGAAGATCTCGAGACAGAGCTTGCAACACTGCCATCGGACTTTCCCAAAGACGGCTTTGTTCGCGCGCACCAGCTGACCGTTCTGCTCCCGCGCTTGCGGGATGAAGCGGAGCGGTTGAACCAAGAGCTAGGGTCAACGGTTGTACCAGACACGCTGGCAGGTCTCGTTAGACTAATCGTGACTGGGGAGAGAGTAGCGGCCGCCCCTGACGCAAGCCCCGAAGCGTTTGCGGCAACCGTTTGGGACTCAGGACTTGAACAAGCGGCGGAGCTTGCCGAGAGCGTCGCGGCGCTTGAGGCGGTTCAAGCAGAACTGAAGGGAAAAGTTGTCGATGCTGCCTGGAATACGGACGTAGCACCGACAAGGCAAGCCCTCGCCACCCATACGGGACTGTTGAAGGCGTTGAGTGGCGACTACCGTCGCGCCAAAGCCCTTCTGCGGTCCCTTCTGGTCGATCCCAACGCGCCGTCGACGGAGACAGTGCGTCTCCTAGACTTGTTGATGAAGGGGCAAGCCGCGGCCGCAAGGGTTCGTGATGGCGACGCATTTGGTCGTTCCGCCTTTGGAGCAGATTGGCGCCGTGAGAAATCCTCGTCGGCACCGCTCTTAGCTCTAGTGGAATGGATGCGCACGCTAAGGGGGCTTGGCTCGGAACCGCGACTTATTGCTGGTCGGATGGCCGAGCGCGCCGAAGCGGGCGCGCGGGCGGTCCGGGTTCGCAAGGTGATCGATATCGGCCGGCCGATGATCGAGGGTTTCTGGAACGATCTCGGCCACCTCGCGCCGTCCGTGCTGGGTGATGTGGCTTCCGCCGAGCGGGCTTCGCTGCAGCTGATGGAGGTCAAGGCGCGATCCGTGGCTCAAGCGGACGAAGCGTCTCGAGTGGTTCTGGCCAGAGTGCCAGATCAGTTGTCGCATCGGCTGGAGCTTGTACGGCGCCTGGGCGCGCTGCAGAAGCTTGCTCAAGAGATCGATGCTGCTGAAGGCCTTGGCAGGTCCGCATTCGGCTCATCTTGGCTCGGCCGAGGATCCAACTGGGTCGCGCTTACGCAGGCTGAACTCTGGTTGAAAAACAATAGCGCACTCCGACATCTGGTCGCGCGTCTGTCTGACAGGGTCGAGATCGCAAAATCGGCTCGTGCGACGCGAGAAGCGACCCAAGCCGCGGCGCTGCAGTTGAAGGCGCTTGCGGAGGATTTGAAAGCGGATGCTTCGTCTTTGTTCGGAGTAGGCGATTTCTCTGAGGTCGTGATTGCCGAGTTGATTGCCCGATTGGAGGGCTGGGTCGAGCATCAGGAACAGCTCTCGAAATGGGTTGCCTACGAAGAACGATCTGAGAGCGCCCAAAAGGCGGGACTAGGACAGTTGATCGGCGGCCTAGCCAACGGCCAGGTTCCAATCGCATCGGCGCGATCGGTCTTCGACATGAGCTTTTACGAGAAAATGCTCACGGCGATGGCGAATAAGGAGCCAGAGCTCGGCAGGTTTGACGGCGAGCTACATTCGAGGGCTGTCCGCGACTTTGCGGATTTGGACCGGCAGAGGATCAAGGCTAGCGCCATCGAGGTCGTAACCGCGCATCATCGCAAGATCCCGTCGAGGGATGGCGGAGCTGGTCCTGTCGGTTTGCTTCGATCTGAGATGGCGCGCAAAAGAGGCCATATGCCTATCCGGCAGTTGATGCTGAGGGCAGGGCCCGCTGTCCAGGCGTTGAAGCCGGTATTCATGATGAGCCCACTTTCGGTGGCGCAGTTCTTGTCGCCCGGTCGAATGTCGTTCGACCTCCTGGTTATGGACGAAGCGTCTCAGATCCAGCCGGTGGACGCACTCGGCGCAATTGCCAGAGCGAACCAGGTGGTCGTCGTTGGTGATGAACGCCAGCTGCCGCCGACGACATTCTTTGCGAAGATGACGGGCTCGCAATCAGAAGATGACGAGGGCGAGGGTGCGCAGGTTGCTGACATCGAGAGCATTCTCGGGCTCTTCACGGCCCGCGGTTTGCCACAGCGCATGCTTCGCTGGCACTATCGCAGCCGACATCAATCGCTCATCGCCGTGTCGAATAGCCAGTTCTACGAGAACCGGCTCTTCATCGTTCCAAGTCCGTATACCCAAGAGGCCGGCATGGGGCTGCGGTTCCATCACGTGCCGGACGGAGTGTTCGATTCAGGCGGGACAGGGACGAACCCGATTGAGGCGCGGGCTGTAGCAGAAGCGATCATCCGTCATGCGAAGTCGAATCCGCAAGAGTCTCTTGGTGTTGCGACTTTTTCGGTCAGCCAACGCCGTGCGATCCAAGATGAGCTCGAAGCGCTGCGGCGGTTGAATCCGGATACGGAAGAATTCTTCCACGCCCATCCGAGCGAGCCGTTTTTCGTCAAGAACCTGGAGAACGTTCAAGGCGACGAGCGGGATGTGATCATGATCTCGGTAGGGTACGCGAAGAATGCGCAGGGTTACATGGCCATGCGCTTCGGCCCACTCGGTTCGGAAGGCGGCGAGCGTCGTCTCAACGTCCTCATAAGCCGGGCCAAGCGAGCTTGTGAGGTGTACGCGTCCATAACAGATGAGGACATCGACCTAGAGCGAGCAAAGGGCAAGGGCGTCTTCGCCTTCAAGCTCTTTTTGCACTACGCGAGGACCGGACGTATCTCGCTTGCGCAGACGACGACCCGAGAGATGGATTCCATCTTCGAGGAACAGGTGGCCAACGCATTGATCGAAAGAGGCTATCAGGTCCATGCGCAGGTGGGTATCGCAGGCTTCTTCATCGATCTTGCAGTTGCTGATCCGGAGCGGCCAGGGCGCTATCTAATTGGGATCGAATGCGACGGCGCCGAGTATCACTCCTCGCGCTCCGCCAGAGATCGGGATCGGCTGCGACAGGCTGTGCTCGAAGACCATGGCTGGATCATACATCGCATCTGGAGCGCCGATTGGTTCCAACGCCCGCGCGAGCAGCTCGAGCGGACGGTGGCGGCGATCGAGGCTGCAACGAGAGAACTTGCTGAACGGGCGGAGTTGGGAAACCAGAGAAGTCGCGCGGCGGCTGTACAAGTCGTGACGGTCGACCGAGGTAGCGTCACCGAAATCGGCTTGGAAACCGCGAACGGAGCCGCGGAACCCGATCGGGCCTACGCGGAAGCCAGTGTACAGAAACCGCCCGGCCAGTTTGAACTTCACGAGACGCCCACCGGTCTTCTGGCTGGGCTGGTCGAGCAAGTCGTGGCTGCGGAGACGCCAATCCATCTCGACGAGGTCGTATCGCGTATCCGGGATGCGTGGGGCCTACAGCGGGCCGGCGGTCGAATTCAGGACGCAATTGAGCGTGGGCTTGTTGTCGCCGAAGCGCGGGGAGCGGTGGCGCGGCGAGGCGACTTCTGCTTCAAGCCTGGCGCGCCTATTCAGCTACGGGACCGCAGCGGCGTCATGTCCCCTGGATTGCGTAGGCCCGAAATGATCTCGTCGGAGGAAGTTGCCCAAGGAGCCATCGAGGTGGTCAGATCCAATCTCGGCGCGACGGAGGCCGAAATTGGAACGAGCATTGCCAGGATGCTGGGCTTCAAAGCCGCAAGCGCGCAATTGAGGCAATTGATTTCAACGGCGGTCGCCGCTGCTGTAGCCAAGGGATCGTTGCGATACCAAGACGGGCTGCTGATAGACGGCGCAAACGGTCAGTAAGACATCAGCGCGCCACTCCCAGCAGGCTGATGAGAGGATCATCGCTCATTTGGCTGATGGTTTCAGCGTCATCTATCTGGCGCGCTGCATGGCCAATTCATCGCTACGTTCGAGCAGGATCGCGCCCGCAAGGCGGACGACAGTGTCGTCGTTGGTGAATATTCCGACGACCTAGGCGCGCCGCTTCCTATCGCCGGTGAGGGGCTCGACGGATTCGTACCGGTATGATCACTGACGGTGCCGTCCGGTTCACCCGCTGGAGATGATGTTCGGCGTATGCGACCATCCGGGACAGGAGCACCGGGAGCACGCCAAGTGCGGGCAAGTCGATCAATTGGATCAGCTGCGAGCTCGCACCTGGAGATCGGAAGCTGGAGCCTTCCCGGGAGCGCGCGCAGACTCATCATCTCGTCGGTCACCTCCTTCGAAACAGGTTGGCGTGATTAACAACCTACCGGCGAACTGTCGATGACCCCCGCAAAGCCGATCGCTCGCTACGGCGCTGTTGAGGGCGCGCTCGCGAACGGCTTCGCTACTGCCGAGCTTCCCGTTCCTACCGCTCGTGCGGCAAGCGCTCCTCCCACAGCCGTTCTCGCAGCCTTTGCCGATCGGCTCCGAGGTGGTCGACTCGTGAGCGAGTCGACCGTGAATGGGATCCTTTCTATTTTTGATGAGCCAGCGGCCAAAGCGGCGAAGACTAGGCGAGCCGACCGTGAATGGGATCTTTTTTATTTGCGATGAGCCAGCTGGCAAAGTTGCGAAGGATACCTGCATGCTTCCTTGCGGTGCCCGCGGCGGTCCCGCCGCCCTCGAGGGCCTTCTCAAGCCCCGAAGGGCAACATCGTCGGAATCGAGAGGCTGCCGCTTCCCACGAAGCCCAGTTGACTGCGCCGGCTGCGGCGCCGAGCCGGCAGGCGCTGTTTTGCCATCTTCGCCTGCATTAGCTATCTCGCTCAGTTGCCGCTCAAAGGCCGACTGCGGGCCGAGCCGATGGTGAGCTGTTACGCGTGCCAGCCGTGTTCGATTGCCCACGCACCCGCTTGGTCGAGGTGAAATCCATCCGTTCTCACTTTCAGCACTGGAATCTCGTTTGAAGCTGGGCGGATCTGACACAGGAAAGCTGTCGAGAACCTGTCGACGACAACGTGCTTGCCAACGGACGTGTTGCAATTTTTTCCGTAAGCAGAGGCATGCGATGGCCTTCGGTTTTTCGCCATCGCGGTTTCGACCAGTCGGTCGTCCCCCATAGCTTCCTTGGTGTAATCCGCGAAAGGACTGCGAGCCTTTGCCCGCTTGTTCTGCGAAACGTGCGCTGGTTCAACTCCGATGATCGCGAACGTATCGCGATGTCCTTGTAGCCAGTGATGGCGTCAGGAAAGACCGAAAAGAGCCGCTGCCCGTGCTGCCGCGGCCGATATTTTTGCGTGACAGTTTAAATACATTCGCGTAGCGCGTGCCTTGCAGGCCGAGCGAACAAGGATTACGAAACGCGCCGGCAAAGCCGCGCCAAACTCTCATCGAACTGCAGCAGGGCGATGCCGAAATCGCTTGCGCTGAAACCGGCCAAGCAGCTGGCAATCGTTCATGCCAGATCGCTAACGACAATGTCTGCGGCCAGTTGGTGATCTCCGAAGCTAAACCGACGCTGGGGCTGGCTTCGAGATTGTGCACGGAAAAGGGCGCCAAGCGGGCGCAGGTAGTTAGCTCGCGTGCGCTGGCGGCGCTTGGACAGCCAGCTGGCAATTTGACCTCACCGAGTGAAGCGTGTTCTTTGAAATCAGGAGACAAAAAAATGTTCGAACTGACCGGCCGCAAGGCGCTCGTCACCGGCGCATCGGGAGGCATCGGCGAGGCGATCGCCAGGGTGCTGCACAGCCAGGGCGCGATCGTTGGCCTGCACGGCACCCGCGTCGAAAAGCTCGAGACGCTGGCCAGTGAACTCGGCGATCGGGTAAAACTGTTTCCCGCGGACCTGACCAACCGCGATGCAGTCAAGGCGCTCGGCCAGAAGGCGGAGGCCGACCTAGAAGGCGTCGATATCCTGGTCAACAATGCCGGCATCACCAAGGACGGCCTGTTCGTGCGCATGTCGGATGCCGACTGGGATTCCGTGATCGAGGTCAACCTCACCGCCGTGTTCCGGCTGACCCGCGAACTGACCCATCCGATGATGCGCCGCCACCATGGCCGCATCATCAACATCACCTCGGTGACCGGAGTCACCGGCAATCCCGGCCAGGCCAATTACGGTGCCTCCAAGGCCGGCATGATCGGCTTTTCCAAGTCGTTGGCGCAGGAGATTGCCACTCGCAACATCACCGTCAACTGCGTCGCCCCGGGCTTCATCGAATCCGCCATGACCGACAAGCTCAACGACAAGCAGAAAGAAGCGATCATGGCTTCGATCCCGACCCGGCGCATGGGCATCAGCGCCGAGGTCGCGTCCGCGGTCGCCTACCTCGCCTCCAACGAGGCGGCTTACGTCACCGGCCAGACCATTCACGTCAATGGCGGCATAGCGATGATTTGAACCTAAGCGAGACAGCTGAATAGGAGCAGGAGAACCTACTCCAGAAACGATGTCCGCCGTCCACTTGGCCAGATGCGGCTGTGTCGCTCAATATCATCTTGATCAATACTGCGGTCAGCAGGCTCAGTATTGAGGTCGCCCGACCGTTGCGCGGCATTTGTCCATAGTCGGTCGTGACAATGAAGCTTGTCAGGCTGCGAGCGGTTTCGGTTGGGTTTTGAACGCCGCGACGAGAGGCCACAAAAGCTGCCTGCAGCAGTTGAGCAGGGGGCGAGCCGGCAGCGTGGCAGCATGGCGTTGACGCTTCACCCTGCTTGCTGGCGAGTTGTGGCCCCGATGTAGGTCCCTATAGCGGTCACCGGGCTATAAACTCGGCATAGTTTTTTGACCATGCCGGATCGGCCTTGTTTAAGCGTCGCTGTGACGAAGAAACAGGCGCAGGGACGATGGAGCACATCTAAATAATCTAGAATCGACCCTGAGCAAATTACGCGCACAGTAGGCAGATTTTCCCGTGCTGGCGGGCACCGCGCTGTGGCCACCCACCATTGGCGCTGATTCGCGAGCGCGGATATCACCAAGCAACAGCGGAACGCGTGCCTCCGCCTCGCCGACAACAAGAGCGTCAATTCGAGGAAGGACCGGCAGAATTTCCGCTGACATGACCTTCGCCTGATGTGCCCCTAGCAGGACGAGTATGGATGGCCCGTTTTGGCGAGAACGGCTTGGCAATGACGATACGTTGGTGCGGGGAGGATGAAGCTGACCCAGCGCGCGCGGCTTCGTTGATGTCCATTCCGATCCTAAAGCTATCCATAATGTGGATGCGTCAAATCGAAACAAACGATTTTACCGGGTTTGCAGAACGTCGCATAGGGGCAATTCAAGGAAGCCCTTGAAGGAAGTTGTCGACGTCTGCATCAGCTCCGAGGGGCATTTTGATGCGACAAGCTCTTCATGCAAAGGCGCTTACCTCAAAAACAGCAATAAAGACGAGGTCGTTCCATGCGCTCTGAAGTAAGGTGGCGGTTGTGCTGGGAAAATGATTTGCAACTCACCGACCATGCCGAACTCTCCGACTTCTTCCGAGAGAGCTATGGGCGGACTGGGGCCTTCAATGCAAAGCCATTCGAAGGCGGCCGCAGCTGGGCCGGTGCGAGGCCGGAATTCCGAGCAATCGGCTACGACGCGCAAGGCGTAGCGGCTCATGTCGGCATACTGCGCCGGTTCATTAAAGTTGGCGAGGCCGATCTATTAGTGGCCGAACTGGGGTTGTATGGGGTCCGTCCGGATCTTGAGCGACACGGAATCGGCTTTTCACTGAGCGGTGTGTTTCCAGTGCTGCAGCAGCTTCGGGTTCCATTCGCTTTCGGCACGGTTCGGCACGCGATGCGCAACCATATGGAGAGGTTCTGCCGAGGCGGTGTGGCGACGATTGTGTCAGGCGTTCGCATACGGTCGACCCTCGCAGATATCTATCTCGACCTGCCCCCCACCCGCGTCGAGGACGTACTCCTCTTCGTTGTGCCCATTGGAAGCTCGATGGACGAGTGGCCGTCCGGCACCCTGATCGACCGAAACGGCCCGGAACTATGAAGAGGGAAGTATTTGTGAAGTTCCAAATGGTGCACTGGCGCGACCTTTGACGACAGGCCAATCCATTTTTGGACACCGCAGATCCTCGATATGCTGGCGCAACATCGGGGTGCTGGCGAGATTACTCGTCATCGGCTCCTACCCCGCAGACCGGCCGAAATTCATTCGGCTCTTATGACCATTGGGCTTTGTCGGTTGCACAAGCTGAATGGCTACTTCCGCGACTCTGCCCGCTCAGGAGTTGAGCCGCATCCACGCTCAAAACAAGCTGAAATGGAAAGGTACAAAATGGCTGACCAACTCACGACGGAAATTATTGCCATAGTCAAGAAGCGCGTCGAATCGGAGAACGGTGGAGGAACGACCCCATCCATCGCAGGTGATATAACGACTGCCACCGAACTGACCGCGCTCGGTATCGATTCCCTGGGATTAGCGGACGTCCTCTGGGACCTGGAGCAAGCCTACGGCATCAAGATCGAAATGAACTCGGCCGAGGCGTGGTCGGATCTTCAGAATGTCGGCGACATGGTGAAAGCGATGCGTGCCTTGCTTGCTCAGGTGGCTTGAATGCACAGGCGCGTCGTCATCACCGGAATAGGCGGGCTCTGCGGATTGGGCTCCGACGCCGCCTCTATCTGGACGGGGATGCGCGAAGGCCGCTCCGCCATTGGCCCGATAGTCAACGCAGAGCTTCATGAGCTGAAGGGTACGATCGGTGCTGAGATTAAGGCGCTGCCTGAGCACGACATCGACCGCAGGCAGCTCGTCTCCATGGCCCGCTTCAGCCTGCTTGCCGTGCTTGCCGCGCGCGAGGCCATGCGACAGGCGGGACTTTCCTGCGATGAGAGAAACGCCCACCGCTTCGGCGCGACAGTGGGCGTCGGCTTCGGCGGCTGGGACGCGACGGAAAAAGCCTACCGCTCCCTGCTTTTGGGCGGCGCGACCCGCATGGATCTCTTGACTGGTGTAAAGCTGATGCCGAGCGCAGCTGCCTGCCACGTCAGCATGAACCTAGGCCTGCGCGGGCCGGTTTTCGCCGCAACCTCCGCTTGCGCCTCGGCCAACCATGCGATCGCCTCGGCCGTCGACCAGATCAGGTTCGGGCGGGCCGACGTGATGCTTGCCGGTGGCAGCGACACACCATTCGTGTTTTTTGTGGTGAAGGCATGGGAAGCGATGCGCGTACTCGCTCCCGATACTTGCCGGCCCTTCTCCGCCGACAGGAGGGGCGTGGTGCTAGGCGAGGGTGCGGCCATGTTCGTGCTGGAAAGCTATGAGCATGCCACTGCCCGCGGTGCAACGATTCTTGCCGAGATCGCCGGCGTCGGCCTTTCCGCCGATGCCTTCCACATCGCCGCGCCTGCGGTCCACGGGCCGGAGGCGGCGATGCGCGCCTGCCTTGCCGATGCCGGCCTAAATCCCGAGGATGTCGACTACCTAAACGCGCACGGCACCGGCACCAAGGCCAACGACGAAATCGAAACCGCGGCGATCAGGCGCGCCTTTGGTGACCATGCTAATTCGCTGTCCGTCTCTTCCACCAAGTCCACCCACGGGCATTGTCTCGGTGGATCGAGTGCGCTTGAAGTGATCGCCTGTGTGATGGCTATCCGCGAGGGTGTTGTGCCGCCGACCGCCAACTATCGCGAGCCAGACCCCCAGTGCGATCTCGATGTCACGCCCAATGTTGCGCGCGAGCGCAAGGTCCGCGTAGCCATGAGCAACGCCTTTGCCATGGGGGGCCTGAACGCAGTTCTAGCATTCAAACAGGTGTAGCAGCGAAGCATTGCAAAGATCACCCTGCCGTATCCAGACGCTTCCGGATCACTCCACCGGGCCGATGAGCACTTCCTTGCTGAGGTACGGCCGTACAAGCGCCACTGGTCGGACAACTCATCGAATGCCATTTGGGCTACATAGAGCATTATAGGTCGCAGCCGAGCTCTTGGCGATCAGTCGCGGCGAGGAAGAGACAGGAAATCAAGCGGCGCACGGACGTCTTGCCATCTTCCCCAACGACGATGCCATTGTCCGCCTCGTCGACACCTTGCTGCTCGAGCACAACGATGAATGGGCCGTGCAGCGGGCCCGCTATATAGCACCGGAACCATCAGCCACGATGATCTGCTCATCAGTCTGCCGGCGGTGGGCAAGCTGATCAGTCCGGACCATGCCGGAGAGCCGGGCGACCAAAGCTGTCAGTTGCGCCACGCCAGTGGGCATGATCGAAGAAGCAGGAGATAACTAAGATGATGACACTGTATGGGATAGGTCCAACGCGCGCGCTTCGCGCAGTTTGGGCCCTTCAGGAGCTTGATGCGGAATTCGCGATTGTGCCCGTCAACATTGCGGGCGGCGAAAACCGTCACCCCGACTTCCTTCGCCTCAATCCTGCCGGCAAACTTCCGGTGCTGGTCGACGGTGACTTCGTGCTCACGGAATCTGCCGCGATCGTCATGTACTTGGCGGAGAAGTACGGCGCCAAAGGGCTGATGCCCGCCGACCTAAAGGAGCGGGCGCAGGCATATCGGTGGTCTCTGTTTGCAGTTACCGAACTCGAACAGCCGCTTTGGCGGATAGCCAAGCACACATTTTTGTATCCCAAAGACAAGCGTCTGCCGCAAGACATTGCCCTCGCCAGGGAAGACTTCGTGGTGATGGCAGCGGTGCTTGAACAGCACATGGACGGGCGTGCGTTCATCGTTGGCGACAACATAACCATCGCCGATTGCGTCACAGCCTATGTCCTGGACTGGGGCAATGAATACGGGCTGGTTGACGGCTTTCCAAATCTCAAAGCATACCTCAAGGGGATGTATGCTCGTCCCAAGGCCCCGCAGCGAATGGCCGAAGCCATCGCAGCCTCCAGAACTAGAAAAATCGCCGAAGCCGTTGCAGCCTCCAGAATTAGAAATCAGCGCTGATTGCATCGCTGCGGGCTCTGGCCAAGAGCGAACCAACGACCGCCGTCAGTGTGTTTCCTGCCGGCTCCTGGTTTGTCCGCATGGCCGTCATTGGTGCCGGTCACAGTAGGCGACTGCTCACCACTCGATTGCGATCTAGCCGTTGCCCGCTGTCCGGTCAGGCGTTCCCCTTCGATCCACTTACGGAGCCGGAACTCTCCGCGACCAAGCGCAAAGGGCTGGAGGTCGGGCCGATGTTGCGGAATGGCATTGCGCAGCCCTCGTGAACTAGGCAACGGGGCTCGTCGTCGCCGTGCTCCGCGCGCCAAGCTCATAGCTAGGTCGTCATGGCAGGATGTGAGCTCCGTCGTCGGCCCCGGAATGACTTGGCGACGCAGTCCAGCTCTGCGTCATCCGGCAAACGGGGACGGGTCTTGGAGCAGGACGAGCAGCGCCCACTGCGATTTTCATATATCTGGCGGACCACGTGCATGTTCGGCTGCTGCTGGTGATTTGAGGCCGAGCAGACCGGATGCGGCGCATCGACCGTATTTTCTCGATTGGCGCTTTCTCAGCCCTCTGACGAGCAATCGCGGGCGGCAAGACCAATCTGTTCGATAGTATCAATCGCTCTCAGAAGAGATCCGCCTTCAACACAGTCGCATGGGCTCAGGCGGTGATCGGCGCGCATCCGTCTGCAGGCGGATGCTGTCACCTTTACCGAACCAAGGTAGCTGGCCGAGATATGCGCTCAGGCCTGGTTTCCCTGTTGGCGGCAGTCACCTGGTGGCACAGCCCGAGTCTCCTCGCCTGGGCACCCCCGCAGACCAACGCTACTGAGCGAAACAGCTCAGTGCCGATAGCGGCGGGGCGGGGGCTTGAGCTCGTCGATGTCTGGCCGTCGACCACAGGGCTCTGCGGTAACTCTACGCCAATGGTTCGCCCAGTGGCGCCCGACATGAGCTAACCAGGCAGCATGAACGTCAAGCTTCCTGATCGCGCAGAAAGTGCTCATAGGTCGCTTGCAGCCCGACACCCAACGAGGTTTTGGCTTCCCACCCCAGCGTACGCAAGCGCGTCACGTCCAGCAGCTTACGCGGTGTACCATCTGGCTTGGTGGTGTCGAACATCAAATCGCCTTCATAGGAGACGGTGGCTTTAACCAGTTCCGCCAGTTCTCGAATGGTGATGTCCTCTCCAACGCCAACATTGATCAGAGGCGCTATGTCGGGAGATGTCAACGCCCCAAAATCCGAAGCCGGGAGGCCAAGCAGGAATGCGATGGCATCCCCTATATCCAACGAGTACATGAACTCTCGCCTAGGCATCCCGGATCCCCAGGCCACGACCCTGGGGTCACGGTTCATTTTAGCAACATGAAAGCGGCGCATCAGAGCGGGCAAAACGTGAGATGTGTCAGGGTGATAATTGTCTCCGGGACCATACAGGTTTGTCGGCATCAACGCGAGATAGCGAGTCTGATACTGCCGGTTGAAAGACCAGCATGATTCCACACCCGCAATCTTTGCCAAAGCGTACGGACGATTTGTTGCTTCTAGCGGGCCGCTTAGAAGATAGTCCTCTCGTATAGGCTGCGGGCAATCGCGTGGGTAGATGCATGAGGAACCGAGAAAGATCATACGCTCGATGCCGGCTGCGTGGGCCCCATCAAAGACGCTAATTTGAATCGCAAGATTGTTGTGAAGAAAGTCGACTGGCAAGCTTGCGTTCGCAAGAATGCCACCAACCTTTGCCGCGCACATGACAACATAGTCCGGTCGTTCAGACATAAAGAATTCGCGTGTCGCCTTCCTGTCGCAGAGATCCAGTTCGTCGTGAGTGCGCGTTACGATCTCATACGAACCTGCGGCGGCGAGCGCCTTCACGGTGGCGGATCCAACGAGACCACGATGACCTGCTACATAGACTTTTTTCATGCCTTAATTCTCATCTACTTGCGTCCAAGATCTTGCGGGCGGAATTACTCATCCGATGCGCGGAGTAGCGTCGGCTGCAATTGGATGACGGCTAGACCTGCGCAATTTTGGGAGGCTCATCGCCATCCGGCCCACCCGATGTAGTCCGCTAATCGCGCAACAGCCGGCCGAGTCCACTTGCGCGTCAGTTCGCGTTCTTGCGGCTTGCGCCTCCGCTCTATGCAACGTTGCGCTACAGTGGTGAAATTGTTTGTTTCGATGAAACACATCCGCGCCGTGGATGCATGCTAATTTCTGGCAGCATCATCTTAACCTCCACGGGAAAAAAGGGCCTCAAGACGTTCGATACTGCGTCCTATTTTCGGGAAGCGTTTTCGCTGATACCGGGGAGGCGCCGCGCATGCACCGGCCCCGAGGCGGCTCGGCCCGCTGGGCGCCGATATATGCCACCTCACACGAATCTAATCGCGCATTGCCAGGTGCGCAGCGGTTTCGGTCGGCTGTGACGTGGCACCAGACTTGCCGAGTGGCCAAACCGATGGATATGGCTCCGCCTGAATCCGGCGCCCCGAGTGCCTCTTCGCCTGCCGCTTGCGGATCGGTCCGGCCATCGCTCTCGACCGGCCATCGATTGAGGCGATCCCCCGTCAGATCCGGATGGTAATGATGGCCGATCAGATTGGTGGCGTTGGCCTCCTGCTTCCAACGAGCAGGCTGTGCGCGCAATCAGGATCCTCCGGTGAGGTACCCGGTGTCCTTACGAAATCGGGAGAGGTTTGGACGAGTTATCAATCACGATCAAACGGCCCGGATTGTTCAAATCGAACTCAACAATGCGTGGCACGAACAGGCGGGCATATCGTGAGAAAGCGCTAGTGGGCGGAAAACGAATGACCGTATCGCAGCGCCCAAGCAGATACATCTCCACGAGAGCAGAAAAGCCGCCCTCAGCCCCTAGTGCTCCTATATGTAGCGGCCCGGCGCGATCCGGCAGAAGGCGTTTCGGGATTGTAAAAAGGTCGGGAAAGACGCCTGACAACTTGTTGAGCACCTCCGCGCTGTCGGTAGACAGGAACACCCTTGTAGGTCTTTGATGCGGGAGCGCTTTGGCTTTATGGATAGCATTGCATACCTGCTGCAAGGCGGACTCTGAATCAGCCCAGTAGGGCGCGTGCTCCATGATATTTTCGCCGTTGCCGTGCCGGACATGAACCCCGATTACGCTGTTCCCCTGGAAATGCTCCTCGTAAATGGCTTCAATTCGGGACGAGATTTCAGGCTTAGGTTTGATACTTTTAAAAACTTGTCGTTCGGCATCTTCCCCACAACGCCACATCAAGCAAGCATCACACACTACGGTATTGGCTTCAGTGTCATTTCCGCCTTCGAAAAGCTCCCTCAGCTCGTCGCGTTCCCGGAAGATCTGCTCGTCCGGTCGGTAGACGCAGTCGACCGACGGCTTATTCCACCACGGCGGGAAGAAAGGCCCAGGAAATGCGAGCTGGTTTATCTGATCGTCGCAAATGACCGGTACGCCGGCGATGTCCTGAATTGGCTCGAAGAACACCGGAAAGGCGTTCGTGAGGGGTTCAGTGAGGTAACTCGAGCCACGCCAATCTATCACTAGCCTCCGCCCTGTCCGGTGTGCGTAGGACCAAGCTGCCGCGAGCGACCACAGGCAGTCACCGAAACCAGTGCGCCGTCGAGAGACAACGAATCGATCGTTCACTGAGTCACCAACAAGCATGTGCATCGTTCCGGAATACCGCAGGGTCTAGGAGGAAGGGGCTACTAAAGCCTGGCCCGATTGAACCATCAGAATCCCCAGTCAGGCCAGGTTGAACTCTTCGTTTGCCGCACTGGAATTGTGAGGCCATCTGCTCGGAGTCCGCATTCGGCGTTTGAAGGGTTGGATTTGCGGCTCTCTTGATGTTAGACGCAAACCGCGTTCACCCCCGGCGCCCAAGCCAAATCGATAATTTGCGTCAGGCTTAGTCATTGAGTTCTCCTATACGACGGCGTTTTAGTTGGTAAAATCAATTGTTTCGATGAAGCGCATCCACGCTGCGGATGGCTTGAGGCTGTGGACGTGACATGCGTTTGAACGGCCTTGATTTGAATCTTCTCGTCGTTCTCGACGCGCTGCTGACCGAGCATAATCTGACGGCGGCTGCACGGCGCATCAATCTGAGTCAGCCGGCCATGAGCGCGGCCGTTGTCCGGCTGCGCGATTACTTCCGCGATGAGCTTTATACGATGAGCGGCCGCGAGCGTTTTCTAACGCCGCGCGCCGAAACACTCGCCCCCGCAGTTCGCGCCGTCCTCGGGCAGATTCAGCGTTCGATCATATCTTTGGAACCGTTCGACCCGGCTCGGTCCGATCGCCACTTCAGGATCGTTCTTTCCGATTTCGTCATATTCGTGTTTTTTGAAAAGGTCGTGGAGCGTGTCGCGCGGGTAGCACCCGCCGTCAGCTTCGAATTGCTGCCTATCGACGATGACACCCCTGAACTTCTGCGGCGCGGTGACGTCGATTTTCTAATTGTCCCGGAAATGTTCATGTCGAGCTCGCATTCGCGGGTGCCGCTGTTCGACGACAGACTCGTGTGCGTAGGCTGCCCCTCAAACAAGCAGATGCCACGGCAGCTTACATTCGAGAGATACCTATCGATGAAGCACGTGGCGGTAAAGTTCGGGCAAGCGCAGAAGCCTACCATCGAGGACTGGTATTTGCATGAGCATGGCTTTAAGAGAAGGGTAGAGGTCCTCGTGCAGGGCTTTAGCATGATCCCGCCCGTGGTGACAGGCACAGATCGCTTGGCGGTCATGCCCTTCCGGCTGGTCAATCATTTCGAAAAATCGATCCCCTTGCAGATCTTTGATCTGCCGACCCCGCTGCCCGCATTCACCGAGGTAGTCCAATGGCCCACCATTCATAACAGTGATCCAGCAAGCATCTGGTTGCGAGAAATAATGCTGCAGGAGACGTCGCAGATGGCCATTCCAAGCAAGATGCCAGCATCTGGCGGGCGCTCCTAGATTTGCTGAACGCCCACATCGGCTCTCTCCTCAATAGCCCGCCCCGAAATTGATGCTGGTGGCAATTGCGCCTGCGAGCTCATCTAGCGCGTGGGCTTCCTCGACCAACTCGAACGGGAAACGGTTCCGCATAGCCTGTGTCCAACACGCCTGGACCTGGCTGTCGTTGTTCTAACTTCGCGGGAGGGGACCCGGATAAATCCAGAACGTCGGATTTGAATGTGTTCGACACCGGTCAATTCGCACAAGGAGAACGTCTCCTCCGAGTGTGTGGTGGAACATGTCGCACACCACGCGGAAAATGCAGTGACACTTCAACCGCGGCAATGGCCTAGTCCTTCAGTTCTCGATTGACGCCCAGCTCTGGAATGACCACTTCTTGGAGGCAACGTGCGCCATCCCAGACATGCATCACCGGCGCTGTTTGTTGCCAACGAATTTGGTCCGGAAGACACGCCATTCGGGTCGTCATTGCGCTGGTCAGGGTTCGTTCCGCTACGTTTTACTCCGCGCGATCGCCACATCCCGAGAACTTAGGAGAGAGTGGTGTAGGGGTGGGGCTGCGTAGGTGCGACTATTCCGCGAGCGCGGGGCGGGCGTTTCGAGCGCTCCAGCCGGCCGACAACGCGCCCGAGCCGCTCCTGCGGCGTCTGCCGACCGTATGGCCACGCTCTGATAGCCGCCCGCGAACTGCGAGTGGGCCGATGTCGGCGCGTGGGGATCGCAGTGCGCCGTGCCGCTCGACCATGCTGTCGCAGATAAAGGGACCCACGCGATCTGTCGCCCTTTGTCGGTTCCGCTACATGGGTCGTCCGACAATGGCTGTCGGATGGCGAGCCAAGCCGTTGAGGAGCAACGCTTGGTTTTTCCTCGGGCTGGCTCGGGCGAGTTGGCATGGATCTTGAGGTCCTTCGGCTGTGAGGCGGCGAGAGCTGCCGACGGCATTGATGTCGCGGGCGACCGCGATTGCAGGAACGAAGGAAGGAAAGCACTATGGCAGGTCTGCGTCAGATCGCCTTTTACGGCAAGGGCGGCATCGGCAAGTCCACCACCTCGCAAAACACGCTGGCCGCCCTTGTCGACCTCGGCCAGAAGATCCTCATCGTCGGCTGCGACCCCAAGGCCGATTCCACAAGGCTGATCCTGAACTCGAAGGCGCAGGACACCGTGCTGCACCTTGCGGCCGAGCAGGGTTCGGTGGAAGACCTCGAGCTGCAGGACGTGCTCAAGATCGGCTACAAGGGCATCAAATGCGTGGAGTCCGGCGGTCCGGAGCCGGGGGTCGGCTGTGCCGGGCGCGGCGTCATCACCTCGATCAACTTCCTCGAGGAGAACGGCGCCTATGACGATGTCGACTATGTCTCCTACGACGTGCTCGGCGACGTGGTCTGCGGCGGCTTCGCCATGCCGATCCGCGAGGGCAAGGCGCAGGAGATCTACATCGTCATGTCGGGCGAGATGATGGCGCTTTACGCGGCCAACAACATCGCCAAGGGCATCCTCAAATATGCCCATTCGGGCGGCGTGCGGCTGGGCGGGCTGATCTGCAACGAGCGCCAGACCGACCGCGAGCTCGACCTCGCCGAAGCGCTGGCCTCCAGGCTCAATTCCAAGCTCATCCACTTCGTGCCGCGCGACAACATCGTCCAGCACGCCGAGCTCAGGAAGATGTCGGTGATCCAGTATGCGCCGGACTCCAAGCAGGCCGGCGAATACCGCGCGCTGGCCGAGAAGATCCATGCCAATTCGGGGCAGGGCACCGTGCCGACGCCGATCACCATGGAGGAGCTCGAGGACATGCTGCTCGACTTCGGCATCATGAAGAGCGACGAGCAGATGCTGGCCGAGCTGCAGGCCAAGGAAGCGGTCAAGGCGCTGGCGCAGTAGCCGGCCCTGCCGCACCGGGCGCGGGGCTTGAGCCGCCGCGCCTGGCCAAAAGACAACGGCGCCTCGCCGCGCGAGGCGTCCACGCCGAAAGGGGTCCCATGAGCCTGCAATACGACAATGACGGCGCTCTGCATGCCAAGCTGATCGAGGACGTGCTGGAACGCTATCCCGACAAGACCGCCAAGCGCCGCAAGAAGCATCTCGGCGTCGCCAGGAGCGGCGAGGCGCCTGGCGAGGACGGCGCGGTCGTCTCCGAATGCGAGGTCAAGTCGAACATCAAGTCGATTCCGGGCGTGATGACGATCCGCGGCTGCGCCTATGCCGGCTCCAAGGGCGTGGTCTGGGGTCCGGTCAAGGACATGGTCCATATCTCGCACGGCCCGGTCGGCTGCGGCCATTATTCCTGGTCGCAGCGCCGCAACTACTATGTCGGCACCACCGGCATCGACACCTTCGGCACCATGCAGTTCACCTCCGACTTCCAGGAGAAGGACATCGTCTTTGGCGGCGACAAGAAACTGGAGCGGATCATCGACGAGATCGAGGGGCTGTTTCCGCTCAACAACGGCATGACGGTGCAATCGGAATGCCCGATCGGGCTGATCGGCGACGACACCGAGGCGGTGTCGCGCAAGAAGGCCAAGGAGCACGACAAGACCATCGTGCCGGTACGCTGCGAGGGCTTTCGCGGCGTCTCGCAATCGCTCGGCCACCACATCGCCAACGACGCCATCCGCGACTGGGTGTTCGACAAGAAAGAGATCGCGTTCGAGGCCGGTGCCTACGACGTCAATGTCATCGGCGACTACAACATCGGCGGCGACGCCTGGGCCTCGCGCATCCTGCTCGAGGAGATCGGGCTGCGCGTGGTCGGCAACTGGTCGGGCGACGCTACGCTGGCCGAGATCGAGCGCGCGCCGAAGGCCAGGCTCAATCTCATCCATTGCTACCGGTCGATGAACTACATCTGCCGGCACATGGAGGAGAAGTACGGCATCGCCTGGATGGAGTACAACTTCTTCGGCCCCTCGCAGATCGAGGCCTCGCTGCGCAAGATAGCCCGGCATTTTGGCCCCGAGATCGAGGCCAGGACCGAGGCGGTCATCGCCAGATACAGGCCGCTGGTCGATGCGGTCATCGCCAAGTACCGGCCGCGGCTGGAAGGCAACACGGTGATGCTCTATGTCGGCGGCCTGCGCCCCCGCCACGTCGTCACCGCCTACGAGGACCTCGGCATGGTGATCGTCGGCACCGGCTACGAGTTCGCCCACAATGACGACTATCAGCGCACCGGCCATTACGTCCGCAACGGCACGCTGATCTATGACGACGTGACCGGCTACGAGCTGGAGAAGTTCATCGAGGGGGTCCGCCCCAATCTGGTCGGCTCGGGCATCAAGGAAAAATACCCGGTGCAGAAGATGGGCATCCCGTTCCGGCAGATGCATTCCTGGGACTATTCGGGGCCGTATCACGGCTATGACGGCTTTGCCATCTTCGCCCGCGACCTCGACCTGGCCATCAACAACCCGGTCTGGGACCTGTTCGACGCGCCCTGGCGCGAAAGACCGCGGCGGCGGGCAATCGCTGCCGAATAGACAACCGGCCGCACAGGTCTGCCCGGGGCAACGATGCTGGCCGGGCAGGCGATGAAGCCAAGCGGCCGCCTGCTTTGCCGGCGACCTTGGAAAAAACGTCCCGACATCCTGGGCTGGCGCATGGCGCAGCCAGGTCAACCAAGAGGTAGTCACGCTATGCCGCAGTCGGCTGAAAAAGTCCTCGACCACGCGCCCCTGTTCCGCGAGCCGGAATATAGGCGGATGCTGGCGCACAAGAAGCTGAACTTCGAATGCCCGCATCCCGACCAGCTCGTCACCGATCAGCGCGAGTTCACCAAGAGCTGGGAATACCGCGAACTCAACCTCGCCCGCGAAGCGCTGGTGGTGAACCCGGCCAAGGCCTGCCAGCCGCTCGGCGCGGTGTTCGCGGCCGCCGGCTTCGAGCGCACCATGTCCTTCGTCCATGGCAGCCAGGGCTGCGTGGCCTATTACCGCTCGCACCTGTCGCGCCACTTCAAGGAGCCGGCCTCGGCGGTCTCCTCCTCGATGACCGAGGATGCGGCGGTGTTCGGCGGCCTGAAGAACATGGTCGACGGGCTTGCCAACACCTACCAGCTCTACGACCCCAGGATGATCGCCGTCTCGACCACCTGCATGGCCGAGGTGATCGGCGACGACCTGCGCTCCTTCATCGAGAACGCCAGGGACGAGAACGCGGTGCCGCGCGACTTCGACGTGCCGTTCGCCCACACGCCGGCCTTCGTCGGCAGCCATGTTGACGGCTATGACGGCATGGTCAAGGGCATCGTCGAGCACTTCTGGAAGGACCGCCAGCGCAGCGCGGCCAAGGGCACCATCAACATCATCCCGGGCTTCGACGGCTTTTGCGTCGGTAACAACCGCGAACTGAAACGCCTGCTCGATCTGATGGGCGTCGCCTACAGCTTCATCCAGGATGCCTCCGACCAGTTCGACACGCCCTCGGACGGCGAATACCGCATGTATGACGGCGGCACCAGGATCGAGGACGTCAAGGCGGCGCTCAAGGCCGAGGCGACGCTGTCGCTGCAGTATTACAACACCCGCAAGACGCTCGACTACTGCCAGGAGGTCGGCCAGGAGACCGCCGCCTTCCACTATCCGCTCGGCGTCCAGGCGACCGACGAGTTCCTGATGAAGGTCTCGGCGCTTTGCGGCAAAGAGATCCCCGAGGCCATCCGCCTCGAGCGCGGCCGGCTGGTCGATGCCATGGCCGACAGCCAGTCATGGCTGCACGGCAAGAAATACGCCATCTACGGCGACCCCGACTTCGTCTATGCCATGGCCCGCTTCGTCATGGAGACCGGCGGCGAGCCGAGCCATTGCCTGGCCACCAACGGCTCCTCGGCCTGGCAAGCCGAGTTGCAGGAGCTGCTTGACGCCTCGCCCTTCGGCGCCGATGCCCAGGTCTGGGCCGGCAAGGACCTGTGGGCGCTGCGCTCGCTGCTGTTCACCGAGCCGGTCGACCTGTTGATCGGCAATTCCTATGGCAAGTATCTGGAGCGCGACACCGGCACGCCGCTGCTGCGGCTGATGTTCCCGATCTTCGACCGCCACCACCACCATCGCTTCGCGCTGATGGGCTACCAGGGCGGGCTGCGCGTCCTGACGACGATCCTCGACAAGATCTTCGACAAGCTCGATCGCGACACCGGCGAGACCGGCGTCACCGACTATTCCTATGACCTCACCCGCTGACCCGATGGCCTCGCTCGGCGCCACGATCCAGCAGGTCTTCAACGAGCCGGCCTGCGACAAGAACCGCGGCAAGGACGCCAGGGCGCGCAAGCACGGCTGCTCGAAACCGCTCACCCCAGGGGCGGCAGCCGGCGGCTGCGCCTTTCCTTCGAGGACGAGGACTGAAGCGAGGAGAGAGCGAGATGTTTGATGCCGCGGTCACCCCTGCTGTCGACGAGGACGAGGCGGCCCTTGCCACCCCGTTCGTCAAATGCCTGGTGCGGCTGATCCGCGCCCAGGATGCCAACGGCGCATGGGAAGGCAAGCCGGATGCGGATCTGCTTCGGGACTTCATCATCAGCAGGGACCAGCGCCGTGCGATGCCGATCATCGGCGATCCCGATCCGGACGTGCTGTGGAGGCTCGACAAGTTCTACGCCGCCGTCGGGCTTGCGATCGAGGAGCGCTGCGGCCTGATGGCCTCGCCGATGATGGAGATCAGCCATGAGGGCTTTGGGCGCGTGCTGCTCACGGCCGGGCGGCTGGTCGTGCTGTCGCGGACCGTGCGCGACGTCCACCGGTTCGGCTTCGAGACGTTGTGGAAGCTGGCTGCGGCCGGCACCAAACTGGCCGGCGACGCGATCGCCGCCATCGAAGCCTATCCCGACGTGGCGCGGGCCTGATGAAACCCGTGTTTTGAACAAGCGGGTCATGTCAGGCCTTGAGCAGTTGCGATGCCACCCAACGGACGCGGTCGAGGCCGATCTGGTTCCTGGGGTAGCGCTGATGAAGCCACGCGTTCTGATCTGTTCGCAAGACGCGGAGTTCTATTTGTTCCTCAGCCACATCCTCGAGGTGGACGGTTTCGCCACCGAGCCGGCAGGCGGCGCCAAGGAAGCGCTCGCCCTGGCCGACGAACGCGACTTCCAGGCCGTGGTGCTGGACTGCGGGCCAGCCGGCATAACCGGCTCCGCGATCTGCGCCCGGCTGAAGCGGGAGCCCCGGACCGGCGGCCTGCCGATCATTGCCCTGATCTCGCCCGGCGCCGAGAACCAGCACCTCAATCTCTTGAAGGCAGGCATCGACGAGAGCCTTGTGCGGCCGATCGCTCCGGCCAAGCTGCTCGACTGGCTACACACCAAGCTGGCGCTGCCAAAGCCTGGTGCCAACGGGGCTGAAAATGGCCAGTGGCTCTCGTGTGGCGGCCTTGAGATGAGGCTCGATGCCCACCGGGTTCGCGGCAATGGCCACGAAATCCACCTTGGACCGATCGAGTTCAACGTGCTGCGGTTGTTGCTCGAGACGCCGGGCAGGGTCTTCAACCGCGACGAGCTGATCGGCGCGGCCTGGCCGGCCAACATCCATGTCGGTCCCCGCACCGTCGACGTCCATATCAGCCGGCTCAGAAAAGCGCTGCAGGCGGCCTCGCCCACCTTCGTCATTCGCACGATCAGGTCGGCCGGCTACTCGCTCGAATGGCCGGACGGCTGAAGAGCTAAACCGACGGAGTGTCACCACACCCATCTCCGTAGTGCTGAGGGCAACCTGCGGCACACGGCGGTGAAGTCAGACCCTGATGGATAACGGCCAGGACGGCGATGGTGATCAGCGCTGCGATAAGCTGAGGGACTGTGGTGCGCGACATAGGCGCAACCAGGAGCCCCTTGGCTGAAATACCAGCGGCCGACGCATACTGTTGGGGTGCGGGGATTACATGAAACCGTCGGCCGCCAGCTTTGGGCGGGGGCGCGCCATCATATGACGCAGGGGGTAGATTAGGCGCGTTCGGTGCGCCTTCAATGAGGATGCCCGGATATGGTGAACAAGCGGTTACCATCCACAGGCTGGTCGGCTGTTAGTTTTTCGACGGTGGCGATGATCGCTTTGGCGAGCGCTTCTGGCTTGTTGGATCGGCCCTGACCGTAGAGACCCAAAACCGCTTCTTCGCTCGGCAGCACGCCGGCCGGGCAAGTTTCCTCAATCGCCATCCTGATCAGTCGTAGTGCGGCCCGGCAGCCAGGATCATTTTTCATCGTCGCTCTTATATACAAATTTACTAAAATGCGCGGAACCGATCGCGTTCACGCGACTTGAATCGCGGCTGGGGTATTGTGAATGCGGGCCGGTGATTTCCGCCTATCCGCTCAATCCTGCCCTTGTCGAGCCTGAAAATACCGCCGCCTCCGCCCTGCTGTTCAAAGTCCGCCTGCATCTCATCCCAAGTGCCGAGATACCTGCCGCAATCTTTGCAAGTGGTCGGGGTTGGCGGAGCAGCATCAGCCGGAATTCTCAACCGGATCGTATGGGCATTCAAGCAACTGGTCGAGGTAGTCGTGGGTGATGCCGTTTGCCATCGGGTTTCTGCTTTGGGCGGGAGCACCGAAGTTGGCTTCCAAGCGTCCGCGTGCCCGCCAAACAGAGCAGACGACCGATTGACCCTACGCCTCAGTCACAGAATAGCGAGCCATTTCCGATCGCTTAAGCGCAGGAGTGCGTAGGCCCATGCCGGCCATTAGAAGGCAGGCGGCCACCCCGACCGTATCGCGCTGCCTGTAGCGCCGGACCGCGCTGGCGGGCTTCACTGCGGCACGCTAAATTGGCCGAATGGGCAAGCCAAGCAAAACCGGGTTCACCAAACTGCTCGCGGCTGACACGACGCTGTTGTCGGCCGAGCCACTGATCGGACTGCTCGAACTGGAGACCGACACCGGTACGGTTCAATTCGCCATGAACAGGATCATTGCCGAGCGGCTACTTACTGCCGTCGTGGAATTCCTCCAGGCCGGTGAGGGCAATGACGCTCCGACATTCGCGGTCGAGCGTTCGCAATAGAGCGTCAGGAGGCGCAAGGCAGTTTGGGGCGGCCCAAACCGGCCTTGGTTGCATTTCACCTCGATCGGGTTAGCGAACTCAGAGATCGTCTGTTGCTTGTGTCGTTAAGGCTGAATAGCGGCATGTCGTAGGCCATCGGTCCCGCTCTGACGCTTCTCCAATCGCCGATTTCCGTGTCGGGCATGGCACGAGGCGATCGATAGAGAAAAAGTCCAGGTAAAGGCTACGTAGGAAGAATGGCGGGCCATGCAAGATGAGCAGCGCCGCGAGCATATGCTGTTATTCTGGTGCGCTCGGCAGGACTCGAACCCGCACCCGCCAGATTCGAAGTCTGGAACTCTATCCATTTGAGCTACGAGCGCGAAGTTCAGCCCTCAGCGGCTTTGCGGCGTTGGGCATTGTGACAATTGAGAAAGACGACGATCTCGTCCGCATCCTTCATCGTCATTCCGATCATGGTGCGGCTCCCCATTTCGGCCGGCCGACCGGTTTTCGCATCAAAAACGGTCCATGTCCCGTTCGGCTCCTTCCTCAGGTCGTAGAGCTGATTCATTCGACTATCCTAAAGACCTGTCGCAGCCAGTGCAAATTCCGAGGCAGACCGCCGCGCGTTAAAAGGCTCTACGAAATGAGCACGAGCTGATGATTGCGAGCGTGCGGCCACTTTTCGATCGCATGCATCCGCTCACTATGGACGGCCCAGTCGCGCCCGCCTCCCAAAGGCCGACGCGAGCGTCGCATGCCGCGCCGTTTTCAAGCCGCTGCATCCAATATAATGCATCGTGTATCTCCTCCGCATCTCGGGAATAGTGTCAACGCATGAGGCGCCGGCGAAACAGCGCCATCGAGAGGAAGAACGGCAACACCGCGTAGATGCAAAGCGCACCGATGTGCAGGCCGATGCCGGCGGCGGGGCGGTCAAGCATCGCCGGGCGAATGAGGTCGATCGAATGGGCCAGCGGTAAAAAGCGCGCTACCCGCTGAAGGCCGCCGGGTAATTGAGTGAGCGGGAAGACCGCACCGGAGAGGAACATCATGGGCGTGATTACGAGCGTCTGGTAGAATACGAAATAGTCGTAGCTGGGCGAAAGCGACGTGACGATCATGGCCAGGCTCGCAAAGGCGAACCCGGTGAGGCATATGACCGGTAACACATAGAGGACAGACGGCCACGCCGCATAGCCCAGCGCGGCTGCAACAGCTGCAATTGCCGTACCGGCCAGAAAGGCCTTGGTGGCTGCCCACGCCAATTCACCCAGCACGATATCGCCAAGAGTAAGTTGTGTGTACAGGATTGCTTCCCAGATGCGTCGATCGTGCATGCGGGAGAAAGCTGCGTAAATCGTTTCGAAGGTCGACGCGACCATGGCACTCGTCGCGACCATGCCGGCTGCCAAAAAGGCAATGTATGAGGTGCCTTCGACTCGACCCACCATTAGTCCTAGGCCAGTGCCTAGTGCGAAGAGAGAGATGATGGGATCGGCGAGGCTACCGAGAATTGACGCAAGTGCAACCTTCCTCCATGCCAGATAGTTGCGGCGCCACACCGCAGCCCAGTTCCACGCGTTGGCGGGTAGAACCGCAGTAAAATCGTCAGCCATTGTTCACTTCTCCAGCTCTAGCCCGGTCAGCCGCAAGAAAACGTCCTCCAGATTTGGAGGACGCTGCAGAAAACGCAGACCCGAGCGCCCGCGAAGTTGTGCGCGCACCTGCTCCGGATCGGGCGCATAGCAAAAAACCGTCTCCCCGCTTACCTCGACGCGCTGAACGTATGGCCTGATCAGCGAACTCAGCTCCTGTGGATTGCCGCCGAAGATCTCGATGACCGGGCACCCGATATGCTCCTCAATCAGAGCATAGGGGCTGCCTTCGGCGATGTTGCAGCCGTGATCGAGGATGCATAGACGATCACACAACCGCTCTGCCTCTTCCATGAAGTGGGTGGTCAAAATGATCGTCTTGCCGCGCGCCAGCAGGAAACGCAGACGCTCCCAGATCAGGTGGCGCGCGTGTGGATCGAGGCCGGTGGTCGGCTCGTCCATTACGAGTAACTGCGGATCGTTGATCAGCGCGCGTGCGAGCGTCAGGCGCCGCTTCATGCCGCCGGACAGGTCGGCGACACGTGCATGCGCCTTGCTCTCAAGGCGGGCGAACTCAAGGAGCGATGGGATAATGGCTTCGATCGCGCGTGTGCTCATGCCAAAGTAGCACCCGAACACCAACAGGTTCTCGCGCACGGTGAATTCCAAATCTAGATTGTCGAACTGGGGAACCACGCCGATGCCCTTGCGTGCCAAGCGACCTCGAGCTGGCATTGGCACTCCGAGCACCGTGACCTTGCCCGCGTCGGGCCGTGTCATCCCGAGGACCATACGTGCAAGCGTGCTCTTGCCCGCGCCGTTCGGCCCCAGGAGGCCGAAGCACTCTCCCGACGCAACGGTAAAGGACACCCCGTTCACAACGAGCTTGTTGCCAAATGACTTCTTCACGCCGGCGAACTCGATTGCTACTTTGGACATGGGTCTATCTCAGGGCTGAAGAAGCTGATCGGGCGGCCGGCAGCTTACGTGAAAGCGTTCGTAACGGTGGGTCCCGCTTTTGTGACAGGCCGTTTTTGAGAGGGACAATAGAAGTTGCGGATCTCGCTTCCACTCGAACCGATTGGAGTCGAGTGCTACGGATCGCTTCGGCCAATTCCCGCCTCGGACAATCATTCTTACCCAGGCTCACGACATGTAAGGTCAATCGCTGCTGAAAACGCCGTCAGTGGTGAGCCTTGAAGACCCGCCCGAAAGATCCGCCCCATAAATCGACTCAGCACTTTCCGGATTTGCTGCAGCGTTTGGTCCGGCGATCGCGTGTGCGATGACGATCTGCTTTTCCCCCTCCTTGGGAAGGTCGCCAACCTTGCGGGACAGCCAATCACTGTTGCTCAACGTACACAGCGCATAGGCTTTCAAGGGAAGTAAGAGAAAGATGTTGATGAAAGTGTGCGCGGAAAACCCGAGAAATCGAAGTTGGCGAGCGCGATAGGCTGCCACGCTGCACCGCGTGACAGTCATGGCTGCAATCAACAGGCCGGTCGCCCAAGGCACTGCGCCAGTCAGCGCGAAATGCGCGAGCCCGGTTAATGCCGACAGCGCAAGCAACAGCGGACCGAGGTTCTGTCCGAGCACGTCCAGCGTTAGGTAGCGGTTGAGGCTGGGCAGCAGGTGCAGCGCAAGCAAAGTGTCGCGGAACGTGCTCCGGGCCCAGCGCAGTTGTTGGCGCAGATACGGCCCTAGCCGATCCGGGACGACTGTTGCGGCAATGGCGTCCGGAACGTACTCTGTCCGAAGGCCCGCTTTCAGCATGAGGATCGTGAGATGGCGGTCCTCGCCGAAGTCGCTTGGCTTGCCCCGAAACAGTTGTGTCTCGTACTGGTCCAACAGCAAAACGAGAGCGGAGCGGCGGTACATGGCGCATGGGCCGCAGCAGCACATAACGGCCCCAAAGCGAGCCTGTGCCGCTCGTTCTTCATTGCAAGCCAACCAGTACTCCATATCGATCAAGCGCGTCAGCCACGTGTCGCTGCGGTTGCTGGCGATCAACTGACCCATGGCTGCGCCGACGGCCGGATCTCGCATCTTCCGTGCGAGTTTTGTGAGGACGTCGGATGCGATTGTCGTGTCCGAGTCGACGTTGAGCACCAAATCGCCAGATGAGCGCCGTATCGCGGCGATCTGCGCCTTGCGCTTGCCGACATTTTTGGGGAGCAGAATGAAATTGAATCTCAGGTCCCCGGCAAAGGCGTCGTGTACAGGTAGGACAGCGTCGCGATTTGCAGAACCGTCATCAACTACGTAGACGCGCAATTTTCCAATATATTGTTGGCCCGCAATTGACGCCAGGCACGCCGACAGCGCGCTCGGATCCTCGTTAAAGCAGGGGACGATGACGTCCACGCTTGGCAGGACGTCGAAAACGACAGGGTCCTCAGACGCCGGTAGGTGATCCATCGGCAAAGCATAGGCCATCTGCATGCTTTTATAAGCAGCTGAGAGCAAGGCGTAACACGAGATGGCAGCAGTGCTGGTTGTGGCAAGCAGGTTCATAGGATGTCGATTACTCAGTGATGTTGAGGGAGCGGTCGGATTTCAAATCCGCGGTCATGCAAAGCCGGGATCAGGCGGGACAGAGCCGCGATCGTCTGGTCGCGCAGACCGGCGTCAGTGCATTGTGTCAGTTCGCTGGGAGGGCATCCGTCGTGCAAGAGCACAATTGAGCCCGACCGGACCGAGGTGAGCACTGTATCAACAATCGCGTCCACCCCAGGGCGAGACCAATCTCTGGGGTCGGCGGACCAGTGGAGGGCCGCCAGCCCGGCAATCTGTGACGCTGTGAAGACTTCTTCGCTCCAGGCGCCATAGGGCGCGCGAAAATAGCGAACTGAGGCCTGCGGGCACGCCGTCAGGATAGCCGCGTTGGTCTCAAACAGCTCGCGCTGCACTTCGCTGAAGCCGCATTTCCTCATATCGGGATGCGTCATTGTGTGGTTGCCTACGGCGTGCCCTTCTGCGACCATCCGTTGGATTAGATCCGGATGCTGCAAGGCGTGGGCCCCGATGACGAAGAAGGTCGCCGGCACCCGCTGTTCTGCCAACACATCGAGAATCTCCGGTGTGAAAACTGGGTTGGGGCCGTCGTCAAACGTCAAATAAACACTGCGGCGGCCGCTGCCCTCAGGGTCGTCACTGCGCACTTCGCATAAGCAGTCAACGTGCGTCATAGCTCTGGTCCGTTCCGATCATCAGGGTGCCCGACGGCCAGTCGCTCATTGGCCCTCCAAGCGGAAAAACGCCGCGCGCCTGTCCTCGATGCGCAGGTTTTGCACCGGCCAACTACGGGCCGAAGTCGATCCACAGGTATTTTTGAGAATCCCGAGGGTCCAGTTTATTCGGGAAGATTCAATTCATATCCCAGCACAGTCTCCACTGCGGCAAGCGCATGAATGACACCATCTTTCTTGATGCTTTCTTGAGGTAAGCACCTACACATGGGAGCTCGTCGCGCTGTGCCGACGCTATGCAGATGATCGAAGAACCCAGGCGCAAGGCAAATGCGACTTGGTTGATGTCGGGCGCGCACCAGAGAGCTTAAGCCAGGAACTGCCGCTCGGAGCCAACGTAAACATGGATAACTACCTTTAGGCTTACATCCTTGAGTTCTCCCTATGCAAAGTTCTGCAAAATCGGTAAAATCGTTTGTTTCAATGAAACGCATCCACGCTGTGGATTGCTCAGGCTGTGGGGCAGCTCAGGACATGCGTTTGAAGGGCCTTGATCTGAATCTCCTCGTCGTGCTCGACGCGCTGCTGACTGAGCGCAATCTGACCACGGCGGCACGCCGCATAAACTTAAGTCAGCCGGCCATGAGCGCGGCCGTCGCCCGGCTGCGCGATTACTTCCGTGATGAGCTATTTACGATGAGCGGGCGCGAGCGTTTTCTAACGCCGCGCGCGGAAACACTCGCCCCAGCTGTTCGCGCCGTCCTCGGGCAGATTCAGGGTTCGATCATATCTTTGGAGCCCTTCAACCCGGCTCAATCCGATCGCCACTTCAGGGTCGTTCTTTCCGATTTCGCCATATTCGTGTTTTTTCAAAAGGTCGTGGAGCGTGTCGCGCGGGAAGCACCCGCCGTCAGCTTCGAGTTGCTGCCTCTCGACGACGATCCCTTTGAACTTATCCGGCGCGGTGACGTCGATTTTCTAATTGTCCCGGAAATGTTCATGTCGAGCGCGCATCCGAAAATGGCGCTGTTCGACGACAGGCTCGTGTGCGTAGGCTGCCCCTCGAACAAGCAGCTGCCACGACACCTTGCATTCGAGAAATACCTCTCGATGAAGCACGTGGCGGTGAAGTTCGGGCATGCGCAGAAGCCTGTCCCCGAGGACTGGCTTTTGCACGAGCATGGTTTTAGGAGACGGGTCGAGATCGTCGTGCAGGGCTTTAGCATGGTCCCGCCCCTGGTGACAGGCACAGATCGCTTGGCGGTCATGCCCCTCCGGCTGGTCAAGCATTTCGAGAAAACGATCCCCTTGCGGGTCTTTGATCTTGCGACACCACTGCCCGCATTCACCGAGGCCGTCCAATGGCCCGCCATTCATAACAGCGACCCTGCTAGCATCTGGTTGCGGGACATAATGCTGCAGGAGGCGTCCCAGATGGCTACTCCAAGCAAGACGCCAGCACATCGAGGGCGCTCCTAGACCTTCTGAACGCCCCACATCGGGTCTCGCGGCAACCGTTCGCCGGAATCGACGACGCGCTGCTACTTTGGCCAGCGCTCGGCCAGGCGGCGTGCATGTGATTTCGTCTGGATCTCGGTCCGGAAGCTCGTGCTCGCCCGCACATCAAAGAGCCGTCTAAGAAGGCATCGCCAAAAAAGCGGTCGATGCGGCTTCGCGAATCTCGTGGTCCGAACCGCAAAGTCGATGGCGAATCAGGCGGCCGCATTGAGACACGCGAGCTGAACGGCTGTCGAGGACCTAACCTGCTCAGGCGAGGGCTCGAACGCCTTCTGCAACCCCTCGCGACGCGGTCGTAAACAAGCTCGGCGCCTGCCGTCCGCAGTGATTGGAGTGCTCGACCTGTCGAAGCCATGACGGCTGCCGCATCCGCGGGAAAAACGGTACCACTTCTCCGCCGTTCAGCCCTGGACGCCCGCCCGGCAAGCACAGCTTTAACGGCACGCGCCGGTATCGGAAGTTGGGCCTGCTTATGAGCTCAACCCATGCAACTTCGCCGAGAGTGGCGGGAATGTTCGTTTGCAATGATGCCGGATCTCAATTACGCTTCACGTTGAGCTCCTGTCATTTGGCTAGCTCTTGCTCCGCCCCGTTGCGCCAATCAAGCGATAGATCAGAGGGATATCTCATGAATCGAAAAACCGTGCTCATGATGGCGTGCGCCGGAGCTGTCAGCATATCGCTCATGGACTCACAGAATGTGCGCGCTCAGTCTGCGCCCGATTTATGCGGCTATTTCTGCGGCTCGCAGCCGGGTCAGATCGTTGAGTTTTGTTCAGCATTTTGCCCATTATCTGCTCCTATTTCGCTTCCAACGGACCCCCAGGACAAGAACGGAAACGAAGTCGACGGGCAGAGTCCGTCTCAGACCAAAGGCGCTGCGATCGGAATGTCAGAGAAACCCTGACGGGTTGTTGGGCGACGGCCTGGTCACCATCAGCCGGCCTGTGAGCGGCGATCTCGCCCTCCGCGCTAAGGCTAGGCCTTTCGTCGTTTTCCGACGACGACTGCGGGTCGAGTCGAGATCGGACTTGGTGATGGGCACTACGTTCGTTGACCCGGATGTGGATGCGATTTCTCCCACAGGATGATTTCACGTGATCGGCGTCGCCGAGCCGTCCGACAGACCATTTGCCTGCCGCCCTGGTGCCAGCCGATTTGTGATGCGTGGCACGTCCGCCCTGACCGCGCCGTGATGCCGAGCTTTCGCATCCTTTGGCATGCCCGACGGCCGTCGGCCATAGCGAAACAGCAGGACACTCAACCGAACTTGTTTCCTCCGCGGAAGGATCCGGTCACTTACGACAGGTCTCACGTCATATGCTTTCCGGCAGATGGATGTCGAACGGCAGAAATGTCTGCCAGGGCGTCTCGGGAGTATCAGCCTCGATTGCCCTCGCCATTCCCAAGGTCAACTCCTGGCAAAGCCGTCGCAGTGGCGTAGACACCGTCATGGTGACGATGTTTTCTGCGAGCGCCGCCCGCGACTCCGGCGTGATTTCATTGACGATGGCGACGAGTTCCTGACCTTCGCCCTCCTCTCGGAGGGCGGAGATTGCCCCCTCCATCCCGCCGCCGGCCACATACAGACCTACGAGCTCGGGTTGCCGGTGCATGAGATCCAGCATGGTCTCATAAGTGATCTGCCGTTTCTCGAGATTCACGAGCGTATCGAGCACCTCGAAACTCGGTGCGTTGTCACGGAAATAAGAACGAAAACCGGTTTCGCGGAGTTCATGCGCCTGGAAGCGATGGCTGCCGACAAACACCGCCACCTTGCCGGGACGTTTCGCGACTTTGGAAAACATCCAAGCGGCCGTGCGCCCGGCCTTGAGGTTATTAAGGCCAATATAGCCCTGGCGCACGCCCGAGGCGAAGTCGGACAGCAGCGAGAAGACCGGAATGCCCTTGGCTTTGAGCTCCTCCACCGTTGCCGTGATCTTCGGGTGGTCCGGTCCCACCATGGCGATCGCGTGGCAGCGCCTGCCAAGGTCCTTAAGCACAACGATCAGATCCTCAGGCACATGAGACGGGGCGAATGCGATGTGCGGGATGCCGTGGAAGGGCTGGGCCAAACTGACAGCCGATTCGACTTCGCGCGCGAACTCTTGGTAGAAATGCTGGGCCGGTTTTCGCAAGATGAAGCCCAGCCGATATTGCGGCAGGCCCCGTTGCGAGCGCTGCTTGATGAGACCGGCTGCGTGATAGCCTATGGCATGGGCGGCCTCGTAGACGCGTCGCGCAGTCTCCTCCCGCACCGGATGTCGGGCGTTCAGAACCCGATCTACCGTTGAGACGCTGACTGCCGCTTCGCGGGCGAGATCGCTAATCGTGGGACGTTTGGCCATGATCCATCGGACTAACATCCAGCACGCTCGGCGACCATCCCGGCAGAGCGAAGATCACCGCATGCTTCATGATCGCACGCAAATTTGAACACCACTGCTGCAGGGCGTCATAGGACCGTGCGGATACACGCAGTTCGTCCGCTCAGGCGCTCAGCATTTGCGCTCCCGGCACTTAGCGCCTTGAACGGGGGTCCGCCGCTGGACCCAGGGGCTATCGATACGGAAAGGACGAGCTCGCTCCGCTGACGCGTTACTGTCGATCCAGCCTTAACGGCTCGAAAGCGGTTGACCGCGGAAGGCGGCTTCTAACTGCGCTTGGTCCAATTCGCCTTCCCAACGGGCCACGACGAGCGATGCCACCGCGTTACCGACTAAATTCGTCAGAGCCCGGCATTCAGACATGAAGCGGTCCACGCCGAGAATCAGAGCCATGCCAGCAACGGGAACACTCGGCACTACGGAGAGCGTAGCAGCCAGCGTAATGAAGCCGGCGCCTGTTACCCCAGCTGCACCCTTGGAGGAAAGCATGGCAACGAGCAGCAGGAGAATCTGATCAGCAATAGACAGATCGGTGTTCGTCGCCTGGGCGATGAAGAGCGCCGCGAGCGTCATGTAGATATTAGTGCCGTCCAGATTGAAGGAGTATCCGGTTGGTATGACGAGAGCCACGACCGAACGGTTGCAGCCCGCCTTCTCCATCTTATCTATGAGCGAGGGCAGCGCGGCCTCCGAGGAGGACGTCCCCAGCACAAGCAGGAGCTCTTCCTTGATGTAGCTGATCAGAGAAAGGATCGAGAACCCGTTGTAGCGGCAGACCGCGCCGAGAATCCCGAACACGAAAAGGAGGCCGGTAAAATAGAACGTCCCGACCAGCATCGCGAGGTTGACGATCGACCCGAGACCATATTTTCCGATCGTGAAGGCCATGGCGCCGAAAGCGCCGATTGGGGCAGCCTTCATCAGAAGGCTAACGAGCTTGAAAATGGGCACGGTAAGCGCCTGAAGCAAGGAAAAGACAGGCTTGCCCCTGTCTCCGACCATCGCCAGCGCGACGCCGAACAGAACAGAGAAGAACAGGACCTGCAGGATGTTGCCTTCCGCGAAGGCTCCGACAATTGTCGATGGGATCATGTTCATCAGGAAGCCGGTGACGGATTGCTCGTGAGCCTTGGTGGCATAGCCAACGATGGCTTGGACGTCGAGCGAGGCCGGATCAATGTTGAGGCCGGCGCCCGGCCGAACAATGTTGGCAACGATAAGCCCGAGGATCAGCGCGAGCGTCGAGAAGGTGAAAAAGTAGGCCATCGCCTTGCTGGCAACGCGGCCGACTTTTTGGAGATCGTTCATGCCGCCGATACCTGTCGCCACGGTCAGAAAGATTACCGGTGCGATGATCATCTTGACGAGCTTGATGAATGCATCGCCGAGCGGCTTCAGGCTCTCGCCGATTGCCGGATAAAAATGGCCGAGTCCGATACCGAGCATGATTGCGGCAAGCACCTGGACGTATGGCCTGCCAAAACACGACTTGCGAAGCGCGCCGTTCGCGCTGCGGGCTCCTGGAACTAACATTATGTCTCTCCCTGACCGGATCGGGGCGGGACTGTTCCTCCTCCCGTCGCTGCGTTCCGGTCGAACGCCGCTGAAAATTCGGCGCAAGTGCCGTGCCAAACGGAGATCTAGGCCGGTGACGCACTTCCACGAGGCCGGGTGAGGCATTGCGCCAGTTGCGTCGCGCCGATGCGCGCGCCGGCTAACTTCTTCGCAGGTTTAAACCGGACTATTCCCCCGCCTTGCGGTTTGGCCACAACTTGTCGGCCCCGCCCGTCGGCTTCGTAGTCTTTGCGACAGGCCGCATTCCGACAACCACCTCAGCCAAGCCAATCGTCGGCTCATCTTCGAACAGGGAAAGCCTGATCGCCGTCTCTACAAGATTGCGACGCTCGCAGCTTTGCGGGACCGGCTTGCATCTGCCGACACTTGGTCGACGGCAGCCAATCCTTCTGGCCGATCGACGAGCATCTGACGCTGCGGTCGACATTCACCACAATGAAAGTGGAGGATCGCATTGGGGCTGGGGTCCAAGGTGACGGCGCGCAGTGGCTTGGAAGAGGAGGGCGTCGCACCTCAGCCGTCTTGAGGGTTATGGATGAGATAAGCTTGTCTGAGTTGGCCAAACACCACGTCGGGATTCGGTGTTAACTCCACCTTGGTCGTGTAGTGCTCACCGTTAATTTCGAGTTGTACCCGCTGCTCCGGGTGCGCAGGCCCGGTAGGAGTCCGCGTTTCCCCAATCGGCGCAATCTCGACATCCGCCGCACCATGAACGGCATTGCGATTGGTCGGCTCGTTTGATGCGAACAGCGTGATGCCGTCCGCTACGAGAGCGCCGAACTTCATAGGCGCGACGAAGTCGTGTGCCTGATCCTCCGGCAGACGGTTACTCAGCGCACTTGCTTGCCGTCAAGCGTGAGCGCAGGTTGAGGGGTGAGATAAGGATAGGGGACGTCCACACGGTGCCGCCCTTCACAGCGCCGGGTGCTAGTGTCCGAAGGCAATGAGTTCAGGGACACCAGGCTTTCTGCCCTCCATCTGATTCGCCTCAATGGCATTGGCAACCGTTCTCTTGACCAGCAAGACGCTGGATGGCAGGGTCCAAGCTGGCAGGCAGCGGCGAACAGAAGCGAGGTGCTGAGGCAGGTCGCAAAGCGCTCCAGCGCGACCGTGATAGGGCGCCTGATCTCCTGGCCTCGACTTTGGAATTGCCGGTGGCTCCGCTTAGTGTTAGGCCGCTGGCGACCGCCGAATAGAGGCCGTGGCTAGAACTACGGATGTCGATTGGGCGCTTCTGCTTCTGACTTGGTCAGCTGGGCTGTATCCCACCATGGGTTGGGCACCAGGCCGGAGTCTTTAAATCTGTCGATAGGGAGAGCGAATCTGATGTATGGCCGAATCGTTGGATCATCCAGTCCGTTCACGAACGCCGACTATGCTGGTGAATCGGGACAGCCAGAAGACAGCCCCAGCCTCGCGGAAGTGGTTGCAGGGGAGCCGAATAGCTCCTCGTCGGCTACAACGGCGCCATACTCTCTCGTTTCCGAGCCGCCAATTACCGAGATCGGTAGATCTGATTTCATGGAGGAGGTGAGGCGATTTTTGGGTAATGACATCAGGCATATTGCGATGCAGCCCCAAGAATACTCAGATTTCGTTTCTGAAAAAGCCGAGCGCGCAGGAACGGTTGCTGGAGGCTATGCCAGCACTTTCGATGATCCGGACAAGCCCGCGCGATTTTTCAGCTATCAGTTGGGTGACGAAACTGTCGGGCTCTTAAGGATGGGAGGACCAGTTCGGATTAAAGGAGAACGGTTTCAGCAACAGTTTGGGCGCAATGATATCACGTCCGTAGTAGATCTTCGGATTACCCATCCGATGGTTGAGAACGCGGGCGACATCCTTTTGGAACATCAACTTCGCATAGACGGCGATCATCCGTTGGTTTTGTCACGTCCAGCCTTAGAAGGCATGGAACCCCGCCTTGCGGAAATGGGTTTCGTTCACGTGGGTAGCAATCACTGGGTGCTTGATCCTAACCAGCATCCCGAAGCGTGGACGAAGAATGAGAACGACAAGTGGCAGAGAGCAGACAGGGGTACACAGTATCTTTCCAAAGTCGAGGATAGCGATGCTGGTACTGTCGCGAGTATCGGTACGGATTCGTCGGAGGACGATCCTTGTTTTTACTTGGAGCGTGCCCTTAGAGGGTTGACGGTGGGGTAAACAGTCGCAAGAGCAAGCCTGAACTGCTGGCTCTGCAAGGAGGTTATAGCTCTTTCGGCCGTTGCCTTGGCCCCTCTCAACTTCTTCCTGACAGACCAAAATGCCAGGACGACGCAGCCGAGAATCGACTTCAAATCCGCCCCGGGAAGTATCCAGACCTAACGAAAGCGCTGTCCGGGATTTAGCGAAATTGCTGTCGCGCTTTACTGAAACCGGTATCCATAGCCTTGAACAGTTCGAATGGTCGCCGACGTGGTCGATGGCGCGGTAGGAATCACTCGCTGGCCCGGAGCTTGTGAACGTCGCGTCGCCCGGTCACGCTACGCTTGCGCCGCCTAAATACTCCAGCAGTAACGGCGCGAAAAATGAACGTTGCGGTGTGAATGGTCGTGTGGTCGACGGCGACGCCCCGTTCGCTATATCTCCTGAGGATCACGCAGGCTGAGATTGCAGGCCCGCCCAGCAACGCAAAGTAGGATCACTGACTGATCGAACTGGCGGCCCGTTCCGATAATGCGGAAGTGACCTTGCCGTGGCGTTGGTAATGAAACGCTGCAACACATCCGTCGCTGCCGGGCCTATGCGGGCTAGCCAAAGTCGCAACCTGTCTGTCAGCAGCAACGCTGCTATCAGCGTCAACGACGCAATGCGCCGTCTCGCCTCACAGATGGTCCTGCACCCCGCGACGAGCGACAGCAAACGTCGATCGTCACTCCCGCCCCGCCGCCCAAGGCATCAGTTTACCGAGCCAATGCGATTCCATTTTGCCTGGTGGCCTGCGTCAATACAAAGCGTTCACCCGCCGGTCGGCAACGCGCTGGCCTAGCTGTGAGCTTTCGGGAGGTTGTCCATTCGGACTGGACCGAGGAGACTGGAGTTACCAGGCTTCAGCATCCACCGGAGGGTCAGATTGAACACCCACAACAACGCCCGTCTCACGCCGCTGCGTCGAGAGGAGATGGCGCTGTGGGTGATAGAAGGCGCTTTTTCCAAAGCCCATGCGGCGCGCGTCTATGGCGTGTCGGCGAAGATCGTGGCGCGCTGGGTCGAGCGTTATAAGACCGAAGGGCGGGCCGGCATGGTCGACCGCTCGTCTCGGCCCATCGTCATGCCGGGCCTGACCGAACAGGCCGTGGCCACGCGCATCGCGTACGAACGAGGTGTTCTTCCGCGATTTCCAGAATCGGCGTGAGGTCGCCGGTTATCCCGGTCTTGCATCTAGCCCTTGGAGCAGCGGCACGTCAGCCGCGATCAAGGCATCCAGAGATCGGGCAATCCGCGAGCGCGGCGAACCGTCATTGAACTTGCCTAGCTGTGGCTGCGCGATCAGCCCGAAAGCGGTCTCGCGTGCTGGCTTCATGAGCGCGTCGGCGTTGAGGCGGCTTCCTTTTATTTCAGCAAGAAGCGCTTTTGAAAAAGCCTTTCCAGCTGCGTGGCGATCAGGATGCTTACCGCCTCAGCAGCAGATGTGAGCGGCATGTCGCCGGACGAGATGAGGCATGCCGTCAGATAAATCGGCGGATCGATGACGACGGTCTTCATGCCTTCGCAGCCTGGTAGCACTGATACATTCCCCTTGGGAACAATCGCGCATCCGATGCCGGCTTTAACCAAGGCGATCGCGTAGTCGCACGTGTCAACCTCTGCGACGCAGTTCGGTGCCACCCCGGCCGCTGCGAACGTCCGGTCCAGTGCGTTGCGCGTCGTATGAGGCCGTGCGGGGAGCACAAGAGGAAGTGTCGTCAACTCTTCGAGGGAGACGGAGGGCGCGACATCTTCTCCGTTGTCCGGCCGGATCAGGTACAGGCGCTGACGGAACAGCGCCTTGCGGACAACGCCAAGGGTGAGTGTATCCTCGAAAACAGTGCCAATGTCGAGCGCATGCGATTCGATGAGTGATCTAATGCGGGAAAAGTCACCGATAACCAAGCGCAAAGTCACCTTCGGGAGTGCCGCCCTGCAGGCGCGGACTAAGGGACTGACGAGGGAGGCGGCGAGCGCCGAAGGCATGCCAAGCCCTACCGAACCTTCTGGCTCCCCCTCGGTGGAGCGCACAATGTCGCGCAACTGGTCCATCCGACGCAGGACAAAGACGGCCTCCTGATAGAAGACCCTACCCACTTGGGTCGGCGAAATGCCTCGTACGCTACGGTGCAATAGGGTGACGCCGAGACCTGCTTCCAGTTCAGCGATCTGTTGGCTGAGGGCCGGTTGCGCCACACGGATGGCAGCCGCTGCCCGGGTGAAGCTGCCCGCATCGACGATGCTGACGAAGTAGCGGAGGTGGCGTAGTTGCATGCGATAACCTTGCGAGAACTGAAACTTGGCGCTCTAAGTTGCTAGTTGTAGAGATGACATCCGTGTCTTGAGTGCCGCCAATGCGCCCATGAAGAGCGCGACTCTCTTGGGATGCGCCCCTTTGCGCGTGCCGGCTTGGCTCGCCAAATGAACAACCGGCTCCATAAGATATTCATACTAATCCCTGAGACCGAAGCAGACCGCGTCGGTCGATCACGAGCCGAGGATGCGAATCAGCGGTCCGAGTCTGCGAACGGCGTTGATCCAGCTCGCATCCATTTCATTGCGCCACGAATCGTGCGTGGGACGCCATTGCGTAGGGTCGAAAACGGCTCGCCCGCCGGCGGAGTGCTGCAGAATCTCCGAAATCCAACCGAATGTTCAGTTGATCTTCTGGACCACTCCCCTCAGCGCGTCGTAAAGCAGCTTGACCATGTTCGACTGCAAATTCAGGTTCAGGCTCCATTGCTGACTTAGGGACTGAAGCTTAATGAGATCGGAAGCGTTGTTCGGATCCATGGAGGCCATGAAGCTCCTGAGGTTTCTTTCGGCTGAAACAGTTACGGCGCCGAGGCCGCTGTTGACGGCGTTGAGGTTAAAGCCAGCGTCAGGTATAGTAGACAACTTCATCTCCTATTATAGTTACAGTTAAGCAATATGAAACTTCTAGATATTCTTTATGGAATTCATCGCCGCATCTATTGCTTCCATAATTGATTCAAACAATTCGAATGTATACCGAGGGACGCCAGCGTCCATTTCACGTTTCAACCATTGCCGCCAGGTATCGAACTCCCTCTCTAGGGCAGATCTCTTTGCAGGGTCGAAATCGCTTAGCAGCCGCCTCTGGAACTCGCTCACCGTTCTCCCTCCTCTGCTATCCATCTCGGCTTGCTCGGATAGGGAACATGCACCTCATCCGCGCCGATGCGCACAGAAATTCCGCCACGATCAATGGCAAGGATCTCGCCCAAGGCTTCCAGACTGTCGCCGATCTTCAGGCGCGTTCCATTCTCGATGACGACGTACGGCGTTCGGCCGATGTTTACACCTCTCGGCGCCGGCAACGTGACGGGCGTGAATTGCGTCTCAAGCAGGATGTAAGGCCCGAACTTCTGCTGAAAGCGCGAAGCGACAGTCTGCCACGTTTCAAAAGCAATTGGGGTTAGCCACCCGGAAACGAATACGCCGTTTGGCCTCGTCAAGATGTGAACGGACCCACGCAGTTGGACCGTCATCGCAGTCTCCAGAAAGACGCGAGCGCGCTCGGGTGTTGCGATCGCGTCGTTCACTTCGCGTAGACCGGGAATATCCTGCCGTAGGCGATGAAGCGCCTCTGCGACCTTCGCATCGCTCGGTCCATATCCTGTGACGGTGATCTTTCCGGCGCCGTTCAACCGAACGTTGCCCCGGATTCCGAAGCTGCGGATGACCGTGGTGACAAGGTTGATGAGTTGCGAATCCGACACAGGCCGTTTGAATAACACTTCCGTGTTAAGGCCAGTGTTGCGTAGGGCGGCTTTTACCCCACTCTGCTCTTCAGGTCGTAAGTCTCCTTCGATGATCAGTTTGTCATCCGCGAGGATGACGTTGAAATCGGGTGCGACGTTCAGATCGTGAATGATATCGCGCGCTGCCCTCATTGGGTCGAGGGTCGGAGCGACTTCCCGGGCAGACGGAGGAACTCGCTCATTTGTCGCCCAACAGATGACCGGAGTGATCAGGAGAGCGCAAGCTACGGCGCCGAGCCGTAATGGACGCGATGTGGAGCCTGCCATGCGACATAACCTTCGGCCGAACAAAGCCGACGCTACTTCGGAACCGGTGGAGAGACACCCGGAAGTGTCCAGGTCCCCGCTCTCGACCATGGGGGCGGACTCAGGAAAGCTGCTCCCGGCCGGACCGATCCCGAAAACCGTCCGCCCAACCTGTATCCGACTGAGCGGATCGAGCACCGTCCAACTGCCTGACGTGAGCTGCCTCCCGTCGATGCGTACACCTGGTGCGAGAGCAATAATCTGGATGCGTCCCGCCTCGACGGCAATGCGAAGATGTGAGGCAGCTAGTTCCGGGTCTGGGAAGGCGATGTCATCGGTGGCGCTGGCGCCGATCAGCCAAACTCCTTCCTCCAGCGAAGTCTCTGCACCCCGGTTCGGCCCGGACAGCACGCGAAGCGTCAGCTTGGCTTCGTCACCAGCCACAGCAACTTGTTCCATGCTCATATCTGTCACGACAGTGATATCCTCGCCAGCGGCTGGACCGAGATATCGGGGGTAAGCTCCTGATAGGAGAGCACGGATAGCCCATGGAGATCGACTTCGATGATCTTGCGCAAGTATCGGCGGATATCTATGGAAGTCAGCAGCACGGGCTTGTGCCGCTGCTGGTCGACATCGCCCACCGCCTTTCGCACGTTGTCGAGGATCTGCCGTGTGGTACGAGGGTCGAGGGCCAGATAACTGCCAGAGGACGTCTGCCGAATAGCATTACGCACAGTGTCTTCCGCTTCCGGCGCAAGAATGTAGGCTGGCAATACATTGCCATCAGAATGTCGGAAACAGATTTCCCTTTTCAGCGCACAGCGCACATGCTCGGTGAGCAGAACGTTGTCTTTTTCCTTCTGCCCCCACTCGACCAGGGCGGTGAGGATGGTGCGCATGTTGCGCAGCGACACTTCCTCGGACACCAACCTCTTAAAGATCTCAGAAATCCTCTGCAGGGGAACGGACCGCAGTGCCTCCTTTGCGAGCTCCGGGAACGATCCTTCCATGTGACTCATCAGATTCTTTGTTTCCTGGATCCCGATAAACTCATCTGCTTGCCGTCGCAGCACGTGACCAATGTGGTAGCCGAGGATCTGAACCGGTTCCAGAAATGAGATGCCGGCGGCTTGCAGCGACTCGCGATGTGCCATGTCCACCCAGGCGGTCTCGATCTGAGGCAGGAAGGGTTCATCGAGCATGTATGGGATGCCAACCATATCGAGGTCCTCGATATCACGAGCCAGGAGATGCTGCGCCCGTAATTGTCCTTTGCCACATGGAATTTCGTTTACCATGATGGTGTACGCGCCATCCACGTAACTATCGTTGAGGCGTAGATGAATGCCTGGAAAGGGAACGCCGAGATCCAGCAGGAGCGCTTGCCGCACAGCGGCCAATTCCTTGTTCAGCCGGTCTGACCGAATGATTCTCTGAATGACGGGACCGACGTCGATCATGAGAGGAACCGTGACGGTGATGGCATCGCCGCCGCTGCTTCGCTCAGCCGGCCCGTCCGACGCTGTTCCGAGCGCGCTCATGCCGGCGATTGAGTAAGGACTCACTGCCGGCGGCGAAGGCCGCCGATTGTGCCGCAACAACCAGCCACAGCCTCCCGCCAATCCTGCCAAAACCACGAAAATCACCGTAGGAAAGCCGGGCACAAAAGAGAACAGAAGGAGGATGAATGATCCCACTATCAGTGCTCTTGGCTGGGCTGTGACCTCGTCTCCAATCTCACTACCGAGATCTGAGCCCTTGTCCTGATCGGTTACCCTTGTGACGATGAAGCCTGCCGTGATTGAAGTGAAGAGAGCCGGGATCTGACCGACGAGCCCGTCCCCGATAGTCAGGATGCCGTAAACTTCGAGAGCTTCGTGCAAGCCCATGCCTTTTTGTAGGGTGCCAATCGCGATGCCGCCTATGATATTCACGGCGATGCTAATCAAGCCCGCGACGGCATCACCTTTGACGAACTTCATGGCCCCATCCATGGCACCGTACAATTGGCTCTCACGCTCGACGGCGGTGCGGCGCCGGCGTGCTTCCTGGATGTCGATGCTACCCGCGCGCAGGTCGCCATCGATGCTCATTTGCTTGCCCGGCATTGCATCCAGGGAGAAGCGTGCGGCGACTTCAGCCACGCGCTCGGATCCTTTCGTAATGACAACGAACTGCACAATGGTGATGATTAAGAAGGTGACCGCGCCGACCACGAGATTCCCTGCCACCACGAAGTCGCCGAAAGTCTTGATTATCTGGCCGGCGTGTGCGTGCAGCAAGATCATGCGTGTCGCGGCGATGCCGAGCGACAAGCGAAAGAGCGTTGTCAGCAAAAGCACCGACGGGAAGGAAACGAATGCAAGGGGTGACTTGATGTAGACCGCGACCATCAGCAAGAGCGCGGAGATTCCCAGGTTGACAGCCTGCAGTACGTCCATGACGACCGACGGCAGCGGAATAATCATCATAAAGATGATCGCAATCAACAGCGCCGCCAAAATAATGTCGTTCCGGCCAGATGCAGCCGCCAGGACCTTTTTGAGCAAATTCACACTGCTCTCCCACGCGAAGCACTCGGAACTCTCACCTCTTTAAGCAGAGTTACGACCATTCGCCGACAGGCTCTCGCCTCGGATCTGAGGCCTAGTTTCCAATATGCCTTGACCCGCACCTGTAACAATCGGATTCGCCCCTCACCATCCAGGGGGTGCGCTAGAGAGCGGCCCGCCTCAGCGATAGCTTCCTCGTAGTCTCCCGCACGCAACAGCGCCAGACAGCGTGCGTGTCGTGCCCAGCGCGCTCCGGGGTCGAGGCTATCGAGGGCGCCCAGCAGCTTGGCTGCATTGTGAGGGCAGTCATATTTCATATAGAAATACGCAAGCACCGATAGGGCATCGCGCTTGTCGGGACTAATCAGGGGTTGCGTCATCAGATTATCCTCGCATCAGAGCGCGGCAGGCGTTGTCGAAGACAAGACGGTCACATCGCGCCTGATCGAGGACCGAAAGCGCGCCGCGGAAGACGGCGCGATCAGAATTCCCGGCTTGCGCCGCCAAATTGGCTAGCAGGACGTGTGTGGCCTCCAGCGTCGCAGCGTAGTTCGCAAATTGGAGGATTGAGGGATCAACGATCGGGGGAGCAAAAGCAGCGATCATCAGGTCGTCGAGGGAGGGGGCGTCATATAGCAGATCGAATTGCAAAGCTGGCCGAGTATCCGGTACCGGCGCGCCGCGAGCGGCCAGCAGCGGTACAACAGGTTCTGTCCGGATAAGACCACCAGCGCCCGGTTCGAATTGCCGCGGTTCCGCCAATCCAGCGGGGGATTGAGCTAAAAAAGTTAAGCTTTCAGAAGCGATGCTGCTCATGGTCACTCCAGTGCCGCATCAATTTCACCGACGAGCCGTACGAGTATCTGCGCCGCGGTTTCCAGAGTTGGCAGATCAATGCCCTCCTCAGTCATACGAATCAGCAGGACCAGCAGCGCTTCGCCGTAGAAGGCGACGTGCACCATGAACGGTAGCGCACGATCCGGGTGCACGGCTCCGAGAGCGGCGGCGGCAGCCCCCTTGCGGTGAAGCGGCATGGCACGCGTTAAGTACATTATGAAAGAGCCTTCGCGACTTTCCATGTGGAGATTGCCCGAACGCTCCAAACTCAGAGTCAATGGAAGAGGCTGCGGAGGAAGTCCCATCGTCGAGCAAAAGGCCTGAGCAGCAGCCTCCGCGCTCATGCGCTCTCTTCCTGTCCAATGCGGATGTCCATCGCTTGCTGCACTGCCTCCAACGTGCTTCTTCGTGCCTCCAAGTCGCTGTAGACTCCGACCGGAATCATCGCGAGCAATTTTCGTGATTCGCGCAGCAGCGAAATCTGCACATCCAGTTGAACGGCAGGAATTCCGAGCCGTTCCGGGATTGGAATGACCTTCGACGGATGAGGAACGATATCCTCAACGAGCGGCAATAATTCCTGCATCACCTCGGTAGCGGTGATGACTATCTTACTTTGTCGCCCGATCCACTCGACCATCTCCCCGCAGCATTCGTGCACAGTGTCCAGCACTCGCAACGCCGACAATCCGCCGAGGATCTCACGGAGCCGAGCAGGCTCGATTGATGGGCCAGCCGAACCGATGTCCTGGCCGAGCGCGCGGGTAAGAAAATTGATGTGCCGAGGAAAGCCCCCAATCCCAAACCTCTCGAGAATTCCCCTATAAAGCTGAACCGGTCCTGGATTGCTGGAGATCGTGGCTCGATAGAAATCACTCAGCTCTGCAGCGCCCTTCTTGTCACCTCGAGCTTCCTCAGATGCCACCATGGAAATATTGAGCCCGGCACGAACAGCCATCCCTTGCGTAGCTATGAGGTGGGCTCTGCCAGCATCCGTCCGTGCCGCAAGCTCGTCGAGACCCTCACGTCGCAACTCTCTCGCCGCTAGGTCGAGTGCCGCATAGGCAAAAGAGGGGTCTGCGAACCGCTGGCCAGCTTGGCGCAGTATGTCTTCCGCGGCACAATCGCCGCTGCGGATGTCGTGCAATAGCGCTTGCAACTCGGCACGGTCAAAAAACGGGAGCCGTTCGAGATAGGCATCAAGCTCATCGATCACGCTGTGCGGCAGCGCTACACGTTCTTCCTCGAATTTGTGCTCGGCGTGCCCCGTCGACTCCATCGTCTCAGAAAACGTGAATGTGAGCTCTTCCTTTGCCTGCTCCAAGAGCGTCCCATGTGTGGGCCTCTCGAGGCGAACAGCCTCACCGTGCCATGAGCCCACTGGCGTCGGGACCTCGGTTGCCGAAGTTTCAGAGCCGAGACGCAAAGAAGCCGTCCCCAATGCCTCTATCGCGTCAGACATTCCTTTTGGCTCCGTATGAACGACGAGGATTCGCTTGAGCATCCGCCCAACCAACATTTTTCTGGATTGTCAGCGCCAGCGCACTGCATATGCCGACGTACGCGCTATCCCGCGAACCGACTCGCGATTCTGTTGCAAGGTGATGCGAGGCTGCATAAATCACGTTTCCCTCGTCACTGAATTGCCTGCTTCAATCGAAGCTACATCTGGGCGGTGTGCCATCTACCCGACGGGTCCCCGCGACAGCGCTCATTAATTTCCGGTGCGGCAGACGAATATCGATTCAGTGAGTGTGCGAGAAATACGCAATCGCTATATAGTCATATCCCTTACATATATAAACTTACTAGAATGGGGTTGAATCGTACCTGAAGCAGTCAAGCCTAGCAGCATTTTACGCGCCCGCTGCAAGGCTTGGCCTTGATCGGCCCGAGCACGGCGGAATGCTCGATCGGAGCGGGGTGCAAGGGGCCGAGGACTGGCGCAACTGGAATACCCGCCGAGCCAGCGTTGTCGTGCAGTGACCTCTTGGCGAAAGCGTGGTGAAACGGGTGGAAACGCCGCCGGACCGTCTCGCAATCTTCCAAACCCGCAGGCTCATGCAAACCCGCAGGCTCATGGTCCTCAAGCTGGGTCATGGCCGCGGCCATGACGTGGCGACGATTTAAAAGGACAACATCATTTGCCTAACCTCATAGCGAAGCCGCAGAGCGCCGCTGATCAGCCTCGTCACCCAAACTCCAGCATAGATCGCAGCTGAATTTCCTTCTCGCATTCCCACTCGCCAGGTCCGTTAAACACCCATGTCGGGTCCATGAACCGCAGCAGTTCGGAGCTCGTTCATAGCTGTGACAGATGATGCAATATCGACACGGTATTTGCGTCGGACCCGCGTTGAGCAGAATTTAGAACGACAGCTCGATGAGCAGCGGTCGCCCCTTCCCGGCGAGTGGGGTGATTTCGGGACATGTGTCGCTGTGACTGAATGATTTCACTAGGCCTAGTGGCATGCAAAGAGAGTGTCGGAACTCGGTCTTCTCCTAGGCACCCCTGCCGACACCGTAAATGGCCCCAAGGAGCTTCTTCAAGCCTATGTCTATTGGGTTAAGCAGTTCGCCAGTGGTCGGAATCGTTGAGCGTCGACCTGATGCGAGGGCGTGCACTAGCGAGGGATGCCTCGATGTTGGCCGTTAGGCGGAATGAGAGTTCCACGCATCCCTCAGGGATAGCTTCTTCCCCGTGGTCCACTCGGCTTGGCGACATCGAGCGGTTCTCGCAGATGCTCAACGAGACAAATTTCAATGGTTGCAAGTCATACGACAACGCACAAGGCAAGGGTCTCGGCAACCGCGAGCTTGAGTCGGCAGAACACAGCAGCGAGGCGCCTACTGGTCAAAACATGCTCTACTTCCCCGGTGCCCCCTTGCTGGGCAGCGCCATCGTGAAAACATCTCCAGAGATTCCGGACGCGGCCGAGCAGGGGACGGCGCCACTCTCAGCCAAACTCGCGCAATTGGCGACGGCAATAGCTGATCGAATCTCGCTCCGCCGAAACAATGTCGGCGACGGCACGGTGCAGATCCTGCTCCACGGGGGACTGCTCGGCGGTTCGCGCCTGACGATCAGTTACCGACACGATACCGTGCAAATATTCATCGAATCCGAGCGCCTTTGGCTAATGCAGCAGTTCCAGGGCCATGCGTTTGCGCGCGATTTGTCGAATCGACTCGGCATTCGGGTCGTGGTGATGGTAGGTGCCCGCTGCTCCGCGGAGGAACAGGGCAACGATGGGGACTCTCGCGGGCCGGAGCGGGTTCTTCACTATTTGGCCGAGAAGGGCTCGTGATCGATCTCCCTTGCTATAGTCCACGAGAGGCGGCCGCCATTTCGCTTCTTGCTACCCGCCTGCCAGCTGTTTTCAGTCTCGCTGGGGTCGATGTGGCAGCCGTCATGGCCGGTTCGAAACTGCCGGATCTTCCGGTGGAATATCGCCGGGTCATGATACGCCTGCACGGCCACAATATCCGCACGGCGATCGACTCGATGCTCCTTCCGCCGATAGCGGTGAGACACTGGCCAGACATCACGACGCTTCCAATGGATGACGCCTTACGGGAAATCTTGTTCGACGTCGTCCTACGCGATGTCGGGATTCAGATGGAACGATGGTGCGGTCAGCGGCCCATCTGGTCTTCGTCTCAGATTGCGGGGACGTTTCCTCATGCGATTAGGCTTGTTCGCCCGGACCGTCCGGACAAACTCCTCGGGTTGGTAGAATTCGATGCCGGTGGCCTCGAATTGATCGCCGGCTGCTGCGGTGCGCTGCCGGTCATGTGCGCAGTGACCGACGACCTTGCCATCTCTCTCGACCTGATAGTCGCTCGGGTGAGCCTTTCCTTGGCGGAACTACAGGCACTGACGCAGGGCGACGTCATCCTGCTCGAGGTCTCACCCATCGCCTGTGAGGGCGCGATGAGCGTTCTACTTTGGTTCTCAGGCAGTTCACGATTTCGCGCCTCGATCATGGACGGTCGCCTTACAGTCCTTTCAGCAGTGGATCGCATAATGGATAGACCAGATTCTCTTCCTCCGGAAACATTGGACGGCATCGACCTCCCGGTCGATGTGGATGTCGGACGCCTCACCATGTCGCTCAAACAGCTTCGTGAGCTCGCTGTGGGCCAAGTACTGGATCTTGGCTTCGACGCCACCACCAACATCACTTTGCGAGTTAATCGCCAGACGGTCGCGGCCGGCGAGTTGGTGCGCATCGCCGATCGGACAGGTGTGCGTATCCTGGATGTGCGTCTAGAACGAGCCGAGTGATGAACAGCGGGTTGCCTGATCCGGTCGCCCTGATCGCCCTGATCGGCGCCATGGCCATCGTTCCCTTCCTCGCGGTCACTGTCACATCGTACGTCAAGTTGGTGGTCGTGTTCGGGTTGATCCGCAATGCCCTCGGCGTTCAAAACATTCCGCCGAACATAGCCCTGAATGCAGTCGCCATCCTGCTTTCCGTATATATTATGCAGCCAGCGGCTAAGAACGCCTATGAAGCAGTGCGCCAAAAGGCGATTGTATTCGAAAATTTTCACGAGCTCAGCGAAACGTTACCACTCGCCACAGAGCCATTTCGCAAGTTCATCTTGAAGAACACGTCGCAGCAAGAACGACATTTCTTCACCGCAACCACACGGGAATTGTGGAGCGAAGCGGACGCAGATTCGGTGACCGAAAACGACTTTATGATTTTGATCCCAGCCTTCATTACATCCGAGCTGGCGGACGCGTTCAAGATAGGTTTCCTTCTGTTCCTCCCTTTCATCATCATCGACCTCCTCATTTCGAATATCCTTCTGGCGATGGGTATGATGATGGTTTCGCCGATGGCGATATCCCTGCCGTTCAAGCTGTTCTTGTTCGTCGCCGTGAACGGATGGCAGCGCCTGATTCACGGTCTCGTCCTGTCCTATGCCGGACCAACGTGATGAATAGCACCACTCTCGCCAACATTGCCATCGACGCCCTGAAACTGACGCTGGTTCTGTCGGCGCCTACGATCGTCGTCGCTACAGCAGTAGGGCTGGTCGTCAGTGTGGTGCAGGCCCTGACTCAGGTTCAAGAGCAGACACTTCCGTTCGCGGTGAAACTGATATGCGTGAGCCTAGTTTTGGTGGCGACCGCGAGCTGGCTCAGTGGAGAGCTGTACCGATATACCCTCAATATTTTCGACAAGATCGGCGCGATATGATTTCACGGGTGCAACAATATACTCCTTCGGCCTATGACCACTGCGCAGCAAGTACCAGAGCGATCGCACCGACTCTCAACCATTTCGCCTGATGCTCCATGTCGCCACTTGATCCATCTCTCTTGCAGAGCGCCCTCATCGTGCTTGCGCTTGCCATGGCGCGTACGACAGGCATGATGCTGATCATACCCATTCTGGGGCGCGGCGTTGTGACAGGACTAGCTCGCAACGGCGCAATCATGGCATGGAGCCTCCCCATAATGGCGCATGCTTGGGCAACTAGGCCAGCAAACCTGGATAGCTTGCATGTGACGATGATCCTTGGCCTGGGGCTGAAGGAACTCTTGCTAGGGCTCGTACTCGGAATGCCAATTGCCGCGACCATCTGGGGTGTTGAGGCGGCGGGCACTTTCATTGACAACCAAAGGGGCGCCGCGATGATGAGCCTCTTGAACCCCGCGAGCGGCAATGAGATTTCGCCGCTCGGAACCCTGCTCGCCCAGCTCTTTGTCACATGGCTGTTCGTTACCGGCTATTTCTCCTCGCTGATCGAAGCGCTCTATCGCTCGCATGTTGTCTGGCCTCTATGGAGCTTGCAACCTGCATTCGGTCCGGCATTTGTCCCAGGGATCCTGCATCTCGCAGATGTCGTCATGCTGCTGACGTTGATTCTCGCCGGTCCAGCCATTGTTGCCATGTTCCTCGGCGAAATGGGTCTGGCACTGATCAGCCGCTTCGCGCCACAACTGCAGGTCTTCTTTCTCGCCATGCCGGTTAAGAGCGCGGCGGGCATCCTGCTCTTAGTTCTTTCGCTCACGATCGTTCTGGCAGAGGCCAACAAGCACGTACCGTCACCGGCTGCGATATTTAACCTCATCACCAATTGGTTGTCATGAGCGGCCCAAAGACCGAAAAGCCTACTCCCAAACGGCTGCGCGATCTACGCAAACAGGGGCAGGTCGCGCACAGCAAGGAAGTTGTCTCCGCGGCACTGATCGTCGCATTTTTCGCTCTGTTCTTCGCCTCCTTGACTTCAATGATAAACCGGCTCGAAGCAATGATTCTGCTGCCTCTGCCGCTTCTTGAAGGTGACGTGCTGAGTGCCACTCAAAAGCTTGGGAAGTCCTATATTGCCGAACTACAAAGTATTCTCGCGGTCTTCATCGGCATAGTTTTGGTTATCGGCGTGGGCGCCAACATCGTACAGAATGGCCCGATGTTCGCGCCCAGGGCCGTCGCGCCGTCGCTGAAGAAACTTAGTCCCAGTCAGAACATCAAAAACATCATTTCGCTGAGAAATGCTATTGAGCTGGGCAAGTCGATTATAAAGGTTCTGATGGTTGGCTTGGTACTGTTGCTGGTGTTGCGCGACGGTATGCAAGCGCTGGTCTGGACGCCGAGTTGCGGGACATCCTGCCTACGCGCGGCGACAGGTAGCTTGCTGCTCGGTATCGCCATCTATACGGCAATGACTTTTCTAGCGGTGACAATCGCGGACCTCGCATTGCAACGTTGGCTGTTCGTGAAGAAGAATATGATGTCGAGGGATGAGGTATTGCGAGAATTCAGAGAGAATGTAGGCAACCCCGAGATTATACGGAAGCGGAAACAACTCCGTATGGAGTTGCTCAACAAGGCAATGGTCGACCAAACGCGCCGCGCGACCGTTTTGATCACCAACCCCACGCATGTTGCTGTGGCAGTTTACTATGATGGGCGGCAAACTTCCTTGCCCATGATCAGCGCAATTGGCACCGATCTCACGGCGCAGCGAATGATCGACGCTGCGATCGCTACCGCTGTGCCCGTGATGCGAAACATTCCGCTTGCTCGCGCGCTACTGGAGGACGGCCTTGTAGACGAGTATATCCCATCACATCTGCTCGAACCTCTCGCCGAGGTCCTTCGAGCGCTTGGTAAATTCTCGGCGGATGGCGATCGGTCGCGCTAATCGCTGCCTGGCCGAAGATACGCTGCAACCAAAGCCTACTACTTCGATAGCCGATTAAATGCCATATCGGCTATACCGATCCTGTATTTCTCACACGCATATTGATCAATATGTCTGGCGCACCGAAAACGCGTGCCAAGCGTTCTCCGCGATGCCCGGGATCGGCCGCCGCCATCCTCTAGGCTTCGGATGCGGCATTGAACAGGATCGCATAGACCAACGTCCTTGATCTGGAAGGCGATCTCAGCGATCTGGGCGGGACGGTGAAGACCACGTGCAAGTATGGGACCGGCAGCAGCAGCTCAGGATGCCGCTCGGCCCTGGGCGCGGGCCAGGCCCTGGCAGGTGGCGGCAGGTAATGGGCGTCGTCCGTTACCTGCATTGGACTAACCCGCTCCGCGTCGCGGAGCGGCAAGGAGGATATGCACCGACGGCGCAGTCCTGATCGCGTCGTTCGCGGCACCGGACATACATGCAAAGGAGCTCCAACTGCGCGAGCATGGGGTGGCTGCTTGCAGCCCATTCCATCGGACAAAGGAGCTTGTCATGACTCACCTTCGCCAGCGCATAAGCGAGGACATGCAGGTGCGCAACCTCGCGCTCAACACCCAACTCTCGTATCTGCAGCAGGTATCGCTGTTCGGTCGCTATTTCGGCAAGTCGCTGGACCTGCTCGGGCGCGAGGACATTCGGACCTACCAGGTCTATCTGACCAACGAGCAACTGGAAGCTCAGGGCATAGGAGTCGCGCCGCCGACTGACGCCCCGCTGGCTGGCGAGCGTCTCATCGAGAAACACTTCGATGAGGGGAGCAATCGGCGGCATGATTGCCTCCCTTCGGTGAGGAACCCTTCACCGGCCGCGGCGACGTCGCGCATGAGGTCGGCGGTGGCCTCCAGTTACCAGTAGGTGGCATAGATGTTGACGTGGCCCATGTAGGTCGCAAGAGCCGCCATATGCGCGCCGCTTCGGCTTCGATCCGCCGGAATGCCTTGCAGCGCGCGCACCGCAAACGTGTGCCGCTAATTCCGAACTCGGAATACTGCATAACTCCGAGTGCCGGATTATTCCAAGTGGCGACCGGGAGGCCAAAGAATGCGGGCGATTTGTGGCTTTTGGGTCGGCATTATCAGAGGCTCTTCAGGAATGTGAGGAGGTTGGTCGTCGGGCTTGTAGCGGCCCAACCCGATGTCGGCCGTGTCGGTCCTTGCCAGAGCTGCTCCTTGAGCTTCATGTCGGTGTAGCGCGACGATCTGGGGATCTTCCGCATATTTGGTGCAGGTGCCGGGATTCACGGGCGGTGCGAATGAGTCCATAGAGTCGGAATCGCAGTCGACGCCGGTGATTCGCCCGTGCTCCATGCCTTCCGCTCGCTGGTCTCGC